>NZ_AP043740.1:0-2786320 GCF_055396825.1 Thermaerobacter nagasakiensis
GCGCTGGACTCGAAGGTGACGAACTCGGGCTTGATGCAAAGGTCGCGGAAGTACCCCTTCTCGGTGGCGATGTAGAAGCCCGCCCCCGACGGGGCTCCGTCCTCCGCGATCTTGACGGTGACCTCCTGGGGCAGCGGCGGGACGCCGGCCAGGCCGGGCCGCTGGCTGCAGTCGCCGGCGGCCGCCCCTCCGCCCCCGTCCCCGCCCCCGCTGCCGCCGGCCGCTCCACCGGCCGGTGTGCCGGACGGGGTCCCGCTGCCCGTGCCCCCACCGGCGCCGCAGGCGGCCAGCAGCAGCGCCGCTGCCAGCAGCACCACCAGGGCGGGAAGAACGCGGCCCCACCGCCTGCTATTCCAGATACTTCCTCCCATACTCGACCCCCCGCATGGATTGCCGCCGGCCGGCGTCAGGAAACCTGACGCACCGGCCGTGACGACTACCCCACGATATGCCGTGGCCATGGGCGGGTGTGCAGCAGCGGGCCCTTCCGTCACGGGCCCCAAGGACGGTGGGGGATCCGGAGGCAGGGGGACTCGCAGGCCACCTCCCTCAGCCTGGGCGGGGGCCTGCGGTGCCGCCCGCCCGGCCGGGCGGCGAGAGGCGGCAGGGAAGGCGGCGGCCCGGGGGGAAAAGCACCGGTGGCGGCCGTCAGGGCGCAGGCCGCAAGCTTCAGGGAATCCGGGCGGGATGGGGCGAGGCGGGGCGGCGTGAGGGACGCGGCCCCACCGGGACGCTGTCCCACCGGGACGCCCCCGCCGGGCCGTTTCACCCGCCGGGAAGCGTTGAACCTGCGAAAGGAAGCCAGCCCTCCCGATCCGCGGCCGGAGCCGGCGGGTCGGGGAACTTTCCCCCAGGGGGACAGGAAGGAGCTGGAGCGACGGTGCCGATGGAGCCGGATGCAGGTCCCGCCCACCGCGGGCCGGCCGTGCAGGACCGCTACCCCGACGACTTCGCCTGGTGCTACGGCTGCGGCCGGCACAACCCTGCGGGCCTGCACTTGAAGACCTATCCCGACGGCGACGAAACCGTCACGGTGTTCGAACCCCGCCCGGAACACATGGCGGTGCCCGGGTTCGTCTACGGCGGGCTGATCGCCTCCCTGATCGACTGCCACAGCATGGCTACGGCCTCGCTGGCCCTCTATCGCCGGGACGGCCACCGGCTGGGCGATCCCGAGCCCGTGCCGCGCTGTGTCACCGCGTCGCTCAAGGTCGACTACCTGCGGCCCACGCCCCTGGGGGTTCCCCTCGTGGTGCGCGGCCGGGTGGTGGAGCTGGGCCAGCGCAAGGCCGTGGTGGAGAGCGAGCTCTACGCCGGCGAGACCCTTTGCGCCCGGGGCCAGGTGGTGGCGGTGCTGGCCCCACCGGCCATGACCCCGAACCAGGCCGGCGCGGAGCGCCGGCCTGGTTGAGCGGGCCGGTCAGGACGCGTGCCAGGAGCGGTGCCGGACGGTGTACTTCTCGACCCGTTCCGGCACCACCCGGTACCCCAGGCCGGGCTCCTGGGGCACCTCCACCGTGCCGTCGGGCCCCACCCGGACCGCCGGGTCGATGACATCCTCGTGGTAGTACCGGTCGCTTCCCGACGTGTCGCCGGGCAGCGTGAAGCCGGGCAGGGTGGTCAGGGCGATGTTGTGGGCGCGGCCGACGCCGGTCTCCAGCATCCCCCCGCACCACACCGGGATGCCGTAGCGGCGGCAGAGGTCGTGGATCCGCCGGGCGTCGATCGGCCCTCCGACCCGGCCCTGCTTGATGTTGACGATCCGGCCGCTGCCCAGGGCCAGGGCCTCCCGGGCGCCGTGGACGTGCTTTACGGACTCGTCCAGGCACACCGGCGTGGCCAGCTGCCGCTGCAGGGCGGCGTGGTCCAGCAGGTCGTCCTCGTGCAGGGGCTGTTCGATCATCATCAGGCCGTAGTCGTCGAGGACCCGGAGCCGGCCGGCATCGGCCAGGGTGTAGGCGGCGTTGGCATCGACCATCAGGGGGATGCTGCCGAACCGCTGCCGCAAGGCCCGGACCGGTTCGACCTCATAGCCGGGCTTGATCTTGATCTTGATGCGCCGGTAGCCCTGCTCCAGGAACCGCTCCACCGTGGCCAGCAAGGCATCCAGGCTGGGCTGGATGCCCACGCTGACCCCCACGGGAATCCGCCGGCGGGCCGGGTCACCGCCGTACTCCTGCCACAGGGGCACGCCCCGGGCCCGGGAACGGGCGTCCAGCAGGGCCATCTCCACCCCGGCCTTGGCCATGGGATGGCCGCGCACCCACTCGCACGCGGCCCGCCACTGGCCGGGCGTCGCGAAGGTGCGGCCGGGCAGGGCGGGCAGGATGAACTCGGTGAGGACGTGCCAGGCCGTGCCCGTGGTCTCGTAGCTGTAGCCCGGGTCGGCGTCGGCCACCACCTCGCCCCAGCCCTCCACCACCCCCGCCTCCGGATGACGGGCCTCCAGCCGCACCAGCAGGCACTCCCGCCGGTCGACTCGGCCGTAGCTGGTCTCGAAGGGCGCCACCAGGGGCATACGCAGCCAGAAGAGCTGGACGCCGGTGATGGTCAGCGGCACGGCCTCCGCCTCCGGCTCGGCAGGCATGGGGGGAAAGTCCAGAACGCCCGGACCTTCTGATCCCGCCCCCGGTACCTTCCCGGGCGCCTCCGGCCCGGCGGGCCGAGCCCGCGCTCCGCCACGGGCCGGCCCTCCGGCCGGTTCCTCCGCCGCCGGTGCCACCGCATCCCGCTGCACGGCAGTCGCCGCGGCCCCGGCTTCCGTTGCCGCTTCCTGCCCCTCGGCTCGTTCCACCCTGTCCCGCTGCTCCACGGCGGTTCCTCCTCTCCTCGGCGCCGGCCCGGAGCCCGGTCCTGGCGGGTCCGGGATCCTTCCCGCCGGCCCCTGCCCCCTGGCGAAAGGTCCCAGGGCCGCGCCGGTCGCATGGATTGGGCGGTGCGGAAGAAAAAGGCGGGTCAGGGGGAGGCCCGCCGCGCCAGCACGTACGTCACGGTGGCCCCACCGAGCCCGGGCAGGCACCGGTCCAGCAGGTAACCCGCCCCCAGCGCCGCCTCCAGCACGTGGCGCAGGTGGAACCGCCACTCCAGGCCCCACTGGGGCCGGTTCTGCCGCCACTCGGCGAAGCGGGCCGGGATCAGCACGGCCACCTCGGGTTCACCACCGGGCGCCTGCCAGTCCAGAGGCACGGGGAGCCCCCCATCGTCCCGCACCCGGTTGAGCACGGGCCGCTCCGCCGGTCCCGGCGCCGGCGGCCCCGGGACCGGATCCGGTGCCCGGGAACCCTCGGGAGCGGAGCCTGGGGCGTCCCCGGCGGCCGCCGTCTCCGCGCCGGCCCCCGGGCCTGGTGCGCCGGCCGGGACCGCCAGGCCCGACCGCCCCGAGTCCCCCGGGCCCTCGCCGGCCCCGGCCCGCCGGGCCACCCGGCGGCTGGTCAGGTACCACTCGATGACCACCCGGTCGGCCGGCAAGCCGCGGTTCAGCTCGTCGTCCAGCACCCCGTAGAACTCCCGCACGTAGCGGCGCGCCACGCCGCCCAGGCGGGTCAGGTTGAGATAGCCGTTGCGGGCCTGCAGGGGGTCGTAGGTCCAGGTGATCAGGTGCAGCCCCTGCCGGAGCGCCCACTCCCGCTGGGCCAGCTTGAGCCGGCGGCCGATGCCCCGGTCCCGCAGCTCGGGCCGCACGGCCAGCAAGTCCGAATGGAAGACCGGCTCCCGCCGGCCCGGCTCGCCCGGAACGGGCGGCGGCCCGGCCGGTGGCCCGGCCGCCGCGGCAGCGCCGCCAGCCGGTTCCTCCAAGCCGGGAGGCACGGGCTGCCGCTGGCGCCACCCCGGGAAGCCGAAGCAGAAGCCGGCCAGCTCGCCGCCCAGCCAGGCCCCCAGGACGGACCCACCCACTTCCAGCACCGCCCGCATGGTGGCCGACGGCACCAGGGGCGGCCCGCCCCACACCGCCTGCTGCAGGGCTTCGGCCTGGGCCAGCTCGGCATGCCCTTCCAGCGGCCGGATGACCAGTTCCAAGGCTCGTCCCCCTTCTCCGCTGACCGCTTCTCCCGTGACCGGGAATTCCGCCGGCGCCGGGCGGCCGGCCCTGGGCCGGTCCCCGGAGCGGGCCCGGGACGGCTACGGGGTCGCGCCCCCGGCCGGATCCGGGCCCGGTGCCGCCCCGGCGGGCAGGCCGCCGGACGGTGCCCCGCCCGCCGGGAATCCGCCGGCTGACGGGCCGGGCCGGATCCCGCCGGCCGGCACGGTGCCGGCCGGCCCCTCTCCGGCCGCCTCCGGCAGGCCGGTTCCCGCCCGGCCTGCCCGGGCCAGGCGCTCCTGCCGGCGGAGCCGAGCCTCCGCTTGCAGGCGCTGCTCGTCGGGCGTCTCGGCGATGACGGCGGGCACGGGGGCCGGGCGGCCGCTGTCGTCCAGGGCCACGAAGGTGAAGAAGGCCGTGGCCGTGTGCCGCCGCTGGCCGGTGCGCAGGTTCTCGCTGTAGACGTTCACCCGCACTTCCATGGAGGTGCGGCCGGCGTCCGTCACCTGGGCCTCCAGCAGGATCGCCTCGCCCACGCGGATGGGGTGCAGGAAGTCGATGCGGTCGACCGAGGCGGTGACGCAGATCCGCCGCGAGTGGCGCGCCGCCGCCAGCGCCCCGGCGATGTCCATGAGGTGCATGACCTTCCCGCCCAGGATGTTGCCGAGGGGGTTCGCATCGTTGGGCAGGACCAGTTCGGTCATTTCCACCCGGGATTCCCGGGCGGGCCGCGCCGGTGGCACGGGGCCCGTATCGGGAGCCGCCGGGGGGTTCTCGGCGGCGGGCTCCGGCCGGCCGGGCTCCCCGGACGGGCGCGCCCCCGGCAGGCCGGCTTCCCGGGTCTGGCCTGTTTCGGGATCCTGCGGCTGCTGGCCGTTCATGGACTCACCCCGCTGCGCGGGAGGGGCCGGCCGGCCGGCCCCTCCCCCACGGTCCTGGCTCTCGTTGCCCATGATACCACGGCCCTGCCGCGATCCCACGACCTGCCCCGGTCCCGGCCGCCGGCGGGCGGCAGCCATCTGCTTCGCGCCCCGGGCGACGCCCAGCGCGCCCCGCCCGGCCGCCGGGGAGCCTCCCTGTCCCCGCCGCCCTTGGGCCTAGCGAGCCTGCGGGTCGCCGGGTTCCTCCCCGTCCCCCGCCACCCCGGCCTGCGGCCCGGCCGGTCCTTCCCCGGACGGGGTCGCCTGCTCGCCCGCCGCCGGTGCCCGCCTCCGCTCCTCCTCGGCCAGGACCCGGCGGAGGACCTTGCCGATGAGGCTCTTGGGCAGCTCGCTGCGGAACTCCACGGCCCGCGGCACCTTGTACTTGGCCAGCCGCTGGCGGCAGAACTCGATGATCTCCTGCTCCGTGGCGGTCTCCCCCGGCTTGAGGACCACGTAGGCCTTGACCACCTCGCCCCGGTACGGATCGGGCACGCCGGCCACGGCGGCCTCCAGCACCTTGGGGTGCTGGTAGAGGACCTCCTCCACCTCGCGGGGGTAGACGTTGTAGCCGCCGGTGATGATCATCTCCTTCTTCCGGTCCACGATCCGGAAAAAGCCGTCCTCGTCCATGGTGGCGATGTCGCCGGTGTAGAGCCAGCCGTCCCGCAGGGTGCGCTCGGTCTCGTCGGGCCGGTTCCAGTATCCCTTCATCACCTGGGGGCCGCGGATGACGAGCTCGCCCTCCTCGCCCGGCCCCAGCACCCGGGTCCCGGTCTCGATGTCCACGATGCGGGCCTCGGTGTCGGGCAGGGGAATGCCGATGGTGCCGTTGCGCTTGCCGGGGCCCGTGGGGTTGACGTGGGTGACCGGCGAGGCCTCCGTCAGCCCGTAGCCCTCCACCAGCGAGCCGCCGGAGAGCCGCTCGAACTGCTCCTGGACCTCCAGCGGCAGGGGGGCGGCGCCGCTGACGCACGACTCGATGGACGAGAAGTCGTACCGGCGCAAGTCGGGGTGGTTCAGGATGGCCACGTACATGGTCGGCACGCCGGGGAACATGGTGGGCCGGTAGCGAGCGATGGCCTTCAGCACCTCGCCCGCGTTGAAGCGGGGCAGCAGGATCATGGTGCCCTGGATGGCGATGGCCAGGTTCATCACGGTGGTCATGCCGTAGACGTGGAAGAAGGGGATGACCCCCATGATGCGGTGGCGGGGCCCGTCGTCCACCTTGCCCTGCAGCACCCACTCCGCCGTCTGCAGGGCGTTGGCCAGCAGGTTCCGGTGGGTGAGCATGGCGGCCTTGGGCCGCCCCGTGGTACCGCCGGTGTACTGCAGCAGCGCCACCTGATCAGGCTCCACGGGCACCGGCACCGGGGGCGCTCCGCCGCCGGCCTCCCCACCCTCGCCCAGCACGTCCTGGAACCAGAGGACGTCGTCGTTTTCGCGGATCTCCGGCCAGGTGCCATCGCGCCGGGCCTTCAGCGGGTAGAGCAGGCGGAGCAGGGCCGGCATGTACTCGTTGACCCGGGTCAGGATCACCGTCTCCAGGCGGGTCCGCGGCCGGACCTGGCGCACCGTGGGATAGGTCATGTCCAGCGCCACCAGCACCCGGCAGCCCGAGTCGTTGAGCTGGAACTCCAGCTCCGGCGCGGTGTAGAGCGGGTTGTGGTTGACCACCACGCCGCCCGCCTTGAGGACGCCGTAGTAGGCGATGACGAACTGGGGGCAGTTGGGCAGCATGATGGCCACCCGGTCGCCGGGCCGGACCCCCCGCCGCACCAGGGCCCGGGCGAAGCGGTCGGCGGCGTGGTTGAGCTGGGCGTAGGTCAGGGTCCGGTTGAAGAAGATCACGGCCGGGTGTTCGGGCCGTTCCCGCGCCGCCTTGTCCAGCAAGCCGTAGAGCGGCATCGAGGGATAATCCAGGCGATGCCGCACCCCCTCGGGGTAGAAACGCAGCCAGGGGAACTCCCCCGCCTGGGCTTGTCCCGCCGGGGTCCCCGTTCCCGCCAGGGATTCCGCCACGGTACTCCCCTCCCTGGCCCCCAGCCTCTCCGCTTCTCCTGGCCGGGGGCGTTGCACGCACCTGCGGTGCGACCGGCCGGGCCGCCGGCCGGAGCGGCCAAGGCTAATCGCCCGCCGCCTGCCGGGCCTCTCCTCCTGCGGCGGCACCGGCGGGACCGGCCAGGGCCTCGTCCACCAGCTCGACAAAGTCCCGCACGCGCACGCCGCGTTCTTCCGCACCGGCCACGGCCTTGACGCCGGTCTCCATCATCGCCAGGCAGAAGGGGCAGCCGGTGACCACCACATCCGCTCCGGTGCCCACGGCCTCTTCCGCCCGGTTGCGGTTGATCTTGCCGCCGGACTTGTCCTCGTACCACATGTGGGCGCCGCCCGCCCCGCAGCAGAAGCTGCGCTCCCGCGACCGCCCCATCTCCAGCCGCCGGGTCCCCAGGCCGTCCAGCACCTGGCGGGGCGCGTCGTAGACGTCGTTGTAGCGGCCCAGGTAGCAGGGGTCGTGGTAGGTGACCTGCAGCGAGCGGTGCAGCTCGCGGGCCAGCTCCAGCTTGCCCTCCTCCATCAGCTTGAACACCAGCTCGCTGTGGTGGATCACCTCGTAGTGGCCGCCGAAGCGCTTGTACTCGTGCTTGAGCTGCTGGAGGCAGTGGGGGCAGTGGGTGACGATGCGCTTGACCTTGTAGCCGTTCAGGGTCTCCACGTTGGCCTGGGCCAGCATCTCGTAGTGGTACTCGTTGCCGCTGCGCCGGGCGGGGTCGCCGGTGCACTGCTCCTCGGGCCCCAGCACGGCGAACTTGATGCCGGCCCGGTCCATCACCCGGGCCAGGGCCCGGGCCACCTTCTGCACCCGCTCGTCGAAGGCGCCGGCGCAGCCGACCCAGTAGAGGTACTCGATGTCCTCGGGGTCGTCCAGCTCCGCCATGGTCTTGACCGGCAGGTCCTTGTACCAGTCGGTGCGATCGGCGGTGGCGCCCCGGTAGGGGTGCTGGCGCGTCTCCAGGCTCTCCATGGCGCTGGCCAGGGTCTCGGGCATCTCCGCCTTCTCCATGGCCAGGTAACGGCGCATGTCAAGAATGGTGGGCACGTGCTCGATGAAGACCGGGCACGCCTGCTCGCAGGCGCGGCAGGTGGTGCAGGCCCACAGGGTCTCCTCCTTGATCACGCCGCCCGCCAGGATGGGCAGGTGCTCGACGATGCTGTCATAGGTCTCCTGGTCGCCGGCCAGCTGGGCCGCCTTGGCCCGCAGCAAATCGTCCCGGTAGGCCCGCACGTGATCGCGCAGGTCCAGGATCACCCGCTTGGGCGACAGGGGCTTGCCCTCGGCGAAGGCGGGGCAGGCCGCCTCGCAGCGGCCGCATTCGGTGCAGGCGTCCAGGTCCAGCAGCTGCTTCCAGGTCAGGTCCAGCGCCGTCCGGGCCCCCAGGCTGGCCGTCTCGTCCTCCAGGTCCATGGGCTTGGGCTCGCCCTTGGCGTCCAGGTTGCTGAAGAAGATGTTCAGCGGCCCCGTCACCAGGTGGAAGGCCTTGCTGTACGGAAGCGCAGCCAGCCAGGCGTGCCAGGTCAGCATGTGCAGCAGCCAGGTCCCGGCATGGACCGCCCGCAGGGCGCCCTCCGCCGGCAGGAGGGCCGCCAGGGCCAAGCCCGTCAGGTAGCCGAAGGGCGACCAGAGGGCCCAGGGATCGGCCGTCACCACCAGCCGGATCCCCTCCAGGACGAACCCGGTCACCATGATGACCAGAAGCCCCAGGAGCAGCAGGAAGTCGGCCCGCTTGCCCTTCTCCAGCTGGCCCGGCCGCATCACGTACCGCCGCCAGAAGAACACGGCCAGGCCCACCGTGGCCAGGGCGCCGAACACGTCCAGGGTCAGGCTGTGGAAGTACAGGTAGAACCGGCCCCGCAGGATGGGGATCCCCAGGTCGTGGTGGATCATCACCACCAGGGTGCCGATGAACAGCACGATGAAGGCGAAGAACAGCAGCGCGTGGGCGATGCCCGGCAGCCGCTCCTTGAGCAGCCGCCCCTGGCCCAGCCCGTGGATCAGGACGCGGCGCAGGCGCTGCCCGGGGCGATCCCACCGCACCTCGGGCCTGCCCGCCATCCAGGTGCGCACCCGCTGCCAGGCACCATAGGCCATCACCGCCAGGGCCACGGTCATGCTGATGTACATGATCCACACGAAGCTGTGGGGAACGTTCCACTGGACCTGGCGGGTCGCCTCGGCGACGGCAGGCATCGCCTCCGGCATGCTCCTTCCCCCCTCGCTCCTTGCCGCCCCCGCCCGCCGGGAGGCGGTCCGGCCCCGGGCGGCGGCCGCGCCGCCCGGGCACCGGCGTCCGGGCCGGCATCAGCCGGCCTTGAGCCTGCGCACTTCCTCGATCAGGTGGGGCAGCACCTTCTGGTACTCCATGGGCACCCCCAGGCGCGCCACCTCGAAGATCGGCGCCTCGGGATCCTTGTTGATGGCCACCACGGTCTTGGCGCCGGCGATGCCGGCCAGGTGCTGGCTGGCGCCGGAGATGCCGATGGCGATGTAGAGGTCCGGCGCCACGATCTTGCCGGTCTGGCCCACCTGCCGCTCCGGCGGCGCCCAGCCCTCGTCCACCGCCGCCAGGGAAGCGCCCACCGCGCCACCCAGCAGCCGGGCCAGTTCCTCCAGATCCTTGAAGGGCTCGGGACCGCCCAGGCCGCGGCCGCCCGAGACGATGACCCGGGCTTCCTCCAGGCGCACGCCGCCCTCGTCGGCGACCCGCACCTCCACCCGGCGCAGCGGCCGGTCGGTGCCGCTGACGGGCAGCTCCTCCACCTCCGCCGGGGACGAACCGGCCTTCTCCGCCGCCGGGAAGGACCCCGGCCGCACCGTGGCCACCTGGGGCGACTTCTTCAGCACCACGTCGGCTACGGCCTTGCCGCCGAACACCGGTCGCGACCACACGATCCGGTCCCCGTCCCGCCGGGCCTCGATCACGTCGGTCACCGCAGCACCCCCCAGCCGGGCCGCCAGCCGCGGAGCCACCTCCCGGCCGCGGGGGTCGGCCGGCAACAGGACCACCTGGGGCTGGAGGCTCTGGCAGGCCGCCGCCAGGGTCGCCACGTACGCCTCGCCGCCGTAGCTCTCCAGGTCCCCGTCGGCGGCGTAGGCCCGGGCACCGTAGGCGCCGGCCTCCGCCGCCGCCTCGCGGGCGCCGGGTCCCAGCACGGCCACGGCCACGGGACCGTCGCCGGCCAGCTGCCGGGCGCCACCCAGGAGCTCGGCGGTCCCCTGGGTCAGGCCCTTTCCGTTCCACTGGACTACCAGGATCATGGCATGTCCTCCTCCCAAGGGCGGTTCAGAGCACCTTCAGCTCCCGCAGCCGCCGCACCAGGGTCGCGGCAACCTCCGCCGGATCGTCGCCCTGGATCATCTCGCACTCGGTCTTGCGCTCCGGGATGCGCAGCGCCAGCACCTCGCTCGCCGCCTCGCCGGCCAGCGCCCCCTCGTCCAGTCCCAGATCGGCCAGGGTCCACTGGTCGATGGGCTTCCGGTTGGCCATCATCACGTCGCGCACCTTGGGCAGGCGCAGGACGTTGCTGTCGTCGTTGGTCACCGTGACCACCAGGGGCAGGGAAGCTTCCAGCACCTCGCGCCCCCCCGGCGCCTCCCGCACCAGGCGCAGGCCGCCGCCGGCCGGTTCCACCTGCTGGACCAGGGCGGCGCAGGGCCAGCCCAGTTCCTCCGCCAGCAGGTACCCCACCTGGCCCTGGTCCCAGTCGCCCGCCTGTCGCCCGGCCAGGACCAGATCCACCGGGCCCGCCTGGCGCACCGCCGCCGCCAGCACCCGCGCGGTGGTGGCCGCATCGGGCAGGTCCAGCCCGCCCAGGTCGACCCGCACGGCCCGGTCCGCCTTGAGGGCCAGGGCCTTGCGCAGCCCGTCGGTGGCCTCGGCGCCGCCGGCGCTGATGACCGTCACCGAGTCCGCCGCGCCCTTGTCCTTGAGCTGCAGCGCCAGCTCCAGGGCATTCTGGTCAAAGGGGTTGATCACCACCGGCGCGTCGCCCCGCTCGGGACGGCGCCCGTCGGCCGCCACCCGGAACTTCCGCGCCGGCAGCTCCGGGTCGAGGATGGGCTTGAGCAGCACCACCACGTTCCAACCCATCCGGCTTCCCCACCTTTCCCTGGGGTTGTCAAAGGGTTTCGGCCACGGCCCGCCTTCAGGGCGCCCGGCCGGGCGTCCGGGCCTGGCGCCCCGCCCCGCCCGGCGCCAGCAGGCCGTGGAGGATCACCTCAACGAACTGGTCGCCGATCTGCTGCGGCGTCAGCCGGCCGTCGGCGCTGTACCAGCGGTACATCCAGTTGCAGGCACCCAGGATCGCCAGGCAGGCCGCGCCGGGGTCGACCGGCCGCAGCTCGCCGGCGGCCACCCCGCGCGCGATGAGCTCCGTGAGCCGCCGCGTGTACCGGCCCGTCTCGCCGCGGACCTTCTCCGCGTGCTCGGGCGGCAGGGCGTGGGACTCGCGGAACAGCACCGTCAACGTCTCCTGGTGCTCCGCCACCACCTTGACGTGGGCGCGGATCGCCGCCGCCAGCTGCTGGGCAACGCTCCCCCCCGCCGCCTCGATGCGGTCCAGCTCGGCGTGGAAGAGCCGCATGGTCTCGCCGGCGATCTGCAGCAGGAGCGCCTCCTTGCTGCGGATGTAGTGGTAGAGGGACGCCTTCTGCAGGCCCACCGCCTCGGCGATGTCCTGCATGGTGGTGGCGTAGTAGCCCTTCTGGCGGAACAACTTGCGCGCCGCGTCCAGGATCTCCTGCTCCCGGCTGGCCATGCCGTCGCCTCCTGCGCTGCCCCGTCCCGCGCCGCAGCGGGCCTTCCGCCCGCCCGCAGCGGTGGCCCCAGACCCCCTCCCGGCTCGGGTGCCCCGACCGACCGTTCGGTCGGGGCGGGGGCATAAAAAGGGCGGCGCGGACGGGCTCAGGACGAACGCGGCCCGCGGGCCGCCCGCCTGCCCTCCGGACGCCCGCCCTGTGCGGCGGGTGTTACAGAGATTCGGCGCGCCCGGCCCGTTTCCTCCCCGGCCGCGGCGGGCCGCCCTGGGGGATCCTTGGGGTGCCGCTAGTCGCTTCCAGCCCCCTGCCCCCGCCCGGCCTGGTCCTCCTGCGCCTCCTGTCCCGCCTGCCCGCCGTCCTGCCCCTGGCCCGCCTGGCCGCCGGCCTCGCCCTCTTCCACCGGCTTCTCCAGGGCAGGCAGCACCTGATCTTCCAGGTAGGACAGGTCGTCGGGATCGAGCCGGTACACCCACGGCCCCTCGCTGGTCATCACGAAGCGGCCGCCCTCCTCCGCCGGGGCGCCCACCCGGATCTCCAGCCACGGTGCCGCCTGCTGGCCCGGCGCCGGCTGGAACTCCAGGCGGATCCGGCCGTAGGGCTCCGCCAGGCCGTACCGCCGCTGGGCGGCGGGTTCGTCCCCCTGGTCGGCGGCGAAGCCGGCGGCGCGCCACTGGTGCAGGGCGAACCAGAGCTCCGACAGCTGGCTGCTGTCCTGCTTGCCCACCGGCCGGCCGTCCCGCTCCATCGACCAGCTGGTGCCCCCTTCCTCCCGCACGAACACCAGCCGCCGGCCGTTCCAGTCGACTTCCACCCGCCGGACCCGCTCGTCGTTGAAGGGGAGGAACATGGTTTCCCGGAGCTGGCCGGGGGGCAGCTGCAGGGTGTCCGCCACCCCCGGGGCGATGAGGTACACCTGGCGGCCACCTTCAAGGCGCGCGTAGGTGCCGCCGCCCGTGAGGGGGCTCCGGGCCCCCAGTTCCAGCACCCGGGCTTCGCCCTGGCCGGCAAAACGGACCGTGACCCGGGTGGCCGGCCGGTCCAGGCCGTACTGGGCCAGCTCGCCTTCGGGGACGTCCTCGGCCACCACCCGCTGGGCCACCAGCCGGCGCAGGTTGTCGGCGATGGTGGTGGCATACTCGTCGGCCACGGGGTACGGGCCCGGCTGGTGGATCCACCAGCGGCGGCTGGACAGCAGGCCGTCGATGGTATCCGCGGCCACCGGCCCCTGGCCGGCGAAGGGCCGGTCGGGCGACACCACCAGCTCCGGCGGCGGGCCCGGACGCAGGACGATCCGGCCGTCCTCGCCCTCGATCACCACCTCGCGCACCGCGGCATCGCCGGCATCCCACACGACGGCCGTCTCGCCCTCACCGGCCTCCCCGTCGCCGGGCTGCCGGTCCCGGGTGGCCCAGGCGTACACCGCCAGGCCGGCCGCCACCACCAGCAGGAACAGCCCCAGGAAGGCCTGCTGAACCGGCCCGCGGCGGCGACTGCGGCGGCTCATGCGTGCCGCCTCCTCCACCAGATGCCGAGCCCCACCAGCGCCACCAGGGCCGGGAAGCCCAGCACCAGGCCGTAGAAGATGCCCACCACCGCGCCGGGGGTCAGGACGATGGGCGTGGACGCCAGCTCCTTGGGCCGGATGGTCAGCCGCTCTTCGGACCCCACCAGCCAGTTGACGGCGTTGACCACGAAGTCCCGGTTGCCGGGCACCCGGTCCAGGTAGTCATTGGCGACGAAGGCGGCACTGCCGACCACCACCGCCACCGGGCGCGGGCCGCCGGCCGGCTCCGCCGCCTCCGGCCCCGCAGCCTCCCCTTGCCCGGCGGTTCCTGAGGCGGCCTCCTGATCCCCGGCGCCGCCCTGTTGCCCGTTCCCACCGGTACCGGCCGTCCCCTGGCCCAGCTCCCCTTCCACCGCCAGGGCCAGTGCCAGCGGGCCGGGCCGGTCCTGGCTGTCCTGCCGGACGGCCTGGGCCCGCAGATCCGTCTCGCCCCACGCTGCGTCGCTGGTATGGAGCAGCTCGGTGGTGGTCAGCTGGGTGTCCTCCCTGGGCGCCAGGCTGCGGCTGCCGGGAAGGACCAGCACCAGGTCGCCCCGCTGCAGGGGGTCGACGATGGGATGGCTGCCCAAAAGCGGCATGGGCGAGAGAGGATCCTGCCCCAGGAAGGCCCGCTCCGGGTCGACCACCACGTCCGCCGCCGCGTCGACCCCGACCGTCGCCAGCAGCCGTTCCAGCTGCTCCAGGTGCGGCTGGTTGGGCACCGGGCCGTAGAGGACCAGCAGCCGCCCGCCGCGCCGGACGTACTCCTCCAGGCGCTGGCGTTCTTCCTCGAGAAGATCGCGGGTGGGACCGGCGATGGCCACCACGGCGGCATCGGCAGGCACCTCGCCCTTCTGGGCCAGGTTGAGGGTCTCCACGGCCAGCGCCTCACCCTCCAGCAACCGGCCCAGGGTCGCCAGCTCCCCGCCGGGCGTGCCCTCGCCGTGGCCCGTCAGGAAGTACACCTTCTTGCCGCCCCGGCCCGTCAGGTCCAGGAGGGCGCGGGTGATGGCCTGCTCCGCGCGGATCTCCAGGCCGCCGCCCGCACCGTAGCCGAACAGGCTGAGCGGGTCGATCTTGCGGTAGTCGTCGCCCGACTCCACCACCACGGTGTTGTAGGTGTCCACCTCGTACCGGCGGGCCGTGGCGGGTTCCCGCTCCGGGTCGACCACCTCGAGCCGGATCCGGTCCGAGTTCCGGTCGTACAGCTCCAGGATGCGGCGCAGGGTATCACCCTCGGCCGATCCGGACTGGAGGAACCCGTAGAGGGTGACGTCCTGGTCGAGCTCGCTCAAGACCTGGTGGGTCGAAGGCGAGAGGGAGTAGATCTTTTGCGCCGTCGCATCGTACCGCCACGAGTAGCGGGCGGCGAACACGTTGGCCAGCACCAGAAGGGCCAGGACGGCCACCGTCAGGACGGCCGTGTTCGTCCCCCGCCACAGGACCCGGCGGCGATGGGCATCGGCCCGTTCGGCCATAGGCGGTCCTCCTCAGCCAGTGCTCATGAACGTCGTGGTGCTCCGCATCACGTCGCTGCTCCGCCTCACGTCCTCGTCATGCTGCTCCGCAGCGGAGCCGCCCCGCTTGACGCCGCGCTTCGCGTCCTGCCGGGCGGGCTGCAGCCCGCCGCCCGCGGTGCCCGTCCCGCGGCCGGGGGCCGCCGGCGCAGCCCGGCGACCGCCGGCCGGCCCGGGGCCCGCGTCAAGCGGCCCAGGTGCGCCGCTCCACGTTGCGCACGGCCAGGAACAGGAAGCCGGCGATCAGCGTGACGAAATAGACCAGGCGCCGGGTGTCCAGCACCCCGTTGATGAAATCGCTCAGGTTCTCCCAGACCGACGCAGCGCGCAGCACGTCGCCGGTGGTGCCGCCGACGGAGCCGGCGGCCCAGTCCAGCATGTAGAGGGCCAGCAGGATGCCAAAGCCGGCTACGGCGGCGATCACCTGGCTGTCGCTCAGGGTCGAGGCCAGCACGCCCGCGGCGGCAAAGGTGGCGGCCACCAGCCACACACCCAGATAGCCGACCAGCAGCATGGGCCACTCCACCCCGCCGTAGGCGGCGGTGACGGCCGGGTAGATCCCCGTCACCAGCAGGAGGACGGTCAGCAGGGTCAGCACGGCCAGGAACTTGGCCAGCACCGCCTGGTTCAGGGTGATGGGCGAGGTCAGCAGGAGTTCCGCGGTGCCCCGCTGCTGCTCCTCGGCCCAGGAGCGCATGGTCAGCGCGGGCACCACGAACAGCAGCAGCACCACCATGTGGTCGAGCAGGAAGCGCAGGTCGGGCGCCTGAAAGCTGGCCACCACGGCCAGGTAGTACCAGCCCGTCAGGGCCAGGAAGACGGCGGCCACCACCCACCACAAGGGGGACAGCCAGAAGGACAGCACGTCCTTGCGCCACAGGGCCAGAAGCCCGTGCCAGCCCACGGCCCTCACCTCCTGGCGGCGCCTGCGGCCGGGCGGCGACCCCGCCGGTCGCCGGCCTCCGCCCCGCCCCGCCCTTGCTCGCCCGGGGCGGAAGGCGCCGGTTCGTCGGTCACCAGCTGCATGAAGATCTCCTCCAAACTCATCTCGAGGGGGCGCATCTCCAGGATGGGCCAGCGCTCGGCGGCCATGGCGTAGAAGATCGGCTCGCGCACGTCCCGGCCCCGCGCCGTCACCTCCAGCCGGACCACCGCTTCGGGCTCCGGGCCCGTCCGGTCACCGGGCGCGGCTCCCGCCCCGGCCGGGGCCGGGGCCGCCGTCCTGGGGCCGGGCTCCAGCAGCCGCACGGCTTCCACGCCGTCCAGCTCCCGCAACCGGCGGGCCACCGCCTCGGCAGGCCCCTTGACGGCCAGCTGGAGGGCCGTTCCGCCCTGGAGCGCCCGGGTCAGGCCTTCCGGCGTGTCCTGGGCCACCAGGCGGCCCCGGTTCATGATCAGCACCCGCTGGCAGGTCTGGCGCACTTCCGGCAGGATGTGGGAGCTCAGGATCACCGTGTGCTCCCCGGCCAGGTCGCGGATCAGCTGGCGCACCTCCACGATCTGGGCAGGATCCAAGCCCACGGTGGGCTCGTCCAGGATCAGCACGTCGGGCTTGCCCACCAGGGCCTGGGCCAGGCCGACCCGCTGCCGGTAACCCCGGGACAGGTTGCCGATGAGGCGCTTCCACACGTGGGCGACGCCGGTGCGCTCGGCCGCTTCCTGGGCCTCCGCCCGCCGCCGGGGCCGGGGCACGCCCTTGAGGGCCGCGACGAACAGCAGGTAGGACTCCACCGTCATGTCGGGGTAGACCGGCGGATTCTCCGGCAAGTAGCCTACCCGCCGCTTGACTTCCAGGGGTTCTTCCCAGGTGTCGAACCCGGCCACCCGGATGGTGCCGGCGCTGGGCGGCATGTACCCCGTGATGAGGCGCATGGTGGTCGTCTTGCCGGCGCCGTTGGGCCCCAGCAGGCCGACGATCTCGCCCCGCTGGACGGTGAAGGTCAAATCCGTCACCGCCCGGTGCTCGCCGAAGCGCTTGCTCACGCGGGAAACCTCGATCATGGCAACCCTCCTCCCCTCCGGGCAACCCGGCTGCCGCGAAACAGTATAGCATTGGCCCCCGCCACCCCGCGGGGCGCGGCAGGAGCCAAATGTAAAGGATTTGTTAACGGGCAGGGAGGGCGGTCCGGCCGGCACGGCGGGGCTGGGTGGGGGCTGAGAACGGGGGGCCCAGAACCGTCAGCGGGCGACAGAACTTGGCGAGGCCTACCGTAGGGAGGGCGCCGGCAGGATGGACAGGTGCCCTCGTTCCCTGTGGCCGGGACCGGCCGGATCAGGACCAAAAGGCGGCGGGTCAAGCCGCCCGGCCAAGACCGGCTCCGGGGGCACCAGGGGGCGGAAGGCGGGATCCGCCTCGCCGGCGGGCAGGGGCGAGAGCAACGGGCCCAGGGGCACAATGGCAAGGCCCCGCCGCTGGAGGCCCTGGATCATGGCGGGCAGGGCCTGGACCGTCACCGCCGTGGGGTGCATCAGGATGAGGTCGCCGGGCTGGGCCTGGGTCACGATGCGGCGGGCCATGGCCTCGGGAGCCGGTTTCATCCAGTCCACGGTATCCAGGCTCCAGTAGATCAACCGCACGCCGGCCGCGGCCGCCGCCTGCTCCACGGCGGCGGTGCGCACCCCCCGGTGGGTGCTGTAGAAGCGGATGGACACCGGGTCGACCCCCGCCGCCCGGGCCACCGCCTCCGCCCCGCGGCGCAGGTCGGCCAGCACGGTCTCGGCGGGTGCCCCTTCCAGGTCGAGGGCATCGGAGTAGCCGTGGTTGCCCAGCTCATGGCCGCCCCGGACCATGGCCGCCACCAGGTCGGGATGGGATTCGGCCCAGCGCCCCACCGGGAAGAAGGTCACCCGGGCGCCGCCCTGGGCAAGGGCATCCAGCATGGCGGGCAGGTACTCCTCGCCCCAGGCCACGTTGACCAGGAAGGTGACGGCCTGCTTGCGGCGGTTGCCGTGGTAGACGGGCTCGGCGGGAAAATCGTCCAGGTCCTGTCGCGGCGGGAGGGCCCGGAAGGCCAGGTCGACCCGGCTGCCCCGGCGCGCCCGCAGAATGGCCTCCAGGCTGGCGGGAACGTCCAGGGCCAGGCCGGCGGCGCCGGGGATGACCGCCCGGTTGGCCGGATCCAGCCGGGCATCCTCAGGCGGCATGGCCACCTGCCGGGCCAGGCCGGCCAGCCAGGACTCCACCTGCTGCCGGGGCCAGCCGCCCACGGCCACCGGCCCGACCCATACATCCGGGGCGACCCGGGCGGGCAAGCCGTCGCCGCGGCCGCTCCACGGCAGCAGCCGCCAAGGGGACCAGCCCGCCTTGCCCAGCGCCATGGCCGCCGCGATGAGCAGGATCCACCCCGCCGCCCACCGCCACCGCCGGGCCCCTGCAGATCCCCGCCGGCCGCGACCACCTGCCGCCATAGGCCACGCTCCCCTGGATGGCCGGCCGGCGCTCCGGCCGGCGCCGGGCGGGCGGGCCGGGCCGGCCGGCCAGGCCCGCCGCCACCGTTGCGGGCGGGTCCGGCTCCTGAGCCCGGTCGCCGGATCCGGAGGCGAGACCCACCCGCCGGGTCACCCTCCAGGTCACCTCGCCGGACCGGCCGGCCCGGTGGGGCGCCATCCCGGCCCTGCCTCCTGGGCTGGGCGGGCCCGCCCCCCTTTCCCGCCCACTCCGAGCCTATGGGCCGGGGGCCCCTAGCATGAGTGGGATCCGGGCGGTGACGTTGCCCGTGGCCGACGTGTCGAAGCCGCCCAGGGCGGCCAGCTGGCGGCGCACCCAGGCGTCCCCCAGGCTGCCGAGCAGGGCCTGCACCGCCGGTTCGTCCAGGACGGAGCGCAGGAAGACCAGATCGTAGGCCACGGACCGGAGGGGGATGAAGCCAAGCCCGTAGGCGGCCGCCACGGCGGCCGTGGTGATGCCGGCGTGGGCCTGGCCCCGGGCCACGGCCCGGGCCACCTCCAAATGGTCCGCAGCCTGCCGGTCGAAGCCGGCCACCGCCGCCGGGGGAATCCCGGCGGCCGCCAGGCTCTGCTCCAGCAGCGCCCGGCACCCGGCCCCCGGCTCCCGGTTGACCACCACCACGCCGGGGCGGGCCAGGTCGGCGACGCCCCGCAGGCCCAGGGGGTTGCCCGGCGCCACCACTAGGCCCTCCTCCCACACCCCCAACCGGACGACCACGGCCTCCAGGCCCTCCAGCACCGCCCGGATCAGGGGCAGGTTGTCGGGCTCGCCGGCGGAACCGGCCAGGTGGACCCCGGCCCCGTGGACCATCCCCGCCCGCAACAGCTCCAGCGCCTGCCGGCTGTTGGCCGGGATGCGGTGCAGGGTCACCCCGTGCCCGCCCGGCGCCAGGGCGCGGGACCACAGGGAGAGCTCGGGAGCGCAGCCGGCGATGAGGATGCTCCGGGCCAGGTCGCCCGGGGGTTCCAAAAGGGCGGCCCGCCACCGGCCGCCCGCTCCGGGGCCCGGGGCCGGCCCGCCGCCGGCGGGCGCCAGCAGCCGGGCCCCGGCCGGCACCAGCCCCGGGGTGAAGGCGCCCTCGCCCTGGAGCAGGTGGCCCACCCAGCGCCCGCCCACCCGCCCCACCAGAATCCGGGCTCCGGCTCCGGCCGGGACCTGCCCCCCATCCCGGTCCTGCCGGGGCGTGGCCAGGGCCGTGGCCGGTACCAGTTCGACCACCATCTCGGGTGCCGGCTCGTGGAGGTGGAACAGGTCTTCCACCCGGCAGCCCAGGGCGCGGGCCAGGCGCATGGCCACGGCCAGCGAAGGGGTCATCCGCCCGGCCTCGATGGCGCCGATGGCCTGGCGGGACACGCCGGCCCGGACGGCCAGCTCCCGCTGGCTGAGCCCCAGGCGCCGGCGGGACTCCCGCAGGCGGCTGGCGACACCCTCGCGGCCTGGCCGGGCCCGGCCGCGAGCCTCCGGGCCGGCCTCGCCATCGCGGCGCCCCGGGGCTCCTCCACCCGGCTCCGGCGGGCCCCCGGGCCGGTGAAGAGGCCGGCCAGGGGGCCGGTCCGGGTGATCCCGGCGGTTCCACCGGCCGGTCATGAGCGGGCCCTCCTTCCCGACGGCGCCGAGAGCCTTGCCGCGATCCCCCCGACCTCAACGGGAAACCCCGGCCCCCCGGGCCGGCGCCAGCGGTACCCGGCCCCCAGGGAGAGGGCCGCCACGGCCGTCAGCAGCAGCGCCAGGCGGCCGGCCAGGTCGTCCCGCCCGGCCTGGACGGCGCTGTAGATGGCCAGGGGCAGAGTCTGGGTTCGCCCGGGGATGTTCCCCGCCACCATCAGGGTGGCGCCGAACTCGCCCAGGGCGCGGGTAAAGGCCAGCAGCACCCCGGTGGCCACCCCGGGCCAGGCCAGGGGCAGGATCACGTGCCGGATCAGGGCCCAGCCCACCGCCCCGTCGATGGCGGCGGCCTCCCGCACCTCGGGCGGGATCTCCTCCAGGGCCGCCCGGGCCGGCTGGACGAAGAGGGGCAGGGCCAGGACCGCCGCCGCCAGCACGGCCGCCGCCGGCGTGAAGATCAGGGTGCTGCCCAGCAGGTGCCGGCTGAGCCAGCCCAGCGGCCCCTGGTAACCCAGAAGCTCCAGCAGGTAGAACCCGAGGACCGTGGGCGGCAGGGCCAGGGGCAGGGTCACCAGCACGTCGACCAGCGTCCGGCCTTTCCACCCCGGCCGGGACAGGGCGACGGCCAGGGGGAGCCCCACGGCCACCACCAGGGCGGTGGCCGCCGTGACCACCAGCAGCGAGACCTGCAGCGCCTGGATGCCGTCAACCACCCGCCGGCCTCCTCCCCGGACCCCCGTGCTCCGGTGCACCGGTCTCCCGCCCGTTTCCGCACCCTGCTTCCCGGCCGCCAGGCCAGCGCCCGCACCCTGGGGCCCGAGGCACGGTCCAGGCCTCGCCGGCCCGGCGGCCTCACCCTGGGCCTCACGATCACCCGAGGGAAGCCGGGCCCTCGTCCTGCCCCGCGGGGCCCCACCTGGCCGTGCCGGCCTCAGGGTGGCGGCGCAAAGCCGTGTTCGTCCAGGATGGCCCACACCTCGGGCCCCAGGAGGAAGTCGGCGAAGACCCGGGCCGCTTGGGGCTGGGGGGCGCTGCGCGGGATGACCAGGGGGTAGACGATGGGATCGTGGCTGCCGGGCGGTGCTTCGGCGACCACCCGCACCCCCAGGGCCGTGGCGGCGTCCGTCGCGTAGACGATCCCCGCGTCGGCGGCTCCGGCGGCCACATGGTGCAGCACCTGGCGCACGTCCTGATCCAGGACCAGCCTGGAGGCCACCGCCGGCCAGAGCCCCAGGTGTTCCAGCACCTGCCGGCCGTACTGCCCCGCCGGCACGTGGGCCGGGTCGCCCAGCGCCACCCGGCGGACCTGGTTCCCCGCCAGGTCCGCCCAGCTGCGGACCGTTGCACCGGCCCCGGCCGGTCCCGGGCCCGCGGGGGCCACCAGCACCAGGCGGTTGCCCGCCAGCACCCGCACGTCGCCGGGTGCCGCCAGGCCGGCCCGGATCAGGCGGTCCACCGGCGGGCGCCCCGCCGCCACCAGGAGGTCAACCGGCGCCCCGGCCTCCACCTGGGCCGCCAGCGCCCCCGACGAGCCGAAGTGGAATCGCACCCGCATCCCGGGACGAACCCGGCCGAAAGCGGCGGCCGCTTCCTCCATGACCTCCTGGAGCGAGGCCGCCGCCGCCACCAGGATCTCCGTGCCGCCCGGCGGGCCTTCCCCCGGACCGGCGGGTGGCCCGGGCGGCCCACCTTGCGGGCTGGCATGGGAGCCGGCCGGTTCCTCCCGGGAGGATGCCGGCACCAGAGCGCCGGCTCCGGGCCCCCCATGCCCGTCCCGGGGTAGCCCTTCCCTGCCGCAGCCGCCCAGCCCCACCAACACCAGCACAAGGACCAGGCCGGCAAGGATGCGGGCAGCCCGGCTCGCCCCCCACCGCCGGCGGCGGCGTCCGGCGTGCCGTGGGAGAAGCGGGCCCGCTGGGCGGCAAGTTCCCGGAGCGGCATCCTGCATGGCCTGCACGGCTCCTCCCGCCCCGGCGCCCCGCCCCCGGACCTGGGGATGGCCCCCGGACCTGCGGGTGGACCTGCGAGGGGGGTGCGGTGCTGGGGCTTGCGGGTTGGGGATCGTAGTTCCCCGCGGCGGACGCAATTCCTGTTGGCTAATCGGCTAGTTTACATTGCCTCGCTCCACCCCGCCGGTGCCCCTGGCCCATGGGACCCGCGCCCCTGGCCCGTACAGTGGGCCAGCCCGCGGACCCGTCCTTCGGGCCGGCCCCTCCTGGGCGGGGTGCCCCGAGAAGGGGGAGCCTCGGGCCGGCGGCCTCTGGCGCCGGCCTCGGGCCAACTGCCGGCCGCTACCTGGGGCCGGCGGCCTAGACCCGCTGTCTCCGGCGGCGCGACCCAAGTCCCCGGGTGCCGGTGCCCCCGGCGAGCCGGCAAGATGCCGGACAAAAAAGTGCAGCGGCCCCGGCAGCCGCTGCACCCTGTCCTTTCCCTGCGCCGTCCCCCGGTCCATGCGCCGTCTCCCGGCTTCACCACAGCCGGGCCGCCCGGGCCCCGCCGCGGCCGGGCGGCCCGGGCTCACCCCTCGCCCAGCTTGGCCAGGATCGCCTTCATGTAGGCCGGCAGGTCGTCGGGCGTCCGCGAGGTCACCAGGTTCCCGTCCACCACCACGGGCTCGTCGACCCACTCGCAGCCGGCGTTGCGCATGTCGTCGCGAATGGCCCGGACGCTGGTGGCCCGCCGGCCGCGCAGGACGTCGGCCGAGACCAGCATCCAGCCGGCATGGCAGATGGCCGCCACCAGCTTGCCCTGATCGTGGATCTCCCGGACGAACCGGACCATCCGCTCGTCCCGCCGCATCTTGTCCGGCGCGTAACCGCCGGGGATCACCACACCGTCGTAGTCTTCCGGCCGGACCTCGCCGATGGACTTCACCGCCTTGGCCGGGTAGTGGTGCTTGCTGGTGTACGCCCGCTCCCGCTCGCTGCCGATGAGCTCGACCTGGTGGCCCGCCTCCAGCAGGCGGTAGTAGGGATACCAGAGTTCCAGGTCCTCGTACATGTCATCGACCAGGATGGCGATGCGCCTTGACGCCATGGGTGCCACCTCCCCTTTCGTGCATCTCAGCGGCTGCCACCCGCCAGGGCTGCCTGGACCGCCCCGTCGCCCGCCGCCACCTCGGCCAGGACGGCGCAGACCGCCTGCAGGAAGTCCTCGTCCTCCGGCCCGAAGGCGGCCAGCCGGTCGCTGTCGATGTCGATCTCGCCGTACACCCGGCCCTGCCGGGCGATGGGGACCACGATCTCCGACCGGCAGGAGAGGAAGCACTGCAGGTACCGCGGGTCCTGGCGCACGTCGGGGACGTTGGCCAGCTGGCCCGTGGAGGCGGCCCAGCCGCACAAGCCCGCGTTCAGGGGAATCTCCACGTGCTGGGTCGGCTGGGGGCCGTCCCAGGCCCAGAGCTTGAGCCGGTCCCCCTCCACCATGTAGATTCCCACCCACGAGTAGTGGGGAAACTCCCGGTACAGGTGGGTGCACACCGCCTGGGCCAGGTCACGGAAACGCTGCCCCCGCCCGGCCTCCTCCCGCAGCCAGGCCAGGATCCGCGCCCGCCGGGCCTCCAGATCCCCCGGGGCCTCTCCGGCTTGCCCGGCCCGTTCGTCCCGTTCCCGCTCCGCCATCGCCCATCACCTCATGCCCTGCCCGCCCCGGCGCCGCCCACCATCTCGCCGATGACGGGCTTGCGCTCCAGCCGGTGCCACGCCTCGACGAACCGCACCGTGCCCGTGCGGTAGCGCATGGCCACCGAGTGGGTGTAGGCGCCGCGGCTGGTGAACTGAACGCCCCGCAGCATCTCCCCGCTGGTGATGCCCGTGGCGGCGAAGATCACGTCCTCGCCCCGCACCAGATCCTCGATGCGCAGCACCCGGGCCTGGTCGATGCCCATGGCCTGCATCCGCCGCCGGTCCTCGTCGTCCTCGGGCCAGAGCCGGCCTTGCAGCTCGCCGCCGAGGCAGTAAAGGGCCGCCGCCGCCAGGACGCCTTCGGGGGCGCCGCCGATGCCGACCATGAGATCGATGCCCGTCCCCTCCAGGGCCGTGGCGATGGCGGCCGAGACGTCGCCGTCGGAGATCAGCCGGATGCGGGCACCCGCCCGCCGGATGCGGGCCACCAGGTCCGCATGGCGCGGCCGGTCCAGCAGGATCACCGTCACGTCTTCGACCCGCTTGCCCAGGGCCCGGGCCACGGCCTGGAGATTGTCCTCGATGGGCCGCTCGATGTCGATGGACCCCGCCGCCGCCGGACCGACGGCAATCTTCTCCATGTACATGTCGGGGGCGTGGAGCAGGCAACCCCGGGGCGCCACGGCCAGGACCGCGATGGCCCCCGGCAGGCCCTTGGCCACCAGGTTGGTCCCTTCCAGAGGGTCGACGGCCACGTCGACCTCGGGCCCCCGGCCGCTGCCCACCTGCTCGCCGATGTAGAGCATGGGCGCCTCGTCCATCTCCCCCTCGCCGATGACCACCGTCCCGCGGATTTCCACGGTGTCGAACACCGCCCGCATGGCGTCCACCGCGGCGCCGTCGGCGGCGTTCTTGTCCCCCCGCCCCATCCAGCGGGCGGCGGCCAGGGCGGCCGCCTCGGTCACCCGCACCAGTTCCAACGTCAGTTCCCGTTCCATCCCGGCTGCCTCCCCTCCCCCGCGGCCGCCACCCCCCGGCCGGACGAACCGGCCCGGGCGGCCTCCGGGCTCCCGGGCCGCATCCCGCGTCGGGATCAGGCGGTCCAAGGGGCCCTGCTCTCCTCGCCCCTGGCCCGGACGGCGCTCACGCCTTGCCCGAGGAGCCGAAGAGCCGCATCTTCTCCTTGACCTTTTCCTTCATGGCCTCCCGGGCGGGGCCCAGGATCTTGCGCGGGTCGATCTCCTGGGGCTTCTCCGCCATGATCTCCCGCGCCCGGCCGACGAAGGCGGCCCGCAGCTCGGTGTCGATGTTGATCTTCCGGACCCCCAGGGGAATGGCCCGCCGGATGTGCTCCTCCGGGATCCCGCTGCCGCCGTGCAGCACCAGCGGCAGGTCCGGCATCAGCTGGTGGATGCGGGCCAGGCGGTCGAAGTCCAGCTTGGGCTCGCCCTTGTAGAAACCGTGCTTGGTGCCGATGGCCACCGCCAGGTAGTCGACCCCGGTGCGCTGGACGAAATCGGGCACCACCTCAGGGTCGGTCAGCACCACGTCCCAGTCCTCGACCCGGATCTCCTCCTCCACGCCGCCGATCTTGCCCAGCTCGCCTTCCACGGAGACGCCCACGGCGTGGGCGGCCTCCACGGCCTTGGCCGTCAGCCGCACGTTCTCCTCATAGGACAGGTGGGATCCGTCGAACATCACCGAGGTGAATCCGTAGCGCAGGCACTCCATCACCTGCTCGAAGCTGGGGCCGTGGTCCAGGTGCAGGCAGATGGGCACCCGGGCCTCTTCCGCCGCCGCCGTCACCAGGGCGCGGATGTAGCGGATGCCCGCGTACTTGATGGCGCCCTGGCTGGCCTGCAGGATCACGGGCGACCGCTCCTCCTCGGCGGCGGCAATGATGGCCTGGATGATCTCCATGTTGTTGACGTTGAAGGCGCCCACGGCGTAGTCCCGCTTGCGGGCGTCTTCCAAAAGCTCGATGCCGGTGACCAGCGGCATGTCGGGAATCACCTCGCGCGAGGGTAGTCCACACCGCTCCCACGATAGCAAGAAACTTCCGCCCGGGGAAAGCGGACCTCAGGCCTGCAGCGGCCGGGAGAGCCCGCTGTGGCCCGGCCGCACGGCCCGGAACCACAGCGCCTCCCCGGTGGCCAAGAGCACCCGCACCCCCCCGGTGGCGTGCTCCCGCCGCACCTGCTGGATGTGGTGGAGCAGGAGCACCAGCTCCCCGGCCGCCCCCTCGAAGCCCAGGCCCGGCCCGGCCGCATCCCAGACCAGCTCCCGGGCCTCCGAGGCCACGTCGGCAATCACCGCGTGCCCGCCCCCGAACTCGATCCAGACGTCCAGGGTGGCCCCCGCGTCGACGGCATCCAGCAGGTCCAGCAGGGGGCCCAGGCGACCGGTGATGCCGGCCAGGGCCGGGTCCGCCGCAGCCACCCGTTCCAATGCCTGGGCCAGGCGCTGCCGGCTGCTCACCGGCCGCCGTCCCCCCCGCCCGGCCTGCCGGCTTCCACCGGCACCTCGGGCTGCAAGCCCTCCAGCTGGGCCCAGATCTCGGGCCGGGCCTTGCGCAGGTTGATGGGCCGGCCCCGGGTGTCGATGAAGGCGTGGCGGGTCTCGCCTTCGGCGACCACCTGGGCGCTGCCGGCCGCCCGCAGCAGGTAGGCAAAGTCCATGCGGGTGGGCGTCAGGCGCACCAGCTCCACGTCCAGCTCCAGCTCGTCGTCGTAGTCCACCGGGCGCAGGTAGCGGCAGACCGCCTCCAGGACCGGGAGGAACACCCCCTCGTCCTCCAGGCGGCGGTACGAGAGGCCCAGGCGGCGGATCAGCTCGGTGCGGCCGTCGGTAAACCAGTCGAAGTAGCGCGCGTAGTACGCCCGGCCCATGCGGTCCGTCTCGCCGTAGCGTACCCGCAGGCGCAGGGTCCAGCGGGCCAAGGCCATCCCCTCCTACACGTCCACCATACCACCTGGCCGGGGCGGGCCACCCTGGGGCAGCCCGCCGTGCCTTGACAGGCCACCTCACCTTGCCAGGCCGGCTTGCCTTGACGGGCCACCCTGACCCATGACGGCTGGGTCGCGGGCAAGGTCGCCCCCGAGACGGGGTGGACCCACGAGACCATCCGGGCACAGATGGACGGATCCCCGGCTAGTCTCCCGTGCCTGTCCCGCCGGCCGGAAGGCCCGGCCGCGGCCGGCCGGGGCCGCGAGGACTGAAGAAGGTGCGGTACAGGCGGGCGTAGAGGCCGCCGCGGGCGATGAGCTGGGCGTGGGTCCCCGCCTCCACCACCCGGCCGCCGTCCAGCACCACGACGCGGTCGGCCCGCAGGGCGGTGGAGAGCCGGTGGGCCACCACGATGCTGGTGCACCCGCCGGCCGCCAGCAGGTCCAGGGCCTGGTGGATCCGTTCCTCCGAGTCGGCATCCTGGAAGGAGGTCGCCTCGTCCAGCAGCAGGAGCCGCGGCCGGCGCAACAGGGCCCGGGCGATGGCGATCCGCTGCCGCTGGCCCCCGGAAAGGCGCACGCCCCGCTCCCCCACCGGGGTGTCATAGCCCTGGGGCAGGGCGGCGATGAAGGCGGCCGCGTTGGCCAGCTCGGCGGCCCGCTGGATGGCGGCGCGGCTGGCGCCGGGACAGCCGTAGGCGATGTTGTCCGCCACCGTGCCGGAAAAGAGCACCGGGTCCTGCATCACCCAGGCCACCTGGCGGCGGAGTTCCGCCAGGTCGAACCGGCGCACGTCCTGCCCGTCCAGCAACACGACCCCCTGTTCGGGGTCGTAGAACCGGGGAATCAGGTGCAGCAGGGTCGTCTTCCCCGCACCCGAAGGCCCGACCAGGGCGATGCGCTCGCCGGGTTCGACCCGCAGGTTCACGCCCCGCAGCACCGGCGGGTCGCCGGGCCGGTAGCGGAACCAGACGCCGGCCAGCTCCAGGGCCGCCCCCGCGGGCGATGGCCGGGCGGGCCGCACAGCCGCCTCGGGCCATGTCCGGGCCTCCGCCCCACCGGCCCCGGCGCCGCCACCTCCCCCGGGCGCCCCGGGTCCCCCGGGAGGCCGCGGCGCCCCCTGGGGGAACGCGGGCCCCCCCGCGGGACGTGACGGGTGGGTTCCGGAGATCGCCGGTACGGCTACGGCCCCCCGGCCATCCTGGTCGGCACCCTCCCGGACCACGCCGCCCGCCTCCGGCGGGAGCAGGCGGTCCGGGCGGTCCGGCCCCCCGCTGGCCGCTGCTTCCCGGGTGCCGCCGGCAGGCGGTACCCCCTCGGCGGGCAACTGCAGGATCTCCTGGACCCGCTCCATGGCCGCCAGGCCCTCCTGCAGGATCAGGTGGAAGTTGACCAGGCTCCTGACGGGTGCCAGCATCATCCGCAGGTAGAGCACCAGGGCCGCCAGGGTGCCCGGGCTCAGCCGGCCCGCGATGGCCAGGTAGCCGCCGGCGAAGAACAGCAGCAGCAGGCCCAGGTTGCCCATCAGGTCGGCACCGCTCTCCATCCGCCCGATGAACCGGCGCCGCGCCATGTTGAGGGCACGGTAACGCTGGCTGGCCGCCGCCAGCCGCCCGGCCTCGCGGGTTTCACCGCCAAACGCCTTGACCGTGGCGATGGCGCCCACCGCCTCGGTGGCCGCGGCCCCGATGCGGCCCGCCTGGGCCTGGATCTCCCGGCTGAGGCTGCGGATCCGCACGGTCTGCAGGTAGAACCAGGCTCCTGCCAGGGGCAGCAGAAGGACCAGCCCCATCCCCAGGGCCGGCTGCAGGGCCACCACCGTCGCCACCACCGCCAGCACGCCACCGAACTCGCCAGCCAGCCGGGCGAACACCGCCTGGACGAACCGCTCCACGGCGCCGATGTCGGTGGTCAGGCGGGCGACCACGGCCCCCTGCCGCTCCCGGTGGAAGAAGGCCAGGGGAAGGGACAGGATGTGGCGGTAAAGGCGCACCCGCAGCTCGTGCACCACCCGCTGGGTCAGGTCGAAGGAGACGTAGACGGCGGCATAGTGTACGGCGGCCCGCGTCCCCACCAGGGCCAGGGCCACCAGCGCCCCCATGGCCAGGCGCCGCAGGTCGCCGGCGGGGATGGCCACGTCGAGAAGCCAGCGGAAGATCTGGGGGATGCCCAGATCGAGCCCGGACCGGGCCAGCAGGAGGGCGACGGCCAGCACGGCCTGGGTGCGGAAGGGACGCAGCAGCTGGCGATAGGCGGCCCAGGCACCGGCTCCCGGTTCCTTCCGGCCGGTGCCGGCGGTACCGGCGGTGCCAGAGGGCTCCGCGGCGCCGTCGCTCACCCCGGGCAGGCCGGTTCCCTGACCGGAGCGGGCCGCTCGGGAACCGGGAGTGGCGCCGGCCGGGGAAGGGGCGGCACCGGACGAGGAAGAACGGCGGCGGTTCCAGCGGTTCATGATGAGCCTATTGTAACGCGGTCCGGAAGCCCGGGGCGCATCGCCGGGCGCCCCGGCGGCGCCAGGCGCCGGGCGCCGGCACCGGCCCGGCCACCCTCCCGGGCGCCCTCACCGGTTCCCCGCGCCGGGGCCGGAGGCTCCAGTCTCACCGAAGACCTCCAGCCCCTGGTACTGGATGTCCTCGCCCGGTTCCAGGCGGATGTAACGGGGATACCCGTCCCAGGTGAGCTTCAACCACATCGGGGTCTGGAGGGCCGCCCCGAGGGCGCGCCGCTCCTCCCCGGACAGCACGGAGGGGTCCGGCACGCCGGTGACCCGCGACACCAGAAGCCCGGGCGATTCGGTACCGGGACCCACGTCAAGGGGCGCATGCCTATCGCTGCCAAAGACCAGCAGGCCCGAAGGGATCCAGGGCGCCAGCGCCTCGTTGAGCCGCACGCCCGCCACCACCCCTTGCAGCGCCCGGCCGCCGGCCGGTTCGATCCGGACCTCGAAATGGACATCCCGCCACGGCACCTGGTGCGAGGGGTTCCGGGGATCGGGCCCCGGGCGGGTCACCGGCCTCACGGTCACCCGGGCGGTGACGCGCACATCGCCGGCCAGTTCCGCCGCCGGCAGGAAGCGGTCGAAGGGAGGCCAGTCTTCCACATCGTACAGGGTCACCGGTTCCGGTTCGGGTGGGCGCGCCCCGCAGGCAGGCGCCGACAGGGTGATGGCCGCCAGGAAAAGCCCCCATGCGAGGGCCGCGCTCGTCCGGCGGCGGGTACGTGGCATGGGATGCTCCTCCCCTCCGAGAAGCGCCCTGTCGCCGGGTGCCGCGCCCGGCCGGCACCCCGGCTGCGCCGGCCGCCGCCCCCCAGATGAGCCTGCGGCTTCGCCGGTCTGGGTGGCTCTGGATCCCTTCCTTCGAAACCCAGGCCCCCGTTCCCTTCCCCGCTCGATCCGGACCGGCAGGCACCCCGCCGGGACGCGGAAGGGCGCCCCAACCGGGGCGCCCTTGGCCGTTTCCTCGGACCGCCGCCTGGCCCGTCAGCGGGACAGCTCCCCCAGCCGCACCGCCCGGGTGTGGACCGTGGGAACCCACTGCCGGTTCCGCGGGGTGAGCAGCGCCCACAGCACCAGGGCGATCCAGGAGTACTGGAACAGCGGCAGCAGGGGGATGAACCGGTAAGGCCGCAGCGGCAGCCGGTCCAGCACCAGCACCAGCAGCGGTCCCACCAGGGCAAAGAGGGCCGTCAGGCGCACAGGCCACTCGGGCAGGGGGACCCAGCCCCACTGGGCCAGGGCCGGCCCAGCCACCAGGTTGAGCAGCGAGGCTGCCGCCGTCACCACCAGATGCAGCGGCCGCGTCAGGTCGAAGACGAACTCGAACTTCACCGGATCCAGCTGGCGCAGGCCAGCCCAGAGCAGCCGGGGCGCGTGGATCAGCATGACCTGGACGTTCCCCCGGGCCCAGCGCACCCGCTGGCGGCAGGAGGCCACGAACCCCGTCACCTTTTCGTCGTAGATGCGGGTCTCCCGGGCGAAGGTGGTCACGTAGCCGTGCAGCAGCGCCTTGGCGGAGAACTCCAGGTCTTCCGTCAGGGTGTTCACATCCCACCCCACCCGCTCCAGCACTTCCCAGGCGATGCACATGCCCGTGCCGGCCAGGGCGCCGCACAGGCCCCAGTTGTGCCGGGCCTGCAGCCGCCAGCGGTTGCTCATCCAGAAGCTGAAGGCGAAGGCGGCCGCCACCCAGCTGTCGTCGGGGTTCTTGGCGTCCACGTAGGCCTGGATGATCTTCTCGCCCGCCGCCAGGTGGTCGTTCATCACCTGCAGGAAGTTGGGCTGCACCAGGTTGTCGGCGTCGAACATCACCACGGCGTCGTAGTGCCGGCCCAGGCTGGCGATGCGCTCCAGGGCGTAGGCCACGGCGTACTGCTTGCCCCGCCGGCGGTCGTCGAACCGCTCCCACACGCGGGCCCCCGCGGCCCGGGCGGCGGCGGCCGTCCCGTCGGTGCAGTTGTCCGCGATGACGAAGACGTCATAGAGGTGGCGCGGGTACTCCTGGCGCCACAGGCTTTCAATCAGGGGACCGATCACGGCCTCCTCGTTGTGGGCGGGGATCAGCACCGCAAACCGCGCTCGCGGCGCGGTGCGGGGAACCGGGCGGGGATTGCGCAGGCCCCCGAGGTACACGGCCAGGTTGTAGACCACCACGAAGACCACGGCCGCTTCCAGGCCGCGCAGGAGCCACAGAGGCCAGGCCGGCGTGCCGATCACCGTGGCCGCCGGATCCAGGTACGTCACGGTTCTCCCTCCCACAGGGCCCTCTTCGGCCCGCGAGCCCGGGGCGGCAACCCGGGAACTCAAGCCCAGGGCGGGGACCCCGGCGACCCGGGTCGCCTTCCGGAATTCCAGCATAGTCCGGCTGCAGGCGCCGTCAATGGGTTAGGACGAACGCAGCCGCTCCGGGGTTCCCCCCGGGTCCCCGGCGCCACCCGCCGCGGGCGCACCGGGGCCGGCCGGGCCGGGAAGCCAGGCCGGCAGCGGGTAGGCCGAACGGACTACCCGCCCGCCCACCTGCAGGTCCAGGTGGAGCACCAGGGGCAAGGCCCGCGCCGGGGGGCCGGGTTCGTCCCTTCCCGCACCGGTGGCCGGCCTCGCCCAAGGCGAGGGTACGGCCTCCTGGGGCAACCGGCCGGTGATCCAGCCCACCGGCACCAGGGACCTGGCAGCGGCCCCGCAGGCCATGGTGCCGGCGGCCAGCACCTGCCGTCCCGCCACCAGCTGCCACGTCCACCGCCCTGCCAGGGGCCGGGCGGTGTCATTGACCAGCCACACCGGCAGGCGAAAGCCGCGGCCCGGGCGGCAGCGCCGGGGCCACGCCCCCACGAGCAGGCGCACCGGCGCAAGGACCTCCCGGCATGCCCGGGCCGCCTCGCGGGGCCGTCCCTCGGCCGTGTAGAGGCCGTAGGCCGGACCGCCAGGAGGGTCGTTGAGCGCAAAAAAGAACCCGCCGCTGGCCGGGTAGGGCCGCCGGCGCAAAGCATCCCCGCTATACCTTACGAATCGCGCCTGGGCAGTCTGGTCGCCCGCCGGCCAGCCAAGGGACGCGATCACCGTGACATGGGGTGCCAGGCGCCACCGCCGTTCCAAGGCAGCGGGGTCGGGGACGTCCCCCGTGGGAAAGAACCGCATCGCCCCGCCGGTTCGGGTCCAGGACGGAGCACCCGCCCGCTCCAGGACGGGCCGGCCGGGGTCCAGGGCAGCCAGCTGCCGGGCCAGGCCGGCGGCCACCCGGCTGCCCGTCGCCTGCAGCCGCGGGATCCGGATACCCGCCGGGGTCCGGATGCCCGGCCCGCGCGGCCGTTCTCCGGCCAGGGGCAGGGCCGGCTCCGGGCAGATGGACCAGGCGATCACCGCAGGCCAGCGGCCTGCCTCTTCCACCCAGGCCGCCAGTTGTTCCTCCAGCGCGGCCGCCGCCTCCGGGGTGGGGCACCCCACCGGAGGCAGGTCCTGCCAGAGGACGACGCCCAGGCGGCTGGCCGTCTCGTAGAGGGCGGGGTGGGCCAGGTGGGCGTACACCCGCAGGGCGTTGAGCCCCAGGGCCCGGGCCCGCCGGACCCAGGCCCGGGCCTGGCGCGGGGTGATAGCCCCCGGCCAGGTAGCCAGGGGCAGCAAGCAGGCGCCCCGGAAGCGCAGGGGCTGCCCGTTGAGGTACCAGGCGCCCTCCAGCCGCCGGATGAAGCGGACGCCGGCCAGGACTTCCACCGCGGGGGCCGGCCCCCAGGCCGCTGCGGGCGAGGCGGGTTCCCCGGAGCCGGCGGAGACCAACGGTGGCTGGGCCGTCCCGCCGGCAGGCTCGAAGCCGGCCCGCAGGCGGTAGAGGTGCGGCCGGCCCCAATCCCCCACGGTCCACAGCCGTGGGGAAGGCAGCGCAAACCAGACCTCCCAGGTGCCACCGGGCGGCCGGGCCTCCACGTCCCAGGCCGCCCGGGCACCGGGGCCATCGAACCCGTCCGGCTCGATCTCGATCCAGCACCGGCCCTGGAGGGGTTCCGTCGCCAGGTAGCGTACCCGGACACAGCCGTACGCCACGGCCGGGCCCGGCCCGCCCGCCGGCAGGTCCGGGGTCTCCCCCCTCGCCCCGGGTCGCCAGGGGACGCGGAGGGGCCGTGGTCCCGCCGGCTCCGGCCGTGCCCATGGCCCTGCCGGACCCGGCAGCGGGCGACCGGCGGCCCTCCCGCCGCCCCGGCCCGCTGCGCTGGACCCGGACCCCGCCCCTTCTGCTTCGTCCCGGAAGAACCAGCTCACCGCCACCGGCACCACGCCGCGGACGAACCGCAGGCGGACCGGACCCGCCAGGCCCGGTGGGAGGAACCCCGGCGGAACCGCCTCGGGCCGGGCCCAGGCACCCCAGGCCACCGCCTGGACCCCCGCGGGCCCAGCGCCTTCCTGGGCGCCGGCAAGCAAGGCCGGTCGCCGGCTTCGTCGCCGGCGGAGGCGCCGGCTTTGCCGCCCCTCCTCCCCTCCTTCCAGTGGCCCGGCCACTTCCACGACCAGCCGGTTGGTCCCGGGGCGCAGGGAGCGGGTGATGTCGAGGCACGCGTTGACCTGGCCGGCCCCCGGGACGTCGTAGGCGTCGCCGTTGACCTGCACCCGGGCCCGGCCCAGCACCATGGCCAGCTCCAGATAGGCCCGGACGTCCTTCCCACCCAAGAGCCCCGGCGGCACCTCCACATCCCGCCGGTAGACCACCGCCCGCGGTGGAGCCGAGCCTGGCGGGCATGGGGGCTCCTCGGGTACCCGCACCCGGACCGGCGGGCCAGCCCGGCCGGACCAGGTGACCTCCCAGGTCCCTTCGAGGCCGATCACGGCCTGCGCACCGCCGGCTGCGGTCCCGAGCCCCGCCGGCCTGCCGGACCGTTCCTCCCAGGAGCTGGGGCGGGAGCCGCCCTGGGAGCGCGGTACCAGGGATCTGCACCCGTCCCGGGGCGGTTCGGGGGCCGTCAGGGGTGAGGGGTCGCCGGTTCCGTGATCTATCCGGTGATCTGCAGCGTCCGCCGTCCATCCCATGGTGGCCACCTCCGGCCGTCCCGGACGCGTCCGGGAACGGACAACCTGCCGGGGACAACCCTATGCGGCCTTGCCGCGGGACATGAACGGGTCGCTGCAGCCCCCTCAACGCCCTGCCCGCCGGCCCGACATCATGGATGCGACCTCGGGGGCCGCCGGCGGGGCGGCAACCGGGCAGGAACCGGCGGCGACCGTCACGGGTGCGTGGGACGCGCGGGCCACGGGCAGAGGCTGCAGCCGCGACCCGGCGACGGGCGCAGGCCGGGGCCGTCGCCGTAGCCTGGGGCCGCCACAGGGCCGGTTCGTCCCGGGAAGGAGGAGGGCGATGCGGAAGGTTCACGGCAGGGAGGGTGGAACCGGCGCCGGGCCGCCGGGCCGGGGACCCGTGCGGGTGGTCAACCGGACCCGGGGGACGGAACTGGGCCATGCCATTGCGGTGGCAGCCTCGTGGCGCAGCCGGAGCCGGGGCCTGCTGGGCCGGCACGAGCTGGCCCCCGGGGAAGGCCTCTGGCTCTGGCCGTGCCGGTGGGTCCACAGCTTGGGCATGGGTTTTCCCCTGGACGTGGTGCACCTGGACCGGTCGGGCAGAGTGGTGGCCGCCTACCTCCTGGTCCCCGGGCGGGTGGGCCCCCTGGTGTGGCGCGGTCATAGCGTGCTGGAACTGCCGGCCGGCACCCTGGCCGCCACGGGAACACGCCCCGGCGACCGGCTGGCCTGGGAGCCTGCGTAGCGCTGCCGGCCGGCGGCAGCAGATGCTGCTGCGCCCGGGTGCCGGCGACCGGCTGGCCTGGTAACCTGTATAGCGCCGGCCGCCGGGTGGCAGGATGAACCTGCCCGCCCAGGCCGGAGCCCCAGAGGAGGTGCCCGCATGCCCCCGCAGGTGGAGCTTTACGTGCAACCCGGCTGCGGGGATTGCCGCCATGCGGAGGAGTTCCTCCGCCGGATGGGGGTCGAGTTCACCGCCTACGACGTGCGCCGGGACCCCGACGCCTACGACCGGCTGGTCCACCGCTACCAGAGCCGGGTCACGGCCACGGTGGTGATCGGCGGGAAGGTGTTTCGCGGCTTCGGGCGCAACCGGGCGGCCATCGAGCGGGCGCTCAGGGAGGCGGGCGTCACCGGGACGCCGGGCTCGACCGGCGGCGATGGCCAGGGCGGCTAGACGGTTTCGCCATCCCGTCACCGGATTTGCAGACCCCATCAACAGGCACGCTCAAAAGATGGGCAGGTACTGATCCAGCTCCCACTGGTGCACCTGGACGCGGTAGATGTCCCACTCCGTCCGCTTGGCCTCCAGGTAACGGCTGAACAGGTAATCCCCCAGGGCCTCCCGCACCAGCCCGCTCAGGCGCATGTCGTCCAGGGCCTCGCCCAGGCTGCCCGGCAGCGGCTCGAGCCCCCGGGCGGCGATCTCGGCCGGGTCCAGCTCGAACACGTTCTCCTCCAGCGGCGGGGGCGGTTCCAGGCGGCGCTCCAGGCCGTCGGCACCGGCCCGCAGCAGGACGGCCAGCGCCAGGTACGGGTGGCAACAGGGATCCGGCGCCCGCCATTCCAGCTCCCCCGCTTCCCAGCCGGCCACCAGCCGGGCCAGGGGAGCGTGGGTGTCGCGACCCCAGACCACGTACACCGGCGCCTCGAACCCCGGCACCAGCCGCTTGTAGGAATTGACCAGGGGATTGGTCACGGCGCAGAGGGGCCGCGCATGGTGGAGCAGCCCGGCCAGCCAGTGGCGGGTCACGGCGGCCCGGCTCCAGCCCGAACCCGGCGCGGGACGAACCCGCATCCGCACGTGCAGGCCCGAGCCGTGGGTGCCGGCCCGGGGCTTGGGCAGAAGGGTGGCGTGCATGCCGTGGCGCTCCGCCACGGCGTAGACGGCCCGCCGGGCGATCAGCAGGTGGTCGGCGGCCGCCAGGGGCGGCTGCCAGCCCAGATCGATCTCGTGCTGCGCCGGGGCCACGGCGTGATGGACCGACTCCACCACGATGCCCATGCCCTCCAGCGCCAGGGCGATCTCCTGCCGCACCGGCTCCCCCGCGTCCCGCACCGAGAGGTCCAGATACCCCGTCCGGTCCGGCACCCGGACCTCCGGGCGGCCCCGGCGCCGCCGCAGGAGGTAGAACTCCATCTCGAAGGCCAGCTCCACGGCGACGCCGAGCCCGTCCAGCCGGCGCACCGCGGCCTGCAACCGCTCCCGCGGGCAGCCGTCGAAGGGGCGCCCGTCGCGGGTGTAGATCCCGGCGGGCACCATGGCCACGCGGCCACCCGGCTCCCAGGGCAGGACGAACACCTGCTCCCCGCCGGCCCGCAGGCGCATCTCCCGCTCTTCGACGCGCATGAACCCTTCCAGGGACGCCCCGTCCACCCGCACGCCGCCGTCCCAGGCGGCCGCCGCCTGCTGGACCGGCAGAGTCAGCCCTTTCTGCACGCCGAGGACGTCGGCGTACACCAGCTGCACCAGCTGGATGCCCTGCTGGGCCAGTCGCCGGGCCGGTTCGTCGGGAGGAGCCGGCTCAGCCGGCGGCCGGCGCATCGCGCCCTGCCTCCCCCGGCGCCGGCGGGTTGCGGCGGCGCTGCCAGCGGCGCACCTCGTAGAGCACGGTGGGGTCCAGGGCCGGGTACAGGCTGCGGGCGGTGCCCATACCCGGCACGGCGGGAGCCGGCCCGCGGAAGAGGCGGTCGATGCGCCCCAGGCCGGCAGGCGGCTCGGCGACCCCGGCCGCCGCGCCGGAGGCGCCCGGGCGGTCGGGCCAGCGGGACCCCGGCCAGCGGGGCGAACCCGCCCCCGGCGGGCGGTGCACCGCCGGCGTTGCCGCGGCCAGGGGCCAGGGCTCGGCCGCGGCTCGGGCCGCCGGCACGTCGGGAGGTCCCATGACCTCGTCGCGGCCGCGGCGCTCCAGCAGGCGGCGGCGGATCTCGTCCAGGTGCAGCCCCTGCTGGAGCAGCCACTTGATCTCCAGCAAAAGGTCCACGTCCGCCTGGCTGTACCGCCGCTGGTTGCCCGCCGTCCGCGCCGGGCGCAGCAGGCCCGCCTGCTCGTAGTAGCGGATGCGGCGCTCGCTCAGGCCGGTCAGGTGGCACACCGTTCCAATGGAATACAGGGGCAGGTTGCGGTGCCGCGACACGCCAGCCCCCTCCCCTTGCCGTGGGTTCTTTCATACATATGGCGGCACCGGCAGGTCCGTTCCCCTCCGCCCGGCCTGCGGCAACCCGGGCAGGGGTGACGCGGCCGTGCTCCGGCGCCCGCAGCACGGCGTGGCAAGGGCAGGACGGCCCGGCGGGGCGTTCTTGCGCGGCGGCCGTCCCGGATCGTCCCGGAGCCGCCGGCCGGCCGCCCTGGACCTTCCGCCTCCCCTGTCAGGTTCCCTGACATTTCGGGCCGCCCGCCCCGCCGCGTACAGGCACCCCGCCCCCGGCCGCCTCCATAGCGTGTAGCATCGCGGGTTCCCGATGGTCCGCACAGGCTTCCGGTCACGGGCGTCTAGGGCAACAAGGGGGGGGCACCAGGATGGCCACGGGTCACGGACGGGTGCGCCATTTGTTCGCCAGCGGCAACACCGGCCACGGGTTTCAGTCGTTCTTCGAATACATCGCCTGGCCCGAGCCGCGCCGGGTCTTCGTCCTCAAGGGCGGGCCGGGCACCGGCAAGTCGGCGGTCATCCGGATGGTGGCAGAGGGGCTGATGGAGAGGGGTGTGGGGGTGGAGCTGTTCCACTGCCCGTCGGATCCGTCCTCCTTGGACGGCGTCAACGCACCCGAGCTGGGGCTGGCCGTGGTGGACGGGACGCCGCCCCATGCGGTGGAGCCGCCCCTGCCGGGCCTGGTCGGCCGCCTGCTGAGCCTGGAGGCCACGGCCGGCCGGGACCTGCTGGCGTCCCGGCAGGACAGGATCGACGCCACCGGGCGGCGGGTGCGCCAGCGCTTCCAGCTGGCCCACCGCTACCTGGGACTGGCCCTGGAAGCCCTGGGCCTGTACGAGGACTTCTACGAGCATGCAGGGGCCCTTGACTTGGCGGCCCTTGACCACTCCGCCCACGAGATCGAGGCCGCCGTCTTCGAGGGGCACCGGGTCGTGCGCGCCGGGCGGCGCGGGCGGATCCGGCGCCTGTTTGCCAGCGCCGTGACCCCCGAAGGGCCCCGCCACTATCTGGACAGCCTGCTGGACCCGCTGCCCCGGCGGGTGTTCATCCGCGGCAACCCGGGCACCGGTTGCGCCACCCTGGTGGCCCGGGTGGCGGAAGCGGCCCTGCGCCGGGGCCTGGACATCGAGGCCTACCACTGCGGCCTGCACGGGCGGCGCCTGGACCACGTGCTCATCCCCGAACTGGGCGTGGCGGTGGTGCACAACGCCTACCCCCACACCTACGAACCCAAGACGGGCGACCTGGTGATCGACACGGCGGCCTTCGTCAACGTGGAAGCCCTGGAACGGTACCGGGAGGAGATGGAGGTCGCCCAGGCCCTCTTCGGGCAGGCTTTCGACCAGGGCATCTGGTACCTGCGCCGCGCCCTGATGGCCCACCAGGAGCTGGAGGCGATCTACGCCACACCGGAGCTGCGCGCCCAGGTCGAGGCCTACGCCAGGGAGATCCTGGCCGAGGCCGCCGCCCTGATGGAAGAACAAGCCCGGCGGCGGGAGCACCAGCAACTGGCGTGACAAGATCCGCCCTGCCGCCCGGCCGGCACCACCGGGGCAGCCCGGACGCAGGAGGACCGGCGAATCGGCAACGGCACCCCCGGCGGGCGGGGCTGGTTCGTCCCGCCCGCACCCTTTGCGGCCGCGGCCGGCGCTCCCCGGCCAGCGGGGGACCCCGGAGCCCCGGGGTCCGGTCGCCGGTCCCGTAAGGTACGCTAGGTGTGGATGCGCCTGCCTTGCAGGCGCCACGCCAGCAAGCGGCAGGGAGGGCGACCATGGCCCGCGACACGACCGTGCCCCAGCAGCAGCGAGGAGAGCAGGTGGAGGGCATCCACCACGTCACCATGATCGCCGGCGATCCCCAGGCCAACGCGGACTTCTATGGCGGCGTGCTGGGGATGCGGCTGGTCAAGCGGACCGTGAACTTCGACGACCCGGGGACCTACCACTTCTACTTCGGCGACGAGACGGGCCGGCCCGGCACCCTGCTCACCTTCTTCCCCGTGCCCGGCGCCGGCCGCGGCCGTCACGGCGCCGGCCAGGCCACCCTGGTGTACCTCTCCGTTCCGGAAGGAACCCTGGACTATTGGCAAGAGCGCCTGGAAGGATTTGGCGTGGCCTGCCACCGGCGGCCGGGCCCCCTGGGCCGGCAGGCCCTGTTCTTCCAGGATCCCGACGGCCTGCCCCTGGCCCTGGTGGAGGAACCCGGCCCCGGCGGGCCGGGCTGGCCGGGCGGGCCCGTGCCCGCCACCGCCGCCATCGGCGCCGTCGCCGGCGTGCGCCTTACGGTTCGCGACATCGAACCCACGGCCAGGATCCTTCGGGAGCTCGGGTACCGGCCGGCGGGCGGCCGCTCCGGCCGGGAGCAGCCGGGATCCCAGGGGACGGATGGCGCTCCCGCCCCACCCGCCCCGCAGGAACCAGGGCCGGCCTCCCCGCCCCAGCTCTGGGTCGCCGGGCCGGGCGGCACCGGCCGCTGGCTGGAGCTGGCCGGCGACGCCCGTGCTCCCCGGGGCACCCTGGGGGCGGGCACGGTGCATCACGTGGCCTTCCGCACGCCCACGGACCGGACCCAGGCGGCCTGGCAGCAGCACCTCGCCCGGCTGGGCCTGCACGTCACGCCGGTCCAGGATCGCCAGTATTTCCGCTCCATATACTTCCGGGAGCCGGGGGGCGTGCTCTTCGAGATCGCCACCGATCCACCGGGTTTCTTGATCGACGAGGACCGGGACGCTCTGGGCACCGGGCTGCGCCTGCCGCCCTGGTACGAACCGGCCCGGGCGGCCCTGGAGCAGGCCCTGCCGCCGCTGCACCACCCCAGCGGTTTTGGGGAGCTGGGCTTCATCCACCGGTTCGCCCGCGGTACGGATGACCCCGATCGGGCCCCGGTGCTCTTGCTCCTCCACGGCACGGGAGGCGACGAGCACGACCTGCTGCCCCTGGGTGCCCATCTGTGGCCCGGGGCCGCCCTATTGAGCCCCAGGGGCCAGGTGCTGGAGGACGGCATGCCCCGGTTCTTCCGCCGCCTGGCGCCCGGCGTGCTGGACGCCGCCGACCTGCGCCGGCGGGCCGGCGACATGGCCCGGTTCGTCACCGCGGCGGCGCGCCGCTACGGTTTTGACCCGGGGCGGGTGGTGGCGGTGGGTTACAGCAACGGCGCCAACCTGGCAGCAGCCCTGCTGGTGCGCCACCCCCGGCTGCTGGCGGGGGCGGTGCTGTTCCGGCCCATGGCCGTTCCCGTGGAGGCCCCTGAGGCGGGTGCGCTGGCGGGGCGGCCGGTTCTCGTCGCGGCCGGGCGGCAGGACCCGGTGGTGCCTCCAGAGCAGAGCCTCCAGCTGGCCCGGACCCTGGAAGCCGCAGGCGCGGCGGTCACCCTGCACCGGGCCGGCACGGGCCACCAGCTGGAGCGGGCCGAGCTGGACGCCGCCGCCCGGTGGCTGGCCGTCGAGGCCCGCTGGCCGTGGCACGGCAGCGGGGAGGGCCCCGCAGCCACGGAGTGAAGGGCTCGAGGCGTCCACCCGAGAATCATTGCGGCAACGCGGAGGCCAGGGATGCAGCCCGGGCAATCCCGCCCCGTGCCGCCAGGGGGTGTGCCGCCATGGGCGGAACCAGGACGGCCGCTACCGGGGAGCCACCGGTGCCGGACCCGTGGGACGATCTGGAGTCCCTGTGCCGCCTTCCCCACCGGGGCACCTGTACGCCCGAAGAGGGGCGGGCGGCCCGCTGGCTGGCGGCGCGGCTGGCGGAGCTGGGCTTTGAGGTCGACCTGCAGCCCTTCACCGCGCCGCGCCACACCCTCTACCTGGGCCCCGGCCTCACCGGCCTGGTGCTGGCGGCCCTGGGCCTGGCCGGTGCCCGCTGGGCCGGCCCAGGAGCCGGCAGCGGGCTGCTGGCCCTTATGGCCCTTGTGACCCTGGTTCCCCTGCTGGGGGAGCTGGCCTTGTGGCCCGGCGGCATCCCCGTCAGCCTGGCCTGGGTGGTGCCACGGGGTCGTTCCCAGAATGTGGTGGCACGCTGGCCGCAAGGCGCCCCGCGCGCGGCAGCGGCCCGGCAGCCCGCCGAAGCGGGCCCGGGACCCTCGGCAGCGGGACTGCCGGCGGCCGGCCCGCAGGAGCCGCCCGGCGGCCGGCGGGGTGAGCCGGGGCCGCTGCACCTGGTGATCACCGCCCACTACGACACCCAGTGGGGCAGCTGGCTCTTCGCACCGCGCTTTCTGCCCTGGCTGCAGGCCTTTTTCGTTGCCGGGTATGCCGCCTTCGCCGCGGTGCCCCTCTTGCTGGCGGCCCGGGCCGCGGGGATGGTCGCCGCCGGGCCGCTGGCCGCGGCAGCCCTGGTTTCTGCGGCGGTGGCCGGGTTCCTCCTGCTCAGCTGGGCCACCGGGCGGCCCATCAACGGGGCCAACGACAACGGCTCCGGGGTCGCCGTGGCCCTGGCCCTGGCAAGGCGCTGGGCTGCGCGCCCCCTGCCGGGGGTCGAGCTGGTGGTGGCGTTGACGGGGGCCGAAGAGACGGGCATGCGGGGCATGGCGGCCCTGCTCTCCCACCCCTGGTTCCCGCGGCCGCGCGGGAACCGGGTGGCAGTGCTGAACATCGACAACGTAGGTGCCGGCCGGCTCCACTACCTGACGGCCGAAGGCATGCTGCTGCCCGTGCGCTACGACGCCTGCCTGGTCCAGGAGGCCCGCCGGCTGGCGGCGGCGCTGCCGGCCGGCCGGCTGACCCCGGGGCCGCGGCCCCTCCTGCCCACCGATGCCCTGGTCCCCGCGGCGCGGCGGATCCCGGCCATCACCTTCCTGGCGACCGGTCCCGGCGGGCGCATTCCCCATTACCACTGGCACACCGACCGCCTGGAGCACGTGGACCGTGCCCATCTGGCCGAAGTCGCCCGCGTGCTGTGGACCTACGTGGCCCAGCTGGCGGGTGAACCGCGCGCCGGCCGTTATCCGCCCGAGCGGGCTTCCGCGAACCGGCCCGGGACGTGGACCTGACTGGACCTGACGGCGCGGGCCCGCCGCGCGCCGGCCGTTACCCGGCCTGAACGGGTCCCTGCCGCGCCGGGCGGGCCCGCCGGGCGCGCTTCCGTCCCCAGGGCGGGCAGGCTATGGCTTGCGGGGACTCCGCTCGCCCGGGCCTTCGCGGCCCGGGCCCGAGTCCGGGGCCAGGGCCGGATCGGGTTCCGGGGCCGGCCGCGGCGCCGGCCCCGGTCGAGGGACGGGGGTTGAAATCGGTTATCCATCCGAGTGCGGGAACCTCCGGGATGGGATATAAAAGAACGGTGGACCGAAATCCCGTAAGGAGGGACTTGCCCAGCATGAAGCGCGCACGCCGTTCTCTGCTGGTGGTCGCGGCCCTGATGCTGCTGGCCCTGCCGGTCCTCGCCGCTTGCGGCGGCGGTGGCGGCGGCGGCAACGAGGGCAACGGTGGCGACCAGGCGGCCGGAAACAAGATCACGGTCACCGCCCAGAACATCTCCTTTGACCAGACGGAGATCAACCTGAAGAAGGGCCAGACCTACACCATCGAGCTGGTCAACAACGACTCCGTCCAGCATGACCTGGTGGCGGAGCAGCTCGGTCTGGAAATCGGCCTGACGGATCCCGGCAAGAGCACCTCCATCGAGTTCACGCCCCAGCAGACGGGCGACTTCGAGTTCATCTGCACGGTGCCCGGCCACTCCGCCACGATGAAGGGCACCATCCACGTCACCGAGTGACGTTCCCGGGTCGCCGAGGCACAGCAGGCCTGAAGCCCGGAAGCGGTGCGCGGTAACGCGCGGATCACATCCCCGCAAGCTCGGGAGGCAGCCGGCAGGCTGCCTCCCTTCTTGTCCTCTTGTCCCCCGCCGCCGGGTCCTTGCCCGGGCTGCCGGCGCCACCCGGGCCCCCTGGCGCGCCGCCTCCCCACGTAAGCTATATTGGTGGCGAGAACCCGCCGCCCGGCGGCCCGTCACCGGACCGGCGCCGCGCCACCAAGGTCCGGCGGGCCCCTCCCCAGGGCGGCAACGAGGTGACCCGGGTGCGGCCGACGCCCAGCATGGAAGACTACCTGGAGACCATCTACGAGCTCATCCGCAGCAAGGGCTACGCCCGGGTGAGCGACATCGCCCTGGCCCTGAACCTGCAGCCGTCCTCCGTCACCCGCATGGTCCAGCGACTGGACGAGCAGAACTTCGTCACCTACGAGCGATACCGGGGCCTGGTGCTCACGGAGCGCGGCGAGGCCATCGGCAGGGCCATGCGCCAGCGGCACGAGACGCTGGCCACCTTCCTGCGCCTGCTGGGCGTGCACGACGAGGAGGTGGTCCAGCAGGATGTGGAGGGCATCGAGCACCATGTCAGCCGCCAAACCCTGGAGCGCATCGAGCGGTTCGTCGCCTTCGCCCGGGCCAACCCCACGTGGATGAACCAGCTTCACGCCGCCATGAACACCGGCGGCAGCGCGGCCGGCCCTGGGAACGCGGGCGGCCCGCCCGCCGGGGAAACGGCCGGCGGGCCGGACGTCCCTGGCAGCAGGGGGAGCGGGAGGCCGGCCTGGGACGGGCCGGCGCGGGGTAGCGAGGCCCCCGCCGGGCTTGCCCGCCACCGGGCTGCCGGCAGCGGGGGCGACAGCGGGGCGGGTGGTGAGATTGCAGGCGGCGACGAGGCTCCCGGGGCCGCCCGCGGCCCGGACGGCCGCAGCCAGGCGGCCGGACCGGCCGGTTCTACCCGCCCGCCTCGCAGCGGACGTAATCCTTGAAAACGTAACCCGTCTCGCCCCCCACCAGCTGCACCTCGGCCCAGAACCCCTCGAAGGCCATGACGATGACCGGCGTCCCGCGGCCCACCCGGGCCAGGACCTCGGACTTGCCGGAGGGCCGCTGGCGGACGTTGACGTCATCGTGGGTGACGACGCCGAAACAATGGAACCGCTCGGGAACCCGGTCCTGGAACAGTTCGAGGCTCTGGAGCTGGAAGCGCTGGTAGTTGTACATCATCTGCGCCAGGCGCCGCTCCGTCTCCTTGGTGGCGGCATCCACCAGCTGCTTGTAGTGGTCGAGCAGGGGACGCTCCTGCTCCCGCAATTCGGCCGCCAGTTCCTTGATCCGCGACACGGTTCCTCCCCCTTCCGGTCAAGCGGCGTCGGCGGTGCCGGTGCACCGGCCGGCGGTGACCCGGCCGCCACCGGACCCGTATGACCCTATGCAGGGGAAGAACCGGACATGCCGGGAGGTGTTCCCTTGTCCCCCGTACCGGGAGCCCATCCCTTTTCCGAACCCTTCGGCTTTCTGCCGCCTCCCTCCCCGCCCTACGGCGTGGTGGTGGCAGGAGGTGACCTGGACGAACCGGCCCTGGTGGCCGAAACGGCCCGCCTGGTGGCCGGGGCGTCCCTCTGCATCGCCGCCGACGGGGGCCTGCGCCTTCTGCGGGCAGCCAGCCTCTGGCCGCACCTGCTGGCCGGCGACTTTGACACCCTGACCGCCGCCGAAGTGGAGGCGGCCCGGGCGGCCGGCGTGGAGGTCCGGCGCGTTCCCCCCGCCAAGGACTTCACCGACACCGAGCTGGCCCTGGACCTGGCCCGGCAGCGGCTGGGCCCGGCTCCCCTCTACCTGGTGGGCGGGGTGGGAGACCGGGTCGACCACACCCTGACCAACCTGTTGATGGCCGCCCGCTGGGTGGCCGGCGGCCACGCCCTCAGGGTGCTGGCCGCACCCGCCCACGTCGCGCCCCTGGTGGGCCCCGGCGAGGTCCGGTTCCAGGGCCGGCCGGGGCAGGTCGTCTCCCTGGTACCCCTCACCCCCCGGATGACCGGCGTGAGCACCGAAGGGCTGGTCTACCCCCTGGCGGACGCCACGCTGGCCTGGGGAACGGCCTACACCGTCAGCAACGCCCTGGCGGGTACCGAGGGGGCGTTTCGCGCCCGGACCGGGCTGGGGCTGGTGATCCTCCAGCGGCGGCACTGACCCGGCCGCCCGCACCCCGCAGCCCAGGGTGGCCGTGCCGTCGGCCGCCCTGGGGACGGTCCGGGTCGACCACCCGGGCACGGGCCGGAGCTGCGGTGCCGCCCCCGGCCGGCAGCCGCCCGCACCGCCGCAATCCGGACCGGAGCGGCGTTGCCCCGGCCCGGCCCCTCAGGGCGCCACCCGCAGGGGCACCAGCCGGTGCGGATCGCCTTCGAATGCGAGCCGCTCCGGGTAGAGCCACGCAGCCAGCCGTTCAAGGCCTTCCAGGGCCGCCGGGCCCGCCCCCAGCAGCTGGGCGGGCGGCAGGTAGAGCGCCGTGCCCACCGCCGGTCCGCCCGGCGGGACCATGGGCGTCAAAAGCGGGGTCACCACCCGCACGGGACCTGGGTGGCCCAGGGCCCGCCACCCCTCCTCGCCCGCCTGCCAGCCCGCACCAGCCCCGGCCGGGACGTCGAGCCGGGCCAGGCCTCCCCAGCGGCTGCGCGGGCGGTGCCACCACGCCGCAATCCCCGTCCCCCCTGCCCTTTCACCCGGCCTTCCCTCCGCCGGCAGGCGCCCCCCGGCCCGCCGCACCAGGGTGGCCACCGGGCTGCCCGGCTGCGCCCAGACCGGCGGTTGATCCCACGCCAGCACCACCACCACCGGCCGTTGCGCCTCGGGCACCCCGGCCACGGCGGCTGCGACCCGATCGAGCCGGCGCCGGTAGGCCGCGGCCAGCTCCTGGCCGCGGCCGGGCTGGTTCAACCACCCGGCCAGGCGCCGGGCAGCAGCGGGGAGCTGGTCCACGTCCCGCCACCGCAAGGTGGCCGCCGGCCAGCCCAGGGCCCGCAATCGTGCCGCCAGCCCCGGCTGGCGGGTCACCGCCGGCAGGACCACCAGGCCTGCACCGCTCGCCCGCAGGCGCTGCTCTTCGGCTCCGGCGGGGAGGACGATGACGGCCTCCTCGCCCAGCAGCGCCCGGGCCAGGTCGCAGAGATCCCGGCCGCTGCAGGCCACCCTCCGGGGCGGGCCGGGCAGCGCCACCCGCTGGCCGAGATCGTCCCGGAACACCCAGCGGCCCGGCGCCGGGGCGGGGGAACGGGCGGCCGCCGCCACCCAGCCGGCGGCCAGGCCCGCAAGGGCCGCGGCCACCCAGACCCATCGCCGGCGGAAAAAGTTCACGGGCACCGGGATTGCCCCTCCCGGTGCCCATGGCTATGTCCCCGCCCGGCGAGAAAGACCGCGTTCTCCCGCCGGCACAGACCATCTCCCGCCGGCGGGTTTCAACCCGCCGGCTTTCAGTTCGAAGATCCGCCCGCTCCCACCGGCAGGGCCGCCAGCCTCTCCTTGAGCCGCTGGATGCTGGCGATGGCCGAGGGGTCAAGGCCCCTCAGCAGGGCAGCGTAGACCGAAACGAAATCGCCGAAATAGGAAAGGCTGAGCAGCTGCGCCAGGCGGCTCCGGCCGTGCCCCGCGACGGTGACCCAGCCGGCCCGGCCGTCCACCAGCTCGGCGGTGATGGCCATGCGCGTCCGGTTCCGCGGGTGGTCCGGGCCGGCCTGCAGGCAAACCACCAGCGGCCGGTGCGATGCCCCGTCCCGCCCGCCGCTGCCGGTTCCACCCGCCGCCCCGTCCAGGGGCACTCCCTCCCAGCCCATGATCTCGTTGTGGTTGAGCTCGGGGAACGCGTGGTAGTGCGCCAGCAGCTTGGCGTTCTCGTTCAGCTGGCACTGCCAGCGGTAGGCCGCCGCCTGGCCCAGGCGCCCGGCGCCGTAGATGAACACCGGCCGCTCCAGAAGTTGCCGCGCCAGCCGGTGGGCGGGGCCTTCCGGGCCGCCGGGTTCCAGCTCGCGGGCCTGGCGGCGCAGGACGGCGATGGCTTCTTCCACCTGGGCCGAAGGATCGCCCATGCCGGTCCAGGCGCAGGTGAGGTACAGAACCGGTAGCATCAGGTAGCCCAGGGCGGCCCGGGGCGCCAGGCCGCCGGGCACCCGGACCTGCCGGACCGGCCGCCCGGCCGCCTCCGCCGCGGCTGCCCGCTCCAGCAACGGCCCGCCGCTGGCGACCGCCACCACCGCCGCCCCCCGGGCGAGGGCTTCTTCGAAAGCGCTCTGGGTCTCCTCGGTGGCCCCGGAGTAGCTGACGGCAAAGACCAGGTCCCCGGTCCCCACCCAGCCGGGCAGGCCGTAATCCCGGTGGACCACCACCGGGACCGGCGCTTCCGGCTCCAGAACCGCCGCCACGAAGTCGCCGCCGATGGCCGACCCGCCCAGGCCGGCCACCAGCACGGCCCGCGGGGTGCCCGCCAGGGGCCGGGGCAGGTTGGCCGCCTCCCGGCCCAGCCGCAGGGCTTCCTCCAGCTGGTGGGGGAAGGCCGCGACCGCGCCCAGCATCCCTTGCCGGTCTAGTTCCCGCAAGGCTGCCCAGTCGGGAACCACCGTCCCCGGCCCCGCGGCTGCCGGTGCCGGGGGCGGCGCCCCTTCCTCCTGCCGTGACGGGTTGCTTACCCGCTGGTTCGAATCCATCCGCTGGGCCTCCCTTTGCGCCAGTCCCTCGATCCGCCGGCACCGGCCCGCTAGCCGCCCTCCCGGACCAGGGGTCCGGCAAGGGGTGCGGGGAGCCGGCCGCGGCCGGCCTCCCGGCGCCGGCCGGTAACCGCTACCCGTCGCGAGGGTTGCCGCCCGGTTCCGGTTCTTCCCCCAGCGCTGCGGCCTCCGCCGGGCCCCCGCCCCCCAGGGGCGGGATCACGTCGACGCGGGCCTGGGGCGCCGCGGGCCAGCCCGGGGGGGCTGCAGCGACCACCCCGGAGCCCTCCAGGGCGGCGGCCGCCGCGTCGGCCAGGTCGCCGCCGCCGGGCAAGCCGGCGGCACCGAACCCGCCCGGCGGCACGACCAGCCGGTAAGGCATGTAGAGGCGCAGGCGCGAGCCCTCGCCCACAGGCCACAGCCCCAGGGCGAAGAGTTCCGCCTCGATCTGCACGGGGTTGGCGTCCAACCCCCGCGACCGGCACCAGTCCCCCAGAGCCTCCAGGTCGACCACCCGGTCCGGTCCCGACCAGGAGGCCACCACGTCGGCCAGGATGGCCCAGGCCGTCGCCGGCGTCTCCACCCACGCCGCCGGCAGGTGAACGGGGCGGCGGGGCCAGAGGCGGGTCACCGCCTAGTCCCACAAGGCGGCCCGGGCCAGGGCGCCCCGGCCGCGACCCCCGCCGGCAGCCGCCGGTTCGTCCGCCGCGGCGGCCGCTGCGGCGCCGCTGGGCTCTCCCGCCCCGCCCGCCGGTGCCACCCGCTCCGGGACCAGCAGGGAAATCCAGGGGTCGAACCAGGCGGTAACCAGCCATTGCCGGCGCAGCCGCTCCAGCAGCTCGGGGCCCGGCTCCTCCCCCCGGGCGCCGGCGGCCCGGCGGATGCGGTCCGCCAGCCAGCCGGCGGCCTGGTCCAGGGCCGGCACGGCGGACTCCCGGTGCCCTGCGGGCCCGGTTCCGCCAGCGCCCCCGTCCCCGCCCGCGGCGGCGGCGACGTCAAGGGCCGGCCCTGCATCCCCCTGGGCCAGCTGGCGGAAGGCTCCGTGGAGCACGACGGCGTGGGCGAAGGCCGGGTCGGCCAGAGCCAGGGCGGCCAGCTGGTCGATCTCGCCGCCCGCCCGGACCCACCCGTCGTTCAGGGACGTGGCCGTCCAGGTGTCCTCCACGCCCGTCAGCCAGCCCATGGTGGCCAGGTAGGCGATGACCTGCCGGGCCTGGGAACGCTGCCGCCAGCGGCCCAGGTACGAGGTGAGTTGGGACGTGTCGTACACGTGACCGGCCAGAAGCTCGGCCAGCAGCCCGCGTACCGCCGCCAGGTTGGTGGGGCGGGGGCCATAGGAAGGCACCCGCACCGTCCCCGCGGACCGGGGGTCCGTCGCCAGCCACGCGGCCAGGCCGAACCGGTCCCGGCCGTAGCGCAGTACGGCGGTGTCCTCGTTGAGGGCCCGGGCCACCGTCCGCCGCGGGTAGCTGCGCACCCGCTGGACGGCCGCGACCACCTGGTCCAGGCTGGCCGGCTCCCCGGCTTCGGCCAGGGCATCGCGGCACAGCTGCGCCAGGTTCCGCTCCGGCTGCCGTTCCCAGTGGCTCAGGCCGTAAATCCCCCGGTCCACGCGGCGGAAGGGCTCCCCCGACGACAGGATGGTCAACACGTGGGTCGGCGGCATCTTCCGCCCTTCGGGCAACAGCTGGTTGACCAGCCGGGTGAGCTCGGCGTAGTGCAGGGGCCGCCCGTGCCGCTGCAGCGCCTGGTAGACGTAGTCCCGGGCCCGCATCCGTCGTCCCGCGCGCCAGCTGGCAAGGCCGTAGGTCCCGCCGGGGAAGCGGGCGAAGGAAGCCTGGGTGGTCACCACCGCCCGGGCCAGCGCCTCCGCAGGGGCGGGCAGGTCCCCCATGCCTTCCTCCAGGTGGGCGGCCAGTTCGGCCAGGGCCAGCGGGCGGCCGGCCGCCGCCAGGAACTCCTGCAGGCGCCGGGCCGCCTCCGGCAGGTGCTGGGCGATCTCCGCCGTCGACCAGGTCGACCCCGCCACCCGCCGCAGCCCGGGCGTCACGTGCACCAGCAGGCCCACCAGCCGGACCGCCTGGTCGGTCGACTCGGGCACGCCCACGGTGCCGTCCTGGCGCAGGGCCTCGGCCAGCTCGGCAGGCCCCGCGGCGCCGCAGCGGGTCGCCGCAGCCCGGACCGCGTCCACCAGCGGCTGGAAGCGCTCCAGTCGTGCCCGGGCCCTGGCGCGGCGCAGGGCCCGCCCCTGCACCACGCTGACCCACTGGCGGGTGGTCTGCCAGCGCGCGGCGATGGCCGACAGGTCGTGGGCTTCCTCCCCCAGCAGGCCGTACCGCAGGGCCAGCACTTCCCGCTCCCGGTCGGGCAGCGGCTCGATCAGCTCCTGCAGCCAGTCCTCCAGCCGGCGGGGGAACGCTCCCCTGCGGCTGCACTCCTGCCGGTACTGGTGCAGGCTTTGCAGAACGGCCGCGACGCCGCTCTCCCCGAGCCCGCGCAACCGGCGCAGCCCTTCCTGCGTAAAGCCGGCCAAGGCCCCGACGGTGTGCAGCCCCGCCCGCTGCAGGGCGGTGACGACCCGGCGCGGCAGGAGCAGGGCACCGATGGGAGCCGGATCGTCCATCAGGTCGGGGGCCAGGGGGTCGCCGGTGGCACCGCCGGGTGGCGGCAAGGGCCGGCCCGATTGCAGGGCGTCCAGGCGATGGCAGATCTCCGCCAGCGAGCGGGGCCCGAGCCCTCGCAGCCGCTGCAGCCCCGGTTCCCCCAGCTCCAGCAGCTGGCCCACGGTCTGGATCCCGGCCCGGCGCAGGGCCCGGTAGGCCCGCTGGCCCAGCGCGAGATCGTCCACGGGCCGCCGGCGAACGGCCTCGGGGAACCGCTGGGGGTCGTACCGGGTGGCCCGGGCCAGCAGCTGCCGCTGGTAGGCTCCGTCGGCCATGACCCGCGCCAGCTCGGTGACCAGGGCCAGCAGGCCCCGGGTCCCCATGCCGCGGGCGGCCAGAAGCCGCGGGTCATGCCGCCAGGCGAGATCGCCCACGGTCTCGTAACCCCGCTGCTGGAGCGCCAGGCGGACCCGAGGCGGGATGTCCAGCAAGTCGAGGGGGATCCCCGCCAGGCCGGCAGCAGCGGCCGCGGCGCCGGGTTCGCCTGCGGCGCCGCTCCGGTCCCCGGCCCGGTGGTCGCCGGACGAACCGGCCTGCGCCGGCGCCGGCTCTAGAGCCGGGGCCCGCCCTCCGGCGGGCGCCGCCTCCTGGGGCTGGTCCAGGCGGGGCCCTGCGCCCCCGGTGTCCGGCCGTTCCAGGTGCGGTGCGCCAGGCGCCAGGGGCCCATCAGGCGCCAGTTCCATTCTTTCCCCTCCGTACGGGCGCCGCCCAGCGGCCGCGGGAGGCCGGCCCGGCCGCCCACGGGCCATGGAGCCGCAGGGCCGGGGGTGCCGCCGGTGCGGTGACCAGTGGGGGTCGCCACCCACCGACCGCGCATTTTCGACAAAACCTGTCGAACGATGGCGAAGGAGGGGGCGACCACTTATATCAATCGTGTTCGATTGTAAACTTTTCTTGACGCTTTCAACCAGAGCGGATCGCAAAAAGCCTGCCCCACCCGACCAGAGCGGTTGGCCGGGACCATGCGAAGCAACAGAGGGCATGATCCCGGCCGGGCGTGGCGGGCGGTGGGCTGGTCATCCGCCCTCACCGGAAAGGGACCGGGATCCCGCAGGACCCCGGTCCCCGGCCGGGAGCTGGCCCGGTCCGCCCGCCAGCAGCAGGCTGGTGAGCGGGTGGTCAGCGGGCAGGCTGGGAGGCGTACATCTGGCGCAGCTGCTCCGGAACGTCGGGATCACGCAGGGTGGTGGTATCGCCCAGCTGGCGCCCTTCCACGATATCCCGCAAGAGGCGCCGCATGATCTTGCCGCTGCGGGTCTTGGGCAGGTCGGGCACGAACAGCACCCGGTCGGGCCGGGCGATGGGGCTGATCACCTTGGCCACGTGCTCCTTGAGTTCCGCCTCCAGCTCGGGACCGCCCTGCCGGCCGGCCTCCAGGATCACGAAGCCCACGGGCACCTGGCCCTTGACCGGGTGAGGTGCCGCGATCACCGCCGCTTCCGCCACGGCCGGGTGGGACACCAGCGCACTCTCGATCTCCATGGTGCTCAGCCGGTGGCCCGCCACGTTCATCACGTCGTCCACCCGGCCGAGCACCCAGAAGTAGCCGTCTTCGTCGATCTTGGCGCCGTCGCCGGGGTAGTACACATCCCGGCCCCACTTGGACCAGTAGGTGTTGACGTAGCGCTCCTCGTCGCCCCAGATGCCCCGCAGCATGGAAGGCCAGGGGCGCAGGATGGCCAGGTAGCCGCCGCCCTGGCCGGGCGGTACGGGGTTGCCCTGGTCGTCCAGCACCGCCGCCTTGATCCCGGGGAAGGGCCGGGTGGCGCTGCCGGGCTTGGTGACCGTCACCCCGGGGAGCGGGGTGATCATGATGGCCCCCGTCTCCGTCTGCCACCAAGTGTCCACGATGGGGCAGCGGCCGCCGCCGATGTGCTCGTGGTACCACATCCAGGCCTCCGGGTTGATGGGCTCGCCCACGCTGCCCAGGAGGCGCAGGCTCGAGAGGTCGTGCCGGCGGGGATACTCCGGCCCGTCGGCGGCAAAGGCCCGGATGGCCGTGGGAGCCGTATAGAAGATGGTCACGCCGTACTTCTCGACGATCGCCCAGGGCCGGTCCTTGTCGGGCCAGTCGGGCGCCCCCTCATACATCACCGTGGTGGCACCGTTGGCCAGCGGGCCGTAGACGATGTACGAATGGCCGGTGATCCAGCCGATGTCGGCCATGCACCAGTACACGTCGTCCTCGTGGAGGTCGAAGACCCACTTGGTGGTGGCATACACGCCCGTCAGGTACCCGCCCGTGGTGTGGACGATGCCCTTGGGCCGCCCCGTGGTGCCCGAGGTGTACATCATGAAGAGCATGTCCTCGGCGTCCATCGCTTCGGGCGGGCACAGCCGCTGGGCCTGTTCCATCAGCTCGTGCCACCAGCGGTCCCGGCCCGGCGTGAAGGGCACCTCATGGCCGGTGCGCCGCACCACCACCACGGCCTCCACATCCTGCTTGCCCGCCAGCAGCTTGAGCGCCTCGTCGGCCTGGGCCTTGAGCGGAACCACCTTGCCCCGGCGGTAGAACCCGTCACAGGTGACGAGGAACCGGGAGCCGGCGTCCTCCATGCGCGAGGCCAGGGCCTGGGGGCTGAAGCCGGCGAACACCACCGAGTGGGGCGCGCCGATGCGGGCACAGGCCAGCATGGCGATGGGCAGCTCGGGGATCATGGGCAGGTAGAGGGTCACCCGGTCGCCCTTCTTCACGCCCAGGCCCTTGAGGACGCTGGCGAACCTGTTCACTTCCCGGTAGAGGTCATAGTAGGTCAGGGTGCGGGTATCCCCCGGCTCGCCCTCCCAGATGATGGCGGCCTTGTTCCGCCGCGGCCCGCGGATGTGCCGGTCGACGCAGTTCACGCTGGCGTTGAGCTTGCCGCCGAGGAACCACCTGGCGTGGGGCGGGTTCCACTCCAGCACCCGGTCCCACTTCCGGAACCACTCCAGCTCTTCCGCCCATCGGGCCCAGAAGCCCTCGGGATCCCTTTCCGCCTCCTCGTAGACCGACTCGTCCCGCACGTGGGCGCGGGCCCGGAAGGACTCGGGGGGTGCGAAACGCCGTTCTTCCCGGAGCAGGGCGTCGATGGGCCTTCCTGCCGCGTCTGCCATGGTGTCCCCTCCCTCTGCGGGCTCGGTCCCGCCGGAATTCGTCCCCTGTAGCTCTAATTAGAACGGAACTCGCTCGGATCCTGCGGCCGGCGCCCAACCCCTCCTCCGCGGGAACCGCCCAAACGGGTCCCGCACGTCCCTCCGCCCTGGGCCCCGGGACCCGGTTGACGCGAGGCGGGCCCCGGCGATCGCCACCGCGGCGACCGGGCATGGCGAAGCAACCGGGCCGGGGCGGAACGATCGCGACCCCACCGTACGGCCCTTGCCGGCCCCGGGCAAAAGCCGGCCCCGCGGCGCCGCCAGGGCCCGCGGGGCCGGCGCCCACCGGCCCGTTCGTCCGCCGGGTCAGTCGGCGGTGGCTTCGGTGGCATGGGTCTCCTGCCAGATGGACACCACGCTGGTCTCCTTCAGCAGGAAGGTCCCCACCACGAAGGTGACCAGGGCCACCGCCGTGGGATACCAGACGCCGGCATAGATGTTGCCCGTGCTGGCCACCAGGCTGGCCGAGATGTACGGCGTGAGGCCGCCGAACCAGCCGTTGCCCAGGTGGTAGGGCAGCGACAGGGCGGTGTAGCGGATCTTGCCGGGGAAGGTCTCGACCAGGAAGGCGGCGATGGGCCCGTAGACCATGGTGACGTAGAGCACCTGAATCCAGACCAGTAGGGTGAGCACCACCGGATTGCCGGCGTTCTGGTGCATCAGCTGGTACAGCGGATAGTAGGTCAGGGCAGCGATCAGGTTGCCTGCCATCATGATCGGCTTGCGGCCGATGCGATCCGACAGGTGGCCGAAGACGACGAAGAAGGGCGTGCCCAGGGCCAGGGCGACGGCCACGATGATGTTGGCGGTGACGAAGTCGACCTTCAGGGTATTCTGCAGGTAGACCAGGGCGTAGAACTGGCCCGTATACCAGACCACCGCCTGCCCGGCCGTGGCACCCAGCAGGGCCAGCAGGACCAGCTTCCAGTTGCGGAACGTCTCTCGTATCGGCGCCTGGGTGGTCTTGCCCTGGGCCTTGAGCTGCTGGAACAGGGGCGATTCCTGCAGGCGCATGCGCATCCACGCCGAGAGCACCAGCAGCACGGCGGAGAGCAGGAAGGGGATTCGCCATCCCCAGGCAGCAAAGGCTTCCGGGCTCATGGACAGGCGGACGATGAGGATGACACCCAGCGAAACGAACAGGCCCAGCGTGGCCGTGGTCTGGATGAAGGACGTGTAGAACCCGCGCCGGCCGTCGGGGGCGTGCTCGGCCACGTAGGTGGCCGCGCCGCCGTACTCGCCGCCCAGGGCCAGACCCTGCAGGAGCCGCAACACCAGGACGATGAGGGGTGCGGCAATGCCGATCTGGCTGTAGGTGGGTACCAGGCCGATGGCCGTGGTGGCACCGCCCATGATCAGAAGGGTCATCAGGAACGCGTACTTGCGGCCGATCAGGTCCCCCAACCGCCCGAACACCAGGGCGCCGAAGGGCCGCACCAGGAACCCGGTGGCAAAGATGGCCAGGGTGTTGAGCAAGGCGACGGTCGGGTTCCCCTTGGGAAAGAAGGCCGAAGCAATGACGGTGGAGAGGCTGCCGAAGATGTAGAAATCATACCACTCGATGATGGTACCGCCGGCCGAGGCTGCGATGACACGCCAGATGTTCCGGCTGTCCGCAGGCCCGGCCGCAGTGGCACTGACGGCCCCCATACAGGAAACCTCCCCTCTCGCGGTCCCTGGAACGCTCCTGTCCGGGCGCCCTGCCGGCCAGGGCCCCCACCGGTCCCCAGTACCGGTGCGAAGCCCCTGTCTTTCCCCGTGATGGCGCCGCCGTGATCCAGAGGGTCGTCACCGGTCCGCAGTACCGGCGCGATGCCCCTGCCTTTCCCTCCGGCTCCCGCCGGCAGCTTTCTCCCTCCCCTTCTCTTTCATCGCCCCCTTTCAGCGCCATGGCTTCCGGCCGGGGCACGCCTGTTCCAGGAACGTCCCATGGCACGATATGGGATGCCTAATTCCGCGCCGGCGGCCCAAATCCTGCCGGCCGCGGGTGGCGGGCACCTTCAAGACAACGAATTTCTTGTCCAGGCCTGGAACTTTAAAGCGGGTTCCGCTAGGGGGTGGAGATGAAGGGACGAAAAGCGGCGCAATAGCGGGCAGTACGGTGATTGCCGGCGGGCTTCCTGGCCGGGGCCAGGGTGCCGGCCCAGGCTGCCGGCACCGTCCAGGGGCATCTAGAAGCGGCTCCTTGCCACCCGGGCGGCGAGCCACCGTGTGGCGAAGAACACGCCGACCGCCAGGGCCAGGCTGGCGGCCCCCGCCGCCAGGTAGCCCACCGTCGCGTAGGGAGCCAGGGTCGCGCGGGTGAAGGCCAGGGCCGTGTCCAGCGGCAGGGCCTCCCGCCAGCCGTGGGGGAAGCCGGCCACCATCCACTGGCCGGCCATGCCGAAGAGGTACAGGGCCAGGCGCTCCAGAAGAACCGGCCAGGCCGCGAAGGTCGCCGGGTAGAGCCAGCCCCGGCCCCCGGCGGTGCAACCCGTGTAGACACCCGCCACCACGTAGGGAATCACCACCAGGGCCGCCGCCATCCGGCCTGCCCCCTGGGCGCCGGCGCCGAAGAGGGTGCTGCCCGCCGCGGGCACCGCGCTGTAGACCGCCGTCAAGGCGTAGGTGACCGCCAGGAGGAACCAGCCCAGGGGCGCAGGATCCACCGGGGGTGGAAGGTCGCCGTCCTCGGCCGGCAAGGTTTCCCGGCCAGGGATCGCCGGGGTCGCCTGCCCTGCCTCCGGCGCCCCGGGCCGGCGCTGGAGCCGGGGAAGCCACCGGCGCCGAAGGCGCCGGGGACCCGCCTCCGCCCCCCGCGCTGCCTGTTCCCCCAGGCGCAGATCCTGTTCCACCCCCTGGGCCCGGACGTCAGCAGGCCGGATCAACAGCAGGTCACGGCCGCCCGACCCGCCGGCCCCGCCCTCCCCGGCTCCACCCGCCGGCCCGGGTCCGGCCGCCTTCCCGCCTCCCGCGGGCGGCCCCGCCCGGCGGCGGGACTCCTCGGGTACCTGCCGGCCGTCTGCACGGGACATCCAAGCCACCCTCCCCCGGGCGAAGCCACCACCATCCAGGTCACGCCGTGCCCGGCACAGGTCACGCCGTGGCCGGCGCCCGACCGTCCGGACCGGGCACCCGACGCCGCCGTCCCTGCCCTCTCCCCGGGCAGGCCACGTCCCGGACCATGCCCCCGGCAGTCCGGGCCGCGCTCCGGCCGCTTTCCCGCCGGCGCCCCCGGAGCCCGGCCCCTTCCGCCGCCCGGCGTCCTCTGCCCGTCAGTTCCCTCCCGCACGGGCGGGTTCCTCCCGCCGGGCCTCCCCGTCCCGGACGACCGGACGCTCCACGGCTGCGGCGGGCATCCGGGCCAGAACCCGCGCGGTCCCGAGCCCCGGTTCGTCCCCACGGTTCTTCCCCACAAGATCCGCGACGCCCTTGCATACATCGCACCGGAGGCCCCGGACCGGGAGGAATGACGGAACCCGTCCGTGCCGGGCCGGCCGGCGGCGGCCTGCCGGACCGCCCCAGCCCCCGCGCCCACCGGTCCAGCCCAGCCGGAGGAGGTGGAGACCCGTGCCTGCCCGCAGGCGGCGCCCAGGCCCGGTGCGGGATTCCGGCGGGGAGACGGCACTGCTGGCCGTACTTGCGGCCGTGCTGGTGCTTGTGCTCCTGTCCCAGCGGGCCCATGCTCCCGCCCCCTCGAACCGCGACGGCCCGGTCATCGTGCTGGACCCGGGCCACGGCGGCATCGACGGCGGCACCCACCTCCAGGGGCGCATTCTGGAAAAGGACCTCACCCTGCAGCTGGCCCAGGCGATGGCGCCCCTGCTGGAAGCCTCCGGGTTCCGCGTGGTCCTGACCCGCACCGCCGATTACGCCCTGGCCCCCGGCGACGACGACGCCAGCGTGCGCCGCGACCTGGAGGAGCGGCTGCGCATCACCCGCGACGCCCGGGCCGCCGCCCTGGTCAGCCTGCACGTCAACGCCGCCCGGGACAGCCGCCTGCGAGGCCCCATCGTCTTCTACCAGTTCGGGGACGAACCCGGCCGCCGCCTGGCGCTGGCCGTCCAGGCGAGCCTGAACGCCGCCTTCCCGCCGGAGGCCCGCAACGAGGCCCTGCCCGCCGACTTCTTCCTCCTCGCGAAGGCGGGCCGCCCCGCCGTGCTGGTGGAGTTCGCCTTCCTGACCAACCCCGCCGACCGCGCCATCCTGCTGAGCCCCCAGGGCCGCCGGCACCTGGCCGCCGCGGCGGTGGAAGGCCTGGTCCGGGGGCTGGCCCAGCTGGGTGTCCGGGCGCATGGCGTTCCCCCGGGTCGGTGACACTGCGGGCGGAGGGATGCCCGATGAACCCGCACCCGTGTCGCCGCCGGGGGTGGAGCCTGCTGCCGCCGCGACGCAGCCCAGCCGGCGTGCCCCCCGCCCGCCCGGGACGGCGGCGGGGAGTCCCTGCCGTCACCGCCCTGCTGCTGATCGCCCTGTTCCTCGGCGCCTGCCGGGCCGGCGGCCCGGCCTCCCGTGCCCCCGCCAAGCCGGGGCCCGGCGCAGGGCCCGGCACGGGCGGCGCCGCGGACATCGTCGGCAAGGACCCCGTGGTCTACGGGTTCTACACCGAACCCGAACCGCCCCTGGCCGGCTCCTTCGAGACCATGGTCCGCCACGCCCGGGACCTGGATGTGATCGTGCCCTTCTGGTTCCGGCTGGCGGAAAGCGGGGACGGCACCATCGAAGCCTACGCCGCGCCGCCGCCCGAGCGCCGCAAGCAGGTGATCCGGGAAGCCCACCGGCGCGGCCTCAAGGTGGAACTCATCGTCCACAATCTGCTCTACGGCTCGGGCGAGCGCAGCGCGGCCACCGCCCGCCGGTTCCTCCGGGACCCCCAGGCCCAGGAGCGGGCCGTCCGCGGCATGCTGGACATCATGCGGCAGGAGGGCTACGACGGCATCCACATCGACCTGGAGACGGTGCCGCCGGAAGAGCGCCCGCGGCTGACGGCCTTCGTCCGCAAGGTGCGGGACGCGCTACCGGACGGCAAGCTCCTCAGCATCGCCGTCTTCCCCCGGGACCGGGACGACCGCACGGACCCCAACACGGGCGTGTACGACTACGCCGCCCTCGGTGAGGCCGTCGACTTCTTCATCCTGATGACCTACTCCGAGCACCGGGCGGACACGCCGCCGGGTCCCCTGGCGTCCCTGGACTACGTCGACCGCATGGTGCGCTACGCCCTGCGCTACGTACCGCGGGACAAGGTGATCGTGGGCCTCGGCGCCTTCGGCTTCGACTGGGGCGGCGGCACCTTCCCGCGCTACCTGGATCACGCCCAGGCGGTGCAGCTGGCCCGCCAGCAGGGCGTGGACGTGCGCTGGGACGACCGGGCCCGGGTACCCTACTTCACCTACACGGCCGAGGACGGCTCCAGCCACGCGGTGTACTTCGAAAACGCTCGCAGCTGGGCGGAGAAGATCAACCTGGTTCGGCGGCACCGGGTGCGGGGCGTCGCCATCTGGCGGCTGGGGATGGAAGACCCGGCGGCCTGGCGGGAGATCGCCCGCAGGCTCCGGTGAATCCGAGGCCGGTCAGAGGTAGATCATCTTCACCGTCATCCCGCCGTCGACCACCAGGTTCTGGCCGGTGATGAACCCGGCCTCCGGCGACACCAGAAAGGCGCAGGCGGCGGCCACGTCTTCGGGCCGGCCCACCCGGCCCACCGGATGCTGGGCGTGGTCCTGCTCCCCCACGGGCTCGTGGCCCGTGTCGATCCAGCCCGGGCTGATGGCGTTGACCCGGATGCCGTAGCGGCCCAGGCTGACGGCCAGGGCGTGGGTCAGGGCCAAAAGCCCCCCTTTGGCCGCCGCGTAGGGCTCCCCGTCGGGTTCGGACATGAGGGCGCGGGTCGAGGCGATCTGCACGATGGCGCCCCGCCCGGCCTGCCGCATGTACGGCACCACGTGGCGGGCACAAAGGTAGGCGCCCGTCAGGTTCACCGCCAGCACCCGCTGCCAGGTGGCTTCGGCCGCCTCGTGCTCCAGGGGGACGAACCCGCCGATGCCGGCGTTGTTGACCAGGATGGTGGGCGGTCCCAGCTCCCTGGCCACCTGGGCCATGGCCCGGACCACCGCCCCGCTGTCCGCCACGTCGGCCTCGACGGCCACGGCCCGCCCGCCCGCGCCACAAGCCTCTCCGGCCGTTCGCCGCGCCCCCGGGCCGTCGATGTCCAGCACGCCCACCGCCGCGCCTTCCGCCGCCAGCCTCAGGGCGATGGCCCGCCCGATGCCGCGGGCCGCCCCCGTCACCACCGCCACCGCCCCGGCCAGCCGACCGGCCGTCCACGGCTCCTTCTGCCGCATCGCCCGGCACCTCCTGGTATATTGGGGAAGAACGGGCCCCGGCCGCCCGGAAGGAGGATGCCCTTGCGCCTGGTGGATCAGTGGCGCCGCGCCCTCACGCGAGCCCGCCGGGGCGAGCTGGCGGTGTTGCGCCAGCCCTGGCACCGGCCCGTGCCCGGCGGGACGGTGGCCCCGTACCTGGTCAAAGTGCTCTGCGCCGACGAAGGGCGCCTGGCGGCCTGGGGCACCCGCTACGGGCTTCCCGCCCGGGGCATCTGCCGCCACGGGAGCATCCCCCATTACGACCTCTGGGGCCCGCTGGCCGACCGGGCCTGGGCAGAACTGGCCCCCGCGACCCTGGGCACCGGACCGGATGCCGGCCCGGGTGAGAACGCTGAAGGGGCCGGGCCCGGCGCACCGCCTCCAGGCGGAAGCCCCTTTCCCCATCAAGGGTCATCTCCATCTCAAGGAGGAACGGTCTTGGACCACCGCAACCCCGAACGGCCTGCCGGCATCGACAGCCAGGCGCCCGGTCCCGCCCCGGCCGGAGGCGGGCCCGGCCCCCGGGCGGTGGTGGCCGTGCTGCGCGGCCCCTGGCCCGCCGGCGACGCCGCGGCCCGGCTGGTCCGGGCGGGATGGCCCGGTGCCGGCGCCCTGTACGACCGCTGGCAGCACGTCCTGGAGATCGCGCCCCTGCCGCCCGAGCTGGCCCGCCGCCTGGCCCACGAGGCCGCCGGCCAGACGGGCTTCGCCACCTGGCGCCCCTACGCCGGCGCCGCCAGCCTGCTTTTGGGCGGCTCGCTGCCCCAGCTGTGGTCCCTGGCCTGCCGGTGGGGCGGTCACGCTGCGGTCCCGGACCCGGGCAGAGGCCCGGAGCCCGGAGGAACCACGGCGGGCCTCGGCGCCCCGTTCACCGGCCGTGACCAACCCGCCTCCGGCGAGGACCTGACCCGCTCTGCCGGCCACGCCCTGGCGCGGGCTCTCCTCTCGCTGCCCCATCTCCCGCCCGGGCGGCTGGGGGCAGAGGGCGGCGCCGCCCCCTTGTCGCCCGCCGGGGTTCCTGCAGGCTCCCCGGCCGGGGGAACGGCCCCCGCCGGGCGCGGGAGGGCGGGGCCGGTTTCCGCGGCGCCGGCGGCCGGCGGCCCCTGGCCCGCCGGGGGGTTCCCGGCGGGACCCGTGCCCCTGGCCCTGGGTCCCCGCAAGGTCGACTTCCGGGGCCGCTCCCTGCTCTTTGGCCGGCGCACCCTGATCATGGGCGTGCTCAACGTCACCCCCGACTCCTTCTCCGACGGAGGCCGCTACAACGCCCCCGACCGGGCGCTGCGCCGCGCCCTGGAGATGGTGGCCGAAGGCGCCGACCTCATTGACGTAGGGGCCGAGAGCGCCAACATCGCCGCCTCCAAACCGGAACTGGAGGAGGAACTGGCCCGGCTGGTCCCGGTGGTCGAGCGGCTGGTGCGGGAGGTGGACGTGCCCATCTCCATCGACACCTACAAGGCGCCCGTGGCCGAAGCGGCCCTCGAGGCCGGTGCCCACATCATCAACGACATCAGCGGCCTGCACGCCGACCCCGACCTAGCGGCCGTCTGCGCCCGCTACGGTGCCGGGGTGGTGATCATGCACCTGCAAGGCCACCCGCGGCGCCTGGCCCGGGAACCCCGCTACGACGACGTGGTGCTGGACGTCGCCCGCTACCTGGCCGAGGGCGTGCAGCGGGCCCTGGCCGCCGGCGTGCGCCCCGAAGCCATTGTGGTCGACCCCGGCATCGGCGTGGGCAAGCGCACCCGGCACAACCTGGAGATCCTGGAGAACCTGGGCGCCTTCCGCAGCCTGGGATACCCCGTCCTGCTGGGCGCCTCGCGCACCTCGGTGATCGGGAACATCCTGGAGACGCCCATCGGCGACCGGCTGGAGGGCACGCTGGCCACCACGGCCCTGGCCGTGGTCCACGGCGCCGACATGGTGCGCGTCCACGACGTGCGGGCCAACGCCCGGGTGGCCCGCATGGCCGACGCCCTGGTCCGCGGCTGGGACGAACCGGCCGGCGGCTGGCCCTTCGACGCCGTCACCGGCCGGCAGCGCCGGCCCCTGCGGGAACTCGGGCGGCTGCCGGTTCGTCCGGGAGATCAGTCCAGGACGTGATAGCGCAGGTAGAGCTCTCCCTCGTGGAAGAAGGCGCTGGCCAGGCTGAGGCGGACCAGGGGATCCAGGGCACGGGGCCCCATCACCATGGTCTTGTCCTCGGCGTAGCCGGCGATCTTGGGCGCCACCGTCCAGAAGAGCTCATCCACCACGCCGGCCTCCAGCATGGCGAAGTTCACCGTGGGGCCGCCCTCGCTGAGCAGGCGCCGGATGCCGTAGCGCTCCCGCAAGAGGGCCAGGGCCGCCCGCATCTCCACCTGCTCCTCCCCCGCGAAGGCCACGTCGGCCACCTGGCGCACGGCCTCCACCTTGTCGGCGGGGGCCGCCCGGCGCGTCAGCACCAGCGGCCGCCGCGGCGCTTCCCGGAAGAACCGGGCGTCCAGGGGCAGGTCGCAGGAACCGGTGATCACCACCGGCAGGGGCTGGGGCGGCAGGCCCCGGGCCTGCCGCCGCTCGGCGTACTCGGCGGGCACGCGGGGCGGCACGTCGTAGGCCCGGACGGTACCGGCGCCGCGCAACACGGCGTCCACCGGCGCCCGCAGCCGGGCCATGAGGCCGTGGTCCACCTTGCTGCCGATGGGCTCCTGGATGGCGCCGCGGCCCATGGTGACCTTGCCGTCCACGGTGGAGACCATGTTCACCAGCACGTAGGGACGGTGGGGTGGCCCGGCGGGAAGATCCAGGTCGTCGTAGATGGTAAGAGGATCGGGCCACGGTCGCGCCTCCGGGAAGAGCTGCTGCACGGGTGTCACCTGCCTTTGCCTTGCCGTAGTCCGGCTCGGGTCCTGGGCGGGCCGGCGCCAGCCCGCAACGACCCGCCGCCAGGGCCGCCGGCCCCGGCCTGCCGCCCGCCGCGTCCGGCCCTGGCCTGCCGCCCGCCGCGTCCGGCCCTGGGCGCCCGCCGCACCCAGCCCTGGGCCGCCCGCCGCCGGGGGCCGCCCGCACGACCCCGCGGCTCCCCTCCCGGCGCCGGACCACGGGCGGACGGCACCGGCGTGCCGCCTGGGCGGCGCCGGCAGCACCACCTCACGGCGCGGGATCGCGCCGCATGTGACGAGGTGGCGACGCCCGGTGCACGTCGCCGCCGGCCGGGCGCCGGCACGGCCTGGATGCCCCTTCCAGGGACGGGCTCCGGCTTGATCTTATCCTTTGCCGCAGGCCCGCGAAAGCGGCTCCGCGCCCGCGCCAGGGAGGCGCAGCAGGCGGGGAGCCGGAGGCCTCAGACCCTCGGGCGAGGCCGCCCGGCCGCATCCGCGCAGGCCGGGTGCAGAAAGCGAGAAGGCGCCGGGCGGCGTGGCCTGGTTACCACGCCGCCCGGCGCCTCTGTCCTGTGCGAGGGGCGGGACTCGAACCCGCACGGGATAAACCCACACGCCCCTCAAACGTGCCTGTCTGCCAGTTCCAGCACCCTCGCACGGCCGCCCGGCCCTTCCGGGCCAACGGCTTTCTTTCTGGACGGGAAAGGCGGACAGGATTTCCTGTCCGCCGGTGCCGAAGGTGGGATTCGAACCCACACGGGCGTAAGCCCACGGCGCCCTGAACACCGCGTGTCTGCCAGTTCCACCACTTCGGCATGCTCGCTGCCGGCTCGACCGGCTGCGCAGTTCGTAATATAGCACCTGCATGCGCCCGGCGCAAGCCCCTCCTGGCCGGCGACGGAGCAGGGCCGGTGGCGGTGAGGAAGGCCGGGCCTACCGGCCCAGGCGCTCTTCCACTGCCGCCGTGCCGGCCGCCGCCAGCTGCTCCACCCTGCCCCACACGGCCGGCAGGTGACGGTAGAGCCAGCGGTAGACCCGGTAATCCCGCAGCACGCCGGCGACGAAGTGGCGGGTCTCCGGAAAGGGGATGTCGCCCGGCCCCTGGGCGGGGTGCCAGTGACCCCGCGCCATCCAGTCCGCCACCGTTCCCTCCCCACCGTTGTAGGCGGCCAGGGCGGCCACGGGATCCCCGCCGAACCTGTCCAGCAGGTAGGCCAGGTACCAGCACCCGAGGCGGAGGTTGACCTCCGGCTCGAAGAGCCGGTCCGGGTGGAAGCCCTCGATCCCCAGGCGGGAGGCCGCCCACGCGCCCGTCTCGGGCATGAGCTGCATCAGGCCGCGGGCACCCCGGCTGGACACGGCGCGGGGCTCGAAACCGCTCTCCCGCCGGATCACCGCCGCCACCAGCAAGGGGTCCAGCCCGCACGTCCGGGCTTCCCGCTGAATCAGCGCCGCCATCGGCACGGGATAGGCCGCGTACAGGACGGCCATTGCCACCAGCGCGGCCACGGCCAGGGTCGTACCCCACCCCAGCCAGCGCACCATGTTCAGCACCCGCTGCCTCCCTCCGCACCGGTACGGCGACCGGAACCCGCCCGGTCCCCCGGACGGTCGCCGGGCCTGGAGCCCTGCCAGGTCGCGGAGCCCTCTTCACGCAACACGTGCCGGCGCCACGCTGCCTCCACCTGGCGGCGGGTCGCCTCCAGGTCGCCGCCGTTGTCGATCACCACATGAGCCCGGGCCGCCTTCTCCTCCAAGGGCATCTGCGCCGCCATGCGCCGTTCCAGCTCTTCCGGGGAGAGGTCGGGGTCCCGCTGCCGCAGGCGCTGGAGGCGCACGCCGCGCGGGGCGGTGACGACCCAGATCTGGTCGACCAGCTTCTCGGCCCCGACCTCGAAGAGCAGGGGCACGTCCCACACCACCGCCGGATGGCGTCCTGCCGCCATCAGGGCGCCGATGCGATCCCACGTGCGCTTGCGAACGGCGGGATGAACGATGCCCTCCAGCGCCTTGCGTGCCGCATCATCGCCGAAGACCCGGCGTCCCAGGGCCCGCCGGTCCAGGGTGCCGTCAGGACGCAGGATACCGGGGCCGAAGGCTTCCACCAGCCTGGCCAGGGCCGGCTCGCCGGGTTCGACCACCTCGCGGGCGATGGCGTCGGCGTCCACCACGGCGGCACCCAGGGACGCCAGCATGGCTGCCACGGAACTCTTGCCGCTCCCGATGCCGCCCGTCAGACCGATCAGCAGGGGCCGGCGGGCGGCGCGGGCGCCGCCGCCCGGCATCACAGGTCGACCCGCCGGCCGCCCAGTTTCTCCAGAGAGCTCTCCCGCAACGGCTTTTCGGAGCTGATGGTCAGCCGCCAGCGGCCGCCCTCCAGGGGCTTGATGGCCAGTTCCCCCGTCACGCCCAGGTTCTGGCGCAGGCGCTGGACCGCCGCCTCCAGCTTCTTCTCGTCTTCGAATTCCAGGGCCACCACCATCATGGGGCCTCCCTCCCATCCCCGCCCGGGCGATGCCCGGCGGCCGCCACGATGATCCCGCCCGGATTATACCGCCTGCCGGGGCCGGCGGCGAAAGCCGGATGCCAGGCCCCATGCCGGCAGCTGCCGCCGCCGGGCGCCTGCACTGAACGGACGCGAGCACCCGCTTCCTGCCTGGCCGGAGACGCCTTCCTGCCGGATGCCGATATTTTTCCTATTCTGTTGAACCCATACCCGATGACCATGGATTCAATAATGCCACGTAAATAGCGACTTTTTATAATTTCAACGACAACCGTAGATATAAGTCCCTTTCGGAAGCAAGGAGGGAATGAAATGCGGGCTACAGCGATGGAGCAGGCTACCCCGCCGGCCCGAAGCTTGACCGGCCGGGGCGGCCGGAGCCGGCGCCCGGGGCTGCCCCTGGTGGGTGCGGCCCTGGCGCTGGCCTTCGTGCTGTCCGGGCCGGCGGCGGCCCTGGCCATCGCCGCGAAGCCCTCGGAACAGGGCGGTGTCGCCGGGGCGGCAGGGTCCGGTCCGGTGGCCGTGACGGCGAAGGCAAGCCTGGCCGGGGCCGAGGACGAGAAGAGCGCCACCACGGGTGGCCTGGTGGCAGCGGTCCAGCAGGCCGAGCAGCGGGCCGCGGACCGGGCCGAGAAGGCCGGTGGGCGGAAGAACCCGGCCGGCTCGCCGGACCGGGCCGGCGCGGCAGGCGGTGACGAGCGCCAGGAGGCGGCGGCAGCCGGCTCGGCCCGGGAGCGCGGGCGCGCTGCCGGCCCGGCGCGTACGCCTGGTACCGGGCAGGCCGGTCTGCGGGCCCAGGCGCGGGAGCGCGCCATGCACCTGACTCCCCGGGAACTGCGGCTTCTGGCCCAGATGATCGAGGCGGAGGCCGGCGCGGAGCCCTACGAGGGCAAGGTGGCGGTGGGCGCCGTGATCCTGAACCGGGTGCGCAGCCCCCTGTTCCCGGACACGGTCGAGGAGGTCATCTTCCAGCCCTGGCAGTTCGAGCCCGTCCTCAACGGCTGGTTCTGGCGGGAGCCCAGCGCCGCTTCCTGGCGCGCCGCTCGCGATGCCGCCCGGGGTCTGGACCCCACCGGCGGAGCCCTTTACTTCTGGAACCCGGCCAAGTCCGGGTACCAGCCCCACCTGGAGTCCCGCCCCAGCGCCGGCTGGATCGGCAATCACCGCTTCGCCTACTGAGGTTGGAGTTCGTTCCGGACCTCGCGAGCCAGCCCTCGCGAGGTCCGGACTGGCTGTTGCAACGCGAGGTCCGGACCTGGCTATTGCGAGCGGTGGCTCCTTCTCGATCCCACGCGATGGCTCCACCCGGGGGGCGGGCGCCGTGACCGGCGCCCGCCCCCCGGTTTTTACCAATCCCTTGCCATTTATCCCTCCCGGCTCTACAGGAAACATTTTGCTAATGCCTGCGAATATTGCAGTTTTCTATAATTCGTTTCGTCCATGTTACATCCAGATTTCGTCCGGGGAGGGAGACGCATGGCGAATTGTCGGTGGCGGCGCGCGCTGGCCGGCCTGCTGGCCGGGGTGAGCCTGTCCGTCCTGGCCGTGGTGGGCAGCACGGTCCCGGCGGCGGCCTCCGGGGGCGGTCCTGCCTTCGTCACCCATTACGTCCAGCGCGGCGAGACCATCTGGAAGATCAGCCGCAAGTACGGGGTTCCGATGGACGACATCGTGCAGCTGAACCGCCTGCCGTCGGCCAGCGTGGTCTGGGCCGGCACCTACCTGGCGATCCCCAGGATCGACCGCTACGACATCTACACCGTGCGGCGGGGCGATACCCTGTTCAAGATCGCCGCCGCCTACGGGCTGGCGGCCGCCGAGCTGCAGCGAGCCAACGCCCTGGCCGGTGACCTGATCCTGCCCGGACAGCGGCTGATCGTGCCCCTGGGTGGTGCGACGGGCGCGCCCTCGGGCGGGACTGCCGCGGCGGCACCCGCGCCGGCTCCCTCCCGGTCGCAGGCAGGCGGGCAGGGGGTGCGCGCGACCGACTATGAACTGCGCCTGCTGGCCCAGATGGTCGAGGCCGAGGCGGCCGGCGAGCCCTACGTGGGCAAGGTGGCCGTGGCGGCCGTGATCCTCAACCGGGTGAAGAGCCCGCTGTTCCCCGATACCGTGGCGGGCGTGCTGTTCGAGCCGTACCAGTTCGAGCCGGTGCTGAACGGGACCTTCTGGCAGGAACCCAGCGCCGAGTCCTGGCAGGCGGCCATCGACGCGGTCAACGGCTGGGATCCCACGGGCGGCGCCCTCTACTTCTGGAATCCCGTCAAGTCGGGCTACCAGCCCTTCCTGGAGAGCCGGCCCAGCGCGGGCTGGATCGGCAACCACCGGTTCGCCTACTGAGGTTCCCTTCCGGCGGTGCCGGCCGGCGCCGGCCCTGGCGGCGACACCATCCCGCACGGGCCCGGGGCGACGGGCGGGGTGGACGCCGGGATTGACGATGCAGGACTCCATCGGGCACGGTCCCCGGCCGCCGGCCGGGGACCGAAGGCAGGGGCGGGGACTCAGGGTCCCCGCCCCTGGCCTTGCTCCGGCAGGTTCCAGGCCGTTGGCTGCGCGGCCGGTGGCGAAGGCCTTCCGCTCCCCCGCCGGTCTGCGCGCCCCTGCGGGCGCCCCCGTGTCCCGCCCCATTGCCTTCCACGATTGGACCGGCCTCCAGTCGGCCACGCTAGTATAGTCCAACCCCGGCCACCGGCCGCAGCGGGAACTGCCCGGGACCGGGCCGCCGCAGGGTCACGCCGGCCGCCGTCCCCGGTGCGGACGGTCCACGCGCGGGCCGGCGGGTTGCCAGGCGGCGGTCCGTACGGGCCCTGACCCGGGCCGGTTCCCGGCACAGATTCGACCTGCGCCATGGAGTGCCGCCCCCTGCGGTGCCGGCGATGGGGGCGGGAACCCGAGACGGGGTGGACCGGCAAAGGAGCGGGAAGCGATGACAGGACCAGATGGCAGGCCGCGCCCCGGTGAAGGTCGCGGTGCTCCGGCAAACCAGGGAGGGAGCCAGGGCGGGGCCCTGCCCCCGGGCGACCCGGAGGGCGCGGCCAGCGGGCCGGCCCGGGTGAGGCCGGACGGCCGCCGCGGCCGCCCGGTTCAACCGGAAGCGGGGGCCCCTGAGCCCGACGACCTGACCGCTGCCGGCGCACCGGCCTCCTTCACCGACGACGACCGCTGGATCGACGAGCTGGAGGACCTGGCGGACAGCCAAGCCCGTGCCATGGGCATCCGGCCCCAGGTGGAATTCGAGGTGCCGGGCTTGCGGGTGACCGCGGACATCGGCGGGGAGGAACCCGGCCGCACCGCGTACGGCGCGCCGGAAGCGACCCGGCCGGCACCTGGCGAGGGCGGGCCCGCCACGCCGCCCGGTGCCGCCCGCCGCCCCGGCACCCGCCACGGCGGTGCGCCAGGACCCCGGAGATAGATCCCGGGGCCCGTCCCGCGGTTCCGATGGAGCAGGCGGCAGGGAGCCGGTTGCCAAGCCGGCGGGCTCAGCTTGCCGAGCCGCGCGGGACCGGGCACCACCCGGGTCCGCTCGGCTGGCAGCGAGGGCAGTAGTGGCTGGTGCGGCCGGCCAGGCGCAAGGCTGCCACGGGGGTGCCGCAGCGGGGGCAGGGGAGGCCCTCCCGGTCGTAGACCGCCAGCCGGCGGCCAAACCGGCCTTCCCGCCCCAGCCCGTCGCGGTAATCGGAGAAGGTGGTGCCACCGGCCGCCACGGCCTCCCGCAGCACGCTGCGGATGGCCCGGGCCAGGCGCGCCACCTCCTGGCCCGTCAGGGATCCTGCCGGCCGGGCCGGGTGGATGCGGGCGCGGAAGAGGGCCTCGTCGGCGTAGATGTTGCCGAGCCCCGCCACCACCCGCTGATCCAGGAGCACGGCCTTGATGGGCGCCCGGCGCCCGGCCAGGCGCCGGCCCAGTTCGGCGGCGCCGAAGCGGCGGCTGAGGGGTTCAGGCCCCAGGGTGTAGAGGCCTTGCAGGCCGGTTCCTCCGTGGGGTCCCTCCGGGACCGTGCCCCCCGCCCGGCGCTTTGCCGGCCGGCCGCGGGCGCGGGCCAGGGGGTTGTCCGGCAGCAGGTACAGCCGGCCGAAGCGGCGCACGTCGGAGAAACGCAGTTCCTCCCACGACCGACCCGGACCGGGCTCAAGCTCGAACACCACGTGGGTGTGAGGCGGCCGCGGCTCACCCCGCCGCGCCAGGGTAAGCCGGCCGGTCATGCGCAGGTGGATCGCCAGCCACAGCCGCCCGCCACCCGGCCCGGCCGGACGAACCCGCCTCCCGGCCGGTTCGTCCGGGAGCACGGGCGTGGTGTTGAGCCCGGACCCGGCCGCAGGATCCCCCGCCGCCTGGTGCAGCTCAATGAGCAGGTACTTGCCCCGGCGGGCAAAGCGGCCAAAACGGGTTCCCTCCAGAACGACCCGAAAGGCCTCCGGCCCGATGGCCTCCCCCCCGGTACCGCACACCACCTCGGGCCGCAGGACGTGGACCCGGGTGATCCGGGCGCCGGCCAGATGGCGTTCCAGGTCGCGCCGGATGGTCTCCACCTCGGGCAGTTCAGGCACCGGCGTCCACGGCCTCCATCTCGTACCAGTTGGCACCGGATTTGACCTCGACCACCAAGGGGACGTCGAGGCGGAAGGCGCCTTCCATCTCCCGGCGCAGCAGGGCGGCCACGGCCGCCACCTCCGCGTCGGGGGCTTCCACCAGCAGCTCGTCGTGGACCTGCAGCACGATGCGGGCCCGCAGCCCCTCTTCCACCAGGGCCCGGTGGACGCGGATCATGGCCAGCTTCATGATGTCGGCGGCGGTGCCCTGGATGGGCGTGTTGATCGCCACCCGCTCGGCGTTCTGCCGGATGTGGAAGACCCGGTGCCGGATCTCGGGCACCGGCCGCCGCCGCCCGAGCAGCGTGGTCACCTCGCCCTGCTGGCGCGCCCGCCGCACCGTCTCCTCCATGTACCGCTTCACGCCGGGATACCGCTCGAAATAGCGTTCCATGAAGCGGCGGGCGTCGGCGCGGTCGATGCGCAGGGCGCGGGCCAGCCCGAAGTCCGTCTGGCCGTAGGCCAGGCCGAAGTTCACCGCCTTGGCCACCCGCCGCTGCTCGGGGGTCACCTGCTCCAGGGGCACCCCGAAGATCTCGCTGGCCGTCCGGGCGTGGACGTCCTGCCCCTGGGCGAAGGCCTCCACCAGGCCGGGGTCGCCGCTGTAGTGGGCCAGGACCCGCAGCTCGATCTGGGAGTAGTCGGCGGCCACCAGCCGGTGTCCCGGCGGCGCCACGAAGGCGCGGCGCAGGGAGCGGCCGGGTTCGTCCCGGATGGGGATGTTCTGCAGGTTGGGCTGGGTGCTGGAGAGCCGGCCCGTGGCCGCCACCGTCTGCTGGAAGGTGGTGTGGATGCGGCCGTCGGGGCCGATGTGCTCGGCTAGCCCGTCCACGTAGGTGCCCTGCAGCTTGACCAGCGACCGGTATTCCAGCACCAGCTCGGCGATGGGGTGGCGGGCCGCCAGGGTCTCCAGGACCTCGGCGTCGGTGGAATAACCCGTCTTCGTCTTCTTCACCACGGGCAGGCCCAGCCGTTCGAACAGGATCTGGCCCAGCTGCTGGGTCGAGTTGATGTTGAAGGTCTGCCCCGCCAGCTCGTAGATCTGCTCGGCCAGTTCCTGGCTGCGCCGGGTGAAGAGCCGGCCCAGCTCCTCCAGCTGGCGCCGGTCGACGGCGATGCCCGCCTCTTCCATGGCGGCCAGCACCGGCACCAGGGGCAGCTCGATCTCCCGGTAGACCCGCTCCAGCCCCCGAGCCGCCAGCTCGGCTTCCACGGCAGGGCGGAGCCGGGCGCACAGGGCCGCATCCCGACCCAGCAGGGAGGAGGTGCATACGGCGGGGTCGCCGGGGCGGTCGGCGGGCCCCTCCTCCAGGTCCCAGCCGAAGAACTGGCGGGCGGTGTCCACCAGGTGGTAACGGTTGCGCACCGGGTCGAGCAGGTAGGCGGCCAGCTTGAGATCCGTCACCGGTGCCGGAAGAACGGGCCGGACGTGCCGGACGTGCCGGCCCGCCCGGGCGGGCGGCCCTTCACCCTCCGGGCTCTGGGCGGTCTGGGCGGCAGGATCCGGGTCCTCCCCTGCCGCGCCCGCCCGGCGGAGCAGCCACCGGTACAGGGGCTTGAGGTCGAAGCCGGCCAGCGGCCGGCCGGACAGCGCCTCCCGGACGCGACCGACCGCGTCCCCGGCGGCGTCCTCCGGCTCTCCCGCCAGCCAGGCGCCCACCCTGCCCGCCGCGGCCAGGCCGAGCCCTGCCAGCACGGCACCGGCACCCCCCTGGGGACCTTCCGCCTCCCCCAGCCAGGCGGCGACCACCGCCACGTCACCGCCGGCCGCGGTCGCATCGGTTTCGCCCGGGTCCGGAGAACCCTGGGCAGTACCGGCGGCAAGGCGGCCCAGGGCCTCATCGAGCCAGGCGGCCACGTCCCCGGCAGACAGCGGCTCGACCTGAACAGGCAGACCCGCTCCTTCTTCCCTGGATCCTTCTTGCCTGCCCCCCTCTCTCCGGGCTCCTGCTGCCCCGACCTCGTCCTCCCCGGCTCCCACGCCCCCCTGGGCCACGGCGGCCGTCCCCGGCGCGCCGGCGGCACCGCCTGCACCTTCACCGGGCGGTTCCGCGGCCACCTGTCCGGCCTGGGGCGTGCGCTGGCCCAGGCCCAGGCGGTCGAGCAGGCTGCGGAACTCCAAGCGCAAGAGCAGGGGCCGCAAGAGCCCGGCATCGGCAGGCCGGCGGCACCAGCGCTGGGGGTCGAAGTCCACGGGCGCGTCGGTGCGGATCCGGGCCAGATCCCGGCTCAGGCGGGCCTGATCGGCGTACTCTTGCAGCGCCTGGGGCAGCTTCTTGCCCCCGGCCGCCTCGGGGTTGGCCAGCACGGACTCCAGATCGCCCAGCTGCTGGATCAGCTTGAGGGCGGTCTTCTCGCCGATGCCCGGCACGCCGGGGATGTTGTCCGACGGGTCGCCCATCAGCGCCTTGACGTCCAGGTACTGGGCCGGGTCGATCCCCATCTCCTCCCGGATCCGGGCGGCGTCATAGCGATGCACGTCGCTGATGCCTCGCCGGGTGAGGAGCACCTCGATGCCGTCGCCCACCAGCTGTAGCACATCCCGGTCGCCGGTCACCAGCAGCACCCTGCCCACACCCGCCTCCCGGGCGCGGCGGGCCAGGGTGCCCAGGAGGTCGTCGGCCTCGTAGCCGTCGTGTTCCACCATGGGGATCCCCAGGGCGGGCAGGATCTCCTTGACCACCGGGAACTGGCTGCGCAGGTCGTCGGGGGTTTCGGGCCGGTGGCCCTTGTACGCGGCATACCGCTCGACCCGGAAGGCGGGCAGCCCCCGGTCGAAGGCCACCACCGCGTACCGCGGCCGCTCCTCCTCAAGGAGGCGGAGCAGCATGGTGAGAAAGCCGTAGACGGCGTTGGTGGGCAGGCCGTCGGCCGTGGTCAGGGGAGGCAGGGCGAAGAAGGCCCGGTACATCAGGCTGTGCCCGTCGATCAGGACCAGCTTGTCTTCGAGTTGCGCCGGGTCGGGCGCCAGCAGGTCCTCGGGGCGGGATGGGGCACCGGTGCCCCGGCCCTGGGAGCGCTCCGTCCCTCCCCGGCGCCCCCCGCCGGTGCTGCCCTCCTGCCCCGCCGGCGGGGTCTTCGCCCCCCCGGCCGCCGGCCGGGGCCGGCTTCCTCCTGCCCGGGTCGCACCCGGCGACCCGCCCACCTGTGGCTGGCGATCGGCGTCCATCGGCGTGCTGCCCCCTCCCCGCGACAACCGCGCCCGGCGGCTGCCGTGCCTCCGTGCCCGTCGTGTCCCCATGGGGTGACGGGGTTCGTCCCGTCCATTGTAGCACCGGCCACCACCGCTCCGGCCGCGTTGCGGGGCCTGGGGGCGTCGCCGGTCTCGGACGGCCGTGCCGGCCTTTCCTGATCGTTCTACCGGCGGACCGGCGGGCCGGCGGACCGGGACGCCCAGGATGCCCCTCAAAACCGCCGGGCCCTCCGGCCGCCTGGCCGGAGGGCCCGGGGCACCCTCGATTGGCGGGCCGGCCATGGACCGGCCTCAGGAGCTGGGCCGAGCCTGCCGGCGGCCCCTTCCCCGCGGTGACCGGTCATCCTGCGGGCCGCCATGAACTCCCCGGCGAGCCGCAGCCCCGCCGCCCCTACCCCGCGGAGGTCCGAGACCCGTCACCCCATCCTGCACCGATCCAACGGAGACCGGTGACCGGGACCCTGCCACCCGCCGTCCTACCGGAACCGGCACGGCCGGCGGGACCCGCCACCGGACCGGCAACGGGTGCTAACGGTAGCTGGTGTCCAGGTGGTAGCTCCCCGCGCCCGCGTAGCTGTAGACCTCCACCCGGTAGGTCCCCGTCGTCGAGGGCTGGTAGAGGATCTGCTCCTGCCGCGCCGTTCCCTCGGAGCGCGCCACCAGGCGTCCGGCCGGATCGTACAGGTAGAGGTCGAAGTCCGGGCTGCAGCTCCAGAGGCCGCAACTGGGGTTCGAGGCCATGTTCATGGTCAGGCCCAGGGGGCGGGTGGCGTCGGTGACGGTCACGCTGTAGAGGTCACCGTCGCCGCTGCCCGAAAGGGACCCCGCCCAGTAGGCGTGCTGCAGGCCGTCGCTGAAGCTGCCGCTGTACCCGCCGGCGGCCTTGACCGCGTTGTAGGCGATGCTGATGCCGGCGCCCCAGTCGATGTCCTTGCCGCCCGGGCCGAAATCCTTCACGTTGCCCGAGGCGGTGAGCAGGTTCTTCACCTGGGAGGGCGTGAGCCCGTAGTTGGCGTCCAGCATCAGGGCCGCCGTGCCGGCGATGAAGGGCGTCGCCATGGACGTCCCGCTGTAGGTCACGTACCCGGTGGTCGAACCGGCCTTGGCCGCGGTGATGTTGCGGCCCGGGGCGGTGACGTCGGGCTTGACGCGCCCGTCGGCCGTGGGCCCCCGGCTGGAGAACTCGGCCAGGACCCAGCCCCGCTCGCCGGGATCGTACACGGCCCCCACGGTGACGGCGCCGGCCGCCGCACCCGGGGTCCCGATGGTGCAGCGGTTGGGCCCCTCGTTGCCCGCCGCCACCATCATCACGATCCCCGCCGCCACGGCGTTGTTCACCGCCGTGGACAGCGAGTCGGTGCCGTCGGAGCAGCCGGCGGCTCCCAGGGACATGTTGCCGATGCGGATGCCGTAGGTGTCCTTGTTCCGGACCATCCAGTCGATGCCGCTGAGGATCTGGGAGGTGGTGCCGCTGCCCTGCTGGTTCAGGACCTTGATGCCCACCAGCGCCGCTCCCGGCGCCACGCCGGTGTAGGCGGCGTTCCCCTCGCCGGTACCGGCGGCGATGCTGGCCACGTGGGTGCCGTGGCCGTTGTCGTCGTAGGGGGTAGTGCGGCCCCGCACGGCGTCGTACCAGCCGATCACCTTCCCGCCGTCCAGGTCGACGTGGGTCGCGTCGATGCCCGTGTCGATGACGGCGATCACCACGTCGGTACGGGAGTAGGCGGTGGGCCGCCCGTCCCGGTCGCCCGTGACGCCGAAGTCGCTCCAGGCCTGGCGAACCCCGGTCCAGGTGGTGGCGGTGCCGAGATGGGCGCGGACAGGCCGGTCCGGCTCGATGACGGCCACCTCAGGCTGCTGGGCCAGGGCGCGGATCTGTCCGGGGGTCAGGCGCGCCGCGAATCCTTCCAGGGCGTGCTGCCAGGAGGGACCGGCCGCGAAGCTCCCCACCGCCGCCTGCCACCGGCCGACCAGCCGGTGCACGCCGCCTTCCCGCCCCAGGGTCCCGGGCCGCAGCCGGACGATCACCGCCTGGCGGTCGCCAGGTGACGCCTGGGCCAGCCAGTCCTCGAGATCCTGGCTCACCCGGTCCCCGTCGGTGTCCGTCAGGACGGGTAGAATGCCGGCGGGCCGCGCCGCTCCGGCGGGCTCCTTTCCGCTTGCCGCCGCGCCGTCGCCGTCCCCACCGGCTGCCGCCCCGGGTCCGGATGGCGCCGAGGGAGCACCGGCCGCTGCGACCGTCACCGCCGAAAACAGCGGGCTGCCGGCCCCCCGGCCCGGCCCCGGCGACGCCGCCACGGCAGCCAGGGCCTGGCCCAGGGAGAGCAGGATCAGGCTCCCGGCGGCCGCCCAGGCCCCCAGCCGGCGCCGCCAGGACCGGCACCGCAGGCCAACCCCCGTGGGTACGGAATGACGCCGTGAACCCATGGCGCATCCCCTCCTTGCAGGATCTGGGGATGCCAATTACGAGGTCTGCCCCCGGTCTCCTTGATGCCGCGGGCCCAAATTGTTAGGTTTGGGGTCCCGCCGCCGGCGGGAGACGGTCCCAAAAGGTGCCCTGTCAAGGTGCTTCGAGCCGGCTGAAGGCAGGTTCGCCCCGGTTCCGGGCGCGGGGGCCGCTTCCGGCCCGGCGCGGCCCCTTAGGGGCTCCGGCCGCCCAAGGGCCCCGCCCGTCAGCGTCCCCGCCACCGCCGCCAGCTGCGCCAGGCCAGCAAGGCGGCACCGGCCAGGACGGCGTACGGCAGCACCACCGCCACCCCCACCAGCGCCAGGGTGGCCAGGGAGGCGAGAGACCGCAGCGAGGCCTGCCAGGCCAGGCGGACGCGGGTGAACGGGTCGCCGGCGGGAGGGGCAGGCTGGGGCGCCAGGGCCTCGATGGCCAGCTCGATCCGGGCCAGGCGCATGGCCTGTTCCCAGTAGCGGACCTGGCCCTCCAGCTGCTCGATCTCCCCGCGCACCCGCCAGAGCTCCTGTTCCACCTTGAGCAGTTCCTCCACACTGCCCGTGCGCCCGGCCAGCTGCCGCAACCGTTCCTCCTGCGCCCGGAGGTTGGCCAGGCGGGCCTGGGTATCCACCCACTGCTGGGAGATGTCTTCGGCGCTCAGGGCCCTCAGGTCGACCCGGCCGTCACCGGCCAGGGCCGCCAGCCGGTCCATGGCCTCCTCCAGGCGCTGGTCGGGCACGCGCAGCACCAGGTAGGCAAAGCGGGCCGGCCCTCCGCCCTCCAGCTGCGCCTGCTCGGTGAAGCCTCCCAGGCGCCGGGCCACGGCCTGCGCCTCCCGGAAGGCCGGCTCCACGTCCGGCACGGCCAGCTCCAGGCGGCCGGAGCGGATCAGCCACGGGCCCTGCCGGTCCCGACCCGGACTCGTAGCCAGGAGGCCGGCTGCGGCGGCGTCACCGGCCCGGGATCCGGGAGCCGGCACGCCGGCGGGGTCCGCGGGCCCGGCTCCTTCAGCCGCTCCCGGCCCGTCCCCGAATCCCTCCGCTCCGGCCTCTGCGGCCTCCCCCGCGCCCTCCCGGTTCGCCGCCATGGTCCCGCCTTCCCGGACCCCGTCGCGATCGGTGGCCACCGGAGGACCGCCGGCGGGAGTGCCCGCCGTTTCCAAGGCGGGCAGGCCCTGCCGGCCCGGAGGGGTGCTTTGCGAGCCGGCCGGGCCGTCACCGGTGCCGCCGAACCGGCCGGCCAGGAGGACCAGGGCCACCATCGCCGCGGCCGCCAGCACCGCCGGCAGGGGCCCGCTCCCCGGCCCGCGCCCCGGAACCCGGCGGCGCCCTGGGCCGTGGCGGCCCCCGTGGCGGTCCCCTTGCTCCGGGCCGGGCCTTGCCGCCGGTTCGGCCCTTTCCCCGGGTGCGGGCCCCACCGCCGGCCGTCCCGCTTCCGGCCGGTCTGCTGGTGCGGACGCGGCCGCGGGGGAGGGGACGCCGGCCGGGATCCCGGTCCGGGTCAGGATGGCCTCCAGCAGGCCGGGCGGCGGTTCCACCGGCTCCAGGGACGCCAGGGCCATGCGAGCCTGGGCTTCGGCTTCCGCCAGGGCCCGGCACCGGGGGCAACGGGCCAGGTGGCACTCGACGGCCTGCCGCCGCTGCGGCGGCAGCTGGGCGCGGGCGTCACCGTCAAGCCAGCGGACCGGGTGGAGTCCCAGGCCCGGGAAACCGGCCAGGAAGTCGATCCAGGACCATCTCATGGCGTCTCGCCTCCGGTTCCCGGCGCCCAGCCGGCGCGGATCAGGGCGTCCCGCAGCAGCAGGCGGCCACGGTGAATCCGGGACCGCACCGTTCCCGGGCGCAAACCCAGGACGGCGCCGATCTCCTCATAGGACAGGTCGTGCAGGTCACGGAGGACGACCGCCACCCGGAACGGCTCGGGCAAGCCGGCCAGGGCGGCGGCAACGGCCTGGCGGATCTCCCCCGCCAGCACCGCCGCTTCCGGACTGGAGCCCGGAGCGAAGGGATCCGGGAACCGGGCAGGGTACCGCCCCGCGCCTTCCCCGCGGCCCCCGCTCCCGCCGGGGAGGGCGCTGCTACCGGTCCGGGTGCCCCCGCTGCCAGGGTCCGGCGTGGCCCCGGCCACCGCGGCCCCCGCCACTGCGGCCCCGGCGCCGGCGCCGGTGCCGCCGGCTTCAGCAGGTGCGGCGGTTGCCCCCCGGCCGGCGGGCGGCCGGGCGGGTTCGCCGGCTGGGCCGGGTTCGTCCCCCACCCCGCCTGCGGAGGCCCCGGTACCGGGCCCTCCGGCGGGGTCCGGACCGGGCCCCAGGCCCGCACCCCTCCTGCGGGTGGAACCCGGGTGAAGGTCGCCGTGAAGGTCGCCCCACGGCCAGGGTCGCCGGCGGCGCCGGCGCAGCTCGTCCTGGCAAGTATTGACGGCGATCCGGTAAAGCCACGTGCGGAACCGGGCCTGGCCACGAAAGTGGGCCAGCCGGGTGAACACCCGGAGAAAGACCTCCTGGGTGGCGTCGGCCGCGTCCGCCGGCTGCCCCACCAGCCTGAGGCACAGGGCGTAGACCAGCCCGTGGTGCCGCCGGACCAGGTCCGCAAAGGCTTCGTGGTCCCCCTGGCAGGCACGCCGGACCAGTTCCTCGTCGGAGGCCTGGTCGCCGGCCGGAACCGGGGGGTTGACGGCCTCACCGCCGGGCGGGGTCCCTGCGGCCGCGGGCCCGGCAGCCAGCCGCCCGCCCTCGCCGAGGTGCATCGCCGTCCTCCTCTCTGCACCGCCTTGGACGCCAGGATCCCGGCGCCGGTTCCCGGGGACGGCCACCATCGCCGGCGCATAGGTTCCAGGCAACGGGAGGGATGGCACCTTGCACGTCCTGATGCTCACGGCGGCCTTCTTCCCTTCCGGACAGACGGCCCACGTCCTGGACCTAGCCCGGGGGCTGGTGCGGCGGGGGCACCGGGTGGACCTGTGGGTCACCCACTCCCGCGGCGGTCGCCAGGCCCACGCCAGCACGGTGGCCGCCCTGGAAGGGGCGGGGGTGGCGGTGCGTTTCCTCCCCGCCCCCGTAGTGGGCGAGCGGGCCGGCCTGCCGGGCGAGCGCTACGACGTGGTGCATGCCCAGTCGTCCTGGTCCTTCGAACTGGGCCGCCGCCTGGCCGAGATGCTCGGCGTTCCCCTGGTGCTGACCTGCCACGGTCTCGGGCTCGACCAGCCGGCCTACCGGCGCGCCCTGGCAGCGGCCAGCCGGCTCATCTGCGTGGGCCCCCGCGTGGCCCGCGACCTGGGAGCCTACCGGTCGAAGATCGCCGTGGTGGGCAACGGCGTGGATCTGGAACGGTTTCGCCCCGGTATTCGCGAGCCGCACTGGACCCTCCTGTACGCCGGTCGGGTGGATCGCTGGAAGCGGCCCGCCCTGGCTGCGTTCCGGCAAGCGGTGCAGGGACTTCCCCGGGACGCCCAGGTGTGGGCGGCCAGCACCCGCCGCCTGGGAGGGGGGCGAATCCAGAACCTGGGCTGGGTTTCCGAACTGGAGCGGGTGATGGGACGGGTGCACGTGGTCGCCGGCACGGGCCGGGTCATCCGCGAGGGGCTGGCCTCAGGAGCGGCCTGCCTGGTCCTGGGGCGGGAGTACCACGGCCCGGTGACCCCGGAACTGGTGGAACGAATGGACTTCCCCGACTTCAGCGGCACCGGCCGCGGCCTGGGGCCGCCGGATCCGGCGGCCATCCTCCGGGACCTGCTGCGGCTCTACCGGGACCGGAGGTGGCTGGCGGAGCTGATGGCCTTCGGCCGGCGCTACGCGGAGGCCCGCCTGGGGCTCGACGCGATGGTCGAGGCGACGGTGGAGGTCTACAGGGCGGCGGGCGCGGGGGCGCCGGGAGCGGGGCCAGGCCCGGGTCCTTCCGGGGCTGGACCGGAGGCTCCGGGCGGCGAGTGAGGCGGGCCGCCAGGCAACGGGGCATGGCCGGCCGCCGGCGCGGGATGAAGCACCGGAGCAGGCACAGCAGGAGCGAAGGAGGGCAACGATGGAAACCGGCGGGGGAAATCGCGAAAGGGGCCGGGTCACCCCGCCCGGCCCCTTTTCCTTCTGGCCGGCTTTTGGCCGGCCGGTTCGGGATCAGCCGTCCCCTTCCGCGGCCTCCAGGGCCTCCCAGTACCGGAGATAAGGGTACGGGTTCACCGGCCCCGGGTGCCCGCCCTGCCGGCGCAACTCGAAGTGCAGGTGGGGCCAGAACTTGCCCCGGGTCCCCGGTGGGCCGTAGCCCGTGTTGCCCACGTACCCCAGGACCTGTCCCGCCCGCACCCGCTGCCCCACCCGGACCTCGGGAGCGTAGCGGTCCAGGTGCGAGTAGTAGGCGGCGTAGCCCGTCCCGGCCAGTTCCACCACGATGAACCAGCCCCCGTAGGGGCTCCAGCCGCGGGCCAGGACCCGGCCCGGCCCCACCGATCGGACGGGCGTCCCCCTGGCCGCCAGCAGGTCGTTGCCCTGGTGCCGCCTGGGTCGCGGGCCCGAAGGGGTCCAGTGCCGCGGATCACCAAAGGTGTCCCGGTCGAACCGGTACCTGCCCCGGGGCAGCGGAAAACAAAAGCCGGGGCGCAGCAACCGGGGGTCGAGATCAGGGTAGCGCGGCCGCACCGTGGCCTCCCAGCGGCGCAGGGCCTGACCGGCGGCTGGGGACAGGGGAATCCGGCCCACCCGGTCTCGCTCGCCCTGCCCGGCCGGAGCGGGAACCCTGGACGTGCCGCTTGCCCCGCCCGGGGTTGAACGGGGCGTCCCGCCGCGGCCCCCCTGGGTGAGGGGGCGGGCCGGACCGGGGGCCGCGCCGCTCGCCGGGTCATGGGGCCCGGCGCTGGGGTCAGGGCCTGTGGCGGCTCCTCCGGCACCCGGGCCCCCGGTGCCACTCGCTCCGGCTCCGGCCCCGGCGGGGCCGGAGCCGGAGCACGGACCGGCGGACCGTGCCATGCGGCCACCCTCCTTTCGCCTTGCCACCCGCTCGCCTCCCCTGGCAGCCGGCGCAGAAGCTGCAGGGGCCGCACCGCCTGGCGGTGCGGCCCCTTGCGCCGGTGCCGCCGGTTCGTCAGGTCGTGGGCGGCACGCACTGCGGGGGGAACAGGTTCTCCGGCGGACAGACCAGGGGCGGCTTGGGAAGGGTGACGCAGGGCGCCGGCACGCAGAAGCCGTAGGCCGGCACCAGCAGCTTGACCAGCGCCTTGGACTGGATCAGCAGGCACAGGTCGACCTCGCAGCAGACCTGGCCGTTGATGATCACGCACGGGCCGCAGCGCGAGCCGGCCGACTCGCACTGGATCACCGTCCCCTCCGGCGCGCAGAGCAACACCGTCTTGAGGAATCCAAAGGAATCCTCGAACTGGGCGACCACGCTGTCATTGCGCCGGATGGTGAACTGCATGGTCACGGTGACCAGCAGGGTCACGTCGGCAAAGCCGGGATTGTTGGGATCCTCCTCCCGCGAGACCTCCTGGCAGGTGACCTGCACGATCTCACAGGTCACCAGGTCGGAGGGCAGGATCCCCTGGAACGCGGCGGGGATGGGGAAGCACACGTTCTCCCGCCGGTCCGTCTGGAAACAGAAGTCGTACACCTTGACCGTCTCGATGCAGACGATCTCGGTGGGATCGGGGCACCCGTACACCGGGTCGCATGGCCCGGGCACCACCTGATCGACCTGCTGCACCCGCACTCCGTCGCTCACGACGATCCCTCCTGCCCCGTGGGCCGGTGTGTTCAGCCGGTCCCGGCAGTCCCCTTGGACCACCGGGCACCCGGCGTGTTGCGTGCGGCGGGGGCTCGCGCCCCTGCTTGCCCCCCGGCGCCCACCCATGGGTCAACCCGGCGGACCCACAAGGCCCGGCCGGTCGTCCCGCCTCGCCTGCTACCGCTATATGAGCCGCCCTCCAGGGTGGCCACGGCCTGGTGCCAAGATTGGGTTCGTGTCCCCGGGGCGAGGCCGGTTGCACCACTCCCCTTGGGCGGTCGCCGCACCCCGCCAGGGCTTGGGCGGGCTGGGGCGGGGTCGCGCGGCCCGCTCCGCTGGGCCGCCATCCCGTGGCGCAGGGTGGCATAGCCCGGCCGGGATCGCCGTAGAAGCTTGCAGAACCTGGGGGGAGGGTGCGGCCCATGGACGTCAAGCGCCCCTGGGGCTGTGGTCCAGGGCAGGATCCCGCTGGCGAAGGCAACGGGCCGTCCCTTCCGTTGGACGAGCGGGTGGCTCCCGCCGCCCCAAAGCCTGAGCCGCAGATGGCCGGACCACCGGTCGCGGGTCGCCCCGAAGCCGAGCCCCCTGTGCGGACCGGCCAGGTCCCAGGAGGCCCGGACCCGGGCGCCGGCCTGGTCTTCCTCGGTCTTGGGCCGAAAGGGGAACCGTGGAGCTGGCAGCCCCTGCCCGGACAGCCGCTTCTGGTGGCGGGTGCCGGTGCCGTCGGAACCCCCTGGCTGGGCCGAGCCGGCCCCGTGGCGGGCCGGGCGGCGGGCGGGCCGCTGGTCTGGGCCGGATGGGGCCCTGCTGCCCGGGAGACCCGGTTCCCGCATCCAGGAGCGGAGGGAACGGGCAACGCCCCGGCCGTGCCCTGGGTGGTTCTCACCCGGTGGGCACGGGGATCCGATCCGGGTGACGTGGATGTGTGGATCGATCCTGGGGGCGGCCCGGCCGGCGGGGCCCGGGTAAGGCCCCTCTGGGGCGAGCGGGTGTTGATGGCCGTTCCCTGCAGCGACCCGCGGGGACGGGCCGTGTTCGTCCCCTGGTTCCGGGCGGGACCGGCCCAGGGTATGGCCGGGATCGCGGGGGAGTGGCGCGTTCTCTGGTTTCGGCAGCGGTGGCGCGACGAGCCGGTGGTGCCCCATCCCACCGGGCGGGGCGATCCGGGTCCGGCCTCGCGCCATTCTCTCCCGGGCGCGGGAAGCGGGGGGGTTGGCTTCACGGCCGCCGGTGCAGGGCCGGGCGGCCCCCGGGGGGTCCGGGACCTTCTTCCGGGACCGGCCATCCCCGCCGCCCATGCCTCCACCGCCGCCGCCCGTGCCTCCGCCGGAGCCCGGAGCGGCCCGCTCCCCCGGCCGGCTTCGGCCGGGTGGTGCCGGGGCACGTCGCCCGTGGTGCTCCTGGTACTGCCGCGGGGAACGTGGCCGGCGCCCGCAGGGCCGACCGCCGTCCCTTCCGGGGAACGGCTCGACGCCGGCGAAACCGCCCCGCAGCCTGGCACGGCGGCTCGGAAGGGCGGGCAACCTGAAGGCGCGCCTCCGGCCCGCCCTGGCGGTCCCGGGCTCTGGCTGGGCATCTGGCGGCGTCAAGGGGACGGTTACTGGCTCGCCGAGTGGGTCGATCTCGACCTTTCCTCGCTTTGCCCCACCACCGGCCGGCCGGCCTCGCCCGGTGCAGGACCCGCCACCAGGCTCCCCGCCCGTCGCCCCCCTGCCGCCTGGGCCATGGTGCGGTTGCTTGTGGCTCCCGCCGGGGGCGCCGCCCTGGTTCTGGCCGGTCCCGGTGGAACCGGGTCGGGCGGGGTGCGGCTCCTCGCCCGGATCACCCCGGAGGGGGAGCTGCGCCGGAAAGCCTGCGGCCGGCAGCCGGACGAACCGGCCCCCGCTAAGGCGGAGGCCGGCCAGGCTCCGGAACCGCCGCCGCCGGTCCAGGCCGGAACCACCGTGGACATCGGCTGGCTGGCGGACCTGGGGGTGACTGCACCCCTCGGGGAGACCTCCCAGGGGACACCGCCCGCCGAGGTGGAGGCGCCCCGGATGCAGCCGCCTCCGCCCGCAAGACCTTCCGGGGAACCTGCGCCGGAACCCGTCCAGGGCGATCTGAGGCCTCCAGGGACAGTGCCGGCGGTGGGGCACGTCGCCAGGCCGGGCAGAAGCCCGTTCCCCCATGGCTCCCGCCCCTAGCCGAATTCTTCCATGGGCTTCGAAAGATGCCTGGCCGTACGGACAGCCCTCCCCGGCGGCGTCCTTTCTCTCCTCGGCCGGTACGATGCCAACTCAAGCGCTTGCCCCTCAGGCTGCAGATCTGAACAATGGATGCTGGGTTCCACTCAAAAGGGGAGGGATTTTATGGAAAAGGCCTCTCTTTGGCGGCGCGCCGCCGCAACGGCGGCGGCCCTGCTCCTGATGGCCGTTACCGCAAGCCCCGCCCAGGCATCGTGGTATCTGGTCCGGTCTCCGTCCGCACCTGCCGCGGTCCGGACCGCCAGCCCACCGGCTCCCGCCCCGGTCCAGCAGCCCCAGCAAACCGCGCCCCTCCCTGGCACGGGTAACCAGGCCGTGGACACGGCCCGCCCGGTCGCTGCCGGCTCCCCGTCCTGGTACTACGCCTGGAAACTGGCCATCCTCCGCCAGCGTTCGGCCGACGGGACGGCAGGTCCCGCCACCCAGCCGGCACCGGCAGGCGGCAGCACCCCGGCGGCCCCGGCGGCGCCGACGCCCCGCGGCAGTGGGCCGGGTTCCGCGCCGTCCACCCCTGCCCCGGCGGCGCCGTCTCCGTCCAGTCCCGCCGTACGGCCGGCCCTGACGGCCGCGGAGAAACACCTGGTGGACCTGGTGAACGACGCGCGCCGTGACCGCGGGCTCCCGGCCCTGGCCGTCGACCCGGATCTGGTGCGGCTGGCCCGGCTGAAGGCCGAGGACCTCCGCGCCCGCGGCTACTTCGACCACGTATCCCCAACCTACGGATCGCCCTATGAGATGGAACGGCGCGCGGGCATCTCGGCCCGGGTCATGGGCGCGGAGAACCTGGCCATGTCGCGGGACGTGGACCGGGCCCATCTGCAGCTCATGGCGAGCGAAGGGCACCGGGCCAACCTGCTCAACCCCAGCCACGACGCCATCGGCGTGGCGGTGGTGCCCATTCCGTACGGCGTCCTGGTGGTTCAGCTGTTCCTGGGCGACCGCTACCAGTAGGTAGGTCCCCGGGCCAGGTAGGTGCCGGGGCGGCCACCTGTGAGATGGCCGGTGCCAAACGGGCGGGCGGTGCCCTGGGGCACCGCCCGCCTGCACTCCGGTCCGTCTCCCCGATCCATCCATGCCCTGCCCGGCCCTGCCTGCGCCCATCCCGACCTGCCCGCGCCGTCACGGCGCTACGGCCTGCCGATCTGCCGGTCCCGCCCCGACGGCTCCGGCGGCCTGCCGGGATCGTCCGGCGGGCGCTGGCCACCTTTCAGCAGCCGGTAGGCGCCGATTCCCAGCAGCACGATGAGCCCGTACGTCACGCCCAGCATGATCAGCAGGAACGCCTTGGGCAGCTGCGCGCCGCTTGTCCAGTGGCTGGCCAGTTCCAGGGGCGTCATATCGCCTTCCCCCTCCGGGAGCACAGGGCCGCGACGGGTGTCGCGGCCCTGCTCCTTCCGCAGCCGTGCCTCCGGAGAACCCTTCCCGCCCGCTCAGTAGTCCAGCGCCACGCCGTACCACATGATCAGCGCGAAGATCATCGGCGTGATGATGACGTAGATCATGTTGAGCTTCTCGAAACGCAGGTGCATGAAGTTGGCGACGATCAGCACCGACTTCAGCACCGTCATCAGCAGCAGGATGCCCACCAGCAGGGCCCGGGGCAGGTGGAACAGGACCACGCCCACCTCCAGCACGGTGATCACCAGCAGCCACAGCCAGGTGGTGAAGTACAGCCGGTTGCCGTGATCGTGCTCGTGGCCGTGGCCATGCTCCAGCGCATGCTCCGTGGAACCACTCACCGGGCGCCCCTCCTTCCTCGCCAGCAAACCTAGATCAGATAGAACAGGGTGAAGATGAACACCCACACCAGGTCGACGAAGTGCCAGTACAGCCCGGCCACCTCGACGCCCAGGCCCGAGTAGCGCCCGCGCATGGCGTTGAGCGTGACCACCGCCAGGTAAATCAGGCCCGTCAGCACGTGGAAGCCGTGAAAGCCCGTGATCACGAAGAAGCTGGCGCTGAACTGCGGCACGCCCCAGGGATTCGACGTCAAGCGAGCCCCATGTTGGATCAGGCTGGTCCACTCATAGGCCTGCGACCCCAGGAAGAACAGGCCGCCCAGGAGGGTCAGCAGCAAGAAGCGCACCGCCGCCTTCTGGTCTCCCCGGCGCGCCGCGCCGACGGCCGCCGCCATGGTGGAGCTGCTGCTGATCAGGATGAAGGTCATCACCGTGACCAGCCACAGCCCCTCGAAGATGTGGGTCCGGTCGGGCCAGGTGCCCGCCTTCAGCCGGGCCACCCCGTAGGCCGTCAGCAACGTGGCGAATACCAGCACGTCCGACGCCAGGAAGACCCACATGCCCAGCTTGGAATGGGCAGCACCGAAAGGCGAGCGCCCGCCGCCCCACTCCGAGCGCAGCACCGCCTCCTGGTCGGCCGCCAGCGGATGCTGCGTCGCCTCAATCGTGCTCATGCCGACACCCCCGTCGTTACCAGAGAAGCAAGGCGAAAAGGTAGATCCACAGCACGTCGACGAAGTGCCAGTACGTGGCGATGTTGGCCAGCGACGCCGCCCGCTGGGCCGTCGTGCCAGGCCGACCCAACCGCCACAGGCCGTAGATCAGCGCGCCCATGCCGCCGGCCACGTGGGCTGCATGGGTACCGGTCAGCAGGTAGAAGAACGCCGCATGGGTGCTACCCGCCGCCGCGATGCCCGCAGCCAGCCACTGCATCCACGCCGTCACCTGGCCCGCGACGAAGGCGGCGCCCAGCACCAGGGTGAGGCCCAGCGCCCGCCGGGCACCCTGCACGGCGCCACGGGCGGCCCGGCGACGGGCCACCTCCATGGCGACGCTGCTGGCCAGCAGGACCGCCGTGTTCCACCACAGCAGGGAGGGCAGGTCCTGGCGCGCCCAGCCGGGCTCCGCGCTGCGCACCACGTACGTGCTGGTGAACCCCATGAACATCAGGGTGACCGCCGCCACGACGATCCAGGTGGCCATGGTCGCCGCCCGGGCGCGGGCCGCCTCCTCGTCGCCGCCACCGGGCGCGCGGCCGTTGCCACCGCCGCCACCCGGGCCTCCGGGCGGGATCCGGACCGGCTCACCGGCCCGGCCCCCCGGGATCACCGGCACCGGCGGCCGCCCCGCCGGGCTGCCCGGGCGGGTGCGCGGGCGGGTTCGGGACGGCTTCCGTGTCGTTGTCGCCATCGGGTTCACCCCCTGACCTCGGCGGCAGGCCGCCGGCACCGGTACCTCCCGATTCGCCATGGCGCGTAGATGCCCTTGCACCTGGCCGTCCAGCCGGTCCCGCGGGTCCTACCGGCACCTACCGGCATTTGGCCCGCGAATCGGGCGATGCGCTCACCGCGACCCGGCCCGGTCCCCGCCGGCAGCGGCCAGCGCGGGTTCGGGCACCCACTGCGGGATATGGTCCACGCCCTCCGGGGCATCCTTCGGGCTGTACTCGTACGGCCAGCGGTAGACCACCGGTTCCGCCTCATCCCAGTTGCCGTGGGGCGGCGGCGACGGCGCCCACCACTCCAGCGTGTTGGCCTGCCACGGGTTCCGCTCGGCCTTCGGACCCCGGAACATGCTGTAGAACAGGTTGTACGCGAAGATCAACTGCGCGGCGCCCAGCACGAAGGCCGAGATGGAGATCACATGGTTCAGGGTCGCCACGTCGCCCAGGAATTGATAGGCGTCCCAGTTGTAGATCCTCCGCGGCATCCCGGCCGTCCCCAGGAAGTGCATGGGGAAGAAGGTGCCGTAGATCCCCAGGAACGTCAGCCAGAAGTGGATCTTCCCCAGGCGCTCGTTCATCATCCGGCCGAACATCTTGGGGAACCAGTGGTAGATCCCCGCGAAGACGCCGAACAGCGCCGCGGCTCCCATGATGAAGTGGAAGTGGCCGACGACAAAGTACGTGTCATGGAAGTACAAGTCGACGGACGGGTTGCCCAGGATGATGCCCGTCAGGCCGCCGGTGATGAACAGCGACACGAAGCCGATGGCGTACAGCGACGCCGCCGTGAACCGCATCTTCGACCGGTAGATGGTCGCCAGCCAGTTGAACGTCTTGATGGCCGACGGGATCGCGATGGCCAGGGTCGTCGCCATGAAGATGCTGCCCAGCGTCGGGCTCATGCCGCTGGAGAACATGTGGTGCCCCCAGACGAGGAAGCTCAAGCCCGCGATGGTCAGGATCGACCCGACCATGTACTTGTAGCCGAAGACCGGCTTGCGGCCGTGGGTCGCCAGGACCTCGGACACGATGCCCATGGCCGGCAGGACGACGATGTACACCTCAGGATGCCCGAAGAACCAGAAGAGGTGCTGCCACAGGATCGGGTCGCCGCCGCCCGCCGGATCGAAGAAGTGGGTCCCGCCGACCCGGTCGAAGATCAGCATCAACGACGCCGCCATCAGGGCCGGGAAGGCGAACAGGCCGACCAGCGCCGTGGCGAACAGCGCCCACACCGTCAGGGGCAGCCGGCTGAAGGACAGGCCCTTGGTGCGCATGTTGAGGGTGGTCGTGATGTAGTTGATGCCACCCGCCAGGAACGCCAGCATCAGGATGAATACCGAGATCAGCCAGAGGGTCTGGCCGGCCGTCTCGCGGTCGCTGAGGGGCACGTAGGCCGTCCAACCGGTACCCGGCGCGCCGCCCTGGACGAAGAAGGACGCCAGGGCGAAGGCGATGGACACCGGGAACGCCCAGAAGGACAGCATGTTGAGAACCGGGAAGGCCATGTCCCGGGCACCGATCTGCAGCGGGATCAGGAAGTTCGCGAACCCACCGCTCAGGGCCGTGGTCAGGAAGAAGAACACCATGATGGTGCCGTGCATGGTGACGGCCCCGTAGTAGAAGTCCGGGTTCATCTGCCCGCCCTTGAAGGCGTTGGGCATGATGGCCTCCAGCAACGGCCACTCCTTCCCCGGCCAGCCCAGCTGCACGCGCATCAGCATGGCCAGGAAGCCACCCACCGCCGCCATGACCAGCGACGTCAGGAGGTACTGGATGGCGATGATCTTGTGGTCCGTGCTGAAGATGTAACGGCGCCAGAAGCTCTGCGGCTCGTGGTGGTGGGCTGCACCCGTCGCGTGCCCTGCCACCGCGGCCTGGGTTCCGCCGTGCGCCATGACCGCTCCTCCTCTCTCCGAGCCGGCGACGGTCTACAGGCTGCCGATCACTGAGCCGTGCCGCCGTGCCGGCCCGCATGCTGCTGAAGCCAGGCCTGCCAGTCCGTTTCCGGCAGGACCTCGATCTCGCCGCGCATCGCGAAGTGACCAACACCGCACAGTTCCGCGCAGGCGATTTCGTAGCGACCCGGCTCCGTGGGCTGCACGTAGACCTCCGTCACCCGACCGGGGACGGCGTCCATCTTCACGCGCAGATTGGGCACGAAGAAGCTGTGGATCACGTCCCGCGAGCTCAGCTTGACCGTGACGTGATAATCCGCCGGCATCACGATGGGCCCCTTGGAGCCGTCAATCACGATGTCATCCTTGCCCGCAGGGTCGTTGGGGTCGATGCCGAAGGGGTTCTTCTGGAAGTCGACGAACTGCGGGTCGGTCCTGCCGAACTGGCCGTCGGGACCCGGATACCGCGCCGTCCAGAAGAACTGCTGCCCCCAGACCTCCACCACGGCCGACTTCTCCGCCGCCGCAGCCGCCGGCGTATGCAGCGTCAGCCAGATCTGGTAGCCCATCACGATGAAGACCGTCAGGATGACGGCGGTGGCCACGGTCCAGCCGGACTCCAGGCGCCTGTTCTCATGCCAGTACAGCGCCCGCGGATTGCGCGCCGCCTTCCATACGAACCAGGCCAGCAAACCCTGGGTCAGCACGAAGACAATGCCGATGCTGACCATGATGATGTTGAACAAGCGATCGATGGGCGCCGCGGCCGCCGACACCAGGGGCGGCAGCCACCAGCGCTTCGTCGCGTATACGGTGCTCGCCACACCCGCCACCAGGACGAGCCCGATGAGCAGGGTCATGACAGCACCGGCGCGCCGGTTGTCGCGCTCGGTCGCCTGCTGCATGTCGCCCTCTGCCTCCAATCCCCGCTGCGGCCCGGCGGGCATTCAACCGTTCCCTCCGGACCGCAAGGCCAGAATCCGACGATCCGTCCCTGTTGCACCGGCGATGCAATAAGGTCGAAGCCCGCTTGGATTGTATGGGATCCCCCCCCACCGCCGCAAGGCGACAAATGACAAGACCGGCAGGCCGGCCCCTGGTGCCGCGATCCACCCAGTGCCCCGTCTTGCCAGCGATCCGCAAACCGGTAGAATAGTGGCGTAATCGTTCCTGCGCGCTCCTCTTTCCTGCAGCTCACTATCAAAAGCCCCCGAACGGGCGTTGTCATGGCCATCGGGCTGGAAACCGATGCGCCTCGGGCTGAAGCCGGAGCAGGCACCCCTTGGGTCGCATGAACCTCCGGGTTTACGGTATTTTCTAATCGTTGCGAGTCGTTGCGAGGGCGCGGCTGGCAGAATCCGGCGGCTTCGCGATGCCTTGACCGGCGGGTTCGCCATGCCGGATGGAGGAACGAACATGAGCATGCCCAACAGCGCGGTGCTGGCGCGCGCCATCACCACCAGCCGGAGCAACGCGCTCCGCGACTACCTGACGCTGATGAAGCCGGGCGTCATGCTGCTCGTGCTGGTCACCACGGCGGCCTCCATGTGGGTCGCCCTGGGAGAGGCACCCCATCCCTGGACCCTCTTCCTGACCCTGGTGGGAACCCTGCTGGCCGGTGGCTCCGCCGCAACCCTGAATCACGTGCTGGACCGGGACATGGATGCCGCCATGCCCCGCACCAGCCGGCGCCCCATCGCCGCGGGGCGGATCCGTCCCGGTCAGGCGACGGTCTTCGCCGTGGTCCTGGGTGTCGTGAGCTTCGCGCTGCTGTACACGCAGGTCAACCCGCTGGCCGCTTACCTGGCCGTGGGCGGCATCGCCTTCTACGTGCTGATCTATACCGCGTGGCTCAAGCGCCGGACGCCGCAGAACATCGTGATCGGCGGCGCGGCCGGCGCCGTGGGCCCGCTGATCGGCTGGGCCGCCGCCACCGGGCGGCTGGAGGTCGCGGCGCTGGTCCTGTTCCTGATCGTGTTCTTCTGGACCCCGCCCCACTTCTGGGCGCTGGCCGTGGCTCTGCGGGACGAGTACGCCAGAGCCCGTGTCCCCATGTTGCCCGTGGTGGCCGGCGTGGAGGCCACGCTGCGCCAGGTGTACTTCTACACCTGGGTGACCGTGGCGGTTACCCTGGCCATGCTCCCTCTGGGCCAGCTGGGCTGGACCTACGCCGTGGTGGCCGTGGTCCTGGGCGCCCGCTACCTGCGGCTCACCCGCGGGCTGCTGCGGCAGACCACCGAAGGGCGTGCCCGGGCCCTTTACGGCTACAGCATCGTGTACCTCTTCGGCGTCTTCGGGGCCATGGTGCTGGACGTGACGCTGCACCAGGTGGTCAACGCCCTGCTCGGCCGAATGTGAGGGACCCGAGCGGCAAGGGGACGAGCGGGGCAAGGGACGAGAGACCCATGCAGGACCAACGGCGCAGGGGCCGGCCCCCTGCGCCGTTGGTCTTTACGCCGGCCCTCTCCGGCCCGCGCCGGTGCTGCGACCCGGGTCACGCCGGCCCCGTGGGCGCTCCCGCCGGCCGGCTGCGGGCCGCCGGCGCGGCCGCCGCCGAGCCCGGCGAGCCGGCAAGGGCCGCCGGCTCCTCCGCACCGGCCGTTACCGCCGGACCCGGCAGTGAAGATGGCGGGCGCCCGGGCGCCGTCGCGACACCACCGTGCAGGGACCACGCCGGCCCCGCCGCCTCCAATGCCAGGTGGCACAGCACGGTGAAGAGCAGGGCCATGATGCTGCTGTGCAGCATGGTGGCCGCCAGTTCCAGCCGGCTCAGGACCACGTAGGCGCCGCTGGCCGCCTGCAGGACGGCCAGGCCGGCCGCCAGCCAGGTGCCCCGGACCAGAGAGGGAAGCTCGCGACGGTGGCGGCGGGCCATCCCAACCAGGATGCCCAGCCCCACCAGCAGCGCGCCGGCTGCCAGCCGGTGGACCATCTGGACCAGCGCAGCCCCCTCCCACGCCGTCCCGCAGGCCGGCCAGGCCGGGCAGGCCAGGCTGGATTGGGTGTGGCGGACGTAAGCCCCCGTGTACACCACCAGGTACGTGGAGCCCAGCACGAGCCACAGCCCCCGGCGCAGCACGGCCGGCACGCCGTGCCCGCCGCCCGGGCCCGCCTGGCCGGCCCGTCCCGCCGGAGCGGCCGCACCTCGCAACACCCGCAGGCTGAGCAGCGCCACCGATGCGAAGGAGACCAGGGAGATGCCGAAATGCAGGGCCAGGACGGCGTCGGACTGCCCCCACAGGACCACGCCGGCACCGAGCCCGGCCTGCAGGAAAAGGAAGGCGACCGCCACCGCCGCCAGCCAGCGGGCGTCGCGGCGGCCGCCCAGGCGCCGCGGGCCCAGCACGGCCAGCGCCACCACGGCCAGGGCGGCAATGCCGGAGATGACCCGGTGACTGAACTCGATGACGGCCTGGAGGGTCCATTCCGGCGACCCGCAGAGCGGCCAGGAGCGGCCACAGCCCTCCCCCGAGCCGGTGGCCGTGACCAGCGCACCGGCGACCACCACCAGGAACATGGTCACCGTCGCCACCACCGCCAGCCAGCGCAGGCCGCCGCCGGTCCGCAAGGCGCCGTTGCCGGCCGGCGGCCTGCCCCCGTGCCCCGGAACTGCCGCGCCATCGGGCATACCCGCATCCCTCCCCGTGAAATTCCGCCGGCTCGTGGCTCGTGGAATGCTGGCCGAATCCAGCCCGAGACCTCCAGACAAGCCCGCGCAGCTCGCCTCGAAACGCGGTCTGCGGCCCTGGCCCAGGCGGGCGGCAGCCTCCCCGGCACCGGGTCCCGCCGCGGGCGCCGTACCCCGGCACCGCCGGGCCGGACCAGGACCACCGTAGCCCATGGACCCGCCGGGTGCAATGCGGCGCGGGCTCGATCCTGCATCGCCTGGCCGGTCTCGCATGGCCGGTCCGGCCCGTGGTCACCCTAACCATGATGCCTGCCGCCGGGCCGGCAGCCCTGGGGCCGCGGTCCGGCGCGCCCTCGCCAGAAGACAAAGGAGTGAGATGGCCGTGGCACCGGTGCGAAAGGTGGCCACCGCCCGCGTCGTGACCGCCGGACTGGTCGCCGGGCTGGTGCAGATCGCGACGGTCTACGTGCTGCAGCCCATCCTCGGCACCCAGCGCGGCGCCTTCAGCCGCTTTGTCGCCGACGGCCTGGGCATGGGCGACGGCCGGATCACGGCCCAGGCCGCCATGTCCATCGGCGGCCTGGCGGCCCTGCTGGTGGCCGCCGTCCTCTGGGCCTTCGTGTACCGCGCCGTGGCGCCCGCCGGCAATGCGGTGACCGGTATGGCCTTTGGGCTCGCCGTCTGGGTCGCAGGGGCCCTGGTCATCCTGCCCCTGCTGTCCGCCGCCGGTGCAGCTCCGTCGCCCGGCTTCCTGGGCACGGGCTTTTCCGGGGCCCGCAGCGCCCTGGTGGCCGCCCTGGCCCACCTGGTCTACGGCGGTGTCCTGGGCGGCGTGCTGAACGGCGCCCGCCAGGAGGCCTGAAACCTGCCCCCCGGGACCTGGGCAAAGCCGCCCCCTTTCCCCCGCACCCCGCCTCCGGGCCGTGCGTATGCTGACAGCGACCGGAGGAGGGGTCGCCATGCAGGTGCTGGTCCGCCACCGCTGGCTGGTCGACGTGGACGACACCGCAGGCATCCCGGGCTGGGTGACCGTGCTGGAACGCCTGGGGCACCGGGTCTGGATGGGCGGCGGCGGGGACGGGCCTGCTTACGCGGCGGTCGACTCGGCCCTGCACGGGCGGACGGTGATCCTGCAGGTGACGGCGGACGAACCGGGCCCCCGCACCGCTCCGCCGGCGGCACCAGGTGGAGGGCCCGGCCCCGCTGCCCCGCAGCCCGGCGGGCCGGCGGAAAGGCTGGCCGAGGAACTCGCCACCATCCTCCAGCGGGCAGGGGTGACGGTGGTCCAGGTGCCTGCGGGCGGGGCACAGCAGGTCCCCGTCCCACAAGCCGCGCCGGCCAGGGCGGCCGGCGCGGCCCCTCCCGGGCCGGCAGCGGGCACCGGCAGCCCCTCCGGCGCCCCGGCGGGCTCCGGCGCGGCCGCCGGGAGCGGCGGCGCCGGTTCGTCCCCCGCCGCACCGGCCTTCACCCGCCTGGCAGCCGACGTCGCCCTCCACATCCACCTTGACGCCGTTTCCCTGCGGGGCCGGGTCGCCACCGCCGGTCGCCGGCCCTGGCGGGCCTGGTGGCTGGGCCGGCAGCTGGCCCGGAGCCTGTGGGAAGCCGGCTGCCTGCCCGTACACCAGCGGGCCTGGCCGCGGCACAAGCTGCGCTTTCTGGTGGACCGCCCCTCCGCAGGCGGGCCGGAGCCCCTTGCCACCGCAGCCGCACCGCCCGGCCCCGCTGGACCGGCCGGCCCGCGGGCCATGGCAGGCGCGCCGGGATCCGGTCCGCCCGCCGGGGCGGTCGTCCTAGTCGCTCCCCTGGCCGCCAGCCTGACCCTGCCCGCGGGCTGGCCGGCTCCTGTGGTCGCCGCCGCCCTCTACTCCGGGCTGGTTGCCTTCTACGGCGGGCCGCGGCAGCCCGTGGTGCCGTGGGCCCGGCCCGCCCTCGGACGTCCGGAAACCGGCCCGGCCCGCGCCGGGAACCCCGGCGGCCCGGCGGGCCGCGCCACCGCCGAGGGCGGCACCTGCGAGGGCGCCGCGACCGAAGGCGGCGATGCCGGGCCGGGCCTCTCTTTGCCAGGTTGCACCGGCCACGGCGAGGGAAGCGGGGAAGCATCCGGTGGCGGAGGAACCGGCATGGTCACCGGCGGCGAGACCGGGAGCCCGCCTGCACCCGGCCGGGGGGCCGAGGCCGGCCATTCCGGCAGAGCCGGCGGTACCCGCCAGGACTGGGACGCCTGGCCCGGTGTCCCTGCCGGGGAGGAAGGCCGTCTCAGGGAGCCGGCACCGGCGGGCCCTCGCCCCGGAAACGCCACGGCGCCAGGCCAGGAGCAGGACCCCGAGGTGGAACCGGGTCAGCCGGCCGCCGCAGGGCATCCCGGGCCCCCGGCCGAGGAAGGGCCCGGTGGGGCCGGACCTGCGGGCCCGGAGCCGGTACCGCCCGTGCGGCAAGACGCCACCGGTTCGGACCCGGTGCAGGACGGGCCGGCGACGGCCCGGGACGGCGCGCCGGCCCGGGCGGCGGCCTTCCGTCTCCGGCCGGCGCCCCAGGCCCTGGCGGGGCTGCCGCCGGCGGTCCTTCCCCCCGGCGCCCGGGTGGGGTACCGGTTCGACCCCCGGCGTCCCGCGGGCAGCGCGATCACCGCGCAATCGCCTAGGCCACTGGCCGGAGCGGGTACGATCTTCCAGCCGCCGGCGGTCCCCCAGGCGCCAGTGGCCTCCCCAGCACCGGGGGTGGGGCCGGACCTGCCGGGAGCCGCCACCCTCCCGCCCGGCGCCGGCAGGCCGGGGCTGGCGGCCGGGGCGACCTCCTACCCGCCTGGGGCGCCGGGCGCGCCCGCCGCGGGTGTCCCCGTTCCTCCCCGGGCCGGCGGCACCCGGCGGGCTGTGCCCTCCTTCGCCACCGGGCGGGAGCCCGGCTCCCTGAAACCCTTCCGGTGAATGCGGCCACCCCGCCGGCCGTGAGCCGGCCCAGGGCCAGGCCCCCTCAATCCAGCGGCCGGGGACGGTCCCGCTGGGCGTCGACCACGCAGAGGAACCCGAAGGGCTCGTCCCCCGGGGCCCCCCGGTGCCGGAACTGGTGGGGCGTCTCCGGAGGGATGTAGACCAGGTCGAAGGGGCGGACCCGGTAGACCTCGCCCCCCACCTGGACCTCCCCTTCGCCCCGCAGCACCAGCACCGCGTGGATGTGCTGGTGAAGCTCGAAGCGCGAGTAACCCCCGGGGCCCACCTCGAAGTACCGCACCTCGAAGGCGGCAGGGGTGGCCCCGCCGGGCACCAGGGTGCGGCGGATCACGTCGCGGAACCGGGGGGCCGGTTCCTCCGGACCCTGGTAGACTTGGTCGGGAATGCCCTCCCAGCGGAAGGTGGCGGGGTCGAACCGGCGTACCCGCAGCCGCCCGAACTCCTCCGCCGTCAGGGGACGATTGGACGTCGCTTCCATCGGGCAACCTCCTCCGCGGCCGCCTCCCCGGGCCGTGTCACAGCTCGACCAGGACCTTCAAGGCGCCGGGGTCCTTGACCTGGCGGTAGGCCGCGGCCACCTCCGCCAGGGGGTAGCGGTGGGTGACCAGCTCGCGCGCCGGAACCTGGCCGGAGGCCAGCAGGTCCAGCGCCGCCCGGGTGTCGGGCGGCCCCGCCGAGTAGCTGGGGACCAGCCGGATCTCCCGGAAGAAGATGTCATACCCCGGAATGGCCGGATCGTGGCCGGGGGCCGTGGGGGCGAACATCACCACGGTACCTCCCGGCCGGGCGCAGGCGATGCCCAGCCGCAGAGGCTGCTCCCCGGCTGGCGAGACCAGGACCAGGTCGGCGCCCTCCCCCCAGCGCTCGGCCAGGCGGCGCGCCACCTCCTCGGGGCCGGAGGCCACCCGGACCCACGGCACCGGACCGCCCGGCGGCTGCGCCGGCTCGGCCTGGGTCCCGGCCCGGGTGTCGAGGACCAGGGTCGCCCAGCGCCGGGCCGCCCAGGCCAGCCGGCCCGGCACCCGGTCGACCACGGCCCGCTCGGCCGCGCCCCAGGCCCGGGCCACCAGCCCCAGCACCTGGCCCATGAACCCGGCGCCGATCACCATCACCCGCTGCCCCGGTTCCAGGCCGGCCCGCTGCAGGGCATGGACCGCACAGGCCACCGGTTCGACCAGGACCCCCACCTCCCATCCCGCGCCCTCCGGCAGGGGCAGGGTGTCGTGCCGGAGCACCTGGGGTGCGATGACGGCGTACTCCGCCATGCCGCCCGGCCGCAGGCCCGGCTGGCGCCAGAGGGGGCAGTGGACGTAATCGCCCCTCCGGCAGGCGGCGCACGCCATGCAGGGGGCATGGTGGTGGACGAAGACCCGGCTGCCCACATCCACCCCGGGCGGCGGCACCGCGCCCGGCCCGAAGGCCACGATCTCGCCCGCCGGCTCGTGACCGAAGACGAAGGGTCCCTCCCGGGCTTTCCCCGCCACGTACCAGTCCAGCAGGTCGCTGGAGCAGATGCCGCAGGCCCGCAGCCGGACCAGGGCTTCACCCGGACCGGGCTGCGGCACGGGCCGCCGGTCCACCCGGACCTGCCCTTGCCCGTCGAGAAGGGCCACCTGCATCGCCTCCGGAAGAACCGGCGCCCCCGTCGCCGGACCGGTCACCCCTTCCGCCATGCCCAGCCTCCCCTCCTGCCCTGGTACCCGGCGGGCGCCGGGGCTCGGCTTCCGCTCCGGACGGGACTCAGGGCAGGGTTTGCGATGACGAACCCTGACCCGGCCCGTCCCCTCCGCCCGGCCGGGCCGGCCCGCCCGCCTCGCCCGCCCCGCCCGTTTCGGCCCCCTCAGGGTAGAGGGCGACCTTGATCGCCTCCCCCCGGTCCAGGGCCTGGAAGACCTCCGGCAGCTCGGCCAGGGGCCGCCGGTGGGTGATCAGCATCGCCACCGGCAGCCGGCCGCGGGCCAAAAGATCGTACGCCTCCTGCACGTCGGCCGGGGTGTAGTGGAAGGAACCGATGAGGTCGACCTCTTCGTAATGGAGCCGGAAGGCTTCGAAGTGTACCCAGGTGCCGCCGGCCAGGCCGCCGAAGAGCAGCACCCGCCCGCCCGGCCGGACCCACTGGGCGGCCGCCTGCCAGCTTTCCGCGCGGCCGGTGGCCTCGATGACCGCCGCCGGCCCCTCACCGCCGAAGAGGGCGCGAATCCGGGGCAGGGCCTCCTGGGCATCCGCCGCCAGGGTCTCGGTGGCCCCCGCCTGCCGGGCCAGTTCCAGCCCCGCCGGCCGCCGCCCCACGGCCACGATGCGGGGTACCTGCAGCGCCCGCGCCACCATGACGTGCAAGAGCCCGATGGTGCCGGTGCCGATGACCACCACTTCTTCGGGCCGGCCCAGCCGCCGCCAGCCCCGCACCACGCAGCTCAGGGGCTCGAGGAAGGCGGCCTGCTCGAAAGACAGGTGACCGGGCTTGGCAAACAGGTGCCGGGCCACGATGGGCGCCGGCAGGCGGATGAACTCGGCATACGCCCCCAGGGCCATGCGCTCGGGATCGAAGAGGTGCCGGCACAGGTTCTCCTGGCCCCGCCGGCAGGGCGGGCACTGGCCGCACGGTGCCGTGGGCACCCACATCACCGCGTCGCCCGGCCGGAAGCGTTCCACCCCTTCGCCGGCGGCATGGACGACTCCGGCCGCTTCATGGCCGAAGGGGCCCGGAACGGGCAGGCGCGCGTGGCCCCGGCGGAAGGTCTTCAGGTCGGTGCCGCAGGTCAGCGCGCAGCGGATCTTGACCACCACTTCCCCCGGCCCCGGCTCGGGCACGGGGACCTGGCGCAGGGTCAGCCGGCGGATGCCGGCCAGGTATCCTTGCAGCAACGGCCACCCTCCAGGCAACCGGGATGGGGCGGGCCGGGCCGCGGGCGGCCCCTCGGTGTCAGGACCTGCAGTTGCGGGCCGCTGCGGCCCGAATCGCGGCCCAAGCGGCTTCTCTCAGGCCCTGGGCCCAGCCCGGCGCCCGGCGCCGGGCTCGCGGCCAGGAAGCAAGCCCGCCGTCCAGAAACATCCCGGTATCGGGAACATCCCGGTATCGGGCTACCTTAGAAGGTACCACACCGGGGGCCCGGGGGCCGGGCAGCAGGCGCCCCCGCACCCGGACGGTTTCAGCCCAGATTGCCGCGACGAGGTGATCCCATCGTGCACCGACCCCACCACCCGCCCTTCCGGGCCGTGGAACACCGCCACCGCAGCCGGCTGCTGGCGGGCAACCCCTGGGGCGACCCGGCCGAGCGCTCCCTTTGGGTGCTGGTTCCTCCCGATGGCCTGCCGGACCGGCCGGTGCCCTGCATCTGGATCCTCTCCGGCTTCGGGGGAACGGGTGCGAGCCAGCTCAACTTCAACCCCTGGGAGGAGACCCTGCCGGAGCGCCTGGGGCGCCTCTATGCCGAGGGCCGCATCGGCCCCGCCCTCTTTGCCCTGCCCGACTGCTTCACCTACCTGGGCGGCAGCCAGTACCTCAACTCCCCCGCCGTGGGCCCTTACGAAGACTACCTGGTCCGGGAGCTGGTCCCCCTGGTGGAGCAGCACTATGCCGTGTCGGCCCACGGCCTGGCGGGCAAGTCGTCGGGCGGGTACGGGTCCTTCATCCAGGCCACGCGCCACCCGGAGATCTTCCAGGCCTTCGCCTGCCACTCGGGGGACATGGCGTTCGAGTACTGCTATCTCCCCGATTTCCCCAAGTTCCTCGACCATGTGCGCCAGCTGGGCGGCCTTGATGCCTACCTGGACGCCTACCGCCAGCTGCGGGCCCAGGGCCGGTCCCTCAACCGAACCTGGCAGGCGTCCCTGAACATCCTGGCCATGGCGGCCTGCTACTCGCCCGACCCCGCGGAACCCCACGGCATCGCCATGCCGGTCGACCTGGAAACCGGCGCCCTGCGCCCCGCCGTCTGGGAACGGTGGCTGGCTCTGGACCCCGTCCGCCTGGCGCCCCGGGTGGCCGGCACCCTCCGCCGCCTGCGGCTGGTCTACATCGACTGCGGGCGCCAGGACGAGTTCAACCTGCTCTGGGGCGCGCGGCAGCTGCACCGGGCGCTGGAGGACCTCGGCATCGCCCACGCCTACGACGAGTTCGACGGCGGCCACTTCAGCATCGCCCACCGCTACGACCTCTCGCTGCCCTTGCTCTACCGGGCCCTGGCGGGCGACGCCCCGGCCGGGGACGCGCCACCGGCCCGCTCCAGCTGATCCCGGAACCAGCCTGGTGGGCCCGCGCGGCTGGGAGGGCCGGCCGGGCCGGCGAGCTGGCGGAACGGTATAGGGCCGCACGGCCGGTGCGCAGGGGGACCGCCCCGGCCGGTGGGGCCGGGGGACTCCAAGGTGCGGGGCCGCAAGGGAAGGGCCGCGCCGGGGCCGGATTCGGCCAGGGGTTCAGCAGCATCCGGCAGGATGCCGGCCGGGCACGGCGAATTCCGTGTCCACCACCATTCCTGGCGACGAATCGGGGTGAAGGCCGTGCCCGCCCATGCCCGCCCCTCCCCCGCGCCGCCCCCGTCCCTGGCTCCCCTGCAGGGTTGCCGGGTCGTCAACCTGGCTGTCAACGTCCCGGGGCCGGTGGCCGCAGCCCGGCTTCAAGCCCTGGGCGGCACGGTTTTCAAAATCGAACCACCGGGCGGCGATCCGCTGGCCACGGCGGCTCCCGCCTGGTACCGGTCCCTGACCGCGGGGCAGGAGGTGCGCCGCCTGGACCTGAAGTCGGCGGCGGGGCGGGAGGCGCTGTACCGCCTGCTGGCCGGGGCGGACCTGCTCCTGACCGCCCACCGCCCGTCGGCCCTGGCCCGGCTCGGGCTTTCGGCCGCCGAGCTGGGCCGGCGCTTTCGGCAGCTGGCCCACGTGGCCATCGTGGGCTACCCCGCGCCCCGGCAGGAAGAACCCGGCCACGACCTGACCTACCTGGCGGAAGCGGGACTGCTCGACCCGCCGGCTCTACCCCGCACCCTGCTGGCCGACCTGGCCGGGGCCGAACGGGCGGTGGCCGCCGCCCTGGCCCTCCTGCTGGCGCGGGAGCGGGGCCTCCCCCTCCACCCGGTCGAGGTCAGCCTGGCCGAGGCGGCTTTCGCCCTGGCCGAGCCCCTGCGGCACGGGCTGACTGCCCCCGGTGGACTGCTGGGGGGCGGCCTGCCCTTCTACCGGTGCTACCCGGCCCGGGAAGGGTGGGTGGCCGTGGCGGCCCTGGAGCCCCACTTCGCCCGGCGGCTGCTGGCCGAGCTGCTGGAAGACGGCGAGCTGCTGGAAGACACCGGCCAGGGCACCGGCGGCGCCCCTCCACCGGAGGAGAGCGCGGCCCCACCAGGGGACCCACACGGCACCTGGGACACGCCCTTTCCCACCCCCGGCGCCCGGGGTGGGCTGCTCCAGGACGTCCCTGGCGGCGCGGCCCTGCCCATGGAGGTGGAGGCTCGCCTGGCCGCCGCCTTCCGCCGCCGCACGGCGGAGGAGTGGGAGGCCTGGGCGCGATCCCGGGACCTGCCCATCGCCGCCGTGCGGGCAGCGGTGGGGCAGGAGGCACCCCCAGGGAGGTGATGCCGGAAAGCGGTTGCAGCTGCGGGTGCAAGGCGTTACCGGATCAGGCGCGATTCGTGCGGTAGCCGGCCCTGCCCCGCCGGCACCACTACACGCCGGCCCCGGCACTGGGGGCCCGGGCCGGCCACCCGCGAGAGGAGGATGGCCCGTGAAGGGACTGATGATGGACTTCCCCCTTACCCTCCTGACCATCTTTCGGCGGGCCGAGGCCCTGTTCGGTTCCCGCGAGATCGTCACCCGCCTGCCGGACAAGAGCTTCCACCGCTACACCTACCGGGAGTTCACCGAGCGGGCGCGGCGCCTGGCCGTGGCGCTTCAGGAGCTGGGCGTCGGCCGCGGGGACCGGGTCGCCACGCTGATGTGGAACCAGTACCAGCACCTGGAGGCCTATTTCGGCATTCCCGCCGCCGGGGCGGTGCTGCACACCCTGAACCTGCGCCTGCACCCCTCGGAGCTGGCCTATATCGTTCAGCACGCCGGCGACAAGGTGCTGATCGTGGACCGGACCCTGCTGCCCCTCTACCAGCAGTTCCGCGACCAGGTGCAGCTGGAGCACGTGATCGTGGTGGGCGCCGCGCCGGCGGGCGCCGGTCCGGACGCGGGGGGTTCCGGAGCGGGCGAGGCGGCCGGCGCCGGCGGGTTCCTCGATTACGAGCAGCTGCTGGCCGCCGCCGACCCCTCCCGGTACCGGGAACCGGACCTGGATGAACGGGAAGCCGCCGCCATGTGCTACACCTCCGGCACCACCGGGCGTCCCAAGGGCGTGGTCTACTCCCACCGGGCCCTGGTCCTGCACTCCCTGGGCACGGCCCTGCCCGACTGCGTGGGCATGGGCGAGGCCGACTGCTGCCTGCCCGTGGTTCCCATGTTTCACGCCAACGCCTGGGGCATGCCCTTCACGGCCACCATGGTGGGGGCCAAGCAAGTCTTCCCCGGGCCCCACCTGGACGCCGTCAGCCTGCTGGAAGACTTCTCCCAGGAGCGAGTGACGCTGACCGCCGGCGTCCCCACCATCTGGCTGGGCATCCTGCAGGAGCTCGACAAGAACCCGGGCCGGTGGGATCTCTCCAGCCTGCGGGCCATGCTGGTGGGCGGTTCGGCAGCGCCCCGCGGCATGATCCAGGCGTTCCAGGAGCGGCACGGCCTGCGGGTGATCCACGGCTGGGGCATGACCGAAACCTCCCCCGTGGGCACCCTCTCCCACCTGCCCCCGGACCTGGCGGAGGCCCCCGCCGGCGTCCAGTACGACCTGCGGGCCAAGCAGGGCCGGCCGGTTCCCCTGGTGGAGGTCCGCATCCGCAACGACCAGGGCGTGGCGCCGTGGGACGGCGAAACCATGGGCGAGCTGGAGATCCGGGGCGCCTGGGTCGCCGCCTCCTATTACAACGCTCCCGAGGCTGCCGACCGCTGGACCGCCGACGGCTGGCTGCGCACCGGCGACATCGCCACCATCGACCCGCGGGGCTTCGTGGAGATCAAGGACCGGGAGAAGGACCTGGTCAAGTCCGGCGGCGAGTGGATCAGCTCCGTGGCCCTGGAGAACGAGCTGATGGCCCACCCCGCCGTGGCCGAGGCGGCGGTCATCGCCGTACCCCATCCCCGGTGGCAGGAGAGGCCCCTGGCGGTGGTGGTCCTCAAAGAGGGCCACACGGTCACCCGGGAGGAACTCCTGGACTGGCTCCGGCCCAAGTTCGCCAAGTGGTGGCTGCCCGACGACGTGGTCTTCGTGCCGGAGATTCCTCGCACATCCACCGGCAAGTTCCTCAAGGCCGCCCTGCGGGAGCGCTTCCGTGACCACCTGGCGGCGGGCGGCTGAGCCGCCCGCCGCCCGCTCCACTGCCGGCCAGCTCCTGCCACCTCTGGAGCCACCTCTGGAAAGGAGGCCGTCCCATGCCCCCCGCACCGGACGATCCGGCCCTGCGCCTGGCCCTCCGCAACACCATCGGCGACGCCCTGCGCCGGTCCGCCCGCAAGCACCGCGACCGCATCGCCCTCCACTTCGGCGACCGCCGGTGGACCTATGCCGGGCTGGATGCCGCCGTCACCCGCCTCGCCCGGGCCCTGCTGGCCATGGGCCTGGAGCCGGGCGACCGGGTGGCCGCCCTGGGCCGCAACTCCGACACCTACGTCCTGCTCTTTCTCGCTTGCGCTCGGGCCGGGTTCATCCATGTGCCGGTCAACTTCATGCTGACGGGCCGGGAGCTTCTTTACATCCTGAACCAGTCGGGCAGCCGGGCGGTGTTCTACGACGCCCAGCTGGAGCCGGCGGTGGCCGCGGTGCGCGACCAGGCCGCCGCCACCCTCTTCGCCACCATGGAGTCGCTGCTGGAGACCGTGCTGGCCGCCGGACCGGGCGAGGAGGGATCTGGGGCCGCGCCCGGTGCAGGCTCGCCCGCTCCCGCCAGCGGCTCCCCCGCTTCGGCCGGCGGGGCTCCGGATGCCGCTGCCGGTGGCGCACCCGACGCTGGTGGTGACGCCGGTGATGACGCCGGTGATGACGCCGGTGGTGACGCCGCCGGTGACGCCGCCTTCGCGGCCGTGGACGAGGACCAGGTGGTCCAGCTCCTGTACACCTCGGGCACCACCGCCGCCCCCAAGGGGGCCATGATGACCCACCGGGCCCTCCTGGCGGAGTACCTGAGCTGCATCGTGGAACTGGACATCCAGCACCACGACCGTTGCCTGCACGCCCTGCCCCTCTACCATTCCGCCCAGATGCACGTCTTCCTGATGCCGCAGCTCCTGGTGGGGGCCACGGGCTGGATCCTCCCGGCGCCGGTGCCGGAGGTGTGCCTGCCCCTGATCGCCCGCCAGCGGATCAACTCGATGTTCGCCCCACCCACGGTGTGGATCAACTTTCTCCGCCACCCCGAGTTCGACCGGCATGACCTTTCGAGCCTGAAGAAGGTGTACTACGGCGCGTCCATCATGCCGGTGCCGGTGTTGCAGGAGCTGCGGCAGCGGCTGCCGGGGGTGGCGGTCTACAACTGCTATGGCCAGAGCGAGATCGCCCCCCTGGCCACGGTGCTCCGCCCCGAGGAGCACGACGCCCGCCCCGCCTCGGCCGGGCGCCCCGTGCTCCACGTGGAGACCCGGGTGGTCGACCCGGACATGCGGGACGTGCCGCCGGGCCAGCTGGGGGAGATCGTCCACCGGTCGCCCCAGCTGCTGGTGGGTTACTGGGAGAAGCCCGAGGAGACGGCGGAGGCGTTCCAGGGCGGGTGGTTCCACTCGGGCGACCTGGGCTACATGGACGAAGAAGGGTACCTGTACGTGGTCGACCGGATCAAGGACGTGATCAACACGGGCGGCGTGCTGGTCGCCAGCCGGGAGGTGGAGGAGGTCCTCTACACCCATCCCGCCGTCTCGGAGGTGGCCGTGATCGCCCTGCCCGACCCCAGGTGGATCGAGGCGGTGACGGCGGTGGTGGTGTTGAAGCGGGGCGCCACCGTCACGGCGGACGACCTGATCGCCCACGCCCGCCAGCACCTGGCGCCCTTCAAGGTCCCCAAACGGGTCATCTTCGTGGACGGCCTGCCCCGCAACGCCTCGGGCAAGATCCTGAAGCGCGAGCTGCGCGCCCGGTTTGCCGAGGGGACCGGCTGAGCGGGTGCCGGGCCCGCCCGCGCAGTGGCCCGTGACAGGGAGCCGTAGCCGGCGTAGCCGGCGTAGCCGGGCTCGCCGGAATCCCCGGGCGGGGCGGTTCCGGCAGGGGCGGCGACCGGCGGCGTTGAAGGGTCCATCATCCCCACCCGGCCGCGGGTTCGTCCCCATCCCGGCCGGGATCCGGGAAGGAGGGTTGGCCATGGGCGAACCCGTACTTGTGGAGGGCGTTCGCACCCCCTTTGGCCGGCGGGACGGGGTCCACCGCGCCACCCGTCCGGACCAGTTGCTCGCCCTGGCCCTGCAGGGTTTGATCGAGCGAACCGGTCTGGACCCGGCAGCCGTCGACGACGTGGTCACCGGCTGCGTCACCCAGGCCGGCGAGCAGGGAGCCAACATCGGCCGCCTGGGCGTGCTGCTGGCCGGCTTCCCCGTCCGGGTGCCGGCGGTGAGCCTCAACCGGATGTGCGGGTCGAGCCAGCAGGCCATCCACTTCGCGGCCCAGGCCGTGGCCGCCGGCGACGCCCGCTACGTGATCGCCGCCGGTGTGGAGAGCATGACCCGGGTGCCCATGTTCAGCGACATCCGGGGCGGCTTCGAAACGTTGAACCCCGCCTTGCGGGAGCGGTACGAACTGGTCCACCAGGGCGAGAGCGCCGAGCGCATTGCCGAGCGCTGGCGGATCAGCCGCCAGGAGGCCGACGCCTACTCGGCCGAGAGCCACCGGCGGGCCAGCGCGGCCGCCCGCGAGGGCAAGAACCGGGAGATCGTGCCCGTCGAGGGACTGGACCCTGACGGGCAGCCCGTCAGCGTCACCCGGGACGAGGGCATCCGCGACCGGATCGACCCCGAGCGCATGGCGGCCCTACCCACGGTGTTTCGCCCCCAGGGGAACGGCATCGTGACCGCCGGCAACAGCAGCCAGATCTCCGACGGCGCTTCCGCGGTGCTGGTGGCCGACCGGGAGGCGGCCCTGGCCGACGGGCTGCGGCCGAAGGCCCGCTTCCGCGCCCGGGTGGTGGTGGGTGACGATCCCACCATGCAGCTGACCGCGGTGATCCCGGCCACCCGGCTGGCGCTGGAACGGGCGGGCCTGAGCCTGCGGGACATCGACTGGATCGAGATCAACGAGGCCTTCGCCACCGTGGTCCTGGCCTGGGCGCGGGAGCTGGACCCCGACATGGACAAGGTCAACCCGTGGGGCGGAGCCATCGCCCACGGCCACCCGCTGGGGGCCACGGGTGCCGGCCTGATGGCCAAGATGCTGGCCGGCCTGGAGGCCACGGGCGGCCAGTTCGGCCTGCAGGTGATGTGCATCGGCCACGGCATGGCCACCTGCACCATCATCGAGCGGCTGGCGTAGCGGCGGGCGTCCCGGCCGCAACCCAAGGTAGGCCCTGGCCAGTCCCCAGAGGCGTGCGGCCGGCCAGCCAGGGGGCTCGCCTTGCAGGGGGCTCGGCCGAAAGGCATCGCAGGGGCGAGACGACGGACCGAGAGGAGGTCCACCGGTGGAAGTACGTGGCGCGACGTTTCTCGTGACCGGCGGCGGCTCGGGCCTGGGCGCCGCCACGGCCGAGCTCCTGGTTGAGGCCGGAGGCCAGGTGGTCATCGCCGACGTCAACCGCCAGGCCGGCGAGGCGGTGGCCGCAAGGCTGGGCGAGCGGGCCCGGTTCGTCCCCACCGACGTGACCGACCCGGAGAGCGTGCAGCAGGCGGTCCAGGCGGCGGTGGATGCCTTCGGCGGGCTGCACGGCGCCGTCAACTGCGCGGGGATCGCCATCGCCGAGAAGGTCCTGGGCCGGGAAGGCCCCCACGACCTGGACCGGTTCCGGCGCGTGATCGAGGTCAACCTGGTGGGGACCTTCAACGTGATCCGCCTGGCCGCGGCGGTGATGGCCCAGCAGGAGCCCAACGCCGAGGGCGAGCGGGGCGTGATCGTCAACACCGCTTCGGTGGCGGCCTTCGACGGCCAGATCGGCCAGCCGGCCTACTCGGCCTCCAAAGGCGGCGTGGCGGCCATGACCCTGCCCGTGGCGCGGGAGCTGGCCCGGTACGGGATCCGGGTGGTGGCCATCGCCCCGGGCATCTTCGACACACCCATGATGGCGGGGCTGCCCGAACCCGCCCGCAAGTCCCTGGAGCAACAGGTTCCCTTCCCCTCCCGCCTGGGCCGGCCGCGGGAGTACGCCATGCTGGTGCGGCACATCGTGGAGAATCCGATGCTGAACGGCGAGGTCATCCGGCTGGACGGCGCCCTGCGGATGGGGCCGCGCTGAGGCGCGGTTACGGGGCCTGGAACCATGGTCCGGCGCCGTGGCCGGGAGCCGTGGCCCGGAACCGCGACCCGGGGCCGTGGCCGGGAACCGCGGCCCGGGACCGTGAATCGAAGCCGTGGCCGGGAGCCAAGACCGAAAGGCACGACCCCCGCTCCGCCCTCGGGCGGCGGGGGTCGCGCGTTCACGGCCCTGCCCTCATTCACCTGTTTTCCCTGGCGCCGGCGGGTCCACCCCGCCAGCGCCGCCCGTGGGTGCATCGCCTGCAGGGTCCGGAGGCACCTCGGGCTGCCCGCCGCCCCGGCGGGCAGCCCGCCGGCCCGGTGCGGGCAACCGGCCCGCCTTCCGCAACGCCTCGCGCAGAAGATACTCGATCTGGCCGTTCACACTGCGCCACTCGTCCGCGGCCCAGCGCTGGATCGCGTCGTAGATCTCCGGGTCGATGCGCAGGAGGAAGCGTTTCTTTTCGGGCAAGTTCGTCACTTCCCATTGCCGATCCGGCGGGAGCGCCCCGGCCGGCGCCCCGGGAAGGCACCGGAGGCCGGCCGGGTTCCTCCGGATCGCGGGCCTGGGACCGCACCCTGGGGCTGCCCATCAGTAAATGGTTCCGGCGTTCATCACCGGTTGGACGGCCCGCTCGCCGACGATGGCCACCATCAGGTTGTTCACCATGGCCGCCCGGCGCTCGTCGTCCAGGTCGACCAGCCCGCTCCGCTGCAGTTCCCGCAGCGCCATCTCCACCATGCCCACGGCGCCCTCCACGATCTTGGCCCGCGCCGCCACCACGGCCTCGGCTTGCTGGCGCTGCAGCATGGCGTGGGCGATCTCGGGCGAGTAGGCCAGGTGGGTCAGGCGGGCATCCAGCACCTCCACGCCGGCCACCGCCAGGCGCTCCTGCAACTCCTGGGCCAGCGCCTGGGAGACCCGGTCGGTGTTCTCCCGGAGGGAGGGGGTGCTCTCGTCTTCGAAGTGGTCGTAGGGGTACTGGCTGGCGATGTGGCGCAGGGCCGTCTCGCTCTGGATCTTGACGAACTCCTCGTACTGGTCGACCTCGAACAGGGCGCGGGCGGCGTCGATCACCCGCCAGACCACCACGGCGGCGATCTGGATGGGGTTCCCGCGCAGGTCGTTGACCTTGAGCTTCTCGCTCTCGAAGTTTCGCACCCGCAGCGACACGGCCGGCTTGGAGGTCAGGGGCACCGTCCACCACCAGCCCGCTTCCCGTAAGGTGCCCAGGTACCGGCCCAGGAAGATCACCGAGCGGGAGTAGTTGGGCTGCACGATGACCAGTCCCGTGGCCACCACCGTCCCGGCCGCCAGGAGGACGAAGCTCACCGCCAGATCCACTCCGCCGTGCCCCAGCAGCGGCGGCCCCCCTTCGTCAAGAGCCGTAGCCCCGCGGACGAACAGGTACACTGCCAGGGCCTCCAGCGCGAGCGCCAGCAGCACGCCCACAATGCCCGGAAGGGCGCGGGCCCGCAGTTCCTTCATCCCCTGCATCCTCTGGTCCCCCCCAAGGGACTATATCGTTATGATATCACTTCGATACCAATGCGGACTTCCCTTCCGGTCAGTCAAAACCAATAGACCAGGCAGCAGGCGACCCGATCGACGCGCTGTACTTGTGCCACCAGGCGAAGCGGCCGTGATTCCAAGAGGCCTGGGCCACCACGTGGCGGCAGCGCCCACGTGGTGAAAAAGGCCCGCGCCGGGCATTCCGCGGCGCGGGCCTTGATCGAAACACAACGATGCTGTCTAAAAACGGAAGCTGTCTAAAAACGGCGAAGTTGTCTCCGGCACATCACGGTCGTCGTAGTGCCCTTCGGTGCCGGGGGCGGGATTCGAACCCGCACGGGCTCGCGCCCAACGGATTTTGAGTCCGCCTCGTCTACCGGTTCCGACACCCCGGCTCACGTATCAGCATGGTAGCACAGCGCCGGGATGCCCTCAACGGGGCTGATCCCTGGCAACCGGCTCCAGGGTGCCGGCGGCCTCCAGTACCGCCATCAGCCGGGGCGCGCTGCGCACCAGGTTGGGGTGCACTTCCATCACCCGCTGCGCCAGCCGGTGGACCACCTGCCGGATATCCCACTGCGCCTCCGGCTTGCCCCGCAGCGTGATCAGGTGGTACAGCTGCCAGAGATCGAACTCCGCCACCACCCGCCGCCGGTGCGCGTTGGTCACCACATAATGGGCGGCCAGCGGCAGGCCCGCCCTCACCAGCCGGAAGAACAGGCGCTCCGCCGCATCGACGGCGCGCATCAGCACGGGCGCCAGGCCCGCCTCCTGGATGCGCGGCGGTACGGTGATGCCGTGTTCGACCCCCGGCGCCTGGGCGGCGAAGTGCATGCGGCGGGAGTGGCGCAGCAGCTGGTGCCAGCAGGCCTCGGAAACGGTGAGTTCGGCCCGGTATCGGACCAGCTTGAAGGCGTCGGGCGGCGGATCGTGGGGCCCGAGGCCAGCCACGGCTTTTTCCAGCAGCGCCAGCTTCTCTGCCGCCGTCATGGCCGCTAGCACGTCGCCGGTCTCCGGCCAGCCGCCCGACCCGTATTCGTTGAGCCAGGCGGCCAGGATCACGTCCAGGGCCGCCTGCTCGTCGGGCGTGGTCGGCGACGCCTCAGCGGCGGCCCCGGGCGAAGCGAGGGTCCCGCGCGAACCGGAGACCCCCGGCGAACTACCTGCACCGAGCGCACCGGCCGCCTCCGGCGCCGCACCGGCCCCCTGAGCCGCACTGGCCCCAGGCGTCACGCCGAATTCCGGTCCCGCGCCGGCCCCCGCTACCGCACCGGGCAGTCCGGCGCCGCCGGATGCCGTGGCAACCGCCGGCCCGCCCCCAGCGCCTGCCCCCCGGCCTGTCCAGTCCAGCAGGAGCACGGGGTCGCTGGCCACCGCCCGGACCCCGCGGTACCGCTGGAGGGCCTCGGCCACACCCCGGGCCACCTCCGCCTCCGCCGCCTGCAGGCGCGGGTTGGGTTCGGCATATCGAACCAGCGTGGGTAGAACGCGCGTGACCTCGCGGCGGATGGCCAGGGCCAGCCGGGTGGTCTCCTCGTAGGGGTCCGACAGCAGCCGGACGATGGCATCCCGCAGGGCACGGCCGTTGCCCACCATGCCCAGGTTGGTCTCGACGGCCAGGGTCAGGGCATAGCGCGCGTCCTCGAAGGCCAGCTTCTCCAGCCGGCTGGCCCGCGCCCGCGCGGTTTCGCCGGGTTGGGCCGGTTCGACCCGGTCGAGGTGCTCCACCAGGCCCCGGAACAGCTCCTGGTAGGCGTCGTAGGTGATCTCCTGAACCCGGTGGAACTCGTCCAGCAGCTCGGGCGCGCCGGCCGCCTCCAGCTCCGGCGGTACGACGTACGCGCCGCGCCGCGGCATTTGATAGCGCTGGCTGTATTCGATGAAGGAGAGCCAGGGGTTGGCCGTCTCCAGGCGCGCGCTGGCCAGTCGGGAGATGCCCTCGATACCGACGGCAGCCTTGGCCAGCTCGGCCACCGAGGCGTGGCCGTAGCCGACCACCCACTTCTCGTGGAAGCGGCGCGCCTTTTCCGCCGCCACGGCCAGGGAGCCTGCCCCTTGCGGGTTGTCCCTGGCGCCCGCCGCTGCAGCCGTCCCCGCGGATGCCCCGGCGGCTGCAGAACGGCCGGCGGTCGTCGCGGGGCGCCCCTCGCCCTGAGGGCGGCCCTCGTCCTGGGGGCAACCCGACTCCCCTGGGTGCCCTCCGCCGCGCGCCTCGCCGGTCGCCTCTGCGTTCGCCGGGCCCGTGGCCCCCGGAGCTGTCGGCACTGCGCCCTCCCGGGGGACGCCGGCCGGAGCGGGGGTGCCCGGAGCAGATCCGGCCGGGTCAGGACCCGCCGGGTCCGCCGCCGCGGCGGCGGAGACCGGCACGCCGGCAGCCGCCGGCTCGGGTTGGGAGGGGAGGCCGCCGAGCAGGTTGAGCTCGGGGTCTTCCATCAGGCGCAAGAGGTTCTCCCGAAAGCTGCGGGGGCTGCGGCTCACGTAGGCGAAGATCACCGCGACGACTTCCTCGGGCAGGTTGTAGATGGCATACACGTTCTGGTCCAGGTTACTGACGAACCGGGCCAGCAGCTGCCGCTGGCGCGGTGTGAACCGCTCTGCCGCCGTCGACAAGCCTTACACCGCCTTGCCGGGTTGACATGCCGGGTTGATGTCATGGCTTTCGACCCCGGCGCCCCCTCTCCCTCCCGGCCCCCGGGAGAGCGATCCTCCCGCTGGACCCCACGGCTGCGCGGGCGCCGGGCGCGTCCCTCCTGGAAAGCGGTTCCATCCCCCCGCCCGCCGGTCGAACGCGCAGGGACCGCGACACGCCGGCCGTCCATGGGCGACAATGCTAGTAAGGGCCGGCCCATCCTTCGGTCCATGGGAAGGACCAGGGGCATGACAAGCGAATCCAGCGGTACCTCCAACGGCAGCTCCAACGGTAGCGCCAGCGACCCTTGAACACGTTTGAACACGTCAAGGAGGTTTGGACGACATGCACCCCACGCCTCCACCGGCCACGCCCCTGCCGGCCGGCCTGCGCCTTGGCCCGGTCTACCTGCGGGTGCGCCACCTGGCCCGCGCCCTGGCGTTCTATCGCGACCAGCTGGGCCTGGTTCCCGTGCGGGTTCCCCAGGGGGCAGAAGGGGGGCCGGCGGTGGACCGGGACGAACCCCGCCACGGCGGCGGCGTCCCGGCGCCCGGCGCAGCCGTCCATAGCCCGGCCAGATCCCGCCGGGATGGCGAACGGCGCGGGGGAACGGCCATGGTCACGGGCCTGGCCGCCAGGGCGGGGGAAGCACCGCTGATCTGCCTGGAAGAGGACCCCGGAGCACCCCCGCGCCCACCCCGGACCACCGGCCTTTACCACGTGGCCCTGCTCTACCCCAGCCGGGCGGCCCTGGCCCGGGTTTTCCTCCGGCTGCTGGAGGGCGGGTGGCGCTTCCAGGGATTTGCCGACCACGGCGTCAGCGAGGCGCTGTACCTGGCGGATCCCGAGGGGAACGGGCTCGAGCTCTATTGCGACCGGCCCCGGGACCGGTGGCCGCGCCGGCCGGACGGTACCGTCGCCATGTATACCGCCCCGCTGGACCTGGACGATCTTGTTGCAACCGCCCGTTCCGCTCCGGCCGGCCGCTCGCGGCCCGGCGCGGGTTCCCTTTCCGGCCCGGCTCCCGGGGGCGGAGCGGAGGGCGCAAGCACACCCACGGCGGCCGCCGCCAGCCCTGCCAGGCCCGAGCGCGGGCGCACGCCCCAGGAGCGCGCCGGTGGGCCCACCGCCGTGCCCCCGGACGGGGACGCTACAGTTCCTGGCGCCGGGGAGGGCGCCGAAGCCACGGCGGGGGACCGGGCCGGGCTCCAGGCCCGGGACGAGGGGCCCGACCACGGGGACCGCGGCCCGGTAGTGGGCCACGTCCATCTGCAGGTGGCCAGCCTGGCCGCCGCCGAGGACTTCTACTGCGGGGTGCTCGGCTTCGAGGTGACCCAGCGCGATTTCCCCGGCGCCCTCTTCGTGGCGGCTGGGGGATACCACCATCACCTGGGGCTGAACGTGTGGGCAGGGGAGGGTGCGCCCCCTCCGCCGCCCGGCGCCGCCGGCCTGGCCGGCTTCACCTTGACCCTCCCGGGGGAGACCATCCTGGCCACCGTGCTCGAACGAATCCGGAGGGCCGGGCTGGTAGCCAGGCCGTCGCCCCGGGGCTGGACCGTGCGGGACCCCAACGGCATCCCGGTGCACCTGACGGCGCAGCCCGCCTGATGGGCCAGGCTCCGGCCCGATGGCCTCAGGCTCCGGGCGGGTGGGCGCAGGCTTAAGTCCCGGTGGCCGTCAACGAGCTCCGGCTTCCCCGGCGCGGCCGTCCCCACGGCCTTTCGCACGGTCATTCACCACGGACCTTCGCACGGACCTTCCGCACGGCCGTGCCGCACCGTCGTTCTGGAAGACCGCTCCCGCCGGCCGCTCCCGCGGCCGTTTCGCCTGTCCGGACCACCGGGTGCCCCTCCCTGCCCGCACCGCTCGCGCCCGCGCGACCCGGACCGGCACATTTCCCGGGAAATCGCCACGACCCGACCCGGCCCGCCGGCCGGGCGGCCCCGGGCGGGCGTCCGAAGCAACAGGATTCGACGCAAGGGGGCCGAACAGTGTACCCATGACCACGACGACACCGAAACCGCGCCACGTCTTCGAGGTCTTCACCCTGGGCTTCTTGGTCCAGGAGGACCAGGTCCTGCTGCTGGAACGGCGCAAGCCACCCAACGCAGGGCGCTGGAACGCGCCGGGCGGCAAGCTGGAGGCCGGGGAGGATCCCATCCAGGGGATCGTCCGCGAGTTTGCCGAGGAAACGGGGCTTGTCCTGCAGGATCCCTCCCTGCGGGCGATCCTTTGTTTCCACGAGCTGGACGGGGCCTGGCCGCCCCAGATGATCTACACCTTCCTCGCCCATACCGCCGCAGGCCAGCTGCTGGCCTCGGAAGAAGGGCGCCTTGCCTGGTGGCCCGTAGAGCAGGTGCTGGAAGACCCGCGGGTGGTGGGCAACATCCCCCTGTTCCTGCCGCGGGTGCTGGCCCCCGAGCCGCCCTTCGTGTTCATCGCCGCTTACCGCGGCGACCGGCTGGAGCACCACCGGGTCGCCCCCTTGCTCAGTCTCCCGGCGGCCGCGCCGCTGGACGGCAGGCCCCGCTACCGCCCCTGACGGCCCATGCTCCTGCCCCTGGTCCCCGGGCCCGGGTTCCGCCCGGGCATCCCCGGCAGGGGAACCCCGGGCCGGCCCGACCGGTCATGCCGAGACGAGCCGCCGGCCTGTACCGTGCCCAGCCGGCCGGCCCATACCGTCGCTAGCCGTGCCGGGCCGGCTGCCGCCCTGGGATGGCCGGGTTCCTCCCCGTCACTCGGGCACCACCGGCAGCAGTAGCACCGACCGGTGATCCGCATCGTGCAGGATCTGGACCACCCTGCCGGCCTGGCCCAGCAACTGGGGCACCGGCGAGGCCGCGTGGGGAAAGTCGCTGGGTCCCACGGCCACCCGCAGCCGGTGCCCCTGGCGGATCACCGCACTGGTCGGGCCCGGCGCCTGGTTTTTGCGAACGGCTTGCAGTATCATCAGCGTATGCGTACGCCGGCGACGGCCAAACCGGCCGCCCTTGCAAGCCTGTTCCACCTCCCCCTGACGCCGGGAACCCGGCACCGGCTGGATCTCTTTCTTGCGGGGCTGGAAGGTACAACCTGGCCACCGGACCAGCCTTCCCCGGACCGGGGGCCCGCGGTGCCGGCAGCGGCTCTGCATGATCCGGCCCTGGTGCGGCAGCTGGTGGAACGCCTGCAGGACCAGTGGGGCGGCCCCCTGGAGGCGGTGGCCTCCCAGTGGCACAAGCACTACGGAGCCGCCGTCCTCACCGGTCCCCTGCTGACCATGACCGTGGCCGGGTGCCCGCTGGTGCCACCCCTTGAGAACGCCGTGCTGCTGCTCGACCCCGCACCGGGGCCGGGCCGCGGGCTGCCCGCCGCCCTGGTGTTCGCCAGTGGCTTCCATGCGCTGCAGGGGCGCGACCGGCCGGTGTCCTTCCGGCCAGCTGGTCCGGCCCGGCCAACCCGGCCCACGCCAGCCGAGCCCGCCGGACCGGCCAGACGGGCCGCGGCGCAGCCGGCTGCGGACGGCCCGGCCCCACGCGCCTGCCCACCGGAGCCGGACCCCACGCAGGGCGCCACGGATGGTCCACGCGCACCCTGGATGGAGGATCTGCTGGCCGCCCTGCTGGCGCGCTTCCTGGCCCCCGTGGTCAGCGCCCTGCACCGGGCTGCAGATGTCCCCCCCCGCCACCTTGTGGACGAACACGGCCAACTTTTGCGCCAGCCTGTATGAGGAACTTGCCGCCACCGACCCGAGCGGGGCCGCGGCCCGCGACGCCGCCTGGCTGCTCACCGCCCCCGCCCTGGGCGGGTTCGACCCCAATCCCCTGGCGGGCCGCATCAAGTATGCCGGCCGGCCCTGGTGGGAAGCTGCCGGCCCGGTGCCCCGGCGGATCCGCCGGACCTGCTGCCTGCGCCTGCGGCTACCGGGCGGCGCGCCCTGCCACTGCTGCCCCCTGCCCTTGACCCGAAAGGGCGGGGCGGGCAGGATCGAAAGCAGGGACACGGGATCGTAAGGAAAAAGATTCTCAATAGCATTTCGTCTTGATTCCGGTTCGAAGGTGGCATCAGCCGTGGCCTCAGTTCCGCACGCCCAACCCGCTGCACCGGCGGCCCGGCGCGGGTTCATCCTGCCCCTGGCCCGTCCCGGCGCCGGCCTTCTGGCCGGCGTCCTGCTGGTGGCCGCGCTGGCGGCGGCCAGCATGGCCTACGGCGCCATGGCGATCCCGCTGAGCGAGGTCATCGGCGCGTATACCCGTTTCGACGGCACAGACGCCCACCTGGTGGTCACTACCGTCCGCATGCCCCGCACCCTGCTGGCCGTTGCGGTGGGCGCCAGCCTGGGCATCGCCGGCTTGCTCCTGCAGATGCTGACCCGCAACCCCCTGGCCGACGTGGAGGTGGCGGGCATCAACGCGGGGGCGGCGACGGCCGTCGTCCTGCTGGCCGTGCTGGGAGGGCCGGTTTCCCTGGGCATGCTGACCGCCACATCCCTGGCCGGTGCCGCCGCCGGTGGCCTTCTGGTCTACGCGCTGGCCGCCCTGGGGCGTGACGGCCCGACGCCGCTGAAGCTGACCCTGGCCGGCGCCGCCGTCTGGGCCCTGGGCGAATCCCTGACCAGCGGCCTCTTGACCGCCCACGAGCGGGCCCTGGACGAGGTGCTCTTCTGGCTCAAGGGCTCGGTGGCCGGGCGCGAGTTGCCCCTGTTCGCCCCCCTGCTGCCCTGGATGGCTTTAGGCTGGCTGGTGGCCCTGGCGGTGGCCCCCGCCCTCCACACCCTGACCCTGGGCGACGACGTGGCCCGGGGACTGGGCGTCCCGGCCGGTGCCGTCCGTCTGGCCGCGGGGGCGGCGGTGGTGGTGCTGGCCGGAACCTCCGTGGCCGCAGCGGGTCCCATCGGCTTCGTGGGCCTGGTGGCCGCCCATCTGGCCCGGGCGGCCGTGGGGCTCAACCCCCGTTGGATGGTGGCCTACAGCGCCTGGATCGGGTCGGCCACCCTGCTGGCGGCCGACCTGGCCGGCCGGTTCCTCGCCATGCCGGAGGAACTGCCCGTGGGGGTCGCCACCGCCCTGCTGGGCGCTCCCTTCTTCATCCTGCTGGGACGGAGGGCGCTGCGATGAAGGCCGCCCGGTTCCACCCGCTCCGACCGGCCCCTGCGCCCGGTCTGCCCCGGCTCTCCCGCCGGCCGCTGCCGGGCCACTGGACGTTGCGGCTGCCGGGTTTGCCGGTCTCCTTCCACCCCAGCCGGCGGTCGGTGGTCGCCACGGCCGCCCTGCTGGCCGTCACGGTGGCCGCGTTCACCGGCAGCCTGTGCCTCGGCTCCCTGGCCATCCCGCCGCAGCGGGTGGTGGCCGCCTTGCTCGACGGGCTCGGCGGGGCTTCGGCGGCGGGGGTCGGGACAGGCGGTGGCGCGGCTGCCACCGCCGCCGCCGGGCCGGAAGCCTTTGTGGTGCTGAACCTGCGCCTGCCGCGGGCCCTGGTGGCGGTCCTGGCCGGGGCTGCCCTGGGCCTGGCGGGGGCCCTGACCCAGGCGGTCTTCCGCAATCCCCTGGCGGCCCCCGACATCCTAGGGGTCACGGGAGGTGCCTCGGCGGCGGCCGTCGCTTTCCTCACCTATGGCGAGGGCCTGAGCATCCGCTGGCTGCCGCCGGCGGCCTTTGCCGGTGCCATGGTGACCGCCCTGGCCATGCACGCCCTGGCGCGGCGCACGGGCGCCTCGCTGCGGCTCATCCTGGTAGGCATCGGCCTGCGGGCGGCCACCGCCGCCCTGACCACCCTGTTCGTGGTCAAGAGCCCCATCTACCTGACGAACCGGGCCATGCTGTGGCTGACCGGCACCGTCTACGGCGCGACGTGGACCGACGCTCTGCTGCTGGCCCCGTGGCTGCTGGGCGCAGGAGGATTGACCCTGGCCGCAGCCCGCCGCATCAACGCCCTCCAGCTGGGGGATGCGGTGGCGGGGGGCCTGGGCACGCGCCCCGATCGGGACCGGATCCTGGCCCTGGCGGCGGCCGCCGCCCTGACGGGAGCCGCGGTGGCCGTGGCCGGAGCGGTGGGCTTCGTCGCCCTTTTGGCCCCCCACATCGCCCGGTTCCTGGCAGGCCCCGCCCTCAGCCAGGGCGGGCTGGCGGCGGCCCTGACGGGTGGGCTGATGCTGCTGGCCGCCGACACCCTGGGCCGGGTGGCCTTCCCACCCCTGGATGTGCCGGCGGGGGTGTTCACAGCGGCCGTCGGGGCGCCCTTTTTCCTGCTGCTGCTGTATCGCCAGCAGCGGGGCTGAAGCCGGTGCGACCGGCCGGCTGAAAGAGGAGGCAAGGCCATGCCCGTTCTGGAGAGCCGCCATCTGACCCTGTCCTACGGCCGCGAGCCGGTGGTGGCGGACCTCGACCTGAAGATCCCCCCGGGCCGCATCACCGTGCTGATCGGGCGCAACGGGTGCGGCAAGTCGACCCTGCTGCGCGCCCTGGCGCGGCTGATGCGCCCCCAGGCAGGAGCGGTGTTGCTGGACGGCCGCGCCATCGCCACCCTGCCCACCCGTGAGGTAGCGCGGCAGCTGGCCATCCTCCCCCAGAGCCCCGTGGCGCCCGAGGGCATGACCGTCCTGCAGCTGGTCAAGCAGGGGCGCTACCCCCACCAGTCGTGGCTGCAGCAGTGGACCCGGGAGGACGAGGAGCGGGTCCGCCAGGCCCTGGCCTGGACGGGCCTGGCGGACCTGGCCGGCCAGCCGGTGGACGCCCTCTCCGGAGGCCAGCGCCAGCGGGCCTGGATCGCCATGGCCCTGGCCCAGGACACGCCCCTGCTCCTCTTGGACGAACCCACCACCTACCTGGACCTGGCCCACCAGATGGAGATCCTGGACCTCCTGGCCTGGCTCAACGCCCGCGACGGGCGGACCGTGGTCATGGTCCTCCACGACCTGAACCAGGCGGCCCGGTACGGCCACCACCTGGTGGTCGTCCACCAGGGGCGGGTCTACGCCCAGGGGGCGCCGGCCGAGGTGCTGCGGGAGGAACTGGTGCGCCAGGTATTCGGCATCGAATGCCGGATCATCCCCGACCCCATCCACGGCACGCCCCTTTGCGTCCCGTGCAGCCGGTGGATGGCCCAGGCCGGGGCCGGGGCCGATACCGCGACGGCCCGCACCGCAGAGGCGGACACAAGGACCCCCATCCCGCCTACCGCCGGCGGCCGCCGGCATGAGCTCGCCCCAGGCGCCCCAGGCGCGGCCGCCGCGGGCCCGTGATCGGCTACGGCCCGGAGCTGGTCAAAGCCGGCTCGACCGCTCGTTCGCGGCGCTGTCGCGGCCGGCCCGTCCCAAAAGCATGAGGCCCGGGATGCCGGAGCCGCTACCCGCTCCGGCATCCCGGGCCTCCCGGCACCAAGGGGCCGGATGAGGGGCCGCCCTTGCGGGCAGGCCCCTCATCCGGCCCGGCCGTCCACCATCTCACCTTGCATGCATCCCGCGCCTGGCATGCATCCCGCGGGTCACCCGGGCTAACGGATGCCCCCAGATCACCGGGCCGGCGGTTCGGTCCCCAGCACGTACCGGTAGAGGTCGTCCAGCATCAGGTTGGCTGCCAGGATGCCGCCCGCGGTATTCCAGATGACGTCATCGACCTTGTAGACCTGGCCGCGCTTCACCACGGGCAGGTTCTTCCAAAGGGGATCCTGGGTCCACTCCTGCTCCAGACTGGTGGCCTGGCCGTCGCCGGTTTCATAGCTGTAGTAGAACAGGATGTCGCCGTCCATCTCGGGGATCCGTTCCTTGCCGACCTCCGCCGCGAACTCCGGCTTGTCCTGGGCCGGCGGCCGCTTGAAGCCGATCTCCTCCAGGATGCTGCCGGCGAAGGTGTCCTTGTAGAGGATGCGGACGCGGCCCGGCATGAAGCGCACCAGGGAGATCTGCAGGTCCAGCTTGTCCCCCGCCTGCTGGCGGAAGTGCTCGAGCCGCTGGTCCCACTCGGCCAGCAGGTGCTCGCCCTCGGCCTTGCGGTTCACGGCCTCGGCCCAGAGCATGAAGTTCTCCTGCCACTTGCCGCGGATCGTCTCGGAGAAGACCGTCGGCGCGATCTGGGACAGCTGGCCGTAGATCTTCTCGTGGCGCATCTTGGTGCCCAGGATCAGGTCCGGCTGCAGGGCGGCGATGGCCTCAAGGTTGGGCTGGTCTTCCTTGCCGACGGGCGTCACGCCCTCCATCAGGGGCGCGATGTGGTCATACCAGGGATCGCCCAGCCAGGAATTGGCCGCCCCCACCGGCTTGATGCCCAGGGCCAGCAGGGCCTCAGTGGCTTCGTTGGTCAGCACCACGATCCGCTCCGGGGTTCGGGGGATGGGGGTCTCCCCCATGGCGTGACGGACCACATAGCCTTCTTCTGCCGAGCCTTCAGCCGAGCCCGTGCCCGTACCGGTCCCGCTGCCGCTGGCCGTCCCGGTCGGCGTGCCGCCGCTGGTGTTCCCGGCCGAGCCGCCGCAGGCGGCGAGCATCAGGGATGCTAGGAGCAAGGCCACGATCAGAAGCCTGCCCCTGGGCACCCGCGCCCGCCTGGCCCGCCGCGTTCCTCCGGCCGCCTGCGTGCTTCCACCGAACAACCTCGCTTCCATGGGCACCCCGCCCTCCCGAAAATTAATGAGAAGGGTTATCAGACAGTGCCCATGGTAACGGAGTCATTATTGAGTGTCAATTTCATTTTCTGGTGCCAGCTGATGGCCCCGGTGAACGGGTGAACCGGCGCCGCCAGCCTCACCGCCCCAAGTCGAAGGCGGCATGGACCGCCCGCACCGCCTCGTCCACCTGTTCCCGGGCCACCAGGCAGGAGATGCTGATCTCCGACGTGCTGATCATCTCGATGTTGATCCCGGCCCCCGCCAGGGCGCCGAACATGGTGGCCGCCACCCCGGGCTGGGTCGCCATCCCCGCCCCCACGGCGCTGACCTTGGCGATGCCGTCGTCCACCACCAGCCGCTGGGCCGGCAACTCCCGCACCAGCGGTTCCAGCACGCGGCGGGCCACGGGCAGGTGACCGTCGGCAATGGTGAAGGCGATGTCCTGATGGCCGTTGCGCGCCACCGACTGGCTGATCATGTCCACGTTGATCCCGGCCTCGGCCAGGGCGCTGAAGACCCGGTGGGCGATGCCCGGCACGTTGGGCACCGAGACCAGGGCCAGCCGCGCCACGTGGCGATCGGAGGTGACCCCGCTGACGGGGCGGTCGGGCTCGACGGTGCCCGCCGGCACCACCCGCGTCCCCGGGTGGTCCGAGAAGGTCGAGCGGGCATGGATCACGATGCCGTGACGCTGGGCGCAGGTCACCGCCCGGTGGTGGAGCACCTGGGCGCCCAGGCGAGCCAGCTCCATCATCTCGTCGTAGGAGATGACGGGCAGCAGCCGGGCGTCCGGCACGACCCGCGGGTCGGCGGTGAACACGCCCTCCACGTCGCTGAAGATCTCGCAGCGCTCGGCTTCCAGCGCCGCCGCCAGGGCCACCGCCGTGGTGTCGGACCCGCCGCGTCCGAGCGTGGTCACGTGCCCCTCGGCGTTGAGCCCCTGAAAGCCCGCCACCACGGGGACGAACCCGGCCTCCAAGGCCTCCCGCAGCCGCTCGGCGGCGATGGCCCGCACCCGGGCGTTGCCGTGGGCCCCCTCGGTCTGGATGCCCGCCTGCCAGCCGGTAAAGGAACGGGCCGGCACACCCAGAGCGTCCAGGGCCATGGCCAGCAAGGCAGCGCTGGCCTGCTCGCCGGTCGCCAGGAGGGCGTCCAGTTCCCGCGCGGGAGGTTCGGGGTGGAGCTGCCGGGCGAGATCGATGAGGTCGTCGGTGGTGTCCCCCATGGCCGAGACGACCACCACCAGGTCGTGCCCTTCCTTGCGGGCCTCCGCCACCCGCCGGGCCACGTGACGGATGCGGTCCGGTCCCGCCACAGAACTGCCGCCGAACTTCCACACCCAAAGGGACAAGGCTCATTCCTCCGTCCCAATGCCAGAGTCCTTGTCCGGTATTGTTTCGCCCGGCGGCATCCGTGTAAAGGTCTACCGGCCGGACAGGCCGCCCAGGTGGCTTTCGAAGAAGGCGACGACCCGCTGCAGGTACGCCTCCGGCGCCGTGGCGTAGGCCTTGACGTGCCCCGCCCCCTCCACCTCCCAGAGCTCCACCGGCACCCCCGAGCGCTCGGCCGCCAGGGCCAGCTGGCGGCTGTGGTGGGGGCCGATCACCGTGTCCGCGGTGCCGTGGATCAGCAGCAGGGGGGTGGTCGCCATCCGGGTCACGGCCTCCACGGGCCGCACCCGCTCGGGGTGGACGCCGGCCAGCGGGGGCAGCAGGGTGCGGATCAGCCAGTTGAAGGGAAACTCGGGCAAGCCGGTCCAGTGGGACAGGTTCTCCTCCAGGTAGGTGCGCAGGTCGGCGAAGGGCGCGTCGGCCACCACGGCCTGCACCGGTTCGGCCCCGCCCGCGGTGAGGATGGCCGTCACCGCCCCCATGGACCAGCCCAGCAGGCCCACCGCCTGGTCCGGGCCGTAGGTGGCGCGGACCCACTCCACCGCCGCGGCCAGGTCCTGCACCTCCTCCTGGCCCACGGTGGTGCGGTCGCCGCCCGAACTGCCGCTGTTGCGGAAGTCGAACATCAGGACGTTGAACCCCGCCCGGACCAGGGCCGCCGCCACGTCCAGGGCGGGAACGTCGTCCTGCAGCCGGTTCTTCCCGTAGCCGTGGGCGAAGACCACGGTCCGCGGCGCCACGCCGCCCGTCGCGGGGAGGAACCAGCCCTCAAGCCGGATCCCGTCGCGGCTGGTGAAGGCCACGTTCTCATAGTCTAGGCCGCGGCTGGCAGGATCGGCCGTCACGGGCTCCCGCTCGGGATGGATCAGCCCCAGCCCCACCTGCCAGGAAATGGCCACGCAGGCCGCCACGGCCAGCGCCAGCAGTGCCGCCAGGCTCCACCCCAGCCACCGCCGCAGGCGCGGCCTGCGGCCCGTTCCGACCCCCAGGTCGCCCGGGTCCCCTCTCACCCGTCATCCCCCGGTTGGCGTTCCAGCCGGTTGACCGGCTACCCCGGCTGCCCCGGCTGCACGATGAGACCCGCCTTGCCATCCATGCGAACTAGCCAACGGGTTCGACCCGGGGGCGGAGACCACCTTCCAGCCTGCGGCAAGACACGCCAGCCGGCCGGGGTCACCGGGGATTCCCCGGGGACACCCGGCCGGCGGAAGCGGAGCGCAAGCCTTGCGCTGGGGTCGCAAGGGGGCCACAGAGGCCACGGGATGATGCCCCACTCGGCGGCATGCAGCGGCCCCCTGCTTAGCGGGGTGTCGTGGGCGGCACCCCCCAGACGCGGCCCGCTCGGCGCCCCATCAACGCCCCATCAAGAGCAGGATCGTTCCGTTTGACGGGCCGCGTCCTTCCCGTGCATGCGATGCCCCCCTGCATCCCTCTATCGGGACGCCGCCGCCAGCCGCTCGGCCGGCAGGGTCAGCTGGGCGATGCGACCGGCCAGGTCGAGGAACGCCTTCGCCACGTGGCTCTCGGGCGCGTACAGCGCCACGGGCTTGCCGGCGTCGGCGGCCTCCCGCAGCTCCTCCTGGATGGGCAGCTGGCCCAGCAACTGCGTGTCCAGCTTCTCCGCCAGCTGCCGGCCGCCGCCCCGGCCGAAGATCTCGTGCCGCTCGCCGCAGTTCGAGCAGACCAGGTAGGACATGTTCTCGATGACGCCCAGCACCTCGTGCTGCACCTTGCGGGCCATGATCCCCGTGCGCTGGGCCACGGTCACCGACGCGGGCTGCGGCGTGGTGACCACCACCACCTGGGCCCGCGGCAGCTTCTGCAGGATGCTCAGGGGCACGTCGCCGGTGCCGGGCGGCAGGTCGATCAGGAAGAAGTCCAGATCGTCCCACAGCACGTCGGCCAGGAACTGCTCGACGGCGCCCATCAGCATGGGACCGCGCCAGATCAGGGGCGTGTCGGCGTCGACGAAGAAGCCCATGGACATGACCTGCATGCCGTGGGCCGGGATCGGCACGATGGCCTTGTTGAAGGCCACCGGCTTGCGCCCCTCGATGCCCAGCATGCCGGGAATGCTGAAGCCGTAGATGTCGGCATCCAGCACGCCGACCTTGTAGCCCAAGGCATGGAGGGCGGCCGCCAGGTTGGCCGTCACCGTCGACTTGCCCACGCCGCCCTTGCCGCTGGAGATAGCCAGGATCACGGTCCGGGAGTCGTCGGCCATGATGCGCGACTTGGGCTGGCGCGGCTGGCGGAACTTCTCGATCAGCTGCTGCCGCTCCTCGTCGGTCATGGCCCCCAGGTGGACCACCGTCTCGGTCACCCCGGGGATGGCCTGGAGCTTGGCCTCCACGTCCTTCTTGATCTCGTACCGAAGCGGGCAGCCCCGCACCGTCAGGGCGATCTCCACTTCCACGCGGCCCCCGTCGATCTGGAGGTCGCGGACCATGTTCAGTTCGACCAGGTTGCGGTTCAGCTCGGGGTCCTTCACCTGCGCCAGGGCGCTGAGGACCTGTTCCCGCGTCACTTGGGACACGGTGCCGTCCCCCCTTTCTCCGTGCCTCCATTGTACCAGCCCCGGGGGCCCGCGCCCGCCGGCAGCCCGCCGGGACCGTCCAACCGGAGCCCGGCGGGCACCGCGGGGGCAGGGCCAAGCCCTTCCGGCCGGTCACCGGGAAACCCTGGGCGGGCGGCGGGCCCAGGGGCCGCGGTCCTCAGCCGACCCGGGCCCAACCGCGGTAGACCAGGCCGCGCCGGGCATCCACGGTGACGGTCTCGCCGTCCTGCAGGCGTTCCAGGGCACCCGCCGCCCCCACGATGGTGGGGATGCCCCGGTGCAGGCCGACGATGGCCGCATGGGAGGTCAGCCCGCCCTCTTCGGTGATGAGAGCCCCCGCCTTCTCGATCAGGGGCATGAAGTCGCGGTCGGTGCTCAGGGCCACCAGCACCTCGCCGCCGTGGAAGGGACCCGCCGCCTCGGGGTCGCGCACGATGCGCACGGGCCCCGTATGGCTGCCCTGGCCGACGCCGGTTCCTCGCAGCACCGCTTGGCCCACGGTGTGGACCTGCAGCATGTTGGTGGTCCCCGGCTGGCCTACGGGCACCCCGGCGGTGATCACCACCAGGTCCCCCGGCCGGACGAACCCGCCCTCCACCGCGCCCCGCATCGCTTCCTCCATCAGGCCGTCCACGTCGTGCTGGGGCGCGGTGACCAGGGCCCGCACGCCCCAGACCAGGCTGAGCTTGCGGGCCACCCGCTGGCTGGGGGTGACGGCCACGATGGGCTGGCGCGGCCGGTGGCGGGAGATCATCCGCGACGTGTAGCCCGACTGGGTGGCCGTGAGGATGGCCGCTGCCCCCAGGTCTTCCGCGGCGGTGCAGGAGGCGTAGCTGACGGCGTCGGTCACCGTGCGGTGTTCCTCCCGACCGGTGCGGGCCAGCCGCTGGGCATAGTCCAGGGCGGCCTCCGTGCGGCGGGCGATGCGGGCCATGATCTCCACCGCCTCCACCGGATATTGCCCCGCCGCCGTCTCCGCCGAGAGCATGACCGCGTCGGTGCCGTCCAGGATGGCGTTGGCCACGTCGGTGCTCTCGGCCCGGGTGGGCCGCGGGTGGTGGACCATGGACTCCAGCATCTGGGTGGCGGTGATCACCGGCTTGCCCGCCCGGTTGGCCGCCTGGATGATCTGCTTTTGGAGGAGGGGGATGTCCTCGACGGGCAGCTCGACGCCCAGGTCGCCGCGGGCCACCATGATGCCGTCGGCGCTGGCCAGGATCTCGTCCAGCCGCTCCACGCCCAGCCGGTTCTCGATCTTGGCGATGACCCACTGGTCGCCGCCGGCTTCCTCGATCACCCGCCGCAGGGCGTGGACGTCGGCGGCGGAGCGCACGAAGGAGGCGGCGATGAAGTCGATGCCCAGCTCGATGCCCAGGCGCACGTCGGCCCGGTCCGCTTCGTTGAGGTAGGGCAGATCCAGGCTCTCGGCCGGCAGGGTGGCCTTCTTGCCCTGGAGCAGGCGGCCGCCGGCGTCCACCCGGCAGTACACGTAGACGCCGTCCGTCTCTTCCACGGTGAGCACAAGGTTGCCGTCGTCCAGCAGGATCCGGTCGCCGGGCCCCACGCTGGTGGCCACCCGGCTGTAGGAGACGGGGATCACGGGGCAGCCGGCCGGCGCCCGCCCCCCGGCTCCGGAGCCTTCCGAGCCCCCTGGCGCCTCCCCGCGCTCCGCCGCGACCAGGGCCACCCGCTGGCCGCCGGCCAGCTCCAGGGCGCCACCGGGCAGCGGGCCGACCCGCACCTCCGGTCCCCGGGTGTCGAACAGGATGCCCACGTCGCGGCGGCCCAGCTCGGCCGCCACCTGGCGCAGCATCTCCACCCTTCGCCGGTGGTCGTCCGCCGTGCCGTGGGAGAGATTGATCCGGGCCACGTCAAGGCCGGCCTCCAGCAGGCGGCGCAGCACCCAGGGGTCGTCGGTGGACGGGCCCAGGGTACAGACGATCTTGGTCCGCCGGTACTCCACGGGGATCACCTCGTGACGCAAGAATCAAGGGGTCAGCGGGCCAGGACCTCGGCCAGCTCGATCCACCCCGCCGGCAGCGGGCGCGGCGTGGCGAGGACTTCCTCGATGGGGGTGGCGATCCAGCCGTCTCCGCGGACGCCCACCATGACGCCCGACCGGCCGCCGAGCAGGACCTCCACGGCCGCGGCGCCGAGGATGCTGGCGACCAGCCGGTCGCGGCCCGACGGCGTGCCCCCCCGCTGGATGTGCCCCAGGACCGTCACCCGGGTCTCCAGGCCCGTGCGCGCCTCGATGGCCTGGGCCACTTCGAAGCCGCGGGCGGCACCCTCCGCCACGACGATGATGCTGTGGCGCTTGCCGCGCTGGCGCCCGCGCAGCAGGCGTGCGCAGATGTGGTCCAGGTCGTAGGGTACCTCGGGGACCAGGATGGACTCGGCACCGCCGGCCAGGCCGGCCATCAGGGCGATCTGGCCGCTGTGCCGCCCCATCACCTCGATGACGAAGGTCCGGCCGTGGGCGGTGGCCGTATCCCGCACCCGGTTGATGGCTTCCAGCACGGTGTTGACCGCCGTGTCAAAGCCGATGGTGACGTCGGTGCCCGCCAGGTCGTTGTCGATGGTGGCGGGGATGCCGGCCACGGGGAAGCCGCGCCGGTGCAGGGCCAGCGCGCCGCGCAGGGTGCCGTCGCCGCCGATGGCCACCAGGCCGTCGATGCCGTGCCGGCGCAGCTGTTCCAGGGCGCGCTCCTGGCCTTCCGGCGTGCGGAAGGCCTCGCTGCGCGCCGTGCGCAGGATGGTGCCCCCGCGGTGGATGATGTCGCCCACGGCGCGGTGGTCCAGCTCCTCCATGCGCCCCTCGATCAGGCCGGCATAGCCTTCCTGCACGCCCACCGCCTGGCAGCCGCTGGCCAGGGCGCGCCGCACCACGGCGCGCACGGCCGCGTTCATCCCGGGCGCATCCCCGCCGCTGGTCAGAAGTGCGATGCGCTTCACGCCTTGCCCTCCCCCTGCCGGCCGGCAGCCGGCCGTATTCACCCTGCCCCTCCGCCGACCGGCCTCGCCCTGACCCTTCCATGGTAGCGCAGCTTGTCCCGCGGCATCACAGCAACCCATTGCCGGACATGTCCCGTGTCGTGCCCGCCGACATTAGAGGCGGGGGTGAGCGGAGTGACGGTCGGCCTGAAGATGCAGCAGACGCTGGCCAGCGCCGAGAGCATCCTTGCCGATCTGAAGAGCTACCAGCTGGAGACCCAGGACCAGCAGGCCAAGCAGCTGTTCCGGGACCTGGCCAACCAGATGGAGCAGACCGTCAACGGCCTCAAGCAGCGGCTGCAGCAGATCCAGCAGCAGGAGCCCCAGTACAAGCAGAAATAACCGCCGGCCGTACCGTGGATCACGCCTCACCGCCCGCCCGCCGGTCCACCGGGCGGGCAAGACGGCACGCGGGAGCCCCGCCGGGCTCCCGCGCGCGCTTGCAGGGTGCGGATCGGTTCACCAGTGCCGGTCACCGGCCCAGCAGCTGTCCGACATAGCGAACGACCTCGTTGGCGCAAGCCGGGCAGTAGCCCTGGCGGTCGCACAGCCGCTGGACCACCTGGTTGATCCGCTTGAGCTGCTCCTCGTCGGGGTGGGCAGCCGAAGTGGTGATCTTCACCACGTTGCGCAGGTCGCTGAAGAGCTTCTTCTCGATGGCCTCCCGCAGCCGGTCGTGGGAGGTGTAGTCGAACTTCTGCCCGCGCCGGGCCAGCGCCGACAACCGCAGCAGGATCTCCTCCCGAAAGGCCTTCTTGGCGCTCTCGGGGACCCCGATCTGCTCTTCGATGGAACGCATCAGCTTCTCGTCGGGATCCCGCTCCTCCTCGGTGAGGGGATCGCGCAGCTTCGTCTTGTTGCAGAAGGCTTCGATATGGTCGAGGTAGTTGTTGAAGAGGTTGCGGGCCGTCTCCTCGAAGGAGTAGACAAAGGCCCGGTTGACCTCGTTCTTGGCGATCTCGTCGTACTCGCGCCGGGTCTCGTGGATCAGGTTGAGGTAGCGCTCCCGCTGCTCCCGCGTGAGCCCCGTGTGGTGATCCAGCCCATCCCGCAGGGCGCGCAGGGCGGCCAGGGGCCCCAGGCAACGGTTCTCCGCCCGGATCACGGCGCTGGACAGGCAGTTGATCACGAAGCGGGGGGAGACGCCGGTCATGCCCTCCCGCTCGGCCGCCTCCCGCATCTCCCGCACGTCCCGCGGGCTGAATCCCTCCACCGGCTGGCCGTCGTACAGGCGCAGCTTCTTCATCAGGGTCAGGTTGGGGTGCCTGGGCGGTTCCAGGCGCGTCAGGATGGCGAACATGGCCGCCACCTCCAGGGTGTGGGGCGCGACGTGCACGCCCTGGAGGTCGCTCTCCGCCAGGAGCTTGCGGTAGATCTTCACCTCCTCCGACAGGCGCAGGTTGTAGGGCACCTTGATCAGGATCATCCGGTCGATCAAGGCCTCGTTGCGCTCGTTCTTGACGAAGGCCTGGTACTCCGCCTCGTTGGTGTGGCCGATCACCACCTCGTCGGCGTAGATCATGGCGAAGCGCCCGGTCTTGATGGACTGCTCCTGGGAGAGGGTAAGAAGGGCGTAGAGGAACTCCGTCTGGGCCTTGAGCAGTTCCACGAACTCCATCAGGCCCCGGTTCGCCACGTTGAGCTCGCCGTCGAACCGGTAGGCCAGGGGATGGGACTCGGTGCCGTACTCGCCCACCGTGCTGAGGTCGATGGACCCCACCAGCTCGGCGATGTCCTGGGACTTCTCGTCGGACGGGGTGAAGGTGCCGATGCCCACCCGCTCCGCCTCGGAGAAGACGATGCGCTGGACGGGAAAGCGCTCGATGTCCCCGCCGTACTCCTCCTCCAGCCGGTAGCGGCAGACGGGGCACAGGCTGCCCTCGATGTGCACGCCCAGTTCCTGGCTGACCTGGGGCCGCAGGGAGTCGGGGATCAGGTGCAGCGGCTCCTCGTGCATGGGGCAACCCTTGAGGGCGTAGACCGCCCCCTCTTCCGTGCGGGTATAGCGCTCCAGCCCGCGCTTGAGCAGGGTGACGATGGTCGATTTGCCGCCGCCCACGGGCCCCATGAGGAGCAGGATGCGCTTGCGCACCTCCAGCCGCCGGGCCGCGGACTCCAGGTAGTCGTAGAGCTGGTTGAGCGGTTCCTCCAGGCCGAAGAGCTGGCCGTCGAAGAAGTGGATCTGCCGCGGCCGCCGCTCGCCGTCGCCGCCCTCCTCCGCCTCCGTCACCCCCGCCGCCCGCAGCATGTCGAAGAGCCGGGCGTGGCTGAGCCGGGCGACCTCCGGCCGCCGGCGCACGATCTCCAGGTACTCGGCAAAGGTCCCCTCCCAGCGCAGGCGGGCCTCCTCTTCCCGGTGGCGACGGAGGAGCTCGTGCAGGTTCGTCCCCATGGTCGCGCTCACCCCTTGTCTCCCGCGGGCACCGACAGGACCACGTCGTACCCGCCGGCCCGGGTCTCCAGGTGGACGGGGCGCCGCCACAGGCGCTCCACCAGGGCCAGCGCCTGGCGGGCCTCATCCAGGTCCAGCTCGCGGCCGTCGAAGATATGCCGCAGAAGCAGCTCACCCCGGCCCCGGTAGTCGCCGTCCACCACGGCGATGAGCGGGAACCCGCCGCGGACGCGGCTCAAGACCAAAAGGTCCCGCACACGGGCCCAGTCGTCCTCCACGATCACCCACTGGTCGCCCTGGCGGGCGTAGATGTACAGGTCGCAGGCTTCGGCCACCTGGCGGTCCAGGTGGTTGCGCAGGAAGGCCACGTCGTCCTCGGTTTCCAGGATGAACCGGGCCTCGTCCCAGCCCCGGGTGGCCAGGATCCGCTCCCAGGTGTGGTAGCCCACGGCGTAGGGATTGAACGCGAAGGGGGAGGAGGCCTGGATGGCCGCGTGGAGCCGGGCGAACTCGGTGTAGTCGCCGTCGGGCAGGTCCAGCCGGCGCAGGATGCGGCTGTGGGCGATGCAGGCCCAGCCCTCGTTCATCACCTTGGTCCGGATCTGGGGCCAGAAGTAGAGCCGCTCGGCGCGCACCATGGCCAAAAGGTCCCGCTCCCAGTCCTCCAGGTGGGGCGCGTGGTGCTGGATGAACAGCAGCACGTCCTCAAAGGGCTCCTCGGGGCGCAGGGGCGGGATCTCCTGCTCCTCCGCCAGCCAGGGGTCGATGTGGGGCTCCAGGGCCAGGGCGGCGTCCAGCACCCGCTCCACCGCCTCGACCCCGTGATCGTACTCGTAGCGGCGCACCCGCTCGGCGTGGACGGCCGCCAGGCCCGCCATCTCGCGGCCCGCCCGGCGGAAGAACACGTTGTGGTGGAAGAAGTCGGCATGACCGGCCACGTGGGCCGCCACGAACAGGTTCTCGAACAGGCTGTTGCTCTCCAGGAGGAACGCCTGGCAGGGGTCGGCGTGGATCACCAGCTCGTAGATGCGGTGCAGGCCGTAGTCGTGCCGGGTCTTCAGCAAGTGATAGGCCTTGCCGTGGCTCCAGTGGGTGAAGCGGCCGGGCAGGCCGTAGGCCGCCACCTCGTAGACCACGGGGGCCGGCACCACCTCGAAGTGGGTGGGCAGGGGGTCGAACCCCAGGTCCCGGGCCACGGCCCAGATGCGCTCCAGATGGGGCAGGAGCTCCTCGGCCCCGGGGCCCGAGGCGGTGACGCCGGGACGGCTCATGGTCCCTCACCTCCCCCGCCGGACCCCGCGCCCGCTCCCGGGCCCGCGCCCAGGGCGGCCCCGCCGGGCTGGGCGCGAAAGATGGCCTTCAAGGCGGGGTAGATGTCCTCCCGCCGGCTCATCTTCACCCGGACGAACCGGGGGTGGCGCACCCGCTCGAAGGCCGTCATCAGCGGGGAGCGGTAACCGCTCTCGTTGATCTCCCCGTAGGCGAAGAGGTTCGACAGGTCGGCCAGCTGCTGCGCCAGCTGGACGCACAGCCCGTTGTCGCTCTCCCCCCAGTTGTCGCCGTCGGAGAAGTGGATGGCGTAGATGTTCCAGCCGTCGGGCGGGTAACGGCCGGTGACGATGTCCAGGGCCAGTTGGTATGCCGACGAGACCCGGGTGCCGCCGCTCTCGCCCAGGTGGAAGAAGCGCTCCTCGTCGACCTCCTGGGCCTCGGTGTGGTGGGTGATGAACACCCGCTCCACATCGGCGTAGCGGCTCTGGAGGAACCGGTTCATCCAGAAGAAGAAGGTCCGGGACGTCCACTTCTTGAACTCGCCCATGCTGCCCGAGACGTCCCGCATGGCGACCACCACGGCCCGGGCATGGGGCCGGGGGTCGTCCCGCCAACTGCGGTAGCGCAGGTCCTCGCGGCGGAAGGGGCCGAGCCGCGCCTCCCCCTGGCGGGCGTGGCGCTTGAGGTTCTCCTTCAGGGCGCGGCGCAGGTCGGCCCGGCTCAGGGGCCCGGCCCGGGCCACCTCGGTGAACCGCGGCCGCCGGGCGTCCAGGGCCGGCTGCCGGCGCGGCTTGAGGTCGGGAAGCTCCAGCTCCTCGAAGAAGATGGACTCCAGCTCGTCCAGGGTGACTTCCGTCTCGTAGTAGTCGGTTCCCGGCCCCTGGCCCGCCCCGTGGGGGTCGCCCTGCCCGCCCGGCTGGCCGGGCTGGCGGGCCAGCACGTCCCCCTTGCGGCTGCCGCCCCGCCCCTGCCCCACCTGGGGGTTGTCGGTCGTGCTGAAGCGGAACCGGTACTCCCGCAGGGAGCGCACGGGCACCTTGACCACCCGGCGGCCGTCGGTGGTCAGCAGGGAGTCGTCGGTGATCAGATCGGCCAGGTTCTCTCGGATGGCGGCGCGGACCTTCTCCTGGTGCCGCGCCTGGTCGACGGGCCCCTTGCGGTGCAGGGACCAGTCGATCACGCCCCGCGGCATGGACCTCACCCCCTCGCGGTATGTACGGGCCCCTTCGGGGCGGCGGCCGTTCGGTGGGCGGCCGGCGGGCCGCCGCCGCGCCGGTCCAGGCCAGCGGCGAGGGTGGGGGTTTTTCCGGATGTATGTGCCCGGGCGGTGGTGCATGCGGGCCGGACAATCCAGATCCTGGGCGTCCTGGACCGCCCGGGGTCGCCCGGGGCCGTTATGTAGGCGGGGCTCGTCGTGGGGGGAAGAACCGGCCGGCAGGGGTGGAAATCCCAGGGAGTTCGTCCCGGGGGCACCTGGGGACGGACGGAGCCGGAACCCGTGCTCCCGCGCCACCGGTCCCCCGTCTTGCGTCCCGGGGCGGGGGGTTCTGCACTGCGGGCCGGCCACGGGCGCCCCGGCCACCCCGGGGCCCGGCACGGGAGCCGCGCGGGCCCGTGGCGTCCTGCTCCCGGGGGCCCGGCACCGGGACCCCGTGGGCCGGCGGCGTCCTACGGCAGTGTATGCACGGGCCGCGGCGTTGCTCTTAGGTAGCTGCTCTAAGTCCAGCGGTCCCGGACGCCGTCCGGGCCGACCACCAGCCAGAAGTTGTCGATCAGCCGGGTGGTGCCCAGGCGGGCGGCCACCAGCAGCAGCACCTCGCCCTCCACCGGATCGGCGGGCTCCAGGGTCTCCGCGGCGACGGCGGCCGCGTACTCGGGTTCAACCAGGGGCTCGGCGGCCAGGACGGCCTCCATGGCCGCCACCACCCGGTCCCGGCGTCGCTCCCCGGCTTCCAGAAGGCGGCGGGCTGCCGCGAGCGACCGGTACAGCACCGGAGCCGCCCGGCGCTGCCCGGCATCCAGATAGACGTTCCGGGAGCTCATGGCCAGGCCGTCGGGCTCCCGCACCGTGGGGCAGACCACCACATCCAGGGGAAAGTCCAGGTCCGCCACCATGCGCCGGATGATGATGGCCTGCTGGGCGTCCTTCTGCCCGAAGTAGGCGCGGTCGGGCTGGACCAGGTGGAAGAGCTTGGTCACCACGGTGACCACGCCGCGGAAGTGACCCGGCCGCCGGGCCCCTTCCCAGCGGCGGGCCAGATCCCCGACATCGACGTAGACCCCCGGCTCGCCCCGGGGGTACATGGCCTCCACCGCGGGGTGGAATAGCAGGTCGGCTCCGGCCTGGGCGGCCAGCTCCCGGTCCCGCTCCAGGTCGCGGGGGTAGCGGGCGAAGTCCTCGTGGGGGCCGAACTGCAGCGGGTTGACGAACACGCTCACCACCACCCGGCGGCACTCCGCCCGGGCCCGGCGGATCAAGGAGAGGTGCCCGTCGTGGAGGTAGCCCATGGTGGGGACGAAGCCCACCCGGCCCCCGGGGTCTTCCCGGCGCCAGCGGGCGATGTGCTGCCGCAACGTGGTGATGTCCTGCACCAGTTCCATGGGGGTCCCTCCTCCCGGTGGCTGCCGGGTGCGATCCGGGTGCGCCGCTGCCGGGCGCCGCAGGGCGGAGCCTGGCGGCCCGCCGGTCGCGTCGCGGGCGCGGGATCCGGGCGAGCGCCTACCGGTCCCCGTAGGGCGCATCGGCAGGCGCATCGCCGGACGAGGCATCCCGGGCCTGACGGCCGCCCCGGGGCGCCTCCCCGGCCGGACCGGCAGGGGCGGGTGACCGGGAACCCCCGGGACCGGCCGGGGCGCCGGCCGCGTCGCCGGCCCGGGACCCGGCCTCCCCCGCCGCCATGTGGTAGCTGTGCTCGTCCGTGGGGAAGGCACGAGCCCGCACGTCGGCGGCGTAACGCTGCAGGGCCTCCAGGGCGATCTGCCCCAGCTCGGCGTACCGCCGGGCGAAGCGGGGGACGCGGCCCTGGGTCAGGCCCAGCAGGTCGTGGAGCACCAGCACCTGGCCGTCGCAGTCCGGCCCGGCCCCGATGCCGATGGTGGGGATCCGCAGCCGGCGGCTGATGGCCGCCGCCAGTTCCCGGGGCACCATCTCCAGCACCAGGGCGAAGGCCCCCGCCTGCTCAAGGGCGACGGCATCTTCGAGAAGCTGCCGGGCCTCGGCCTCGTCCCGGCCCTGGACCCGGTAGCCGCCCAGGGCATGCACCCGCTGGGGCAGCAGGCCCAGGTGACCCACCACGGGGATGCCCGCGCCGGTCAGGCGGTGGACCACTTCCAGCACGCGGCCGGCCCCCTCCAGCTTCACGGCCTCGGCACCCCCTTCCTGCACCAGGCGCCCCGCGGCGCGCAGCGCGTCGTCCACGGAGAGGTGGAAGGTCAGGAAGGGCATGTCGGCCACCAGCAAGGCTCGTTCCACGCCCCGGCGCGCCGCCCGGGTGTGGTGCACCATCTCGTCCAGGGTGACGAACACGGTGGCCGGGTAGCCCAGCACCACGTTGCCCAGGGAATCGCCCACCAGGATCATGTCCACGCCGGCGGCGTCGGCCAGCCGGGCGAAAGGGTAGTCGTAGGCCGTGACCATGACCACCGGCCGGCCCTGTTCCTTGTACTCGAGGACGGTGCGCACCGTAACCCGCGACGCCATGATGCTTCCCCCCACGGGATGGCCCTCGGGATGCGGGCGGGCCGGGCTCCGGCCCGGACCGCTCACCGGCCGGCCCCCTCCCCGCCCGCCCCCAGCAGGCGGGCGATGTCTTCAAGGCCTGCCGGCGGGTCCCCGGGGCGGGCCGAGGCGGCGGCCAGAACCAGCGTGGCCGCCAGCCGGTAACGACCCGCGGGCCCGGGATCGAAGGCGCCCAGCCCGCCGCCCGTTCCAGCTCCGCCGGCCAGTGCCTCCAGGTGGCGCTGCACCGTGGCCGCGTCTCCCCGCACGATGGGGCCCGTCAGGGCCGCCAGCGGTCCCCTCTCCGCCGCCGCCTCCAGCGCCGCCCGCGCCAGGGCCTCCAGGGGACCCCAGGAGGAACCGGCGGCCGTGGTGGAACCGGGTCCCGCCCCGGGCCCGGGGTCCCGGCCGGCGGCGACCCGGGCGGCCATCGCCATGCCGGGGTACCCCGACAGGCGGAGCAGTTCTCGGGCGGCCCAGAGCAGGGCGGTCACCCCGTTGGCCGCCAGGGTGGCGGCGGCGTGGTACAGGGCCAGCTGCCGGGCCGTGGCGCCGGGCCAGAGGACCGGCGTGGCGCCCAGCCCCCGGGCCAGAACCGGGCCCACCGGGGCCCGGTTCTGGCCCGGGTCGTACACCACCGTGGCGTACCCCCCTGCCAGGTGGTCCCGCCCGGTGGCGGGACCACCTGGCAGGGGCAGCAGGGGATGGAACACCTCGGTGGCCAGCCCCAGCCGGGCCAGGGGCGCCAGGGGCTCCAGCCCCAGGGCGCCGCTCAGGTGCAGGGCGTAGCGGGGCCGGCAGGCCTCGGGCACGGCCTCCAGCCGGCCTGCCAGCCGGGCGGCCGCCTCCGCCACCGCCCGGTCGGCCACGGCCAGGACCACCACGGGCGGCCAGGGACCGGGGAGCCCCTCCGCCAGCAGTTGCTGCCAGCCGATGGTCCGGGCGCCCACCTGCGCCGCCAGCCGGCGGGCCGGCTCGTCCCGGCGGCCGGTCACCCACGCCACCGGCCCGCCCGCCCGGTGCCAGGCCAGGGCCAGGCTGGAACCGGCCCGCCCCGGGCCGGCCAGCAGGATGGCCGGGGCCGGGGGTCCCCCTGGCTCCCTCACCGGTACCCCAACCCCCGCTGCTCCGGACGGCCCCGGTGTACCGGAAGGTGCAAGGGGCGGCTCGGGGCGGGGCACCCCGTGCTCCCCGCCCGGTTCGGGCCCGCCTTGCCCGCGGGGCCCGGCCGGCCCGTCCGGGGGGTATTCCACCCCCGGCTCCCCGTGCCGCGTGCCGCTGAACCGCGCCCCGGAGCCCATCCCGTGGCCTTCCCGCGGGTGTTGCCCCTCCCGTTCCACCGCGCGCCCCTCCCGCCGTCCCCGTTCCGGCGACCGGTACGCCCGCCGCCACCGGCCGCCGGTTGGCGTCGCGTTCCCGGGCCTCAAGGCCGTCCCGAGAAGCCGGCCGGGCTTCCCCGCCCCGCCCCCAGCCTCCGGCGGCCGGCCCGAGCTCCCGGCCCCCGGCGGATGCCGCAAGGGCGGCTGGTGCCCATTTCCCCGCCCGGCCCGGGTTCCCTCCTGCGGGCCGGGCCCGGGTTCCTTCCGGCCGGCCCGGGACCGCGCCGCCCCGGCAGGCCCGGGCCGGGGCCCCGTCCCGGCAGCCGGGGCCGGCGCCGCGGTCCGGCCCCGGCTGCGACAGGGCTCACCCGAGCAGCATCAGGGCTCGTTGTGGGCGATCCGCGCCGCGGCAGCCGCCGCCACGCCGGCCACCAAATCGTCCAGGAACGTCTGCACCCGCCCCTGGCTCTTCTCGTTGTTGAGCCGCTCGATGACCCCCAGCTTCACCTTGTCCAGGTAGCCGAAGTTGGTCAGCCCGATGGACCCGTACACGTTGGTGATGGCCAGGGCCAGCACCTCGTCCACGCCGTAGAGCGGCTCGTCGGAGCGCAGGATGGACAGCAGCGGCTCCTCCAGCAGCCCCTGTTCCGCCGCCTCGTCCAGGGCGATGCCCGTCAACAGGGCATGCTGGACCTCCCGCTTGGCGATCACCGCTTCCACGCTGGCCAGGCACTGCTCCAGGGTGATGCCCGGCACGTACTTCTCCTGAATGGCCAGGACGATCTCCGCGATGTCCCGCAGGGTGACCCCCCGCCGCTCCAGGCGGCGGATCACCTCGGCCCGGTGGTCCACCCGCAGGCGGACCGGCTCGGAGACCTTTGGCGCCCTTTCGGCCAACCCGACCCCTCCTCCCCGCTTCCTCCCTCGCCCGATCGCTGCCTATCGCTGCTCCGCGCAAACTGCTGTCCGTGGCAACCGCTGTCCGTGGAACTGGGCCCCCCTTGCCTCACTGCTGCCGGCCTCCATTGTCGCCGGAGGCGGAGACCGTCCCGGGGGACCGCTCCGGCCGGCCCCCGCCCGGGGGCCGCGGCGAAGGGGCAGGACCGTGCCCCATGCCCGGATCCCCTCACCAGCGGACCGCACCCGCCATGCCGCCGGCGGCCAGCCACCTCCCATGTCGCCGCCTGCGACCTCGTATCGCCGGCCGGCCCGCGATGTTCCGGTCCGCCCGGCGGTCAGTGATCGTCCAGGTAGAACCCGCTGTCGCCCACCACCCGGGCCAGGTCCTGAAGGAGCTCCGCCCGCGGCGTCACCCAGTACTGGGCATCGACCTGCAGGGCATGGCCCCGCCCCGGAAAGACCAGCACCACCGGCGAGGTGCCCGGATGGCGCTGGCAGGCGCCGCGCACCCGGGCCAGCACGCCCTCCACGGCGTCGGGCCCGCCGTCCGGCAGGGCCACCACCAGCCGCTTCCCCGTCACCAGCGGCCAGATCTCCTCGGCCACCACCTTGGGCGGCTCCTCTTCCTCCCGGCGGTCGACCCGGCCGCGGACGACGATCACCGCATCCTCCTGCAGGGCTTCGGCGGCTTCGGCGTAGGTCCGCGGGAAGACCACCACCTCCACCGTTCCCTCCAGGTCTTCCAGCTGGACGAAGGCCATGAAATCGCCGCCCCGGGTGGTGATGCGGCGCACGCCCTGCACCAGGCCGCCCACCTGGACCCGGGCGCCGTCTTCCCGGTCCGCCAGCTGGCGGGTGGTGGCGGTGACCCGCCGGGCCAGCTCCCGCTGGTAGTGGGCCAGGGGGTGGCCCGACAGGTAGAGGCCCAGCACCTCCTTCTCCATGGCCAGCTTGCGGTTGGGAGGCCATTCGTCCACCGGCGGCAGCTCGGTGACCTCCAGGTCGGCGGCGGCGGCGCCGGCGCCGGTTCCACCACCGCCGCCGCCGCGGCCGCCTGCCCCCACCAGGGCCGCCGTCAGGTCCAGCAGGGACACCTGGCCCGTCTCCCGTTCCTTGTGCCAGCGCTGGGCCCGGTTCATCACCTCTTCCAGGCCCGCCACCAGCCGGGCGCGGGGCTCGCCCAGGCTGTCGAAGGCCCCGGCCTTGATCAGGCTCTCCAGGGCACGGCGGTTGACCTGGCGCAGGTCGACCCGGCGGCAGAAGTCGTCCAGGGAGCGGAAGGGCCCGCCCTCCTGCCGGGCGGCGACGATGGACTCGATGGCCCCGAAGCCCACGTTCTTCACCGCCGCCAGGCCGAAGCGGATCGCCTGGCCGCCAGGCGCGCCGGGGTCGGGCACCACGGTGAAGCGGGCCTCGCTCTGGTTGACGTCGGGAGGCAGCACCGGGATGCCCAGGCGGCGGCACTCGGCGATATATTCCGCCACCCGGTCGGAGTTGCTCATCACGCTGCTCAGGGTGGCGGCCATATACGGCGCCGGGTAGTGGGTCTTGAGATAGGCGGTCACGTAGGCCAGGTAGCCGTAGGCGGCCGAGTGGCTCTTGTTGAACCCGTACCCGGCGAAGTACTCCATCAGGTCGAAGATGCGGCCCGCCAGCTCGGCGTCGATGCCCTTGGCCGCGGCCCCGGCCAGGAACTTCTCCCGCTGCTTCTGCATCTCCTCGGGCTTCTTCTTGCCCATGGCCCGGCGCAGCAGGTCGGCCTCGCCCAGGGTGAAGCCGGCCATCACGCTGGCGATCTGCATGACCTGCTCCTGGTAGACGATGGTCCCGTAGGTCTCCTTGAGGATCGGCTCGAGCCACGGGTGCGGGTATTCCACCGGCACCTGGCCGTGCTTGCGCTTGATGAAGTCGTCCACCATGCCGCTGCCCAGGGGGCCGGGCCGGAACAGGGCGACGGCGGCGATCAGGTCTTCGATGCTGGACGGCTTGAGCGAGCGCAGCATCTGGGTGAAGCCCGACGACTCCACCTGGAACATGGCGGCCGTCTCGCCCCGGCTCATGGCCTCGAAGGTGGCCGCGTCGTCCAGCGGGATGTCCCGCACCCGGAAGGGCCGGCGGGCGGCGGTGCCGTCACCGCCCGGGCCGCCACCCGCCCCAGCCACGCCGGACCGGCCATCCTTTCTGGCCGTCTCCGGGGCACCACCGGCCGCACCGGGCCGGCCATTCTTGCCGGCCGTCTCCGGCGCACCACCCGCCCCGCCTGCACCGGCAGCACCCGCCTGACCACCCGCCCCCGTCGCACCCTCGGTGCCGGCCGGGTCGCCCGCGCCTCCCGGCCCGGCCGGGCCGGGTTCTTCCGCCAGCACGTCCCGGGCCCCCGTCTGGTGGATGATCTGCTCGGTCTCCTGGATCACGTGCAGGGTGCGCAGGCCCAGGAAGTCCATCTTGAGCAGGCCCAGCTCCTCCAGGGTGGTCATGGGGAACTGGGTGACGGTGGAACCGTCCTGCATCCGCTGCAGGGGCACGTGTTCCATCAGCGGGTCGCGGCCGATCACCACGCCGGCGGCGTGGACCGAGGCGTGGCGGGGCATCCCCTCCAGCTTGCGGGCCATGTCGACCAGCTGGCGCACCACCGGCTGCTGGTCATAGGCCTGCTTGAGCTCGGGGCTCGACTCCAGGGCCTGGTCCAGGGTGATGCCCAGCTGGGCCGGGACCATCTTGGCGATCTTGTCGACCTCGCCGTAGGGCAGGCCCATCACCCGGCCCACGTCGCGGATCACCGCCCGGGCCAGCATGCGGCCGAAGGTGATGATCTGCGCCACCCGGTCCCGGCCGTACTTGCGCACCACGTACTCGATGACCTCGTCGCGCCGGTGGTCGTCGAAGTCGATGTCGATGTCGGGCATGGTGACCCGCTCGGGGTTGAGGAACCGCTCGAAGAGCAGGTTGTAGCGCAGGGGATCGATGTCGGTGATCCCCAGCACGTAGGCCACCAGGCTGCCCGCCGCCGAGCCGCGGCCCGGGCCCACGGCGATGCCGTTGCGGCGGGCGTAGTCCACGAAATCCCACACGATCAGGAAGTAGGCCGGGTAGCCCATGCGGGTGATGACCTCGAGCTCGTGGTTCAGCCGGTCCCGCACCTCGCTGCCCGCGTTGGGGTAACGCTCGGGCAGCTTGCTCTCGCACAGGTAGCGCAGGTAGGAGGCCGCGTCGTGCCCCTCCGGCACCTCGTAGTGGGGCAGGAGGAACCGGCCGAACTCGAACTCCAGCTGGCAGCGCTCGGCCAGCTTGACCGTGTTGGCCAGGGCCTCCGGCACGTCCCGGAACAGGGCGGCCATCTCCTCCGGCGTCTTGAGGTAGAACTCCGGCCCTTCGAAGCGCATGCGGTTCGGGTCGTCCAGGGTCTTGCCCGTCTGGATGCAGAGCAGCACCTCGTGGGCGGCGGCGTCGTCCCGGTTGAGGTAGTGGACGTCGTTGGTCGCCACCACCGGCACGTCGAAGCGCCGGGCCAGCTCCAGGATGCGGGCGTACGCCCTGCGTTCCTCGGGAAGGCCGTGGTCCTGGATCTCGAAGTAGAAGCGGTCGCCGAAGACCTCCAGGTACCAGCGCACGGCCTGGAGCGCTTCCTCCTCCCGCCCCTCCAGGAGCAGCCGCGGGATCTCGCTGCCGATGCAGCCCGAGGTGACGATCAGGCCCTCGCTGTACTGGGCCAGCAGTTCCCGGTCGGCCCGCGGCTTGTAGTAGAACCCCTCGGCATAGGCCCGGGAGACGATGCGGATCAGGTTGCGGTAGCCCGTCTCGTTCTGGGCCAGGGCCAGCAGGTGGTAGGGCTGGTCGTCCAGCTTGGGCTCCCGGTCGTGGCGGGTGCGCCGGGCCAGGTACAGCTCGCAGCCGATGATGGGCTTGATCCCGTGCTTCTTGCACGCCTTGTAGAAGTCGATGGCGCCGTACATGACGCCGTGGTCCGTCAGCGCCAGGGCGGGCATGCCCAGCTCGGCCGCCCGCGCGGCCAGCTCGCCGACCCGGGCGGCGCCATCGAGCAGGCTGTATTCGCTGTGGACATGCAGGTGGACGAAGGGTTCCATCGCCACCCCTCCGTTCGACCGGTTCCTGTCCACCTTCGCCACGGGCCATGAAGGCTCCTGGCGGCCCCCTCGCCTCGGGCCGGGGTTCCCGGCCCGCCCGCGCCACCCACCACCGCCGCATCCCCGGCCCCTGCCCTTGAGCCTGCGGCCGCCCGCAGGCAGAGCCCACTTCCTGCCGGCCGCCGCTTCGCCACGACGAAGCCCATCGGAGTTCCGGGGCATTCCGGCCGGCCCGGGCGACCGTTGGGCGCTCCGGACACGCACCGGCGCTGCGGGCGGTCCATAGGGTGGTCCGTGACGCGCGCCCGGCCCGCCCGGCCGCGGCGCCCAGCCGGGCCGGGACGGGCGCCCGCGGGCAACGGGCGGCCGGCAGTCCCACCGCCTGAAACCCGTCGCCTGGGGAGGTGCAGCCCTTTGCAGCGCTTGCTGGCGTTCGCCCTGGTGGGCCTCATCGCCCAGCTGGTGGATGGGGCCCTGGGCATGGCCTACGGGGTGACTTCGTCGTCGCTGCTCTTGCTCTACGGCCTGGCGCCCGCCGCCGCCTCGGCGTCGGTCCATCTGGCCGAGACCATCACCACCGCCGTGTCGGGTCTCGCCCACTGGCGCATGGGCAACTGGCACCGGCCCACCGTTCGCGGCCTGGTGTTGCCGGGGGCGGTGGGGGCTTTCCTCGGTGCGGTGCTGCTGGCCTCGTTGCCGGCGGAGCGGGTGCGGCCGGTGGTGGCCGGGTTCCTCCTGGTCCTGGGCGTGTACATCCTGGTGCGGTTCACCCTGGCCGCCATGCCGCGCCACCGGCGGCCGCCGCGGCTGCGGCTGCGGTACGTGATGCCGCTGGGGTTCGTGGCGGGGCTCCTGGACGCCACGGGGGGCGGCGGTTGGGGTCCCATCGCCACCCCGGCCCTCATGGTGCGCGGCGACCTGCCGCCCCACCAGGTGGTGGGGTCGGTGTCCATCGCCGAGTTCGCCGTGGCGGTGTCGGCCACCCTGGGCTTCGCCCTCACGCTGGGCTGGGAGGGGGTGGCGTGGCTGCAGGTGGCCGCCCTGGTGGCCGGAGGTGCCGTGGCAGCGCCCCTGGCGGCCTGGATGGCCCGCAAGCTGCCGGCCCAGGTGCTGGGCGTGATGGTGGGGACCGCGGTCCTGCTGGTCAACCTGCGCACCCTCTTCGGGGCCGCGGGCATCACGGGCCTGACCCGGCTGCTGGCCTACGCCCTGGTGGCGGCCGTCTGCCTGGGGCTCCTGGTGCAGGCCGCCCTGCGCAGCCGGCGGCAGGCCGCCTCCCAGGTCCAGCACCCCGCCACGGATTGATCCGCCCCGGACCGAACCGCCCCCTGGAAGCCGCCCCGGAGCCGCTCCCGCACGGCGGGGCCGCCGCGGTGCCAATGCGGCGCGTCGCCCCGAGCGCCGGGCTCGGGGCGACGCGCCGCTTCTTCCTTCACCAAGCCGCCCCGGCGGTCCGCGGGCCGGATCGCCCGGGCCCCGCCGGCTACGGGCCGGCCGGGTCAGTTGCCGTCCGCCGCGCCGGCCGCCGCCAGGCCGGCCGTCCCCTCGTACACCCGCTCGCCGTTGACCTCCACGGCGTAGTGGATCGCCGCGGTCCGGCCGATCATGGCGCTGACGCCGCAGTACTTCTGCTGGCTCAAGGTCACCGCCCGGACGGCCCGCTCGGGATCCAGGCCGTGGCCCTCCAGGCGGTACACCAGCCGCACCTGCCGGAACACCTTGGGGTGCTCCTCGGGCTCCTCCGCCTCCAGGTCGATGACCAGCGAGCCCAAGGGCTGACGCATCTTGTTCAGGATCTCCACCACGTCAATGGCCGTGCAGCCGCCCAGCCCCAGCAGCACCAGGTCCTTGGGCGACGGCGCCTCCCGCCGCTCGCCCTCCCGGGGCGCCCCCTGCAAGGGCACCTCCAGGCCCAGGTCGTTGGCCCCGACGTAGCGGCTGCCGCCCTTCCAGCGCACCGTTCCGTGCCGCATGGGCATGCCTCCGTCACGCGCAGAAGCGGTCGAAGGCGGCCTTGAGGTCGGCGGCCACCTCCTCCGCCGTGCGGTTCTCGATGTCGCTGCGGTGCAGCATGTAGACCAGCTGCCGGCCCTTGAGCAGGGCGATGGACGGCGAGGAGGGCGGCTGGCCCGTGAAGTACTCCCGCATGCGGGCCGTGGCCTCCCGGTCCTGGCTGGCGAAGACCGTCAGCCACCGCCGGGGCCGCCGTTCATGCTCCAGGGCCATGGCCACCGCCGGCCGGGCGATGCCGCCGGCGCAGCCGCACATGGAGTTGACCACCACCAGGGTGGTCTCGTCGTCGCCCGCCTCCGCCATGGCCGCGTCCACCTCTTCCGGCGTCCGCAGCTCGGTGAAGCCCAGGCGGACCAGTTCCTCCCGCATGGGCGCAAAGAACATGTCGAGCATCTCCATGCTCATGGCGATCCCTCCCTGTCCTCCCTGCCACCTGGTTCTTCCCGGCCCCTGCCCGTTCCTGGCTCTCCAACCCTCCAACCGGCCGGTGCTGCGCTGCGGCAGAGACGGTAGGGCCAGGCTCGGGCCATGCCCTGTCTTCGCCCAAACCCCAGGCCGGCCGAACCTGCGCCCTGGGACGGGACCTAGGCCCCCGCCACCGGCTCCGGCTCCGCTTCCGCCGGCCGCTCCGTCTCCCGGTGGACCAGCTCCACCAGCCGCCGCAGGTGGTCCACGGGCGTCTCCGGCAGCACCCCGTGCCCCAGGTTGAAGATGTGCCCCGGCCGCCCCGCCGCCCGGCGCAGCACCTCCCGGGCCTGTTCCTCCACATAGTCGAAGGGGGCCAAAAGCGCCGCGGGATCCAGGTTGCCCTGGATCGCCTTGTCCGGGCCGACGGCCTCCCAGGCCCGATCCAGGTCGACCCGCCAGTCGGCACCCACCACGTCGGCCCCCGCCTCCGCCATCAGGGGCAGCAAGGCCGGATTGCCCGTGCCGAAGTGGATCCGCGGCACGCCCAGGCCGGCCAGCCCCTCCAGCACCCGGCGCGAGTAGGGCAGGACGAACCGGCGGTAAGCTGCCGGCCCCAGCCCGCCCACCCAGGAGTCGAAGAGCTGCACCGCCTGCACCCCGGCCTCCACCTGGGCCCGCAAGTAGTCGAGGACCGTCTCCGCCAGCCGCTCCATCAGCCCGTGCCAGAAGGCGGGATCGCCGTACATCAGCGCCCGGGCCCGGTGGTACTCCCGCGACGGCCGGCCCTCGATCAGGTAGCAGGCCAGGGTGAAGGGTGCGCCGGCGAACCCGATTAGGGGGACCCGGTCGCCCAGGGCCCGCCGCACCAGCCGGATGGTCTCCAGCACGGGGGCCAGTTCGTCCCGGGGGTCGAACCGGCGCAGCCCCTCCAGGTCCGCCGCCGAGCCCAGGGGCCGGCCCACCACGGGGCCCACCCCCGGCTCGATGCGGTAGTCGACGCCCAGGGGCGCCAGCGGGGTCATGATGTCGGCGAAGAGGATGGCCGCGTCGACGCCCAGGCGTTCCACCGGCATCAGGGTGATCTCGGCGCAGAGGTCGGGATGCTGCATCAGTTCCACGAAGTCGTACCGCTGCCGGAGCGCCCGGAACTCGGGGAAGATCCGGCCCGCCTGGCGCATGAACCAGACGGGCGTGCGGTCGACGGGCTGGCGGCGGCAGGCGGCGAGAAAGCGCTGGCTGGGCGTCAACGGAACCCCTCCTGGCTGCCGGCGGATCTACTGCCATTGTAGCACCCCGCAGCCTGCCGCCTGCCGGACGAACCAGCCAGGGTCTCCCGTCGGTGGGTAACCGCTTGATCGCCCATCGACTGGCACCACGCCCTGACCACCTGGACAGGCGACGGAAACCCTTGTCGCCAGCGGCCCTTTCGCCGGGACGCCGCGGAGTCGCGGTGTCCACTTCTGCTCTTGTCGGACCTGTCCCCCACGCTGGGCGTGCCCTTCGGCATGGAGGGCGGACCCGTTGACCGGCCGGCAATCACCAGACTAATCCGGCGCTGTCCACGCCTGCTGCCTGGAGGTTGGCTTGCGCTTGTTGCAGCATCGGGCGCAGTTGGCGCACGTCGTTGGCGTCCTGCGTCACCGCCGCGGCCACGATGAGCTGGTCTTCGGTCACCACCGCCTGGGCGTTGTACCCTTGCCCAAAGCCCTGCCGGGTCTTGAGGATCCGGCTGTCCGGATCCGTGACGTTGGCCTTGGCCGCCGGATCCACCGAGGCATCCGGCGCCTTCGGCTTGCGCCCCCGCCGCTTCTTGCCGGTCGCCTGCTCCTGGGCCTTCCGCTCCTCGATGCGGGCCTGCTGCCGGGCCGCCTCCCGGGCCGCCTCTTCCTCCAGCCGCTGTTTGCACGCCTTCAGCCGCTCCAGCCGGCTCGCACGGTGGCGCAGCTCCTCCGGCAGCTCGTCCCCACGGCGCCCGGGGCCGTACCGCTCCTCTTCTTCCCGGTCCGTGGCCTCCGCCTCCCGGAGCATCTTCTCCACTTCCTGGCGAATCGCATCGTAGGTGCGGTTGGCCGCCAGCGAGGCGTTGGCCTTGACTTTCGTCCCGTCCAGCGCCACCACGCCGACCTTCCCCAGCCCCGCCTCCCGGCACAGCCGCAGCACCTGGGTGAACAGCGCGGCCAGCTCCCGTGCATGGCGCTGGCGGAAGCGGGCGATGGTCACGTGATCCGGCTTCTGGTTGGCGGTGATCACCCGGAAGGCCACGTCCTCGAGGCACAACCGCTCGATCCGCCGGCTCGACCGTTCGCCGACGCAGTAGGCGTACAGCAGCAGCGTCACCATCATGGTCGGGTCGTAACTCTCTCCACCCCAGCCGTCGGCGCGGTACTTCTCGTAAAAGGCCCGCAGGTCCATCTGCTCGACGGCGTCGATCAGAAACCAGGCCAGATGATCCTCAGGCAGCCAGTCGCGAAGGCTCGGTGGGAGCAGGTACAGTTGGTCACGGTTCACCGGGCGGAAGTTGTAGGCCATAGGGACACCTCGGGCGACGGAGAATTCCAGTCCACGGCTTCACTTAAACCTGCGTGGGGGCAATCCTGCGGAAATACCTGGGTTCATGAAACAGGCTCTTCAATCATTGGTTTTATGCGAAACAGGAAAGGACTCAAGAATTCTGCTTCTGGGTGACCAAACCGTAGAAGTGGACGTGATGTATCCGTGGTCGGGCTACACACGCGAGGACAGATGCGCGGATGATAGTACGGTGGTTACCAAGCGCAACAAGGGTTGGTCCGACTGTTGAAGGGGGCCGCCTCCTGGTCAAACGGAGGCGGCCTTTTTATCTTCTGTGGGCATATCTTCGTGGGCAACAGGGTGGGCAACCGACAGGTATGGAGCAGTCCCCAGACGGGCCCCAGCGCGTTTTGTGTCCATAGGCGAGGCGCCGTAACGCATGACGCCCCACTCCTCGAGCGTCCGGTTCCCGTTGGCCTGATTGCACGCCCGGCAGGCCGGCAGGAGGTTCTCCCGGGCGTTCGTCCCGCCGCGGCTCCGGGGCCACACGTGGTCGATGGTCAAGGGCCCCGGGCCGCCGCAGTAGGCGCAACGCGGGACGTAGGCCGCCACCAGCGCCGCCAGGGTGCTGTCGTGCCCGTAGCGTGGGCGCCGCTGGAACGCCTCGCGTCCGATGTCGGGATCCCGAAGCTTTTGCAGGTCGAACCGCCCGAACTCCACGGTCACCCGCCGGATGGGCAGAAACGCCTGCAGCTTCGCCAGAACCCGGAGCAGGACGTCCTCCCGCGCCTTGACCGAGGGCGGGAGCCACGGCGCCGCACCCATCGTGACCGAGGGCGACACTACCACGAGGCCTTGCGCATGGTGGCCCATCACGCTCTCCGGGTTCTCTTCGCCGTGTGGCGGGATCGCCGGGTCCTACGATGCCGATGTGTTCGAAGCCGCCCGTCGCCAGCGGCAACAGCCCAAAGCCGCCCAGTGCTCACTCGCACGTTCCCCAGCAACCGTTTGTCAAAGACCAGAACCCCGACTACGGGTACTTGACCCTAGGGCGTCTTCCCTTTACCCAGCCCACGGCGGGCGGCTACGGCTTTTCGCCCCGATCGACGGCGGAGTCAGCGTCGCCGCCGCCGACGTTCCGGCCCATGACGTCCCACACCATGTCGTCGACAGCCGTCTCCCAAAGGCGTTCTGGTACGGGCTCGTCGATCCGGTGCCGGTCGAAGAATCCCTCAAGCGGTTGCGACCGGATCACCCAGAACCGTCCCTCATCCGGTCCCACTGCTTCAAACAACAACCCATCACCCGGCCGGATCCCCAGGGCTTCGAGGAGCGCCGCCGGGATTTGGAGGCGGCCTTCTGCTTGGACCCGTGCCGGGCCGATCACCTGCCCCGTGGCCATGCCCAAGCCCACCTCCTTTGCTGCGATTCCCGGCCATCAGGCTCGCCTCGGGACGGGGCCTACCACTGCACCACGCGGGCGTCCGTGAACCTCGCGATGGTGCGATCGTTGGTGAGCAGGAAAACGTCCTCGTCGGCCGTCCGGGCCGCCAGGTAGCCGTCCACGAAGTCGAGCTGCCCCGCCGCATGGTGGCGGAGTCCGGCCAGGACGGCCTCTTCGTCTTCCACGTCCACCTCCGGGGCCCGGACAAACTGAAGGAGCGCCGCGACCGCCTCGGCAGGGCTGTAGCCGTACGCGCCTTCCAGGACGTAGAGCGTCTCGGCCACGACCACCGGCGTGATCCGCAGCCGGTGCCCGGCGGCAATGGCCCGCTCCAGGGCCCGGTCGAGCGCCTCGAGCCGCTCGTGAAGGTGCGCGGCCTGCGGGTTCGCCAGGATATGCTCACGGGCCAGGCAATACACGACGACGTTGGCGTCGAGCAACCAGGTGCTCACGGGCTATTCCCTCACCCGCTCCGCGGCCGGTTCCCTGCCTGCGGCCGCCTGCACCAGTCCCTGCGTCCCCGCAGCTTCAAGGCCGTCCTTTTCGGCCCACCGGCGGGCCCGGTGCTCGCGAATGGCTTGCCGCGCCTCCGCCGGGCTGACGGGCCGGTCGATCTTGAGCACGTTGCCCAGCTCCTTGAGGCTCCGCGGCCGCGGCAGCGGGTAGAGCACGATCTCCCCCTGGCCGTTGACGTACACGAGTACGTCGTCCCCTTCCTCCAGCCCCACGCGCTCACGGATAGCCTTGGGCAGCGTCATCTGCCCCCTCTGCAGAATCTTCACGATGGCCACGGCGCGATCACCTCGCGTCCCCATGCTACCACCTCCGCAGGAGGAACTCAAACGATTCTCTTTGTGTTCGGAGTCTATGCGTGTTCGTCCGATTTTAATCGGCCGGCAAGGGCTACAGCCTCCATGGTCGGCACACCGGCTCCGATGCGATAATCGGTCCAGGGAGGGAAAACGGGTGAACCTGCGACGAGCCGTGGCGGTCGTACGGGTCCAGGGCCGAGGGCAGTTCACGCTGCCGGCCGCCTTCCGCAAGGCGGTGGGCGTCAAGCCGGGCGATGTCCTGTTGCTCGAAGCGCGGGACCCGGGGCACTTTGAGGTCCGTGTGCTCTCCCGGCAGTCCCTTCTCGATTTCCCGCGGATCGACGCCGAGGGGTTCAACATGCGGTCGGCCCGGGATGCGATGGAGCGTGCCCTGGCCGAAGAGGCCTTCGAAAGTCCGTAAGTCCGTGCCGGCAGCGGCCGGCCAGGGCCGCCAGGCCGGACACAAAGGTTTGAGCGGTCGCTGAGATGGACTGAAGGAGGCTCTTGTCCTTTGACGCCACTCCCCGAACGAGCCGAGCAGTACCTCGAAACGAAGCGGGTCGAACGGGGCCTGCGGACTTCGAGCCTTGAGGAGTACCGCCGCGACCTGGCCGACTTCTGCCGCGGGCTCGCGGGCCGGCTCCGCAAGAATCCCGAGGACCTGACCGACGCGGACCTGGCCGGCTTCGACCGGGACGGCACCCGCCGCTGGCTCGCGCATCTGGCCGATCGGGAGCTGGCGCCCTCCACGCGGGACCGGCGCTGGAGCACGGTGGGCGGCGGGTTCCGGTGGGTGGTCGCCGAAGGCGTTCTCCCCCGCGACCCCTTTGCGGGCCTGGAACGGCCGGTTCGCGGCGAGCGGCACAAGCGGCTTCCGGTCTATCTCGCCGAGACCGAGGCCGAGCGGCTTCTGCGCACCGTCCTCTCCGATCAGGACCTCACGCCCCGGCAGAAAGCCCACCATGCCCGGCTTAAGGAACGGGACCACGCCCTGGTGACGACGCTACTCTGTCAGGGGCTGCGGATCAGCGAGGCCGTGGGGCTGCGATACGGGGACGTGGACTTTGACGAGGACACCCTGCGGGTGATCGGCAAAGGCGACAAGGAACGCCTCCTGCCCCTCCACCGCCGGACGAAGGAAGCCCTGCTGCGCTACCGTGCGACCTGGCCCGGCCCGAAGAAGCCGAAGGCGCCGCAGGATCCGGTCTGGTGGACGCTCACCGGCCAGCCCTTGACCAAGAATGCGGCCCAGGTCGCCGTCAAGCGCCACCTGGTCCGGGCCGGGCTCTGGCGGGCCAGCGCCCACAAACTCCGGCACACGTTTGGGACGCGACTCGCGGAGGCGGGCGTGGACCTGCTGGTCATCAAGGACCTGCTCGGTCATGCCACGGTGGCCACGACACAGGCCACGACACAGATCTACGCCCACGTGGCCCAGCGGCGACTACGGGAGGCCGTGGAGAAGATCCGCTAAGCCGGTAAGTAGGGTGGGCGTGATCCAGAGGCATGGGAGGTAGGCCCGGGATGTTGACAGAGAAGCTCCGAGAGGCAATCCGGAGCGGCTTCGAGCTGGATGAGCAGGTGACGTTCTCCGAACTGCGGTCGGCAGCCTGGATGAAGACGCTGGCTGAGCGGGGCAAGCTGCGGGTTGCCCACCGCCAGGAGGTGGTGGGTGGCGACCCGGAAAGGCTCGGTCTGGGACCGCGAGGCAAGGTAGCCGTCCACGAAGTCGAGCTTCGTCGAATACCGGCTCAGGGCATACAGAACGTATTCCTCGTCCTCACACTCCACCCCGGGCAAGGCGAGCACCCGCTCGACAAGGCCGGCCCTTCGCGGGCGTTCAGGTCGAACCCGGAAAGCACGAGCAAGGTCTCAAACACCACGAGCGGCGTCACGACCAGGGTCACCGCGCCCCGGGCTGCTCGCTCAAAGAGCGCCCGTACCCGATCCCGCACCGCGTCGCTCGGCGCCTGATCGGGCGCAAGCAGATCGATGATGAGGTTGGTATCGAGTAGCCACCGCTCCGTCACGACGCGTCCCTCGCCGGCGCCGCTTCCCGCCACGCCGCATCTGGGTGCGACCGAGGCTGGCTCTCGCGCCAGACTTCGGCGTATTCGCCGGCGGCCCGCTCAAGAGCGTCGGCCAGGGACCGGCCCACCCTCCCCTCCAGCGCTCCTGCAACCTCAACTGTATCGTCCGCATACACGCAGTAGGCACTATAGCATCCCGAAGGGTAACGATGACCCTTCCGCGCCTGTAGCTTTGTCATTGTTGGGCCGTTAGCGCCCGAAAGTCTCGCCTTTCCCCCACCTGCACCTACCGAAACTTTAGGCAGTCACCGGCCGGAAGGGGGGCGCCCGCTGGGGCGGTCACGCCGAGCTTCTGGTCCGGCGCCCCCGGACATAGGCTGGGGTGGAGGGATCCCACCATGGCGCGCCTGTCCCTCGGACATCTGATCTACGTGGCGTGCATCGCCGCGGGGATCGTGGTCGGCGGGTCCCTGGCGGGCGGGCTGGCCCGCCTACTGTTCGTCCAGGTGCCCCTGGATGCGCCCAGCAGCCTGCCCGTGGGCTCCCTGCCCGACCTGGCCAGCCGGCTCAAGCTCTGGGGCACCTTTGCCGCCTTGGGCGGCACGCTGACGGCGCTGCAAAACTTGGAGTCGGGCATCCTGGGGCGGTCCTTCGGCGTGGCCGCGACCCAGCTGCTCCTGATCCTGAGCGCCTTCACCGGGGCCCACCTGGCCTACGTGGCCCTGCGTTACCTGGCCGGCTCGCCCCCCGGGCCCTGACCCCCCCGCCCCGGGCCATGACACCTCGGCCCCAGGGCTTGAAGACCCCGGCCCCGCGGCCGGCTGGGTCCGGCTGAAGCCGGCGGGTGCACCGGAGGCGGGTCGAACGGCGAAACCCCGGGTTCTGCGGCAGGAGACCCCCTGGCCAAAACGGCCCGGCCGGGGCCGTGACAAACCAGCACCGCCCGGAGGTGGGACCGCAGTGACCCCGTCGCCCCGCCTGAGGCTGCTGGCCGCCCTGGCCGTCGGCGCCTTCCTGGGCGCCGGTCTCACCCTGCCCCTGGCGGCCCGCCGGGTCGACACCCTGACCCTGCTGGCCACCGACCTCTTGCGGGAGCTGGCCGAGACGGAGAACGAGCTGGCCCGCCTGCGGGAAGAGCCGCCGGCGTCCGTTGCCGTCTACGAGACCCGGCTCGAGCTGGTGGACGGCCGGGGCCAACGGCTGCCACCGGCCACCGAAGTGGTCCTGCGTCGCGAGCTGGAACCGCTGGCCCAGCGGCTGGTGGGCGAGGACGTCTACCACCTCAGCCCAGCGGTGGTGCGGGACCTGTTCGACCGGCGCCGCCTGCAGGTGGACGACACCCTTTACCGGATCACCGTGGAGAGCGTGGTCCTGGGGCCCCGCTCCCTGCTGCGCCTGCGGGTCGAACCGGTCCCCGCCGCCCCCGGTGCGGGAAGCCGGGACGGGCCCTGAAGGGCAAGTTACCAGCGAAACCAGCGATAGACCCAGGTCGACCACCGGCTCCTGAGCCCCCGCCCCGGCCTCTCAGGCCCCCGCAAAGCCGCAAGGCAGAGCCCGGTGGCAAGGGAGGCCCGCCGTGCGGTGGCGCGCCGGTGGTGCCCACCCCGGCCGGCCACCCTACCAGGAGAAGGCAGGGTCCGGCCCCGGCCCCCGAGGCCGGGCTCCCGGGGCCGGGCCCCCGGATCAGGACAGGGCCATCACCAGCTCCTTGAACCGCCGGCCCCGCTCGGCAAAGTCCCGGAACATGTCGTAGCTGGCACAGGCCGGGGACAGCAGCACCACATCGCCCGGCCGGGCCAGGCGCCGGGCCTCCGCCACCGCCTCCTCCAGCGAAGCCACCCGCCGGATCAGCGGCGCCCGGCCTTCCCGGCGGGCCGCCTCCTCGATCACCCGCTGGATCGCTTCCGCCGTCCTGCCCAGCAGCACCACCGCCCGGGCCCGCCGGCAGAGGGCCGGCCCCAGGGGATCGAAGGGGATGCCCTTGTCGTACCCCCCGGCGATCAGCACCACGGGTTCGGTGAAGGCCTCAAGGGCCGCCAGGGTCCGGTCGGGGGCGGTGGCGATGGAGTCGTTGTAATACCACACCCCGTCCAGCTCGCGCACCGGCTCCAGCCGGTGCTCGACCCCGCGGAACGCGGCGGCGGCCTGAGCCATCCCGGCGGGATCGGCGCCGGCCACCCACCCGGCCAGGATGGCCGCCAGGGCGTTGAGGCGGTTGTGGGCGCCCCGCAGGTGCATGGCGCCCGCCTCCAGCAGGGGCCGCTCCCCTTGTCCGTCCCACACCACCAGCCGGTCGCCCGCCAGGTAGGCCGCCCGGACCGGCCCGCCCCGCCGGGCGGCTTCCCGCTCCGCCAGCTCCCGCGCCGCCCGGGCCGAGGCGGCGAAGGCCGCCACGCGGCCGGGCGCCCGGCCGGCGAGCCCGGCCGGGGCCGGTTCGTCCGCGTTGAGCACCGCCCAGCCGTCCGGTTCCTGGAGCTCCACGATGCGGGCCTTGGCCGCGGCATAGGCCTCCATGGTGCCGTGGATGTCCAGGTGGTTGGGCCGCAGGTTGAGGTACACGGCCACGTCGGGCGCCCGGTGGCAGAGCTCCAGCTGGAAGCTGGAGAGCTCCAGCACCACCAGGGCCTCGGGCGGGATGCGGTCGACCTCTTCGATCAGGGGGCGCCCGATGTTGCCGCCGACGAACACGGGGCGGCCCGCCAGCGGGCCGCCGGGCGCCGCCGCCTGGCGCAGGCCCTCGGCCAGCAGGGAGGTGGTGGTGGTCTTGCCGGCGCTGCCGGTGACCCCTAGGACCCTGCCCCGGCACCGTTCCAGGAACAGGTCGATCTCGCCGCGGACGGCAGCCCCCGCGGCCCGGGCGGCGGCGATCTCGGGCAGGTCCTTCTTCATCCCCGGGGTGAGGAACACGGTGCCGAAGGGCCGCTCCTGGAGGACGCGCAGGTAGCCGGGCCCCAGGTGCAGTTCGACCCCGGCCCGGGCCAGCTGGTGGATCTCCGGGTCCGCCTGCTCCGGCGGCACCCGGTCGCAGCCTACGACGGGGATCCCCCGGTCCAGCAGGTACCGGACCAGGGCCCGGTTGCTGCGGCCAAGCCCCACCACGGCCACCGGGCCGGCCAGGGGCGGCGTGGCTCCCGGACGCCGCACCCCTCGCTCCCCCGGGGACCGGGCCGCGGGCTCTCCAGGCCCCCGGCCCGGGTGCCCCACCGAAAGCCCGGCGGCACCGTGCCCCGGCCGCCCTGCCGCCCTCCCCTCGGGCCCCCGCGCCATGCTCCCTGGCGGGAGCGGTGCCTCCCTTGCCGCCGGTGGCGGGCCCGCGTGCCCTTCCGCCGGCATTCAGGCTCCCTCCAGCAGGCGCTCCAGGCGCCGCAGGGCCTCTTCCAGGTCGGACCGGGAGGTGGCGTAGGAGAGCCGGAGGTAGCCCGGCGTGCCGAAAGCCGTGCCCGGCACCACGGCGATGCGTGCCGCCTCCAGCAGGACCTCCGCCAGGGCCACGTCGTCGCCGGCCCGCCGGCCCCCGATCTCGCGGCCCAGCAGGCCCCGGACCGACGGGTAGACGTAGAAGGCCCCCGCCGGCCGGAGCACCTCGACCCCCGGCAGCCGGGACAGCCCCTCCACCAGCAGGTCCCGGCGCTGCCGGTACTCGTCCCGCATGGCGGCCACGTCGTCCTGGGGGCCCGTCAGCGCGGCCACCGCCGCCTTCTGGGCGATGGAGTTGACCGACGAGGTGGCCTGGGACTGGATGGCCGCCATGGCCCGGGCCACGGGCCGCGGGGCCGCCGCCCAGCCGATGCGCCAGCCCGTCATGGCGTACGCCTTGGAGACGCCGTTGATCAGGATCACCCGCTCCCGGTATTCGGGGCGCAGGGCCGCGACGGACACGTGCTCCCCCTCGTAGATGAGATGCTCGTAGAGCTCGTCCGTCACCATCCACAGCCCCGCCTCCGCCGCCACGGCGGCCAGCTCGTCCAGTTCCTGGCGGGTGTAGACCGCGCCCGTGGGGTTGCTGGGGCTGTTGAGGATGAGGGCCCGGCTGCGCGGGGTCAGCGCCCGCCGCAAGGCCTCGGGCGTGAGCTTGAAACCGGTCTCGGGGCCGGTCTCCACGATCACCGGCTCGCCGCCGGCCAGCCGCACCATCTCCGGGTAGGAGACCCAGTAGGGCGCGGGGATGATCACCTGGTCCCCGGAATCGCAGATGGCCATGAAGGCGTTGAACAGGGCGTGCTTCCCGCCGGCCGAGACGACGATCTCGTCCTCGGCATACTCCAGGCCGTTGTCCCGGCGGTGCTTTTGGGCAATGGCCCGCCGCAGCTCGGCGATGCCGGCGGCCGGGGTGTAGCGCGTAAAACCCGCGTCGATGGCGGCCTTGGCCGCTTCCCGCACGTGGCGCGGGGTGGGGAAGTCGGGCTCGCCGGCGCTGAGGTTGATCACCTGCTCCCCCGCCGCCTTGAGTTCCTTGGCGCGGGCGTCGATGGTGATGGTCACCGAGGGCTGGATGCCCCGAGCTCGGGCCGACAGGTGCATCGCGGCTCATCCTCTCCCTGACTTAGAGGTCGAACACCGCCCCGGGCTCTGCCAGCTGGGCGGTGGGGAATACCTCCCGGGCCTCCCCCAGGACCTCGTCCGGATCGTACTCGGGCAGGAGGTGGGTGAGAAGAAGGCGCTTCACCCCGGCCGCCTGCCCGATTTCCGCCGCCTGGCGGGCGGTCAGGTGGCCCGGCGCCCGGTCGCCCCGCCGCGCCAGCAGGCTGGCTTCGATCAGCAGGACGTCCGCGCCCCGGGCCAGTTCGACCAGCTGGGCAGCGGCCTCCGGCCCCGTGTCTCCCGAGTACACCAGACGCCGCCCCCCGGCGCTCCAGGCGGAGGCCAGGCAGGGCAGGGGGTGGTCGGTGGCCCGCACCGCCACCGTCCAGCCCGCCACCGTGATCCGGTCCCCGGATTCGAGGAAATGCGGTGCAAACACGTCCTTGTACGGCATGCGTCCCGCCAGCTCCGGCGGCCGGGCGGGCCCGTACAGCGGCATGGGCTGCGACCGCGGCCGGCCCAGGTAGCGGGCGATGTCCAGCACGTACCGCAAGACAAAGTGGTCGCTGCTGTGATCGGGGTGGTAGTGGGAGTAGAACACCGCCGCCAGCTCGGCCGGGTCGACCCGCTGGCGCAGGCGGGCCACCACCCCGGGGCCGCAATCCAGCAAGACGGGCCCTCCCGGGCCCTCGAGCAGATAACCGGCGCAGGCACCTCCGGGGCCCGGGTACGGACCGTCCCGGCCCAGGATGGTGAGGCGCATGGGCCGCCGCCTCCTCGTCTCCCTCCCCCGCCGCCACGGGACCTGGCGCCGTCCTGACCCCAGGCCCCATCCGGCATGGACGCCGGAAGGGTTCGCGGGCGTTGGGCAGGGTCCTCCGGATTTCCGTTAGGTTTCCGTGGAGGCCGGTCGAATCCTGCGCTGCTGCAGCAGGCGCTGCATCTCTTCCGCGGAGAGGCGGCCCTCCTCGACGGCCTCCTTCAGCAGGCGCTGCATGTAGCCGCCGATGCGGCCGCTCTCCAGGGACGTCAGGGCCCCCCAGCCCTCGGCCTCCACCTTGGGCCACAAGCCCAGTTCCTGCGCCGCCTGGACCTTGAACGGGTAAAGGGGGTCGTCCTCCGGGTTGGGCTGGGCCACGCGCCGGCCGCCCCGCCGCCCCACCCCGCCCCGGTGCCCCCGCTTGCGCCGGCGCCGGGAGGTGGCGGTGGGCGGCAGCTCGATGCCGGCCCAGGGCGAGGTCGCGGCCGCCGGTTCCGCCGGGAGGGCAGCAGCTGCCTCAAGCTCCTCCCCCTGCGGGCTGCCGGCCGGGACGCCTGCAGCGGGGTGGCCTCCCGCCAGGGCCGCATCCTCAGGACCGGCGGCCGCGGCCGGGGCTTGGGGCGCCCGGATGGCCCCCTCCAGGGTACCGGCCGGGCCGGCGGCCGCCTCAAGGGGCTCCGGGGCGGGCGCGCCGGCACCGCCGGGTTCTGGCGACGGCGCAGCATGACCTGGCGCGCCGCTTGCTTCGTCGTCCGTCCAGCCCGCCGGGCGGCCGGCGGGTTCCGCAGGGTGCATCGGTTCCCACCTCCGGTGCCTTAGTTTGGCTCTGATGAGCGGCTGTAATCTGACCGTAACCGCCGCTGAGACCATACGTCGCAGCCCGCGGCGGTCTGCGGGACGGGCTCTGACATGGCCGGCAGGGTCCTGGAATAGAGGTAAGGGGCAGGCGGCATGCGGGTCATTGGGCCGCCGGTGGGGGTGCGGCACATGGCAGGTTCGTCCACCGGCCCAGGCCGCGGGTTGCGGGGGCCCCTGCCGGCCGGGCTCCTGGCGGGGCCGGGAGGCCGGGTCGTCCTGTGGATCCTGCTGGCGGTGGCCGTGGTGGTGGGCGCTTCCCTCTGGTGGCGCGCCCGGTCGCTGCCGGAAATCCTGCAGTGGGGCGAGCGGCCGCTGGTTCTGGTCTACCACACCCACGCGACGGAAGGGTTCCTGCCCGACCTGCCGGCCGGCCGCCGCCCGGACCGGGACATCCACCGCGACGCCTTCACCCGCGACGCCCGGCGCTCGGTCCGGGCCCTGGGGCAAGCGGTGGCCCGCCGGCTGGCCGAGCGGGGCCTTGACGTCGTCTGGTCGGGCACGGTGTACGACGCCGCCGGCCGCGACGACGCCTACGAGCGCGCCCGAGCGGGCCTTCAAGACCTGCTGGCGCGGCACCCGACCCTGCGCATCGCCCTGGACATCCATCGCGACGCCGTCAGTACCCGGGTCCAGGTGGGCGGCCAGCCGGCCGCCGGCGTCCTGCTGGTGGTGGGAGCCGGCCACCCGGGCTGGCACCAGAACCTGGCCCTGGCCGAGGCGCTGGCCGGCCGCCTGCGGCGCATCCACCCGCAGCTGGTGCGGGGCATCGCCCTCAAACCGTGGCATTACAACCAGGATCTTCTCCCGGGATCGCTGATCGTCGAGATCGGCGGCGCGGAAAACACCCTGGCCGAGTCGTTGCGCACGGCCCGCTGGGTGGCCGACGCCCTGGTCGAAGCCCTCTCCATCCGGCCGGACGGGGCTCCCGCCCGCCCGACCCTCTTGCCGCCACCCGGGAGCGGCGCGCTGCTGGGGTACGGCGCTCCCGCCGGGCTGTAGCGCCACGGCCTCGGGCGCCGCGGTCCCGGGGTCCGGGTGTCCCCGTGCAGCACCCGGTACGGCGCCGCCGTCCGTGGCTGCCCGTGGACGATCCGTGACTCCCCGCCACCCCCCGCCGAGGGGCGGACCGGCCGGAACCCGGGGCAGGTGCAGGGTATGGCCGGGCCCCCTTTCGCCCCAGGTTATGGGCGGGGGATGTGGGATGACCGGTCATGCCCGCCCTGGCGCCGCCGGGGGCGGCGCCGGACCCGGGACGGGAGACCACCGGGCCCGACCGCGGAAGGCACCCGGGCCCGGTGGGAGGAACCTGTTGCCGCCTGTCGCCGCCTGGGCCCTGGTGGCCCTGGTGCTGGTGCAGGCCCTGCTGGCTGCCGGTCCGGCGCCGCTGGCCGGAGGACCTGCCGCCAAGCCGCCCCTGTCCGGAGCCCGGCCCGGCGCCCCGGGCACGGGCAACGACGGGGAAGGACCTGGCACCGGCGACGGCGCTGCCGCCCCGGGACGGGTCGATGCCGCCATCGCCCGGCGGTTCGCCCGGGAACCCCAGATCACCGTGTTCGATCACGCCGCCGGCGGGCCCCGGGCGATGCCGATGGAAGAGTACGTCGCCCACGTGGTGGCCGGCGAGGCCGTCCCCTCCTGGGATGCCGACGCCCTGCGGGCCCAGGCGGTGGCCGCCCGGACCTACACCGTGTCCCTGCTGCTGGCGGGCGAGCAGTCGACGCCTCGCCGGCTGTACGGCACCGACACCTCCACCGACCCCGCCGAAGCGCAGGCCTTCAACCCGGTGGTCCCGCCGCCGGTGGCCGCGGCCGTCCAGGCCACCCGGGGGGAGATCGTGGTTTACGATGGCAAACCCATCGTGGCCCTGTTCAGCGCCTGTGCCGGTGACCGCACCGCCGGGCTGAGGGAGTCCTTCCCCGGGGATGACCGGCAGGCGCCCTACCTGCGCCCCGTCCCCTCGCCCTGCGAGCGGGCGGCGCCCGATTTCATCCGACGCTGGTCGGTGGCCTTGACGGCCGGCGAGCTGGCAGGGGTCGCCGGGGTGGCCCCCTCCCTGGTCCAGCAGGTCTCCATCGCCCGCCGCGGGCCCTCGGGGCGGGCGGTGCTGGTGCGCATCGGGCCGCGCCTGGTCCACGCCGCCACCCTGCGGCGCCAGATCGGGCCCAACCGGCTCAAGTCCACCTACTTGATCGAGATCGAGCCGCTGGAAGGCGGGGTGTGGATCTTCCGCGGCCGGGGCTGGGGTCATGGCGTGGGCCTGGACCAGTGGGGCGCCCAGGCCATGGCCCGGCAGGGGCGGGGCTACCGGGAGATCCTGGCCCACTACTACCCGGGCACCGCCGTGGTGCAGCTGTACCGCTGAGGGGCGCAGGTGGGCCGGGCCGGGCCTGGACCAGCCCAGGGCAGCGATTCCGGCAGGTCCCGGGAGGAAGCGGCTTCAGGACCTGCACCCAGCCGGGCGCAGCACCCCTAAGCCCCGGCTGTACCGCTAAGCCGTAGCCCGGGACCTGGACCTGCACCCTGCGCGGGCTCCCCGGCATCCCCGGCGTCACGCCGTCAGGACAGGATCAGCTCGAAGTGCGCCAGCCGGGAAAGGTAGGCGGCCACCACCAGGGGCCGGTTCAGGCGGAAGGCATGGGTGACCCACACCCGCGTCACCGGATCCTGCTCGATGACCTCCAGCACGTTGACGTAGGGGGAGTCGACCCGCTCGATGGCGGCGTAGGGAATGTCCAGGGGGCCTGCCGTGAGGGTCCCGGGGCCGCCGTGGGAGGCGCCGGGGGCGTCGGGCGATGTGTCCGGGGCCCCCTCGTCGGGATGGAAGAACAGGCTGTCCCGCCCCACCACTAGCCAGCCCCGGGCCAGGGAGCCATAGCCCCCGCCGGGGCGTTCCTGGAGGAGGGTGCAGCGGGCGGCATAATACGCCGGCCGGTCGGGTACCCCTTCGGGGAGCCGCTCCAGCAGCGGCCACTCCCCGGGCGGAACGGACAGGACGCGCCGCGCCGCCTCCCGGTCGGCCTGCCGGTTCGCCTCCCATTCCCGCTGCCGGCGCATGGCCTCCAGCCGTGGCCGCGCCCGCAAGAGCGAGCGGCCCAGCAGCACCAGCGCCGCCAGCACCGCGGCCGTGACGAGCAGCGTGGTCCAGCCCCCTGGCATGCCGGTCCCTCCTCTGGCCCTCGGTCCTGTGGCCCTGTCTTCCTGGGTCCTTCGGGCAAGCCGTGATCCGCGGAACCCGGGCCGTAACGGCCGCAGCGGGGTCTGGGGCGCAGACGTCACGCCCAGCGGAACCGCCAGCGGGTCCCGGAGGCCGCCGCCCGTCCTGCGGCTCTTGCCCTGACGCGGGCCGCCCTGCGCCCCGGCGGCCCGTGCCGTCCACCCCACGGGCCGCCCCGCCGCGCCCATTGTGCCATATTCCGCCGCCCTCCGCTCCTTCCCTGGCCGCCCGGTCCTTCCCTGGCGGCCCGGCCCAGGCAGCGGAGGCACAGCGCAGAGCCCGGGGGCGCCCGGAAGGTGGACCGGAGGTGGCAGGGCCGGAAGCCCGGTGCAGTTGTAGCACGACCGGATGCATCGGGATGCGGTCCTTCCCGCAGACGGCCCGGGACCGCTTCCCGGACCGGCCCCCTGCGGCGCGACCAGGGGAACGGCGCGGTGCAGGGCTCCCCCGCTGCCCGCTTGGCCGGGGGGCGTTCCTCCGCAATAATGGACAGGGCGCCACGGGTCGCGGCGGCGGCCGCCCTACCCGGCAGCCGGCCCAAGGCCGGCCTGCCCGGCAGCCCGGTCGGGCGGCCCAACCCCGCGGCCGAACCCGGCAGGAACCGGGGAAAGAACCAGGCAAGAATCGGGGACAGGCCGCGTAGGATGAACCAGCCCGTGGACAAGGCGGTGCCCCACCTCCGGGGGCCGCGCAGCCCTGAGCAAGGAGGGCAGGCCGTGGACTGGCTGACCCAGGTGGTGGAGCGCTGGGGCTACCTTGGCCTGGTGGCCGTGGTGGCCCTAGAGAACCTGTTCCCGCCGATTCCGTCGGAAGTGGTGATCCCCTTTGCCGGGTTCCTCACCAGCCTGGGCGTCCTCACCCTGCCGGGCGTCATCGCCGCCTCGACGGCGGGCTCGGTGCTGGGGGCCCTGGTCCTGTACGGGCTGGGCCGCGTCCTGGGACGCCGGCGCCTGGAGGCCCTGACCCGGCGCTACGGCCACTACCTGGGCGTGCACGTCGAACAGGTTGAAAAGGCGGAGGCGTGGTTTTCCCGCCACGGGCCCTGGGCGGTGCTGGCGGGGCGCGTGGTGCCCATCGTGCGCAGCCTGATCTCCATTCCGGCCGGGATCGCCGAGATGCCGGCGGCGGTCTTCGTGGTCTACACCGTCCTGGGCACGCTGGTGTGGAACACCGCCCTGGCCGCGGCAGGGGCGGCCCTGGGTGCGGCTTGGCCCCTGGTCCAGGAGTGGGTCCGGGTCTACCAGCACGTGCTGCTGGTGGTGATCCTGGCGGCCGCCGCCGTGGGCATCGGCTTGCGCCTGGCGGGATGGCCCCGGCGCTGAGCAGGTCCCGGCACGGGCGGCCTGCTGGCCTGACGGCGCCCTGCCGAGCCTGGCGCAGCAGGTCACGCCAGGCGGGGGCACGCGGGCCGGATCGCCCCGAGCGGGAGCGACGCGGGACCGGATCACCCCGCGGGAGCGACGCCGGCCGGGCCGTCCCTGGCGGGGCGGCGGCCGGCCGGGCCACGGCAGGCGGCGCAGCAAGCAACGGCGAGGTGATGACCATGGGAACCGGCAGGCGGAAACAGCAGCTGCGCTGGGTATGGGTCGCCCTGGTGCTGACCCTGGTCGCCTCCTTCGTCCTGATGACGCTGGCGCCCGCCCTGGCCGCGGCGTCCTCGGCCGCAGGCCCGTCCACCGGCGCGGGCGGTTCGGCCGCGCCAGCGGGTGCCGGTGCGCCCGCCGGCGCTGCGGGCTCACCGGAGGCCAGCCCGCAGGAGGCGCCCGCCCCCGGGAAGGCCGTGGTCGTCCTGGGGGCCGACCTGACGGAAGCCCAGCGCCAGGAGGTCCTGCGTCTCCTGGGCCTCGACCCCGCCAACTGGGACGGGGAGCCCCTGATCCTGACCCACCAGGAGGAAGTGGCCCTGGTGGGCGACTACGTGCCGCGGGAGCAGCTGGGCAGCCGCGCCATCTCGTCGGTGCGGGTCGAACCGGCCCCGCCGGGCAGCGGCATCCGGGTGGAGACGAAGCACATCACCTGGGTTGCGCCGGAGATGTACGCCGAGGCCCTGGCCACCGCCGGGGTGAAGGACGCCGTGGTCTACGTGGCGGCGCCCTTCGACGTCTCGGGTACGGCCGCCCTGGCGGGCATCTACAAGGCCTACGAGGTCTCCGCCGGCGAGAACCTGGACGCCGGGCGCAAGGACCTGGGCGCCCGGGAGATCGGCGTCATGGTGCGCATCGCCCAGGAGATCGGAAGCCCCGAGAAGGCCAGCCAGTTCCTGACCCTGCTCAAGGAGCGCATGGCCGAGCACCCGCCCACCAGCCGGGAGGAGATCCTGGCCCTGATTCGCGAGCTGGAACAGCAGCTGGGCATCCAGCTCAGCGACGCCCTCCGGGAAGAACTGGCCACCCTGGTGGAAAAGCTGCGGGACGCCGGCATCGACTGGCAGGCGGTGACGGCGCAGCTCCAGCAGGTGCGGGAGCAGGTGAACCGCTTCCTGGGCGAGGACACGCCGATCATCCGGGATTTCTTCAACCGCCTGTGGGACTGGGTCCTGGCGGCCGTGGACGCCGTCCGCAGCTGGTTCGGGCAGTGACCCGCGCGGGCGGAGAGGAAGCGCCGGAGGGCCGGCCGGCGACCCCGACGACCCCGGCGCCCCCGGGTCCGATCCGGGTTCCTGCGCCCGGGATCCATGGCCCGGGGCCTTGGCCCGGGGTCCCCTGCCCTTGGGGGCTTGGCCCCCTGTGCGGCGAGCGGTCATCCTGAGCGGGGGGCGTCCCCCAGGCGGAAAGGAGCAAGGCGCGTTGCACGACGGCCCATCCCACGACGGCCCGATGCCGGGGGCACCGCTAGAGGACGGCGCGTTCTACGTCACCGTGAACGGGATCCGCCACTGGTGCAGGATCGCCGGCGCGGGGAAAGGCACGACACCGCTGGTGGTGATCCACGGCGGACCCGGCGGCAACGTGTACAACTTCGAGCGCACCATCGGCCCTCTCCTTGAGGCCTTTGCGACGGTGATCTACTACGACCAGCGGGGCTGCGGCCGGTCGGATCGGCCGGCCAGCCCCGCGGACTATTCCTTGCCGCTGCTGGTGTCGGACCTCGAAGTCCTGCGGGCCCGGCTGGGCCTGGACCGCTTCATCCCCCTGGGCTTCTCCTTCGGCGGGGAACTGGCGCTGGAGTATGCCCTGGCCCATCCCGGCCGGGTGGAGCGGTTGATCCTCCAGGCCCCCACCTTCTGCGACCCGGTGCGGCTGGCCTGGATCCAGCTGTACGGCTTCTACCACGTGGCAGCGGGACAGCTCAAGGACCGGATCGCCCGGCTCCTGGCAGGGGACGAACCGGCCCCGGCCCGCCTGGAGCAGGCCTGGAACCTGGTGGACACGGAAACGGTGGACCGCTTCCTGTTCTTCGACCCCGCCGCCGCCCGGCTCAACCGCCGGCTGTGGGAGGAAAGCGGGCTCGTCAACACCGGCGACATGCAGCGCGCCCTGGCCGCCCAGCCCCAGCCCCCCAGCCGGATGGAGGCGCTGTCCCGGATCCCGGTCCCCGCCCTGGTCATGGTCGGGCTGCACGACCGCAATGTCGGGGTCGACCTCTGCCGGGACATCAGTGCCAGGCTGCCTCAGGGCCGGCTGGTGATCTTCGAGCGCAGCGCCCACTTCCCCGACATCGAGGAGCCCGAGCGCTACGCAGCGGAGGTGCGGCGGTTCCTGGGATCCTAGCACCCGTATCCGGGACCCGCCCCGTACCTGGCAGCCCGGATGGACAGGAGGGCACGGGCGGGGACCGGGTTCCGCCCGCGGTCCCTCCCCTGCTGTCCCTCTCCGGAGCGTTGCTGCCGGACACCCGTCCCGGGCGTCCTTCTCGACGGAGGCCTTCACTCGCGCCTCGACGGGAGCTTCGGGATCAGCCAGCTAAGCAATGACGCCTCCGACCGGGTCTGGATGTACACGGTGCCGGGTCCGGTGAACTCGCAGGCCAGGCCCTCGCCGCTGGCGATGGAACTGAACAAGCCGCTGCCGGCCGTTCGTACCTGGAAGGCCATGCCGTCGGTGAAGGCGACCACGTGGCCGGTGTCGACCACATAACGCTGGCCCGGTGCCAGATCCTTGCGGTGCAGCGCCCCGTAGCTGTTGATGAAGAGGGCGCCGTGCCCCGCGACCCGCAGCAGGAAGAGCCCCCCGCTGCCGAAGAAGCCCCGGGCACCACCCCAGCGGGCGTCGACGGTCAGGGTCGTGGCCCCGGCCAGGTAGGCACCCGACTTGAGGTACACGACCTCGCCGGCCAGTTCCAGCACCGTGATGTCGCCGGGCAACGCGGGGGCCAGCATCACCTCACCCCGCGCCCCGTCCGCCCGGTACCGGCTGGTGAAAAAGGACTCCCCTCCCAGGAGGGAGCGGCTCAGGGCGCCCAGCAGCCCGCCCCGGGCCTCCGCCTGCAGGGATACGTTGCCGCTCATGGAGACCAGGGCCCCGGGCTCGGCCTGCAGTTCCTCTCCCGGCTCCAGCTCGACGATGGCCAGGGCGTAGCTGGGCTGGTGCAGGATCCGGTATTGCAAGGGCCGCCCCCCTCTGGAGAACCTTTCCACTCCATCAATTCGGCATTAATTCGGCGAGCCGCCTCGGGGCCCCTGCCGCGAAGAAGGAAAGAGGAAGGAAAAGTGAAGGGCCATGCCGAGGGACGCCGCCCCGGGCATGGCCCTTCAGCACGCGGATCCTGTTGCGCGGCGTGCCGCCGACACGGTGCGCCGGAGGCACGGTGCACTGGCACCACATGCCGACCTTGCGGGAGCATGTGGGAATCGAACCCACCGGGGACGGTATCGCCATCCCCCACTGGTTTTGAAGACCAGGGGCGACACCAGTCACCAGCTGCTCCCCCGACGGCGACCGCCGCCCCCATCCTAGCAATCGACATCCTCGGACAGCAAGGCAACACCAGGAAGGCGCAGGGCACCCCGCGAGCTGCACCAGGCGGCGACCGGCCATCCCGCACACAGGAGCCGGCCCCGCCCGGCCCTCCTAGGCCACCCCCAGCGCCTTCAGGGCCCGGCGCGGGTGCTCCTCGGGCTTGACGCCCCGGATCACCGCCAGCACCTTGCCCTCCTCGTCCAGGACGAAGGTGGTCCGCTCGATGCCCCAGTAGGTCCGGCCGTACATCCGCTTCTCCTTCCAGACCCCGTAGGCCTCGGCCACCTGGTGATCGGGGTCCGACAGGAGCGGAAAGGGCAGGCCGTACTTCTCCCGGAACTTGACGTGGGATTCCACCGGATCCGGGCTCACCCCCAGTACCACGGCGCCGGCTTCCTGCAGCTGCCCGTAGTCGTCCCGGAAGCTGCAGGCTTCCCGGGTGCAGCCGGGCGTGTCGTCCTTGGGGTAGAAGTACAGCACCACCTTGCGGCCGCGAAAGTCGGACAGCCGCACCGTCTCCCCGCGGTCGTTCACGGCAGTAAAGTCCGGCGCCTGCTCGCCCACCTTCACCATGGGCTTGTCCCTCCCCAGTACATGGCTGTTGGTACCTCAGCCCGAGGATTGTTATTCCGAGGATTGTTTTCTTCGTCGGCCTCCCACGACGTTGCCCGCTTTTTGCCAAACCCGCTCTTTTGGACCCGTCCACCGCCCGCCGGCGGGAGCCGCTTTCCGAACCTGGCCGCCCAGCCCGGGCCGCAAGCCCCCGCAAGTGCCCGCGAGCCCCTCGAAGCCCCGCCGCCGCCCTCCCTACACCGCATCGTCCTGCCACTCCGGCTCGTCCCCCCGCACCCAGCCGGGATGAACCGGAAGGGGCAGGTCCGGCACCAGCCGGCGCAGCGCATCCCCCTCGGGGTCGCCGGCCTGCTCCACCGCCGGGATCTGCCGGTCGATGAAGGCCAGCACGGCCTCCACGTCGAGCCCCAGGTAGCGGGGCCGATAACGTTCCAGGTACCGGCGGGCCTTGGCCAGGTTGCGTCGCACGCCCCGGGGCGTTCCCCGGTCCCGCCGCACGAAGGCGGCGGCCAGGATGATGAGCCCGTGGTAGAAATCGCTGCGGGTGCGGTGCCAGGCCTCTTCCAGCACCTCGTGGCTCTCGAAGAACCGGCCGGCATGGTAGAGGCGGAGGAACTCGGCCAGGGCCGCCGGCACCAGGGCTCCCGGCGGGGGTCCCTCCGCCCCGCCCCCCTGCATCCGGCGGCCCGCCGGCCGTTTGCGGCCCACCACCACCAAGCGCCGGCTCTGGGCCGACAGGGCGGCGCCCGTCTCGTCATAGAACCCCGTGACCTCGAGCCCCGCCTGCTCGAACAGGCTCGCCAGCTCGGGCGGCGTGTACAGGCGGACGAAGAACTCCCCCCGCCGTACCTGCCCCGCCCGCCGGACGGTGCGCCGGGTGATCATCCGCCCCGTCACCGGATCCCAGCGGTGGGCGTCGATGAGGACGTCGTCCCCCCGTTCCACCACGTTGTAGGGGGCGAAACGGGCCAGCACGGCGTCCCGGAACACCGTCTCCAGGAGGAACCGGCCTCCCGGCCGCAGGGCCTGCGCCACCTGCCGCAGCACAGCCAGGTTCTCTTCGTCCGCAAAGTAGCCGAAGCTGGTAAACACGTTGAAGGCGGCATCGAACCGGTCCCGCCAGGGCAGCCGGCGCATGTCGCCCTGGACCCATTCCACCTCCACGCCCTGGCGGGCCGCCTCCTCCCGCGCCCGGACGAGGAACCCCGCGCTGCGGTCGAGCCCCGTCACCCGGGCACCCAGGGTGGCCAGGGGTACCGCCAACCGGCCGTGGCCGCAGGCCAGGTCCAGCACCGCCTCTCCCGGCCGCAGGTCCAGCAGGGTCCAGACCAGGGCCACCTCCCGCTGGGTGCGCTCGGACGTCAGGATGGGTTCATAGAAGTACAGATAGTCGTCGGGGTCGAACACCGCATCGTAGTCGAACCGCACCTCCCCGGCCCCGCTCCCGGCCATGGTCTTCCCCCCTCCCCATGGGCGCCGGGCAGGGTTTGGCACGGCAAACCTGCAACCCGAGCGCAAGGAATAGCTGTTTGCAAGTGGAAAGCTACTGCCAGGGTTCCGCCGCGGTCCGCCGCGGTCCGCGGCCGTGCCCCGGGCGGATTCCTGCCGGACGGAGGGCCCGCCGGCGCCGCCCCCCGGTCGCGCCACGGGCCGCGAGGGCCGGGGGGCGCGAGGCTGGCGCGGCGCGGGTTCTTCCCGATCCATTCCCCTGCGAACCGAGGTGGCCCATGCAACGCGTGCAAGAAGTGGCAGGACGGGTGCTGGCCAGCGTGGAGCGGGCCATCGTGGGCAAGCGGGCCGAGATCCGCTACCTCCTGGCCGCCCTGCTGGCCAACCGCCACGTGCTGATCGAAGACGTCCCCGGCGTCGGCAAGACCACCATGGTCCGGGCCCTGGCCCGCTCCATTGATTGTACCTTCCGGCGCATCCAGTTCACACCGGACCTGCTGCCCTCGGACATCACGGGCCTGGCCGTGTACGATCCGACCACGCGCCAGTTCACCTTCCGGCCCGGGCCCATCCACAGCCAGGTGGTCCTGGCCGACGAGATCAACCGCACCTCGCCCAAGACCCAGTCGGCCCTGCTGGAGGCCATGGAGGAGGGCCAGGTCACGGTGGACGGGCAGACCTACCCCCTGCCCCGGCCCTTCTTCGTCCTGGCCACCCAGAACCCCATCGAGTACGAGGGCACCTTCCCCCTGCCGGAATCCCAGCTGGACCGGTTCGGACTGCGCATTCGCCTGGGTTACCCGCACCCCGCGGAAGAACGGGCCATCCTGGACCTCCACCACGGCGGCCGCCCCGTGGACGGCCTGGAGCCGGTGACCACGGCGGAGGAGATCCTGGAACTGCAGCAGCAGGTCACCCAGGTCCACGTGGACGACAGCGTCAAGGACTACCTGGTGCGGATCATCCAGGCCACCCGGGTCCACAGCGCCGTCTATCTGGGCGCCAGCCCCCGGGCCAGCCTGAGCCTGTACCGCCTGAGCCAGGCGCTGGCCGCCATCGACGGCCGCTCCTTCGTCCTTCCCGATGACGTCAAGGAGCTGGCGCCGCTGGTGCTGGCCCACCGGCTGGTGCTGCAGCCCGAGGCGCGGTGGCAGGACGCCGATCCGGAGGCCGTGGTGCGGGAGGTGCTGGAACACGTGCCGGCACCCGTCGAGCGCCGGGTGGAACACCGGGCGGGGCGCCGGATCGGCGGGCTCCTGGGCCGGCTGTAGAAGGTTCGGGAAGGCGAGCCATCGGAGGCGAACCATGGGAGGCGAGCCATGCGGCTGCAGAGCTGGGGCCTGCCCTTGTGGACGCTGGCGGCGCTGGTCTTTGCCCTGACCACCGGCGGGCCCGTGCCCTGGTTCCTGTTCAAGTTCCTGCTGGCGCTGCACCTGCTGGGGGCCGGTTGGGCCTGGCTGCTGGCCCGCGGGCTGGACGTGCAGGCCCGGGTCGACCGGGGGCGGGCCGTGGCGGGCGAGCGGGTGGAACTTGAGGTCTTCGTGCACAACGAGTCCGTCCTGCCCGCACCGCGGCTGGTCATCGCCCTGCCCGCCTGGGACGAGCCGCTCCGGCCGGGCGGCTGGCGGCCGGGTCCGGAGGACGGCGACCCCCCGTCCGCGGCGGGCGCCGGTGGCAGGGGGCGCCCCAGCCCGTGGCCGGAACCCGGCCGGGTGTTCTACCGCAGCCTGGGACCCCTGGGGAACCTGCTGCACCGGGAAGCGGTGATCCTGCCGCGGCGCGGCCGGTATCGCCTGGGACCCGTGGTGGTCGAGGTGCAGGAGCCCCTGGGCCTGTTCCGGCTGCGGCGGGCCGTGTTCGCCGAGCCGGCCCTGGTGGTGTACCCGCGGCCCGTGCCCGTAGACGGGCTGCCCATTCTTCCCCGCCAGCCCTTCGGGCGGCAGCGGGTGGACACCCGGGCCTGGCAGGATCCCTCCAGCCTGGCCGACGTCCGCCCCTTCCGGCCGGGAGACAACCCGAAGCACATCCACTGGAAGGTGTCGGCCCGCCTGGACGAGCTGCACGTCAAAGAGTTCGACCTGCGGGCGACCACGGATTGCTACCTGTTCCTCGACCTCCACGCCGGGGCCGGCCCCGAGGGCGACCCCTGGACGGGCGGCCGCCGGGTGTCACCGGATGAGCGGGCCGGCCCGGCGGGCCCGCCAAGCCCGGCGGGCCTGGGCGGCCCGCCGGCTGCCGGCATGGCGACGAGGGGGAAACCCCTGAGGGGTCGGCCGGCGCGGGCAACGGTGACGGGCCCGGGAGCGGCCGCAGCTGAGCCGCCCCGCACCGGGCCAGGCCCAGAGCCGCTCCCCCTGGACATCAGCGAGGGGGTGGCGGGCGTGGCCGCGGGGATCGCGGCTCTGGCCCTCCACCGCGAACTGGTGGTGGCCGCGGCCGCCCATACCGGCCGGCCCCACCGGCTCGCGCCGGGCCGGGGACCGCAGCAGTACCGGCGCCTGCTGGAGTGGCTGGTCGACGTGAACCAGCCCGGCACCATGCCGCTGGCCGACTTCCTCGCCGCCCAGCGGAGCTGGCTGACCCCCCGGTCGGCGGTGCTGGTGGTCACGCCGCAGCTGGACCGGCGTTTGGGCCGGGTCCTGGTCCAGTTGCGGAGCCAGGGCCATCCCGTCGCCGTGTGGTACCTGCACCAGGATGGGGGCACGGCGGCCGCGGTCACCGCCTCGGCCTCTGCCGCGGCCACCCGGGAAGGAACGCCGGCAGCCGGGGGCGGCCGTCCCGGGCTTCCTTCCGGCGGGCCTCCTGTAGCGGCCGGTGGGAGCGCGGGCGAAGGTTCCGACCCGTCTCCGCCGGGTGCGGGCGGCGCCGCCGGGGCGAGCGCCGGGGTGGCTGCCGGCATCCCGGCTGTCGATCCCGCCCTGGTACGCTGGCTGCTGTCGGAAGGGGTGGAGATCCACCCGGTGCCATGGCCGGAGCACCCCGGAGCGGATGCCGGGGCGGAGGGGCGCTCCCTCGCCGCCCCGGCGGGCCCGCCCGGAGCGGCCGGCGTGTCCGGACTCCGAAGGCCCCTTGCCCCGCCACCGGCTGGAGCCGGGCGCCGGGCGCCCCAGCACCCTGGCCCTGGCGGGCCCGGCCCGTCGGGGGCGGCCGTCCCCTGGCCGGGCACGCCGCCCGGCCGGGTTCGGCTGGGGGGAACCGGGCTCCGCCGGTCCGCCCAGGATGCTGCGGCCCCCGTCGCCCGCACCCGGGGGTGGTGGTCATGAGGCGCAGGCCCGCCGGTCCCGGGCCGGCCCGGGTACCGGTGCTCAGCCCGTGGTATGCCCTCCTGGTGGCCACGGGCGTCGCCAGCACCCTGGCCCTGGTGCGAGGCCTGATGCCTTTCCTCGGCTGGCCGCCGGGCCAGCCCGAGCCCGTGAGCCTGGTCCTGGCCCTGGCAGCCTTGCTGTGGGCGCCCCTCACCTTCCCCTGGCTCCTCCTCGCCCTGGCCGGAGGTGCAGCCGCATGGGTGGGCTGGCTGGCCCTGCGCCATCCCGAGCGGCTGGCCACCTTCCTGGACGGGGAAGTCTCCGGGCTGGGTGCAGGCATGGCCGCCCGCTGGGGACCGGTTCTCCAGGACCTGTGGCTCGGGGCCTACGAGCAGTTGCCCTCCGATCTCCTACGGAGCGGAACCGCCCTGGTGGCCGGGGTCCACCTGGGCCTGGTCTTCCTGGCCGCCCGGCGGCCCGGCCTCGCCCTGGTCCCGCCGGTAGCGGGCGGCCTCCTGCTCCTCCTGGCCTGGTTCTACGGCGACCTCCCCCGCCCGGAAGGGCCGCTGCTGGCCTACCTGTGCCTGGCTTTCACCTTCGTGGCCCTGGCGCGGGGCGCCAGCGCCGGGCCGGGCCGGCGGGCGGTGCCGGGCCGTCTGGTTCTTCCCGTGGCGGTCCAGGCCCTGGCGGTGATCCTGGTGGCGGCCCTGCTGGCCGGTGCCGCCCCCTTCCTGGACGAACCCGCCGCCGACTGGGTCGCCGTCACCAGCGTGGCCAACCGGCTGCTGCCCTTCACCGTGGCCGACCGGACCGGCGGCTGGGGTGCCGTCCCCGGTGCGGCGGGCCGGCTGACCGCCGCTTCCCGCCAGTTCCTGGGCGGGCCCTTCTTCCCCGACCCGACGCCGCTGCTGGAGGTTCGCCTGGCGGGGGAGGACATCCCGGCCACGGTCTACTTGCGCGGCCCGGTGCGGGTAGCCTACGACGGCCGCTCCTGGGGCCCGCCGGTGGACGTGGCCTGGGCCAGCCGGCAGGGCCTGTCCGGCTGGCTGGCGGGGGGCGGCCCCGGCGGCGACGCCTGGTACCATGTCAACGGTTACGGCGACCCCGGGGCCCCGCTGCCGGTGCTGCGGGATGCCCGGACCCTGGAGCAGGAGATCGTGCCGCAGGTGCCGGTTCACCCGTACCTCTACGGCGCCTTCGAGGTCCGGGAGGTCGACGGCCGGCCGCCCCTGGTCGAACGTCCGCAGCCGGGGATCCACTACGACCCCGGCCGGGAGAACCCGGTGATGCGCACCGCCGACAGCGCCCTGATGATCCTCCACCCCGTGGAGCAGGCCTACACCGTCCGGTCGCTGGTGCCGCGGGTCGACCCGGCCGCGGCCCGCCAGGCGGCCGCGCGGGCGGAAGCCCTCAATCCCCGCTGGCGGGACGACCCCGCTCTGGGGGTGTACCTGCAGCTGCCGGAGGATCTTCCCCAGCGGGTGCGGGATCTGGCCGCCCGGCTGACGGCCGGCCAGGACAACGCCTACGACCAGGCCCGGGCCATCGAGCGCTACCTGCGCGGCTTCCGCTACGACCCCAACATGCCCTTCATGCCCCCGGACCGGGATTTCGTCGACTTCTTCCTCTTCGACCTGCAGCGGGGGTACTGCGTCGCCTTCGCCTCGGCTGCGGTGGTGCTGCTGCGCAGCGCCGGGCTTCCTGCCCGGTGGGTGGAGGGCTTTGTGATCCCCACGGGAGGGCGGCCGGGAACCTACCCCGTCACCTACGCCCAGGCCCACGCCTGGCCGGAGGTGCTGATCCCCGGTTACGGCTGGATCCCCCTGGAGCCCACGCCGGCCTACCCCGAAGGCCCGCTGCTGCCCGCTTCGACCGGGGAAGACGCCGGGACCGGCGGGGACGGGGAAGCCACCGGCCCTGACCTGCCGCTGCCCACCCGGCGACCCCTACCCGTGGAGGACCCGGCGGAGCCTGCCCCGGCACCGGGTGACCGGAGGGCCGGTGCCGGAACCGGTGCCCGCCAGGGAGCATCCTGGGGATGGGCGGCAGGGCTCGCCCTGGGGGGGCTTCTGGCCGGCGGTGCGGCCACCGCCGTGCTCTGGCGCCGGCGCCGCCGGGGGCTTCCGCCCGACCCGGCCCGGGCGGCGCGGACCGTGTTCGTCCGGGTGGAGCGGTGGCTGGATCGCCTGGGCTACGGGCGGCCTCCGGCCATGACGGCACGGGAGTACGCCGGCTGGCTCCAGGGGCGCCTGCCCCAGCTGGCGCCGACCTGGGAGCGGATGGCCACCCTCTACGAGAGCGCCCGGTATGCGCCGGACCCCGCCGCCCTGCCCGGCGAGGCGGTGCGGGACGTCGCCCGCACCTTGCGCCGCGATCTGGAACGCCACTTCGGCTGGCGGTTCCGATGGGTGTTGCTGGTGCCGGATACCGCCGCCCTGGCCCAGGCCGCGGCACGCCGGCTCGGGAGATGGGGCACCGCCCTGGCGGCGGCGGTGAAACCGCGGCTTCCCCGGAGGGCACGCCTGCTGACGGCCGGCTCCCATGCCGGTTCCGGCCGTCCGGCGGGTCCCGGCCCCCGTCACCGGGTTGGCCCCCGACGGGCGGCGGTTTCCGAACGGTTAACCGGGGCGGACCGGAAAAGTTAACGATAACTGGACAGAATCGGGTTCATGGGCCACAATCGTCCGTGGATTCCACCGCTGGCGGATCGGTCCCACGGGGACCGGGAACCGGGGCGGCCCGCGTTGGGCGGCCGGAGGCCGGTGACCGGCTCCATCGACCCGGAGGAGCGTGAACCATGCACGGCAACGACACGGGCGGCGTCGCGGGCGGCCTGCCCCCCACAGGCCCGCGCAAGGCCCGGATCGACCGGATCCTGTTCTCCCAGGAGGCCATCGCCCGCAAGGTGCGGGAGCTGGCGGAACGGATACGCCACGACTACGGGACTGCCGGGCGGGCGGCGGCCGGCCCTGGCCCCGAGGGGGCGGCCGGTGGCCATGGCGGCCTTCCCACCCTGACGGTGGTGGGGATCCTCAAGGGGGCCTTCGTCTTCACCGCCGATCTGGTCCGGGCCCTGGGTGAACAGGGGGTCCCGCTGCAGGTCGACTTCATGGCCGTCTCCAGCTACGGCTCGGCCACCCAGACGTCGGGCATCATCCGCATCCTGAAGGACCTGGACCGGCCCATCCGGGGTCAGCACGTGCTGCTCATCGAGGACATCGTGGACACGGGCCTGACCCTGCGCTACCTGCGGGAACACCTGCTGGCCCAGGATCCCGCTTCCCTGAGAGCGTGCGTCCTGCTGGACAAGCCCGAGCGGCGGGTGGTGGACGTGCCCGTGGAGTACGTGGGCTTCACCATCCCCGACGAGTTCGTGGTGGGCTACGGCATCGACTACGCCGAGCAGTTCCGGTACCTGCCCTACATCGCGTGCGTGCGGCTGGAGGACTGACGTGGGGTCAACGGCGGGCCGCCGGCGCCCAGGCTGCCCCAGTAAAAGGAAACCGCCCCCCTGGCCCCGAAGTCTATACTGGCAAAGCCCGATTACCGGAAAGGGGGCGATGCCGTGTTCCGTCGCGGCCAGTGGGTGCGCCACCGCCGGTCCGGTGAGCTGGGGATCATCGTCCGGCTCCGCAGTTCCCGCCAATCCATCCGCGTACGCTGGCAATCCGGTCACGAGCAAGAATGCACATCCGATGACGTCGAACCCTGGGATCCCCCGCCGGGGGTCGATCCCGCCCGGTTCCTGGCCTCCAGTGGCAACGGTGCCGCCGGCCGGCGCAGCGCCTCGGGCGAGTAGCCCCGAGGCCACCGGCTTGCGGAGAACCCTCCCTGGACGGGCTACCCGGTGGGGCGGTGCCGTCCGGGCGGCGAACCCCGCACAATGGTGCCCGCAGGGCTGCCGCCCTTGCAGCGGCAGGCCGCTTCCCCGCCGGAGAGAAGGCATGGCGGCCGTCCGCGGACTCGCACCAGGGACCGTTCCGGGACGAACCCGGCCCCGCGGCGCGGCCCCGAGACGGGGCCGCGCCGCCTTTTTCCCTTCCCTGCCCCTTTCTCCCGGGACGCGGGGCAGGCCAACAACGGGGCATGTTAATTCCGTGGACACGTGCACGGGCACGCCGCAGGATACCCCTCAGGCCGGGGCCGGCGGGCGCACCCCGGCCCTCGGGCCGGTGGGACGCTTGGCCGGGGAGGCGGCGCTCCTGGCCGTCTACGTGGGCGCCGTCCTGCCGGTGGTCGACCGGCTCCTCCAGCGCTGGCAGGAGCGGGCAAGCCGCATCCCGGACCCCGAGCTGTGCCGCCAGGCCCTGGCCAGCCTGCGGGCCAAGCGCTTCCACTGCCAGGGTGGGGCGGTCTTCGCCGCCGCGGTGCCTGCGGACCGGCGGCCGTTGCTGCTTGAGGCTGTGGTCGCCCTGCAAACCATCAGCGACTACCTGGACAACCTCTGCGACCGCAGCGACAGCCTGGACCCGGCAGACTACCGGGAGCTGCATCAGGCCATGCTGGACGCCGTGGCGGTGCCCGGCAGGTCCCTGCCGGCAGGCCCCCGGGAGTCCCGGCGCGGCGAAGACGGCAGGCCCCTGCCCGGCGAGCCGTTGCCAGGCGATCCCCCGCCCGCCCGGACCTTGCCCGGCGGGCCCGACGGGCCCGGGCCCCGGGCGGTCCCGGAAGCCCCGCCCCGCTGGGCCGGACCTGCCCGCGACGGCGGGTCTTACTACCGGCTTCACCCCCACCGGGACGACGGCGGCTATCTGGCGTCCCTTGTGGCGGCCTGCCAGCAGGCCCTGGCCCGCTTCCCCGGCTACCCGCAGGTGGCGGGGCCGGTCCGGCGGCTGGTGTCCCTGTACAGCGACCTGCAGGTGAACAAGCACGGGGACCGGGAAGGGCGCCTGGCCCGCCTGCAATCCTGGTACCGCCGGGAAGCGGGGCCGTGGCAGGGACGGCTGGCCTGGTGGGAGTTCGCCGCCGCCTGCGGCTCGACCCTGGGGGTCTTCGCCCTGTTCCGGGAAGCCCTGCTGGCTGCGGAGCCGTCCCCGGCCCGGGTCAAGGCCCTGGCCGGCGCCTATTTCCCCTGGATCGGCGGGCTGCACATCCTGCTGGATTACCTCATCGACCAGGCGGAGGACCGGGCGGGAGGCGACCTCAATCTGGTCCGGCCTTACGGCGACCCCCAGCGGGCAGCGGCCGGTCTCGCCGCCTTCGCCCGCCAGGCAGCCCGGCAGGCGGAACGCCTGCCCGAGGCCGCCCTGCACCGGCTGGTGGTCGACGGCCTGCTGGGCCTGTACCTGACGGACCCCAAGGTGGCGAGCCAGGGACTGGAACCCGTGGCCCGGCAGCTGGTGGCGGCCGGCGGGCCCGGCGCCCGCCTGTGCCGGGCCGCCAGCCGGTTCGTCCGGCGGTGGCGGCGCCTGTGAAGGCCAGACGTTGCCCGGCGGGGGCCGGAGGCGGGGCAGGTAGCCGGGCAGGCGACGGGGGTGGGCGGGCTGGGTAGCGGCAGGGGCGGGCTGCGTGGCAGCCGCGTGGCAGGCGCCGGCGTCAAGCCCATCTTCATCGCGCCAGCGCAGTGAAGTTGCCAAGCGAGCCGGCGGCCACGAGACGGCACCCTTCGGCGGGCGGGGTGCCAGTCCGGCTCTCCGAGCCGGCCGGGTTACAGCCTAGCTCGCCCCCTCCGCATCACCGCCCTCGAAGAGCAGCCGGGCGCAGTACTCGATGATCTCCCGCCGGCGCACGATGCCGATGAACAGGCCGCGGTCGTCCACCACCGGAACGAAACTCTGGGCTGCCGCCAGCCGGATCAAATCGGCCACCTCGGCGTAGATGGAGACGGGCTCATAGCGGAAACGGCGCGGCACCTCGGCCACCAGGATGCGCTCCGCCCGGTCGAAGGAGAAGTTCCGGGCGCCCTTGATGTACCAGAGCAGGTCGCCTTCCGTCAGGGTGCCGGCGTAGCGTCCTTCGTCGTCGACCAGGGGGACTGCCGTGTAGCGATGGTGCTCCATCCGCTCCATGGCCTGGCGCAGGGTGTTGCGGGGGCTGAGCCAGACCACGTCGGACTTGGGCAGGAGGAAGAAGGCCACGTTCACGGCCATCACCGCTTTCATCTTACGCCAGCTGCGGCCGGCCAGCATGGATGGGGGTACGCCCCGGCCCGGACCGGCCGTGTCACCCCGGCGCCGCTGCGCCCCGGCGCCGCTGCAGGCCGGGACCGCCCCGAACCTCCCGGCGAGGCCCCCGGCGGCCGAGAAACGGGCTTGCGCGACGGGCCTGCCCAGCAGGCCGGACCGGCAGGATCCCGGGCCGGGGCCACGAATCACCAAGCCATCATGGCTGCTCCCCAGGCCCTTTCCCCGACCGGGCTCCCTGCGAGCACGGGCAGCACCGCCGCCCAGGTGCGGCGGGCCGTGGCCGGCGTGCTGGCCGGTGCCGGCCTCTGGGGCCTCTCCGGCACCGCTGCCCAGCAGCTGATGCAGGGCTACGGCGTCACCCCCCAGTGGCTGGTCACCACCCGCATGCTGGTGGCGGGGCTGGTGCTGCTTCTGGCCAGCCCGTGGCTGGGCGCCCGCGACCGCCTGGCGCCCTGGCGGGACGGGGCGTCCCGCCGGCAACTGGTCGCCTTTGCCCTGGGCGGCCTGGTCGGGGTTCAGTACAGCTACATGGCCTCCATCGCCCTGGGCAACGCGGCCACGGCCACGTTCCTCCAATACCTCGGGCCGGCCTTCGTCACGGTGTACGAGGTGCTGCGCTGGCGGCGCCGGCCCCGTAACCATGAGGTGGCCGCGCTGCTGCTGGCGCTGGGCGGCACGCTGCTGTTGGCCACGGGCGGGTCCGTGGGCCGGCTGGCCGTACCGGCCGGGGCCGTGGTCTGGGGCCTGGTCTCGGCCTTGACTCTGGCCTTCTACACCGTGGCCGGTGCCGGCCTCCTGCGGCGGTGGCCGGCGGCACTGGTCATCGGCTGGGCCATGGCGCTGGGCGGGGCGGCCATGGGCATCGTGGCGCCGCCGTGGCACCCTGGTCCCCGTCCCGTCCCCTGGGACGGCGTGGCGGCGGGCCTGTGGTCCTTCGTGGTGCTGGGCGGCACCCTGCTGGCCTTCACCCTGTACCTGGTCAGCCTCCGCCACCTGCGCCCGTCCCAGACCAGCCTGCTGGCCTGCATGGAACCGCTGGCCGCCGCCGCTTCGGCCACCCTCTGGCTGGGCGTTCCCTTCACGCCGCCCATGCTGGCAGGCGGTGCGGCGGTGCTGGCGGCGACCCTCCTGCTCTCGAGCCGCATGGCGACAGGTCCCCAACGACCGGCGGCCGCGGGCTGAGCGGTGGGCCGGCCCGCTTCCCGGGCAACGCCCGGGCCGCCCTGGCCTGGCCCCGGCGGCCCGCCGGCTGGGCGGTTCCCTCCGCCGCCTGCCCGGCCGGCGCCCCTCCCGCCGGGGCGGCTGCCAGGCCGTCACTGTGCCGTCCCTCATCGTCCCGGGTAGACGGGCAGTTCCAGCAGCCTCCCGCCGGGTCCCCGGGTGGCGGCGAAGAGCAGGGCCGCAGCGATCTCGCCGGGGTCGATCCAGCCCGCCGGATCGGCACCGGGCATGGCCTTCCGGTTGGCGGGGGTGTCCACCACGCCCATCGGGTAGACCACGGCCACGCGGATGCGCCCCCTGGACGGGGGTGCACCTCCGGAACCCGGCGGCTGCCCCTCCCGCAGCTCCTCGTCCAGCGAGCGGAGGAAGGTGGCCACGGCGCCCTTGGCCGCCGCGTACAGGGCGGCGCGGGGTCCGGCACCCCGCCATGCGGGACCGGAGGCGAAACCGGCGATGAAACCCTCCTCCTGCTCCAGCATCACCGGCAGGACCGCCCGCACGCAGTAGAACAGGGTCCGCACGTTCAGGTCGAAGAGCCGGTCGTACTGGGCCGGGTCCACCTCGTGCACCCGGCCACCGGCGTAGGTGCCCACGGTGTGGATCAGCCCGTCGATCCGCCCCATGCGGGCCTGGACCTGCCGGGCCAGCCCCTCGGCCTCCCCGGCCCGGGTCAGGTCCACCGGGACGAACTCGGCCCCCAGTTCCCGGGCCCGGGCCTCCAGGGCTGCGCCGGCCACGTCCGCCAGCACCAGCCGCGCCCCCGCAGCGGCGAAGGCACGGGCCACGCTGCCGGCGATGGCCCCGGCGCCGCCGGTGATCACCCACACCTGCCCCGACAGCTCCCGCTCCGGCACCTTGGGCCCTCCCTGGTCCTTGGTTTGGTCCGCCGCTCCGGCCCCCGAGGTTCCTTTCAGCCGCTCTTTGGCCGGATCGGCAGGTCAAACGATTTCCCCCGGCGGGGCGGCCCTGGCTCCCGACGGCAGGTGACGTTCGGACCGCCAGTGCAAGCGACCCCCCTTGATCCTGGCCACGGCAACCGGCAGGCCGTCGGCGCAGGCCTTGGGACCATAGGCCGCCGGCCGGCCCCGGTGATGACAGGCGGGCCCCATGGAAGGCGGGGGCGGGGATCCTGCCCCCGCCCCCTGCCACGGCTCTGCCGTCTCGGCCCGGCTTGGGGCCCGGTTCCGCCGCCCGTGCCGGCCCTGCCCGTTGCGGCCGGGCGGCGGCCCGGTCGCCCCCTTGCCCTGGGGCCTCAGGCCCCGTCTTGCCCTTCCGCCTCCGGTGTCCCGCCCTGTGCCCGGCCACCGGCGCCCGGCCCCTGCCGCCTCAGCACTCGCTGTAGCCGCAGGCCAGGCACTTGCTGCAGCCCTCTTCATGCACCAGGGCGTGGCTGCCGCACTCCGGACACAGGTTCATGCTGAGCTCCCGGCCGTTGCCGCCGGTGATGGGCGCTGCCCCCTGCCGCCCGTGGCCCGCCGTGCCTCCGGCGGCAAGGGCCCGTCCGCCCTCCGTGACGCCATCGGTCCGGGCCGTGCCGTTGCCGGCCGCGCCGTTGCCGGCCGCCCCACCGGATCCCTGGGCGCCGGTCCCGGCATCGCCGGCGAGACCCGCCCCGGTGCCGCCGGCCGGTTCGTCCGCAGCGGCAGCCCCCTGGCCCGCCCGCGCCGCCGCCACGACCTCCCGCGCCTCCTGGGCGGGGTCGCCGGGGAAGACCGTCAGCTGCCCGGCGGCCACCTCATCCACCGGATCCCGCTCGATCTTGCCGGCCAGGTAGTCGTCAAGGAACTGGGCGATGGCGTCGGGCACCGACAGCACCCGGTTGGGGCCGAAGCCGACGGAGCGGCTGCCGCCGATGCCGCGCAGCTGCTCCACCACCTCGTGGGGGTCGATACCGGCCCGGAAGGCCAGGGACACCAGACGGGCAATGGCCTCGGTGAAGGCCGCCACGTCGGAGCCCGCCTTGCCGATCTGGGCGAACAGCTCGAAGGGGTAACCGTTGAACGTGTTCAACGTCAGGTAGAGGTTGCCCAGCGGCGTGGTCCGCCGCACGGTAAAGCCGTTGAGCTTGCTCGGCCGCTCGATGGGCCGGATCTGCCCCCAGGTGACCCGCAGGCCGCCCGGGGTACCGGGCGCCCCCGTCACCGCCACCGCCGGCTGCTGGGGCTCGCCTGCACCGCCCGTGTCCGGCCCCGCGCCGGCCCCTGCGGCCGCAGCCCCCTGGGCCGCCCCCTTGCCTTGCCGGCCCTTCTCGCCGTCGTCCAGCTTGTGCAGCACGCCTTCCCGGCTGCCGTCGCGGTAGTAGGTGATGCCCTTGCAGCCCAGCTCGTACGCCAACCGGTACAGGGTGCGCACCTGGTCGACGGTATGCTCCCGCGGCGCGTTGACGGTCTTGGAAATGGAGGCGTCCACGTACTGCTGGATCACCGCCTGCATGCGCACGTGCTCTTCCGGCGTCAGCTGGTCCGCCGACACGAAGTAGTCGGGCACGGGCTCGTCAGGGTGCTTCTCCAGCCACTCCTTGTAGAGCTCGTGATAGACGATGTGGGTGCCCGTCCGGTCCGTGCGCTTGAAAGAGAACGCAAAGACCGGCTCGATGCCCGAGCTCACGCCCGCCAGCAGGCTGGTGGTGCCCGTGGGCGCCTGGGTCAGCAGGAACCCGTTGCGGATGCCGTGCTGGGCGATGAGCTGCCGGATGTCCTCGGGCAGCCGCTGGATGAACCAGCCCTGCAGGTACTTCTCCCGGTCGAACAGGGGGAAGGGCCCCTTTTCCTGGGCCAGCAGCGCCGACACCCGGTAGGCCTCGTCGCGGATCAGCCGGTACACCTGGTCGCAGACCTCGAAGGCCTTCTCGCTGCCGTAGCGCACACCCAGCTTGATCAGCATGTCGGCCAGGCCCATGGTCCCCAGGCCGATGCGCCGCACCCCGTACCGCTGAGCCTTCTCGTTCTCGGGGAAGAAGTACTCCGTGGCGTCGATGACGTTGTCCAGGAACCGGACGGCCACGGCCACCGTGTCCTTCAGGCCCTCCAGGTCGAGTTCGCCTTCGTGGACGAACGCGGCCAGGTTGATGGCGCCCAGGTTGCAGACGCCCCAGGGGCCCAGCGGCTGCTCGCCGCAGTTGTGGGCCACCAGGCCGTTGGCGATCAGCGAGTGGGTCACCGGCTCCGTGGTGTCGTACACGTCGGCGGTGCCCGCCGGTTCCACCGCCACCACCCGGGTGATGTAGGTCTCCCGGTTGGAGCGCCGCGCCTTGCCGGCCACGAAGGCCGCCACCTTCTCCTGTTTGCGCGGGCTCATGAACCCCACCTCGGTGAGGAACCGGTCGCGGTTGGCCTTGTCCAGGATGAGCTCGTACTGCGGGGCGGTGGCGTAGCGCCGCAGCCGGCGGCGGCTGTCGGGCAGCCGGCTCTCCCCACCGGCCCGTCGCTCCCGCAGCGCGGCCACGATGCCCAGGTTCAGAAGGAGCAACTGCACGTCCTGCAGCAGCGCCTTCGAGCTGCTGGCCAGGCGGATCGAGCAGGACTTCTTGGCGTCGGTCCGGTTGACGGTGCCGTCGCTGGTGAACAGCCCCTGCAGGAAACCCACCACCGCCTCCCGGGGAGCGCGCCACAACGCCTCGGGGACCCGCTTCTCCCGCGCCTTGACGGCCCGGACCCCCAGGCTCTCGAAGAAGGTGGCCACCGTGCTACCGTACAGCAGGGCCGTGGTGTGGTTCCTGGTGCTGACCGCTCCGCGGACGCCGAACCAGCGGCGGATCCGCTCACGGATCACCGGCAGGACGTCGGCCTCGTCGCAACCGAAGACGAACCCCACCCGCGGCTTGCCTTGATCGCGGTACACGTAGCCGTCGCCCGTCAGCCAGCCCAGCACCTGGCCGAGTTCGCGGCTCCAGGTTCGGGGCGGAGCGGCCTCGCCCCGCTCGATGCGCCCCCGCATGCGGCCGCGGGCGGCCACCGCCCGGTGCCATTCGTCCGGCAGCTGCGGGTCGGCCGGCCAGGCCCCCTCGCCGGACTGCAGGAACAGCACGTCGCCGGGGCGCAGGTCCTTGAGCGCCACGTAGCCCGCCGGGGTCAGGAAGGGATGATCCGGCGTGGCCACCACCTCAAAGCCGTGCTCCGTGACCAGCCGCATGACTTCGGCCTGCCGCCGGGTGAGCATGACCGGCGCCGCCGGACGCAACCGGGTCCCCAGGCGCGGGAAGCCGGCGCCCGCACCCACCACCTGCAGCGCGGCGTCCTCCGCCCGCAGGTCGGTGAGGACGGTGACGGGACGGCCCTCCCGGTAGAGCTCTTCCATGGTCTTGAGCCCTTCGGCGGTGGCCAGGCGCGTGGACCCCACGAAGCAGGGGTTCACGCAGTTGATGGGCTCGCAGTACCAGGTGTTGGAGCGCTTGTTGACCCGCTCCATGAACACCACGCCCGGCTCACCCGACGCCCAGGCCGACTCGCAGATCAGCTCCCACAGGTCCCGGGCCCGCACGGTCTTGTACACCTTGCCGTTCCACTTCAGGTCCCAGGGCAGATCCTGCTGGACGGCCTCCATGAAGGCGTCGCTGATGCACACCGAAAGGTTGGCGTTGGTGATCTTGGTCAGGTCCCGCTTGACGGTGATGAACTCCTCGATGTCCGGGTGGTCGTCGTCCAGCATCAGCATGAGGGCGCCCCGGCGGCTGCCGCCCTGGATCACGCTGCCCGTGGCCGTGCTGTACACCTCGGCCCACGACACGGGACCGCTGGCGGTGCCGTTCACTCCCTTGACGTAGGTGCCCCGCGGGCGCAGGGTGGAGAGGTTCACGCCCACGCCGCCGCCCCGGGACATGATCTCCACCATGAGCGAAACGTTGTCCATGATCCCCTTGCGGCTGTCCTCGGGGGACGGGATCACGTAGCAGTTATAATAAGTCACTTTGTTCCCGGTACCGGCGCCGGCCAGGATACGACCGCCGGGAACAAACTTGAATCCATCCAGGGCCTGGCGGAAGCGCCGCTCCCAGACCTCCCGCCGGTCCGGTTCCTCCACCTCGGCGATGGCCCGGGCGACCCGGTCCCACATCTCTTCCGGCGACGATTCCACCGGTTTCCCGTCGGGCCCCTTGCGGGCGTACCGATCCAGGAACACGGTCTTCCGGATACCCGTGAGTTCCATCGGCGGTCCTCCTTTTCAGCGGGGGCCTACCGGGCTTGTCCCCCGCACGATACCGGCCGCGGGGTGCCCGTCCCCCGCTTGAACCGGGCCGGCGCTGCCGCCGGCGGCGGCCGCCGGCGCCTGGCGGTCCCCGGCAGGATCGGAGGAGGCCTCCCCGGCGCTGCGGGGAGCGGGAGCCGGTTCGTCCCCTCCCAGCAGCCGGTCCAGCTCGCGGCGGAAGGTCTCCAGGTCCTTGAACTGGCGGTAGACCGATGCGAAGCGAACGTAAGCCACCTGGTCCAGGTGCCGCAGGCGTTCCATGACCATCTCGCCGATGACCCGCGACTCCACTTCCTTGTCATACCGGCTCTGGAGTTCGCGCTCGATCTCGGCGGCGATGGCCTGCAGGCGCTCCAGCTCGACCGGGCGCTTCTCGCAGGCGGTGAGCATGCCGCGCAGCACCTTGTCCCGGTCGAACGCCTCGCGCCGGCCGTCCTTCTTGATGACCAGGAGCGGCGTGACCTCCACCTTTTCGTAAGTGGTGAAGCGCTCGCCGCACGCCTGGCACTCCCGCCGGCGGCGGACGGCCATGCCCTCTTCCGTCGGGCGGGAGTCCAGCACCCGCGTGTCCGGTGCGAGACAGCGGGGACAGCGCACCGGCTCACCTCCTTTCCCTGCCCGGGGGAACGACGGCGGCGCCGAACAACAACATCTAGGCGCCGCGACATCATTCTCCACCATATGTAGTCCCATCTACGAGGGCGGGATTCGCCAGCGCCCTCGGGTTTCCTTCCGGGTGCCAGGAACCTGTCCGAAGGTCTGCCTCCTGCAGGGTGCGACAGGCGCGCCGCCGATGCAACTCCCCTGACAGGTCGTGGGACGGGATCCTGCGCAGGGAGGGAATACTAACGCCCTGGTTCGGGAGCCTTCGCCGTGGCAAGGGTCCCGGTGTCCGGGAACGGGCGGCAGGCGTCCGGCCTGGCCTGGGCCGGCTCGGATGGTCGCCCGAGCCGGCCCAGGCATAATCCGGTGTGCGACCCTTGCGGGTGGAAAGCGACTTTGTGTAGTGCTGAGTGGTAGACATGCGGGGCCCCGTGCGAACCGGCAGGCCGCTGGGCCGCGGTTCCGGCGTCCGGACACCCGGGTGGCCCGGGTTGCGGCCGGCGGCTCGACCGATCCGGCCCCGCCGGCCCGCCGCCCCCCTGGCGCCCATCCCGCCTGCTCGACAGGGCGCCGTTCCAGGGCTGGGGCCTGGTCCCGCGCGGCCGGCTCCGCAGGGCGGCAACCATCGTCGGCCGGAAGGAGGAGCTTCCCGTTGAGCCGGGTTGGTACACCGGAGCAACAGCCGCCGGCGTCCGGGGGGCGCAAGTCGCTGATCGGGCGGCTTGCCGACTGGATCTTCAACAGCGCCCTCTGGAAGTCGATGTACATGAACCCCTACCCGCGGGACCGGCGCACCCGCGGCCTGGCGGTTCTGAACAGCCTGTTCCTGCACCTGCACCCGGGCCGGATCACCCGGCAGGCGCTGACGTTCCGCTACACCTTCGGGCTCGGCGGCACGTCGTTTTTCATGTTCATCCTGTTGACGGTCACCGGCGTCATCCTGATGTTCTACTACATCCCCTCGGTCCCCCAGGCCTACTTCAGCATCGAAGACCTGGAGACCACCGTGGCCTTCGGCCAGTTCTTCCGCAACATCCACCGCTGGGCGGCCCACGCCATGGTGCTGCTGGTGTTTCTACATATGGTACGGGTTTTCTACACCGGCGCCTACAAGCCGCCCCGGCAGTTCAACTGGGTCATCGGCGTGATCCTGCTGGTGCTGACGTTCCTGATGAGCTTCACCGGCTACCTACTGCCGTGGGACCAGCTGGCCTACTGGGCGGTGACGGTGGGTACCAACATGGCCGGCGCGACGCCCTTCGTGGGCGACAAGCTGAAGTTCCTCCTGATCGGCGGCTACGACATCAACCAGAACACCCTGATCCGGTGGTACACGCTGCACGTCTTCGCCCTGCCGCTGGTGGCGGCCGTGTTCATGGGGATGCACTTCTGGCGGGTCCGCAAGGACGGCTTCTCCCGCTGAGGCAGTAGCCGGGGAGACGGGCGGTTCGCCGCCCGAGCCCGGCCAGAGGCCGCATCCGCCGAACACGCCAGCAACGGAGGGCACGAGGAGGGAGTCCCGTGGCACAGCCACAACCGGCTCCGGCCGCGACCGGCGAGGAGCCGCAGCGGCCGAACCCCAAGGAACAGGTGACGGTCTGGCCCCATCTGCTCTTGATCGAATTCGTCGGGGCCCTGATCTACACCATCGGCCTGTCGCTTCTGGCCATCCTGATCAAGGCGCCCCTTCTGGAGCTGGCCAACCCGTCCCACACGCCCAACCCGGCCAAGGCGCCCTGGTACTTCCTCAACCTGCAGGAGCTGCTGCTGCACATGCACCCCAGCCTGGCCGGCGTCATCGTGCCGGGGCTCGTGCTGGTCCTGATCGCAGCCATCCCCTACATCGATACGGACCCCTCGGACACCGGCGTGTGGTTCGCGGGCGAGAAGGGCTTGCGGATCTTCAAGTTCTCCTTCCTGTACACGTCGCTGATCGTGCTGGGCCTGATCCTGTTTGACGCTTTCTTCGCGGTCAACGTGGGGGGCGTCGACTACATCGGCACCCGCGGCCTGGTCGCCGCGGTGTTCAGCCTGTTCATGAGCCCCGAGGCGATCCACGCCCAGGCGCAGCTGGTGGAGCACATCGCCGGCGTGGTGATTCCGCTGATCGTCATGGCGGCGGTGCCGGGCGTCCTGGCGGTCATCGTGCGCCGGCGTTACCAGGCCAACACCCGGGAGACCATCATCGCGCTGTTCACGGTGTTCGTCGCCTCCTACTTCGTTCTGACCATCATCGGCACCGGCTTCCGCGGCGAGAGCCTGCACCTGGTGTGGCCGTGGCAGCTGGAACCGCCCCACTGATCGGGTACTAGGCATCGGGATGCTCTTGATGGCTGGAGGGATTGGCACATGGCCGACGAACGCGAGCGCAGCCCGGAAGCCGGCAAGGATCAGCCGGCGACAGGCGCTGAAGCGGGAAGCCCGGACCGGGCCGAGCCCGCAGGCGGAGCGTCCGGCACCCCCCAGGATACTCCCGTCGCCGCGGGCGGAGCGCCTGCGGGCCAGGGAGGCCAGGGGGGCCAGGAGGCCGCCGGCACGCCGGCGCGGCCCAAGGTGGATCCGGAAAAGCTGGCCGCAGCCAGGGCAGCCGCAGCCAAGGCGGCAGCCGCCAAGGCGGGGGCCGGAGCCGGCAAGGGCGGTGCCGCCGCAGGGCCGGGGTCCGCAGCCGGTGCGGCGGCCAGGCCCGCGGCCCGGGCCGGCGGGCATGGTGCCGCCGCCCGCCGGGACGAGCCCGTTACGCGCCGCGATTTCCTGCACTGGGCCCTCTGGGGATCGGCCTTGCTCTGGCTCGGCCAGTTCGCCGGTAACTTCGCCTATTACTTCTGGCCGCGGAAGGTGGGCTTCTTCGGGCAGAAGATCAACATCGGGCCGGTGTCCAACTTCCCGGTGGGGTCGGTCACCAAGGTGGACGCGGGCAAGTTCTACCTGGTCCACACCGAGCAGGGGCTCATCGCCCTGTACTGGCGCTGCACCCACCTGGGCTGCACGGTACCGTGGAAGCCGGAAGAACGGCCCGACGCGGGCGGCTGCTTCTGCTGCCCCTGCCACGGTTCGCAGTTCAACAAGGTCGGCGAGAAGATCGGCGGCCCTGCCCCGCGGCCGATGGACTACTTCCCCATCGAGATCGATGCCGCGGGCAACGTGTGGGTCGACACCGGCCGTGTGCAGCAGCGCCAGGCCTTTGACCCCAGCCAGCTGACACCGGTCTCTTAATCCGGCCGTCCCGGGGGGCGCTCCCCGGGGAGGCCGTCCGGAGGCGGATCCGGCGGAGCGCGAGGGCGTCCCGTGCCCGCTTCGCCCCGCCGGTTGCGACGGGGGCCAGGGGCCGGTGCGGCCGGGTGCCACGGCGAGGAGGTTGGGACCATGTTCGAGGTACTGGAATCCGTTGAACTTCTGGCCGTGATGATCGTGATCTTTCTCTGCCTGGTGGCGGTTGACACCGTGGAGCGGTTCACGGGACGCCCGCTGGAGAAGTCCGGCGAGGACGACTGACTCCCGCCCGCGCGGAAAGGAGTCCCAGCCTTGAGCAAGCGCAAGGTCGTCGCCCTGTCACTGCTCTGGGTGCTGATCCTGATCATCCAGGGGTACTGGCTCTTCGAAAGCCAGCGCATGACCAAGGCGTCGGCGGCGGCGCGGGAAGAACAGGCCGCCCACGGCGCCCAGCTCTACGCCCAGAACTGCATGTTGTGCCACGGGCCGGTGGGCGAGGGCATCATCGGTCCCCCCCTGAACCGGGAGGAGTTCCGGGCCGAGGGCAAGACACCCATCCAGGCCGCGACCATCCAGGACTTCCTGACCAAGGTGATCGCCCGGGGCCGGCCGGGGTTCGACCACAACACGTGGGAGATCGAGGACGGCAAGATCCACTCGTACACCCGGATGCCCACCTGGTCGACCGCGGATAACGGGCCGCTCAACGAGCAGCAGATCCGCGACCTGGTGACCTTCCTGATGTACGGGAACTGGCAGGAGCCCAGCAAGCATGCCGCGGCTCCCGAGGTAGCGCGCCTCACCGTGACGGAGTACGTCCAGAACCAGGATACCGGCCAGCAGGAACAGCGCACCCGGCCGGTGACGGCGCAGGATCTGGACGTCAAGGCGGCGGGCCTGACGGACGAAGAGAACCAGCGGGCCAAGGAGCTCTTCGTCACGATGAACTGCGTCCAGTGCCACACCCTGGGCAGCTACGGCGGGGTGGTCGGGCCCAACCTGACCCGCGCCGGGGAGTGGCTCCCCAGCCAGGAGTTCACCGAGCGCTGGATCAGCGACCCGCAGTCCTTCGAGCCCTGGGAGCGGATGCCCTCCGTGTGGCACGGTCAGGGCACCCCGGTGGACCTGACCGAGGTGTATCGCAAGGAAGCGGAGAAGTTCCGCAGCATCATGCCGCCGTACAAGGATGCCATGTCGCAGGAAGAGATTCGCCTGCTGGCCCGCTTCCTGATGGGTCTCGGCGACGTGGACCAGCGCGCCGCCCAGGAGCCCAACCCGGCTGAAGGCAGCGGCAGTGCCGGCGAACAGGGACAGGGCCAGGGTGGGGGGTCCGGTTCCCAGGGTGGCGCCGGCGGTGGCTCCTGACCACCGCCCCTGCCTTCTTCAGGGCTGCTTCAGGCCGCCCCGCTGGTGGCGACATCGCACCGCGTCGCAAGGGAGGGGCACCGGGTGCCGATGGCCGGTGCCCCTCTGCGCTTTGTACAGATCCTTCGTCTGAGGGCCCTGGCGCCCGCTGGACAGGAGGTCGTGAGGGTATGGGCGGTTCCTCCAGCACGGCAGGCCCGGCTGCGGCCACCCCCGTGGCCGGCAACCGGCAAGGCTGGATCGGCACCCCGCTGCAACCCCCGTCGCTCCCCTGGGGCTGGGCTGCGGCGTGTCTTGCCTTCGGCTGGGGCGCGGGTTCGCTGTTCCGCCTGCGCCAGCTGACCGGCGTGAACATCCTGGACATGTTCGGATTCTGGTGCCTGGTGGGGGCCGGGCTGGCGGCGGCCCGCTTCTTCACCTTGTTGCAGGTGGCCGACGGCCGGCGGCGCTTGCTGGACGCGGTGGACCAGCTGCCACCGGGGATCTTGCGGGTGGCCCTGCCCGCGGCCCACAGGGGTCCAGCCGGGCGGGGCGGTGCGGAGATCCTGCTGGTGGGCTCCAACCGCGCGTGGGTTTTGGGTACGCTGGATCTGTCGGCCGCCGCCCGGCCACGATCGGCCCGCAAGCACCTCCGGCGGGCCTGCGACTTGCTGCAGGCACGGACCAGGTCCCTGGGCGAGTCCCTGGCCGCCGCCGGCCTAACCTGGCCGGAACCCCTGCAGCCGGTCCTGGTGCTGACCCGGCGCCCGGCCGGCGGGCCGGTACTGGAGCACGGCTGCTGGCAGTTGAATCCCGAGCATCTGGGCCGGCTGGTTTTGCCATCGGCCGAGGCCCAGGGATCCCCTCACGTGACGGAGCGGCTCGCCGCGTGGTACGCCACGGCGGCTGCCGGGGAGCCATCCCGGCCGGCTGATGCCTCCGGTGCCGCAGGGCGGCGCGGGCAGGCCGGCAACCCCTCGCGCTCCTGAGGAGCGAGGGGAGCCCGTCCGGCCGGCGTTCCGGCCGGGGGACGTACGGGAACGGTCCCGGACGCGTTGCCGCCGCCGGACCGTTCCCTGGCGGAGGAGGACCTGCTGGACATGCCCTCGTTCTTGCAGGTGGCGGTTCTGGTGGCGCTGGTCATCACCGCGGCGAAGGGTGCCGGCGCGCTTTCCAAGCGGCTCGGCCAGCCTGCCGTGTTTGGGGAGTTGCTGGCCGGGATCCTGCTGGGTCCCACCCTGCTGGACATTCTCCACTGGCCGCTGTTCTCCGATCCCCAGTATCTCGAGCATCTGGTGGGCGACCTGGCCGAGCTGGGTGTGATTTTTCTGATGTTCCTGGCCGGCCTGGAGACCGACCTGCAGGAGATGCGCAAGGTGGGCGCGGCCGCCTTCTCCGGCGCCGCCGGCGGGGTGGCCCTGCCTTTCCTGAGCGGCACGGCCCTGGGCCTCGCCTTCGGCTTTCCCGTCTACGAGAGCATCTTCATCGGCACCATCCTCACCGCCACCTCCGTCAGCATCACCGCCCAGACCTTGCTGGAACTGGGCCGCCTGCGGTCCCGCGAAGGCACCACGGTCCTTGGTGCCGCCGTCATCGACGACGTGATGGGCATCGTGATCCTCTCGGTGGTGGTGGCGCTGCATCAGGCCGGGATGGCCGCGGCACCCCTGGCGGACCAGGCCGCCGCGGCCGCCGGTCCCGAAGGGCCCGCAGCCGGTGCCGGTGGGGCCGGGCTGGCGACCGTGGCCCTCATCCTCCTCCGCATGGCCGCCTTCTTCGCGGCGGCCCTCGCCGCTGGGCGGTGGGTCCTGCCCTGGTTGCTCCGCCAGGCTGGCCGGTGGCCTGGCACGGAACCCCAGTTTGCCATGGCGCTGGTCTCCGGCCTGCTGCTGGCCGTCGCCGCGGAGGAACTGGGCGGCGTGGCGGCCATCACCGGGTCGTACATGGCGGGCGTGATGCTCGCCCTGGTCCCCGAGTTGAAGCAGGCGGTGGAAGAACGGCTGGCCATCCTGGCCTACGGCTTTTTCGTCCCCATCTTCTTCGTCAACATCGGCCTCGAAGCCGACCTGGTCCAGTCGGTGGCCGCCAGCGGCCCGGGCTTCCTCGTCCTCATCCTGGTGGCGGCGGTCCTGGGGAAGATCGTGGGTTCCGGGCTGGGGGTGCGCCCCTTCGGCTTCGGCTGGATGGAGGCGCTGCGGGTGGGCATCGGCATGGTCAGCCGGGGCGAGGTCGCCCTGATCGTGGCCGGCATCGGGCTTCAGGAGGGCGTCATCTCCCAGGCGGTGTTCTCCGTCATGGTGGTGATGACCCTCTTCACCACCCTGATCACGCCCATCCTGCTGCGCTGGTCCTTCGGCAGGGCTCCCGGATCGCCGTCGGGTGCCGCCGCCTACTCGCCCATCCCGGGCGCCCGTTCGGGAGAAGCCGGCTGATGGCGCCGGAAGGGGGTCGGAACCGTTTGAAAGTGATGGTCGCCGTCGACGGCTCGCCGCCCTCGGCCCGGGCCGTGGACATGGCCGGGCGCCTCATCCAGGGAAGGGAAGGCGCCCAGGTGATCCTGGTCCACTGCGTCGCCGGCATGAGCGGTGACCTGTTCGTCGGTCTGGACGCCGTGTACCGGTTCATGGAGGAATCGGAGCGCCTCGGCCGGTCCATCCTGGAGGCCGCCGCCCGGCGCCTGCCCGAGCCCCGGCCCCCGGTCCTCCAGCTGCTGCGCCGCGGTGACCCGGGCCACGAGATCGTGGCGGTGGCCCGGGAACAAAGGCCGGACCTCCTGGTGGTCGGTCGCCGGGGCTTGGGCCGGTTGCAGGCGGCGCTGCTGGGCAGCGTGAGCGCCTATGTGATCGAGCACTGGGACGGGCCGGTGCTTGTCGTCCAGTAGCGAGGCAAGGACCAGGCCTGCCAGGCAAGGACCTGGCGCGCAAGGACCGGGGGCCAAGGAACAGGGGCCGGCGCCGCTTGACCGCGCCGGCCCCTGTCCGTTTTCCTGCGGGACCTTGCACCACGCAACCTGGGCCCGGCTTAGAAGCTGCGGCCCCCCATGGCCATCAGCGACACCTCGGCCCACCGGACGAAGGCCTCGGGCCAGAGCCCCAGCACCAGGGTGAAGAACACGCACACCACCAGCACGGTCCAGATGGGCGCCGGCACCGCCACCGGGGTGTCGGGGACGGGCTCCTTCTCCGGCGACACCACGTACATGTACCGCACCAAGTTGTAGTAGTAGCCCACGGAGATCACACTGTTGAGGGCCACCACCACCGGCAGCCAGTAGTTGCCCGCGGCCACCAGGGACCGGAACACCGAGAACTTGGCCATGAACCCGGCCGTGGGCGGCAGGCCGACCAGGGAAACCAGGAACACCACCAGCAGGGCGGCCAGCAGCGGCTCCCGGCGGGCCAGGCCGGCGAAATCCCGCACCTCCCGGCCCTCGCCCTGGACCTGCAGGGCGGTGATCACGGCAAAGGCCCCCACGTTCATGAAGGTATAGGCCATCACGTAGTACAGGACGGCCGGCCGGCTGAGCTCGGTGGCCGCGGCGACGGCCGCCAGGATGTACCCTGCCTGGGCGATGGACGAATAGGCCATCAGGCGCTTGACGTCCGTCTGCCGCAGCGCGGCCACGTTGGCCACGGTCATGGTCAGCACGGCCAGGAGGACGAAGGCCAGCTGCCAGCTGCCCTGCGCGCCGCCCAGGCCGCCGTAGAACACCCGCAGGATGGCGGCGAAAGCCGCACCCTCCGACGCCACCGCCAGGTAGGCGGTGATGGGCGTGGGCGCGCCCTGGTAGGCGTCAGGAAGCCAGAGGTGGAAGGGCACCGCACCCGCCTTGAAGGCCAGGCCGGCCAGGAGGAAGGCGATGCCCAGGGCCAGTACCGGCGCCGGGAGCGGCCCGGCGGTGGCGCCGCCCTGCAGCGCCTGGCCCGCCTGCTGGGCCAGTTCGACTAGGTCGAAGGTGCCCGTGGCCCCGTAGAGCAGGGAGATACCGAAGAGCAGGATGCCGGAGCTCAGGGCGCCGTTGAGGAAGTACTTCAGCGAGGCCTCCTGGGAACGCGGATCGGTGCGCATCAGGCCGGCCAGGGCGTAGGAGCTGAGGGACAGGAGCTCCAGGCCCAGGTAGAAGGTCAGCAGGTTGGCCGCGCCCGCCATGAACAGGGCCCCGGTGGTGGCCAGCAGCAGCAGGCTGAAGTACTCCCCCGCGGCGATGCCCCGGGCGGCCACATAGTCGATGGAAATCAGCGCCACCAGCGCCGTGGCGATGAGGAACACGGCCTTGAAAAAGGCGGCGTAGCCGTCGCTGGCCACCATGTTCCCCAGGATGGGCCCGGGCTGGGTCAGGTCGCGCCGGATCAGGATCATGGCCACCACCACGCCCAGCACGGCCAGATAGCCGATCCAGTCCCGACGCGCCTCTTGGGCGCTGCTCAACGGCACGGACCCGGTTCCGGCCCCCGAGGCCACGGCCCCCTGGGTTTCCGCCCGCCCGCCCGCAAAGGCGTCTGCCAGCAGGAGGAGCATGGCCGTGAAGACCAGGACGATCTCGGGCAGGAGATAGACCAGTTCTCCAGCCGATGGCACTGGCATCCTCACATCCCCCCCAACTTGGCGACGAATTGCGCGACGGGCGTGCTCAAGACCTGGGTCAGCAACCCCGGCATCCAGCCCAGAAGCAGCATGGCCGCCACCAGGGGCACGAAGGTCGCCAGCTCACGGGCCGACACATCAGGCAGGCCGTGCCACTCCGGCTTCGGCCCGCCCATGGCCACCCGCTGCAGCATGGTGAGGTTGTACATGGCACCGCCCACCAGGCCGATCAGGGCGACGTACACCGCCACCGGGAACACCGGCAGGGTCCCCATCAGGGTGAAGAACTCGCCGATGAAGGTGCTGAACCCGGGCAGTCCCAGGTTGGCGAAGGCGGCGATGCCCAGGAAGGTGGCCGCCACCGGCGTGGTACGGAACATGCCCCCCAGCCGGTCGAAATCCCGCGTGTGGGTGCGGTCATACCAGAAGCCCACCAGGAGGAACAGCAGGGCGGAGGCCAGGCCGTGGGCCACCATCATGAACACGGCCGCCATGGTGGCGGACTGGCCCGCCTGGAGCACCACCTGGGGATCGCGCCCCGCCAGCTGGGCCGCCTCCGCCGCCGCCGGCGCCGCCGCCGCGGCCGCCAGGGCCAGGACCACGAAGCCCATCTGGCTGACCGACGAGTAGGCCACCAGCCGCTTGAAGTCCCGCTGGCCCAGCGCCGTGAAGGCGCCGTAGAGGATGGCGATCACCGCCAGCACGGCCAGGGTGCCGGCCAGGTCCCGGGCCACGTCGGGCAGGGTGGGCCAGGTGATGCGCATCATGCCGTAGGTGCCCATCTTCAGCAGGACCGCGGCCAGGATCACGCTGATGGGGGTCGGCGCCTCCACGTGGGCGTCGGGCAGCCAGGTGTGCACCGGCCACATGGGCGTCTTGATGGCGAACCCGGCGAAGAGCAGCAGGAACAGCGGCAGCTTGAGCGCCTGCGGCACCGCCGCCGGCGCCCGGCGCGCCAGTTCCACCATGTCGAAGGTGCTGGCGCCCGTGAGGAAGTACAGGCCCAGGATGCCCACGATCAGCACGATGCTGCCGACCAGGGTGTAGATGAAGAACTTCAGGGAGGCGTAGTCCCGGCGCGGGCCGCCCCAGATGCCGATAAGGAAGTACATGGGGATCAGGGACAGCTCGAAGAACACGTAGAACAGCAGGTAGTCCAGCGCCAGGAACACGCCGAAGATCCCGGTCACCAGGATGCCCAGCAGCACCCAGTACTCTTTGACGCGCTGCTCGATGCCCCAGGAAGCCAGGGCCGCCAGGGGCGCGACCAGCGCCGTCAAGGCCACCAGGGGCAGGGACAGCCCGTCGACGCCCAGGTAGTACCAGGCGCCCAGGGTGGGGATCCAGCGGTAGCGCTCCACGAACTGCGGGCCGCCCGCGGCCGGGTCGAACCCGGCCCAGACCGCCGCCACCAGCAGCAGCGGCACGGCCAGGGCCACGGTCCCCACGAGGCGAATGGCCCGGTGGTTTTCCCGGGGGATCAGGAGGGTGAGCAGCGCGCCCGCCGCCGGCACCCCCAGGATCAGGCTGAGATAGGGCAGCGACGCGGACATCACCTCAGGCCTCCCGTCACTTGCAGGATCAGCAGCGCCAGCACCACCACGCCGGCGAAGAGGGTCAGCATGTACCCCTGCACCAGGCCGGTGGACCAGCGCCGCACCACCTCGCCCACGCCGGCCACCAGGCGCGCCACGCCGTTGACGATGCCGTCCACCACCAGCCGGTCGAAGCCGGCCACCAGCCGCGCCAGCGCGGACGAACCGCCCAGGACCACCACCTGGTAGGCCCGGTCAAAGAACCACTTCTCCTGCAGGACGAAGTAGGGCGTGGCAAAGGCCGCGCGCAGGGTCTCGGGCGAGATCCAGCCCAGACCGTACACCACGATGGCGAGAAGGATGCCGCCCACGGCGAACAGGGTGCCGAGCAGCACCACGACGGACTCGGGCTCGTGAGCCGCCACGTGCTCGCCGAAGGTGATGAACTCGTGCACCGGCGCGCCGAAGAGGGCCGGGGCCAGAAAGCCCGCGGCAAAGGCCGGGATGGCCAGCAAAACCAGCGGCCAGCGCAGCTCCGGCCCGCCCTCGTGGGCGTGCTCGTACTTGTGGACGTCCCGCGGCCGGCCGAAGAAGGTCAGCACCACGGCCCGGGTCATGTAGAAGGCCGTCAGCCCGGCGGTCAGGGTGCCCACCCAGAAGAGCACCGGGTAGGGGGAGTGGTAGGCCGCCAGCAGGATCTCGTCCTTGGAGTAGAACCCGGCGAAGGGCCAGATGCCGGCCAGGGCCAAGGTGCCGACGATGAAGGTCAGGGCCGTCAGCTTCATCTTGCCGGCCAGGCCGCCCATCTCCCGCATGTCCTGGGTGTGCACGGCGTGGATGACGGCCCCCGAGCCCAGGAAGAGCAGGGCCTTGAAGAAGCCGTGGGTCCACAGGTGGAACATGGCGGCCGCGTAGCCGCCCACGCCCAAGGCCATGACCATGTAGCCCAGCTGGCTGACCGTCGAGTAGGCCAGCACCTTCTTGATATCGGTCTGCACCACGGCGATGCTGGCCGCCAGGAAGGCCGTGAACGCCCCCAGGAAGGCCACCACCGCCAGGGCCGTGGCCGACTCGGCGAAGATGAAGTAGGTCCGGGCGACGAGGAACACGCCCGCGGCCACCATGGTGGCGGCGTGGATCAGGGCACTGACGGGCGTAGGACCGGCCATGGCGTCAGGCAGCCACACGTGCAGCGGCGCCTGGGCCGACTTCCCCACCGCGCCGCCGAAGATCAGGAGGGCCGCCACGGTCATGGCCCGGGCGAAGTCCGGGGCCCCCGCCCCCGCCTGGTGCTCCACCCAGGCCTGCCAGTCGGCGAAACGCAGGCTGCCCGTCAGGTGGAACATGTACCAGAAGCCGGCCATCATCAGCACGTCGCCGATGCGGGTGGTGATGAAGGCCTTGTACGCCGCCGCCTGGTTCTCCCGCTCCTCGAACCAGTGGCCGATGAGCAGGTAGGAGCAGGCGCCCATGATCTCCCACCAGATCAGCCAGAAGACGGCGTTGTCGGCGATGACCAGCCCGAGCATGCCCGCCGTGAACAGGGAGATCAGGGCGAAGTAGCGGTTGTAGCGGGCATCGCCATGCATGTAGCCCAGGGAGAAGACGTGCACCATCAAGCTGACGAAGGACACCATTAAGAGCAGGGCCGCTTCCAGGTTGTCGACCCGGAACCCGGCCCGCAGCTCGAAGGAGCCGAACTGCAGCCACCGCCACGCGGCCTCGTAGGCCTCGGGGCGGGCCACCGCGTCCCGGAATACGCCCAGGGACAGGATCGCCGCCGCCAGCATGCCGGTGACGCCGATCCAGCCCGCCCGCTCGCCCAGCCGGCGGCCGAAGAACACCGTCAGCACGAAGGCCGCCAGGGGGAAGAGCGGGATCAACCAGGCCGATTCCACCACGCCGCTCACCTCGCAGTCCCGTCCGTACCCAGCCCGTTCCGTATCGCACCCCGGCCTGACCGTCGCGGGCTCAACCGCGCATCAGCCGGATCTTGTTGATGTCCACCTCGCCGCGGCGCCGCACCACCATCAGCACGATGCCGATGCCGATGGCCGCCTCCGCCGCCGCGATGGCGATGATGAACAGGCCGAAGATCTGCCCTTCCACCGACCCGGGGTCCAGGTACTGGTTCAGCGCCACCAGGTTGAGGTTGACGGCATTGAGCATCAGCTCGATGCACATCAGGATCCGGATGGCGTTGGTGCGGGTCAGGGCGCCCCACAGGCCGATGCCGAAGAGCAGGGTCCCCACCACGAGATAATCCAGCAAAGGAATGCCGCCCATCAGCGGCCCACCTCCCCTGCCGCACCGGCTCCACCGGACGAACCGGCCGCCGCCGTCACCCGCTTCCCGGCCGGCGAGGATCCGGCGGGCGTCCCGGCCTGCGGCACCCCGTCACCCAGGTCCTGGGCCGCCATGGCGCCCGGCACCCGGGCGACCGGCGCCGTGCGGGCCGCCCCCCCGTCGCGCCCGCCACGACCGCGCTCTTCCGCCGTCTCGCGCCGCGTCAGGCCGATGGCGCCGATGAGGGCCGCCAACAGCGCGGCCGAGGCCACCTCGAAGGGGATGGCGTAGCGGGTGAACATCTCGCCCCCGATGGCCCGCAGGTCGTCGGCCACGGGCTCGCCCAGGGGCACCCGGGGAAGCTGGGCGGCAGCCAGGCCGGCCAGGATCACGGCCACCAGCACCCCGGCCACCACCACCGGCAGCCAGCCGTAGTAGGGCGAAAGGAACCGGCGCCGCAGGCGCTCGCCCAGGGGAAGGTCGCCCGCGCCCCGCAGCTCCTCGGGGTCCGAGAGCATGATGGCGAAGACCACCACGGTCAGAATCGCCCCGACGTACACCAGCACGTGCAGCAGGGCGAAGGTCGGCGCCTTGAGCAGGATGAACAGGCCCGCCATGCCGACGAAGGTGAGGCCGAGGAACAGGGCGCTGTGGGCGATCTGCTCGCTGGTCACCACCCGCCAGGCCCCCAGCAGCACCACCGCCGCCAGCACGGCGAAGATGACGGCCGTCCCGCTCATGGCTTCTCGCCCCCAGCCAGCCGGACGGCGTCGTACTGCTTCCAGATCTCCGCCAGCTGCTCCTTGTTGAAGATCAGGTTGGGCACCGAGTAGTCGGCGATCTCGAAGTGGTTGGCCATCTCCAGGGCGTCGAAGGGACAGGCCTCGACGCACAGGTTGCAGACCATGCAGCGCGACATGTCGATGTTGAAGACCTTGGGCCGGCGCAGGCGCTTGCCGTTCTCGTCGGTCTCCTCGATGACCTCGATGACGTTGACGGGGCAGGAGCGGGCGCACAGGCCGCAGGCCGTGCAGTTCAGGTCGCCCGTCTCCAGGTTGGTCTTGAGCACCGGGATGCCGCGGTAGCCCTTGGGCAGGTCGGGCCGCTCGTCCGGGTAGTTCACCGTCACCGGCGGGCGGGCGGCCGACCGCCAAGTCACGGCATGGCCCGCCACCAGGCTCTTCGCGGTCTGCCAGATCTCAGCCAGGACGCTCATCCGTGGTCACCGCCTTTCAGACCAGGAACAACCCGGTGATGACCAGGTTCAGCAGGCCCACCGGGACGAGGAACTTCCAGCCCAGGTCCAGCAGCTGGTCGATGCGGATGCGCGGCAGGGTCCAGCGGATCCACATGGCCAGCAGGACGAAGGCGTAGGTCTTGATCAGGAACCACACCACCGGCGGCAGGATCGGCCCGTTCCACCCGCCGAAGAACAGGCTGGCCGCGATGGCGGACATGGTGAACAGGTTGGTGTACTCGGCGAACATGAACATGCCCCAGCGGATCCCGCTGTACTCGGTGAAGTAGCCCGCCACCAGCTCCGACTCGGCCTCGGCGAGGTCGAAGGGCGTGCGGTTCAGCTCGGCGATGGCGGCGATGAGGAAGACGATGAAGCCGAGGAACTGCGGGAAGACGAACCAGTACCGCTGCTGGGCCTCCACGATGTCCTGCAGGCTGAGGCTGCCCGCCAGCATGACCACGCCCAGCACCGCCAGCACCAGCGGGATCTCGTAGGCCATCAGCTGGGCCGCGGCCCGCATGGCACCGATCAGGGAGTACTTGTTGTTGGAACCCCAGCCGGCCATGAAGATGCCGAACAGGGTGAAGGACGAGACGGCGCTGAGGAACAGCAGGCCCAGGTTGAAGTCGGGCTGGACGCCGAAACCGGGCCCGACGGGCAGGATGACGAACAAAAGCACCGCCGGCGCGAACACCACCACCGGCGCCGCCGCCCAGACCCAGCGGTCCGCCGCCGCGGGCATGACGTCCTCCTTGGAGAACATCTTGATGGCGTCGGCGAAGAGCTGGGCCCAGCCGTGGGGCTTGCCGACCCGGTAGGGCCCCACCCGGTATTGCATGCGGGCGGACACCTTCCGCTCGAGCCAGACCAGGAACATGAAATTCACGCCGATGAAGGCGAGGGCAATGGTGGCCTTGAGGATGGCCCACAGCACCGCCACCAGCCACTCCGGCATCAGCGGTCGACCTCCCCGAGGACGATGTCGATGCTGCCGATGATGGCCACCACGTCGGCCACCAGGTGCCCCCGCGCCAGGATCGGCAGCAGCTGCAGGTTGACGAAGCAGGGCGAGCGCCAGCGGGCCCGGTAGGCGTTGGTGTCACCGGCCGCCACCAGGTAGACGCCCACCTCGCCCCGCGGCCCTTCCACCCGGTGGTACACCTCGCCGTAGGGCCGGATGGCCCGCGGCACCTTGGCCATCACCGGGCCGTCGGGCAGTTCCTTGACGGCCTGGCGAATGATCCGGGCGCTCTCCAGGATCTCGTACATGCGGACCAGGGCCCGGTCGTAGACGTCGCCGTTCTCCCCCACCGGAACGTCGAACTCGAACCGGTCGTAGGGCAGGTAGTTGTCGGCCTTGCGCACGTCGTACTTGATGCCCGAACCCCGCAGCACCGGCCCGCTGGCGCCGTAGGCCACGGCCACCTCCGGCTTCAGCACCCCGATGCCCCGGGTGCGGCGGATGAAGATCGGGTTTTCGATGAGCAGCTTCATGAATTCGGGCCAGTACTTGTTCTCCAGCTGGTCCAGGAAGGAGAGCAAATCTTCGATCCAGCCGTCGGGCACGTCGTTGCGCAGCCCGCCGATGCGCAGGTATGCGTAGAGGAACCGCGCGCCGGTGGCCTGCTCGAAAAGCTTGTAGCAGTACTCGCGGGCGGTGAAGGCGTGGAGGAACGCCGTCACCGCGCCCAGGTCGAGCCCGAAGGTGCCGAACCACAGCAGGTGGCTGGTGATGCGCTGCAGCTCGGAGAAGATCACCCGCAGGATCTGGGCCCGCTCGGGCACCTCCAGGCCCGTCAGCTTCTCCACCGCCTGCACCAGGGCCAGCTCGTTGGTGATGGCGGCCAGGTAGTCGTTCCGGTCCGAGAAGGGGACCGTCATGGCGTACGTCATGTACTCGGCGATCTTTTCCCAGTTGCGGTGCAGGTAGCCGATGTCGGGCTGGGCGTCGACCACCGTCTCGCCGTCCAGGCTGAGCACGACCCGCAACACCCCGTGGGTGCTGGGGTGCTGGGGGCCCATGCTCATGGTCATGGTCTGGCGCCCGCCTTCCAGGGGCTCGATCCGCACCCGGTCCCCCAGGCGTGGATCCAGCTCCAGCGGCTGCACCGGTTCCCGCGTCAGGCTCACGGCCCTCACCTCGCCTTCCCTATGCCCATACCAGCCCTTCCGGCGCGCTCATGCCCTTCCGTCTCCTCGCCGCGCCCTCACCGGCACCCGCTCCGCCGGGCCGGCGGGCGGGCCGGGCGCCGGCTCCGCCGGCCGTCAGCGCGGCCGCACCTTGCGCTCCCGCTTGGGCCGCCGGTCGACGAAGTCCTTGCGCAGCGGGAAGACGTCGTCCGGCGTCCACGGCGGCATCAGGATCCGCCTCAGGTCCGGGTGGCCGCTGAAGCGGACCCCGAACATGTCGAAGGCCTCCCGCTCGTGCCAGCCCGCGCCGGGCCAGACTTCGACCACGCTGGGGACCTCCGGCTGCTCCTTGCTCACGTTGACCTTGACCGTCAGGCGCCGGTCGTGGCCCACTCCCCGCAGCTGGTAGACCACCTGCAGGGCGTCCTTGTAGTCGACGCCGCAGAGATCGGACAGGTAGTCGAAACCCAGCTGGGGATCGTCGCGGAGGAACCGGGCCACCTCCAGCCACCGCTCCGCAGGCACGGTCACGATGGGGCAGCCGTCGGCGGTGGCAGCCACCGGATCGAAGCTCACGTCGGGAAAGGCTTCCCGCAGGCGGGCCACCACCGGATCCACCGCCGGCTCGGCGCCGGCCTCCCCCGCGGGCGCCTTCTTCTTGGCCTTGGGATCGACGAAGGTCCCCTCCGCCGGAAGCGGCAGCGCTTCGAGAAGGGGCTTGTCGTCCTGGTGCGTGTGCAGCGGGCGGTCGTCCCCGGCTTGGGCGGGCGCCGCCTCAGGGTGCTCGGCCACAGGTTCTTCCCCCCATTCTTCGGGCCCGCCGCCGGGCCGGGGCCGCCGGGTCTCCACAGCGGTCCGTCCCGGCGCCCTACCTGGCGGGCCCCGCCCGGCCCGGCCCGGGGCGCCGGCTCGTCCGCTCCGGCGGCCGCCGCCGGTGCGGGTCCCCAGGCAAACGCCAGCCCCGCTCCCCGCGGGGCTGCGACGTCGGATCTCAGGCCGGCAGGTTCGCCCGGGCCACCTTGTCTTGCAGCTTCATGATGGCGTAGATCAGCGCCTCCGGCCGCGGCGGGCACCCGGCCACGTACACGTCCACAGGAACGATCTTGTCGACCCCGTCGACCACATTGTAGCCCTGGTAGTACGGCCCGCCGTTGGACGCGCAGGCGCCCATGGCGATGACGTACCTGGGCTCGGCCATCTGGTCGTACAGGGTCTTGATCACCGGCGCCATCTTCTCGGTGACGGTCCCCGCCACGATCATCATGTCGGCCTGGCGCGGCGAGGCACGGAACACCGACCCCAGCCGGTCCAGGTCGATCCGGGAGGCGCCGGCCGCCATCATCTCGATGGCGCAGCAGGCGATGCCGAAGAGCAGGTACCAGAGGGAGTTCTTGCGGCCCCAGTTGACCAGGGTCTGGAGGTTGGTGGTGATCACGCCGGGAAGGTACTCCCAGACCCCAGGCAGGCGCTCCGCCGCCCGGTCGATCAGGTGCTCGGGGTCCGTCTCGTCCCAGGCCAAGTCGGCCACGGTGATGCCGGAGGGACCCGTCACCCGCGGGTTGGTCACACCCATCGTAACACCTTCTTCTTCCAGGCGTAGATCAGACCCACGCCCAGCATGACGATGAACAGGGCCATCTCGATGAAGGCGAAGGGACCCGCCTGGACCAGCTCGCGGAAGCGGACGGCCCAGGGATAGAGGAAGACCACTTCCACGTCGAACACCAGAAAGATCAGGGCGAAGATGTAATAGTGGATGCTGTACCGCACGCGGGCATCGCCGTAGGGGCGGATCCCGGTCTCGTAGGTGGTGAGCTTGCTGGGCTCGCGCCAGTCGCGCCGCAGCAGCCGGCTCACGGCCACGTTGACCATGGGGAAGCTGGCCCCGGCGATGAGGAAGACCAGCACGTCGATCCAGATCCGGGAATCCAACTGGCCGACCCCCGTTCCCCCGGCGGGCTGCCGCCACCGGACACCGTCTACCGGCCGGCGTTACCGGGTGGGCGTCACCGGGCAAGAGGTAAGAAAGGCGACGGGCGGGACTTCGTGAAATTCGGAACATGAAGGAGCCCGCCCGAAAGCCATCCACATTATATGGAGAAGCAAAAATGGGTGTCAACCAAAGCGCCATGCGGGCTGGTGCACTCTCAGGGCGCTGCCCGGAGGGCGCCGCCCGGAGCTTCACCGGGCCGGGGCCGGGCTCCCCCCTCTCGCCGGTCCCCGGCGCCGGTCACCGGGAGGCCGCCCCGTGTACCCCGGGCGCGCCGCCGGCATGCGCCGGCTGCCGCCGGGCCTTCGAGGTCCCGCCCCTTGCCGCTGCCGGCCCGCCGGTGGGGCCAGGTTCGTCCGCCGGGTGCCAGGCGGCCACGTTCCAGAAGAACCCGCCCGGGGAGCCGCTGATGGGGCCTTCCACCCCCTGCCGCACGCCCAGCACCAGGATCTCCTGCCAGAGGAACAGGGCGGGCTCCAGCTCGGCCAGCCGCTGCTGGACCTGGCGGTAGATCACCCGCCGGTCCCCGCCGCGCCGGCCCTCCTCCAGCAGCCGGTCCACCTCCGCGTCGTGCAACCCGGTGAAGTTGAGGTGGCCCGCGGAGTGCCAGAGGGCGTACCCGTCGGGGTCGACGCCCACGCCGACCCCGAGAAGGGCCGCCTGGTACCGGCCCTCCCGCAGGACCGCCACCAGGTCGGGCCAGTCCACCACCTGCACCTCGGCGGCAATGCCCACCTGGCGGAGGAACCCGGCCAGCATCTCTGCGGCCTCCTCGCGGTAGCGGTTCTCCCGGTGGGTGATGATCCGGATGGCCAGCTGCTGTTCGCCCCGCTCGCGCACGCCGTCGCCGTCGCCGTCGACCCAGCCGGCCTGTTCCAGCAGGGCGCGGGCGGCCTCCGGGTCATAGCGCGGCGGGGCCTGGGGCGCCGCCCACCAGGTCCCGGGCAGGCCCGGTCCCGCCAGCACCTCCGCATAGCGGCCGAACAGCGCGCCCACCAGGGCCGGACGGTCAACGGCCTGCTCCACGGCCCGGCGCACCGCCGGGTCGGCCAGGATCGGGTCGGCCAGGTTGTATGCCAGGTAGGTATAGCCCAGGTCCGGGAACTCCACCAGGCGCAGCGGCGCCTGTCCCGCCACCACCTGGCGGGCGGCCTCCGGCGAAAGCCTGCCGGCGTCGACCTCGCCTGCCAGGACCGCCCGGTCCAGCTCCTCCTGCTCGTGGAAGAACCGGACTACCACCAGCGGGTATCCGGGGGCCTGCTCCGGCGGCAGGTCCTCCCGGGCCACCAGTCGCGCCTGGACACCCGGCACCCAGCTGTCCAGGCGATAGGGCCCGGAACCCACGGGGTGGCCCGTGTGGAAGGGGTGGCGGGGGTCCAGTGCCTCGGCCCGGCTGGCGAAGGCGTGGGCGGGAACGACGGGAAGGGTGAAGAGCTCCAGCGCCGGCGCGTAGGGCTCGGAAAAGGTGACCACCACGGTCCGGGGATCGGGAGCCCGCACCGCCCCCCGCTCCAGCCAGCGGTCGTAGGCCGCCATGGCCCGGGCCTCCCAGGCGGCTTCGTCCAGCAGGCCTGCCTGGCGGTCCCGGTCCAGCCGCTCCAGCTCCGCCAGGTAGGTCGCGGCGCCGTTCAAGGCGGCCAGGTTGTAGGCCGCCAGGCGATCGGCCCGGGGGTGGAGGCGAGTGGTCAGGGAGAAGACCACGTCGCTGGCCGTCACGGGCCGCCCGTCCGACCAGGTGGCCTCCGCCAGGTGCAGCGTGTAGACGCGCCCGTCCTTGCCCACCTCCCAGGAAGCGGCCAGGTCGGGCTCCACCTCCATCCGGTCGTTGTACCGCACCAGGCTGCGAAAGAGCAGCGGCTGCAGGGGATCGCGCTCCGTCAAGAGCGGGTTCCACCCTTCAAACCCGCCCAGGCTGCCCAGCACCAGCTGGGGCGGCTGGGGGCCGTCCCCGGGCGCCGGTACAGGCGTCGCGCCACCGCCGGCCGGCATCGCGGGAGCGCGACCCGGGGTGCCGGCCATGCGCCAGATTCCTGCCACGGCGGTGATCACCAGGGCCAGGATCAATGCCGCCCCCAGGCGGCGCCGCCAGCTCAGGGTCTGCTCGGTCAAGCGCCATCCTCTCCCTAGCCGTTTCCCTACCCGTTGCTCACCCACGGCTCGCCGCGGCCAGGGCCTGGCCTGCCCTGCCCGGGCCCCGCCGCAGGCCCCGCGGGGGACGGCCGCCCTTCCCCCGTCCCTACCGCCGGGGCAGCTGGACCAGCCGCGCCCGGGCCTCGCCCCCCTCCAGCTCCAGCCACCCATAGCTCGGCGCCGGCGCCCAGCGCGGGTCGGTGGGCGAACCCGGGTTCAGCAACAGCACCCCATCCCGCCGCTCCACCAGCGGCTGATGGCTGTGGCCGAAGACCACCACCGCCGGCGGCGGTGCCTCGCCGGCAAAGGCCGCCAGGGCCCGCTCGGGGGTCGACCGTCCCCGGCCCAGATGCCCGTGGGTCACCCCCACCCGGACCTCGTCCCGTTCCACCACGACCCGGGGCGGCAGCCGCCGGACCACCTCCGGGTCGTCCACGTTGCCGTGGACGGCGACGACCGGCGCCAGCAGGGCCAGTTCATCATACACGTCCAGGCTCACCAGATCCCCCGCATGGATGATCAGGTCGGCCGCGGCAGCCGCCTCCAGCACTGCCGGGGGCAGTGCCCGCGCCCGGCCGGGGATGTGGGTGTCGGACAGCACCAGGACCCGCGTCGCCACCGGGCTCACCTTCCGGAGACGCCGTCAGGCGCCCGGGCCCGGTTCCACCGCTGCGCCGGTCTCCGCGGCCACCCGCGCCAGGTAGCCCTCCCGCAAGCGGGCGAACACCGGTCCGGGCCGGCCGCCGCCCACGGGCCGCCCGTCGACCTCCACCACGGCCAGCACCTCGCTATTGGTCCCCGAGAGGATGACCTCCTCCGCCCGCTCCAGCCAGACGGCGGGGATGGCCTGTTCCCGCACCGCCAGCCCCGCCTGCCGCGCCACGTCGAGGACCACGGCCCGGGTGACGCCGGGCAGGATGTTGGCCAGGGGGTGGGTGTATAAGACCCCGTCCAGCACCACGAACACGTTGCTCGACGTGCCCTCGGTCAGCAGGCCGTCCCGGACGAACAGGGCCTCGTAGGCCCCCGCCCGTGCCGCCTGCTGCTTGGCCAGGACGTTGGGCAGGAGACCGGTGGTCTTGACCCAGCAGAGCCCCCAGCGATTGTCCGGCACGGTGATGGCCTTGACGCCCCGCTCCACCGCCTCCGCCGGCGGCGTGCCGCCCGGCCGGGCGATGGCCACCACCGTGGGCTGCAGCCCCTGGGGCCAGGCATGGCTGCGCGGGGCGACCCCGCGGCTCACCTGGACGTACACCGACCCGTCCCGCACCCCGTTGCGCCGGATCAGCTCGTCGAGCAGGGCCGCCCACCGGGCCCGGTCATAGGGCAGGGGGATGTCCAGGGCCGCGGCGCTCTGCTCCAGCCGCTCCAGGTGATCGTCCAGGCGGAAGAACCGGCCGCCGTAGCAGCGGATCACCTCGTAGATCGCGTCGGCGAAGAGGAAGCCGCGGTCCTCCACGGGCACCACGGCCTGCTCGTAGGGAACAAAGGATCCGTTAAGGAAGACGACTTCCGGCGGCAAAGGGTTCCCCTCCCGCTCCGGGCCGCACCTGGCGCGCGCCCCGCACGGTGGCCCGGATGCATTCCAGCCCGTCCGGCCGGTAGAGGGCATTGCCCACCACCACGGTGTGGGCCCGGGCGGCCATGACCGCCGCCTGCTCGGCGGTGCTCAGCCCGCCGCCGTAGAACAGGCGGGCCCTCCGCAGGGCACCGGCCGCCGCCTCGACCCACGCCGGGTCGCCCAACCGGCCGCTGTACTCAATGTACACGATGTCTGCGCGCAAGAGCCTCTCCGCCACCGTCGCCCAGGCCGCCACCGCCGCGGGTCCTTCCGGCGGCCGCGCCGCCGCCACCCGGGCCACCGTGGCGGCGGGGTTGCAGACCACATAGGCCACCGTGACCACCCGGTCCCAGGGAACGGGAATGCCCGGCGCGATGCGGTGCAGGTTCGCAAAGGCTTCCTGGTGGGCGCCCACCAGCCAGCGGGGGTCGGTGGTGTTGAGCACCATGGGGATCAGGTACCAGTCGGCCCCCGGCACCACCGCCTGCACCGACGAGACCTCGATGGCCACGGGCAGCCCCGTCTCCCGGGCCGCACCCAGCAGGCCGAACACGGCCCCGCGCCGGATGCCGTCGCTGCCGCCCAGGACCAGGGCGTCGGTGCCGGTGGCCGGCAGCCGGGCAATGACCGCCGGATCCAGCGGGCGGGCGGGATCCAGCTTGACCACATGGCGCCAGTTCCGCCAGTCCATCCCCTTCCCCCCATGCTCTGGTCGCCGGCCCCGGGCGCACAGGCGGCCGGGGCCCGGGGCGGGCCCGGCAGGCTCGCTTCGCCACCGGCGGCCGCGGACCCTGCCCTGTTGTCTGGCGAATCATGGCTCCTCCCACCCCCGGCGGGCAGTCGCGGCGCTGCAGGGCGGCGGCGGGCCCCGCCGGCGAAGTGCCGGGGCCGGTGGCCGCGGCGGAGGAGCAGCACGGCCCCGTCAGGTGAAGTGCCTGGGTCGGGGGCCGCGTTGGAGAGGACCGCGAGCCCCGCCGGCGGCGTGCCGGAGGCCGGCGGCGTGCCGGAGGCCGGCGGCGGCGCACCAGCGCGGACCGCCGGCGACCCCCGTTCAGGCCCGGCCGGCCGCACCGGGCCGTCGCCGGCCTTCGGCCAGCAGCCAGGCACAAGGCAAGACCACCAGGGTCAGGACCGTGGAGGTGAACAGGCCGCCCACCAGCACCGCCGCCAGGGGCACCTCCAGCTCGCTGCCCTGCCCCGGCACCAGGATCATGGGCAGGGAGCCCAGCAAAGTGGTCAGGGCCGTCATCAACACCGGCCGCAGCCGCCGGCTCCAGGCCAGGCGGATGGCGGTCGCGGCATCCGCACCGGCCGCCCGGTAACGGCGCGCGGCGTCGACCAGCACGATGCCGTTGTTGACCGCGATCCCCGCCAGGACCACGGCCCCCATCACCGCCGTCAGCCCAATGGCATGGCCGGTGGCGGCCAGGCCCGCCACGGCGCCGGTCAGGGCCAGGGGCAGGGTCACCATCATGAGGAGGGGATGCACCAGGGATTCGAACTGGGCCGCCATCGCCATGTAGATCAGAAGCAGGGCGCCCAGGGCCGCCGGTACCAGTGTGCCGAACCCTTCGGCCATCAGCACGGCGGTGCCCGCCGGTTCCACCGCGGCGCCCGGCGGCAGCACGGCGGCCACCCGCTCCCGCGCCCGGGCCACGGCGGTGCCCAGGTCAACTCCCTGGACCCGGGCCGTCAGGGTCGCCGCCAGCCAGCCGTCCCGCCGCACCAGGGCGGCCGGCGTGTGGCCAGGGCGCACCAGGGCCAGGTCGGCCAGCCGCGCCCAGCCCGTTCCTCCGGCCACGGGCAGGCCCGCCAGGCCCCCGCTGCCAGCACCTTGCGGTGCTCCGGCATCTTCAAGGCCCCCGCCGTCCGGGGGTTGCGCGGCACCTTCCCCGCCCCCGGCAGCCGCCGCGGCGCCTGCGCCGCCTGCGCCGCCCGCGCCGCCTGCCAGGACCGGGATGGCCGTCCCGGCCGGCGCCTCGCCGAGGCGCAGGACCACGGGCAGCCAGCGCCCTTCCACGCGCGCCCGGGCCACCGTCTCGCCGGCCAGGGCCAGGCGCAGCTGCTGCCCCACCTGGACCGGGGCCAGCCCAAAGCCCGCCGCGGCCGCCGCGTCGACCCGGACGGCCAGGCGGGGCTCGCTGCGGTCCAGATCGACCGCCACGTCGGCCAGCCCGGGGGTGGCCGCCAGGGCACGGCGAGCCCGTTCCGCCGCCCGGGCCAAGGTGGCGGCGTCGGGAGCCCGCACCGCCAGTTCCACCACCGGCGCCCCGGCCCCCACTTCGGCCCAGAGGTTGCGCGGCCGCACGGTGACCTCGGCTCCCCCGAGGCCGCCGCGGCCTTCCCCGGCCCGGGCCAGGAGCCGGCGGATGCGCTCGGCCCAAGCCTGGGACGAACCGGCCCCTGCCGCCAGCTGGACCCTGACCAGCCCCTGATTCGGCCCTCCCGCCTGCCCCGGCCACGGGCCGCCGCCCGCCCGGCTGATCACCGCCTGGATCCCGGGCAGGCCGGCCAGGGCCGACTCCACCTGCCGGATGGCGCCGGCGGTGGCGGCCAGGGACGCCCCTTCGGGCAGGGTCACGGCGATGTCCACAGCGCCCTCGTCCACCGCGGGCAGGAATTCAGTCCCCAGGCGCGCCGCCGCCGGGATGGAAGCGGCCACCATCACCAGGGCCGCCAGCAGCGTCAGGCCCGGGCGGGCCAGGCAAGCCTCCACGGGCCGCGGCAACCGGCCGGCTGCGCCCGCCCCTCCGGTGTCGGCGGCGGAGGCGGGCGCAGCGGGCCGGCCGAACGGTGCGGCGGCCGGCCATCCGCCGGCGGGAGACCGCGGGCCGGCAGCTGCTGGGGCGGGAACCTGGGGGCTTGGAGCGCCGGCCGGCGCCGTGGCCGGTTCTTCCAGCCACCAGGCCGCCAGGGCGGGAACCATCGTGACGGCGACCAGCAGGGAGGCGGCCTGGGCCAGGGCGTTGGTCACCGCCAGGTCATGGAACAGCTGGCCAGGCAGCCCGCCCAGGAAGAGCACGGGCAGGAAGACGATCAGGTTGGTGACGGTGGAGCCGGCGATGGCGGCCGCCACCTCCTCGGTGCCGGCCGCGGCGGCCTCGGCGGCAGGGAGGCCTTCCTGCCGGCGGCGGGCAATGCTCTCCAGCACCACGATGGCCTGGTCGACCAGCACCCCCGCACTCAGGGCAAGGCCGCCCAGGCTCATCACGTTGAGGGTCATGCCGGCCAGGTGCATGGCGGCCAGGGTGGCGCAGGCGCTGACGGGAATGGCGGCGGCGATGACCAGCACCGCCCGGCCGCGGCGCAGGAAGAGCCAGAGGATGGCCACGGCCAGCAGGCTGCCGGCCAGCAGGGACTGCCCCACGCCCCGCACCGCCCGCTCCACCAGCAGGCCGCCGTCGTAGGTCACCGTGGCCTGCCAGCCCGGCAGGGAGGCCAGGGCGGCCGCCAGGGCCGCGCGCACCGCCCGGCTGACGGACACGGTGTTGGCCGCGGGTTCCTGGTAGATCACCAGGCCCAGGCCGTCCCTGCCGTTCAGCCGCTCCAGGCTGCCGGGCGGATCCCGCCGGATGTGGATCCGGGCCACGTCGCCGAGCCGCACCGGCACGGCGCCGGCCAGCCCCGGCGTCCCCTGCCCCGCGGCCCGGCCGAAGACGCCGGCCGCCACCGCGGCCGGGTCCCCTCCACCCCCGGCCGCGGCGCCCCACCCCGGAACCCGGCCGGGCGCCGCGCCATCGGACCCCGGAGCCCGCCCCGTTCGACCACCGGGGGCCGCGCCACCAGGGGCCTGGGCGAGATCCGTTCCCCCCGCCATCCCGTCCCGGGACCGAGAAGGGGACAGTCCGGGAAGCGGCCCGCCACCCAGCTTCCGGAGCAACGCTCCCGGGTCCCGCAGCAGGTCCCCCAGCGTCCTGCCGGGCGGGAGCGGCAGGCCGGGGTCGTTGCCCGGGACGCCGGGGACGCCGGGGACACCGCCCGGCGCCGCCGGTGCCGCCGGAGCCGGCACCGCCACCGGCGAGGACAGGCCGACCACCACCCGCTCCAGCTCCTCCAGGCGGTGGAACCCGCCCTCCACCTCCACGGGCCAGCGGCGGCTCCCGTCGCTCCCCGCCACGGCGCCTGCCGGCACGGTGGCGGCGGCCGCCGCCACGGCGACCTGCACCTGCCCCGGCACCAGCCCGTGCCGCCGCAAGGCTGCGGCGTCCAGCACCACCTCCACCCGCTCCGCGGGAGCGCCGCGCAGGGTGACGGCGGCCACGCCGGGCACCGCCTCCAGCCGCGGCAGCAGGACCTCTTCCGCCCGGCGGGCCCGTTCCACCGCGTCACCGGGCCCCGCCAGGCTGATCTCCATGACGGGCAGCTGCTGGGGGTCGAACCGCAGGATCTGGGGCCGGCCCGTCCCGGGCGGGAGGGGCACGGCGTCCAGGCGCTGGTGCACCTGCTCCCGGGCCGCCTCCAGGTCGGTCCCCCAGTGGAAGCGCAAAACCACCACGGCCGTCTCGTCACCGGAGCGGGTGGTGATCTCTTCGACCCCGTTGACGGTCCGCAGAGCCTGGGTGAGGGGCTGGCCCAGCAGCTGGTCGATGGCCTCGGGGGAGGCCCCCGGGAGGGAGGCGACCACCGTCAGCACCGGCGGGTTCAGGGCAGGCAACAGGCCGACGGGCAAGGTGCGCAGGGCGAAGAACCCGGCCCACACCAGCACCCCCATGGCCATCAGGGTGGCCACCGGCCGTGCGATGGCCCAGCGCCAGACCGGCACCGCGGACCCTCCCCGAAAAGGACCGGCGGCGCGCCGGCGCCGCCGGTTGGGAGGGTGGCCCGCCGGCCCCCCTTTTATCCCCGCATTTGCGCTCCCTGGACCGCGGGCGACCTGCTGGGCCGCCCTCCTGTCCACCCGGTCCACCCGGGCTGCTCCCCGCAGGCCAGCCCGGCCGGAGCCACCGGTCCGGCCATCTAGCCCTTCAGCCGCTCCCTCAGGAGCTCGTTGACCCGCTGGGGATTGGCCTTGCCCTTGCTGAAGCGCATCACCTGGCCGACCAGGAAGCCCAGGGCCGTCTCCTTGCCGCCCCGGTAGTTGGCCACCGCCTCGGGGTTCTCGGCGATGGCCCGGTCGACCCACTCGGCCAGCTGGGCCTCGTCGGTCACCTGCACCAGGCCCCGCTCCCGGACGATGACCTCCGGGTCGCCACCTTCTTCAAGCATGATGGCGAAGACCTGCTTGGCGATCTTGCCGCTGATGGTGCCCTGGTCGACCAGCCGGAGCAAGGCCGCCAGCTGGCCCGGCCCGAAGGGCAGGTCCTGGACCGATCGCCCCGTGGCGTTGAGGTGGGCCAGCACCTCGCTCATGATCCAGTTGCTGGCCGCCTTGGGCGCCACCCCTGCCGCCACCACGTCCTCGAAGAACCGGGCCAGGGCCGGATCGGCGGTCAGCACGCCCGCGTCGTAGGCCGGCAGGCCGAGTTCGTCCACGTACCGGGCCCGGCGCTGGCGGGGCAGCTCCGGCAGCCGCGCCCGCAAGCCCTCGACCCAGGCCTCGTCCAGCACCAGCCGGGGCAGGTCGGGCTCGGGGAAGTAGCGGTAGTCGTGGGCCTCCTCCTTGCCGCGGGAGGGCCGGGTCACGCCCCGCCCCTCGTCCCAGTGGCGGGTCTCCCGCTGCAGCGGCTCGCCCCGGCGCACCGCATCCAGGTGCCGGGCCACCTCATGCTCCAGGGCCCGCACCACCGAGCGGAAGGAGTTGAGGTTCTTGATCTCGCTGATGGGGGTGCGCAGGTCGGTCCCGCCCGGCCCGGCCCCCGCCACCACCACGTTGACGTTGGCGTCGCAGCGCAGGGAGCCCTCCTCCATGCGCACGTCGGAGACGCCGGTGTAGAGGATGGCGGCCCGCAGTTCCTGCAGGAACAGGCGCGCCTCCTCGGGCGAGGCCAGGTCGGGCTCGGTGACGATCTCGATCAGGGGCACCCCCGCCCGGTTGAAGTCCAGGAGGGTCCCCGTGGCGTCCTGGTCATGGACGGACTTGCCGGCGTCCTCCTCCAGGTGCAGCCGCCGGATGCGGATGCGCTTCGGGCCGTCCGGCGTGTCGATCTCCACCCACCCGCCGGTGGCCAGGGGCTGGTCGTACTGGGAGATCTGGTAGCCCTTGGGCAGGTCGGGGTAGGTGTAGTTCTTCCGGTCGAACTTGGTCTCCCGGGCGATGCGGCAGTTGAGGGCCAGGGCCGCCAGGGCGGCGTACTCCAGGGCCTGCTGGTTGAGGACCGGCAAGGTGCCGGGCAGGCCCATGCACACCGGGCAGACGTGGGTGTTGGGCTCGGCGCCGAACTGGTTGGGGCAGCTGCAGAAGATCTTGGTCCGGGTGCGCAGCTCCACGTGGACTTCCAGCCCCACGATCACCCGGTAGCGCAGCCCGTCCTGCTCCTGCCACGGATCCGCGGACGAACCGGCCGCCGGCCGCGGGCCTCCGGCGGCAGGGGTCGCAGCGGCCTGCCCCGCAGCGGCATCACGCACCGCAACCCCAGTCGCCGCGGCCGGCGCCATGGCGGCCCCGGGCGGCATCGCCGCGGCGTCGTGGGCACGATGGGCCTCCGCCGCACCCGTCATGCCGCAACCCTCCCCACAGGCGGCCGCAGGTCCAGCTGCAACCGCTGCTCGATGGCGTAGGCGACGCGCAGCACCGCGTCCTCGGCGAAGGGCCGGCCGATGATCTGCAGCCCCACGGGCAGCCCGCCGGCGAAGCCGCAGGGGACCGACACCGCCGGCAGGCCCGCCAGGTTGACGGGCAGCGTGCAGATGTCCGCGGCGTACATGGCCAGCGGGTCCTCGGTGCGGGCGCCCAGGGGGAAGGCCACCACCGGCGAGGTGGGGGTGATCAGCACGTCGAAGGTGGCGAAGAGCCGGTCGAAGTCGTCCTTGATCAGCCGGCGCACCTGCAGCGCCTTGCGGTAGTAGGCGTCGTAGTAGCCTTCCCGCAGGGCGAAGGTGCCCAGCAGGATGCGGCGCTTGACCTCGGGGCCGAAGTTCTTCCGGGTCTCCAGGTACATGCCCGCCAGGTCGCCGGCCTCGGCCCGGAAGCCGTACCGCACGCCGTCGTAGCGGGCCAGGTTGGAGGAAGCCTCCGCCGTGGCGATCAGGTAGTAGGCGGGCAGGGCGTGCTCCGCCGACGGCAGGGAGGTCTCCTCCGCCACGGCGCCGTCGGCCACCAGCCGCTCCACCGCCGCCCGGACCGCCTCCGCCACCGGGGGTTCCACCGCCTCGCCGTAGAACTCCCGGGGCAGGCCGATGCGCAGGCCCTCCACCTCCCCGGTCAGGGCGTCGCGCCAGGCGGCCACCGGCACGGGCGCCGAGGTGGCGTCCGCCGGATCCTGGCCGGCGATGGCCTCCAGCAGCAAGGCTGCATCGGTGACGTCGCGGGCCAGGGGGCCGATCTGGTCCAGGGACGAGGCGAAGGCGATCAGGCCGTAGCGGGACACCCGGCCGTAGGTGGGCTTGAGCCCTACCACGCCACAGAAGGCCGCCGGCTGGCGGATGGAGCCGCCGGTGTCCGAACCCAGGGCCGCCGGCGCCTCGCCCGCCGCCACCGCCGCCGCCGACCCGCCGCTGGATCCGCCGGGCACCCGCTGGGGATCCCAGGGGTTGCGGGTGATGCGGAAGGCGGAGTTTTCCGTGGACGACCCCATGGCGAACTCGTCCATGTTGGTCTTGCCCAGGATCACGGCCCCCGCCCGGCGCAGCCGCTCCACCGCCGTGGCCGTGTACGGCGGCCGGTATCCGGCCAGCAGCCGGGAGGCCGCCGTGGTCGGAACGCCCTGGATGCAAAGGTTGTCCTTGACGGCCACGGGCACCCCCGCCAGGGGCCCCGCCGCCTCGCCCCGGCGGCGCTTTTCGTCTTCCTCGCGGGCCTGGGCCAGGGCCAGCTCCGCCGTCACCGTCAGGTAAGCCCCCACCGTGCCGTCCAGCTCCTGGATCCGGTCCAGGAAGAGGCGGGTCAGCTCCCGCGAGCTGACCTCCCCCTTCGCCAGGCGCTGGGCCAGGCGGTGGGCCGGCTCGAACCAGAGTTCCTCCATCATTCGATCACCCGGGGAACGCGCAGGAATGGGCCGTTGCGATCGGGGGCGGCAGCCAGCAACGCCTCCCGGTCCGTCCCCGGCCGGGGCTCGTCGGGCCGGGTGACGTTGCCCAGGCCGCCCAGAACGTGGGTCAGGGGCTCGGCGTCGCCGGTCTCGACCCGGCGCAGCTGGGCCATGGCCTCGACGATGCGGACCATCTGGCCGGCCAGGCGCTCCTCTTCCGCCGGATCGAGCCCCAGCCGGGCCAGGGCGGCGATGCGCCGCACCTCCTCCCGCGTGATGTCGGCCATGCTCGTCCTCCTTTCGTGCGGCCATTATACACCAAGCCTTCCCGGCCCCGGAGGAACCGGCAGCGCCGCCCGCCGCAGGCCGAGCACCCCCCGGCGCAGGACGGCGCGCAGCGCCGCCCGGCCCGCCGCGGCGGGGGCGTCACCGGCCTTGCTGATCCTCGCGCCCCATCCCGTCACAGCCCGCAGATCAGGCTCTCCAGATCCCGGGGGTAGTAGGTCAAAAGCTCGATCCCCGTCTCGGTGACCAGCACCGTGTCCGAGTGGCGGAAGCCCCCCAGGCCGGGCACGTAGAGTCCGGGTTCGACGGAGAAGACCATGCCCGGCTCGATCAGGGTCTCGTCGCCGATGTCCAGGAAGGGCGCCTCGTGGGCCAGCAGGCCCAGGTTGTGCCCCACATGGTGGCGCCAGTAGGGCCAGAGGCCGTGCTCGTCGTAGTAGCGGCGCACCTCCCGGTCGACGGCGGAACACGGCACGCCCGGCTTGATGGCGCCAAAGGCCACCTCCTGCAGCTCCACCATGTGCCGGAAGAACCGGACCTGCTCGGCGCTGGGTTCGCCCACGAACATGGTCCGCTCCAGCTCGCTCAAATACCCGCCCACGTAGGCGGCGGCACCCGTCACCAGCACGTCGCCGGGCTTGAGGATGGCGTTGATGGTGACCGCGTGGGGCAGGGCGCTGTTGGGCCCCACCTGGCCGCGGAAGGTGGCCAGGGCCGAGAGCGGCCCCACCGGCCGGCGTGCCCGGCCGAAGGCCCGGATCATAGCCATGGTGGCCTCGTGGGAGGCCTGATGGCTGATCTCCACCTCGCTGGCCCCGGGGACCGAATACTCCTGGAGCAGCTCGTGGGCCAGGTTGCCCCAGCGGCAGCTCTCCCGGATCAGGGCGATCTCCTCGGGGGATTTGACCAGCCGGTGCCGCTCGATGAGCTTGGCATCCACGGTGATGCGGGCCTCCGGCAGCAGTTCCGCCAGGGCCGGCCCCTGGTAGCCCCAGGAGGAGCCGTAGCCCGCGGCCTCCGCCAGCAGGTGGGCCGCCCCCAGGCCCCGGTCCTTGAGCCAGCGGGCCAGGTGATCCATGGGGTGGATCTCGCCGGGGTACTCGGGGTAGTCCCGCACCTCGTCCACCAGGGCGACCAGCTGGGCGTGCTCCAGCTCCAAGCGGGGAACCAGCAGCCCGCAGCGGCCGGTTTCGTCCAGCACCAGGGCGGCCGGCCGCTCGGTGGGGATGAAATGGAAGTTGGTCAGATAGAAGATGGACGTGGGGCTGTAGGTGATGAAGGCCGACGCCCCCTGCCGGGCCAGTTCCTCCTGGACCCGGCGGCGCCGGCGCAGGAGCTCGGCGTCGCTGATGCGCCAGTCGTGCTGGTGGCCACCGGTGTGAACGGTCATCGTCCCATCGCCGCCCCCTCCATGCAGTGCGCCTGGTGGCGCCCACGCAGCGTGGAATCCGGTGAACGGTGGAACTGGGAAACCGCGTCAAATCCGGCCAAACCGGTCGAGGATGCGGATCACGTGCTCGATGCCGCGGTAGTAGTCGTCCACGTAGGCGTTCTCGTTGGGCGCGTGGACCAGGGAGCCGTGGTGGCCGATGCCCACCCCGTCCACGGTGGCGGTCAGGCCGATGCGGTGGAAGAGGAACATGGGGCCTGTCCCCGCCGCCCGCGGCCGCACCACGGGTTCGACCCCGTAAACCTCCCGGGCCGTGTCACGGATCACGCCTACCAGGGGGTGGTCCGGGTCCGTCTGGGCCGGATCTTCCGGGCCCAGCACCACGATCTCCAGGTCGCCGAAACCGTGGCGCTCCAGGTGGGCCCGCAGCTTCGCCAGGATGTCCTCGGCCCGCTGGTCGGGGACCAGGCGGAAGTCGATCTTGGCCCGAGCCTCCCGGGGTAGCACCGTCTTGGTCCCCGGGCCCGTGTAGCCCGACACCAGGCCGCAGATGGTGCAGGTGGGGGCGTAGAGCAGCTTTTCCTGCAGCGCCGTCCCCCGCAGGCCGCCGATGAACTGCTCAAGCCCCCAGGAGGCCAGCATCTCGTCTTCCTCCAGGGGGAACTGCTCCAGCAGCCGGCGCTCGGCTGGGGTCGGGCCGCGCACTGCGTCATAGAACCCCTCGATCAGCACCCGGTCCGTGGCCACGTCTTTCAAGGTGCCCAGGGCCTGCACCAGGCGCCAGGCGGGGTTGGGCACGATGGCGGCCAGGCTGGAGTGCAGGTCCTGGTTGGCCGCCCGGGCCACCAGCTCCACGTAGAGGATGCCCTTGCACCCCGCGGAGATGGCAGGCCGCCCCCGGGCATCCTTGCCGCCCGACTCCCAGACCACGCCGTCGGCGGCCAGCCGGTCCGCGTAACGGTCCATGAACTGGTGCAGGTGGACGCTGCCGATCTCCTCTTCCCCTTCGATGACGAACTTGACGTTGACCGGCAGCCGGCCCTCGCCCTTGAGCCACGCCTCCACCGCCTTGATGCGGGTCATCAGGTTGCCCTTGTTGTCGGCCACCCCGCGGGCAATCAGGCGGCCGTCGCGGATCTCGGCCGCGAAGGGGTCGACCTCCCATTCCTCCAGGGGCTCGGGCGGCTGGACGTCGTAGTGGTTGTAAAAGAGCAGCGTGCGAGGTGCACCGGCGTCGATCTCCCCATAGACCACGGGGAAGCCCCCCTCCAGGGGAACCACCTCCACCGTGGCGCCGATGCCCTCGAGCATGGATGCCACCAGCCGGGCGCAGTCCTCCATGCCCAGGTTCTGGGCCGCCACCGAGGGCTGGCGCAGCAGGGTGCGCAGGTCGTCCAGCGCCGTCTCCCGGTGGGCCCGGCTGTAGGCAAGGGCACCTTCCAAGGTCGAACTCCTCCTTCTCCGCAATCAGCGTGGCCGGCCGCAGACCTCGGTATGGAAGCGGCCGGCCGGAATGGCCGCGGCGCCGCAGGGGGCAGCGCCACCGGCGTGGCGCCGCAGAGGCCGGTACCGCCGGCATGATAGGCGCCGCAGGGGCCAGCACCACGGGCCCCTGGCCCCGCCCTTGACGGTCACGGCGGCAACGGGGGCGCCGGTGCCCCACCTTCCACGAGGGCGGGGGCATTCCCTCCCGGCATGAAAGCCCCTGCCCGTGCCATGACTGCGCGGGCAGGGGCCGCGTACCCTGGCCGGCGGCCGGCGGCCGGGCTCGCCGCGGCCCCGGGCGAAGCCGGAGCCGGCGGCGCGGGTCCCGGCCGTGCCCTTCTACCGCGCCGGCCGCCCCCTCACTCCAGGGGGAAGTGGCAGGCCACCGCGTGCCCCGGGCCCAGCACCCGGAGCGCCGGCATCTCCTCCCGGCAGCGAGGCTGGGCAAAGGGGCAGCGGGGGTGGAACCGGCAACCCGGCGGCGGGCTGGCCGGCGACGGCACGTCGCCCTGCAGGACGATCCGTTCCCGGCGGCGCCGGGGGTGGGGTGCCGGAGCCGCCGACAGGAGGGCCGCCGTGTAGGGGTGGGCCGGGTGCTGGAAGAGCTCGTCCACGGGCGCCACCTCCACCAGCTGGCCCAGGTACATCACCCCCACGCGGGTGGAGACGTGGCGGACCACGTTGAGCCCGTGGGCGATGAAGAGGTACGTCAGCCCCAGCCGCTCCTGCAAGTCCGCCAGCAGGTTGAGGATCTGGGCCTGCACCGACACGTCCAGGGAGGAGACGGCTTCATCGGCGACCACAAAGCGCGGGTTCAGGGCGATGGCCCGGGCGATGCCGATGCGCTGGCGCTGGCCGCCGGAGAACTGGTGGGGGAACCGGTGGCGCCAGGCCGGGTTCAGCCCGACCAGCTCCAGGAGCTCCGCCACCCGGCGATCGCGGTCGGCCCGGCGGCGCATGCCGTGGACCCGCAGCGGCTCGCCGATGATGTCCGCCACGGTGAACCGCGGGTTCAGCGAGCCGAAGGGATCCTGGAAGATGATCTGCATCTGGCGCCGCACCCGGCGCATGGCGGCCGGCGTTAGGGCAAACAGGTCCTGGCCGTCGAACCAGACCTTCCCTTCGGTGGCGTCGACCAGCCGCAGGATCAGCCTCGCCAGGGTGGATTTGCCGCAGCCCGACTCGCCCACCAGGCCGAAGGTCTCCCCGGGGTAGATCTCCATGGACACGCCGTCCACGGCCCGCACATGCCCCACGGTGCGGGACAGGATGCCGCGGGTGATGGGGAAGTACTTCTTGAGTCCTTCCACCCTGACCAGAGGTTCGCCCCCCTGGCCGGCCTGGCCTGGCGCTTCGCCGGTGCCTGCTGCCCCGGCCGGCCGGACCGCGGGGGTTGCGGGTTCGACCGCTGCCATCAACCGGTCACCTCCCCAGCACCGCCCGCTGCCTCGGCCCGGCCGCCGCCGGAAGCCGCCGGGCCTCCGGACGGATGCAGCAGGCTGCCCCCTGCACCCCGGTGCCCCGCAACCAGCCCGGCCTCCTCCGGGTTTCCGGTAGCAAACCCGGCCGGCCCGGCAGGGGCCTCTCCGAACCGCAGCCCCTGTGCAGCCACCTGTTCCGCCAGCCAGCAGGCGACGTGGCCCCCTTCCCAGGGCAAGAGGGGCGGCTCCTCTTCCCTGCACCTGGGCTCCGCGTAGGGACAGCGCGGGTGGAACCGGCACCCCCGCGGCATCCGGTCGATGCTGGGCACCGAGCCGGGAATGGCCCACAACCGGCGCTGCCGCGGCCGCTCCAGATCCGGCACCGATGAGAGCAGGCCCATGGTGTAGGGGTGGGCGGGCCGTTCAAAGATCCGGTCCACCGGCCCTTCCTCCACCACCCGGCCGGCATAGAGTACCACGATGCGGTCGGCCATCTCCGCCGCCACGCCCATGTCGTGGGTGATGAGCAGGATGGACATGCCCAGCTCGGCTTTGAGCTGCCGCAGCAGCTCGAGGATCTGGGCCTGGATCGTCACGTCCAGGGCCGTGGTGGGTTCGTCGGCGATCAGCAGCCGGGGGCGGCACGCCAGGGCCATGGCGATCATGGCCCGCTGGCGCATGCCGCCGGAGAACTGGTGGGGGTACTAGCGCACCCGCACCTCGGGCTCGGGGATGCCCACCAGCCGCAGCATCTCCACCGCCCGGGACCAGGCCTCCGCCCGGCTCTTGCCCTCGTGGAGCATCACCGCTTCGGCGATCTGGTCGCCGATGGGAAAGACCGGATTCAGCGCCGTCATGGGCTCCTGGAACACCATGGCCACGTGGCGCCCGCGGATCCGGCGCATGGCCTCCTGGCTCTGGGCCACCAGGTCGGTACCGTCCAGCAGGATCCGGCCTCCAAAGATGGCCCCGTTGTCATACTCCAGCAGCCGCATGATGGCCAGGGAGGTCACGCTCTTGCCGCTGCCCGACTCACCCACCAGGCAGACCGTCTCCCCCACGTCGACGCGGAAGGAGACGCCCTCCACCGCCAGCAGGGGGCCCTGGCGGGTGATGAACCCGGCGGTCAGGTCCTCCACCTGCAGCAGGGGCCGGCTTTCTCTCGCCGGGTTGGTGCCCCCGGCGGCACCGGTCGCCGGCAGCGGTGCTCCGGCCGGCGCCGCAGCCCACGCCTTGCGGATCAACGGGCCTCACCTCCCCGAACCTCCAGCTCGCCGGCATGCCGGCGGCCGAAGGCCACCGCCGCCCGGGCGGCCAGCCGCATGCCCCGCCCGATCCGCTCCTTCTGCCGCGGGTCGAGGGCATCGCGGATCCCGTCGCCCACGAAGTTGACGGCCAGGACCGTCAAGAAGATGCAGGCGCCCGGGTACACGGCCAGCATGGGGTTGGTCAGCATGTACTCCTGGGCGTTGTTCAGCATCTGGCCCCAGCTGGTCTGGGGCGGCTGGACCCCCAGGCCGAGGAAGGACAGGGCCGATTCGGCCAGGATCGCCCCGCCGATCATCAGGGTGGCGTTGACGATCAGGGGCGCCGTGGCGTTGCGCAACAGGTGGTGGACGATGATCTCCCAGGCCGGGGTGCCGATGGCCCGCGCCGCTTCCACGTACTGCATCTCCCGCAGCTGCAGGAACTGGCCGCGGACCAGCCGCGCCACCCCCATCCAGCTGGTCAGTACCAGGATGGAGATCAGGTACTTGAAGTCGGAGCCGAAGATGGCCAGTACCAGGATATTCAGGAACAGGGAGGGGAACGACAGCATGACGTCGATCAGCCGCATCAACACGGTATCGACCCAGCCGCCGAAATAGCCCGCCAGGGCCCCCACCAGTGATCCCAGCAACATGGTGCCGGCCGCCACGGCAAACCCGACCACCAGGGAAACCCGGCTGCCGTAGATCAAGCGGGAGAGGATGTCGCGGCCGATGCCGTCGGTGCCCAGGGGATGATCCGGGCTGGGCGGCGCGTCCACATTGAGCAGGTCGATCTTCTCCGGCGGGTGCGGGGCAATCCACGGCGCCGCCACGGCCACGCCGATGAAGAACAACAGGACCAGAAGTCCGCCCACCGCCCATGGGTTGGTGAAGAACCGGCGCAGCGCCACTCGCCAGAGGGCCACCGCCGGTCCCGCGGGCTCGGCCCCGTCCACGGGCAGTTCCGCGGGGCCCGCGACGCCCGGCCCCCCCGCACCGGGCCCCTCTCCCTGGGGACCGGCGCCGGGTTGCCACGGCAGGGGATGGCTCATGCGGACTGCACCCCCTTCCCCGTCAAGCGCACCCGGGGATCGACCACGGCGTACAGCACGTCGGCCAGCAGGTTGCCGATCACCACCACCACGGTGACGATCAGGGTGATGGCCATCAGCACCTGGTATTCCCGCGCGAAAGCCATCTGGACGAAGAGCTGCCCCATGCCGGGCCAGTTGAACACGGCCTCGGTGAGGGCGGCACCGGAGACCACGAAGGGCAGGTCAAGCCCGAGAATGGTGATGATGGGAATCAAGGCGTTGCGCAGGGCGTGGCGGAAGATGACCCGCCGCTCGGGCACGCCCTTCGCCCGCGCGGTGCGGATGTAGTCTTGGCCGAGAACTTCCAGCATGCTGGCCCGAGCGTATTTCAGGTAGGCGGCCAGGTTGATGATCACCAGGGTGGCCACCGGCAGGACCATATGGCGCACCAGATCCAACAAGTCGCCCTCGCGGCCGTAGGTGTACATGTTCGACAGGGGCAACCACTTCAACTTCAGGGCAAACACCTGCTGGAGGATGATGCCCAGCCAGAAGGAGGGCATGGCCAGGCCTGCGTAGCCCACCAGGGACGCCAGGGTGTCGGACAGCCCGTACTGGCGGGCGCTATTGTAAACACCCCAGGGGATGGCAAGGAGCAGCGTTACCACCCATGCCGTTCCCATCAGGATCAGGGTGTTTTTGAAGGTGGGCCAGATGATCTGGGCCACCGGAATGTAGCCCTTGAAGGTATGGCCCAGGTCGCCGCGCAGGAGATCCCCCAGCCAGTCCAGGTACTGAACGGGAATGGGCCGGTCGAGCCCCAGGTTCTTGATCTGCTGCTCGATGGCAGCCGGCGAGAGCCCGGGCTGGAGGAAGATCTGAACGGGCCCGCCGGGAGCCAGGTGGATGATGGCAAAGGTCACCACGGTGACCAGCCAGAGAACCAGCAGGGATTGCAACACCCGGCGCACCAGGTACTCCGCCAACGATCGGATGCCCCCTCTGCCCTCGGGGCAGGCGGGCGGGGCCAGCCTGAGGCCGCCCCGCCCTGACCCCGGTGATTCGCCTCCGATGGTTCACTGGCTGCCGGCGTCGGCCAGCCACCACTTCTCCATGTTGTACTGCCACCCGTCAGGCAGGGTGAGGACGGGCTTGTCTTCCTCCGCCCACTTCACCCGGTCGCTGTAGGCAGCGATGACATTCTGGGTGTAGAGGAAGACGTAGGGCAGGTCCTGGGAGATGAGGCGCGCGATCTCGGCGTAGACCTGCTTGCGCTCCTCCTGGTCGGTGGTCGAGTACCCCTCGACCCAGAGCCGGTCGATCTCCTCGTTCTTGTACCAGCCCGAGTTCTGCCCGTTGGGCGGGAAGTACTTGGAGCTGAAGATGGACTCGGCATCCGGGTCGAGAGACAGGCGCCAGCCGAGGACGATGGCCTGGTACTTGCCGGGCACGATGTAGTCGTTCACCCAGCTGGAGAAGTCCAGGGTCTGGATGTTGACCTTGATGCCGACCTCCTGCAGGTTCTGCTGGATGACGGACACCACATGCTCGCGCCGCTCGTTGCCTGCGTTGGTCTGCAGGGTGAACTCGAACTTGTGCCCGTCCTTCTGCAGGATGCCGTCGGGCCCGGGCGTCCAGCCGTCCTCCGCCAGAAGCTGCTTCGCCTTTTCGGGATCGTACTCGTAGTTGACGGCTGTTCCGGCGTCGGCCCACGACCCGGGCAGGAAGGGCCCGTTCAGGATGGTGCCGTGCCCCTTGAGGATGCTGTCCACCATACCCTGCCGGTTGATGGCATGGGCGATGGCCTGGCGGGTCTTCTGGCTCTCCCACGGTACGAACCCGTCAGGGAAGTTGTCGGGGTTGAAGTTGAAGCCGAGATAGTCATACACGGGACCCGGCGATTCCAGGATGTTGATGCCGGGTTGTCCCTCCAGGGCAGGCAGGGTGTTGATGCTGACGCCCGTCAGGACGTCGATCTCATGGTTCAGCATGGCCTGGGCCAGGGTGTTCTGGTCGGCGTAGATCTTGAAGACCACCCGGTCAATGTAGGGTTCCGGTCCCCAGTAGTCCTCGTTGCGTTCCAGCGTCACGTACTGCTTCTGCGTCCACTCCGTCCACTTCCACGGGCCGTTGGTGATGGTCTTGGCGGGATCGGTGCCGTAGGGCTGCTTCTGCAGGTCCGCCGGAGCGACGCCCTCGAAGGCATGCTTCGGCAGCGGCTGCAGGCCCCCCAACGCGTAGATGAAAGGCGCGTAAACCTGCTTCAAGGTGACCCGGACGGTATGCTCGTCCACCACTTCGACCTTGTCGACCTTGTCAAAGGACGCGATGGCGGGCGAGCCGACCTCGGGGGTCCGGTACATCTCGATTGTCCAGGCCACATCCTCCGCGGTCACGGGCTTGCCGTCGGTCCACTTGGGCGTGTCCTTCAGCTTCACGGTGTAGGTGAGACCGTCCTCGCTGATCTCGGGCATCTCGGCGGCCAGGGAGGTCTCGCTGACCACCAGATTACCCTTGGGGTCGACATCGTACAGGGAAGCCAGCACCAGGTTGGCCACTTCCTGCGACGGCACGTCGTCGATGAAGAGCGGATTAATCGTGATGATGTCCGAGAAGGTACCGACGGTCAGGGTACCGCCCTTCTTGGGTCCGGCCTGTTCACCCCCGGCCGGCTGTTCCTGCCCCTGCTCCCCCTGGGCAGGGGCCTGGCTGCCTCCCTGGCCGCATGCCGCCAGCACGAAGGCGGCGACAAGCAAAATGGCCAGAACAGCACCGAGTCGGCTCGTACGAACCACCCTCACAACCTCCCTCGCACTACAGCCTTGCCGGGAGCCTGCGGAGCGGGCACCACGCCCTTGGCCTGCTCGAGAGCTTCGGCTCCCGGAGCGCCCCTACCGTCAAGCGCCGCGCCATGGCAGCAACGGGTCCACGCGGCGCCAAGCACAGTCTCCAGTCGACTCCGGCCGCTCCCACCCCCACCTGGTGCCCCCCTTCTCCTGGGAGCTCCCGGGTTGTCGGAAGGAATACTCCGCGACACGGCCCCTCTCCTTCCGAAATCAGGTCGTGGAACCATAAACAGTGGCCTGTTATCGCCCACCAGCCGTGCCCTTCGCTCCCCGCCGCCGTTCCGGATGTCGCGGAACCGGCCACCACGCGACGCTCACCGGGCCGTTTGAACGCAGAAAAGCAAGGCGCCGGAGGACCGTCACGGTCCTCCGGCGCCTTGCCGGTTCGTCGAGTGGGGGGTTCGCCCCGGCCGCGCCTTGGCCATGACCTCTCGCCGGGCGGCGCCAGGGGCTGCCGCCGGACCCCTCACGCGGCGGCGCCGGTCCCCTTGACCAGGTGGCATGCGGCCCAGTGGCCCGGGGCGATCTCCTCCAGCGCGGGGCGCTCTTCAAAGCAGATCTTCTCCGCCAGGGGGCAGCGGGTGTTGAAGGGGCACCCCCGCGGCGGGTTGACCGGACTCGGCACGTCGCCCTTGAGCACGATGCGCTCCCGGGTGCGCTCCACGCTGGGGTCAGGGATGGGCACCGCCGAGAGCAGCGCCTGGGTGTAAGGATGCTGGGGCCGGAGGTAGAGCTCGTCGCTGGGCGCCAGCTCCATGATCTGGCCCAGGTACATCACGGCCACCCGGTCGCTGATGTGCTTGACCATGGACAGGTCGTGGGCGATGAAGATGTAGGTCAACCCGAACTGGTCCTTGAGGTCGGTCATCAGGTTGACGATCTGGGCCTGGATCGATACGTCCAGGGCCGAGATGGGCTCGTCGGCCACGATGAACTCGGGCTTGACCGCCAGGGCGCGGGCGATGCCGATGCGCTGCCGCTGGCCTCCGGAGAACTCGTGGGGGAAGCGGTTGGCGTGCTCCCGGTTCAGTCCCACCAGGTTCAGAAGCTCGTGGATGCGCTCCGTTCGCTCCTTGCGCCCCTTCACCATGCCGTGCAGGTCCAGGGCCTCGCCGATGATCTCCGACACCAGCATGCGCGGGTTGAGGGAGGCGTAGGGGTCCTGGAAGATCATCTGCGCGCGGCGGCGGAAGCGCATCAGGTCCTGGCCCGCCAACTTGTGGACGTCCTGACCGTCGAAGAGCACCTGCCCCTCGGTGGGGTCGTACAGGCGGACAATGGTGCGCCCCACTGTGGATTTGCCGCAGCCCGACTCGCCCACCAGGCCGAGGACCTCACCGCGCCGGATCTGGAAGGAGACGCCGTCCACAGCCTTGAGGACGGCGCCACGGCCGACCTCGAAGTGGCGCTTGAGGTTGCGCACCTCCAGCAGCGGACGATCCTGGGCCGGCTGCTCCCGCCCGGGCCCCGCAGCGTCCCGCGCCGCCACCGCCGTCGCCGTTCCACCCTTGGCCATTGCTCACGCCCCCCTTTCCTCGGCGTTGAGACCCACCACCGGCGCGTACGGATGGTGCAGCCAGCACTTGGCGTAATGCCCGGGCCGGATCTCCTCCAGCGCGGGGTCGTGGTCGTGGCAGACCCGCATGGTGTACGGACAGCGGGCGGCGAAGGCGCAGCCCGCAGGCGGTGCGAACAGATCCGGCGGCGTCCCCGGGATGGCCTGCAGCCGGTCCCGCCGGTCGTCAAGTCGCGGGATGGACCGCAATAGCGCCTCCGTGTAGGGGTGCTTCGGATGGTGGAAGATCTCTTCCGCAGACCCCTGCTCCACGATCTGGCCGGCGTACATCACGGCGATGCGGTCGGCCATGCGCGCCACCACGCCCAGGTCGTGGGTGATGAGGATGATCGCCGTTCCCAGCCGCTGCTTCAGATCCTGCATGAGCTCAAGGATCTGGGCCTGGATCGTCACGTCGAGCGCCGTGGTGGGCTCGTCGGCGATCAGCAGCGCCGGGTTGCAGGCCAGGGCGATGGCGATCATCGCCCGCTGGCGCATGCCCCCCGAGAACTGGTGGGGGTACTGGCGCACCCGGGTCTCCGGATTGGGGATCCCGACCATCTGCAGGAGCTCGATGGCGCGCGCCATGGCCTGGTCGGGCCGCATCCCCTGGTGCTTGATCAGCGGTTCGGTGATCTGCCGCCCGATGGTCATGGTCGGGTTGAGGGAGGTCATGGGATCCTGGAAGATCATGCCCATGGACCGCCCCCGGATCTTCTGCATCTCCCGCTCGGGCAGCTTGACCAGGTCCTTGCCCTGAAAGCGGATGCTGCCGCTCACGATCCGCCCCGGCGGCATAGGGATCAGGCGCATGATGGTCTGGGCCGTGACGGACTTGCCGGAGCCCGACTCCCCCACGATGCACAGCGTCTCACCCTTGTGCAGGTCGAAGGAGACGCCGCGGACCGCCTGGACCTCACCGCCGTGGGTGCGGAAGTGGACGCGCAGGTCGCGGACTTCCAGCAGCTTCTCCATGGCCTTCGTCCTTTCTCTACCGGGCCCGCAGGCGCGGATCCAGCGCATCCCGCAGGCCGTCGCCCACGGCGTTGAAGGCGAACATGGTGATGCTCAGGGCCAGGGCCGGGAAGGCGAACTGCCACGGCCAGATGCGCATCACGGTGTAGGCCTCGTTGATCAACGTACCCCAGCTGGCCCGCGGCGGCGGCACGCCCAGCCCGATAAAGCTCAGGAACGCCTCCCCGAAGATGGCCCCCGGTACGGTCAGCGTCAGGCTGACAATGATGGGCCCCATCACGTTGGGCACCAGGTGGCGCAGGATCAGCGCCATGGTGGGCACGCCCAGCACCCGGGCCGCCAGGACGAACTCCATCTCCCGCAGCTGCAGGATCTGGCCGCGCACCAGCCGCGCCATGCCGACCCAGCCCGTCAAGCCCATGGCCAGGATGATGGTGGGCAACCCCGGATTCATGACCACCAGCAGCAGGATCACCAGCAGCAGGTACGGGATGCCGTAGAGCACGTCGATGATGCGCATCATGATCTCGTCGACGCGCCCGCCCAGATAGCCCGAGATCCCGCCGTAGAGCACGCCGATGATCAGCTCCAGGAGCGCGGCCACGATGCCGATGAACAGCGAGATCCGCCCACCCATCCAGACCCGGGTGAACAGGTCGCGACCGATCTGGTCGGTGCCGAACCAGTACTGGGCCGAGGGCGGCTTGTTGATGTTGGCGTAATCCTGGAAGTCAAAGGTGTGGCCCCCGACGTGATAGGAGATCACGGGGCCCAACAACGATCCCAGGGCCATGAAGATCAGCAGCACCATACCTAGCATGGCCAGCCGGTTCGCGCGAAAACGGATCCAAGCGTCCTGCCAGAAGGTCAGGCTCGGCCGGACGATGGCCTCCGCCTCGCCGGCGGCCATGGGCGCCGGCTGGAAGAGGTCCGGCGTCAGATCGGGTCCCGTCGCCGACGCCGGCCTCGCCGCCCGGTTCACCGCCATGGACTCACCCCCTGGCCCGGTTCGTCAGCCGAATCCGCGGGTCGATGATCCCATAGGAGAGATCGACCAGGAAGTTGGCGACGATCAGGAAGATGAAATAGAACACCGTGGTCCCCAAGATCAAGGGATAGTCCCTCTGATATACGCTCTCAACGTAATACTTGCCAAGGCCGGGGATTCCAAAGATGGCCTCGATGACCACGGTGCCCGTCAGGATGCCCGCCACCAGCGGGCCCAGGATCGTCACGATGGGCAGGATCGCGTTGCGCAGGGCGTGGCGCCAGATGACCTCACCCTGGGACAGGCCCTTGGCTCGGGCCGTGTTGATGTAGTCTTGGCCCATCACGTCCAGCATCTGGGTGCGCATCATCCGGACCAGCGTGGCCAGCATCGTCCCGCCCAGGGCCAGGGAGGGCAGGATCGATGCGACGAAGGTCCCGTTCCAGAGCACCGGCACCAGCTTGAGCTTCACCGCGAACAGCCACTGGGCGAACACGGCGATGACGAAGCTCGGCACCGAGACACCCAGGACGGCGATGACCATGGCCGTGTAATCGGGCCAGCGGTTACGGTTCAAGGCGGCGATGGTGCCCAGGGTCAGCCCGACGACCAAGGCGAAGACCAGCGCCTGGCCGCCGATCCAGGCGGACCAGGGGAAACCCTCGGCGATCATCCGGTTGACGCTCTGGCCGATGTTCTTCAACGACACACCCAGGTCGCCTTGGAGCAGGTTGCCCCAGTAACGCAGGTACTGCTCCCAGAGCGGATCGTTCAAGCCGTACTTGTCCATCATCAGCGCCAGGATCTCGGGCCGCAACCGCGGATCGGCGAAGGGATTCCCCGGAATGGCGTGCATCAACACGAAGGTCACGGTCACCACGGCCCAGATGGACACCAGCATCAGCACCAGGCGCTGGGCGATGTAACGGCGCATGCGACGTCCCCCCTTCCTCCCCCGACCAGCATCACCAATCATCGGACGAACGCAGCAGACGCACGAGATCCCGGCACGAGGCCGGGATCCCATCGTCCCAACCGGTCTCGTCGTCGGGTGCGCAAGCCTCGGGTCAGGGCGGCCGGCGGGCCCCTCCGCCGCGCGGTGCGGCCACGGGGCCCGCCCGGCCGGACCCGGCCTATCGTCTCCTTCCAGGACGGACCGCGCCTGACCGCCCTACGACCTCACTGGCCGCGGCCCTCGGTGTACGCCCACTTGAACTCGGGGCTGTAGCCGATGGCCCGCCGGATGAGGTTCTTGACGTAGGGCTTCTGCGCGTACAGCACCTCGCGGTGGTAGATCGGCACGATCGGCACGTCCTGGCCAATAAGCTTCTCCAGCTGGATGGCGATCTCCCGCTGCTGGGCGGGGTCCTTCGCCTGCTGGAGCTGCTTGACCAGGTTGTCGTACTCCTCGTTGCAGTACTTGCCGTCGTTGTAGGGCCCGTCGCACACCCACATATCCAGGAAGGTCAGCGGGTGGTCATAGCCGGGACCCCAGCCGGCCATGATGATGTCGAACTTCTGGGTGCGCTGCCGCTCCAGCCGCTCCTCGAAGGGCACCTGGACGATCTGCATGTCGATGCCCAGGTTCTGCTTCAGCTGCTGCTGGAAGAACTCCAGGCGCGTCTTGACCACGTCGCCGTTGTCACCGACGAACTCCAGGGTCGGGACCTCGGTCAGGCCTTCCTCCTGGAGGGCCTCCTGCCAGAGCTGCTTCGCCTTGGCCGGGTCGGCCTTGGCCGGGAACAGGTTCAGCGGGCGGACGTACTTCTCCTCGAAGCTGACGCCCGGCTCGCCCGGCGCCGTGATCACCGGGTTGGTGTAGCTCACCGCCGGCAGACCGATGCCCTTGTTCAGGGCGTTGGTGTAGGTCTCCCGGTCGATAGCGTAGGAGACGGCCTGGCGCGCCTTCGGGTTGTTCCACGGCTTCTTGGTCGTGTTCAGGACCAGGTAGAAGGTGGCCCCGTCGGCGTAGCGGCCCAGCTCGTCGGCGTGGGTCTGCTCGAACTGCTCCTTGAACTCGGCCGGCACGCCGGTGACGTCGATCTCGCCGGCCTCGTACGCGTTGATGTACGCCGCCGCGTCGCTCACCATCACGTAGTCGACATAGTCAAGCTTGACGTTGGCAGCATCCCAGTAGTTCGGGTTCTTCTCGATGCGCAGCGAGTTGTTGTGGTTCCACTCCTTGACGATGAAGGGGCCGTTGTAGACGGCCTTGTCGGCATCGGTGGCAAACTGGTCGCCGTACTGTTCGACGATGTCCCGGCGCACCGGCTGCCAGGTGCCGAAGGTCAGCAGGTTCAGGAAGAAGGGAACGTTCTGGCTCAGAGTGACCTTCAGCGTCTTCTCGTCGACGACCTCGATGCCGACGTTGTTGAGGGCCTCTTCGATCTTGGCATCGTCGCCCTCGCAGGAGCCGTCGTCACCGCAGGCGTTCGCCACATCATTACCGCCCTTGATGTACGGGGCGATGATGTAGGAGTACTGCGAGGCCAGCCGCGGGTCCATGGCCCGCTTCCAGGCGTAGGCGAAGTCGTTGGCCGTGACGGGCTTGCCGTCGCTCCACTGCGCGTCGCGCAGGTGGAAGGTCCAGGTCAGCCCGTCCTCGGAGACCTCCCAGCTCTCCGCCATGCCGCTGCCCTCTTTGATCTCGCCGTTGGGGTCCTGGCGTACCAGGCCCTCGTAGGTGGCGCCGATAATCTGGAAGGAAATCGTGTCGGTCGCCAGCTGCGGGTCCAGGCTCGGCGGCTCGTCGCCCAGATTCAGCTTGAGGTAGTTGGGGCTGTCGGGCCCGCCAGCCTGTTGCTGAGGTTCCTCCTGCTGCTGGTTGTTGTCACCCTGGCTGCCACCGCCGCTGCCGCAGGCGGACAGGACCAGGGCCGCAACCACCAGGAGGCTAAACAGCGCGAACAGCTTGCGATTACGCTTCAACATGGGTACCCCCCTGATGCTGGTTTGCGCCTTCCTCGGCGCAAGACCGGTTCGAATGGGGATTCACCTCCTTTCACCGGTCATTTTTCTTTCGACAAGCAGCATACACCGTAGGGATGTTCTCGCCGGTCGCGCGATTTCCTCCTGTGATACGGTCCGTTTCACAGGGAATAACCGGCGTCCCTCCCAGGCGGTCCCCACCGTCAGCGCCGCACCACCGTGGCTGCGGGCGGGCCCCTTGGAAGGGACGCCGCCGCTGAAGCATCGGACCGGTGCCCGCCTGGACATGACGGGCCCCACCGGCTTCGAACCTTCGGGGTCCCGTGCGCCGGCAGGGCGGAGGACCAGGGCGCACCGAGGACCCAAGACCCCTGGGATCCGCGCCGCTTGGCCGCGCTTTTTCCCGGGCCGGATCATCCCCCGCCGGCCACGCCGGCCGGTGCCTCCCAGGCACCCGAGGTGGGCAGCTTCTCGGCCAGGTGGCAGGCGACCAGGCGGCCGCCCTCCACGGCCCGCAGGGCCGGTTCTTCCTGGCGGCAGATGGCCTCGGCAAAGGGACAGCGGGTGTGGAAACGGCAGCCGGCCGGCGGGTTGGCCGGCGAGGGCACGTCGCCCTGCAGCACGATGCGCTCCCGCTGCCGCTGTCGGGGCGGGTCGGGCAGCGGCACGGCGGACAGCAAGGCCTGGGTGTAGGGATGCAGGGGGCGGCGGAACAGGTCATCCACCGGTGCCAGCTCCACCAGCTTGCCCAGGTACATCACCCCGACCCGGTCGCTGATGTGGCGGACTACCGACAGGTCGTGGGCGATGAAAAGGTAGGTCAGGCCGAAGCGGTCCTGCAGGTCTTCCAGCAGGTTGATCACCTGGGACTGGATGGACACGTCCAGGGCCGAGACGGGCTCGTCGCAGACGACAAACCGCGGGTTCAGGGCCAGGGCCCGGGCGATGCCGATCCGCTGGCGCTGGCCGCCGGAGAACTCGTGGGGGTAGCGCCGGGCATGCTCGGGAGCAAGCCCGACCAGCTCCAACAGCTCGGCCACCCGCTCCCGCAGCGCGCGGCCGCGGGCGATGCCGTGGACGGCCAGGGCCTCGCCGATGATGTCCCCCACCGTCCGCCGCGGGTTGAGGGAACCGAACGGGTCCTGGAAGATGATCTGCATGTCCCGCCGCAGCCGCCGCAGGGCCGCGCCGCGCAGCTGGAAGATGTCCGTGCCGTCGAACCGGACCGAACCGGCCGTGGGCTCCAGCAGCCGCAGGACCAGCCGCCCCGTGGTGGTCTTGCCGCAACCGGACTCGCCCACCAGCCCCAGGGTCTCCCCCGGGAAGATGTCGAGGTCGATGCCGTCCACCGCCCGTACCCAGCCGCGCGGGCGGCCCAGCCGGCCGCCGGCGGCGGGGAAGTACTTCTTCAGGCCGCGGATCTCGACTAGCGGGCGGCTCATGGGCGGATCCCTCCCGGGGCCGCGCCGGGCCGCTGGTCGGCCCCAGCGGACAGGCGATCACCGTACGCCGCGCCGTCCATGCCGGCCGGGACGGCCCTGGCGGCCGGGACGCCGCCGGCCCGGCCGTCTCCACCGGCCGCGGGGTCGCCGGCGCCCGGGTTACCGCCCGCCCGGGCGGCCCCCGCCGCCGGGGCTCCGCCGGCGGCCGGTTCGTCCCGGAGCCAGCAGGCCACCCAGCGCCCCTCGCCGGCGGGCTTCAGCGCCGGCTCCTGGTGGCGGCAGATGTCCATGGCGTAGGGGCAGCGCGGGTGGAACCTGCACCCCGCCGGCAGCCGGGCCGGGCTCGGCACCTGGCCCGGGATCACGTGGAGCCGCTGGGCGCGCCGGTGCAGCTGGGGCATGGAGGCCAGCAAGCCCTCCGTGTACGGGTGGAGCGGCCGGGCGAACAGGTCGTCCACCGGCGCCGCCTCCACGATGCGGCCGGCGTACATCACCAGCACCCGGTCCGCCATGTCGGCCACCACGCCCAGGTCGTGGGTGATCAGCAGGATGGCCGTGCCCAGGCGCCGGCGCAGGTCCTTCATGAGATCGAGGATCTGGGCCTGCACCGTCACGTCCAGGGCCGTGGTGGGCTCGTCGGCGATGAGCAGCTGGGGGTCGCAGGCTACAGCCATGGCGATCATCACCCGCTGGCGCATGCCCCCCGACATCTGGTGAGGGTACTGGCGCGCCCGCACCTCCGGGTCGGGGATGCCCACCAGCCGCAGCAGCTCCACCGCCCGGGCCTGCGCCTCCCGGCGGGGGAGGCGGCGGTGCCAGCGCAGAGCCTCGGCGATCTGCTCGCCGGCGGTGAAGACGGGGTTCAAGGAGGTCATGGGCTCCTGGAAGATCATGGCGATGCGGTTGCCTCGGATACGGCGCATCTCGGCCTCGCCGAGGCGCAACAGATCCCGGCCCTCGAACAGGATGGAGCCGCTGGCGATGCGGCCGGGGGGCGAGGGGACGAGCCGCAGGATGGAAAGGGAGGTCACGCTCTTCCCTGATCCGGACTCCCCCACCAGGCCCACCGTCTCGCCGCGGTGGATGGTGAAGCTGACACCGTCCACGGCGGCAAAGCGGACCCCGCCGGCGTGGAACTCGGTGCGCAAGTCGAGCACTTCCAGAAGGGGTTCGGCCCTCCCGGGCCGGCCCGCCGCCTCCGATGCCGTACCGGTCCGGGGCGCCCCGCCAGCGGGCCGGGACCCCGTCCCGGGCGGGACCGGCGAGGGCGAGGGAGGGCCGGCAGGGACCGGCGACCGGCCGGGGAACGGGGGCGCCGCCCCGGCCCCGGCTGCAAACGGGGACTGGGCTGCCTCGGGCAACGCGGGTTCCTCCCAGGTGCGGTAGACGGAGCGCCGCCGGCGGGGCCGGCGGCGGCCGGTGCGCAGCATGTCCGGTAGCAATTCCCTGCACTGGTTCGCTGCAGGATGCCGGGATCCTTCCCGCCGGCAGCCGCAGGCGGCAGATGCCCCTTTCCCCGCGCGCTCCCCGGGCCTGCGGGGTTCCGCCCGGCCACGCAGGGGCTCCGGCCGGGCATGGTCGCCGCCAGGGGGACTCCGGCCGTCCCGCCGGGCCTGGGCCGGGCTGCCGTTCCACCGGAGCATGGCGGGATGCGCCGCCGGATCCCGCACCTCTTGTGCGGGGGGCCGCCCCTCACCCTCCCGCCGGTTCGCGGCCGACAAGCCGGAGGAAGGCCGCCTCGTCCAGCACGGGGATGCCCAGCTCTCGCGCTCGGGCCAGCTTGGAACCCGCCCCCTCGCCGGCCACCACGTAGTCCGTCTTGCGGCTGACGCTGCCGGTGGCCCGGCCGCCCAGCGCCTCCACCAGTTCCTGGGCCTCGTCCCGGGTCATGCTGGCCAGGCCGCCGGTGAACACGAAGGTCTTGCCGGCCACCCGCTCCCGCACCTCGGGCGGGACATCGGGCCAAGCGGCCGGCGCACCGGCGGCACCAGCTCCCGCCCCGGGGCCGGCTCCAGGGACGAACCCGGCCCCGGCAGCCCCATCCCCGGCGCCTGCCCTGCGGGCCGCAGCCACCCCCGCGCCCGCCCCTGCGACGCCGCCCGCCGCGGTCCCGGGCGCCCCTGCAGCCGCCGGGCCACCAGGCGCCGTGCCCGTTGCTCCCGCGGGCCCGCCCGCGGCCGTCGCCGCCGCTACCACCGCCCGCGCCGCGGCACTGCCCGGCTCCGGCGCGCCCGCCGCCGCTTCCACCCCCGCCTCCGCCAGCCGGCGGATCAGCTGGCGGTTATGCTCGTCCCGGAAGAAGGTGACCACGCTCTCGGCGATGCGGGGCCCGATCTCGGGGACGGCCATCAGCTCGTCCGGCCCCGCCGCCATCAGGCGCTGGATGGTGCCGAAGTGCCGCGCCAGGAGCCCGGCCACCCGCTCGCCCACGAAGCGGATGCCCAGGCCGTAGAGCAGCCGGCGCAGCGGCCGCCCCCGGGAAGCGTCGATGGCGGCCACCAGGTTGGCGGCGGACTTGGGACCCATGCGTTCCAGCTGGGCCAGGGGCTCCGGCTCCAGGTGGTAGAGGTCGGCCACGTCGCGCACCAGCCCCCGGCCGACCAGCTGCTCGATGATGGCCGGCCCCAGCCCCTCGATGTCCATGGCGTCCCGCGAGGCGAAGTGGCGGATGCGCTCCAGCTGCTGGGCCGGGCAGGCCGCGTTGGGGCAGCGGGTGGCCGCCTCGCCTTCCACCCGCACCACCGGGCTGCCGCAGGCGGGGCAGCGCTCGGGCATGGAGAAGGGCCGCTCGGCGCCCGTGCGGGCCTCCTTCACCACCTCGACCACTTCGGGGATGATCTCCCCCGCCTTGTGGACCACCACCAGATCGCCGATGCGCACGTCCTTCTCCCGGATGTAGTCGGCGTTGTGCAGGCTGGCCCGGCTGACGGTGGTCCCCGCCAGCAGCACGGGATCCAGCACCGCCACCGGCGTCAGGGCACCGGTGCGGCCCACGCTGACCAGGATGTCCCGCACCCGCGTCCGCGCCTTCTCCGCCGGGAACTTGTAGGCGATGGCCCAGCGGGGGCTGCGGGCCGTGGCCCCCAGCTGCCGCTGCTGTTCCAGGTCGTCGACCTTGATCACGATGCCGTCGGTCAGGTAGGGCAGCTGGTGGCGCCGCTCCGCCCACTCGTCGATGTAGGCGAAGAGCTCGTCCAGGCCGGTGCACCGCCGGGCGTGGGGGTTGACGGGCAGCCCCCATGCCCGCAGGGTCTGGAGCACCTCCCACTGGCTGCGCGGCGCCGGCTCGTCGCCCTCCCAGCCCGCCAGGGCGTAGACCCACAGGTTCAGCGACCGGGAGGCCGTCACCGCCGGATCCAGCTGGCGCACCGAGCCGGCCGCCGCGTTGCGCGGGTTGGCGAAGGGCGCCAGCCCCCGTGCCTCCTGTTCCTGGTTGAGCCGGCGGAAGGCGTCGAAGGTCATGTAGACCTCGCCGCGGATCTCCACCCGCCGGGGCACCGGTCGCTCCCGGTCCCGCAGCCGCAGGGGCAGGCTGCGGATGGTGCGCAGGTTGGCGGTGACGTCTTCCCCGGCCTCACCGTCGCCGCGGGTGGCGCCGCGGACGAACCGGCCTCCCTCGTAGGTCAGGGCGATGGACAGGCCGTCGATCTTCAGCTCCGCCACATAGGCCACGTCGTCCCCCACCGCGCGGCGGACCCGCTGGTCGAAGGCCTCCAGCTCCTCCCGGCTGAAGGCGTTGTCCAGGCTGAGCATGGGCTCGGCGTGTTCGACCCGAGCAAAGGGCGCGGCCGGGCGGCCCCCGACCCGCTGGGTGGGCGAGTCGGGGGTGACCAGCTCGGGGAACCGCTGCTCCAGTTCCCGCAGCTGGCGCATCAGGGCGTCGTAGGCGGCGTCGTCGATCTCGGGCCGGTCGAGCACGTAATAAAGGTAGTCATGATGCCGGATCTGCTCGCGCAGGGCCTCCACCCGGGCCCGGGCCGCCTCCAGGTCGGCCGGAACGCCCGCCGCCGGGCGGCCCGCCGGCACCCCTCCCCCGGCCCCGGCCGCCCCCATACCCTTGTCCGCCGCTGGAGCCCCATCCCCCGCGGCCTGCGGGCCTGCTCCCGCGCCCTCCCCCGCGCTCCACAGGTCCCCCTGGCCGTCCATGACCACTCCCCCTTGCCCCGGCGTGTTCAAGCCCGCCGCAGGTTGGCGTAGCGCACGATGAAGGTCTTGAGGCCGGCGTCGGGGAAGGCGATGGTCACCTCGGCGTCGTCCCCCTCGCCCCGGCGCATGATCACGGTGCCCTGGCCGAAGCGCGGGTGCACCACCCTCTCCCCGGGCCGGAAATCGCCCCCGGGGACGCGCCCGGACAGGGCGCTCCCCGCCGCGCCCGCCCCGCCGTGGGCGCCGCCGGCGCCGCCGGTTCCTCCCGCAGCACCCCTGCCCGGACCGGTGGAACCGGCCCGGGCGGCCCGCCCGGCACCCCATGGGCCGCCGGGCCGGCCGGTCCCGCCTGCCCCCGCGAAGGTCCCCGGGAAGCTTCCCGGGAAAGCCGCCCTGGACCCGCGCCCGGGGCGACCGTTCCCGCCCCAGAGGGGCTCCTCCTCGTCCAGGTCCGGATCGCCCCCGCCGGGCGGCAGTCCTTGCCACTCCAGGTAGCGCTCGTCGGCCTCCTCCAGGAAGCGGGAGGGCACCTGGCGCCGGGTGGCGCCGAACAGGGTCCGCTGGCGGGTGAAGCACAGGTAGAGCCGCTGCCGCGCCCGGGTCATCCCCACGTAGCAGAGGCGGCGTTCCTCCTCCAGCTCCTGCGGGTCGTCCAGGGAACGGCTGTGGGGGAAGACCCCCTCTTCCATCCCCGTGATGAAGACCACGTCGAACTCCAGGCCCTTGGCGCTGTGCAGGGTCATCAGGGAGACGGCCCGGGCCCCTTCCTCCAGCTGGTCCACGTCGCTGACCAGGGCCACCTCCGCCAAAAAGTCGACCAGGGGCGCGTCGCCCGGCCCCCGCTGGCGCTCGAAGTCCCGGGCCACCGAGAGCAGCTCCTTGAGGTTCTCCAGGCGGGTCATGGCGTCGGGCGTCTGCTCCTGCTCCAGCATCTCCCGGTAGCCCGTGCGCTCCAGGGCCAGGGCGATGACGTCATAGGCCGGCCGGTTTTCCGCCGCCGCCCGCAGGTCGGCGATCACTCCGCCGAAGGCCAGCAGGGCGGCCGCCTGGGGACGGGTGATGCCCGGTATGGTCTCGGCGGCCGCCAGAGCCTCCAGCAGGCCGGCGCCCTCCCGGTCCAGGTACGCCTCCAGCCGGGCCAGGGTGGCCTCCCCGATCCCGCGGCGGGGCACGTTGATCACCCGCCGCAGGCTGATCCGGTCTTCGGGGTTCACCGCCAGGCGCAGGTAGGCCAGGATGTCCTTGACCTCCTTGCGCTCGTAGAACTTGAGGCCCCCGACGATGCGGTAGGGGATGCCCCGGCGCAGCAGGGTCTCCTCCACCACCCGCGACTGGGCGTGGGTGCGGTAGAGAACGGCCATCTCCCCGTACTCGTGGCCCTCGGCGTGCAACCGCTCCATCTCCCGGGCCACGAACCAGGCCTCGTCGTGCTCGTCGGCGGCGCCGAAGACCACCACCCGCGCCCCCTCCCCGTGGACGGAGCGCAGCTGCTTCTCCTTGCGCTGGGTATTGTGCTCGATCACCGCCTGGGCGGCTCCCAGGATGGAGGCCGTGGAGCGGTAGTTCAACTCCAGCCGCACCACCCGGGCGTCGGGATAGTCTTCCTCAAAGCGCAGGATGTTGGTGATGTCGGCGCCCCGCCAACGGTAGACGCTCTGGTCCGGGTCGCCCACCACGAACAGGTTGCGGTGCCCTGCCGCCAGGAGGCGCAGCAGCCGGTACTGGGCGTGGTTGGTGTCCTGGTACTCGTCCACCAGAATGTGGACGAACCGGCGCTGATAGTAGGCCAGGACGTCGGGCGCCTCTTCCAGCAGGCGCACCGCCTGCATCAGCAGGTCGTCGAAGTCCATGGCGCCGTTGCGCTCCAGCCGCTGCTGGTAGGCGGCGTACACCATGGCCACCTGCTGGCGGTAAAAGTCCCGGTAGCGGGCGGCGAACTGCTCGGGATCCAGCAGCTGGTTCTTGGCGGCCGAGATGGCCGCCCCCACCGCGTTGGGCGGGTAGCGGGTCTCGCTGAGGTTCCGCTCCTTGAGGACCTCCCGGAGCACCGCACGGCGGTCGTCCTCGTCCAGGATGACGAAGTTGCGATCGTAGCCGATGCGGTAACCGTCCCGGCGCAGGATGCGCACGCAGCTGGCGTGGAAGGTGCCGATCCACATGTCCCGGGCGCCGGCCCCCACCAGCTGCTCGACCCGCTCCCGCATCTCCCGGGCCGCCTTGTTGGTGAAGGTGATGGCCAGGATCTGGTGGGGCGCCACCCCCTGCTCCAGCAGGTAGGCCACCCGGCGGGTCAGCACCCGGGTCTTGCCGCTCCCGGCCCCGGCCAGCACCAGCACGGGACCGCCGGGATGGGTGACCGCCTCCCGCTGGGCAGGGTTCAGATCTGCCAGCAAATCCGTCAAAACCAGAACCTCCCCACGCCGGACCTGCCGGTCCCGGATCACGCCGGGCCGGCTCTTGTGGACAGGGACCGTCCCGAGGCCGGTCAGGAGCCGGTCCGGCCCTTTCCCCCCACGCGGCCCGCAGGCCCCGGCTGCGCGCCCGGGGCCGGGGAGCCGGCGGCTTCCGGCTCGCCCGCCGTCGACGAGGCGGGCGCCGTGGGCGGGGGACCGTCGACGGGCAGCACCACACGCATGCGCGTGCCTCGGCCCGGCTCGCTTTCCACGTCGATATGCCCGCCGTGGCTGCGGACGATGCCGTAGCTCACCGCCAGGCCCAGGCCCGTACCCCCCTCCTTGGTGGAGAAGAAGGGGTCGAAGATCCGGCCCAGATGTTCGGGCGGGATCCCGGGCCCGCGGTCTTCCACCTCGACCACCACGGTCCCCGCCGCGGGATTGGCGAAGGCCCGGATCTGCAGGCAGCCGCCTTCCGGCATGGCGTCCAGGCCGTTGCGGATCAGGTTGAGGAACACCTGCCGCAGCTGGCTCTCGTCGGCCACCACGGGCGGCAGCGGCTCCCTCACCCGCAGCTCCACCACACAGCTCCGGGCCGCCTGGTCCAGCCGGATCATGTCCACCAGCCTCTGCAGCAGCGCCCCCACATCCACGCGGCGCAGGCGCAGCCGGGGCTGGCGGGCCAGCAGCAGCAGGTCGTTGACGATGGTCTCGATCCGCTCGATCTCCTGCAGGACGATGTCGATGTAGCCCGCTGCCTCGCCTTCAAGCCGCCGGTCCAGGAGCTGGATGAACCCCTTGATGGCGGTGAGGGGATTGCGGATCTCGTGGGCAGCGCCCGCCGCCAGCTGGCCCACCGCCGCCAGGCGCTCCGAGCGCCGCGCCCGCAGTTCCAGTTCCCGTTCCTGGGTCACGTCCTGCAACAACACCACGGCCCCGGCCTTCTCCCCGTCCGGTCCCACCAGGGGAAAGGCCCGGACCGCCACGGCCAGCGGTGACCCGTCCCGCCCCTCCAGCTCCAAGAGGCGCGGGGGCAGGGGCTCGGTCGCCTCCAGCTGTTCCAGAAGCATGCTATCACAGGGGTTGCTCGCCCCCAAGGGCCGCGGCCGCGATACCACGGCCGGCGCCCAGCCGGCCCGCTCCAGGATGGCCGCCGCCGCGCGGTTGACCAGGGTGACCGTGCCGGCGGCGTCAGCGGCGACGATGCCTGTCCCCACCTGCTCGAAGATCAGGTCCTGGAACCGCTTCAGGGCGGTGAGCTCCTGCAGGCGCGCCTGGACCTGCTCGAACAGGCGGGCGTTGTCGAGGCTCAGGGCCGCCTGGCTGGCCACCACCGCCAGCAGGTCCGTCTGGCTCAGGGCCTGGGGGAGGGGCTCGTCCCGGACCACCACCACCGCCGCCAGCAGCTGGTCCCTGGCCACCAGGGGCAGGGCCAGCACCCACCGCCGCTGGCCCGCCAGCAGCCAGTCCGGCCCCTGGCCGGGTTCCAGCCGGGCCAGCAGCGGCCTGCGCCCTTCCAGCAGCCGCTGGAAGGGCGGGCGGTGCAGATCCAGCTCTCCGCCCACCAGGCCCGGCGGCCCGTTGCGCAGGGCCGCCACCCGCAGCACGCCGGCCCGGCCCCCCGGAACCAGCCACAACACGCGCCCGCCCACGACCTGCAGGAAGGTGTCCAGGACCCGCTCGGCCACCTCGTCCGGGCGCAGGGTGGCGTTGATCACCCGGGTCAGGTGGGAGAGAGCCACCACCGCTCCCGCCGCCTGCCGCACCAGGACCTCGTCGTCGAAGCCCGTACCCCGGCCCTTCACCCCCCGCCCCGCTTCCCGGACGAACCGGCGCAGCTGCTCAGCCGCCACGGCCAGCTCCCCGGCCACGCTCAGTCCCCGCTCGGGCAGCCAGGCCACACTGCCCCGCACCTGTCCCAGGGCCTCCACCACCCGGGGGTCGAACCGGCTGCCGGCCCGGCCCTGCACCGCCTCCCAGGCCGCCCCGGGATCGCCCCAGCGCTGCAGGGCGAAAAGATAGTCCTCGGCCACGGCCAGGATCCGGCTGCACAGGGGGATGGCCGTGCCCCCCAGGCCGTCGGGCCCGCCGCTGCCGTCCCAATGCTCGTGGTGGTGCCGGAGGACCCTCGCCACCGGCTCCAGCACCGCGATCCGCGCCACCTCCCGGGCCGAGGCCACGGCGTGGCGGGCCAGCTGGGCCGGAGCGGGATCGCCGTCGTCCATGCCCAGGGGGCGCGGCCCGCCTGCCTCGTGCAGAAGCGCAGCCTGGCGCAGGTTGTCGACGTCCCGCCCGGACACCCCCAGCGCCTCGGCCAGCTCGGTGACCAGCCGCACCAGCATGTCGGCCCGGCGCAGGCCCTGGGGGTCGGCCTGGAGGGTGCGCAGGAAGCGTTCCACCGCCCGCTGCCGCAGGTGGCGGGTCCAGACGGTGGCCACGTAGTGGTGGACCACCGTCACGGCGGGGAAGGCGGCCAGGGCCGCGGGGGGATAGCCGTGGCGGGTGAAGAGGATGTAGACGCCCAGGGCCAGCAGGGCGGACACCGCCAGCCGCCAGCTGTCGGCCACCGGGTAGGTGCGAACCTGCTGCCCCAGGGGAACCCGCTTGTAGAGGGCGAAGGCCACCGCCACCAGGGTGGCGTTGACCAGGCCGAAGGCCACGGCGCTGGCCAGGTAGGGCGTGGCGGTGTCGCCCGCCACGAGGGGCTGGCCCCACGCGCCGCCGGTGAAGCGGAAGGCCGCGGCGGCGGCCAGCACGGCCAGCACCGTCTGGCCGATGTTGAAGGCCGTGACCAGGCCGAAAGAGCGCCGGCGCAGGGCCAGCAAGCTCCAGCCCACCACCTCGGCCCAGATGGGCACGGGCGGCCCCAGGAGCCACAGGGACACCAGGACCACCAGGGAGCCCATGGAGACCGCCTCCCCGCCGGGGGCGGGCACCTGGTACAGTTCGGCCACCAGCAGGGCACAACCCAGCACAAGCACCAGAACCGACGGCGGCACCGGCCAGCGCACGGCCTGGACCACCAGGCCCGCCAGGCCCAAGGTGGCCACGGCCAGCATGTACCGGGCGACGGTCCCCGAAGGCTTCATAGCGGTTCCACTTCGCTGGTCCAAGCGGCAACCCTCCCCGGCGGCGTGCAGCCGCAGGAGCCCGGGCCGGAGTCGCGGTGCCGGTGCCCCTGCCCACGCGAAAGCCGCGTTCGCCCCGGCGAACGCGGCTTTCGCGTCGCAGCAGCCGGCTCCGCAGCCCCGGCCGAGGGCCGGAGGGCCCGCCGGACCGGTTCCACCTGCCTTTACACCCCACCGGCGCCCGTGTTTTGATGGTGGTAACCCGGGTGCGAGGGGCGTGGTGGTGCCTGCAGCCAGGCCGGCCAGGGCTGCGGGTCCGGGCCCAACCCTTCCGGCAAGGGACTACATGGGCCAGCTGACCTGATAGTTCACCACGATGGTCAGCGCCGCCAGCACACCGGCCAGCAGTTTCGCCGCACGGTAAAGCATCCCCGTCACCTCCACCCGCGTCCGGCCGGTCCCGCCCCTCCCGCTGATCCCGGGCGGCGACCGGCCGCTCCTTGTCGCGGCCCGGCCCGTTCCCTCCGGCCCTGCTAGGAAAAGGTTACGACAAGCACCCGCAAGATCCTCCTAAATTCGAAAAAATAGGACCGTGCTTCGACTTTTTTCGTCATGTTGTGGCACAGGCAGGCTGCAGCGCCGGCACCAGTCCGGCTACATACATCCTTCGCCGCTGCCACGGCCAACCTGTCCCTTGCCCAGACGCCCTTCTTGTCGAAGGGCGTCTGGGACCCGGGGCTCCCCGCCGGACTCCAGGGTCACGGGCCGGAAGCCCCTCGCCGGGGGCCAGACCCATGCGGACGGGGCCACCGCCCGGGCCGGGGTCCGGAAGCCCGGAACCCGGCTTTGGAGCCGGGTTCCGGCGGCCATGCCCAGGTCCGGCGCCTCCCGCGCCTCCCTGCGGCCCACTCCCCCAGGCCTGACCCTGCTGGCATCATTCCCACTCGATGGTCGCCGGGGGCTTGGACGTGATGTCGTAGACCACGCGGTTGACGCCCTCCACCTCATTGGCCAGGCGGCGGGCGATACGGTCGAGGACCTCGTGGGGCAGGCGGGCCCAGTCGGCCGTCATGCCGTCCCCCGAGGTCACCGCCCGCACGGCCACCGCCTCGCCGTAGGTGCGCCGGTCGCCCATCACGCCCACGGTGGGCGTGCCCGTCAGGACGGCGAAGGCCTGCCAGAGGCGACCCTCCAGCCCGGCCCGCCGGATCTCCTCCCGGACGATGCGGTCGCAGGCCCGCAGCCGTTCCAGCCGCTCGGCGGTCACGGGCCCCGCCATGCGGATGGCCAGCCCCGGGCCGGGGAAGGGCTGCCGCTGGACGATGGCCTCCGGCAGCCCCAGCCGGCGGCCCACCTCCCGCACCTCGTCCTTGAACAGGTAGCGGAGCGGCTCCACCAGCCGGAACGCCAGGTCCGGGGGCAGGCCGCCCACGTTGTGGTGGCTCTTGATCGTCGCCGCGACGCCGCCCCCGCTCTCGATCACGTCGGGATAGGTGGTCCCTTGCACCAGGAAGGGGATGGGGCCCAGTTCCTCGGCCAGGCGGCGGGCCTCTTCCTCGAACACGCGGATGAAGGTCTCGCCCACGGCCTTGCGCTTGGCCTCGGGGTCGGCGATGCCGTCCAGGGCGGCCAGGAACCGGTCCCGGGCATCGACCACCCGCAGCTCAATGCCCAGCCCGGCCAGGCTTTCTTGGACCTCCTCCACCTCCCCCGCCCGCAGCAGGCCCGTGTCGACGAACACGCAGGCCAGCCGGGGCCCGATGGCCCGGTGGACCAGAACCGCCGCCACGGTGGAGTCGACCCCGCCGCTCAGGGCGCAGAGGGCCCGGGCTCCCTCCAGCTGGCGGCGCAGGGCGGCCATCGCTTCCTCGACGAAGCCGGCCATGGTCCAGCCGCCCCGGCAGCCGCACACGCCGTAGAGGAAGTTGGCCAGGATCTCCCGGCCCCGGGGGGTGTGGCCCACCTCGGGGTGGAACTGGACACCCAGCCAGCGGCCGCCGCCTCCCTCCACCGCGGCAAAGGGCGAGGCGGCCGTGCGGGCCAGGACGGTGAAGCCCGGCGGCAGCGTTTCCACCCGGTCGCCGTGGCTCATCCACACGTCCAGGCGCGGCCCCAGGCCGGCCAGCAGGCGGCCGGGTTCCTCCACCTCCAGGGTCGCCGGGCCGTACTCCCGCTCTTCCGCGCGGGCCACGCGCCCGCCCAGCTGGTGGACCATGAGCTGCATGCCGTAGCAGATGCCCAGAACGGGCACCCCGGCATGCCACAGGCCGGGATCGCACTGGGGGGCACCGGGCTCGTAGACGCTGGCCGGACCGCCGGAAAGGATCACGCCCCGCGGCCGGTGGCGCAGGATCTGGGCCAGCGGCGCGTTGTGGGGCAGGACCTCCGAGTACACCCCCAGCTCCCGCACCCGGCGGGCGATGAGGTGGCCGTACTGGGAGCCGAAGTCCAGGATCACCACCCGCTCGGCGGGTTCGGCCGGGGAAAGGGGGGAACGGGCATCGGACATGGTCCCATCGCTCCTTTTCATTGACGGCATGATACCATGGCCCGGCCTGAAGCCGGTCCCCCTTGACACGCCGGTCCCCCCTGAAAGAGCACGCCGCGGGGTTCCGCCCCGCGGCGTGCTGTGTTCCGGGAAGGGTGCCGCGCGCCAGCGGCTTGCGGCCACCCCGATCGGGCCGGTTCCTTCGCAGCGACCGGATCAGAAGTCCATGTCGCCCATGCCGCCGCCGGCCGCTTCCTTCTTGTCCTCGGGCAGGTCGGCCACCAGCGACTCGGTGGTCAGCACCATGGCGGCGATGCTGGCCGCGTTCTGCAGCGCCGAACGGGTCACCTTGGCCGGGTCGACGATGCCCCGGGCGAACATGTCGCCGTACTCGCCCGTCAGGGCGTCGAAGCCCTCGTTGTCGGGCAGCTGCTTGACCCGCTCGACCACCACGGAGCCCTCCAGGCCGGCGTTGGTCGCGATCTGGCGCAGGGGCTCCTCCAGGGCGCGGCGGACGATCTCGATGCCCATCCGCTCGTCCTCGTTGCGGGCCTCCACCTTGTCCAGCGCCTTGATGGCGTGCACGAGCGTGGAGCCGCCACCGGGGACGATGCCCTCCTCCACCGCCGCCCGGGTGGCGGAGAGGGCGTCCTCGATGCGGTACTTCTTCTCCTTCAGCTCCACCTCGGTGGCCGCGCCGACCTTGATCACGGCCACGCCGCCGGCCAGCTTGGCCAGCCGCTCCTGCAGCTTCTCGCGGTCGAAGTCCGAGGTGGTCTCTTCGATCTGCCGCTTGATGACGTTGATGCGGGCCTTGATCTTCTGCGGATCGCCGGCGCCTTCGACGATGGTCGTGTTCTCCTTCTCCACGACCACCTTCTTGGCGCGGCCGAACATGTCAGGGGTGACGTTCTCCAGCTTGATGCCCAGGTCTTCGGAGACCACCTGGCCGCCGGTGAGGATGGCGATGTCCTCCAGCATGGCCTTGCGCCGGTCGCCGAAGCCGGGCGCCTTCACCGCGCAGGACTGCAGGGTGCCGCGGATCTTGTTGACCACCAGGGTGGCCAGGGCCTCGCCCTCCACGTCCTCGGCGATGATCAGCAGCGGCTTGCCCCGCTCCACCACCCGCTGGAGGACCGGCAACAGGTCATTGACCGAGGAGATCTTGCGGTCGGTGATCAGGATGAAGGGGTCCTCCAGGACGGCCTCCATGGCCTCCGGGTCGGTGACGAAGTACGGCGACAGGTAGCCCCGGTCGAACTGCATGCCCTCCACGACCTCGACGGTCGTGTCCAGGGTCTTGCTCTCCTCGACCGTGATGACGCCGTCCTTGCCGACCTTCTCCATGGCGTCGGCGATCATCTTGCCGATCTCTTCGTCGTTGGCGGAGATGGAGGCCACCTGCTGGGTCGCCGACTTGGTCTCCACGGGCTTGGCGATCCGCTTGATCTCCTCCACCACGGCGGCGACCGCCTTCTCGATGCCCCGCTTGACCAGGATCGGGTTGGCGCCGGCGGCCACCACCTTCATGCCCTCGCGGACCATGGCCTGGCCCAGCACGATGGCGGTGGTGGTCCCGTCACCGGCCACGTCGTTGGTCTTGGTCGCCACCTCGGTCAGGAGTTTGGCGCCCATGTTCTCGAAGGGGTCCTTGAGTTCGATCTCCCGGGCGATGGTCACGCCGTCGTTGGTGATGGTGGGGGAGCCGAACTTCTTCTCCAGGACCACGTTGCGGCCCTTGGGCCCCAGCGTGATCTTGACGGCGTTGGCGACGGTGTTCAGCCCCTTTTCGAGGCTGCGCCGCGCCTGCTCGTTGAAGACCAGCTGCTTCGGCATGCCGCTTCCCCTCCTCGGTTACTGAACGATGGCCAGAATGTCCCGTTCGCTGAGGATCAGCAGCTCCTCGTCATCCAGCTTGACCTCGGTGCCGGCGTACTTGGAGAAGATGACCCGGTCACCTTCCTTGACCTCCAGGGGCACCTTCTGGCCATTCTCGAGGATGCGGCCCGTGCCCACGGCCAGGACCTCACCCTGCTGGGGCTTCTCCTTGGCCGTGTCCGGCAGGATGATCCCGCCCTTGGTCCGCTCCTCTTCCTCCAGCACCTTGACGACCACCCGGTCGCCGAGAGGGCGCAGCTTCACCGAAACGGTCCCTCCCTTGGGCTGCGGCTGAACGCTCACCGCCGTGCACCTCCCTGAAAGGATGCAGGTTGGTTCCGGGGCGCCCGGCCACAGCGCTTGGATGATGGGTTGCAGGATGACCGGCCGGCGGGCCGGCGGGCCGGAGCCCCCGGGCCGCTACGACGCCTGTCCTGTTAGCACTCCCTTTCGGAGAGTGCTAAGCCACCGACTATGGTAAGGCGGCCAAAAACGGTCGTCAAGCCCCGATTTGGCCGCCGCTCCCAACTCGGCCGCTTATCCTGTTCCCGCGCGAGGGGCGCTTTATGCGTGGCGGGTCAGGCATGGCCGGAGGGTGCGCCTGAGGGCGGGGGCGGCAGAGGGTGGCCCGGCGCGTCGTGACCGCCCCCCTGCAGGATGGCCACGGCATGGGCCAGCAAGGGTTCCAGCGCCGCCAGGCACTCGGCCACCCCCCGGGGGCTGCCCGGCAGGTTGACGATCAGGGTGCGGCCCAGGATGCCCGCCACCCCCCGGGAAAGGTAGGCCATGGGGTTGGCCGCGCCCGTGGCGGCCCGCATCCGCTCGGGCAGCCCGGGCACCAGGCGCTCCACCACGTCCAGGGTGGCTTCCGGCGTGACGTCCCGGGGCCCCAGGCCGGTGCCGCCGGTGGTGAAGACGATGTCCGCCCGCCCGGCCGCGGCCCGCAGCCAGCGGGCGATGGCGTCCCGGTCATCGGGCACGACGCCGCGCTCCACCACCACCGCCCCGCCCTCGGCAGCCCAGCGGGCCAGGTACTCGCCGCTCTCATCCCGGCGCCAGCCCTGGCTCACCCCGTCGCTCACGGTCAGGATCGCCACCCGCACGCCTTCACCTTCCCTTCCGGTCCCCCGGGTTGCGGGTCTGCGGGGCCCCGGGGGCACGGGTTTCCGTCATGGCTGCGGGCCCGGGGGCCCCACCGGCTCGCCCAGGTCCTCCCAGGCCGGCTCGTCCGGGCGAGTGTACTCGCCGCTGCGCCCGCCGGTCTTGCGCACCAGGCGGACGGCCTCGATCACCATGCCCCGGTCCAGGGCCTTGCACATGTCGATCAGGGTCAGGGCGGCCACGGTGACCGCCGTCAGGGCTTCCATCTCGACCCCCGTGCGCGCGGTGGTGCGGGCGGTGGCCTGGATCTCCACGCCCTCGGCGCCGAGCCGGAAGTCGACGGCCACCGCGTCCAGAGGCAGGGGATGGCAGAGCGGGATGAGCCGGCCGGTCTCCTTGGCCGCCAGGATGCCCGCCACCCGGGCCACGGCCCAGACGTCCCCCTTGGGCACGTCGCCCGCGCGCAGGCGGGCCAGGGTGGCCGGCGCCATGCGCACCCGGCCCCGGGCCACGGCCTCGCGGAGGGTGACGGGCTTGCCGCTGGTGTCCACCATCCGGGCCCGGCCCGCCCCGTCCAGGTGGGTCCATCCCTGGTCCCCTGCCGCCAGGCCCGGCCCGGTCCCTCCGGCGCCGGCCGGCGCCCCGGCGCCGGGAACCGCTCCCTGTCCGGAAGGCAAGGGCTCCCTCACCAGGGGATCACCTCCACCTCCGCACCCGCCGGCAGGCCCTCGATCTCCAGGGGCAGGTGGACCAGCCCCTGGGCGCCCGTGAGGGCCGAGATCAGGCCGGACTTGCGGGGCTGGGGGCGGGCACCGTACTCGCCCCCGCGCCAGATCAGGGCCACGGGTACGTACTCTTCCCGGCCCGGCGGGCGGCGCAGGGCCGTCTCCAGGCGCGCCCGGATGCGGGGGCCGGGACCGGGCTCGGGTGCAAGCCCCAGCCAGCGCTGGATCAGCGGCCGCACCAGCAGCCGGTAGACCACCAGCGCCGAGACGGGGTTGCCGGGAAGGCCGAACACCGGCTTGCGCCCCGCCATGGCGAAGAGGGTGGGCTTGCCCGGCTTGAGGGCGATGCCGTGGAGGATCACGCCGGGCGGCTCCAGCTCGGCGGCCAGCTCGGCCGTCAGGTCGCGCTCGCCCACGGAGCTGCCGCCCGAGATCAGCACCAGGTCGGCAGCCGCCAGGGCGGCCCCCAGGGCCTGCCGGAAGGCGTCCGGCTCGTCCGGCACGTAGACGGGGTCCAGGGGTTCGGCGCCATCCTGCCGCAAGGCGGCCGCCAGGGCCACCCCGTTGATGTCCCGGATCTGGCCGGGTGCAGGCTCCCGGCCGGGAGGAACCACCTCGTCGCCGGTCAGCAGCAGGGCGACCCGAGGTCCCCGGGCCACGGTCAGGCGGGTGACGCCCGCGCCCGCCAGGGCACCCAGCTCCGCGGGCCCCAGCCGGCGCCCGGCCGGCAACAGGGCCAGGCCGGCGGCGGCGTCCTCGCCCCGGGCGATGACGTTGTCGCCGGGGCCGGCAAAGCGGTGCACCAGCAGCCACGGTCCCTCCCGGGTGGTGTGCTCGAACATGACCACGCAATCGGCGCCGGGCGGCAGCATCCCGCCCGTGGGCACGGCCACCGCCTGGCCGGGTTCCACCGTCACCCGGGCGGGTTGGCCGGCCAGCACCCGGCCCGCCACCTGCAGGCGGGCGGGCCGGCCGGGCTCCACGCCCCGCAGGTCCTGGCTGCGCACGGCATAGCCGTCGACGGTCGCCCGGTGAAAGCCCGGGACGTCCTCGGGGGCGTAGACGGGCTTGGCCAGCACCCGGCCCAGGGCCGCGGCCAGGGGCACCTCTTCCGTCGCCAGGGGCGGCCGCCCTGCCGCCGCCAGGATCCGCTGGAGGGCCTCGGCCACCGTGGGGAGCCCGGCGCTGGGGAAGGGCGCCCGGAAGCCACCGCCCGGCAGGCCGGACTCCGGCGAGGAAGCCGGTGCCGGCCCACCGCCCGGATCCGGGACCGGTCCCTGGGATGCGCTACCGGCCGCGGTTCCCGCCCCCGCGGGCGCGGGGGCCCGGGGTTCCCCGGCGCGAGCCGCAACGTCCGGTTCGTGGCCTGGTTCGGGTTCGTACCCCGCCACGGCAGGCACCTCCCCTCGCTGCGGGCCGCCGCCTGGGCGCGCCCGCAGGCCGCAGGACGGGCGAGCCTGCGAGCCGCAACCTGTGCCGGCGGGACGACGCCCGGGGCTTACGAATCCACCCGGATCAGGGTCGCCTCGCCCTGGCCGCCACCGCTACAGATGGTGGCGATGCCGTACCCGCCGCCCCGGCGCCGCAGCTCGTAGGCCAGGGTCAGGAGGATGCGGGCGCCGCTGGCACCGATGGGGTGCCCCAGGGCCACGGCCCCGCCGTTGACGTTCACCTTCTCCGGGTCCCAGCCGCCCAGCTTCATGGTGGTCAGGGCCACGGCGGCAAAGGCCTCGTTCACCTCAAAGAGGGTGATGTCGTCCCAGCCGAGGCCGGCCTTCTGGAGGGCCCGCTCGGCAGCGTAATAGGGCACGGTGTGCAGGTAGGGCGGGTCCAGCGAGGCCTGCCCCTGGCTGACGATGGTGGCCAGGGGCTTGAGGCCCAGGGCCCGGGCCCGCTCGGCCTCCATGAGGACCAGGGCGGCGGCGCCGTCGTTGATGCCCGGGGCGTTGCCCGCCGTCACCGTGCCGTCCTTCTCGAACGCCGGGGGCAGGGCGGCCAGCTTCTCGTAACTGGTGTCCCGGCGCGGCGCCTCGTCGGCCTCCACCCGGGTCACCTGGCCCTTGCGCCCCGGCACCTCCACGGGGACGATCTCCTCCGCCAGCCGCCCCGCGTCCATGGCCGCCACGGCCCGCTGGTGGCTGCGCAGCGCCCAGCGGTCCTGCTCCTCGCGGGTGATGCCGTACTCCGCCGCCACCCGGCTGCCGTACACGCCCATGTGGCAGCCGCCGAAGGCGCAGAGCAAGCCGTCGGTGAGCAGGGCATCCTCCAGCTCGCCGTGGCCCATGCGTGCGCCCCAGCGGGCCTGGCGCACCAGGTACGGCGCCTGGCTCATGCTCTCCATGCCGCCCGCCACCACCACGGCCGCATCCCCGGCCCGGATCAGGGCATCCGCCAGGTTCACGGCCCGCAGGCTGGAGGCGCAGACCTTGTTGATGGTGTCCGAGGGCACCGTCACCGGCAACCCCGCCTTGACCGCCGCCTGGCGGGAGGGAATCTGGCCCGCCCCCGCCTGGACGACCATGCCCATCAGCACGTAGTCCACCTGGTCGCCGGCGACCCCGGCCCGTTCCAGGGCCGCCCGGATCGCCACGGCGCCCAGCTCCACCGCCGGGACGTCCTTCAAGGCCCCGCCGAACTTGCCGAAGGGCGTCCGTGCCCCGTCGATGATCACGGTTTGCTTCACCGAACTCTCCCCCCGCACGGCCGGCCTCAATGGAGCAAATCCGAGGCGATGCCCCGGCCCCGGGGACGCCGCCGGCGAACCCGCCGGGGCGACAGGGCCGGCCTCTACCGGGCAGTTCGGGCTGTAAGGGTCCGTTCCCTGCGTGCCGCAAGGTCAGCCGCCGGGTGCCGCCGTGGGGACCAGCAGCTGGGCGCGCACCGTCCCCACCAGGTAGAGGCTGCCGCAGACCAGCACGGGCTGGCCCGGTCCTGCTTCCTGCAGGGCCCGCTCCAGGGCCGCCAGAGGCTCCCGCTGGACGGCCACCGCCACCCCATGTGCGGCCAGCGCCCCGGCCAGCCGCTCCGCCCGGGCGGCCCGGGGCGAGGGGGGCTCCGTCACCACCGCCCGCGCCGCCACCGGGGCGATGGCGGCCGCCGCCTGTTCCACGTCCTTGTCGTCCAGCATGCCGGCCACCAGCACCACCCGGCGATCGGGCCAGAGGGCCGCCACCGTCCGGGCCAGGGCCGCCATGCCGGCCGGGTTGTGGGCCCCATCCAGCCAGATCTCCCGGCCCCGCCACCGGACCCGCTCCATGCGGCCGGGCCAGCGCGCAGCGGCCAGGCCGCGTTCCACCGCCTCCCGGGTCACCGGCAGGCCCCGTTCCGTCGCGGCGGCCGCCAGCAGCGCCGTCACCGCCACCGCGGCATTGGCCACCTGGTGCGGTCCGGCCAGGGCCAGGGGCAGCCGGTCCCAGCGGGCGGGGACCGGGGCCGGCCCCCGGTAGTCCCAGCAGGCCCCGTCCGGACCCGCCGAGCGCAGCCGGTAGGTGGCCACCGCCGCCTGCCCGCCCTGGTCCCGCGGATCCCGCGCCTCCGGCGCCGCCTCCTCGGGGCGCACCTCCCACAAGGGCGCCCCCAGGGCCGCCGCCTCCCGGCGCAGGACCGCCAGGGCCGCCGGATCCAGGGCGCCCGTCACCAGGGGGACACCGGGCCGGGCGATGCCCACCTTGTCGTAGGCGATGGCTTCCACCGTGGGCCCCAGCCGGTCGGTGTGGTCCAGGGCCACGTTGGTGACCACCGCCACCACCGGCCGCGGCACCGTGTTGGTGGCGTCATAGCGGCCGCCCAGGCCCACCTCCAGCACCACGGCGTCGGGCCGCCGCGCCTGGACCAGCAGGAAGAACACGGCCGTCGCCACCTCGAACTCCGTGGGCGGCTCCACCCCTCCGCCGGCCGCCAGGGCCGCCGCTGCCCGCCGCACCTGCTCGACGGCGGCGGCCAGCTCCACCCCCGACACCGGCCGGCCGTCGAAGCGGAACCGCTCCTCGTAGTGGACCAGATGGGGGGAGGTGAAGAGGGCCGTCCGGTAGCCCGCCGCCCGCAGGATGGCCTCCATCAGGCTGGCCGTCGACCCCTTGCCGTTGGTTCCGGTGATGTGGTAGACGGGCGGCAGGCCCTCCTCGGGGTGGCCCAGCCGCTCCAGCAGGCCACGGATGCGCTCCAGCCCCAGGCGCATGCCGAAACGGCCGAGCCCCTGCAGGTAGGCTACCGCTGCCTGGCCCGGCGCCCGCCCTTCCGCACCGCTCTTCCGTTCCTGCAACCCTGGCGTCCCACCTTGGCGGCCGGGCCGGCTCGTCCCGCCCGGGCTCAGAAGGTGTTCCGAACGTTCAGACCCGGCCCAGCCAGTAGTTGGGGGGCTCCTTGGTCACCGTGACGTCGTGGGGGTGGCTCTCGACCAGGCTGGCGCTGGTGATGCGGACGAACCGGGCCTGGCGGCGCAAGGTCTCGATGTCCGGCGCCCCGGCGTAGCCCATGCCCGCCCGCAGGCCGCCCACCAGCTGGAAGACCGTCTCCGACAGGGGGCCGCGATAGGGTACGCGGCCCTCCACCCCTTCGGGGACGAACTTCGCCTCGCCTTCCTGGAAGTAGCGTTCCGCGCCCCCCTCCTTCATGGCGCCCAGGGAGCCCATGCCCCGGTACACCTTGAAGCTGCGGCCCTGGAAGATCTCCAGCTCGCCCGGCGCCTCCTCGGTTCCGGCGAACAGGCTGCCGATCATCACCGCGCTGGCGCCGGCGGCCAGGGCCTTGACGATGTCGCCCGAATACTTGATGCCCCCGTCGGCAATGACCGGCACGTCGAACCTGTCCGCCTCCTGGCTGCAGTCCAGGATGGCGCTGAGCTGGGGGAAGCCAGCCCCCGTCACCACCCGGGTCGTGCAGATGGAGCCCGGCCCCACGCCCACCTTGACGGCGTCGGCCCCCGCTTCGATCAGCGCCCGGGTGCCCTCGGCGGTCACCACGTTGCCGGCGATGAGGGGCACCTGGGGATGGCGCCGCTTGAGGGCCTGGACCGTCTCCAGGACGTTGCGCGTGTGGCCGTGGGCGCTGTCGACCACCAGCACGTCGACGCCGGCTTCCACCAGGGCATCGGCCCGCTCGAGGCCCGCCGGGCCCACGCCCACCGCCGCTCCCACCAGAAGGCGCCCCCGCTCGTCCTTGGCCGCGTTGGGGTAGCGGATCGCCTTCTCGATGTCCTTGATGGTGATGAGCCCCCGCAGCCGGCCCGCGCCGTCGACCAGCGGCAGCTTCTCGATCTTGTGCTGCCGCATGATCTCCCGGGCCCGGGCCAGGGTGGTGCCCTCGGGCGCCGTCACCAGGCCCTCCCGGGTCATCACCTCGGCGATGGGCCGCTCCAGATCCTCCTCGAAGCGCACGTCCCGGTTGGTGATGATCCCCACCAGGATCCCGTGGCCGTCGACAATGGGGACACCGGAAATATGGTAGCGCGCCATGAGCTCCAGGGCATCGCGCACCCGGTGATGGGGTGAGAGGGAGAAGGGGTCGACGATCACCCCGTGCTCGGAGCGCTTGACCTTGTCGACCTCGGCCGCTTGCCGCTCGGGCGGCATGTTCTTGTGGATGATGCCGATGCCGCCCTCCCGCGCCAGGGCGATGGCCAGGCGGGCCTCGGTGACGGTGTCCATGGCGGCGGAGACCAGAGGGATGCGGATGCGCAGCTGGCGGGTCAGGCGGGTGGAGACGTCGACGTCGCGGGGAAGCACTTCCGAGGCTGCGGGGATGATCAGCACGTCGTCAAAGGTGAGTCCTTCGCCGGCGATCTTGCCGGCGGCCGCGCGGCCGGTTCCTCCGGCCAGCCCGTCGCCGGCCGGTCCGGCCGTGATCGGATCGGCCCTCACGTTTCGCCCCTCCCCACCGGGTTCATGGCGGTCGGGCGGGCCGGGGACGAAGCCGGCCGCCCGGCGCACCCGGGTTATTGGTTCCATACGTAACACGGCAGGGTGGGCCTTTCAATGGGGACCGGAAACCAGTGTACGGATCGCGACCAGTGTACGGGTCGCGGCCGACCCGTCAGGCCGGCGTCACCGCCTGGAGGCGCCGGGCCAGGTCCCGGGCCACCGTCCAGATGTCGCCGGCGCCCATGGTCAGCACCAGATCGCCGGGCCGCACCGTGGCCAGCAGGTGCTCGATCAGGTCCTCCCGGCTGGCGAAGAGATCCACGGGCCGCCCCTCTTCCTGGGCGATGCGCTCGGCCAGGACGGCGCTGGAGACGCCAGGGATGGGGCGCTCGCCCGGCGGGGCGTAGATCTCCGTAAGGATCACCTTGTCGGCGTCGCCGAAAGCCCGGGCGAACTCGTCCATCAGCAGGCGGGTGCGGGAATAGCGCTGGGGTTGGAAGACGGCGATGACCCGCCCCGCAGCGCCCCGGCGCTGCCGCGCCGCACGCAGGGTGGCCCGGATCTCCGTCGGGTGATGGGCGTAGTCGTCCACCACCAGGATGCCGTCCCGGTCGTGGATCACCTGGAAGCGCCGCTTGGCACCGTGGAACCCCGCCAGGGCCTGCGCCGCGACGCCGAAGGGAACGCCCACCTCCAGCCCCACCGCCAGGGCGGCCAGGGCGTTCAGCACGTTGTGCTCCCCCGGCACCGCCAGGGTGACCTCGCCCAGGGGCCGGCCGTCCTGCCAGACGCTGAAGCGCGTTCCCTCCGGGCCGGTCTGGACGTCCCGGGCCCGCAGGTGGCAGTCCTCGGCCTCCACGCCGTAACGGGCGACCCGGACCCGGCCGGCCGGCAGACCGGCCAGCAGCTGCCGGACCACGGGGTGGTCGCCGCAGGCCACCACCAGGCCGCCCGGCCGCACGTTGCCGAGGAAGCCCCGAAAGGCATCCAGCAGCCGCCGGAAGTCGCCCTCGTAGTGGTCCAGGTGCTCGGGCTCCACGTTGGTGACCACGGCGATCCGGGGGAAGTAGCGCAGGAAGGTGCCGTCGCTCTCGCAGGCTTCGGCCACCACCCAGGGGCCATGTCCCAGCCGCGCCGTGGCGGCACCGAACTCCGGCACCTCGCCGCCCACCAGCACCGTGGGGTCGAGCCCGCCGGCCACCAGCACCAGGCCCGTCATGGCCGTGGTGGTGGTCTTGCCGTGGGTGCCCGTCACCGCCACGCCCTGCCGGTGGTTGAGCAGGTCGGCCAGGACCTGGGAACGGTGCCAGACGGGGATGCCCGCCTGGCGGGCGGCGACCAGCTCCGGGTTGTCGGCCGGCACGTCGGTGTTGTAGACCACCAGGTCCGCACCCGCCACGTGGCGGGCATCATGGCCGATGTGGACCTCCGCCCCGTTCCCGGCCAGCCACCGGGTGCGATCGGAGGGGCGCACGTCCGACCCGCTGACCCGGGCGCCCCGGGCCAGGAGCACGCGCGCCAGGCCGCTCATGCCGTAACCGCCGATACCGATGAAGTGCACCCGCTTGCCCGACCAGTCCATGGGGGGCGCGTACCCCGGTTCCTCCATCGCCCGTTCCACCTTCCCTGCATCTATGCCCCCATGAATTCGCATCGCGCCGCCCGTTCCCTTGTCCACCGCCGGCCGCCCGGCGCACTTCACGATGTATGCCGCGGGCCCGCGGGTTGCCACGGCGGCCTGCCGGGGCCTATAGCCAGAGCTTCTGAAGGCTAGCTTGGGGTCGCGGGCTGGAAAACATTCGCACCGGGCGGGACCGGCCCGGCCAGCAACCCGGCGGCCTGCTCCCGGCCGCCGCCGGCCCCGGCGGCATGCGCGGAACCGCCGCCCTCAGCCCCGGCAGCCGATGGGCCGGGCCGGCACGCCACCCACCACCGCGCCCGGGGGCACGTCGGCGTTGACCAGGGAGTGGGCCGACACGACGGCGCCGTCGCCGATCACCACGCCGGGCAGGACGGTGCAGTTGGCTCCGATCATCACGTCGCGGCCGATGACCACCGGCCCCGTCCGGTACTCGCCGATGAGGAACTCGTGGGCCAAAAGCACGGTGTTGTAGCCGATGATGCTGTTGTCGCCCACCTCGATCAGTTCCGGCCAGAAGACGTCCACCATGGCCATGAGGCCGAAGGCCACGTCCCGGCCCACCTTCATCCCCAGGCGCCGGTAGAGGAAGTTCTTCACCCCGAACCAGGGCAGGATCCGGCAGAGGGAGATCACCAGGAAGTTCCACGCCACCCGGGGCAGGCTCTTGGCCTCCCGCCAGTAGTGCAGCGAGTTGCGCCCCGGCGGCACCGGGTGCCGGCGCAGCCGCTGCTGGCGCGGCACCGCCTGCCAGGCCCCCTCCCCGCCGGACGAACCGGCCCCGCCCGGCCTTGGGTTGCCGCTTCCGGCGGCCGCCAGGGCCTGGGACCAGGCCATCTCCCCCGGCGGCCGGCCGCCTCCGCGCCGCGCCTGGGCCTGCCCGTCCCCTGCCGCCACCATGGCCACCCCTCCCGCGCTAAAACCATTCGTCCAGGGGCGGGTCGGGATCGACGTCCAGCTCCAGCCCGTCCCGGCGCCCCCGCCGCCAGGCGGCATACCCCGCCGCCGCGATCATGGCCCCGTTGTCGGTGCAGAGAACCGGGGGCGGGCAGGCAAGGTTCAGGCCGGCCTCCCGGGCCGCGGCCTCCAGGTCCCGGCGCAGGCGCCGGTTGGCCGCCACGCCGCCGGCCAGGTAGATCTGCCGCGCCCCCACCTGCCGGGCGGCCCGCAGGGTCTTGGCCACCAGGACGTCCACCACGGCCTGCTGGAAGCTGGCGGCCAGGTCGGGCAGGCGGGCCTCCAGCTCGCCCCGCCGCTGCGGGTCGCGCCATCCCCGGCGCTCCAGCTCGTAGAGCACCGCCGTCTTGAGGCCGCTGAAGCTGAAATCCAGCGAGTCGTCGTCCAGCATGGCCCGGGGGAAAGGAAAGGCCTGGGGATCGCCCCGCTCGGCCAGGCGGTCGATGACCGGCCCGCCCGGGTAGCCGAGCCCCAGCTCCCGGGCCACCTTGTCGAAGGCCTCGCCGGCGGCGTCGTCCCGGGTGCCGCCAAGCCAGGCCAGGCCCCCGCCCTCCTGCAGGTGGAACAGGTCGGTATGGCCGCCCGACACCACCAGCGCCACCGCGGGGTAGCGGGGCTCGGGGGCCGGTTCGTCCCCGGGACCGGCCAGGAAGTTGGCGTAGATGTGCCCCGCCAGGTGGTGGACGCCCACCAGCGGCTTGTCCAGGGCCCAGGCCAGGGCCTTGGCCAGGGAGACCCCCACCAGCAGGGCGCCCACCAGGCCCGGCCCGCGGGTCACCGCCACCAGGTCGACCTCCGCCAGGGTGATGCCGCTGCGGGCCAGGGCCTCCTGCAGCAGGGGCACGGCGTTGGTCACGTGGCGCCGGGACGCCAGTTCGGGCACCACGCCGCCGTAGCGGCCGTGCTCGCCCGTCTGGCTGAGGATCACGTTGGCCAGGATGCGGCGGCCGCCCGCCACCACGGCGAAGCTGGTCTCATCGCAGCTGGTCTCGATGCCCAGGGTGAGGTGGGGCCGGCTCACGGGCGCTCGCTCCCGCCAGGGGCCGCGCCGGCACCGGTGGCCGGCTCCGTCCCGGCCTGGAGCCCGGCATCCCGGCCGGTGGGCGGGGCGTCCTCCCCCTCCGCCGCCACGGGTCCCGGCGGGTCCAGGCGGTCGCGCCACATGATGATGGCGTCCTCCCCGTTGTCCACGTAATAACCCCGCCGGATCCCGCAGGGGCGGAAGCCATGGCGCAGGTAGAGCCGCTGCGCCACGTGGTTGCTCACCCGCACCTCCAGGGTCATGCGCCGGCAGCCGTACCGCAGGGCCCGTTCTTCCAGGGCGGTGAGCAGGCGGTTGCCGATCCCCCGGCCCCGGAACTCGGGGTCGACGGCGATGGTGGTGACGTGGGCCTCGTCCAGGATGCACCACATGCCCGCGTACCCCACCAGCCGGTCCCCGTGGCGGGCCACGATGTAGTCGGCATAGAGGTTGTCGCGCAGCTCGCTGGCGAAGGCCCGCTCCGACCAGGGGGTGGGGAAGGAGCGGCGCTCGATGGCCAGCACCAGCGGCAAATCGCCCGGCGTCATGGGGTCAATGCGGATCTCGCCGGGCTGGCTCTGCACGTCATGGGATAGGGCCACCCCGCTCACCTCCCGCGAGGGCAGTTCCATCATAGCATCTTGCCCTGCCGGGGCGTGTCGGGCCACGGCAGGGGTTACCGCGCGTCGCCGGCTCCCCCCGGGCAGCCAGGGGCCTTCGGGCGGTGGGCCATGTCCCGCCCCGGCCAGTGGGCGGGCGGGGGAAACCCGTGCACCGCAGCCCACCTGCCCGTCAGGAGCTGCGCCCCGTCCCGGACGGGGGGATGGGGTGGGCAGAGGGATGAACGTAAGGCCGGTAGGTCGAACCGGCGGGCAGGTACAGGGGCGCCAGGGTGCCGGGGTCGTCGCCCCCCGCCGCCAGCCGGTCCTGGGCCAGCCGGGCCACCGCCAGGGGAACGGCCCCGGGGTCGGGCACCACCATGGGGCCCGGCCCCGGTCCCGGGCCGGGAGCCGAACCTGCCGGGCCCTCCCCCGCCGGCGCCGTGGCCCGGCCACCCCGGTCCCCCCGGTCTCCCTGGGCTTCCCGGTCCTCCCGGCCTGCCCTGGCCCCGTCCCGGCCGCCCGGCGCGAACTCGGCCCCGTGCACCGGGTCGATGACCAGCACCCAGCCCCCGGCCGCCACCCCCGGGGTCGCCCGGGTGTCGCGTTCAGCGCCGGCCAGGCGGGAGGCATCGGCCGGCGCCGGGGGCACCGCCGGCACCGCCGCTACCGCCGGTACCGCCGCGGGCCCGGCCAGCCATTCCCGCAACATCGCGGCGCTCACCAGGCCGGGACCCCACAGGCGCCGGAGGAGCGGGATGCTGCCTGCCGGCCGGGCCGCGGCCACCGGGTTGCTGGTCGCCGTCCCGGCGGGCCCGTCCGCCGCGGCAGGATCACCGGCGGCTTCGGCCCCACGGCCGCCCGGCGAGTAGATCGCTGCGTAGAACTCCCCGCGCCGGGCGGGCCGCGCCACCAGCCACAGGCGGCCGGCCGCCCCGTCCCGGGAGGGTGCGGAGGGTGCCCCAGCGGCCGCCAGGGCCACGGCATCCAGCGTCCCGACGCCGGCCAGGGGGCAGCCCAGGGCCACCGCCAGCCCCTTGGCCGCTGCCAGCCCGATGCGCAGGCCGGTGAAGGAGCCGGGGCCCAAGGCCACCGCCACCCCGCCCAAATCCCGGGGGCCGATGCCGGCCTGCCGGCAGAGCCGGTCCACCGCCGGCATCAGGGCGCGGTTGGTGCCCGGCGCGGCCAGTTCTTCCGCCCCGGCGGGCTCCCCGTCCCGCACCAGGGCCACCCCGCAGCGGGGCCCCGAGGTGTCGATGGCCAGGATCCAGGTCAATGCCAGCCGCCGTCCTTTCCCGGGAGGGTGTCAAGGAGACGCGCGGCCCGCGGCCCCTGGGCCCGGGCCGTCACCCGGCGGCCCTCCCCCGCCGGCAGGGGAGCCAGCTCCAGCCAGAGGGCTCCGGCGGGGATCCACCCCGGCGCCCGGTCGGCCCATTCCACCACCACGGCGCCGGACGCCTCCATCTCCGCCGGGTCGACCACGTCCCGCAAGGCCTCCTCGCCCTCCAGGCGGTACAGGTCCAGGTGATACAGGGGCAGGCGGCCCCGGTAGAGGTGGACCAGGGTGAAGGTGGGGCTGGCCACCCGCCCGCGGTAGCCCAGCCCGCGGGCCAGTCCCCTGACCAGGGTGGTCTTGCCGGCCCCCAGGGGTCCGGTCAGGGCGATCCAGTCGCCCGGCGCCAGGGCGGCGGCCAGGCCTTCACCCAGCCGCTCCATCGCCTCCGCGGAGGGGATCGTCACGGTCCGGGAGCCCGTCACCGGCGGCTCCCCCCCTCGCCGCCCGCCTGGTCAAAGAGGTTCAACTGGTGGACGCCGTCCCCGGGCGGGACGCCGTTCCCGGACGGCACGCTGTCGCCAGGCGGAACCCGGTCCCTGGAGCCGGCCGGTGGGGTCCCGCCCTCGGGCTCCCGGGTCGCAGCGGCTTCCTCCGCTGCGGCTCCCGCCGCGCCGGCCACCGGCCCGCCAGCGCTCCCCGCGGCCGCGGCGCTCCCCGCCGCCCAGGGTTCCTCGCCCGCCGGGACGCGGCGCCGGTCCGCCGCCGGGGCCGGCCCTTCCGCACCCGGCGGGTAGTGGGGCGCCACGTGGGCCGGGTCGACCAGTTCCCGGTACTTGTCGATCACCTTCTTGAAATCGTGCCAGCACTCCCGCTTCAGGGCCGGGTTACGCAAGAGGGCCGCCGGGTGGTAGGTGGGCATGTACCAGACCCCGTCCCGGACGATCCACTGGCCGCGGGCCCGGCTGATGCGGGCGGCGGGGTCGACCAGCGCCTGCAGGGCGGTGGATCCCAGGAGCACCACGATCACGGGCTGCACCAGCCGCATCTGGGCCCGCAGGTTGGGCAGGCAGGCGGCCCGTTCTTCCGGGGTGGGGGTGCGGTTGCCGGGCGGCCGGCACTTGACGATGTTGGCGATGTAGACGTGGCGCTGCCGGTCGAACCCGCAAGCCGCCAGGATGCGGTCCAGCAGCTGGCCGGCCCGGCCGACGAAGGGCCGCCCCAGGCGGTCTTCGTCGGCCCCGGGCCCCTCGCCGATGAGCATCAGGCGGGCCGACGGGTTGCCGTCACCGAAGACCACCCCTCGGCACCCTGCCCGCAGGCCGCAGGCGGTGCAGCCTTTGACCACCTGCTCCAGCGTCGCCATGTCGTGGATGCGCATCAGCTCGGCTTCCGGTCGTGCCACGGTACCAGGCCGCCTCCTCCACCGGCTGCCGGTCCCCTCCCCGGCCACGGTCCCTCCACCACATGCCGGTTCGGCTCGCCGCGGGGATCGCCTACCTCGAGGGCCCGCCGGCCAGTCGGCCCGCCGGCCGGATCTCGCCCACCGTCTCACCCCGGGTGTTGGTCACCGCCACCCGGCCCCACCGCGCCTGGAGGGACCCGGCCCCCGGCGGCAGGAGGCCCAGCCGCCCCAGCAGGGCCAGAATGGCCACGGGCCGGGCGCGATCCTGGCCGTCGGCGATCTTCAGCGCCACGGCGTGCCCGGTGTCGAGGGCTCCGGCGTAATATCCCTCCGCCCCCACCTTGCCGATCCACGCCCCGCCCGTGGCCCGGATGACCTCGGTGTCGAACTGGCCGGCCCCGCGGATCATGGTGGGATGGGCGATCAGCGCCCGCCGAATCCGTTCCAGAGCCGGTCCCAGGTGGTCGAGACCGGGGGGCAAGAGGTCGGGGCGTCCCAGGTACCGGAACATGCGGGCCACGTCCACCAGGGGCAAGGCAAAGGTGACCACCCCGCAGCCGTCCACCGCCTCGCGCCAGCGGGGACCGCCGGGCTCGAGACCCGTCAGGGCCGCCACCAGCTGGCGTACCGCCTGCTGCACCGGGTGGTCCGGCCGGTGGTAGCCCTCCACCGGCCAGCCCCGGTACCGCGCCAGTGCCAGCATGCCGGCGTGCTTCCCCGAACAGTTGTTGTGCAGCCGGGTGGGCTCGCCGCCCGCCGCCTTCAGGGCCTCGACGGCCGCGGGGCTCGACAGGGGGTGGGGCCCGCAGGCCAGGTGCTCCGGCCCCAGCCCCAGTTTGGCCAGCATGGCGGCCGCCCGTTCCACGTGCTCCGGTTCCCCGGCGTGGGAACCGCACATCAGCGCCACCTCGGCGTCATCGAAGCCGAAGGCGCCGGCGGCACCCGCCGCCACCACCGCCAGGGCCTGGAAGGGCTTGAGGGTTGACCGCAGGAAGGTGATGTGCTCGGGATCGCCCAGGGCCGCCACCACCCGGCCCTGCTTGTCCACCACCACCGCGTGACCGGCATGGCGGCTCTCCACCCAGCCGCCCCGGGTCACTTCCACCAGCCATTCGGGTTCCATGCCACCGTCTCCAATCGCCTTCGCACGGGTTTGTCCTGGATTGCCGGTTGGTCCTGGCTGCCGGCGGGTCCTAGATCTCGCGCAGGCCCAGGCTGATCTCCAGCGCCAGGTTGACCCGGCGCATGGCGCCGGCATCCAGCCGCGCCACCCGCTCCAGCAGCCGCCGCTTGTCGATGGTGCGGATCTGCTCCAGGAGCACCACCGAGTCCTTCTCCAGCCCGTAGCTGCCCGCCGGCAGTTCCACGTGGGTGGGCAGCTTGGCCTTGTTGATCTGGGAGGTGATGGCTGCCACGATGGTGGTCGGGCTGTACCGGTTGCCCACATCATTCTGGACGATCAGCACGGGACGGATGCCGCCCTGTTCGGACCCCACCACGGGGCTCAGGTCGGCAAAGAAGATGTCGCCGCGGCGGACGTCCACGTCAACCGCCCTCCCCACCCCAATCCCAGCGCCGGGGTTCCAGTTCCCCGGGGAGCCATTCCTCTGCCAGCCGCTGGTTGAGGGGGCCCATCTCCTGATAGCCGCGGCGCAAGCCCTCCTCGGTGAAGTTGGACCCTGCCGTGCCCGCGCCGGTTCCTGCCGGCGGGGGCGAAGGCGTGGCCGCAGCGGCCACCGCCTGCCACTGGGCGTCTTCCGCCACCGCCCATCACCCCTTGCGGTCCTCGCTCCCCGTGCTTGGACGAACCGGCGCCCGCCGGCCCGCCGGCTCCCTTCCCGCCACCGGCTCCCTCAGAGAAGGTGGGACAGGGGCGCCTGCGCCACGGGACGGCCCCCGCGTAAGTAGATGCGGGGAACCCGCCGGCCGATGCCGGTCACCACCTCGTACCCGATGGTGTCCATCCAGCCGGCCATCTCGTCGGCGGTGATCTGCTCGCCGCCCTGGCGGCCGATCAGCACCACCTCGTCGCCCACGGCCACGGGGCCGGCATCGCTGACGTCGACCATCACCTGGTCCATGCAGACCCGGCCCACGATGGGCACCCGCCGGCCGCCCACCAGCACCTGCCCGCGGTTGGACAGCGCCCGGCGCAGGCCGTCGGCGTATCCCACAGGCAGGGTGGCGATCCGGGAGCGGCGGCGGGTGACGAAGGTGGCCCCGTAGCTGATGGGAGTGCCCGGCGGCACCTCCTTGACCAGGGCAACCCGGGTCTTCCACGCCAGGGCCGGCTGGAGGCCGAAGGCCGCCACCGCCCCGGGGAAGGGTTCCAGCCCGTACAGGGCGATGCCCGGCCGCACCAGGTCGTACCGGGCCCCGGGCAGCCGCAGCAGGGCGGCGCTGTTGGCAGCGTGCCGCAAGCCCGGCCGCAGGCCGCGTTCGTCCAGGGCCTGGAGCACCCGGTCGAAGCGACCGAGCTGGTCTTCGGTCAAGGGAGCCTCGGGGTCGTCGGCCGTGGCCAGGTGGGTGAAGACGCCGGCCACCTCCAGGCCGCCCAGGCCGGCGATGCGGGCGACGACCTCCGCCAGCCGGGGCTGGTCCCAGCGCAGGCCCAGGCGCCCCATGCCCGTGTCGATCTTGATGTGGACCCGCACCTTGCGGCCGTCCCGCCGGGCGGCCTCGGCCAGGGCACGGGCCTCCTCCTCGCTGCTGACCGCCAGCTCCAGCTCATAACGCAGGGCCAGGGCGTATTGCCAGGGCGGGATCCAGCCCATGACCAGGATGGGGCAAGCGATGGCGGACTGCCGCAGGTGGACGCCTTCTTCCACTACGGCCACGGCCAGGCGCCGGGCGCCGTGGGCCAGGGCGGTGCGGGCGACCATCACCGCACCGTGGCCGTAACCATCGGCTTTGACCACCGCCATGAGCTGCGCGGGGGCGGCCAGCCGCTGGAGGGTCTGCACGTTGTGGGCGATGGCGTCCAGGTCGACTTCCACCCAGGTGGGGCGCACCGGCCGCCCCCGGCCCGGCCCTTCCAAGGCCACTCCTCCTCCGCTGGCGGTGACGTGGTCGAAACGGCGCCGCCGGTGGCCCTCCCCGGCCACGGCCGCACCTCAATGGGTTCGCCGGTCCGGCCCGGGACCCTGTCGCCGGCGGCGGCAAGTCCCGCCGGCGGCCGTCTCGCCGTCACAGCTTCCCCAGCGGTCCGCAAGGCAGGCCGGCCACCGGGCCATCCCAAGAGGCGGCCGGCCAAGCGGCCGGACTCCCCGGCCGTCTCAGCCGGCCAGCGGCGGCCGCAACCACGCCACTCCCGGCACGCCCAGGGCTTCGGCGCTGCGGGGCAGCCCGCGCCGGACCCGTTGCAAGGCGGCGGGGAGCCGGGCGATGACCTCCGTGGCCTGGACGGGGACGCCGGCCGCAGGCGCTGCCAGTTCCCCCGCCAGGGCGTGGAGGAACACGGCCGCCAAGGCGGCGGCCAGAGGTTCCAGCCCCTGGGCCAGCATGGCACCCACGATGCCGGCCAGGGCGTCGCCCATGCCGGCGCTGGCCATGCCCGGGTGGCCGCGGGTGCAGGCGTACAGATCGCCCGCCGGCCCGGCAACCAGGGTGCCGGCCCCTTTGACGACGGCCACCGCTCCCGACCGGCGGGCCAGCTCAAGGGCCGCCAGGGGCCGCCGGGCTTGCACCTGGGCCGTGGTCCAGCCCAGCAGCCGCGCCGCTTCGCCGGGATGGGGCGTCAGGACCAGCGGGAAGGATCCCGGCCGCTCCCGCAGGCGGTCGATGCCCAGGCGGGCCGCCAGGTTGAGCCCGTCGGCGTCCAGAACGGTGGGCGGGAACGCCGGGACACCGGCAGGCGAACCAGCCCCGGGCCCAGGATCTTCGGGCCCGCGGGTAGCGGGCGGACCGTCGAGTCCAAGCCATCCGGCCAGGCAGGCCGCCGCCCCCGGGCTTTGGCCCAGCCCCGGGCCGATGACCCGAACCACCCGGCCGCGGCGCTCCCCTTCCCGCTGCGCCAGCGCGGTGGCGGCCGCCGCATCCCACTCGCCGCCGGTTGTGGCGGGAAGGGCCCAGGTCATGATCTCCGGGCGGTGGACCGCGGCCTCGGCCCGCACCGGGGCGGGCACGGCCAGGGTCACGGTGCCCGCCCCGGCCTGCAGGGCGGCCGTGCCCGCCAGGACCGCGGCCCCGACCTGGCCCGGGCGGCCGCCGGCCACGACGACGTGCCCCGCCCAGCCCTTGTGGGCATCCCAGGGCCGGTGGGGCAGGAGGGCCGCCACGGAGGCCGCCTCGAGGACGCGGGCGGAGGGAAATCCTTCGCTGCCGCCGCCGGGCGCGCCGGCTTCCGTCTCACTGCCCGTCCCACCCGCGCCTGTGCCGGTCTCCTGCGGCCAGCCGATGTCGGCTACGAAGACCTGCCCGGCCCGTTCCGGGCCCTGGCCGAGCAAGAGGCCCCACTTGGCCGCCGCGAAGGTGACGGTCCAGGTGGCGCGCGGCACCACCGGCGCCGCCTCCCCGGTGTCGGCGTCAAGGCCCGAGGGCAAGTCCAGGGCGAAGACCGGCACCCCCGCAGCTCCCACCACCTGAAGGGCCCGGGCGGCCAGGGGACGCAGGGCACCCCGCACACCCACGCCCAGCAGGGCATCGACCACCACCCGGGCGCGGGCGACGGCGGCTTCCAGGTGGTAGAAGAACGCGTCCGCCGCCGGCACCACCCCGCCCTCCGCCCCAGGGTTCTGGCGGGCTTCCTGCCGGGCGCCCGGGGCCGGTTCGCCCGCCAGCGCGATCGCCGGCACGCCCGAACGGGCCAGCAACGACCATTGAACCGCCGCCTCGCCCCGCAACCGGGCAGGCTCCGCCAGCAGGAAGACCTTCACCGCGGCAGGCCCCGCCCAGCGGGCCACCCAGCGGGCCAGCACCATCCCGTCGCCGCCGTTGTTCCCGCCGCCGGCCAGCACCACCACGGGCTCCCGCGGCGAGAAGGGGCCTGCCACCTTCCAGAGCAGGGTGGCCGCCGTGCGCCCCGCCGTCTCCATGAGCACCGGGCCGCCCAGCCCGGCTTCGGCGGCCAGGCGGTCGCCGCGCCGGACCGCTGCAGCGGAGAGGATCCACACCCCTGCAGGGCGGGGTTCCGCTTCCAGGACGGTACGGCCGCCCGGTGCGACGCCGGTGGCGGAAACCCCTGTCGCAGCCGCCGGCGGCTGTCCAGGAAGCGAGGCGGCCCCTCCCGGCATCCCGGATGCCCGGCCGGGTGGGGCCGGCATCCCGGCTGCGGGACCTACAGATTCGGGCCCTGCGGTTCCGGCCGGTTCTTCCGCCCTCACGGCCGTCCCTCCCCGGGGCCGGCCCCTTCCAGGATCACCTGGGCCACCGCCCACTGGCCGTCGTGGGAGAGGCTGAGGTGGATGCGTCGGACGCCGGCCGCCCGGGCCAGGGCGGACGCCCGGCCCGCGACCTCCAGCCACGGGCGGCCCCCCTCGTCCTGGCGGACCCGGATGTCCCGCCAGCGCAACCCCCGCAGGCCCGTGCCCAAGGCCTTGGCGAAGGCCTCCTTGGCCGCCCAGCGGGCCGCCAGGCGCCGGGCCCTGTGGGGCCCGGTGCCGGCGGCGGCCAGCTCGTCCGGAGAGAAGACCCGCTCCGCCCAGCGCCACCCCCGGCGGCGCAGGATGGCTTCGATGCGCTCCACCTGCACGATGTCGATCCCGGTCCCGACGATCACGCCCTTCGCTCCCCTCTCTCCTCTTTCTAGCGCAGCGGGCGGCCCGGTAAAAGGTACCGGGAACGGGAGACCGGGCGGTCCGGGATGAAACGGCCCTGCCAGGGAGCGCGCTGCCCCTCCGGCGAGCGGGTGGGGCTGCAGTGCGGGTTCCCGGCCGTGGACGCCTCGAGCGGTCCCGCCCGGCCGGTGCACCCGCCATAGGCGGAGCGCCCTTCCCGTCAACTGCGGGAAGGGCGCTCGGCAGCATGGTGACGGTTGGCCCGGCTCACCCGCCGGGCTGGTTTTTGCGGTGACGTCGCCAGGCCTACTCTGCCGGACCTCCCCTGGCTGCCGGCCTGAGCATCCTGCTCCTGCGGCGGCTTCCGATGGCCTGGCCGCAAGCTCCCGCCTAAGGCATGGCGGGATCGTCGTCGTACCCCTTGGCCGGGTCCAACGGCTTTTCGATCTGGAGCTCGGTCTTGATGTTGAGGCTACGGTGCTGGTCGCTCTTGAGATACTCGGCGATGATCTTGGCCTCCTGGTCGTTGATGGGAGCCCCGTTGCCCCGCATCTTCTCCACGATGGCGTCCCACTGGTCACCCCGGGCGTTGTTGCGGATGATGCGGCCCACGTCGTGGCAGATCGTGCACTTCTGGAAGAATAACGCCTCGGCCTCCGAGCGGGGCTCCGGCATCACCAGCCTGGCGGCCTTGGCGATGACCTCCTTGGCCTGGTCCTTGTTCTCCTGCCACCGGGCGATGACGTCCGGCGGGACGTTGGACTTCAGCGCCAGGCCGTTCGGGTTGAGGCCCACCGTCACGGTGTTGACGCGCTCCATCTTCTCCACATCGATGATGGAGATCGAGTTGGCGCCCCAGTTGGTGACGTAGGCGGTCTTCCCGTCCGGCGAGAAGTAGATCCAGTGCGGGTTCTGGACGACCGGGATCTCCTTGATGACCTCGAAGGTCTCGAAGTCCAGCACGCTGATGTGCTGGGCGCCGTTGTGGTTCACCCACACGTTGCCGTCGGGACCGTAGTAGGCGATGTTGGCCCCGCCCCCCGTCTTCACGGTCTTGATCAGCTGGCCCTTGTCCGCATCGATGAAGGAGAAGGAGCCGTCGGAACGGTTGCCGGTGGAGATGACGTGGGTCTTGCCCAGGAACTCCACGTTCACCGGCTTGGGCACGTTCCCGACCCGGTGGACGATCTGGTCCGTCGCCGTGTCGATGATGATCACTTCATCATCCAGGGTATTGGCGACGGCCACGTACTTGCCGTCGGCCGACATCCCCAGGCCGCTGCCGGAACCGCTGCCGTAGTCCGTATCCGTCCGGGTGATGTGCTCGACCTTCCAGTTCGCCAGGTCGATCACCGCCACCCGCGTGTCGGCCTGCAGGCTCACGTACGCTTTCTTGCTGTCGGGGGTGACCACCACGTCACGGGGCTTCTTCCCGACCTCCACTACACGCAGCAACTTGGGGTCCGTGGCATCCAGCACCGCCACGGCGCCGGAGCCGTTCAGCGTGACCAGCGCGTACCGGCCGTCCGGCGTCATGCCCATGTGCAGCGGTCCCGCCGGCTTGCCGTCGGCCGACTTGGGCAGGTCGATGCGGCGCACCTTGTTGCCGTTCTCCGTGTCGATGGCCGCCACCCAGTCGCCGTAGCGGATGGTCACCAGCACCCAGCGCTGGTCCTTGGTAATGTAGGGGTGGTGCGGTACCCCGCCCTCGGTGCGGATGAACTGCACCGGCTCGCCCGTGGCCAGGTCGACCACGGTGACACCCTGACTCACCTCGTCGGCAACGTAGAGCCAGCCGTTACCGTCCCACTTCGGATCAAGTTCCGGCCCGGCAGCGTTCTGGGACTCGTACCAGCGCACCTCGTAGTCGGGATCGAAGGTTGCCGCCGGGGTCATCACCCCGCCGCACGCGGCGAGCAACAGCGATGCGGCCACCAGCCCGGCCAGGCCAAGGCGGGTGGCCCCATGCGAGCCGGGACGTACGCGAGCACGGCATGGCTCCACGGACGCGTGACGGTGCCCTCCCATGATCGACGGACCCCCTTCAAGGCACGACACTGCCGCGGGGAACCAGCGCCTTGCACGCACAGGCCTGAGATGTTCAGGGCATCGCTGGCCCGCAGGCCGCCGGTCACCGCGGCATCGAAGCTCCGTATCACTTGCACTTCCGTATCACTTGCACTGCCATATCACTTGCACCGTATTCGGTGCTGGCGACCGAAATCCTCTTGCGATGAGGCCTGCCCGGCCGGCACAATCTGTTACCCGGAGACGGCCTGGCGCCACATTTGGACCACGGACCCCCAGACCACGACGGCGACCATCCAGCGCAGCGCACCGGCGCGGACCCGTTTCGACAGATACCCCCCCGCCTGGGCCCCGGGGACCGAACCCAGCACCAGCGCCAGCGCCAGCGGCCAGTCGACCTGCCCCGTCGCCACCTTGCCCACCATGCCGAAGGCCGCGGTGAAGAGGACGATGGCCAGGGTCGAGCCCAGGGTGACCCGGGTGGGAATCTTGAGCACGTACATCATCAAGGGCACATAGATGAAGGCGCCCGGCGCCCCGACGAGCCCGCCCACCAACCCCACCGCCAGGGCGATGGCCACCGCCAGCGGCCGATTGAAGCGGACGTGGTCCGCCGTCGCGTCCGGATCTTCTTCCCGGCGGGGCAGGAACATCAGCACGCCCGCGGCCGTGGCAACGCCGGCGAAGAGAAGGAGCAACGCGCGGGGGTTCACCAGATCGGACAGCAGGCCGCCCGCCAGGGCGGCGAGGGCGCTGGCTCCTCCCATGGTCAGGACCAGATCCTTGTGGACGAACCGGTTGCGCCAGTGGACCACCATGCCGGACAGCGCTGCGAAGAACACCTGCACGATGGTGATGGCGGCCACCTGCTTCATGTCCAGAGCCGGGAAGCCGAACAGCGGCGGGACGAACAGGAGCAGCGGAGCCATGAGGATCGCACCGCCGAGCCCCAGCAATCCCGAGAAGAACCCGCCGGCCAGGCCGATCAGGAAAAGGAGGGCGCTCATCCGGACCTTCCTCCCCTTGTCCCATGTCCTCAGATTTCCTGAAGCGCCCCGTTACCGCACATGGCCGCGGGGTGCACCGGGCGCCCGGGTCCGGTCCCGGGCGCCCGTTCCCACCGTTCAAAAGGTGACGTTGACGTCCGCCTCAGCGGCGAAGGCCAGGAAGGTGGCCGCTCCGCCGGGCTCGACCCCGTCCACCAGCTGGTCGAGACCGATGTCCATGACGTCCATGGTCATCTGGCAGCCGATCAGCTTGACTCCCGATTCCCGGGCGATCTCCAGCAGCTCAGGCACCGAAGGCACGTTGTTCTTCTTGAAGCCCTCCAGCGCCGGCTGCAGGTGCTCGGGCACCGGCAACTGCCGGTTCGCTTCCTTATGGATGATCTTCAGGCCATCGAAGGTGAAGAAGACCTGGACCTCCGCCCCCATGGCGGCGGCTGCCGTGGCGATGTTCAGCACCTTGTACGCGTCGTCGATGTTCCCGTGGCTGGCGATGATGGCCACGCGACGGACGGACACCGTGGACCCCTCCCTCCTGAATTCGCCGTTCCGGAAGCCCGTTTTGACCCGTGGCACCCGAACGCCGGCGTGACGTCAGCGGGATGCCGGTGCCGGGGCGTCCCCGGCACCGCCCTGCTCGACCGGGCCCGACCAGGCGGACATGCCCGGCACGACGTTGACCACCTTCTCGAAGCCGGCCTGTTGCAGGATGCGGCAGGCATAGGCGCTGCGGCGGCCGCTGCGGCAGACCACGGCGATCTCCGCCGTGCGGTCGAGCCTGGCGGCAAACTCGGACAGCGTCTCGATGGGTACGGAGAGGGCACCGGGGATATGGCCGGCCTCGTACTCCTCCGGTTCCCGCACGTCGAGAACGGTCAGGGCGTCCCCGGCCTCGAGGCGCCGGGCCAGTTCCTGGCTGCTGATCTCGCGCTCGAAGAGCTGTCCCTTCTCCTTGGTTTCCGGGACCAGCTTCTTGACATACAGCCGGAGGAAACCTTCGTCCTCCACCACGCCCAGGAACTTGTGCTCCGTCTGCTCACACCAGCCCCGGAAATCGGCGGGTGCGCCCTTGTCGGTCGCCAGCACCTCGAGGATCTCCCCGACCTGCAGGGCATCGATCGCCTTGCGCGCCCGCACGATCGGCAACGGGCAGGAAAGGCCGCGGGCATCCACGGTGGCGCTCGGCTTGAACGTAGCGTTCACGGACGACTCCCTCCCTCAGGCTGCTTCTTCCGCCAGCGCGCAGACATTGCGCCCCAGTTCGAGCTCGGACGCCTGCTCCTCGCTCGGCCGCAGCAAACCGGTGTTCACCCGCTTGATGTCCACGTACTGCTGCGGGAACTCCGGCAAGCGGCCCATGATGAAGTCGACGAAAGCCCGCTCGCCTGCTGCCAGGGCCTGCAGGCCCTCGTTCGACTGCTTGAGGTCGCCCAGCGTACCGGCGACGCGGCCGCGGGCGTCCGCTTCCTGCGGCCGGCTGAAGTGCCCGGGAAGAACCAGCGTCGCGTCCGGCAGTTCCATCAGGCGCAGAAGGGACCGGTAGTAAAGGGGCGTCCAGGTCTCGGCCCGGCCACCCAGGTCCGGCCGGGCGATGGACTCCACGAAGATGGTGTCACCGCTGAATAGGTAGCGACCGTCCAGCAGGTAGACCACCTGGCCCAGGGTGTGGCCGGGCACGTGGATTGCACGCAAGGTGGCACGGCCCACACGGAACTCCTGCCCGTCGTACACCGGCTGGTAGCGGAAGGTAGCGGGCAACACGTCCATGGGGTGAATGGCGTCGTAGGGGTGCAGGTGATAGGGCACGCCCAGTTGTTCTGCCAACTCCGCGCCGCTGCTGATGTGGTCGGCGTGGGCGTGGGTGTCCAGGACCCGCGTGATGGTCAGGCCGTGCCGGCGCGCGAACTCCAGGTAGCGCTCGGCGTGGCGCAGGGGGTCGATGATCACCGCCTCCCCCTCCGAGGCCACCAGATAGCTCAGGCAGCCGCGGGCCGGGCGGTTGATCTGATAAACGGCAAGGCCCTCTTCCTCCACCACGGGGACGAATTCGTAATGGTCGCCCCAGGCGATCATGCCGCCGCGCAAGCTGACGGCGTCATAGCCCAGCTCGCGGAGCCCCTGGGCCACATACCCGGAGGTGCCGCCGTGGGCGCACACGACCACGATCCGCCCTTCCCGGGGCAGGTGGTCCACCCAGTGCCGGCGCGCGTAGGCCTTGGCGGATGCGACGAGGTCGTCTTCCTCGGCCTCGGCCAGGATCTCGTAGTACGGCACGTGGATCACCTGCAGGGGCTGGCGGCCTTCGATCCGCCAGCGGCGAAACTCCTCGTCGTTGCGGAGATCGATCAGGAACGGGGTTTCGCCCCGGTCCAGCATCCGCTTGAGCTCAGCGGCATCGATTTCCGAGGGAGCACGCGTCATCGGCTCCACCTCTGTCCCTCCCCTCAGCGACCCCGCCCGGGGCCGTATTCCACCGGGCCCTTCCACCGCTGCATGCCGCCCACCAGGTTGCGGACGTTGCGGAAACCCATCCCCTGCAGCCATTGCTGGGCCAGGCCGGAGCGGTTCCCGCTCCGGCAGACGAGGACGATCTCCTGGTCGGACGGCAACTCCCGGTACCGCACGGGTACCTGCCCCAGCGGGAGCAACCGCGCGCCCGGGATGTGCCCGCCGGCGTACTCGTCGGGCTCGCGCACGTCGATGATCAGCGGGGCGTTGCCCGCCTCCAGCCGCCGGCGCAGCTCCTCGGGCGTGACGGTGTCCGGCCACGGAGCGCGCATCGCCATGGTGTTCCCCCCTTTGGTCCCGGCCGGACCAGCGGTCCGGGGCGCCTGCGGGCCACCTGCCGGGCTCGGCCGGATGACGCCTATTCTTATTTGAGATTAAGCAACTACTGAAACTAGCAACCAGTTTACGAGGTGCCTGCCCCGCGCGCAACCCCCATGCGGATTCGTGCCGGCCGTTCCGGCCGGACCGGGCGCCGGGTTGGGCCGGGGGCACGCGGTGCGCCCACCGTGATCCGGATGACGCGCCGGGGCGCAGGAGAAGATCGACTTGACAGCGGGCGCACGGGGGATCATATTGGGAGTAGTTTAGAAGTTACTTAGCAAGGAGCCGGGGAAGCGGTAGCCCATGACTGCGGAGCGGACGGACACGGAAAAGCAGTTGCTGGAGCTGCAGGCGCGACTCTGTCATGTGCTGGCCAGCCCCAAGCGCCTGGAGATCCTCTATACCCTGGCCGGCGGTGAGATGACGGCCGGTGAGCTGGCGCGGGTCGTCGACACCACCACCGCCAACCTCTCCCAGCACCTGGCCCTCATGCGCCAGTACGGGCTTGTGGAGTCGCGGAAGGAAGGGCTCAACGTGTATTACCGGCTCGCCTCGCGCGAGATCCTGGAAGCGTGCCAGGCCGTGCGCCACGTGCTCCTCGAGCACTTGCGGCGCAGTGCGATGCTGGCCGCTCAGGGCGGCGCCGGTCCGCAACCCGGGCAGCCGTGACGAGGCGAGCCCGTACGCCATGCTTTGCGGGGCTGCCCCCAAGCGCGCCGGCGCCCCGTACCGGGCAGGTCACGCCGCACAACCCCCACCGGGCCTGCCGGCCCGTTGACACATCAGCCCAACGGGTCAGGGCCCAGCGCAGGTAGGAACCGCAGGGAGGGATCGGCGATGGCGGAGCTGGACTATACGGTGGCCACGGACAAGCCGGTGGACGAGGCCATCCAAGCGCTGCAGTCCGCGCTGGCGGAACGGAAGTTCAGCGCCCTCTGGCACCTGCACGTCAACGAGAAGCTCCAAGAGAAGGGCTTCCACCTCGAACCCGAGTTCCACATCTTCGAGGTCTGCAATCCCGCCAAGGCCAAGCAGGCCCTGGAGACCGATCAGAAGGTCGGTTACCTGCTGCCTTGCAAGATCGTGGTGTACGCCGACCGCAACGACGGCAACCGCACGAAGATCGGCCTGCTGCGCCCGCAGACGCTGATCGGCCTGCTGGGCGACGAGCGGTTTCGTGACCTGGCGACCGAGGTGGAACAGGAGCTGCGCGCGGCGGTGGATGCGGCGGCCCGCTGAGGCCGCCGCATCCTGTTCCGGGGCGGCCAGGCCGCGCCGGTGGGGACCGGTGCGGGGCGAGCGGCCCGGCGTACCCGCCGCCGCCCCGCGCCCACAGGAGATGGTGGACCATGTCCCGGAGAAAGCGCCTGGTGGTGGTCGGGGGCGTCGCGGCCGGCATGAGCGCCGCCTCCCGGGCGCGTCGCCTCGATCCTGACCTGGAGATCGAGGTGTTCGAGCGCAGCGGCTTCGTCTCGTACGGGTCTTGCGGCCTGCCCTACTTCGTCGGCGGCCTGGTTCGCGAACCCGGTGAGCTGGTGGTCTACACGCCGGAGTTCTTCCGCCAGAAACGCGACATCGCCGTTCACGTCCAGCACGAGGTCACGGCCATTCATCCGGACGAACACTACCTGGAGGTACGCGACCTGGTGACCGGGCGCCAGCGACAGGTGGAGTTCGACACCTTGATCTTGGCCACGGGCGCCCGGCCCGTCGAGCCGCCCATCCCCGGCCTCGACCTGAAGGGTGTCCATTTCGTCCGGCAGGTCGAGGACGGCATCGCCGTCCGCGAGCACGCCCGGACCCTGGTGGCCCAGGGGCGGCGCAAGGCGGTGGTCGTCGGCGGCGGCTACATCGGGCTTGAAATGGCCGAGGCCCTGGTCACCGTCGGGATGGAGGTGGCCATCGTCGAGCGCCTCCCCCAGGTCATGCCGAACCTGGACCCGGAGATGGCCGAGCTGGTCCACGCTGAATTGCGCCGCCACGGTGTGGCGCTGTATCTGGGCGAGGGGGCGCGGGCCGTGCTGGGCGACGGTGGCCGCGTGCGGGCGCTGGACACCGACGCCCGCACCCTGCCGGCCGATCTGGTCCTGGTGGCCGTGGGCGTGCGGCCCAATTCCGAGCTGGCCGAGGCGGCGGGCATCGAGCTGGGTGCCGGGCGGGCGATCAAGGTGGACGAGTTCATGCGGACGTCGCACCCGGCGGTCTATGCCGCCGGCGACTGCGCCGACACCCTCCACCGCGTCAGCGGCCGGCGCGCCTACATTCCCCTCGGCACCACCGCCAACAAGCAGGGGCGTGTGGCCGGCGAGAACGCCGCCGGCGGCCACGCCCGCTTCCCCGGGGTGCTGGGTACGGCCATCGTCAAGGTCTTCGACCTGGGTGTCGCCCGGACGGGCCTGACCACCCGCGAGGCCGCACTGGCGGGCCTGGAGGCCGCAGCCACGACGATCCGTCACGGCTCCCGCGCCCACTACTACCCCGGTGCCGGCAAGCTGCACGTACGGCTGGTCCACGGGCCTGACGGCCGCCTGCTGGGCGCCCAGATGGCGGGACCGGTCGACGCCGTCTTGCGCATCGACGCGCTGGTGGCAGCCCTCCATGCAGGCATGACGGTGGACCAGCTCTACGAACTGGACCTGGCCTACGCACCCCCCTTCGCGCCCGTGTGGGATCCGGTGCTGGTGGCCGCTCGCCAGGCCATGAACGCCATCCGGGGCGGCGGACTAGATGCGTCTCCGGCGGCGCATGCAGCCGGTCGCCCCGGCAGGCGGGAACACTGTTCCCGAGAGCGCTGGTTTCACTGGTTTTGGAGGTTTTGAAGGTTTCCGGTCGGGCGGTGCCCGTTCGGCGCCAACCGGCAGCCGGCGCGCCGCCCGGCCGGGGCTCCCGGGATCCGCAAAGAGAGGGATCCCCGAGAGGAGGTGACGGAAGGGATGAAGATCTCCGAGCAGGACCGGCGGGAGATCCAGCGGCGCTTTGAGGCGATGGAATCACCGGTGGTCCTCAAGCTGTTCGTCCGCGCGGACAAAGACGAGTGCCCCTACTGCGAGGACACCCGCCAGCTGCTGGAAGCGGTGGCGGAGCTCGACGACCGCATCACCCTCGAGGTCCACGATGTCGAACGGGAACCCGAGCTGGCCGAGCGCCACGGCGTCGACATGGTCCCGGCCATCCTGTTCGCCCGGGCGGACGGCAGCGACACCGGGATGCGGTTCTACGGCATTCCGGCCGGTTACGAGTTCGGGACGCTGATCGACGACATCGTCGACGTCTCCCGCGGTGTCGCGGGGCTGTCCCCGGAAACCGAGGCATACCTGCGGTCGCTGGACACCGACGTCCACCTGCAGGTATTCGTCACGCCGACGTGACCGTACTGTCCCCGGGCGGTCCGCCTGGCTCACAAGATGGCCCTCGCCAGCGACCGGGTGCGGGCTGACGCCATCGAGGCCATGGAGTTCCCCAATCTGGCCAACCGGTTCGCGGTCTTCGGTGTTCCCAAGACCGTGGTGAACGGGTCGGCTGCCGTTGAAGGCGCGGCACCGGAACCGCACCTGCTGGCGTTGATCAAGGAGGCCCTTTCCTGACAGGGTTCCCTCGCCCACGACAACCCGCCGGTCTCCAGGGGAGGCCGGCGGGTTGTCGTGGTGCCCTGCCGGCAGCGCGCACGCGCGGCCGGCTGGGGCCACGGGCGGCCGGCAGGGGCTCGGATACCCCGGTCAGGCCGGTTCCACCAGGATGGCGTACTGCTCATGCTCCGGATGGTGCTTGCGGCCCAGGATCGTGAAGCCCTCACCGGCCAACCATCCGGCCAGGTCCGCTTCAGCAATGCGCTCCTCCCGGGGCGGGCCCACCTCGCCGGCGCCCTCCGGATCGAACTCCGCCACCACCATGCGGGCGCCCGGCAACAGCCAGCGATGAAGGCGACCGAGGACCGCCCGGGGATCCGGAATATGGTGGAGCACATGGGCCAGGACCACCTTGCGGGCATGCTGGGGCGGGATGACCCCGGCCAGGTCGTCCTGGGCGATGTCCGCCTGGACGGCGTGCACGTTGTCCAGGCCCTCCCCCTCCACCTGCCGGCGCAGAAAGCGCAGGGCCTCGGGCCAGTGGTCCACCGCGTACACGCGGCCATGGGGCCGCACCCGGTGGGCGGCCAGCAGGCTGGTGAGCCCCGGACCTGCACCCAGGTCCACCAGGTGATCCCCGGGCCGGAGATCCAGCCACTCCAGCCATTCCTCCACCAGGGCTTGACGCCGTTGCTGGTGCTCGAAGATCTCCGCCCAGGAGACCTGGGCCTCCCACGGTCCGTGGTGCCCGGCGCCGTGGCCCCTGCGCCCGTGGCGCCCAGCCTCCGGCGCGGGGTGGCTGGCCGCGCCGTCATGGTTCGGCGCAAACGGCGGGCATGCCATGCCCCCACCTCCCCCTTCCTTCGGACCCCGAACGGCGGCCCGGCCTCCGCGGTCAGCAGGACGACGGCCGGGACTGGTCGTTCCCGGTGCTACTGTACCGGTAGTTTGCCACCGGGAGGAACCCCGCGCCCCCGCGTCGCAATCCTAAGACCGGAAAGGAGCGTTGACGGTGACCGACCCCCGCGTGCGGAAGCTGGCCCAGGTGCTGGTGCGCTACTCCCTGGGCCTGGAGGCCGGCGACCACTTCCTCATCCAGACCTCCGACCTGGCCACGCCCCTGGTCCAGGCCATCTACCGGGAAGCCCTCCGGGTGGGTGCCTTTCCCCAGGTCCTGGCCCAGCTGGAGGGGCTGGGTGAGATCTACCTGAAGGAAGCGTCGGAAGAGCAGTTGCGGGTGCTGACCCCCCTGGAGCGGATCGCCTTTGAGGAATACCGGCACGCCCTGGTGATCCACGCGCCCCACAACGTCAAGGCCCTCAGCGGCGTCGACCCTCGCCGCCTGGCCATCATGCAGGAGGCGCGGCGGCCTCTGGCCGACAAGCTGATGTCCCGCATCGGCCAGGGCGGCAAGTACTGCGTCACCCTCTTCCCCACCCAGGCCCTGGCCCAGGAAGCCGGCATGTCGCTGAGCGACTATGAGGAGTTCGTCTTCGCGGCCTGCCGCCTGGACGACGACGACCCGGTGGCCTCCTGGCAGGCCGTGAGCCGGCGCCAGCAGAGGCTGGTGGCGTTCCTGAACGGCGTGCGGGAGATCCGGGTGGTGGGTGACGGCACCGACCTGACGCTTTCGGTGGCCGGCCGGACCTGGATCAACGCCGACGGCCACATCAACTTCCCCGACGGCGAGGTGTTCACCGGCCCGGTGGAAGAGAGCGTCCGCGGCACCATCCGCTTCAGCTTCCCGGGGATCTTCCAGGGGAAGGAGATCGAGGACATCCGCCTCCGCTTCGAGGACGGCCGGGTGGTGGAAGCCCGGGCAGCCCGCGGGCAGGACCTGCTGGAGGCGCTGCTGGGCGCCGACGAGGGCGCCCGCTACGTGGGCGAGTTCGCCATCGGCACCAACGACCAGATCACCCGCTTCAGCCGCAACCTGCTCTTTGACGAGAAGATCGGCGGCACCGTCCACCTGGCCCTGGGGGCCAGCTACCCCATTACCGGGGGGAAGAACCGGTCCGCCATCCACTGGGACATGATCTGCGACTTGCGCCAGGGCGGCGAGATCTACGCCGACGGCGAGCTGATCTACCGCGAGGGGCGGTTCCTCATCGAGGGGTAGGTGGGGCGGTCACGACGCCGCCCACCACCACCGCCCCTCCCGCACCTCGACCCGGGCGGCACCCTCCCGCTCCAGGGTGGCCAGCACGCCCAGCAGGGCGGTGCGGTTCAGCACGTAGGCCGCGGGGTTGTCCATGGCCACCCCCAGGTGCAGGGCCAGCTCGGCCAGGAGGTCCTCCGTTCCCGCGGGCCCCTGCCCCAGGCGGGCAGCAGCCCAGTCCAGCAGGCGGCGGACGGCCGCCGCGTTGGCCTCCAGCACCTGCTGCAGTTCCGGGCCCGCCGGCACCGCCGGGCCGTGGCCGGGGACGAACCAGCGGGCATCCACCTGGCGCACCCGGTCCAGGGATGCCAGCATCCGCCCGGCGTCCACCAGGTAGGGAATGGGGTGCTTGGCCAGGGGCTCGAGGCCCATGAAGCTGTCCGCGGCGAAGAACACGCCGTCGACGCAGAACCCCACCTGGGCCAGGCTGTGGCCGGCCAGGTCCACCACCTCCAGCGCCACGCCGCCCAGCTCCAGGACCTGCCCGGGTACCAGCTCCTGATGCACCGGCGACGGCTCCGCCAGGAGGAACCGGTTCTGCAGGGCCGCCACGGGCGCCGCCCCGCCGAACAGGTAGACCGGCTCGTAGAGGGGGTGGCGGATCACCTCCGCCTCCCCGGCGGGGGCCCAGACCCGGGCACCGGTGCGGCGCAGGATCTGGGCGTTGCCGCCGAAATGGTCGGCGTGGGCATGGGTGTTGAGCACCACCCGCACGGGCTCCCCCGTGGCCTCCGCAGCCCGCAGGATCTTGTTGGCCGCGGACCGGTCAAGGCCTGTGTCGATCAGCACCAGGCCGTCCCCAGTCCGCACCAGCCCGCTGTTCACCGCGCCGTGCAACAGGGTGACCCTCGCTGTCAGCGGGACCGGTTCCATGGCGCCGCCACTCCCTTCGTCGCACCCCGCTCCCCCTGGCGGGGCTTCTCAAGGGTGCCCTGGCTTCCCAAAGGGCGCCCCGGATCGGCACGGGAAGGGCCGGGGCGACCCGCGCCTCCGGCCCTTCTTCCATCGCCTGCCGTTCCTCACCTGCTGGCGGGGCCCGGCTTCCCCGCCAGCGTCCCGTCGAGGGCGATGACCCCGCCCGCCCTCACCCGCCCGTGGCCATGGCCCCGCATGCCGTCAATAGGTGACCGCCGGGTCGCGCCCGGGGCCGACCGCGCCCGCACCGGCGTGGCCGGCCGGTTCGTCCCGGGAAGAACCGGCGGCCCCGTCGCCGCCCCGGCGGGACGGCGACCCGTCCCCACCGGCCCGCCCCGTCACCAGGGCCACGGCCGCGCTGGTGCCCAGCAGCTCGGCCCCCGCGTCGATCAGCGCCCAGGCCTGGGCCGCCGTCTTGATGCCCCCCGAAGCCTTGACCCGCACGCCGGCGGGCACCCGTTGGCGCAGGAAGCGGATGTCGTCCGGCGTGGCCACGCCCACGGCACCGCCGCTGGCGTTCTTGACCCAGTCGAAACCGGCCGCCACGGCCAGCCGGACCATCTGCTCCCGCTCGGCAGCGTTCAGCAGGGGAAGCTCCAGCATGGCCTTGGTCTCGGCCGGCCGGGACGCCCGGACCACCGCCTCCAGGTCGGCGCGGAAGTCGTCCAGCCGGCCGCTGCGGAACAGGCCCAGGGGCACCATCACGTCGATCTCGTCGACGCCCAGTTCGGCCAGCTCCCGGGCCTGGGCCACCCGGGCGGAGGTGGTCATGCAGCCCAGGGGAAAGTCGACGAAGGACGCCACCCGCACCGGCGAGCCGGCCAGGACCCGGCGGGCCACCGGGACCCACAGCGGCGGCACCATGGCCGCGTGGAAGCCGTATTCCAGGCACGCCCGGCAGTGGGCCACCACCTGTTCCTCCGTCACGTCGCTGGCGATCAGGGTCGACTGGATGAACCGGGCGAGACGCGCCCCGCTGCGCCCCGCCCCGCCGGCCACCGCCCCGCTGGGATAACCTTCTGCCGTCACAGGACGACCCGCCTCCTTCTTTGCCTGCTGCCCCGTCCCGCGGCACCCCGCTGCCCCGCCCGGCCGTCCTCCTGCCCTGGCCGGCCGCCATGCCCCCTGACCGGCCGGTCTTGGCCCCCGTCCAGCGGACCAGGCCGGTCTCGGCCCCCGTCCAGCGGGCCAGGCGGGCGGGCCGCGCGAGCCGTCCGGTGGGCAACTGGCCGCCACGCCCTGCGACCACCGGCGCCCTTCCTGCGGTCCCGCCACCGCCCGCCGTACCGCTGTCCCGCCGGCCGGACGCCTCGCTGTCCATGCCGCCGGCTTCGTGCCCGCCTGCGGCCGCGGCAAGCTTACCGCCGCGCCAGGATGTCCATCAGCAGGGCCTTGAACCGCTCCCGGTCCGCGCCCAGGCACACCTGGGCGTTGGGCTTCTCCACCCGCTTCTCCACGCCCGCGTACTGCGCCGGGGTGATCACCGAGGCGCCGCGGGTCAGTTCGCCCCGGGTCTCGATGTCCACCTGGCAGGGCTGCCAGCCGCGGGCGATGGCCGGATCGGCGATCATGGCCGCCACGATGGAGTCGGGGTGGGTCACGCCCCGGATGCCCACCGTCTCATTGAACTGCCGCACCACGCGGTTCACCTGCAGGTAGAACCGGGCCAGCTCCGTATCCAGCCGGCGGATGTCCTCCAGGTCGCCGTCATCCAGCACCGTGTCCCGGACGCAGAGACCCCAGTCGACCAGCCGGATGTCGAACCCCGCCCGGAACACGATCCGTGCGGCCTCGGGGTCGACGTAGAAGTTGTACTCCGCTGCGGGGGTGATGTTCCCGGGCGCGAAGTAGGTCCCCCCCATGATGTAGAGGGTCTTCACCTTGCGGGCGATGGAGGGGTCCCGGGTCACCGCCACGGCGATGTTGGTCAGGGGCGCCTGGGCCAGGATGGTAAGCTCACCCGGTGCCGCGTGGATCCGCTCGATCAGGGCGTCGACGGCATGCTGGGGCTCGGGGCGCTGCCGCGCCCGGGGGAAGAAGGAGTCGCCCATTCCGTCGCGGCCGTGGACGTAGTCCGCCGCCACCCACTCGTTGACCAGGGGAACGGCACAGCCGGGGTAGACCGGGACCTGGCCGCTGCGCCCGGCCATCTCGATGGTGTAGAGGGCGTTCTCGATCTGCTGCTCGAAGCCCACGTTCCCTACCGAGATGGTGACGGCCTCCAGCTGGATGTTGGGATGGAGCAGAGCGATGAGCAGGGAGTTGACGTCATCCCCCGCCGTATCGGTGTCGACGATCAAGCGAACCGGCAATCCCCATTCCTCCTCTGCGCGACCTGGGCACAGCCCGTGCCGGCAGATCAAGCCGGCCGGAACCTTGCCGCCTCGCCGGCCACCGCCTGCCGCCCGGGACGGGTTCGACCGGCGCCGCCTGCGGCCCGTCCCCGCCGGCAGCCCCGGCTCCGCCGGGCCCTCCGCTAGCCGCGGGCGGCAAGGAACGCCTCCAGTTGTTCCCGCCGCGGCAGGGCCGGGATGACCCCCAGGGCAGTACAGGTCAGGGCTCCGGCCGCCGCTGCCCGCCGCACCGCCTCCATCAGGGGCCGTCCTTCGGCCAGGGAAACCGCCAGGGTGGCGCTGAAGGAATCGCCCGCCCCGGTGGTGTCCACCACCGGGACCGGGAAGGCCGCCACCTCCGTCACCCCGCGGGGTTCGACCACCAGCACGCCGCGGGCGCCGCGGGTCAGGACCACCGTCCGCACGCCGGCATCCAGCAGGCGCCGGCAGAGGTTCAGGGAATCGGACGGGTCGTCGGGGGCCAGGCCCAGCAGGATGCGCAGCTCCGTCTCGTTGGGCGTGACGATGTCCGCCAGGGCCAGGTCCTCCAGGGGCAACGGCCGGGCCGGGGCCGGGTTGAGGATGGCCGTCACCCCCGCCTCCCGGGCCAGGCGCAACGCTTGGACCGCCGTCCGGGCCGGGATCTCCAGCTGCGTCAGCACCACGTGGCTCCGGGCCAGGCGCTCCCGAGCCCGTTCCACGTGGGAAGGCTCCAGGCACTCGTTGGCGCCGGGGTCCAGGACGATCAGGTTCTCCCCCGCCGCATTGAGCACGATGAAGCCGACGCCGGTGTTCCGGCCCTGCACCACGCCCAGGTACCGGGTGCCCACTCCCTCCCGGCGGTAGAGTTCCCAGGCGATGGCAGCCAGGTCGTCGTCGCCCACCAGCCCTACGAACTCCACGTCCGCACCCAGCCGGGCGGCCTGAACGGCCTGGTTGCTGCCCTTGCCGCCGGGCCCGCGGTCGAAGTCCCGCCCCACCACCGTCTCACCGGCCACCGGGAAGCGGTCGGCCCGCAAGGTCAGGCCGACGGCGAAACTGCCCACCACCGTCACCACGGGCCGCCGGCCCCCACTCTGCCCTGCCATGGCGAATCCCCCTGGGCACGCCGACATGCCGCCGATCGGCGCGAAGGAAACGGATCAACGGGCGACTTAGAAGCAAAGCTTGGCCCCGCTGGGATCCGGCCATGCCCCCGCGGGCGCCGGCCTCCCCGGTTCCAGGCCGGCACCCGCCGGCTGCAGGCCACGCGGCAGCCCCGCCGGTTCCCGGCCCCGGCCCTCGCCGCGTCCCTCCCGGGGACGCCGGATCACGGCGGAGAGGCGGAACCGGTCGCCGCGCAGCCAGACGTCGGAAAACTCGACGGGGCGGCCGTCGTCCAGGTAGACCACCTGCTGGATGTAGAACACCGGTGCCCCGGCGGGCAGTTCCAGGTATTCGGCCACCTCGCCCTCGGCCCCCAGGGCCTCGAAGGTGCGCTGGCCCCAGGCCAGGGTCAGGCCGTAATCCTGCTCCAAGGTGCGAAACAGCCCCTGCCGGGCGAAGTCGACCCGCTCGAGCCCCGGCGCCAGGTGGACCGGGACGTAGTTCTCCATGTAGGCCACCGGACAGGATTCGACCAGCCGGATGCGGGCCAGGTGGACCACCTGCTGCCCGGGTTCCAGCCGGAGCAGGGACGCCACCCGCCCGGCAGGCTCCTCCACCCGCTGCTGCAGCACACGAGTGCTGTAGCGGATGCCGCGTTCTTCAAGCAACTCGGAAAAGGCGGAAAGGCGCTGGGCCAGCGGCTGCTCGATGCCACCGGCGGTCACGAAGGTGCCTTTGCCGTGGATCTGGTGCAGCACGCCCTCCCGGACCAGTTCGGCAATGGCCTTGCGCAGGGTGCCGCGGCTCACGCCGACGGCACCGGCCAGGTCTTCCTCGGCAGGCAGCTTGTAGCGCTGCGGCCAGCGGCCCGTCCGGATCTGGTCCAGCATCCACTCCTTGATCTGCAGGTAGAGCGGAACGGGACTGGTCCGGTCGAGCTGCGGTCCGTCCACCGCCATCCCCCCGGTTCCCCTCGACTCCTGGCCACCGGCACCCGGGTGCGACGACCCAAGGCGGCCATGCCGCTAGGGCTGGGTGCCCTCGTTCGACGGGAGAGTCTTTGCTGCCCCCCCAAAGGCCCACGGGCACCGGGACCGCGCCGCGCCGGCGGGCCGCCGGTGCCCTTGGGCGTACCCATGGGACCCCAGCAGAGGCTGGGGTAGAGGTCTATAGACGTACATGCCCCATCTGGAGGCTATCATGGGGCGGAGGAAAGCGTCAACGGGGTGGACCCATGAATTTTCATTCACATTCGTGACCATCCCGGGCCGGTCACGGCTTCGTGACGGCCCCGGGCTGGGCATGACTGCCACACCGGCCCCTCCGGCAGAACGGGCACCGCCGGCGGGCCAGGACACCGCCTGCCGGCGGCGAACACAAGGGGCATGGAGCAGTATCCCGTTCCCCTGTTGGAAGTACGTGATCTTGCGAAGCGGTACCCGGACGGGCCCAAGGCTCTCGACGGCGTCAACCTGCGCATCGACCCGGGTGAGCGCGTGATCCTGCTCGGCCGGAACGGTGCGGGCAAGACCACCCTGATCCGGTGTATCCTGGGCCTCGTCCAGCCCGACCGGGGCCAGATCTGGTTGGGCGGTGTGCCGGTTCACCCCGCGCGATGGCGCGCCCAGGGCGTGGGCGTGATGTTCGAAGACGCGGGCAACAGTTACGCCTACCTGACGGCCCTGGAAAACGTACTGTATTTCGGCTTGCTCAACGGGTGGCCGCCGGCGGAAGCCGGCCGGCGCGCCCTTCAGGCCCTCACAGCATTGGGCCTGGATCAGCAGGCGGGCCACCTCACCCAGTCCCTTTCCCGGGGCCAGCGCCAGAAGCTGGCGCTGGCTGTAGCCCTCACCCGAGGGGCTCCGCTGTTGCTGCTGGATGAGCCGACCCTGGGTCTGGACATCGAAGCCCAGCACAACCTGCGCCGGTTCATCCGGGACGAGATGGATCCCGCCCTCGGCCTCCTCATTGCCACCCATGACGCCAGCTTTGCCTGCGCCGTCGGTACACGCTACCTGATCCTTGAAGGTGGCCGGATCCTGATCGAGGCGACACCCGATGAGGTTGGCGGACCCGAGGCACTGGAAGCCCTTTATCTGGCCGTGGTCAGGAAGACAGCCACCGGGACGGAACACCCACACGCGATCCGGCAGGCAGCGGGGCGGCTTACCTCCAAGGGCGCATCGAGAGCTGAATCTTCCCGCAGCCTGACCCTGCCGCCGGGGGCGCAACCCCGTTTCGGCAACGCCTTGCGGGCGGCCTGGATCAAGAAGCGGGCGGAGTACCGGCGGTACTGGCTGGACTTCCTGGTGGGTCTCTCCATCAAGTGCATCTTCTTTCTGGGCGCCTTGTTTGCGGTCCCCGGAGCGCCGCCGGCGGAACTGGCCTTGCGGGTGCTGGGTTTTGGACTCTGGTACCTGAGCGCCCACGTGGTTGCCAAGATGGGGAACATGGCCCTGGAGGAGGCCTATCTGGGAACGGCCCAGCAGGTCCTGGTCACCCGCACCCACCCTGCCCGGTGGCTGGCCGCTACGGTAGGCGTGGAGCTGGCGCTCTCCTGCACCTGGGTTGCCATGTTCACGGTCATCGCGGCGGTGTTGACCGGCCCCCGTGCCCTGTTGAGCGGATGGGGAACCGTGGGCTGGCCAGCACTTCCCCTGGCTCTGGCGGGCCTGGGAGGGATGATCGGTTGCGGCCTGGTCGCCCTGGGACTATCCCTTCGTTACAAACAAGTCGGTTCGCTGGTAGAGGTGTTCCTGTATTACCTGCTGGTTTTCTCAGGGTTCTTTCTTCCTCCGGGTGCCATACCGGTTCCGCTTAAGGTTCTCAATGCCGTCTCGCCGCTGGCGCGGGTGGTGGACGGCCTGCGGTCAACGTGGCAGGGTGGGCCGCTGGGGCCGGTGCTGCTTGCCGCTTGGGGCGTGGCGTTCCTCTGGCTTGGGGTGGGATGGCTGGTGGCGCGGCGGCAATGGGCCTGGGCGCGCAGGACAGGGCGGCTGGGCAGCATCGCCTGACGGGAGGAGGATCGGTCTTGGGACGAAGCAGCGTCGCGGAAGTGGCTGCGGTGTTCCTCCGGCTGGGGGTGGTGGCCTTCGGCGGGCCCGCCGCCCACATTGCCATGATGCAGGAAGAACTGGTCCGGCGCCGGCGCTGGCTGGACGACCGGCGCTTCCTCGACCTGCTGAGCATCACGAACCTGATCCCCGGGCCCAACTCCACCGAGCTGGCCATGCACCTGGGGATGGAACGGGCCGGCTGGCGGGGATGGCTGGCCGCAGGCGCCTGCTTCATCGTGCCGGCGGCGGTGATGGTCGGGGTGCTGGCCCATGCGTACACCGTCTACGGCCGGACGCCGGTGGCCGAGCGCCTCTTCGAAGGCGCGCTGCCCGTGGTCCTGGCCATCGTCGTCCAGGCGCTGTGGAGCCTGGGCCGCACCGTCTTCCGCCCGGCCGCCCGACCGGCCGCAGCGCCTGCCGGCGGCGACCGGCCGGAGCCTGGCGGGCGGGGGGTCCCCGTCCCGGTTTCCCGGCGCCAGCTGGCCACCGCCCTGCGGGCCGGCGCGGGCTCGGCCGGCGGGGTTCCGGCCGCGGCAGGCCGGGCCGCGCTGGCCCTGGCGATCCTGGCCCTCTACCTGGCCGGTGTCCATGAGCTGCTGCTGCTTCTCGCCGCAGCGGCCCTGGGGGGCGGGGCCGCCGCCCTTCGCCACCAACCTCACCACCAGTCCCGCCAGCGGCCGCCGCGGTCCACCCTGGCGGTAGGCGTCCTGGGAACGGCCGGCGGCCCCGGCCTGGGCAGCGTCCTGCTGGCGGCGGCGGGTACGGCGCCGGTACCCTTCAGCCTGGGTACCCTGTTCCTCACCTTCCTGAAGATCGGGTCGGTCCTTTACGGCAGCGGGTACGTGCTGCTGGCCTTCCTGCAGCGGGACTTCGTCCAGCGGCTGGGCTGGCTCACCGAGCGGCAGCTGCTGGACGCCATCGCCGCGGGCCAGTTCACCCCCGGGCCCGTCTTCACCACCGCCACCTTCGTCGGGTATGTCACCGGCGGCTGGGCGGGGGCAGCCGTGGCCACCGTGGCCATCTTCCTGCCGGCCTTCGTCTTTGTGGCGGCCATCCGGCCCCTGGCGGACCGGCTGCGGCGCTCCCCGGTCCTGGCAGCGGCCCTGGACGGGCTCAACGTTGCCTCCTTCGCCCTGATGGCGGGGGTCACCTGGCAGCTGGCCCGCACCGCCGTGTTCAACCTCTGGACGGCGGGGCTGTTCGCCGGCGCCCTGCTCATCCTGGGACGAACCCGGCTCAACTCGGCCTGGCTGATTGCGGCGGGCGCGGCCACCGGCCTGCTGCTGCCCCGCTGACCGGGCGACGCCACCCGGGCAAGAAACGAAGCCGAGCAGGCGACTTTGGGAAACCTCCGGCCTGCCCGGCTTCAGCTTCGTTTTCGCTCCGCGGCGCCCGTCCCTTGCAATCCGGCTCAGGACGCGGGATCTTCGCGGTCTACCGGTTTTCCGGCATCCCGGCCCCGGTGTGCCATCCGGTGACGGTTTACTCCACGGTCACGCTCTTGGCCAGGTTGCGCGGCTTGTCGACGTCCGTGCCCTTGGCGACGGCCGCGTAATACGCCAGGAGCTGCAAGGGGACCGCCGCCACCACGGGCATCAGCAAGGGATGCACCACGGGCAGCTTCACCGTCTGGCGTGCGTACCGCTCGAAGCCGCCCAGGTCGCGCCGGACCACGGCGTAGACGGTGGCGCCGCGGGCCCGGACCTCCTCGATGTTGCTGATCATCTTCTCCCGCAGGGCCGGCTGGGTGGCCAGGGCGATGACCGGCGTCCCCTGCTCGATCAAGGCCAGGGTGCCGTGCTTGAGCTCGCCCGCCGGATAGGCCTCGGCGTGGATGTAGGAGATCTCCTTCAGCTTGAGCTGGCCTTCCAGGGCCGTGAAGTAGTCGAGCCCGCGGCCGATGAAGAACGCATCCCGCCAGCCGCCGGCCGCCTCCCCGATGGCCTTGATGTCCTCCTCCACGTGCAGGGCGGCCTCCACCGCCTCGGGCAGCTGGCGCAGGCTCTCCAGCAGGTTCTTCCGGCCCAGGGGCCCGGTGAAGCCCGTCAGCTCGGCCAGGTGCACGGCCAGCAGGGTCAGGGCGACGATCTGGGTGGTGTAGGCCTTGGTCGACGCCACGGCGATCTCGGGCCCGGCCCAGGTGTAGACCACGTCGTCGGCCTCGCGGGCGACGGAGCTGCCGACCACGTTGGTGATGGCCAGCACCCGGGCACCCCGGCGCTTCGCCTCCCGCATGGCGGCCAGGGTGTCGGCCGTCTCGCCCGACTGGCTGATGGCGACGAACAGGGTGCGCTCGTCCACCAGGGGTTCCCGGTAACGGAACTCGGAGGCGATCTCCGTCCACGCCGGGATGCCGGCCAGCCGCTCGATCAGCCGGCCGCCGATCAGGCCGGCATGGTAGGCCGTGCCGCAGGCCACCAGATAGACCGCCCGCAGCTGCTGGATCCACTGGGGGTCGAACCGCACCGTGTCCAGGATCACACCCTCCCCCGAGGGGTGCACCCGCCCCGAGAGGGTATCCCGCACGGCCCGCGGCTGCTCGTGGATCTCCTTGAGCATGAAGTGGGGGTAGCCGCCCCGCTCCGCCTGGCCGGGATCCCACTGGACGAACATCGGCTCCCGTTCCACCGGGGTGCCGTCAAGGCGCAGCAGCTGGACGCCGTCGCGGGTCAGGACGGCCATCTCGCCCTCTTCCAGCGGGATCACGCGGCGGGTGTGGGGCAAGAGCGCCGGGATGTCCGATGCCAGGAAGTTCTCGCCTTCACCCAGGCCCACGATGAGGGGCGAGGCCTGCTTGACGGCGACGATCTTGCCGGGCTCCCGCCGGGTCAGCACCGCCAGGGCATAGGCACCCTGCAGCCGCTGGGCGGCGCGGCGCACCGTCCCCACCAGGTCGCCGTCGTACAGCTCTTCCAGCAGGTGGGCGACAACCTCCGTGTCGGTCTCCGAGGCGAAGCGGTGACCCCGGGCCGCCAGTTCGTCCCGCAGCTCGGCGTAGTTCTCGATGATCCCGTTGTGCACCACCACGAAGGCGCCCGTGCAGTCGGTGTGGGGATGGGCGTTCTCGTCCGAAGGGCGGCCGTGGGTGGCCCAGCGGGTGTGGCCGATCCCGGCCGTGCCGCGCAGGGGTCGCTGGCTCAGCAGTTGCTCCAGGCCGTCGATGCGCCCCTGGCGCTTGCGGACGTCCACCGTGCCGTTGTAACTGACGGCGATGCCCGCCGAATCGTAGCCGCGGTATTCCAGCGCCCGCAGGCCGCCGATCAGGATGGGAACGGCCTGCTTGGGTCCGACGTAACCGACGATGCCGCACATGTTCGCCATGTCCCTCCTCGCAGCCTCCGCCTGGCTACACCTGTTGCGCAGCCGCTGCCTCGAGCGTTGAACCGGGATGCATGCGAGCCGGCCGGCCTGCATGCGGGCCCGCCGGCCGGTCAGGACGGAACGGCCCGCCTGCCCGGGGTGCCCTGGCGTGCAACCGCACAGGACGGCCCCTGGGCCGGCGCCGCAGGACCAGGACCCCACAACCCGGGCGCACACGAGAACCCCCGGTCGCGCCGCGCCGACCGCAGCGGCAGCCGCCAACGATGCGCGCAGGGCGCCCTTTGGCACGGCCCGTTGACACGGACACCCTTCTGGGAAAACAGCACGGGGAAACCCGCTGAGGGCATGGGGAAGGGCGATGCACTGGAGGCGGGATGGCGGGTGAGGGTTCGCGCCACCTGGCCCGTCTTGTCCCCGGGATCGCTCCCGGGTTTTGCCGGGCCGCTCACGGTCGTGGCCAACCGCCGGGCGATCCGCCGAAACCTTCGATACGCCCGGTCCTCGTCAACTCGCCGGCCTGCCGCCGGCGAGTCCTGGCGCTAGCAGGCTCCGTTCCTGCTTTCGGTCTGTCCTGGCAAACCCTCATGGTGCACCGCGACGAACCCGCTACCGGACGGTCCGTGACGGCCGCACCTCGCGGCTCCCTTTCCCCATGGGCGGCGTTCGGATCGGCTTCCGCCTTACCGGCTACCAGCTCCTGCCCGCCACCGGCCCTCGGCCCTCACCTCCTCCCCGGACACCGGCGCTCACCATGCCGCCGCGCGCCCCCGGTGCCCTGCGACTCCCTTGCGCGGGGGTGCCTGGCCGGCGACCCGGTGCTGGGCCGGGCAACCCGCCAGGGCACCACCCTGTTGCAGGCACCCCATTCTATGCGCCCCGGCCCGTCCCCTGTCAATCGGCCGGCGACCCGAGGGCGCGCCGGATGGCGCCCGCCACCGACTCCGCCAGCTCTCGGACCAGGGCAGCATCGTCTCCCTCCACCATGACCCGGATCAGCGGTTCGGTGCCCGAGGCCCGCACCAGAATGCGACCGTCCTCGCCCAGCCGCTGCCGGGCCGCGGCGATGGCCGCCTGGATGGACGGCTCCTCCTCCCAGCCGTCCCGCCGGGCAACGGGCACGTTGAGCAGCACCTGGGGCACGGGCTGCACCACCGCCGCCAGCTGGGAAAGGGGCTTGCCCGCCCGCACCATGACCGCCGCCAGGGCCAGGCCGGTGAGGATGCCGTCCCCCGTGACGGCGTGGTGTCGCAGGATGATGTGCCCCGACTGCTCGCCGCCCAGGACGAACCCGCCCTGCTCCATGGCCTCGAACACGTGCCGGTCGCCCACCCGGGTACGCACCAGCTGCAGGCCCGCGGCCTTCAGGGCCCGCTCGAGCCCCAGGTTGCTCATCACCGTCGCCACTACCGTGTTGCCCGCCAGCTCGCCCCGGGCGGCCATGTCCAGGGCCAGGATGGCCAGGATGGCGTCGCCGTCCACGATGTGGCCGCGCTCGTCCACGGCGATGACCCGGTCGGCGTCGCCGTCGAAGGCCAGGCCCAGATCGGCCCCCTGCTGGCGCACCACCTGCGCCAGCGCCTGAGGAGCCGTGGAGCCGCAGCCCACGTTGATGTTGGTGCCGTCGGGCGCGTCGTGGATCACCGTCACCCGGGCCCCCACCGCCTGCCAGGCCGCCGGCGCCCAGGGAGTGGCGGCGCCGTGGGCGCAGTCCAGAACCACCCGGAGACCCTCCAGGCCGGTCCCGGCCACCTGCCGGAGGTGGGCCAGGTACCGGTCGCCGGCGTCCGCCGCCGCCTGCCGGCGCCCCACGGCTCCGCCCACCGGCGGGACGAACCCGGCCCCGCCGCCGGCTTCGGCCACCAGTCCCTCGACGGCTTCCTCCAGCTCGTCGGGCAGCTTGCGCCCCTGCGGGTCGAAGAACTTGATACCGTTGTACTCCGGCGGGTTGTGGCTGGCGGAGATCACGGCCCCGCCCGTAGCTCCCAGGGCCCCGGTGAGATACGACACCCCGGGCGTGGTCATCACCCCCAGGGGCACCACCAGAGCGCCGGCCGACATCAGGCCGGCGCTCAATGCCGCCTCCAGCAGCTCTCCCGATGCGCGGGTATCCCGGCCCACCACGATCCGGGGCTGTCCGCCGCCACGCTCCTCCAGCACCCGGGCCAGGGCCCGGCCCAGGGCCAGGGCCAGCTCCGCAGAGAGCTCGGTGTTCGCCACGCCGCGGACGCCGTCGGTTCCAAACAAGCGCGCCATACCGGTCCTCCTGTTCGACTACTCCAAGACATTCAGGAACTCTCGGGGGCGTCCGCCTCGGCGCCCCCGCCGCCGGCCCTCCGCTCCGGGCCGTCACCGTCCCCCGGCGCCTTCTCCATCGCCCGCAGTCCCGCCGTTCCCTCCGGCTCCGGTCCCGGCCCCGGGAGCGTTCCCGGCGCCGCCTGCGCGGGCCGCCGGTTCAGCCGGGCGAATCTCGACGGTGACCCGCACGGTCCGCGGGCTGCCGGACAGCACGACTCCCTCCGGCAGCGCCAGGCCCACCTCCCGGGTCACCGTCCGGTTCAGCCCGCCGATGTTGACCGGTTCGGTCTGGAGGAACTCCAGTTGCTGCAGCAACCGTTCCTCGCGCGCCCGCACGGTGACCTCGGCAGGCTCGATGGTGATGTTGCCGATCTCATGGCCTTCGGCCGGCGTTCCCTCCAGCCGCGCCTGGACCGGCACCACCTTCTGCGGCATGAAGACCACCGGCACCGTCACCTGCACCGTCTGGGGCTCCAGCACCAGGGCCTGGGGATACACCGCCTCCACCGGACGCCCCGACGCGTCCACCGGGACCAGGGTCACCGAGTGGGCGATGGTGCTCTGGATCCCGCTGACGGGAACAGAGGCCACCACCCTGGCCACCCGTTCGACCAGGCTGCGGGCACCGCTGACGGTGACCTGCTCCACCGAGACCGCCGGGTTCTCGATGATGTAATCCGGTGCCGGCTCGCCGTTCAGCTGCAGCTCCACGGGCACCGTCTTCTCCATGCGCTGCTCGAGGCGCACCGTCACGTACTGGGGACTGACCCGCACCACCCGCAACCGCCCCCGGGCGGGGATCACCGTCACCGGCCGGGTGGTCTCGCCCGGCCCCGCACCGCTGAGGTCCACGGTCACCCGGGCATCGCGGGCGCCGAGATCCTCGAGGAACTCCGGCGGGCCGCTCAAGGTGACGTCCACCGCGTGGGGTTCCAGGGAGAGCACCGCCAGCCCCGGGTCGAGGCCCTCGGGGACGACCTCCACGTCATACACCGTCCGCGCCTGGTCGGGGTTCTGGCTGCTCATCACGCCGAACCAGAGGATGATGGCCAGGATCACGGACAGGACCTTCAAACGCGTCTCGCTCTCGAACAGCCGCTCCATCAGGACGACCCCCGCATCCAGGGCAAAAGGGACGGCGTCTCCTCCGGCGCCAGCAGGGACGTCAACAGCTCTTTCAAGGTGGCCTCGTCCAGGTTGCGGATCAGCTTGCCGCCCTGGGCCAGGGAGACGCGGCCCGTCTCCTCCGAGACCACGATGGCCACGGCATCGGAATGCTCGCTGATGCCCAGGGCCGCCCGGTGGCGGCTGCCCAGCTCGGGTCCCGGCCCGGCCTCCTCGGTCAGGGGAAGGAAGGCGCCGGCGGCCATCACCCGGTTGCCGCGGATGATCACCGCCCCGTCGTGCAGGGGCGTGTTGGGGATGAACACGTTGACCAGGAAGGGCGCGGAGACGATGCCGTCGATGATGATCCCCGTCTCGATGATCTCGTTGAGGCCCGTCTCCCGCTCGATCACCACGATGGCGCCGACCTTGTTGCGGGACAGCTGTTCGACCGCCCGCACCACCTCGTCGATCATGCGGGCCACGTCCTGCTGGGGCAGGGCGAAGAGCGGCCTCGCGAAGAAGCGCCCCCGTCCCAGCTGCTCCAGCGCACGGCGCAGTTCGGGCTGGAAGACGATGGGCAGGGCGACGATCAGCGCCAGCTGGGCTTGCCGCAGCAGCCAGTGGATGGTGTCCAGGCGCAGCCAGCCGCTGATGCTGGTGAAGACCACCAGCACCAGGATGCCGCTCAGGATGGGAACGGCCCGCGTCCCGCGGATCAAGAGGAAGAACCGGTAGAACAGGTAGGCGACCAGGGCGATGTCCACCAGGGAGATCAGCCAGTCGACCCAGGTCATGGTGAAGAGGAACGCGGGCAGCGGCACCTCAGGCCTCCCTCCCGGGACTGCCGCGCCCGGCCGGCAACGGCTCCCGCGCGGCAGCAGGCTCTCACCCCGGCCGGATCCACCGTGGCCGGCCCCGTGTCCCCGGCCCCGTCCCCAGGCGAGCACGGGCACGGGAAGCCGGCCCCCCGGACCCCGGCACCGGACCCTCCGCCCCAGGGCGCGGCTTGCGGGCCGGCGGCCGGCAGGCGGATCCGGACCGCCCCCTGGTTCGACCCGGCGCCGGGCCGGCGGCTACCCCGTGGCCGGCTCGGGCCGGATGTAGTACGCCAGGCTCTGCAGCTCCAGCGTCAGGTCGATGTTCTGCACCACCACCCCCGGTGGCACCTGGAGGGTCACCGGGGCGAAGTTGAGGATCGCCTCGACGCCGGCGGCCACCAGCCGCCGGGCCACGGCCTGGGCCGCCCCCGCCGGAACGGCGATCACCGCCAGCCGGATCCCCAGGCGGCGGATCACCGCCTCCATGGCGTCGGCCGGCTGGATCTCCAGGCCTTCGATGCGCTCGCCGATGCGGGCCGGGTCGCTGTCGAAGATGGCGACGATCCGGACGTCCCGGTGGCGGGTGCGGTTGTACCGCGCCAGCGCCGTACCCAGGTGCCCGGCCCCCACCAGGGCGATGGGCACTTCCCTGTCCAAGCCCAGGATATGCCGCAGCCGGTCCACCAGCACATCGATGCGGTAGCCCACGCCCCGGGTGCCGAAGGCACCGAAGTACGCCAGGTCCTTGCGGATCTGCTCGGAAGAATAACCGGTACGGGCAGCCAGGTCGGCGGAGGAGACGATCTCGTGGTCCTCGGCCCGTAATTCCTCGAGGGCCCGCAGGTAGACGGGAAGCCGGCGGATGGCCACGTCGGGCACGCGGGCGGGGGCGCCGCCGGTCTCCTGGTCCGGGACGACCGCCGGCTCCGGTTCGGCCCCCGCCTTTTTGCCCGCCGCTGGCGCCCGGCCGGACAGCCTGGGCTCCCCATCCCCTGGCCTGACCGCCATGCCCGCCTCCCCTGGGTTCCCGATCGCGGCGACGGTTGCCGCCAACCGGCCCCTCCGGCCCACCCGGGCACCCGGCCCCGGGCGGCGCCGCCCCCTGCCCGGCCTCCGGCCGCCGGCGGCACCGGTTCGTCCCGCGACGCCTAGTGCTTCCGATCCAGGATGAACCGGGCCAGGGCCCTCAGATTGGGCTCCATCGGCGCACCGGCCAGCTCATCCAGGGCTTCCAGCGCATCACCGACAAACTGCTCCGCCCGGCGGCGGGCATATTCCAGCCCGCCCACCGCCTCCACCCAGCCGGTCACCCGCTCCACCGTGGCATCGTCCACCTGCCGGGCTTCCAGGCGCTCCAGCAGCCAGGGCTGGGGATCCCGGGCCAGCGCGAACAGGACGGGCAGGGTGAGGACGCCGCTGCGCAGGTCCGTTCCCCGGGGCTTGCCCAGCTGCTCGGGAGTGCCCGTCAAGTCCAGGATGTCGTCGATGACCTGGAAGCCCATGCCGATGCCGTACCCGTAGCGCCGCAGGGCCTCCGCCTGCTGCTCGGTGGCGCCGCCCATCAGGCCGCCCATCAGGCAGCAGTGGCTGATGAAGTGGGCGGTCTTCTTGTAGATCCGGCGGTAGTAGCCCTCCTCCCCGGTGCTGGGGTCGAAGAGCTGGGCCTGCTGCTCGATCTCGCCCGTGGACATCTCGTAGACCGCCTCGGCCATGACCTGCACCACGCGGTTGTCGCCGTCGGCGGCCAGCAGGGAGAAGGCCCGGGCGAACAGAAAGTCGCCCGTCAGCACCGCCGTCCCGGTACCCCACCGCACGTTGACCGTGGGCAGCCCCCGGCGGGCGGTGGCGCCGTCCACGATGTCGTCGTGGACCAGGGTCGCCATGTGGATCAGTTCCACCGCCGCCGCCACCGGCAGCAGCCGCTCGCGATCGTATTGGAAGTTGCGTGCGGCCAGGAGGACCAGGGCGGGGCGCAACCGCTTGCCGCCGCCACGCTGCAGGTAGGTGGCCAGTTCGACGATGTGGGGATCAGGACCGTCCAGGGCCCGCCGGATCGCCACCTCGACCGCGGCCAGGTCGTTGCGGATCGGTTCGAAGACCGCCCCCGCCGAGACGGTCACCGATGCTTGCCCTTCGCCTGCCATGCATCTTCCCCCGGCGCACCCGCGGCGCCTGCGGCGCTCCCCGGGGCAGGAGATTCCGTCAACACGCGGGACATGATTCATTTTACCCTTCCTGGTACCGGGCCGCCAGCGCCTGGAGCCGGCGGATGCGGTGCCCCACGGCGGACTTGCTCAGGGGCGGATCCAGCAACTGGCCCAGGTCCCGCAGGCTGGCCGACGGGTGCTCGATCCGGACCCGGGCCACCTCCCGCAGCGATGGGGGCAGACCTTCCCATCCCACCGCCTCGACCAGCCGGCGGATGGCCGCCACCTGCCGCAACCCGGCGTCCACGGCCTTGCGCAGGTTGGCCGTCTCGGCGTTGACCAGGCGGTTGACCTGATTGCGCATGCCCTTGACCACCCGGTGGTTCTCCAGGGCCAGGACCGCCTGGTGGGCTCCCAGGCGCCCCAGGAACTCGGCGATCTGGTCGGCCTCCTTGAGATAGAGCCCCACCCGGCCCCGGCGCCGGGCACGGCCGGGCCGCAAGCCCCAGCGGCGCAGTTCGGCAGCCACCCGCCGCGCGGCGGCCGCCCCCGGGACCACCACCTCGGCGTGATACCCGTGCCCGGGCCCGCTGACGCTGCCTGCCCCCAGGAAGAGGCCCCGCAGGAACGCCTCCCGGTCCTGGCGGCGCCGCGGCTGTTCCCCGGCACCCGGATCGGGGAGGCCGGCCAGCACCAGGCCCGAGCCGCCGGCCCCGGCGGGCTCGGGCGGTTCGTCCAGCCAGAGCTCGTAGACGTTGCCCCGGCCCAGCTTGCCCCGCCGGTCGACCACCAGGCGCGGCGTGACCCCGTACCGGGCCCGCACCAGGCGAACCAGGAGGCGCGCCGTGGCGGCGCTTTCCGTACGCCAGCGCCAGCCCTTCCCCTCCACCGGCATCCCGCACCCCAGGCACAGGCCGGCCAGCTCCCAGGCCAGGGCCGCGCCGTCGGCCGGCCAGAGCCGGGCCAGCTCGTCCTTGACCTGGCCCGAGAAAGTGTCCCGGATCAACGGCATCCCTCCAGGAACCGCAGCGGCGACGCCGGCGGGCCCCGCTCGAGCACCCGGGCCGCCGGGGTCCAGAACCCCATCCGGGAAGCGCCGCCAGCGGGCGGAACCGCAAGCGGCGGTCGCGGCAGGCCGGCTTGGCCCGCCCCGCGCCCCGCGGGCCGCCTTCAGGCGTCCCGCACCACGCGGGCCGGTTCGTCCGCCCCGGTCTCCTCGCGCCACAGGCGCTCGCCCAAAAGGAAGAAGTCCAGCCGGCGGCGCGGGTTCACCCGCGGCCGGGCAGCCAGCAGCACCCGCAGCAGGGCGCGGGCCAGCCGCTGGGGGTCGTGCCGGACCAGGTCGTCCCCCGCCAGCAGGCGTGCCGCATGCACCTGCAGGCCCATCTGGCGCAGCCGCTCCCGGTCCAGGCGCACCACGTCCTGCCCCTGCTGGCGGTAGCGCTGGAGGAGCGCAGCCGGCGGCTGCTGGACGTTGACCAGCACGTGGTGGAAAAGCCCTGGGCCCACGGCGTCGATCAGCGCCCGGGCGTGGTCGGCGGCGGTGTAGCCCGTGGTCTCCCCGGGCTGGGTCATGGCGTTCACCACCAGCACCTTGACCGCCCGGGAGCGGCGCAGGGCGTCTCGGATGCCGGGAATCAGCAGGTTGGGCAGGATGCTGGTGTACAGGCTCCCCGGGCCGAGCACCACCAGGTCGGCCGACTCGATGGCTTCCACGGCCGCCGGCGGCGGCTCGACCCCCGAGGGCTCCAGCCACACCTTGTCGATGGGCGCTGCATCGGCGGCGATGGCCGACTCCCCCCGGACGATCCGGCCGTCGGCCATGCGGGCCACCAGCGTCACGGGCGTCAGCGTCGACGGCAGCACCTGCCCCCGCACCGCCAGCACCTTGCTGGACTCGTACACCGCCTGCTCGAAGTCGCCCAGCAGTTCCGCCAGGGCGCCGATGAAAAGGTTGCCCAGGCTGTGGCCTGCCAGGGTGCCCTGGGTGAAGCGGTGCTGGAAGAGCTGGGCCATCAGCGGTTCGGCGTCGGCCAGGGCCACCAGGCAGTTGCGGATGTCGCCGGGCGGCAGGATCCCCAGCTCGCCGCGCAGGCGGCCCGAGCTGCCGCCGTCGTCGGCCACGGTGACGATGGCCGTCACGTTGCCGGTGTACTCCTTGAGGCCGCGCAGGAGCACCGACAGCCCCGTCCCGCCGCCGATGGCCACCACCCGCGGCCCCCGGTCCAGGCGCCGGCGCAGCACCAGCCGGTCCATGGCGGCGCCGTTGGCTCCGCCGGCCGGAGTGAGCAGTTCCGCCACCACCCGCAGCACGCGGTAGGTGGCCCCCACGGCCAGCAAGGCCCCCAACGCCATCACCGCGACCCCCGGCCAGGGTTCGGGGACGAACCGGCCCGTGGCCGCCAGCACCTGGCGGCGCAGCCACCCCTCGGCGGCCGCCCACAGGTCGGCCCCGGCGGCCATGGCGCCGCCCAGGGCCACCAGGTAGAGGCCCGCGGCGAACACCACCAGCCATCGCTTGATCCGCAGGCCCGGCAAGAGCCAGTATGCCAGCTTCATCCGTCACCCTCGCTTCCCCTGGGCCCGCTCCGCCAGGGAGCGCTCCACGTCGCGGTGTTCGACCAGCACCCGGTGCCCCTGGTTGCGCAGGTGGGCCGCCAGCGCCTCGGCGATCACCACCGAGCGGTGCTGGCCGCCGGTGCAGCCCACGGCCACGGTCAGCTGGGTCTTGCCCTCGTTGATGTACTGGGGCAGCAGGAAATCCAGCAGGTCCTGCAGTTGCTCCAGCAGCCGGCGCGCACTGGGCCAGCGCAGCACGTAATCCCGCACCCGGTCGTCCAGGCCCGTCAGGGGCTGCAGGTCGGGCACGTAATGGGGGTTGGGCAGGAAGCGCACGTCGAAGACCAGGTCCGCGTCGGCCGGCAGCCCGTAGCGAAAGCCGAAGCTCACCACGTGGGCGATCAGGCGCGGCGTCTCCGGCCCGCCCCACAGCTGGGCGATGCGCTCCCGCAGCTGCCGCGGCGAGAGTTCGCTGGTATCGAGGATCACGTGGGCGCGGCCGCGCAGGGCGCCCAGCCGCTGCCGCTCCGCCCGGATCCCCTCCAGCAGCCGGCCCTGGGGGGCCAGGGGATGGCGCCGCCGCGTCTCCTTGAACCGCTTGACCAGCGCCTCGTCGGAGGCCTCCAGGAACACGATTCGGTAGAACACGCCGGCCTGGTCCAGCTCCTGCAGCGCCTCCACCGCCTGGTCGAACCAGTCCCCGCCGCGTACGTCCATCACCACCGCCACCCGCCGCACGGGGCTGTCGGGCTGGCGGCAGAGGGCGGCGAAGGGCGCCAGCAGGGCCGGGGGCAGGTTGTCGACGCAGAAGAAGCCGAGATCCTCCAGGGCGTGGATGGCCTGGGTCTTGCCCGCGCCGGACAGCCCGGTGACCACCACCAGCTGCAGGTCCCGCCCGGCACCCGCCTCCTGGCCCTGGCCCGCCGGCGCGGCGGCCTGCGCGGCCACGGGTACGCCAGGCTGCGGTACCGCCGGCGAAGCGGCCTGCGGCACTGCCGGCACGGCGGCCTGCGGCGCCCCGGGCGCGACAGCCGGTGCCACCCCCGGCGCAGGCCCCCCTGGCCCTCCGCCGGCGACCCCGTCGCTGGCTTCCCCGGCGCGCGGAGCGCCGTCCCCTGCAGCCGGGTCCGGCTGTCCGGCCGGTCCCGCCGGGTTCCTTTCCGGCGCCTTTTCCATCGCCCCCACCTCCCTGCCCGGCCCCGGGCCCGGGCCTGTATGCCGCACCCTCGGGGGGCGGCACCGGATCCCGGACCCCCACCGAATCCCAGACCCCTTTATCCTTCAAATCTTCCGCCGGGAAAAGGAACGATCCTCCTGTACCGGCCCGCCGCCGGCCCTCACAGGCATCCCAGGACCGCCTGGACCAGCCGGTGGTCGGAGGCCCCGTGGTCCAGGACCTGCAGCTCCACCACGCGCAGGCCGGCCACCCAGATCAGGTCGATGGCCGGCCCGGACTGTGGCGCCCCCTCACGGTCCCCCCGGCGCGGCCCGCCCCCGGAGCCTCCGGCACCCCTTGAGCTCCCGCCGCCCGCCGCCACGACCCAGCAGGGCTCGCCTCCCGCACCACCGGTGGCCGGGTAGGTCGCCGGCGCCTGCGCCCGGGCCGCCGCGGCACTGGCCAGAACGGCCCGCAGGGGCGCCAGTTCCGGTGCCTCCGCCGGCGCGTTGAAGTCCCCCACCAGGACAACCGGCCCCTCCTGCCGCAGCCGGGCCGCCTGCTCGGCCAGGGCGCGGGCTTGCGCCCGGCGCTCCGCCGCGCCGAGCCCCAGATGGGTCACCCCCAGCCAGGCCGGTTCGTCCTGGGGACCGAAGCCGGACACCCGCAGCCACAGGCAGGCCCGGGGTTCCCAGCGGGAAGGCAGGGGCTGGGCCTCCACGGCCACCACCCCGCTCCCCGCCGGGGGGACCGGCGGTCCGAGCCAGCACAGGCCGTAGGCGCCGCCCCGGTGCAGGGTGGGGTGGAAGAACCAGGCGCGGCCCAGGGCCATGCCCAGCCACCGGGCCTGGTGCACTCGGCCGCTGCGGCGGCGGCCGCCGTCCACCTCCTGCAGGCCGGCCCAGTGCGGGCTGGCCCGCTCCAGCACGCGCCGGATGCCCTCCAGGTCGACCCGGCCGTCCAGTCCCCGCCCGTGGCGGATGTTGAAGGTGGCAATGCGCCAGAGCATGCCTGCCCGGTGCGCCAGGGCCGCTCCCTCCGTTGCACGCGCGCCGGTCACCCGCGCGGCGCGCCGTTCCCCGCCGGGCCGCGCGGCAGCCGGTTGCGGCCGGTTGCAGGGCCAAACCGCCCGGCCACCCCGGTCCGGCCCCAGAGGCCTTGCTGACCGCGCGCGGGCCGGGCCGCCCGTCTCCTGCGGGCTCCGGCCTGCTAGCCTGCGGCGGAGCCGTCCTCCTGGTCCTGCCGCCGCTGGCGCGCGGCCCGGTGCCAGCCGCGCTCCATCAGGACGCCGGCCATGTAGGCCAGCAGGATCGTCGGGATGAGAAGACCCGCAAAGTTGGTCCAGAAGATCCCTACGGCCAGCAACACGGCGCAGACCGCCAGCGCCGTGCGCATCTCCCCCCGCACCCCCCAGGAGATGCCCAGGGCAATGGTCGCGACGCTGATCAGCACCTTGCCGATCAGGATCAGGATGTCGAGGACTCCGCCCATCTCCGGCCTCCTTCCCACCCTCCGGGGCCCGAGGTCTCCGGGGCCCCGGCTGCAGGTGTGGCCCTGGCGGCGGCGCCTGCGCGGGTATCGCGCCCGCACCGCCCGCCCCCACTATACTGGACCATACGGGACCCCCTGGACTGGACCCCCTGGCCGCCCTCCCGATGCCGCCGCCATCAGGATCCCCGGCCGGCCACGGCCTCCGGGCGGCCCGGGCCGGTCACCGCTGCCCGGGCCTGGCATGCGGCTTTCGCCGCCCGCCCCGGCAGGAAAGGCGTGGGACATGGCAGCCCAGGCCGGGCCAGGCGCTGCACGCCTACGCCATCTCCGGCACCGGGTGGGGCGGCCGCAGCCCCCGCAGCACGGCGGCGCAGTTCTCCGCCGCCAGCCGGGCCATGCGCCAGCGGGTGCGCCGGGTGGCGCTGCCGATGTGGGGCAGGGCGATCACGTTGGGCAGCTGCAGCAGCGGGTGATGGGGTGGGACCGGCTCCTGGCCGTACACGTCCAGGCCCGCCATGGCCAGGTGCCCCTGGCGCAGCGCCTCGACCAGGGCCTGTTCGTCCACCACGCCGCCCCGGGCGGTGTTGATCAGGATGGCCCCGGGTTTCATCCGGGCCAGCCGCCGCCCGTCCAGCAGGTGGCGGGTTTCCGGGGTGAGGGGCACGTGGAGGGTGACGATGTCGGAGCGGGCCAGGAGGGAGTCCAGGTCGGCATAGGCGACGCCCAGCTCCTCCTCCGCGTCCGGATGGCGCCGGCGGCTGGAATACAGGACCTGCATGCCGAAGGCCCGGGCGCGGCGGGCCACGGCCCGGCCGATGCGCCCCAGGCCGACGATGCCCAGGGTGGCCCCGTCCAGCTCGAGGCCGAGCCACTGCAGGGGGTGCCAGGTGGTCCAGCGGCCGGCCCGCAGGTCCGCCTCCGCCTGGGGCAGGCGCCGGGCGCAGGCCAGGATCAGGGCCATGGCCAGGTCGGCGGTGGCCTCCGTCAGGACCCCCGGCGTGTGGGTCACCAGGATGCCCCGCCGCTGCGCTGCCTGGACGTCCACGTTGTCGTAGCCCACGGCGCAGTTGCTGACCACCCGCAGCCGGGGCGCTCCGGCCAGCAGCCCGTCGTCGATGCGGTCGGTGATCATGGTGATGACCCCGTCGGCCACGGCCAGGCGGCGGGCCAGCTCGGCCCGCGGCGGCGGAAGGAACTCGGGCCACACCTCCACCTCGGCCCAGCCTTCGAGGGGCGCCAGGGCGCCCTCAGGCACCTGCCGGGTGACGAAGACGCGGGGTCGCTCCCTCACTCCCACACCTCCTCGGCGCCGGGCCGGCCGGGCAGGCCGGTTGCGGCAGAACCGGAGCCGCTCGGGAAGGGGGCTGCGGCCCGGCTGGAGCGGATCAGCCCGGCTGCAGCGGACCAGCCCCGGCACGGGGCTGCGGGCCGGCCCGGCTGCAACGGTACTACGGCGTTTTCCCGCCCGTTCCTGGCAGGTGGAAGCCGCTTTTCGGCCGGAAGCGGCGTCTTCCGCCACCTCCCCGGCCCGCACTATAATGGGCAAGGCATCGGGACCACGGGCACCACACTGGGCCAGCGGCCCAAAAGGGGGTTCCCGCCGTGCAGGCCGCCGAGTGGGCTCGCGACATCACCGACATCCTTCACGGCCAGGACGAGCAGGGCGCCCTGGAACGGCTGGCCCGCCTGCAGCCCTTCGACCGGGCCCAGGTCCTGGCCCACATGGAGCCCCAGGACCGCCTGCGCCTGGTCCGGAGCATGCCCGTGCCCCTGGCCGCCGAGACCCTGGAATACCTGGAACCCGAAACCCAGTACCGCATCCTCGATCACCTGGACGAGCCCCGGGCCGCCGCCTTGCTGCAGGGAATGTCCAGCGACACGGTGGTCGACCTGCTGCTCGCCCTCCACCCGCTGCAGGCGGCCCGGCTCAAGGCTTGGCTGCCGCCCGCCTACCGCGAGCGCATCGACACCCTGATGACCTTCCCGGAGAACACGGCAGGCAGCCTGGCTACCATCGAGTACATCGCCGCCCGGGAAGGCTGGACCGTCCAGCAGGCGCTGGACCACGTGCGCAAGGTGGGCCACGACGCCGAGGTGGTCTCCTACGTCTACGTGGTGGACGCCCGCGGCCGGCTGGTACGGGTGGCATCCCTCCGGGAGCTGATCCTGGCCGATCCCCACGCGCCGCTGACCAGCGTGGGGCGGGCGGACGTGATCACCGTCCGGGCCACGGCGGACCGGGAAGAAGCGGCGCGCCTGCTGACCGACTACGACTTCGTGGCCCTGCCGGTGGTCGACGACCAGCATCGCCTGCTGGGCATCATCACCATCGACGACATCGTCGACGTGATCCACCGCGAGGCGACGGAAGACATCCAGCGGTTGGGCGGCAGCGTGCCCCTGGCCGAGTCCTACTTCAAGACCCCCGTGCCCATGCTGTTCCGCAAGCGGGTGGGGTGGCTGCTGACCCTGTTCATCGCCGGCGCCTACACCAGCACCGTCCTGCACCACTTCGAGGGCCTGCTGGCCCAGGTGGTCGGGCTGACCTTCTTCATCCCGCTGCTGATCGGCACGGGTGGCAACACGGGCAGCCAGACGGTGGCGACCCTGGTCCGGGCCCTGGCGGTGGGCGAGGTCACCTTCCGGGACATGCTGCGCGTCCTGGCCCGGGAAGTGGCCACGGGGGCGCTGCTGGGCGCGGTGATGGCCGCCGCTGCCCTGATCCGTGCCTACATGCTGGGCGTGGGCCACCAGCTGGGTCCCGTGGTGGCGGTGACGGCCCTGTTCATCGTGGTCTGGGCGTCCATGGTGTCGGCGGTGCTGCCCCTATTGCTCCACCGCCTGCGGGTCGACCCGGCGGTGGTGTCGGGTCCCTTCATCAGCACCCTGGTGGACGGGACGGGACTCTTCATCTACTTTTCCGTGGCCCGCGCGCTTCTCAACCTGAGCTAGGGGGCCCACGGCTGTGACCTGCGGACCGGACGCCGGCCCTTACCCTGCCGGGACGAACAGGCCGGGCCGCCAGGGGGACCCGCCTGCCCCCGGCCTGGCCATGACGGCCGTACCCCGGGTGCCCGGCGCCATCCTCCTGGGCGGTCACGTGCTGGGGGCCTTACCCCTCTGGCTGGCAGGAGGGCGGGCCGCGGTCCCTGCGGACCTGCCCGGCCCTCCGCCTCTAGGTCTCGGCCTGGCGGTGGCAACCCGCCCCTGCCGCCGCCCCGGCACCGCCCGTGGGACGGATCCCGAACCGGGCAAGGGCCCGCTCCTTCCTAGGGATCCGCTGCGGGAGCGAATGGGCCGGCTGCTGGAGGCCGCAGCCCTTCGCCCCGGCCCCCCGCCCTCCGTCCTGGCCCTGGCCCGGGAGGCGGCGCTGGCCCTGGGTGCCTGGCCACGGGCGGTGGCCATGGCCCTGGGCGGGCTGCGCTGGGCCGGTCCGCCGCCGGACCTGGGCTCCGTCGCGGGTCTGGGCCCGCCCGGCCCGGCCCCGGTCGCCGGGGACGCAGGGGGAAGGCCAGGAGGCCGGGTGGCCGGAAGCGGGCCGGCCGGGGGCGCGGGCACGGGCGGCCCGGCGGGACACCCCCCTGAAGGGGCCGGGACCGGCGCCCCCTCCGGACCCCCTCCGGGAGACGAGGGGGGCTGGCCGTCGCCCCTGGCGGCCGGACGGGCTCGGGCCTTTGCCGCCCTGCCCGCCGGCTGGCTTGAACCCCTGAGCCGGGGCTTGCTGCTGGCCGGCCCCCTTCCCGCGGCGACTTCCCGGCCGGATGATACCTGGCCGGACCTGCCGCCGCCGCCGGAGTGGTGCTGGGCTGCCCGCTGGTCCCAGGGCCCCGACCCCGTCCTGGTCCGGGTGCTGGAGCGGGAAGCCCGCTGGCTGGCGGGCTGGCGCCGCCGGCTGCCTGCCGACCTTCCCACCGACCCGCGCCCCCGCCGCCCCACGGGGGGAGCACCGGGGCCGGAAACGGACCCGGCGGGGGGCGGCGGCCGGCCCGCAGCTGCCGCCGGCGATCCCGACCGGGTCCTGGGCGCCTTGCTGCGGGAGGCTGCGGCCCTGGGCCGGTTCGTCCGGGACCAGGGGCTGGTCCCGCCGGCGGTGGCAACGGCCGGCGAGCGGCTGGAGGCCGCGCTGCGGCAGCTGGGCTGGGACCCCGGCGGGCCGGGAAGCCCCCCCGCCTGGCCGGCCTGGCACGTGGCCTGGCCCGTTTGGGCCCTGTGGCTGGCTCCTGCGGGAGCGGGCGACGGCGGCGCGGCCCGCCGGGTCGCCCGCGACCTGGGGCGGCTGGGCTGGTGGGCGGTGCAGCTCTACCCGGTCCAGGCGGGAGCCCGCTGGCGGCTGGTGGCCGGACCGGCCTCCTCTCCCAAGGGAGAGGACCCGGCCCGACAGGGAAGCTCGCCGGGCCGGCCGAAGGCATAGGCGGGACGAAACCGGCAGGGGATGCACAACCGGCAGGGAACGCACCCGGAAGGATGATCAGGCCATGACCCAAGCGGAAGGTCCCAACCTGGCGGTGGCGCGGGCCGCCCTGCGGCTGGCCACCTCGGCTACCCGCAGCGACGAGGGCCGGATCAAGGACGAGCTCCTGCGCCAGGGCATCCGGGGCGTGGCGGTGGACTTCGGCGGACCGTACGTGGAGTCCATCGGCAGCATGGTGCAGAGGGCCATCGTCGCCGCCCGGCGCGAGGCCGTCATCGCACCCATCCACCCCCACGAGGGGGCGGTGGCCGGGGCGGCCAGGGAAGCGCTGGCCCAGCTGGCGGGCCGGGCGCTGGGATTCAACGTGGGCGGCAAGGTGGCCATCGCCCGGCTGGGGGAGCACCTGGCCTGTGCCGTCTTCGTAGGGGTCGGCCTGGTGCACCTGGACGATGTGGCCGTGGGCCTGGCCCACCGGGCCGTGCCTGACGTGGCGCCCCGCAGCGGTCCGGCGTGACCGGCGGGTCTGCCGTGACCGGCGGGTCTGCCGTGACCGGCGGCGGTCCGGCGGATCCGGCGGCGGCACCCGCTACCTGCTCCGCGGACCCTGGCAACCCGCGGGCCTCGGCAACCCGCCGGCCTTGCCGACCAGCGCTACAAGGTCTTGCCGGACGCCCGGGCGCCTTGTATAATTCGCGAATAACAACCGGCCGCAGCCGGTGCAGGACGGTAGGCTTCACGGTAGGACGCGGCCGGTTCCCGACTACGTTTCGAATCCATCGGCAGCCGCTGCGTAGAACGGCAGGACGGTAGGGGCGGATTCCTCCCGCCACCCTTCGGTGGCTTTTTCCTTTCTGTCCTCGCTGCGCAGGGGCCGGGCAAGGAGGGAAGGATGGTGCGCGGGATACGGGGTGCCGTAGTCGCCGAGGACAACAGTCCCGAGGCGATCCGCCGGGCGACCCGCGAGCTCTTGCAGGCCATGGTTGCGCTGAATGAAGCTTCAGTCGATGATATTGTTGCGGTGTTCTTCACGGTGACCCGGGACCTGGACCGTGCCTTCCCCGCTTCCGCGGTGCGGGAGCTGGGCTGGGCCCACGTCCCGCTGCTGGACGCCATGGCGCCGCCGGTGGACGATGACCTGCCCCGCTGCATCCGTGCCCTGGTGCTGGTGAACACCGACCGGTCGCCCCGGGAGATCCGGCACGTCTACCTGGGCCAGGCCCGCTGCCTGCGGCCCGACCTGGCCGCCTGGCAACCCGGCGGCGTCCTGGACGGCCTGGCCGTCGCCCAGGCCCTGGCGGGAGGGAATCGAGGGTGATCGTCATCATGCATCCCCACGCCACACCCGACGACGTCGAGCAGGTCAAGGAGCGCCTCCGCCAGGCGGGGCTGCGGCCCTACGTGGCCCAGGGCGACGAGCGGGTGGTGATCCACGGCCACGGCAATCCCCGCGCTCTGGACGGCCAGCAGGTGGAGACCCTGCGGGGGGTGGAGAGGGTGGTCACCGTCAGCCGGCCCTACAAGCTGGCCAGCCGCGAGTTCCGGCCCGAGCCGACGGTGGTGACGGCGGGCGGCGTGCCCTTCGGCAGCGATGCCATCCCCATCATCGCCGGGCCCTGCTCCGTGGAGAGCGAGGCCGGGCTGCTGGAGATCGCCGGGTTCCTCCGGCGGGCGGGGGGCGCGGCCCTGCGCGGCGGTGCCTTCAAGCCCCGCACCTCCCCCTACAGCTTTCAGGGTCTTGGCCAGGAGGGCCTGCGGCTGCTGGCGCAGGCCCGGCAGGTGACGGGCCTGCCCGTGGTGACCGAGGTGATGGCCCCGGAGCAGGTGGAGCAGGTGGCTGCCTACGCCGACGTCCTTCAGATCGGCGCCCGCAACATGCAGAACTTCCCCTTGCTGCAGGCGGTGGGCCGGACCCGCAAGCCGGTGCTCCTCAAGCGGGGCTTCATGGCCACGGTGGAAGAGTGGCTGCTGGCCGCGGAGTACATCCTGGCCGAGGGCAATCCCCACGTGATCCTCTGCGAGCGCGGCATCCGCACCTTCGAGACGTCGACCCGCAACACCCTGGACCTCAACGCCGTGGCCGTGGCCAAGAGCCTGACCCACCTGCCGGTGATCGTCGATCCCAGCCACGGCACCGGTCACCGGGAGTACGTGATCCCCCTGGCCCGGGCGGCCGTGGCCGCGGGGGCCGACGGGCTGATCGTGGAGGTGCACCCGCGGCCCGACCAGGCCCTGTCCGACGGCAACCAGAGCCTGGACTTCGCCCAGTTCCAGCAGCTGGTGGAAGAGGTCGAAGCCGTGGCCCGGGCCCTCGGCCGCCGGCTGTTCCGCCACGGGGACGAACCCGGCCGGCAGGCGGCCCGTGACGGGACCGTCACCGGGGCAGGCCGGGAAGGACGGGCGGGTGCCGGCCGCGAAGGCCGGGGCGACGGCCAACCCGGCCTTCCCCGCCCCGGCGAGCCGGACGTACCCGTCGGGCCGGCGGCGGTGGCGGCGGCACCCTCCCCGAGGCGGGCCGCCGCCGGTGGGGGCAACTGACCGGTGTGCCCCGAGGCCCCCGGCCCGGCCTGCGACCCCGCCTTCGAATCCCGGAGGCTTCCTGATCCGTTGCCAGGGCCGCGAGGGGACGGGCCCGTCGCGGCCTCCGAGCCGGGCGGCCGTCCGGGCGGCGACCGGCTGGAGCGCTGGCGGGGGCGCGTTTTGGCTGTGGTCGGCCTGGGCCAGATCGGCGGCTCCCTGGCCGCCGCCGCCCGCCCCCTGGTGGGCAGGGTGCTGGGGTTCGACCGGGATCCGGCCGCCCTGGACCACGCCCTGGCGGCCGGGTGGGTCGACGCCGGTTCGTCCGCCGGGTTGGACCTGCTCAGGGAGGCCGATGCCGTGGTGCTGGCCGTGCCCCTGGGCGCCATGCCGGCGGTGCTGGAGCAGGCCCGGCCCTTCCTGCGGCCGGGGGTGCTGCTCACCGACACCGGCAGCGTCAAGGGGCCGGTGGTGGCCGCCGCCCGGCAGCACGTGCCCGCCCAGGTGGCTTTTGTGGGCGGCCATCCCATGGCCGGCACCGAGCGGTGGGGCGCCGCCGCGGCCGATCCCGGGCTCTTCCGGGGGTGCACCTGGGTCCTCACCCCCGCCGCCCCCTGGGGCGACGAGGCGGCCCGGCCCTGGATCCCGCTGCTGGAGGCCGCCGGTGCCCGGGTCCTCCTGATGGATCCCGTGGATCACGACCGGCACGTGGCCCTGGCCAGCCACCTGCCCCTGCTGGTGGCCGCCGCCCTGGCAGGCACCGCCCGCCGGGGCGCGGGAAGCCTCCCCCACCTGGCCGGCCTGGTGGCCGGCGGCTTTCGCGACACCACCCGGGTGGCCGGCGGCCACCCCGTGCTGGGGCGGGACATGCTGCGCGCCAACTGGGTCCATCTGGCCCCGTGGCTCGAGATTCTGAAGGAAGAACTTGACCGGCTGGCCCGGGCGGTGAGCCCGGCCGGGCCCGGGGAAGGACCGGCGGGTCCGGAAGGCCGCGCCGGGGGGACCGGCGCCGGAGGGGATGACCTCACCGCGCTGCCCCAGGGGGACGAAGGGGGCGATCCCCTCTTCCGCTATCTGGACGCGGCCCGCCGCTTCCGGGAGGCCATCCTGCACCGGCCCGGGCCGTCCGCGGAGACCGCCCGGCCAGGCTCCAGCGAGGATGGGTGACGCCCATGCACAGCCCGACGCCTGAACCTGAATCCGATGGCCGGCACCACCGGGCGGGCAGAGCGCCTGGAAGGGCCCTGCCCGGAGCGGCGCCCGGACCCGCCGGCGCGCCTGTCCCGGCCGCAGCCGCCCGACCGGCCGGGCTCCCCGGGGCGGCCCCGCAACCGGCCGCCGGCCACCCCGCCCTGGACTCCGGCCTGGTACGGGTGCGGCCCGCCCGGGACCTGCGCGGTACGCTGCCGGTGCCGGGGGACAAGTCCATCGCCCACCGGGCGGCCCTGCTGGCCGCCGCCGCCGGGGGCCGGGTCGTCCTGGACCGTTACGCCCCGGGGCGGGACGCTGCCTCGACCCTGGCGTGCCTTGCCGCCCTGGGGGTCACGGTGCGGCGTCCGGCGCCCCACCAGGTGGTGCTGGAGGGGCCGGGCATCGCCGGCTGGCAGGCTCCCGCAGCTCCCCTGGACGCGGGCAACTCGGGCACCACCATGCGCCTCTTGCTGGGGCTGCTGGCATCCCGCCCCTTCACCGCCACCTTGACCGGGGATGCCTCCCTGTGCCGGCGGCCCATGGACCGGGTGGTCGAGCCCCTGCGCCGCATGGGCGCCCTGATCAGCGGCCGGGAGGGCGGCCGCCGGGCCCCCCTGACCATCCGGGGCGGGGACCTCAGGGCCATCCACCACGACAGCCCCGTGGCCAGCGCCCAGGTCAAGAGCGCCATCCTGCTGGCAGGGCTGTTTGCCGCGGGACGAACCAGCGTCCGCGAGCCCGCCCTCTCCCGCGATCACACCGAGCGGTTGCTGCCCCTCTTCGGCGTCGCCGTGGAGCGGGACGGGCTGCTGGTGGCCGTCAACGGCGGCCAGATCCTGGCCGCCCCGGCCCGGCTGGCCATCCCCGGCGACCCGTCGGCGGCCGCCTTCTACCTGGCCGCCGCCCTCCTTTGCCCGGGCAGCAGGATCACCCTGCAGGGAGTGGGGGTCAACCCCACCCGGACGGGGTTCCTGGAGGTGCTGCAGGCCATGGGCGCCCGGGTGCGGGTGGAGGCCGTGCGGGAACTGCAGCCCGGCGGCGGTCCCGCCGGTTCTTCCGCCACCGCCGGCGGGCCGGGTGAGCCGGTGGCGGACCTCACCGCCGAAACCTCCGAGCTGCGGGCCGTGGACGTGGGCGGCGACCTGATCCCCCGGCTGATCGACGAGATCCCCATCCTGGCGGTGCTGGCCACCCAGGCCCGGGGCACCACCCGCATCCGCGACGCCGCGGAACTGCGGGTCAAGGAAACCGATCGCCTCACGGCCATCGCCGAGGAGCTGCGGCGGCTGGGCGCCCGGGTGGACGAGCACCCCGGCGGCCTGGACATCCACGGCCCCACCCCCTTGCGGGGCGCCGTGGTCTCTTCCCGGGGAGACCACCGCATGGCCATGGCCCTGGCCGTGGCCGGGCTGGTGGCGGCCGGCGAGACGGTGATCACCGGCGCCGCCAGCGCCGCCGTGTCGGACCCTGGCTTCTTCAGCAACCTCCGCCGGCTGGGCGCTCCCGTGGAGGGCCCGGATGGCCTGCCGGGGGGCCCGGAGTCCCAGCCGGCAGGTCCGGTGCCCCTGGGGGCAGGCCCGATGTTCCCGGAAGCAGGCGGTGCGGGTGCGGCACCCTCCTCCCTGCCGGCCCCGGCCGCGGGGGATGAACCGGCATGAGCCGCCCCCCGGCCACCCCCGGCTCGCCGCCGCCGCGGCGGCTGGCGGTCCTGGGCCATCCCATCGGCCACAGCCTCTCGCCCGCCCTGCAGTCGGCCGCCTTCCGGGCGGCGGGCCTGCCCTGGTCGTATCAGGCCTGGGACGTGCCGCCCGGGGACCTGGAGGCCGCCCTGGCCCAGGTGCGGGCCGATCCCCGGTGGGCCGGGGTCAACCTCACCATCCCCCACAAGGAAGCCGCCCTCGCCCTGCTGGACCGGATCGATCCCGCCGCTCGCCGCATCGGCGCCGTCAACACCGTGGTGCGGGAGGACGGCGGGGCGCTGGTGGGGTACAACACCGACGGGACCGGGTTCCTCCGGGACCTGGAGGAGCACGGCCTCCCCCCCGGCCGCCTGGCCGGCCGGCGGGCCCTGGTTTTGGGAGCCGGCGGTGCCGCCCGGGCCGTGGTCTTCGCCCTGCTGGAAGCCGGCATGGCCGTGGTGATCGCCAACCGGACGGCCGCTCGGGCCCGGGCGCTGGCCCGGGAGCTGGCGCAGGCGCCCATGGATCCGGGCGCGGCCTGCGGGCCTCCGGCCCGGCCCCACCCCCGGCACGGGATCCCGGGCCCGGCGGGGTCCGGCGGCGCGGACCGGTCCCCGCAACCGGGGGGGCCCGCCGGCGCCCGGGACCAAGATTGCGGGCCTTCCCCGGACCCGGCGCCCGTGGTAGCGCCCGTGGAAGCTCTCTCCTTGGACGACCCGGCCCTGCCGGAGGTGGCCGCCGGCTGCCTGCTGGTGGTCAACGCCACCAGCGCCGGCATGGCGCCCCAGCTGGGGGTGGACCCGCTGCCGGCAGCCTGCCGCCCCCGGCCGGACCAGGTGTATTACGATCTGGTCTACCGGCCAGCCGTCACCCCCTTCCTGGCCCGGGCGGCGGCGGCCGGCGCCCGGGCCATCGGCGGCCTGGGCATGCTGCTGCACCAGGGGGCCGCCGCCTTTGAACTCTGGACGAACCGGCCCGCCCCCCTGGCCGCCATGCGGGCCGCCCTGCAGGCGGCCCTGGCCGCCGGCGACCCGGGCGCCCCCGAGGCCCGGGACGTTCCGGCGGGGGCCTGGGACGGCATGGGCCGGGAGGCGTCATCTCCGGAGCAAGGAGCGTGAATCCCGTGGCCCTGCGGCTGCTGACCGCCGGCGAATCCCACGGACCCGGCCTGGTGGCCGTCCTGGAAGGCGTGCCCCACGGGCTGCCCCTGACGGCCGCCGACATCGACCGCGACCTGGCCCGGCGCCAGCGGGGTTATGGCCGGGGCGGCCGCATGAAGATCGAGCAGGACCGGGTGCGGATCGTGGGCGGGGTGCGCCACGGCCGCACCCTGGGCAGCCCCATCGCCCTGTGGATTCCCAACCGCGACTGGGAGAACTGGAGCCGGGCCATGGCGCCGGAGCCCCCGGACGATGCCGCCCAGGCCGCTGCGGACGGCGACTGGCGCCTGGAACCCGTCACCCGCCCCCGCCCGGGCCATGCCGACCTGGCGGGCGCCCTGAAGTACGGCGCCCGCGACATCCGGGACATCCTGGAGCGGGCCAGCGCCCGGGAGACGGCGGCGCGGGTGGCCGCGGGGGCCGTGGCCCGCAAGCTGCTCGGCCTGTTCGGGGTCCGCATCCAGAGCTACGTGCTGCGCATCGGCGAGGTGGCCATCCCGTCGCCGGTCCTGGACTACGGCGAGGACGGCCGCCCGCCCGTGGACCCGGCGGCCCTGGAGGAGGCCACCGAAGCCTCGCCGGTCCGCTGCCCGGATCCGGCGGCGTCGGAGCGGATGGTGGAGGCCATCCGGACCGCCGGCCAGGCCGGGGACACCCTGGGGGGCGTGTTCGAGATCCTGGTCACCGGGGTGCCCGTGGGGCTGGGCAGCCACTCCAGCGGCGACCGGCGGCTGGAGGGACGGCTGGCCGGGGCCTTGATGGCGCTGAACGCCATCAAGGGGGTTGAGGTGGGCCTGGGCTTCGCCGCCGCCGCCCTGCCGGGTTCCCGGGTCCACGACCCCATCGGGTTCCGCCCGCCCCGCAGCGAGGGTACGGAACCCGCCCCGGCGGCGCCCGGTCCCGCCCACCCGGCGGCCCGGGCCGCCGCAGCCCGGGCCGGGGCCGACGGCTGGCGCGGCCCGGCGGCCGGGTTCTTCCGGTACCGCAACGGGGCCGGCGGCCTCGAAGGCGGCATCACCAACGGCGAGCCCCTGGTCCTGCGGGCGGCGATGAAGCCCATCGCCACCCTGCGCCGGCCCCTGCCCTCGGCCGACCTGCTCACGGGGGAACCCTTCGCCGCCCACCACGAGCGGTCGGACATCTGTGCCGTGCCGGCGGCGGCGGTGGTGGGCGAGGCCATCGTGGCGCTGGAGCTGGCCGCGGCGTGGATCGACAAGTTCGGCGGCGACAGCGTGGACGACATGCTGCGCAACTACGTCGCCTACTGCGAGCGGCTGGCGGCCTGGGTCGACCGCTCCCCGGCACCGGAGGCGGGCCATGCGGCCGGTTCCCCTGCGGAGGCGGAAGGCGACCACGCCGGCACCGCCATCCCGGGGAGGGACCCCCGGTGACGGGAAGGCCCCTGCGGCTCGTACTGATCGGCATGATGGGCGCCGGCAAGACCACCGTGGGACGGGACCTGGCGGCCCGCCTGGGCTGGGCCTTTCTCGACCTGGACGACCTGGTCGAACAGGCGGCGGGCTGCACCATCGGCGCCCTCTTCGCCCAGGAGGGGGAGGTGGGATTCCGGCGCCGGGAGGAACAGGCGCTGGCCTGGGCCCTGGCCCTGGAGCGGGTGGTCATCGCCACGGGAGGCGGGGTGGTGCTCTCGGAGGCCAACCGGGCAAAGCTGGCCGCCGAGCCCTGGGTGGTCTGGCTGGAGGCCCCGCCGGAGGAACTGGCCCGCCGGCTGGCCGGGCCGGAGGCCGCCGGCCGGCCCCTGCTGGCGGGCGCGGTGGCTGGAGCTGCCGCAGAAGAAGCTGTCTCAATGGTGGGTGCGTCTCGGAAGCTGGGCGCTTCCCCGGCCGGCGGGCCGGCGGGGCAGCCGCCGGCCGGCCTGGCGCAGCGCCTGGCCCAGCTGCTCCAGGAGCGGGCCGGTGCCTACGCGGCCGTGGCCCGGTACCGCATCCGCACCGCCGGCCGGCCGGTGGCGGCGGTCACGGAGGCGGTCCTCGAACACCTCCTGCCGGTACCCGTCCCCGGCCCCGCTGCCCGCCCGGGGACCGGCACGACCGCCTTAGGCCCCCACGGCCCCTGGGGTTCCGTGACCACTGCCCCGGGTCCGGTGGCCGCCGCCCTGCCGCCCGGCGTCCCGCCGCACGCCCGCGCACCTTCCTCCGCCCCGGATGCTGCCGCGGCGCCTCCCCCCACCGGTCCCGGCACCGTGCCTTCCGCCGCGACGGCCCCCCGCGGGGCGTCTTCCGCGCCTGCGGCGCCGGCCGCCGTCGCGGAACCGGACCTGGTGATCGAGGCGGGGGCCGAACGCTACCCTCTTTGGGTGCGTCCCGGTGTCGTGGCGGGCACGCTGGCGGGCACCGCAGGGGAGGTGGGGCTGGAGGCGCTGCTGGCCGCCGCGTGGACCGGTGGCGTCCCCGCCGGCGGAACACCGCCCCGGGGGGATCCGGACCGGCCGGGCCCGGCGGCTCCCCAGGCAGCGCCCGGCCCTTCCGGCCCTCTGGCGAGCCCCCTGGCGGCCGGTCCCCTGCCGGAAGAGCGCCCGGCCGCCCAGCCTGGCGGGCGGGCGCCCGTGGCCCTGCTGGCCAGCGACCCCGTGGTGTCCGCCCTCTACGGCCGGGGGGTCGCCCGCGCCCTGGAGCGGGCCGGGTTCCGGGTGGTCCGCGCCGTGGTGCCCGCCGGGGAGGAAGCCAAGTCCCTGGAGTGGGCCTCCCACCTCTACGACCGGCTGGTGGAAGCCGGTGCGGGCCGCGACGCCTGGGTCTTCGCCCTGGGCGGGGGGGTGGTAGGCGACCTGGCGGGATTCGTCGCCGCCACCTACATGCGGGGCATCGCCTTCGCCCAGCTGCCCACCACGCTCCTGGCCCAGGTAGACGCCAGCACCGGCGGCAAGGTGGCCGTCAACCACCCGCGGGCCAAGAACCTGATCGGGGCCTTCCACCAGCCGCGGCTGGTGGTGGCCGACCCCGCGACCCTGGCCACCCAGCCCCAGACCGCTTACCGGGGCGGCCTGGCGGAGATGGTCAAGCACGCCCTGCTGGACGGGGAAGGCCACCTGGCCGCCCTGGAGGCCGCCGTGCCCCGGCTGCTGGACCGCGACCCCCACGGGCTGGCGCCCCTCATCGCCCGCTCGGTGGCCGTCAAGGCGCGGATCGTCGCCCAGGACCCGGAAGAACGCGGCCCCCGCGCCTTCCTCAACCTGGGCCACACCTTTGCCCACGCCCTGGAGGCCGCCGCCGGCTACCGGGTGCCCCATGGCGATGCCGTGGCCGCCGGCCTGGTGCTGGCCCTGGCCCTGTCCGAGCGGCTGGGCATGGCCCCCGCCGGGCTGGCCGGCCGGGTGGAGGAACTGCTGGCCCGCCTCGGCCTTCCCGTCACCCTGGCCCAGGCTTGCCGGGAGTGGGGTGCGGAGCCGCCCACCGCCGCCGAGCTGCTGGGCCGCCTGCAGCATGACAAGAAGAACCGGCAGGGCAGGGTGCGGTTCGTCCTGCTCGGGGCGCCGGGGCAGGTCGCCCTGCGGGACGACGTGCCGGAGGCGGTGGTCGAGGATCTGGTTCGCTGGTCGCTGGCCGGCCGGTCGCCGGCTGCAGGTGCCGGGCGTGCCCCGGCCTGAAGGTTGGCATCTTCGCGCCGGCGGTGGGGCCGGCGGTGCGGCGTGGCGGCCTGTCCGGATGGCCGCCGGGCCGGTCTTCCGGCGGGACGGCGGCAGAAAGCCGCCCGATACGGCCCGAAAAACGGCAGATCCGGAAGATGGCGAGGTGGACGAACCGGTGACGACCCCTTTTCAGCCCGGGCCGGCCGGCACGCCCGGCCCGGCCCGGCCGGACGGATCCCCCGGCGGCGCGCCGGATGGGCCCAGCCCTGGGGGCAGCCCGCAACCTGCCCCGGTCCCGGCCGTCCTGGTCTTGCACGGGCCCAACCTCAACCTGCTGGGTCGCAGGGAACCCGAGGTCTACGGGCACACCAGCCTGGCGGAATTGGACGCCTTGCTGCAAAGGCGGGCCGCCCGCTACGGGGTGGCCGTGGAATGCTTCCAGAGCAACCACGAAGGCGCGCTGATCGACCGGCTGCACCAGGCGCCCGGCCGGTACCTGGGCGTGATCTTCAACCCCGGCGGCTACGCCCACACCAGCGTGGCCCTGCGGGACGCAGTGGCCGCCATCGCCGGTCTGGGAGTGCCGGTGATCGAGGTGCACCTCAGCAACGTGCACGCCCGGGAGCCCTTCCGCCACCGGCTGCTGACGGCAGGTGCCAGCCGCGGCGTGATCAGCGGGCTGGGGGTGACGGGGTACCTGCTGGCCCTGGAGGGACTGCTGGCCCTGGCGGGCCTGGCGCCCGGGCCCGGGGCCGGAACTGCCGAGGGGCCCTGAGGGACGGCGGCCGTGACCGCGGGCCGTGGCCCGTCACCGGCAGCCGCTGCCATGACCCGCCCGCCGCAGCCTGTCACCGGCGCCGGTGCCATGACCGGCCGCCTCTGCCGTCACCGCTTGCGGCGGCGTCCCGGTCCGGTGCTGCCTTCAGCCCTCGCCCCGACCGCCGGCGCCGCCCGCGGCGCTGCCGCCCCCGCTGCCGTCACCGCTCGCCCCGGTCGGCCCACAGGCGGCTGGCCACCGTGCTGATCACGCTGACCAGCAGGGAGCCGATCAGGGCGGGGACGAAGCCCTGGACCTCAAAGCCGTCCACCACCGCCGCCACCAGCCAGAACATCAGGGCGTTGACCACGAAGGTGAAAAGGCCCAGGGTCAGGCAGCCGATGGGCATGGTCAGAAACAGGACCACGGGCCGGATCACCGCATTGACCAGGCCCAGCACCAGGGCGGCCACCAGCGCCGCCCCCGGCCCCGCGACGTCGATCCCCTCCAGCAGCCAGGCCACCAGCAGGATGGATCCGGCGCTGATCAGCCAGCGCAGCAGCAGGTTCATCAGCCGGCCTCCTTCCGTGCGCCTCCAACCGCCGCTCCGCGCCGCCTCGCGCTCCTCAGCTCCCGCCGCCCGGCCGGAGCCCATCCGGCAGCGGGTTGTCCCGCTCAAAGTGCAGCAGGGCGTCCACGGGCGCGTAGTCGTCCTGCAGCACCGGAACATCGTCCACCGGCACCGGCCGGTCATAGATCCACCGGGCCGCCGCGGCGAGCGCCTCCAGTTCCGGGTGGCGGGCCGCCCACGCCTCCACCGCCCGGGCCAGTTCCTCCCTGTCCAGGGGGCCGGGCTCCCCCTGGTCGTCCCGGGCCAGGAGGATCACGTTCTGCAGCTCCGCCGGTTCCACCGGCAGAACGGGCATCAGGTACACCTCGGGGAAGACCTCCCGGTAGGTGCGGTAAAAGGCCCGCAGCAGGGCGCTGCGCGGCCCTTCCAGCGCCCCGATGACGTTGGCCACCACGACGCCCCCCGGCGCCAGCCGGGACCGCACTTCCTCCAGGAACTGGCGGGTGGTCAGGTGAAAGGGGATGGCATCGGCGTAGTAGGCGTCAAGCAGCACCAGGTCATACCGCTGGGGCGCCCGCCGGATGAACCGGCGACCGTCCTCCACGTACACCCGCAGCCGCGGGTCGCCGGGCAGGTGGAAGAACCGTCGGGCCACGTCGACCACCACCGGGTCCAGTTCGGCCACGTCGATGGTGACGTCAGGATAGGACGCCAACACCCGCTTGGGGATCGAGCCGCCCCCAGCCCCACCAGCAGGACCCGCCGGGCGCCGGGGTTGAGCGCCCAGCCGGCGTGCATCACGTCCGTGTAGGCGAAGCGGGCGGTCACCGGGTCGTGGAGGTACATGCCGCTCTGCCACGAGTTGTCAAACCGCAAGAAGCGGCTGTCGCCGCGGTCTTCCACCCGCAGGTGGTGGTAGAGGGTGTTGCGCTGGTAGACCACCCTGGCCCCGTCCGCCGTCACCTCGGCGGGAGCCCGGACGGGCACCACGGCCATCCCCAGCACCGCCGCCGCCGGCAGGGCCACCGCCAGATGGCGCCGCCCCGCCAGCAGCACGGCGGCACCCGCCAGGATGGCCGCCAGCGCCTTGAGGATGGTGGCCGCCGGCAACCAGGGGATCAGCCAGAAGGAGGTGGCCAGGGTCCCGGCGATGCTCCCGGCGTTGGAGACGGCGTAGAGGTTCCCCGCCACCCGGCCCAGCCGGTGGGTGGCCGGGGCGGCCAGCCGCACCAGCCAGGGCGAGATGCTGCCCAGCAGAAGCCCCGGCGGGAGGAACAGGACCGCCGAGGCCAGCAGCGCCCCCCAGCGGGGGTCCGCCACCCGGCCCGCCAGGGCTGCGACCCAGGCCTCGCCGCGGGAAGCCAGCACCAGGGTCCAGGCGCCGGCCAGCACCAGCACCAGGGCCGGACCCGCCCGGGCCGGCCAGCGGTCGGCCGCCAGGCCGCCCAGGGCGTAACCGGCGCTGAGGGCGGCCAGCACCACGCCGATCAGGCTGCCCCAGACGAAAATGGAACTCCCCAGGCTCGGCGCCAGGAGCCGGCTGCCCAGCAGTTCGAGGGCCATCAGGACGGCCCCGGCAAAGAACGCGGTCAGGGCCAGCATGACATGCCTCCATCCCGGCGGCCGGCGGGCAGCCCCCAAGCACGGGCGCGCGGGCTGCCGCCCCGCCGGCCTCTCCCGAGCCTTCCCTGTTCCTACCCGCCCGCCAGCCAGGCTCCGCTACCGCCGGGCGGGCCACGGGGCACGCCCAGGGGCGCCGGGGCGCCGAGGGGCGTGGGGGCGCCCCGTGCCCCGCCGCACCGGCTCTGGCAGGCGCAGGTTGTGCACCGGGAAGAGGCTTCGCCGCAGGCCCTTCCGGCCCCTACCGGGCCGCTAGAAACCCCCCGGCCCCTGGCCGGCCGGCCCCGCGGGGCGCAGCCGGGCAAAGGGGACGGCCCCGCGGGGGCCGGGTTCGTCCCACTCCAGCCGGAATGCCCCGGCCGCCCGGCGGAAGAACTCTGCCACCGCGGAGCCCAGGCCCTGCCCGCCACCGGCTCCTGGCAGCCCCGTCACCCCACCCGGCAGGCCGGGCCGGCCGTCCAGCGGCACGCCCGGTTCCTCGCCCTCGTCCCCCGCGTCCAGCCGGATCAGGATCTCCAGGCCGGCGTCCAGGGAGGTGATCCAGGGCAGCACCGCGGCCGCCGCCAGCAGGCCGGCTGGCGAGGTGATGGCGCGGGCCGGTCGCCCGGTGGCCCGTACGGCCCCCCAGGCGGCCGGGATGGCGTAACCGGGCTGGCCCAGGCGCACCGGCACCAGCAGCGACCGGGGCCCGGGGACCGGCAGCAGGTTCGCCTCGGCCACGCTCAGGGCGCCGGGTTCGGCCGCCGTCAGGCGGGGTTCCAGGCCGGCCAGCCAGCCGGCCATGGCCTGCGCCACCGCCGGGGGTGCGGCGGCCAGGTCGTCCTTGAGCCGGGCCACCGCCCGGCGGCGCTGCTCGGGCCCCGTGGCGCCCAGGTACACCTCGGGCCCGCCCGGCCGGGCTTGCTCCGCTTCGACCCGCCGGGCCAGGGCAGCCAGCACGGGGGCGGCATCGCCCGGCAGGGCCAGCCAGACGGGCGTGTTACGGCCGAGCCGCTCGGCATCCCGGTCGATGTGCACCACCCGCCCCTTCAGCTGCAGGTCGCCGTGCTCGGCCGGGGACAGGGTGGTGCCCACCACCAGCAGCACGTCGGCCTCCTCCAGCCAGCGCCGGGCAGGGGCGGCACCCAGTCCCTCGACGGCCAGGGGGTGTTCCGCCGGGAGCAGCCCCCGGCCGGCCAGGGTCAGGAAGACGGGCGCACCCAGGGTTTCGGCCAGCCGCCGCAGGCTTTCGGCAGCCCCTGCAGCGCCGCCCCCGGCGATGATGGCCGGCTGCCGGCCCCGCACCAGGGCTGCCGCCACCTGGTCGATCCAGCGGCGGTCGACGAAGGTCCCGGGCCCGGCCGTGCCGTCCCGCCGCCCTCCGGGTCCGGCCGGGTCACCGTACGTACCGTCCGCACCAGTCTGGCCGGCCCGGCCACCGGCCGGATCGCCCCCACCGTCGCCCGGGCCGGACAGGCCGGCAAGAAGGCCCCCGGCCAGACCCGCGGCCGGGTCCCCGGCCGGTTCCTCCCCAACGGCGGGGCCCGGGGCGCCGGCCCACCGCCGGGCGGCAGCCGGTCCTGAAGCGGTCCCCGACGGGGGGACGGCGGTCAGGCGCGGCAAGGCCTCGACGGCCAGCTCGATGAGCAGCGGGCGGGGGCGGCGCCGGGCAAGGTCGGTGAAGGCGGCCTCCAGCACCAGGTCCAGGTCCTCCGGCCGGTCCACCCGGGTGTTCCAGCCGGTGACCGGCTCGGTGAGGCGCAGGGTGTCAGGCAGGGCACCCGCCCGCTCCCGGCCGGCCTCCAGGTCAGCGGCGGTGCCGCCCCGGACCAGCACCACCAGGGGGACGGAATCGGCGTCGGCCACGGCCAGGGCCGGGAGCATCCCGTTCAGTTCCGCGCCCGACCCGGCCACCAGCACCGCCGGCCGCCCCGTGGCTCGGGCGGCACCGTCGGCGGCGGCGGCCGCCAGGGGGGCGGGCAGGGGCTCCCCGGCCGTCACCACCAGAGCCGGCGCATAGGGGCGCAGGCGGCTGATGAGCCCTTGTTCCCAGAAGCGGTCCATGGTCCTCACTTCCTCACGTTTCCGAATTGGCGAGCGGGGGCGCTCGGGGCCCACGGTTGGCGGAACCGGCCCCGGCGGCACCCTGCGGGTCCCGGCTCACCCCTGGCCCGGCATCCCGCCGGGCGGGCAGGGAGCCCGTCCCTCAGGCGGGATCGCCACCACCGCCGGTGGCCGTTTCCCCGGCATCGCCACCGGGCGGGCCGGTGTCCGGTGTGGGAAGGCGGTGGAAGGCCCGGTAAACGGTGCGGGCCGCCGCCCGGTTCATCCCCGGTACGGCCGCCAGCTCGTCCTCGCTTGCCCGGGCGATGGCCTCCAGGGAGCCGAAGGCCTCCAGCAGCGCCTTCCTCCGCCGGGGCCCGATGCCCGGCAGTTCCTCCAGCACCGAGTGCAACCCGGCCCGCTGGCGCAGCTGCCGGTGGTAGCTCAAGGCGAAGCGGTGGGCCTCGTCCCGGATCCGCTGCAGCAGGTGCAGCGCGGGGGAGTCCCGCGGGATCACGATGGGATCCGGCCGGTCCGGAGCGTAAACCAGCTCGAACCGCTTGGCCAGGGCGAAGACGGGAATGTCCACCAGCCCCAGGCGGTCCAGGACCTCCTGGGCGGCCGACAGCTGCCCCTTGCCCCCGTCGATCAGGATCAGGTCCGGCAGGTCGGCAAAGCCCCGCAGCTCCGCGGCGCCGGGATCGCCGGCGGGAGTCCGGCCGGCTCCGCCGACGGCGGTCCCGGAGAGACCCGCCCCGGCCCGGTCGGCCCCGGCCTGTCCCGCCCCTGCCTCACCCGCGCCGGCCTGGCCGGGCGCAAGCGGCGGTGCCGTGGGGGTCTCCCCGGCCGGGGCCCCGGAGGCCGGCATGTCGCCTTCCCCGGCGCCGGCCGTGGAGGGCACGTCGCCTTCCACGGGCACCCCCTGCGCCTCCAGGCCGCGTCGCAGGCGGCGGTAGAGCACCTCCTGCATGCTGGCGAAGTCGTTGGGCGCTTCCACCGTGCGGATGCGGAAGCGGCGGTACTCGGCCTTGGCCGGCTCGCCGCGGATCATCACCACCATGGAGCCGACCGGCTGGGCACCCTGGAAGTTGGAGATGTCGTAGCACTCGATGCGCCGCGGCGGCTCGTCCAGGTCCAGGTAGCGGGCCAGCTCCTCCAGGGCCCGCCGGGCCCGGTCCTGGCGCACCTGGTCGTCCGTCTCCGCCTGGGCCAGCAGCAGGCGGGCGTTGTGCTCGGCCAGTTCGACCCACCGGCGCTTCGTGCCCCGCTGGGGCCGGTGCAGGCGCACCTGAACGCCCCGGCGCTGGCTGAGCCACCGGCCGATGACCTCCGCCTCGCCCGGGGGCAGCTCGGCGGGCAGCAGGATCTCCCGCGGAACGAAGGTCGCCCGCCCGTAGTACTGGGTCAGGAACGCCGCCAGCAGCTCCCCGTCGTCCAGGCCGTCGACGCCCGTCATGGACAGCTGCTCGCGACCGATGATCCGTCCTTCCCGCACGAAGAAGACCTGGGCGTGGGCCCGGTCGCCCTGGCGGGCGATGCCGATGGCATCCTCCTCCGCCCGGCGGGGGCTGGCCACCTGCTGCTGCTCCAGGACCTGGTGCAGGGCCCGCAGCTGGTCACGCAGCTCGGCGGCCCGCTCGAACTCCCAGCGGGCGGCGGCGGACTGCATCTCCGCCTCCACCCGTTCCAGGACCTCCCGCGACCGGCCCTCCAGGAAGGCGATGAGGTCGCGGATCATGGCGTCGTACCGGTCCCGGTCGCACAGGGCGGCACACGGAGCCAGGCAGCGGCCGATGTAGTAGTGCAGGCAAGGCCGGCCGCCCCGCCGCAGCCGGTGATCGGAACAGCTGCGGTAGGGGAAGACCCGGCGGATCAGCCGCAGGGCTTCCTGCAGCGACGCGGAGTGGGTGTAGGGCCCGAAGTAGCGGGCGCCGTCGTCCTGCACCTGCCGTGCGATGCTGACCCGGGGCCAGTCCTCATGGACGTGGACCTTCAGGTAGGGGTAGGTCTTGTCGTCCCGCAGCCGGACGTTGTACCGCGGGCGGTAGCGCTTGATCAGCGTGTTCTCGAGAACCAGGGCCTCGACCTCGTTGCGGGTCACGATGAACTCCAGGGCGGCCGCCCGCTCCACCATCCGCTGGATGCGGGCCGGCAGGTGGCGGGAGGACTGGAAGTACGACCGGACCCGCTGGCGCAGGGAGCGCGCCTTGCCCACATAGAGCACCTGGCCCTGGGCGTCCTTGAAAAGGTAGACGCCGGGCTGTTCGGGCAGGTCGGCAGCCCGCTGGCGAAGGGCCCCTCCGGGTACCCCCGTCCCGGCGGGGGGATCCGGGGGGAGAGCGGGTCCCAGGTCCCCGGGGGGAACGGGCGAGCCGGAGGGATCCGGTCCGGCCGCGGGACCGCGCCGGCCGGCAGTCCCCAACCCGCCTGCGGGGCCGCGCTCGCCTGCGGGCTCGAGCTGGCTTGTAGGCGCCGCCCCAACCCCAGGCGGGGGCGGGGCTGGGGTTTGGGGATCGCCGCGCCGTCGCCCGTTCGGCACCATCCCGCCTCCTTTCACCCGGTAGGGCCCACCTCCCGGCGGGCTTCTCACGCCGCAGATTTGATCATAGCACGATCCGGAGCCCTTGACCGAACACCCATTCCCTCCTACAATGTCTGGTAGGGAACACGTGTTCGCAACCGATCCAGGTTGCCGGGGAGGTGGTGGTCTCGTGCGTCCCCGCACCCGCCGCATCCAGTACCGCTGGCTGCCCTGTAAGAGCCTGATCAACCGCGTCTCGGGAATGCCCTTCCAGTGGAGCATCAACCCCTACCGCGGGTGCACCCACGGCTGCGTGTACTGCTATGCCCGGGCCACCCATCCCTATCTGGGGCTCGACGGCGGCCTGGACTTCGAATCGGTGATCTTCGTGAAGCAGGGTGCGGTGGAAGCCCTGCGCCGGGACCTGGCCCGGCCGGGATGGAACCGGGAGCTGGTGGCCATCGGCACCGCCACCGACCCTTACCAGCCCATCGAGGGGAAGTACCGGCTAATGCGCGGCATCCTGCAGGCCTTGATCGACGCCGAGACCCCCTTCTCCATCACCACCAAGAGCACCCTGGTCCTGCGCGACCTGGACCTGCTGGTCGAGGCCAGCCGCCGGGCCGGCTGCACGGTGAACATCTCCATCCCGACGGTCGATCCCGGCCTGTGGCGCCAGCTCGAGCCCGGCACCCCCCACCCTGCCCAGCGGCTGCGGGTCCTGGAACGGCTGCGGGCCGCTGGTATCCGGGCTGGTGTCTTCCTGGCCCCCATCCTGCCCGGCATCACCGACGACCGGCTCCACCTGGACGCCGTGGTGAAAGCGGCCGCGCAGCACGGGGCGGCCTTCCTGTGGCCAGGGGTCATGCACCTGGGGCCCGGCGTGCGGGAGTGGGTCTTCCCGGCCCTGGCCCGCCTGCGGCCCGATTTGATGCCCATGTACCGCGCCCTCTATCGGGGGAGGGAGGCGGCACCGTTCTACCGGGAAAGCGTGCTCCGGCGGGTCGAAGAGTTGAAAACCCGGTGGGGTCTGGCCGGACCGCGACCGGAGCGGGCACAGCGGGCGACCCCGCCGGCTGGGACCTCCCCTTCCGCTGGCGGCGACGCCAGCCGGGCGGCTGCTCCGTCCAGGCCCCCTGCCCCGGTCGCCACGGTGCCCGTCGCCGCCATGGCGGGCGTGACGGCCATGTTCCCGATGCTCCCGCCGGCGAACCGGCCGGCAGGGCCCAGGCCTGCCGGCCGCCAGCCCGCCGCCGCCCCGCTCCCCGCCGCCGGCGGCGCATTCGAACAGCCTGCCCGCGCCGCCACCCGCGACAGGAACCCGGCCGGCGCATCGGGCCGTGCCCCTGTGGCCGGTCGCCGGGGCCTCCCCGGGCACGGGACCCGGCGTTCCCGCGGGGTTCCCGGCCAGATCGCCCTGCCGTTGACCGGCGTTTGAAGCCGGCCTGCAGCGCCGGTCCCCCGCAGGATGAAGGGGAAATAAACGACCGGCTTGGCGACCATACCGTCCATCGAGAAAGAAGGAAACCGGCGGCGCTGCCGTCGAAGATGGGCCGGTGGCGCTCAAGGATCCGGTTGGTGCGTGCACCCGGGCGCGGCGCCGGGCACTCGGATGCGGGTCATCTCGGGCGGCGGAGGGATGGTCGTTGGCAACGGAACCGCCCAAGCAGCCGGCCTCACCCCCGGCGGGACCGCCGGGGCCTGCGGGACCGGCCTGGTCCACCCTGGTGGGGCTCCTCAACATCCTCGCCGGCGCGGGTGTGCTCTGGCTCGTCTGGTGGGTGCTTTCCCACTTTGGGCGCACCCTGACCCTGCTCGGGCTGGCGGGGGTGCTGGCGTTTTTGCTAGAACCGGCCGTCAGCTTCCTGGAGCGCGGCATGCGCAGCCGGGCCCTGGCCGCCCTGTTGCTCTACCTGGCGTTTGTGGCGCTCCTGGCCCTGGGCGTGGTCTACCTGGCCGGCCCTATCAAGGAGCAGGCCCAGGAGCTGTTCTGGTCCGTGCCGCGCTACCGGCAGCAGGTGGCGGAAGCGGTTCCCGTCCTGCAGAAGTACATGGAACTCCTGCGGGAATTCCTGGCACGCTACGGGGTCAGCGTGGAGCCCCAGGATCTCGCCGGCCAGTTCCTGCAGCGGGTAGCCGGCAGCACCAACCGCATCCTGGCCGGCCTGACCGCCGTTGTGACCGGTATCGGCACCACCCTGGCCAACGCCGTGCTGGTCCTGGTGATCTCCATCTACCTGGTGGTCGACGGTTCCGGGCTCAACCGGCAGATGCTAGGTTACCTGCCCGCCCGGTACCGCCGGCCCGTCCGCCGCGCCCAGGCGGTGGCCTTGCGCGTCTTCGGCGGCTACCTGCGGGGCCAGCTGCTGCTGGGTCTGATCATCGGCGTGGTGGTCGGCATCGGTCTCAGCCTTCTGGGCATTCCTTACCCGGCCCTGCTGGGCGTCATCGCGGGGGTCATGGAGCTGCTGCCCATCGTGGGCGCCGTCCTAGGGGCCATCCCCGCCATCCTGGTGGCCCTGTTCCAGCCGTGGCCCGCCGTTCTCTACGTGACCCTGTTCTTCATCGTGGTCCAGCAAGTGGAGGGCAACCTGCTGGTGCCCCGCATCACGGGCCAGGCCGTGGGGCTCCACCCCCTGGCCACCTTGCTGGCCCTGCTGGCCGGATACGAGGTGGCCGGGATCCTGGGGGCGATCCTGGCCGTGCCCGTGGCCGCCGTCGCCCAGGCGCTGCTGCGGGAGTTCAACCCCCCCGACCCGGACCCCGGCGAGCCCGGCGCTGGGGACAACCGGCGCCGGCCGCGCCGCCCCAGCCGGGCACCCCGCCCCGTGGGGGCGCAACCTCCGGACCCGTCCGGGAACGGTGACCGCAACCCCGGCGGGGAGCCGCACGGCCCGGCCGGTGCTGGGCCGTCCGGGCCCCTGCCCCCGGAACGCCGCGAGCAGGAACCGGCCCGCGAGGGGCAAGACCCGCCGCCCCCCGCCCGCGGCCCGCGGGTCGTCATCACCCGCCGGCCCGCCTGAGGGCGGCCGGTTTATCGCCCTGCCGCCTGAGCCACCGCGCCACCGTCCCGCGAGGCCGGGCGATCCCCGGCGGCCAGGCCGTCCGCGGCGACCATCCCCTCCGCCGGGACCGCCCCGGGCAGCTGGCCGCCCGTGCCCGACCGGCGAGCCTGGCGCTCCAGATGCTGGCGCAGGAACCGGCCCGTGTAGGAGGCGGGTTCGGCCATGATGGCCTCGGGCGGCCCCTCGGCCACCACCCGGCCGCCGCCGTCGCCCCCCTCGGGCCCCAGGTCGATGACCCAGTCGGCCACCTTGACCACGTCCAGGTTGTGCTCGATGACGATCACCGTGTCCCCGGCGTCCACCAGCCGCTGCAGCACGTCCACCAGCCGGTGAATGTCGGCGAAGTGCAGCCCCGTGGTCGGCTCGTCCAGGATATAGACCGTCCCGCCGTCGGACCGGCGGGAGAGCTCGGTGGCCAGCTTGACCCGCTGGGCTTCCCCGCCGGACAGCTCCGTGGCCGGCTGGCCCAGCCGGATGTACCCCAGCCCCACGTCGTACAAGGTTTGCAGCTTCCGCTGCACCCGGGGCACCGCGGCAAAGAACTCCAGCGCCTCTTCCACCGTCATGTCCAGCACGTCGGCGATGGACTTGCCCTTGTACTTGATCTCCAGGGTCTCGCGGTTGTATCGCTTGCCCTTGCACACCTCACACGGCACGTAGACGTCGGGTAGGAAGTGCATCTCGATCTTGATGATGCCGTCGCCCTTGCAGGCCTCGCAGCGGCCGCCCCGCACGTTGAAGCTGAACCGTCCCTTGGTGTAACCCCGCATCCGGGCCTCGGGGGTGGCCGCGAAGAGCTCGCGGATGAAGTCGAAGACGCCGGTGTAGGTGGCGGGGTTCGACCGCGGCGTCCGCCCGATGGGCGACTGGTCTACGTTGACCACCTTGCGGACGTGTTCCAGGCCCTCGATGCCCTCGTGCTCGCCGGGCCGCGTCCTGGTGCCGTAGACGTGCTGGGCCAGGCGCCGGTAGAGGATGTCGTTGGCCAGGGTCGACTTGCCGCTGCCCGACACGCCCGTTACACACACCAGCAGGTTGAGGGGGAAGCGCACGTCGATGCCCTTGAGGTTGTGCTCCCGCGCCCCCTTCACCACCAGCCACCGGCCGTTGGGCTGCCGCCGCCGTTCCGGCACCGGAATGGACCGCCGGCCCGAGAGGTACTGGCCCGTCACCGACTCGGGGCAGCGGATCACATCCTGAAGGGTACCGGCCACCACCACCCGGCCGCCGTGCTCGCCGGCGCCCGGTCCGATGTCGACGATGAAGTCGGCGGCTTCCATCATGTCCTGGTCGTGCTCCACTACCACCAGGGTGTTGCCCAGGTCCCGGAGGCGCTGCAGCGTGGCGATCAGCCGCGCGTTGTCCCGCTGGTGCAGGCCGATGCTGGGTTCGTCCAGGATGTAGAGCACGCCCACCAGGCCCGATCCGATCTGGGTGGCCAGGCGGATGCGCTGGGCCTCGCCGCCCGACAGGGTGCCGGCCGGGCGGTCCAGGGTGAGGTAATCCAGCCCCACGTCGGCCAGGAAGTGGAGCCGCGCCCGGATCTCCTTGATGACCTCCCGGGCGATCACCGCCTCCCGCTCCGTCAGCCGCAGCTGGTCCAGGAAGCCCAGCAGCTGGCGCACGGACATGGCCGTCACCTGGGCGATGTTCTTGCCTCCCACGGTGACCGCCAGGGATTCAGGCCGCAGGCGGGCCCCACGGCAGGCCGGGCAGGGGTGGGCGCTCATGTACTGCTCGATCTCTTCCCGCTGGAAGTCGGTGGTGGCTTCCCGGTAGCGCCGCTCCAGGTTGGCCACCACGCCGTCGAACTGGACGTACCGGTCCCGCACCCGCCCGTACCGGTTCTCGTAGCGGAAGCGGATGGGCTCCGGCGTGCCGTAGAGCAGCACCCGGATGAACTCCTCCCCCGCCTCCTCCAGCGGCGCCTCCCAGTCGACCCCGAAGTGGCGCGCCACCGCCATCAGCAGCTGCGGGTAGTAGTTGGAGGTTCCCCGGCTCCAGGGCACCACCGCGCCGTCGGCCAGGGACTTGCGGCGGTCGGGGATCACCAGCTCGGGGTCGATCTCCAGCCGGCTGCCCAGCCCGGAGCACTCCGGGCAAGCCCCGTACGGGCTGTTGAAGGAGAACATGCGGGGGCTGAGCTCTTCCAGGCTGGTGCCGCACTCGGGGCAGGCAAAGCGCTGGCTGAAGAGCATGGCCTCCCCGTCCAGCACGTCGATCAGCACCAGCCCGTCGGCCAGCCCCAGGGCCGTCTCGATGGAGTCGGCCAGCCGGGACCGGGCCCCCGGCCGCACCACGATGCGGTCGACCACCACCTCAATGGTGTGTTTCTTGTTCTTCTCCAGCTTGAAACCCGGCGGCAGCTCGGCCAGCTCCCGCACCTGGCCGTCCACCCGCACCCGGACGAACCCGGCCCGCCGGGCCTCGTCGAAGACCTTCTCGTGCTCGCCCTTCCGCCCCCGGACCAGGGGCGCCAGGACCTGCACCCGGGTGCCTTCGGGCAGCTCCAGCACCCGGTCCACCATCTGCTCCACCGTCTGCTGGCTGATGGGCCGGCCGCAGTGGGGGCAATGGGGATGCCCCACCCGGGCGAAGAGCAGCCGCAGGTAGTCGTAGATCTCCGTCACCGTGCCCACGGTGGAGCGGGGGTTGCGGGTGGTGGTCTTCTGGTCGATGGAGATGGCCGGCGACAGCCCCTCGATCATGTCCACGTCCGGCTTGTCCATCTGGCCCAGGAACTGGCGGGCGTAGGCGGACAGCGATTCCACGTACCGCCGCTGGCCCTCGGCATAGAGGGTGTCGAAGGCCAGCGAGCTCTTGCCGCTGCCGCTGAGGCCGGTGAGGACGATCAGCTTGTCCCGGGGCAGCTCCAGGTCGATGTTCTTCAGGTTGTGCTGCCGCGCCCCGCGGATGACGATCCGGTCCTGTGCCATGCTCTCACCTGCCGGCGCGCCCGGCCCGGCCCCGGCGCCGGGCGGCGGGGGATGGGCCGCCCCCAGCGCCGGCGGTGGCCGCCGCCCGCAGGGTGTCCCGGCCGACCGGCTGGCCCAAGCGGCGCGCCTCCAGCTCCAGAATCATGTCGCGCAGGAGGGCCGCCCGCTCGAACTCCAGATCCCGCGCCGCCTCTTCCATCTCCTTGCGCAGCTTCTTGACGATCTCGGGAATCTGGTGGCGGGGCAGGTCGGAGAGTCGCTTCCCCGCCAGGTACTCCGGCGGCCGCTCCGCGGCATGGGTCGCCTCGATCACGTCCCGTACCGCCTTGCGCACCGTCTGGGGCGTGATCCCGTGCCGGCGGTTGTATTCCTCCTGGATCTTGCGCCGCCGGTAGGTCTCCTCGATGGCCTGGCGCATGGAATCGGTGATGGTGTCGGCGTACATGATGACCTTGCCTTCCACGTTGCGCGCCGCCCGCCCGATGGTCTGGATCAGGGCGGTGGTCGACCGCAGGTACCCTTCCTTGTCCGCGTCCAGGATGGCCACCAGGGAGACCTCGGGCAGGTCAAGCCCTTCCCGCAGCAGGTTGATGCCCACCAGCACGTCGAACACGCCCAGGCGCAGGTCGCGGATGATCTCCATCCGCTCCAGGGTGTCGACCTCCGAATGGAGGTAGCGGACCTTGACGCCCATCTCCCGCAAGTAGTCCGTCAGGTCTTCGGCCATGCGCTTGGTCAGGGTGGTCACCAGCACCCGGTGGCCGCGTTCCACCCGCTGGCGGATCTCCCCCAGCAGGTCCTCGATCTGCCCCCGGGTGGGACGCACCTCGATCTCGGGATCCAGCAGGCCCGTGGGCCGGACGATCTGCTCCACGATCACGTCGGAGTGCTCCCGCTCGAAGGGCCCCGGCGTGGCCGAGACGAAGAGCACCTGCCCGACCTTCTCCCAGAACTCCTCGAACTTGAGCGGCCGGTTGTCCCGGGCGGACGGCAACCGGAAGCCGTACTCGATCAGCGAGTCCTTGCGGGACATCTCCCCCTCGTACATGGCCCGCAGCTGGGGAATGGTCACGTGGGATTCGTCGATGATGCACAGAAAGGGCCGGGGGAAGTAGTCCAGCAGGGTATAGGGCTGCTCGCCGGGCGCCCGCCCGGTCAGGTGGCGCGAGTAGTTCTCGATGCCGCTGCAGTAGCCCACCTCGCGCAGCATCTCCAGGTCGTACCGGGTGCGCTGCTCCAGGCGCTGGGCCTCCAGCAGCTTGTCCCGGGCCCGCAGCTCCGCCAGCCGCTGCTCCAGCTCCCGCTCGATGGACTCGATGGCCCGCTTGAGCTTCCACTCGTGGGTCACGTAGTGGCTGGCCGGGTAGATGGCCACGTGGTCCCGGTAGGCCAGCACCTCTCCCGTCAGGGCGTCGATCTCCGTCAGCCGGTCGATCTCGTCGCCGAAGAGCTCCACCCGGATGGCCCGCTCGGCCATGGACGCCGGGAAGATCTCGATCACGTCGCCCCGCACCCGGAAGGTGCCCCGCTGGAAGTCCACGTCGTTGCGCGCGTACTGGATGTCCACCAGCTTGCGCAGGATCTGTTCCCGCGGCATCTCGTTGCCCACCCGCAGCGACAGCACCAGGTCCCGGTAGTCTTCCGGCGCGCCCAGGCCGTAGATGCAGGAGACGCTGGCCACCACGATGACGTCCTTGCGCTCGAACAGGCTGCTGGTGGCCGAGTGGCGCAGCTTGTCGATCTCGTCGTTGATGAGCGCATCCTTCTCGATGTAGGTGTCCGTCTGGGGCACGTAGGCCTCGGGCTGGTAGTAGTCGTAGTAACTGACGAAGTACTCCACCGCGTTATGGGGGAAGAACTGCTTGAACTCCGCGGCCAGCTGGCCCGCCAGGGTCTTGTTGTGGGCGATGACCAGGGTGGGGAGCTGCAGTTGCTCGATGACCCACGCCATGGTGGCCGTCTTCCCCGTGCCCGTGGCACCCAGCAGGGTGACCACCTGCGCCCCCTCCCGGAAGGCACGGCTGATGGCCTCGATGGCCTTGGGCTGATCCCCCCGGGGCTCGAATTCGGCCACCACCTTGAACGCAGGCATGCTTCCGCCTCCCCATCCCTGCTGCTGGCACGGGAGCCCTGTCCCCGGACACCGAGGCCCGGGCACGGGGCCCGCCGGATCACAGGGCCCCTGCAGCCGCCGCAGTGGGCCAGCCGGTGCGCCTTCCAGTGTACCCCTGTTGTCAAGCGCCAAACAAGTGTTTGCCGCGACTCAGGTCGATCAGCGGCGACACCGCGTCCCCTGGCGGAGGAACCAGCAGCGCCCCGAAGGGTGCCCCGGGGTCGAAACGCTTCAGCCGCCGGGTCAGGCGCCGGTTGCCCCGCTGGATCTCCAGCTCCAGGTCGACGACCCGCGGCGGCCCCTCCCACAGGTCCATGGACACGGCCCGCAGATCGCTCTCCCGGCGCACGGGCCGCCCGTTCGCCGTGAGGATCACGTCGCCCGCTTGCAGGCCCAGCGCCGATGCCGGCGACCGCGGCCAGACCCAGAGCACCCGGGCCCCCTGGGCGGGCGGGCCAAAGAGGGGGCGCCCCCACCGCTCGCGGGCAATTCCCAGCTGGATCATTCCCTCGTGCAGGAGCGGCGACGCCAGGACGGCCGGCCACAGCCACCGGGGATCCCGTTCCGCCAGGGCCGCCATGGCCATCAGGGCGGCGCTGTACAGGACCATCACCAGGGCCGTCTGCCGGGAGCGGGAGCCCGGGGTGGCCGTCAGGGCCAGGTCGGAGTAGCCAAGGCCCGCGACCAGGGGCAGCGCGACCACGATCCAGCCCGCAGCGTTCAACCGCGCAGGATCGGCGGGTCCGACCAGCGGCCACCAGGAGGGCATCTCGATGCCACCGCCCGGCGCCGTCAGGTTGACCAGCACCAGGATGGCCGCCGGCACCGGCCAGAACCGCTGCAGGAGGAACCCGCCCACCACCTCGCCGCGACCGTTGCGCGCCAGGACCGGCGTGGCCCCCTCGGCCCCGTCGATGTACACCAGCACGGCCTCGGCCAGGTGCAACGCCCCCACCAGGGCCACCAGCCCCGGCACATGGACCTGGGGCCACCCCAACAGCAGGTGGCTGGCCCCGATCAGCCCGGTGGCGTAGGCAAAGCAAAGGAAGCGCGGCCGGATGAGCGCCAGCCCCAGCGCCACGGGCCACAGCGGGGTGACGTCCCGCGGCTCGAGCACCACGCCGGCCGCCGTGATCACCAGCCCCCCGATGAACCCGCCCAGCAAGCCCGCCGCGACGGCCGTCAGCACCCGGTGCCACAACGGCACCAGCGACCGGCCGTAGAGCCGGGCTTCCATCTGCCCGATGCGGGCGTACTGAAAGGCCACCAGCCCCAGGACCAGGAGGAAGAGGGGCGCCGTGCCCGGGTTGAGCAGGGCCGCCGGCAGGGTGTCGGCGGCCAGCAGCCGGGCCAGCTCCCCAAGCGGCAATCCCCAGAGCTCGAGAGACCCCTTCATGCGCCGCCGGCGACCATCTGCTCAACCCGCTGGTAGGCTGCCCGGAGCTGCGGGTCGCGGCGCAGGTCGCCCATCCCCTCCAGGTTTTCCAGGTCGAAGGGCACGTGCACGTCGGGCTCGATCCCCTTGCCCATGACGATGGGTCGTTCCTTCGGTGTCAGGTAACGGGCCACGGTCAGCTTGACGCCCGCCCCCGCCTCCTCCTGCCGGCCCAGGCCGGCGCGGCCTTTGCCGTCCAACGGCCACACCGTCTGCACGGTGCCTTTGCCGAAGGTGTGCTCGCCCACCAGCACCCCGACGCCGTAATCCTGGATGGCACCCGCCAGGATCTCCGAGGCACTGGCGCTCCCCTGGTTGACCAGGACCGCCAGCGGCAGGCCCAGGGCCGCGGCGTCGGAAGAGTGCGTCTCCCGGCCGCGATGGCGGTACTCGATGTGGACGATGGGCCCCCGGGGCAGGAGCCGGTCCGCGATGCGCACCACCGCCTGGAGTTCGCCCCCGGGGTTGTTGCGCAGGTCCAGGATGAGGCCCTGCATGCCCTGCCGGCGCAGCTCGTCCAGCGCTGCATCGAAGTCGTCGGGGGTATCGGGCAGGAACTGGGTCAGGTGGATGTAGCCGATCTTCCCGTCCAGCATGTGGGCCTGCACCGACGGCACGTCGATGTTGCGGCGCGTCAGGACGAACTTCAGCGGCTTGTCATAGCCCTCCCGCAGCACCTCCAGGGTGACCTGGGTTCCCTCGGGGCCGCGGATGCGCCGGGCCACCGCCTCCACGCTCTCCCCGGTGACGTCCTGCCCGTCGACGCTGATGATCACGTCCCCCGGTCGCAGGCCCACGGGATCGTCCGGCCCCGCCCCTTCGAAGGGCGTGGTGGCCCCCGGCGAGCCTTCGAAGGGGGTCTGGACGACCACGCCCCCATCCTTCCCCTCCGACACCACCACGCCGATCCCGCTGTAGTGGCCCGACACGTCGATCTGGAACTCGCGAAACTCCTGCGGATCGAAATAGGCGGAGAAGGGATCCCCCGTGGCCTCGACCACCCCCCGGGTGGCGCCTTCCAGCAGCTGGTCCACAGGCAGCGGGTCGACGTACTGGTTCCTCACCAGTTGAAACACGGTGAGGAACCGGTCGAAGTTGGGCGAGCGCACCAGCTCGTCCAGCAGCTGCTGCTTTTCGGCATCGGTGAGGGCCACGCTCTGGGGGAAAAGGCGGAGCCAGAAGCCTTCCACCCGGTCGGAGACGGCCAGGGTCACCACCGCCGTCAGGACGACCAGGACCAGCGCGCCGGCCAGCGCCTGGCGCAAGGTCAAGACCGGGCGGTCCCCCTGCCGCCCGGCCGGTCCGGTGTCGAAGGAATGGCCGAAGGACGTCATGGTGGTTCCGATCCTCCCAGCCGGTGCGAGGCTCGTGCCTCCACCAGCCTATGCCCCCGGCCGTTCCGCCCCCACTGTCGAGGGCCGGAGAGCGAAGCCCCCGGATGCGTACCCGAAGGCCTCGCCGGCAGGGCCAGGGCCGGCGGGGTCACGCCAGCAGGGCCATCTCGATTCACTCAGTTCAGGATAGCACATCGCCCGACGGCCCCACCGGCAGGCCCGGGCCGGGGCCGGCAACCGGCTGGTGCGGGACAGCGGGTCCGGGGGCGGCTCCGGGGCGGCGGGGCCGGGGTGGGAGGGCTGGGGTGGCGGGGCGGTTGCCGGGCCAGGGGCACCCGGCGCGGGGGCCGGTCCCGGGTGCAGCAGCGGCGGCGCTGGAGCCGCCCGCCGGTCGAACCGGCGGGCGCCGTGGCCGGCCCCGGCAGTTCCCCGGGTTCGCAGCCGGTGAGGGTACAGGTCCGGCCCCCCTCAAGGACAAGCGGGCCGGGTTCCCGCGGAAGAACCCAGCGATGAACCCGGCTCCGGCTTCCCGGCCCTGCTCGCTCCTACCCGGCGGCTTGCAGGCCCCGGCGTCCCCGCCGGCAGCGTGGCGCCCGCCGCCGCCGCACACCGGTGCCACCGTACCGCACCGTCCGCGCAGGCCCACCCGTCCATGCCGCGACATCAACGCAGGTACGGCATGGGGTTGACGGGCTGGCCGTTGACCCGGACCTCAAAATGGAGGTGGGTTCCGGTGGACGCACCCGTGGTGCCCATCAGCCCGATGACCTGCCCCCGCCGCACCACCTGGCCCGGCTCCACGTAGCGGCGGCTCAGATGGCCGTACAGGGTGGAGTACGTCTCGTCGTGGGCGATGATGATGGTGTTGCCGTAACCCGACATGTAGCGCGAGGCCACCACGATGCCGTCGTCGGCCGCCACGATCTCATCCCAGGTGCTGGGATTCGGGTCCGGCGGCCCCTGGCCGTCGATGTCAATCCCCGTGTGGGGCCGCACCGTCCCGTAGATGGGATGGCGGCGGGCCGGGTTGAACCCGGAGGTGATGGTGTACTCGCCGGGAACCGGCCACAGGAAGCGGCCCCCGCTCCGGGGCGCCCGGTTGCGGTTGAGCGCCTCCAGCTGGCGCTTCAGATCCGCCTGCAGGTTCTTCAGCAGCCTCTCCACTTCCTTGGAGTCGGCCTCCAGGGCCTCCAGGTGCTCTTCCATGCGCCGCCGCTGTTCCGCCAGCCGGGCCAGCTCGTCCTTGTGGCTGGCAACGGTGGCGTTGAGCTGCTTTTGCTGCCGCTCAACCTCGGCCTTCAGCGCCACCAGCTTCTGGCGCTCGGCGTCCAGCTCCTTTTTCTCGGCCACCAGGCGCTCCCGCTCCGCCTGCACCTGGGCCATCACGTCCAGGTCGTGGCGCAGGATCTGGCTCAAGAGGTCGAGGCGGGTCAAGAAGTCGGAGAAACTGTTGGCCTCGAAGAGAACCTCCAGCACGCCCACGGTGCCGTTCTCTTGAATCGCCCGAATCCGCCGGGCCACGTAATCTTCCCGTTGCTCCAGCTGGCGGGTGGCCTCGTCGATCTCCTGCTGCTTCGCTTCCACCCGGGCCTCGGCCTCGCGCACCTTCTCCGTCAGCTCGGCCAGCTTCACCCGGGTTTCACGGATCTGGGCCTCCAGAATCCGCACCCGCTCGGCGATGGAGGCCTCGTCCTGCTTGAGCGCCTTCAGCTTGCGCTGGGCTTCCGCCTGGCGCTGCTCCAGCTGGCGCAGGGTCTCGTTGGCCTCGTTGATCTTCTGGCGCAGCTCGCTGATGGAGCTGGCCGCCCGTACCGGAGCCGGCGCCGGCCCGGCCACCCCGGACAGCACCCCCGCCGCCAGGGCGGCCGCCACCAGCACCGTGACGGCCCGCGTCCCCCGGCGCCGCACCGCCCTCCGGTTGCGACCCGGCCGGCCCGGAGCCTCCCCTGTCCTGGTCCGGACGGCGGTCCCGCCCCCAGCGTCACGGGCCGGGGACGACCCGGCGTTGGGAACCGGCAGCGGCCTTTCCGGCGCACCCCCGCCGGCCGGCGCCCCCTCGCCACGGCACCCGCCGCGGCACCCCTCGAGGGCGCCGGTCCCCGGCCGGCCGCTCTTCGCGCCCGCCCGCCCCAGGAGCTTGCGAACACCCCGGGGCTGCACGTTTCCGGCCCAGGGCTCGTCCTCCCCCCAGCGCGCAAACCACGGCCCTCGCCACCACGCCATGCGCAATGCCCTCCCCGGATGAACCCCGGCCGCGGCGAACCCGCGCGGCCGCCGGCCCGGGGTGCCCACCCCCGGAGCGGCCGCGCCCGTGGCCGGTTCGTCCCCTCTGAACAACGGACACAACGGACTCGACTTGCCGGACTCGCCGTGACAGGGCCGATGGACGCGGTCTAGGCCGGGCTGCCCGACCGGGCAACGCGCGCCGTCGCACCCGGCCCGGCCGTCGCCTCCGCCTGCGGCGGTCCCCTTACGGCCAGAGCCCTTCGGGCCCGGCCAAGACGTTGCCCCGGCTCAGACCCGCAGGTGCCGGCGCAGGGACAGGGAGCTGCCCAGGGCTCCCAGGAGGGCTCCGCCCAGCACCACCACCTGCGCCACCTGCGGCAGCAGCGGCTCCCGCGGGACCAGGGGGATGAAGGGCATCGCCCGGGTCACCTCGACCAGCAGCCGGTCATATCCCCACCAGGCCAGAGCGGCCGCCGCCCCTGCCCCGGCCAGCCCCAGCAGGATGCCTTCGATGATCAGGGGCCAGCGAATGAACCAGTCGGTGGCCCCGACCAGCTTCATGATCTGGATCTCCCGCCGGCGGGCGTACACCGTCAGCCGGATGGTGTTGGAGATGAGGAACAGGGTGGTGACCGCCAGCAAGCCCACCAGCACGGCGGAACCCGTCCGCACCGCGTCACCGACGCGGCGGATGCGGTCCGCCAGGTCGCGGCGGTACTTGACGTCTTCCACCCCGGCCGACTGCCGCAGCGCCGCGGCCACCTTCTCGCCATAGCGCGGATCCGCCAGGCGGACTTCGATGGAGTCGCGCAGCGGGTTCTCCTGCTCCACGCCCTCCAGCAGGTCGGCGCGGTCGCCGAACATCGCCTTCAGGTCCTGCAAGGCTTCTTCCCGGGTGACGAACCGGGTGCCGGCCACGCCCTCCATGCCGGCGATGCGCTGCTCCAGCGCCCGGCCCTCGGCGCGGCCGGTACCCGGCGCCAGGAAGGCTACCACCGCGACCTGCGACTCGACGTAGGCCGCCAGGTGGCGGACGTTGGCCGCCACCACCAGCAGCAGGCTCAGCACCACCAGGGAAACGAACACCGTGGATGCCGACGCAAAGCTCATGAACCCGTTGCGCCGGATCCCCGTCAACGCCTCGCGCAGGAAGTACCCGAGCGTCTCAAATCGCACGCTCGTACACCCCCTGGGTCTGATCGGCAATGACGCGGCCGGCTTCAACCCGCACCACACGCCGCTTGAGGGCGTTCACGATGTTGTGGGCGTGGGTCGCCACCACCACCGTGGTCCCGCGCCGGTTGATCTCCACCAGAAGCTCCATGATGCCCCACGCCGTCTCGGGGTCCAGGTTGCCCGTCGGCTCATCGGCCAGCAGGATCTTGGGGTGGTTGACCACAGCCCGGGCCACCGCCACCCGCTGCTGCTCGCCGCCCGACAGTTCCGACGGCAGGGCACCGGCCTTGTCCCGCAAGCCCACCAGCTCCAGGACCTCGGGCACCCGGCGCCGGATCTGGCGCTGGGTGTGCCCCGTGACGAACATGGCAAAGGCCACGTTTTCGTAGGCCGTCCGGTTGGGCAGCAGCTTGAAGTCCTGGAAGACCACGCCCATCTGCCGCCGCAGGTACGGCACGTCCCGGCGGCGCATCCGCCCCACGTTGAGGCCGTCCACCAGCACGATGCCCCGGGTGGGCACCTCTTCGCGATAGATCAGGCGAACCAGGGTCGACTTGCCCGCCCCCGAGGGCCCCACCAGAAACACGAACTCGCCGCGTTCGATGTGCAGGCTGACGTCCTGAAGCGCCGTGACGCCATTGGGGTAGACCTTGCTGACATTGATGAACTCGATCACGGGGGGTGCCACCTCTCGACAATTCCCGCGCCCGGCGTACTTCGACCTTACGGGGTCAAACCCTCCCCGCTGATGGGTGGAATTCGCCACCATGGCCGAAAATCGGTATCCCCGGCGTCCTGCGGAGACGCAAAAAGGGGAGGCCGGCGGTGGACCTCCCGTACAGTTATCGTATGACGCCGCCCGGAGTTGACCTCGGGCAGCGGCGCGCCTCCCGAGGCCGGCTCGCTTGTGGGAATGGACGGCCCGTGGACCGGCACCCCCGGGGGGCCGGGAGCCTGCTACTCGCCCTGACCCCGGGCGGCCGCCGCATCCCGGGCCTGGCCGGGCCCCTCCCCGCTGCGCGCCCCCAGTTTCCCGCTCCGCGCGGCCTCCCACTTCAGGTACGCGTTGATGAACACGTCCAGCTGGCCATCCATCACCGCCTGGACGTTGCCGACTTCCACCCCGGTGCGGTGGTCCTTGACCAGGGTGTAGGGCTGGAAAACGTAGGACCGGATCTGGTTGCCCCAGGCGATCTCGCCCACGTCACCCCGCAGGGCTGCGATCTCCTTCAGGCGCTGTTCCTCGTAGTAGCGGGCCAGGCGGGCCTTGAGGATCTTCATGGCCGTCTCCCGGTTGGAGTGCTGGGAGCGCTCGTTCTGGCACGTGGCCACGATCCCCGTAGGCAGGTGCACGATGCGCACCGCCGACTCGGTCTTGTTGACGTGCTGGCCCCCGTGACCCCCCGCCCGGAAGACGTCGATGCGCAGGTCCTCCGGCCGGATCTCGATCTCGGGGCTGTCCCCCAGATCGGGCAGGACGTCCACCGAAGCGAAGGAGGTATGGCGCCGCCCCGCGGCGTCGAAGGGCGAGATGCGCACCAGCCGGTGCACCCCGTGCTCGCTACGCAGGTAACCGTAGGCATTGGGCCCGCGGACGGCAAAGGTGACGCTCTTGATGCCCGCCTCCTCGCCCTCCAGCAGGTCCAGGACCTCCACCTGGTAGCCCCGGTCTTCCGCCCAGCGGGTATACATCCGCCAGAGCATCTGGGCCCAGTCCTGGGACTCGGTCCCGCCGGCACCGGGGTGCAGGGAGACGATGGCGTCGTACCCGTCGTACGGCCCCGTCAGCAGCAGCTCCAGCTCCAGCTGCCGCAGGCCCTCCTCCACTTGCGCGATGCCTTCTTCCAGCTCCGGGATGACCGAGACGTCGGCCTCCTCCGCTGCCAGTTCGGCCAGCACCTGCAGGTCCTCCAGCTGGCGGTCCAGGGCCTCGTAGCGCTCCACGGGCCCCTTGAGGACCTTCAACTGCCGGACCTGGTGCTGGGCCCGCTCCGGATCATCCCAGAAACCGGGTTCCGTCATGGCTTGCTCGATGCGCTCGATCTCCCGCCGCTTCCCGGCGAGGTCAAAGATCATCCCTCAATTCGTCAAGCCGCGGGCGCAGGGCCCGGATGCGGCGCAGCACCTCATCCCACATGCTCTCATCCTCCCCTGATGCCGTTGCACCTGCGATGCCGTTGCACCTGCCCCTGCAGGTCCCGCTCGCGCCGGCGGGCGCCGCCGGGGCCGGCCATCAGGCCGTCCGGCCACAACATTTCTTATACTTCTTCCCACTCCCGCAAGGGCAAGGGTCGTTTCGCCCCACCTTTTGCACCCGCACCGGCTCCCGCGGGCCCTGGGCCGGCGAGGCCGCCGCGCCCATGGGACCGGCACCGGCCCGGGCAGGGGCCAAGCCCTGACCGCCCTCGTGCTCTCCGCCGGCACCCGCCGCCAGGGCGAACACCGGCACCCGCCCGCTTTCCTCCCGGGCCCCCACGGCCACTCGCCGGCGCTGGAGCTCGGCCTGGCCCGGCCGGACCTCCATGTGCATCAGGATGCGGATCACGTCTTCCTTGATGCTTTCGATCATCTGCTGGAACATCTCGAAGGCTTCGAACTTGTACTCCAGCAGCGGGTCCCGCTGGCCGTAGGCCCGGAGGCCGATGCCGTCCCGCAAATCGTCCATGGCCGCCAGGTGGTCGACCCACTTCTGATCCACCACCCGGAGCAGCACGACCCGCTCCAGCTCGCGCATCAGTGCGCTGCCGATGGCCTTCTCCTTCTCCTCATAGATCCGGAGGAACGCGGCCTTGATCTCCTGGGCCAGCGCATCGCGGCCCAGGTCGGCCAATTCCTCCGCCTTGAGGGTGCCGGCGGGCAGATAGTTGCCCTCCAGGTACTCCACGAGCCCTTCCAGGTTCCACTCTTCGGGGTGGGCGTGCTCGTTGCAGTAGTTGTCCAGGGCATGCTGGATGATGTCGTCCATCATGCCCAGGATGTGCTCGTGCACGTCCTCGCCGCTCAGCACCTTCCGGCGTTCGGCGTAGATCACCTCGCGCTGCTTGTTCATCACGTCGTCGTACTCGAGCACCTGCTTGCGCAGGGTGAAGTTGCGATGCTCCACCTTGCGCTGGGCGTTCTCGATGGCGCGGGTGATCAGGGGATGCTCGATGGGCTCGTCTTCTTCCACACCCAGGCGGTCCATGATGCTCCGGATGCTGTCCGAGCCAAACAGCCGCATCAGGTCGTCTTCCAAGGAAAGGTAGAACCGGGACGAGCCGGGGTCTCCCTGGCGCCCGGCGCGGCCCCGCAGCTGGTTGTCGATGCGCCGGGACTCGTGCCGCTCGGTCCCGATGATGTGCAGGCCGCCGAGTTCGACCACCCGCTGATGCTCCGCTTCGGTCTCGCGCTTGGCCTCTTCCAGGAGGCGCAGGTAATCGCGGCGGGCCTCGGCCAGCTCCGGGTCGTCCGGGTCCAGCTGTCCGGAGACGGCGCTGATCACGTCGGGCTCATAGCCCAGCTTCCGCATGCGCTGGCGCGCCAGGAACTCGGGATTGCCGCCGAGCAGGATGTCGGTGCCGCGCCCGGCCATGTTGGTGGCGATGGTCACCGCGCCCACGCGGCCGGCCTGGGCGATGATCTCCGCTTCCCGCTCGTGGTACTTGGCGTTCAGCACCTGGTGCGGGATGCCGCGGCGCTTGAGCATCTCGCTGAGGCGCTCGGACTTTTCGATGGAGATGGTGCCGACCAGCACCGGCTGGCCGCGCCGGTGGCACTCCGCGATTTCCTCCACCACGGCCCGGAACTTGGCCGCCTCGGTCTTGTAGATCACGTCGGGCAGGTCCCGCCGGATCATGGGCTTGTTCGTCGGGATCACCACGACGTCCAGGCCGTAGATCTTGGAGAACTCCTCTTCCTCCGTAGCCGCCGTGCCGGTCATCCCGGCCAGCTTCTGGTACATGCGGAAGTAGTTCTGGAAGGTGATGGTGGCCAGGGTCTGGGACTCGCGCTCGATCTTGAGGTTCTCCTTGGCCTCGATGGCCTGGTGCAGCCCGTCGGAGTAGCGGCGGCCGAACATCAGGCGGCCGGTGAACTCGTCGACGATGATCACCTGGCCGTCCTTCACCACGTAGTCCACGTCGCGCCGCATCAGTTCCTTGGCCTTCAGGGCGTTGATCAGGTAGTGGGCGTAGTCCACGGGGTTGTCGGGCGCGTAGAGGTTCTCGACGCCCAGCATCTGCTCGACCCGGTGGACGCCCTCCTCCGTCGGTGCGACGGTGCGCGCCTTCTCGTCGACAGTGTAATCCCGGTCCCGTTCCAGCTTGCGGGCGATCTGGGCGAACTGGTAGTAGAGCTCGGTGGGCTTGTCGGCCATGCCGCTGATGATGAGCGGCGTGCGCGCCTCGTCGATCAGGATGCTATCCACCTCGTCGACGATGGCGTAATACAGCTCGCGCTGCACGATTTGGTCGGGGTACAGCGCCATGTTGTCCCGCAGGTAGTCGAAGCCGAACTCGTTGTTGGTGCCATAGGTGATGTCGGCCGCATAGGCCCGGCGGCGCTCGTCAAAGCTCAGCCCGTGGACGATGACACCCACCGTCAGGCCCAGGAAGCGGTAGATCCGGCCCATCCACTCGGCGTCGCGCCGCGCCAGGTAGTCGTTCACGGTGACGATGTGGACGCCGCGTCCCAGCAGGGCGTTCAGGTAGGCTGGCATGGTCGCCACCAGAGTCTTGCCTTCGCCGGTCTTCATCTCGGCGACCTTGCCTTCGTGGAGGACAATGCCGCCCATCAGCTGCACATCAAAGGGCCGCATTCCCAGCGTGCGCCGGGCCGCTTCCCGGACGACCGCAAAAGCCTCGGGCAAAAGATCGTCCAGCGTCTCCCCGGCGGCCAGGCGCTGGCGGAACTCGCCGGTCTTGCCGCGCAGCTCGGCGTCGGTGAGACGCACCATCTCCGGCTCGAGGACGTTGATCCGCTCGACCTCTCGCGACAGGCGCCGGATCTCCCGCTCGTTGTAGTTGAACAGGTTGCGCAAGAGCCCCAGCATGGCGTTCTCATCTCCTGAAGAAAAAACCGGCGTCTGGAGTCGCGCCGGCACGGTCGGTCGGCACCACGCCACCGCCCGCTGGTTGGACGCTCCACCCGCCGCTAGCTTCTCACGCCGCGGAATCCGGCCCGCGTCCACCTCAGCGGGCCCAAACACCTGAGCCGGTCGACCGGCATAGGGGAATGCGGCCGCACCGTGCATCGCGCCGGATCCATCGAGCCGGATTCACTGCGGGTTGCAGTATCCTCTAAAGCCCGACCCAGCCTTTTCGTAAGCCCGTCTCAATCGTTTGCCTTGTTGGCCTCCTCGCCACGGGCTACCTGCGGCCCGAACGGATGGCGGGCGGCACGGCTCAACCCGGTCACCCGGTGCCACGGCGCGCGCCCCGATGTGCGGGGACGCCGTTGTGCGGGGATGCTGTCACGCCCGGTCGCAGATCCGGATCCCCCGCAGGGCCGGCTGAACCCGGCTGGCGCGGTCCACCCGTCGTCCTGTACGTCCTAGTTATTTTACCACGTGCCCGGGCCCCCTCCACGCCCGAAGAGCACCCGACGCCTGGAAGCGCCCGGCGCTGGTTGGGCCGGCGGTTTGGCCTACCCTCGTCATAGCGAGCCACACCGATCCAGTGCCCGCTTCGCCGGACCTGCGCCCGGGTCAGGGTGGCCCGATTCATCAACGGCCGTCCCGGCCCGCTTCCCCATGGCCGCCAGGATGAGCCACATCAGGCCGATTGCCAGCACTACATCTCCCGCACTTGCGACGGAGGGGAAGGGGAAGGGTCGAGGCAAAGGGATGATGTCCGCCAGCCAGGGAAGCCGCGTCCCCGGTCCCAGCAGCTGGTGGGTGAGGCTGTCCTCCATACGCAGAAGGGTGAGGGCCGTAGCCCGGTCCGCCCCCCCGGCGGCAACCCGAACCGCCCATTCACTGACCGGCATCCGCCCACCGTTGGCCATGATGACGAGGGCATTGGCGAGGGTTCCCGTAATCAGGAAGGCTGCCCCGGGGAGGTGGCGATTGACCAGAGCAAGAATGACCATTGACCCATAAGCTATTCCCTGCAGTACGGGTGACCAATGATGGAGCCATGGATTGCTCGAAGCCTCGGTGTGCAGCAGCACGGCGCGAATGGCAAAGGGCACAGGCACGGCCAGCCCCCAGCGCAACGGGAGTCTTGCCACATTAACAATGGTGCCGCCTCGCAACCAGCCAACAAGCATGGCCAAAGCCAAGGCAAAAAGGAACATCGGCACCCATCACCCCGGTTCCGGCCCTCACTGCCTCGGCACGTATGCATCATGCGAGGCATCATCGTCCACTACCAAGAGGGGTTCTTCGGCAGCTACTGCGACATCATCCACATAATCCCTGGGCGACCTGGGAACCCAGCCGTATAGTGTTGCGAGATACTGGATGAATTGAAGCTCCGGAGGACGTGTTAGATCGGCAACCCGTTCAGGGTTCGATATCAGATCAAGCAGCACATCCACGATTTTTGGATCAAAGTGCGTTCCAGAACAACGTTTTAACTCATCAATCACCTCGGGCAAGGGCCGACCTGCCTTGTAGGGACGATCGTAAAGCATAGCATCAAATGCATCAGCAACAGCGATGATCCGTGAACCCAAAGGAATTTCCTCTCCCTTGAGTCCATCCGGATAGCCCGTACCGTCATATCTTTCGTGATGGTGGCGAATCCAGTAGGCAACTGTCTCTAAGGAATTGACACCACTTACGATACGGGCACCAATAACAGGGTGCTTCTTCATCTCCTCGTATTCTTCCGGAGAATACTTGCCTGGTTTGTTCAAGATCTCGTCACGGACACCAATCTTGCCAATGTCGTGAAGGATTCCGGCATACTGCAATTGTTCCAACTCAATATCGTTCAAGTTGAGCTGGCGCCCGATATTTACAGCCAACCTGGCCACTCTGTCGGCGTGGCCATACGTGTACCGATCCTTGGCTTCAAGAGCAAGAGCAAGGGCACGAATGGTTCCAAGAAACATCTGATGAATGTCAACATATCTCTGAAAGGAGAATCGAGCAATGACGAGCGGCAACATAAAGAGAAGAACTCCGAACAAGCCGACCCGCTCTTCGATAACGGCAATTAAATATGCTAGGGGCATTAAGGCAAGATAATTTAGCGCGACCGTGTTTTTAAATTGGTGGACCAATTTTCCAAGACTTGTTTGGCTGAACTTCTTTAAATACAAGATGGAGAGCCCAATATTCGTCGCAAAATATACGGCAGCAGCTATCGCGAAAGTAAATACGACCCAAGGCTCCGTAATAGATTCCTCGTTAACCAGCCAGTGAAAAACAGTCCCGCTGATGGCCGCTGCTAAACCTAGTTGGACCCTATTAAATAGAACGGCACGCTTTGGCATACCCGCAAAGTCCGCCGGGCGAACAGTACCAAGGGTCGCAACCAGGACACCTGGTAAAACCCCTTGCGACATAATGGTCACATAAGTAGGAATGAAGCTCAGCGATACCGATCCGCGAATCGCAGGGATCTGGATAGGAAAAGCCTCTGCTAAAAGAGTGAAAAGATATAAAAATAAGGCATGATATGGCTTAGCTTCACCTAGCATGCTTGAGGCCCAAGTAACCAAGCATGTTGTTATTAGGACATAAATTATGTAGCGAAATGTTGGATAACGGTTAAGGGAGAGCATGTTCACACCCCTTTGAAAGTGACTGGTTACTGTGGCCGGACCAGGGTCAGCAGCTAACCTGGACGTTCGAACCGGCAGCCAGAACCAGGGTCGCCAGAAGAAGCAGAACCTTGATCACGCGGGCCATGAAGAATCACTCCGCTCGATCTGCCCCCGCGGCGGTCACTCGACCGCCGGGAAGCGAGCTCCGCTCATGGCCACGCTGCGTAAAACCCGGCCACAGTAACCGAAACCTGTTGTCAAAACTTCGTATCGACAAACATCGCCGCGGCACGGTGGATTCGCCCAGGAAGTCCGTGTCCTAACAGGGGCCGGTAATCCGTGCCAGCGGGCGTGCTTCACACATTCGTTGTCTTACCGCCGATTCCTTCCGGTGCCAGCTGACCGGCCAGGGCAAAGAAGCGGTTCACGCCGTCCAGCACCGCCCGGCACGTGGCCTCCGTCTCGTCCAGCTTGATGAGGACTGCGCCCACGTATTCCTGCACGGGCAGAATGCCGCCCCCGGCCGTGATGCCCACCAGGGCCACCGCCCGGTGACCGAGCCGTACCCGCTGCACGGCAAACACCTCAACCTCCACCATGCGGTAGAGGGCGGCGACGACGGCTCGCGCCGTTGCCGCGGCGGCCATCCGCAGGACGGAAGTGGGGCCTCGCGTGCCGCGGGCCTCGCCCCGGAAGATCCGCTCGCCGTTGCCGAGTTCCACCACGACGCCGACCTGGGTCCCCTCGGTCTCCAGGCGATGACGGAGAAGGCGCAAGCGGGACTCCCCGTACTCGTCACCGGCACCGACCCGGGTGAGGTGAATGGCACCGGTCTCCACGTCCTGACCGAAGCTGATGGCCATCAGGGACTGGACATCGCGAAACAGCTGGTGCTCGGCCCGTCCGGGTCCTGCCAGCAGGTGGATTTCCTGAACACGGCCGCCGGCGTCGACCTCCACATGGGACGAGAGCACGCCCGGCAGACCGAGGAGCGCGGACTCCATGGCCCGGGCGGTCTGATCGGACCACGACGATTGCTGCGACACCCGTAGCATCCTCCCGCCGGCCGCGGTGACGGCCCCTGGTGTCAGGAATAGACGATTCTGCCTTTCTCCACCTTAACCTCCCCCACGGGTCCGGTATAGTCCCAAAATCCCTGCTCCCCCAGCGGAACCCGCGGATACGGGTTTCTCCTTCCCGTACGGAGACGAGAAGTGTCGAAATTGGAAATCGCAGCGCGCATCCAACCTCACCCATCCCATCCGGGAGCCAGCGGCCCGGGGCGAGCAGCGGAGGGAGCGAGATTCGAGGTCAATCGGTGGCGCGAGCCAGAACCCGGCAACTGGGGACCAGAAGACGGCCGTCCGATCCGGGATCGGCCGCGGGGCCGCGGCGCGGGCGCAAGCGAACGCGGCCACGGGCGCCGGGCCCGTGGCCGCGTTGGACCCGTTCCCCCGGCCTAGAACTCCGGCTCGATCAAGCCGTACTGCCCGTCACGCCGCCGGTACAGCACGTTGACCTGGCCGGTGGTGGCATTGGCGAAAACGAAGAAGTCGTGGCCCAGCAGGTTCATCTGGAGGATGGCTTCGTCCACCGTCATGGGCTTGACGGCGAAACGCTTGGTGCGGACGACCCGGCCTTCATCCTCTCCCTCCGGCCACGCCGGTTCGTCCACGGCGGTGTCCAGCTCGGTCACGACCTGGCCGGTGGTGGCCTCGAGGCGACGCGCCTTGCGGTTCAGGCGGGTCTTGAACTTGCGGATCTGGCGCTCCAGCTTGTCGACCACCATGTCGATGGAGGCATACATGTCGTCGGATTCTTCCTCGGCGCGGATCAGGAGGCCGTTGGTGGGTACGGGGATGGTGACCTCGACGATGTGCCGGTCCCGCTCGATGCTCAGGGTGACTTGCGCCTGCAGGGGTTCGCCGTTGAAGTAGCGGGCCACCTTGCCAACCTTCCTGCGGGCGTACTCTTTGAGGGCTTCGGTGACGTCGATGTTCTTGCCGTAGATGGCGATGTTCAACAGCCCTCACTCCTTCCCCTGAACTACTGCAGTAGTTCCGCACCCGACCGGCGTCCTCCTACCGGGCGAAGGCGGCGGGCGGCCGGCTCTCCCGGTTCTCAGCGGGGACTCAACCTACCCGCTCCGCGTACCTGCGGCCGGGGCCCCGCTTCCAAGGTATGGTACCAATCACCGCTCCCGGCGATTCCTTGTGTGGATAGTCTGCCCCCGGGCCACTGTGGATAATGTGGATGATCTGTTGATAAGTACGAGTTCGCCCCTTTTGTGCGGCGAAGGGCCGGAACCCCCTTGTTCATTGGGCTGGGGATAACCGGCCCTCCGTTCCCTACCAGGGACCATCCGAGCCTATCCATTCTTCGTTATTTTCCGGACGAACAGGCCACCACGCCCTGCAACATTCGAAGAACCGCCGGTGCCCGCCCGGGCCGCGGGCTACGGGCCTGCGTGCGGCCGGCTACGGGCCTGCAGGCCGCGGACCACGGGCCTGCGGGGCGGCGGTACCGGTGGTGCCCGCGGTGCAAGACCGGCCGGTCAGCGGGTCGCGGACTCCACCAGCCGGAGGCCGTCGTCCAGCAGGGCACCGACCTCCTCGGGCGATTCGGCCTCCGCATACACGCGGACCACGGGTTCGGTACCGGAAGCACGGAAGAGGATCCAGCGGCTCGGCCCGAAGATCAGCTTGTAGCCGTCCAGGGGGTCGACCTTCTCCACCGGCCAGCCCGCCAGGCGGGCCGGCGGATCGTCCCGCAGCAGGGCCATCAGCCGGTTCTTCCCTTCCGGCGTCAGGTGGAGGTCGCGGCGCTGGAAGTAGTGCGGCCCGATCTCCGCCATCAGGGCCGCCACCTGCTCGCCCAGGGTGCGGCCGCGGGTCGCCATGATCTCCGCCAGCAGCAGGTTGCAGAGAAGGCCATCCCGTTCGGGCATGTGGTTCTTGATGCCGATGCCGCCGCTTTCCTCGCCGCCGATGAGGACGTCTTCCTTGAGGGCATATTCGCAGACGTGCTTGAAGCCGATGGGCGTCTCATGGAAGGGCAGTCCGTACCGGGCCGCCAGCTTGTCGACCATGCGCGTGCCGGCGAAGGTCTTGACCACCGACCCCCTCCAGCCGCGCACTTCCACTAGGTGCTGGAGCAGCAGCGCGAAGATGCGCTGGGCGTCCAGCACCTCGCCGGTGGCGTCCACCGCCCCGACCCGGTCGCCGTCGCCGTCGGTGACCAGGGCCGCCTGGGCACCCAGGCGCCGCACGGCCTCCACCGCCGGACCCAGGTTGCGGGCGATGGGCTCGGGGGCCAGACCGCCGAAACTGGGGTTGAACTCGCCCCGGATCTCGGTCACTTCGGCGCCGGCCTCCCGCAGAAGGTCCGCCAAGACCCCGCGGGCTGCCCCGTGCATCGGGTCGGCCACCAGGCGGAGCCGGGCCGCCCGCAGCCTCTCGAAGTCGACCAGATTCCGCAGCTGCTGGACGTACGGGCCCACGAGGTCGGCCTCTTCCACCCGGCCCAGGCGCCGGGCTTCCTCCGGGTCCATTCCGGCCGGCGGCGCGGCCCCGGCCCGCCCGGCTTCCTGGCGGGCCAGGATCGCCTCCAGCTGGCGGGTTTCTTCCGGCAGGGCCGGGCCTCCGAACCAGCCCTTGAGCTTGAACCCGTTGTATTCGGGCGGGTTGTGGCTGGCGGTGATCATGACACCGGCGCCAAGCTTTCGCGACACGACCGCCCAGCTCAGCGCCGGCGTCGGGCAGGCGGAGCGGGATAGGAGGACGGGAATGCCGGCGGCCGCCAGCACCGATGCCACCGCCGCAGCGAACCGGTCGGAGAGGAACCGGCAGTCATAGCCCACGGCCACGCCCTGGCCGGCGCGGCCGGTGGCCTCGAGGTGATCCGCCAGGGCCCAGGCGACCCGGCGTACGTTGGCGAAGGTGAATTCTTCCGCGATGACCGCCCGCCAGCCGTCGGTGCCGAAGCGGATGGGCGTGGCGGGTACCGATGCCGTTTGGGGCTGGGGCTGGGACTGGGAATGGTTCCGGTCTGCGTGTCCCTTCTGCTGCGCGTCGCTCACCCGGTGCTCACCTCGGTGGAACCTTCGCAACCTGGCTTAGGGTTCCTCCCGGGGAGACCTGGTTGCGCAGCCGGGGGACTCCACGGCGCCGCCGTTACGGAGGGCCGAAGGTTACCGCGCGACGTCCATCCCGGTTACCGCAGGAAGTCCATCAGGGTGGGCTGGACGATACGGGCACCGGCCATCAGCGCCGCCCGGTACGCCGCCTGGGACACCGACAGGCGCATGGCCGTTTCGGCGATGTCCGCATCCTCTACGCCGCTGAGCAGCTGCTCGGTGTCGACGCGGATCTCGTCCATGCGGTAAAGACCCAGCTCGATTCGGTTCACCTTGGCCCCCACCTCGGCGCGGAACCGCAGCAGGCCGTCCAGTGCCTGGTCGAGAGCCGCGATCCCGGTTGCGGATACGGCCTGCAGGTCCCGATTCTGAAGGGCCACCTGCAACCCGCTCAGGGCCGCGAAAGCCGGGTCGAACGCGGCGTCCCCGGGCACGTTGATGGTCAGGGTGGTGCCGGGCGCCACCTCCCGCTGGATGGGCCCGTTGATTCCCTGATAGGTGACGCCGCTGGGACTGGCCGGATCGGCCACGAAGGGCGGTTGCTGCGTCCCGAAACCGCCAAACAGGTACGTGTCGCCCAGGGTGCTGTTGGCCACCTCCAGCAGGTGGTCCTGGAGCTGCTGGACCTCGGCCTGGATGGCCTGGAGGGAGCTGTCCGGCAGGGTACCCGAAGCCGCCCGGACCGCCAGCTCCCGCGCCCGCTGGAGGATCTGGGTCGCCCGGTCCAGGGCGCTGTCGGTCATCTCGAGCCAGTCCCGGGCATCCTGGGCGTTGGCCCGCAGGCGTTCCACCTCGGCCAGGCGCGCCCGCAGGCGCAGGCTGTCCACGGTGGCCACGGGATCGTCCGAAGGGCGCTGCACCCGCTTGCCCGAAGCCAGCTGGTTCTGAAAGGTGCTCAGCCGCTGCTGAGCCCGGCGCAGGTCGGCCAGCAGGGTGGTGATCATCATTCCGCCGGTGATGCGCACCCGTGCTCCCTCCTGTGAGCAGCCCTCGAGGACGCCGCCTCAACGACCCACCAGGCCCGTCCGCTCGATGAGGACGGCCAGCATGGAGTCCACCGCCGTCACCAGCCGGGCCGCCGCCGCGTAGGCGTGCTGGTACCGGACCAGCTGCGTCATCTCCTCGTCCAGGGAAACGCCTCGCACGCTCTCCCGCTGGGCCGCCACCTGATCCATGAGCAGTTGGGTGGTGCGCTGGCCTTCCTGGGCCTGGCGCCCCGCGATGCCCAGCCCCGCTACCACGCTCTCCAGGTAATCCTGGGCCGGCGCCCCGCCGGGCAGAGCCAGGGCGGCGTGGCGCAGCTGCGCCAGGGCCAAGGCATTGCGCCCGTCTCCGGGCGCACCGGCCTCCAGGGCCGCTGCCAGGTTGGCCGGATCGTCCAGGGCGGGATTGACCACCACCGCCTGCAGGTCGGTCCCCGTCCCCAGCAGGAACATGTCCCGGCCTGCCCCGCCGCCCTGGGAGCCGGAAGCGGGGGCATCGTTGAGCCCGTACCCCTCCCGGTGGACCTGGTTGACGGCCGTGGCCAGCGCGAAAAAGAGCGCCTTCAGATCCTGCCGCAAGCCCGCCACCAGCCGGTCCCGCGACTCGAGAAAGCCGTCGATCTCGCCGCCCTCCAGCACCGTGTCGTCAAGGGGCAGGAGGGCGGGTCCGGCCCCGGTGCCGGCACCCGGCTCACCGGCCAAGGCACCCGTCCCGGTACCCTCCGCCAGGACCTGGGCCGTTCCCGACCAGTAGATCCGGACCACCAGGTCGCCGGCACCCGGATCGCCGGGGGCCGGCCCGCCGCCCGGGCTGCCGGCGCCACCGGTGCCGCCGCCGGTGGCCGCGACCGGTTCTTCCCGGACCACCAGCAGGTGGACGACCCGGCCGTCCACCAGGGGCAGCCCGGCCACCTCGACCCGCAGGGCGCCGCCCTCCCGTTCCGTCACCCGGACCGGCAGCAGGCCGCCCAGCTCCTCCACCAGCCGGTCCCGTTCATCCAGCAGGTCGTTGGGCGACTGCCCTGCTGCGGTGGCGACCTGGATGCGGCGGTGGAGGTCGGCCAGCTGGGTGGCGATCTGGTTGGCGCGGTCGACCCGGGCGAGGATGCTGGCGTCCAGGTTGCGCTGGAGGTCCGCCAGCTGGCGGTCCGCCTCCTGAAAGCGTTCCAGCAGGGTATGGGCCTGCTGAATGGCCGCCGTCCGCGCCGGCAGGCTGTCAGGACGGTTCGCCACGACCCCCAGGGCCTCCCAGAAGTCGGCGAGGGCCCGGGCCAGGCCGGCGTCGGATGGTTCACCCAGGATGGTCTCCAGCTCCGCCAGGGTCTGGGTGCGAACCTGCCAGCGTCCCAGCTGCCCCTGCAAGTCCCGCACCTGCCGGTCGAGGAACAGGTCCCGGACCCGCTGGATCCCGGCCACCTGCACCCCGGTCCCCACCTGGCCGGCTGCCACCGCCATGGCCCGGGAGGGTGGCGCGTAGGAAGGCGTGGGCGCCAGGCGCGCCACTTGCCGGGAGTAACCGGGGGTGCTGGCGTTGGCGATGTTGTGCCCGGTCACATCCAGGGCTCGCTGCTGGGCCCAGAGGCCGAGCCGGGCCAGTTCGAGTCCGAAGAAGGTGCTGCGCACGGGGGCATCATCCTTTGACCCTTGAAACGCCTAGGCACCTGAATGCCGCACCATGCCTGACAACCATGCCTGACACAAGAAGCCTGACACAAGAAGCTTAAAAGGCCCGGTCCACGGCCAGGGCCGGCGGCCGCCACTGCAACTGGCCGTCGGGTCCGTACCCCGGGCCGGCGGTACCTCGGGCCGCCGCCAGGCTCTGCAGGCCGAACCGGGCCCAGGCCAGGCCCTGGCGCGCCAGCGCCCGGTTCTGGCGGTTGAGCTGCTCTACACCCTCTGCCAGCGCCTTCAGGGAATCCCGGCAGCGGGCGAGGGCCGGGGCCAGGTCGGGAACGCGGCGGGCCAGCTCCTCCCAGGACAAGCGGGCGGGATCGAGCCCCCATGCCGCCGCCAGCTCCTGTTGCAGGTCGAACCGGCGCCGCTCCAGCTCGCCGATCACCCGCAGGCATTCCTCTTCGGAGGCCAGGGCCGCCTCGATGACCGCCGGGTCCCCCGCAACCAGGGCCCGGTTGGTCGCCCGGGTGGCTTCCAGCAGCCGCGCCCAGGGTTCCACCATGGCCGCCAGCTGGGCGACCAGCTGATGCGCCAGGGCTGCGGCAGGTGCGGCCGGTGCCTCGCCGGTCGCAGGGGCCGGGGCCACGGGGACGGCAGGGGCGGGCTCCGATCCTTCGCCGGCGGCCGGGAAGGCGGGGCCGGGCCGGGCCGGGACAATGGGCGCCATGCTCACCGGTCCTCCTGAACCCGGTCCGCCAGCAGGCGGTACAGCATCCGCTCCGCCACCTGCTGGGCGTCGATCTGGTACTCCCCGCGGGCAATCTGCGCCCGCAACGCCGCCACCCGCTCCGCCCGAACCTCGGGCAACCCGCGGGTTTCGTCCACCAGCCGCTGGACTGCCGCGGCCGCGGGGGAGAGGTCGACCCGATCGCGGCCGGGTACTGGTGCGCCGCCGGCTGCCCCGGTACCCGAAGACACTCCGGGTGCGGCCGGCTGGACGGGACCCGGGCTCCCCGCCGGGCCAGCGGCCGGGGTACCGGCGCCTGGTTGCATGCCGTAGGCCTTCAGCGCATTCAAGACCTGCTGCCGGGAGATGATCATTGCCCCGTCCTCCTCGCCAGCTGTGACTAACCCGGTTTTCGTGACGCCGGGTCGTGATGTTTAGAGGGGACTGCGGCACCGTTACAACGGCATCATCTCCCCCGAGCGTTCGGGCGCGGTATACCGGGCGGGCTGGAGGGGGGTGGCCGCTGCCACCAGGCCGTAGACAGCCCCCGCCCCCAGCGCCTGGAGGGCCTCGCAGGCCGCAGCCAGGGTGCGCCCGGTGGTGAGCACATCGTCCACCAGAAGAACCGGCCGCCCCGCCAGCCGACGGGCCCTGGGCGAGGGGGCGAAGACGCCGGCCACGTTCAGCCGCCGCCCCGCCGCCCCCAGGGTGGCCTGGCCGGCTCCGGCTTGGCGCCGCACCAGCAGGTTTTCCGCCAGCTGCCAGCCTCCCGTCCGGGCCACGGCCCGAGCCAGAAGGATCGCCTGATTGAAGCCCCGCTGGCGCAGCCGGTCGGGGTGCATGGGCACGGGTACAACCAGCGCCGCTGCCGGCCAGCCCCCGGTCCGGGCGGCCATGGCGCGACCCAGGAGTTCGGCCAGGTAGGGCTCGTCTTCGTATTTCATCCGCAGGATGAGGCGCCGTAAGAGGCCCCGGTAAGTCCCCACCGCCCGGACGGCCACCCAGGGCGGTCCCAGGGTGCGGCACTGGCTGCAGGGTTCGTCCGGATGGGCAAGCCAGGCAGGCCGGTCGCACCACAGGCACCGGCTGCCGGGCTCGTGTCCCAGCCGGGCCTGGCAGCGCGGGCATATCGCAGGGTCGGCCGGCGGCCAGTGGGGCAGGTCAGCCCCGCAGCCCAGGCAATAGGGTGGCCAGGGGAAGACCCAGGCCAGGAGCTCGTCGCGCACGGCGGCCCACACCTTCTGCCAGTTCCCCCCTGGCCTCGGGCGGGGGCCGGTGAAGGCCCAGCCTGCCCGGCACTCCCCGGAACGTTGCGGGGGCATCGCCTCCCAGCCCCTCTCCCTGCGCTCGCCAGGCGGTGACAGCCCTGGGCGGCCGCCGGCCGGAAAAGCCTCACGCGTGCTCGCGGCGGTACCGCTCCCGGTGGTGGCGCTTTTCGCGGTACATGTTGCGGTCGGCGGCGGCGATGAGGTCTTCATCGGTGGGGCCGTCATAGGGGTACACGGCGACCCCCAGGCTGAAACGGAGGGGGAAGAAGATCTGGCCCGAGAGGTCGGTGAAACGGTACCTCAGGGCGGCTTCCCGGATGCGGTCGGCCACCGCTTCGGCCTCTTCCCGGCGGGCACCGGGCAGGATGGCGACGAACTCGTCGCCCGCATACCGGGCGACCAGATCCTGCTGGCGCACCGAATGCCGCAGGAGGTCGGCGAACTGCCGCAGGACGTGATCGCCGTCCCGGTGGCCGAACTGGTTGTTGATGTCGGAAAAGTTGTCCAGGTCGATCAGGATCAGCGCCAGGGGCTGGCCCGTAGCACTGGCCCGCCGCACCGCCTCCCGCAGGCGCATGCTGAAGAACCGGTAGTTGTAAAGGCCCGTCATCGGGTCGGTGTGGGCCATGGTCTGGGTCCGGCCATAGATCAGGCCGTTCTGGATCGCCATGGCCATTGGCGACGCGAGGATGGACAGCAGGCGCCGCTCGCGATCGCCAAAGGCCCGGTGGCGCCGGGCCAGGCACAGGCAGCCCATGAGCCGCTCGTCGGCCGAGAGGGGTACCGCCAGCACGCTGGACGGCTCGAAGTTCTCCGTCACCAGGGTGGGCTCGTCCACGTGCTCGACAAGCTGGCGCTCCCTGGCGGCCCGCCGGACGGCCCCCTCCCCTGCCACCCGGCCCTGAACCTCCCCCGCATCGGGATGGACCGCATGCTGCAGGCGCAGCACGTCGCCCTCTTCCGCCAGGTAGACGGCGAAGGCGTCCGACGGTGCCAGCTGCTGCACGGCCCGGTCGATCCAGCCGAAGGCATCGTCCAGTTCCAGCACGCAAGCCAGTCCCTTGGTGATCTCATACAGCGACTGCAGGTCGTGGTGGGCCTCCACCAGCCGCATGTGCAGGCGGAGCAGGTAGTTGATCATCAGGAAGAGGGTCAGGCCCACGGCCATGCCGATTTCACCGTACGCCTGAAAGGCGATCATCACCACCGAATGGGCGGCCACGGCGAAGGCGGTGCTGAGGGCATCCACCGGCAACCAGCGGAAGAACAGGCGGAGGAACTCCCGGGTGGGATGGGCCTGGTGATAGTAAAGGGCCAGGCCCACCAGGGCATTGTTCATCACCCAGTAGATCGCCACATAAACAAAGACCAGGTGGAGCGGCGGAACGGTGATCCCCGTGGGCGCGGGCCAGGGATGGAGGCCGAGCCGCGTCGAAACGGCCCCTGCCGTCAGGATGGTCAGGGCGAACTGGCCGGCGTTGAACAGGGTGCGGTCCCAAGGCCGGCGGTTCAGCACCCCGTAGCCGATGAGGTTGCCCAGCACGTTGATGATGGCCGCGGGCACGGTACCGTACAGCAACTGGGCCGTGAGGGTGACCCCGAAAGTCAGCGACATCGCCCCGCCGCCGGGCATCGGCAGCGGGTAGGCGTCCATCAGGACGGCCGCGGCGAGCATCATCAACATGGGCAGGGCGGGAACGGGCTCCCACTGGCGCAAGGCCAGGATCAGAGCCACCATCCCGCCCACACCGACGGCCAGGATATACACCCGCTGCGGGCTACGCCAGGACCTCACCGGCGATCGTGACCCCCACCCCGTGTCGCGGTCCTTATTTCATTCTCAACCTGTCATGCATTTCCTGCTGGATGCCGACGCCTCGAGCAGGTGAATGAGGGGTACGCGGAGGTCCTGCCAGCGCCATCCGCCGGGATTCGTCAGGTCGATGGTCACCGCCAGCGGCGCCCCGGTGACGAAAAGCGCCGCCTCCAGCGGGCCGGGCGCCCCCGAACGCTGGGCCGGCCAGCGCAGGACCTGCAGGGTCGGGACCCGCTGGCGCAAACGGTAGAGGATGGCGGCGGTTTCATCGGCAGACCCGCAGTCCACCACCACGATGGGCGAACCGGGTGCGAGGGCAGCCAGGTCCTCCACGAATCCCTCGATGAAGGAAGCCGCGTCCCGCACCAGCACCACCAGGGGCCAGGGTTCCCACCCCTGGGGCTGGACCCGGCGCCGCCCGCGGTGCCATGCACCCCGCAACGCGCCCAGCACACCGGCCGCCGTCACGACGGCCAGGACCGCCAGGGCCCACCACACGGCATCGTGCCCCATGGACTCGGCACCCCCGTGGGGCCGGGAGGTCAGGGTCGTCATGGTGCTGTCGCGGTTCCAAGGTATGCCGCGGCGGACCGGAAGGTCCCTGAGCGGACGAACCGTCACCCGGGCGGTCCCCAAGACGGAAAAGGCCGGACCGGCCGCCGCCCCCTGCGGGGCGCCGCCGCCTGCCCGGCCAGGACGCATAAGGCCCGTCAAAGCGGCTGTACAAGGCTGCAACCCCGAAGGCCTGCCGCGACGGGCACCCGGTCACATCCGCACCCGGTCACATTCTCTGGCTGCACCGGGTGGCGCGTTGCCGTGCCGCAGGGCCGTTCCTCGGCCGGACGGCTTACCCGCAACCCTGCGACCGGGCTGCGGCCCCGCGACCCCGGCCGCGGCCCGCAACCGGCCCCGGTCGCGCCCTGCAAGCACCGGACCCTACAGCGCCACCGCCACCTCGGCCAGCGGATCGTCGGGCATCGCCCCCAGCCCCGCCGCCTCCCGCAACTGGGCTGCCCGGTCGATCTTCTCCCAGGGCAGGTCCAGATCGGGCCGCCCGAAGTGGCCGTAGGTGGCCACCTGGCGGTAGATGGGCCGGCGCAGGTTCAGGTGGTGGATGATGGCCCCTGGTCGCAGGTCGAAGTGCTGGCGCACCAGATCTTCGATGCGGTCGTCGGGGATGAGGCCCGTGCCGAAGGTGTCCACACGGATGGACACGGGCTGGGCCACGCCGATGGCGTAGGCCACCTGGATCTCGCAGCGCTCCGCCAGCCCCGCGGCCACCACGTTCTTGGCCACCCAGCGGGCGGCGTAGGCACCGGAACGGTCGACCTTGGTCGGGTCCTTGCCCGAGAAGGCGCCACCGCCGTGGCGGGCATAGCCGCCGTAGGTGTCGACGATGATCTTCCGGCCCGTCAGACCGGCGTCGCCCTGGGGGCCGCCGACCACGAACCGCCCGGTGGGGTTGATGTAGATCCGCGTCTTCTCGTCCAGCATGGGCGCCGGGACGACAGCGTCGATGACGTGCTGGCGCAGGTCCTCTTCCAGCCGGGCGCGGCTGACGTCCTCCCGGTGCTGGGTCGACACCACCAGGGCGGCCACCCGCACGGGGCGCGTCCCTTCATATTCGATGGTCACCTGGGCCTTGCCGTCGGGGCGCAGGTAGGGAAGCAGGCCGGACTTGCGCACCTCCGCCAGCCGGCGGGTCAGCCGGTGGGCCAGGGTGATGGGCAGCGGCATCAGCTCCCGCGTCTCCCGGCAAGCGAAGCCGAACATCATCCCCTGGTCGCCGGCGCCGATGCGGGCGAAGTCGTCCGGCGGGGCTTCGCCGTGGCGCACCTCCCAGGCATCGAGGACGCCCTGGGCGATGTCCGGCGACTGCTCGTCGATGGCCGTCAGCACCGAGCAGGTGTCCGCGTCGAACCCGTACTTGGCCCGGGTGTAGCCGATCTCGCGCAGCACGTCGCGGACCAGCGCCGGGATGTGGACGTAGCAGGTGGTCGAGATCTCGCCCATCACCAGGACCATGCCCGTGGTCACCGCCGTCTCGCAGGCAACCCGGGCCTGGGGATCCTGCTCGAGGATGGCGTCCAGGACCGCGTCGGAGATCTGGTCCGCGATCTTGTCGGGGTGGCCCTCCGTCACCGATTCCGAGGTAAACAGGTGGCGGCCCCTGGCTCGCGTCACGCGGGGTTCCTCCTTTCCGCGAGACAGAGATAGAGATAAAAGGACCCCTTCTCCGAGGAGAAGGAGCCTCCATCCCTGCGGCCCGGGCGGTGGGGTGGCGGAAGGCCGCTGCGCCCCGCCCCGCGGCCGGTTCGTCTGGATGAACCGGTGCAACCCGGCGGTCGAACCGGCCGGGCCTCCTTAAACCCAGGTTAGTCTAGCAACCCCCGCGCCGTGGTGTCAATTGGCGCTGTCAACGGGTGTCGACGACGGCGCGTTGCGGGCGTAGGCGGCCACGGCCCGCCGGGCCTGCTCGAGGAAGTGGGCCCGCTCGGCCAGGGCTTCATGGCGGACGGCCAGGGCCAGGCGGAGCTGGCGGTCGGCCTCCAGGGCCTGGCGAAGGTGCTCTTCCAGCTGGGCCAGCCACTGCCGGGCGGCCTCCCCGCCGGGCAACCCGCGTCCGCCGGGGGCTGCCCCCGCATGCAGCCGGTGCAGCCGGGCGCTGACCTGTTCCTGGAGGAACCGGCGGGCCTCCAGCTCCGCCCGGGCGGTCTCCCAGTCGCCCCGCCCGGCGGCCGCCTGGGCCCGCCGGCCCCGCTCGATCCACCGGTCCAGGTCCCTGCGGGTTTCCAGCACCAGTTCCCAGAGGTCGGTCTCGCTCATGACGGCACCTCCGGGGACGGCGCCGGACGGGTTCCACCCGTGCCCTCGGTGCACAGGGCGGCCCAGGCTTCCCGGATGGGAGCCAGGACCCGCACGGCGTCGGCCGCCAGCCGGGGGTTGGCCTTGACGTTGGCCTCGATGAGCCGCTCCTGGCAGAACAGGTACAGGGCGGTCAGCCGGGCGGCCAGCTCGCCCCCCTGCTGGTGGTCCAGGGCCAGCATCAGCTCGCGCAGGAAGTCCTGGGCGCGGGTCAGGGCCCGGTGCAGCCGCTCGCGGCCGCCGGGGGCCTTGAGGTCGACCTGCAGGGCGCGGGCCACCTCCCGCAGCACGCCGTCCATCAGCATCAAGACCAGGACCTGGGGCGGCGCCGTCAGCACCCGGGTCGCCACGTAGGCCCGGGCCGGATGGACCACGGCCCGCCGGGGCAGGCCGTGGGGGAAACCCCCACCCTCGCGCCCCTTCTGCGCCGGTGCCCCCGCCTCGCCCGGGCGCCGGCCGGTTGCGGATCCGGCGGCTTCCGATCCCGGCATCCCGCCGGTCTCCGGCTCCGGCTTCACACCCGCGATGATTGCGCCTTGCTCAGCGATTCCGCCCTGGCCGCCGCTTGCCTTCAGCATGGGCCAACCCCTCCCGCCTGCTGCCCGCGCGTTGGGCCGCCTGCCCTGCCGGTCACCGTGTCCTCCCGCCTGCATTTCGCCCTGCCATTCAACCCGGCCTTTTCCCTGCCTTGCCCCCGCTGTCCCACCAGCCGCCGGCCCCGCCGTTCACCGGTATGTCAGTCCTTCGGCCGCAGGGACGCCAGCTGGTTCACCTGCTGGACCAGCCACTGCTCCTGGGACTGGAGGGTGGAGAGCAGGGTCTCCAGCGCCTCGAACTGCCGGGTCAGGTTCTGCTCCCGCAACTTGAGGCGGTACTCCATCCGCTCCATCTGCTCGGCGTAGTCCCGGGCCCGGTCGTCCAGGGAGTCGATGCGCCGGTCGAAGAGCCCGGTGTTCGTCTTGAGCCATCCGTCCAGGGCCTTCTGCAGCCGCACGAAGACCCCGTCGTCGCTGGTGGCGGAGGCGTCGGGGTCGCCCGCCAGCAGCCGCTGCACCCCCGCCCGGTCGGCCGCCAGCGCCTCCCGCAGCTTCGCCTCGTCGAGCTGCAGGGCGCCCGACTTGTCCTGGGTGGTGATGCCCACGGCGGCCAGCCGGTCCAGGGTGGTCGAACCCGCCAGCGCCGCCACGGGGTCCGAGACCATGCGCCGCAGCTCGTTGCGCAGGGTGGTGAGGAGCACGTCGCCCCCCAGCTTGCCTCCGCCCGCGCCCTGGTAGTCCTGCTGCTGCGCCATGAAGGACAGGGCGCTGTTGTACTGCTCGATGAACTTCTTCACCGCATCGACCACGGCGTCGTCGTCCCAGGCCACGGTGACGGTGACGGGATTGCCCGGGGCGGCCTGGTGCAGCTCCAGGGTGACCCCCTGGATCACGTCGCCCACGGTGTTGGACGAGCGGGTGAAGGCGAGGCCGTTGACGGTGAACTGGGCATCCTGGCCCGTGACCAGCACCCGGCGTTCCGCCCCGGTGGCGTCGATCAGCCCCAGGGACTGGGCCACCGTGCCGCTCACATCGCTGACGTCGATGGCGCCCTGGCCCGTGTGGGTGCGGGTGATCACCAGATGGCCGCCGATCACCTCCGCCCGCACGGCGCTGGCCTCCGCCGCGGGGTCCGCCTGCACCGCCTGTTCGACCGCCGCGTTGATCCGGTCGCGGATGGCGTTCAGGGAGTCCGTGGTGTCGACGGTGACGTCAAAGCTGGTGCTGCCGACGGTGATGCGAAAGGTCCCGCTCAGGTTCAGCGCGGCCTGGGGGTCGGCCACCGGGTCGTAGGTGGCGATGGAGTGGGCCGTGGCCAGCTGCTGCACCTCGACCGTGTAGGTGCCCGGGGTGGCGGCGGCGGAAGCCTCCGCCGTCACCCGTGCCTCGTCGCTGCTGGTGGACCGCGGCCGCCAGAACAGGTCCTGCGCCAGGACATCCGCGATGCGGTCCTGCAGGGTGTCGATGCGGGAGCGGATGTCGCTCCAGGCGTTCTTCTCGGACTCGATCTCCAGCTTGCGCCGCTCGAGCAGCAGCAGCGGCCGCCGCTCGATCTGCATCAGCTGCTCGACGAGCTGCTCCCAGTCGAGACCGCTGGCCAGTCCACCGATGCGCATGGTAGTCCTCCTTGCCCGAACCCTTGGCCTACCTCGCCCGAGTCACCGAACCGCCCGAGTCACCTGGCCGCACCGCCCGAATCACCTGACCGCCCTGGCCGCCTCACCGGCCTAGCCGCGCTGGTCGACCTGCTGCCCGAGGAGCATCTTGACGTACATGGCAATCCGCAGTACGTGCTCGGGTGGAACCTGCCGCACGGTCTCGCCCGTCTCCCGGTCGACCACCTCCGCCACCACCCGGCCCGTGGCCTCGTCCAAGTGAAACTGGAGCTGGTAGCTGAAGGGGTCCCGGGGCAGGTCGGGCAGGGGTGGCATCCACGGGCTGAAATTACCGGGCAGGGTGTCGCCTGTGGTCGCGCCCGCGGAAGCAGCCCCGTCGCCCGCAGCCGCGGCGTGATGCGCCGGGCCGGCGTGAGCCGCCAGATCGGCGTGTCCTTGGACCCCGGCGGCGCCGGGGCTTCCACCAGGACCGCGGAGGCCACGAAGGCCCGTGGCCCCAACGATGGCTCCAGCACCACGAGCCGTTTCTGGCGCGGGAAGAACAGGCCCCAGGTGCTCGGGGCCCGGTTGTGCGGCCGGGGTGGGAGCACCGCCCGCCGCCAGAAGGGGATGGAAGGCTGCCCTAAGGGGTTCCTGGGGTGAAACCATCACGGACCTCACGTCTCCCTGGCCGAACTCCGCAGCGAAACCAGTGACACACGGCAGGCCTTATCCACGGTAGGCCGGGCCCGGTTTACCGAGTGGACCGCAGGTGCACCGGGTTCACCCACCCGACCCAGTCCCGTATGCCACGCTTAACCGTTTGCCCGTCGTATCGGTTGGACGCGCTGGATCGTTTACGGTACCGGGGTCCTAATCTCGTTGGAACTGCCCGGTCTTCCCCTCCTCCCGGGACTGTCCACTCGACCGCCATACATAGCGGAGCCGGCCGTCGCCTGACGGCCGGCTCCCCATGGGGGCTCCGCTCCGGTCCGGTGAGGGGGAGTTCACCACGGACCATACATGGGGGAGTTCGGTGGATCGGACGACGCCGCCACCTGAGTTGGGGGAGTCTACGCTTTCGCTTAACCCTGCAGCAGCTGCAGGACCGCCTGGGGCATGGCGTTGGCCTGCGCCAGCATCGCCGTGCCGGACTGCAGGAGGATCTGGTTCCGCGTGAAGTTGGCCATCTCCAGCGCCATGTCGACATCGCGGATGCGGGACTCGGCCGCCTGCAGGTTCTCCACCGCCACGCCCAGGTTGGCGATGGTGTGCTCGAGACGGTTCTGGATGGCACCGAGGTCGGCGCGCTGGCCCGAAACGCTCTCGATGGCGCTGTCGAACGCGGTGATGGCCGAACTGGCGGACGCCTGGGAGGTCACGTCGAGACCGCTAACCGTGAAGACTTGACCATCGCTCAGCGTACCTAAGCCGCTCGCATCCAACACCACATTGCCCTTGCTATCAATGAACTTGCCGGCCGTCGTCGGATCTTCGGTCGCGACCACGTTGCCGCTGCTGTCCTTAAGGGCCTTGGAAGCCGCATCGTACGTGTACGTACCGGCCTCAAGGCCACTGTTCGTCAAGGAAACCGTACCATTGGCAGTCACGCTGGTGCCCGACACGGTGACGGTGCCGCTCGTCACCGCCACCGAGAAGGTGATCGTGTCGTCGTTGCCCGCCCCTGTCCAGTTCTTGCCGTCAGTTGACGTCGCTACAACGGTGCCGCTGGCATCGACCAGTTCGTAGCCGCCGCTTCCACCTGCCTGGACAGTGTAAGTTCCATCCGCAATCTGCTGCGTCGTGTCGCCTCCTGTGCTTAGCGTTCCGCTAACCGTCGCCTGGGCCTTGACCTCGTCACTGACCACGCCCAGGCTGAAACCTCCCATGTTCCCGATCTTGACCGAGATGTTCTGCCCGGCATTGGCTCCGGTCTGGAAGGTGATGCCATCCTGCTCGAACGACCCGTCCAGCAACTTCTGGGTGTTGAACTCCGTGGTGCGGGCGATGCGGCCGATTTCCTGCGCCAATTGGTCGATTTCCTTCTGGATCTGCGCCCGGTCCGCCGCTGTGTTCGTATCGCTCGCCGCCTGCACCGCCAGCTCCCGCATCCGCTGCAGGATACTGTGGCTCTCGTTCAGCGCGCCCTCCGCCGTCTGGATCAGTGAGATGGCGTCCTGGGCGTTGCGCTGGGCGGTCTGCAGGCCGGCGATCTGGGCCCGCATCTTCTCGGAGATGGCCAGGCCCGCCGCGTCGTCGGCCGCCCGGTTGATCCGCAGGCCCGACGACAGCCGCTCCAGGCTCTTGTTGAGCAGGCCGTTCGTCTGGCTGAGGTTCCGCCAGGCGTTGAGGGCGGCCACGTTGTGGTTGATCCGCATCGGGTACAGCCCTCCCTGTTCCGGGTTCTACCCCGGTGACGGCATGCGCGCCTGCCGGCCCGGGGTGTGCTTGGCTACCCGGAATATCGAGGGGAGGGGACTGCCATGTTAGGGCGGGCACGGTCCCATTTTAGGCGGTCAGTATCCAACCTCCACGCCGAACAACCGGCTCCAAACGGATGGGAACCCAACGCGAGGTGCGACTCCTGCGAACGCGAGATTGCGTTCCGCAGTGCGGGTGAAAACGCCGTTCGGGTAGAGACAACCATTGATTGGACATCTGATTGGACATCCGAAGGCCACCGGTGTGGGACAGTCAATAGCCCGTACGACGGCCAGCCAGGTCAGGATCGGCCCGCCCCCACCGCCCCGCCCAGCAGCTCCTCCAGCACCAGGGCCACGCCGTCCTCATCGTTGCTGGCGGTGACCCGGTTGGCCGCGGCCCGGGCGGCGGGGGAACCGTTGGCCATGGCCACACCAATGCCTGCGAACTGGAGCATCTCGATGTCGTTGTCCCAGTCGCCGAAGGCCACCACCCGCTCCACGGGTACCTGCAGGTGGGCGGCCAGGCGCTCCACCGCCCAGCCCTTGCACACGGGGGCGTCGGACACCTCCACGGCGTAGAGGCCCGGCTCCAGGTCGGTCCCCGCCAGCACCCGCACCGCGTCGCCCCACTCGGCCGTGATCCACCGGCGGAAGGCCTCCGCGCCCTCGTACCGGTCACGGACCAGCACCCGGACCGCCCCGACGCTCACCCACTCCAGCAGGTCGGGCACCTCCTGGGTCAGGCGCCCCGCCTCGAAGAACCAGGAGGCCTTGGGCAGCCGGGCCCCGGGCTCGTAGAGCATGCGGTCGCCGTGGGGATGGTCCAGGTCGTGGAAGAACAGGGACACCCCCAGTTCCCGGGCCTTCAGGATGGCCTGACGGGCGAACTCGGCCGGCAGGGACTGTTTCCACACCGGCCGGTCGGTCAGCGGGTCGACGGCCACGGCGCCGTTGTGCACGATGCAGGGCGTGCGCAGGCCCAGCTCCTGGGCGAAGGGGCGGCTGGCCACCCAGCGGCGGCCGGTGGCCAGGCAGACGTGGTGACCGGCGGCCACGGCCGCGCGGACCGCGTTCTTCACCCGTGGGCGCAGCCGGCCCTGGCTGTCCAAGAGGGTGCCGTCGACGTCGAGGGCGATCAGGTAAGGGAGCAAGGGGCATCCTCCTTTGAAGATCAAACCGCCTCTTATTATAGGGTTACAGGGCAGCCCGGGGCCCAGGGCGGGGCGGGGCCATGCTGAGCCGGGATCCCGGGCATGCGGGGTCCTCGCCGGTTGTGGTTGTGGCTGTGGTTGTGGTCGGGGTTGGGGTTGCGGTGGCGCTGGTGATGATGGTGCAGGTGCGGTTACGGGGCAGGCGACTTCGAGCACCCCGGGCTCCCACTCAGCCATGCCACGAGGGCCCGGGCCCGGCTCCACCCTACCGGCGACGCTGTATAGCAACCGGGGATCACGTTCCGGAAGGCAACGGGGACGACGGGGCCCGGGCGGCGGGTTGTCCGGGGCGTCGCCCTGCAGCCTCCGGTCTTCCGCCTAGCCCGGGCCCCAGCTATTGACCCCAGATATTATTGCCGTGGTCGATCGCCCGGTAGGTTGCCCGGCGAACTACTGCGGGTAAATCACGGCGGCGGCGGGCGACGCTAGGCTCTACCCGTGGTTGCGCCGCTGTGCAGATTCGTTCGTCATGCCCGCCCTCGGGCCATGCTGGCCGGCATGCTCACCTGCAGCCCGCCCTCGCCCGCGGCCCGTGCTGGCCTGCGGCCCACCCTCGCCTGCGGGCCGTGCTCGCCTGCGGACCACTCGCCTCAAGCCCGCCCTCACCCGCGGGCCATGCTCGCCTTCAGGCCGGCCTCGCTTGCGGCGGGCCGCGGTCACGGGCGGGTCCTGCCGGGAGCCCTGTGGCCAGGCCCAGACCCGCCTCCGGCCCCCGCGCTCAGTCCGCCGTGCCGCTGGCCAGCCGCCGGCCCGTCGCCTCGACCACCTGCAGCGCCCGGTCCGTCTCTTCCAGCACCCGGGCCAGGGCGGTGGCCACCCGCTCGCTCCCGTAGGTCTCGACCAGCCGGTCCAGCTCGGTGCGGGCGGCGGGCGATACCTGACCCACGTGATGGCGGAGGAGTTGGAGCAGGGCCTCCCGCGATTCCCGGTTCTCACCGGCAACCGGAGCGGCGCTGCGCCAGCCCGTACCTGCCTGGTACCGCGTGCGGAGGCGGCCCGCATCACGGTCCCGCCAGCTGCCGGTCGCCGGTCTGGCGGCGCCCCCGGCCGTTTCCAGGTTCCCGCTGCCGCCCGGTCGGGGCCCGTGGCTCGGGACACCGTGTTCCGCCGGCCCGTGGTGGCCCGCCGGCCCGTGGCCAGTTTTCCCGGCGGTGCCGGCCGCGCCGGCCGGATCACTGCCCTGCCGCGCCAGGCTGCGCGGCGCTCCCGGGCCCCGCCGGCCATCGCCGCTCGTGCCGCCCGGCAGCCGGTATCCAGGGCCGCCGGCAGAGCCTTGGGAGCCCTTGGCGCCGGCCGCCGGACCGGGGCGGCCGGTTCGTCGGGCATGGGGGCGGCGAGCCCAGCCGGTGCCGTACCGGTAACGGGCGCCCGTCACGCCATGGCGGTGCAGCTCCAGCAGGCGGTCGGCGTAGCGGTTGGCCAGGGGCTGCTTGCCGCCCAGGCGGCGGGTGGAAAAGGCGTACTTGCCGCTGTTGGGATCAAAGTGCACCACTTCGACCTGGACCCGCTCGCCCTTGTAGAAGTAATCTTCCGCCCGTTCCACGTACCAGTCGGAGATCTCCGAGATGTGGATGAGCCCCCGGCGGCCGTCGTCGGTCACGAGGAACGCGCCGTAGTTCACGATGCCCGTGATGGTGCCGTGGACCCGGGTCCCGGGCGCCAGGGGCACAAGCCCGGCCAGGTCCCGCACTCCCTCGCCCGCTGCCGCCACCGGCCCTGCCGCCGGTCCCGCCGCCGGTACCATAGCAGCACCGGTTCCCGTCCCGGCGGGAACCGTGGCGCCGGCCGCCCGGGCCGGTTCCAGGGCGACGGGGACGCGACCTTCCCGCTCCGGGCCCGGGCCGGTGCGGCCGGTTCGTCCGGCGAGGTCAGGGGGCGGAGCAGGCGCGGACGGCACCGGCGATGGCACGGGCGGTGACGCGGGCGAATCCTCCTCAGGAAGCAGGGAATCCTTCATCGCATCCGGCATACGGGAAGACGCCTCCTCAAGGCCGGGGCCGGGTTCCGCCACGCCCGGCCGCAAGCGATACCACGCCACGGGTACGGCATATCTGCATGTAGGTTATGGAATATGCACCCGCCTTATCCAAAGTGAGCAGGTCGGCCAGGCTTTTCACCATGTCCATCCAGGGCCGGGCAACGGACATGCAAGGGGCAACGAGGACCGAGGTTGCCGTGCCGGTTGCGCCCGCTGGTGGTTCGGGTGCCAGGGTTCCCACGTGAGGAGAATAGTTCAAGGCCGGTGCCAACGGTTCCGGGTCAAGGACGGTTCCCGGTCAAGCGCCCTGGGCCGGGGGCCCCTCAGGGGGTCGATGGGACGCCTACGGAGTAGCCGGTCACCTACCGCAAAGCAAAACTCAACTCGGCTTCGGCGGCCAGCTCGCCGTCCACGGTGGCGCGGGCGCGGCCCTTGCCCAGGGGACCGCGCATGGCGATGATCTCCACCTCGATCTCCAGGCAGTCGCCCGGGATCACGGGCCGGCGCCAGCGCACCCGGTCGGCGCCGGCGAAGAGGGCCAGGCGGCCGCGGTTCGCGGGGACGGACAGCACCGCCGCCGCCCCCACCTGGGCCATGGCCTCCAGGATCAGCACCCCAGGCATGATGGGCCGACCGGGGAAGTGACCCTGGAAGAAGGGTTCGTTGGCGCTTACGCACTTCCGGCCCACCGCCCGGCGTCCCGGTTCGAGGGAAAGAATCCGGTCGACCAGGAGAAAGGGGTAACGGTGGGGCAACACCTCGAGGATCGCCTGGATGTCCAAGCTCCCCTGGGGCTGATCCTGTTCCGCCATGGGCTGGTCCCAGTCCTCCACGCTGGCTGGTCGCGAACCTCCGCCACCCAGGCTGCCCCGGTGGCCGACCCGGTACGAAGGTTCGTCACTAGGATTCAGAATTCGCCGCCCCCCGCCGTCCCCCTTCTGGATGGAAAATAAAGGGGGGCCGGATCGCCGGCTCCCCTTGGCGCCGCTGTCCCTGCCACGGTGGTCCTTGTCACCCCGGGCCGGGTGGATGCGGGTGGCAATGGGCGGCTCAGCCGCGGGCCTGCTGGTAGCGGCGGGCCACCTCGTCCCAGTTGACCACGTTCCACCAGGCCGCCACGTAGTCGGGCCGCTTGTTCTGATACTTCAGGTAGTAGGCATGCTCCCACACGTCCAGGCCGAGGATGGGCGTATGACCCTTCATGTACGGGCTGTCCTGGTTGGGCAGGCTGTAAAGCTGCAGGTCGCCCTTCTCGTCGACCACGAGCCAGGCCCAGCCGCTGCCGAAGTGGGTCGTGGCCGTCTTGGTGAACTGGTCCTTGAAGGCCTCGAAGCTACCGAAGGCCTTGTTGATGGCGTCCGCCAGGGCCCCGGTGGGCTGGCCGCCGCCGTTGGGGCTCATGATCTCCCAGAAGAGCGAGTGGTTGGCGTGGCCGCCGCCGTTGTTCCGGACCGCCGTGCGGATGTCCTCGGGAACCTGGTCGATCTGGCGCAGGAGCTGGTCGATGGGCTTGTCCTGCAGCTCGGGGTACTTCTCCAGGGCGGCGTTGACGTTGTTGACATAGGTGGCGTGGTGCCGGTCGTGGTGGATCCGCATGGTCTGCTCGTCGATGTGGGGCTCCAGGGCGTTGTAGTCGTACGGCAGGGGCGGCAACTGGTAAGCCACCGGCAATCCCTCCTTGAATCGGCAGGTGCGCAGCGACCGGCTCCCGGGACGAACCGGCCCCGGCGCCTCCGGTTGCGGGGACAGGCTGGCGGCAGCACAGCAGGTCCGCCCCGCCAGGACCGGCCCGGTGGCACCGGAATCCTGCCCGTTCCCAGGATCCAGTCTTTCCTGCGCTCGATTACGAGTATATACCAAGCATCGGCAGCTTTCATGCGGGGCCCCCGGGGGCCGGGCGGGGGCGGGAAGCTGGCCGGGGGACCGGCCGGGCACAGGGCGGAACGCCGGAAAAGGGCCGGAGTCCGGGCGGCGCCTGCCGCCCGGACCCCGGCCGCATCAGGGGGGAGGCCCATGCGGGCCGTCGGGCTAAACCGCTAACAATCTTGGGCGCATGCACTGGAGTGCATGAGCGGTGCCTCAGGAGCGCAACCGGTTGATCAGGCCCAGCATCTCATCGCCTGTGAGCACGGCGCGGGCGTTGAGCTGGTACGCCCGCTGGGACGCCAGCAGCCGGGTCATCTCCAGGGCCAGGTCCACATTGGACTGCTCCAGCATCCCCTGCCGGATCCACCCCGCTCCGTCCTGGCCGGGCGCCCCGGCCGGCACCGGGTTGCCGCCCAGGGCGTACAGGCCCTCGCCCCGGCTTTCCAGGGCATCGGGCGCCGGCGGGACCATCACCGCCAGCCGCCCGGCGGGCACCTCGCGACCCCCGACCAGGAGGGCCCGTACCTCTCCGTCCGGCGATACCACCCAGCCGCGGGATCCCGCCGGGAGCAGGAGGGGCTGACCGCCGGCCGCCAGCAGAGGCCGCCCGGCGCCGTCGGTGACAAGAAGCGCTTCACCGGCCTCCCCACCGCCGGGGACGCCGGCGGGTACGGGGCTGGCCGCAAAGGTCCCGCCCCGCGTCAGGAGGACCTCACCGGTGCCGGGATCGGCCACCTGCAAGAAGCCTGCACCCTCGATGGCCAGGTCCCAGGGGGAACCCGTGGCCTGCAACGGACCCTGGCTCCACAACCGGGGTGTGGCCGCCAGGCGGACGCCGTGTCCAACCTGGACGCCTCCCGCCGCGGCGGCAGGAGGCGCCACCGGCACCTGGGCCGCGGCGTAAACCAGATCGGCAAAGTCCGCCCGGGCGGCCTTGAAGCCCGGGGTACTCACGTTGGCCAGGTTGCCGGCGGTGAGATCAACCTGCCGGGCCGCGGCCGCCATGCCCGCGGCGGACGACCAGAGGGCCCGCTGGATCATGTGACCCGCCCCACTTCCTGGATGGCCAGCCCCAGCGTCTGATCCTGGGCCTGGACGGCCCGCTGGGCGGCCTCGAAGGCGCGGAAGTTGGCCAGCATGGCGACCACCACCTGCACCGGGTCGACGTTGGACTGCTCCAGCACCCCCTGGCGCACGGGCGTGGCCGCCGGGACGGCGGGACCGGACTCGGCCGTTGCCTGCCACAGGTTGTCACCCACCCGCCGCAGGCCGGCGGGGTTGGCGAAGGTGACCCGGGCGATGGTGCCCAGGACCGCGTCCCCCACCACCACCTGGCCGTCGGGCCGGACGGTGAACTGGGCACTGCCCACCAGCAGCGGCTGGCCCGTGGTGTCCAGGACGGGCGAGCCGTCGGGAGCCTGGAGGTACCCCTCGGGTCCCACGGTGAAGTTGCCGGCCCGGGTGTAGGCCGGGCCGCCGGGGCCCATCACCACGAAGAAGCCGTCCCCCTCCAGGGCCAGGTCCTGCGGTCGCCCGGTGGTGACCCAGGGTCCGGGCCGCATGTCGGCGCCCGGTTCGGCCACTACCGTACCCGTGCCCAGGGGCCCCACCACCGGGGCTCCCGTCCCGTCGAGCCGCGACAGCAGGAGCTCGGGAAATGCCTCGGTCACGTTGCGGCTCGCTTTGTACCCGGGCGTGTTGACGTTGGCCAGGTCGCCCGCCAGGCGCTCCTGCTGGAGCACCCGGGCCAGCATGCCGCTGGCCGCGGTGTAAAGACCTCGCAGCACCGGATCACCCCTTCCGCCACGCCAGACCCCGCGATCGCCCCGCCCCGCCGGCTGGCCGTCCTGCGGCATGCAACCGGCCGCCGCGAGATGCAGCCGGCCGCGAAACACGAAACCCCCGGCGGCAACCGGGGGTGGAACATCCTGGCGCCGCGCCGGGTTCGGCGGGCGAACCCGGCGGCAGATCCCTTCCACCCGTTCGGCAGCCCGGCCGTCATGGCCGGCGGGAGGGGCTGGAACACCTCGCTGCAGGAACCGGCCCGGCTGCTCTCCGGAACCGGAGCCCGGCCGGGGCTGGCGCCTCCGTACCGGTCCGGTGCCAGGTTCCCTGTCCCGGGAACCTGGCCCGACTCCCGCATTCCGGTGCGCGCCGGGCGAGGCGTCCCTCCGTCCCGCCGTGCGGTAGACCCGTGGCTTTGCGCCCCCGCCTTTCGGCGGGTTTGCCTTTATCGCGGCGTGGTCACGTGCCGTGTCACGGTCGTGTTGCAGCCTGTGGTGCCTCGGCCGTACTTTCGCCGAGGTGCATCGCCTGATGCGCGGGACCACGTCTTAGAACGTACGGCCTCAGGAGGCTTTACATGCCCACCCATTCGACACCTGAAGGGGAATTCCTTCCCGGTCCGGGCGACCGGTATGCCTTCCAGGAACCGGCGGCCGTCACCCGGCGATGAGCACGCCGTCCAGGCGGTCCAGCATGCCCAGGGCGATGCCGGTACCCAGCGCCACGGTCAGCAGCGGCTGTTCCGGCTTCACCACGGGCAGGCCCGTGGCCCGGGCGATGCGCCGGTCCAGGTCACGCAAGAGGGAGCCGCCTCCTGTCAGCACCAGGCCGCGGTGCAGGATGTCGGCCGCCAGCTCGGGAGGAACCCGCTCCAGGGTGCTGCGCAGGGCCGCGATGAGGGCCGAGACGGGTTCGTCCAGGGCCTGTTGCACCTCGGCGGCCGTCAGGTGCAGGGTGCGGGGCAGTCCGGTCACCAGGTCGCGGCCGCGAACCTCGAACTGCTCCCCATCCCCCTCCGGCGGCTCGGCCCGGCCGATGGCGATCTTGGCCTGCTCGGCGGTCCGCTCCCCGATCAACACGTTGTACCGGCGCTTGACATGGCGCACGATGGCCTCGTCGAAGGTGTCGCCGCCCACCCGGGCCGAACCGGCCACCACCACCCCGCCCAGGGACAGGACCGCAATGTCCGTGGTGCCGCCGCCCACGTCGACCACCATGTGGCCGCCGGGCTCGTGGATGTTGAGGCCGGCCCCCAGGGCGGCGGCGACCGGTTCTTCCAGGAGGTAGACCTTGCGGGCCCCCGCCTCGTAGCCGGCCTCGATGACCGCCCGCCGCTCCACGGTGGTCACCCCCGAGGGGACGCACACCACCAGCCGCGGCCGGACCCCCAGGCGTCGGGGCATGGCCCGCTGGAGCAGCATCTTGAGCAGGGTGGCGGTGGCGGTGAAGTCGGCGATCACCCCGCCCCGCAGGGGCCGGGCGGCCACGATGTGGCCCGGGGTGCGGCCCAGCATGCGGTGGGCCTCCGACCCCACGGCCAGCACCCGCCCGGTTTCCCGATCGATAGCGACGACGGAAGGCTCGTTGAGCACGATGCCCCGGCCTTCGACGAAGACCAGGGTGTTGACCGTTCCCAGGTCGACCCCCAGGTCCCGGACGAACCCGACCATAGCCTGTCCCCCTCCTGACCGCCCGGCAGCCGCCTGGGCGACGGCGGGGAACCGGCGGGATGTCCCGGTGCCGGCGGCCGCGCCGGGGCCTCAGGGCTGGCAGGAATCCGTCTGACTGTGGCGCTGCGGTTGCTGTGGCGGATTTCTTTGCCATAAGGCCGCGTTCCTCTTGACCGCCGCTTCACCGACGGGTTCGATGCCGTGCCGGCCGGCGAAGGCGAATTCGTGGGTTGTCCGTCCCGTGGCCGGAATGGGGGGCGGCGGGGGCCGCGTCCGGACGGGCCCTGAAGGGGGCGGGAAGGAAGGGGGCCGGGCTGCGGGCCGGGATCAGCCGGGTGGAACCCGGCGGGCCGCCGCCACGGCCGCGTTCGTCCAGGGGCCAGGGCCGGTGCGGGCAGGGACGGCGCGTCAGGCCCCGACGGGGGGCTCCGAAGGGGTTTGCCTGGTTTCCTGGCCCCGTTGTTCCTGCAGGTACTTGAGGCGGGTGGCCTCGCCGCCCCGCAGGTGGCGCTCCGCTTTGTTGGTCTCCAGGACCTGGTGGACCTTGGCCGCCAGCTGGCTGTCGATCTTGGGCAGGCGCTCGGTGACGTCCTTGTGGACGGTGCTCTTGGAGACACCGAACACCTTGGCTGCCTCGCGCACGGTGGAACGGGTGCGAGCGATGTACGTGCTCACCTCCACCACGCGCTTCCAGATGTAGTCCTTCACCGACCTGCCCCCTTCGCCCTGGTCTGGTACCATCTATATGAGGGCGTTAGGCAAACATACCTTGGCCGCAGGCCACCGGACGGCCGCGGACGGGCGGACAGGCCCGCTGGGTCACCGGGCCCGCCAGGGCGTGGGGGCGGCTCACCCTGCCAAAGGCCGCGGCCCCGCTCCCCCGAGGGGGCTCGGGGGAGCGGGGCCGCGGGTGGTACGGGGCTGCGGGTCCCCCGGCAGCCGGCGCCGGGCCCGGTGCGGTTTTCCGGGCCGGGCCCGGTTCTCCAGGCCGGGGCCGGTTCTCCGGCCGGGGGCTGGTTCTTCCGGCCGGTTCGTCCGGCGGGAGATCCTCCTAGCCGATCAGGGTCTGCGGGTCGACGGCCTCGTCGCCACGCCAGATCTCGAAGTGGACGTGGGTGCCGGCGGCCGCCTCGATCCGGGCCGACTGGCCCGCCTTGCCGATGGCCTGGCCGCGCCGCACCTGCTGTCCGGCTTCCACCGTCGCCTCGGCCAGGCTGGCGTAGACCGTGCGGTACCCGCCATCGTGCTCGATGGTCACCGTCAGGCCGCGATCGGGGTCGCGGTGGACCGCGACCACCCGCCCGTCGGCGGCGGCCACCACCTGGGCGCCCTCCTCGACCGCCAGGTCGACGCCGGGGTGCCAGCGCCAGTCACCCATGGTCTCGGAGTACTGCCAGCCGAAGCCCATGGCCGTCTTGCCGCTGGCGACGGGCCAGATGAAGGCCGGAGTCGTCTCGCCCGTGACTTCCCGGGTGGGCACGTTGTCCCGGGGTTGCGCCGGTGTCCCCGCCTCCGTGCCGGCCCCGGCCTGGCCGGTCATGGGTTCCGGGGTGGCCGTGCTGGGTGCCACGCCCTGGTCGGCACCCGTCTCCAAGGGGGTCTGCTCATCCAGGGAAGCGGTCTCGGGCCCGCTCAACCCCGGCCAGCCCTGGAAGTACAGATAAGACCCGATGAAGACGGCCACCAGCACGGCGAAACCCACCAGCGACCGCAGCGCCGGCCGCCCGCGCATCCTGGCCATCCAGCCGGCCAGCCGGCCCGCCAGGCGGCTCTGCCCGCTTTGCGGGGTCTCCTGCATGTGGCACCACCTCTGGGCGGTAGTGTTACCAGGGCTGGTGCATTTATGCAGGAAAGTGCGGCTTTCACCGGACGCACCGGCAGCAGGGCCGTGGCGTAGGAGCCCGGCGGGTCGGCCCGGGCCAAGGGGCAGGCCGTCCGGTCCCGATGGCCGGACCCGCCGACGGGCCGGGCGGGCTTCCCGCCGGAGACGGGTGGGCTACTCGCTGAAGATGGGCCGCAGGCTGGTCCCGGGGTAGTAATGCCGGAGGATCTCCTCGTAGCTGTGCCCCTGGCGGGCCATTCCGTCGGCACCGTACTGGGACATCCCCACCCCGTGGCCCCAGCCCCGGATGGTGAAGGTCAGCTGCTCCCCCTGCCGGTGGCACGTCCACCAGGTGGAGGGCAGCTCCAGCCGCTGGCGGAGCTGGGGACCGGTGAAGGTCTTCTCGCCCACGGTGGCCCGGCCCACGCGCCCCCCCGGCGAGGATTCGACCCGCGCAAAGCACTGCTCCCCCGGCAGGTCCCGCACGACCTTGGGGTCGACCTCCAGGCGGCGGGCGAACTCCTGCAGGGTCATGGTCCGGGTGCTGCGCCAGTGGGGTGAGGCCGTCTCCCACGGGGAGTCCACGGGCCGCAGGTAAGGCACCTGGTTGCCCCAGACGGCGGCAGCGTCCTCGGTGCGCCCGCCGGAGGTGGAGTGGTAGACCGCGTCGATGGGCGCCCCCTGGTAGACCAGGATCAGGCCGGCCGTCTCCTGCACCGCCTGCTGGATCTTCCGGGCGAAGCGCCACCCGTTCAACAGCCCCCAGTCCCGGCGCCGGGCCTCCAGGGGCTGCCAGGCCTGTCCCGTCTGCGGGTCGCCGCAGACGTCCGCCTCCGCGTGTTCGCGGCAACCCGGCCCCCCGAAGACCTGCATCTGCCGCACGGTGTACGTGCGGGCCGCCACCGCCTGCGCCTTGAGGGCTTCGATGTGGAAGGAAGCGGGCATCTCGGCGGCCACCACGCCCGTCAGGTAGACCTCCAGGGGCAGGGCTTGCACGCCATGCTGTCCCGGAATCCACACCCGCACCGGCAGCTGGCCGGGGTCCAGGGGCACGGCCGGAGCCTGAGGCGTCTCGATACGCAGGCCCCGGGTCAGCACCACGAGAAAAGGCAGCAGCACCGTCAGCACCAGCGCCAGGAGGAACCAGCCGGCTACGGGGCGGCGCCACGCCGGCCGAACAGGCAAGGGCGATCCCTCCCTCGGATTCGGGACATCTCTATGCAACGGGGAGGGGGGACATGCCTGCGCCGGCACCACGGGGACGGGGGCCCTGGGCACGAGGCCCGGGAAGATAGGGGTGCAAGACCTTCATAAAAGCGGTGCGAGCCCCGGGTCCATGGCTCCGGGGCCCGCGTTCGGCCGAAAGGGTTCGGAGTTCCTGGCGCCACCCGGCTCCGCGACGGCGGATCCGGCGCCGCGCGACCTGCGCTGGGCGGCCTGGTGCAAGGCCTAGTGCAGGAGCAGGGCCGCCGCCAGCGGGTCGTCCTCCGTGGACAGACGCGCCACGTCGGCGCCCAGGGCCCGCAGCTTCTGCTCGATGGCCACGTAGCCCCGGTCGATGTGGTGGACGCCGCTGACCTCGGTGATCCCTTCGGCCCCGAGCCCGGCCAGCACCAGGGCCGCACCCGAGCGCAGGTCGGTGGCGGTGACCGGCGCACCCTGCAACCGTTCGACCCCGGTGATGATGGCCGTCTGCCCCTGGATCTGGATCCGCGCACCCATGCGGCGCAGCTCCGGCACGTGGGCGAAGCGATTCTCGAAGAGGGTTTCGGTCACCGTGGCCGTTCCCTCGGCGGTGACCAGGGCCGCCATCATGGGCGCCTGCAGGTCGGTGGGAAAGCCCGGGTAGGGCAGGGTCTTGATGTCCACCGCCTTGGGCCGGCTGCTGATCGCCACGGTCACCTCGTCCCCGTCGACCACCACATCGGCGCCCATCTCCCGCACCTTGGCCAGCAGGGACTTGAGGTGTTCCGGCACCACCCCGGTGACCGTCACCTGGCCGCCGGCCACCAGGGGCGCCAGCAGGAAGGTGCCCGCCTCGATGCGGTCGGGGATGATGGTGTACGTCCCGCCTCCCAGCACCGGCACGCCGTGGATCTGGATCACCCGCGTGCCGGCGCCGCGCACGTCGGCTCCCAGGGTGTTGAGAAAGTTGGCCAGGTCGACGATCTCCGGTTCTTCCGCGGCGTTTTCGATGGTGGTGGTGCCCTCGGCCAGAACGGCGGCCATCATGATGTTCTCCGTCGCCCCGACGCTGGGTACGTCCAGGTAGATCGAGGTGCCGCGCAGCCCCCTGGGGGCCCGGACCTCCACCTCGCCGCCGCTGACCTCCACGTCGGCGCCCAGGGCGGCAAAGCCCTTCAGGTGCAGGTCGATGGGACGCTGCCCGATGGCGCAGCCTCCGGGCAGGGCGGCCCGGGCGCGTCCCAGGCGGGCCAGCAGCGGTCCCAGGACCAGGATGGACGCCCGCATGCGCCGTACCAGGTCATAGGGCGCGGCGTACTGGAGCTCCGCCGCCGGGTGGACGGCCAGGGCACCCTCCCCCGTGGACTCCACCGTGACCCCCAGCTGGGTCAGCATGCGGGTCATGGTGACCACGTCGTCCAGCGACGGGATGTCGTACAGCAAGCAGGTGTCTTCCGCCAGCAAGGTAGCCGCCAGGATCGGCAAGGCCGCGTTCTTGGCTCCGCTGATCCTCACCTGACCCTGCAGGGGGCGCCCGCCGCGAACCACGATTCGTTCCACCGTCTCAACCCCCTCCAGGGCCACGCCCGCAGGCGGGCGGGCCGCAACCGGGACACGCCGAGCGCCGGGGCCCCACCCTGCCGCGCGGTGCTCCGTTCCGTGGCACCGCGCACGCTGCCGGCGCACCTTCGGCGTGCCCGCCGATAGGGGATTCGCGGGCGGCCGCCCGGTTATGCGCCCGGCCGCCCTGGGGCGGGCGGGGGCCGCCGCGTGGATCCCCATGTATGTTATCGTCCCCGGCCCGTCCGGGGTTCCAGGCGGCTCCTGGGAAGGCGCCCACCGCCCTGGGGGTTGCCCATCCTGGGGGTTGCCCACCCGTCGCGCAGGCCCGGTCCCCGCCGTCCGGCGGGTGGACCTTCGCCGGCCCCGGGGGGCGGCGACCGGCCCGGGCGATGCGTGCCCACGCAGGCTGCGCGCCGGCGCGGGGCCGGCGCGCAGCGGCGGGTTCAGGCCAGGTCGCCGGTGTCGGCCCCGGCGGCCCGCAGCCGGTTCAGCGCCCGGTTGAGGGCCGCCCGCGCCCGTTCAAAGTCCCAGTTGGCCTCCCGTTCGGCCAGGCGGCGGCGCGCCCGCTCGGCCGCCTGGCGCGCCCGCAGCACATCGATCTCTTCGGCCCGCTCGGCGGCGTCGGAGAGCACCACGGCGTGGTTGTCCGCCACCTCGAAGAACCCGCCCGCCACCGCCACCCGGCGCCGCTCGCCGTCCTTGCGGTAGGTCAGGATGCCGATCTTCAGGGCCGCCACCATGGGGGCATGGCCGGGCAACACGCCCAGCAAGCCCTCGGCCCCCGGCACGATCAGCGAGTCGACCTCCTCGCGGAAGACCACCCGCTCCGGCGTGATGACCTCCAGGGTGATGGCGCGCTCCGCCATGGTGTCGCCCCTCTCAGACCAGGGTCTTCGCCTTCTCCACGGCCTCGTCGATGGTGCCGACCATGTAGAAGGCCGCCTCGGGCAGGTCGTCGTGCTTGCCCTCCAGGATCTCCTTGAAGCCCCGGACGGTCTCCTCGCGGCTGACGTACTTGCCCGGCGTGCCGGTGAACACCTCGGCCACGAAGAAGGGCTGGGACAGGAAGCGCTCCAGCTTGCGCGCCCGCTGCACGATCAGCTTGTCCTCTTCCGTCAGCTCGTCCATGCCCAGGATGGCGATGATGTCCTGCAGGTCCTTGTAGCGCTGCAGCACCTGCTGGACGCCGCGGGCCACCTCGTAGTGTTCCTGGCCCACGATGTTGGGGTCCAGAATCCGGGAGGTGGAGGCCAGCGGGTCGACGGCCGGGTAGATGCCGCGCTCGGCAATGGCCCGCTCCAGCCGGACCGTGGAGTCCAGGTGGGCGAAGGTGGTCACCGGCGCCGGGTCGGTGTAGTCGTCGGCGGGGACGTACACCGCCTGCACCGAGGTGATGGAGCCCTTCCGCGTCGTGGTGATCCGCTCCTGCAGGTTGCCCATCTCGGTGGCCAGCGTGGGCTGATAACCCACGGCGCTGGGCATGCGGCCCAGCAGGGCCGATACCTCCGAACCGGCCTGGGTGAAGCGGAAGATGTTGTCGATGAAGAGCAGCAGGTCCTGGCCCTCTTCGTCCCGGAAGTACTCGGCCATGGCCAGGCCCGTCAGGCCCACCCGCAGGCGGGCGCCCGGGGGCTCGTTCATCTGGCCGAACACCAGGGCCGTCTTGTCGAGCACCCCGGACTCCTTGAGCTCGTGGTAGAGGTCGTTGCCCTCGCGGGTGCGCTCGCCCACGCCGGCGAAGACGGAGAAGCCGCCGTGCTTGTAGGCGATGTTGTGGATCAGCTCCATGATGATGACGGTCTTGCCCACGCCGGCGCCGCCGAAGAGGCCGACCTTGCCGCCGCGGGCGAAGGGGCAGATCAGGTCGATGACCTTGATGCCGGTCTCCAGGATCTCCGTGGCGGGGTTGACGTCGGCCACGTCCGGCGCGGGCCGGTGGATGGGATACCGCTTCTTGGCCTGGGGCGGCTCCTTGCCGTCGATGGGCTCGCCCAGGACGTTGAACATCCGCCCCAGCACCTCACGGCCCACGGGCACCGAGATGGGGCCGCCGGTGTCCACCGCCGGCATGCCGCGCTGCAGGCCGTCGGTGGAGGCCATGGCCACGCAGCGGACCACGTTGTTGCCCAGGTGCTGGGCGGCCTCCACCGTCAGGTCGATCTCCACCTCTTCGGTCTTGGCCTGGATCTTGATGGCGTTGTAGATGTCGGGCAGGTTGCCCTCGGGGAACTCGATGTCGACCACCGGGCCGATGACCTGCACGACCCGGCCCACGTTCTTCTCGGCCATTGCTGTGTTCCCTCCGGTCCTCGGCGCCTCCGTCCCGCCCGGTGCTGGACGAACCGGCCGCCTCCGGCCTGGCCCTCGCCGGTCCAGGCCCGGCCGCTCCGGGCCGGACCCGGCGGGGGCCGCCAGCCGGGACGGCTAGCCCTTGAGGGCCTCGGCGCCGCTGACGATCTCCGCCAGTTCCTTGGTGATGGCCGCCTGGCGGGCCCGGTTGTACTCCAGGGTCAGGGTGTCGATCAGCTCGCCGGCGTTGTCGGTGGCATTCTTCATCGCCGTCATGCGGGCCCCGTGCTCGCTGGCCTTCGCCTCCTGCAGGGCGCGGAAGACCAGGATCTGCACGTACTTGGGCAGCAGCGCCTCCAGGATGGCCTGCTCCGACGGCTCGTAGATGTATTCCCGCCAGGAGCCGGGCGTGGGGCCGGAACCGGGAGCCTGCCGTCCCGCAGGCTCGGCCCCGGCGGCGCTCGCGGCGCCCCGGCCCGGCTCCCCGCCGGGCTGCTCCTCCAGGCCGGCCACCGGCAAGAGGCGCATCACCACCGGCCGCTGGCTGATGGCCGAGCGGTACTCGGTGTAGATCAGCCGGACCTCGTCCATGGCCTCCGCCAGGTAGCGGTCGACCAGCCAGCGGGCCAGTTCCCGGGCCGTGGCGAAGTCCACGTCCTCGCCGATGCCCGTCAGCTCATGGGCCAGCGGGTAGCCCCGGCGGCGGAAGTGGTCGCGGCCCTTGCGGCCCACGGTGACCAGGACCGGTTCGACCCCTTCGGGCAGCTGGCGCAGTTCCTGTTCGGCCCGGCGGATGACGTTGGCGTTGTAGCTGCCCGCCAGGCCCCGGTCACCGGTGATGACCACCAGCCCGGCCCGGCGCACGGGCCGCGGCGCCACCAGGGGATGCTGGCGCGCCTGTTCGGAGCCTGCCAGGCGGGCCAGCATGGCCCGCAGCGCGGCGGCATAGGGGCGGCCGGAACGGGCGGCCTCTTCGGCCTTCTTCAGCTTGGCGGCGGCGACCATGTACATGGCGCGGGTGATCTGCTGGGTGCTGCGCACCGCCCGGATCCGCCGCCGGATGTCCCTCATCGAGGCCATGGCCACTCACCCTTCCCGGCCGGGCTCACGACGCCCGCTGCGCCTGCGGGGCGGGCTGCCCCGTGCCCTGTTGCCCCTCCGCCAGGAAGCCGGCCTTGAACTGCTGGATGGCCGCCTGCAGGCGCTGCTCGTTCTCCTTGGTGATCTCCTTCTGGGTGCGGATGGACTCCAGCACCTCCGGATTGTACCGCTTCAGGTACTGGAGGAACTCCCGCTCGAACTCCCGCACCCGTTCCACGGGCACGTCGTCCAGATACCCGTTGACGCCGCAGTAGATGGCGACGACCTGCTCCTCCACGGGCATGGGCTGGTGCTCGCCCTGCTTGAGGATCTCCGTCACCCGCTGGCCGCGAGCCAGGCGCGCCTGGGTGGCCTTGTCCAGGTCGGAGCCGAACTGGGCGAAGGCGGCCAGTTCGCGGTACTGGGCCAGGTCGAGGCGCAGGCGGCCGGCCACCTGCTTCATGGCCTTGATCTGGGCGGCCGAGCCCACGCGGGACACCGACCGGCCGACGTCGATGGCGGGCCGGACGCCGGAGTAGAACAGATCCGACTCCAGGAAGATCTGGCCGTCGGTGATGGAGATGACGTTGGTCGGGATGTACGCCGAGATGTCGCCGGCCTGGGTCTCGATGATGGGCAGGGCCGTCAGGGACCCTCCGCCCACCTCGTCGCTCAGCCGGGCCGCCCGCTCCAGCAGGCGGGAGTGCAGGTAGAACACGTCACCGGGGTAGGCCTCGCGTCCCGGCGGCCGCCGCAGCAGCAGGGCCAGCTCGCGGTACGCCCAGGCCTGCTTGGTGAGGTCGTCGTAGATGACCAGTACGTCCCGGTGCTCCTCGTACATGAAGTACTCGCCCATGGCGCAGCCGGCGTAGGGCGCGATGTAGAGCAGAGGCGCCGGCTGGGACGCGGTGGCGGACACCACGATGGTGTAGTCCATGGCGCCGTACTTGCGCAGGGTCTCCACCACGCCCGCCACGGTGGACGCCTTCTGGCCGATGGCCACGTAGACGCAGATGACGTTCTGGTCCTTCTGGTTGATGATGGTGTCCACCGCCAGGGCGGTCTTGCCGGTCTGGCGGTCGCCGATGATCAGCTCGCGCTGGCCGCGGCCGATGGGGATCATCGAGTCGATGGCCTTCCACCCCGTCTGCAGGGGCTGGTTCACCGACTGCCGCACGATGACGCCGGGAGCCGGCGACTCGATGGGCCGCGTCCGGGTGGCATTGATGGCAGGGCCCCCGTCGATGGGCTGGCCCAGGGGGTTCACCACCCGGCCCAGGAGCTCGGGGCCCACGGGCACCTGGATGATGCGGCCCGTGCGCCGCACCTCGTCGCCTTCCTTGATGTCCGTGTAGGGCCCGAGGACGACCACGCCCACGGAGTCTTCGGCCAGGTTCAGGGCCATGCCGTAGACCCCGCTCTTGGGGAACTCCACCAGCTCGCTGGCCATGACCTTCTCCAGGCCGTACACGGTGGCCACGCCGTCGGAGATCTGGATCACGGTGCCCACGTCTTCCAGCTCGGCGCGGCCCTCGAAGTTTTCGATCTGTTGCCGGATGACGGCGGTGATCTCTTCCGGACGAATGCTCACCAGCTCGTCCCTCCTACGCCTGACCGCCCGTGGCCAGCCGGCGGTGGAGCTGCACCAGCCGGCGGTGCAGGCTGGCATCCAGCCGGCGGTCGCCGATCTTCACCACCAGGCCGCCCAGCAGCTCCGGACGAACCCGCACCGCGAGGCGCACCTGGCGAGCCCCCAGGGAGCGGGCCAGCTCCTCCTCCAGGCGCTGCCGGGTGGCGGCATCCAGCTCCGCCGCCGCCTCCACCTCGGCCTCCAGCACGCCCGCCTCCCGGTCGCGCAGGGCAGTAAACTCGGCCACGATGTCCGGCAGCAGGTTTTCCCTCCGCCGGCGCACCAGCAGCCGCAGCAGGTTGCCTACCCACAGATGGACCCGGTCCCCGAAGACGGACTCGATCAGCTGCTGCTTGTCACGCGCCGGGACGGCCAGGCTCTCGAAGCGCTGGCTCAACTCGGGATGCTCGCTGAAGACGTCGAGCACGCGGGCCAGGTCGGCGGCCAGGCGGTCGAGTTCACTGCTCTCGCGGCCGAGATCGTACAGAACCCGGGCGTAGCGTTGGGCGAGGGGGCGGCGCTTCATCGCAGGCTCGCCACCTCTTCCACGGCCTCGGTCACCAGCCGGCGCTGGTCTTCGGCGTCCAGCACCCGGCCCAGCACCCGCTCCGTGGCCAGCAGGGTCAGGTCGGCCACCTCCCGCCGCAGGGCGGCGATGGCCTGCTCCTTCTCCCGCTCGATGGTGGCCCGGGCCCGTTCCAGCAGCTGCTCCGCCTCGCGGCGCGCTGCCTCAAGCCGCTCCTGGCGCTCCTGCTCCGCCAGCTGGGTCGCCCGCTCCAGGATGCTCTGGGCCTCCCGCTGGGCGGCCGCCAGCCGCTGGCGGTACTCGGCCTCGGCCCGGGCCGCCTCCTCCCGGGCGCGCTCGGCAGCGGCCAGGTTGACCTCGATCTCCTCCCGGCGCCGGTCCAGCAACTCCATCACCGGGCGCCAGAAGAACCGGGCGAGCACGATGACGAACAGGAAAAAGTTGATGAACGCCCAGATCAACTCGGGTGAAATATGCACCGTTGTTCCCTCCAGCCGCGGGCGGTACCCGTTGGCAGGCCGTGGCCTGCCGTCGCAGGCCGTAGCCTGCCCGGCCCCGCCGGGGCGTGGTCCATGGCCCCACAACGCCATTGGGGGGCGGTCCGATGCAACCGATCGAGCCCGGGCCCGGCCGCCCCCCGCCACCCGATCCGCCTCGCCGCCGGCAGGGGCTGCTACGCCCCTGCCGGCGTCCCATCAACCGGCCACCTGGCCGGCGAACAGGAAGGCGAGGGCGAAGGTGAACAGGGTCAGCGACTCGAGGAAGGCCAGCGACAGGATCAGGACCGTCTGGATACGGCCGGCCGCCTCAGGCTGGCGCCAGATGGCGTCCAGCGCCGCCGCCGCCGCCCGCGCCTGGCCGGTGGCCGAGCCGATGGCTGCGATGGCCAGGCCGATGACCGCCAGCGCGGAGAAGAACGCAATCCCGGTGATTCCTTCCACCGCGTCTCCCCCTCCTTTCCGAAAACTTTGCCCGGCGGGCCGCCGCAGCCGCCCGCGGGTCAAGCCTGAAAATGTTCCTCAATGCTCGTGGTGGAACTCGGCGGTGGCCGCCTCGATGTACAGGGCCGACATCATGGTGAAGATCAGCGCCTGCACGAACCCGGCAATGACCTCGATGAACATCACGCCCATGGGCAGGAACCAGGGCAGGGCGGCCAAAAGCCCTGCCAGGACCGCCTCGCCACCAAAGATGTTGGCGAACAGACGCAAGGACAGGGAGAAGGGCTTGATCAGCTCTTCAATGACCGCCAGGGGAACCGTCAGCGGCCAGAGGAAGACAGGCCCTTCGAGAAAGCGCCGGAAGTACCCCAGCCCGTGGCGCCGGAAGCCGTAGACCTGGACGGCCACGAAGGTGAAGATGGCCAAGCCGCCGGTCACGCCCCAGCGGCTCGTCGGCGGCTGGAACCAGTTCTCGTGGGGCAGAAGGGGAAGCAGGCCGGTGTAGTTGCTCAGCAGGATCAAAACGAAGAAGGAGCCCAACAGCGGAGTGAACTGCCGCGCCCGCTCCCGGCCCATGATGTCGGTCACAAAGCCGTAAAGGGATTCCACGGCCCACTGGACGGCCATCTGAAACCGATTGCGCGGCACCAGGTGCAGGCCGCGGGCCGCCGCGATCCCCAGCACGATGATCAGGGCCATGAGGATCCACATGGTGACGATGGACTCGTGCACGGGCAGCCCGAACAGGTGGAAGACCACGTGCCCGCCCTCCGCCGCCTCGCCGCCCGCGGCGGCCAGCTGCAGCCATGGGGTCAAGCCCGTTCCCTCCTTGCTCGCATCCGGAAGAACAGGGGAGCGTCACCGGCCAGGATGAGCCCGGCAACGGCCGCGAGGATGGCCAGGGGCCGGCCGGTAACCAGGAACACCATCAAGAGTGAAACAAAACTTAGAGCCATGCGCAACAAGAATCGGCCCAGGACCTGCTGTTGAAGTGTGGCAATCGCTTCGCGATCCGTGGCGGTCCGCATACGCTGCAGGGGACCGGCAAGCAACCGGTAGTTGGCAAGTCCCCAGAGCATGCCCCACACCCCGGCCGCCAGTCCCAGCACCGGATCCGTCCAGCTTGTGAAGGCGTTCACGAAGACGGCCCGCCCTTTCCGCCGCGTTCCTGCTCCGCCGGGTGCCTGGGAACTTCGCGGCCGGCGGAGGCATCGGGCCCGGAGCCGGAAGAGCCCGGACCGGCTGCGCCCGGCCCTCTACCCGGCATGCCCGCCCCCCCGTGGCCGCGCCCCGGGCCGCCGGCGGCGGGTTCGTCCGCATCCAGGCGCTGGAGGGTACGCCACAAGACCCGGAAGGCAGCCACCACGCCCAGCATGAGCCCCAGCAGCTGCAGCCAGGGCGCCGTGTCCAGCCATCCGTCCAGCCAGCGGCCGCCGTAGTAGCCGATGGCCATGCCGGCCAGCAGGGTGCCCGCGAAGGTGAAAGCCAGCTCGAAGAGCGTGCCCGCGCCCCGCAGCCCGTTCCCGGAGCCGCCCCACGCCCGCCCGGAGCGGTCCCGCGCCCCGGGCGGCGTGGCCTTGCGGGGGGGCAGCACGGCCTTGCGGGGCCGCCTGGGCCTGGAAGGGCTCTCGCCCGCCATGGTCCATCCTCCCTGCTGCGGTCCCCTGCCAGGTTACCGCCGGGGCGCCGCCGGGCCGGTTCCGGAGGCCGCTGGCACGCGCACCAGCGGTAGATTAGCAGAGGGCGGTAGGGTGGGCAACCGGATCCCCGCCCGAGGCCCGCGAAGCCCTGCTCCCGGCACCCGGGCCCTTAGGGTGGGGACCGCGCCCCCGGCTCGCCGGCCCCGTGGCAGCCGGGGTGGGCCGCCGGAACCCCGTAGCTGTACCGGGCGCCTCAGGACCAACGGGCCGCCTGCGGGTCGCCCGGGTTCAGGCCGTGGCCCGGCGGCGAGTCGGCCGGAGCGGGGGCCCGGACCGCCTGGGCCGGCGGCAGGCCCGGATCCCAGGGGTCGGGCGGCCGGTCCCGCAGCCCGAACACGTACTCGATGGCCTCCACGGTACGCCGCGCCGCCTGCCCGTCGCCGAAGGGGTTGCGGGCCCGGGCCACCTGCCGGTAGGCGGCGGGATCGGTCAGCAACCGCCGGGCCGTGCGCAGGATGGGCTCCTCGTGGGGGCCGACCTGCAGCACGGTGCCTGCCTCCACCGCCTCCGGCCGCTCCGTCTTGTCCCGCAACAGGAGCACCGGCAAGCCCAGGGCGGGCGCCTCTTCCTGCAACCCGCCGGAATCCGTCAGCAGCAGGGTGGCGCGGGCCATCAGGTTGGCCCAGTCGGCGTACTCCGGCGGATCCAGCAGGCTCACCCGCTCGACCCCCTCCAGGTGGCGGCGGATGGTGCCGGACACCACCGGGTTGGGGTGGACCGAGTAGACCAGCTCGATGTCGGGGTGGCTCTCCACCAGCCGCCGCAGGGCACGGGCCACCGCCTCCAGGGGCTCGCCCCAGTTCTCCCGGCGGTGGGCTTCGCAGAGGACCAGGCGCCGGCCCGGCGACGGGAAGCGGGCCAGCTCGTCCCGGCGGAAGCGGTAACCGGGCGAAACCACCGACAGCAGGGCATCGATGGCGGTGTTGCCCGTGACGAAGATCCCGGCCGGGTCGATGCCCTCCCGCAGCAGGTTCGCCCGGGAGGCCGGGGTGGGCGCGAAGTGCAGGTCGCACAGGGCGTCGGTGAGCCGCCGGTTGATCTCTTCTGGAAAAGGCTGGTACTTGTCGTAGGTCCGCAGGCCCGCCTCGACATGGCCGATGGCCACCTGGTGGTAGAAGGCGGCCAGCGCGCCGGCCAGGGTGGTGGTGGTGTCGCCGTGGACCAGCACCAGATGGGGCTGCGCCTGGCGCAGCACCGCCTCCAGGCCCTGCAGGGCCCGGGTCGTGATGTCGGTCAGGGTCTGCCGGGGTTGCATGATGTCCAGGTCGAAGTCGGGTTCGATGCCGAAGAGATGAAGGACCTGGTCGAGCAGTTCCCGGTGCTGCGCCGTCACGGCCACCTGCACGCGAATGGCCGGCCGCCGCGCCAGCCGGTGGATGACCGGTGCCATCTTGGTGGCTTCGGGGCGGGTGCCGAACACCACCAGGACCTTGAGCGGCTGGCCCGCCGGCCTGCGCGCCCCCAGGCGGGCGCGCAGGGCTGCCGTTCCGGCCGCTACCGTAGCACCACCAGGACGGCCGCTGCCCCCCGCCTCCCCGCCCGCCGGTCTCCCCGGCCTCCCGGCCGGACTGCCCGGGTGGAACGGCGCGGTCCCCCCGGGGGTCCCGGCCTCCCCTCGACCTCCGGCGCCCGGTTCCCGCCGGCGCGCCCGCGGCATCGTGCCGCCCGCCGCGCCACCCGGGAACGGGCGGGCCCACTGAGCTTGTCCCATGCAGGTCTGCCCTCCTTCGCCCCCGCCGCCCCCGCCACGCGGGGACCGGCCGCAGCGGGGAGCCTGCTCCCCCCGGGGATCGGATGCCGGTCCCCTGGCGCCGGCCGGAAACATTGGGGGGTGTGAAGGCGATGGTGTCAGGTTGTCACGTTGGAGGTTTGCCAAACAAGGTCCGGCATTCCGGCAGGAGGCCGGCCAGAAGCCGCCGGGTCGACCCCCGTTGGCACCGGGTCCTGGGGCAGGTGAGTGGCGGGAAGCTCAGTGGCCCAGGCGCCGCGGCCGCTGCCGGTTCCACTCCAGCAGCTTGCGGGCCACCAGGTGAACCGACGCGGCCAAGGTGACGACGATCAGCACGCCCTGCAGGATGTTCCCCTGGGCGACCGAGACGGCCCCCAGCGCCAGCCAGGCGGTGATGAGATACATCACCAGCACCGCGTCCCGGTGGCTGAAGCCGAGGCGCATCAGCCGGTGGTGCAGGTGGTCCCGGTCGGCGGCCATGACGGGCCGTCCCGCCTGCAGGCGCCGCAGGATGGCCAGGGCGGTGTCGGCGATGGGCAGGGCCAGGACCATCACGGGTACGGCCAGGGCCACCACGGCCGCGCTCTTCAATAGGCCTACCACCGAGACGGTGGCGATGGTGTAGCCGATGAACAGCGCCCCCGTGTCGCCCATGAAGATCTTGGCCGGGTTGAAGTTGTAGGGCAGGAACCCCAGGGTGCTGCCGGCCAGGGCCGCCATGAGCAGCACCGCTTCCAGCGGCTGCCCCGTCTGGAGCGCCACCACCAGCACCGTCAGGGCGGCAATGGACGCGATCCCCGCGGCCAGGCCGTCCAGCCCGTCGATCAGGTTGATCACGTTGCTCATGGCGACGATCCACAGCACGGTGAGGGGAACGCCCCATGCCCCGAGGACCAGCAGGTCGTCGGCCCCGGTGGGCGTAAGCAGCCCCAGGGGATTGGTCAGCACTTCGATGCGGATGCCCTGTACCACGGCGACCAGTGCCGCCGCCACCTGGCCCGCCAGCTTGACCACGGGCGGCAGATCCAGCACGTCGTCGGCCAGGCCCACGGCCACCATGACCAGGCCGCCCAGCAGCACCGCCGCCACATCGGCATCGGCCCAACCCAGGCTGGCCAGCGCCGCGGCGACGAACCCGGCAAAGATCGCCAGACCGCCCAGGTGCGGCACGGGAACCCGGTGCACGCTGCGCGGGGTCGGGCGGGCGACCAGCCCCAGGCGGAGGGCCACAGCCCGGACCAGGGGGGTGGTCACCAGGGCCACCAGCGCCGCGACGGCCAGCGCCAGCCAGTGCGACGGGGAATGGGCCCACGATGGCATGACGGCTCTTCCTCCCGTTCTCTCCCGACCGGCGGGCGCCCCCCTCCCCCACAGGGCGCCGCCCGCCGCGGCCGGTCTCGACCGGCCGGCGTCCTCATGGATTGTAGAACCCGCCCCCTGCGGTGTCAAAGGGCTCGCCAGGGCGGTTTCCATTATTTACAGAAGATTAAAAACCATTCCTTCCTGCTCGAAAGGGGGTCACCGTTGCATAGATTCGCGTTCCAGGGCAGCGATCTTGTCGAGCCGGCGCTGGTGGCGCCCGCCGGCGAAGGGCGTCTCGAGCCAGGTGGCCAGGATCTCCCGGGCCATCCCGGGCCCGACCACCCGCGCGCCCAGGGTCAGGACGTTGCTGTCGTTGTCCTGCCGGGTCAGGCGAGCCGAGTAGGGCTCGGTGCAGCACGCGGCCCGGATGCCCGGCAGCTTGTTGGCCGCGATGGCCATGCCGATGCCCGTACCGCAGATCAGCACCGCCCGGTCCGCCTCACCTTCCAGCACCTTCTGGCAGGCTGCCCGCGCGTAGTCGGGGTAGTCGCACGATTCCCGCTGGTGGGTGCCCACGTCGATGACCTCCAGGCCCTGCTCCTCCATGAAGGCGATGAGATCCTGCTTGAGGTCGAACCCGGCGTGATCGCTGCCGATGGCGACCCGAAGGCGTCCCGATGCTCCCCGGGCTCCGCCGGCCTGGTCCGCGGCGCGTTCTTCCCTCCCGGTCACGGCGCGTTCCTCCTCCGTCCTGGTATGGAAAGCCATGCCCGCTCCGCCCCCGGCACCGGCGCCGGGGGCGGCTCCGGTGGCGGGGGAGACGCCGGTGCCGGGGGTGCGGTCCGCCGCGTCCACCGCGGGGCCCCCAGCGCGCCCGGGCACGCCTCCCCCCTGCGCAGCGTCCCGCTGCAGGCTGGCCAGCCGCTGCGCCGCCATGGCCGCCTCCCGCCGCAACTGCCGGGCCAGGATCTGGTAGTCCGCCAGCCCCTGGCCAAAGGGGTCGGGCACATCGGCGTCGGGCAGGGAGGCGCCGGTCGCCCACTCCCGCCAGAGGGCGACCCGCGGCGCGATCCCGGGAAAGCGGCGGCGGAGTTCCTCCGCCTGGGAACGGGTCATGGCCAGGACCAGGCCGGCACCCTCCAGCAAATCCGGCGTCACGGGCTGGCTGCGGTGGTCTGCCAGGGACAGCCCGTCGCGAGCCACGGCCTCCCGGGCCTCGGCCGCCGCCGGGAGCCCCGGGACGGCATGGAGACCGGCCGACGCCACCTCCATGTCCTGCAGGCCCGCCTCCGCCAGGGCCTGCTTCAGGTACGCTGCGGCCATGGGACTCCGGCAGGTGTTACCGCTACAGACGACCAGCACCCTGCGGATGGTCATCGCCGGGCACCTCCCCTCCTGCCGCCGCCTTGCGCAACCGGTTCATCACGGCGCGCCCCAGCCCGTGCTCGGGCACCGCCAGGGCCAGCACCCGCGTCGCCCCCAGGGCGTCGGCGGCCCGCAGCGCGCGAAACAGGCGGCGCGCCTGCTGGTCGGGCCGGTGCCGGGATCCCAGGTCGAGGACCACCGGCCCCCGAGCGAAATCCCCCGCCCTTTCCCGGCCGGGACCCTCCGGGCCGCCGGGCTCCGTGGCACCGCCGGGGCCCGTGCCACCGCCGGGTGCAGAACCCGCCCCCGCGGCCGGCTCGCCGCCCGCCCGTCCCGCGGCGGATCCCGCGGCCTCACCGGTGGCATCCCCGCCGGCCCGCCGCGGGTCGCCTTCGCCCTCATCCAGCGGAACCCACCGGCCGCCCGCCCCCAGCTGTCCCAGCAACGCCTCCAGGTCCTCGCGGCAGCCCACCAGGGCGACCCGCTGGCCTTCGGCCAGCCAGCGGCGGACGAGCACGGCCCCCGCGCCGGCATCGGGCACCAGGACCAGGGGCGCCTCCGGGGCGTAGTGCCGGTACTTCATCCCCGGTGCCGGCGCCGCTTCCCCGGCCGCCACCACCGGCGGCACCGCCAGGGGCACCCCCAGCACGGCTTCCAGGTCCTCCGCGGGCACACCCCCCGGGCGCAGGAGCCTGGGAGGCCACACGGTCACATCGACCACCGTGCTCTCGACCCCCACGGGTACAGGCCCCGCATCCAGCAGCATGTCCAGGTGGGGCCCCAGGTCGGCCCAGACGTCTTCGGCGCGGGTAGGGCTGGGTCGCCCCGAGCGGTTGGCACTGGGAGCCGCCACGGGGGTACCGGCAGCCGCGATGAGCGCCTGGGCCACCGGATGGGCAGGGCAGCGCACGGCCACCGTGGGCAGCCCGGCCCGCACCACCGCGGGCACGGCGGGGCCTGCCGGCAGCACCAGCGTCAGCGGGCCCGGCCAGAAGCGCTCCGCAAGCCGGCGGCCCGCCTCGGGCCAGGACGCCACCAGCTCGGGACCCGCCTGCTCGGGACCCGTCACGTGGACGATCAGCGGGTTGTCGGCGGGCCGTCCCTTGGCGGCAAAAATGCGGGCCACGGCGCGGGGGTTGAGCGCATCGGCGCCCAGGCCGTACACCGTCTCCGTGGGAAAAGCCACCAGGCCCCCCTGGCGCAGGATGGCGCCGGCGCGGCGCACGGCGGCCTCGTCCTGGCGGGGGTCCGTCCCCAGGCGGACCCAGGCGGCGCCGGGGCCGGGATCCCCCTCCCGCCCGCCGGCCCGGCCGCTGGCGCCGGGGAGCCCACCTGCCGCCCTGGTCCCCTCACCGGCCAACCGGGACCGCGCATGCGGCCCCGCCGCCCGGGCGGGCCGCCCGGTCTTCCGGCCCGGCGGCGCGGGCGGGGGATCGGCCGGCGGGCGGTTCAGGCCGTCCATTGTCCTGCCACCACCCGGGGGATGCCGGCCAGATCGGGCCACTGGCACAGGTTGCGGCAACCCACCGCGCCCAGCAGGTGACGGACGGCGGCGGCCTGCCCTGCCCCCACCTCCAGGAAGATCCAGCCCCCAGGCGCCAGCAGCCGGACGGCCCCGGGGATCAGCCGGTGGTACGCCTCCAGCCCCGTGGGCCCCGGGCACAGGGCCAGGTGGGGCTCGTAGCGGTAGACTTCCGCCTGGAGCTGGCGCAGGTCGCCGGAGGCGACGTACGGCGGATTGCTGGCCACGGCGGCCAGCTTGCCCGCCCAGCCGCCCGCCAGCAGGGGTTCGGCCCAGTCGCCCGCCCAGAACTGCATGCGCGCCGCCACCCCGTGGCGCGCCGCGTTATCCCGCGCCACCTTGAGGGCACGGGCCGAGCAATCGGTGACCAGCACCGTCCACAGGGGCCGCTCGGCCGCCAGGGTCACGCCGACGATGCCCGTCCCCGTCCCCAGGTCGGCCACCACCGCCGGTTCCGGCGACAGCGTGCGCAGGACCGCCTCCACCAGCACCTCCGTCTCCGGCCGCGGGATCAGGGTCGCGGGGGTGACGCGAAAGGGGCGGCCGAAGAACTCGGCCCGCTGCAGGATGTAGGCCACGGGTTCCCGCCGGGCGCGGCGCAGGACCCACTGGACGAACCGGGCCCACGCGGCCGGCGGCAGCGGCGCCTCCGGTTCGGCCAGAAGGCGGGCGCCCGGCATGTCCATGGCGGCCCCCAAAAGCACCCGCGCCGAGGCCCTGGCCTCGTCCGGCGCCAGGCCCGCCTCCACCAGGAAGGCCCGGGCCCAGGCCAGCGCCTCGCCCACCCGGGCCGGACGCTCGGCGGGCAAGCCGGTGCCGGCCGGCCCCGCCCGGCGGGGAGCCGTGGCCGGGCCCGGCGTCGGCAACGAGCCGGAGGTGCCGCCGGGCGGCCGAGCGGCGGGTTCCTCCCAGAAACCCGGCATCTCAGCTCACCGCCTCGCCCAGGCGCACCTGCTCGTCGTGGGCGGCCAGGGCATCCAGGAGCTCGTCCAGGTCGCCGTCCATGACCTCCTGCAGGCGGTACAGGGTGAGGCCGATGCGGTGGTCGGTCACGCGGTTCTCACGGAAGTTGTAGGTGCGGATCTTCTCGCTGCGCTCGCCCGTCCCCACCTGGGAGCGCCGCTGCTTGGACAGCTCCTCCTGCTGCCGGCGGGTGTAGTAGTCCAGCAGCCGGGCACGCAGGATCTTCATCGCCCGCGCCCGGTTCTTGTGCTGGGAGCGCTCGTCCTGGCAGGTCACCACGATCCCCGTGGGCTTGTGGGTGATACGCACGGCCGACTCCGTCTTGTTCACGTGCTGCCCGCCGGGGCCGCTGGCGGCGAAGGTGTCGATCTCCAGGTCGTCGGGGTCGATCTGGACCTCCACCTCCTCGGCTTCGGGCAGCACGGCCACCGTGGCCGTGGAGGTGTGGATGCGGCCGCCGGCTTCGGTCACGGGAACCCGCTGGACGCGGTGGACGCCGCTTTCGTGCTTGAGACGGCTGAAGGCGCCGCGGCCGCTGACGGCAAAGATGATCTCCTTGAACCCGCCCAGGTCGCTCTCGGTGGCCGCCATGATCTCGGTGCGCCAGCCCTGGCGCTCGGCATAGCGCTGGTACATGCGGAAGAGGTCGCCGGCGAAGAGGGCGGCTTCCTCGCCGCCGGTTCCGGCCCGGATCTCCATGATCACGTCCCGCTGGTCCCGGGGATCGCGGGGAAGGAGCAGGCCGCGCAAGGCCCGCTCCAGAGCCTGGCGCTCACCCTCCAGCCGCTCCACCTCGGCCGCCAGGTAGGCACGTTCGTCGGCCTCCTCGGCCTCCCGCAAGAGGGCCCGGGCGGCCTCCAGGTCCGCGGCCGCCTCCCGCCAGCGGCGATAGGCCTCGACCAGCGGCTCCAGCTCCGCCCGTTCCTGGGCCAGGGGCTGCCAGCGGCGGGGATCGGCGGCCACCGCCGGATCGGCCAGTTCCCGCTCCAGCTGGTCGAACCGGCCGAGGCGCGCCGCCAGCGCCTCCCGAAGGGCTCCCGGCAGCTCGGGAAGGGGCCCCGGCTCCGGGCCTTGGGCCGGGCCTTCACCCGGCGCGCCGTGCGCGTGGACGGAGTTGGACCTTTCGGCCATGCGGCGTCACCTCGAAGCAGGCGGAGGGAAGGCGGCAGCACCGGGCGAGGCCGGCACCGGCACGGCTCCCGCCGGTGCCTGGGCCGGCTGGGCTGCCGCCGCGCCGGTAGCGGCACCGGGGCCGGCGGCCTGGGCGCGGCCGGCCGTGGTCGCGCCGGGCTCCCTTCCGGCAGGGGCCTGCAACCCCTCGCGGGGCAGGCAGGCCTTGAGGGCCGCCAGAGCCACCTCCAGCTGATCCAGGCTGGGCTCGGCCGTGGTCAGCCGCTGGAGCCACAGGCCGGGCGCCGACATCCAGCGGACCCAGGGGCTTGTGCTGCGGGCGGCCAGGAGAATCCATTCATAGGCCAGGCCGGCCACCACCGGCACCAGCGCCAGGCGCAACAGGGTCCGCTGCCAGAAGTCCGGCCAGCCGAACAGGGCGTGGACCAGCACGGCCGTCACGGCCACAAACAGCAGGAACGCGGTCCCGCAGCGCGGGTGGAAGCGGGAGAAGCCCTGCGCCACCTCGGGTTCCAGCGGCGCGCCGGCTTCCAGGGCATGGATGGCCTTGTGCTCAGCCCCGTGGTACTGGTAGACCCGCTGGATGTCGGGAAGGCGCCCGATGGCCGCCATGTAACCCAAAAGCAGAACCAGCCGGACGGCACCTTCCACCAGGTTGCGGGCGAGCTCGCCGGTGGCCATCGCCGTGGCCACCCAGGTGGGGACCAGCACGAACAGGCCGAGCCCCAGGGCCAGGGCCAGGACGTTCACCACCGTCACCCAGCGGTCGCCGGGCGGCACGCCCGCGTCGCGGGCCGGCACCTCCCGGCCGTGACGGCCCGCCGGGTGGTCGAGCCCCTGCGTCCCCCCGCGGGCCGCCCCGCCGGCCGGTTCTTCCGCCAGCCGGGCCGACTCGTTGAGGACCTGGATGCCCACCACCAGGGCCTCGGCCAGGGCGGCGATGCCGCGCAGGAAAGGCCAGCCCAGCCAGGACCGGCGGGCGGTGTAGGCGGTATGGGGCCGGACGGTGACGTGGATGCTCCCGTCAGGCCGCCGGACGGCCAGGGCCAGGCGCCCGGCGCCGCGCATCATCACACCCTCGATCACCGCCTGGCCACCGAAGCGGTTGCGCCAGTCCATGCCCATCGCCCTTTCCGCGGGCCCCCGGCCACCCGGTCAGCCAACCTGCCAGCGCCGGTGGGGAACCGGCCGGGCCGGGCCCCGGCCGTCAGCGGCCGCCCGCGCCCGCCTGCTGCTCCTGGCGGAACCGCTCGTACTTCTGGCGGAACCGGTCGACGCGGCCGCCGGTGTCGACGATGCGCTGCGTGCCCGTGTAGAAGGGGTGGCACTGGGCGCAGACGTCGACCCGCAGGTTCTCCCGGGTCGAACCCACCTCGTACACGGCCCCGCAGGCGCAGGTAATCACCGTCCGCTTGTATTCAGGATGGATGCCCGGCTTCATATCCCTTCACCTCATCGCGGCGGGATGCCATCGCCCGCACAAGATGGCCGGACCGCTGGCGCGGTTCCGGCTCGAATGCACCCAACCATTATACCAGCTTTGCCGGGCCGTTGCCCTTTGCCTGGGCCACGGCCGCCCGCCCCGCGGCCCGGCCCCCTCCTCACGATCCGCCCCGCGCCCCGGCTCCCGTCCCCGGCCCGGTTTCCCGGCTTCCGGGCAGGGCCGGCGAAGGCCGGTACCAGCGGGGGTCGAGCCAGGCCAGGGGATCGAAGAACCCACCGTCGGCCCGCACCTCCAGGTGGAGGTGCGGGCCGGTGGCGTTGCCCGTGGCACCGGCCCACCCCAGCAGCTGGCCCCTGGTCACCTTCTGGCCGGGTTCGACCGCCAGGGACTCCAGGTGGCCGTAGAGGGTCGACCAGCCGCCGGGATGGGCCACTTCCACCGCCAGGCCGTAATCGCCGCGCCAGCCGGCCTGCCGCACCTGCCCCGCCCAGACCGCCCGCACCGGCGTGCCGGCCGGGACCGCCAGGTCGACCCCATGGTGCCAGCGCCCCTCCCGGGGGCCGAAGAGGGAGGTGATGGTGGCGACCCCTTCCACGGGAGGGTGCCACCACCGGCCGGGCGGAATGGCCGGCTGGCCGGGTGGGCTGCCGGCGGTCGACCCGGGGGCCTGGGCCGTCCCCGCCGCGGCGGAAGGCCCGGCCCCGCCGGCCGCCGGGGCGGGCGACCCGGGCGCCTTCGCCTCCTGGCCGGCTCCACCGGCGCCGGCCCGCCCGGCTCCGCCCTCGCCGTGCGCCTGGGGGCCGCCGGCCTCCTGGAGACCGGACCGGGACCCCAGCCACCGGCCGGCCAGGGCATCGAGCCCGGCCGCCCAGGCGGGCTTGTCCAGGGACTGGGGCCGTCCCGGGGCCGGGTCCGCCCGTCCGGACCCCCAGGCCATCACCATCCCGAGCCATGCGGCGAGCAGGAGCGCATTGATGCGGTTGAGCCAGCGGCTCAGGTTGGCCAAAGGACACCACCTCGTGGGCCGTCTCGTGGACCGACCAGGCACGAGGTGGAGTTTGGCTGGAACCTACCGAAGGTATGCAGCCCGTCCCGGAGCCTGCCCGAGGGCCTGGTCCCCGCCCCCGCCGGCACCGGCCTAGCTGCGGTGCTCCTTGATCTGGGCGATGAACTCGGCGTTGGAACGGGTCTTGCGCATCCGCTCGATCAGCTTCTCCAGGATGTCGGCCGGATCGCGGTCGCCCATGGACCGGCGCAGGGCCCACATGATCTCCTGCTCGTCCTTGCTGAGGAGCAGCTCTTCGCGCCGGGTGCCCGAGCGCTTGATGTCGATGGCCGGGAAGATGCGCCGCTCGGCCAGGCGCCGGTCCAGGTGCAGCTCCATGTTGCCCGTGCCCTTGAACTCCTCGTAGATCACGTCGTCCATCTTGCTGCCGGTGTCGATGAGGGCCGTGGCGATGATGGTCAGGCTGCCGCCCTCCTCGATGTTACGGGCCGCCCCGAAGAACCGCTTCGGCTTGTAGAAGGCGGCGGGGTCGAGACCGCCCGACAGGGTGCGGCCGCTGGGCGGCGTGACCAGGTTGTGCGCCCGGGTGAGCCGGGTCAGGCTGTCCAGCAGGATCACCACGTCGCGGCCGTGTTCGACCAGGCGCTTGGCCCGCTCCAGCACCATGTCGGCCAGCTTGACGTGATTCTCCGGCGTCTGGTCGAAGGTCGAACTCAGCACCTCGCCCCGCACCGACCGCTCCATGTCGGTGACCTCTTCCGGCCGCTCGTCGATGAGCACCACCATCAGGGCCACGTCGGGGTAGTTGAAGGCGATGCCGTTGGCGATCTGCTTGAGCAGGATCGTCTTGCCGGCCTTGGGCGGGGCGACGATCAGGCCGCGCTGGCCCTTGCCGATGGGCGCCACCAGGTCGATCAGCCGCTGGGCGATGCTGCCGTTGGGCGTCTCCAGGGTCAGCCGCTCGTTGGGGAAGATAGGCGTCAAGCCCTCGAAGTGCAGCCGGTCCCGGGCCAGCTCCGCGTCCACGCCGTTGACCGCCTCGACCCGCAGCAGGGCGAAGTAGCGCTCGTTGTCCTTGGGCGGTCGCGCCTGGCCGGACACCATGTCGCCGGGCCGCAGGTCGAAGCGCCGGATCTGCGACGGCGAGACGTAGATGTCCTCCTTGCTGGGCAGGTAGTTGACCGGCCGGAGGAACCCGAACCCCTCGGGCATGATGTCCAGCAGGCCCTCGGCCCAGAGCAGGCCGTCCTTCTCCGTGCGCGCCTTGGCGATCTCGAAGATCAGCTCCTGCTTGCGCATGGAGCTGTAGTACGGGATCTCCAGCTGGCGGGCCAGGGCGTAGAGCTCCTTGAGGGGCATCTGCTCCATCTCGCGGATGTCCGGACGGCCGCCGTTACCCTGACGAACCCGGCCGGGTCCCTGCGGGCGCCCCCCGCGGGACGCCGCCTCGCCGCCGGCAGAACCGGCCCCGCCGGGCCCGGCCGCCGGTGCGCCGGGTGCTCCCGGGAGGACGGTGTCCACCCCCGGCTCGGCCACGGCACCATAGGTCCCCTGGCCCGGCCCGCCGGTGCCCGGCTGGACCCCTTCCGCCACGGGGTGCGCGGCAGGGTACAGCCCGGGGCGCTCCCCGGACGCCGCCGGCTCCGCCGGCATCGCTGCTGGCACCTGGAACCCTCCTTCACGGGCTTCCCACCGGGCCACCACCCCCGGACGATGCCCCGCCGCGGTCCCCCGTTGCCACCCGTTGCCCGGGCGGCCGGGACCGGCCGCCTCCGCGCCGTTGGGACGGGCCGCGGCTCCACCCCGGTAACGGCCCTCGACCCGCTCGGGCCCGGCCGGTCGCGGCCGCGGCTCCCCGCGCTGCGGCTCCGGCAGCCGGGTTTGGGCACGCGGGCGGGCGTCCGTCCGGGCCGGCTCGGCCGGCCGGCTCAGCAACTGGGGCGACCCCGGCACCTGGGACGAGGAGGCCGCCTCCGGCCGGCGGGTCGCCGCTGCCGGCTGGTTGGACGGCCCGGCAGGCACCGCCGGTGCGACGGGGACCACGGGCTCGGGGCCGGCGGGGGAGGCGGGCTCCTCCACCGCGGAGCGGGACGCCGGCGCGGCTGCAGCCACGGGAGGCGACGGGTCGGGCCGCCGCCCACCTTCGCCCACCTGCGGCCCGCCGGGCTCCTGGCCGGTGCCGGTCTCCGCAGGCCGGGGGGCCGCCGCTTCCGCTGCAGCGGAAGGCGCCGGCCCGGCACCCGCAGTGGCCGCCGGTGCCGTACTCGCATCCGGCGCGGCCGGCGTGCCCGGTGCATCCGCCCCGTCGACAGCGCCGGGGATGGCCCGGGAGGTTCCATGGCCCGCAACGGCTTCACCACCCGGGGTATCCGGGGCGCCTGCGCCACCCGCCCTGGCGATCCCTTCCGCCGGGGCCTCCTGGACGGGTTGACCTGCCGGTTGCGCGGTGGCGTTCCGGGACGCGGTGCGGCCTCTCCGTCCCCGCCGCGTTGCAGAGCGCGGGGCAACGGTCGCTCCATCCGGCCCGGCCTTGGCATCACCTTCTTCATCCTGGGCGGCGGTTGGCGGTTCGTCCGGCACGGAAAGGCTCCCGTCATGCAGGGAGGAGGTCGGCGCAGCAGGGGAAGCCGGGGCGGCGGCTGCCATGGTCTCGCCGGGTCCGGCCGGGGGCTCTACAGCGGCTGTGCCCGCCGCTTCCGTCGCGGTCGCTTCGGCCGTGGCTGCCTGTCGGCGGGATCGCCGGGCTCCCGTGGTGCCCGTGCGGCGCCGGCGGGTACGGGTGGACGAAGTCGCCGCCTCTTCGGCGGAAGGACCGCTCTCGCCCCCGTCGCGGGCGGCGCCGGAGGCACCGGCTCCGGCGTCCTCGCCGCCGGGAGCGGGGATGGTCGCGGCAGTCCCGGGAGTCCCGCCGGTTCCGCCGGCTCCGGCCGGCGGTGAGGGCTCCGCCGGGGTGGCGGCCGGTTCTTCTAGCATGGGACCTGCCTCACTTTTTCGGGTCTCGGCGCCGGCCGCGCCCCCTTCGGGCTGGGCGGCCTCAGCCGCTGCTTTTCGCGTGCGTGAACCTCGCGCCCGTCCGGAACGGGAGCGCGACGCGGTGTGGGATTCGGTTGTGTCCGGCAAAGAGGTCACCTTCCCTTAGGCGGGCATGTACCCTCGCTGGCGAGTTTGGCGCTGCGTCTGGGGGAGGAGGAGGCCAACCATAAGGATTGCGTCGGTGGTAAAAGGCTATGCGCCCGGCGAGGCGCCATCACCGCTGGTGTGCGGTGGCAGTATAGCAGGCGGCGGAGTCGCCGTCAAGGCAAGGCACGAGCGCCAGGGGGCGCCCGGACCGGCCCCCTGGGCCCTCCGGGGCCCGCGGTCGCCTCTGGCCCCGCGGACCCTGGCCCCCGGTCCCTCGGGGCCCCTGGGCGCCGCCGGCCCTCCGGGCGCTCAGGCCGGCGCTGCCGCGCGTGCCTGCTGAGCGGCTTGCCAGTCGGCCAGGAAGCGCTCGAGGCCTGCATCGGTCAGGGGATGGCGCATCAGTTGCTCCAGCACCGCCATGGGCATGGTGGCGATGTCGGCCCCCACCCGTGCCGCCGCAATCACGTGCCGCGGGTGGCGGATGCTGGCCGCCAGAACCCGCGCCGGCAGGCGGTGGGTACGGAAGATCTCCACGATCTCGGCCACCAGGCCGATGCCGTCTTCCCCGATGTCGTCCAGCCGGCCCACGAAGGGGCTGACGAAGCTCGCCCCCGCCCGGGCGGCCAGCAGCGCCTGCCCCGGCTGGAAGACCAGGGTGACGTTGACCCGGATCCCCTCCCGGCTCAGCCGGTGGGTCGCCTCCAGGCCCGCCGCCGTCATGGGGATCTTGACGACGATGTTGTCGGCCAGGGACGCCAGGTGCCGCCCTTCCCGCACCATGCCCTCGACGTCGGTGGCGATGACCTCGGCGCTGATGGGGCCGGGGATCAGACCGGCGATGGTGCGAAGGATGGTTTCCGGATCCCCACCGGCTCGTGCCATCAAGGTGGGGTTGGTGGTCACCCCCGTCACCACGCCCCAGGCCGCAGCCCGGCGCACCTCATCCACCTGGGCGGTGTCGAGAAACAGTTCCATGGCCCATCGCTCCTCTGGCAGTAAGAGTTTCGGGGGCAGCGGCCCGCTTCCTGCCCCGGGTCTGCCGCCCGCCTCCTGCCCCGGGCCGCCCGGACACCCAGCCCGCCCTCAGGCAAGCAGGTTTCCGGCAGGCGAACCCTGGCCTCAGCCCCCGGCCGGCAGTTTCCGGGCTGGCCGCCCTTGACCGCGGGCTGGCGGTCCGCGGTCCTTGGTTTCGGGCCGGCGGCCCAGCCCTGGTGGGCGGTCGCCGCCAGCGGGGCGCCCCCGGCGGCCGGCCCGAGGCGGGCGGTGCCGGCCCTGGGCCGCCGGCCCTGTCCTAGGATGCGGGCGGAAGGGGAACAACCTGCACGCTCTCCTCCCCTGCCCCCAGCACCCGCACCACCAGCCCGCTGCTGCGCCCGTCCCAGGCCAGGGTCACCTGGCCTCCCGCGGTGGTATACAGGCGCCCCTGGACGATGAGGCTGGCATCCCGCAGCCGCCCGTCGGTTCGGTCCCGCACCTGCAGGGTGATGCGGGCCGGCACGCCCGGCGACAGGGGCGGGACCAGGGCGGTGACCACCAGCCGCGGCGGGCCGCGGCGCACCCGTACGGGAAGCGGCGCGCCGACGGCCCCGTCCTCGTCCAGCAGGACCAGGTAACCCTGCGGTTCACCGGTGCCCGGCGGCACGTCGAGGAGCGCCATGATCCGGGCCGGCTGGCCGGCCGCCAGTTCCACCGAGCCGGCGGAGACCCGGATGCCGCCCCCGTCGCGGAACCGGCGCAGCACCAGCGGGATGGCCAGGGGCCCGGCGTCCCGGTCCAGCGGCTCGTCCCAGGAGGGCGCGCCCGCGCCGGTGGGCTCGAGTTCCACCACGGCATAATAGCGGCCCGGGGGCGGGTCGGCCACCACCGCCACCGGCTCGCCCCGGCCGTCCCCCACCGGTTCGGCCGCGCCGCCCTCCACCCGGTACAGGTAGAGGCGGGGCCGCCAACCGGCGCGGGGCACCGGTCCCGCCTGCACTTCCAACAGCGCGGTACCGGCCGGGACGTCGAAACCGTAGGGCTGGGGCTCACCGGCCAGCACCATCACCTGGGCCCGTTCCTCCGCCATGCCCGCCGGCTGCGCGGCGCTTGCGGTTTCGCCGGCAGCCGGGCCCGGCGCGCCGCCGGCCGTTTGCTCCGTCGCGGACGACGGGCCGGGCGGCAGTTGCCGCGCCGCCTCCGGCCGGTTCCCCTCGACCGGGCGGGCGGTCGTCTCCACCGGCACATCCCAGCCCATGCCCGCAACCCGGCCTCGCACAGCGCGGCCGTAGGGCACCAGGGTGACGCCGGCCCACAGCCTTCCCCCCTGGGCGCCCGGAGCCCGGACCTCCAGCTCCCGCGGCTCCCAGGCCACCCCCTGGGCCGTCACCGTCACCCGGAAGCTGCTGGCCCGGCGGTCGAAGGCCACCGGCGACAGGGTCGAGAAGAACAGGTCCACCTCCCAGACCCCCGGTTCGGGCGACGGAATCTCCACCGTCCAGTCGGACAGTTCGGGCCCGCCGATCAACCGGCCCGTGTCCCGGGCGCTGTCCCGCACCAGGCGCCCCCCCGGGGCGTAAACCCAGGCGTTGAGGCTGCCGCCTTCCTGTTCCGCGGCCGCCCCTTCCGCACCGTCCCCCGGCCGGTCGACGCGCACCACCAGGCGCGTGACGCCGGGCGGCACCTCCACGAACACTCGTTCGATCTGGCCCCGGCCCACCTGGCCGGTCACTTCCAGGCCGTCACCATCCAGGAGATAGGGTCGCACGAAGGTCTGGAGGAACCCGGCCGGCAGGGACGGTCCGCCCTCCAGCCGGACAAGGGCGGAATAAAGCCCCGGCCGGCCCGGCAGGTCGTACTGCGCGGGCAGGTAGATGCCGTCACCGCCGGGGTAGGGCATGGGGCCGGGGAAACGGGCCCAGGGAGGCGTCCCCGTCCACCGCCCGGTCACCGGCTGCCCCCCGCCGTGGCCCACCGCCAGGGTGAGCACCCCCGGCGCCGCCCCTTCCCAGACCACGCCCCGGTACGGGCGTCCCCGGTGAAGCCACGTGATGGACCATCCGGTGCCGGAAGGAGGACCTGCCTCGCCACCGCCGACGGCCCTCCGGCGCTCCGCCAGGCGCTCGACGGCCGCCGCCGCCTCCGGGACGCCGAACCCCTGCACCGCCGCCGGCACTCCCGGGAGGGGGCGGGCGGAGGCCTGGAGCACGGGCGCCAGGGCAGCCGCCGGCCACTGCGGTGCCTCTCTCCGGGCATGCTCGAGCAGTAGAGCCGCCAGCCCGGCGATGTAAGGGACGGCCACACTGGTGCCCTCGTCGGGGGCCAGGCCTCCGGGCCAGAGCTCCTCCTGCCAGGCGGGAACCAGGGTGTAGGTGACGCCAGGTCCCACCAGGGAGGGGGACGGCGTCCCATCGCGGGCAGGCCCGGCGGCGCTGTAGGGCAGCAGGCGCTCCCCGGCGGGGTCGCCCAGCAGGTCGGCCGCCGCGCCCGGCAGGAAGGCCCCCACCACCAGCCCCGCATCGGCGGGCAGGGCCAGAGCCGTGTGGAGACCCGGCCCGCCATTGCCCGCGGCCAGCACCGGCAGCACGCCCCGGGCCATGGCCTGGCGGAGGACCCGCTCCGTCACCGCCAGCTCCTCGCCCGGGGTCTGGCTCTCGGCGCTGAGGCTGATGATGTCCGCTCCCTGCGCCACGGCGTAGTCCACGGCGGCCAGGATCTGGCTCCAGTCTCCCTGACCGCGGCTGCCCAGAGCCTTGAGCACCATCAGGCCGGTGCCTGGGGCGACTCCCTGATAAGCCGTCCCCGCCGCCGCCAGAATGGACGCCATCCGGGTGCCGTGGCCGTTGGCGTCGAAACCGAAATTCACCAGGATCCCACCGGGGTCGGCGGCCGTCACCACCAGGGCCGTGCCACCGCCCCCGCCCTGCACCGCGGCCTGGCCGGAAGGCTGCGCCGGCGCCAGCCAGGCGACCGGTCCTCCGGCCGCCAGCGGCCAAAGGACCGTCTCCTCCGCCAGGTCCAGGTCCTGATCGCTGTCGATCTGCACCACAGGCCCTAGCGCCGCAGGACCATGCACCGCAGGACCATGCATCGCAGGGCTGCCGGTCCCGCCCGCCCCGCCGGCAGTTCCCTCGCCAGGGGCCGGGGTGGCCGCCCCTCGCGCGGATTCCTGCCGCGCTTCAACTCCACCATCGACGGCCGCACCGGTCCCGGGGTGATCCCCGCCGGGTACCGGCACGCGGTCACCGCGCCAGGGGTAGGCCACCACCAGCCACCGGTCGCGGGCCGTGCCGTTGCCGTTCAGGTCGGTGCCGCCGGGCCCCACGTTCGCCTCGTCCAGCCAGCCCAGGCGCACCTCCGTGCCGGCGGCCCAGGCGGGCAGCCGGACCTGCAGGTTCCCCCAGCGCAGGGTTGCGCCGTCCCCGCCTGCCCGGCCGGCCCGCGCCGTACCCGTCAAAAAGACGTCCCCTTCGGCCGCCCAGGCCGGGTTCTGCCCCTGCTGGAGCACTGCCTCCCCGGCGGCCCGGGCGCGCTCCACCCGCTGGACGAAAGGCACCGCCGAGGTGAAATCCACGTAGTCCACCAGGTGGCGCTGGAACGCCGGCAGGCCGGGGTCGACCCCGGTGTCGATCACCGCCACCCGGACGCCGCGGCCCGTCACGCCGTGGACGGAGCGCAGGGCCGGGGCACCCAGCACCTCCTGGTTGGCCTGGTGCAGGGCCCGCTCAAACGAGGTCGAACCGGTCCCGGTCTCCGGCCCCGGCGACGGTGCGCTGGGCACCGCCACCCCTGCCCGGCGGGCCACCTCAATGGCCTCCACCAAGGGCAACAGCCGGGGAACCACCGCCGCCGGGACCCGCGCAGCCAGAACCGGTGTGGCCCGGCCTGTCCAGAGCACCTGCCCCCCGCCCTGGACGATCCATCGCTCCAACTCGGCCCTCCGCCCGACCCGGGGGGAGAGGGTCAGCGCCACCTGGCCGCCGCGGGCCAGGGCCTCGAGCCACTGGGCCCGCGCCCCCTCCGACCAGCCGGCCACGGTGCCGGTGGCCCCTGTCCCGTCCCCGGCCCAAGGCGGATGCCCGGCTTCGGGCGTGAGCACCATTGGCGAAGGGGTGCGGGGTCCCGGCTCTGCCGGTCCGGGGGTCCCGGAACCGGAGGGGTGCGGGCCGGCCGCACCAGCCTGGACGGGTGCCGGCTCGCCTGCCCACGGCGCCGCCGGAGCGGCTTGCAGCAGCACCCACGGGGCCGCCGGAACGGCTTGCAGCAGCGTGAGCCCTGCCAGCAGAAGGGCCAGCAGGGCATGCCCCACACCCCGGCGCGCGGCTTTGGGGCCGCAGCCGGAACCCGCCCGGCGAAGGGCAGCAGCACCGCCACCGGGTCCACGAACCCTGTGCTGTCGTTCGGTCATGGCCTGGGCTTCAACCCCCGACGCCGTGGATTCGCCCCCCGGCGGGCGGACAACCTGCGCCCCTCCCCTGCGGTCGGGTCCCGGGCAGTGCGGCCCCTGGTATTGCGGCCCTGCCCTTGCGTGCCCCGGGGTGCTGCGCCTCCACCGGCATTGCGCGTGGCATGGCGCGGCCCCGGCCTTGCGCGGCCCGTCGCGTTGGCGTGCCCCTGCCTGGCGCGCCACCCGGCATCAGGCGCCACCCGGCGGCAGTTCGTCCGGCCCGGTGCGCCCCTCGACGTAGGATGCCAGGCTGGGGGCCTCGAGGGCCAGCCAGACCCCATCACCGGGCCTCAGGTCGGCCAGGCGTGCCCCGACACCGTCGCGCAGGATGACGGCGTCGGTGCCGATCACCCAGCGGCCTGTCCCGCTGCCGGTCCGCACGGTGACGACACCACGCAGCAGGTCCACCGCGACCACCTGCCCCCGGACGGCAATCCGGGCGGCCCTGAGCTGGCGCACTGCCCCGGTGGCGCGCCGCAGGGTCACGCTCACCCGGTCCCCCGGGCGCAGCGCCGCCAGGATGCCGGCCCGGCCGTTCACCTGGACGGTCGCCCCCGGCTCCACCTGGAGCGCCACCCGCACCGCCGGGCCGGGCGCACCGGGGGCGTCCTGGCCCTCCTCTGCCCCCCGTCCCGCCAGGCTGGCGCCCGGGACTGGTGCGGAGGCGCCAGCGACTGCGCCCGGGCCCGGCTCTACCGCTGCCCGGCCGGAAGCGGCCCGGTCGCCCCCTGTGCCGGCCGCCGGTGGCACGTTGCGCTCCGGCGCATCCCCTGGCCCGGGCACCTGCCAGGGCGCCGGCGGCCTCCCGGCAGCAGGCGCGGGCGGGGTCGACCCCGGCTCGTTCCCTGGAGGGGCCGGCGCCCATCCCGCCAGGACCAGCACCAGGTGGTGCCGGCGCCAGTCCACTCGGTCGACCGTTCCTTGCAGGATCCAGCGATACCCCTCGACATAGGCCACCGCGGTCGAGGGCGCGCCGGCGGGCTTGCCGTCCGGGGGAGGTGGGATGCTGCCATCCGGGCCGGGGGGAGACTCCACCCAGCGGATCTCGTCGCCCGGCTGCAGATCGTCCAGCCGCGCCGTGCGTGCGTTGAGGTAGACCGCCGCCTGCCCGTCCAGGACCAGGATGCGGTGGAGATCGCCCTGGGTCACTTCGATCCAGCCGTGCCCGGCATCCAGCCTGACCACGGTGCCTTCCCCGTCGAAAAGCATCCCAGCCCGCTCCACCAGGCCCAAGAACCACGGCAATGCCTCGGCCAGCGTCACCCCCGCCGCGGGGTGGGACATCGCCCTTTCACCGGACCCCTGTCCCGCCAGGACCCGGGCCTCCACCTCGCCCAGGTCGCGCGCCTGCAGCGGCAGCACGCCCCCGGCCGGCTGTCCCGGCCGCTCCTCCCCCGGTTGCCCAGGCGGTTTGCCCGCCGGCCGCTCTTCGGGCTGTCCCGACGGGTGTCCCGCCTGCGCTCCCTGGGGCCGCCCTGCTGGCTGCCCGTCCATCACCCCCGCCGGCACCTGGTCCCCACCACCGGCGGGGGTACTGCCCCCTGAGGTGCCGGCGCCCCCGGGCGCCCACTCGGGTGGAACCCAGCCCAGGGCCACGGCCATGGACAGCGCCGCCTGTGCAGACAGGGAAGGCGGCGCCGGCCTTACCAGGGCCGTTACCAGCCAGCGCGCCAGTTCCTCCCGGGTGACGGGCCGTGTCCAGGGCCCCTGAGGTTCGGGCCAGCGGCGCGCCCGCCACAGGGCACGGGCGGCCTCGAGGGCGCCGGTGTCCTGCCGCGCGGTCTCCTCGCCGCCCGGCGCGCTGCCGGTGCCGGGCGCCGGGGACCGGTTCGGATGATCGCCCTGCTCTGGGGCGGCCGGCCCGCTCGGGTCCGCCAGGACCACGGCGGTCGCAAGTTCCGCCCCGGTTCCCGGGCCGGGCCCCTGCGTGGTGACGGATCCCGCACCGGGATCGGGCCGGCCGCCCGTACCGAGACGGGCCTCGGGGGTGGTGCGGGGCCGGCCTCCGGGTCCAGCCTCGGCCGGGCCAGCCCCGCCGGAGGCGGCGGGCGGCCCGGACGCCGCTTCCACGGGGCCGGGTCGCCCAGCGCCTGGCGCCCATGGCAGCACAAGACCCAGAAGAAGGAGGCTGATCACGGCTGCCGTGCCACCTCGGGTCCGCCACCGGTAGCGACGAGGGGTCCCTTCCCTGACCATGCCATCATCACCATGCCATCATCGGCCTCCCCATTTGACGGGAGCACCACCATCCCTGCCGTTCGACAGCCTACCGGCCGGAGACTTCCGGGCGAGGCCCCCGATGAGGAGTTCAAACGGGGGACGGGACTGCGGAGTACCGGCGAGAGCTCGCTCGGCCAGCCTGCCACCGCTGCCGCCCGGTGCGCCGCCGGACCGGGGGAAGCCTCATGGTGCCGGCGGGGCGGGCGCAGGGTCACCAGCCCGGGTGCCGGTTGTGACGGGGGTGGGAGCAGCCGGGGCAACGACAGCCTTGCGCCGCCGCTTGCGCCTTCTCCGCTTGCGGGCCTTGTGTGTCGTGCCGTCTCCTTCGACGGCAGTGCCCGGGCTCCGCCCGGCCTCCACGCCCGGCAGGCTTGATGATGCCGCCAGCAGCCGGGCACGAGTCCCCAGGGCCGCCGCCTGCGAGCCGAGTGCCGCCCGGATGCGCGCCAGCAGGACGTCGACGGCCACGCGGTTGAAACCGCCCTCGGGGATGATGAGGTCGGCATAGCGCTTGCTTGGTTCGACGAACTGCTCGTGCATCGGCTTGACGGTCTCCAGGTACTGGCTGATCACCGACTCCATGGTGCGGCCGCGCTTCTCGATGTCCCGCACCAGCCGGCGCAGGATTCGGACGTCGGCGTCCGTATCCACGAAGATCTTGATGTCCATCAACGAGCGCAGTGTCTCGTCGGCCAGCACCAGGATCCCTTCGACGACGATCACGTCTCGCGGCTCGACCCGGACCGTCCGCCGGTCGCGCAGGTGCTGGGTGAAGTCGTATACGGGCCGGCGAATGGGCCGGCCCCGTCGCAGTTCCTTCAGGTGCCGGATCAGCAGCGGCGTATCAAAGGCGAGGGGATGGTCGTAGTTCAGCCGCGCCCGTTCCTCGAAGGGAAGATCCCGGCGGTCCAGGTAGTAGGCGTCCTGGGGCAGCACGGCCACCCGCCCCGGGAGATGTTCCACGATGCGGCGCACCAGCGTGCTCTTGCCCGAGCCGGTGCCGCCGGCGATGCCAATGACCACCGGTGCCATCAGCGGTCCCTCCTGATCCCCTCGATCATAAACAAAATGGCCCCGCGCGCGAAGGCGCGGAGCCTGAAAGTTTGTTCCGGCGGCGACCTACTCTCCCGGGCGGTGACCCGCCCAGTACCATTGGCGCTGGAGGGCTTAACGGCCGTGTTCGGGATGGGAACGGGTGGGACCCCTCCGCTATGGCCACCGGAACGGTGGGGGGTTTTGCCCCTTGAGGGCGGCACAGGGGAAGGGGAGCGTGGGTGAGGCGGGAGCGGAGCAACGCTTGGCGATGGGCGGGGGGTGGAGGGATGAAGGGAGAAGGCCTCGACCGATTAGTACCGGGTCGCTGAAGACCTTGCGGTCCTTACACGCCCGGCCTATCGACCTGGTGATCCACCAGGGGTCTTACTCCCTTGACGGGATGGGAGACCTCATCTTGGGGTCGGCTTCGCGCTTAGATGCTTTCAGCGCTTATCCGGTCCCGACATGGCGTTCCAGCCGTGCCCCGGGCGGGACAACTGGGATACCAGCGGTCGGTCCTTCCCGGTCCTCTCGTACTAGGGAAGGCGCCCCTCAAGTCTCCTGCGCCCGCAGTGGATAGGGACCGAACTGTCTCACGACGTTCTGAACCCAGCTCACGTACCGCTTTAATGGGCGAACAGCCCAACCCTTGGGACCTGCTGCGGCCCCAGGATGCGATGAGCCGACATCGAGGTGCCAAACCTCCCCGTCGATGTGGACTCTTGGGGGAGATCAGCCTGTTATCCCCGGGGTAGCTTTTATCCGTTGAGTCACGGCCCTTCCACACAGGACCGTAAGATCACTAAGCCCGGCTTTCGCCCCTGCTCGACCCGTCGGTCTCGCAGTCAAGCACCCTTGTGCCTTTGCACTCCGCGCACGATTTCCAACCGTGCCGAGGGTACCTTTGGGCGCCTCCGTTACCTTTTAGGAGGCGACCGCCCCAGTCAAACTGCCCACCTGCCACGGTCCCGGACCCGGATGACGGGCCGCGGTTAGAACGCCCGCCGTCCAAGGGTGGTATTCCACCGTCGGCTCCCCCGAACCTGGCGGCCCGGGTTCGCAGCCTCCCACCTATCCTATACATGGCCGGCAGACGTTCAATGACAGGTTGCAGTAAAGCTCCACGGGGTCTTTCCGTCCAGCTGCGGGTCGCCCGCGTCTTCACGGGCCGCTCAATTTCACCGGGCCCCTCGCCGAGACAGCGCCCAGGTCGTTACGCCTTTCGTGCGGGTCGGAACTTACCCGACAAGGAATTTCGCTACCTTAGGACCGTTATAGTTACGGCCGCCGTTTACTGGGGCTTCGGTTCGGAGCTTTGGGCTTGCGCCCTAACCCCTCCCCTTAACCTTCCAGCACCGGGCAGGCGTCAGCCCCTATACTGCGCCTTACGGCTTCGCAGGGACCTGTGTTTTTGATAAACAGTCGCCTGGGCCTCTTCGCTGCGACCCCCCGGCGCTCCGGCCGCCAGGGCCTTCACCCCAGGGGGCACCCCTTCTCCCGAAGTTACGGGGTCAGTTTGCCGAGTTCCTTAGCGAGGGTTTTCCCGCGCGCCTTAGGCTTCTCGCCTCGCCCACCTGTGTCGGTTTCGGGTACGGGCACCGGAAGCCTGGCTAGAGGCTTTTCTTGGCAGTGGGGGATCGGCCCCTTCGCCCCCGAGGGGGCTCGGCGTCGCGTCTCAGGACTCCCCGGGGGATTTGCCTCCCGGGGCTCCCTACCCGCTTGCACCGGCCATCTCCAGCGGCCGGCGGTACCTACCCTCCTGCGTCCCCCCATCGCTCGTAACGGCTTCCCGGTGGTACCGGAATATGAACCGGTTCTCCATCGCCTACGCCTTTCGGCCTCGGCTTAGGTCCCGACTAACCCTGAGCGGACGAGCCTTGCTCAGGAACCCTTGGGCTTTCGGCGGGCCGGATTCTCACCGGCCTTTTCGCTACTCATGCCGGCATTCTCACTTGCCTGCGCTCCAGCCGGCCTCACGACCGGCCTTCGCCGCCCAGGCAACGCTCCCCTACCACGGGCTTGCGCCCGTCCACAGCTTCGGCGCCGTGCTTGAGCCCCGCGTCATTTTCGGCGCAGGGTCGCTCGACCAGTGAGCTATTACGCACTCTTTAAATGATGGCTGCTTCTAAGCCAACATCCTGGTTGTCTTAGCGACCCCACATCCTTTGCCACTTAGCACGGACTTGGGGGCCTTAGCTGGTGGTCTGGGTTGTTTCCCTCTCGAGCACGAAGCTTATCCCCCGTGCTCTAACTCCTCCGGTTCACCGCGCGGTATTCGGAGTTTGCCTGAGTTCGGTAACCCGCGAAGGCCCCTAGCCCAAGCAGTGCTCTACCCCCGCGCGTCAGCCCGGAAGGCCCACCCTCAAGTGGTTTCGGGGAGAACCAGCTATCTCCGGGTTCGCTTGGCATTTCACCCCTACCCACAGCTCATCCGATGGTTTTTCAACACCAACCTGGTTCGGGCCTCCACGCGGTCTTACCCGCGCTTCACCCTGGCCATGGGTAGATCACCCGGTTTCGGGTCGACCGCCTGCAACTGGCGCCCTGTTCGGACTCGGTTTCCCTACGGCTCCGGACCTGCGGCCCTTAACCTCGCTGCAGACGGTCACTCGCCGGCTCATTCTTCAATAGGCACGCCGTCAGGGCTTGCGCCCCTCCGACTGACTGTAGGCACACGGTTTCAGGTTCTCTTTCACTCCCCTCCCGGGGTGCTTTTCACCTTTCCCTCACGGTACTGGTGCACTATCGGTCGCTCGGGTATTTAGCCTTGGAGGGTGGTCCCCCCAGCTTCCCACGGGGTTCCACGTGCCCCGTGGTACTCGGGAACGCAGCAACGGAGGCCTTCCGCTTTCGCCTACGGGGCTGTTACCCTCTCTGGCCGGCCTTTCCAGACCGCTTCGGCTAGCGGACGGCTTGCTCACTCCGCCGGAGCCCTGCCAAGCTCCGCTCCTGCGCCCCGCAACCCCCGGACGGCAACGGTGGCAGCCTTCTCCACCGCCCGGGTTTGGGCTCCTCCCCTTTCGCTCGCCGCTACTCGGGGAATCTCGGTTGATTTCTTTTCCTCGCGGTACTGAGATGTTTCAGTTCCCGCGGTTCCCCTCCCGAACCTATGGATTCAGTCCGGGATGACGGGGCATTCCCCCCGCCGGGTTTCCCCATTCGGGCATCCCCGGATCAACGCCTGCTTGCGGCTCCCCGAGGCTTTTCGCAGCTTACCACGCCCTTCATCGGCCCTTCGCGCCGAGGCATCCACCGTGTGCCCTTCCTACCTTCTCGCCCTCACACGCCACCCACCCGCCGCAGCGCCAACCGCTGCCCCGCGGGTGCCCACGCGCAAGGCGCGCACACCGGCTTCCCGCGTCACGCTCTCCTGCTTCCCCTATACCGCTGTCAAGGTGCAAAACCCTCGGCCCAAAGAACCGCCCCCGAGGGGGCGGCTCCTGGTTTATGTGGAGACGAGCGGATTCGAACCGCCGACCTCCGGCTTGCAAAGCCGGCGCTCTCCCAGCTAAGCTACGTCCCCACATAAAAGGGCTCAAAGGGACGGTGGGGATAGGTAGATTCGAACTACCGACCTCACCCTTATCAGGGGTGCGCTCTGACCACCTGAGCTATATCCCCACGCCCGTGACCGGGCTTTATTATAGCACCGGTCGCCCCGCCGGCCAACCACCGGCACCGCACCGGGCGACCCGGTCCTTGAAAACCGAGCAGCGCGCTTCGTCGAGGCAGGATCGACCTGGAGTGGGCCGGTGCGGTGCACCGGCGGGCACTCCTTAGAAAGGAGGTGATCCAGCCCCACGTTCCCGTAGGGCTACCTTGTTACGACTTCACCCCAGTCACCGGCCCCACCTTCGACGGCTCCCTCCCTTTCGGGTTGGGCCACCGGCTTCGGGTGTTGCCGGCTCCCGTGGTGTGACGGGCGGTGTGTACAAGGCCCGGGAACGTATTCACCGCGGCATTCTGATCCGCGATTACTAGCGATTCCGGCTTCACGCAGGCGAGTTGCAGCCTGCGATCCGAACTGGGACCGGCTTTTAGGGATTGGCTCCCCCTCGCGGGTTCGCAACCCGTTGTACCGGCCATTGTAGCACGTGTGTAGCCCTGGGCATAAGGGCCATGATGATTTGACGTCATCCCCACCTTCCTCCGGTTTGTCACCGGCAGTCCCCTGTGAGTGCCCGGCCAAGCCGCTGGCAACACAGGGCGGGGGTTGCGCTCGTTGCGGGACTTAACCCAACATCTCACGACACGAGCTGACGACAACCATGCAGCACCTGTCACCGCGCTCCCCGAAGGGCACCCCGGCCTTTCGGCCAGGTTCGCGGTGATGTCAAGCCCAGGTAAGGTTCTTCGCGTTGCTTCGAATTAAACCACATGCTCCACCGCTTGTGCGGGCCCCCGTCAATTCCTTTGAGTTTCAGCCTTGCGGCCGTACTCCCCAGGCGGGGTGCTTAGTGCGTTAGCTCCGGCACGGAAGGGGTCGATACCTCCCACACCTAGCACCCATCGTTTACGGCGTGGACTACCGGGGTATCTAATCCCGTTCGCTCCCCACGCTGTCGCGCCTCAGCGTCAGGGCCAGGCCAGGCAGCCGCCTTCGCCACTGGTGTTCCTCCCGATCTCTACGCATTTCACCGCTCCACCGGGAATTCCGCTGCCCTCTCCTGCCCTCAAGCCCGGCAGTTTCGAATGCACCTCCCCGGTTGAGCCGGGACCTTTCACATCCGACTTGCCAGGCCGCCTACGCGCCCTTTACGCCCAGTGATTCCGGACAACGCTCGCCCCCTACGTCTTACCGCGGCTGCTGGCACGTAGTTAGCCGGGGCTTCCTCCTCCGGTACCGTCAGCAAGAGGCCTTTCAGCCCCTCACCTTCGTCCCGGACGACAGGGGTTTACACCCCGAAGGGCTTCCTCCCCCACGCGGCGTCGCTGCGTCAGGCTTTCGCCCATTGCGCAAGATTCCCGACTGCTGCCTCCCGTAGGAGTCTGGGCCGTGTCTCAGTCCCAGTGTGGCCGGCCACCCTCTCAGGCCGGCTACCCGTCGTCGCCTTGGTGGGCCGTTACCCCACCAACGAGCTGATGGGCCGCGGGCCCCTCCGGCAGCGACCGCCTCACGACGGCCTTTCTTCCACACCCCATGCGGAGCGCGGACCGTATGCGGTATTAGCCCCGGTTTCCCAGGGTTATCCCCCACTGCCGGGCAGGTTGCCCACGTGTTACTCACCCGTCCGCCGCTAGGAGACCGGAGAGCAAGCTCCCCAGTCCCCCCGCTCGACTTGCATGTCTTAGGCACGCCGCCAGCGTTCGTCCTGAGCCAGGATCAAACTCTCCTCCGGAAAGTTCCCTTCCCGCAAGAGAGTCCTCTCGCGGCTCGCGCTCTTTTCGCGTTGCCCGGCCACCGCCACCCCTGCGCTCCCGCGCAGCGGCACGATGACCACCAGGCTCGCAAGGCCTGCCTCTCCACGCGCTGCTCCGTTTTCAAGGACCAGGTTGCGCCGCCGGTTGCGGCGCCGCCGGTGTCGCACCGGCAGGTTTGAAACTTATCAGGCTCGTTCGGGGCCGTCAAGCCCCCGCCGCTGCCGTTTCCGGCCACGGCCGCCGCATCGGTGCAACCCGGCCGCACGCTCCCTGGCGTACGCGGCCCGGCTGCCGCCGCCTGGCGCCCCGCCCTTCGAGCCGGGCGCCGGCGGCGCGGGCGCATCGCGCCGCCCGACCGGCAACGGTGAGTATAACGCCGGTCCGGCGGCGCGTCAAGCCACCCGGGAGCCGGCAAGAAACGGGCCTAATCCCGGGGACGCATCAGCGGGAACAGGATGACGTCGCGGATCGACGGGTTGTCGGTCAGCAGCATCACCAGCCGGTCGATGCCGATGCCCAGGCCGCCCGTGGCGGGCAGGCCGATCTCCAGCGCGTGGATGTAGTCCTCATCCATCTGATGGGCTTCCTCGTCACCCCGCGCCCGGGCCGCCAGCTGCTCTTCGAACCGCTGCCGCTGGTCGTCGGGGTCGTTGAGCTCGCTGAAGGCGTTGGCGATCTCCATCCCCGCCACCATGGCCTCGAAACGGTAGGTCAGATGGGGACGGTCGGGTATGCGGCGCGCCAGGGGCGACAGGACCACCGGATAGTCGTAGAGGAAGGTGGGCTGGACCAGCCGGGGCTGGACGTACACGTCCACCAGCTCATCCAGGACCGCCGCGGGTGTCGGGTCCCTGGTCAGCTCCAGCGCGCGCTCGCGGGCGACGCGCCGGGCACCCTCGTCGGTCAGCACGTCCTCCAGGCGCACGCCGGCCATGCTCTCCAGGGCCTCGGCGAAGGACAGCCGGCGCCAGGGCGGGGTGAAGTCGATGGCCTGGCCCTGGTAGTGCACCACAGGCGACCCGTGCACGGCCTGGGCCACATGGCTCACCAGCTGTTCCGTCAGCTCCATCATGCCCTCGTAGTCGCTGAAGGCCTGATACAGCTCCAGCATGGTGAACTCGGGGTTGTGCCGGGTCGAGATGCCTTCATTCCGGAAGACCCGGCCGATCTCGTAGACCCGTTCCATGCCCCCGACGATCAGCCGCTTGAGGTGCAGCTCCAGGGCGATGCGCAGGTAGAGGTCCAGGTCCAGCGCGTTGTGGTGGGTGACGAAGGGGCGCGCCGCGGCACCGCCATAGATGAGGTGCAGCACGGGCGTCTCCACCTCGTAAAACCCCCGCTGGTCCAGAAAGGCACGGATCTCCCGGATGATGCGCGAGCGCAGCCTGAAGGTCTCCAGCACCTGGGGGTTCACGATGAGATCCACATACCGCTGGCGGTAACGCAGATCGACGTTCTGCAGGCCGTGCCACTTTTCCGGCAGGGGATAAAGGGACTTGCCCAGCAGGACGAACCCGGTGACCTCGACGCTGATCTCGCCGCGGCGGGTGCGAATCACCGTCCCCTCCGCCCCGACCCAGTCACCCCGGTCCAGTTCCAGGAAGGCTGAATAGGTGTCCTCGGCCAGCGGCCCCACCCGGGCCAGCAGCTGAATCCGGCCGCTGGCATCCTGCAGGTCCGCAAAGGCGGCCCGGCCGTGCCGGCGCAGGGCCATGAGGCGCCCGGCCACCCGAACCGGGTGCCCCTCCAGTTCGGCGAACCGGTCGACGATCTCGCGGGCGTGGTGGGTCACGTCATAGCGCCGGCCGAAGGGATCGACGCCCCGCTGCCGCCAGAACTCCAGCTTGGCGCGGCGGGCGCGCAGCACCTCCTGCAGGCGGGCACCCTCGCCGGTTCCACCCGTTGCGTCCGCGCCGGACGGTACCTCCCGGCCGGCTGCCCCGTTCGCACCGGAGACCGCCTCCGTACTGCCCGCCGCGCCCTGGGCCGGCGGAGGCCCGGCCTCTGCACCCCGGCCGTCCACGCCCCGCAAGCCGGCCCTTCCGGCACCCGCGACGGGGCCCGTCACGCCCTCATCGACCACGGCCTGTCCCTCCCGAGCCGAATACAAATGGCGCCAGTCCTGCCAGGACCGGCGCGAAGCATGACAACCGTCGGCATCCTGCTGGCGGATCCCCGCCGTGCACCTTGCCGGGGGCCGTGGGGCGGATGGACGCCGGCCGCCCGAGCCTGCGCGAGTCGCCGGGCCCATCGACGGCCGGCCCCCGGCCCGTACGTTCCCTGCCCGGGGTCCGCCCTACCCGGCCCTCTCGATGCGGACGATCTCGTAACGCAAGGTGCCCGCCGGAACCTTCACCTCCACCACGTCGCCCACGGAGCGGCCAAACAGCGCCTTGCCCACGGGCGACTGGTAGGAGATGCGCAGGGCGGCGGGATCGGCCTCGTTGGACCCGACGATGGTGTACTGCACTTCCTCGCCGGTGTCCACGTCCTTGAGGTAAACGGTGGACCCGATGTTGACCTTGGTCGGGTCGATCTCGTCGTCGTTGACGATGCGCGCGTTGCGCAGCATCTTCTCCAGCTCGATGATGCGCCCTTCCACAAAGGCCTGTTCGTTCTTGGCTTCCTCGTACTCCGAATTCTCGGAAATATCCCCGAACTCGCGGGCCTGCTTGATGCGCTGCGCCACCTCGCGGCGCTTGACCGACTTCAGGTACTGGAGTTCTTCCTCCAGCTTGCGCAGGCCTTCCGCCGAGAGCAGCAGCTCCTTATCCATCGTCCCCCATTCGCTCCTTCCAAGCCGGCCCTTCCAAGGCGACCGCCCCCCGGCAGGAACCCCGTCCCGGCAGGGACCGGGATCCAGCTGGCGAGCGGTGTTGTATTATATGTGGCCACCCCGTGACTGTCAAACCATGCCGCCCGGACCGGTCCATCCCTCCGCTCGTTGCGCGTCCCGGCCGAGGCATCCTCCCCGCCGCCGCGGCAACCGGGCCGAAGGCGGCCGCCTCCGGGCACCGGGATGCAGGGTACCCCGCAACCGCCGGGGGCTTGCATGCCCCTGTCACCCCCGGCCTTCCGGCCATCCGGCCGGGCGGCCCGGGCACCGCCACGGCCCGGGAACCGTCCCTGGGCCGGCACCCGCCGGCCTCACCGTCCAGGGCCTTGCCCGGCCACCCCCTGGGCCGGGCTCGCCTGCAGCTGTTCGATGCGCGGGCGGAAGTTCAGCGCATCCAGCATCCGCTCGTAATCGGCCGGGCCGAGTTCGTCCGGGCGGCGGCCTGAAAGGGCCACCAGCACCGCCTCCATCACGTTGGTGCCGAAGGACCGGCCTTCCAGCTCGGGCGTGGTGGTGACCAGCATCCGCACCCCCCGTTGCCGCAGCAAGGCCACGTCTTCGGGCGTTACCGTATTGGTCAGGATGACCTTGCCGGGCAGGGCGGGGGGCATGTGGCGCCGGATGTAGTGCCAGTCCCCGGCGATGACGTCGGCCCAGGCGAAGAACTTGCCATGCTTTGGTACCGTCTGCTCCTGCTTCTCGCCCGTGGGGTAGAGGACACTCAGCGGCAGCCTGGTGGCGATGGGCGCGACGACCCGCGCGAGGCGCTCCAGGGCGTCGAGGCTGCGCAGGGGGACGGGGATGCCCAGGGCGAAGATGAGATCGCCCAGGATCAGCTGGCAACCGGTTTCGGCCAGGGCTTCCGCCATCCCGAAGCGGTCGACGGCCACGGTCACCAGGACGCGGGAACGGGGAAAGTCGATGACCCCTTCGCGGGCCAGCTGGCGCACCACCCGCCGTTCCAGGGTGTTCTTCAGGCCGCTGCCGTCCACGATGGGGGTCTTCCGCGCCGCCCGCGCCAGCGGCAGGGAGGCGCGCAGCACGTACCGGCGGCGCCCCGCAACGAGGAAGAGGTCGGTGCCCCCCATGCCGAAGGCATCGACCTGGCCGTCCAGCCGGCGGATCAGCTCCACCGCCTTGCGGATGTCGCCGTCGGTGCCGATCCGCTGGATCTCCAGGGTCTCGCCCAGGAGCTCCAGGCGCACCTTGTGATCGCGCCGGGACGAGCCCAGGCTGACGCTGACGATCCGCTTCAAAATCGATGCCTCCCGTCGCCCGGCGGCCCCCCAGGCCGGGCCCAGGCCGGGTGGGCACGGCGCCCGGCAGGGATCCGATCCCCCCTTCGCCTCCCACCCCGGCCGGTTCCTCCCTGAGTTATTCTTCGGACGAATCGCCGGAGAGGATGTCGCTGCGCACCGCAGCCATCTCCAGGACCGGCTCCGCCACGTAGATGGGTGCGTCAGCCCGCAGGGCAACGGCGATGGCATCGCTGGGACGGGCGTCGACCTCCATGATGCCGTGCTCCGTCTGGATGTCGATCTGCCCGATGAAGGTCTCGTCCCGCAGGTCGTGGACCACGACCCGGACGATCTCGCCCTGCATCCGCCGGACCAGGTTGACGATCAGATCGTGGGTGAGGGGCCGGGGAGGCTGCATACCCTGCAGTTGCAACGCGATCGCACTGGCCTCGGCCAGGCCCACGGCGATGACCAGCAGGCGGTCCCCGTCGGCTTCCTTGAGCACGACCACGTTGCCGTCCGAACCCTGGACCATCCCCACGCTGAGGACCTTCATCTCGACCAAGGCCCGTTCCCCCTCTCGGCCGGCCCCGCGGCCGGCACCCGCCCGGCCGTCGCCGGCCCGGCGGGACCACGGCACCGGCCCGGCCGCCATGACCCGGCGGCCTCCGGCGCCACGTGTAACGACAGAGTTTCGATCCCTTCCGGTTGATTCCTTTAGCCAGTTTATGCGTAGCCTGGCAAGGCCCTGCCGGCGCGCCCCTTCATCCCGGCGGCCCCTCATCCGGCCCCTCGTCCCGCCCCGCCGCCCGCCCCGGGATCCTGCACCCGCCGGGCGCGTTCCCGCTGGCGCTGGTAGATCCAGCGCAGCCCCTTCAGGGTGAGGTGCGGGTCCACGTGCTGGATCCGCCGGGACTCGGGGGCGATCAGTCCCGCCAGCCCCCCCGTGGCCACCACGGGGGCCGGACACCCCAGTTCGGACTGGATCCGGTCGACCACGGCGTCGATCTGGCCCGCATACCCGTACAGCACCCCGGCCCGCAGGGCCTCCACCGTGCTCCGCCCGATGGCCCGCCGGGGCCGGGCCAGCTCGATGCGGGAAAGCCGCGCGGCCCGTCCGAAGAGGGCGTCCAGGGAAATGGCCACTCCCGGCGCGATGGCGCCCCCCAGGTAGACCCCTTCGGGGGACACCACCTCCCATTTGGTGGCGGTTCCCAGGTCGACCACGATGACCGGCGCCCCGTACTCCGCACGCGCGGCCACCGCGTTGGCGATGCGGTCCGCGCCCAGCTCCCGCGGGTTTTCGTAGGCCACGGGCATGCCCGTGTCCGTTTCCGGCCCCAGCACCAGCGGCTCCAGGCCCAGGTCGCGCCGCACCATGGTCACCACCGGCACCAGGGCCGGCGGCACCACCGAGCAGATGGCCACGGCGGTGATCCGGGCCGGCTCGAGCCCCCGGGACCGCATCAGGGCCGCCAGGGTGACGGCAAACTCGTCCGCGGTCCGCTCGCCGTTGGTCGCCAGGCGCCACCCGGCCAGCTGCTGGCGATCGTCATAAAGGCTCAGCTTGGTATGGGTGTTGCCGATGTCGATGGCCAGCAGCACCGCCGGCATCGCCTCCTGCACGGCGCCCCGGGCCGGCTCAGCGGCCAGGGTCGGGCCGCCCCGCCGCGTCCACCGCGGGAATCCCGCCCAGGGGCGTCGCCCGCAGGGCAGCCCGCAGCGCCGCCTCCGCCGTGACCTGGGCGGCGGCCACGGCCAGGGCCATGCGGCCCGCCATGTCGGGCACCTGGCGGTGCCGCGCGGTGGACAGGGCGAACACCACGTCGCCGTCGACCCAGGTGTGCACGGGGTCGATCACCCGCGCCAGGCCGGTCTGGGCCACCTGGGCGACGCGGTAGAGATCGTCCCGGGCCAGGGGCGCGTCCGTCGCCACCACCACCAGGGAGGTGTGGGACATGCCCGGCCCGCCTTCCGCCGCCCCCGGCCAGGACGGGGCCGACACCACCGGCGGCGGGCCCACCAGCCAGCGTCCCGATGCGGGATCCCGCACGCCTCCGTAACAATTTAGCACGACCAGGGCCCCCACGGTCCAACCAGCGGGGAGGAACCGGGCGGCGGAGCCGACGCCACCCTTGCGTGCCCCCTGGGGGCCCATCACCATGCCGATGACTGCCCCGGTCCCGGCGCCCACGCTGCCCTCCTGCACCGGCTCCCGGCTGGCCGCCTGGCAGGCGGCGTAGCCCATGGCGGCGTCGGGCCGCGCCCGGGGATCGCCCACCGCCAGGTCGAAGAGGATGGCCGCCGGGACGATGGGCACGCGGGCCACCCCGGTGTCGAAGCCGTAGCCGCGTTCTTCCAGCCAGGCCATGACGCCCTGGGCCGCCGCCAGCCCGAAGGCGCTGCCCCCCGCCAGGCAGATCCCGTGCACCTGTTGCACCAGCCGGCCCGGACCCAGCAGGTCGGTCTCCCGCGTGCCGGGCGCCCCGCCGCGCACGTCGGCAGCGCAGCCGGCTCCCCCGGGGCAGAGGATCACCGTGCAGCCCGTCAGCCCCTCCGGATCACTGGCATGGCCGACCCACAGCCCTTCGACCCGCGTCAGGGTACCGTCCCCTGCGCCCGCATCCCGGCCGGTTCCGGTCGAACCGGCCTCCCCGCCCGCCGGGGAGCTGGCTGCCCCGGCCACCGGGGCACCGGCCTCCTGGCCCGGCGGGCGGCCGGAACCGCCGGGTTCCCGGCCGCCGTCAGGTGTCCGCTCCGCCGTCACGCCCCTCGCCCCCTTCCCCCGTGCAGGTGGCGGCCAGGCAGGCTATTCGCCGCCCGTGAGCGGCGATTCCTGTCGCTGCCACCAGGCGGGGGCCGGTTCTTCCAGCCAGACGCCGGAAGGATCGGCGGCCGCGCACAGGTCGGCCACCCTGCCGTGGCCCGGCACCACCGTCCCCGGTGCCAGCTCGGCCCACGGGATCAGGACGAAGGCCCGCTCGGCCGCCCGGGGGTGGGGAACGATCAGGCGCGGCGGATCGTGGATCACCCGGCCGCCGTACCACAAAAGGTCGATGTCCAGGGTGCGGGGCCCCCAGCGCCGCAGCCGGACCCGGCCTGCCCGGCGCTCCAGCTCCAGCATCCGGTCCAGCAGCTGCCCGGGCGGCAGGGTGGTGTCCACGGCCACCACCGTGTTGAGGAAGTCGGGCTGGTCGGTGACGCCTACGGGCCGGGAGCCGTACAGGGATGCCACCCCGGTGACGGTGATGCCCGGCTCTTGCGCGAGGGCCGCCACCGCCCACCGCAGCTGCTCCCGGGGCCGCCCCAGGTTGGCGCCCAGACCCAGGTAGGCCCGCACGGGCGCCGGCTCGTCAGATCCAGGACGAACGCGGCTCACGGCCCCGCCACACCTCCACCGCCGCGCCCTGGGAGGGGCCGGGCAGCGGCGCCTCCGGCTTGGCCACACGGACCCGCACCCAGCCGACAGGAAAGGCGGCCAGGAGATCGTCGGCGACGGCGCAGGCCAGGGTTTCGATCAGCCGGCGGTGGGGACCCTCCAGGATCCGCGCCACCCTGCGGTGGACCTCGGCGTAATCGATGGTGAAGGACAGGTCGTCCCGGGCCGCGGCCGCGGTCACGTCGACGCCCAGGTCCACGTCCACCAGGAAGGGCTGGGGGCTCTTGTGCTCCTCGGGCAGCACGCCGTGGCAGGCCACAAAGCGCAGGCCCCGCAGCTGGATCACACCGGCGCCGCGGACCGCCGGAGCCCCGCCGGGCGCTGCGGGGGCCGGTTCGTCCCAGTGGGGGTGGCGGACCACCGCATCGGCCATGCGCACCAGGCGCACCATGGGCACCACGTCGTGAACGCGGACCAGGTCGACCCCGCGGGCCACGGCCAGGGCCACGGTGGCCGCCGTCCCTTCCAGCCGCTGGTCGACGGGCAGGTCCAGCACCCGGCCGATGGTGCTCTTGCGCGAGGTCCCCAGCAGCACGGGCGCCCCCAGGACCCGCAGCCGGGGCAGCTGCCGCACCAGGTCCAGGTTCTGCTCGGGGGTCTTGCCGAAGCCGAAGCCCGGGTCGACGATGACCATCTCCCGCGGCAGGCCGGCGGCCGTGGCCCGGTCGACGGCCGCCCGTAAGAAGCCCAGCACCTCGCCCCAGAAGTCGGCATAGTCCGTGTCGCCGTGGGGCCGGGTATGCATGGCCACCACGGGCACCCGGTAGGCGGCCGCCACCTGGACCATGGCAGGGTCGCGGTGCAGGCCGCCCACGTCGTTGATCATCGCCGCCCCTTCCTCCAGGGCGGCCCGGGCCACCTCCGCCTTATAGGTGTCGACGGAGATGGGCACGTCCAGCCGGGGCGCCAGGCGCCGGATCACGGGCAGGAGGCGGCGCCGCTCTTCATCGGCCGGGACGGGCACCGCCCCGGGCCGGGTGGATTCGGCCCCGATGTCGATGATGTCCGCGCCGGCCTCCGCCATGGCCAGGGCATGCTCCTCCGCCGCTGCCGGGTCCAGGTAACGGCCGCCGTCCGAGAACGAATCGGGCGTCACGTTGAGGATTCCCATCACGTAGGTCCGGCTGCCCCAGACGAACCGGCGGTCGCCCCAGGCCAGCCCCCCGGGGATCACTTGCCACGACCGGCTCACCGCGGTTCCACCTCCTCCGGGCCGGCGCCCGGCCGGCCCGCTTGCACGCCGCCGCCCCCATCGCCGGGTCCCCCGGGGATCGGGCGTTCTCCCGTGGTGGTAAGGGGTCCGGGGGCGGGCGGGTCCTCGCCAGCGGGGCCATCTCCGGCGGCGGCCGGGTCTCCCCCCGCGGTGAGGTCCCCGGCCGCGGTCCCGTCTCCCCCAGCAGGGAGATCCCCGGCGGCGGGCAGGGGCAGCTGCCGCCGGGCCAGGAGCGCCGCCAGGGCGGCCATGTCCGGCGCCAGCTCCCGGTCGCCGTCCAGGGGCGGCACCGCCGCCCGCACCGCCTCATAGACCGCTTGCGTCGCCGGCGACAGCATGGCCGGCCCCACCAGGTCGAGGGCCTGGGCGGCACACAAAAGCTCGATGGCCAGCACCTGGCGCGTGTGCTCGACCACCCGCCAGAGCTTCAGGGCGGCGGTCATGCCCATGGACACGTGGTCCTCCTGGTTGGCCGAGGAAGGGATGGAATCGACGCTGGCCGGCACGGCGAGCGTCTTGTTCTCGGACACCAGGGCCGCGGCGGTGTACTGGGCCAGCATGAGGCCGGAGTTGAGCCCGCCGTGGCGGGTCAGGAAGGCCGGCAGGCCGCTCAGCTGGGGGTTGACCAGCCGCTCGACGCGGCGCTCGGCGATGCCGGCCAGCTCGGCCAGGGCCATGGCGGCGTAGTCCAGCACCAGGGCCACGGGCTCGCCGTGGAAGTTGCCGCCGGAGAGGACGTCGCCCGCCGCGCCGGCAGCGCCGGTGGCTTCGCTGGCGCTGGACGCACCTGGGGTCGCCCCGCCGGCGGCGGTGGCACCGCGGGAGGCGAAGACGCCGGCCGCGCCGCCGGGCTCGTCCCCCGGGCCGGGTTCGTCGGGAAAGATCAGGGGGTTGTCGGTCACGCTGTTGGCCTCGACGGCCAGCACCCGGGCGGCATGGGCCAGCGCATCCCGCACCGCCCCGTGCACCTGGGGCATGCAGCGCAGGCTGTAGGCGTCCTGGACCCGCAGCTGGCCGGGCTCGGTGACCAGGCGGCTGCCCGCCAGAAGCCGGCGCAGGTGGGCGGCGGCCGCCTGCTGGCCCGGGTGGGGCCGCAGGGCGTGGATCCGGGGGTCGAAGGCGGCAGGGATGCCGCGCAGGGCCTGCAGGGTCAGCGCCCCGGCCGCGTCGGCCACGGCAGCCAGGTAGAGCCCTTCCTCCACCGCCAGGCAGCCCAGAGCGGTCATGGCCTGGGTCCCGTTGATCAGCGCCAGCCCTTCTTTGGCCTCCAGCGCCAGCGGCTCCAGGCCCCGGCGGGCAAGGGCGCGTGCGCCGGGAAGAACCTGGCCGTCGACCTCGGCGGCGCCGCGTCCGATGAGCACCAGGGCCAGGTGGGCCAGGGGAGCCAGGTCGCCGCTGGCGCCCAGGGAACCCCTTGAGGGCACCACGGGGTGGATCCGGTGGTTGAGCAGGTCCAGCAGCCGCTCCACCACTTCCGGCCGGACCCCCGAGAAGCCGCGGGCCAGGGCGTTGGCCCGCAGCAGCATCATGGCCCGGACCACCGGCGTGGGCAGGGGTTCACCCACCCCCGCGGCGTGGCTGCGCAGAAGGTTTTCCTGCAGCTGGCGCGCCTGGGCGGGAGGGATCGCCACGTCCGCCAGCTTGCCGAAGCCGGTGGTGATCCCGTAGAGGATCTCCCCCCGGGCCACGGCCGCCTCCACCCGCCGCCGGCTGGCCTCCATGCGCTGCCGGGCCGCCGGGTCGAGGGCGACGGGACGGCTTTCCCGGGCCACCTGGGCGATGGCGGCCAGGGTCAGGCTGCAGCCGTCCAGGACCAGGGCCCGCCGGTCGGAGGTGCCCGTCACCGGCCGCCCTCCTCCGGCCGCGGGGACGGCCCCGCCGGTGGCCGGGCCGTTCCCCCGGGCGGGACGGCCGGCGGGGACCCCGAAACGTCCTCCGCCGGCGGCTGTGCGGCCGCCGGATCGGGGGCCGCCGCCCGCGGCGGGGCGGGTGCGCGAGCGGGCGCCGGCGGGGCGGGTTCAGGGCCGGCCACCGGCAGGGCGGGTTCGGGGCCCGGCGCCAGCCAGCGCCGGGAGCGGGTCAAGCTGACCGCCCCCTCCTCGGTGATCAGCAGGTCGTCTTCGATGCGAACGCCACCCAGGCCGGGCAGGTAGATGCCCGGCTCCACCGTGAAGACCATGCCGGGTTCCAGGACGGTCTCGTCGCCGGGGGCGATGTTGGGCGCCTCGTGGACGTCGAGCCCCAGGCCGTGGCCGGTGCGGTGGGTGAAGTACGGCCCGTAACCGGCCTGCTCGATCACCCGGCGGGCTGCGGCGTCCACCTCCTGCGCCCGCACCCCCGGGCGGGCGGCGGCCCGGGCCGCCGCCTGGGCCAGGTAGACCACGCGGTAGATCTCGGCCTTCCGGGCCGCTCCATGGGGGTCGCCCCCAGGCAGGAGGAAGGTGCGGGTGATGTCGGCCGCATAGCCGTCCACCTCGGCCCCCACGTCGACCCAGACCAGGTCCCCCGGCTGGAGGACCCGGTCTTCGGTCTCGGCGTGGGGCACGGCGGAGCGGGGGCCGGAGGCCACGTGGATGCCGAAGGGACTGCGGGTGCCCAGTTCCCGCAGGGCCTTTTCAATTTCCCGGGCAATCTGGCTCTCCCGGTACCCCGGCTGGATGAAGGCCATGCCGTGGCCCAGGGCCGTCTCCACCAGCTCCGCCGCCTTGCGGAGGGCCGCCACCTCGGCGGCGTCCTTGCGGGCCCGCAGGGCGCCCAGCACCGGGTCGGCCGGCTGCCAGGACACCCCCGGCAGCGCCGCCGCCGCCGCCCGCCACTCGAACAGCCGGGCGACCCGCTCCTCCATGGCCGCCACCCGCACCGGCCCGCCCAGCCCCGCGGTCGCCAGGGCGACGGCCCTGGCGACCGCGGGGGCGGGATCGGCTCCGTCGGCGTACGGGCACACCCGGCCGAAGGCCCCGGCCCCGGTGGGGGCGGGGCCTTCGGCCGGGGCGGCCGCAGCAGCCGGGGTGGCCGGGTCAACCGGGGCGGGCCGGGCCGCGGGGGATACGCCGGAGGCGCCGCGCGCAGCCCCACCGACGCCGGACCCCGCAGCCGGCGCCCGGGGTTCCCCAGGCCCTCCTGCCGCCAGGGCCCGCACCAGGGGCGCCTCCGCCACCCGCCCGGCCTCCAGCAGGGGCACGGCGAAGGCGGGCTCGCCGCGCCGCGGTACCACGGCCAGGGCCAGCCGGCTGCCCAGCAGGGGAAGGCCCGTGAGATACAACCAGCTGGTCCCCGGGGTCAGGATCAGAAGGTCGATCCCCGCCGACGCCATGCGCTCCTGCAGGGCCCGCAGCCGCCCCATCTGGGGTACGGAAGGCCCTCCTGCCCGGGGTCCACCCCCTGCCGCCGTCCCGGCGGCACCGTCCCGCCGGGCCCCTCCTGCCGGGCCCGTGCCCGCGCCCCTCGTCCCGTCCACGCCCCTCACCCTCCCTGGTCCTCCGTCCCGCACCATGCTGGCGGCCCGTGCCCGTCCCGGTGACCCGGCTGCGCTGCCGCCCGGCACGGGCCGGACCGCTCCCGCCAGGGGGATGCCGCGGCGCCGCGCCCCGGGGCCCAACTCCCGAGCGGGCCACCGGAGCCGGGGCATCCCTCCCCCCGTCTCAGCCCGCTCTCAGGAAGATCGCCCTTTCCGGCCGGCAAACCGCTCCTCGGCCTCCCCCCGCAGCTGGGCGGCCCGTTCCAGCAGCCACTCCCGCCGGTTCCGGGCGGGTTCGTCCAGCACGTCCTCCAGCAGCTGCTGCAGGATCCAGCCGATGGCCGGTCCCGGTCCCAGGCCCGTGGCCGCCATGACGTCGTGGCCGTCCACCGCCAGGTCGTGCAGGCTGAAGGCCGCGTCCTGCTCCAGGATCTTCTCCATGCGGGTGAGCAGCCGGTAGGCGCCCCGGGAGATGGGCGCCCGCTTGGTTCCCGAGGCGGCCCGGTCGGCCACCCGCAGGATGATGAGATCTTCCAGGTAGTCGAAGCCGATGCGCTGGATCAGCCGCCGGATGGCGGCGTCGGTCATCCCGGGGTAGTGGTGCAGCGCCAGGTGGTGGCGGACCAGGTGGACCACGTGCTGGACGGTCTCGTTGTCGAAGCGCAGCCGCCGCAGCATGTCCCGGGCCATCTGGGCCCCCACCACCTCGTGGTGGTAGAAGTGCCGCTCGCCCTGGGCGTCGACGGACACCGTCCGCGGCTTGCCCACGTCGTGCAGGAGGCCCGCCAGGCGCAGCCGCAGGACCGGCGGCGTGTACTCGCAAGCCAGGAGGTTGTGCTCCCAGACGGTGTAGGCATGGTGGACGTTCTGCGGAACGTCCACCCCTTCCAGCAGCTCGGGCCAGATGGGCTCCAGCAGCCCGCTGGTGCGCAGCAGCTCCAGCCCCCAGGCAGGACGCGGGCTGGTGAGCAGGCCGGCCATCTCCTCCCGGATGCGCTCCCAGGAGACGTGGCGGATCAGGGAGGCGCAGCGCGCCAGGGCCGCCCCGGTGCGGGGTTCGACCCGATAACCCAGGCGCGCTGCGAAACGCACCACCCGCAGCAGGCGCAGGGCATCCTCGCGGAAGCGCTCCTCGGGATCGCCCACGGCCCGCACCAGCCCCTGTTCCAGGTCATCCAGGCCGCCCAGGGGATCGTGCAGCCGCCCCTGGTGGTCCAGCGCCATGGCGTTGATGGTCAGATCCCGCCGCTCCAGGTCGGCCCGCAGGTCGCGGGTGAACTCCACCCGGTCGGGGTGACGGTGATCGCTGTAGCCTGCTTCCTGGCGAAAGGTGGTGACCTCCACGCTCATGCCCCGCAGCCGGACGGTCACCGTACCGTGCTCGATGCCCGTGGGGATGGTGCGCGGGAAGAGGCGCCGCACCTCGTCCGGCCGGGCGGCGGTGGCCACGTCCCAGTCCTTGGGCGGCCGGGCCATCAGGAGGTCCCGGACGCACCCGCCGACCAGGAAGGCGCCGTACCCGTGCTGGTCAAGGCGCTGGAGGATCTCCCTCACCGGAGCGGGCACCAGCTGGCCGAACCGGCGCCGCAGCTCGGCAGGCCGCTGCCGCGGCGGCAGCGCCGCCAGGGCACACAGGGCCGCAGCGGCAGGTCCGGCAGCCGGGCCGGCGCCGGCCCCATTCGCAGCCGCAGTCCCGGTGACGAGGGCGCCGTCGGCGCCGGGGGACCTGGCGCCGGCCGCCGTACCGGGGGCAGGAGTGCCCGCGGGATCGCCGGCGACGGCACCCCCCGCATCGGCACGGGCGGCGCCGGAGGCCGGGCCCGCTCCCCGCCCCGGATCGCCGCCGAAACGCGTGTCCTGGGCCCAAAGGGCCGTGAGGGCACGGGCAAACTCCTCCCCGGTGCGGCAGCGGCGGGTGATGGCCAGCAGCCGGCGCAGGGTCTCCCGCGTGGCCTGCAGCTTTTGCCGCTCCCGCTGGCGCCGCTGCAGCTTCTCTTCCCGCTGGCGGGTGGCTTGCCCGTCGCCCATCCTTCACCCTCCCCGGGGCGCGGTGCCCTTGCTTTCCTTCTTCAGGACATTCCCCATTGTGCCGCACCGCCTGCGGCCTGTGAAGGCGACGCTCCCGGTCAGGGATATTCCTGAAGACCCGGCCCGCCGGCGGCAAAGAGCCCGGGGCGGCGTGCCCCGGGCTGCCTTCTCCGCATAGACCCAGCTGGCGGCTTCGCGGGGCCGGTGGCGCGGTCAGGCGGCCCCAGGTCGCAGGCGGCTTCAGGCGTCAGGAGGCCTTCTCGCCGGCCGCCGCCGGTTCGTCCCCCTCCTGCTGCAGCAGGGCGTCCAGCTCCTCGGCCTCGATGGTCTCCTTCTCCAGCAGGCGGCGGGCGATGCGCTCCAGCTTGTCCCGGTGCTCCCGCAGCAACCGCAGGGCCCTGTCGTAGCAGTCGTTGATCACCTCGCTGATGCCCCGGTCGATGGCCGCCGCCACTTCCTCGCTGTAGTTGCGCTCGCGGATCAGGTCGCGGCCCAGGAAGGGCGCGTCCATCTTGTGGCCGAAGGTCATGGGGCCCAGCTCGTCGCTCATGCCGAACTCGGTGATCATCCGGCGCACCATCTTGGTCGACTTCTCCAGGTCGTCCTGGGCGCCGGTGCTGACCTCGCCGAAGACCAGTTCCTCCGCGGCCCGGCCCGCCAGGGCCATGGTGACCCGGTCCAGGATCTCCTGGCGGGTGATCAGGTAACGGTCCTCGGTGGGCAGCTGCATCACGTAGCCCAGGGCAGCCCCGCGGGGAATGATGGAGATCTTGTGCACCGGGTCCGTGTTGGGCAGCAGCTTGGCCACCAGGGCATGCCCCGCCTCGTGGTAGGCCACCCGCTGCTTCTCCTTCTCGCCCATCACCCGCGTCTTGCGCTCGGGGCCGCCGGCCACGATGCGGTCGATGGCGTCCTCCAGGTCCTGCATGTCGATCTGCTTCTTGCGCCGCCGCGCCGCCAGCAGGGTCGCCTCGTTGACCAGGTTCTCCAGATCGGCCCCGGTGAAGCCCGGCGTGCGCCGCGCCAGCAGCGCCAGGTCCACGTCGGGCGCCAGCGGCTTGGACCGGGTGTGGACCTTGAGGATCGCCTCCCGGGCCACCAGGTCGGGCCGGTCGATCACGATCTGGCGGTCGAACCGGCCCGGCCGGAGCAGGGCCGGGTCCAGCACGTCCGGCCGGTTGGTCGCCGCCATGACGATGATGCCCTCGTTGGTGCCGAAGCCGTCCATCTCCACCAGCAGCTGGTTGAGGGTCTGCTCGCGCTCGTCGTGGCCGCCGCCGTAGCCCGCGCCCCGCTGCCGGCCCACGGCGTCGATCTCGTCAATAAACACGATGGCCGGCGCGTTGCGCTTGGCCTGCTCGAACAGGTCCCGCACCCGGGACGCGCCCACGCCGACGAACATCTCGACGAAATCCGAACCGCTGATGTAATAGAAAGGAACCCCCGCCTCGCCGGCTACCGCCCGGGCCATGTGGGTCTTGCCCGTGCCCGGCGGGCCGTAGAGCAGCACGCCCTTGGGGATGCGCGCGCCCAGCTCGATGTAGCGCCGCGGGTTCTTCAGGTAGTCGACGATCTCCTTCAGCTCTTCCTTGACCTCTTCGTACCCCGCCACGTCGTCGAAGGTGATGCGCCGCTTCTCGTCGGGCTGGTGCAGCCGGGCGCGGCTCTTGGCGAACTGCATCACCCGGCTTCCCGTCCCCTGGGTCTGCTGCATGATGAAGAAAAACGCGGCCACCACCAGGATCACCGGCAGCAGGGCCGTCAAAAGGTTGGTCCACCAGGGTGTCTCCTCGATGGGCCGCGTGTCCACCTGCACACCCTTCTGCTGCCATTCCCGGATGGTCGGCCAGTCCAGGTCGGGGACGTTGGCGCGGAAGTGGGTGCCGTCCTTGAGCTGCCCCGTCACCGCCCGGCGGCTCTCGTCATAGACGAGGCGTTCCACCTGACCCTGCTCGATCTTCTCCAGCAGCTCACCGGTGGACAGGGACTGGACTTCGGTGGTCACCGGGTTCAAGCGCTGGACGATGGCGATGGCGAAGAAGAGCAGGATAAGGTAGAACAGCAGGTTCTTGAAGACGCGGTTTGGCTTCATCATGGCCCTCCTTGCGGCCGCTCAGGGCGCGGCCCGCGGGCCTGCCCCCGGCCGAGGCGGGTTCAGGCCGGACCTCGACGGCATGGCGCCGCGTTTTTGCGCCTTCTGACGCCGTAAAGGCGCCCCCATTATAACACGGCGCCCATGGTGCGGCTATGTCGCCCCTCACCACCCTCCAGGCCCGCCGCCCGGCCCGAGCCCCGCCTGCACCTCCAGCAAGAGCACCCGCTGGTCTTTCGGACGAACCCGGCACCCTTCCGCCGCCCTTACCCCCACCAGCCAGAGGACATCCCGGCCGGCGGCGACCACCCACGGTCCCAGGCGGGCGCCGGTTCCCGTGGCGGGGTCCACCAGGTCCAGGTCGCCCCGGCGGGCCGCGGTGCGGTAAAGCCGTTCCACGGAGCGGTGCCCCTTGCCCCCCAGGGGCTGCATGCTCTCGCCGGGCAGGGGCCGGCGCAGGATCAGGGGTCCCTGCACGGCCCGGGCGGGGCAGATCACCCGGGCCAGGAACCGGGGACCGGGATTCGCCCGGTGCGCCGCCGCCCTCCCTTCCGGGTATGGTGGCAGGTGCGGGCCAGCCGGCCCTGCGGCCAGCAGCCGGGCTACCGCCTGGCGCGCCGCGTCTCCCTCCAGCCAGCGGGCCCGGAGCCACAGGCCGGACTCCAGCGGCCAGGCGCCGGGAACCCGCAGGATCCGCGCCGTTCCAGGGGCCGGCTCGCCCGGCGCCGGCGCCTGCGCGGGTTCCTCCCCGCCGGGCGTCCCGGGAACGGGCGTGGCGGCGCGGAGCCGGCCGCCGGCCTGGGGTTCCAGCCAGAGCCACGACCCCTGGCGCCGGGCCCGCCACCCGCCGGGTAGATCCAGCCCACGGCCCGCCACCGGTGCCTCGAAGCTCCTCCCTGCCTCCGGCCCGGGCTCCGGGGTTGACCCGGGCCACCCCTCCGGCCGGGCCTCCCCTTGCGGTCGTGCCCCGGGCGGCGCTGGCGGCGCCTCTGCCGGCGGTGCCCCGGGCGGCGGTGGCGGCGCCTCTACGGACGGTACCGCCCCCGGTGGCCGTGCCCCCTGTCCCACCGCCGGCCCCGCTGCCGCGTCCGGCCGGACTTCCGGCGCCCATGGCCGGGGCTCGCCCTCTTTCGCCGGCGCCGCCAGGGCCCTTACGGCCTCGCAGTGGGCCAGGGGCAAAGGCCGCCGGGCCAGCCGGTGGTAGGCGGCCTGCAGCAACCGGCGCTGGTCGGCCACGGGGAGCCGGGCCAGATCGTCCACCCGGCACGCCCAGCGGGGTCCCAGCCTGTATCCCAGCCGCCCCTCCAGCCTCCGGGTACGCCGGCGCAGCAGGGCGCCTTCCGCCGCCAGTACCGCGGCCACCCGGCCCAGGGCGGTCACCACCCGCGGGTTGAACTCGGCCTCCAGCAGGGGAAGCAGCCGGTGCCGGATCCGGTTGCGGAGAAAGGTCAGGTCCTGGTTCGAGGGGTCATCGCGCCAGCCCAGGCCCCGGGCGGCCGCATAGGCGGCCAGCAGGGCCGGCTCGGTGGCCAGCAGGGGCCGGACGAAGGGGCCCCGCCGCCAGGGCATCCCCGCCAGCCCCCGCACCCCGGCCCCTGCCAGCAGGCGCATCAGCACCGTTTCCGCCTGGTCGCCGGCATGGTGGGCCAGGGCCACCCGCTGGGCGCCGAACTGGCGGGCCATGGCCGCCAGGGCACGGTAGCGGGCCAGGCGGGCCCCTTCCTCCAGGGAGCGGCGTCCCGGCCGGATGTGCACCCGGCGGCAGAGAAAGGGCAGGCCGCGGGCTGCGGCCTGCTCTTCCACCCAGCGGGCGTCGCCCGCCGAATCCGGCCGCAGGCCGTGGTCCACGTGGGCAACCCCCAGGGCGGCCAGCCCAAGGACCGGCCGGAGCCGGTCCAGCACATCCAGCAGGACCATGGAGTCGCGGCCGCCCGAGACGGCCACCAGGACCCGCTGCCCGGCCTCCAGCAGGCGGCGCCGGCCGGCCGCCAGGAGCACCTGTTCTTCCAGTCGCCGGATGGCCGGGGGGACGGCGGTGCCCCCCGCCTCGCCGGGCCATTCCACGGCTTCCCGCCCCCCCTATCCCGTCGCCGGGCGAGGGTCGTTTCCTATTTACATTACTAGGCGCGGGGACAAAAAGCAGCGCGGCCGCCGGCCGCCGCGGGCTGGCCCGCAGGCTCCGGAGGACCGCGCAGGGGAAGGCGACGGCCCGCCGCCGGGAACCGCCGCTCAGGGGAGAGAGGGTTTGGGTTGGTGCTACCGCAGGCCACCGGCGCCGGCACCGGCGGCTGGCGCCAGCTGGGCCCGCGGCAAGAGTTTTCCGGTCACCACCGTCATGTCGTCGGGGGCCCGGTCGCCCGAGCGGCGCAGGGCCTCCTTGACGATGCGGGCCGCCACCCGGCGGGGGTCGTCGTCCTCCAGGCCGGCCAGATAGCCGCGGATCCACGCCGTGGCGGCGTCCACGTCACCAAAGGCGGACAGCACGCCGTCGGAGACCAGCACCACCAGGTCGCCCGGCTCCAGGACCCCGCTGCCGGCCTGGACATCGCCTTCCTCCACATAGCCGGCCGGCGGCGCGGGGTGGGCGATCATCTGGACCTCCCGGGCCCGCCGCACGAAGCTGGGCGCGGCGCCGATCTTGACGAACTCCACCCGGCCCCGTTCCAGGTCCACCGCGGCCAGGTCGACCGTGGTATAGGTCTCCCGGTCCCGCAGGGCCAGGGCGGTGTTGAGCAACCGCACCGCCGGGGTGGCGGGCAGGCCGGCCTCCAGCATCCGTTCCAGCAACTGCAGGGCCAGGCGTGACTCGTTGGCGGCACGGCGCCCCGACCCCATGCCGTCGCTGATCACCAGCACCATGCGGCCGCCCTGGTCGAAGGACCGGCACAGGTAACCGTCGCCGGAGATCCAGCGCCCCTCCTTGGGGGTGCGGGCCACGCCCACGCGCATGCCGTAGCGCCATCCCGGGCGGCGGGGAGCCGGGGGCTGCCCCGTCCCCTGGGCCGCCAGGGCCGCCAGCTCGCGCAGCTGCTGGGCCACCAGGCGATGGTGGCGGTCCAGGCGCCGCTGCCAGCGCATCTCGATGCGCAGCACGTCGAGTCCTTCCGCCAGCGACTGGCTGATGGCGGGCAACCGCGGGCAGCGGGCCCGCAGGGCCGGGGCGACGGCCTCCGGCCGGAAGCCGGTGCCCCGCTCATGGCCGGCCAGGATATCGAAGAAGGCCTGATAGGTCTGGGTGAACTGGTCCTGCCAGCAGGTGCGGGCCATGGGGCAGCGCAGGCAGTGGCGCCGGGCCACGTCGTTGATGAGCTCCCCCACCTGCTCCCGCGGATCCCAGGCCCTGGGGTCCGGCTCGATCAACCGGGCCAGGTCGGCCAGCAGGGAGGGCCATGCCGGCATGCCGGCATGGGGAGGGAACGCGGTACCGGCCGCCGGCGCCGTCGCGGGCCGGCCCGCCGGGCCGGGGCCCGGGGCCGGCGCAGGGACGTCCCATCGCCCCTGGCCGTCGAGGCCACCGGCCAGCCCGGCTGCCGCCGGCGACCGGCGGGCAGCGGCGCCCCCACCGGCGGCAGGACCCGCGGCAGGCAGGGTCGGGCTTGCCCCGCCGGGGTGCACCCCTTGGAATCCCGCCGCAGCGGCCGCCCGGCCCCGGCCTGCTGATGGGGCAGCGGGCCCGTAGCCGGTCTCCCCACCTGCCTGTCCGGGACCGGGGACGAACCCGGCCGGTCCGGTCGCGCCGCCCACCCGGCCGGCCTCCCCGGACCGCCCGCCGGCCCAGTGGCCCGGCAGGGCGGCCTCCAGGCGCTCCGCCAGCCGCCCGGGCCAGCCCGTGGCGGCGATGCCCAGGTAGATGACCAGCGCCGTGGCGGCGCCGCCCGCCAGTTGTCCGACCCCAGCCGCCGTGGGCAGCGAGCCGCCGACCACCGCGGTGGCCAGAAGGAAGCCGGCCACCGCCGCCGCCCTCCCATACCGTTGCAGGAGCCCGCTGGCTGCGCCCGCCAGGGCGAGCCACGCCAGGCCCCAGAGGGCCCCCTGACCGCCCAGCAGCCCAAGCAGCCCGGCGGCCGTGCCCGCCAGGGCCCCCGCCTGGGCACCTCCCAGGTGAGCCGCCACGAGAACGGCGACACCGCGGACCACCAGGGCCGTGTCGATGCCCAGCAGCTGGACCCCGTCCAGGCCACCCGTGGCCAGGACCACCAGCAGGGCCAGCGCTCTCCGGCCGTGAACCGTCCGGACGACGGGCGGCCCGGCCGCCACCCGGCCGAGGCTGCCCGGCAAGGGCGGCAGGAGGGAGAGGGCCACCGCCACCGCCTGGCGGGCCCAGGGCAGGGCCAGGAGCAAGATCCCGGCCGTGACCGCCAGCCCCACCACCTGATCCAGCGCCCACCCCAGGTCGCTGCGGGGCCACCCCCAGAGGGCCCCGGCCAGGAGGACGATGCCCGCGGCGGAGCCGTCCAGCAGCCGCCAGGAGGGGGCGGCGCCGGCGGCAGGGGTTCCTCCCGCCAACGCTCCACCTTCCCGGAGGGACTCACCCGCCCGCTCCCAGCGGGCCAGGATCCGCTGCTCAAGCCGCAGCAGGGCCGCCGCCGTCACCAGCACCGCTGCCCCGTACAGGGCACCGCGGCTGGCCGCACCGGCGGCGGCGGCCGCCACCAGCAGCCAGCCCAGGTGGGGCGCCATGGCCAGGGTGGCCAGAACCAGGGGCAGAGCCAGGGGTGAGGGCAGGCCCGCCGGCTGGACCCGCCCGGCCAGCCAGGCCAGGGCCAGCGCGGCAGCCCATGGGGGCCCCCAGGCCAGGGCCTGGCGCCATCGCCCTTTCCAGGTACCTGCGCGTTGCCGGGCACCGGAACCCCTGCAGGTCCCTGCGGCGGCGGCCGGGCCACCTCCCGCTGCCGGGCTGCCGTGGCCCCGGTCGCCTGGGCCGGGCACCGTGCCTTCCCTCCGGCCGCCCTGGTCCTGGCGGATCCGGCCTCCGCTCCCTGACGCCAGGGATCGCCATGCCAGCGACCCGCGCCGCCCGTTCTTCCCCATGACCGTTCACCTCGCTCCGGCCGGCGGCGGCGCTCCTCCCCGCAGGGTCCACCGGCCGGCCATCCCGTGACGCATGCCGGGAGCCTGTCCCCCGGCCGGGGGACAAGCTGTGGCCCGATTGTAACGGGGCCGCCTGCCGGAGTTTTGTCGCAACGGCGAGGTGGCCCGGACAAAAATTGCGACAGGCCCGGGAACCGGCCGACAAGATGCGAAGGGGCCAGGAAGGCCCGTTCGGTGCGGGGCAGGAACGGGGGCAGGGACAGGCCCGCGGCCCACCGCCTGGCCCGCCCGGCAGGGCGGCGGCGGCAGGGACCGGGGCCGGCACGCCGCGGAGCTGGGAGAGCAAGAGAATAGGCCGCCGGTACCGGCGGCCGCAGGCTGGAGGCGCCAGATTTTGATGGACGGTGACGGCAAGCCGGCCAGGACCGGCCGACAAGCTTCGCCGCCCGGATCCCGGCAGGGCCGGCCCGGGCAGGCCGGCGGGGTGACGGGAAGGCGCGTCAATACGGGAAGGCCGGTCGACACGGGAAGCTCATCAATTGAGACGATCAGCCGGTCCGGGGTGCGGCCCGGGGTGCTCCCGGGCCACCTCGGGCTCGCCCCCTTCCCCATCCCCTGCCGGGGGTGCGTCCGAGGCTTCCCCTGCAGGTGCGCCTGGGCCAACGCCGGTAGCCCCCGCGGCAGCGCCAGGCACCACCCGCCGGGCGCTGATGAGGAAGCCGGTGTGGGCCACCATGCGGTGTTCGGGACGCACGCTGGACGCCGTCACGTGCCAGGGCCGCAGCAGGAGCTCGGTGGTCTCCACCAGGTCCCAGGCAGGGTGGGCCTGGAGGGCGGTGACCAGCTGCTGGACCTGGTTGGTGGTGGGCAGCCAGCAGAGGAGGACGCCGCCCGGGCGCAGGGCCTCCGCCGCCGCGCCCACACAGTGGAAGGGTTCGGGCACATCCAGCACGATGGCGTCCAGATCGCGCTCGCCGATCCCCTGGTAGACATCCCGCAACTCGACCCGCCACCACGACGGCGCGTAGCCCAGGAAGCGCTCCACGTTCTCCCGGGCCAGCCGGGCGAACTCGGCCCGCCGCTCGTAGGAGATCACCTGGCCTCCCGGGCCCACGGCCTGAAGGAGGGCCAGGGTGGTGGCGCCGGAACCCACCCCCGCCTCCAGCACCCGGTCCCCCGGGCGCAGGTTCGACCGGATGATGATCTGCCCCAGGTCCTTGGGGTAGATCACCTGGGTCCGTCGCGGCATGGCGAGGATGTACTCCTCCAGGGTCGGGCGCAGCACCCGCAGGCGGCCGCCGGTGCTGGTCACCACCGTGCTGCCCTCCGGCAGGCCGGCCACGGCCTCATGGCGCACGATGCCACCCGCCGGGGCCTGGAAGACCCGGCCCTGGCGCAGCCGCTGCAGCCGACGGCGCTGCTTGCTGTCGACGAAGACCACAAGGTCCCCCATCGCCAGGGGCCCCCGCCGGCCGGGTGCAGGCCCCGGCCCCGGCGGCACGCTGAACTCCGGCTGGTCTGGCTCAAGTCCGTTCCGGTCCATGATCACGCCCCATACCTTACGATCCCGCTCCATGTCTCACCCGCCGTCAGTGTACCCGGTCGTAGCCGCCGGGGCACCGGCGGGCGCCCGCCCCTGGGGACCCGCCCTCGACGGGGTGCACCCGCCACGAGTTCCGCTCCAACCACCATGCCCCGGGGGAGGCGGGGCCGCACGCGGCACCGCCCTGCCGGGACCCGGGTACCCCTCTGCGGGCCGGCCATCACCGGGCCGTGCCCGGCGGCGCTTCGCCACCGGATGCGCCCGGTCCGGCCGGGGACGAGCCGTTGCCAGGGGCCGTGCCGCCCTCGCCGCCCTGGCTCCGCCCGTCCATCACGGCAATCATGGGTTCCAGCCGCCGGTACAGCTCGGCCGTAGCCCGGGCATCGGCCAGGCAATAGCGGGCGATGTCGTCGATGCGCCCCTGCCTGTAGGCTTCGCCTACCTCCGCCCCGTCCATTGCCTGCTTGGGCGAGGGGATGCCGAACTGGTGGCACCAGAAGAGGAACGAATTGCGCTGGCGCGCACCGTAGAAGGACAGGACCTCCGCCAGGTCGCAGTGGTCCTGAAAGCTGTACCGGTAGGGCACCAGGTTGCGGGTGGGCACGACTCCCAGAATGGCCGAGCGGATCATGAGGAAGGGCCCGTCGAAGGACCGGCCGTTGAAGGTGATCAGGGTCCCTGCGTGCTGGCTGACGTAGCGCCAGAACTCCGTCAGGATATCCCGCTCCGAGCCCCGGTAGATCAGGGCGCCGGCACCGGCCTCGGGGAAGGGGGCCCAGCGGGGGGCCGTGGCGGCCGGGTCTTCCACCAGCACACCGCCCCGGTCTTCATAGGGCCGCCAGAGGGCGATGGCCACCACCCGGCCCGTGCCGGGATGCAGGCCCAGCTGGTCCTTGACCCGCGACCGCTCGTCGTCGTCCCGAGCCCGGCGCATCAGGTAATCTTGCACCTCGGGGTGTAACTCGTCCCAGTCGAAGCCCACGGTTTCGATGTCGACCGCCAGGGGCGTCCGCTGTCCCATGCCGTGCTTCGCCTCCCGGTGCGCCGCCGGGCCGCCGGGGTGCTCTCCGATCGGCCCTCCCCCTTCCGGCGCGGGCGGTGGAACGGGCGGGATCGGGGCGACAGGCCGCCACGGCGGGCCACCCGCCCCCGCGGCGACAGCGGGCGGGGCAGCTCGGCGGGCACCTGGAGACGTTTCGCGGGCCCGCCGGGGGTTCCTGCCGCGCCCCACCATCGGCGCCAGCCCACTGGAGGCCCGCCCGGGCCCGGTGAAGGGACCCGGACCGGGGCACCCCGGGAGGTGGGGGATACGCCCAGTGCCCGGCAGGGCCCAGCCGGGTCGATGCTAGCGGCGGCGGCCGCCCATACGGCCCGCCAGCGCCTCCAGGCGACGGGGGTCTGCAATCCCCTCTTGTTCGACCTGTCGGGCAAAGACCCGTGCTTCATCCAGGGAATCGGGCGGGAACGCAAAGATGTGGACCACCGACCCCGTGTCCACGATGACCAGATGCTCGGTGACCTGGTCGTCGCCGCCCGGCTGGCGCGACGGCCCCGGAGCACCCCCTTGCCCTCCCGCTCCACCCGGGCGGGGCCGGCCTCCCCGCGGCCGGGTCACCACCGCCCGCACCGCCACCCAGGCCCGGCCCGGATTGGGCTTGGAATAGGTCTCCACCCGGAACCACTGGTTGGTCAAGGGGATGATGCGGGCCTCCACGCCCAGCCGCCGGGCTTCGGCGGCAATCACCTCCGCCAGTTGACGGCCGGGCACATCCACCCACCCGAACTCCGCCAGGTCGCGCAGCGCCGCAGAAATGCCCTCGCCGACCACCCTGACTCTCCCGCCTTTGCCCTCCCGGGGCGAATACTGGTTATCGCCGATGGCGATTTCTTTTCGCCGATAGTGAAATCTACCATGGGGAACTCAAGACGGAAACACGCTTCTAGCGAACAGAGGATGGCAGCAGGGTCGCTGGTGGGGCAGGTGTACCGCAGAATGCCACGCCCGCGCGGGATTTGTTGTCAGTCCCGGGCGGTGCCCAGCAGTACCCTAACATCCTCAAGCCTCCATTGTTACCGCAACCTGTTAAGGCAGGCCCCAGCACGCCCTTCGCCGCACCCGCAGGCACCGGGGGCTGCGGCTGGTTCCGTCAAGTTCGCCTCCGGCGAACCGCGGCCGCTTCATCGCCTCTGCAAGCGGTGCTAATGTTCATGACGTCATGCAATCCGATCCCGTTGCCGTTGGCCAGCGCATCCGCCTCGCCCGCCAGGCCGCCGGTCTGTCCGTCAAGGACCTGGCCCGGCGGGCTCACATCTCCCCGTCCCACCTGAGCGACATCGAACGGGGCGTCAAGCACCCGTCCCTGGCCGTGGCCGTCACCCTGGCGGCGGCCCTGGACCGCAGCCTGGACTGGCTGGTGACCGGGCGTGATCCGCTGCCCGGCCCCCTGGACCTCCGCAGCCTGCTGCGGGATCCCACCCGTCCCCTGCGGTATCAGGGGCTGCCCCTGGACGATGCCGCCCGGGAGCACCTGGTGGACCTTCTGGATGCCGCCCTGGGCCTGGCCCGGCTCGCCGGCAGCATGGTGGTCCAGGCCCTCGGCGCCGCTTCCGGCGCTGCTTCGGGACCGGGCCCGGCACCTTTCGCCGCCGGCTACCCCGGCGCCGTCACCGGCAGGCGCGGAGGCGCGGCCACCCCCGGACCAGGTCCCGGGACGGCCCTTCCCGGCGTGATCCAGACTCCAGGATCCGGTCCCGCCGGCAGTCCCTCCCCCGCCTCCTATCTGGTCGAACCGGAGGCCCGGGAGTGGCTTCGCCAGGTGGTGGCCGATGCCCTACAGCGGGCCTGGGGCCAGCACCAGGTCCCGTCCACCGCGCCCTTTCCGGGGGGCGCCGCCACCGGCTTCCCTCCTCCCGCCGCCGCAGGCGGCACGGGCGTGGCCGGCTCACCCCCAGCGGCGGGACCGTCAGCTCCCCGGCAACCTCCGGCCCCGGGACGCTTCCCGTCCACCGGGACCGGTCAACCCCCGGCGCCAGGCCGGGACAGCGGCGGCCCTGCGGGCGCCAGGCACCCGGGATCATCGTAGCGGGGCGAGTTGACGCGGGGCGAGACCGGGTAGGCCTCCATCGCCTCCGCCGGGAAGGGCTCCCAGACCGGTGCCAGCTCCTCGGGCGGCACCCGGGGATCGAGCCAGGCCTCTTCCCACGGGCGGCGCAGGATGACCGGCATCCGGTCGTGCACCTGACCCACCAGGTCATTGGGCCGGGTGGTCAGGATGCAGCAGGTCCAGCGGGGCCCGCCGGGCCCGTCCCAGCGCTCGTAGAGGCCGGCCAGGGCAAAGGGCTCTCCCTCCCGCAGGCGAAAGAGCACCGGCAGCCGGGCCTTTTCCCGCCGCCACCACTCATAGAACCCATCGGCGGGGATCAGGCACCGGCGCCGCCGCAGGGCCTGCCGGAACATGGGCCGCACCGCTGCCGTCTCTGCCCGGGCGTTGATGGGACCCGGCCGGGGGTCCTGGGCCCAGGGCGGGATCAGCCCCCACACCAGCCGCGCGGGCCGCCGCTCCCCTGCCGGGGCCACCACCGCCAGGACCTCCTGCCCGGGGGCCACGTTGTAGCGGGGCACATGCCGGCCCTGTAAGTCGACGAGAAACCGGCGTTCCAGTTCTACCGCCGGCGTGGTCAAGGTGAAACGGCCGCACATGACCCTCACCCCCGCATGGTGCCCGCTCCCCGGCATGGAGCCCTCATCCCCGCATGGGGGCTGGTGCCCCGTGTGGGGACCGGTGCCCCGTATGGCCCCGTGCCGCCACAATTATACCAGCCCTGTCCAGCTGGAGGATCATTCCTGCCGGAGCGCCAGCGCCCGCCAGCCGTGCAACAGCCTGCCCACGGCCAGGACGTGGGAGACCAGGGCGACCGCCGCCAGGCCGGCCAAGGGTGCGGCCGCCAGGCCCGCCAGGCAGATCAGGAAGTACCGGCCGTCCCGGTTGCCCGGTATCCAGCGCAGCCACGGCGGGTCATCACGCATGGGGTCGAATCGGCGGGTCCCAGGCGAGCCGTCCTCCGGCTGCCCGGTCCTAGGGCCGCCGGCAGCCTCCGCGGCACCGGCCCCCTGGCCGGTGGCCGGCCGAAGCAGCTGCAGGCGGTCCTTCATCAGGGCCGACAGCGGCATGCCGGCCATGGCAGCCAGGGCCAGGGTCAGGGTCACCCCCCCGCCCGCTCCCGCTGCCAGGGCGCCCGCTGCCAGGCCTGCCACCACTGCCGCGTCCGCATAACGATCCAACACGGTATCGAGGAATGCACCCCGGGGCTGGGCCTCCAGCCGCAGGCGGGCCACCTCCCCGTCACAGCCGTCGAGGACGGATCCCGCCTGGCACAGCAGGCCCCCCAGCCAGGGTTTCCCGGCGGCAAAGGCCAGCGCCCCGGCCAGGGTGGTGGCAAAGGCCAGCAAGGTGGCTCCGTTGGGCCCTACCCCTGCGGAGGCCAGCCAGGCGGAGAGGGGCCGGGAAAGCCGGCGATTGAGCCAGCGGGCCACCGGCCCGTCGCCCCCTGAGGCCGCGGCGTGATCCAGCAGCAGCCGGCGGGCATGGGCCAGGGCGGCCCCATCGTCCACGTCGATCCACCAGCCCCGGGTCACCGGCACCGCTCCCAGCCGGCCCCGCTGGGCGAGCCGGCCCGCAGCCGCCGTCAGGGTGACGGCTTCGGTCCCGGCGGGTGGTAACGGATCCCCGGGGCGGTCCTGGGAACCGGCGGGCGGGCCGGCGCCGGGGACCACCGGCGCCGCGGCCTCGCTGCCGCCGGCCAGCCGGGCCAGTTCGTCCAGCAGGGCAGGTGAGGCCACGAAGATCCCCGTGTCCACGGCGTCAAAGGTGCCGAGGTCCTTGCCGATGGCTTCGATCCGGCGACCCCCGTCGCCTGTTCGTACCTTGGTCGCTTCCGGCAGGTCAAACACCCGGTCCAGGCGCGGGTCCACCAGCAGCAGGACCCCGCCGGCCAGCAGCTCGTCCCGCCGCGCCTGGGCCGCGGCCAGGGCCTGGCGCACCAGGCCGGGGTCGACCAGGTGGTCCGCCATCAGCAGGAGGAAGGGGCCGTCCACCCGGCCCCGGACGGCAAGCAGCGAGGCACCGTTGCCCCGCTCCCACCCCTCGGCCCGGACCACTTCGACCCAGGGCCGCCCAGCCTTCAGGACTGCCCGTTCCACCGCCTCCGCCTGGTAGCCGGTGACCACCATGACCCGGCGGCAACCGGCCTGGCGGGCGACCCGCAGGGCCCGCTCCACCAGGGTCACGCCGAAGAGCCGGTAAAGGGGCTTGGGACAGGAAGCGGCCGTGCGCCGGAAGCGGGTTCCGGCGCCGGCCGCCAGCACCACCGCGTCCATGGGTTCAGTCCCCTGCCTGGGTGCGAGCCGCCAGGGACTCGCCGCGGATGAAGGCCTCCACCAGGCGCCGCGCCTCGTCGTCGGTGTACTGCACCGGCGGCGACTTCATGAAGTAGGCGGAAACGGGCTCGATGGGCCCCGCCAGGCCGCGGTCCAGCGCCAGCTTGGTGCACCGGATGGCGTCGATCATCACCCCCGCGCTGTTGGGCGAGTCCTGCACCGACAGGCGCAGTTCCAGCTCGATGGGCTGGTCGCCGAAGCCCGTGCCCTCCATGCGGATCATGCAGATCTTGTTGTCGTTGAGCCAGGGCACGTAGTCGCTGGGACCGATGTGGATGTCCTCCCCCGGCAGCGGCTCGCCCAGCTGGGACTGGACCGCCTGGGTCTTGGACTGCTTCTTGCTCTTCAAGCGGCTGTGGTTCAGCATGTTGAGGAAGTCGGTGTTGCCGCCGAAGTTGAGCTGGTAGGTACGCCGCAGGCGCACGCCCCGGTCTTCGAACAGCCGGGTCAGCACCCGGTGCACGATGGTAGCGCCGACCTGGCTCTTGATATCGTCGCCGACCACGGGCAGGCCCTTGCGGCGGAAGCGCTCCGCCCAGCGAGGCGACGAGGCGATGAAGACGGGGATGGCGTTGATGAAGGCACAACCCGCCTCCAGAGCGGCTTCCGCATAGTAGCGGGTGGCCTGCTCCGACCCCACCGGCAGGTAGTTGACCAGGATGTCCGCCCGGGTCTCGCGCAGCACCCTGGCCACGTCCACCGGCGGCTCGTCGGCCAGGACGAAGGTGCGGTCTTCGGGATAGTCCGCCATGTGCTCGCTGACGCCGTCCAGTACGGGCCCCATCTGGACGGTCACGGGGATGTCCGGCAGGTCCGGGCAGAACACCGGCGTGCAGTTGGGCTTGGCGAAGAGCGCCTCCCGGAGCGGCTTGCCCACCTTCCTCCGGTCGACGTCGAAGGCAGCGACGATTTCGATGTCCGCCGGGTAGTAGCCGCCCACTTCCGGGTGCATCAGCCCGGTGCCGTCCTTGAGCCGCTGGGTGTCGCGATAGTAGTAGATCCCCTGCACCAGCGAGCTGGCGCAGTTGCCTACCCCCGCGATGGCCACGCGGATCTTGCGCATCGCAGCTGCCCTCCCCTCCAGAGCCCTGGCGCCGCCCGCGGGCACGGCTCGCCCAGGCCGGGCCCGCGGGCGCCGGCGCCCCGTGTGATGCGGATGGCTTCCCTGTGGACGTGGTGTCCGCTGGGGATCGACAGGCCACGGCGTCCCCACGGCCGCCACCAGGCCACCGGCGGCAAGGAACGTGCCTTCCCCTGCGGAGGGCGTGGCCCCTGCGGCATTCCGCCGGATCCTTGCCGGAGCCGGCGGGACGAACGGGGCAGGAGCCGTCCCCTTCATGGGCAAAGATGGTCTCGACCACCGGCACGGTGCGGGCGGCCAGCCGGGTTCCATCGCGCCGCTGACACCGGCCGGAGGCTTCTCCTGGTGATGGGTTGTGCGTCGTGTAGTGCCGGCCAGGCCGGCAGGGAAAAGGGTAGAGACTCGGCAGCCAGTAAACGACGGTTGGTGTGAGGACGCGGTGGCCTGGTGGATCTATCCTGAATTGTTTATTAGCACTCTTATTAGGCGGCTGTCAACAGCCCGCGGGGGTGCTCCGCCCGAAGCGTGCTGCAGCCGGCGGAGGCTCCGCCGGCAACCGCCCCCGGTGCGCAGCCAGCCGCCCCCGCGGAAAGGACGGCGATGGTCCCGATGGATTGGCGAACCCTGGCCCTGGCGGGTTGCACCCTGCTGTTCTGGTCGTCGGCCTTCGCGGTGATCCGGGCCGGGCTCCGGTACTGGGGTCCCGGCGAGCTGGCGCTGGCCCGTTTCATCGTCGCCTCCCTTGCCCTGGCGCTGGGGCTGGGCTTGCGCCGGCTGGCCCGCAGGCAGGAGCAGCCGGCACCGGCGACGGGCCCGGCAACGACCGGCGCAGCAACCGGGCCGGGTGCCGCCGGTACCGGTCGCCGCCGGGCCCACCGGCTGGCCCAGGCCGCCGGTGGGGAGCGTCCTGCGCTGCCGGCCGCGCCGGCGGCGTCAGGCGTGGAGAGCGGGTGGTGGCGGGATGCGGGCCGCTTCGTCCTGCTGGGGGCCACGGGGATCTTCCTGTATCACACGGGTTTGAACTGGGGCGAGACCAGGGTTTCCGCCGCCACCGCCAGCCTGCTGGTGGCCACTGCCCCGGCGCTGACGGCCCTGATGTCCCGTTTCTGGCTCGGGGAGCGGCTGGCACCGCGGGGCTGGCTGGGTCTCGCGCTCAGCTTTGCGGGGGTGGCGCTGATCAGCTGGGCCGCCGCCCAGCCGGCGGCGCCGGAGCCCGCGGCGGCGGTCACGGCCGCGGGTGGCGGCGCCGTCCCGTCCCTGCCCGCTTGGGCCGGCCCTGCGGCCGTGGGCGTGGCCGCCCTGGGCACCTCGGCCTTCTTTGTCCTGCAGCGGCCCCTCAGCGGGCGCTACGATGCCCTCACCCTGACCGCCTTCTACACCTGGGCCGGCACCCTTCTGCTGGGGGCCGCCTTTGGCCCAGGGCTGGCCCGCCAGGTGGCGGCCGGCCAGCTGGCGCCGGCGGCGTGGCTGGCCGCGGTGTACCTGGGGGTCTTTCCGTCGGCCCTGGCCTACTGGTGCTGGTCGGCGGCCCTGGCCCGGGCACCTGCCGCCCGGGTGGCCAGCCTGCTCAACCTGAATCCCCTGCTGGCCGTGGCCACCGCCTGGGTCATGCTGGGCGAGCGCCCGACCTGGGCGGAGTGGCTGGGAGGAGCCGTAGCCGTAGCGGGCGTCCTGCTGGTGCAAGGCAGGGCTCGTCCTCGGGCCGCGGCCGCGCAGGGCCGGGGCCTGCCCGTTGCGGAGGGCTGAGGGGCGCCTGGCCCGGGGGGCTGGCAGCCGGTTCGCCCTGGAGGACGGTGGACCGCATCGCGGCCTCCCCCTCTACGTTGCCGGCCCCGGGATCGTAACCCGGCGGTTCAGGATCGCGGTGGATGTGCTGGAACCGCTTCGCCAGCTCCTGCGCCAGCCGGCGGTCGTCCCAGGTGCGCGGCGCAAGGCCCGCGGCGCCGGCCACCGCCGGGAGGCAGAAGGGACCGGCCCCGCAGAGGGGGCAGTAGAGGAGCCACTCGGTCTCGTAGAGGCCGGGGCCCAGGGGATACTGCAGGCCGAGCACCGGGCGCACCTCGGGGAAGTGACGGCCGGCCCACTGGCGCAGGGCGGCGCGGAAGGCGTCCTCGTCCCAGGAGGGGCGCAGGCGGGCCCGGGGTTCGAGGATGGCCGCTACGGTGTCATGCCGGCCCAGGATGAAGACGGCACACTGTTGCGTCGTGCCGCCGAACCGGCCGAGAAGTACCCACCGCACGGAATGCCCCCCTTCTGGATCGTCCCCTGGAAAAGCGCCGGCGACGGGGCGGGAACGCACCGCCGGGCTTGCAGCCGGGGATCGGTGATCTGGCGACGAAGTGCGGGTCAGCCCGGCCCCCGCCCGCCGGATCCGCGCCGGGCGCAGGTAACTCCCTGCGAGCGGGGACCGGGTTGCTACCCGCAGGGCTGCGACGAATCACCCACATCCGGTGGACGCCCGGAGGTGCCACCGCAGCCATGGCCGCCCCGCCCACGGGAGCCGGGGCCGCCGGCCGTTCCGGACCCGTACCGGGAGGCCGGCCTGGGTACCTACCCGGTCTCGTGCAAGCGAAGCCGCCGGGCGCCAGGGCGCGGCAGGGACAAGGAACATCCAGCGGTCGTGCAGGGTCGAATGTTCCCCTTGCGTGGTAGGTGGCGGTAAGCCGGCAGCGGTCACAACGCGCGTTCATCCCGTCGGCGAATTGGGCACAACCCGGAAAGGCGGGTTTTTCCGATAATATTTGGCTTTCATTGCCCGTTCCCTGCGCTGGCGGAAAGGGGTTCCTTTCGCCGAACTCGGCGGACGAACGCGGCAAGTTCGCTCCGGGCGATGGGCCCTCGGCACCGCAAGCCGCCCGCGGCCGCCATCAGGTCTCGACACGGTTCATCGGTATGCGGCGTCGTAGCGTCGTAGGACCGATGCCTGCGGCAGCTGGGCCGGCAGGGTGCGCAGTGCCGGTCGCCGTCCGGGCCCAGGCCAGGGGCCGGCGGCGACTCGGCGGAACCGACCGGGAAGGCAGCAGGGGCGTGACAGCGGGGTCCAGGCCATGGCTTGCACGCCGCAGCAGCCGTCCCTATAATAGGCCTTGCGAGCGCGCGAGCGCCCCGGCAGCCGGCGGGACCGTCTTGCGGGTGGCGGCTGCCGGGCCCGCGGCGGCCGTTGCAGGCCATCGTGGGAGATACGTGAGGCGGCGTAGCTCAGTTGGTTAGAGCATGCGGTTCATACCCGCAGGGTCGGTGGTTCGAATCCACCCGCCGCTACCGTCGGATGCCGCGGCCTGTGCGCCGCGGTGCTCCGCGTACAGCTGCCGGATGCCGGTCGCGGCGCCCGGGTACCGGCTCCTGCCGCTTCACCAGGCCGTGGGCGCCATGGTATAATGGGATCCGGCACGCAGGCCCTTAGCTCAACTGGCAGAGCACCTGACTCTTAATCAGGGTGTTGTGGGTTCGAGTCCCACAGGGCCTACAAGAAACCCGCGCACGGCGCGGGTTTCTTGCTTTTCGGCCCCGCGCAAAAGCGCCGCTGGACCGGACTGTGACAGGAACGGGAGCCGGGCGCCACGGAAGCCTGTCCTGACCGTGGGCCGCGCACGTTGGGCACTGGTCCCCCTCCCCGTCACGCCGGATCCACCGCTGTGCGCGCCGGGGATCGTGGCGCGGGGCGCGGCGGCAGGGAGCGGGGCGGGTCCTGCATGGGCTCCTGTCCCACGGTCACTGGGGCTGCCACGGGACGTCGGGCACGCCCGCCCGGTGATTGACCCAGCGCGCCAGCACGAACAGCAGGTCCGACAAGCGGTTCAGGTACTGGAGGACCACGGGGTTGACTTCCTCCTGGGCGGCCAGGGCGGCGACCCTGCGCTCGGCCCGCCGCGCCACCGTGCGCGCCAGGTGCAGGGCCGCGGCCGCCGGCGCGCCGCCGGGCAGGATGAATTGCCGCAGCGGCGGCAACTGGGCGTCATACCGGTCGATCAGGCCCTCCAGCGCCTGCACCTGCTGGGCCGTCACCCGGGGCAGGCCCGTCGCCGCCTCCCGGGCGGGACCCGGCGGCGCCGCCAGATCCGCCCCCAGCGCAAAGCACTCCTGCTGCAGCTGGTGGATCACCGGCGCCGGGTCGGCGCCGTCCAGCAGCGCCGCCGCCCAGCCCAGGGCGGCGTTCAACTCGTCCACGGCGCCATAGGCTTCGACCCTGGGATGGGCCTTGGGAACCCGGCCGCCGCCCAGCATGCCCGTCTCGCCGGCATCGCCCGTCCGGGTGTAGATCTTCATTCCGTTCCCTCCCGTCGTCCACCGGTCCCGAGGGGTTCCGCTCACCGGGGCCCGCGTGGAGCGCGCCGGCGGGTGCGCCTCTGGCCCGGACATGGAAAGGATCTGGGATGCCTCCGCTGGCCCTTCGCCCGTGAACCGTATCCCCTGCGACCGGCTGTCGGGGTCACCATCGCATGACGCGGCGCGGCCGTGACGCCCGGTCTAGGCCCGCCCCCGGCGCGCATAGGGTGCAGGGGGTGCACAAGCCATGAAGCAGGCGCGTTTGCCGCACATCCTCTGGAGTCTCCGCAGCAGCCGGCCGGCCCGCCTCCGTTCCCGGACGAACCCGCCGGTTCCCGCGGGCCCGCCGGAGGCTGCCATCGCCAGGCCACCCGGTTCGCGGCCCCCTTCGGGAAATCCCTTGCTCCGCCGGCTGCTCTCTTCCTCCCCAGCGGCGTCCCTGTCCTTCAGCAGCGGCCCCACGCCGGGACCGGGAAGCGAAGCGGCTGCCGCCGGCCGGGGCGGGCAAGATCCCTCCGCCGCCGGTCTCCGGGTCCCCGCTTCGAGCCCGCGCCGGGCGGGTGCTTCGTACTCCGGCCTGCCCGCAGGCCCCTGGGCCCTCCTGCTCCTCCTGGCCCTGCTGGCGGGCCTGCCCTGGATGCTGGCCACCCCGCGGGTCGGCTGGCTGCCGGGGGTTCCCGCCGCCGTGCCCGCCCAGGCCGGCCTCAGCATCGCCCTGGAGGGGGACACCACGCCCGCCGCATACGAAGAGGGCGGCCCGCCCATCGCCGTGGGCTCGGCCGCCGATGCCCGCGTGTTTTTGCGCCAGTTCGCGCCGGAGCTGGCCGCCGCGGGCAGCGAGATCCTGGGCCAGGCGGCGGCCCGCCAGGGCTGGCGCGCCCGCCAGGTCACCCTCGCCCAGCTGGTGCTCCTGCGGGACGGGCAGGTGGTCGCCCGCTACGACGTCTCCGACGGCGGCACCACGCGGCCCGCCTGGATCCGGTTCGCTCGGCTGGCGGGCCGGTGGCAGGCCGTCCACCTGGTGGTGGGCGAACCCGGCCAGGCGACCTTGCCAGCCCCGTAGGCGGGGCACGCCCGGCCCTGCGGTGGGCCGCCACTTCCCCCTCCCGGCTCCCGCGGGAGGCGAGGCCCCGCCGGGTCCCCGGCGGCCCGGGCCTCACGCCTCACCCCTCGCCCTTCCGGCCGGGGTGCGGGCGCTGGCGGTTCCCTCCCGGGCAGGCCGGGTTCGTCCCCCACGGCCCCGATGCCGTTCGACGCCGTTCGCGCAACGGCTCAGCGCTGCCCCAGGAGGATGGCGCGCTTGACCTCCTGGATGGCCCGGGTCACCTCGATGCCCCGCGGGCAGGCTTCGGTGCAGTTGAAGATGGTGCGGCAACGCCAGACCCCGTCGCGGGAGTTCAGGATGCGCAGCCGCTCGTCGGCCGCCTGGTCCCGGCTGTCAAAGATGAAGCGGTGGGCGTTGACGATGGCGGCCGGGCCCACGTAGTCGGGATTGGCCCAGAAGGACGGGCACGACGTGGTGCAGCAACCGCAGAGGATGCACTTGGTCGTGTCGTCGAAGCGCTCCCGGTCGTGGGGGGATTGCAGCCGCTCCCGCTCGGGCTCCGGGTCGTGGTTGATCAGGTAAGGCTTGATGGACCGGTATGCGGCGAAGAAACCGGTGAAGTCCACGATCAGGTCCTTCTTGACCCGGAAGCCCCGCATGGGTTCCACGGTGATGGGCTGGGACAGCTCCTTGACCAGGGTCTTGCACGCCAGCCGGGCCTTGCCGTTGATGATCATGGCGTCGGAGCCGCAGACCCCGTGGGCGCAGGACCGCCGGTAGGCCAGGGTGCCGTCGACCTCCCACTTGACCCGGTTCAAAAGGTCCAGGACCCGATCGGTGGGGTCCGCCTCAAGCCGGTATTCCTCCCAGTGGGGCTCCCGATCCTGCTCCGGATTGTAGCGCCGGATGCGCAGCGTCACCTGCAAGGTTCTCACTCCCCGTGACCGTTGCCGTGGGTGCCGGCCTCCCCCGGATTCAGTACTTGCGCTCCTGGGGCTGGAAGCGCGTGATGACCACCGGCTTGTAGTCGATCCGGACCGACCCGTCGGGCTCCCGGTAGAGCAGCGTGTGCTTGAGCCAGTTGGCGTCATCGCGCTTGGGGTAGTCCTCGCGGGCGTGCCCGCCCCGGCTTTCCTTCCGGTTCCGGGCGGCCACCACCGTCGCCCGCGCGCACTCCAGCAGGTTGCCCAGTTCCAGGGCCTCCAGCAGGTCCGTGTTGTACATGCGGCCGCGGTCGTCGATGGCGGCCTCCTGGTACTGGGCCTCCAGCTCCTTCAGGATGCCCTCCATCTCCGTCAGGCCTTCTTCCGTACGGAAGACCCCGGCCTTGTCCATCATCTCTTCCTGCAACCGTGCCCGGATGGCACCGATCTTCTCGCCCTTCTGGCGGGTGAGGAACCGCTCCACCTGCTCCCGGGCCCAGTCCGTCGCGTCCCCGGGCAGGGCCGGCCAGTCCGACTCGCGGGCATACCGGGCCATGTGGCGGCCCGCCCGCCGCCCGAACACCACTAGGTCCAGGAGGGAGTTGGTGCCCAGGCGGTTGGCCCCGTGCACCGAGACGCACGCGCATTCGCCTGCGGCGTAGAAGCCTTCCACGGGGGTGTTCTGCGCGTCCCAGATCACCCGCCCGTCCACGTCGGTCGGGATGCCACCCATCTCGTAGTGGGCGGTGGGCTGGATGGGGATGGGTTCCTCCACCGGGTCGATGCCCAGGTAGGTGCGGACGAAGTCGGTAATGTCGGGCAGGCGCGTCTCGATGATGTCGCGGCTCAGGTGGGTGAGGTCCAGGTGGACGTAGTCCTTGCCGTCGATGCCGCGCCCCTCGCGGATCTCCAGGTAAATGGCCCGCGAGACCACGTCGCGCGGCGCCAGGTCCTTGATGGTGGGCGCGTACCGCTCCATGAACCGCTCGCCGTGCCGGTTGCGCAGGATGCCGCCCTCGCCCCGGGCCCCTTCGGTGATCAGGATCCCCAGGCGGTAGATGCCCGTGGGGTGGAACTGGAAGAACTCCATGTCCTCAAGGGGGATGCCGTGGCGGAAGGCGATGGCCAAGCCGTCGCCCGTCAAGGCCAGCGCGTTGCTGGTGACCTTGAACATGCGGCCGGCGCCGCCGGTGGCGAACAGCGTGGCTTTGGCATGGAAGACGTGCAGGTCGCCCGTGGCCAGCTCGATGGCCACCACTCCGGCTACCCGCCGCCCGTCCATGATCAGGTCGACCACGTGGAACTCGTCGAAGAAGCGCACGCCGTGCTTGATGGACTGCTGGTAGAGGGTCTGCAGGATCATGTGGCCGGTGCGGTCGGCAGCAAAGCAGGAGCGGTGGACGGGTGCCTTGCCGAACTCCTTGGTGTGCCCGCCGAAGCGCCGCTGGTTGATCCGACCGTCCTCGGTGCGGCTGAAGGGCAAGCCCATGTGCTCCAGCTCGTACACGGCTTCGGGCGCTTCCTTGCACATGACCTCGATGGCGTCCTGGTCACCCAGGTAGTCGCTGCCCTTCACCGTGTCGAACATGTGCCACTCCCAGTGGTCCTCTTCGATGTTGCCCAGGGCCGCGCCGATGCCGCCCTGGGCCGCGCCGGTGTGGGAGCGGGAGGGGTACAGCTTGCTGACCACGGCCACCTTGAGGTCGGGATACTTGGCCAGTTCCACCGCCGCCCGCAAGCCGGCGCCGCCGGCGCCGACGATGACGGCGTCAAACTGATGCCGGTGGATACGAATCGCAGACACCCCCGATCAGGCCGGGAACGGGAAGGTCACCAGGACCACGGTGCCCAGGACCAGCAGGATGAACGTCACCACGTAGAGCAGCGTCAGCCAGAAGGTACGCCATCCCGGCCGGTGGGCGTAGTCGTCGATGATGACCCGGATCCCGTTGGCCCCATGGAAGAGCGCCAGGGCCAGCATCACCCAGTCGTAGGTGCGCCATCCGATGTTGGCCAAGCGCCGGGCGACGAAGTTGTAGTCGATGATTTCCACGCTGTTGAGGATATGCATGATGTAGAGGTGCCCCAGGACGAGAAAGACCAGCAGCAGACCGGAGATCCGCATGAAGAACCAGGACCACAGCTCGAACCCGCTGGCCGGGCGCGGGCTTCCTTCTCCGTACGACACCCCGCCACCCCCCTAGCCGAAGAGGCGGCCCAGCATGATGACCGCCGCCGGGATGAAGAGCACCAGGAAGACGATGACTTCCGCCACGATCAGCGACTTGTGCCACCGCAACGCGTTGGGCCAGAAGTCGATGATGATCACCCGCAGGCCGTTGACCGCGTGGTACACCACGCCGCCGACCAGCACCACCTCCAGCACCATGAACAGCGGTGCCCGGTAGATCGCCATCACGTGGTCGTACACCTGCGGCCCGAACCCGGCCAGGAAGGTGTCGACGATGTGCATCATCAAAAAGAGCATGATGCCCACGCCGCTCAGCCGGTGGAGCATCCACGCCCACTGGCCCTGGCTGCCGCGGTAGCCGCGGTAGAGGCCCATCCCGACCCTCCTCTCAAGCAAGCTGGCGACCGGTCTGGAAACCCCGCCCTCTGGAAACCCCGCCACCGGCAACCCGCCGCGGACAACCCGCCTACCAGACAACCCGCCTACGAAAAGAAAAGACCGGCGCTGCCGCCCTTGCAGGGGTTTTCCTGCCTTCCCAACTCAAAGTAAGAACAGCGGCGGGGCGAAGTCAACTTCGCCCCGCCGGTCCTCAGCCGGCCTTCAGCCGGCCGGCAAGCGGGCCGGTGACGGGCCCGCCTCCCGCCCTGGCGGGAGGCTCGCCGCATCCGGGCTGCTAACCCTGGCGCAGCGCCGCCACCGTCGCCTCATCCAGCCGTTTGACCAGGGCCACCAGAAGCCGCACCGTGTGCTCCACGTCCGCCAGGTGCACGATGGCGCCGTGGCTGTGGACGTACCGGGCCGGCGGCCCCACCACCACCGAAGGGACGCCGCGCCCGTGCACGTGGAAGAACCCGGCGTCGGTGGCTCCGCCCGGCATCATGTCGAACTGGTAGGGAATGCCCTCGGCCTCCGCCGTCTCGGCCACCAGGTCCCTGAGCCGCCGGTGGGGCACCATGCTGCTGTCGTAAAGCAGCACCGTGGGCCCGCGGCCCAGGCGGCTCTGGGCTTCATCGGGCTCAACACCGGGCATGTCGCCGGCGATGCCCACGTCCACGGCGATGGCCACGTCGGGGTCCACGGCAAAGGCCGAGGTCCGGGCACCACCGCCGGTGCGGGCCACCTCTTCATGCACCGTGGCCACCCCGTAGACCGTGTTGGGATGGCCGCCCGCGGCCAGTTCTTCCATCACCCGGACGATGATGGCACAGCCCGCCCGGTCATCCAGGGCCTTGGCCAGGACCAGCTCGGGATTGCGGAGGCGGGTGAAGGGCCCGTAGGGCACCACCGGATCGCCCGGGCGGATGCCCCACTCCTCGGCTTCCTGGCGGCTGCGGGCGCCGATGTCGATGAACATCGCCTTGAGCTCCACGGGCTTCTTGCGCTCGTCGGCCGGCAGGAGGTGGGGCGGCTTGGAACCGATCACCCCGAGGATCGGGCCCTTGCGGGTGTGGATCACCACCCGCTGGGCCAGGAGGACCTGCCCCCACCAGCCGCCCAGGGGCTGGAACTTGATGAAACCCTCGTCGGTGATGCGCCGGACCATGAAGCCCACTTCGTCCATGTGGGCCGCCAGCAACACCCGGGGCCGCAGGGCGCTGCCCTGCCGCCGGGCGATGAGGCTGCCCAGGTGGTCCTGCTCCAGCTTCGCCACCGGCGCCAGGTACCGGCGCAGTACCTGCCGGACCGCATCCTCCTCGCCGGGTACACCCGGCGCCTCGGCCAGTTCCTCTAAAAGCCGGGCGGTATGCTGCCAGTCGGCCATCGGCACCCATCCTTTCGCGATCACCATGGCCTTGCCATGGCCCCGGGGCCGGCCCCCGCCGGCGCCTTCCCGCTGGGGTGGGCGGCGGCCCCGTCGGGGGGCCTGCGCTTCCACCCTTCCCCCGGCTGAGCCCGGCCGTGTTTGCCAGCCCCGGCATTTAAAAGTATTATAAATTGAGAACTGGCCATCAAAAGTCCCGGCCGCCGCCGCCTCCGCGCGGCGGCGATGCGTGCCGGCTGACGGAGGAGGTCACGCCGATGGCGTCGACGCTGGAGATCCGCGAGCTGCGCTGCAACGTTGAAGACAAGGAAATCCTCAAGGGCGTGAACCTGACGGTCCGGCAGGGCGAGGTCCACGCCATCATGGGCCCCAACGGGTCCGGCAAGAGCACGCTGGCGTACACCCTGATGGGCCACCCCCGCTACGAGGTGACCGGCGGCGAGGTCCTTCTGGACGGCGAGAACCTGCTGGAGCTGCCGCCGGACGAGCGGGCGCGCAAGGGCCTGTTCCTCGCCTTCCAGTATCCTCAGGAAGTGCCCGGCGTGACCGTGGCCAACTTCCTGCGCACCGCCGTGAACTCCGTGCGGGGCGAAGCGCCGTCGGGCCCCGCCGGGTCGGGGAAGAACCTGGCCGCCCTGGCTGCCCTGCAAAAGGAGATCGAGGGCGCCCTGGAGCAGCTGCGCTGGGATCCCTCCTTCACCCGCCGCTACCTGAACGAAGGCTTCTCCGGCGGCGAGAAGAAGAAGGGCGAGATGCTCCAGATGGCGGTGCTGAAGCCCAAGTTCGCCATCATGGACGAGACGGACTCCGGCCTGGACATCGACGCCCTCAAGGACGTGGCCCGGGTCTTCAACGGCCTGCGGGGGCCGGAGCTGGGCGCCATCATCATCACCCACTACCAGCGCATCCTGAAGTACATCGAGCCCGACTTCGTCCACATCATGGTCGACGGGCGCATCGTCCGTTCCGGCGGCCGTGAGCTGGCCGAAGAGGTGGAAGCCAAGGGTTACGACTGGATCAAGGCGCAGGTCGGCTGAGGCCGCCGAGGCAGGAGGGGAAGGACGATGGCCAAGTCCGTGGACAACCTGGAAACCCTGGCGCAGGCGCAGGGGTTCACGGCCGAGCTGGTGGACCGCATCGCTCGCGCCCACGACGAGCCCGACTGGCTGGTGGAGCGCCGGCGGGAAGCCTTCCGCATCTTTTCCGAGCTGCCCCTGCCGTCCTGGCGGCATACCCGGGTGGATGACCTGAAGCTGGAACGGCTCCGGCCCGTGGCGCCGGCCTCGGCGCTGCCGGCCTGGGCCGAGGCCTCCCTGCCGCCCGCGGCAGAGGCCGCCGCCATCGCCGTCCAGGTGGACGGCCGGGTGGAGGTGACCCACCTGGACCCGGCCCTGGCCGAACGGGGTCTCGTGGTCTCCGACCTGCACACCGCCGCCCGGACCCACGGGGAACTGGTGCAGAAGTACTTCATGCAGAGCGGCCTGGACGCCGGTGCCGACCGTTTCGCCGCCCTGCACGCGGCCTTCTGGACCGGAGGCTTCTTCGTCTACGTGCCGCGGGGCCTGGTGGTGGAAAAGCCGATCTACCTGGTCAACCTGATCACCGGCCGGGCGGCGGGGGCCAGCGTCTCCGGTCACGGCCTGGTGGTGGTGGACGAGCAGGCCGAGGCGACCCTGTTCGACGAGAGCGACGCCCATGACCTGGCGGAAGCGGCCCTCTACACCGGCCAGCTGGAGATTCACGTGCAGCCGGCCGCCCGCTTGAATTACGTCAGCTTTCAGAACTGGCGCGGCCCGGTGCGGGAGTTTTCCCAGAAGGCCGGCGTGGTCCGGCGGGATGCGACCCTGCGGGTCACCACGGGCTTCTTCGGCGGGAACCAGACCCGCCACCAGTTCTTCCTGGATATGGTCGAACCCGGCGCCAACATGGAGCACATCCTGGCCTACGCCGCGGCGGGCCAGCAGCACTTCGACCTCTTTACCCGCAGCCGGCACGGCGCCCCCAGCACCTTCGGCAACATGACGGCCCGGGGCATCCTGACGGGTGCCTCCCGGCTGGTCTACCAGGGGCTGATCCGCATCGATCGGGGCGCCCACAAGAGCGAGGACTACCTGAGCAGCAACACCCTGATCCTCTCGCCCGAGGCGAAGGTGCTGGATGACATCCCGAGCCTCGAGATCGAGGCCGACGATGTCAAGGCCAGCCACGGTGCCACCGTGGGCCAGATCGACCAGGAGCAGCTGTTCTACCTGCGCAGCCGCGGCCTGGACGAAAAGCAGGCCCGGCGCCTGCTGGTCAGCGGGTTCTTTGAGCCGCTTCTGGGCAAGATCCCCAACGAGGCGGCCCAGGAACGCATCAGCGAGCTGGTCCTGGAAAAGGTGGTCTGAAAAGGAGTCGCGCAGGTGCCGAGCGCGGGCCGGGACGGCCCGCGCTCGCGCCCTCGACCCCCGCGATGCAAGGAGGCCTGGGGCCATGGCCACCTCCGTTCAGCCGCCGGCCGGTGATGCGGTTCCACCGGCCGGCGCCAAGGGCGCACCCGCCTTCGACCCGGCGGTCCTGCGCCGCGACTTTCCCATCCTGCAGCGCACCGTGCACGGGCGCCCGCTGGCCTACCTGGACAGCGCCGCCACCTCCCAGAAGCCCGCCGCGGTCATCGACGCCCTGGCCGCGTTCTACCGCGAGAGCAACGCCAACGTCCACCGGGGCATCCACACCCTGGCCGAGGAGGCGACGGCGGCATACGAGGGAGCGCGGGCCCGTACCGCCGCCTTCCTCGGTGCCTGCGAGGACGAAATCGTCTTCACCCGCGGCACCACGGAAGCCCTCAACATGGTCGCCTGGGGCTGGGCCTTCCATCACCTGCGGCCCGGAGATACCATCCTGGTCACCCTGATGGAGCACCACAGCAACCTGGTGCCCTGGCAGCAGGTGGCGGCCCGGGGAGGATTCCAGCTGCGGGCCGTGCCGCTGACGCCCGACGGGCGGCTGGACACGGAGGCGTTCACCCGCCTCCTGGAGGCCCACCGCCCCCGGGTGGTGGCCCTGGCCCACATGTCCAACGTCCTGGGCACCATCAATCCCGTTCCGGAGCTGGCCCGGCAAGCCCGCGCCGCCGGCGCGGTGGTCGTGGTGGATGGGGCTCAGAGCGTCCCCCACCTGCCCGTGGACGTGGGTTCCCTGGGGGCCGACTTCCTGGCCTTTTCCGCCCACAAGATGCTGGGTCCCACCGGCCTGGGCGTGCTCTACGGCCGCCGGGAGCGGCTGGCCGAGATGGAACCCCTGCTGGGCGGGGGCGGGATGATCCGGCGGGTGGAGGTGCACCGGTCCACCTGGGCCGATCCGCCCCAGCGCTTCGAGGCAGGGACGCCCCCCATCGCCGAGGCGGCGGCCTTCACCGCGGCCCTGGACTACCTGCAGCGGCTGGGTCTGGAGGCGGTGGCCGCCCACGAGCGCGAGCTGGTGCGCTACGCCTGGGAGCGGCTGCAACAGGTGCCGGGGCTGGTCCTTTACGGCCCGGGCCCCGAACACCGGGGCGGTGTGCTCAGCTTCACCCTGGAGGGAGTCCACCCCCACGACCTGGCCCAGGTGCTGGACGGCGAGGGCGTGGCCATCCGGGCCGGCCACCACTGCACCCAACCCCTGCACCGCCACCTGGGCGTGGTCGCCACCGCCCGGGCCAGCTTCTACATCTATAATGATCGGGACGACGTGGACCGGCTGGTCGACGGGATCGAAAAGGCCCGGCGCCTGCTGGCCGGTTCCTGAACGCCCGAAGGAGGCGCCCGGGCACCGCCACCCCCGGCCAGGGGTCCGGGACGGCGGCCCGGCGAAGGGCGGGGACGGCCTGTTGGGGAGGCATCACCCGTGGGCAGCGATTTCTACCGGGAAAACATCCTGGACCACTACCGCAACCCGCGCAACCGCGGCCACCTGGAGGACGCCCAGATCCGGAACGAGGATCTGAACCCTCTCTGTGGCGATCAGATACGCTTCGAAGTACGGCTGGATCCCCAAGGCAGGGTGGAAGCAGCCGCCTTTGACGGCCGCGGCTGCGCCATCAGCCAGGCGTCGGCTTCCATGCTGACCGAAGCGGTCCAGGGCAAGACCCTGGAGGAGATCAAGGCCATGGACAAGGACGACGTCCTGGCCCTCCTGGGGATTCCCTTGAGCCCGGTGCGGCTCAAGTGCGCCCTGCTGGCTCTGAAGGTCCTGCAGGCCGGCATCTACCGCTATGAGGCGGAACAGGCCGGGGGCCCGGCTTGACCTCAGGCTTAGCCCCCCTTCTGGTCTCCGGGGGGACCCGCGCCCCGCCCTTCGGAGGGACGAGCGCCCTGGCCTTCGGCCGGCGCGCCGGCAACCCGCGCGGCCGTCTCGACAAAGATGGTCTCGCCCATGGTCAGGGCGTACACATAGGCCAGCTGGGCCAGCAGCTGGTCGGCCGTAAAGCCGCACAGCTCCACCAGCCGCCGGACGTCGTCCCACGTGTACGGGGCATCGGCGGGGGGAAGGCGCCCCGCCGCCATGGCCTCCTGGACCCGCTGGTAAAGGGCCTCCGAGCGGGGCGGGTCCCGCCGCACGGCCTCCGGGACCCACCAGCCCGCCTCCAGGTACTGCCGGGGCTGGGAGAGCCCCAGCGCCGTAAGCAGCTCGACCAGCCGCTCGAAGGTCCAGCCTTGCCGCGCCGCCTCCGGAAGGCGGTTCAGCAGCTCCTCCGCCCGCCGGCTCTTGGTCCAGGCCAGGAAGGAATCCCGCCCGGTCCAGTCGCCGGGCCCCGGAACCGCCGGCGGCCGGCCGCGCTCGTCCACCTGCAGCTCCCCCTTTTGCCATGCCGGCGATCCCGCGGTGGCCACCCGTGCACGGGCCCGCGCCGGCCGGCGATCCCGCCCGGCAAGGTGCGGCCGCCGGGACGCGGCCTGGAGCGCGCCGGGGGCGCGGCGGGCCGGGGGCCGGCCACCGCCACGCGCCGGGCCGGCCGCTGCCCCAGGAGTCCCTACCGGGCCGTGGGCGCCGGCTGTCCCGCCAGCCGGGAGTAGCGGCCGGCGAAGAACAGCAGCGGGTCGCCACCCTGGACTTCGGCGTGGTCCACCTCGGCCAGGAAGATGGTGTGGTCGCCACCGGGCAGGCTCTCCACGATGCGGCAGTCCAGGTAGGCCAGGGCGCCTTCCAGGCGGGGAGCCCGGGGCGGCTCTTTCAGGAAGCGATAGGGCGGCTCCTGGTCGGTCTGGCGCGCAAAATACCGGGCCAGGGGCTCCTGTTCGGCGGACAGGACGTTGATCCCGTACCGTCCCGCCTGCTCCAGCACGCCGTGCATGACCCGGTCCCGTCCCACGCACACCAGGACCAGGGGCGGCTCCAGGGACACCGACGTCACCGCATTGGCCGTCATGGCGTGAACGGCCCCCTGCACCTCGGCGGTGATCAAGGTGACCCCCGTGGCAAACTGCCCCATGGCCTGGCGCAGCAACTGGGGAACGATCGGCATCGGGCGCCCTCCTTCCGCGGGGCAACCCGCGGCGGGCGGCCGTCTCCGGTCGCAGGGCGCGCCCCCGCGGCACCGCGCCGGCAGGACACCGGCCGGATTGCCACCGGGGGCGGGTCCTGCGCCCACCGCCGGCACGCCGGCGGGCTGCAACCCGCTCTACATCATATCCGAAGGGCGCCGCAGGCGGCAAAAACCGGTGCTTGCCGGGCGGTGGCGGCTCCGGCCCCAGCTCCGGCAGGCGGGCGGCAGCTCCGTCAGGCGGGAGGCTCCACAGAGAGGGCCCGCAGCAGAGGGTCGGGGGGCGCTGGTCCGGACCCCCGAGAGGCTTGGGGCCGGTCGCAGCAGCCGTCACGGTAAGCCCTACCCACAAACCGGCCGGTCAAGCACCGTGCGCCCCGGCTGTCTTGGCGGCCGCCGGAGCGCGCCAGGCGCCACGGGCTGCCGGGCGTTGCCAGGCATCTTGATATAGAATGGCGGCGGAAGGTAGGTGAGGGATGATGTCCTCCCAGCGCGTGGTCATCGTCGGCTCCGGCCCCGCCGGCCTGACGGCGGCGATCTATGCCGCGCGGGCCAACCTGGATACCACCGTCGTGGCGGGGTGGGAAGCCGGCGGCCAGCTGATGCTCACCACCGAGGTGGAGAACTTCCCGGGATTTCCCGATGGGATCATGGGGCCCGACCTGATGGCCCGCATGCGCCAGCAGGCCGAGCGGGCCGGGGCCCGGTTCGTCGACGGTGACGTGACCGGTGTGGATTTCAGCCGCCGGCCCTTCCGCCTTCAGGTCGGGTCCAGGGAGCTGGAGGCCGACGCCGTGATCCTGGCCACGGGCGCCTCGGCCAAGTGGCTGGGCCTGCCCGGCGAGAAGCGGCTCATGGGCCGCGGCGTCTCCAGCTGTGCTACCTGTGACGGGGCCTTCTTCCGGGACCAGGACGTGGTGGTGGTGGGCGGCGGCGACACCGCCATGGAAGAGGCCCTCTACCTGGCCCGCATCTGCCGCTCGGTGACGGTGATCCACCGCCGCGACCGGCTGCGCGCCAGCAAGATCATGCAGGAGCGGGCCATGGCCAACGACAAGATCCGGTTCGTCTGGGATACGGTAGTCGAGGACATCCTGGGCGAGGAGAAGGTCGAAGGCGTGCGCGTTCGCAACGTGAAGACCGGCCAGACCAGCGAGATCCCGTGCGCCGCCGTCTTCGTGGCCATCGGCCACAAGCCCAACACCGACTTCCTGCGGGGCCATCTGGACCTGGACGAACGCGGCTACGTCGTCGCCGACGGCCCGCGCACCAGCATCCCGGGCGTCTTCGTGGCGGGAGATGTGCGCGACCACCGCTACCGCCAGGCGGTGACGGCGGCGGCGGAGGGGTGCAAGGCCGCCATGGAGGCCGCCTGGTTCCTGGAAGGGACCAGCGACGTGGTGCCGCCCGCCGGCGCGGTGCCGGCCGCCCAGGGCCAGGATGTGGCGTCCAACGGAGGCGGCCGCTAGGCGGGTGGCTCCGGGTCTCCCGCCCGGGCCCGTCGCCGGCACCGGGCGACCGTACCGGCCGGTTCGCTGCCGCGCCATGAGGGCGCAGGCCCTCAGGCGCGGGACCCAAGCCCGGTGGCCGGAAGCCGGTGGCCGGCACTAGGCATTCCCAGGGGAGCGGGCCGCCTGCGCCGCACACGCTAGCGACGGGGGTGGTCCCATGCGCCTGAGCATGCGCACCCGGGCCAAGACCCGAATCCCCAACTGGGTGATCTCGGCGGTGGGTGCCGCGGCGGCCATGCTGGTCGCCCGACTGATCCGCCGCTAGCGCGCTCGCGCGCCTCGAGTAACAGGAGCTGTCTTCCGGGGCCGGTCGCCGTGCGGCGGCCGGCCCCGGGCTTCGTTGTGGCCCGTGGCGCTGGCGGTTGGGGGGCACGGGGGATTCCCCAGCCAGGCCCCCTTGCTGCCCTTCTTCTGCACATCGGGACGGGACCCGGCGCCGGTCACCCGGCCGGGCCGGCCCCCGTGCCATTTAGAGGCCCTGTGCCCGTGGGCCGCCTACCGCTCCGGCGCGCGTCATAAACCTGGACCAGGCGCCTGCGCCGGAGAAGGTGAAACCGTTGGGCGCACCCCTTTGGATCGACGTCATGATCCACCTGGGCGGCCTGGCGGCAGGCCTGGCCCTGATGACCTGGGGCCTGCGGCAGGCCGCGGGCCACCGGCTGGACGACGCGGTGCGGCGCCTGCAGGATGCCGGCCCCTGGCAGGGGCTGATGGCCGGCCTGGCCGTCACCGCCCTGTTGCAGTCATCCAGCACCTTCAGCCTGCTCTTGTTAGCAGCGGCCACAGCGGGCTGGGTGCGGCGGCCGGCGGGCCGCGCCGCCCTGGTGGGGGCCAATCTGGGGACCACCCTCACCGCCCATCTCACGGCCGCGCCCCACCTGGGCCTGGCCACCCTGCTGGCCGGCGGCGGCCTGGTGGCGGCAGTGCTGGGGTGGCGCCGGGCAACGGTGCGGGCCGCAGGCCTGGCTGCCCTGGGCCTGGGTGCCGCGCTGGCTGCACTGGACGGCCTGGGCCGCGCCCTGGTGACCCTGGCCGGTCCAGCCGGCGCCACCCCGGGTCCGGCCGGCCCCGCGGGGAGCCCGGGACCCGACTGGCTGGCCTGGGTCCAGCAGCCCTGGGCCGGATTCGCCGCCGGCCTCGTCCTGTCCGCCGGGGCGCTGTCCAGCAGCGCGGTACTGGCCGTGCTGCAGCGCGCCGTCTCGGCCGGGTTCCTCCGGATGGAACAGGCCCTGCCGGTGGTCTACGGCGCCAACGTGGGGACGACCAGCGACGTGTTGCTGGCGGGCCTGCTTCTGCGGGGCGTGGCCCTGGACCTGGCCCTGTTCCACCTGGGGATGAACCTGCTGAATGCGCTGGCGGCGGTTCCCCTGGGGCCCCTGCTGGCCGCCGTGGCCCGCGGGCTGTCTTCCGACCCTGCTCGCCAGGTGGCATGGGCCCACACCCTCTTCAACGTGCTGGGTGCCGTCCTGGTCTGGCCCTGGGTAGGGGACGAAAAAAGGCGGGCACCAAGCGGCGGCCCGCCTCCAGCGTGACGGCGTGGCAAGTTCACGGTCCCGATGGCGCTGCGGCACCGGCACCGCCCGCGAGGCCCGGCACCGCCCGCCCGGCGGCCGGGACACCGCATGGTCGCATCCCGCACCACCCCGCAGGCGATGGGGCATCAACCGGGGCGCCTGTCCGCCCTCGTGCACGAAGGCGAGGTACCCCGGCGGGGACTGCGGACGCTGCCGGCACCGCGGGCTTAAGGCTCAGGAACCGCCCATGGCGGCCATGATGTTGGTGACCAGATCGGGCTCACCAAAGATGGTGACCAGGGCCAGGCCCACGACGAAGACCACCGTGGCCACGACCCGGTTGGGCACCCGCAGGCTCGAAAGGCTGCCCTGAATCAAACCGGCAAGGCCGACGATGGTGAGGCCGCCGCCCACCAGGGCGAGAACCAGCTTGAGAAGCAGGGTTCCAAGCTCTCCTCCCATGCCAACTCCACCTCCCACCCTTCCGATGGTAACAGGCGCAGCGACCCGCGACCAGCCAGGCGATGGCACCGCAGCCGGAGGATTAGAAAGGGACTAGAACGGGACTAGAACGGGATTCGAAAGGGATTAGAAAGCGGCCCGCGGGGACGGTTTGCAGCGCGGCCTCGCCGCAAGGGGACCGTTGCGCCGGGCGGGAGACCGCGTTGGCCAGGCTGCTTTATGGCCTGTGCCGGGGGTGGGCCTCGAACCCACACGGGCTTGCGCCCAGCGGATTTTAAGTCCGCCTCGTCTGCCGATTCCGACACCCCGGCCGGAGGCGCAGCGCCCGAGGCGCCGCGCCCATAATTCTAGTGCGCCGCCGCAGGCTCGTCCACCAGCTGGATGACCGTCTCGCCCGGCTGCACCAGCCCCAGGCGTTCCCGGGCCGTCTCGTCCACGTAGGCCGGATCCTGGATCCGCCGGCGGGCCGCCTCCAGCTCGGCCGCCCGGTCCTGCAGGACCTGGACCTGCCGGTCCAGAGCGCGCAGTTCCTGGCGCGCCTGCCAGAGGGCCCACTGCTGAAGGACGAGCCCCGAGAGCAGGTAGGCGGCCACCACCACTGCCGCCAGCCGCCCCAGGCGCAGCCGGAGACGCCGCCGTACGGGACGGCGCCCCGGCCCGGGCACCGGCGCCCCCCGCCCACCGGCCCCGGGCGGCCAACCGGGACCGGCTGCCTGCCCAGGACCGCGGTGGAACCCGGCAACGGCGCGCCCCGCACGGGCACCGCCGCCTCCCGGTACCGGCCGCAGGGGCGTGACGGAAGCCGCCGCGGCCCGGTGTGCCGCCGCCCGGCCCTGCGGGGTGCCCCGGCCGGCGATCCGCGCCCGGCTCGAAGGGTGGGGCGAAGGGCGCCCGGCGCCCGCCAGGACGCTACCGTCCGGCCCGGTGCCGGGGCCGCGCCCGCCGCGCTCCGCCCGTAACGCATCCCCGGCGCCGGGAGCCCGGCCGTCACCTTCCCGGCCCGTCCACCCCGGCTCCCCCAGGCGCATCCAGCGAGTTCCCACCGGACGAACCGGCATCCCTGCCCAACCTCCCTGCGTCACCGCGGCCTGTGGCCCTGGCACCGTACCCTCCAGCCCCACCCCGCGCACGGCTCGGGGCGGCCCGCCAGGCCCACGGCCCCTGGGCGTCTCTGGCTGGCCCTTGCAACCCCTCGGTGCGCCGGCGGTGCCGGCAAGCCGCCATCAGGCGTCCTTTAGCGGATCTCTTCGCCGCCGCCTTCACCGTCCAGCGCTTCCTCGTCGCCTTCGCCGAACAACCGCAGCGGGTCGCCGTCGACGACGATGACCACCTCGTAGCCCTTGCTGCGCGCCCGGTTGTAGAGGGTGGCCACGGTGCCGGGCGCCAGCCCCAGGCGGCGGGCGATGGCCTCGGTGCTGTAGCCCGTCTCCTTCAGGACGACCACCTGGCGCTCGCGAAAGCTCAGGCGCTCGGCCCCGCGAATCTCGATGCGCATGGCCGGCTGGCGACCCCCGATGTCCGCCCTCGAGCGAGGTTATCCACAAATTACACACATACTGTGGACAAACTTTATACAGCAGGTACCGGGTACGGTTCGCCGGGGGAAGGGGGATTCCTGCCGGTCCCCCACCTGGGATCCGCCGCCGGCCGTCACCCCGCCGGGGGCGGGGGTGGCGCGCCCTGGTGGGGCCCGATCAAGGCGGCCAGGACGGCCCGCAGCCGGTTCCACTGCCCGGACAGCCGGCGGCCGGCCGCCGCCCGGTACCGGCGCCAGGGATCGAGAAGGTGGCGTCGCAGGGCGGCCCGGCAGGGGTCGATGAAGTGCCTTTGCACCGGAATGGAGACGGGTGCCAGCAGCCAGCCCAGGGGGATGGTCACCGGCTTGAGCAGCCACCGCACCAGCAGCGCCAGGCTGCGTACCACCCACCGGCAGCCCCGCCCCAGGGCGCCGGCGGCACGCCGGTTCCACCGGATGAACCGGAGGGTGCCCTGGCCGGTGGCCCGGTAGGTCGCTGCCAGGGCGGGATAGAGGAAGGGCGAGCCCAGCCCGGCGTAAACCCCCAGGCCCAGGGCCAGGCCCAGGAAGGTGAAGGTGCGCACCTGGCCCCAGTTGCCCCATCCCCAGGCCAGAAGCACCAGAGGCAGGGCCAGCGCCCAGAAGGCCCCGTCCAGCAGGGCGTCCAGCCAGGGGCGGCGGGGCGGCCGGCCGCCCCCCAGGACGGCACGCAGGGCGCGGCAGGCATCAAAGAGAAAGCCCAGGGTGAGGCCCAGGGCCACGTTGACGGCAAGCATGTACAACTGCACGGTCAGGGGGAACATCGGCCGCCCGCCTCCGGTTCCTGCCGGTGTGGGCCTGCGGGCCCCTTCACTTCAGCAGACGCTCCAGCAGGTTGCGGCGGTCGCGGCGGCGCTGGGTGGAGTCATCGTAGGCCAGCAGGGAAACCCGGCCCGTCATGCGCAGCCGCCCCTCCTCCAGGTTGAGTTCGTGGATGTGCAGCCCCTCGCCCCGGATGGTCAGGCGGCCCATCACCGTTTCCAGCACCACCGTGTGGTCGTCGAAGTTCTCCACCCGCTGGACGCCGTCCAGCTCCAGCCGTTCCCGCCCGGCCAGCGTCAGGGTGTGGCGCCCCCGGTTGCCCGGCGCAGCCTGGCCCTCGGCCACGGCCCGGACCTCCTTCCCTACCGCCCTGGCAGGGGGCCTGCCAGGCCCCCGATCCATGGATGTGGCTGGTGCCCTCGCTCATGGATATGCCCGGGGGAAGGGGCTATGTACCGGGCCGGTGTCCCGGCCGTGCCCGGCCCCGACCGCGGGTTGGCGGCGGGGAGACGCGGCCACCGGCGCCGCCACGGGAATCCGGCCGGTCAACCGCGCTGCCACCCGCCGTTGGCCACAGAAAGCACAAGGACCGGCACCCGTGGCGGGGATGCCCGGCGCGGGCCGCTCCCTCCAGGGCGGCCGGCCCTGGAAATCGAGTAGGAGGGGCCGGTGAAGGCCCCGTCCCCTCACACCACCCGGCATGCGGGTCCGCACCGGGCGGTTCGTCAAGCACGGCGAAGTTCGTGGTAGCATCGAGTGAGGCTCAGCAGCCCCTGGGTAAGCCAGTACGGCTTGCCCAGGGCGCTGTTGAGCGGGCCACCGGCCATGGCCCAGTACCCGCGTCGCGCCATGGCCCACTGCCGGGCTCGCCACTCGGGGTGGCCCAGGGCCCGCAGTTCCCGCAACCGGGTGCGCGGCCGTTTCCACTGCTTCCAAAGGCACGCCTGCAAGCGTCGCCGGAGCCAACCTTCCACGTTGCGGAGCAGGTCCGCCATGTCCGCGATGCGGAAGTAAGCGAGCCAACCGCGCAAATAGACATTGATCCGGCGGATGCGCTCGGGCATGGAAACCGGCCAGGTCCGGCTCGTCAGGCCGCGGATGCGGTCTTTGAGCCGCTGCACCGTTTGCGGGGCCACGCGCAGGCGGATGCCTTCCCGGCCGCGGTACATGCTGAAGCCGAGGAACTTGCGTCGCCAGGGCCGGTCCACCGCGCTCTTTGGCTCGTTGATCTTGAGCCTCAGCCGCTTTTCGAGGAAGCGTCGCACTCCCGCCATGACCCGGTGCCCCGCCCGTTCCGAGCGAACGTAGATGTTGCAGTCGTCCGCGTAGCGAACGAAGCGGTGTCCCCGCCGCTCCAGCTCCTTGTCCAGCTCGTCCAGCAGGATGTTGGCCAAAAGCGGGCTCAGGGGGCCGCCTTGGGGCGTGCCCTCCTCCGTCCGCACCTTCACCCCGCCGACCATCACACCGGCCTGCAGGTAGCGGCGGATGAGCATCCGGACGCGCTTGTCCGCAACCTTCCGCATCACCCGGGCCATGAGGACGTCGTGGTGGACCCGGTCGAAGAACTTCTCGACATCCAGGTCCACCACCCAGGTGTAGCCTTCCTCGACGTGCCGGCGCGCGGCTTCGACCGCCTGATGGGCGGAGCGCCCCGGCCGAAAGCCGTAGCTGTGCTCCGAAAAATCGGGGTCGAAGATCGGCGTCAGCACTTGCAGCAAAGCCTGCTGGATCAGGCGGTCCAGGACGGTCGGAATCCCCAGGAGGCGCGTGCCACCTCCGGGCTTGGGGATTTCCACCCGGCGGACGGGTTGCGGCTTGTAGGTTCCCGCCAGCAGCTGGGCGCGCACCTGCGGCCACCGCTCCCGCAGAAAACCCCGCAGTTGTTCGACGGTCATGCCGTCGATACCCGGTGCGCCCCGGTTCTGCTCCACCCGTCGCAGGGCGGCCCCCATGTTCTCCCGGGCCACCACCTGCTCCATCAGGTCCACGCCACCACGTCCTCCGCGGGGAGGGGCGCCGGTCTGTCCCGGCCGGGTGCTCCGCTCTCGCCCAGGCCCCGGTGGGATTCACCACCGCCTCCTGGGCGAGGCCCTCTCGGGTTGGCTGCTCTCCTCGCACCCGGCGCGAACGCGCCAACACCCTCCCGGACTCGACGTTCGGCCCTTCCCGCCGGCCCGGCCGGCGGTACTACGGCCTCTGCTGACTCCTGCCGGCTCAGCCGCGCCTTGCGGTCGCGGGTTGCCAGCCATGCTGGCCTACCGGCAGGCCTCCCCGGGTAAGAGCGAGCACTTTCGTCGCACACCCGCCGCGTTTACAGCGCCGCCCTTCGGCCCATCTCGGGCTTCGCCGTGTGCTGCCGGCTCGCCCAGTCGGCACTGCCTCGCCCGCGGTTCCTGGTCGTCGGGTCGCGACTTTGCCTCCGGCTTCCTTCGGATCCCGCGTCGCCGCGGGCACCCTTGCCTTCGGCTAGCGGTTGTACGGGGCCACCCTCCGCAGGGGACTTTCACCCCTTAGCACTCGCCCATGCCGGGCGCACAGCGAAAAGGACCGGCACCGGGTATCGCCGGTGCCGGTCCTTCTGTGCCCCGCAGGACCCCGCAGGGTCACCCTTGCCGGAGCGGGGCCGGTCTCACTTCACCATGTCCCGCAGCTGCTTGCCGGGCTTGAAGGCCGGCACCTTGGCCGCGGGGATGGTCAGGGTCTGCCCCGTCCGCGGATTGCGGCCCGTGCGGGCCTGGCGCGTGCGCACCTCGAAGGTGCCGAAGCCGACCAGGGAGACCTTGTCGCCCCGGGCCAGCGCCTCGCTGATGGACTCCACGAAGGCGTTGACCGCCCGCTCGCTGTCCTTCTTGTTCAAGCCGGTCTTCTCGGCGATGGCGTTCACCAGCTCAGGCTTGTTCACCCACGTTTCCCTCCCCTCGCCTCGCGTCAAATTCCGCTCTTGTGTTCTGCGGACGAGCCCTGAATCCTCCCGCGTTCCCGGTCTTTGGCCGCTTCCCAGAGATGGTCCAGCTCTTCGGGGGACATGTCCTCCAGGCGGCGGCCCTGGTGGGCGGCCTGTTCTTCCATCAGGCGGACCCGCCGGCGGAACTTGCGGACGGCCCCCAGCAGGGCCGCCTCCGGGTACACGCCCCAGTGGCGGCCTGCGTTGACCAGGATGAAGAGGACGTCGCCCAGCTCCTCCTCGATGCGCTGCGGGTCGCCGTGGGCGACGGCTTCGTCCAGTTCGGCCAGTTCCTCGTCCAGCTTGGCGCGAGGCCCCTGGGGATCGGGCCAGTCCAGGCCGGAGCGGGCCGCCCGCTCCTGGATCCGGTAAGCCTGGACCAGGGCACTGGGCGGCCAGTCCTCCGCGTCCACCCCGCCGGCCGTCGCCGCCCGGGCACCGGATTGGGACCGGACATCCGGCGGCAGGCCGGGCGCGCCCTGGTCCGCCGCAGCTTCCCTGCCCCGGCCGGCTGCCGGGTTGCCCGCAGCCGGGGCACCCGGGCCGGTCCCATACCGGTCGCCGGCACCCCCATGCTCGCCGCTCGCGCCACCGGTCCCGGCCCGTCCCGCCGCAAGCGGGGGCACCGCCGGCGGGGATGGCACCGGGGTCTGGCCGTCCCCGGAGGCCGGCTCGTCCGCCGGCGAGGGGAGCCCGGGCCGGCCGCCGGCTTCCGCCGCCTTGATGGCGGCCCACAGGCGCTGCACGTCGGCAGCACTACGGGCCTCCACCTGGCCGAAGACATGGGGATGGCGGCGGATCAGCTTGTCCGCCAGCCGGCGACAGACGTCCGCCACGTCGAAGTGACCCGCTTCGGCGGCAATCTGGGCATGGAGCAGCACCTGGAGGAGAAGGTCGCCCAGTTCTTCGGCCAGGTGCTGGGGATCTCCGCGGTCAATGGCTTCCACCACTTCGTACGCCTCTTCCAGGGCGAAGCGGCGCAGGGAGCGGTGGGTCTGGGCGCGGTCCCAGGGGCAGCCGCCCGGTGCCCTCAGGCGGCGGACCAGGTCCACCAGCCTGGCGAATCCGTAGGGGTCCTGCCTGCTGCGATCCACAAAGGTATCCGTCACGATAAACCCCCCGGGCGGGGGTTGGACATGGGCACCGCCTAGTCCTCCATTTGCTTGCGCAGCACCGCCGCCGCCGTCTCGGCCAGCTTGAGCTCCAGGTCCCCCATCTGGGTGCCGGGCTCCTTGGAGGCCAGGATCACCGCCCCGATGACGTCGCCCGTGGCCAGAATGGGCGCGATCACGTAGGCGGAGAACCGCTCGTCGGTCTCGTCGTCGGCCAGGAGGGTGCCGGCGCCGGGGTTCTGGGCCGGGCGGTTGCGCAGGACGGGCTGCCGCTGGGCCATGGCCTCCTCCACGGCGCCCCCGATGCGCTTCTCCATGAACTCCTTCCGGGGCGCACCGGCCACGGCGATGATGGCGTCCCGGTCGGCCACCAGGGCGATGTGGTGGACGGCCTCGTGGAGGGAATCGGCCAGTTCCTTGGCAAAATCACCCAACTCGCCAATCGGCGAGTACTTTTTCAGGATCACTTCGCCGTCGCGATCCACGAAGATCTCCAGCGGGTCGCCCTCGCGGATGCGCAGGGTGCGCCGGATCTCCTTGGGGATCACGACCCGGCCCAGGTCGTCGATGCGGCGCACGATGCCCGTCGCCTTCATCCGTCACCCCTCCTCGCCTGGTTCCTCGCGGTGGTGGCGGTCCGTTTCCGGGTTCCGGCCTGGTGTCCCGTCCCGGCCCGGCGCGCTCGCCGGGGGCGGGCGGGTGATCCTTCCGGAATAGCTTTTCGCACGCAGGGGTCCCTTCTCGAGGGACAGCCACCGCGAAGACAGTGTGCCGCCAAAAATTTTCCGTTATTCTGCCGCCGGCTCGTCCACCGGCTGCTCTCCGGCGGGAAGGGGTGTGTGGCGGGCCAGCTCGCGCAGAAAGCGGCGCAGGGCGGTGAGGACCTCGCGCTCGCCCAGGCCGTCGGTGCGGAAGAACGCCGCCGCCCGGCCCCGCACCGGCTGCAGCCGCCGGCCCAGCTGCGGGCGCAGCGCCTCGCACGCCTGGGTCAGGGCCCCGGCCTGGGGAGCGACGGCTTCCATGTCGATCCGGGTGCCCTGCTGTTCGATGCGGAAGACGCCGCAGCGGGCCGCCAGCTGCCGCACCTCGGCCAGGGCCAGCAGGTTCCGTACCGGTTCCGGCGGCGGGCCGTAGCGGTCCTGCAGCGCCTCCCGCACCTCGGCCAGGTCGGCCGGCGTCTCCGCCAGGTTGACCTTCTTGTAGAACTCGATCTTCTGGCGGGCGTCGCGGATGTAGGTGTCGGGGATGTGGGCGTCGACCACCAGGTCGATCACCGGTTTCAGCCGCGCGGGCCGCTGCCGGCCGCGCAGCTCGTTGACGGCCTCTTCCAGCAGCTGGGTGTACAGGTCGAAGCCCACCGACAGCATGAAGCCGTGCTGCTCGGCACCCAGCAGGTTGCCGGCGCCGCGGATCTCCAGGTCCCGCAGGGCCAGCTTGAACCCCGCCCCCAGCTCGGTGAAGTCCTTGATCGCCTGCAGGCGCTTCTGGGCGTCTTCCGTCAGCACCTTGTCGCGGCGGTAGGTGAAGTAGGCATAGGCCACCCGGTCGGATCGCCCCACCCGGCCGCGCAGCTGGTAGAGCTGGGCCAGGCCCATCCGGTCGGCGTCCTCCACGATCAGGGTGTTGACGTTGGGAATGTCCAGGCCCGACTCGATGATGGTGGTGCACACCAGCACATCGGCCTTGCCCTCCATGAAGTCGACCATGACCCGTTCCAGCTCGCCCTCGGCCATCTGGCCATGGGCCACGGCGAAGCGGGCCTCGGGCAGCAGGCGCTCCAGCCGCCGCCGGACGGCGTGGATGCTCTGGACGCGGTTGTGCACGTAGAACACCTGGCCACCACGGCGCAGCTCCCGCTGGATGGCGTCCCGCACCAGCGACTCGTGCCACTCCACCACGAAGGTCTGGACCGGGAAGCGGTTCTCCGGTGGCGTGTCGATGCGGCTCAGGTCCCGGATTCCCGCCAGGGCCATGTGCAGGGTGCGGGGGATGGGCGTGGCCGACAGGGTCAGCACGTCCACGTTCTGCTTCAGCTGCTTGAGCCGCTCCTTGTGAGCCACGCCGAAGCGGTGTTCCTCGTCGATGATCAACAGACCCAGGTCCTTGAAGCGCACGTCGGGCTGGACCAGCCGGTGGGTGCCGATGACGATGTCCACCGTGCCCTGGGCCAGGCCCGTCAGGATCTCCGCCTGCTCCGCCGGCGAGGCAAAGCGGCTCAGGGTGCGGATGGTGACGGGAAAGGGCGCGAAGCGCTCCTTGAACGTCCGCTCGTGCTGGTACGCCAGCACGGTGGTGGGCACCAGCACCGCCACCTGCTTGCCGTCCTGGACCGCTTTGAAGGCCGCCCGCATGGCCACCTCGGTCTTGCCGAAGCCCACGTCGCCCACCAGCAACCGGTCCATGGGGACCGGCCGCTCCATGTCGGCCTTGATGGCGGCGATGGCCGCCAGCTGGTCCGGCGTCTCCTGGTAGGGAAAGGCGTCTTCAAACTGGCGCTGCCAGGGGGTGTCGGGGCTGAAGGCGTGACCGCGGACCGACTGGCGGGCGGCGTACAAGGCCAGCAGCTCCCCGGCCATCTCCCGCACCGATTCCTTGACGCGCTGCTTGACCTTGTTCCACTCGCCGGAACCCAGCCGGGCCAGCCGCGGCTGGTGACCCTCGGCGCCCACGTACTTCTGCACCAGCTCGATCTGGTCGGTGGGCACGTAGAGCCGGTCGCCGCCGGCGTACTGCAGGGTCAGGTAGTCGCGGTGCACGCCCTGGATCTCCATGGTGCGCAGGCCGAGGAACCGGCCGATGCCGTGGTGGACGTGGACCACGTAGTCGCCGGGCTTGAGGTCCACCAGCCGTTCCAGGGCCTGGGCTTCTGCCCGGTCGGCGGCCACGGTGGGGCTGCGTCGCCGGGCCACCCGGCGGCCCAATACCTCCCGCTCCGTCAGGACGACCCAGCGCAGGGCGGGCACCTCAAAGCCTTCGCTCAGGGCGGCCGGAGCCACCAGCACTTCCCCGGGGGCGGGCAGGGTCAGGCGCTCCACCTGGCGAGCCGCCACGTCGGCGTCGAGCAGAGCCTGGCGCAACCGGCCGGCCCGGTCGCCGTCGCCGGCCACCAGCAGCACCCGGTATTGCTGGCGCTGCCAGGTGCGCACCTCTTCCTCGAACAGGTCCCACTGCCCGTGGAACATCGGGGCAGGCCGCGCCGTCACGGGATATACCTGCCGCGGCTCCGGCCCCTGGCCCGGCGCCCGGGCCAGCACCGACAGGTACAGCACGGGCCGGGAAGCCAGGGCGCCCCAGAGGGCCGGTTCGTCCAGGTAGAGGGCGGCCTGGGCGGGCAGGATCTCGCCCCGGGAGAGAAGGTCGGCCTGGCGCTCCTGCCACTGGCGCTCCCGATCGGCCACCGCCTCCTCCAGGGACCGGGGCTCCACCCAGACGGCCAGGGCGGGCCCCGGGGCATAGTCCAGCAGGGTGGCCATCTCCGGCTCGAAGAAGGGCAGGTAGTGCTCCGCCAGCTCGATGGAGCGCTCGGCCTCCAGCCGGACCAGGTCCTGCTCCAGCCGGTCCAGCAGCTGGCGGGCGGCGCCCCCCCTGCGGTGGCGCGTCTGGTCCCGCAGGGAGTCCAGCTCGGCGGCCAGGGCGGCGAGTCCCCGCCGCCAGGAAGCCTCGTCCAGCACCAGTTCCCGGGCGGGGGCCAGGCGCACCCGCTCCAGGGCGCCCGTCGACCGCTGGGTACCGGGGTCGAACCGGCGCAGGGAGTCGATCTCGTCGCCAAAGAACTCGATGCGCACGGGCTCACCGGCCGGTGGGTAGACGTCCACGATCCCGCCGCGAACGGCCAGCTCGCCGGGACGGTCAACCTGCTCGGCCCGCTGGTAGCCGGCGGCCACCAGGCGAGTCAGGAGGTCGTCCCGGTCCATGACCTGCCCCGGTTCCAGCTCGATCAGCCCCGCCGCCCAGCGCTCCGGATGGGGCAGCCGGCGGGCAACAGCGGCTACCGGGGCCACCACCAGGCAGGGGCCCTGGCGCAGCCGGGCCAGCGCCTCCAGCCGCAGGGCCATAAGCTCGGGGCTGGCGGCCAGCACCTCGAAGGGCAGGACTTCGATGGCGGGGAAGACCACCACCCGCTCCGCAGGCACCCAGGCGCGCAGGTCGGCAGCCAGGGCGTCGGCCGCCCCCTGCTCTGCGGTAAGGATGAACAAGGTCCGGCCCGTGGCGGCCGCGAGGGCAGCCAGCAGGCTGGCCGCGGCCGGCCCGCCCAGGCCGTACACCGCCTGGGCGGGCAGTTCCCGGCGCACCCCTCCGGCCAGGGAGGGGAACTCCGGCAGCTGCTGCCACAGGCGCAGCAGGTCTTCCGTCAGGTCCTGGGCTGGCAGGGTGGTCATTCTTCCCCTTCGCCTCCACCGCCGGTGCCGGCGCCCTGGGTGCCTGAGGGCCAGGGAGTGGGCCCGTTGTAACGGGACATCGCCCGTTCCAGGCCCGTGGCCAGCACCGCCAGGACGGCCTCCGCGGCCCGCTGGACGGCCGCGGCCATCAGAGGTTGCTCCGCCGGAGCAAAGGGAGCCAGCACGTAGTCCGCGGCGTCCACGCCCGCGGGCGGGCGCCCGATGCCCACCCGCAGGCGCGGGAAATCGTCCCGGCCCAGGCTGGCGATGATGGAAGCGACCCCGCGGTGGCCGCCGGCGCTGCCCCGCGGCCGCAAGCGCAGGTGGCCGGGCGGCAGGTCCAGGTCGTCGTAGATCACCAGGACCTCCCCCGGCGGGACGCGCAGGTTGCGGCAGGCCTGCGCCACGGCCTCGCCGCTGAGATTCATGTAGGTCTGGGGTTTGAGCAACACCACGGGCTGGCCGCGCCACGTCCCCTCCGCCCAGAGGGAGCGGAAGCCCCGGCGCCAGCCGGCCGTGCGCAGCCGCCGGGCCAGGGCATCGACCACGGCAAAGCCCACGTTGTGCCGGGTTCCCTCGTACTCGGGACCCGGGTTGCCAAGCCCGACGATGATCCGGGGCACAGGCCCCGCCTCCGTCCTCGCCGGCGGGGGCGAGGGCGCCGGGCCGGTGGGGTGGGCGAGCGGCTCGCCCGGTTCGACCCGGCGGGCCGCCGCCCCCTGCCGCGAGGCCGGCTCCCGGGGTCCGCGTACCGGGCCGCCGCGTTACCGCCCGGCCCTGCCCCCGGCCACCGCCACCGGCGTCACGCCTCGCCCTTCTCGCCCTTCTCTTCCGTGGCTGCACCCGCAGCGGCCTCAGCAGCCGGCTGCTCTTCCTCCTCCGCACCCAGGTCCTTCGGCGGCAGCAGCACCGCCACGATCTCGTCCGGATCGTTCAGCACCCGGACCTGGGCCGGCACCTCCAGATCACGCACCCGCAGTTCCTCGCCCACCGGCAGCCGGGCCACGTCCCCCTCCACGGCCGCCGGCATGTGGCGCGGCAGGCATTCGATCTCCAGCTCGGCCAGCTGGTGCTGCAGGATGCCCCGCTTCTCGGCTTCCTCCACACCCCGCAGGACGATGGGCACCTCGGCCCGGACGGGTTCGTCCTCCCGCACCTCGAAGAGGTCCACGTGGAGCAGGTCGCCCCGGGCGGGGTGGTACTGCAGTTCCTTCACCATGGCGCTGAGGGAGCGGGTCGTCCCGTCCTGCACCAGCTCGACGGTCAGGATACCCCGCGCCCGGCCCGACGCCAGCAAGCGGTGGAACTCCCGGGCATCGAGGCGCACGGGAAAGTTGCCGCTGGGCCCGTACAGAACCGCCGGGAGACCGCCCTCGCGGCGTACCCGCCGCGGGTGGCCCGGCTCCCGGGGAACCGCACGCAAGACGGCCTGCACCAGGACATCCCTCCCGACTCCAGGATCGGTGAGCCTTCACAAGCCGGCGCTAGTTTAGCCCCGAAACGCCGGCGGTGTCAAAGGGCGCCCTGGACGGCCGCAGCCCCGGCCGGCCGGAGCCGTTTCAGTTGAAGAGCCGGCTGACGGACAGGTCCTCGTGGATGCGGACGATGGCCTCCCCCAGCAGGGGCGCCACCGACAGCACCTTGACCCGCGCCTTCTCCGCCCCGGGCGGCAGGGGAATGGTGTCCGTCACCACGATCTCCTCGATGGGCGCCTCCGCCAGCTTTTGCAAGGCGTTGCCCGAAAATACGGCGTGGGTGCAGCAGGCGTACACGGCCCGGGCGCCCAGGGCGATGAGAGCCTCCGCCCCGTGCCGGATGGTACCCCCCGAGTCGATGATGTCGTCGATCATGATGGCCGTGCGGCCCTCCACCTCGCCCACCACCGACATCACTTCGGCCACACCCGGTTCGGGCCGGCGCTTGTCGATGATGGCGATGGGGACCCCGAGCCGGTCGGCCAGCTCCCGGGCCCGGCTCACCCCGCCGTGGTCCGGGGACACCACCACCGGCTTCTCCAGCTTCTTGCGGGCGAAGTACTCCGCCAGGAGCGGCACCGCCGTCAGGTGGTCCACCGGCACGTCGAAGAAGCCCTGGATCTGGCCGGCATGCAGGTCCATGGTGACGACCCGGTCCGCCCCGGCCACCGTCAGCAGGTTGGCCACCAGCTTGGCCGTGATGGGCTCCCGGGGCCGGGTCTTCCGGTCCTGGCGGGCGTATCCGTAGAAGGGCACCACCGCATTCACCCGCCAGGCGGAGGCGCGCTTGAGGGCGTCCAGCAGGACCAGCAGCTCCATCAGCGTGTCGTTGGGCGGGTGGCAGGTGGGCTGGATCACGAACACGTCGGCCCCGCGCACGCTCTCGTTGACGGAAACCCGCACCTCGCCGTTGGCGAAGCGGCCCAGTTCCAGGTCCCCCAGGGGAACGCCGATGTGCTGGGCGATGGCTCGTGCCAGCGCCGGGTTGGCACTGCCCGCGAAGAGTTTCAGACGCCCGCTATCGTACGCCATCGCCGTTCCTCCCCCGGGCCCGCTGGCGCCAGCGGGCCGCCCATCCTTCCTTGTTGACCTGGCGCTCCCGGGCGATGGCCAGGGCGCCGGGCGGAACGTCCTGATTGACGGTCGAACCGGCGGCCACGTACGCTCCCTGGCCGACCCGCACCGGCGCCACCAGGTTGGTGTTGCAACCGATGAAGGCCTCGTCCTCGATGATGGTGCGGTGCTTGCGGAAACCGTCGTAGTTGACCGTCACGGTGCCGGCGCCGATGTTGACGCCGGCGCCCACCTGGGCATCGCCCAGATAGGAGTGGTGGTTCACCTTGGACCCGGGGCCCACCTCCGCGTTCTTCAGCTCGGCGAAGTTGCCGATGTGGACGCCGGGGGCGAGGCGGCAGCCTGGCCGCAGGTGGCTGAAGGGGCCCACCCGGCAGCCGTCACCCAGCTGGCTGTCTTCTACCACCGAATACCAGACCTGCACCTGGTTGCCCAGGACGCTGCCCGTGATGTGGGCGCCGGGACCCAGGCGGCAGCCCTCCCCGATACGAGAGCCCGCCGCCACCACCGTGTTGGGGAAGATCACCGTGTCCCGCCCGATCTCCACGTCGTCATCGATCCAGGCGCTGGCCGGGTCGATCAGGGTCACGCCCGCCGCCATCCACCGCCTGCGGATGCGGTCGCGCAGGATGGCTTCCGCCCGGGCCAGCGCCTCCCGGTCGTTGACCCCTTCCACCTGCCGGGGATCGGGGGCGGTGACGGTGTGGACCGCCAGACCCTGCTGGTGAAGCAGCGCCACCACGTCCACCAGGTAGTACTCCCCCTGGGCGTTGGCCGGCGTGAGGCGGCGGAGGGCGTCGAACAGGGGCTCCCGCCGGAAGCAGGCCATGCCGGTATTGACCTCCCGGATGGCCCGCTGGGCCGGGGTCGCATCGGCCTCTTCCACGATGCGCACCACCCGGCCCGCCTCATCCCGGACGATCCGGCCGTAGCCCGTCGGGTCGTCCAGCTGCGCGGTGAGGAGGGTGGCCGCCGCACCCGACCGGCGGTGGGCGTCGATCAACTGGCGCAGCAGATCGGCCTCCAGCAGGGGCGTATCCCCATAGAGCACCAGGACATCCTGCGCCCCGGCCACGGCCGCTTCCGCCTGCAGCACCGCGTGCCCCGTGCCGAGGGGCTGGTGCTGCCAGGCATACACCACCCGGTCCCCCAGCAGGGCCTGCACCTGCTCGCCCTGGTGGCCCACCACCACCACCACCCGGCCGGCGCCGGCCCCTTCGGCCGCCCGCACCACGTGCTCCACCATGGGCCGCCCGGCCACCGGGTGGAGCACCTTGGCCCGGTTCGACCGCATGCGCTTGCCCAGCCCCGCGGCCAGGATCACGGCGTGGAGCGGATGATCCAACGAGGTAACCTCCCCGTGGGCACAGGCCTGCACCCCGGACCGCCGCCGCGCCGCATGGCGCGACCGCCCGGGGTGCCGGGGTGCCCATCCTTTCCCATCCCGGTTTCAGGGCCTCGCCGGACCCCTGCTGGGACCTGCAGGGTCCGGGACGGCACCAGTCGGGGCCGTCCGGCCCCGCGGGGACCCGCAGGCCCCCTTGCCTGCGGCCTCCTCAGCGGCCGGCGCTTTCCGCGCCCACCTGCCACGGCCGCCACCGCACCACGCGGGTCCGGGCCACCGTGTCGTGCCAGGGCGGGCCGGCGGGCCTCTGCCCGATCCCCAGGGCCGGCCACCAGCCCGCGCCGGCCAGGACGGTGCCCGCCATCCGGGCCAGGAAGCGGACCAGCGCCCGCCGCCAGCCGGGGCACTGGCCTCGGGCCTCCACCACCCGCAGGCCCAATGCCAGCTTGCCCAGGGTGGTCCCCCAGTAGCCCTCGCCGGCAGCAAAGTAGGCGGCGGCGGCCGCCAGGACCGCGGTGCCGGCCAGCGTCAGAGCGGCCGTGCCGCCGGTCCAGGCCTCGGCCACCTCCAGGACGGTCAGGCCCAGGAGGTTGCCGGCCGCCGACAGCAGCACCAGGTCGATCAAACCCGCCGCCCAGCGCAACCCCAGGGGTGCCGGTTCGGCCCCAGTCCCGCGCCGCAAGGGGATCAACCCTGCAGCTCGGTCAGGACCTTGCGGATGGCCTCCTGGTCGGGCAGCACCTTGGGGTCGTCGGTGACCCAGCGGTAGCGGATGACCCCGTCCTTATCGATGACGAAGGCCGCCCGCTTGGCCACGCCGCGCAGGTTCATCAGCTCGTCGTAGTACACGTCGTACGCCCGGGACACTTCCTTGTTGAAGTCCGAGAGCAGGGGGAAGTCGAACTTCTGCTGCTCGGCCCATGCCCGCAGGGTGAAGGGGCTGTCCACGCTGATGCCCAGCACCTGGGCATCGAGACCGCTGAACTGCTCGCTGTAGGTGTCCCGCAGGGCACACATCTCCTGGGTGCACACCGAGCTGAAGGCGAAGGGGAAGAAGTACAGCACCACGTTCTTCTTGCCGCGGAACTGCCCCAGGGAGATGGTGTCTTCCGGGCCGGTCGCCGGCAGCCGGAAGTCCGGAGCCTTGTCCCCCACCTGAGCCGCCATGGTCATCCCTCCTGTCGGCTGGCAGGCCGCCACCGCCTTACCGGCCGGCCGCGCCGCGGTCCCGCCCGGCGCGGTGCCACCCGGCGCGGTGGCACCCCACTCCTCCTGTATCAGATTCGGGATGCCCGGGTAAAGGGTCAAGCTGTGGCCCGTCCCGGTCCCACCCCGGCCGCCGGCCCGGGTCGCAGCCGGGGCCGGTCGAGGGCTCGGCAGCCCGCCCGCCGTGCCGCCCCACCGGCCCCGGACAGCCGCCCCGCCTGTCCCGCCCCGGCGCCGCCACCGGTACCTGCGGCGCCGGGCAGGGCTAGCCCGCCTGCTCGGCTGCCATCCCGCCCACCTGCTGGCGGTAGGCCGCCAGCACCGCCTGCTGGATGCGGTCCCTCGCATCGGCGGTGATGGGGTGGGCGATGTCGAAGTACTCGCCGCTGGCCGCCCGCTTGGACGGGAAGGCCACGAACATGCGCCCCTCGGACCCCTCGACCACCTTCAGCTCGTGGACCACGAACTGGCCGCCGAAGACGACGGAGGCAAAGGCCCGCATCCGGCCCGCACCCTTGACCGGCCGGATCCGCACCTCCGAGATGTCCATGGCGTCACCCCCCTTCTGCGGGGAGGATTCGCCGCCATGAACCCATTTCCTTCCATTGTCTGATCCAGATTTTGGGCTTGCCTGGGTCCGGATAGCCCCTCATCGCCGCCGCAGGCCCGCAGCCCCGCCGGCCCTCGCCGGCTCCACCTCCAGGCCCTGCAGGGTGTAGCCGTGATCCGCCAGGGCCCGGCGGATGGCGTCCACGTGGGTCGTGTCCCGGGTCTCGATGATCAGCTCCACCTCGGCCTCACCCAGCGCGACCTCGTGACGCAACCGGTCATGGTAGACGGCCAGGATGTTGCCGCCCTGGTCGGCGATCACCTTGAGCAGGGCCTGCAGCGATCCCGGCCGGTCGGCCACCAGGGTGCGGATGCGGATCAGGCGCCCGTCTTCCAGCAGCCCGCGCTCGATGATCCGGGCCAGCAGGTTGACGTCGATGTTGCCGCCGCTCACCACCACGGCCACCCGGCCGGCCTGCGGGACCTTGCCGGAGAGCAGGGCGGCCAGGGCCGCCGCGCCCGCCCCCTCGACCACCAGCTTGGCCCGTTCCAGCAGGAGCAGGATGGCGCGGGCGATCTCCTCCTCGGAGACGGTGACCATGCCGTCCACGTAACGGCGGATCAGCCCGAAGGTCATCTCCCGCGGCGTCTTGACCGCCAGGCCGTCGGCGATGGTGCGGGCCCGCTCCACCGGCTCAAGGCGCCCCGTGACGTAGGCACGGGCCAGGGCAGGCGCCTCCTGGGGCTGCACTCCCACCACCCGCACCCCCGGCCGCTGCGCCTTCAGGGCGATGGCGATCCCGGCGATCAGCCCGCCGCCGCCCACCGGCACCACCACCGTGTCCACGTCGGGCAGGTCCTCCAGGATCTCCAGCCCGACCGTGCCCTGCCCGGCCACCACCAGCGGGTCGTCGAAGGCGTGGATGAAGGTGAGGCCGCGTTCTTCGGCCAGGCGGTAAGCCAGGTCGTAGGCGCCGTCATAGCCTTCGCCGTGCAGGATCACCTCGGCCCCGTAACCCCGGGTGGCCACCACCTTGGTGGTGGGGGCCGTCTCGGGCATCACCACGGTGACGGGGATTCCCAGGCGGGAGCCTGCCAGGGCCACCCCCTGGGCGTGGTTGCCCGCCGAGGCGCAGATCACCCCCCGGGCCCGGGCCGCCGGATCCAGCCGGGACAGGCGGTTGAAGGCTCCCCGGACCTTGAACGAGCCCGTCTTCTGCAAATTCTCCAGCTTCAGGAAGACGTCGGCCCCCGCCAGCTCGGAAAAGGCCGCCGAACCCAGCAGGGGCGTGCGATGGACGAACCCGGCGATGGTCCGGGCCGCCTCCTGGACGGCGGCAAGATCGACGGCGGAAGCGGTGCCGGCAGGGACGCCGGCGCCGGCCCCCGGGGCGGTCCCCGCCGCAGCCCCCGCGGCCGCCGGACCGCCCGGCCCGGCCGGTCCCCCGCGGCCGACCCCCACGCCGGTCCGGGCCGGGCCGGGTTCCTCCGCCGCCCTCGTACGCCCTTCCGTCATTGCGCTGCGCCTCCCGTTCGTCAGTGCGCCTCGCGCGGCACTTGCGACGCGCCTCATGCGCTGCGCCACGCGGCGGGCGCCGGCGGCCGCGGACCGCCGGCCTGCCACGGCAGTCCCCCCGGGCCGCCCGCCTGCACCGCCAGCCTCCGCGGCGGGCCGCCCGCCCGCCGCCCTGCTGCCGCTGGTCAAGGCCGCTGCCCGCTAGCGCCCGCGTCCTAGCGGCCCAGGCTGGGCCGGACCCGCACCTGGCGGCGCACGGTGTCCACGCCCTCCAGCACGGCCACGGCGAAATAGTCCTCCACCAGCTTACGGGCCGGCTCGGCCGTGGCGATCATCACGCCCAGGCCGGCCACCCGGGCCCCCACCTCGCGCATCAGGTCCATCATGCCGCGGGCGGTGCCGCCGCCTTTCATGAAGTCGTCCACCAGCAGCACCCGCGCCCCCTGGGGCACGGCCCGGCGCGGCACCGACATGGTGGCGATCCGCTGGGACGAACCGGACACGTAGGTGATGCTCACCGACGGCCCCTCGGTTACCCGGCTGTCCCGCCGCAGCAGCACCAGCGGCCGCCCCAGGGCCCGGGCGGTCATCAGGCCCAGAGGGATGCCCTTGGTCTCCACCGTGGCCACCAGGTCGGGCTCCTCCCCGCGGAAGCGGGTCGCGAAGAGCGCCCCCAGCCGCTCGGCCCACGTGGGCGAGAAGAGCAGGTCCGTCATGTAGACGAACCCGCCGGGCAGGATGCGCTGGGGGTCGCGCAGCTGGGCGGCCAGTTCCTCCGCCAGTTGCCAGGCCGCTGCCTCCGTGACCCGCGGCTCGTAGGTGACGCCGCCGGCCACGCCGGGGTAGGTGCGAATGGTGCCCAGTCCCTCCTGGTCCAGCACGGCCTTGACCAGGGACAGGTCGTCGCTGATGGTCGACTTGGCCGTGGCGAACCGCTCGGCGAACTGGCTGAGGGACCACAGATGGCCGGGCCTGTCGGCCAGGAGCTTCACCAGAGCGGCAATCCGCTCGCTGCGCTTGAGCTTAGCCAAGGCGGGGCCCTCCTCCGGGCGGTACCGGGACGGTCGCGCAGCCGGCTCCCGTGCCATCCCCCGCGGCCGCCTCCCGCCCCGGGGACGAACCGGCCGCAGCCTGCAGTCGTGCCTCGGCCTGGCGATAGTCGGCGACCTTGTCCACGTCCATGGCCAGCTCCGGATCGGTCACCTCGACGGCGTGGGCGCGCAGGCCGGCCAGCCGGCCCAGCCGGAGCTCCAGCTCGGCCACCGTGGCCCGGCGGGTCGCCACCCGCACCAGGACCGCCGGGCCGAACATCATGGCCAGCTTGAGGGGCTGCTTCCGCGCAGCGTAAAGCGCCTCGGCCCACCGCAGGGCCTGCGGGGCGGCGGCCAGCCGCAGGTACAGGGCGTTGCCGCCGGTGAACTCGCCGTCGCGCAACCGGACGTAGGTACGGGCCGCACCGGGGAAACGCCGCTCCATGTTCTGGCGCCGGGCGATGGGATAGCCCACGTCGGCCCCGGCCGGGATGGCGGCCAGAAAGCGCTCCAGCACGGCGCCGTCGACCAGCGGCACGTCGCCGGTGACCAGCAGGACCCCGGTGGCCCCCGGCAGGGCCGCCTTGAGGCCCTCGAGCCCCTGCCGGACGCTGCCCAGCAGGTCGTCACCGGGCGGCACCACGCTGAACCGCCCTTCCTGCCGGGCGCGGGCCAGCACCGTCCCGGCGTCGCCGGGGTCGGGACCGGCCAGTACCACGTGCTGCAGGGAAGGCGCCTGGAGGCAGGCCTCCACCACCCAGGCCACCATGGGCCGTCCGGCCAGGGGGACCAGCGCCTCCCACTCCGCGCCGCTCACCTGGCGCAGGGCTCCGGTGTTGCGGCGCCCCGCCAGGATGACGGCTCCCGTCACACCGTCCACGCCAGCTTCCTCCTCGCTTCCTCCCGGCTCCGGCAGGCCCTAAAGGGTGCGGGCCAGCCGGGCGCCGGGGTAGCAGCGCCTCAACCGCCGCCAGGCTTTTTGGGCCGCCTCCCCATGGGGGAAGATCCCCCAAACCACGGGACCGCTGCCGCTCATCCGCGCCACCACGGCTCCTTCGCGCCGCATGCGCTCCAGCGCTTCGGCCACCTCGGGGAAGGCCGCCGCCACCACGGCTTCGAAGTCGTTCCGCACCAGACGAGCGAGGCTGTGCAGGTCCCGCCGCGCCACCGCCCGGGCCACGGCGCCACCGTCGGCGAAGGCCTCCCCGGCCTGCCCTTCTCCGCACCGCCGGTCCCATTCGCCGTATGCCCAGGCCGTGGATACCGGCCGCGGCAGGGGCACCAGGACCAGGGCCAGACCGGGCCAGGAGGGCAGCACCTGGATCCGCTCCCCCTTCCCCCGGACCCGGGCCGCCCGCCCGCCCAGCAGGAAGGGGACGTCCGCCCCCAGCCGGTCCCCCAGGCGCCGCAGGGTGGCACCATCCACAGCCAGCCTCCACAGCCGGCGCAGCCCCCGCAGCACCGCCGCCGCATCGGCACTGCCACCGCCCAGCCCGGCTCCCGCGGCCACCCGCTTGACCAGCCGGATGTCGACGCCGGCCGCCACGTCCAGCGCCTGCTGCAGCAGGCGCGCCGCCCGCCAGGCCAGGTTGTCCGGCCCCGAGGGGACCGGCGGGGCGAGGGGTGCGCCCAGGGCATCGCCTCGGCCCGGCATCGCCCCGGGGAGTGCCTCCCCCCCGGGCATGACCGCAGCTGGACCGGAGGGGACCCACCGGGCCGGCGCCGGTTCCGGCCCCGCCTCCGCGCCGGCTTCCGGCTCCGCCGGGCCGCCGCCCGGTGCGGCCCCGGCCGGTTCGACCGCCAGGCGAATGGCGCCGTCGCCACGCCAGCGCAGTTCCAGGTCGTCGCGCCAGCTGATCCGGTGCAGCACCGAGTCGATCTCGTGATACCCGTCAGGGCGGCGCGGCCCGATGCGCAGGTGCAGGTTGATCTTGGCGTAGGCCCGCACCCGCACCACCGCCGGCGCCGGCCAGCGGTCCTGCAACGCCCGGCTCCCTCCCCAGTCGTTGCCCCGCCGCCAGGGGCTCCCGTGGAGCACCAACCGTCAGGGCATACCTTCGGCACAAACCCATGAGCACTTCGTCCTGAAGGGCGCAGCTCCTGTTCCCCCGCGTACGGGACGCGTTCCTCCCGGCGCCGGCGGGTGCCGGCGGGCGTCGGCGACCGTGCGCTGGAGCGGCCGTGCGTGCAAACGAAAAAGAGCACCGCGCCTGCGGTGCTCCCGCCCCTGCGCCTTTTCGGCCCCACCGGCCGGCGGAGACGCCGTCAACTGGCCGATGAGGCCGAAAAGTTCAGCTTCTTGCGCTCGTTGCCGTTGTACACGCTGACCTCTACCATGGCGGTCAGCAGGTCGGCATAGGTATACGACAGCCTGCGGTTCTGGTACTCCTCGTCCAGCTTGATGACGAACAGGTTGGGATAGGTCTTCTCCAGGGTGCCTTCCCGTTCGACGATGCGCCGGCGCCCCTTGTTGGCGCGGATGCGGACCCGCTTGCCCACGTAGTTCTCCAGGTCTCGCCGGATCTCGGCGAGCACGTTCCGCGACTCGCCCACAGGAACACCCCTTTTGCCCCGCAAGCTCAAGCCCCATTATACTGCATTCACCCGGGCGAGTCAAAAGCGGTAGTCTACCAGAGGCCTTTTTCGAGTGTCAAGCGCGAATTGTCGGTGAGCCCAACCGCCGCTCCGCGACCGCCGCCCCACCGCGTGGAGGGGGCTTTCCAGGGACCCGCAGTGCGCGTGCCGCACTCCAGGGGCGCGGCACGCCGGCAGGCCGGTGTCACTTGGTGTAGCGGTCGGCCACCGAGGAGGCCGCGTAGGAGTCGGGCTTGATCTTGGCGTCAAAGCCGCTGCCGACCACCATGCCGACGATCTCCCGGATCAGGTCCCGGGTCTCGCCCTGCATGCCCACGTCCAGGTGGATCTCCACGTTGGGCAGCCGCCCGCCCCTCTGGGCCAGCCGCTCCGCCAGGCGGGTGGCCAGGGACAGGCTCAGGCTCGCCTCGTAGAAGATCTTCTGCCGCAGGCTGGTGATCTTCCGCTGCTTGCGCACCTGGTAGAAGTACCGCGCGCCCTTCCCCAGCCGGTGGATCACTACGGCCGTGACGAACTGGGTCTGCTGCCGGACCTGGGAGTCGGTGCCGATGATCAGCTTGTACTGGGCATCGGGTTCGGCACGGATGTAGTCCAGGATCTCGGCACACAGGCCGTCGAAGGAGAGGGCACCGCGGGTTGGGCTGATGAAGGGTGTCTGCACGGCCATTCCCCCCGGCCGGAAGCCCGCTGCGAGCCGCTGCAAGGATTGCCGCTTGAGTGCTCGTTGTTCTTCAGTGCTCGTTATTCATTATATCCAAGGACGGCCCGCCGCCGGGCAGGGGCGGTCGCCCTGGGGGGAACAACTGATTGGCCAGGCGCGCAAACCCTTCCAGATCGACGTTCTCGGGCCGGGCTCCCGGGTCGATCCCGGCCGCCCGGCACGCCGCCTCGGCCTGCACCCGCTCCACCGCCGGATGGGCCGCCAGGGCGTTGGCCAGGCGCTTGCGGCGTTGGCTGAACGCCGCCCGCACCAGCGCGAACAGGGCCTCCGGGTCGGCCACCGCCACCGGCGGGCGCAGGTGGGGCCACAGGCGCACCACCGCCGAGTCCACCTCCGGCCGGGGCCAGAAGGCACCCGCCGGCACGGTGCCCAGCCGCTCCACCCGGGCATGGTAGGCGACGAAGACCGTCAGCGCGCCGTAGGCCGCGGAGCCCGGCGCAGCCACCAGCCGGTCGACCACCTCCGCCTGCAAGGTGAGCACGGCCCGCTCCCACCGGATGGGAGCTTCAAGCCAGCGCACCAGGAAAGGCGACGTGATGGCGTAGGGAAGGTTGCTGGCCAGCTTGACCGGCCCCCCCGCCGGGTCTTGGCGTGACGCCAGGCGGTCCAGGTCGACGGCCAGGATGTCCCCCTCCACCAGCTCCAGGTTCGGCAGGTGCCCCAGCCGCTCCCGCAGGGCCGCGGCCAGCCGGCGGTCGACCTCCACCGCCCGCACCCGGCCGGCCCGCTGCGCCAGGCGCTCCGTCAGGGCGCCCAGGCCCGGTCCCACCTCGATCACCAGATCGTCCGGGCCGGGTTCCACCGCGGTGACGATCCGTTCCGCCCAGTTGTCGTCGACCAGGAAGTTCTGTCCCAGCCGCCGGCTGGGCCGCACGCCGTACCGTTCGAGCCACCGGCGCAGCTCGGACCGGTGGGTGGCCCTGTGGACCCCGGGCCCCCTTTCCTGGCCCTGCATGCCGGACGAACCTGCCACACCCCGTGCCTCCTCGAACAGCCCCGTGGTACCGGCGGGATCCGGGCCGGGACCGGTACCCGGGCCGGGGCCGCCTGGCCCGGTACCGCCGCCCCGACGACCATCCCCACGGCGGCACCGGCTGACCCGCGTGGACCGGCTGACCAGCGTGGTTCCAGGTGGCCGGCCAACCTGGCGGCCGCGCGGCCCGGCCCCCAGCGTCATCGCCGGCGCGGGCCGCCGGCACCGCCGCTGCCCGGCTCCGCGGATCCTGCCCGCCTGCCGGGTCGCGGTTCCGGCCGGCCCGGCGCCGGGGCCCGCTCCTCCCGTCTAGAGGCCTTCGCCCCCCGCCGGGCGGCCGGCTTCCTCCCCCCGGGGCGGCCCCGACGGGGCCACCGGGGGAAGGGCGAGCCGGAAGAGCCGGGCCGCGTTGGCCGTGGTCTGGGCGGCCAGCCGGTCCAGGGGAAGCCCGCGCTCGGCGGCAATCCGCTCGGCCACCAGCCGAACCCAGGCCGGCTGGTTCCGCCGGCCCCGGTGGGGATGGGGCGCCAGGAAGGGCGCGTCCGTCTCCACCAGCAGCCGTTCCAGGGGCACCGCCCTGGCGGTGGCTCGAGCGTCCTCGCCGTTCTTGAAGGTCACCGGCCCGTCCAGCCCGATGAACCAGCCCGCCGCGGCCCAGCGGGCGGCCCAGTCGGGACCGGCGCTGAAGCAGTGCAGCACGCCTTCCACCTGCGGCCGGCCCGGCGCCGCCAGCAGGTCCCAGAGGTCGTCCACCGCGTCCCGCTGGTGGATGATCACCGGCAACCCCAAATCCGCCGCCAGCTCCAGCTGGGCCAGGAAAGCCTTCTTCTGCTGGGCTTCCCCCGCGCGGCCGCGGTGGTAGTCGAGCCCGATCTCCCCGATGGCCACCACCCGCGGGTGGGCGGCCAGGCGGCGCAGCTCGGCCAGGGCCGCGGCGGTGCACTCCCCGGCGCTGTAGGGATGGATGCCCACCGCGGCGTAGACGTCCTGATACCCCTCGGCCAGGGCCACGGCCCGGCGGGAGCTTTCCAGGTCGATGCCGATGGTGATCATGGCCACCACCCCGGCCGCCCGGGCGGCGGCCACTACCTGGTCCCGGTCCCGGTCGAAGTCGGGGAAGTCCAGGTGGCAGTGGGTATCCACCAGGGCCACCGGGGCCGGTCCGTGGGCCTCCGCCCCCTCGCCGGGCCTCACCGGATCCGGCTCCCTTCCCCGATGGGCCGGTCGGTGGTGAGCAGGGCCAGCCCCTGGCCATCCTCCGCCGCTAGGACCATGCCCTGGGATTCCACGCCGCGGATCACGGCGGGTTTGAGGTTCGCCACCACCACGATGGTCTTCCCCACCAGTTCCTCCGGCCGGTAATGGGCAGCGATCCCCGCCACGATCTGGCGGCGTTCCCCGCCCAGGTCGACCTCCAGGCGCAGGAGCCGGTCGGCCCGCGGGTGCTTCTCGGCGTGGATCACCCGAGCCGTGCGCAACTCGATCCGCCCGAACTCTTCAATGGTCACCTGGCCGGCCGGGGCGGCGCCGCCGCCGGCACCGGCCGGACCGGCCGCTGCCGCCGTCCCGGCCTGGGGCGTGGGCTTGGTCCCGGCAGCCGCCGCCACCGCAGGGCCCGCCGGCGCTGCCGTCACCCCATCGCCGGCCTCCCGGGCCGCCGGTTCGTCCAGCTCGATGCGCGGGAACAGGGGCTGGTCGCGAACCACCCGCGCCCCCGCCGGCAGCTGCCCCCACTCCAGACCCTGCTGCCAGCCTGCCGGCCGGTAGTCCGGCCCCAGGCCCAGCTGGGTCCAGAGCCGGGCCGGCGTCTCCGCCAGGAAGGGCGAGAGCAGCACCCCGACCACCCGCGCCGTCTCGGCCACGTCGTAAAGAACGGCCTCCAGCCGGTCCTGCCGGCCCTCCCGGCGCAGCGCCCAGGGTGCCTGTTCGTCGATGTACTTGTTGGCCCGGCCGATCAGGTCCCAGATGGCCTGCAGGGCCGCCGGCAGGTCGAACCGGTCCAGGGCCTGTTCCACCCGCGCCGCCGTTTCCCGGGCCGCCGCCGCCAGCACGCCGTCGCTGGCCCCGGCGGGCGGCCGCGGGATGCGACCGTCCAGGAAGCGCTGGATCATCCCCGTGGTCCGCCAGGCCAGGTTGCCCAGGTCGTTGGCCAGGTCGGTGTTGAGCCGCCGCACCAGGGCCTCTTCGCTGTAGCTGCCGTCGTCGCCGAAGGGCACCTCCCGCAGGAGGAAGTAGCGCACCGGGTCGACGCCGTATTTCTCGATCAGCTGCACCGGGTCGATCACCTGGCCGCCCGCCCGCGACTTGCCGATCTTGCCGCCGTCGATCAGCAGCCAGCCGTGGCCGTACACGCAGCGGGGCAGGGGCTCGCCCAGGGCCATGAGCAGGGCGGGCCAGATGATGGCGTGGAAGCGCAGGATGTCCTTGCCGATCAGGTGGACGTCCGCCGGCCAGAAGCGTCGGTAGAGCTCGCCGTCGGGCCAGCCCAGGGCGGTGATGTAGTTGGCCAGGGCGTCGATCCAGACGTAGATCACGTGGTCCGGGTCGAAGGGCACGGGGATGCCCCAGCGGAAGGAGGTGCGGGACACCGAGAGGTCCTGCAGCCCCTGGCGGATGAAGGCGATCACCTCGTTCCGCCGGCTGGGCGGCTGGATGAACCCGGGGTGCCGCTCGATGTGCTCCAGCAGGGGCTCGGCGTACCGGGAAAGCCGGAAGAAGTAGCTTTCCTCCTGCAGCCGCTCCACCGGCGTCTCGTGGACCGGGCAACGCCCCCCGTCCAGCAGCTCCGCCTCGGTGTAGTAGGCCTCGCAGGCCGTGCAGTAGAGGCCTTCGTAGACCCCCTTGTAGATATCCCCCTGGTCATACAGGCGCTGGAAGATCTGCTGCACCCGCGCCTTGTGCCGCGGCTCGGTGGTGCGAATGAAATCGTCGTAGCTGATGTGCAGCCTCTGCCAGAGCTGCCGGGTCGCCTCCACGATGGGATCGATGTACTCCAGGGGCTCCTTGCCCGCCTGGCGTGCCGCCCGCTCGATCTTCTGGCCGTGCTCGTCGGTTCCGGTGAGCAACCAGGTCTCATCGCCCCGCAGCCGGTGGTAACGGGCCAGGGCATCGGCGGCCACCGTGGTGTAGGTGTGCCCGATGTGCAACCGGTCGTTGGGGTAGTAGATCGGGGTGGTGATGTAGAACCGGCCCCGGCCGCGGCCGGCCTGCGACCCGGCCGGCTCCTGTGCCGGGAACTGCGTTGCCGACGAACCTGCCATCACCGTGCACCTCCTGTCCTCCGCTGGGCTGGAAGATGGGCCCGGGCCGGGCAAAAGAAAAAGCCCCGCGCCCGGCAAGGGCGAGGGACTCTCGCGGTACCACCCTGCTTCACCCGCCCCTTGCGGGGACGGGCCTTGGCACCCCGCCAGCGCCAGGCCTGACGCCGCGTTGCCTGCACCAGCGGGGCTTGCGCGTTCACGGGCGCACCCGGCCGGGCCTACTGGGCTGGCGCCGTTGGGCCGGCGGCTCCGGGGCCATGTTCGCCGGGCGGACGGGCGGGCTTGCACCATCCCCGCCTCGCTGGGGCGTCCGGACCGGTTACTCATCCCCTTCATGGCCTTTGCTATTACTATGGTTCCGGACCGGTGGCCTGCGGGTTTCGGGGGAAGACCCCCTTTTCCCGGGTTCCTCCCGCTCGCGCCGTATTTTGGCTTGGCCGTGCCCCCGCTGTCAAGTTTGCCGGCACCGGGGCCGCTCCCGCGCGCGCAGCCGCCCTGGCCCGCCGCTCCTGGTCCTTGGCCTGGGCCCGTTGCAACGTCGGCGCCGGGGCTGGCGAACCAGCCCGCCCTCGGAGTCACCTCGCCTGCGCTTGCAGCCGGGATCATGGCCGGACCGGCCGGGACAACCGGCTGGGGTGTCTCCCTCGCCTAGGCGTCACCACCGCCTTCCAAGACCGCAAGCGGGCGCCCCGACCGCCCTTCGGCGAGCGCTTGCGGATCCGCAGCCGGACCGGGGGTCCGGGACCCGTCCGGGCGTGCCGCGGCCCGGCAGGGTGTTCGACGGTTCGGCCGGGGGTTCCGCCCCAGGCCGGGTTCACCGCCGCCCGGCCTGGCGTTCCCCGGCAACGCCGGTGGCCCCGTTCCGTAAGCTTTTTCCCACCCAGCCATTCCGTTGGCGTTGTCGAGATGTGTCTTGACGTTTTTTGGTACTGGTGCTACGGTCTTGATAGAGGGGCAAAAGAAATCAGCGGTTAAGGGGGCCTCTGGGTAAATGATGAAGTCTACGGGTATTGTCCGCAAGGTGGACGAACTGGGCCGCGTGGTGATCCCCATCGAGCTGCGGAGGACCCTGGACATCAAGGAGAAGGATTCGCTGGAGATCTACGTTGACGGCGACAAGATCATCCTGCGCAAGTACGAGCCCGCCTGCATCTTCTGCGGGAACGCCTACAACGTCGAGAACTTCAAGGGGAAGAACGTCTGCAAGAGCTGCATGGCCATCATGGCCACCCGGGCGAGCTGAGCGAACCGGGCGACCGGACCGGGCCCGCTCGGACGGCATCCGCAGGGGAGACACCCGCCAGGCTGGTGCGGCTCCACGGGGCAGGCGGCCGCGCCGCCAATCCGGAACCGGTTGGGGGCAGAACCGGGACGGAGCCTGGCGTAGGTGGAACCGGTGCGATCGGGGCGTGACCCGTCACCGCCAGGTGCGTGGACCAGACGGACCTTCACCACCATCCGGCAGGGACGGCCGCCGTGGGCAGCAGGCGGTTTGCTGCAGGTGGGGGTGGCTGCCAGGGGCGGTGGCAAGGACCGCCTGGCAGGGGGTCCGGGCCCCGGGGTCGGGCCAGGGATGCCCGGCAGAGCCTGACCGGGGAGCGTTGCCGGCGATGCATACAAACGTGGAAAAGAGTGGGGCCCTGTACAGGGCCCCTTTCCATGATGTATGGAGCCCGCGCCCTGTCGCCACGGCCTAGTATGGGTGCGCCCTGGCCCGCCCCCCGTGCACGCCTTCCCGTTCAGGTCGTGTCCGATGGGGGACGGCCTGAACCGGCGGCGTCCAGGTAAGCACGGTACACCCGGCTGCGGCTAAGGCCGTACCGGCGTGCCACCTCCCGCGCGGCCGCGCTGGGAGCCAGGCCGGCCGCCACCCGCTGGGCCACCTCCACGGCCAGCCGTCCCGGATCGGGCGGAACGGCCTCCTGCTGCCATGGCTCCTCCGGGCCAGCAAGGGGCACCGGCTCCTCTGGCACGCTCCCTGTTGCGGGCCTATCGTCACCGGCGGGCCTGCCGTCACTGGGGCTGGCCACCCCCGCGCCGGCCGCCTTCCCGGTGCCTTCCCATCCCTCCGGCCCCTCCACCGCCCGGACCGGCCGGTTTCCGGATCGGTTCTCGCGCAGGTGCCCAGGGTCCGTCCATGACAGCGCCGGCATTGGGTGGAGGCCCGCTTCCTCGTCCGGACCTGGGCCTCCCCCGACGCTGGCCGTGCCGGCCCCCTCCCCCGGCGCCGGCCGGTCCGGCGGCACCGCAACCCCGGGAGGCGCCAGCACCAGGGTGTACTCCCCCCGCGGGGGTGCGGCTTGAAGGACCGGGGCCAGCCGGGCTACCCGGCCCCGCAGGATCTCCTCGTGCCGCTTGGTCATTTCCCGGGCCACCACCAGGTAGGCATCCGGCAGTAGCTCCTGCAGGTCCTCCAGGACCGCCGCCAGGCGGTGAGGCGCCTCGAAGAACACCACCACGCCGTCCCACCGGTGCCAGGCGGCGATGCGCTGGCGGCGACGCTCCCGCTCCCGGGGGAGAAACCCTTCGATCAGGATGCGCGACGCCGGGATGCCGGCCACGGAAAGGGCGGCCAGGGCCGCGCTGGGTCCCGGCACCGGCACCACAGGCCAGCCGGCCGCAGCCACCCGGCCGACCAGCCGGGCACCCGGATCGGCCAGACCCGGCGTGCCGGCATCGGTGACCAGCGCCACCACCTCGCCCGCGGCCAGCCAGCGCAGCACCTGCCCGGCCCGCTGGGTTTCGTTGTGCTCGTGGCAGGAGATCACCCGGCCGCGGAGTCCGTGGGCGGACAGCAAGCGCCGCGTGCGGCGGGTATCCTCGGCCAGGATGTAACCCGCCTGGCGCAGGACCTCCAGCAGGCGAAGGGTCACGTCACCCAGGTTGCCGATGGGGGACGCGCAAACGTAAAGGGTGCCCGGGCGCACCCAGTCGCCCGTCGCGCCTCCGCTCACCGGAGCGGTCACCTCCCCTGAAGCCATACCCGCCCGGGCACGACACCGGAGGGGTGTCCGGCGCCGGTCAGGGCCAGGTCACCCCGCTCCGCGTCGCGGCGACGCGAGGCCGGGGCGGCGGCACGGTCTTCAGGGTAGGCGGCGCTTGCCTGCGCCACCCCCCAGCACCGCCAACAGAAGACCTCAAGGGCCAGCTGGCGGTTGGCGTTGGCTTGCCAGGCCCGGCGGAACGCGGCCAGGGCACGGGTCCAGCCCAGCAACCGGCCGGGCGCTTGCCCCTTCTCGCCCCGCCGCAACCGCCAGACCAGGACCTCCACGGCCCCTTCCGCCCGGTCCCCCCACTCAGCCAATGTCCGGCCCACCGCCAGGGCATCAGCGGGACCGCCCCGCTCCAGGGTGGCCGCTGCTCGCTCCAGCACCTCTGCTTCCGCGGCGCAGCCGGGTTCGTCCAGATACGATCGGGCGGCGTCGGGGCGGTCGCCGCAGGCGCAGAGGGCCCAGTAGGCTGCCAGCAAGGACGACCCGGACCGGTCCGCCAGGTCCTTCGCGCGCTCCTCCCGGGGTTGCGGCCGGAAGGGAACGACCTGGCAGCGGGATCGCAGGGTCGGCAGGACGGCCGGCAGGTGGTCGGTGGTAAAGAGAAAGACGGCGAAGGGCGGCGGCTCCTCCACCGATTTGAGCAGGGCGTTGGCTGCCTGCACCGTCAGGCGGTCGGCGTCCTGCCAGAGGATCACCTTGCGCCCGCCCGCGTGAGGTCGCAGGGACAGCAGGGCCAGGAGGCGCCGCACCGCATCGATGCCGTGGCCGTCGGGCACCAGCAAATCGGGATGGGTACCGGCCGCCACCTGCCGGCAGGCGGCGCAATCTCCACAGGCTTGTCCGCTTCGCGGTGTGAGGCACAGCAGGGCCGCGGCCGCTTCCTGGGCGGCTTCCTGGTGCCCCGCTCCCGGAGGCCCGGCCAGCAGGTACGCATGGGCCACCCGCCGCGACCAGAAGGGGGCATGGTTTCGCACGCCGGCACCACGCAACGACTGGGGTCTCGCCGGTACTTGTTCGGGGGGCTGGCCATCCCGTTCAAACATGCTCGAAGCGCTCCACGTTCAGGACGAAGATGGTGGCGCCGCCCACGATCACCTCGACGGGATAGGGCACATAGGTGTCCACGGCCCCACCGATGGGCCCCAGCGGTGTCACCACCTGTTCCCGGGGCCGGCAGACCCTCTTGATGATGGCCACCACCTCGTCCACCTGGGCATCTTCGGCCCCCACCAGCAGGGTGGTGTTGCCCTCCTTGAGGAAGCCACCGGTGCTGGCCAGCGTGGTGGCCCGGTATCCCCGGTCCACCAGTTCCTCGATCAGGCGGCCGGCATCCTTATCCTGTACCACCGCCACCACCAGCTTCACCGCGGCCACCCGCCTTTCTGGTCGTCCGCCCCTCGCCGCAGGCGCCAGGGCCGCCAGGGCCGCCCTGGCCACGGGGCTGCGCGGCGCAGGACCGCTTCCGGCCCTGTCCTGCGGGCCTGTTTTAATAGCTTAATCGCGGGCACCTGTCCCGGTGCGCGGGCCGCCCGGGGCATGCGCGACCCGGATGAGCCGCCGAATTCGGACCGGTCCCTGCAAGCCCGGGCTACAGCTGGGGGCCAAGCGTGCGCTCCAGCGCCTCGCGAACAGCCTCAGCCACCACCAGGGCAGGGCGCGTGGCATCGATGACCACGATGCGACGCGGCTCGGCCCGCGCCAGGTCGAGGTAGCCCTGGCGCACCCGGTGGTGGAAACCGGTGTCGCGGCTCTCGATGCCGTCGGCCGGGCGCCGGAGGCGGGCCCGCGCCACATCGGGAGGGCAATCAAAGAGCAGCGTCAGGTCCGGTAGCAGCCCGCGCGTGGCCAGGCGGTTGACGCTCCACACCGTGGTGCCGCCAAGACCGAGCCCCGCCCCTTGATAGGCCAGGCTCGAGTCGACATAGCGGTCGCAGACCACCGTCTCACCCGCCAGGAGGGCCGGCAAGATCACCGTCTCCACCAGTTGGGCGCGGGCCGCCGCGAACATCAGCATCTCGGCCATGGGCACGGGCCTGCCGGCGCCGTCCAGCAACAGCTCCCGCAGGCGCTCGCCGAGGGCCGTGCCGCCGGGCTCGCGGACCAGCCGGGACGGGATGCCGCGGGAGCGCAGCCAGTCCATCACCACCGCCGCTTGGGTGCTCTTGCCGCTGCCTTCCCCACCCTCCAGGGTGATGAACCAGCCGCGCCGGGCGGCAGCCCGTAACGGGCCGCGTCCCGCCGGCCCGCTTGCCGCCCGGTCCTGCGCCGAGTCAGCCGCCGTGTCCTTCCCCATGTCCTGGTGCCCTACCTTGAGGAAGCCACTCAGCTGGAACGCCTGCACTCAGCCGGCGCGACCTCCACCATGGTCCTTCATAGGTTCGCCGGCCGGTACCCTATCTCCTCGACAGGATCTAGCGGAACCGCCGGTCGCGGTTCTGCTTGGGCCCGCTCGGGTTCCATAACGCCGAGAGGCGACGGCTGAACACCGTCGCCTCTCGGCTCTAGGCGTGCTCCAGCGGCAGGATTCGAACCTGCGACCCCCCGGTTAACAGCCGGGTGCTCTACCGCTGAGCTACGCTGGAACGACCATCACAGTCCCCATTATAGCCTCTGCCAGGGCACCCTACAATCCCTGTCAGAACGCCTGCCAGATCCGTACAGCGCCGTGCCCGTCGTGCCAGGTTGAAACCACCGCGGTCATCGGCCCGGAACGGCTGGGAACCGTGATGTAACTTTGAAGCTGAATAAAGTTAAAAAAGTGTTCCGGCGGCGACCTACTCTCCCGGGCGGTGACCCGCCCAGTACCATTGGCGCTGGAGGGCTTAACGGCCGTGTTCGGGATGGGAACGGGTGGGACCCCTCCGCTATGGCCACCGGAACGGTGGGGGGTTTTGCCCCTTGAGGGCGGCACAGGGGAAGGGGAGCGTGGGTGAGGCGGGAGCGGAGCAACGCTTGGCGATGGGCGGGGGGTGGAGGGATGAAGGGAGAAGGCCTCGACCGATTAGTACCGGGTCGCTGAAGACCTTGCGGTCCTTACACGCCCGGCCTATCGACCTGGTGATCCACCAGGGGTCTTACTCCCTTGACGGGATGGGAGACCTCATCTTGGGGTCGGCTTCGCGCTTAGATGCTTTCAGCGCTTATCCGGTCCCGACATGGCGTTCCAGCCGTGCCCCGGGCGGGACAACTGGGATACCAGCGGTCGGTCCTTCCCGGTCCTCTCGTACTAGGGAAGGCGCCCCTCAAGTCTCCTGCGCCCGCAGTGGATAGGGACCGAACTGTCTCACGACGTTCTGAACCCAGCTCACGTACCGCTTTAATGGGCGAACAGCCCAACCCTTGGGACCTGCTGCGGCCCCAGGATGCGATGAGCCGACATCGAGGTGCCAAACCTCCCCGTCGATGTGGACTCTTGGGGGAGATCAGCCTGTTATCCCCGGGGTAGCTTTTATCCGTTGAGTCACGGCCCTTCCACACAGGACCGTAAGATCACTAAGCCCGGCTTTCGCCCCTGCTCGACCCGTCGGTCTCGCAGTCAAGCACCCTTGTGCCTTTGCACTCCGCGCACGATTTCCAACCGTGCCGAGGGTACCTTTGGGCGCCTCCGTTACCTTTTAGGAGGCGACCGCCCCAGTCAAACTGCCCACCTGCCACGGTCCCGGACCCGGATGACGGGCCGCGGTTAGAACGCCCGCCGTCCAAGGGTGGTATTCCACCGTCGGCTCCCCCGAACCTGGCGGCCCGGGTTCGCAGCCTCCCACCTATCCTATACATGGCCGGCAGACGTTCAATGACAGGTTGCAGTAAAGCTCCACGGGGTCTTTCCGTCCAGCTGCGGGTCGCCCGCGTCTTCACGGGCCGCTCAATTTCACCGGGCCCCTCGCCGAGACAGCGCCCAGGTCGTTACGCCTTTCGTGCGGGTCGGAACTTACCCGACAAGGAATTTCGCTACCTTAGGACCGTTATAGTTACGGCCGCCGTTTACTGGGGCTTCGGTTCGGAGCTTTGGGCTTGCGCCCTAACCCCTCCCCTTAACCTTCCAGCACCGGGCAGGCGTCAGCCCCTATACTGCGCCTTACGGCTTCGCAGGGACCTGTGTTTTTGATAAACAGTCGCCTGGGCCTCTTCGCTGCGACCCCCCGGCGCTCCGGCCGCCAGGGCCTTCACCCCAGGGGGCACCCCTTCTCCCGAAGTTACGGGGTCAGTTTGCCGAGTTCCTTAGCGAGGGTTTTCCCGCGCGCCTTAGGCTTCTCGCCTCGCCCACCTGTGTCGGTTTCGGGTACGGGCACCGGAAGCCTGGCTAGAGGCTTTTCTTGGCAGTGGGGGATCGGCCCCTTCGCCCCCGAGGGGGCTCGGCGTCGCGTCTCAGGACTCCCCGGGGGATTTGCCTCCCGGGGCTCCCTACCCGCTTGCACCGGCCATCTCCAGCGGCCGGCGGTACCTACCCTCCTGCGTCCCCCCATCGCTCGTAACGGCTTCCCGGTGGTACCGGAATATGAACCGGTTCTCCATCGCCTACGCCTTTCGGCCTCGGCTTAGGTCCCGACTAACCCTGAGCGGACGAGCCTTGCTCAGGAACCCTTGGGCTTTCGGCGGGCCGGATTCTCACCGGCCTTTTCGCTACTCATGCCGGCATTCTCACTTGCCTGCGCTCCAGCCGGCCTCACGACCGGCCTTCGCCGCCCAGGCAACGCTCCCCTACCACGGGCTTGCGCCCGTCCACAGCTTCGGCGCCGTGCTTGAGCCCCGCGTCATTTTCGGCGCAGGGTCGCTCGACCAGTGAGCTATTACGCACTCTTTAAATGATGGCTGCTTCTAAGCCAACATCCTGGTTGTCTTAGCGACCCCACATCCTTTGCCACTTAGCACGGACTTGGGGGCCTTAGCTGGTGGTCTGGGTTGTTTCCCTCTCGAGCACGAAGCTTATCCCCCGTGCTCTAACTCCTCCGGTTCACCGCGCGGTATTCGGAGTTTGCCTGAGTTCGGTAACCCGCGAAGGCCCCTAGCCCAAGCAGTGCTCTACCCCCGCGCGTCAGCCCGGAAGGCCCACCCTCAAGTGGTTTCGGGGAGAACCAGCTATCTCCGGGTTCGCTTGGCATTTCACCCCTACCCACAGCTCATCCGATGGTTTTTCAACACCAACCTGGTTCGGGCCTCCACGCGGTCTTACCCGCGCTTCACCCTGGCCATGGGTAGATCACCCGGTTTCGGGTCGACCGCCTGCAACTGGCGCCCTGTTCGGACTCGGTTTCCCTACGGCTCCGGACCTGCGGCCCTTAACCTCGCTGCAGACGGTCACTCGCCGGCTCATTCTTCAATAGGCACGCCGTCAGGGCTTGCGCCCCTCCGACTGACTGTAGGCACACGGTTTCAGGTTCTCTTTCACTCCCCTCCCGGGGTGCTTTTCACCTTTCCCTCACGGTACTGGTGCACTATCGGTCGCTCGGGTATTTAGCCTTGGAGGGTGGTCCCCCCAGCTTCCCACGGGGTTCCACGTGCCCCGTGGTACTCGGGAACGCAGCAACGGAGGCCTTCCGCTTTCGCCTACGGGGCTGTTACCCTCTCTGGCCGGCCTTTCCAGACCGCTTCGGCTAGCGGACGGCTTGCTCACTCCGCCGGAGCCCTGCCAAGCTCCGCTCCTGCGCCCCGCAACCCCCGGACGGCAACGGTGGCAGCCTTCTCCACCGCCCGGGTTTGGGCTCCTCCCCTTTCGCTCGCCGCTACTCGGGGAATCTCGGTTGATTTCTTTTCCTCGCGGTACTGAGATGTTTCAGTTCCCGCGGTTCCCCTCCCGAACCTATGGATTCAGTCCGGGATGACGGGGCATTCCCCCCGCCGGGTTTCCCCATTCGGGCATCCCCGGATCAACGCCTGCTTGCGGCTCCCCGAGGCTTTTCGCAGCTTACCACGCCCTTCATCGGCCCTTCGCGCCGAGGCATCCACCGTGTGCCCTTCCTACCTTCTCGCCCTCACACGCCACCCACCCGCCGCAGCGCCAACCGCTGCCCCGCGGGTGCCCACGCGCAAGGCGCGCACACCGGCTTCCCGCGTCACGCTCTCCTGCTTCCCCTATGCCGCTGTCAAGGTGCAAAACCCAGGGCGCCCAGGCACCGGGCGACCCGGTCCTTGAAAACCGAGCAGCGCGCTTCGTCGAGGCAGGATCGACCTGGAGTGGGCCGGTGCGGTGCACCGGCGGGCACTCCTTAGAAAGGAGGTGATCCAGCCCCACGTTCCCGTAGGGCTACCTTGTTACGACTTCACCCCAGTCACCGGCCCCACCTTCGACGGCTCCCTCCCTTTCGGGTTGGGCCACCGGCTTCGGGTGTTGCCGGCTCCCGTGGTGTGACGGGCGGTGTGTACAAGGCCCGGGAACGTATTCACCGCGGCATTCTGATCCGCGATTACTAGCGATTCCGGCTTCACGCAGGCGAGTTGCAGCCTGCGATCCGAACTGGGACCGGCTTTTAGGGATTGGCTCCCCCTCGCGGGTTCGCAACCCGTTGTACCGGCCATTGTAGCACGTGTGTAGCCCTGGGCATAAGGGCCATGATGATTTGACGTCATCCCCACCTTCCTCCGGTTTGTCACCGGCAGTCCCCTGTGAGTGCCCGGCCAAGCCGCTGGCAACACAGGGCGGGGGTTGCGCTCGTTGCGGGACTTAACCCAACATCTCACGACACGAGCTGACGACAACCATGCAGCACCTGTCACCGCGCTCCCCGAAGGGCACCCCGGCCTTTCGGCCAGGTTCGCGGTGATGTCAAGCCCAGGTAAGGTTCTTCGCGTTGCTTCGAATTAAACCACATGCTCCACCGCTTGTGCGGGCCCCCGTCAATTCCTTTGAGTTTCAGCCTTGCGGCCGTACTCCCCAGGCGGGGTGCTTAGTGCGTTAGCTCCGGCACGGAAGGGGTCGATACCTCCCACACCTAGCACCCATCGTTTACGGCGTGGACTACCGGGGTATCTAATCCCGTTCGCTCCCCACGCTGTCGCGCCTCAGCGTCAGGGCCAGGCCAGGCAGCCGCCTTCGCCACTGGTGTTCCTCCCGATCTCTACGCATTTCACCGCTCCACCGGGAATTCCGCTGCCCTCTCCTGCCCTCAAGCCCGGCAGTTTCGAATGCACCTCCCCGGTTGAGCCGGGACCTTTCACATCCGACTTGCCAGGCCGCCTACGCGCCCTTTACGCCCAGTGATTCCGGACAACGCTCGCCCCCTACGTCTTACCGCGGCTGCTGGCACGTAGTTAGCCGGGGCTTCCTCCTCCGGTACCGTCAGCAAGAGGCCTTTCAGCCCCTCACCTTCGTCCCGGACGACAGGGGTTTACACCCCGAAGGGCTTCCTCCCCCACGCGGCGTCGCTGCGTCAGGCTTTCGCCCATTGCGCAAGATTCCCGACTGCTGCCTCCCGTAGGAGTCTGGGCCGTGTCTCAGTCCCAGTGTGGCCGGCCACCCTCTCAGGCCGGCTACCCGTCGTCGCCTTGGTGGGCCGTTACCCCACCAACGAGCTGATGGGCCGCGGGCCCCTCCGGCAGCGACCGCCTCACGACGGCCTTTCTTCCACACCCCATGCGGAGCGCGGACCGTATGCGGTATTAGCCCCGGTTTCCCAGGGTTATCCCCCACTGCCGGGCAGGTTGCCCACGTGTTACTCACCCGTCCGCCGCTAGGAGACCGGAGAGCAAGCTCCCCAGTCCCCCCGCTCGACTTGCATGTCTTAGGCACGCCGCCAGCGTTCGTCCTGAGCCAGGATCAAACTCTCCTCCGGAAAGTTCCCTTCCCGCAAGAGAGTCCTCTCGCGGCTCGCGCTCTTTTCGCGTTGCCCGGCCACCGCCACCCCTGCGCTCCCGCGCAGCGGCACGATGACCACCAGGCTCGCAAGGCCTGCCTCTCCACGCGCTGCTCCGTTTTCAAGGACCAGTCGTTTCGCCCGGCGCTCGTGGCGCCGACGGTTTGGTATCTTAGCAGCGGCCTTTGACCCTGTCAACACCCCGTGGCGCCGGCTTGCCGCGCGCCCGAGGCGGCCCGAGGCCGCCGCAGAAGCAGCACCCGGAAGCGAGCTCCCGGGTGCTGGTGTGCCCCGTACCGGACTCGAACCGGTGTCTCCGCCGTGAGAGGGCGGTATCCTAGGCCGCTAGACGAACGGGGCACTGCTGGGGATCCAGGATTCGAACCTGGACTACCAGGGCCAGAACCTGGCGGGCTGCCGTTACCCCAATCCCCATCATGTTGTCTCGATTCGCGAGCCTGTCAAGGCCTTCGAACCGGCGCCCCGCGGGCGCAACACGCATTATAGCACGGCATCCGCGCTGCTACAACTGCTTGGCCCCACGGGCCGGCCGGCAGGCTGTGGTGCCGCTGGGGCGTCCCGGGGATGCCGGTCCCTCCCTGCCTCGCGACGCACGGGCCGCGGCGGTCCGGCCGGGCCCTATCATACCCAAGGCTGCGGTGGAGGAAACACGGGCACGCCTGGTGCCTCTGTTCCCGATGGCGGGCAGGGAAGCCCATGACATAGCCGGAAACCGGCACCGGCAACGCCCGCCCCACGGCCCCTTAAAACCACCGCGCCAAGCACGGCCGGGGGGCGGCGGGAGGCCGGTGGCCTGGCGGTTCCCGCCGCCGGGCGGCCCTAACCGCCCGGCCGGCCGGCAGCCCGTGCCGCCACCGGCTCCGGTAGAACCGGCAACCCCGAAGGCGCAAGGCACAGCCTCAGCTGCCCACCGGCCCGCCCGGGCGCCCAGCCGGCTGCGCCGCCGCCCGCGCGGCCCGCCGCTGCCGGATCCACCCGATGGCGCGCCGGATCCGCTCCAGACAGCGCTCGCGCCCGACCCAGCAGATCACATCGAAGACACCGGGGCCCACCGTGCGCCCCGACACCGCCAGGCGCGTGGGGTGGAAGATGCGCCCGGTCCCCACACCCAGCCGCTCCGCCAGGCCGCGTAAGGCCTGTTCGATGGCCGCCTGGGTCCAGGGCTCGACCCGGGCCAGGGTCTCCGCCACCGCCTCGAGGATCGGGATGGCGTCGTCGCGGTCGAAGTGCTTGCGCACCCCGGCCTCGTCGTACCCCTCCACGTCGGTGAAGAAATAGCGGCTGGCTTCCACCAGCTCATCCAGGGTCCGGACCCGCTGGCGTACGGCGTCCAGGATGGCCCGCAGCCGCCGGCGCTCCTCGCCCTGGGGCGGCGCGTCCAGAAGTCCCGCTGCCTGCAGGCGCGGCAGGGCCAGTTCCACCACCCGGTCCAGATCGGCCTCGCGAAGGTAGTGGCCGTTCATCCAGGCCATCTTTTCCACGTCGTAGATGGCCGCGGTATGGGAGACCCGGTCCAGATCGAAGAGCTGGATCATCTCGTCCAGGGACAGGATCTCCCGGTCGTCTCCGGGGGACCAGCCCAGCAAGGCCACGTAGTTGAGGATCGCCTCGGGCAGGAACCCCTGGCGCCGGTACTCGTCGACGGCCACCGCACCGTGGCGCTTGCTCAACTTGCTCCGGTCGGGCGCCAGGATCATGGGCACGTGCGCAAACTGGGGCGGCTCCCAGCCCAGCGCCTGGTAGACCAGCAGCTGCTTGGGCGTGTTGGAGAGGTGCTCGTCCCCGCGGATCACGTGGCTTATGGCCATGTGGTGGTCATCCACCACCACGGCGAAGTTGTACACGGGCATCCCGTCGGCGCGGGCGATGATGAAGTCCCCGAACTGGGCCACGTCAAAGGCGACCTCGCCCTTCACCAGGTCGCGGACCGTCACCAGCCCTTGATCGGGCACCCGCAGGCGCACCGCCGGGCGGCGCCCTTCGGCCTCCAGTTCCCGCCGCTGGGCCTCGGTCAGATGGCGGCAGCGGCCGCTGTAGACGGCCGGCCGGCCCGCCGCCCGCGCCGCCTCGCGTTCGGCGTTCAGCTCTTCGGGGGTGCAATAGCAGTGGTACGCCTTCCCCTCGGCCAGCAGGCGGTCGAGCTCCTGCCGGTACAGGTCGAGCCGCTGGGACTGCCGGTAGGGGCCGTAGGGACCGCCCACGTCGGGGCCCTCATCCCAGTCCAGGCCCAGCCAGCGGATGCTCTCCAGCATGGGTTCGATCAATTCATCCCGCGACCGCTCGGGGTCGGTGTCTTCAAACCGGAGGACGAACCGGCCCCCGTGCTTCCGCGCAAACAGCCAGTTGAACAGGATGGTCCGGACGCCGCCGATGTGCAGGTAACCCGTGGGCGACGGCGCATACCGGACCCGCACCGGCTGGGACATGGGGCTTGCCTCCTCGCGACCGCGAACATCGCGAAATGATGCCGGACGAACCGGCCGCGCGCCGGGCCAGGGGCCGGCTCGGCCCGCCGCGGCCTCGTCAGGAGCGGCGGTATCGTAACAAAGCGGCCTGGCAGCGTCAAGGAAAGGGAGGCAGGGCCCGGGGAGGGCTGCCCAGGAAAGGGAGGCCGGGCATGGGAGGGGCACCCGGGGCGCCCCAGGGGATCGCCCAAGGGGCGCGCCCGCAGGGGGCCGCTAGGGCTGCCAGCGCGCCATCACGGCCAGCAGCGCCAGGGCCATGGCGCCGGGCAGGCCCAGGGTGCCCGCCAGCCAGGCGGTGGCCGGGTTCCACCCCACGTGGGCACCCAGAGGGGACAGCAGCAGGTTCAAGGCCAGGACCCAGCCGGACCCGACGGCCAGGTCGGCCATCAGGCGCGCCAGGGCCTCACCGGCAGACGCGGCCGTGGCTGCGCGCCAGGCAAGGGCCCCCAAAAGCACCGCGGCCAGGCCCAGGGTCCCCCAGGTGCCGTCGCCGGCGATGGCCATCACCCCGCCTTCAAGGCCTTCAAGGCGCCACCTTCCGTCCCGCCGGATCCCCGGGGTGGGCCGGCAGGCCCTGGATGCCCCGCTGGCGCGCCTGTTTCAGCAGGTAGGCGTAACGCTTTTCCGCCGCAAGCACAAGGTGGATGGCCTGGTCCACCAGGTCCTGGTCGGTGACGCATTCGAAGTACAGGCGGGCCTGCTCCCAGTCCCGCCGGGCCTCCTCGACGGCGCGCACCCAGTCGAAGGCGGCGTCGTCCTCAGGGCTGCCGGTCCGCGCTCCCCGGCCCCCAGCCCGGGTTTCCTGGCCGGGCCCGGCGGGGGAGAAGGGGAGGCGAAGCGCGCGCCGGCCTGGGGCCGGGCGCGGCCGCCCGCATCCCGCGAGGGAGGAGGAACCGTGGGGATGATGCGGAGAAGGCCCCGGACCTCCTGCGGGCCACGGGACCAGGACCTTGGCCGGTTCGTCCCCGGCCGGGCCGGCGGGCCGCCGCCGGGGCCACAGCCACCACCAGCGTCGCAGCCAGCTGCGTTCCCGTTCTGCGTGCATTCCCTTCCACGCCCCTTGCCGGCCTGGGGGTCCCGGCATGCGGTGACCCCTGTCCTATGGGTATGCGGCGGGACACGCGGGTTGAACCACCGCCGCGGCCGGCCGGCAAGAGGAAACATGGACCCAGAAGCAGGGATTTATTCCAGCAAGGAAGAGGGCTGGCGTATCCTACAGGGCCTGCCGTCCCTGCAGGGCGCGGGTCAGGGTGAGCTCGTCCACGTATTCCAGGTCCCCGCCCTCGGGCACGCCGCGGGCGATGCGGGTCACCCGGATGCCCAGGGGCTTGATCAGGCGGGCCAGATAAAGGGCGGTCGCCTCGCCCTCCACCGTGGGGTTGGTCGCCAGGATCACCTCTTCCACCGGCGGGTCCTGGCGCAGGCGGGCCAGCAGCTCGCGCACCCTGAGCTGCTCCGGCCCCACGCCATCCATGGGTGAGATGACCCCGTGCAACACGTGGTAACGGCCGCGAAACTCCCGCGTGCGCTCCATGGCCACCACATCACGGGGCTGCTCGACCACGCAGATCACCCGCGGGTCCCGCCCGGGATCCCGGCAGACAGGGCAGGGATCGCGGTCGGTCAGGTTGGCACAGACGCTGCAGTAACGGACGCTGGCACGGGCCTGCACCATGGCCTCCGCCAGGGCCCGGACCTCCTCCTGGGGGCGGAAGAGCAGGTGATAGGCTAGGCGTTGGGCCGTCTTGGGGCCGATGCCGGGCAGCTTCTCCAACTCGGCGATCAGGCGGGCAAAGGCAGGCGCGTGCTCCATGCCGGCATCGCGCTCCCTAGAAGCCGGGCAAGCCCGGCAGCTTCGGCAGCTTGAGCCCGCCCGTCACCCGGGCCATCTCGGCCTGGACCATCTCCTGGGCCTTGCGGCTGGCCTCGTTGACCGCCGCCACGATCATGTCCTGCAGGAGTTCCACGTCGTCAGGGTCGACGGCTTCCCGTGCGATCTCCAGGCGCAGCAGCTCCTGGCGCCCGTTGACCACCGCCTTGACCATGCCGCCCCCGGCCGTAGCCTCCACCTCGCGCTGGCCCAGCTCTTCCTGCAGGCGCGCCATCTCCTGCTGCATCTTCTCAAGCTGTTTCAGCATCTTGCCCATGGGGCCGAAGCTCACGCTGCCATTCCTCCTTCACCGGGATCCATTGCCCTCCAAAGAGTTCCCAGGCCGCCCTCTGCACCGCGTCCAGGTCCGGTGGCAGGTTCTCGTCGGACGAACCCGGCGCCGGTGCGGCCGCCGCCGGCGCCGGCGGAGGATCGGACGCAGCCAGCGGCTGCGTCCCCGGAAGCTGGGCCTCGGGCCCCCCTTGCCCCATCGGCGGATGGCGGCGGGCTGCCGCCCGCCCGCCGGAGTTGCCGGCGGCCCCCCTCTCCGCGGCTTGCCCCTGGGCCGGCCCCGGCGCCAGGCGTGACGCCGTGCCTGCCCCCGGGGTGTCACCGCTGCCACGAGGCGGCGCCGCTCCCCTTTCCCTCTCCTGGGCCGCGCCGTCGCCCCCGGTCGCAGGGGGTGCATCGCGTTCCTGCAGGTCCGGGGTCTGCCGGGCATGGGCACCTTGGGGCGCAGCGGGCCCAAAAGGCACCTGCATCCCGGGGTCCACCGGGGTGGTGGGGGGCTCCTGCGCCCCTGCGACCTCGGGGGCCGCCCCGTCCGCACGCCCTTCCGGCTCCCTGGCCCGCCCTGCGGCGGGGGCGGCGGCCGGTCCGTCGGCCTCCTGGGCCTGGGCCGGTGACGCCCCCGGGCCGGAAGGTGGACCACCGTTGCCGACGGTAACCCGGACCGGTACCGGCGCGCCGAGAAAGGCTTCGATGGCGCGGCGCAGCTGGGGCAGCTTGACCTCGGCCGTCCGGGCCATCCCCGGCTGGGCAAAGGGGATCTCCAGCTCGTCCCCTGCCACCCGGGGCGCGCCCGCCGCTCGCAGCAGCGCATGCAGGGCCGTCCACTCCCGCCGCCGGCGCAGGGACTGCAAGAAGCGCTCCCATTGTCGGGCCAGCGCCTGGGGCGGGGTGACCGCCGCCTGCCCCGGCGCGGCGCCGCCCTCCGCAGCGGGGTCGGGCCCCGCCGGTGCCGGGCCTGCTGTGGAGGCTTGCCCGCTCCCCCCGGTGGGCCGGGACCGCTCCCGGGCGGGCGTCCGGGTGGCCGGCCCTTCCGGCCCGGACGCCTCCGGCTCGGGCCGCTCCGGCCCGGCGGCGGGTGCAGTCGGGGGGGCGGTCGCCCCCGCCCCCCGGCCCGGCCCCCCGTCCCCGGGCCGGCCGCCCCAGGCGGTGCGGGCCGGTTCGGCGCCGGCCGGCGCCGCCGCCGTGCCATCGGCACCACCGGGAAGCCGGGCGAGCCGCTCCCCCACCGCCCGGATCAGCGCAGCCTCCAAGGCCAGGCGGGGCTGGCCGCTCCAGCGCAACAGCGCCTCCCCTTCGGCCAGGGCATCAAAGCAGGCCAGAGCGGTGGCGTCGTCCAGGGTGCGGGCCAGGGGCTCCAGCCGGGCCGCCAGGTCTTCGCCGGCATAGAGCAGGTGCCGGCTGTCCAGGCCGGAACGGAGGGCCAGCAGGTCGCGCCAGCAGGCGACCCAGTCGCGCAGGGCCTGGGCCAGGTCGACGCCCTGGGCAGCGAGGTCGGCCACCGCCCGCAGGCCGGCGCCCATGTCGCCTTCCACCACCGCGCGGGTCAGGGCCAGGATGCCTTCCCCCGGGGCGAGCCCCAGCAGCTCGGTCACCACGGCGACCTCCAGCCGGTCACCGCCCATGGCCAGGCACTGGTCCAGCAGGCTCAAGGCGTCCCGCAGGCCGCCTTCGGCCAGCCGGGCCAGCAGGCGCAGCGCTTCGGGTTCCGCCTCGACGCCCATGGCGGTGCAGACCGCCTCCAGCCGCTGGACGATCTGCTCGGGGCTCAGCCGGTGGAAGTCGAAGCGCTGGCAGCGGGAGATGATGGTGGCCGGCAGCCGGTGAGGCTCGGTGGTGGCCAGGATGAAGAGGGCATGGGCCGGCGGCTCTTCCAGGGTCTTCAGCAAGGCGTTGAACGCCTCGGTGGTCAGCATGTGGACCTCGTCGATGATGTACACCTTGTACCGCCCGCGGGCCGGCGCGTAGCGCACCCGCTCCCGCAGCTCGCGGATCTCGTCGATGCCGCGGTTGGAGGCGGCATCGATCTCCAGCACGTCCATGGTGGAGCCGTCGTTGATCTCCCGGCAGAGGTCGCAGCGGTTGCAGGGCTCGACGCCTTCGGGGGACTGGCAGTTCACCGCCTTGGCCAGGAGCTTGGCGACGGAGGTCTTGCCGGTGCCGCGCGGCCCGGCGAAGAGGTACGCGTGGGCCACACGGCCGGTGCGCAGGGCGTTGGCCAGGGTCCGGATGACATGCTCCTGCCCCACCACACCGTCGAAGCGCTGGGGCCGCCAGCTGCGGTAGAGGGCCTGGTAGGGCTGGCTCAACAAAAACCCCCCTGCCAAGAAGAAAGGGCGGCGGCGGTAGCGGTTCCGCCGTCGCCCTCCCGCAAAGGCTTGGCCGTGCACCCGTCGTCGACACCCGCACCCGGGCGCTGGCCGAACCGTGGGCTCCGGCCCGGCTACCCCGCGGCACACGCGGTGGCTCGCTTACCGTTGCTCCCTTCCGGGCCTGGCGGGGTTCACGAGTCCGCGTTGCGCGGGACCCGGCCTTCAACACCCCGTGTCCGGTGCTGGCCCCGACCGCGAGGGCCTCGGACGGGAATTCGACCCCGCTATAGCGGATTGCGGGTACAGGGCACCGCTACCTCCCCGTCTAGCACGGCCAAAGCATAAAGGTAAAGGCCAGAACCAAAACCCAAGGCAAGAAAGGCGAGTCCTGAAGACAAAAAGGGCGGAAGGGGTGGGATTCGAACCCACGGTGGGCTTGCGCCCACACACGCTCTCCAGGCGTGTGCCTTAAACCGCTCGGCCACCCTTCCTCGCCGTGGACGGTTCTCCGTCGTGCCCTGCTCGCTTTTTCAGCTGGGCCGGACCGCCGCCGGCCGTCCGGGACGGGCATCCAAGCAGCGGGCCGGGGCCGGTCCCGGGACCGGACCGCGAGTGCGGCCGGGCCGGCATCCTGCGGAAGGGGTGGGATTCGAACCCACGGTGGGCTTGCGCCCACAACGGTTTTCGAGACCGCCCCGTTCAACCACTCCGGCACCCTTCCATGCTGCCTGCGACCCGGCCATGGCCTCGCCCCCTCGGGGGGCACAGCGCCGCAGACCCCCGCCGGCCACGCTCCGGTGTTCCGCCCCGGCCCTCCCCGGCCGCCGCGACGGCGGTTCACCGCCGCCGCCAGCCGCCCCCGCCGCCGGTCCGGCCCACACGTTCAGGCGCCCGGGCCGGCTCCACCGGGATCGGGCCGCATACCGGGATCCGGGAACACGCCGCCCGGATCCCGCAAGCCCGTGTCGCGCAGCCGGCGGAAGAAGCCCCGCAATAAAGCGGCGCTGGCGTCGGCCAGCACACCGGAACGCAGCTCGACTCGGTGATTCAGTCTATCATGTTGCACCAGGTTCATCAAGCTGCCGGCCGCGCCGGCCTTGGGGTCGCGAGCACCATAGACCAGCCGCGGCACCCGCGCCAGAACGATGGCACCCGCGCACATGGGGCAAGGTTCCAGGGTGACGTACAGGGTCACCCCTTCCAGCCGCCAGCCTCCCAGGCGCGCAGCCGCTTCCCGCAGCACCAGGATCTCCGCGTGGGCCGTGGGGTCGCCCAGCCGCTCGCGCAGGTTGTGGCCGCGGGCGATGATGGCGTCCTGGTAGACGGCGACCGCCCCCACGGGAACCTCCCCGAGGGCCAGGGCGCGCCGGGCCTCGGCCAGGGCCTCGGCCATGTACCGCTGGTCCGGGTCGTCGCCGGCCTGCGCGCCACCCTCCGCGGCCGCGGTGCCCGGAGCCGGTTCGTCCGGATGAACGGTACCGGCCACTACGGCACCCCCTCTCCGAGCTGGCCGGGGCCGCCCGCGCGCCCGCCGCCTCAGGACACCGGGCTGGCGGTGCGCCCTCGGCCGGCGCACCCTCAGGCCGCGGCCGGGGACGAAAGAGGCGATGAGAAAGGCCAGAGCAGCCGGGCTCTGGCCGGGATCCGGCGGGACGGAGCGGTCTGCGGTCCAGCCGCTGGCCGGTGCCACCGGCCCCGCCCCGTGGTGCGCCCGCCATGACGCTGCACGGTGCGCCCGGGAGGACTCGAACCCCCGACGCCTTCCTTAGGACGGAAGCGCTCTTCCACCTGAGCTACGGGCGCATGTGGCGGACCGCCGGGCTACGCGCCGCCACGCGGTTATTCTATCATGGACCCTGGCCGCCGGGCGACCCGGCCTGACAGGGTTCGCCGGGGTCGCCCCGGCCGTGCGCGGGCCGGCGATGATCCTGCCGAACCCGGTGCCGCCCGGCGGTTGTCCGGCCTCCGGAATCCGGGAAGGGAAGGACGGCGTCCCGGCGCGGCGCCCCGGCCCGGCCTGGTGACGGCCGGGAAAGGAGCGACAACGGCTGAGGAAGGAGCGCATGGCATGGACCTCCGGCGCTGGTTGCGGGCGGGCATGATCGCCGCCCTGTACGTGGTGCTCACCCTGATCTTCCAGCCCATCTCCTTCGGGCAGGTCCAGTTCCGGGTGAGCGAGGCCCTCACCCTGCTGCCCATGCTCTGGGCGGAGGCGGTGCCGGGCCTTTTTGCCGGCGTGGCCCTGGCCAACCTCCAGAGCCCCTTCGGCCTCTGGGACGTGGTCGGAGGCTCCCTGGTGACCCTGGCCGCGGCCTTGATCACCCGCCGCTTCCCCTTCCACCCGGTGGGTTATCTGGCGCCCGTGGTGTTGAACGCCGTGCTGGTCGGCGGTTATCTGTCCTACCTGACCCATACCCCCTACCTGCCCTGGGTGTTGTGGATCGGCGCCGGGGAAGCGGGGGTCGTGTTTCTTCTTGGCTATCCCCTGGTTCAGGTGCTCCGCCGCCGCCAGGCGCGTTAAGCCACCGCGAGCCGAACCACCTGGCGCTCAGGCACCTCGGGCCGAGCCATCGGGTCCCAGGATCGGTCGCCGGCAGCCGGTGCTCGCGGGCCCGCCGCACCCACCTGGCACCCGCCTGGAAGCCCTGGACCGGCGGCGGGACGGCAACCCACCGGTGCACCGCGGTGCCCGGGCGCAGCCGCTCAAGTTCCCGCAGGGCACCTGCCGGACCGCGGGCCAGCGGCGGCGTGGCGGTTCTGGATGCAGGTCCGGCGGAAGCTGGCGCGGGGATCGCTCGCGATCCGCCGGCGGATCAGGCCGACGCTGGTCTGAAAGCCTGCTTGCAGCGCAAAAGCCCGGGAGCCGAGGCTCCCGGGCTGGAAACGCTGAAGAAACCCTGCCTGGTTCCGGGTTTCTTCGGTGCGCCGTGGAGGATTTGAACCCCCGACCTGCTGATCCGTAGTCAGCCGCTCTATCCGGACTGAGCTAACGGCGCACGACTAGGCTTGGCGCTCAGCGGAAGGGGAGGGATTCGAACCCTCGGAGGGGCTTTAAAGGCCCCTCAACCGCTTAGCAGGCGGCTCCTTTCGACCTCTCAGGCACCCTTCCCGGCGACAGCCCCAATGTTAGCACAGGCTCGCGGGCGGTGCAACCCGCGTCGCCCGCCAGGCGGCGCCGCCCGGCTCCGGGCACGGACGCACCGGGACGCCGAATTGCCCGCGCGCCGGGCGCGCCGGCCCGCAACCACCGGCACCTTGGCGGCACTCCATCATGGACGGCCGCCGGCCGGCGTAGGGTGGACTGGGAACGGAGGCGAGGCCTGTGGTACCGCCCAACCCGTACGTGGCCGGCATGGCCCTGACACGGCTCCTCTCGGGCAGCCTGGAGGTGCTGGCGGCGGTGCTGATCTGGCGTTACGGCCGCGTCGACCGCGCGCTGGAGATCAACGCCCTCCTGGCCGGGGCGGGGCCGCTGGCCATGATGCTGGCCACGGCCATCGGCCTGGCCGGCCTGGCCGGCTCCCTGCCGCCCCTCAAGCTGGCCCTGATCCTGGGAGGCGTGGCCCTGATCCTCATCGGTACCCGTATCGGGTAAGGGCCTGGCCGTCGCCAGTCGGCTGGGCCGGCCCGGCAGTCGGGGCGGCATGGAAGGTGTGGCGCGGGGTCCCGCCTTTACGCCGCCCGCCGGCGGACCGCTCGCGCGGGAACAAGTCCTGCGGAAGGGGTGGGATTCGAACCCACGGTGGGCCCGAGGCCCACAGCGGTTTTCAAGACCGCCGCGTTCAACCACTCCGCCACCCTTCCGGACATCCGGAGACATCCAGACCGGAGACATTCAGAATTGTAACACGGCACGCAGCCGCGGGGGCGCGGCATGGAGCCCCAGGGGCGCGGGTGGAGCCGCGGGGGCGCAGGTGGAGCCCCGGACGCCCGCGGGCTTGCCCCTTACCGGCTTCGCCCGGGCTGGCACAGGATCCCTGCCGCTGGGACACCCGGTCCTGTGGGTGCCTGCCGCGTGCACGCCGGGCGCCCGCGCCCGCCCCACGGGAACGCCTGCCCCCCGGGACCACGGTGCACGGGCCCGGCGTCGCTCGTCCGCAACGCCTTTTATGCCCGGAGCACGTCCACCCCCACGTACGGACGCAGGGCGGGCGGGATCACCACGCTGCCGTCGGCCTGCTGGTAGTTTTCAAGCAGGGCCGCCAGGGTACGTCCCACGGCCAGGCCGGACCCGTTGAGGGTGTGGACGAACTGCGGCCGCGCACCGGGTTCAGGGCGGAAGCGAATGTTCGCCCGGCGCGCCTGGTAGTCGCGGTAGTTGCTGCAGGACGAGATCTCGACGTAACGCCCGTAGCTGGGCATCCAGACCTCCAGGTCGTACTGCCGGGCCTGGGCAAAGCCCATGTCACCCGTACAGATCAGGACGACCCGGTACGGCAGGCCCAGTCGCTGCAGCACCGCCTCGGCATCGGCCACCAGTTTCTCGTGCTCCTCCGGCGACGCTTCGGGCCGGACGAACTTCACCAGCTCCACCTTGTCGAACTGGTGCTGGCGGATCAGCCCGCGGGTGTCCCGGCCGGCCGACCCCGCCTCCGCGCGGAAGCAGGGCGTGTACGCCACGTGGTAGATCGGCAGCTGGCCCGCGTCCAGGATCTCGTCCCGGTAGAGGTTGGTGACGGGCACCTCCGCCGTGGGGACCAGATAGAAGTCCGAGTCGGCCACCCGGAAGGCGTCCTCCTCGAACTTGGGCAGCTGGCCGGTACCGATCATGCTCTGGCGGTGGACCAGAAAGGGCGGGAGCACCTCGGCATAGCCGTGCTCCCGGGTGTGCAGGTCCAGCATGAACTGGATCAGTGCCCGCACCAGCCGCGCGCCCGGGCCGCGAAAGACGGTGAAGCGTGCGCCGGTGATCTTGGCGGCACGCTCGAAATCCAGGATCCCCAGGGCGGGTCCCAGATCCCAGTGGGCCCTGGGCTCGAAGCCGAACTCCGGCGGCGTGCCCCAGCGGCGTACCTCCACGTTGTCGCCGGCGTCGTCGCCGTCGGGTACCTCGGGGTCCGGAATCATGGGCAAACGCAGCAGCCGGTCCTGGATCTCCTGCTCCAGCTGGCGCACCTGCTCTTCCAGTTCCTTGATGGTGTCGCCCACCTGGCGCATGGCGGCAATGAGTTCCGAGGTATCGGCCCCTTCACGGCGCAAGCGCCCGATGGCCTCGGAAGTCTCGTTGCGGCGGGCCCGCAATTCCTCCAGCCGCTGCAGGTGCTGGCGCCAGCGGGCGTCAGCCTCCAGCAGGGCGTCAAGGTCCGCCGCATCCAGGCGTCGCCGGCGCAGGGCTTCCCGCACCACTTCCGGATGCTGGCGTACAAAGCGCAGGTCCAGCAACGATCGTTCCCCCTTCGCTTGAGGTGGGCGGGCACCGCCCCACTCAGGGCGGAAGCACCCGGCCGCGCGAGCACGCTGGCCGGACCCCCGCTTCCCCGGCGCCGATCCGCGACGGCCCGGCTGGCCGGCCGGGCCGGCCTGCCATCAGGAGAGCCTCGCCCGCGCGGCCCACAGGGCGTCGGTCCCGGGCGGCTCCAGCTTCCCTTCCTGTCCACCGGGGCCGACCCGGCGCAGCCGCCCGTCTCCGGTCACCCGGCCGATGGCTGCCGCCGGGATGCCCGCTTCCTGCCATGTCGCCTGCAGCTCCGCAGCCCGGGCGGGCGGTGCCGCCACCAGCAAGGCTCCCGAGCCGATGAGCCGCAGCGGATCGATCCCCGCGGCGGCGCAGATGACCCGCGTCTCGTCGCGCACGGGGATGGCACCGGCTTCCACCACGCAGCCCACGGGCTCGCCCTGGGCCTGCCGGGCGGCGGCGATCATCTCCCAGACGGCGCCCAGCACGCCCCCTTCGGTGACGTCATGCATGGCGTGGGCGCCGCGCCGCGCGGCCACCCGGGCCTCGGGCACGATGCTGAGCCAGCGCCCCAGGCCGGCCGCTGCCTCCAGCACCGGCTCGGCCACGCCCCGGTCCCGCAGGGCCTGGCGGCAGTCAGCGGCCAGGATGGCCGTTCCCTCCAGGCCCGCCCACTTGGTCAGCAGCAGCACGTCGCCCGGCCGGGCGCCCCCGCTGGGCATCAGGCCTTCCGGCGGCGTGCGGCCCAGGGCCGTGGCCACCACCAGGGGCTGGGCCAGGCCGGGGGTCACCTCGGTGTGCCCGCCGGCGATCTGGCAACCCACCTCCCGGGCGGCGGCGTGGGCCCCGGCCATCAGCTCTTCCAGCATCGCCTGGGGCGCGCCCGGCGGCAGGAGGATGGTAAGGAGCACGGCCACGGGTTCAGCGCCGGTGGCGGCCACGTCGTTGCAATTGACGTGCACCGCAAGCCAGCCGGCATGGTGACCCGCTCCGGTGATGGGGTCGCTGGCCGCAACCAGCAGGTCGCCCCCCAGGTCGAGGGCGGCCGCGTCTTCCCCCGGGGCCGCGGCCAGCACCACCTCGCGCCGCTGCATCCCCGTCCGCGGAAGAACCAGCTTTTTCAACAGCGCGGCCGGCAGCTTGCCCTCCGGCAACAACTCGCCCGGGCCGCCGGCCCTGGGCCCGGCGGGCTGGCCCGGTGCGGCCGCAGCCGGTTGGGGCCTGGTGGGATCCTGGTTCATCGCCTCTCCCCCGCCTGTTCGTCCGCCGGTTGGTCCGCAGCCCCGGAGCCACGGACTGGCCACCCGGGAGTGGGGGCGGATGACCCGATATGTCCCCTCAGTCTCCCCGCTGGGCCACGGTGGCCACGGCGGAGACCCGATCGCCCGGCTCCAGGCGCATCACCGTGACCCCCTGGGCCGCCCGGCCCTGGATCGACACCTGGTCCACGGGGACCCGCAGCACGATGCCGCCCTGGGAGATCAGCATGACCTCCTCACCCGGCCGCACCACCTCGAAGCCGGCCACCTGCCCGTTGCGGGCCGTCAGGGTGATGGCCCGGATCCCCTTCCCCCCGCGTCCCTGGGCCCGGAACTCCCGGACGGGCGTGCGCTTGCCGTAGCCCCGGTCGGTGATCACCAGCAGGTGGGCCTCGTCGTCGGCCACCTCCATGCCCACCACCTCATCGCCCTCTTCCAGGCGAATACCCATCACGCCGCGGGCGGTCCGGCCCATGGTGCGGACCTCCGCCACCGGGAAGCGGATGGCCTGGCCCTGCCGGGTCAGCAGCAGGACGTCGCCGCGGCCGTCGGTGAGCTGGACCGCCACCAGCTCGTCGCCCGGATCCAGGGACAGGGCGATGAGCCCGCCGCGGCGGATGTGGCCGAACTCGGCCAGGGCCGTGCGCTTGACCACCCCTCGCCGCGTGCACATGAGCAGGTCGCGGTCCTCCCCGAAATCCCGCACGGGGATGACGGCGGTCACCTGCTCGTCCTGCCCGATCTCGATCAGGTTCACCACCGCCGTGCCCCGGGCCGTGCGGCTGGCCTCGGGCACCTCGTGCACGCGGCGGTGATAGACCTTGCCCCGGTTGGTGAAGAAGAGCAGGTTCTCGTGGGTGGTGGCGATGAAGAGCTGGGAGACGAAGTCCTCCTCCCGGGTCTGGATGCCGGTGATGCCCCGGCCGCCGCGACGCTGGCTGCGGTACGTGTCCACGGGCAGCCGTTTGATGTAGCCGCGGTGGGTCAGGGTGATCACCACGTCCTCCTCGGCGATCAGGTCCTCCACCTCGAACTCGGCGGCGCCCGCGACGATCTTGGTGCGCCGGTCGTCGCCGAAGCGGTCCCGGATCTCGCCCAGCTCCTGCTTGATGATGTCCAGCACCATCTTCTCCGAGTTCAGGACCGCCCGCAGATATTCGATCTCCTTCAAGAGCTCCTGGTACTCTTCCTCCACCTTTTCCCGTTCCAGGCCGGTCAGCCGCTGCAGGCGCATGTCCAGGATGGCCTGGGCCTGCTTTTCCGTCAGGTTGAAGTTCTCCATCAGCCCGGTGCGGGCTTCGTCGACGGTGCGCGACTGGCGGATCAGGGTGATCACGGCGTCGATGTGGTCCAGGGCGATGCGCAGCCCTTCCAGGATGTGGGCCCGGGCCTCGGCCTTGGCCAGGTCGTGCCGGGTCCGGCGCACGATCACGTCCTTCTGGTGGTCCAGGTAGTGGCGCAAGAGCTGCTTGAGGGTGAGCACCCGCGGCTGCCCATCCACCAGGGCCAGCAGGATGATGCCGTAGCTGACCTGCATGGGGGTGAACTTGTACAGCTGGTTGAGGATCACGTTGGGGTTGGCGCCCCGGGCCAGCTCGATGACCACCCGCAGCCCCGAGCGGTCCGTCTCGTCGCGCAGGTCGGTGATGCCCTCGATGCGCCGCTCCTGGACCAGCTCGGCGATCTTCTCGATGATCTTGCTCTTGGTCACCTCGTAGGGGATCTCGGTGACCACGATGCGCGCCTTGCCGCTGGCCGCCGTCTCGATCTGGGCGTGGGCGCGGATGGTGATGATGCCCCGGCCCGTGGTGTAGGCCTGGCGGATGCCTTCCCGCCCCACGATGATGCCGCCCGTGGGGAAGTCCGGCCCCTTGATCACCTTCATCAGATCGCGATCGGTGGCATCGGGATAATCGATCAGGTGGATGACGCCGTCGATGGCCTCCCGCAGGTTGTGGGGCGGGATGTTGGTCGCCATGCCCACGGCGATGCCCGCGGCCCCGTTGACCAGCAGGTTGGGGAAGCGCGCCGGCAGCACGGCCGGCTCCTGCTCCGTCTCGTCGAAGTTGGGGACGAAGTCGACGGTGTCCTTGTCCAGGTCCCGCATGAGCTCCATGGCCAGGGGGCTCAGGCGGGCCTCGGTATAGCGCATGGCCGCCGGGGGGTCGCCGTCGATGGAGCCGAAGTTGCCATGGCCCTCGATCAACGGGTAGCGCATGGAGAAGTCCTGGGCCATGCGCACCAGCGCGTCGTAGACGGCGGCATCGCCGTGGGGATGGTACTTGCCCAGCACGTCACCCACGGTGCGGGCCGACTTCTTGAAGGGCTTATCGGGGGTGTTCCCCCCCTCCCGCATGGCGAAGAGGATGCGGCGGTGGACGGGCTTGAGGCCGTCCCGCACGTCGGGCAGCGCCCGGTTGACGATCACGCTCATGGCGTAATCGATGTAGGACTGTTTCATCTCCTCCTCGATGTCGACGGGGAGGATCTTGCCGTGAGTGTACTCTGCCATTGCGTCGCTCCTCGTCCTCCGTGCCGGGCCCGTCCGCGCCGCCGTCGCCGCGGCCCGCGGGCCGGCGGGTTCATCCCCCGGGGTGGGTCCGGACCGTCACCGGACGAACGCAGCCGGGCGGGCACCGGCAGCCCGCGCCATGGAGGCGGCCGGCGCGCCGCCCGCGCCATGCCCCCGCCCGGACGAGCCTGCGCCCTCTGCTCCTGCCAGCCGCTCCCACCGGGCCCCCATCCCCCAGGGCCCGGTGCACCTCCCGCTCCTGCGCAGCCCTGCCGGAGGCGTGGCGCGCTACCCCCGCTTCAAGCCGCCGGCCGGCAGGGCCGCGGAGGACCGGCGGGTCCTACCCGCCAGTTCCGCCGGCCCACCGGGTCACCCGATGGTGTCGAGGAACCGCACCTTGCGGGCGTGCTGCTCGATGAACTCCCGCCGCGGCTCGACGCGGCTTCCCATCAGGATGGAGAAGATCTGGTCCGCCGCCATGGCGTCTTCCAGGGTGACCTGGAGCAGGGTCCGGGTTTCCGGGTTCATGGTGGTCTCCCAGAGCTGCTCGGCGTTCATCTCGCCCAGGCCCTTGAACCGCTGGGCGGGCATGCGCTTGCCGACCTGGCGGAAGAAGGCCTCCAACTGGTCGTCGTCGTAGAAGTAGTGTTCTTCCTTGCCTTGCCGTACCAGGTACAGGGGCGGCTGGGCGATGTAGACGTAGCCGGCCTCGATCAGCGGCCGCATGTACCGGAAGAAGAAGGTCAGAAGCAGCGTCCGGATGTGGGCACCGTCCACGTCGGCATCGGTCATCAGGATGATCTTGTGGTACCGGGCCCGGTGGATGTCGAACTCGTCGCCGATGCCCGTGCCGATGGCGGTGATCAGAGCCCGGATCTCGTCGTGGGCCAGGATCTTGTCCAGCCGCGCCTTTTCCACGTTGAGGATCTTGCCCCGCAGCGGCAACACCGCCTGGAAGCGCCGGTCCCGCCCTTGCTTGGCCGAGCCGCCGGCCGAGTCGCCCTCGACGATGAACAGCTCGGCCATGGCCGGATCGCGAACCGTGCAGTCGGTCAGCTTGCCCGGCAGGGCGGTGACCTCCAGGGCCGACTTGCGCCGCGTCAGTTCCCGGGCCTTGCGGGCCGCCTCCCGAGCCCGCATGGCGGTGATGGCCTTCTCCACCACCCGCCGCGCCACCTGGGGGTTTTCTTCAAAGTAGGTGGCCAGGGCTTCGCCGGTGACGGAATCGACCACGCCCCGGACCTCAGAGTTGCCCAGCTTGGTCTTGGTCTGGCCCTCGAACTGGGGCTCAGGCAGCTTCACGCTGAGGACGGCCGTCAGGCCCTCGCGGATGTCGTCGCCGGCGAGATTCTCGTCCCCGTTCTTCAGCAGGTTCGCCTTGCGGGCGTAGTCGTTGACCACCCGCGTCAGGGCCATCTTGAAGCCCGCCTCGTGGGTGCCGCCCTCGTGGGTGTGGATGGTGTTGGCAAAGGAGTACAGGGTCTCCACATAAGAGGTGGTCCATTGCAGGGCCATCTCCACCTCGACGCCGTCGCGTTCCGCCTTGTAGCTGATGGGCTCGGGGTGCAGGGCCTCCTTGGTCCGGTTGAGCAGCGCCACGAAGGACCGCAGCCCGCCCATGAACTGGAACAGGTTGCGCTCCCCCGTGCGCTCGTCCCGCAGCTCGATGTACAGGCCGGAGTTGAGCAGGGCGATCTCCCGCAGCCGGCCCACCACCACGTCGTACTTGAACTCCGTCTCCTCGAAGATCTCGGGGTCGGGCTTGAACCGGACGTAGGTGCCGGTGTCGTCCGCGGCGGTGGTGCCCACCACCTCCAGGCCCGTCTCCGGCTGGCCCCGCCGGTAGCGCTGGCGGTGGATCCGGCCCTCGCGGCGAACCTCGACCTCCAGCCACTCCGACAAGGCGTTGACCACCGACACGCCCACCCCGTGGAGGCCGCCCGAAACCTTATAGGCTTGCCCGTCGAACTTGCCGCCGGCGTGAAGCATGGTCAGGACGACTTCCACCGTGGGCTTGCCCACCTTGGGGTGGATGCCCACGGGGATGCCGCCGCCGTTGTCGCGCACGCTGCAGCTGCCGTCGGCGTGGAGGGTCACGGTGATGGCCGTGCACCGGCCCGCCAGGGCTTCGTCCACGGCATTGTCCACCACTTCCCAGATCAGGTGGTGGAGCCCCCGCGGTCCCGTGGAGCCGATGTACATGCCCGGCCGCCGCCGGACGGCTTCCAGGCCCTCCAGGACCTGAATCTGGCTCTCGTCGTAACCCGTGCGCGCCACGCCGAAGCCTCCTTGCTGGGTGACGATGTCGCCGGCGAAACGGGCCGCCGGCGCGGTCCAACGGGCGGTAGACACGGCGTTGATTATACCATGAATAGTTTGGCACTCCGGCGACGGCCGGCGGGGTCCGCAGCCGTGCCGGGGCGGCGGCCGGCCGCAGGCGACCGGCCGGGTTGGAGCGCCGCCCGGCCGGCCTGCCCGGTGCCCTGGAGGGCGATCCGGTTCGATCGCCCGCTGCCTCCCGCCGCCGGCGGCCGGCGGCACCACCGGCCCGAGGCGGCACCACCCCTCACCGGGCCGGGGCCGTCCCCTCGGTCAGCAACACGTTGCCGCGCCGCCGCAAGGTGAGCACCGAGATCGGCGAGAGGAAGATCCCGCGGTCGGCCACCACAATGGAGCGGGGCTGCCCGCCGGAAAGGTCGGTGACCCGCTTTTCGAGCTGCTGCAGGGCCACCAGGTCGCGCACCGCCTGCGAGTGGCGCAGGAGCTCCGCGTCCAGGATGGCCACGATCTCCCGACAGGGCAGGATCGCATCCGACCCGATGTGGAGGAACACGGCCAACCCCCGCTTCCAGGGTACCGCACGTACCCGTTTCTTACGTTCCCTCACCCGGCCCCTCGCCCACCGCGCCGGGCCGCCGCGGGCGGCTGCCGGGCCGCGACCGGGCCGGACGACCCTGGCCGGGAGGAACCGCCGGCCCCTCCCGGCCCGCATCCCGGCCGCCGGGCTCACGGCCCAGCGGCCGACGGTGCCCGCCGGCCGGGCCGGCACTCGCCCCGGGAAGGCTGCCGCTGAAGCAGGCTTCCCAGAGGGGAGCCAGCCTCACCCCCAGCGCTGCCAGCGCCTCTTCCGCCGTGAGGGCACCCGGTTCTCGCCCCGTGCGCAGGAGAACGTAGCGCAGCAGCAGCGAGCGGGTCTCCGGCGGCGGTGGCTCGCCGCGGCGGAGCCCGGCCGCCAGCACCCGCAACCGGGCCCGCCAGCGATCCTGGAGGGCGGCCCGTTCCTCCCGGTAGAGGCGGGCCACCACCTCCGGCCCTACCCCCAGCGCCTGGGCTACCTGGGGGCAGGTGAGCCAGGGATCCCGCTCCAGGAGAGCCCGCACCTGCTGCCGCAGCCGCTCCTCCCGGGCCGCCCGGCAGGCCGGGCAAAGGCCGGCCCCGGCCGTACCGCCGGCCTCCGGTCCCGGGGGGAATAGGCTACCGCAGGATCCGCAGGGCCGCCACCCCCGCTCCAAAGCCCACCTTCGCCGCCAGCGGGCGGCCCCCAGCCAGCGCGTGGCGGCTTCCTGCAGCGCCGGATCGGCGGGCCAAGGCAGGCGGTTGTCCGTCCCGCCCGGTTCCCCGGCGAGCTCCCGGCCGGAGGGCGCGGCCGGTACCCTGCCGTCCCCCGGCGATGCGCAGCCGCCGGAAAGCACCCGGGAAACCGCCGCAGAAGGGGCACCAGAAGGCGCCTCCCGGCGCGGGCCGCGCGGCCCGGCGGTGAAGCGGATGTCCCGGATCACGGGGACACCGGCGGCGGCGTTCAGGTCCGCCACGATCTTTCCCTTCAGGAAGGACAGCTCCTGGGCCCAGCCGGGGTGCTGAACGGCCACCCACAGCACGTCACCGGTGAGCCGGTAGGGCCGGGCCCGGGCGGCGATCACCGGCCCCACCACCCGGGCCCATTCCTGCAGGATCCGAAAGCGCCGGGCCCGGGTGGCCAGGCCCAGGCGCGTCAAAAGTCCTTCCAGCACGGGACCCAGCGCCTGGGCCGGTCCCCCTGACCGCCCCTCCGCGGCCTCCCTGCCTGTTCGCCCGGCCATGGCGCCGGCGTCCCTGTTGGCGGGCTGGCGTCTCATCCCGGCCATCCCGGCTCCGCTTCCCCTTCCGGCCCCAGCGGCAGCGGGATGACCCGAGGCCTCGTGCCCTCGGGCCATTCCGGCGGCTCGGTGGCCGTCAGGATCACCTGGGGCAGGTCGCTGACGGCCTCAAGCAGGTACCGCCGGCGCTTTCCATCCAGCTCCGACAGCACATCGTCCAGCAGCAGCACCGGCCAACGGCCCAGCCGCCGGTGGATGAGCTCGACCTGTGCCAGGGTCAGGGCCAGGGCCAGAGCCCGCTGCTGCCCCTGGGAGGCGAAGGCGCGGGCGTCCTGGCCATCCAGGAAGAGGGCGAAGTCGTCCCGCTGGGGTCCCCAAAGGGTCGTCCCCCGGGCAACCTCTTCCCGGTGGAAGGCGGCCAGCCCTTCCGGCGAGGAAACGGCGCCGCCCTCCACCCGTCCATCGGGCTCGGCGGCCAGGTAATCCAGCTCCAGCACACCGGCCCCCGCCGCACCGCCCGCTGCTACCCGGCCCGCCGCTGCTGCGGCCAGCGGGGCCAGCTCGTCCAGAAGCCGCTGCCGGCGCTGGCGGATGGCCTGGCCGTGGCGGTAGAGGGGCTCGTCCCAGATGGCCAGCAGGGAGCCGGCGGCGCGGCCCGCACGGATCTCCCGCAGCAGCTGGTTGCGCTGGGCCAGCACCCGCTGGTAGTCATGCAACAACTGGGTGTATCCCGGCACCAGCTGGCCGAGCAGGTCGTCGAGGAAGCCTCTCCGCGCCGCGGGCCCCGCCTTGACCAGGACCAGGCTCTCCGGCGCGAAGTACACGATGGGCAGCGCGCCCTGGAGATCCGCCAGCCGCTGGCGCTTGCGCCCGTCCAGGCGCAGGGCCTTGCCGTGCTGGCGGTGAAGGGCCATCTCCACCACCCGGCGCCCCGCCACCGGGTCGTCCCACTCCACCCGCACGTAGGCCAGCGGCGCCCCGTGCCGGATCAGGTCCGTGTCCCGGGTGGTCCGCGGCGAGCGGCCGGTGGCGGCGAAGTGGATCGCCTCCAGCAGGTTGGTCTTCCCGATGCCGTTGGGACCGGCCAGGAGGGTCAGGCCGGAATCCAGTTCCAGGGTGGCCTGTTCGTAACTGCGAAACTGCCGCAGCACCACCCTCCGGATGACCACAGCCTTCCCTCCCTGGCCCGTGCCCGGACCGGGTACCGGTGGCAGCCGGTTCCACCCCGGCCGCGGGCGGTCGGCTGGCGGGCGCTTCCTGCCCCCGGCCGCCGCCGGCTGCGGGCGGTCAGCTGATCTTGACCGGCAGCACGATGTAGAAGAAGTCGTCGCTCGCTACGCCCCGCAGCCGGCTGGCCTTGAGCGGGTCGGTCAGCTCGAACAGGACCTCGTCGCTGTCGATGGCCTTGAGCCCGTCGACCAGGTACCGGGCGTTGAACCCGATGGTCATGCCCTCCCCGTCCACCTGGGCGGGAACCTCCTCCCGGGCCTCGCCCAGCTCCGGATCGCTGGCCGTGACGACCAGTCGCCCGGGTTCCACGGTCAGGCGGATCAGCCAGCGCGCCGCCTGGCGCGTATCCGACAGCAAGGCGGCCCGCTCGCACGCTTCCTGGAAGGCCCGGGTCGGCACCTGCACCCGGGTGGGGTACTGGGACGGCACCAGGTCGAGGACCCGCGGGTACGTCCCTTCCAGGAGCCGCGAGATCAGCCGGACCTCCCCCAGCTGGAATCCCGCCTGGGTGTCGTCGAGGATCAGCCGGCCGATCCCCTCGTCGGGCAGCAGCCTCGCCACCTCGGCCAGACTCCGGCCGGGGATCACCGCGTCCACGGGCTGGCCCTCCACGGGCCGCTCCAGGGTGACGCGGGACGCGGCGATGCGGAACCCGTCGGTGGCCAGCGCCTCCAGGCGGTCGCCCTCCACCCGGAAGCTCACCCCGGTCAGGATGGGCCGCGACTCGTCGGTGGAAACGGCCATGGTGGTGCGCCGCAGCACGTGGCGCATCACCGCGTTGTCGAACAGGACCGTGCTGCCCGCCCCGACCCGGGGCAGGGCCGGAAAGGCCGCGGGATCCATGCCGTGGAGGGTGAAGCGGGAGCGGTGCTGCAGCAAGCGGGCCCGGTGGCCGGGATCGACCTCCAGCTGGACCTCCCCGGGAGGAAGCCGGCGAACCAGCTCCGCCAGGTGGCGGCCGGGCAGGATGACGGACCCTTCTTCCTGGACCCGGGCAGGCGCCAGGGCCTCCACCGTCATCTCCAGGTCGGTGGCCACCAGGCGCAGTTGCTCGGGCTCGGCCACCAGGAGGATCCCGGAGAGGGCCGCCAGGGTGGTCCGCGTGGCCACAGCCCGGCTGGCCACTTGCAGCGCCGCGTGCAGGTCGCTCTGGTCGATGGTCAGGCGCAAGGTGGCCTTCCTCCTCAAAGAATGTAATCGGTCTCCTCGCCGTAGTTGTAGTAGGGCCTGTGGGCACTGTGGAAAAGCCCGCCGGACCCTGGTGTCGAACGGTGTCGTGACGGGGGACAACCTGTCGATAACCCGTCGCCTCTGTCCACACTTTCCCCGGCCGTGCCGGGGATCCTGCGATGGCTCCCCACCTTGTCCCCAGGAGGCGGCGCCTTGTCCACGGCCTTTCCACAGGAACGCCACAGGGAGCCACAGCCCGCGGGCCCGTTGCGGCCGGGGCGGCCGGGCGGAGCTCAGCCCTTGCGGATCAGCTCCATCAGCTCCTTGACCTGGCGGCCCAGCTGGGGATCGTTGCGCACATCCTGGCTGATCTTCTCGTACGCGTGGAGCACCGTGGTGTGGTCGCGGCCGCCGAACTCCTCCCCGATCCGGGGCAGGGACGCCTCGGTCAGCTCGCGGCAGAGGTACATGGCGACCTGCCGCGGGAAGGCGATGGCCCGGGTGCGGCGCCGGGCCTTGAGGTCCCGCACCTTGACCCCGTAGTACTCGGCCACCACCTCCTGGATCCGCGCGATGGTGACCTTGTTGGCCCGCGGCGGGGGCAAGATGTCTTTCAGGACCTCCGCCGCCAGATCCAGGTCGATCTCGTGGTTGGTCAGCGAGGCGAAGGCCACCAGGCGGATCAGGGCGCCTTCCAGCTCCCGGATGTTGGTGTCGATGCGCTCCGCGATGAAGGCGATGACGTCGTCGGGCACCCGCAGCTTCTCCAGCTGGGCCTTCTTGCGCAGGATGGCGACCCGCGTCTCGAAGTCGGGCGGCTGGATGTCCGAGATCAGCCCCCACTCGAAACGGGAGCGCAGCCGTTCCTCCAGGGTGGGGATCTCCTTGGGCGGCCGGTCGCTGGAGATGACGATCTGGCGGTTGGCCTCGTGCAGGGCGTTGAAGGTGTGGAAGAACTCCTCCTGGGTGCTTTCCTTTCCCGCCAGGAACTGGATGTCGTCGACCAGCAGCACGTCCACGTTCCGGTAGCGGTTGCGGAACTCCAGGGTCTTGCCGTCGCGGATGGCGTTGATCATCTCGTTGGTGAAGGTCTCGCAGGACACATAGGCCACGCGGCTGCCATGCTTGCGCAGCACGTGGTGGGCGACGGCTTGCATCAGATGGGTCTTGCCCAGCCCCACCCCGCCGTAGATGAACAGGGGGTTGTAGGTACGCGCGGGCGCCTCCGCCACGGCCAGGGCCGCGGCGTGGGCCAGCCGGTTGCCCGAGCCGGTGACGAAGGTCTCGAAGGTGTACTTGGGGTTGAGCGGCTGGGACAGCGTCCGCCAGGAGGAGCCGGCGTCGGCGGCCGGTCCCGCCGGTGTGCCCGGTGCCAGGGCGGCTTCGCTCGTGGCCGCCACCTGGCCGGCTGCCGGGGCGGGCTGCGGTTCGACCACCACCTCCAGGCGAACGTCGTGACCCAACACCCGCCGCAGGGAGTCCACGATGGCGGTGGAGCAGCGCTCCAGCACCCAGTCCCGGGCAAACTGGTTGGGGACCGCCAGCACCAGGCGGCCGTCCTCCAGGGATAGGGGTCGCGTGTTGCGCAACCAGGCCTCGTAGCTCGGCCGGGTCAGCTGGCGCTCGATCAGCTGCAGCGCCTCGGCCCATACCTCGGCCAGCTCGCCCTTTACCACGGTACGGTCCTCCTAACGGGTGGGTCCGGATTGTGGATAAGTTGGGGACGGCGTGGTGGGCAGTCTTGAGCCGTCGCGGAGCCGCCGTACCCGACCCGCCCGGTGGCGTGCCCACCGCTTGTCCACGGCTCATCCACAACCTATCCACAGAGCCCCTAACGCAAAAAGACCCTTCCACCACCCGTGCGGGTGGTGGAAGGTCGAAGTTTGTCGGCCCCCTGTACGACAGCGAGGGATGGGTCGGTTTAGTTCCCCCTTGGCCGGCCTCTCTCCTGCCGGCGAGGGGAGTCGAACCGGGCCGGGCGCTGTCGGCGGCGCATCCGCCGCGCCGATCTATCAACAGTCTATCCACAGGGTGTGAATAAGAAAGGACGTCACGGCGCCCGGCCGGCGGCCGCCCCGGCGGGCTTCCACCCCGGCAGGGCGGCGGCATGACGGATGCCTGCATGGAGGGCCGGCGCCAAGATGATAGCAGAGGCCCGGGAACTTCCACAATCGGGAACGGATGAGCTGCCGGCCGCAGAGACGAAGCCCGGCGGGACGAAGCGGGGGCCGCCGCCCGGCGGCGGCCCCGAAGGCGGGCCGGTGGTTCCCGGGCGGGCGGGGGTACTGTGGGCCGAGACGCCCGGTCGCGTTGACACTGTCCGGGAGGCGCCGCTATAATGGGCATGCTTTTGAGCCGCCGGAACGGGCTAGCCGTCTGGTTTCCGGCGGCTTTTGCACCGGCCCGCAGGTTTGGAAAGCGGGGTGGAGTGGGATGAAGCGAACCTTCCAGCCCAACCGCCGGCGCCGTCACCGTACCCACGGCTTTCTGGTGCGCATGCGCACCCGCGGCGGGCGCAAGGTCCTGGCTCGCCGGCGGCGCAAGGGTCGCCACCGCCTGGCGGTGTGAGGCGAGGGACGCGTGAGCCTGCCACGGCCCTGGCGCCTGCAACGCGGTGACGCCTTTCGCCAGGTCCGGCGGCAGGGCCGGTCCTGGAGCAACCGCTGGGTGGTCCTTTTTGCTTGGCGACCGGGCGGGGCCGGCGGCGATGACCCGAGCCGGGCAGGTTTCACCGTCGGCCGCCGGCTGGGCAAGGCCGTCCGGCGAAACCGGGTCCGGCGCCTTCTGGCCGAGGCCTACCGCCAGCTGGCCCCCCGGGTGGAGGGGGGCTGGTGGCTGGTGTTCGTGGCCCGCGATGCGGCGGCGGGAATGGATTTTGGGACCGCGCGGCGTGCCGTGGAAGACGTCCTGCGCAAGGCGCGGATTCTGAGGCCCCCTCTGGCAGGGGGCCTTCGCGATGCCCGGGAAGACGATGGCCGGGACGGGCGGGCGGGGGAAGGGTGACGCATGTGCTGACGCGGGTCGCCCTGGCGTTCCTGCGATTTTACCGGCGGTGGATCTCGCCCCTCAAGCCGCCTGCCTGCCGGTACACGCCGACGTGCTCCGCGTATGCCATGGAGGCCGTGGAGCGCTACGGCGTCCTGCGGGGAGGCTGGCTTGCGGTGCGCCGCGTGCTGCGCTGCCATCCCTGGGCGCCGGGCGGTTATGACCCCGTTCCGCAGCTTGCGCCCCTGAGGTTGGTGACGGGCCGTGGCGGGGATCGCGGCGCGGGATCCAAGAATCTGGGCGACGACTCCGGGTGACGACGCGGGGCAGGCGCAAGACGGGTCGACCGGGGCAAGGATTCAGGATACCCGTGGTCGAATTGGCAAAAGATTGTGAAACGACGGCGGCCCGGGGATGCCCCGGCGAGGGGTTGTTCTCCGCGGCCGGCTCAGGGATGGCAGAAGGAGGCGCCCCGGCTTGAGCCAGTTGTGGCAGTGGTTCGTCGACCTGATCGAGGCGGGGTTGGAGCTGAGCCGGTCGGCCACCGGCAGCGCCGGCCTGTCCATCATCCTGTTCACCGTGCTGGTCCGCCTCGTGCTTTTACCCCTCACCTTCTCCCAAACGCGGTCCATGCAGCGCATGCAGGCGCTGCAGCCGGAAGTGGAACGCATCCAGAAAAAGTACAAGAACAACCCCCAGAAGGCCAACGAGGCCATCATGCAGTTGTGGCGGGAGAACAACGTCAACCCCGCCGCGGGGTGCCTGCCGCTTCTTATCCAGTTTCCCATCCTTTACGCGCTGTTCATCGCCTTCCGCGACTTCAGCATCGGCTCGTTTCTCTGGATTCCCGACCTGGGCAAGCCAGATCCCTGGTTTGTTCTTCCCGTCCTGGCCGGTGTGACCACGTACTTTCAGATGAAGACCTCGATGACCACCGTCCAGCCGCAGCAGCGGACCATGCTGGTGTTGATGCCCGCGATGCTGACCTTCTTTGCCTGGAGCTTTCCCGCGGGCCTTGCACTCTACTGGGTGACCAGCAACATCTTCTCCATCGTCCAGCAGGTTCTGATGAACCGGCGGCCGGCGCCGGCACCGGCCGGAAAGGGGAAGGCGGGGCATGAGCGCGGCGTTTCGTGAAGTTCTGGGTGCCGGGCCCTGGATCGAAACCCGCGGCCGCACGGTGGAAGAAGCCCTGGAGGCGGCGGCGCGCCGTCTGGGCGTGGGCCGCGAGGCGCTGGAGGCGCGGGTGGTGGCGGAACCGTCGCGGGGGTTCCTGGGGCTGGTGGGACAGCGGGATGCGGTGGTCCAGGCCCGGGTTCGTCCGACCAAGGCGCGGTTCGCGGCGGCCTTTCTGGAGGAGCTGGCCCGGGCAGCCGGGCTGGCGGTGCAGGTGGCGGTGGAGGAAGGGCCCGACCGGATCCTGGCTCGGATGGAGGGCGGGCCGGAGCTGGGGGCCCTGATCGGGCGGCGGGGCGTGGCCCTGGAAGCCCTGCAGTACCTGCTCAACGTGGCAGCGGCGCGGGTGAGCGAGGAGCAACGGCGGGTCGTGCTGGACGTGGCGGGATACCGGGAGCGGCGCCGGCAGTCCCTGGAGCGGCTGGCGCTGCGGATGGCGGAGCGGGCGCGGCGGACCCGCCGTCCGGTCACCCTGGAGCCGATGCCGGCGGCGGAGCGGAGGGTGGTTCACCTGGCGCTGCAGAACCACCCGGAGGTGCGAACCGAAAGCACCGGAACGGAACCCTACCGCCGGGTGGTGATCGTGCCGCGCAGGCCGGGTCGGGGTGGCGTCAGCACGGGAACCGGCCGGCCCTGAGGCCGGCCGGCCGTTTTTTTGCATCCGCCGGCTTGCATCCGCCGGGCGGGTCGCGGGGGTTCGGGGCGGAGGTGGAGCGGTGGACGGCGCGCGCTGGCAGGACGAACTGGCGCGCTTGGGGGCGGCCTTTGGGGTACGGCTCTCCGGGGATGCCTTGGTCGCCCTGTGGCGCCACTGGCAACTGGTTCGCGAGGCCACGGGCCGCTTTAACCTCACCGCCGTCCGGGAGGATGCGGAGGCGCTGGTGCGGCACTACGTGGATTCGCTGGTGCTGCTCGGGATCGCCGGTCCCTGGGCGGCGGAGGGTTTGCTCGTGGACCTGGGGAGTGGAGCAGGGTTTCCGGGGATTCCGCTGCTGGTGGCCCTGGGGCCGGGCTGGCGGGGGCTGCTGCTGGAATCCCAGGGGAAGAAGGCTGCTTTCCTTCGGGAGGCGGTGACCGTGCTGGGTCTGGACGGGCGGGTCATTGTGGAGCCGGTGCGGGCCGAGGAAGCGGGCCGCAGGGATTCCTGGAGGGAGCAGGCCGACCTGGTGGTGGCGCGGGCTGTGGCTCCCCTCAACGTCCTGGCGGAATACGGGCTGCCGCTCTTGCGGGTCGGGGGGCGGCTGTGGGCGTACAAGGGCCCGCGCGTCGCCGAAGAGTGGGAAGCGGGAAGGCGGGCGGCGACCGTGCTGGGCGGCCGTCTGGTTGGAGCGCGGGAAGTGGAGCTTCCGGGGGGTGCGGGGCGGCGGGTGCTGGTCGAGGTGGTGAAGGAGGAGCCCACCCCAGCCGGCTACCCACGGCGCCCGGGACTGCCGGCCCGCCGCCCCCTCGGAGCGTAGGGAAGGCGACTCCACCGCGGCGGCCCAGGCCAGCAGCGGCGGCCGGTGATAGGGGGCGGTGCTGTCCGGGTGAGGCGCTGCCGTCGTGACGCCGGCCGGAATTCGCCGGACCCGTACGGGCTGCGCCAGGCGGGAGGCAGGGCGGGGCGGGCCGGCGAGGGCCGGCGGCGGCGTGCGTGGGCGCGCCGGCGGGGACGCCGGAAGGAGGAGCAGGTCCCGCGAAGGGCCCGCAGCAAGGCCCCTGGACCGTGGTGGGTCGCGCAACAGGGGGTGTGGGCAGCCGGCCGGGGCCCCATGGTCTGGGGAGGGCCGGTTGCCGGGGTGCCGGGGGCGGCGGGCGGCTGCCTTTGCGGGAGGGAGAAGCCCTCGGGCCCGTCAGAAGAGGGTCGGGGCGGGCTGGTGGCCGGGGAGCGGTTAGGTGGGCTGACGTCCGGGGTTGGAGGAGGTCGGCAATGCGGGCAGGGCAGTGGCTGGCATGGATGGGCGGCAACCGGGAAGATGGCCGCAGCAGGCCCGCGGCGGCGGCAGGTGACGGGCCGCCCGGCGGGACGGTCCGGCGGATCCGGCTTGCGGACATCCGGCCCAATCCCTTTCAGCCCAGGGTGGAGTTCGATGAGGGGTCGCTGGCGGAACTGGCCGAATCCATTCGCCGCGTCGGCTTGCTGCAGCCGCTGCTGGTTCGGCCGGTCCCAGGTGGCGGCTACGAGCTGGTGGCGGGCGAACGGCGGTGGCGCGCGGCGCGGCTGGCAGGCCTGGACGAGGTACCTGCACTGGTCCGCCCCATGGGAGACCAGGATGCGGCAGTGCTGGCCCTGGTCGAGAACCTGCAGCGGGAGGATCTGGGCTTCTTTGAAGAAGCGGCGGCCTACCAGGATCTACTGCAGCGGTTCGGGTTGACGCAGGAACAGCTGGCCGCCATGCTGGGGCGGCAGCAGTCGACGGTCGCCAACAAGCTGCGCTTGCTCCGCCTGCCCGTCGGCCTGAGGCAGCGGATCGTGGCGGCGGGGATGAGCGAGCGGCACGCCCGGGCTCTTTTGCGCCTGCCCACCCCGGAGGAGCAGGAACGGCTGCTGGAGCTGGCCATCGCCGGGCAGTGGAGCGTGCGGCAGCTGGAGGAGGAAGTGGAACGGGCGCTGGCGGCCGGACGGGCTGAACCGCCGGTGCGGCGGCGGAAGCGGCGGCTGCAGGGGCTGCGGGCGATCAAGGACGTCCGGATCCTTTTGAATACCGTGCGGGCCGGGGTGGAGACGCTGCGGCGGGCCGGTCTGGCCGCCGAGGTGGAGCAGTCCGAGCGGGCCGAGTGGATCGAGGTGCGGATTCGCATTCCGAAGGCGGCCCCCGTCCGCGGTGGCCCGGGAGGGGCAGGCAGGTCAGGAGCCGCAGCGGGTTCGGGTGGGGCGAGCGGAGCGCCGGGGCGGGAGCCCTAGCAGGCGCGGCCGCCCGGGGCGGAGGCCGGTGGCCGCCCGCCGCGGGGCGGGTTCATCCCGGGTCCTAACAGGGCAGGGTCCGGGCCACGGCGCGGCAGGAACCCGGTGTGTTCCACGTGGAACATTAGGATGCCCCGCCGCTGCATGAGAGGCCAGCGACGGCCGCGACCCGGAGGCTTGCCGGGGCCCGTCACCCGCAGGGGCCCCGAGTCCCCGGCCGGGAGGAGGCAACTCACCCCGTGGGACGGGTTATCGCCATTGCGAACCAGAAGGGTGGAGTCGGCAAGACGACCACCACCGTCAACCTGGGGGCGTGCCTGGCGGCCCTAGGCCGGCGGGTGCTGGTGGTCGACATCGATCCCCAGGCCAACACCACCAGCGGCTTTGGCCTGGACAAGGGGCGGGTTGGGCGGAGCATCTACGATGTATTGATCGATGACCGCGGCCTGCGGGAAGTGGTCCGCTCGACGGCCATCCCCGGCCTGTTCCTCGTCCCGGCCAACATCGAGCTGGCGGGAGCGGAGCTGGAACTGGTGGGGATGATTGGTCGCGAAACCCGCCTGCGCCGGGCGCTGGAGGGGGTGAAGGACGGGTATGACTTCATCCTCATCGACTGTCCCCCGTCCCTGGGGCTCCTCACGCTGAACGCCATGGCTGCGGCCGACGGCCTGCTGGTCCCCATCCAGTGCGAGTACTACGCGCTGGAGGGCCTGAGCCAGCTGCTCAACACCCTGCGGGCGGTGCAGGCCCATCTCAACCCCGGCCTGGTGCTGGATGGTGTGGTGCTGACCATGTTCGACGCCCGGACCAACCTCTCCATCCAGGTGGTGGAGGAGGTCAAGCGGTTCTTCCGGGACAAGGTCTTCCGGACCATCATCCCCCGCAACGTCCGCCTGTCGGAGGCCCCCAGCCATGGCCAGCCGGTCATCCTCTACGATGCCCGGTCCCGGGGGGCCGAGGTGTACATGGAACTGGCCAAGGAAGTGGTGGACTATGTCGAGGAACAAGCGCGGGCTGGCTAGAGGGATCGATGTCAAGGGCCTCGATGCCCTTTTGCCGGGGGTTCGTCCGGAGGCTGCGGCGGCCGGCCAGCAGGTGGAGCAGGTTCCGGTCGACCGTATCCGACCCAACCCCTACCAGCCGCGCCGCCAGTTCGACCCCGACGCCCTGGCGGAGCTGGTGGAATCGGTGAGGCAACACGGCATCGTCCAGCCCCTGTTGCTGCGCCCCGAGGGCGACGGCTACCGGCTGGTGGCCGGCGAGCGCCGCTGGCGGGCCGCCCAGGCGGCGGGCCTGGAAACAGTCCCCGCGGTGGTGCGGGAGTTCTCCGACGTTGAAATGATGGAGATCGCCCTGGTGGAGAACCTCCAGCGGGAGGACCTCAATCCCATCGAAGAGGCCCAGGGCTACCGGATGCTGTGCGAGGAACTGGGGCTCACCCAGGAGCAGGTGAGCCAGCGGGTGGGCAAGAGCCGTTCCCATATCGCCAACCTGATGCGCCTTCTTTCCCTTCCGGACGACCTGCGGCGGCTGGTGGCCGAGGGCAAGCTTAGCACGGGCCACGCCAAGGTGCTGCTCAGCGTGCCCTCGCCGGTCGAAATGCGCCGGCTGGCCGCGGAGGTCCTCTCGGAGGGGTTGACGGTCCGGCAGCTGGAGCAGCGGGTGGCGGGCGGGGGCAAGGCCCCCCGGCGCCGTCCGGGCGCCAGCCGGCCGCCTGCGCCCGAACCGGAAGTGCAGGACCTGATCGACCGCCTGCAGCGGGCCCTGAACACCCGGGTGGCCCTGCGGGGGCGCGGCCCGCGGGGCCAGATCGTCATCGAGTACTACAGCTGGGACGACCTGGAGCGCATCCTGGCCCGGCTGGAATCGCCGGCCGCGGCGTCGTTCTAAGTCCCTCGGAAACGGCAGGGAGACAGGGATGCAGGACTTTCTCGCTTCGTTTTCATGGCAAGACCTCGCCCAATCGTTCCGGCAGTTGCTGGCCGCCATCGCGGCCCGCCCCGGCGGGATGGCGGCCGCCTCCCTGGTGATCGCCCTGATCGCGACCTGGCGGGCCGGCGCCGCCCACCGCCGCCTGCGTACCCTGGAGCGCTGGTTGCGCGCCCCGGGACGGGACGGCGTGGCGGCCACCCGCCAGCCCGACGAACCCAGCCTGGGGGACGTGCTGGCCCGGCTGCACCGCCTGGAGGTGGCCCAGGACGATACCGGCCGGCGGGTGATGGCGATGGCGGACGAACTGGCCCGCTGCGTGCGCCACGTGGCGGTGGTGCGGTTCAATGCCTTCCCCAACACCGGAGGCGAGCAGAGCTTCGCCCTGGCCCTTCTCGACGCCCACGGCAACGGCGCCGTCATCACCACCCTGGCGGGCCGGGAGGAAACGCGGACGTATGCCAAGCCCATCGCCGGCGGCAGTTCCCCCTATCTGCTCAGCGAGGAGGAGCGGGAGGCCATCCGGCGGGCTCTGGCGGGGGAGCCGCCGGCACCGGCGGTGGGCGCTCCTGCACCGGGGCGGGCGGGGCCGCGTTCGACCCGCTAGGGCAGGAAGGGCCTCCCGGGCGGGCTCCCGCGGACCGGAGCGCGGGGAACCCGTGCGGCCTCGGCAGGGCGCCGGGAGCAGCCTATTGCGGGGGCTGTGGAGCGGGCGGCCTGGGCCGCACCGTCGCGAGAGGAGTCGATGCGCTTGTCCGGGATCGTGGCCATCGTCAATCCCGTGGCGGGACGGGGGCGGGCCGGCCGGACCTGGCCGGCCTTCGAGGCCGCCCTGCGGCGGCGGGGTGTCTCCCCGGAGGTCTGGTATACTGCGGCGCCAGGAGATGCCCGGGAGATGGCCCGCCGGGCCCGAGAGCGGCACGTGGAGCTGCTGCTGGTCACGGGCGGCGACGGCACCGTCCACGAAGCCGTGAACGGGCTAGGGCCGGGAGGCCCGGCCCTGGTGGTGGTGCCCCTGGGAACGGGGAATGATCTGGCGCGCGGTCTCCAGATCAGCCCCACGCCGGAGGGCATCGCGGATGTGGTGACCCGGGGGCACGTGCGCCGGCTGGACCTGGGCCATCTCGAGACGGCCGAGGGCGGGCGCTACTTCGTCAACGTCAGCGGCGCCGGGTTCGACGCCGAGGTCGCCCGCCGGGTATACGAAGAGGGCGGTCCCGGACGGGGTGCCCTCCCCTATGTCCTCTCCATGCTGCGCACCCTGCGCCGCTACCGCAACGTCCAGATGGAGATCCACGTGGACGGCCGGGTCCATCGCCACGTGTCCCTGATGACGGTGGTCGGCAACTCGCCCTATTACGGAGGGGGCATGCACATCCTGCCGGGTGCGACCCCCGACGACGCCCAGTTTGACATCCTCCTCATCGGGGACCTGGGGAAGCTTGAGACGCTGATGGTCTTTCCGAAGGTTTTCCGCGGCACCCACGTGCGGCACCGTCTGGTCACCTGCCTCCGCGGGGCCACGGTGGAGATCCGCAGCCGGGAGCAGGTGGCCGTACACGCCGACGGGGAGCCTGCAGGCTACCTCCCGGTGCGTTACCGCAATCACCCCGGCGGCATGGCGGTGGTGGTGCCGGCCGGCGCGGCACGGCATGCGGCGGCAGCCTCCCGGCCGCCCGGCGAACCTGCGCCCGCCCATTCCCCCAAGGCCCATTCCGAATAGAGGCGGTTCCGCCGCCGGCCCTGGCGGGGGACGGTGCCCCCGCCGGCGGCGACCGGCGCTGCAGCGGGCGACGGCCGGACGGAGGCCGACCTAACCCTGGGCGCTGCTGCTCCCGGCTGTGGCTTCTGTCGGGTCCCCGGCCGTCGTCCCAGGCCGCTGGGAAGCCGCCACCAGGCTGAGGGTCAGCGGCAAGGGGGCGGCCGAACCGGCGCGGCCCGGGAGCGGTTCGCCTGCCGGGTGCCGCCCCTCTGCCGCACCGCCGGCGCCCGCGCCGGAGCCCCGCGGATCGCCCGGTTTCCCGCCGGCCGGAACGGTGCCGCCGGGTGCCGGGGCAGCCCACCCGGCGCCGGCCGGCACCCGCCGTGCGGTGAAGGGTGCCCCGGGGACCTCTTCGCCGCCGGGCCGGAGGTCACGGGTCGCCCTCAGGGCCACGGCTACCCCGCCGGGGGCCCGCGCCGGGCCCGGCCGCGCAAAGTGCAGGCGGGCGGCCAGGGCGATGCCCGCGGCGATGGCTTCGGCCATGCGCAGGACCAGTCCCAGCCTGGTGTTCTGCAGGACGAAGTATTCCATGAACCCCCCTACGTTGACGGTGCCCGTGACGAACAGGTGACCCACCGCCGGCAGCGACTTGTTGACGCCCGCCCCCGGCTGCAGGGCGCCCCGCCCTGCACTGATGCTGCCCACGTTCTCGCTGCGCCCGAGGCAGGCGTCCACCGCCAGCACGGTGGTGCCGGACTCCAGGGCGGCCAGCCGGGCGATGGCCTGGTCCAGGTTGCCGGCGTGGACCGGTTCGTCCAGGGTTCCCAGCAACACCACCTCCTGCCGGGCGGCCTCTCCGCTGCGGGCGAGCAGGGTGCCCACCAGGGGCCCGAGGGCATCGCCCGTGGAACGGTCCGTGCCGATGCAGACCACGGCCAGGCGGCGGCTGCCCCGCTGTTCCAGCCAGGCGGCCAGGGTCTCGCCCAGCAATTGCCATCCGCGGGGATCCTCTGCCCGGACCCGAAGTTCCGCCCGGAACGGAGGCAGGGCCGGGCCCTCCTGGGCTTGTGGGGCGTCACGTCGCGGCACGCCGGCTCCCTCCCGCCAGAACCGGTATCCCTGGCCGGGCCAGGGCAGAAGCCCGAACTGCCGGGGGACACCGCTGAAGTATATGGCCGGCGCGCGGCAGGGTATTCAGCGGCGCACAAAAGGGGGCACGTGATGGCCGTAGCACCCGCAACGGGAGCCAGGGCGGGGAGCGGTGGGGGAGCGCGGCGGGGGCTCGGACCGTCGGCCAGGCCGGGGCGCCAGCACAGTCCGCAGCCCGAACCGGTTCCGATTCCCAAGACCTTGGACGAAATCCATCGCATCTCCCAGTTCCGCATGCGAATAGCTCACCCAGATTGCAGGAGTTGTCCAGTTTTCGTTGAATCTTCGGACTTAAACTTCATGCAGGGGGGATTGTCGGGTGGGTGCAAGGTCCAAGCGCTGGCGGCGCCGGGCGGTCCTGGCCGGTCTGATGGCGGCATCGCTCCTGCTGGCGGCCTGCGGCGGGGGCGGCGGCGCGCCCAGCTCCGGGGGAGAGGGCGGGGGAGGCGGCGGCGACGGTGGCGGAACGATCAACATCGGCCTCCTCATGCCGCTGACGGGGCAAATCAGCCAGTTCGGTGAGCAGACCCGCAACGGGGCCCTGCTGGCCATCAAGCAGAAGGGCAACAAGGTGGGGAACTACACCATCAACCCCATCGTGGAGGACGACAAGAACAACGAGACCGAAGCGGTGGCGCGGGTACAGAAGCTGGTCACCGAGGACCAGGTGGTGGCCGTCATCGGGTCGGTCTCGTCGCGCATCTCCATCCCGGTGTCCGAGGTGCTGGAGCAGCAGGGCGTGGTGATGATCTCGCCCACCTCCACGGCGGACTCCCTGACGCCGGGGAAGAAGTGGATCTTCCGAGCCTGCTTCTATGACTCGTTCCAGGGCCAGGTCATGGCCAAGTTCGCCCGCGAGGAGCTGAACGCCCAGACGGCGGCCATCCTCTACGACATGGCGAACCCCTACAGCGAGGGCCTGTACAAGTCCTTCGAGGCGGCCTTCCAGGAGATGGGCGGCCAGGTGGTCAAGGTGGACTCCTACCGCACCGGTGACCAGGACTTCCGGGCCCAGTTGACCAGCATCGCCCAGGCCGGTCCGGACGTGCTCTTCCTGCCCGACTATTATGATCCGGTGGGCGTCATCGCCCAGCAGGCCCGCGAGGTGGGTGTGAAGGCGACCCTGCTGGGGGCTGACGGCTGGGACGACAGCAAGCTCTACGAGCTGGGCGGCGAGGCCATCCTGGACGGGTACTTCTCCAACCACTACTCCATCGAGCAGGAGAATCCCGAATCGAAGGCCTTCGTCGAAGCCTTCCGCCAGGAGTACGGTGAAGACCCCAGCGCCCTGGCGGCTCTGGGCTACGATGCCGCCAACCTGCTGCTGGATGCCATCCAGCGGGTGATCGACGGCGGCGGCGATCCCACCGACCCGGCGCAGATCCGCGACGCGCTGGAGCAGACCCAGGGCTTCAAGGGCGTGACGGGCACCATCTCCTTCGACGAAAACCACAACCCCATCAAGGACGCGGTGGTTTTGCAGACCACTTCCGAGGGGCACAAGTACGTGACCACCGTCTCGCCCCAGTGACACACCGGGGCAGGCCGGCGGCGGCCCGCACCCTGGGCGGAGGCTGAGAGCCCTCCCGGCCCCCACGGGCGCCACCGGCCGGCAAGCATGACCGCACACGAGGGGGGCGGCGCCGCCCGGGTCCGGGCGGCGCCAAGCTTCCCGGCGGTCGGGAGGGTCGGCAACGGTGCAGACGACAGCCCAGACGACGGTGCAGAAGGTGGCCGAGGGCGCCAGGGTACGCCGGTGGGGCGTGTTGACCCTGATCGTCCTACTGGTCGTCGCCTACGTGGGCATCTACGGCCTGCAACAGCTGATCAACGGGCTGCAGCTGGGCGCGATCTACGCCCTCATCGCCGTGGGCTATACCATGGTCTACGGCGTCGTCAAGATGATCAACTTCGCCCACGGCGACGTGTACATGGTGGGCGCGTACGTGGCCTTTGCCGTGACGGCGGCGGCCGCTGCGGGTGACGTCACGCCGGGCCAGGCGCTGGTGCTGTTCGCGGTGGGCCTGGTGGCGGCCATGGCGGGCTGTGCGCTGCTGGGCGCCCTCATTGAACGCACCGCCTACCGGCCGTTACGGAACCAGCCCCGGCTGGCGGCGCTGACCACGGCCATCGGCGTCTCCCTGCTGCTGGAAAACCTGATGCAGATCATCGCCGGGCCCAACCCGCGCCCCTTTCCGGGGCTCATCCCCCTGCGCCAGGTCGACCTGGCCGGGATCGTCATCAACCTCCGCTTCGGTGTCGCCTTCCTCATCGCCCTGGTGATGATGGCCGGACTGCAGTATCTGGTCATGCGCACCCGGGTCGGCAAGGCCATGCGCGCCGTGGCCTACGACCTTGACGCGGCGCGGCTCATGGGCATCGACGTCAACCGCATCATCGCCGCCGTCTTCATGCTGGGATCGGCCCTGGCGGCCTGTGCCGGGGTGCTGGTCGGCGTGACCTATGCCCGGATCGACCCCTTCATGGGCATCTTTCCCGGACTCAAAGCGTTCGTGGCGGCGGTGCTGGGGGGCATCGGCAGCATTCCCGGGGCCATGCTGGGCGGCCTGCTGATGGGTATGGCCGAGGTGGGGGTTGCGTCCGTCCGTTCGGAACTCACCGGCGCCGTGGCCTTCCTGGTCCTGATCATCGTGCTGCTCTTCAAGCCCACTGGTCTTTTGGGCGAGCGGGTCTACGACAAGGTCTAGCGCCGAAGGAGGTCGTGCGGTGAGCGAGCTGGCACCGGCAGCGACAGCCGGACCCTTGCGGGCCACGCCGTGGCCGGTGGTCATCGGCCGCTGGTTGCTGCAGCTGGCGGTGATCGTCGGGATCTATGAATTGCTTCTGGCCTGGGTAGGAGGCAACCGCTACCTGCTGGTGGTCCTGACCCAGGCGGGCATCTACGTGATCCTGGCCGTCAGCCTCAACCTGATCCTGGGCTATACCGGGCAGCTGTCCATCGGCCATGCGGGTTTCATGGCGGTGGGCGGCTACGCCGCGGCCATCCTGACCAAGTTCTTTTCCGTACCCTTTCCGGCAGCGCTGCTGGCGGGGGCCGTGGCGGCAGGCGCGGCCGGACTGCTGGTGGGCATCCCCAGCCTGCGGCTGCGGGGCGACTACCTGGCCATTGCCACCCTGGGCTTTGGCGAGATCATCAGCGTCCTTCTCTCCCTGATCAACGAGGTGCCCGTGGGGGACCGGGTCATCGACGTGGGCGGCGCCCAGGGGCTGATCGGGATTCCCCGGCACACGACCTTTGCCTGGACCTACCTGGTGGCCGTGCTGGCCATCAAGGTGGTCTGGCACTTCGTCCACTCCACCCACGGCCGCGCCTGCATCGCCATCCGCGAGGACGAGGTGGCGGCGGAGGCCATGGGCATCCCGTCCACCCGCTACAAGGTGCTGGCCTTCACCATCAGCGCCATGCTGGCCGGGGTGGCCGGGGGGCTGTACGCACACCAGTACCTCTATCTCAACCCTGCCGTGGCGGGCTTCATGAACTCCGTGTTCATCCTGGTCATCGTGGTCATCGGCGGCATGGGCAGCACCACGGGGGCGGTGGCCGCCGCCGTGTTCTTCACCTACACCAACCAGGCGCTGCCCAACTGGATGCAGGCGCTGCACCTGCCCCCGTCCATCGACCCTCCGGCGGTGCGGATGGTGTTGTTCTCCGTGCTGCTGATCGTGGTCATGCTGGTCCGGCCGCGCGGCCTGCTGGGCGGGGTCGAACTCACCTGGGACCAGCTGGGCCGGGCCTGGCGCCTGCTCACCGGTGCCGGCCGGCAGCGCGGTGTGGCCAGAGGAGGGCAGGCGTGATGGGCGTGCAACGGGAACCCCGGGAAGAAGAACAGGCGGGCAACACCGGCACCCATACCGGCGCCGGCCCGGCGGAACCGTACGGGACCGCCCCGGCTGCCGCATCCGGCGCCCGGCCGGGCACGTTCACACCCGGCGGCACGGCCGCTTCCGGCGATCCGGGGCTTGTTGGTGAGCCGGACGCCGCCGGGGAGCAGGCCGGCCTGGACACCGGCGCGCTGCCCGTGGTGCTGGAGTGCCGGGACGTCAGCATCCGTTTCGGAGGACTGGTCGCCCTGGCGGGCTTCAACCTCACCCTGCGCCAGGGGGAGCTGGTGGGACTGATCGGGCCCAACGGCGCGGGCAAGACCACGGTGTTCAACCTGATCACCGGCATCTACCGCCCCACCGCCGGTGAGATCCGCCTGTTCCACCGGCCCATCGCGGGGTTGAAGCCGCATCGCATCACCCAGCTGGGGGTGGCGCGCACCTTCCAGAACATTCGCCTCTTTGGCAACATGACCGTGCTGGACAACGTGCGGACGGCCTTCCACTCCCGCACCCGGACCGGCGTGATCCCGGCCATCCTGCGCACCCGCGGCTTTCACGCGGAGGAACAGGCGGTGACCCGGCGGGCCCTGGAGCTGCTGGAAACCCTGCGCCTGGCCCACCGGGCCGAGGAGCTGGCCCGCAACCTGCCCTACGGCGAGCAGCGGCGGCTGGAGATCGCCCGGGCCCTGGCCACGGGGCCCCGCATCCTCCTGCTGGACGAGCCGGCGGCGGGGATGAACCCCAGCGAATCCCGCGAACTGCGGGACCTGATCGAAGAGGTGCACCGCCGGTTCGGCCTGACCACGCTGCTCATCGAACACCACATGGACGTGGTGATGAGTGTCTGCGAGCGGGTGGTGGTCCTTGACTACGGCCGCACCATCGCCGTGGGCACCCCGGATGAGGTGCGCCGCAACCCGGCGGTGATCGCCGCCTACCTGGGGGAGGAGGCGGGTTGATGCTGCTTGCGGTGGAACAACTGAACGTAGCCTACGGCGCCATCAAGGCCGTCCAGGACCTCTCCCTGGAGGTGGGCGAAGGGGAGATCGTCGCCCTGCTGGGTGCCAACGGCGCCGGCAAGACCACCACCCTGCGGACCATCAGCGGGCTCATCCGGCCCCGGTCGGGACGCATCGTCTACGACGGCAGGGTGATCACCCAGTGGCCGGCCCACCGCATCGTCGCGGCGGGCCTGGTCCACGTTCCCGAGGGGCGCCGGGTGTTCGCTCCCCTCACCGTCCGCGAGAACCTGGAGCTGGGTGCCTACACGGTGCGCAGCGGGGGCGATGTGGAGGCCCGGATGCGGGAGGTGTTTGCCAGGTTCCCCCGCCTCGAGGAGCGACAGCACCAGCTGGCCGGCACCCTGTCAGGCGGCGAGCAGCAGATGCTGGCCATCGGCAGGGCCCTGATGACCCGGCCCCGGCTCCTGCTGCTGGACGAGCCGTCGCTGGGCCTGGCCCCTTTGTTGGTCCGGGAAATCTTCGCTACCATTAAGGAAATCAACCAGCGGGACGGCGTGACCATCCTCTTGGTCGAGCAGAACGCCCACCAGGCGTTGCAGATCGCCCACCGGGCCTACGTCCTGGAAAGCGGGCGCATGGCCCTCGAGGGCCCGGCGGACCGGCTGATCGACGATCCGCGGGTCCAGGCCGCCTACCTGGGTGCCTAGAGGACCGGCGCAGGCGGCGGCCGGCCCGACGTCGCCCCGGCGGGCGGCCGTGATGGCGAAGGGTGCCCGGCCGGTGTTGCGGCCGGCCTTGGGTGGCCGCTTCCCGCCGGGTTCGTCCGGAGCCCGGGGCCTCGAGGCAGGGAGGCAACAGGTGGTGGGGGGCAGTACCGGGGGGCCCGCCCCGGGGGCCGGGGCCTGGGCCCTGGATGCGGGGCTGGCCGCCATGATCCTAATCGCCGCCTGGCAGGGATGGCGGCGAGGCGGGCTGGTGGCGACGGCGGGCCTGCTGAGCTTCGCCGCGGCCGCCTGGTTCGTCGCCACCCGGGCGGCCGAGGTCCAGGCGTGGGCGGCCCGTACCGGGCTGCTGCCCCGCCTGGCCGAGCTGCTCCAGCCGGCGGCGGCGGCCTGGCTGCCGCCGGAGGTGGCTCGGGCTCCGGTGCAGCCTGCCTACGTGTTGCGGGTCCTCCATGTGCTGGACGCCATGCCCCTGCCGCCGGCAGTCCGGGCAGAGTGGGCCGATGCCCTGCGGGAGGCCGCCCGCGCCGCCGGGGGCCAGACGACGGTGGCGAGCCTGCTGGCCACGGTGCTGGCCTCGGCTGTCATTGCCGACGTGGCCCTGTACGGTCTCCCCCTGGCCGGAGGCCTGGTGCTGTCGGCCGCCGCCCGCCGCCTGGCGGGCACGGTGCACCACCGGGGCTGGGGCCGCTGGGACCGGTTGCTGGGGGTGGTGGCGGGCGGCCTGGAAGGAGCGCTGCTTTTGGCGGGCCTGCTGCTGCTGGCCCGCCAGCTGGCCGGCCTGGCACCCGGCTGGATCGATCCGGCGTGGTGGACCGGGATGGAGCAATCGCGGCTGGCGGCGGGCCTGCTGGTCCTCGGGGAAGGGGTCTGGGCCGCCCTGGGCCGGGGCGCCTTGCCCGCAACCGGAACCCGTTGAACGTTCCGACCCGGGACCGCCCGGGACCGCCGCAGGCCGGCATGGCCCCCCGCGGGGCGGGACGGCCGAGCCCGGCGGGCGCCGCCGGCCCGGTGCCCGGCGCACTGCGCGCCGCGGGACGGCGCCGTGGGGAGGAGCCCATCATGGCGGGACCGATGAAGTTCTATCTGGGAGACGTGGTCCGCATGCGCAAGACGCATCCCTGTGGTTCGGACCGCTGGGAGGTCTTGCGGGTCGGGATGGACTTTCGCATCCGCTGCCTGGGCTGCGGTCATCTGGTGATGATGCCCCGCCGCAAGTTCGAGCGGGCGGTCCGCCAGGTGCTGGGCGGGCCCAACCGCCCGCCCCAGGAGGACCCGGCCCAGGGAACCGGTTCGGCCCCATGACGGGTGCGGCGGCAGGGCAGCGCCCGGTGCCACAGGCCCTGGCGTGGACCGGGCGCGCCGCCGGGGGAGCCCGGCAGCAGGCCGCGTTGACACCCGAGGCGGGCGGGGGTTAGAGTTAGCGTGTGGTCCGGCACCGGTTGCCGGGCCCATGGGTCCTTTCCATTGCATCAGCACCGGCGATCCCCATCGGGTACGCCAAAAGGCTTCCACGAGCCTTCCTGCTCCCGCCGTTGCCGCCCGGCAACCGGGCGGGGGCCATTTGTCCGGAGGAAGGAGGTGCCGTCGTGCGCGCCTATGAACTCATGTACATCACCCGCCCCGACCTGGACGAGGAGGCGGAAAAGGCGCTCCTCGACCGCCTGCAGAAGATCATCACCGACGGGGGTGGCACCGTCGAGCAGGTGGACGTATGGGGCCGCCGCCGGCTGGCTTACGAGATCGCCGGCTACCGCGAGGGGCACTACACGGTGGTCCAGTTCCAGGGCCCTGCCGGGGTGACCCACGAGCTGGAGCGGGTGATCCGCATCACCGACGACATCATCCGCCACATCATCGTGCTGCGCGAGAAGGTGGCCTGAGGGCCGCCGGGCGACAAGGTCCGCCGCGGGCGCGTGCCCGGAGGTGCCGGCACCGGCGGTGCCGGCACCCGAAGCCTGCGCCGGCCGGATAGGGCCTGGAGGCGGGCCGCGGGGCAAGGAGGTCGCTCCCGTGCTGAATGTGGTGGTCTTGATCGGCCGCCTGGTACGCGATCCCGAGCTGCGCTACACGCCCAGCGGCGTGGCGGTCGGGGGCTTCACGCTGGCCGTCGACCGGCCCTTTGCCAACCAGCAGGGCGAGCGCGACGCGGACTTCATCGACATCGTCGTCTGGCGGAAGCTGGCCGAGACCTGTGCCAACCACCTGAGCAAGGGCCGCCTGGTGGCCGTTCGGGGACGGCTGCAGGTCCGCAGCTACGAGACCCAGGACGGCCAGCGGCGGCGCGTGGCCGAAGTGGTGGCTGACGACGTCCGTTTCCTTGACCGGGGGCCGGGCGGGGAGCGAAGCGCTCCTGGCGGCAACTCCCCGGGAGGCGAGGACCTGGCCGACTTCGGCGACGTGACGGGCCTGCCGGACGACGACATCCCCTTCTGAATCCTGAGGAGGTTGGAGCCATCATGGGGCGCCGTGACCGGCGCAAGCGGCGCAAGGTCTGCGAGTTCTGCGTCAACCGCATCGCGGTGGTGGACTACAAGGACAGCGCCCGCCTGCGCAAGTTTCTCACGGAGCGGGGCAAGATTCTGCCGCGCCGGATCACCGGCAATTGCGCGGGGCACCAGCGCCAGCTGACCCGGGCGATCAAGCGGGCGCGCATCATGGCCCTGCTGCCGTTCACCATCGAGTAAGCCGTTCGCAGGGCGTGAGCCGTTCACCGGCGCCGCGCCGCCCGGCCCGGTGCGATCCGGCAAGCCGGTGCCGCAGCCGGGTTCCGGCCGGCCGTGATGCACCGGTCCGGCGGCGGACCGGTGCATCACGGCAGCTCACGCCAGGTCAGGGCCCGCCACCGGCGGGCCTTGCCTGTCGCTGGGCCCGGCATTGCCGCCGCCGCCGTCCGGTCGCGGCGACTCGGCGGGTCCGGTCGCCTTGCGGCCAACGGGTGCGCGGGCAAAGGGAACCACCCGGGCGCCGCCGAAGGAAAGAAGCCCCGGGGCCGCCCGCCCCGCGGCGGCGGCCAGGTCCGGGCCACGCCCGGGGGAGAAGGAAGGAGCACCAGCGGTGGACGACCCGGTGCCGGGGCTCGACATCACCGAAAGCCTGCAGGTGCTGGACTGGCTCAAGGCCGAGCTGGTCGCGGCCGCCGGGGCGGTGCTGCGTGCCGGGGTGGCGCGGGAGCCGGCACGCTTGCTGGAAACCCTGGCTGCCCTGCAGATCACGGTCTACTCCCTGGCCCGCCGCTGGGGCATCCCACTGGAGCGCCTGGACGCCGAGGTGGCCCGCCGCCTGGCCGCGGAGGCGCTGAGCGGCCACTATCTGGAGGACCGGTTCGGCGACCTGACCGCCATCCGCCAGCACCTGGAGCGCCGCGGGCGGCCGCAGGAGACGGGCCAGGCATCCGGGTGAAAGCCAGGCACCGCGACCGCCGGCCGGCCCGCACCAACCGGCCTGCAGCGGTACCGGATGGCCGGCGGCCGCGGCGGCGCGGCCGCTGGCGGAGTCACGCGGCGGTACCTCAGGGCAGGGGGCGAGAAACATGAAGGTGGTCTTGCTGCAGGACGTCAAGGGGCTTGGCCGCAAGGGCGACATCAAGGACGTGGCCGACGGCTACGCCCGCAACTTCCTCCTGCCGAAGGGCCTGGCCCGGGAGGCCACCCGCGAGGTGCTGAACCAGATCCAGCAGCAGGAGGCGGCCCGGCAGCGGCGCGCCCGCCAGGAGTTGGAGCAGGCCCGGTCGCTGGCCCAGCGGCTGGACGGCCGCGCGGTGGAGGTGCGCGCGCGGGCCGGAGAGAGCGGCCGCCTGTTCGGTTCGGTGACCAGCCAGGACGTGGTGGAGGCCCTGGCCCGGACCTTCGGCGTCAAGATCGATCGCAAGCGGGTCGAGCTGCCGGAACCGCTGCGGCAACTGGGTTCCTACGACGTGGTCCTGCGCCTGCACCCTGAGGTGACCTGCCGGGTCACCGTGGTGGTGCGCCCGGAGGCGTGAGACCGTGAGCACCCTGCCACCACCCGACCGGGTTCCTCCGCAGAATGTGGAAGCGGAGCAATCGGTGCTGGGCGCCATCCTGATCGATCGCGAGGCCCTGGCCCGGGTGCTGGAGATCCTGGAGCCCTCCCACTTCTACCGGGAAGCCCACCAGCGCATCTTCGAGGTGGCTGCCGAACTCTTCGAGCGCGGGGAAGCGGTGGACACCATCACCCTCAGCGAGGCCCTGCGCCAGCGGGGCTGGCTGGAACGAGTCGGCGGGCTGACCTATCTGACCTCCCTGGCCAATGCCGTCCCCACGGCGGCCAACGCCGAGCACTATGCCCGCATCGTCGAGGAGAAGGCGCTGCTGCGCCGGCTGGTGGCCGCGGCGACGGACATCGCCCGGCGCGCCTACGAGGGCCAGGATCCGGCGGAGGAACAGCTGGACGCGGCCGAGCAGGCCATCTTCGCCATCGCCCAGGATCGCCGGCGGCAGGGCTATGCCGCCATCCGCGACGTGCTGGTGGACACCTTCGAGCACATCGAGCGCCTCTACCTGCACCAGGGCGAGACCATCGGCGTGCCCACAGGCTTCCGCGACCTGGACAGCATGCTGGCGGGCCTGCACCCGTCCGAGCTGATCATCCTGGCGGCGCGGCCCTCCCAGGGCAAGACGACCCTTGCCCTGAACATGGTGGCCCACGCCGCCGCCCATGGCTATCCCGTGGGCGTGTTCAGCCTGGAGATGTCTCGCGACCAGCTGGCCATGCGTCTCCTGGCGGCGGAGGCGCGGCTGAACCAGCAGCGCCTCCGCACCGGCATGCTGGCCGAGGACGACTGGCCACGGCTCACCGACGCCATCGGCCGGCTCAGCGAGCTGCCGGTGTTCATCGACGACACGCCCAACCTCTCCATCATGGAAGTACGGGCGCGGGCCCGGCGCATGAAGGCGGAACACGACATCGGCCTGCTGGTCCTGGATTACCTGCAGCTCATGCACACCCGGGGCCGTGCCGAAAGCCGCCAGCAGGAGATCTCCGAGATCTCGCGGTCGCTCAAGGCGCTGGCCCGGGAGCTCAAGGTGCCGGTGCTGGCCCTGTCCCAGCTGAGCCGCGCCGTGGAGCAGCGGCAGGACCGGCGCCCGCAGCTGTCGGACCTGCGGGAGTCGGGGGCCATCGAGCAGGACGCCGACGTGGTGCTGTTCATCTACCACAACCCGGAGGACGCTGCCGAGAACGTGGTGGAGATCATCGTGGCCAAGCAGCGCAACGGCCCCACAGGGTCGGTCAAGCTATACTTCCTGAAGGAGTTCGGCCGTTTCGGCAACCTGGACACCACCCGCTACGCGGCGGGCTAGGGAACGGGGTACAGGCAAGCCGGGCCCGGGCTGGCAACGCACGCCCCAGGCCAGGGCGGGGAACAAGAAAGGGGACGCCCATGTCCACGGTGGTGATCGTCGGCGCCCAGTGGGGCGACGAGGGCAAGGGGAAGATCACGGACTACCTGGCGGAACAGGCGGACATGGTGGTGCGGTACCAGGGCGGCGCCAACGCCGGCCACACGGTGGTGGTCGACGGCCGGGAGTACCGGCTCCACCTGATTCCCTCGGGCATCCTGCACGGCAAGCGCTGCGTCATCGGCAACGGGGTGGTGCTGGATCCGGCCGTGTTCCTCCGGGAGATCGAATATCTGGAGGAACGGGGCCACGCCGTGGACGCCGTCGCCGTAAGCGGCGCCGCCCACGTCATCATGCCCTACCACAAGCGCCTGGATGAGCTGGAGGAGGCCGGGCGGGGCGAGGACCGCATCGGCACCACGCGCCAGGGCATCGGGCCCGCCTACCGCGACAAAGCGGCGCGCACGGGCATCCGGGTCGACGATCTTTTGGACGAGGCCCAGTTCCGCCGCCTGCTGCGCCGCAACCTGGACCAGGTCAACCGGCTGCTGGAGCGGGTCTACGGCGTGGAGGGGTACGACTACGATCAGATGCTCCAGGAATATCTGGAGTACGCCGAGCGGCTGCGGCCCTTCGTGACCGATACCTCCCGCCTCATCAACGATGCCATCGACGCCGGCCAGCGGGTCCTGTTCGAGGGCGCCCAGGGGACCATGCTGGATCTGGACCACGGGACGTATCCCTATGTGACCTCGTCCTACCCCACGGCGGCCGGCGCGTGCATCGGCGCGGGCGTCGGGCCGACGCGGATCGACCAGGTCATCGGGGTGGCCAAGGCTTACACCTCGCGGGTGGGCGACGGCCCCTTCCCTACCGAGCTGCTGGACGAGACGGGCGACTGGATCCGGGAGCGGGGTCATGAGTACGGCACCACCACGGGGCGGCCGCGGCGCTGCGGCTGGCTGGACGCCGTGGTGTTGCGCTACGCGGCCCGGGTTTCCGGCTTGACGGGCCTGGCCATCACCCGCCTGGACACCCTGGGCGGTCTGGACACCGTGCGCATCTGCGTGGCCTATGAGCTGGACGGGCGGCGGGTCGAGGATTTGCCGCCCGGCGCCCTCAAGCTTGCCCGCTGCCGGCCCATCTACGAGGAGTTGCCCGGCTGGCCGGCCGACTTCTCGGGGCTCACCCGCTGGGAGGAGGTCCCCGCTGCGGCGCGCCGTTACCTGGAGCGGATCGCCGAGCTGGTGGGCGTGCCCGTGGTGCTGGTGTCCATCGGCCGCGAGCGCGCCCAGACCCTGGGGTTGCGCGACGTTTTCGTGCCGCGGGGCGCGGGCGGCCTGGGTTGACGGTGCCGGCCGGAGGCCGCGGCCCGCGACGCCCGTTGACACCCGCCCGGGCCCGGTGCTAGAATGACCATCGCGCCCGGCGCCGCCGGGGCCGTTCCTGCCAGGGTTCCCGAACACCGGCGGGAGCTTTTGCGGTGGCGGGTGCTGCGGTTGGAGGCGTGGTGTAGTGGTTAACACACCGGCCTGTCACGCCGGAGATCGCGGGTTCGATCCCCGTCGCCTCCGCCAGGCCATCTGACCGGTACCAGCCTGGATGGCGAGGCCGGTAACCGCCGGCCGGACCGGAGCCAGGCAGCCGGTGACGACCCGGAACCGGGGCGCCCGGTCCCTTTGGGGACCCGGGCGCCCCGGCCTTTTCGTGCCGCTTCTTGCCGCTTGGCGCTGCCGCCCGGGTGATTCCAGGGCGTCATGGGTAGACCCGCGAGCTTAGCGGAACGCGGCAGGAACGGCCGCCGCCGCTGGCGAAGGCCGGTTGACGAGGCAAGCCCGGCAGGACCGGGCCGGCCGGCGCATGGCGCGGGCAGCGAATGGCGGCGGTGATGGCATGGGCCGAGGGGTCAAGCATCCAGGGCGGGGCGGCACCATCGATACCCGGGGACCAGGGCCGCGGCTCCCAAGACGTCCCCTGCGGGTCCTGGCGCGCTGGTTCCTGGTGGCTGCCGTGGCTGGCGCGGCGGTAGTGGCGGGGCCGCTGGCGACGGGGCCCGCAGCCGCCGAGGACGGCCTGCCGCCGGTAGTAGCAGGACCCGCCGTAGGGGGCGTGGTACCGGTGGACAAGGCCGTGCCCGTGGAGGTCAGCCGCCTGGTCTTGTCGGTGAACGTGGAGGCCGAGGAGGCCACCCTCTCCCTGCTGCCCGCCCGGGTGACGGCCACGGTGGAGGCACGGTACACCCTGCGCCTGGCCGGCGAGGCTGGCCGCCCGCGCGCGGTGTCGCTGCGGTTTCTGGCGCCGCCGGAGGTCGACGCCCGATGGGACGGGCGGCCGGCCGAGCTGTATCCCGGTGTCTACCCCGGCGAGCAGCCCGGACAGCCGGCGGGCACCGGGACGGAACCCGGACCCGGCACCAGGGCGCCTTGGCCGCCCGCTGGCGCCGGGCTGTGGCTGGACCCGCTGGCGGGCGCGTTCTACCCCGTCCCGTCGCCACCGGCCGCCCTGGTTGCCAGCCAGGCCCTGGGGACCGACGTCACCCTTCGCCCGGGACAGAGCCACGAACTTCTCCTGCGCTTTCCCCGCGTGGCCCTGGGATGGGAGACCAGCAGGTACCTGTCGCCCGTCTACCAGCTGGAGGTTCCACTGTCCCCGGAGGCATGGGCCGGTTTCGGCCCCGTCGACGTGCACGTGGCGGTGCCGCCGGGTTACGTGGCGGGCGTGGCTGCATCCGGCCCTGACCAGGGAGGGCCGCAACCTGCTTCTACCGGCCAGGGGGTCCGGGACGAGGCCGGCCGCGCCGGATCCCGGCCGGGGGCTTACGGCTATCACCGCTGGGAGACGGCGCCGCCCCGGGTGGTTGTCGCCACGACGGCCACCACCGGCATGTGGGGCCGGGTGGTGACCCGGCGCCGGGACGTGCTCTGGCTCCTGGTGGTCACCTGGACGGTCTTCGCGCTGGCGCGCGCGGGCCTGTGGCGGATCGGGCGGCGGCCCGACGGCTGGGCCTGGGCGGCCCTGCCCGCGTTGCTGGTTCTTCCCCTGGCGGCCGGATGGGTGTCCTGGCACAGCCTGCGGGTGCCCCTGTGGGGATACCCGTTCTCCCTCCTGCAATACGCCCTGTGGGTGGGCGGCGGCCTCTACGTGGCGGGTCGCCTGTTGGGCGACCTGGGCGGATTTCTCTGGCTGCGCTGGCTGTACCGGCGCTCGCGGAGGCGGGCCCGGGAATTCCCGGCTGGGGACGGCCCCGCAGGGCCCGCGGGTACGGCAGGGCTTCAGGAGCCATCGTCCCCTGAAGGCGCGCGCCCCGTTCCCCGCGGCAGCGGGCCGGGCGGCTTGACGGCTCCCGCCGGCGGGGCCTAGAATGGGTGTGGCTTAGCGCCGGGAGACCCGGCGCCATTCCCACCGACGGGCTGGTGTAGCTCAGCAGGCAGAGCAGCGCACTCGTAATGCGCAGGTCGCCGGTTCGAATCCGGCCACCAGCTCCAGAGCCCGCCGCGGCGCGACCCGCGGCGGGTTTGTTTTTGCTTCGCGCAATGTCGCCGGTTTCACCAAATTGGGCGGTTGCTCATGCTCGTGTCCGTTGCGGCCACTGCCCCCGGTACATCGCCATGGATCAGCCGCCAAACAGCCCGCAGGCCACCGGCGTCGTGCCTCCCACGGAGAACTGGTGGCTCTCTTGGAGCGCCTGGCGCCCGGCAGCCGCTTCCTGGTGCAGCAGGGGCTGGACCTGGCCTGCTGGCACGGGCGCCGTTTCGACTTCCGCTACATGGTTCAGCGCGGGGCCGGTGGCGACTGGCAGTGCACGGCTGCGGTGGCGCGAGTGGCCGCACCGGGCGCGGTCCTGACCCACATCCGCCATGGCACCACCCCCATGGATCCGGAGGCGGTGCTGGTCGAGGTATTCGGCCCCTCCCGCGGCGCGGAACTCGCCCGCGAGCTGGCACAGGCCGCGCTGCTGGTGGCCGCTGCCCTGGATCGCGGCTTTGCCCACCTGGCCGACCTCGGCTTGGACCTGGCGGTGGACCAGGGCGGGCGCCTCTGGCTGCTGGAATGCAACGGCGGGCCGGACCTGGGCATCTTTGCCCACGACCCGCAGGCCCATGAACGCATCCACCGCTCGCCCGTCGAGTACGCCGCGTGGCTGGCGGGCTGGCGTTGACCAATCTGGACAAGCACCGGCCGCGCATGAACCGTAATTGGCCCAGGACGGGCCGCCTTCCCCGCGTGTTGACGGCGAGGACCCTGCCAATGCGAAAAAAGGGCTGTCCACCAGAAGGAAAACCTGGTGGGCGTGCGAATCCCCTTTATGGGTTCCGTATCCTCCGGGGAGGGAGAATCGGCCCGTGGCCAAGCGAATCCTGTCGTTCTTTGGCTCCCACGCGCCGCCGGGGGGGAGGCGCTGGTGGGTTGCCCTTATTCCCGCCGCCATCGTGGTGTACTTGTTTGGCACCACGGTCTACGTCCAGTCCCAGTCGACCTATTACCGTGTGGAGTTGCGGGGCGAGACCCTGGGGTATGTCGCCGGCCAGCAGACGGTGGGTGACGCCGTGGCCCAGGCCGAGCGCGACGCCAGCAACCAGTTCGGCTTTCCGGTGCGCCTCGCCACGCCGCCTTCGGTCGAGCAGATCGTGACCCACGACCGGTACCCCACCCTCTCCCAGGATGCCCTGGCGGAGCGCTTGCGGGCAGCGGGCGATTTCCTGACCCGGGCGACCGTGCTGGTGGTCGACGGTCAGGAAGTGGCGGCGCTGCCCTCAAAAGAAGCCGCCCAGTCCGTCCTGGATGAGTTGAAGGCGCGGTACGTCCGGGAGCTGGAGGCCCGCGCCGGCAAGGGCAAGCTGGACGTTCGCCGGGTGACCATCCGCCAGAAGGTGGAATTCCAGGAGCGCGACAACGTCCCCGTCGATCAGATCAAGGATGCGGTCCAGGTTCTCGCCATGCTGGCGGCCGGTAAGGAAGAGGAGAAGGTGCACGTGGTCCGGGAGGGCGAGTCGCCCTGGACCATCGCCTCCGCCAACGGCCTCACGGTCGACCAGTTGCTGGCGGCGAATCCGGACGTCGACCCGGAGCGCCTGCAGCCCGGCCAGGAGCTGCGCCTCAACGTGCCGGAGCAGTGGATCAGCTTCGAGTCGGAAGAACTCCTGGTGGTCACCGAGCGCGTGCCCTTCGCCACCCGCCGCGAGTACGACGACGATCTGGATGCGGGCAAGCAGCGGGTGAAGCAGGAGGGCGAATACGGCGAGAAGGTCATCACCTACGCCGTCAAGCGCCAGGACGGCCGCATCGTCGAACAAGAGAAGGTCAAGGAAGAGGTCACTCGCCAGCCGGTGGACCGCATCGTGGTCATCGGCACCAGGCCCGTGGCCGGTGTCAGCACGGGCCGCTTCATCTGGCCGCTGCGCGGCCGCATCACCTCCAATTACGGCCCGCGCTGGGGCTCCCTGCACACCGGCATCGACATCGACGGCGTTACGGGCCAGGCGGTGCGGGCCGCCGACGGCGGCACGGTGGTCAGTGCAGGCTGGGCAGGCGGGTACGGCTACGCCGTCCAGATCCGCCACCAGGGTGGGCTGTACACCTATTACGCGCACATGAGCCGCATCGCGGTGCGCGTGGGCGAGGGGGTCGCCCAGGGCGAGGTCATCGGCTACGTCGGGAGCACCGGCTACAGCACCGGCTCCCACCTGCACTTCGAGGTGCGCCGCTGCCCAAGCCCCGGCTGCGCCGTCTCGCCATGGCCCCACCTGCCCTGATGCCGTGGGGCTGCCTGCTCTGATCCCCGGGCGATCCGGAATTCCAGGGAGCGGCACCCAGCCCGGGTGCCGCTCGTCCCTTCCTGCCTGACGGCGCCGGCCGGCGCGAGCCTGGACGCGCCGGTGCCGGGACCTGGCGATCAAGCAAGCCCATCGTCTCTGCATCCGGCCCCTTGGAACGTGACCGGCGCGGCTGTGGCAGTTCTTACGTGGCGCCTTCCACCGGCCCGCTGTACAAAGAAAGGCGGGAGAGACCGGAGGAGGCGCCACCATGGGGATTTTGCATCGCTGGATCCACCAGTTCTTGCGCAACCGGCGCGCGCCCGGGACGGGCCGGCCCGCGGACCTGCCCGCGGATCGGCCCGCTTCCGGCGTGCCGGCCTCCGCCTGCCTTCTTGCGCCGGCTGCCTGCCCGGCTGCGGGCGGCGCTTCGGATCCTGCGACGGGCGGTGGCGCCCCGGACCCTGTAACCGGGGGCCCGCACCGAGCCCACCTCCGGCGCCGGTTGGCCGCCCTGTTGCTGGTCGCCTTGCTGGGATGGGTGCTGGGTATGGCGCCCGGTGGCGCCTCGCCCTCGGTGCGGGCCGCCCAGGTGGCCTGGACGGCTCGCACCGCCGCCGCCCGGGCTGCCGTCCAGCTGCCGCGGCCAGGCTGGGAGCAGCTGGCGGCAGGCAGCGTGCAGGTGATCTACCCTACCGGCCACCGGGAAGGGGCCCTCTGGGTACGGGATTACGCCCTTGCCTCCTTGCCGCGGGTGGCCCAGGTCACCGGCCTGCCGTTGCCCGCCCAGCCGGCGGTATTCGTGGTGCACGCATCCCCGGCCGACCTGGCGCGTAGTTTCGGATGGGACCCGCAGGACCCGCCCCTGGGGTTCTACGCCGCGGGCGTGATCCACGTGGCCGACCCCCTGACCTGGGCGGGGGAGCGGGAGACCTTCATGCGCCTGGGACCGGTGCCCCACGAGCTGGCCCACTGGCTGCTGGATCGGGCCGCCCTTGGAAACTATCCCGCCTGGTTCACCGAGGGCCTCGCCCAGGCCGTGGACCGGGAGCTGACGGGCTTCACCTTCGGCTGGGCCGGCCAGTGCCCGCCGGTGGCATGGGACGCCCTGAACGGCGCCTTTGCCTCCCTGCCCACGGACGACGCCTACGGCGCGGCCCTGTGCCTCTACGACCGGCTGGCCGCCCAGGCGGGGCCCGGCCATCTGGCCCAGCCGGCCCGGGAGCTGGCCGCAGGGCGCCCCTTCGCCGCGGCGGCCCGCCAGGTCTACGGGGTCGAACCGGCACGCTTGCTGCCGGGGGCACCGGGCTCCTGACCCGAGGAGGCAGGCCGGTGAAAGGATTGGGAGAAGGGGGCCGCCGCGCCGTGCGCCGGCTGGCCGCCGGCTGGGCGCTGGCGCTGCTGGCCGGCGTGGTGGGCGGGCTGGTGGGCGCGGGCACGGCCTGGCTTGCCAAGTCCGGTCTCCCGGGCACGGGGCTGTGGCCCGCCGGCCCCGCGGCGTCCTCCCCCGCCGAGGCGATCCACCGCATCGCCGGGCCTTCGGTGGTCGGTGTCATCAGCACCTACCTGCGACCCCATCCCGTGACGGGAACGCCCATGGTGGCTGCCCGGGCGACCGGTTCGGGGGTCGTCTTCGATGCGCGGGGCTTCATTGTCACCAACCACCACGTGGTGTCCATGCCGGCTGCCCCCGGGACGACCGCGGGCGGCACCGGCTCCGCCAGCGCCCCCGGCGGGCCGCCGTCCCCCTCCGCCTCCCCGCCCGGAAGCAGCCCGGGCCGCGCGGGCGGCGGGCCGGACCGGCACGGGGACATCCATCCCCAGCGCATCGAAGTCCTGCTCCCCACCGGCCGGCGAGTGCCGGCGCGGCTGGTCGCCGAAGACTACCCCTATTCCGACCTTGCCGTCCTGTGGGTCGACCCCAAGAGGGCGGGCCCCCTCCAGCCGGCGACCTTCGCCGATTCCGACCGGGTGCGGGTGGGCCAGTGGGTGGCCGCCATCGGCAGCCCGGCCGGGCTCTTCCGGTCCGTCAGCCTGGGCATCGTCAGCGGGGTGCGGGAGGAACTGTTCCAGCCGGTGCCGCCGCCCGCCGCAGGCGCCCCGGTGGTGGGCGAACGGATCTTCAGGCTGATCCAGACCGACGCGGCCATCAACCCGGGCAACAGCGGCGGGGCCCTGGTGGACGCCCGCGGCCGGGTCATCGGGATCAACACCGTCAAGATCGCCGGCGGCGGCGGCCTCGAGGACCACTTCGAGGGGCTGGGTTTCGCCATCCCCGCCAACGACGTGCGCCGCATCGCCGGCGACCTGATCCGTTACGGCCGGGTGCGGCGGCCCTCCCTGGGGGTCGAGGTGGTGGACGTGGTCCAGGTGACGGCGCTGGCCCGGGAAGATCCCGCCTGGGCCCTGGAGTTTGCCACGGCTCTGGCCCGCGGGCGCGGCGCCGTCATCTGGCGGGTCGAACCCGGCTCCCCGGCGGCTCGCGTGGGCCTGGCCCGCGGTCAGGTGGTGGTAGGCTGCGACGGCGAGCCCGTCCATGACACCGTCGACCTCCTGCGCATCATCGACGGCAAGGCCGCGGGCCAGCAGGTCACCCTGGAGGTGGCCGGTGCCGCCGGCACCCGCCGCATCCAGGTCACCCTGGCCGAACTCGGTACCTGACAGGGTGTATCATGGGGCCGGGGTGAGCCCATTGCCCGTGCACATCGAACTGCTGGCGGTCGGGGACCTGGACCAGCCGGCCTTGCGGCGGGCGGCGGAAGAGTACGCGCGCCGCCTGGAACGCTACGCCCGGGTCCACCAGCGGCGGGTGCCCGGCGAGCCCATCCCGGCCCGCCGGACCCAGGGGGAGGTCCAAAGGGTCCTGGAGGCCGAAGGCCGGCGGCTTTTGGCCGCCCTCGATCCGGGGAGCTACGCGGTGGCCCTGGACCGCCGGGGTCGCATGCTGACCTCCGAGGACGTGGCCGGGTGGCTCAACCAGCGCATGGTGGAGGGGGACAGCCGGCTGGTCTTCATCATCGGCGGTCCCCTGGGCCTGGCACCCCAGGTCCTTGAGCGGGCACGGGAACGGTGGTCCCTCTCCCACCTGACCTTCCCCCACCAGATGGTGCCCGTGATCCTGCTGGAGCAGCTCTACCGCGCCTTCCGCATCCTCCGGGGCGAGCCGTACCACTACTGACCCGGTAAGCTGGCCCAGCCGTTCCGCGAGGGCTGCGGTGCCCGGCCCTCGGGCGGGCGCGGCAAGCTCTCCCAGGGCCAGCCCGCACCGGCATCCCGGGGACCGGCCGGCGGTCGGTGCCCCGGGGTCGCGTCACCGGCACCGTCCTGCCCGGGACCGGCACCGCTGCCGGGCACGTCTCCTGCGGGCGCCTCCGGCCCGCCCTGGCCGGCAGGGCCCTGTTCGGGGGTGGCCTCGCCCTGCGGGCTGCCAGGCGGGGAGCCTGGCCCGCCGCGCTCCCTACCCCCGCGCGCGGCGCCCGGGCTGGGGCCGCCGGGCTGGGACGGAGCTTCTTCCGGTTCTTCCCCTTCCGGCCCGCCTTCCGGTCCCTGTGCCGGCCCGCGAGGTTGCTCCGCCGGCGCCTGCGGGCTCTCGGGATCGGGACGGCCGCCGGGCGGGCCGCCCTCCGGTGCTTCCCGCCCTGGGCCCGGCGGCTCCGTTGCGGGAGGCCGCAACCCGGGCAGCCCCGGTAGCTCGGGCAGCGAAGGCAGGGGCACCGGCAAGAGCCCCCGGGGCGCGCCTCCGGCGGCGGCCAGGTCCTCCCGGATGTGAGGATCCTGCAGGAGGGCCAGGCAGTTGGGCGGAGGCACGTGCCCGGCCAGGAACCATTCCTCCCGCCACTGGAACTGCGGGTTGTCCAGGGCACCGGTCAGGGTGCAGGCGCTGGCCCGCACCACCCCGTCGGGACGGGGCCAGTCCCGGGCGGGGCGGCCCTCCAGCGCAACCCGCATGAACGCCTGCCAGATGCGCCCGGCGGTGCTGCTCCCCGTGGCCCCCGCGCCACCGGGCAGCCGGACCGTCTGCCGGTTGTCATCGGCACCAACCCAGACCGCAGCCACCAGGTCCGGTGTATAGCCCACGAACCAGACGTCCCGCGACGCGTCGGTGGTTCCCGTCTTGCCCGCCGCAGGCCGGCCGATGCCCAGGGCGCGCCCGGTGCCGCTATAGGCCGGATCGAAGACGCTCTTGAGCACGTCGGTCATCAGCCAGGCCACCTCGGGGGCGAGGACCCGTTCCGCCTGGGGGTCGTTCCGGAAGAGCACCCTGCCGTCCCGGTCCTCAACCCGCAGGATGGCGAAGGGGTCGACCCGCTGGCCCAGGTTGGCCAGCGTGGCGTAGCCGCGGGCCAGCTCCAGGGGGGTGACCGCCGATTCGCCCAGGGCCAGGGTCAGGTGCTGGGTGGTGAGGGGCGAGGTGATGCCCATGCGCCGGGCCAGGGCGGCCACGCGGCCCGGCTTGACCCGGTTCATCCACTCCACGGCCACCACGTTGTCGGAGATGGCCACGGCCCGCCGGATGTCCAGGAAGGCGTTGTGGTACCTCTCGTCCCCGTAGTCGCTGGGCACGTAAGGCCGGCCGCCCTCGCCGCCGGGGTACTCGCGGGCACGGCAGGCCACCGGCGCGGTGACCGGTTCCCCGGAGGCCAGCACGGCCGTGTACAGGAAGGGCTTGAAGGCGGACCCCGGCTGGCGGCGGGCCCGCACCGCCCGGTTGAAGGGGGTGGTCTTGAAGTCACGGCCGCCCACCATGGCCCGGATGCCGCCGGTGGACGGGTCGAGGGCGATCAGGGCCACCTGGGGCTGCGGGATGCCCCGGTGCTCCTCCAGGGGGGCCACCAGGTCGTCCAGCCGCTGCACGGCGGCTTCCGCCGCTTGCTGCATGTCCAGGTCCAGGGTGGTGTAGATGCGGAACCCGCCGGTATAGATCTGGTTTGCCAGCTCAGGCATCTGGGCGGCCAGCTGGTCCCGGACGTAGTCGACGAAGTAGGGCGCCCGGGTGTCCGGCTCGTCCGGCGGCCGCAGGCGCAGGGGCTCCGCCTGGGCCTGCTCGGCTTCCGCCGCCGTGATCATCCCCAGCTCGGCCATGCGCGAGAGCACCCAGTCGCGCCGCCCCTTGGCCCGCTCCGGATCGCGCCAGTAGATCTCGGGACCGCGGATGAAGGCGGCCAGGGTGGCCGATTCGGCCAGGGTCAGCTGATCCAGGGACTTGCCGAAATACTCCCGGGCCGCCACCTTGGCCCCGTAGGCGCCGCGCCCGAAGTACACCTGGTTGAGGTACATGGTCAGGATCTGGTCCTTGGTGTAGTGGGTCTCCAGCTTCACCGCCAGCAGGGCTTCCCGGAACTTGCGGCCGAAGGTGCGTTCCAGGGAGAGGTCGTACAGGGTCCGGGCCAGCTGCTGGGTGATGGACGAGCCTCCTTCCACGATGCGACCGGCTTCCAGGTTCCGCACCACGGCCCGGCCGATGGCCACGGGATCGAAGCCGTGGTGGCGGTAGAACCGGGCGTCCTCCGCGGCCACCACGGCCTGGCGCAAGCTGCGCGGGATCTCTTCGGGCCGGGCCAGCTGGCGGTTCTGGCGGTACAGGCTGGCGATCATGCGGCCCTCGATGTCGTAGACCACCGTGGCCTGGGGGACCTGGGGCTTGGGCAGGGGCGTGGCGGCGGCGAAAGCCACGACGCCGGCACCGGCCAGGGCCAGGAAGACCACCGCCAGGCCCGCCCAGCGGGCAACCCGCCGGGCCAGGGACGGCCGGCCGTGGCGGCCGCCCCGAGGTCCGGAACCGCGCCCGCCGGTTCCTGCGGGCCCGGGCCGGCGGTCGCCCATACCGCCGGCCCGGCGCCGCGGGCGCCACTCGGTGTAGTCCCCGCCGCGCGGCCCGGGCCGGTTCGTCCCCCCGTGCCGGCCGCCGTTGGCGGTGCCCATCGGCAACCCTCCCACGGGTAGTATGGCCGCCCAACTCGTCCTTGCATGGCCGGGAGGGTTTCGATACATTACAGCATGGTTTTCAGGACGGCCCGGCCGGACGAGCGGCCGGCAAAGCGGGCGCGGGGCCGTGGACGGCGCCGGTGCGGCTCGCCGGGCGCCCGTCCGGCGCTGCAGGGGCATGCCGGCCGGGAACAGGGCCGGCGGCCGTGTTTTCGCGGCGGCCAGGGCCCCGCGAGCCCCCGCGCCGCATACCGGCACCGGGCAAGGAGGCGAAGGGGTTGCTTCCCACACCCAAGAAGGTCACTGTGGTGGCGGGCAGCGGCGAGGGCGACCACAAGCTGACGGCCTTCGACAACGCCCTGCTGGCGGCCGGCATCGGCAACCTCAATCTGATCAAGGTGTCCAGCATCCTTCCGCCCGACTGCGAGGTGGTGGACAAGCTGGACATCCCTCCGGGTTCCCTGACCCCCACGGCCTACGGAACCATCGCCAGCGACGTCAAGGGCGACCGGATCGCCGCGGCGGTGGCGGTCGGGTTCTCCGACCGTGACTACGGCACCATCATGGAATTTTCGGGGCATTGTACCCAGAAGGAAGCCGAGCAGGCCGTGCGGGCCATGGTGGAAGAGGCCTTCCGGCGTCGGGGCATGGCCCTGCGGGAGGTGCGGGTCGCCGCGGCGGAGATGGTGGTGGGGGACCGGCCCGGCGCCGTGGTGGCTGCGGCGGTGCTCTGGTATTAGGTTTCAGCATGCCGGCCGGCGGACCCGCCACCGGAGGGGCGCCGTTCCGGCGGTAGAGCGGGGTGGGCGCAGTGCAGGTTTGGTTCTCCGAAGACCAGACGGCCGACCTCCGGATCTCGGTACGGGTGCGGCAGGTGCTCCACCAGGAGCGCAGCCCCTACCAGGAGATCATGGTGCTGGACACCGTCCAGTTCGGCCGCATGCTGGTGCTGGACGACGTGATCCAGACCACCGAGAAGGACGAGTTCGCCTATCACGAGATGATGGCCCACGTGCCCCTGTTCGCCCACCCCCACCCGCGGCGGGTGCTGGTGATCGGCGGCGGGGACGGCGGCGTCCTGCGGGAGGTCCTGCGCCACCCCACGGTGGAGGAGGCCCACATGGCGGAGATCGACCAGCGGGTGGTCGAGGTCTCGCGCCGCCACCTGCCCGAGCTGAACAACTTCGCCGACGCCCGCGCCCGGGTGTTCTTCACCGACGGCATCCGCCACGTGGAAGAGCATCCCGACACCTACGACGTGATCATCGTCGACTCCACCGATCCGGTGGGGCCGGCGGTGGCCCTCTTCGGCTCGGACTTTCACCGTGCCGTCTTCCGGGCGTTGCGGCCCGGGGGCGTCTTCGTCCAGCAGTCGGAGTCGCCCTTCTTCAACCGCGAGCTGATTCGCCAGGTGCAGTCCTCGCTGCGCCAGGTCTTCCCCGTGGCCGGCCTGTACTGGGGCGTGGTGCCCACCTACCCCGGCGGTTTCTGGACCTACAGCGTGGGCACGCGGGGCACCGACCCGCGCCGGCCGCGGGAAGGGGCCTGGGAAGAAGCGCGCCTCCAGACGCGGTACTACAGTCCGGAGGTCCACCGGGCAGCTTTTGCACTACCACCCTTCGTTGCCGAGCTGGTGGAGCCGGAGCCGGCCGGTGCACCGGCGGGTGGCCCACCGGTTCCGGGCGGCAAGGGGTCTTGAGGGACACGGCCATGGAAGAACCCTGGTCTCCCGGCCTCTGGGAACGGCCGGGACGGTTCATGGCGGCGGAGGCCGGCTACCCCGAAGCCCAGTGGGTGCTGGCCGGCGCGCCCCTGGAGCTCACCGTCAGTTACCGGGCGGGCACCCGCTGGGGGCCCGCCCGCATCCGTGAAGCGTCCTACGCCCTGGAGACCTACAGCCCCCATCTGGACCGGGACCTGGAGGAGCTGGCGATCCACGACGCCGGGGACATCGCCCTGCCGCTGGGCAATCTGGGCCAGAGCCTGGCCCGGATCGAGGCCGCCCTCCGGCGGCCCTACGCCGGCGGGAAACGGGTGCTCCTGCTGGGCGGCGAGCACCTGGTCACCCTGGCGGCGGTGAACGCCGCCCTGGACCGCTATCCGGACCTGGTGGTGGTCCAGCTGGACGCCCACACGGACCTGCGCGACCGGTACCTGGACGAGCCCTACTCCCACGCCACGGTGATGCGCCGGGTGCTGGACCTGGTGGGTCCCGGCCGGCTCTGGCAGCTGGGGCCCCGTTCGGGGCTGCGGGAAGAGTTCCAGCTGGCGCGGGAACAGGGCCGGTTCTACCACGACGTGGAGCAGGGTGCGGACGCCCTGGCCGGCCAGCTGGCGGGGCCGCTGCGGGGCGTTCCCTTGTACCTGACGGTGGACATCGACGTGCTGGATCCGTCGGTGGCGCCGGGAACCGGCACCCCCGAGCCCGGCGGGCCCGACTTCGCGACCCTGCTGCGGGCCCTCTACCGGCTGGCCCGGGCCGGAGCGCGGCTGGTGGGGGCCGACATCGTCGAGACGGCGCCGCCCCTGGACCCCAGCGGGCGGACGGAAATCGTGGCGGCAAAGATTGCCCGGGAAATCCTGCTGGCCTTCACGGGGGAGGTGGCGCAGTGATGGCGATGGATCCCGTTGCGGCGGCGCGGCAGCAGGTGCGCCAGGCCCTGGAGTCGGCCGCCGCTGCAGCGGTGGCCGCGGGCGAGCTGCCCGGCGAGGCGGCGCCCGGCACCGAGGCCTGGCGGGGCGTGCAGGTCGAGGTGCCCCGGGATCCCCGCCACGGGGACTTCGCCAGCAATGCGGCGCTGGCGCTGGCAGGGCGGGCCCGCCGGGCCCCCCGGGAGGTGGCCGCCGTCCTGGAGCGCCACCTGCCGGGCGGCGCCTGGTTGCGCAAGGTGGAGGCAGCCGGCCCCGGGTTCCTCAACTTCCATCTCGCCGACGACTGGTGGAGGGAGGGCGTGCGGGCCATCCTCCGGGCGGGCGAGGCCTTCGGGCGCACGGACCGGGGCGGCGGCCTGCGGGTGCAGGTGGAGTTCGTCAGCGCCAACCCCACGGGGCCGCTGGGCGTGGTGAACGCCCGGGCCGCCGCCCTGGGCGATGCCCTGGCCCGGGTGCTCCAAGCCGCGGGCTACCGGGTGGAGAAGGAGTTCTACCTCAACGACGCCGGCAACCAGATCCGCAAGCTGGCCCTCTCCCTGGAGGCCCGCATGCGCCAGGAACTGGGCCAGCCGGCGGAGATCCCCGAAGGCGGCTACCCCGGCGAGTACCTGATCGATATCGCCCGGGACCTTCTGGCCGCCGAGGGCCCGGCCCTCCTGGACCGGCCCGAGGAAGAGCGCTGGGAGCGCATGGCCCGGTTCGCCGTCGAGGCCATCGTGGCCCAGATGCGCACCCAGCTGGCGCGGTTCGGCGTGGAGTTCGACGAGTGGTACCCGGAGACCCGGGTGCGGGAGGCCGGCTACCCCGAGCGGGTGCTGGAGCGCCTGCGCCAGCGGGGCATGGTGTACGAGCAGGACGGGGCCTTGTGGCTGCGCTCGTCCGCGGTGGGAGACGACAAGGACCGGGTACTGGTGCGGCGGGACGGCGAGTACACCTACACCCTGGTGGACATCGCCTATCACCTGACCAAGTGGGAGCGGGGCTTCCAGCGCGCCATCGACATCTGGGGCCAGGACCACCACGGCCACGTGGTGCCGATGCAGGCGGCGCTCCGGGCCCTGGGCCTGCCCGACGGCTGGTTCGAGGTGCTCCTGACCCAGATGGTGCACCTGGTGCGGGGCGGCCAGGCGGTGCGCATGTCCAAGCGGCGCGGCGAGCTGGTCACCATGGCCGAGTTCCTGGATGAGGTGGATGTGGACGCGGCCCGGTACTTCTTCTTGATGCGCTCGCCCGACACCCACCTGGACTTCGACCTGGACCTGGCCAACCTGCGCTCCAGCGAAAACCCGGTCTACTACGTGCAGTATGCCCACGCCCGGGCCTGCGGCATCCTGCGGCAGGCGGAAGCGGAAGCCGGCCTGCGTCCTGACGGGTCGGCCGACCTGAGCCCCCTGGGCGACCCGGCCGAGCGGGATCTGGCCCGGCGCCTGCTGGATCTGCCGGGTGAGGTGGCGGCGGCGGCCGAAGCCCGGGAGCCCCACCGGCTGACCTATTACCTGAAGGACGTGGCCACCCTGTTCCACCAGTTCTACACCCGCTGCCGCGTGCTGGGTGAGGAGGACCCCGTGGCCCGGGCCCGGCTGGTCCTGGTGGACGCCACCCGCCAGGTGCTGGCGACCGCCCTGGGGCTCCTGGGGGTGACGGCGCCCGAACGGATGTAGGCGGCGCCGGCGGCCGCCCCGGGCCGGGGTCCTGCCGCGGGACCCGCCCGCCCGGGCGGCCAGCGAGCAATCCGGAGGGGGATCGATGGCCAAGTTCATCTTCGTCACCGGAGGCGTGGTCTCGGCCCTGGGCAAGGGCATCACCGCCGCCTCGCTGGGCCGCCTGCTCAAGGCCCGCGGCCTGCGGGTGGCCATCCAGAAGATCGACCCGTACATCAACGTGGATGCGGGCACCATGAGCCCGCTGCAGCACGGCGAGGTGTTCGTCACCGAAGACGGGGCCGAGACGGACCTGGACCTGGGGCACTACGAGCGGTTCATCGACGAGAACGTCTCCCGGGCCCACACCGTCACCACCGGGCAGGTCTACCAGGCGGTGATCGAAAAGGAGCGGCGCGGGGACTTCCTGGGCGGTACCGTTCAGGTGATCCCCCACATCACCAACGAGATCAAGGGCCGCATCCTGTCGGTGGCCGAGACCAGCGGGGCCGACGTGGTGATCGTCGAGATCGGCGGGACGGTGGGCGACATCGAGGGCCTGCCCTACCTGGAGGCCATCCGGCAGCTGCGCCGGGACATCGGCCGTGACGAGGTCATGTACATCCACGTGACCCTGGTCCCCTACATCGGTGCCGCCGGAGAGCTGAAGACCAAGCCGACCCAGCACAGCGTCAAGGAGCTGCGCAGCATCGGCATCCAGCCCGACGCCATCGTCTGCCGCTGCGAGCGGCCCCTGCCGCGGGACGTGCGGGAGAAGATCGCCCTCTTTTGCGACGTGGAACCCTCGGCGGTGGTGAGCAACCCCGACGTGGACACCATCTACGAGGTCCCCCTGCGCCTGGAGGAAGAGGGGCTGGGGGAGATCGTGGTGCGCCGCCTGGGCCTGCCCCGGCGGGAACCGGACCTGCGCCAGTGGCGGGAGATGGTCGAACACATCAAGCATCCCGACGGCCAGGTGCGGATCGCCGTGGTGGGCAAGTACGTGGACCTGACCGACGCCTACATCAGCGTGGCGGAGGCCCTGGGCCACGGCGGCATCGCCCACCGGCTGGGGGTCGACCTCCACTGGATCCACAGCGAGGCCGTGGAGGAACAGGGCGCCGAGCGCCTTCTCAAGGACATGCACGGCATCCTGGTTCCCGGGGGCTTCGGCTACCGCGGCGTGGAGGGCAAGATCGCCGCAGCCCGCTATGCCCGGGAACACGGGGTGCCGTACCTGGGCATCTGCCTGGGGCTGCAGTGCGCGGTGATCGAGTTCGCCCGCCACGTGCTGGGGCTTGAGGAAGCCCACAGCACCGAGTTCGACGCCGGCACGCCCCATCCCGTCATCGACCTCATGGAGGAACAGAAGCAGGTCACCAACCTGGGCGGCACCATGCGGCTGGGGCGCTATCCCTGCCGGCTGGAACCGGGATCCCTGGCCTGGGAGCTCTACGGGCGGCAGGAGCTGATCTACGAGCGGCACCGCCACCGCTACGAGGTGAACAACCGGTACCGCGACCGCCTCAATGCCGCGGGCCTGCGCACCACCGGCGTGTGGCCGGAAGGCGATCTGGTGGAGGTCGTCGAGTTGCAGGGCCATCCGTGGTTCGTGGGTACCCAGTACCACCCCGAACTGAAGTCGCGGCCCACGCGTCCCCACCCCCTCTTTGCCGGTTTCGTCCGGGCGGCGGCGGAGCGAGCCGGCCTGCGGCCTGTCCGGGCAGGGGCCCGGTCCTGACCCCGCGGGCGCCGGCAGGGAACCGGGGCGGCTGAACGGAACCTGAACCTGAACCGGCAGGGATACCGGGTACCCGGCGGGGCCCGGACGACCGGCGGGAGGAATCCCCCACGAGGAGAAGCGAACCATGACCAGCCAGCGTCAGCCATGGGCCAGCCGGCGCCTGCAGTGGGCTTTTGTGCTCGTCCTCGGCCTGCTGGTGGCCGGATCGGTGGTGGCCCTGCTGGTACCCGGCGGAAGAGACGGCCTGGGGGCAGGAACCGCCGGCCAGATCGCCGTGGTGACCATCGACGGGCCCATCGCCGCCGGGGCCAGCGCCGAGGGGCTGCTGGGCGCCGTGGTGGGGGCCGACGACATCGTCAGCCAGCTGCAGCAGGCCCGCGAGGACCCGGCGGTAGCGGCCGTGGTCATCCGGATGAACACGCCCGGTGGCAGCGCGGCCGCGGCCCAGGAGATCGGCGTGGCCGTCCAGCGCCTGCGGGAGGCGGGGAAGCCGGTGGTGGTGTCCATCGGCGACCTGGGTGCCTCGGGAGGCTACTGGATCGCCGCCATGGCCGACCGCATCGTCGCCAACCCGGCCTCCCTGACCGGCAGCATCGGCGTGATCATGGAGGTCACCCACTACGAGGACCTCTACGAGAAGCTGGGCATCGATGTCGAGACCATCAAGAGCGGGCCCTTCAAGGACATCGGCTCGGCCACCCGGCCGCTGACGGCCGAGGAGCGGCGGTTGCTTCAGGGGCTGGTCAACGACATCTACCAGCAGTTCGTCGACGTGGTGGCCCGGGGGCGGGGCATGAGCCGGGAGCGGGTGCTGGAGCTGGCCGACGGACGGGTTTTCACGGGGCGCCAGGCCAAGGCGGAGGGCCTGGTGGACCAGCTGGGCACCTTCGAGGATGCGGCCGACCTGGCCGCCCAGCTGGCGGGGCTTGAAGACTACGAGCTCATCGAATACGGTCCCTCCAGTCCCTTGCAGGACCTGCTGCGCTGGCTCGCCGCCAGCGGCCGCACGGGACTGGTCCAGGGCGCCGGCCTGGTGCCGGAGCTGGTGCGCTGGGAGCTGTACCGGGCGGTGCCTCGCTAGTACCTCGGGGCCGCGGTCCGGGAAACCGCAGCGGGTGAGGAGCGCCCCGGCCTGCACCGGCGGGGCGCGACCAGGGGGGAAGGGCGGAGTGGAAGAGCAGCCGAGGAACCAGGGCGAGCAGGCGGAGACGGAGCGGGGTTTCCAGGAGGAGGCGGGGGCGTCGCCCGCCCGCCAGCAGCCCGATGGAGGCGGCGGGCCGTCCCGTGCCGATCAGCGGCCCGCTACGGAACAGCAGCCGGCCCCTTCCCCGGCGGGATCCGATTCCGGGGAGAGGGCCGGGCGCGACGGGGACGGGGGGGCCTCCCGGGAGGGGGTCCCCAGCGGGCCCGGAGGGGTTGCAGAGCCCCTGGGCACCGGCGACCGGCCGGGGCTGGTGGACTGGGTGTTCGGGGTGATCTTCACGCCGCGGGCGACCTTTGCCCGCCTGGCGGCGCTGGACCGCCCGCCCCTGGGGATGCTGCTCACCGTGGCGATCCTGATCACCGCCGTCAGCGGCCTGGTGCAGGGCACGGCGGCCGTCCGGGAGCTGGCCCTGCCGGTGGCGCCCGGGGAATCCCCGCTGCTGCCCCCGGACCTGGCCCGGAATCCGGGAGTGAACCTGGCCCTGGGGGTGCTGGTGGCCATCCTGGGCGTGGTGATGATATTCGTGGGAGCCGGGTTCCTCCACCTGGTCGCCGACCTGGCGGGCGGCCGCGGAAGCGGGGTCCACCTGCTGGCCGCCATGGCGCTGGCCTCCCTGCCCCCCAACCTGATCGGCATCCCCCTGGAGGCGCTGGCGGCGCGGCTGGGCAGCGCCGGGAGTGCGCTGCGCGACGTGAGCGCCCTGGCGATGGGCATCTGGTCGCTGATCCTCACCTACCGGGCCCTGCGGGCCACCAAGCACCTCAGCCGCGGCGACGCGCTCATCGTTTTGTTCGTTCCCGTTCTGGCCTTCCTGGGGCTGGCCGTCCTGGCCGTGCTGGTCATTGCGGGGGCGGCGGTGGTGGCGGGGGCGGCGGCTCCCTGAGCGGGCGCCGGCAGGCCGGGCCGCCCGGCTGTTGCGGGGATGGCCCCCGCCGCCCGCTTGGACACCCGTAGCCGGGGGCGGATGACTTCACCGTTCCCCGTCCTCCTGGGGGCTGCCGCCGTCGCCGCCCGAGGAGATCCCGGGCGGCACGGGGTGGCCGCCTCCCAGGCGGTGCTGCAGGGCCTGCCAGCGGGCCGCCAGATCCCGCGGGTTGCCGGCGTCCGGGCGGGCCATGGCTTCCCGGTAGAGGACGGCGGCCAGCTCCGGTGCGGGGCGCCGGAGCTGGTCGGCCGCGGCCACCAGCAGCCGGGCGGGGAGGACCGAGCGGGCGTCGGGCTGCTCCAACCAGGCGGCCAGACGGCGCCAATCGTTTTGGCGGAGCAGCAGTTCGGCGCGCAGGGCGGCATCGCCCCTCTGCTCCAGGTGGCGCTCTACCCCTGGGGCCACCCTCTCCCATTCGCCCGCGGCCCGGGCGGCGGCCTCCAGGGCGTCCAGGGCCGCCCGGGACGGGCGGTCGGCGAAGTTGGCGGCCAGATACGGTACCGCCCGCTCGGGACGCCCCCGGTCCAGCCACACCTCTGCCACGGCCTGGCGGGCCGCCGCCAAGACGTCCGGCTCGCCCGCCTGGGCCAGGGCACGGCGAGCCAGGCTGAGGGCCACCTCGTACCGCCCCGTTTCCCGGAAGAACCGGCTCCCGGCCAGCAGCGCCTCGGGGCCCAGGGCAGCGGCGGTGACGGCCACGGAGGCCGCTGCGCGGGACCGGAGCGGTCCCGGCCGGCCGGGACCGCCCGCCGGTTGGGCCGCGAGCCCTTGGCCCGCCGGGTGGGTGACGCCGTGGCCGGGCCGGCCCGCGGCACCCGGAACGTGGCGGGGGGCGCGGCTTCCGTTCCCGTCCCGGGTCGCCGGTTCGCCGGCGCCGCGGGTGCCGGGGGTGCCGGACCCGGCTGCGGGGTCGCCGGTGCCCGGACCGTGGCCGAGGGCCTCCGGTGAGCCGCCGGTGGGCAGGGCTTCCAGTCGGGTCAACAGGCGCGCGGCTGCCTCCCACCGGCGGAAGAGCCAGCGGGCGGCCGCCGCCTCGCCTCGGGCCCGGGCCGCCAGCACCAGGCCGGCCTGGCGCCAGAGAAGCCCCGTCACCGTCAGGGTCAGGGCGTCGACGGCGGCCGCCGCCAGGGCCCGGGAGGGAGAGCCGGGGCCTGCCAGGGGGGCCGGGGAGCTCTGCGTGCCTGCCCATCCGGCCTCCAGGGCATCCGCCCACCGGTGCAGGGTCTCCGGGTCGGGGTCTGCCCGGCGCTCCAGCTCCAGCAGCCACGCGGACGGGCGCGCGGCAGGCCGGGAGCCCGCCGGTGCCGCGGCCACCCGGCCGTCCGGTGCGGGTTCCGGCGCCCCGGCGGAGTCCGGCTCCCGGCCGCCGGCGGCAACGGGATCCTGCCGGGAGGCGGAGCCGTCATCCCCCTGGGCACCAGGGGTGGTACCCGCCGGGCCCGTGCCGCCCGCCGGAGCCGATTCCTCCGGCGGCGGGGCCGGAGCCGGGATCGCCGCGTCCACTTCGGCCAAGAGGGCCGGTTCTTCCTCGACCAGCCGGCGGATCAGTTCCAGCAGCTCCCCCCGGGGCCGTTCCTCCAGGTGCTCCAGCCGCTGGTCCACGGAGGCGAAGGTCTCGGGCGCGTGGATCCAGGCGTAAAGCAGCGCCACGGCATGCTTGCACAGGCCGCCCCGGGCCCGGCGCGGGCACTCGCACTGGCCTGCCGCATCGGGCCCCTCCGGGCCGCGCAGCACATGGACCACCGTCCGGTAGACGCCGCGAGAGCCGCGCACTTCCCCCAGCAACCGGACACCCGAAACCAGGCGGTGTTCCACCCGGCCCAGCAGAAACAGGTCCAGGGCCCGGATGCGAACAGGCTCGGGCGCCAGCCGGGCCAGCATGGCCTCGTCGACGGCGGCCAGCAGGTGATCGGCCGGGGGACGGCCAGGGTGGTTCCGTTCCATGCTCGCTCATCCTTCGCCGGAGGCCGGCAGGGATACCTGGCGGCCGGAAGGCCGCTCCCCTCCAGGATAGCCCATTGCCGTCACCGCCGTCCGGACCCGTCCCGTCGGGGTGCGGGTCCACCATGGGGTAGCCGTCATGGCTACCTCGGGCAAAAAATGGGCGCCAGGGTCCACGGAAATCGCTTCCGGTGTATCGTGCTGAACACAGGTGGGGCCCGGACCCGTTTTATAATGGGCCTCCCAGGAATTGCACCGGTGCACGCTGGGAGGTGTCATCACGCCTGAGCAGGCTGCCGGATGCCGTTGCAGCCGGCAGCCGGGGGAGAGATGGGGGATGGAGTCGATGGACCAGCCACAGCACGGCCGGTGGGGGAAGGTGGCCGCCTACACCGAGCTGGCAAGAGCCAGCCGCTCCCTGGCCGCCGGTGGCGTGGAGCGCCGGTACTGGTACATCCTTTGCCGCGAGCGGACGCCCCATGGGGCCGTCTTTTTCTACATCAAGAGCCGGGTGGAGACCTGGGACGAGGGCCGGCTGACCGGCGAGGACTTTGCCGTTCAGCGGCTGCCCGGGCGCAACGACGAACAGGCGGCCCGCCAGAGTTTCGGCCGCCTGGCGGAGGCTCGGGTGCCCGTGTCGCCCGTCCACCTCACCGACATCTTGCGCGACCTGGCCCTGCTGGCCGCCGAGCACCCCTCCCGCTGGACCTTGCCGCCCCGGCAGGCGCGGCGGCACCCGCCCGCCCGTCGCCGGGCCCCGGTACCTGGTGCCCTGCACGGATCGGTACCGCGCCCTACCGGCCTCCGCAAGGGGGAGCAAGCCGCCCGAGCCCGTTCCCGGGATCACGCCGCAGGGCCGCGAGCGGGCTCCGATGTACCCGGCGCCCTCCACGCCGGCCGGGGAGCCCGGCAGGACCGGTATGGCCGGCCGGAAGGCCAGGTCAGGCCCGTTCCCTACCCTGGCCAGGATCCGGCAGGAGAGGCCGGTCGCGGCTCAACCAGGGGCGCTGGGGCACCGGTGGTCCCGCGTGGAACGGCAGGCTGAGGACCGGCCGCCGGCCCCCGCAGGTGGTCCTGGAACCGGCCGGGGCCGCTGAACCAGTCCGCGGCCCGGAGGGAAACGGCCCGGGGCGGGTGCGGCCAGCGCCCGCCCCGGGCCGGCCCATGCCCGCGGGTGGAACCGGGTGTGCGCGGCCGTGCCGGTGCCACGGCACCCCGCAGCGGTGCCGGTGTCACGGTCCCCGGATCACCCCCGGATCAGCACCCGGCGGCCTCCTCGCCGGCCGCCAGGACTTCCGCCTGCAAAAGGGCTTCCAGCCGGGCGGTGTCCCGGACGTGGAGCGGCCGGGTGCGACCGACAATGCCCTGGCGCCGCAGGTCGGCCAGAACGCGGTTCACGCTGACCCGGCTGGTGTTGGCCGCCAGGCCGATGGCCCGCTGGGTCAGCGCTGCCGGTAGCCGGCTTCCCCCGCCGCCCGGCGCGGGGAAAGCCTGGGCCAGGGTGACCAGCACGTGGAGGATGCGCAGGCGGGCGCACGGCCACAGCAACCCTGTGACCCGGCCCAGGGTCTGGTGGTAGGACTGCATGCCCTGCTGGGCGAGAAGGAGGGCCAGACCCGGGCGCTGGGCCAGCAGGGCGGCGAAGCGGTGGTACGGCCAGAAGGCGGTGTGGCAGGCGGTGATGGATGTGGCGGCCAGCAGGGCGGCCGGGCGGCCGAAGAGGGGGGCGAGATCCCCGGCCAGGGCGGGGGCGGTCACCACGGCCACCAGGCGCGCTTCGCCGCCGTCATCGGTGGCCAGGCGTAGTGCGCCCCGGGCGAGCCAAAAGATACCCTGGGCTGCGGTGCCTCCCGCGAATACCAGCTCGCCGGGCCGCCAGCGCCGGATCTGGGCCTGGGCCATGGCCCACCGCCAGTCCTGAGGCGAAATGCCCAGACCGTGGGGAAACCCTGCGGCAGGAGCCGCGGGGATGGGCGCAGGTCCCATTCCCCGGGCTGCCGGTATCGCCGTGGCCCATGTGGCCTTGTCCGGGCACGGCCCCGAAGGGCGTGGTCGGCCGTGGATGGCGGGTGAAGCCGGTGGCGGCACGGGTGCCGGGCCGGGTGACAGCGAGCCGGCGGGCCCGGGCGCACTGCTGGGGTTGGCGGCATGGACCGGTCGCAAGGGCAGTCCTCCTCACCGGTAGGGGTGCTTCCCGGGATACTTCCAGTCGATAGGCTAATTTCCTTTTACTAGGTGTAGAGAGAAACGGGATTCGCCAGCGATGCGGTCCGCCGCCAAGGTCACCGGGGCCGGGTCGCCCCCGGGGCCGTCCCAGGATGCTCGGTCCACCTGGTCGTCCGGGTTCGACGTGGGCCTCAGGGTGTTCGGATCACCGGCCCCGCGGGCGGGCGCCGAAGGCGGGCCTCCCGGGCGGCCGCGGCAGGGGCTTGCGGGAAAAGCATGAATACTATAAAGGTTTACTTGCGCCATCGCGGCGGTGGCGCTTTCTTCATGCGAGAACCGGCAGGAAGAACGGCCCAGGCGCCGGTGCCGCGGCCGGCGATCGCATGGCCCGGGTGCCCTTGGCATCGCAGCAGGGGTCACTGTAAGGATGTGCGGTTCACCAGCCCAAGGAGGGGATCGGGGTGGCAGGTTCCATCGTGCGCCGGACGGAGATTCCCGGCCCGCGCTCGCAGGAGCTCCTGGCGCTGAAGCAGCGGTACGTGGCCAACGCCAAGTCGGTGCTGGCCCCGGTGTTCATCGAGCGGGCGGAGGGCGCCCTGATCACCGATGTGGACGGGAACACCTACATCGACCTGGCAGGCGGTTTCGGCGTGATGAACGTGGGCTACTCCCAGCCGGCGGTGGTGGAGGCCATCTGCCGCCAGGCGCAGCGCTACACCCACACCGACTTCACCGTGGTGCCCTACGAGCCCTATGTGCGCCTAGCCCAGCGCCTGGCGGACCTGGTACCCATCCCCGGCCCCGTCAAGGCCGCCTTCTTCAACTCGGGCGCCGAGGCCGTGGAGAACGCCGTCAAGATCGCCAAGCACTACACCGGGCGCCGGGCCGTGATCGCCTTTGAAGGCGCCTTTCACGGCCGCACCTGGATGGCCCTCACCCTCACGCACAAGGTCAAGCCCTACAAGGCGGGCCTGGGGCCCTTCGTCCCCGAGGTCTACCGGGCACCCTATCCCTACCCGTACCGCGGACCCCAGGGCCTGTCGCCCGACGAGGTGGGCCTGTGGGCGTACCGGCAGCTGGAGCGGCTGCTGGAGGTGACGGTGGCGCCCGAGGACGTGGCCGCCATCGTCATCGAGCCGGTGCAGGGCGAGGGCGGCTTCGTCGTGCCGCCGGCCAACTTCCTCCAGAAGGTGCGGGAGCTGTGCACGCGGCACGGCATCGTCCTGATCTGCGACGAGGTCCAGACCGGCTTCGGCCGTACCGGCCGGATGTTCGCCACCGAGCACTTCGGCATCGAGCCGGACCTGATGACGGTGGCCAAGTCCATTGCCGGCGGCATGGTGCTTTCGGGGGTCGTCGGCCGGGCGGAGATCATGGACGCCGCCCGCGACACCGCCATCGGCGGGACCTATGTGGGCAATCCTGTGGCCTGCGCGGCCGCCCTGGCGGTGCTTGACGTGTTCGAGCAGCAGAACCTGCTGGCCCGGGCGGAGGAGGTGGGCCTCCGCTTCCGGCAACGGTTCGAGTCGATGCAGAGCCGGTTCGACCAGATCGGGGAGGTGCGGGGTCTGGGTGCCATGGTGGCCATGGAACTGGTCACCGACCGGGCGACCAAAGAACCCGCCAGCGAGGCGGTGGGCCGCATCATCGCCGAGGCCCTCAAGCGGGGCGTGATCACGGCGCGGGCAGGCCTGTACGGGAACGTGATCCGGGTGCTGGCGCCGCTGGTCATCACCCCCGAGCAGATCGACGAGGCGTGCGACGTGCTGGAAGAATCCCTGGCCGCCGTGTTCCGGTGACGGGCGCGGGGCCGGGACGGCCCAGGCCCGGGCCGCCCCGGCCCTCCCGGCGGGCGCGGGTCGACGGAGGCGCAGACCATGGTGGTGCTGGACAAGACCGAGCGGGAGATCGTCAAGCTCCTGCAGAAGGACGGGCGCATGTCCTTCGTGGACATGGCCGAGCAGATCGGGGTCACCGAGGGGACCATCCGGCGCAAGTTCTACCGGCTGCTGGAAGAGGGCATCATCAAGATCGCCGCGGTGACGGATCCCTTCGAGGTGGGGTTCAACGCGCCGGCCATCATCGGGCTCAACGTGGACCAGAGCCGGATCCGCGAGATCGTGGAGAAGCTCACCCGGCTGCCCCGGGTCCATTACGTGGCCATGACCACGGGCATCTATGACATCATCGTGTACGCCTTCTTCTCGGACAACCGGGAGATGGCGTCCTTCCTGCTGGAGGAACTGTCGCAGATCGAGGGCATCACCAACACCCAGACCTCCCTGGTGCTGGACATCTACAAGCAGGACTTCGCCATCGGCCTGCCCCAGCGCCAGGAGGAGGGACGCCGGCGCCGCCGTCGCAGCCTGCCGGCCACTTGAGCCCGTCCCGGGCCCGAGGGCCCGCAAACGGGCGGTGTCCCTGGCGGGCCCGCCCGGACACCGGCCGGGACGTGCGCTGGAGGGATCGCCATGGCACGGGATGTCAGCCCCCAGCAGCCCGCGGCCGCGCGGGTGCCCGGAACGGAAGGGCCCGCAGGGGAAGGTCCCGGGGTCGAACCGGCCGCGGGCCGCCCCCAGGCGGGCGGGGCCCAGGCCGTGCTGGTCTACGTGACCGCCGCCAACGCCGGCGAGGCCCGGCGAATCGGGCGGCAGGCGGTGGAACAGCGCCTCGCCGCCTGTGCCAACGTCTACCCGCACATCGACTCCTTCTACTGGTGGCAGGGGGAGCTGGTGGAAGACCACGAAGCGGTGGTCGTCCTGAAGACCCGGCGCGACCGCGTGGCCGAGCTGATCCGGGCCGTGCGCGGCTGGCACAGCTATACGGTGCCTGCCATCCTGGTCTTCGAGGTGCGGGACGGGAACCCCGACTATCTGCGCTGGCTGGAGGAAGAGGCGGCCCCGGGCGGGCGCTGAGGGGGCCGGCCCGGGGCCGCGCCAGGGTTGAGTCCCGCCCTCAGTCCCGGCCAGCGCCAGCCGCCGGGGCCATCAGGGCATCCCGCCCGCCGCGCAGCACCCGGCCCGCCAGGACGCCGGGAACCCGGCGGCCATCTTCCACCGCGATCCGGCCGTTGACCACCACCAGGTCGATGCCCTCCGGCGGCACCGCCGGCTCCTGCCACGTGGCCCGGTCCGCCACGGTGGCCGGGTCGAAGACCACCAGGTCCGCGTACATGCCCACCCGGATCAGGCCCCGGTTCCGCAGGCCGAAGAAGGCGGCGGGCTGGCCCGTCATCTTGTGGATCGCCTCTTCCAGCCCCAGCACCCCGGTCTCCCGAACGTAACGGGCCAGCACCCGCGGGTAGGCGCCGTACACCCGCGGGTGGAGCCGGGGGTCCCTGCGGGCGGCGGACGGGGAGCGGGCCCCGCCGTCGCTGGAAATGATGGTGAAGGACTGTCGCAGCAGCTGGCGCAGGTTGTCCTCGCCTACGACCAGGGCCGTGGCCACGGCGCCCGGGTCGCGGTCGAGAAGCCACCGCGCCGCGGCGGCGGGGGAGGTTCCCCGGGCGGCGGCCAGCTCGGCCAGGGTCATCCCCTCCACCTCCGGCAGGCGGCTATGCCGGATCACCAGATCCTCTGGGGGGTAGCGGTTCCAGGCCTGGGCCAGGGGCAGGGCGCTGGCGTAGTCCGGTGACCGGTAGGGGTAGACGTCGGCCACCACGGCCAGGCCCTCCGCCCGGGCGGCCAGGATCTGCTCGATCAGCTGGGGCTGCACCTCCCAGTTCCGCCGGTAGACCACCTTGAAGTGGGAGATGTCCACCGCCACACCGGCCTCCCGCCCGATCGCCAGAGCCTCGGCCAGCGCCTGGGCGACGGCATCGCCCTCGCTGCGCATGTGGGTCGAGTAGATGCCGCCGTACGGTGCGATGACCCGGGCCAGGGCCACGATCTCGGCGGTGGTGGCGTACCGCCCGGGCACGTACTCCAGGCCCGTCGACAGGCCCAGGGCCCCGTCCGCCATGGCCTGCTCCAGCAGCCGGGTCATGGCCCGCAGCTCGGCGCCCGTGGGCTCCCGCCGGACCGTGCCCATCACCGCGGCCCGGATGCTGCCGTGACCGGCAAAGAGAGCATGGTTGGTGCCCACGCCCTGCCGTTCCAGGCGCCGGAGGAACGGGCCCAGGGGAATGGCCGAGCGGCCGTCCACGCCGCCGATCACCGTGGTCATGCCCTGAAGTAGGTCCGCATCGCCGCCCGGCACCGACGTCACGTACTCGTAGGTGTGGGAGTGGGCGTTGATGAAGCCTGGCGCCACCACGAGGCCGTCGGCGTCGACGACGCGGCGGGCGCGGGCACCGTCCAGCCGGCCGAGGGCGGCGATCCGATCACCCCGCACGCCCACGTCGGCCCTGTAAGCCGGCCGGCCGCTGCCGTCGACCACCAGGCCGCCGCGGATCAACAGGTCGAAGACGGGGCCCGCGGAGGCCGGCCCAGCGCCGCTATCCCGGGCGTCGCCGGGGCGGTCGCCTCCCGAGGAGGGACCGGTGCCCCCGGACGGTGGCACACCGGGGCCGGCGGCCGGAGGATGGCCGCTTCCGGCGGCAGGGGGTGCGCCGGTGGCCGCCGCCGGGCTCTGCCCAGGGGCAGCCGCAGGGTCGCCCGACGCCGGGGCCGGGCCCGCGGCGCCGGCTGGCGTACCACCCGGTACCCCGCCGTGGGGCCCGGGCAGGCCCTGCGGGTCCCTCCCCGTGCCCTGTCCTGCCGCTGTCCGGACCCAGTAGGCGGTACCGCCCAGCAGGGACAGGGCCACGGCGGCCGTCAGGGCGACGGCCAGCAGGCGCCGCCCTTGCAAAGGCCGGTCGCCCGTCCGGCGCCGGCGGCCGGGGGCCAGCACCATGGCGGGGGTGCCCAGGTCCTCTGACCCGGGCGGCCGGGGCGGGCTGGGAACCGGACCGGCGGGACCGGCGGGTGCGTCCCCGGGACGGGGGCGATGCGGTGGGGGGGATGCGGCCAAGGCTGGACACCCTTTCCCTTTTCCGTCGAGTCCGCTCCTCGGGATTCGGGGCCGTGGGGCGATGCCCCTGCCACGGTGCCGCGGGCAGCCGGGCCCGGGGCTGCCGGGGTGCCCGCGGCCGGCAAGCCGGGCCCGACGCGGCAAGCCGGTGGCGACGGTGGTGGGGGGGGCGCATCCCACCGCCACGACCCGCCCGCCCGTGACCTCTTGCTGGCAGCTGCGGGTGGGAATGTCCAGGGTTGCCCCCTTGTGGCGCCTCTGGGGGATTCCTATAATAAGGGCGAAAGGTCAAAGATAGTCAAACAGGGCCGCTCAGGCCGCGGGGCCCGCCAGGCGGGCCCGGGCCACCGGGAGGGGTGCGGCGCCCGGGCCCGCGGGTGCTGGTGGGGCCAAGCGGGGAGGAGGAGCCATGGCATCGCTGTGTTCCCTGATTGAGCAATATCTCAAGCGGGAGCTGGAGCGGGCGGGCGGGGTGCTCGAACTCCAGCGCAGCGAGCTGGCGGCCCGCTTCGCCTGCGCACCCTCCCAGATCAACTACGTGCTGGAGACGCGCTTCACGCCGGCGGCCGGCTACGCCATCGAGAGCCGGCGCGGCGGCCGCGGGTTCATCCGCATCGTGCGGCTGCCGCTGGCGGAGCGGGGCAACCTGCTGGACGTGCTGGACCGCTGGGTGGGCGACATGATCGACCAGGACGGGGCCGAGGCGCTGATCGCGCGGCTGGAGGAAGAGGGCATCGCCGGCCGCCGCGAGGCGGCGCTGATGCGGGCGGCGGTGGACCGCAACACCCTGGCCGTCGACCTGCCCTGGCGGGACATGGTCCGGGCCCGCCTGCTCAAGGCCATGGTGCTGGAGCTGCTCAAGGGCGGGGAGCCTACCCGGGAGGACGGAGGCGGTGGCGATGCTCTGCGACGAGTGCGGGCAGCGCAAGGCCACGGTGCACCTGACCCAGATCATCAACGGTAAGAAGACCGAGCGGCACCTGTGCGCCCACTGCGCCCAGCGGCACGAGCACGAGTTCTTCTTCGAGCCCCAGTTTTCCATCCACAACCTGCTGGCTGGTCTGCTGGAAGGATGGCAGCCGCCGGCGGGCACGGTGCAGGATCTGCGCTGCTCCCGTTGCGGTCTCCGCTACCGGGAGTTCGCCCGGACGGGGCTCCTGGGGTGCAGCCACTGCTATGAGGATTTCCGCCAGCAGCTGGAGCCCGTGCTGCGGCGGATCCAGGGGCAGGTTCGTCACGGGGGGAAGGTGCCGTCCCGGGCCGGCAGCCGGGTCCAGCTGGGCCGGCAGCTGGAGCAGTTGCGGGCCCGGCTGCGGGAGGCCGTGGCGCGGGAGGAATACGAGGAAGCCGCCCGCCTGCGCGACCAGATCCGCCAGCTGGAGCAGCGGGTGCGGGCGGGCGAGGGCTGGGCGGGTACCGCCGGGCCCGGGGCGCCGCCGGGCGGTCCCGGCAGTGCGCCCCCGGGCACCGCACCCGGCCGTTAGGAGGGACCGGACATGACGGCAAACCCGGGTGTCCAGCGGGTGCGGTGGATGGAGGGGGGCGGGCCCGCTGCGGATCTGGTCCTCTCCAGCCGGATCCGCCTGGCCCGCAACCTGGAGGATTACCCGTTCCCCACCCTGCTGGGCCCTGAGCAAGGCCAGGAGATCATCCGGCTGATGGAGGGGGTGACCGAGCACCTGTCGGCAGCGGGCCTGGGCCGGTTCACCCTGCTGCGCATGGCCGACCTCAGCCCCCTGGACCGGCGGGTGCTGGTGGAACAGCACCTCATCAGTCCGCAGCATGCCCGCAACGCGGCCACGGGTGCCGTGATCCTCAACGACGACCGCTCCATCAGCATCATGGTCAACGAGGAGGACCACCTGCGCATCCAGTGCCTGCTGGGCGGGCTGCAGCTGCACGAGGCGTGGGCCGTGGCGACCCGGGTGGATGACGTGATCGAGGCCCACGTGCGCTACGCCTTTGACGACGAGCGCGGCTACCTGACCACCTGCCCGACGAACCTGGGGACGGGCATCCGGGCGTCGGTGATGGTCCACCTGCCGGGGCTGGTGCTGGCCCGCCAGGCGGGCCGCCTGCTCAGCCAGCTGGGCAAGGTGGGCATGGTGGTGCGGGGCCTGTACGGCGAGGGCACCGAGGCCCTGGGCAACGTCTTCCAGGTGTCCAACCAGATCACCCTGGGGCCGTCGGAGGAGGAGCTGATCGACAACCTGATCGGGTTCACCCGCCAGCTGCTGGATCAGGAGCGCAGCGCCCGGGAGCGGCTCTACCGGGAGAACGAGGACGGGGTCAAGGACCGGGTGATGCGGGCCTACGGCCTTTTGACCAACGCCTGGACCATTTCGTCGGAAGAGGCGATCCGGCTGCTCTCGGACCTGCGCCTGGGGATCGACCTGAACGTTCTCTCCCACGTGCGGCCGGAGGTGTTCAACGAGCTGATCGTGCTGACGCGGCCGGCCTGCCTGCAGAAGCTGGCGGGCAAGGAACTGGATGCCCGGGAGCGGGATCTGCTCCGGGCGCGGCTGATCCGGGAGAGGATCGCCGCAGCGCTACGGAAAACTACCCAGTGACCGGTGGAGGGGGGTCCGCCCATGTTTGGCCGGTATTCGGAGCGGGCCCAGCGGGTGATCCTGCTGGCCCAGGAAGAGGCGCGCCGGTTGAACTACAACTACGTCGGCACGGAGCACCTGCTGCTCGGCCTGATCCGGGAGGGCACGGGCATCGCCGCCAAGGCGCTGCAGAGCCTGGGTATCAACCTGGAGCAGGTCCGGGCCGAGGTGGAGAAGATCATCGGCCGCGGCAACGGCCCCATCCAGGGGGAGATCGGCTACACGCCGCGAGCCAAGAAGGTGGTCATGGAACTGGCCCCGGAGGAGGCCCGGCTGCTGGGCCACAACTACGTGGGCACCGAGCACATCCTGCTGGGGCTCATCCGTGAGGGGGAGGGCGTGGCGGCCAAGGTCCTGGAGAACATGGGCGCCGACCTGGACCGGGTGCGCCAGACGGTGATCAAGCTGCTGGGCGGCACCGCGGCGCCGGCCCCCGCAGCCCGCCAGCGCCGGCAGAAGAGCACCACCCCGGTGCTGGACAACTTCGGCCGGGACCTGACCCAGATGGCCGAGGAGGGCAAGCTGGATCCCGTCATCGGCCGGGACAAGGAGATCGAGCGGGTGATCCAGATCCTCTCCCGGCGGACCAAGAACAATCCGGTGCTGATCGGGGAACCCGGCGTGGGCAAGACGGCCATCGTCGAGGGCCTGGCCCAGCGCATCGCTGAGGGCAAGGTGCCCGAGATCCTCAAGGACCGCCGGGTGGTGGCCCTGGACCTGGGCGCCCTGGTGGCCGGCTCCAAGTACCGGGGCGAGTTCGAAGAGCGGTTGAAGAAGGTCATGGACGAGATCCGCCGGGCCGGCAACATCATCCTGTTCATCGACGAGATGCACACCATCATCGGGGCCGGCGCCGCCGAGGGGGCCATCGACGCGGCCAGCATCCTCAAGCCGGCCCTGGCCCGGGGCGAGCTGCAGACCATCGGCGCCACCACGCTGGATGAATACCGCAAGCACGTGGAGAAGGACGCTGCCCTGGAGCGGCGCTTCCAGCCCATCATGGTGGAGGAACCCAGCGTGGAGGACGCCATCCAGATCCTCCGCGGCCTGCGGGACCGGTACGAGGCGCATCACCGGGTGGAGATCACCGACGACGCCATCGTGGCGGCGGTGAAGCTGGCGGACCGCTACATCTCCGACCGGTTCCTCCCGGACAAGGCCATCGACCTGATCGATGAAGCGGCCTCCCGCGCCCGGCTGCAGGCGTTCGTGGCGCCGCCCGAGCTCAAGGAGATCGAGCAGCGCCTGGAGGAGATCCGCAAGGAGAAGGAGGCGGCCGTGCAGTCCCAGGAGTTCGAGAAGGCCGCCAACCTGCGGGACCAGGAGCAGAAGCTGGTGGAGGAGCTGGAGCGGAAGAAGAGCGAGTGGCAGCAGCAGCAGCTCAACGAGAAAATCGTGGTCACCGCCGACGACATCGCCCAGATCGTCTCCAACTGGACGGGCATCCCGGTGCGCCGGCTGGAGCAGGCGGAGAGCGAGCGGCTGCTCAAGCTGGAGGAGATCCTCCACGAGCGCATCGTCGGCCAGGACGATGCCGTCAGGGCCGTGGCGCGGGCCATCCGCCGGGCCCGGGCCGGCCTCAAGGACCCGCGGCGGCCCATCGGCTCGTTCATCTTCCTGGGGCCCACGGGCGTCGGCAAGACGGAGCTGGCCAAGGCCCTGGCCGAGGCGCTGTTCGGCGACGAGGACGCCATGATCGTCCTCGACATGTCGGAGTACATGGAGCGGCACACCGTATCGCGCCTGGTGGGGTCGCCGCCGGGGTACGTGGGCTACGAGGAAGGCGGGCAGCTGACCGAACAGGTGCGCCGCCGGCCCTACTCGGTGGTGGTGTTCGACGAGATCGAGAAGGCCCACCCCGAGGTCTTCAACGTGCTGCTGCAGATCCTGGAGGAGGGCCGCCTGACGGAGGCCAAGGGCCGCACCGTGGACTTCCGCAACACGGTGATCATCATGACCTCCAACGTGGGTGCCGACCTGATCCGGCGCCAGGGCCGGGTGGGCTTCCAGGCCGCCGAGCAGGAGGCGCCCGATTACGAGGACATGAAGCGCAAGATCATGGACGAGGTCAAGCGGACCTTCCGGCCGGAGTTCCTCAACCGCATCGACGAGCTCATCGTCTTCCACGCGCTGACGGAAGAGCACCTGATGAAGATCGTCGACCTGATGCTCAAGCGCGTGGCCGAGCGGCTCAAGGAACACGGCCTGGCCCTGGAGGTCACCGAGGCGGCCAAGCGCAAGCTGGTCAAGGAAGGGTCCGACGTGGTCTACGGCGCCCGGCCGCTGCGCCGCACCATCACCCGGCTGGTGGAGGACCCGCTGTCCGAGGAGATGCTGGCGGGCCGCTTCAAGGAAGGCGACACCGTGCTGGTCGACGTGGACGCCGAGGGCAAGATCGTCTTCCGCCAGGGCGAGAAGGTGGCGGCGGGCGCGGCGGCTCCGGCCGGCGGCGGCCCGGCCGGCGCGGACGAACCGGCCGCCCAGTAGGGCAGGCCTCTGCGGGATCGCCCCTGCCGGGGGTCCGGCGTGCGGCCCGGGTCCCGGGGGCCAGGCCCGGGCGCGAACCCCCGGGCCCCGTGGCCGGCCACGCAGGCAGCCCGCCGGTAGGCGGCCGGCCGGTGGAAGGAGGACGGCGGTGGCCTCGCGCACCGTCTTCACGTGCCAGGCTTGCGGCCACGCGAGCCCCAAGTGGCTCGGCCGCTGCCCCGATTGCGGCGCCTGGAACACCTTCGTGGAAGAACGGGCCGCGGCGCCCGCCCGAGGTGGCGGGCGCCGCGGCGGTCATGCCCTGGCCGGCGTTCTGGCTGCGGCCACGGAGCCGGTGGAGCCCATCGCCCTGCACCAGGTGGATGCCGGCCGGCAGCCGCGGCTGCCCACGGGCATGGCGGAGCTGGACCGGGTGCTGGGGGGCGGGTTCGTCCCGGGGTCGGTGGTACTGGTGGGCGGCGACCCCGGGGTGGGCAAGTCGACCCTGCTCCTGCAGGTGTCCCAGCACCTGGCTGCCCGCGGCTTGCCGGTGCTTTACGTAACGGGCGAGGAGTCGGCCGCCCAGGTACGGCTGCGGGCGGAGCGGTTGGGAGCCCTGGCCCCGGACCTGGCGGTGCTGCCCACCACTGACGCCCTGCAGGCGGCGGAGGCCATCGGCCGCTACCAGCCCGCCCTGGCGGTGATCGACTCCATCCAGACCCTGGCGCACCCCGACGTGGCCTCGGCACCGGGCAGCGTCAGCCAGGTCCGGGAGAGCGTGGCGCTTCTGATGGCGGTGACCAAGCGGCTGCCGGTGGTCCTGGTGCTGGTGGGCCACGTCACGCGGGCGGGGACCATCGCCGGGCCGCGGGTGGTCGAGCACATGGTCGACGCCGTGCTCTACTTCGAATCGCCCGCCCACCACGCCTACCGCCTGCTGCGGGCCATCAAGAACCGCTTCGGGGCGACCCACGAGATCGCCCTGTTCGAGATGCAGGATCGCGGCCTGGCGGAGGTGGCCAACCCGTCGGCGCGGCTGCTTTCCGAGCGGCCCCGGGGGGCGGCGGGCTCGGCGGTGGTGGCCGCCGTGGAGGGGACGCGGCCCCTGCTGGTGGAGATCCAGGCCCTGGTGGCGCCGGCCCCCTACGGCAACCCTCGCCGCGTGGCCACGGGCCTGGATCTGGGCCGGGCCGCCCTGGTGCTGGCGGTGCTCGACAAGCGGGCCGGCCTCCACCTGGGCGGTTGTGACGTGTACCTCAAGGTGGCAGGCGGGCTGCGGGTGGACGAGCCGGCCCTGGATCTGGCCCTGGCGGTCGCCCTGGCCTCCAGCCACCGGGACCGGCCTGCCGATCCCGAGGCCGTGGTCATCGGCGAGCTGGGGCTGGCGGGCGAGGTGCGCTCGGTCCAGCGGGTTGACGAGCGGTTGCGGGAGGCCCAGCGCCTGGGCTTCCGCCGGGTGGTGCTGCCCCGGGGCAACCTGACCCCGGCCCTGGCGGGGGTGGCGGGCGAGCTGGAGCTGGTGCCCGTGCAGCGGGTGGAAGAAGCCATCGCCGCCACCGTGGGCTAGGAGGCGGGCCAGGCTGGCCCGGCCCGCCAGCGAGGAGGCTGCCATGACCGCCGACGACCGCAAGGACAGCCTGATGGCCGCCCTGCGCCGCCTGGCGCCCGGCACCCGGTTGCGGGAGGGCCTGGACCAGATCCTGCGGGCCCGCACCGGGGGCCTGATCGTCGTGGGCGACGGCCCGGAGGTGCTGGAGCTGTGCTCCGGGGGCTTCGAGCTCGACGTGGAGCTGACCCCGGCCCACCTCTACGAGCTGGCCAAGATGGACGGGGCCATCATCCTCTCGTCCGACGGGCGGCGTATCGTGCGGGCCAACGTCCAGCTGATCCCCGACCCGCGGGTGCTGTCCTTCGAGACGGGCATCCGCCACCGCACCGCCGAGCGCATGGCCCGGCAGACGGGCGCCCTGGTGATCGCCATCTCCCAGCGCCGCAACGTGATCACCGTCTACCGGGGGGATCTGCGCTACGTGCTGCGCGATCCCGCCCTGATGCTGGCCAAGGCCAACCAGGCCCTGGCCACCCTGGAGCGCTACCGGGCCGTGTTCCTCCAGGCCCTCGGGCACCTGACGGTGCTGGAGTTCGAGGACCTGGTCACCGCCGGCGACGTGGCCTACGTGCTGGGGCGGGCCGAGCAGGTCCGCCGCATCGGCCAGGAGATCGAGGGGTACACCGTCGAGCTGGGCACCGAGGGCCGGCTGGTCCGCCTGCAGCTGGACGAGCTGCTCAGCGGCCTGGAAAACGAGTACCGGCTGGTGGTGCGGGATTACGTGGCCGAGCCCGGCACCGAGCGGGAGGCCCTTGCCGCCCTGCACGCCCTCTCGCCCGAGGAACTGGCCCAGCGGGCGGCGGTGGCGCGCTGCCTCGGCTACGCCGCCCAGGAGGACGACGAATCCCCCCTTACCCCCCGGGGCTACCGCATCCTGCACAAGGTCCCCCGCCTGCCCGCCGCGGTGATCGAGAACCTGGTCCGCCACTTCCAGCGGCTGCCCCGCATCCTGGCCGCCACCGTCGACCAGCTGGACGAAGTAGAGGGCATCGGCGGCATCCGCGCCCGGGCCATTAAGGATGGCCTGCGCCGGCTCCAGGACCAGGCCTTCCTCGAGCGGCGCCACTGAGCCTGGCGCCACGTCACCGCCCTACCCACCTGCGGCCCGCCGCCGGATCCTCCGCCCCTAGAACGTGAACCGGCGCGGCGTGCAGCCAGGGCGGGTCCCGGTCCGCCGGGGCCCGGCTCCGCCTCCGGGCCGCCCGGGATGGGCCGGTTGCCCGGCTTCCCTGCACCTTTGCCCCGCCTGCGCACTAGGCTAATGCGGGTGAGGGCGGGCCGGCACCCCGGCCGGGGCTCCGGCCGCCCTGCCCCACCGGTCCCGGTTCCACCTGCGCATGGCCCCGCCGGGCCTACGCGGAGCGGCTCGCCCTGCCCCTGCCCCCTGCCACGGCCGTGGTCGCGAGCCCTGGCCTCGCGGGGCGGAACCGGGACCTGGCTCCAACCTCGGGAGGTGGAGACCTTGGCCAACGCGCAGGCGCCGCGCCCCCTGGCCCTGCCGGAGGAAGAGATCGCATCCCTGGCCCGCTCCCTGGAAGAGGCGTCTCCCCAGGCCATCCTGGGCTGGGCCCTGGACCGCTTTCCGGGCCGGCTGGCCCTGGCCTGCAGCTTCCAGGCGGAAGACGTGGCCCTGATCGACATGGCGGCCGCCGCCGGCAAGCTGGGGGCCGTGACCGTGTTCTACCTGGACACGGGCCTGCACTTTCCCGAAACCTACGCCACCTGCCGGCGGGTGGCGGAGTACTACGGCATCGAGCCGGTGGCCGTCCGGCCCCTTCTCACCCTGGAAGAACAGGCCCGGCGCCACGGCCCCAGCCTGTGGCAGCGGGACCCGGATCTCTGCTGCCGGTTGCGCAAGGTGGAACCCTTGCAGCGGTTCCTGGCCGGCTTCGACGCGTGGGTCACCGGCATCCGCCGCGAGCAGACGCCCCAGCGGGCCGGCGCTCCGGTGGTGGAGGCCGACCGCCGGTTCGGCCTGATCAAGGTCAACCCCCTGGCCCGGTGGACCCGCAGCCAGCTGTGGGATTACATCCTCCGGCGCGGCGTGCCCTACAACCCCCTGCACGACCACGGCTACCCCAGCATCGGGTGCGCCCCCTGCACCCGCCCCGTGGCGCCGGGGGAGGATCCGCGGGCCGGCCGCTGGGCGGGGTTCAACAAGACGGAGTGCGGCCTGCATGCCTGACGGCAGGGCGGAAGGGGAGACAGGTGGCATGACGGGATGGGAAGGAACCGGAGCCGGCGGAACGGCCCAGGCACGGGCGCAGGCAGCCGGGGGACCGGCTTGGGCAGGAGGCGGTACCCAGGGAGGGAGGGGCGCGAGCCCCGCCGCACCGCAGGTGGAGGCGCCCGGGGCGACCCGGGCCGCCGGGCCGGAGCTGGGAGTGGACGTGGGGGAGGAAGGGCTGGTTCCACCCCACGGCGGGCGCCTTTGCCGGCGCCTGGTGGATGACCCCGCCCTGGCGGCGGAGCGGCGGGGTGCAGCCCAGGCGGCCGGCCTGCCCCGGCTGGTGCTCTCACCCCGGGAGCGCTCGGACCTGGAGCTTCTGGCCACCGGCGCCCTGAGCCCGCTGGAGGGCTTCATGACCGCGGAAGACTACCAGAGCTGCGTGGACACCATGCGGCTGGCCTCGGGCCTGCCGTGGTCGCTGCCCGTGGTGCTCTCGGTCCCGCCGGACCAAGTGGAGGCCGTGCGGCGGGCGCCGGCGGTGCTGCTGGTGGATGAGGGCGGCCGGCCCTGCGGGCTCATGGAGGTCCGGGACGTCTTCCGCCGGGACCGGCAGCGGGAGGCGGTGCTGGTCTTCGGGACCACCGATCTGGAGCATCCCGGGGTGGCGCGGCTGGCCGGGGAGAGCGACTGGTGCGCGGGCGGGCCGGTGGTGGTGTTTGAGCGCCAGCCCACCTGGGCCCGGGAGTGGGTGCTGGAGCCGGCCGAGACCCGGCGCCTCTTCGCCCGGCGGGGCTGGCGCCTGGTGGCGGGCTTTCAGACCCGCAACCCCCTGCACCGGGCCCACGAATACCTGCAAAAGTGTGCCCTGGAGATGGTCGACGGGCTGCTGCTGCACCCGCTGGTGGGGGAGACCAAGGCCGACGACCTGCCCCGGACCGTGGTGCTGGAAAGCTACCAGGTGGCCATCCGGGCTTACTACCCCCAGGAGCGGGTGGTCCTGGCGGCCTTCCCGGCGGCCATGCGCTACGCCGGCCCGCGGGAGGCCCTCTTCCACGCCCTGATCCGCAAGAACTACGGCTGCAGCCACTTCATCGTGGGGCGCGACCACGCCGGGGTGGGCTCCTACTACGACCCCTACGCGGCCCATCGCATCTTCGACCGCTTCGCGCCGGAGGAACTGGGCATCATCCCCCTGCGCTTCGAGCATGCCTTCTACTGCCGGCGCTGCGGGGTCATGGCCACGGTGAAGACCTGTCCCCACCCGCCCGCCGACCGCCTCCATCTGAGCGGTACCCGGGTGCGGGCCATGCTCCGGGCCGGCGAGCTGCCGCCGCCCGAGTTCACCCGCCCGGAGGTGGCGGAGCTGTTGCGGGATGCCCTGGCGGCCCAGGGCCCTTGAACGGCGCCGGGTGCGGCTTGCCGGCGCGAGTTTCCGTGCGAGGGCTGGAGGGCAGGGGGCGGCACCCCGGGGTGCCGCCCCCTGCCCTCCAATCGTGTCCTCTGCGGCTGCCGCCTTCCGGCCGCAGCGTGGGCGATCCCCTTGCGGCGGGAACCGCCTCCGGGGCGCGGCGTGGGTGGCCGTTGCTGCCGCGCCAGCTAGCCGTGGCCGCGCCAGCTAGCGGCCGCGGTGCGGGCCGCAGCCGTGACGCGGAACAAGCTTCCGCCTCCTCGCGGCCGGAACCGGCACCGTCCTGCAACGGGTGCAGCGGGGAAGTTCCCGCGGGCGCGCAACCCCGTCCGGCCACGGAACCGGCGTTCCCCTCTTGCCTGGCTTCTGCCGTGCAGCCGTCCCCGCCAATGCTGCGTCCCGGGTCCCGGCTTGCCAGCCCGGGCAGGGGATCCGGCTCGGGAAGTCCGGCCCTCAGGAGATGTGGTACATCCCCAGGGTGGAGAGCTTGCGGTTCTCCTTGATGAAAAGGTCGAAGGTGTTGATGTCGAACAGGTTGCAGAGGGCGACCAAATAAAAAAGCTGCTTGCCAAGTTCCTCCTCGACGACCTCGCGGCAGCTTTCGCAAAGCGTCCCGTCGACATGGTCGTCCATATAGCTCTTCAAGTCCCGGAGGGTGCTCTGGGCGGGAATCTTGGGCCGCTGCGCGTGGATGCTGATGCAGCCACAACTGGTTACGGCCTTGGCCACGGCGCGGTGTACGCGGGCGTTGGCTTCCTGAAACTTCGACAGGACGTCCAACACGCTGCGGTGACGTACCAGGCAGTCGGCCACCGCGTGTTGAAACTCATCCACCAACAGGTCCTTCAACCGCGTCACCCCTCTTGCACGGGCGTCCCCACGGCCTGGCGCTATTATAGGCACCCCGGGAAAGGCGCGTCAATCAAGGCCTGGGCTCCCGGGGCGCCGGTGGGCAGCCAGTCCCAAAGAGTCCGTTGACGGGGCTTAATCAGGGTGATAAATTTAATCTTTTGCCGCAGGGGGTCTCCCTGGTGTACACTGGGGGAGCGGGAGCCGTGGTGCTGCCCTGGCCCCGGCCCCGGCCCTGGGAGGTGAGGCGGTGTTCCAGGTGGGGGATCGCGTCGTCTATCCCATGCACGGCGCGGGCGTCATCGAGGCCATCGAGGAACGGGAGGTGCTGGGGGAACGGCACCGGTACTACATCCTGCGGCTGCCCGTGGGGGACATGCGGCTCATGATCCCCACGGCCAGCGCCCCGCAGAGCGGCCTGCGGCCCGTGATCCCGGCGGACCAGGTGCCGGCGGTGCTGAAGGCCCTGTGTGAACCGGTTCCACCCCTGGACTCCAACTGGAACCACCGCTACCGGGAGCATGCCGACAAGCTGCGCAGCGGCGACATCCTGGAGGTGGCCGTGGTCGTCCGCAACCTCAGCGCCCGCCAGAAGGCCCGCGGCCTGTCCGGGGGTGAGCGGCGGCTGCTGGATCAGGCGCGCCAGATCCTGGTCAGCGAGCTGGCCCTGGCCGGCGGCATGGGGCGGGACGAGGCCGACGCCCTGGTGGAACGGCACCTCGGGGCGGCCGAGCCGGCGGGCGGGGCGTAAACCGGGACCCGGCCGTCGGCACCGGCGTCGCCCTTCCTGTGCGGGGGCCTACGCGGGGGTATAATCGAACTGCACCCGCCAGAGACTGCCACAGACCCGCCCAAAGGAGGCTGAGGGGGCGAAGTCCTTTGGGGGGCCGGAGAGCGGGATCCGGGAACGGGCCGGCCCGCCGCCAGGCGCCGGGCAGTCTGCAGTGGCGGGCGCCTCGCGGATCCCCTCGCGGATCCATCGGGCCAACGGCGACATGGGGCCGGCTGAAGGGAGGCGAGAGGCGTGCGCATGCGGTCCATCCGGCTGGCCTTCGCCGTCCTGGGTGCCCTGGGCGGCCTGGGGCTGGCCTACTATGGGCTGCTGCAGCAGGAGTCGCTACAGATCCTGGCCGAGCTGCCCCGCCAGTGGACATACGGAATCATGGTTCTTTTTTTGTTGCTGGGCGGCCTCGGCGGGTATGCGGCGGCCCTGCGCATCTGGCAGCAGGTGGTCCAGTTCACCCAGTGGGTCGAATCCCGGCTGGTGCGAACGCCCATCCAGGACACCCTGGCCGGGGTGCTGGGGCTGATCGCGGGCCTGGTCATCGCCAACCTGCTCAGCGGCCCGCTGGGGCTGGTGCCGGTGGTGGGCCCGCTGCTGCCCCCCATCTTCGCGGTGCTGCTGGCCTATCTGGGGGCGGTGGTGGCCGTCAAGCGGCGGGATGACCTGGTCCACCTGCTGGCCGCCCTGCCGCGACCGGGGCGGGAGCGGGACCGGGAGCGGGAACGGGACCGGGACCGCGCCCCATCCCGGCCGGCCGGTTCGTACAAGGTCCTGGACACCAGCGCCATCATCGACGGCCGCATCGCCGACGTGGTCGAGACGGGGTTCCTCGAGGGAACCCTGGTGGTGCCCGGCTTCGTGCTGGAAGAACTCCGCCGCATCGCCGACTCGGCCGACACCCTGCGGCGCAACCGGGGACGGCGGGGCCTGGAGATCCTGCGCCGCATCCAGCAGGAATCGCCCGTGCCCGTGGAGATCTACGAGGGCGACGTGGAGGGAGACGACGTCGACACCAAGCTGCTGCGGCTCGCCCGGCGGCTCAACGGCAAGGTGGTCACCAACGACTACAACCTGAACCAGATCGCGGGCCTGCAGGGCGTGCCGGTGCTCAACGTCAACGAGCTGGCCAACGCCGTCAAGCCGGTGGTGCTGCCCGGCGAGTCCATGGAGGTCCAGATCATCCGCGAGGGCAAGGAGGCGGGCCAGGGCGTCGGTTTCCTGGATGACGGCACCATGATCGTGGTGGAGGGCGGCAAGCGGTACATCGGCCAGCGCATCGACGTGGAAGTGTCCACGGTGCTGCAGACCGCCGCCGGGCGCATGATCTTCGCACGGCCCCGGGTGATGGGGCGGGCGGCGCCGTGACCCGTCCGGATGAACCGGTGACGGTGGCCGGTGGGGCCACCGCCCTGGCAGGCGGTGTGGCCGCCGTGGTCCCCGCCGCCGGTCGTTCCACCCGCCTGGGCGGCGGCTTGAACAAGGTGTTCCGGGATCTGGCGGGCCGGCCGGTGCTGGCCCGCTCCCTTCAGGCCCTGGCGGCCGCGGGGATCGGCCGCCTGGTGGTGGCCCTGCGCCCCGAGGAGCGTCTTCTCTGGGAGGAGCGGGTGCGCCCCTGGCTGCCCCCCGGCGTGGCGGTGCAGCTGGTGGACGGCGGCGCAGAGCGGGAGGATTCGGTCTACGCAGCCCTGCGCTGCCTGGCGGAGGGGCCGCAGCCGCCGGCCTGGGTCCTGATCCATGACGCCGCCCGCCCCCTGGTCACCCCGAACCTGATCCGCGCCGTGCTGGCGGCCGCCGGCCGGTACGGGGCGGCAGTACCGGCGGTGCCGGTGGGCGACACCATCAAGGAGGTGGCCGGCCATCCCCCCGGCCCCGACCCCGGAGCCGGGGAGGGCGAGAGGGAGGGGGCCGGTGCGGCCCTGCCGGTAGACCCGGCGGGCGCGGGCCCGGCCGGGGGTTCCCTGCCCGAGTGGGTGGCATCCACCCTACCCCGCCGGCGCCTGCGGGCGGTGCAGACACCCCAGGGTTTCCGCCTGGACCTGATCTGGGCTGCTCACCAGGAGGTGCGCCGCCGCGGCTGGCAGGGGTTCACCGACGACGCCGCCATCCTGGAACGGCTGGGGGTGCCGGTGGCGGTGGTGCCGGGGGACCCGGCCAACCTCAAGCTCACCTGGCCCGTGGACTTTGCCGTGGCGGCCCACCTGGTGCAGGCGCAGGAGCAGGCCCCCGGTGCGGCCCGCCATCCCGCGGGGGGCACGTCCCGGCTGCCGGCGCCGGGGGCGGAGGCCGCCGCGGACCAGCCCGCCCCGGACCAGGCCGGATCCCCCAGCGGTCCCCGGGGCGGCGGTGGGCCTGGGGCGGTCCTGCCCTGGCGGGTCGGCTTCGGCTACGACGTGCACCGGTTCGCGCCAGGCCGCCCGCTGGTGCTGGGAGGTGTGCCGATCCCCTGGGAGCGAGGCCTGGAAGGGCATTCCGATGCCGACGTGGTGCTCCACGCGGCCATGGACGCCGTACTGGGGGCGGCCGGCCTGCCCGACATCGGCCACTGGTTCCCGCCGGGCGACCCCCGCTGGGCCGGCGCCTCCAGCGCCTCCCTGGCTGCCCGGGTGGCCGGCCTGGTGCGCCGTCACGGCTGGGAGCCGGCGCAGCTGGACCTGACCGTGGTGGCGGAGGAACCCCGGCTGGGGCCCCATGTGGCGGCCATGCGGCAGGCGGTGGCGGCGGCCTTCGGGGTCCCGGTGGGCGCGGTGGGGATCAAGGCCACCACCAATGAAGGGGTGGGTTTCATCGGGCGGCGGGAGGGCGTGGCGGCCATGGCCGTGGCCGTGCTGCTGCGGCGGCCTGACACGCCCTGAACAGGCGTCCTGCCGCACCCTGAGCACCCGACGGACGCCGTCCCGCGGGGACACCAGGCTTGTGCGGCCAGGCCGGCCAGGCCCTTTGCCCGGCCCGCCCCTTCCCGGCGCCGCCGGGCGGGCAAGGTGCCCTTGCGGGCTCATGGGCCCGGCGGGGCACCTGTTCCTCCCCGCCTTCCCGCGCCCGGTTTTCCCGCGCCGCTGCCCCCGGCAAGCAGGGCGCGGCACCCCTCGCCGAGCGCCAGCCTAATGGCCACCTCCTGTTCACCTGCCTGCTCGTAATCCCCCTTCCCTTGCTCCGGCGTCCCGCCATCACTGTCCTGGCTTCCCCGCGAGACACCGTCCGGGCTTCTCACCTGCGAGCCCGCTGCGCCGGGCCGGGGCCTGGGGGGCCCGCATAGAAAACGCCCGCTCCGGCCAGACTTGGTCCTGCTGGCGCATTGTGCCAGCACCGGCAGGGGGAGCCATGGCAGGGTTCTACCCGCACCCCGGCCGGCGCCGGCATCAGGGGCCAGGGCCCGACCACCCGCCCACCGAGGGCTGACCCCGCGGGGCAGGGCGGCGCCGGCGGCGGCGTTGACGACCTTCGCCCCGGCCTGCCCGCCGGCCAGGATGGTGACTGTCCAGCAGGGACGGTGGCCGGACCGGCGCTGGACCGCTCCCGGAGGATGCGGATGCCATGGCCCCCCGCAGTGGGGAGGGTGAAGGCATGGAGACGGCAAGGGCCCTCGGGCGAGCTCTCCGCGGCATGCTGCTGGTGCTCGCCATGGGGGCAGCCGCCGGTGGTGCCTGGCCGGCGGCCGTCGCACCGCCCCGCTCCCTGGTCGCGGAGCCGGTGGCGGTGGCGGGCGCCGCGGGCGCTTGGGTAGGCAACGTATGGGAACAGGTGCAGCGGCTTGACGACTTCGCGGCCTTTCTGGCGGCCGATACCCGTGCCCAGTGGCGCGGTGCCGCCGGCAGCCTGAGGGAGTGGGGGCAGGCGGCCCTGCCCCGTCTGGACGACGCCGTCGCCGCGGCGCGCGATGCCGTGGCCGCCACGGCGACACCGGTCCAGCCCGTGTGGCAGGACCTACACCGGCAGCTGGCGGGCTGGTGGCCGCCGGCCCTGCCCGAGCTGAACCCCGGCGGGTGGAGCGTGCCGCCGGAGATGGCCGCCGGCGAGGCCTGGCCGACCCTGTCTCCCGGCGGCAACGGGGAGGGGGGCGGTCCAGTGGATGACGCCCCGGGACCGGCCGGGCGTGGCGGGCCACGGCCGGCCGGCGCAAGCATCCCCGCCCTCGCGGGGGAGGGGGTGGAGGCGGGGGCCGGGGCGGGCGGTGCCGTCACCGCCGGTGCCGTCACCGCCGGTGCCCTGCCGGATCCGGTGGCGCTGATCCCCGATGCCGGCCTGCGGGCTGAGGTTTCGGCCCAGGCAGCCGCTGACCAGGAAGCTGATGGCCAGAGCGGGCCGGGGGGCGGGGGCGGTTCCTCCCGAGGGGATGGGCCGGGGGAGCCGGGCTCCGTTGCCGCCCCGCAGGACCCGTCCCGCAGCCAGGAGGGTGCCGCGACAGGCAAGGAGCAGGACGAGGCCCCTGTCGACCGGGACGCGGGCGCCCCTGCAGCGGAGACGGGCGCTGGGCCGAACTGGATTCCGGCCGTCGCTTCCTGGTACGGGCCCGGTTTTTATGGCCGGCCCACCGCCAGCGGCGAGATCTTCACCGGCCGGGAAATGACCGCGGCCCACCGGACGATGCCCTTCGGCACCGTGCTGCTGGTGACGTACCCCGAAACCGGCCGCAGCGTGCGGGTGCGCATCAACGACCGCGGGCCGTACGTGGAGGGCCGCGACCTGGACCTGTCGGAGGCGGCCGCCGAGGCCCTGGGCATGATCTCCGCCGGTGTGGCCCGGGTGATGTACCGCGTGCTGCGCTGGGGCGGGTGACGTCGCGGGCGCCCGGAAGGCAAGGGGGCGCGGCACGGCCCGTCCCGCTGCCGGGGCGCCGGGGCTGCCGCCGTGGCCTCCGCCGGGCCCGCCGCCGGGCGTGCCCCAGGGGCCGCCCCGGGGGCCCTTTGGCTCGCACCACGGCGCGTTGACCCCGGTGGAAGGCCGCGGCTATAATGACGGCAAGCCAGTCGCTGGCAGGCCGGCAGGCGCCACACTTCCGGTCGCCGGCTCCGGCGCCGCTGGCATGGCAATTGGCACGACGATCATTGCGACACAGGCGACGAACGGGAGAGTAGGCGCGTTCCGCCGCCAGAGAGGGACCGCCGCCGGCTGGAAGCGGTCCCCGGCCGGGGCGTTGCCGAAGTGCACCCGGGAGCTGCGCGCCCAACGGCCGGCTCTCCGGGCCGGGTTCGACCCTGCCCGGATTCCGGCGCCCCGGCCTGGCCGGGGCCTTCTGGCCGGCCCAGTAGGCGTCGCCGGATGCCCGCCGTTATCGGGTGCTGCCGGGCTCCCGCCTGGGCGGGATGCCACGGCCTCCGCCGGTGGTTCGGCTGCGAGCCGGTGGAGGTGGTGGCCCGGGGGCCGGCAGGAGGGGGGTGACCGGCCGTCCCGCCGCGGGACCGGCACCCAATCAGAGTGGAACCGCGGGCCCTCCCGCCTCTGAAGGCGGAAGGGCCCTTTCATTTGGGGGTGGAGCCCATGCTGCGCCGCCTGCTGGAACGCTTGAGGGAAGACATCCAGGTGGTCTTCGAGCGCGACCCCGCCGCCCGCTCCGTCTGGGAGGTGGTCTTCTTCTACCCCGGGCTGCACGCCTTGTGGATGCACCGCATTGCCCACTGGTTCTACCGGCGCCGCCTGTACTTCATTGCCCGGGGAATATCCCACTTCTCCCGGTGGCTGACGGGGATCGAGATCCATCCCGGTGCCCGCATCGGGCGGCGGTGCTTCATCGACCACGGCCTGGGCGTGGTGATCGGGGAGACGGCGGAGATCGGCGACGACGTCACCATCTACCAGGGGGTCACCCTGGGCGGCACGGGGAAGGAGCGGGGCAAGCGTCATCCCACCCTGGGCAACGGCGTCCTGGTGGGGGTGGGGGCCAAGGTGCTGGGCGCCATCACCATCGGTGACAACTGCCGGATCGGTGCGGGCGCCGTAGTGGTGAAGCCGGTGCCCCCCAACTGCACGGTGGTGGGGATCCCCGGCAAGGTGGTGATCCGGGACGGCCGCCGCGTGGGGGTCGACCTGAACCACGGCGAGCTGCCCGACCCCGTGTCCGAGGCGATCCAGCGCCTGCAGGATTACGTGGAGGAGCTGGAACACCGCCTGCTGACCCTGGAACAGGAGAGGGCGGCGCTGGAGCAGGAAAGGGCCGCGGCCACCCGCGAGCACGTCAACGGGGGACCGCAGGGCGCCGGGCGACCGGGTGCTGCGCCCGCGGCCCTTGAATCGGACGAACGCGGCCGCCGGCCGGCGGGAGCGGCCTGCGGGCAGTAGCCGGGCGTGAAGGGGTCAAGGAAGGGGACAGAGGAAGGGGACGAGCATGGCCATTCAGATCTACAACACCCTGACGGGACAGAAGGAGCCGTTCGAGCCGCTGGAGCCCGGCCGGGTGCGCATGTACAACTGCGGCCCCACGGTCTACGACTACTTCCACGTAGGCAACCTGCGCACGTTCCTCTTCTTTGACGTGGTGCGCGGCTGGCTGGAGTACCGCGGGTACCGGGTCCGCTACATCCAGAACTTCACCGACATCGACGACAAGCTGATCCGCCGGGCCGCAGAGCGGGGGATCAGCGTCAAGGAGCTGGCGGACGAGCAGATCCGGGCCTACTTCGAGGACGCCGACGCCCTGGGCATCGTCCGGGCCGACGTCCACCCGCGGGTCTCGGAGAAGATCGGGGCCATCATCGGCCTGATCCAGCGCCTGATCGACCAGGGTTACGCCTATGTCGCCAACGGCGACGTTTTCTTCGACGTCTCCCGCTTCCGCGACTACGGCAAGCTCTCCGGCCAGCGTACCGAGCAGCTGCTGGCCGGTGCCCGGGTCGAAGCTTCGGAGAACAAGCGCAACCCCCTGGATTTCGCCCTCTGGAAGGCCCAGAAACCGGGCGAGCCCGCCTGGGACAGCCCCTGGGGCCCGGGGCGGCCCGGCTGGCACATCGAGTGCTCGGCCATGGCCATGGACGAGCTGGGCACCACCCTGGACATCCACTCGGGGGGCAGCGACCTGGTCTTCCCGCACCACGAGAACGAGATCGCCCAGAGCGAGGCGGCCACGGGCCAACCCTTCGCCCGCTACTGGATGCACGTGGCCCTGGTCCAGGTGGGCGGCCAGCGCATGGGCAAGTCCATGGGCAACTTCTGGCGGGTCCGGGACCTGCGCGCCCGTTTCCACCCCGAGGCGATCCGCCTGTTCATCCTCTCCGCCCACTACCGCAACCCGCTGGAGTTCAGCCTGGAAGCCCTGGAGCAGGCCGAGCGGGCACGCCAGCGCCTGGCCAACTTCATCGCCCATCTGGAGCACCTGCTGGCGGTGGCGCCGGCGGGGGACGAACCGGCAGCTCGGGCGGCCTCCGGGGGTGCGCAGGACGACCCGGCGGAAGCCCGCCGGGGTCTGGAGGGTCCCGGCAGCGCGGTGGGGACCGCGGCAGGGACCCCCGAGCGGGCGGGTGCGCCCGAGAGCAGCCTGGTGCCGGCGGCACAGGTGGACTGGCCCGCGCGCCTGGCCCAGGCTCGCGCCGAGTTCGAGCAGGCCATGGACGACGACTTCAACACCGCCGACGCGCTGGCGGCCCTCTTCACCCTGGCCCGGGACGGCCACAAAGCGCTGGGGCCCGGCAGCCCGCGGGCCTGGATCCAGGCCACCCTGGACCTGATCCGGGATCTGGGGCGCCCCTTGCGCCTGTTCCGCACCGGCGCCGCGGGCGAACCGGCCGGAGATGCCCAGGCGCTGCTGGACCTGCTGGTGGAGGTGCGCCAGTACGCCCGCTCCATCCGTGACTACGAGCTGGCCGACCGGATCCGCGACCGCCTGGCCGAGCTGGGCTACATCCTGGAAGACACGCCGGCGGGGACGCGGGTGCGCCGCCGGGAGCACCCCGAGCCGCTGGCGCGGGGGGCGCGACCGTGACGGCTCCGGCGGGGCGGGGCCGGGACAGGGGAGGAATCCGGGGCCCCCGGCGCCGGCCCGCGACAGGGGGCGGCGCCGGGGGGCGCCCCCGCGCGGCGGCCCCCGGCGGGGCAGGGTTCCTCCAGGTGGAAGGGCGGCAGCCGGTGCTGGAGCTCCTGCGCAGCGGCCATCCCGTCCGGCACGTCTGGGTGGCCGCCGGGCGGCGGGGCGCGGCCCTGGCAGAGCTGGAGGCGCTGGCCCGCCGCCGGGGCGTACCGGTCACCGAGATCGATCCGGCGGAGCTGCAGCGTCGCGCCCAGACCGAGGGACACCAGGGGGTCATCGCCCTGGCGGCCCCCTTGCCGCAACCGGACCCTCTGGATCTGCTGGAGGTGGCATCCCGGCGGCGCGAGCCTCCTTTGCTGGTGATCTGCGCCGGAATCCAGGACCCGCACAATCTGGGTGCCGTCTTCCGCTCGGCGGAGGCGGCGGGGGCCCATGGCGCGGTGGTCCCGGTCCATCGCAGCGCGCCGCTGGGGCCCACGGCGTTCAAGAGCTCTGCCGGTGCCCTGGTTCACCTGGCGGTTGCCCAGGTGGCCAACCTCAATCAGGTGGTCCGCCGGTTCAAAGAACAAGGGGTCTGGGTGGTGGCGGCCGACCCGGAAGGGGCCCAGCCCTATGACCAGTGGGACTGGACCCGGCCCACGGCGCTGGTCCTGGGCAGCGAGGGCCGGGGCATCCCCCCGCTGCTGCTCCGGCAGTGCGACGACCGGGTCTTCATCCCCATGGCCGGGAAGGTGGCGTCCCTCAACGTATCGGTGGCCGCCGGCATCCTGCTGTTCGAGGCGGCGCGCCAGCGCCGGCAGCGCGGCGCGGCTCCCGGCGGAACCGGCGGCAGCGGTCCGGCAGGGGAAAGCGGGACCCGCCCGCATCCTTGACGCTTGTCGAAGCACGCCAGTATAATGGCCTTGCGATTTGTCCACATGTAGATTCCGACCAGGAAGCTTTCCGTCCCGTAGGCGCCATCACCGGTCGGTATTTCCGCAACTTCGCGCATATCATGGGAGCAAAACCGGTTGTCGGGTACCCGCCCTTACGGCAAACCCTCGTTGCGCGCGGACCCCGCTAGCCGCCGTGACCCTGTCTGACGGAGGCGATGGAGACGGTGAACGCCCAGGCGCATGCGTCTTCACTGGTAGATCGGGATCTGGACCGGATGGAAGATGAAGAAATCGTCGAAATCGCCCGGCAGGGAAACCCGGAGGCGCTGGAATACCTCATCGGAAAGTACAAGAATTTCGTCCGCGCCAAAGCGCGCTCCTATTTTCTGGTGGGCGCCGACCGGGAAGACATCATCCAGGAGGGCATGATTGGGCTTTACAAGGCCATCCGTGATTTCCGCAGCGATAAGCTGTCGTCCTTCAGGGCCTTTGCTGAGCTTTGCATCACGCGCCAGATCATTACGGCCATCAAAACGGCCACGCGCCAGAAGCATATTCCCTTGAATTCTTATGTATCGCTCAACAAGCCCATTTATGATGAGGATTCGGACCGAACCTTGCTGGATATCATCTCCGGGTCGCGGGTGACGGATCCGGAGGAGCTGTTCATCAGCCGGGAAGAGTTTGGCGACATCGAGCAGAAGATGGGCGAAATCCTGAGCGAGCTGGAGTGGCGGGTGCTGATCGCCTACCTGGATGGCAAATCGTATCAGGAGATCGCCGATGAGCTCAACCGGCACGTCAAGTCCATCGACAACGCCCTCCAGCGGGTCAAGCGGAAGCTGGAGCGCTATATCGAATCGCGCAATCAGCAGCTGGACCAGCCGGCCCGGGCTTGAAGCCCGGGCCGGCTGCACTGGCGGGGCCGCCGGGCGGGGGTCCGCCGGGGTGCGTGGAAGCCGCGCGGGGAAAGGGCGGGCCGGGGCGCGCGTGCGCACCCGGAGCGCGCCGGCACCGGCGCGGCCGGGGTCCGCCAGGGCGGGTGCGGGTGCGGCCCGGCGACGGGAGCACGGCGGCGAGCGCGCCGGCACCGCCCGGGGGCGTCCCCTGGGGTGTCGCCGCGTGGGCCGCCTGCATCGGGGCGCTTCCCGGGCGGTGGCGTTTTCTCGGACGGCCGGGAGCCCCGGGAGCCAGTTGCGAGGGGGCGACTCCCGTGGTATCATCGGTCTTGCGGTTGGATCCGTGCTGGCGTAGCTCAACGGTAGAGCAGCCGCCTTGTAAGCGGCAGGTTGTCGGTTCGAATCCGTCCGCCAGCTCCGATCGCCTTCCCCGGGGTCGCTTGACAGGCCTGATATAATGAGAATCGGCGTTCGGCCCAGCGGTCGCCCGGTGGGACGGCCGCGGCGGGACGAGCGCAGGCATGGAGAGGTACCGAAGCGGCCAAACGGGGCAGACTGTAAATCTGCTGGCTTACGCCTTCGCTGGTTCGAATCCAGCCCTCTCCACACGACGCGGGGTAGAGCAGCCAGGTAGCTCGTCGGGCTCATAACCCGGAGGTCGTGGGTTCAAATCCCACCCCCGCAACCATTTGATTGTTGTCTGTGGGCCTGTGAAGCGGCCCCGGGCTGCCGTAGCTCAGTCGGTAGAGCACAGCCATGGTAAGGCTGGTGTCGGCGGTTCGATTCCGCCCGGCAGCTCAAGGAAGGTGTGATGGCCCCCGCCGTGGCGCGGGGGCCATGCCGTTTCTGCCCGCGGCGGGGCATCCTGAAGGGCGGGCGCCAGCGGTGGGCGGTGCGGGAAGCCCCCGTCGGCAAGGGACCCGGGGGCGGGGGCTCGTCCGGGCCCGGCCGGCTGGCCATTTCCTCCTCTGCCGTCCGCTTGTCCCACCCCATCCAGTTCAGTACAATAGAGCCGCTTATTTTGGGCGAATGCCTGCAATCTCCGTGCAGATCGGGAGGGTGTGGCCCCATGGCCAAGGCCAAGTTCGAGCGGACGAAGCCGCACGTGAACGTGGGGACCATCGGGCACGTGGACCACGGGAAGACGACGCTGACGGCGGCGATCACGAAGGTGCTGTCGAAGCAGGGGAAGGCGCAGTTTGTGGCCTACGACCAGATCGACAAGGCGCCGGAGGAGCGGGAGCGCGGGATCACCATTGCGACGGCGCACGTGGAGTACGAGACGGACGCGCGGCACTACGCGCACGTGGACTGCCCGGGGCACGCGGACTACGTGAAGAACATGATCACGGGCGCGGCGCAGATGGACGGGGCGATTCTGGTGGTGTCGGCGGCGGACGGGCCGATGCCGCAGACGCGGGAGCACATCTTGCTGGCGCGGCAGGTGGGCGTGCCGTACATCGTGGTGTTTTTGAACAAGGTGGACATGGTGGACGATCCGGAGCTTTTGGAGCTGGTGGAGCTCGAGGTCCGGGAGCTTTTGAGCCAGTACGACTTTCCGGGGGACGAGGTGCCGGTGATCAAGGGGTCGGCGCTGAAGGCGCTGGAAGGGGATCCGGCGGCGGAGCAGGCGATTTTGGACCTGATGAAGGCGGTGGACGAGTACATTCCGACGCCGCAGCGGGACGTGGATAAGCCGTTCCTGATGCCGGTGGAGGACGTGTTCTCCATCACGGGGCGCGGGACGGTGGCGACGGGCCGCGTGGAGCGGGGCCGGGTGAAGGTGGGCGACGAGGTGGAGCTGGTGGGCTTCACCGACAAGCCGCGGAAGACGGTCGTGACGGGCGTGGAGATGTTCCGGAAGGTGCTGGACGAGGCGGTGGCGGGGGACAACATCGGGTGCCTGCTGCGGGGGATTGACAAGGACGAGATCGAGCGCGGGCAGGTATTGGCGAAGCCGGGGACGATCAACCCGCACAAGAAGTTCATGGGGAACGTGTACGTGCTGAAGAAGGAAGAGGGCGGGCGGCACACGCCGTTTTTCAACGGGTACCGGCCGCAGTTCTACTTCCGGACGACGGACGTGACGGGGGAGATCAAGCTGCCCGAGGGCGTGGAGATGTGCATGCCCGGGGACAACATCGAGATGACGGTGGAGCTGATCACCCCCATCGCCATCGAGGAAGGGCTGCGGTTCGCCATCCGCGAGGGCGGCCGCACCGTGGGCGCCGGCGTCGTCACCAAGATCCTGGAGTAGGTCGCTGCCGGCGAGCAGGCAGGGCTTTCCGGCGGCGAACGGGGCAGGCCGTCTTTGACAGGCGTCCTGCCCCGTGCTACATTCAGTGGGGCAAACGGCAGGGCCGCCTGCCCCGCTGCGCTTTCAGCCTGCCGGCCGCACCGGTACCTGTCCTCCCTGGCGCAGTGCACCGTCATCGCATCCTCGCGGTGAAGGCAGGGCGGGGCGGGTCCGGGCGGGCGGCCGTGGAGGAATGAGCCATGCGCGTCGTCATCAACCTGGAATGCAGCGAGTGCAAGCGGCGGAACTACGCCACCACCAAGAACAAGCGCACCCACACCTCGCGGCTGGAGCTGCGCAAGTACTGCAAGTGGTGCGGTCGTCACACCGTTCACCGCGAGACCCGTTGATCCTTGACGGCAAGGGTGGGGTCTGCAGGCGCCGGAGCGGGGGGCGTGGCGGCAGGTGGCCTGGCCCGAGGCCGGTGACGCCAGCGCCAGGCCCCGGCCCGGTGCCGCCGGATGAGCCCGGCCCTTCCCGGCAAGGACCCCAGTCCGGGACAGCGCCCTCCGGCCCCCTGGCCGTCGTGCCGGCAATTGACCGCCCTGCAGGGGGCAGGTATAATCAAAGCGCTCCGGGTTTCTGTTCCGGGCTGTGGTCGTAGTTTGCGCCGTATTCGCAGGCCCGTAGCTCGAACTGGTTAGAGCGGCGGACTCCAAATCCGCAGGTTGGGGGTTCGAATCCCTCCGGGCCTGCCATCTTTCTTTCCGCTTCCCAATGCGGCTCTGTGCCTGCGGTCCTGCCGTGCGCAGCCGCTGCGTGCAGCCAGGGAGCAGGTGCGTGGGTTGGGGACGTGGATTGTAAAACTCATCATGGCCAGGGCTTTCTTTTTTTGCCCTTGTGAGGTGACGGTGCCATGGCGCGGCAGCGCGGATCGGTCGCCCCACCGGCGGCGGGCAGCCGGCCGGCCGGGGCGGCAGGAAGGGATGCAGCGATGGGCAGGCGGGTATCCGTGCGCGGGGCGGTGGAGAGGGTCGCCCGGTTCTTCCGCCAGACCGTAGCCGAGCTGCGCCGGGTGGTTTGGCCCAACCGCCAGCAGACCGTGACCTACACGGCGGTGGTGCTGGGCACCGTCGCCTTTCTGGCAGCCCTGATCTGGGTCGTGGATTTCGTGATCCGGCAGGTCATCCAGCTGGTGTTGCCGGGTTGATCCAGACATTGACCCATGGCGGCCATCGCAGGGGGATCATCCGGCGACCCTTCCCGGCTTGAACGGGCAAGCCGTCACGGCTCAGCCGCTGCCGGCGCGGCGCCGCCCCTGCAGCAAGGGCCGGCCGGTGTGATACGCCCGGCGAAGTCGATGCGATACGCCCGGTAGTGTGGGAAGGGGCGGGCCCTTCCCGCTGCGGCCATTCCGGTTGCCGTGGCCGGTGGCCCGCGCCAGCTCGCTGCAGCGCCGGCCGGCGACGGGTGCCTTCACCAGGGCGGCACCGCCGGGCGAACCGGCGGCCGGGCGGGCCCGGCGGGCCGGGCAAGGGGACCCGGAAGCCGGCGACGAGCCGGGCAAGGTGACCCGGGAGCCGGGGGATCAGGGCAGGTGCGGCAGGCGGTACCGGCACAAGGCGAAGGGGGTGACGGGTTCCTCGGGAACCCGCGACCATGGTGCGAGAGCGGCATGCGGAAGAATTCCGATCCGACGAGCCGGGGACCGGCGGGGCACTGGACGGGCCCGCCGCGCCAGGACGCGGCGATGGAGCGGCAGGGGCCGCCGCGGGAGACGGCCCGGAGGCGGCCGGCCGGGAAACGGTCCCGGAGAGCACGGGCCAGCCGCCGGCCCCGAGCGACCCCCGCCGGCAATGGTACGTGATCCACACCTACTCCGGATACGAGAACAAGGTCAAGGCGAACATCGAGAAGCGCGTGCGCACCATGGGCATGCAGGACAAGATCTTCGAGGTCCTTGTTCCCACCGAGGAGGCCATCGAGGTCAAAGACGGCAAGCGGCGCACCGTGCAGCGCAAGGTCTTCCCGGGGTACGTGCTGGTCGACATGATCATGACCGACGACTCCTGGTATGTGGTGCGCAACACGCCGGGGGTTACGGGCTTCGTGGGGGCCGGGAGCAAGCCCACGCCCCTTCTGCCGTCGGAGGTCGAGCAGATCCGCCGGCAGATGGGCGTCGACGAACCGCGGCCGCTCATCCGGTTCGAGGTGGGCGAGTCCGTCAAGGTGGCCGACGGGCCCTTCGAGGGCTTCATCGGCCAGGTGGAGACCATCGACCACCAGAAGGGCAAGCTGCGGGTCCTGGTCTCCATGTTCGGCCGGGAAACTCCGGTGGAGCTGGACTTCACCCAGGTCGAGAAGCTTTAATGGTGCAGTGACCGTGGCCGCCCGCCCGGTGCCGGCCGGCGGCTTCCGTGCGGTCCGGCAGGCCGGACCCTGGTGCAGGTGCCGGCCGCGGGACCCGCGGCCGGCGGGCGGGACGCTGCGGGAGCGGGAGGAGAGGCGACGTGGCCAAGAAGGTCATCGGCAAGATCAAGCTGCAGATTCCGGCCGGCAAGGCCACACCGGCGCCGCCGGTCGGTCCGGCTTTGGGCCAGCATGGCGTCAACATCATGGCCTTCACCAAGGAGTTCAACGAGCGCACCAAGGACCAGGTGGGCCTGATCATCCCCGTGGAGATTACGGTCTACCAGGACCGGTCCTTCACCTTCATCACCAAGACGCCCCCGGCCTCCATCCTGCTGGCCCGGGCGGCGGGCGTCGAGAAGGGGTCGGGCGCGCCCAACAAGAACAAGGTCGGCCGCGTCACCCGGAAGCAGATCCGGGAGATCGCGGAGCTCAAGATGCCCGATCTGAACGCGGCGGACGTGGAAGCCGCCATGCGGCTGATCGAGGGCACCGCCCGCAGCATGGGCATCGAAGTGGTCGAGGCCTGACGCGGGCCCGCCCCGAGCCTGATCGGCCTGTTCTTCCATGAATCACCTGTGGGAGACGGCTGCAAGGCCGTCGTCCGGACCACGGAGGTGGATCTTGTATGCCGAAGCACGGCAAGCGCTATCGGGGTGCGGCGGCCCAGGTGGACCGCCAGCGCCTCTACGAGCCCGAAGAGGCCCTGGCCAAGGTGAAGGAGCTGGCCTCGGCCCGCTTTGACGAGACGGTGGAGGTGGCCCTGCGCCTGGGCGTGGATCCGCGCCACGCGGACCAGGTGGTGCGCGGCACCGTCACCCTGCCCCACGGCACCGGCCGGACCGTGCGGGTGCTGGTCTTTGCCAAGGGCGAGCCGGCCAAGGCCGCCGAGGCGGCCGGCGCCGACGTCGTGGGGGCGGAAGAGCTGGCCGAGCGCATCCAGCAGGGCTGGCTGGACTTCGACGTGGCCATCGCCACCCCCGACATGATGGGTGTGGTGGGGCGTCTGGGCCGCATCCTGGGCCCGCGCGGGCTGATGCCCAACCCCAAGACGGGGACCGTGACCTTCGAGGTGGCCGACGCGGTGCGGGAGTTCAAGGCCGGTAAGGTGGAGTTCCGCACCGACAAGGCGGGCAACGTCCACGTCCCCATCGGCAAGGTGTCCTTCACCGTCGAACAGCTCAAGGAGAACCTGGATGCCCTGGTTGAGGCCGTGGTGCGGGCCCGCCCCGCGGCAGCGAAGGGCCAGTACATCCGCTCGGTCACGGTCTCGTCCACCATGGGTCCGGGCATCCGCATCCGCCCGACGGCCGTCGGGCAGGTGGCTTGACATCTTTCGGCCCGAGGGCTTGCTCCGGGGCCGAAGTTCTGGTTTCCTTTCTTCACGGTGAGCACGGCGGGCGGGCCGCCAGGCCCGCCCGCCGCAAGGCGTTACCGCAGACAGCAGGTGCCTGTGCTTAAAGGGCCGTCCGGGCCCGCCTGCCGAGGTAACGGTGACAGCCGGTCAGGACAGGCCCCATCGGGCGATGGAGGCGCCCCGGTCACCTCCGGTCATGCCTGCTGACGGCCGTGCGGCCGGCGGGCGGCCGCGGCGGGGCGCCGTCCCCGGTGGCCGCGGCCTCGGGCCGCGGGGGCGGGTTCGACCCGCCGGGTCCTGACTCGAACCCGTGCTGCAACCGTACCCCGGCGGGAGCCGCCGGGGTTTCTTGTTCCCCGGCACCGGGCGGTCCGGCCCGGAAGGGGGTGACACCTTGCTCAACAGGGCCCAGAAGGAAGCGCTGGTGGAAGACCTGGCAGGCAAGTTGCAGCGCGCCCAGGGCGTGATCCTTACGGATTTCCGCGGGCTGAACGTGGCCGCGACCACGGAGCTGCGCCGGCGCCTGCGCGCCCAGGGCGTGGAGTACCGGGTCATCAAGAACACCCTGATCCGCCGGGCGGCGGAGAAGGCAGGCATCGAGGGCCTGGACCCCTTGCTGGAGGGGCCCACGGCCCTGGCCTTCGGCTTCGACGATCCGGTGGTGGCGGCCAAGGAGCTTTCCCGCTTTGCCCGGGAGTACAACCAGCTGCAGATCAAGGGCGGCCTCCTGGACGGCCGGATCATCGGTGTCAAGGAGGTCCAGCAGCTGGCCGACCTGCCCTCCCGGGAGGAGTTGCTGGCCAAGGTCATGGGCGGCATGCAGGCGCCCCTGTACGGCCTGGCCGGCGTCCTGGCGGCCACTCTGCGGTCCTTCGTCTACGCCGTCGACGCGCTGCGGCGCCAGCGGGAGGCGCAGGCCTGAGCCGGCGCGTCCCGCTTAAGACCGGTGGCCGGACGGAATTCCGGCCACCCCAACATGACCCCACGAGGAGGGATTGCGGTGTCCAAGGTGCAGGAAGTGCTGGACATCGTGAAGGGCATGACCGTGCTGGAGCTGGCGGAGCTGGTCAAGAAGTTCGAGGAGGAGTTCGGCGTCTCCGCGGCGGCTCCGGTGGCGGTGGCCGCGCCCGCGGCGGCGGCGGGCGCCGCGGCTCCGGCGGCCGAGGAGGAGAAGACGGAGTTCAACGTCATCCTCAAGGACGTGGGCGCCAACAAGATCCAGGTCATCAAGGTCGTGCGCGAGCTGACGGGTCTCGGTCTGAAGGAAGCCAAGGACCTGGTGGACAACGCGCCCAAGCCGATCAAGGAGGGCGCCTCCAAGGAAGAGGCGGAGCAGATCAAGGCCAAGCTCGCCGAAGTGGGCGCCACGGTGGAGATCCAGTAAGACCGTGGGCTGGGGCGAGACGCTGGGCTGCGGCGCCGGTGCGGTCCTGCGGGGCGGCACCGGCGCCTACTCCTTTTAGGCCCGCTGTGCAGGCCCGCATGATGGCGCTGTGCAGGCCCAAAGGACGACGGCGGGGTGCCACCAGAAGGCCGCCAGTAAGCCGCCAACAAGAAAGCCCATCCCGACCGGGTGGGCCTTACCCTTCGGCTGCTGCGGGAAACCGTGGGACAGGCTGGCGGCATTGACAGGGGTATGGCCTTGCGCTAGCATTATACCTTGCCACTGTTATTGGTTTCCGTCAGTGGCAGGTGACCATGCGCACAAGACCCACCGACCCCGGGACGATTCCCGGAGCCCGCATGACCATGGTGCCGCCATCCTTGGCCTGGTGGTTCGGCACCGGGACGCATAGTTCCTGCAAGTGGACTCCATGCTTGTGGCGATTTGCTTGCCGCCTTGATCCCTCTGGGGATGGGCCGCCTGTGTAAAGGGTATGAACCGGAGGTGACCGCAGGGAAGGGACCGGCCCGGGCGTTGCCGGGGCCGGGTGGTGGTCGAACCGGCGGCGCCGCTGCGGGCCGCCGGCGAGCGGCTGGCCCTGCCGTGCCGGGCGGCAGGGGCGGACGGGCGCAACGATGGCGGATCCTCTGCCGAAGGGGTGTGAAGGCATGCCGCACGTGGTCAAGAGCGGGAAGCGCGAGCGGCTGAGCTTCGGGCGCATCCACGAAGTCCTGGACCTGCCCAACCTGATCGAGGTGCAGCTGAACTCCTACCGGTGGTTCCTCAACGAAGGCCTGAAGGAGACCTTCCAGGACATCTCGCCCATTCAGGACTTCACGGGCAACCTGGTGCTGGAGTTCGTGGACTATTCGCTGGGCGAGCCCAAGTATTCCGTCCAGGAGTGCAAGGACCGGGACGTCACCTACGCTGCGCCCATGCGGGTGAGGGTGCGCCTCATTAATAAGGAAACGGGCGAGGTCAAGGAGCAGGAGGTCTTCATGGGAGACTTCCCGCTGATGACCGAGCACGGCACCTTCGTGATCAACGGCGCCGAGCGCGTCGTGGTCAGCCAGCTGGTCCGCTCGCCGGGCGTCTACTACAGCGTGGATTATGACGCCAACGGCAACCCGCTCTATTCGGCCACGGTCATCCCCAACCGCGGTGCCTGGCTGGAGTTTGAAACCGATGCCAGCGGCGTGGTGTATGTGCGCGTCGACCGCACCCGGAAGCAGCCCGCCACCGTGCTGCTGCGGGCCCTGGGCTACCAGACCGATGCCGAGCTGCTGGAGCTGCTGGGCGATACCGAACACGTCCGGGCCACCCTGGACAAGGACAACACCGACTCCCAGGCCGAGGCCCTGATCGAGATCTACAAGCGCCTGCGGCCCGGGGAACCGCCCACCGACGAGAGCGCCCGCCAGCTTCTGGACAACCTGTTCTTCGACCCCAAGCGCTACGATCTGGCGGCCGTGGGCCGCTACAAGATGAACAAGAAGCTCAACCTGCGGGCGCGGCTCATCGGCCTTTACGCCGCGGAAGACGTGGTGGATCCCCAGACGGGGGAGCGGATCGTGGAGGCGGGCCAGCGGTTCGACCGCCAGCTGGCCCAGCGGGTCCAGGCGGCGGGCGTGCGGCGGGTGCGGGTGCGCACCCCCGAGGACCGCGAGGTGGTGGTCCTGGGCAACGGCCAGCCCGACACCACGGTCCGCACCCTGACCCGGGAAGACATCGCCGCCATCATCAACTACGCCTTCGGCCTGTTTGCCGGCGTCGGCACCACCGACGACATCGACCATCTGGGCAACCGCCGCCTGCGCTCGGTGGGCGAGCTCCTGCAGAACCAGTTCCGCATCGGCCTGGCGCGGATGGAGCGGGTCATCAAGGAGCGCATGAGCATCCAGGACGCCGACGCCATCACGCCCCAGGCGCTGATCAACATCCGGCCCGTGGTGGCGGCGGTCAAGGAGTTCTTCGGCTCCAGCCAGCTCAGCCAGTTCATGGACCAGACGAACCCGCTCTCCGAGCTCACCCACAAGCGCCGGCTGTCGGCCCTGGGGCCCGGCGGCCTGAGCCGGGAGCGGGCCGGGTTCGACGTGCGGGACGTGCACCACTCCCACTACGGGCGCATGTGCCCCATCGAGACGCCGGAAGGTCCCAACATCGGCTTGATCGGCGCCATGGCGACCTATGCCCGGGTGAACGAGTACGGCTTCATCGAGACGCCGTACCGGAGGGTGGAAAAGGGCCGGGTGACCGACGACGTGGTCTACCTCACGGCCGATGAGGAGGACGAGTGCGTCATCGCCCAGGCCAACGCCGAGCTGGATGAGAACGGGTACTTCAAGGAGAAGCGGGTGGCCGTGCGCTTCCGCGACGAGGTGCGCCTGGCCGCGCCCGAAGAGATCGACTACATGGACGTCTCGCCCAAGCAGGTGTTCTCCATCGCGACGGCGCTGATCCCGTTCCTGGAGCACGACGACGCCAACCGCGCCCTGATGGGGGCCAACATGCAGCGCCAGGCGGTCCCCCTGATCCGCACCGAGGCCCCCCTGGTGGGCACGGGCGTCGAGTACCGCACCGCCGTGGACTCGGGGGTGGTGATCACCGCCCGCCGGGCGGGCACCGTGCGGCGGGTGACGGCCCGCGAGATCGTGGTCGAAACCGACGACGGCCAGCGGGACACCTACCACCTGATGAAGTTCGAGCGTTCCAACCAGGGCACGTGCTTCAACCAGCGGCCGCTGGTGCGCAAGGGCCAGCGGGTGGAGAAGGGCGACGTCCTGGCCGACGGCCCCTCCACCGACCACGGCGAGCTGGCCCTGGGCCGCAACGTGCTGGTCGCCTTCATGCCCTGGGAGGGCTACAACTACGAGGACGCCATCCTGATCAGCGAGCGGCTGGTCAAGGATGACGTCTTCACCTCGATCCACATCGAGGAGTACGAGTGCGAGGCCCGCGACACCAAGCTGGGTCCGGAGGAGATCACCCGCGACATCCCCAACGTGGGCGAAGACCAGCTGCGCGACCTGGACGAGCGCGGCATCATCCGCATCGGGGCCGAGGTCCGGGCAGGGGACATCCTGGTCGGCAAGGTGACGCCCAAGGGCGAGACGGAGCTCACCGCCGAGGAGCGGCTCCTGCGCGCCATCTTCGGCGAGAAGGCGCGGGAGGTGCGGGATACCTCCCTGCGGGTGCCCCACGGCGAAAGCGGCATCGTCGTCGACGTCAAGGTCTTCTCCCGGGAGAACGGCGACGAGCTGGCGCCGGGCGTCAACCAGCTGGTCCAGGTCTACGTGGCCCAGAAGCGCAAGATCTCCGAGGGCGACAAGATGGCCGGCCGCCACGGCAACAAGGGCGTCATCGCCCGCATCATGCCGGAGGAAGACATGCCCTTCCTCCCCGACGGCACGCCGGTGGACATCGTCCTCAACCCTCTGGGGGTCCCCTCGCGCATGAACATCGGCCAGATCCTGGAGTGCCACCTGGGCTGGGCGGCCAAGGCCCTGGGGCTGTGGGTGGCGACCCCGGTGTTCGACGGCACCGGCGAGGAGAGCATCCGGGAGCTTTTGCGCAAGGCGGGCCTGCCCGAGTCGGGCAAGACCGTGCTGTATGACGGCCGCACCGGCGAGCCCTTCGACAACGAGGTGACGGTGGGCTACGTCTACATGCTCAAGCTGGCCCACCTGGTGGACGACAAGATCCACGCCCGCTCCACCGGGCCGTACTCGCTGGTCACCCAGCAGCCCCTGGGCGGAAAGGCCCAGTTCGGCGGCCAGCGCTTCGGCGAGATGGAGGTGTGGGCCCTGGAGGCCTACGGCGCCGCCTACACCCTGCAGGAGCTGCTGACCGTCAAGTCCGACGACGTGGTGGGCCGCGTGAAGACGTACGAGGCCATCGTCAAGGGCGAGAACGTGCCCGAGCCGGGCGTGCCCGAGTCGTTCAAGGTCCTGATCAAGGAGATGCAGAGCCTGGGTCTGGACGTGAAGATCCTGAGCGAGGACAACCGGGAGATCGTGTTGCGGGAGGACGAGGAAGCCGCCGACACCGGCGGCGAGCTGGACCTGGACCTGGGCGAGCTGGCCCGGGCGGGCGCCCGGGTGCGGGCGGGCCGGCGGGCGGCCGAGGCCGGTTCGTACGACGAGGGTGACGGGTACGGCGATTATGACGGGGCCGGCGACGAAGGCCTGGAAGGTGACGAGGCCGGTGAGGGCGACTGGGGGGACAGCCCGGACGCCTATGACGACACCGACCTGGATGCCGGCTTCGACCTCCCGGACGTGGGCGACGACGCGGCGGACGAACCCGCCGACGGGGAGGACGAGGCGGGCGCGCCCGGTGACGAGGACGACGACCTGCGGGCCAGCGGAGGGGGCGAGTGAGGCATGAAGACCATCGAGAGCTTCCAGGACCGCATCGGCGACGGGCTTGCCCAGGACGTCAACCATTTTGACGCCATCCGCATCAGCCTGGCCTCGCCCGAGAAGATCCGGGAGTGGTCCAAGGGCGAGGTGAAGAAGCCCGAGACCATCAACTACCGCACCCTGAAGCCGGAGCGGGACGGCCTCTTCTGCGAGCGCATCTTCGGCCCGACCAAGGACTGGGAGTGCCACTGCGGCAAGTACAAGCGGGTCCGCTACAAGGGCATCGTCTGCGACCGCTGCGGCGTCGAGGTGACGCAGGCCAAGGTCCGCCGCGAGCGCATGGGGCACATCGAGCTGGCGGCGCCCGTCTGCCACATCTGGTACTTCAAGGGCATCCCCTCGCGGCTGGGCCTGCTTCTGGACATGTCGCCCCGGGCCCTGGAGCGGGTGCTCTACTTCGCCGCGTACGTGGTGATCGACCCGGGCGAGACGGCGCTGATGGAGAAGCAGCTGCTGACGGAGACGGAGTACCGGGAGGCCCGGGAGAAGTACGGCAACGCCTTCCGCGCCGGCATGGGCGCCGAGGCGGTCAAGGAGCTTCTGGAGCGGATCGACCTGGACGAACTGGCCGAGGAGCTGCGGGCCGAGATCCGCAACTCCAGCGGCCAGCGCCGCCTGCGGGCCGTCCGGCGGCTGGAGGTGGTCGAAGCCTTCCGCAAGTCGGGCAACGACCCGACCTGGATGATCCTCGAGGCCATCCCGGTCATCCCGCCCGACCTGCGGCCCATGGTCCAGCTGGACGGCGGCCGCTTCGCCACATCGGACCTCAACGACCTCTACCGGCGGGTGATCAACCGCAACAACCGGCTCAAGCGGCTGCTGGACCTGGGCGCGCCGGACATCATCGTCCGCAACGAGAAGCGCATGCTGCAGGAGGCGGTGGACGCCCTGATCGACAACGGCCGGCGGGGCCGGCCGGTCACGGGTCCGGGCAACCGGCCCCTCAAGTCCCTGTCCGACATGCTGAAGGGCAAGCAGGGCCGCTTCCGCCAGAACCTGCTGGGCAAGCGCGTGGACTACTCGGGCCGCTCGGTCATCGTGGTGGGCCCGCGGCTGAAGATGCACCAGTGCGGCTTGCCGAAGGAGATGGCGCTGGAGCTGTTCAAGCCCTTCGTGATGAAGCGGCTGGTGCAGCTGGGTTACGCCCACAACATCAAGAGCGCCAAGCGCATGGTGGAGCGGGTGCGGGACGAGGTCTGGGATGTGCTGGAGGAGGTCATCAAGGAGCACCCCGTCCTGCTGAACCGCGCGCCCACCCTGCACCGCCTGGGCATCCAGGCCTTCGAGCCGGTGCTGGTGGAGGGCCGCGCCATCCAGATCCACCCGCTGGTCTGCACGGCGTACAACGCCGACTTCGACGGCGACCAGATGGCGGTGCACGTGCCCCTGTCGGCGGAGGCCCAGGCCGAGGCCCGGGTCCTCATGATGTCGATCCACAACCTGCTGAACCCCAAGGACGGCAAGCCCGTGGTGACGCCCACCCAGGACATGGTGCTGGGTTCCTTCTACCTGACGCTGGAGCGGGAGGGCGCCCGGGGCGAGGGCCGGATCTTCAGCTCCGCCGATGAGGTGCTGCTGGCCTACCAGCTCAAGCAGGTGGAGGTCCACGCCCGGATCAAGGCGCGGGTGGAGACGGCCCAGGGGCGGCGGTTGCTGGAGACCACGGTGGGCCGGGTGATCTTCAACGAGGCCCTGCCCGTGGAACTCCGGTTCGTCAACCAGGTGGTCGACAAGAAGAAGCTGGGCGACATCGTGGCCGAGAGCTTCCGCCGCCTGGGTTACGCCAAGACGGTGGAGATGCTGGACGCCGTCAAGGAACTGGGCTTCCGCTTCGCCACCCAGGCCGGGGCGTCCATCGCCATCGGGGACGTGAAGATCCCCGAGCGCAAGGCCGAGTACATCGCCGAGGCCGAAGCCCAGGTGGAGCAGGTGGAGAGCCAGTACCGCCGGGGCCTCATCAGCGCCGAAGAGCGCTATCAGAAGATCATCGACATCTGGAACCGGACGAAGGACAAGGTGACCCAGGAGCTGACCCAGGTCCTGGACTACTTCAACCCGGTCTACATGATGGCCATCTCCGGTGCCCGGGGTAACCTGACCCAGATCGCCCAGCTGGGCGGCATGCGCGGCCTGATGACCGACCCCTCGGGCCGGATCATCGAGCAGCCGGTGCGGGCCAACTTCCGCGAGGGCCTCACCGTCTTGGAGTACTTCACCTCCACCCACGGCGCCCGCAAGGGCCTGGCCGACACGGCCCTGCGCACGGCCGACTCCGGTTACCTGACCCGGCGCCTGGTGGACGTGTCCCAGGACGTCATCGTCCGGGAGGAAGACTGCGGCACCACCGAGGGCATCACGGTGTCGGAGATCCGGGACGGGGAGGAAGTCATCGAATCCCTGCAGGACCGCATCGTGGGCCGCATCGCCGTCCGCGACGTGGTGCACCCCGAGACGGGCGAGGTCATCGTGCCGGCGGGTGAAGAGATCGACGAGGACCGAGCCCAGGTCATCGTGGACGCCGGCATCGAGCAGGTGGAGATCCGCTCCGTGCTGGCCTGCCGCTCCCGGTACGGCGTCTGCGCCCGCTGCTACGGGCGCGATTTGGCGACGGGCAAGATGGTCAACATCGGCGAGGCGGTGGGGACCATCGCCGCCCAGTCCATCGGCGAGCCGGGCACCCAGCTGACCATGCGCACCTTCCACACCGGCGGCGTGGCCGGCGAGGACATCACCCAGGGCCTGCCGCGGGTCGAGGAGCTGTTCGAGGCCCGCAAGCCCAAGGGCCAGGCGGTGATGACGGAGGTCGGCGGCACCGTCAAGGTGGTCGAGACCAAGCAGCGGCGCGAGGTGCGGGTCATCAGCGACGACGGCACCTGGGAGGCCTACACCGTGCCCTTCGGTGCCCGCCTCCTGGTCCGCGACGGGGACCGGGTGGAACCCGGCGACGTGCTGACCGAGGGGCCCATCAACCCCCACGACATCCTCAAGGTGCGGGGCGTGCAGGCCGTCCAGCTCTACCTGCTGCAGGAAGTCCAGAAGGTCTACCGCATGCAGGGCGTGGACATCAACGACAAGCACATCGAGATCATCATCCGCCAGATGATGCGCAAGGTGAAGGTGGAGGACGCCGGGGACACCGACCTCTTGCCGGGCGGCCTGGTCGACGTCTTCGAGCTGGAGGAGGCTAACGCCCAGCTGCCCGAGGGGGCGCGGCCGGCCACGGCCCGGCCGGTGCTGCTGGGCATCACCAAGGCGGCGCTGGCCACCGAATCCTTCCTCTCCGCGGCCTCCTTCCAGGAAACCACCCGGGTCCTTACGGAGGCGGCCATCAAGGGGAAGACCGACCCCCTGCTGGGCCTCAAGGAGAACGTCATCATCGGCAAGCTGATCCCGGCCGGAACCGGCATGAGCCGCTATCGCCGGATGCAGATCCTGGTCGAGGGCAAGACCGAGCGGGAGGTCATGGCCCAGGCCCGCCGCAGCGAGACCCTGGCGGCCCGCGCCCTGGGTGAGGACGGCGCGGTGGCCGCGGCCGGCGACGGGGCGCTGGACGGCACCGCCAACGGCCACGTGCTCCCCCAGGCCCTGGCCGCGGGCGGCGACGGCGCCGCGCTGCTGGAGGAGGCTGCCGGTACCGCCGGTCCGGGCGCGGGCGACGGCTCGCCGGTGGAGGAAGCCGGCGCCGGGGAAGGCCCGGAGGCGGGCGGTGCCGGGGTGGCCGGCGACGAGCCCGCCGCGGAATGACCCGGCTCCCGTGGGGCGGGCAGGACCGCCCTGAGTCGGGTACTGCGGCCGTGCGGCGGGCCGCCCGCCCGGAGGCAGGCGGTGCGCACCCGAGGCGCCACCCCGCCGCCCCGCCAGGCGGCCCGGCGGCGAGGCGGCTCGCGTTGACACTGAAAAAGGGCCGGTGCTACACTTACCTAGTGTGTTTTGGCCTGATGAATCGGGGGCGGCCGGAGGGCGGCCGCACGAAGGAGGGCCAGTGAGGGATGTCCCTGGATCGCCTGCGGGCGGCCCGGCGCCGCACCGTCGGTACCAAGCAGACCCTGAAGGCGGTCCTGAAGGGCGAGGCGTTGCAGGTTTACGTGGCCCGCGACGCGGAAGCCCACGTGGTGCGCGACCTGGTGCAGGCCTGCCAGGCGCGCGGCATCGCGGTGGAATACGTCGACACCATGCGCGAACTGGGAAGCGCTTGCCGGATCAAGGTCGGGGCCGCCTCCGCCGCCATTCTCGAAGAATGAGGCGGCGGCGGCCCCCTGGCCCGGGATGGGAAGGAGGTGACGCTCGATGCCGACGATCAACCAGCTGGTGCGCAAGGGGCGCGAGCGGGTGACCCGCCGGACGGGTGCGCCGGCGCTGCGGGGCAACCCCCAGAAGCGCGGCGTGTGCCTGCAGGTGCGCACCACGACGCCCAAGAAGCCCAATTCCGCCCTGCGGAAGATCGCCCGGGTGCGCCTGACCAACGGCGTCGAGGTGACGGCCTACATCCCCGGTGAGGGCCACAACCTCCAGGAGCACTCGGTGGTGCTGGTCCACGGCGGTCGCGTGAAGGACCTGCCGGGCGTGCGCTATCAGATCATCCGGGGCGCGCTGGATGCCGCCGGGGTCGAGAAGCGCCGCCAGGGGCGGTCCAAGTACGGGGCCAAGCGGCCCAAGTCCTGACGGCTGTCGGCTGAATCACGGGCTCGCGGCCGGCGGGCGGCCCCTGCGGGCGCCCGCTGCCGGGCGCATCCTCGCCGCCGGTGGCCCTGCAGGCGCGGGGCGGGTTCGTCCCGGGAGCTGGCGAGGAATTTTTTACGCCCGGAGCGGGCGTCGTGGCGTGTCAGGGGCCGGGCTGGCCCTGATGTCCAGGCCCGGCCGGTGGCAGCCGGCCAGCAGGACGGTATGGAGGGAGGAAGGGCATGCCCAGGCGAGGCAGGGTGCCACGGCGCCCGGTGGAGCCGGATCCCGTCTACGGCAGCGAGCGGGTGGCACGGCTCATCAACAAGGTGATGTGGGACGGGAAGAAGAGCCTGGCCCAGCGCATCGTCTACCAGGCCTTCGAGCGCGTCGCCGCCAAGACCGGCCGGGATCCCCTGGAGGTTTTCGAACAGGCGGTGCGCAACACCATGCCGGCGTTGGAGGTCCGCCCCCGGCGCGTGGGGGGTGCCACCTACCAGGTGCCCCTGGAGGTGCGGCCGGAACGGCGCCTGTCCCTGGCGCTCCGGTGGCTGGTGGAATACGCCCGCCAGCGCAACGAGCGGACCATGGTGGAGCGCCTGGCCAATGAACTGATCGACGCCGCCAACAACACCGGTGGCGCCGTGCGCCGCAAGGAAGAGGTCCATCGCATGGCGGAAGCCAACCGCGCCTTTGCCCATTACCGCTGGTAAGCAGGCTGGCGGGCGCGCCGCCGGCAGCGGCCGGCGGCCGGGCGCGGCGGAGGAAGGAGGGACGACATGCCCCGGGAGTATCCCCTGGAGCGCACGCGCAATATCGGGATCGCCGCCCACATCGACGCGGGCAAGACCACGACCACGGAACGCATCCTGTACTACACGGGGCGCGTGCACCGGATGGGCGAGGTCCACGAAGGCGCCGCCACCATGGACTGGATGGTGCAGGAGCAGGAGCGCGGCATCACCATCACCTCCGCCGCCACCACCTGCTTCTGGCGGGATCACCGGATCAACATCATTGATACGCCCGGCCACGTGGACTTTACCGTCGAGGTGGAGCGCTCCCTGCGCGTTCTGGACGGCGTGATCGCCATCTTCGCCGCCCGCGGCGGCGTGGAGCCCCAGTCGGAGACGGTGTGGCGCCAGGCCAACAAGTACCGGGTGCCCCGCATCGCCTTCGTCAACAAGATGGACGTGGTCGGCGCCAACTTCTACCGCGTCCTGGACCAGATGCGGGAGCGGCTGGGCGCCAACCCGGTGGCCATCCAGCTGCCCATCGGGGCCGAGGACAGTTTTCAGGGCATCATCGACCTGGTCGAGATGAAGGCCATCTTCTACCGCGATGACCTGGGGACCCGCTACGAGGCGGCGGAGATCCCGGCCGAGATGCAGGAGCAGGCCGCCGAGTACCGGGAGAAGCTGCTGGAGGCCGTGGCCGAGGTCGACGAGGAACTCATGATGAAATACCTGGAGGGCGAGCCGATCTCCACCGGCGAGATCCGCGCCGCCCTGCGCAAGGGCACGGTCAACCTCCAGCTGGTGCCGGTGCTGTGCGGCTCCGCCTACCGGAACAAGGGCGTCCAGCTGCTGCTGGATGCGGTGGTCGACTACCTGCCCTCGCCCCTGGACATCGCGGCCGTGCGCGGCACCGATCCCAAGACCGGCCAGGAGATCGAGCGCAAGGTCAGCGATGACGAGCCCTTCTCGGCGCTGGTCTTCAAGATCATGACCGACCCCTACGTGGGCAAGCTGGCCTTCTTCCGGGTCTACTCGGGCCACCTGAAGGCCGGCAGCTACGTGTACAACAGCAACAAGGGCCGGCAGGAGCGCATCGGCCGCATCGTGCGGATGCATGCCAACCACCGGGAAGAGGTCGACGAGGTATGGACCGGCGACATCGCCGCCGCCGTCGGCCTGAAGGACACCATCACCGGCGAGACCCTGTGCGACCCCAACGCGCCCATCGTGCTGGAGTCCATGGAGTTCCCCGAGCCGGTGATCTCGGTGGCCATCGAGCCCAAGACCCAGGCCGATCAGGACAAGCTGGGCGAGTCGCTCAACAAGCTGGCCGAGGAGGACCCGACCTTCCGGGTCCACACCGACGAGGAAACGGGCCAGACCATCATCTCCGGCATGGGCGAGCTGCACCTGGAGATCATCGTCGACCGCCTGATGCGGGAGTTCAAGGTGCAGGCCAACGTCGGCAAGCCCCAGGTGGCTTACAAGGAGACCATCACCCGGCCGGCGCGGGCCGAGGGCAAGTACATCCGGCAGACCGGCGGCCGCGGCCAGTACGGCCACGTGGTGCTGGAGATCGAGCCCATGGAGCCCGGCTCCGGGTTCGAGTTCGTCAACAAGATCGTCGGTGGCGTGGTGCCCAAGGAGTACATCCCGGCGGTGGAAGCCGGCGTCCGGGAGGCGCTGGAGAACGGCATCCTGGCCGGCTATCCCATGCTGGACGTGCGGGTCACCCTGGTGGATGGCTCGTACCACGAGGTGGACTCCTCGGAGATGGCCTTCAAGATCGCCGGCTCCATGGGCCTGCGCAATGCGGCCCAGCAGGCGGGCCCGGTGCTGCTGGAGCCCATCATGAAGGTCGAAGTGGTGGTGCCCGAGCAGTACATGGGCGACGTCATCGGCGACATCAACGCCCGCCGCGGCCGGGTCGAGGGCATGGAGCCCGACGCCGGCGGGCTGCAGGTGATCCGGGCCCTGGTCCCGCTGGCGGAGATGTTCGGCTACGCCACGGACCTGCGGTCCAAGACCCAGGGGCGCGGCACCTACACCATGCAGTTCAGCCATTACGAGCAGGTGCCGCGCAACATCGCCGACCAGATCATCGAGGCCCGGGGCGACCGGGCCCGGGCGGCCCGCTAGCGTCCGGCGCGGGCTGGCAGCGGCCGAGGGCGAAGGCGGCGGCGGCCGGACGTCCCTGATCCCGGCAGCCCGCCGGCCGGAGGGCGCCAGAACGGGCGGAGCCACAGCAGAGCAGCGGCAGCAGAACAGGGTGCAAGGAGGCGATTACCCCATGGCCAAGGCCAAGTTCGAGCGGACGAAGCCGCACGTGAACGTGGGGACCATCGGGCACGTGGACCACGGGAAGACGACGCTGACGGCGGCGATCACGAAGGTGCTGTCGAAGCAGGGGAAGGCGCAGTTTGTGGCCTACGACCAGATCGACAAGGCGCCGGAGGAGCGGGAGCGCGGGATCACCATTGCGACGGCGCACGTGGAGTACGAGACGGACGCGCGGCACTACGCGCACGTGGACTGCCCGGGGCACGCGGACTACGTGAAGAACATGATCACGGGCGCGGCGCAGATGGACGGGGCGATTCTGGTGGTGTCGGCGGCGGACGGGCCGATGCCGCAGACGCGGGAGCACATCTTGCTGGCGCGGCAGGTGGGCGTGCCGTACATCGTGGTGTTTTTGAACAAGGTGGACATGGTGGACGATCCGGAGTTGTTGGAGCTGGTGGAGCTTGAGGTGCGGGAGCTTTTGAGCCAGTACGACTTTCCGGGGGACGAGGTGCCGGTGATCAAGGGGTCGGCGCTGAAGGCCCTGGAAGGGGATCCGGCGGCGGAGCAGGCGATTTTGGACCTGATGAAGGCGGTGGACGAGTACATTCCGACGCCGCAGCGGGACGTGGATAAGCCGTTCCTGATGCCGGTGGAGGACGTGTTCTCCATCACGGGGCGCGGGACGGTGGCGACGGGCCGCGTGGAGCGGGGCCGGGTGAAGGTGGGCGACGAGGTGGAGCTGGTGGGCTTCACCGACAAGCCGCGGAAGACGGTCGTGACGGGCGTGGAGATGTTCCGGAAGGTGCTGGACGAGGCGGTGGCGGGGGACAACATCGGGTGCCTGCTGCGAGGGATTGACAAGGACGAGATCGAGCGCGGGCAGGTATTGGCGAAGCCGGGGACGATCAACCCGCACAAGAAGTTCATGGGGAACGTGTACGTGCTGAAGAAGGAAGAGGGCGGGCGGCACACGCCGTTTTTCAACGGGTACCGGCCGCAGTTCTACTTCCGGACGACGGACGTGACGGGGGAGATCAAGCTGCCCGAGGGCGTGGAGATGTGCATGCCCGGGGACAACATCGAGATGACGGTGGAGCTGATCACCCCCATCGCCATCGAGGAAGGGCTGCGGTTCGCCATCCGCGAGGGCGGCCGCACCGTGGGCGCCGGCGTCGTCACCAAGATCCTGGAGTAGGTCCGGTTGGGACGAGAGCGCAAGGGGGGACCACCGATGGCCCGGCAAAAGATCCGGATCAAGCTGCGGGCGTTCGACCACGGCGTGCTCGACCAGTCGGCCGACAAGATCGTGGAGACCGCGCGGCGCACGGGGGCCAAGATCTCCGGGCCCGTGCCGCTGCCCACGGAGCGCAGCGTGTTCACGGTCCTGACGGCACCCAACGGCGAGAAGGACCACCGCGAGCAGTTCGAGATGCGCACCCACAAGCGCCTGATCGATATCATCGACCCGACGCCCAAGACCATCGATGCGCTGCGGCGGGTCGACCTGCCTGCCGGGGTCGACATCGAGATCAAGCTCTGAGCCGAGTCCTTGGCTCGGCCAGGCGTTCGGGCAAGGGGCAGGACGGCAAACGGAGGTGCAACCCATGGGCGTCGGCCTGTTGGGTCGCAAGCTGGGCATGACGCAGATCTTCGACGACGAGGGCCGGGCGGTGCCGGTCACCGTGATCCAGGCGGGGCCCTGCGTGGTGGTGCAGACCCGCACCCCGGAGCGGGACGGCTACCGGGCGGTCCAGCTGGGCTTTGGCGAGATCAAGCCCCGCAAGGTGAACAAGCCGATGGCAGGCCACTTCGCCCGGGCCGGGGTCAATCCCGTGCGCGTGCTGCGGGAGTTCCGGCTGGAGGGCGAGGGGGAGTCCATGCCCGAGGTCGGCCAGCAGCTCACGGTGGAGCTGTTCAAGGCCGGGGAGTACGTGGACGTCACCGGGACCTCCAAGGGCAAGGGCTTCCTGGGCCCGGTGGCCCGGCACGGGTTCGGCCGGGGACCCATGAGCCACGGCTCCAAGTACCACCGCGGCCCCGGCTCCCTGGCGCCGTCGACCTTCCCCGGCCGGGTGTTCAAGGGGCGCCGGATGGCGGGCCGGACCGGCAACCGGCGGGTCACCGTGCGGGGCCTGCAGGTGGTGCGGGTGGATCCCGAGCGCAACCTGCTGCTGGTGAAGGGCGCCGTACCCGGGCCGCGGGGTAGCGTGGTCGCCATCCGCAAGACCAACGTCCCGCGCAAGACGCGGCCGGCGTGAGGCCCGGCGGGCGGCGAAAGGAGGACAACCCCATGCCGAGGGTGGCGGTTTACAACACCCAGGGCGAGCGGGTCGGGGAGATCGAGCTGAGCGACGCGGTCTTCGGCGCCCCGGTGCGGGAGGCCCTGATGCACCAGGCGGTGGTCCGCTACCTGGCCAACCAGCGCCGGGGTACGGCGGCCACCAAGACCCGGGGCATGGTCTCGGGCGGCGGCCGCAAGCCCTGGCGGCAGAAGGGCACGGGCCGGGCCCGGCAGGGCAGCATCCGGGCGCCCCAGTGGCGCAAGGGCGGTATCGTCTTCGGCCCCCAGCCGCGGGACTATACCCAGGACCTGCCCAAGAAGGCGCGCCGGGCCGCGCTGCGGTCCGCCCTGTCGGCCAAGGTGGCCGACGGCGAGCTGATCGTGCTGGAGGGGCTCGATGACCTGGGGCTGGAGCGGCCCCGTACCCGCGAGATGGCGGCCCTGATCCGGCGCCTCGACCTGGAGGGCAAGCGGCCCCTGTTCGTCCTGGCGGAACCGAACAAGACGCTCTACCTGTCGGTGCGCAACCTGCCGGGAGCCGACACCGAGACGGTGGACCGGCTCAACGTCTATCAGGTGCTGCGCCACGGCCACGTGGTCCTGGCCCGGGAAGCCGTGGAGCGGGCGGAGGAGGTGCTGGGGGCATGATCACCGATCCCCATGATGTCATCCTGCGCCCGGTGATCACGGAGAAGAGCATGCAGCAGCTGGCCGACAACAAGTACACCTTTCTCGTGCACCCGAAGGCCAACAAGACCCAGATCAAGCGGGCCGTGGAACAGATCTTCAAGGTGCGGGTGGCCAAGGTGAACACCGTGCGGGTGCGGGGCAAGCTGCGCCGGGTCGGCCGGTTCGCCGGTTACCAGCCCGACGCCAAGAAGGCCATCGTCACCCTGGCGGAAGGGCACCGCATCAAGGAGTTCTTCGAGGACGTGTCCTGACGCGGGTGGTGAACCCGTGAGGCGTGGAGGGCGCCGGGCCCTGCCGGGCGCCCGAAGGGGGCTCTGACCATGGCGGTTCGCAAGTACAAGCCCACGTCCCCTGGCCGGCGCCAGATGACGGTGCTGGACTACAAGCAGATCGTCACCCGGGACGAACCCGAGAAGTCGCTGGTGGCGCCGCTGAAGAAGAAGGCGGGCCGCAACGCCCAGGGGCGCATCACCGTGCGCCACCGGGGCGGCGGACACAAGCGGCTGTACCGCATCATCGACTTCAAGCGGGACAAGGACGGCGTGCCGGCCAGGGTGGCGTCCATCGAGTACGATCCCAACCGGACGGCCTTCATCGCCCTGCTGCACTACGCCGACGGCGAGAAGCGCTACATCCTGGCGCCCGTCGGCCTCAAGGTGGGCGACACCGTGATGTCCGGTCCCGACGCCGACATCCGGCCGGGCAACGCCCTGCCCCTGCGCAACATCCCCGTGGGCACCACGATCCACAACGTGGAGCTCAAGCCGGGCAAGGGCGGGCAGCTGGCCCGGGCCGCCGGTGCGGAGGTCCAGCTGGCGGCCAAGGAGGGCGACTACGCCCACCTGCGCCTGCCCTCGGGCGAGGTGCGGCTGGTCCGGCTGGAGTGCAAGGCGACCATCGGCCAGGTTGGCAACCTGGACCACGAGAACGTGACCATCGGCAAGGCGGGCCGGAGCCGCTGGCTGGGCCGCCGGCCCACGGTCCGCGGTTCGGTGATGAACCCGGTGGACCACCCCCACGGCGGTGGCGAAGGCAAGGCACCCATCGGCCGCCATCCGGTGACGCCGTGGGGCAAGCCGGCCCTGGGCAAGAAGACGCGCAAGAAGAAGCCCTCGGATCGCCTGATCGTCCGGCGCCGCAAGTAGGCCGGTTCGTCAGGTGCGGGTGCCCGGCCGCGGCCCGGCGGCCGGCGGCAGGGCGGGTCGCCCCGCAACGGGGGCGGGCCCGCCGCCCGGGGTGCAAGCCGTCAGCCCGGGTAAAGGAGGTGCAGGCTGGATGGGGCGATCGCTGAAGAAGGGGCCGTACGTCGACCCGAAGCTGCTGAAGAAGATCCAGGCCCTGAACGAGAAGAACCAGCGCCGGGTCATCCGGACCTGGTCCCGGGACAGCACCATCGTGCCGGAGATGGTGGGGCACACCATCGCCGTGCATGACGGGCGCAAGCACGTCCCTGTCTACATCACCGAAGACATGATCGGTCACAAGCTGGGTGAGTTCGCGCCCACCCGCACCTTCCGCGGCCACGCCGACAAGACGGAGCGGCAGGCCCGGGTGCGGTGAGGGCGGGCCGCCAAGGAGGGAACACCATGGAGGCCCGGGCGGTGGCTCGATTCGTCCGGCTGTCGCCGCGCAAGGCGCGCCAGGTGGTGGACCTCGTCCGCGGCAAGCCCGTGGGCGAGGCTCTGACCCTGCTGCGCTTCACGCCCAAGCGGGCGGCGCGGATCGTGGAAAAGGTGGTTCGCTCGGCAGTGGCCAACGCCACCAACAACCACGACCTGGACGAGGACCGGCTTTACATTGTCAAGGCGTACGTGGACGAGGGGCCGCGGCTCAAGCGCTGGCGGCCGCGGGCGCGGGGGCGGGCTTTCCCCATCCTGAAGCCCACCAGCCACGTGACGGTGATCGTGGCGGAGAGAAAGGAGGGTTAAGGTGGGCCAGAAGACGCACCCGAAGGGGTTTCGCCTGGGTATCATTCGCGACTGGGATTCCCGCTGGTATGCCCGGCGGCAGGAGTTCGTCGACCTGCTGCTGGAGGACCAGCGGATCCGCCGGTACATCAAGAAGCGCCTGTATGACGCCGGCATCTCCCGGGTGGAGATCGAGCGCGCGGCCAACCGCATCCGCCTGACCATCCACGCCGGCAAGCCGGGTATGGTCATCGGCAAGGGCGGCACCGGCGTCGAAAGCCTCCGGCAGGAACTGGAGCGGATGACCGGCCGGCAGGTGGCCATCAACGTGGTCGAGGTCAAGGAGCCCGAGCTGGACGCCCAGTTGGTGGCCGAGAGCATCGCCGCCCAGATCCAGCGGCGCGTGGCCTGGCGGCGGGCCATGAAGCAGGCCCTGCAGCGGACCATGCGGGCGGGCGCCAAGGGTTGCAAGATCCGGGTATCCGGCCGCCTGGGCGGCGCCGAGATCTCCCGCAGCGAGTGGACGGCGGAGGGGTCGGTGCCCCTGCACACCCTGCGGGCCGACATCGACTACGGCCAGGCCGAGGCGTTCACCACCTACGGACAGATCGGCGTGAAGGTATGGATCAACCGCGGGGAGGTCCTGCCCGAGGCCAAGCGGCCGGCAGAGGCCGCCGAGCAGGGCGCCCAGGGAGGCCGATAAGCCATGTTGATGCCCAAGCGCGTCAAGTGGCGCAAGCAGCACCGCGGCCGGATGCGGGGTGTGGCCCAGCGGGGCAACACCGTGACCTTCGGCGAGTACGGTTTGCAGGCCCTGGAGCGGGGCTGGATCACCGACCGGCAGATCGAGGCGGCCCGCGTGGCCATGACCCGTTACATCCGCCGCGGTGGCAAGGTGTGGATCAAGATCTTTCCCGACAAGCCCGTGACCAAGAAGCCCGCCGAAACCCGCATGGGTAGCGGCAAGGGCAGCCCGGAGTACTGGGTGGCGGTGGTGAAGCCCGGCCGCGTCCTTTTCGAGATCGCCGGCGTGCCGGAAGAGACGGCCCGGGAGGCCATGCGGCTGGCGTCCCACAAGCTGCCCATCAAGACCAAGTTCGTCGCCCGCGCGGTGGGTGGTGAGGCCCATGAAGGCTAAGGAGCTGCGGGAACTGTCCGACGAGGAGCTGAACAAGAAGCTCCGCGACCTCAAGGAAGAGCTGTTCAACCTGCGGTTCCAGGCCGCCACCGGCCAGCTCGACAACCCCATGCGCCTGCGCCAGGTGCGGCGGGACATCGCCCGGGTTCAGACCATCCAGCGGCAGCGGGAGCTGGCTGCCCTGCGGGGCACCGGTAGCGAAGGGAGGTAATCCGGTCGATGGCCCAGGAACGGGGCAAGCGCAAGACGCGGGTCGGCGTGGTGGTCAGCGACAAGATGGACAAGACCGTGGTGGTGGCGGTAGAGTCGCTGGTGCCCCACCCGCTCTACGGGAAGCGCATTCGCCGCACCAAGAAGTTCATGGCCCACGACGAGAACAACGAATGCCGGGTGGGCGACAAGGTGCGGATCATGGAGACCCGCCCCCTGAGCCGCCACAAGCGGTGGCGGGTGGTGGAGATCCTGGATCGGCCGCAGCTGGCGGCCCTGGCCGCGGAGGACCTGCCGGAAGAAGAGCAGCCTCCGGCCTGAGCCGCTGGCCGCGCCGGCAAGGAGGGGTGACGGATGATCCAGCCGCAGTCGCGCCTGGTCGTCGCCGACAACACCGGCGCCAAAGAGCTGATGGTGATTCGCGTCCTGGGCGGTTCCGCGCGGCGGTACGGCAACATCGGCGACGTGGTGGTGGCATCGGTCAAGGCCGCGACGCCCGGGGGCGTGGTCAAGAAGGGTGACGTGGTGCGGGCGGTGGTGGTGCGCACCCGCCACGGCCTGCGCCGGGAGGACGGCACCCACATCCGCTTCGACGACAATGCGGCGGTGATCCTGCGGGACGCCCACGAGCCGCGGGGAACCCGCATCTTCGGCCCCGTGGCCCGGGAGCTGCGGGATAAGCAGTTCATGCGCATCATCTCCCTGGCGCCCGAGGTACTGTGATCCGGCGGGCGTGCCCGGGAGGGGAGCCGCGCGGAAAGGGGGTCCCCCATGGCGCGCAAGATGACCATTCGCAAGGGCGATACGGTCCTGGTCATCGCCGGCAAGGACGCCGGCAAGAAGGGCAAGGTGCTGCGGGCCCTGCCCGCCGAGGAGCGGGTGGTGGTGGAGGGCGTCAACATCGTCAAGCGCCACCAGCGGCCGCGGCCCGGGGTGGTGCAGAGCGGCATCATCGAGCGCGAGGCGCCCATCCACCGTTCCAACGTGATGCTGGTCTGCCCCCGGTGCGGCCAGCCCACCCGCGTGGCCAAGAAGCAGCTGGACGACGGCCGCCGGGTCCGGGCCTGCAAGAAGTGCGGCGAGGTCATCGACCGCTGAGGCCCTGCCCCGGACCGGCCGGGTTCGTCCGCAAGGGCAGCAGCGAGGCCGGCGCGAACGGCCGGCAGGGACCGGCGCGGCGCCGGCACGGGAGGGTACGACCATGGCCACCGTGGTGACCAACCTGAAGGAAAAGTACGAGAAGGAAGTCGTCCCGGCGCTGATGCAGCGCTTCGGGTACAAGAGCATCATGGAGGTCCCCCGCATCGAGAAGGTCGTCATCAACATGGGCGTGGGGGACGCCATCCAGAACCCGAAGCTGCTGGATTCGGCGGTGAAGGAACTGGCCCTGATCACGGGGCAGCGGCCCATGGTGACCCGGGCCAAGAAGTCGATCTCCGCCTTCAAGGTGCGGGCGGGCATGCCCATCGGCTGCAAGGTGACCCTGCGCAAGCAGCGGATGTGGGACTTCCTGACCCGGCTGATCTTTTTGGCGCTGCCCCGGGTGCGCGACTTCCGCGGCCTCTCGCCCGACAGCTTCGACGGGCGCGGGAACTATTCCCTGGGGCTGCGGGAGCAGCTGATCTTCCCCGAGATCGATTACGACGACATCGAGAAGGTCCGGGGCATGGACGTGACCATCGTGACCACGGCCAAGACCGACGAGGAGGCGCGGGAGCTGCTGCGCCTGCTGGGCCTGCCATTCCGCCAGTGAGGAGGTGGCTTCATGGCGCGCAAGGCGCTGATCGTCAAGGCCAGCCGCGAGCCCAAGTTTGAAGTGCGCCGGCGCAACCGCTGCCGGATCTGCGGCCGGCCCCGCGGCTACATGCGGCGCTTCGGCCTGTGCCGGCACTGCTTCCGGCAGCTGGCCCACCGCGGCGAGATCCCGGGCGTGAAGAAGGCCAGCTGGTGAGCTCCCGGCGTAGCGGGAAAGGGGGTTCTGCCCATGACCATGACCGACCCCATCGCGGATATGCTGGCGCGGATCCGCAACGCGTACACCGTGGGGCATGAGCGGGTCGACGTGCCGGGGTCCAAGATCAAGCGAGCCATCGCGGACATCTTGAAGCAGGAAGGGTTCATCCACGACTACCAGTGGATCGATGACGGCAAGCAGGGCGTGATCCGCATCTTCCTCAAGTACGGCCCGGGCAAGAAGCGGGTCATCCAGGGGCTCAAGCGCATCTCCCGGCCCGGGCGGCGGATCTATGCCCGCAAGGACCAGATCCCGCGGGTGCTGGGCGGGCTCGGCATCGCGGTGCTCTCCACCTCCCGGGGCATCATGACCGACAAGCAAGCCCGGGCGGAGGGCGTCGGCGGCGAGGTGCTGTGCTACATCTGGTAAGGGCCCGGCGCGGGAATCTGGCAGCGGGAGGTGGATTGCGTGTCGCGGGTTGGCAAGAAGCCCATCCCCATTCCCCAGGGGGTCCAGGTGACCGTCCAGGGGAACGTGGTGCGGGTCAAGGGCCCCAAGGGTGAGCTGGAGCGCACCATCCCCGCCGGCCTGGACGTGGTGATCGAAGACGGCGCGGTGGAGGTGCGCCGCCGGGACGACGAGCGGGAGCGCCGGGCACTGCACGGCCTCTTCCGCACCCTGCTGGCCAACATGGTGACCGGCGTGACCCAGGGGTACGAGCGTTCCCTCACCCTGGAGGGGACCGGCTACCGCGCCACCAAGCAGGGGCGGAAGCTGGTGATGAGCCTGGGCTACTCGCACCCGGTGGAGTACACGCCGCCGGAGGGCATCGAGATCGACGTCCCGGCGGCCAACACCGTGGTGGTCCGGGGCATCGACAAGGAACTGGTGGGCAACGTGGCGGCCACCATCCGGGCCAAGCGGCCCCTCAGCCGGTTCCGCTACGCCGACGGGCCCCGGGGCATCCGGTACACCGACGAGCGGGTGGCCCTGCGGCCGGCGAAGACCGGCAAGTAACGCGGTCGAGGCACCAAGGGCCCGTGCAGACGAGATTCAGCAGGCTCACGCCGACGAGGCTCAGCAATTGAAGGAACGGGGTGTCCGAAATGGCGCGGAAGCCCAAGACGCGCGAGGAAGCCCGCGACCGCCGGCACCGGCGGGTCCGCAAGAAGGTCCTCGGAACGGCCGAGCGCCCGCGCCTCAACGTCTTCCGGAGCCTGAAGCACATCTACGCCCAGGTGATCGACGACGAAGCGGGCGTCACCCTGGTCGCCGCTTCGACGGTGGAACCGGAGCTCCGCGAAGCGGTGGGAGGCTACGGCGGCAACGTGGAGGCGGCCAAGGTGGTCGGGAGGGCCATCGCCCAGCGGGCCCTGGCCCGGGGGATCAGCAAGGTGGTCTTCGATCGCGGCGGCTACAAGTATCACGGCCGGGTCAAGGCCCTGGCGGAGGCCGCCAGGGAAGCGGGTCTGGACTTCTAAGGCCCCGGCAGGGAAAGGAGGGGACGGCGTGGCGCGTCATCGCAGGCGGCAGCAGGACGGGGACGAGCTGCAGGAGCGGCTGGTCGCCATCAACCGCGTGGCCAAGGTGGTCAAGGGTGGCCGGCGCTTCAACTTCAGCGCCCTGGTGGTGGTCGGTGACGGCAACGGCCGGGTGGGCGTCGGCATGGGCAAGGCGGCGGAGATCCCCGACGCCATCCGCAAGGCGGTCCAGAAGGCGAAGAAGAGCATGATCGAAGTGCCCCGGGTCGGCACCACCATCCCGCATCCCGTGGTGGGCGAGTTCGGCGCCGGGCGGGTGCTGATGAAGCCGGCGGCGCCGGGCACGGGGGTCATCGCCGGCGGCGCCGTGCGGGCGGTGCTGGAGCTGGCGGGGATTCGCGATGTGCTGACCAAGTCCCTGGGCTCCAGCAACCCGGCCAACGTGGTGTACGCCACCATGGAAGGTCTCAAGTCCCTGCGCAGCGCCGAGGAAGTGGCCCGGCTGCGGGGCAAGCCCGTCGAGCAGCTGATCGGCTGAGGCTTGCGCAGCCGGGGTTCACCCGCGATCCGCGCCGGTTCGTCCGGCCGGCGCGGGCCGGCTTCGAGTCCGGACGACGGGGGTTGGAAGCATGGCGGGATTGCATGAGCTGAGGCCCGCACCGGGAGCCCGGCGCCGCCCCAAGCGGGTGGGCCGCGGGATCGGTTCGGGCCATGGGAAGACGGCGGGCCGCGGGACCAAGGGCCAGAAGGCCCGGTCGGGCGGCGCCAAGGGGCCAGGCTTCGAAGGCGGCCAGATGCCCCTGCAGCGGCGCATTCCCAAGCGGGGCTTCACCAACGCGCCCTTCAAGAAGGAATACGCCGTGGTGAACGTGGAGACGCTCAACCGGTTCGAGCCGGGCACCGAGGTCACCCCGGAGCTGTTGCAGGAGCGGGGCATCGTCAAGGATGCCCGGGACGGCATCAAGATCCTGGGGGACGGCGAGCTCAAGGTGGCCCTCACGGTGCGGGCCCACAAGTTCAGCGCGTCGGCCCGCGCCAAGATCGAGCAGGCGGGCGGCCGGGCCGAGGTGATCTGAAATGCTGGCCAACCTGGGCCGGGCCGTCAAGATCGAGGACCTGCGGGGGCGAATCCTGTTCACCCTGGCCATGCTGCTGGTCTTCCGGCTGGGGGTCCACGTGCCCACGCCGGGCGTGATCGCCGAGCGGGTGGCGCCGCTCTTCGCCACGGGCTCGATCTTCCAGCTGCTGGACCTGTTCGCGGGCGGCGCCCTGGCCACCGTCTCGGTGTTCGCCATGAGCATCACGCCCTACATCAACTCGTCCATCATCGTCCAGCTGCTGACGGTGGTGATCCCCCGGCTGGAGGAACTGGCCAAGGAGGGCGAGGAGGGTCGCCGTAAGCTCACCCAGCTCACCCGGTACGGCACCGTGGTCATGGCCTTGCTGCAGGCCGGCGGCATCGCCTTCTACCTCAACCGGGCCGGGGCCCTGGAATGGCCGGGCCTGCCCGGCATGGCGGTGGTGGCCATCACCCTGACGGCCGGCACCGTCCTCTTGATGTGGGTGGGTGAGCAGATCACCGAAAAGGGCATCGGCAACGGGATCAGCCTGCTGATTTTCGCGGGCATCGTCTCGCGCCTGCCCCACGGGCTGGTCACCCTGGCCGAGATGTGGCGGGCCGGGTCGGTCAACCTGTTCCAGATCCTCCTGCTGGTGGTCCTGGGGCTGGTGGTCATCGTGGCCGTGGTCTGGGTGACCGAGGGCCAGCGGCGGATCCCCGTGCAGTACGCCAAGCGGGTGGTGGGACGGCGCATCTACGGCGGCCAGAGCACCCACATCCCCATCCGGGTGAACCAGGCCGGGGTGATCCCGGTGATCTTCGCCGCCTCGCTGGTCGGACTGCCCCTGACGGTAGCCGGGTTCTTCCCGCGGGCAGGCTGGGCCCAGTTCCTGGCGCGGTGGTTCGACTGGGGGACACCGCTCAACACCGCTGTGTACTTCTGGTTGATCGTGGGCTTCACGTTCTTCTACACGGCCATCACGTTCAACCCCCAGGACATCGCCGACAACCTGCGCAAGTACGGCGGCTACATCCCCGGCCTGCGGCCGGGCCGGCCGACGGCGGAGTACCTAGCCCGGGTGGTCACCCGCATCACCGTCTTCGGGGCGCTGTTCCTGGCGCTGATCTCCGTCCTGCCCCTCCTGGTGCGGGGCGTGACCAACATCGCCTCCATATACTTTGGCGGGACGGCCCTGCTCATCGTAGTGGGTGTCGCCCTGGAGACCATGAAGCAGATCGAAGCCCACCTGCTGATGCGCCAGTACCAGGGCTTCATGAAGCGCTGAGGCCCGCCGGCCGGTGGAACCGGCCCGGGCCTCGGTCCTTGCCGGGCGCGGCGGGTGGCGAGTCCGGTGGAGCGGTGGCTGGGGCAGGAGAGGCCGGTTGGAAGCCGGCCGGGACCGGCTGAAGCAGGACGCCCGGCGCCCGGCGGGGGGAACCCGGCGGGTCGCCGGTGGGGCCTGGTAGGGGCCCTGGTGGGGAGGGGTAACGTGCGCTGGATCTTTCTCGGTCCGCCTGGCGCGGGGAAGGGAACCCAGGCGGCGCGTCTGGCCCAGCGGGCCGGCGTGCCCCAGATCGCCACGGGGGACATGTTCCGCGCGGCGGTGCGGGAAGGGACGCCGCTGGGACTGGAAGCCAAGCGCTACATGGAGGCCGGCCAGCTGGTGCCCGACCAGGTGACCCTGGGCCTGGTCCGGGAGCGGCTGGCGCAGCCCGACTGCCGCAAGGGGTTCCTGCTGGACGGGTTCCCGCGCACCGTGCCCCAGGCGGAAGGCCTCAACGAGGTGCTGGCAGGGCTGGGTGCCCGCCTGGACGGGGTCCTGTACTTCGACGTGCCCGATGCGGTGGTGGTGGAACGCCTCAGCGGCCGGCGCGTCTGCCCCGCTTGTGGGGCCACCTATCACGTCCGCTTCGAGCCGCCGCAGGTGGAGGGGCGCTGCGATCGCTGCGGTGCGGAGCTGGTGCAGCGCTCCGACGACCGGGAGGAGACGGTGCAGCAGCGGCTGGCGGTGTACCGCCAGCAGACCGAACCCCTGGTCCGCTACTACCGGGAGGCCGGCCTTCTCCACACGGTGGACGCGGGCCGGCCCATCGACGCGGTAGAGGCGGAGATCGCCCGGATCACGGGGGTTGGCGCATGATCGAGCTCAAGTCGGAGCGGGAGATCCGGTACATGCGGGAGGCTGGGCGGATCGTGGCCGCCGTCCTGCGGGAACTGGCGGCTGCCCTGCGCCCGGGGATCACCACGGCAGAGCTGGACCGGCTGGCCGAACGCCTGATCCGGGAGGCGGGGGCGGAACCGGCCTTCAAGGGCTATCAGGGCTTCCCGGCCAGCATCTGCACGTCCATCAACGACGAGGTGGTCCACGGCATCCCCAGCCCCCACCGGGTGATCCGGGAAGGGGACCTGGTCTCCATCGACGTGGGCGCGCGGTACCATGGCTACTACGGCGACTCGGCCGCCACCTTCGCGGTGGGCGAGGTCTCCCCCGAAGCCCGGCGGCTGCTGGAGGTGACCCGGGAATCCCTGGCCCGGGGGATCGCCGCCGCCCGCGCCGGCAACCGGCTGGGCGACATCGGGTATGCCGTGCAGGAGTACGTGGAGGCCGCGGGCTTCTCCGTGGTCCGGGACTATGCGGGCCACGGCATCGGGCGGGCCATGCACGAAGATCCCCAGGTGCCCAATTACGGGCAGCCCGGCACCGGCCTGCGCCTGCGGCCCGGCCTGGTGATCGCCATCGAGCCCATGGTCAACGCCGGCGGCCATGCGGTCCGGACGGACCCCGACGGCTGGACGGTGCGCACCGCCGACGGCAGCCTGTCCGCCCATTTCGAGCATACGGTGCTGATCACCGCCGGCGGGCCGGAGGTCCTGACGGGCGGCGCCTTCTGAACCACAGCCGACAATAGCGGCCAGGACCGGAATCTTGAGGGAATGGCCTGGCCATACTATAAATTGTGGCCGGAGGTGGCTTCGTGCACCAGTCCATCGGGCAACTGGTCACATCCCGCGCCGGGCGCGACCAGGGGCGCCCGTACCTGGTGGTGGGCGTCCTGGATGACCGGTTCGTCCTGGTGGCCGACGGCGACCTGCGCCCGGCGGACCGGCCGAAGCGGAAGAACGTGCGCCACCTGGTGTTCCATCACGCCTGGGCGGAAGAGATCCGCCAGCGCCTGGAGGCCGGCCAGCGGCCCAGCAATGCCGAGCTCCGCCGGGCGCTAAGCGGCCTGGTGGCCCAGTACTTCGGGGAGAAGGACAGCGCGGACCAGAAGCCGGAGGTGCAAGGGGGGTGAGGCCGTGGCACGCAAGGAGAACGTGGTGGAGGTCCAGGGGACCGTGGTGGAGCCCTTGCCTAACGGGATGTTTCGTGTAGAATTGGATAATGGCCATAAAGTCATGGCCCATGTCTCGGGCAAGATCCGCATGCATTTCATCCGTATTTTGCCCGGCGACCGCGTCACCCTGGAATTGTCTCCATACGATCTCACCCGGGGGCGCATTACCTACCGCCACCGGAGTTGATCCGGCCAGCCGCGACCCGTGAGGCAAGGGAACCGCAGCCTGGGCCGGCTCCGTCCCGCGCCGGCGGGGCGGAGTTGCGAGGAGGCTTTTACGATGAAGGTCCGTCCGTCGGTCAAGCGCATCTGCGACAAGTGCAAGATCATTCGCCGCAAGGGGAAGGTGCGGGTGATCTGCGAGAACCCCAAGCACAAGCAGGTGCAGGGTTAAGCCTGGAGGTGTTCGGATGGCCCGCATCGCAGGCGTCGACCTGCCGCGCGACAAGCGCGTCGAGTACGCGCTTCCTTATATTTATGGCATCGGCCTGTCCCGCAGCCGGGAGATCCTGGCCAAAGCCCAGGTGAACCCCGACACCCGGGTGCGGGATCTGACGGAAGACGAGATCAACCGCCTGCGCGCCATCATCGAGCGGGACTACAAGGTGGAGGGCGAGCTGCGCAGCGAGGTCCAGCGCAACATCAAGCGCCTGATGGACATCGGCTGCTACCGCGGCTTGCGTCACCGCCGTGGCCTGCCGGTGCGCGGGCAGCGCACCAAGACCAACGCCCGGACGCGCAAGGGACCGCGCCGCACGGTGGCCGGCAAGAAGCGGCCGGGCAAGAAGTAAGGGTTAAGGAGGCTGGCCCATGGCACGACCGGGCGCACCGCGCCGGGGTGGCCGCCGGGGGGCGGCAACCCGGCTGCGCCGCAAGGACCGGAAGAACGTGGAGCGGGGTATCGCCCACATCCGGTCGACCTTCAACAACACCATTGTCACCATCACCGACCTGCAGGGCAACGCCATCGCCTTCGGGTCGGGCGGCACCAACGGCTTCACCGGGTCGAAGAAGGGCACGCCCTATGCGGCCCAGCTGGCCGCCGAGCAGGCGGCCCGCGAGGCCATGGAGCACGGCATGCGCGAGGTGGAGGTTTGGGTGAAGGGCCCTGGTCCGGGTCGCGAGGCGGCGATCCGCTCCCTGCAGGCCACGGGCCTGGAAGTGACCGCCATCAAGGACGTCACCCCCATCCCCCACAACGGGTGCCGCCCGCCGAAGCGGCGCCGCGTCTGATCCGGCGCAGGCCCGCTGTCGGCGGCTCGACAGGAGGGGCGGAGCCATGAGCGAGATGGAGAAGCCGACCATCCAAACGGTGGAGCTCAGCGACGACGGGACGTACGGCCGGTTCGTCGTCGAGCCGCTGGAGCGCGGGTACGGCATTACCCTCGGCAATGCCCTGCGCCGGGTCCTGCTTTCGTCCTTGCCCGGCGCGGCGGTCACCAGCGTGCGCATCGAAGGGGTGCTGCACGAGTTCTCCACCCTGCCGGGCGTGGTCGAGGATACGACGGAGATCATCCTCAACCTGAAGGAACTGGCCATCAAGATGTATACCGACGAACCCCAGGTCCTGCGCATCGAGGCCCAGGGCGAGGGGGAGGTGCGGGCGGCCGACATCATCACGCCGCCGGACGTGGAGATCGTCAACGGCGATCACCTGATCGCCACGCTGGAACCCGACGGCCGGCTCTTCATGGAGATGACGGTGCAGAGGGGCCGCGGTTACGTGCCGGCCGACCGCAACAAGGACCCCGACCGCAGCATCGGGGTGATTCCCGTCGATTCCATCTTCACGCCCATCCGCAAGGTGAACTTCCAGGTGGAGAACACCCGGGTGGGGAAGGTGACGGATTACGACCGTTTGACCCTGGAGGTCTGGACCAACGGCACCATCGCGCCCGATGAGGCGGCCAGCCAGGCGGCCCAGATCCTGACGGATCACCTGGCCCTGTTCCTCACCCTGACCGACCAGGCGCGGGGCACCGGGACGGCCGTCGAGAAGGAAGACGATGCCCGCGCCAAGCTGCTGGAGATGAGCATCGACGAGCTGGATCTGTCGGTGCGCTCCTACAACTGCCTGAAGCGGGCGGGCATCAACACCATCGGCGAGCTGGTGGAGAAGACCCCCGAGGACATGATGCGGGTGCGCAACCTTGGCAAGAAGTCGCTGGAGGAAGTGGAGGAGAAGCTGGCTGCCCTGGGGCTGTCGCTGAAGCAGCCTGAGGACTGACGGCCCGGCCCTGGGACCGGCCGGGGGCAGGCAGCAGGAGGGAATGATCATGGCCCACAAATCCCGGTTGAACCGGCCCACGGACCAGCGCCAGGCCCTGGTCCGGAACCTGGTGACGTCGCTGTTCATCCACGAGCGCATCGAGACCACCGAAACCCGGGCCCGGGAGGCCCAGCGGCTGGCCGAGCACCTGATCACCCTGGCCCGCCGCGGCGACCTTCATGCCCGGCGCCAGGCGCTGGCAGTGCTCTACGACAAGCAGGTGGTCAAGAAGCTGTTTGACGTCATCGGACCGCGCTACAGCGACCGGGCCGGCGGCTACACCCGCGTCCTGAAGCTGGAGCCGCGCCGGGGCGACGGCGCGCCCATGGCGCTTCTGGAGCTGGTGTGAGCCCCGGTGGCCCGGCCCGGCGCGGCGGTGGAGGGCCCGGCGCCGTGACGGGGGAACCACTGATCGAGGTTCGGAAAGCCAGTTACGTGTACCACCCCGGCCAACCCGACGCCGTCGAAGCCCTGCGGGGCATCGACCTCGAGGTGCGCCGGGGTGAGTTTTTGGCCGTGGTCGGCGCCAACGGATCCGGGAAGTCGACCCTGGCCCGGCTGCTCAACGGGTTGATCCTGCCCACCCGGGGCGAGGTGCGGGTGGCAGGCCATTCCACGGCGGATCCCGAGGCCCGCTGGGAGATCCGGCGGCTGGTGGGCCTGGTCTTCCAGAACCCGGACAACCAGCTGGTGGCGCCCACGGTGGAGGAAGACGTGGCCTTCGGACCCGAGAACCTGGGCCTGCCCCGGGAGGAGATCCGGCGCCGGGTGCGGGCCGCCCTGGAGGCGGTCGGCCTGTGGGAGCGGCGCGCCGACCCGCCCCACCGCCTGTCCGGCGGGCAGAAGCAAAGGGTGGCCCTGGCCGGCATGCTGGCCATGGAACCCGCCTGCCTGGTGCTGGACGAAGCCACGGCCATGCTGGACCCCGCCGGCCGGGCGGAGGTGCTGGACACCGTGGGCCGGCTCCACCGGGAGAAGGGGATCAGCGTGGTCCTCATCACCCACTTCCTCGAAGAAGCGGCCCGGGCCCGCCGGGTGGCGGTGATGGACCGGGGCCGGATCGTGGCGACCGGCGCGCCCCGGGAACTCTTCGGCCGGCCTGCCTGGCTGGAGCGGCTGGGCCTGGTGCCGCCCCCCATGGGCCAGCTGGCCGCCCGCTTGCGCCGGCGCGGGTGGTGCTTGCCGCCGGGCATCATCACCGTGGACGACTTCCTGGCCGCCCTGGGCCTGTCCCCGGCCGCGGCCCAGGAAAGGCTCTGAGGGGCGGGCGGAGGGGCCATGGCCATTCGCGTCGAGGGGCTGGTTCACGTCTATGGCGGTGCGGGCTATGCCGCCAGGGAGGCCCTCAAGGGGGTCAACCTGGCCATCGCAGACGGGGAAAGGGTGGCCATCATGGGGCCTACCGGCAGCGGCAAGTCCACCCTGGTCCAGCACTTCAACGGCCTCTTGCGTCCCACCCGCGGGCGCGTGGAGGTGGACGGCCTGGATCTCTGGGCGCCCGGGCGCGACCGCGACGACCGGCTGGCCGAGGCGCGCCGCCGGGTGGGCCTGGTCTTCCAGTTTCCCGAGCAGCAGCTCTTCGCCGAAACGGTATGGGACGACATCGCTTTCGCACCGCGGAACCTGGGGCTGGCCGAGGAGGAGGTGGCCGCGCGGGTCCAGCGGGCCATGGCCCTGGCCGGCCTGGATCCGGAGCTGGCCCACCGCTCGCCCTTCAGCCTGAGCGGCGGCCAGATGCGGCGGGTGGCCATCGCCGGTGTGCTGGCCATGATGCCCCGGACCCTGGTCCTGGACGAACCCACCGCGGGCCTGGACCCCCAAGGGCGAGCAGCCCTGGTGGAACTGCTGGACCGGCTCCACCGGGACGCGGGGCTGACGGTAGTGCTGGTATCCCATGATGTCGACGAGGTGGCCGCCCTGGCCCGGCGCGTGGTCTTGATGCGGGACGGACGGGTGGTGGCCGACGGCCCTGCGGGCGAGGTGCTGGCGGATGAAGCCCTGCTGGCCAAGTGCCGCCTGCGGCCGCCCGCCACGGCCCGGCTGCTGGGCGAGCTGGCCCGGCGGGGCTTGCCGGTGAACCCCCGGCGCGTGAGCCTGGACGAGGCCGAGGCTGAGCTCCTGGCCGTGGCGCACCTGCTGGGGCCCGTGGCCGGCGGGGAGGGTCGCCCCTCCGCCCCTGACGGGGCGAGCGCCCCGGTATCGGGCGCGCGGACCGGGAGCGGAGATGCCGGGACGCAGGGGGGCCCGGCGGGCGAGGCCGGGGCCGGCGACCGGCGGGCTCCCGAGGAGAGCAGGGAGGCCGACCCGGGGCCCGCCGCGATCCCCGGGCCGCCCGTGGCGGAGGAGGGAGGCCCGTGATCCCCGAGCCTCTGGTCGGCCAGTACGTCCCCGGTGAAAGCCTCGTCCACCGGCTGGACCCCCGCACCAAGATCGCCCTGCTGGCGGGCTACACCGTGGTGCTGTTCCTGGTCCGGGAGTGGGCCGCCTACGGGCTCCTGGCGGCCCTGGTTCTGGCCGGCACCCTGGTGGCCGGGCTGCCGCTGGCCTACCTGGTGGCCGGCCTGCGGCCCATGGCCTGGCTGGCAGCGCTCACCCTGGTGCTCAATCTGGTGGCCGTGCCGGGTGATCCCCTGGTCCATCTGGGACCGCTGGTGGCGACCCGCCAGGGACTGGAGCTGGGCCTGCGCCTGGCGGTCCGGCTGCTGCTGCTGGTCGCGGCCGCCTCCCTGCTGACCCTGACCACCTCACCCATCGCCCTGACCGACGGGCTGGAGGCGCTGCTGCGGCGCCTGGGCCGAAGGGTGCCTGCCCATGAGCTGGCCATGATGATGACCATTGCCCTGCGCTTCATCCCCACCCTGGCGGAAGAGGCGGACCGCATCATGAAGGCCCAGCTGGCGCGGGGCGCCCGGTTCCACCGCGGCGGGCCGGTGCAGCGGCTGCGGGCGCTGGTTCCCCTGCTGGTCCCCCTGTTCGTCAGCGCCTTCCGCCGCGCCGATGACCTGGCACTGGCCATGGAGGCGCGCGGCTACCGCGGCGGTGCGGGGCGCACCCGCTACCGGGAGCTGCGGCCGGGGCGGGCCGACGCCATGGCCGTGGCGCTGGCCACCGTCCTGTTTGGGATGACCCTGTGGTGGGGGCGGTAGAGGGATGCCGGGACCTTGGGACCAGCGCCACCAGGACGAACGCTGCCGCGCCGAGCCCGGCCCCTGCAGTCCCGGCGCCCTGCCCGGTGACGCAGGGGCGAGGGCCGCGGTGGCTTCCTCGCCCGGGGCGGGGCGGGGCGAACCCGCAGGCTCCGGCGTCACGCCCCGGGAGCCCGTGCCGGCACCGGGCGGACCCCGGAAGGCGCCCGCCGGCCCCCGCGCCGGGTATCGCCCGGTACCGGGCGGCCAGCGGACGCTGCGGGCCGTGCTGGCCTATGACGGCACCGACTTCGCGGGCTGGCAGCGCCAGGCCGGCCGGCGCACCGTCCAGCAGGTGGTGGAAGAGGCTCTCTCCCGGCTGCTGGGCCATCCCGTGCGGGTCACCGCCGCCGGCCGCACCGACGCCGGCGTGCATGCCCGGGCCCAGGTCATCCACTGGCAGACTGCCCGCCCCTTCCCTGCGGAACGCCTGGTACCGGCCTTGCGCGGCCTGCTTCCGCCCGACGTGGTGGCCGTCGCCGCCGGCGAGGCGCCGGCGGGGTTCCACGCCCGGTACGCCGCCCGGCGCAAGACCTACGTGTACCACCTGTGGAGGGCGCCCGTGGCGGACCCCCTGCACCGGCGGTGGCAGTGGCATCTGCCGCTGGCTCTGGACGCGGCGGCCATGGCTGAAGCGGCCCGGCGCCTGGAGGGCCACCACGACTTTGCGGCCTTCAAGGCGGCGGGATCTCCGGTGCGGAATACCCGCCGCACCCTCTATCGCTGCCGCCTGGAGGAACACGGCCCGCTGCTGCGGATCGTGCTGGAAGCCGACGGGTTCCTGATGCATATGGCCCGCGGCATCGTGGGTACCCTGGTGGAGATCGGTCGGGGACGCTGGCCCGCCGGCCACGTGGACATGCTGCTGGCCACGGGCCGGCGGCAGCTGGCCGGACCCACGGCGCCGGCCCACGGCCTGGTCCTGTGGCGGGTGGAGTACGACGACTGGGTGGCGGAGGGACCTCCCTGGCCCGGCGCCCCGCCCGGCCTTTCCCGGCCTTGATACGCCCGGCGTCGTGTTCCCTTGACAGCCGGGAGACCTCCGGCTAGCATAGAAAATGCTGTTTTTATCGGGTTCCTGGCGTCATAACGGCCCCGGCGGCGCCGCGGGCTCCTTTCTTGATTTCGCCCCGGGACCGGAACGACGGGAGGCAACACCATGCGGACCACCTTCATGGCCCGCCCCCAGGACGTGCAGCAGCAGTGGTATGTGATCGACGCTGCGGGCGTGCCCCTTGGCCGTCTGGCCAGCCAGGTGGCCAAGATCCTGCGGGGCAAGCACAAGCCCATCTATACGCCCCACGTGGACACGGGCGACCACGTCATCGTCGTCAATGCTGCCAAGGTGCGCCTGACGGGCGAAAAGCTCCACAAGAAGGTCTACTACCGCCACACCGGCTACCCCGGCGGCCTGCGTGCCGTAACGGCGCGGCGCCTGCTGGAGACCCGGCCGGAGCGGATGGTCGAACTGGCCGTGCGGCGCATGTTGCCGCGCACCGCCCTGGGGCGCCGGCAATTCCGCAAGCTGCACGTCTACGCCGGGCCGGAGCACCCTCACCAGGCGCAGCAGCCGCGCCCCCTGGTCCTGCGTAGCGACGGCACGCCGGTCTGGGACGGCGGCGCGGCTGCCGGCCAGGACGGCTAACCGGCTCCGCCAGGGCCGCGGGCCCGCCGGCCGGTGCTCCGCCATGACGGGCGGAATCGGCCCGGACCCACGGCTGGAGCGGGTCCGGCCGGTGGTCACCCTCCGGGGTGACCTGGTGCGACCGGCTGCGAGCACGCGACGAGGACGGCATGGGCGTGTGGCACAGGTTCGGCGGGAAGCGAGGTGAGAAGGTGGCGACCACAGCCGTTTACTGGGGCACCGGGCGGCGCAAGGAGGCCGTGGCGCGGGTCCGCCTGATCCCGGGAGACGGGCGGATCATCATCAACGGCCGCCCCATGGAGGAGTATTTCCCCACCATTGCCCAGCGAGCCGAAGTGGAGCGCCCCCTCAAGGTGACGGGGACCCTGGGCAAGTACGACGTGCTTGCCCGGGTGGGCGGCGGCGGCATCTCCGGCCAGGCAGGGGCCGTGCGGCACGGCATCGCCCGCGCCCTGCTCCGCGTGGACGAGTCCTACCGCAAGCCCCTGAAGCAGGCGGGGCTGCTGACGCGGGATCCCCGGGTCAAGGAGCGCCGCAAGTACGGCCTCAAGAAGGCCCGCAAGGCGCCGCAGTTCTCCAAGCGCTGATCCCCGGGCTGCATGCCCGCGGGGCCGGGCCGGCAGGGGACTCCCGCCGGCCGGGTTCTTCAGGATCCCATTGCCCGGGAAAAGGCACGGCACGGTATCCGTCGCAACACGGCGCCCGGCGGGTCGAACCCGCCGGGCGCCGGCTCTCTTTCCCGGCTCGATGGCTCGCCTAGCCTGCCGGTCCGGCCAGCACCTCTTCCTCCAGCCAGCGGGTGTGGAACCGGCCCTGGCGGAAGTCGTCGCGGCGCAGGATCTCCTGGTAAAGCGGGATGGTGGTCCGGATGCCGTCGATGTGGAACTCCGCCAGGGCCCGCTGCATGCGCGCGATGGCCTCCTGCCGGTCGCGCCCCCAGACGATCAGCTTGCCCACGAGGGAATCGTAGAAGGGCTGGACCACCGAACCGGCCCGGAAGCCGGCATCCAGGCGCACGCCGGGACCGGCCGGCGGTTCCCAGGCGGTGATGGTGCCGGGGGAGGGCAGGAAGCGGTTGCCGGGGTCTTCCGCGTTGATCCGGCATTCCATGGCCCAACCCCGGAAGGCCACGTCCTCCTGGGTGAAGGACAGGGGTTCGCCGGCGGCCACCCGGATCTGCTCCTTGACCAGGTCGATGCCCGTGATCATCTCGGTGACGGGGTGCTCCACCTGGATGCGGGTGTTCATCTCGATGAAGTAGAAGTTGCCGTCCCGGTCCACCAGGAACTCCACCGTGCCTGCGCCCACGTACTCCACCGCCTCGGCCGCGCGGACGGCCGCCTCCGCCATCCGCTGGCGCAGCTCCGGCGTCATCACCGGCGAGGGCGCCTCCTCGATCAGCTTTTGCCGGCGCCGCTGTACCGAGCACTCCCGCTCGCCCAGGTGCAGCGTGTGGCCGTGCTTGTCGGCTATCACCTGGATCTCGATGTGGCGGGGTTCCTCCAGGAACTTCTCCAGGTAGACGGCGCCGTTGCCGAAGGTCGATTCGGCCTCCCGCCGGGCCGACGCCATGGCCTGGGCCAGTTCCTGCTCGTTCCGCGCCACCCGGATGCCCCGGCCGCCGCCGCCCGCCGCCGCCTTGACCAGCACCGGGTAGCCGATGCGCCGGGCGATCTCCAGGGCCTCGTCTTCATCCTCCACCGTACCCTCGCTGCCGGGCACCACGGGCACGCCCGCCCGCAGCATGGCCTCCCGGGCCAGGGACTTGAGCCCCATGGTCTCGATGGCCTCCTGGGGCGGGCCGATGAATTCGATCCCCCACGTCTTGCAAACGGCCGCGAAGTGGGCGTTTTCCGACAGGAAGCCGTAGCCCGGGTGGATGGCGTCCACGCCGGCCTTGCTGGCCGCCTCGATGAGGCTGGGGATGTGAAGGTAGCTGCGGGTGGCCGGGGCCGGGCCGATGCAGTAGGCTTCGTCGGCCATGGCCACGTGCAGGGCGTCCTCGTCGGGCTCCGAGAAAACCGCCACGGTGCGGATGCCCAGCTCCCGGCACGCCCGGATGATGCGCACGGCGATCTCGCCGCGGTTGGCGATCAGAATCTTCTGGAACATGGCCTCGACCTCCCCGTGAAGGTTCGCAGCCGGGCCGGCGTTTCCTGCGCCGCGGTCCTTGCCTGTGCCGCGGACCGGCACCATGCTGAAAACAGGTTCCCGGTCGGGCGGGCTGTTACGGGCACCCCCGCCGTCCCGGGGGCAGCCGGGACGGCCGGCAGCCGCCCGCGGTGCCGGCAGGCGGCGCTGCGCCGGTCGGCAGCTGAACAAGCCGTGGCCGGCCTGCCTGCGCGGCCTGCGGCCCGGGACCACCGCCCCGGCGGCCGCCGGAGCGGCCTGCTCCAGCGGTGGCCCTTCGCCGGGGGCCCGGCCGGCCGGGGAACCGGGCGGCGGCACCGCGGCGAGGAGCGGCGGCACCGCCATGACAGAACGGGAAGGATGATGGCACGATGGCCGATCGTCAGGCTTCCACCCGCCCCGCCGTACCGTGGGAGCCCGGGGACCGCTGGCTGCTGCCGGCCGCCGGGCTGCGTCCCCCGGGCGGCGGCCCGGTTCCTCCCCGGCCCGCCGGCCGGCTCGTGCCGGACCGTTATACCATAACCTACCTAGCAGGCCTTGACGAACTGGACGGCGACGAGCTCCGCAGGGCGGAAGCCGGACCGGCGGGCCGCCACCCGGCACCCCGGGTGCTGGTCTCGCCGGTGCCCGCTCCTGCCGTGGCAGCGCTGTGGGGGACGGTCCTCCAGGGCGTGACGGCCCGGGACCCGGAGCACCTGCAAGCCCTTGTGGAGGCTGCCGGCCGGCGGGCCGGCACCCGCTGGGTGCTGCTCCCCTGGGATACCCTGACGGCGCCGCCTCGATGGGCCCGGGCCTGGGCCCGAGTGACTACCTGGGCCCCGGCGGCGGCCGGGCCGGTCATCATGCCCGCAGGCCTCCAGGGGGACCACCAGGTCCCGCCCCGCCTGGGGGCGGAACTGGCCCGGGTGCGGCGGGAGCTCCTGCGGCAGCTGGAAGAACCCGTGCCTGCCCCGGTGGTTCTGCCGGCCAACCTGGCCGGCTTCGGCCCCCAGGAGAGGGCGGGGGCGGGTCTGGCGGGCGTGCCCGTATGGTGGCTCCTCCATTGACGGGGGCGGGGCCGGCGAGCTGTCCGGACCGCCGCGGAGCAGGAACTTCCTTCCGCTCGACGAAATCCACCGCTAAACCGGACCAGGGCACCGGTTTCGCACGAACCGGTCGGGTCCTGAGACGGGAAAGGCGCCCCGCCGCCGGTCCCCGCTGGGGGAGGGATCGCCGGCCGGGGCTCCAGGCAGGGAGGTGGGAGGTCGCCCGGCACCGGCTGCCGGCGGGCCCGGCCTCGGGCCGGTCCGGCTGGTGCGGGGCGGTTGACCGGCGCCTGAGACCACCAGCCTGAGGTCCGGGCCTGCGCCGGCCACCCGGGGAGTGCCGCCGGGAGGTACCCTGGGGGCCGGTATCGGAGCCCGGAGTTTCGCCTTCCGCGGGCTCATCGCCGCCGGGCGGCATCGCCGGCGCCCACCCAGGCCGCGATCCGCCGCCGTCCCGCCGCCGGTTGCGGCTCAAGGCCCGCGCCGGCAGGGCGGCCCGCACCGGGTCGCCGGCGGGCGGTCGATCCCAGCAGGAGTCATGGCCCGTCATCATCCCCGGCCCGCGGAAGGTACAAGACGGCATCGCCCGCAGGAGCCGCGCCCGCGGGCGGCGCGCGGCTCGAGGGGAAAGGGGAGAGGGCCATGCTCAACTCGCCGGCGATGTTCGTGGTGCTGGCGCTGATCGCCTACGGCATCGCCTACTGGGGATACGGGCGCTGGTACGACCGCACGGTCTGGCGGCCTGACCCCAACCGCACCACGCCGGCCCACATGTACACCGACGGGGTCGAGTACTTCCCCGTCAGCCGCTACGTGCTCTGGGGCTACCAGTACAAGAGCGTCGCCGCCCTGGGGCCCATCCTGGGACCCTTCATCGCCATCCAGTACGGCTGGGTCCCCGCCCTGCTGTGGATCATCTTCGGCAACTTCTTCATCGGCTGGCTCCAGGACTACGGGGCCATCATGCTGTCGGTGCGCAACCAGGGGCGGTCCTTCGGCCCGATCACCTACGAGTTCACCGGGGCCGCGGGACGCAGTACCCTGCTGGGCTTCATCCTGTTCTACCTGCTGATCATCTCGGCCACCTTCATCCAGCTGATCGCCGTCTTCTGGAACACCTTCGCGGGGTCGTTCGTGGCCACCGCTGGCATCATCCTCACCGGTGTGATCTGCGGCCAGCTGCTGTACAAGCGCCGGATGAACGTGGGTGCGGTGACCCTGATCGCCTTCGCCCTGATGATCCTGTCCTTCTGGCTGGGTTCCACCAGCCTCGGCCAGGCGGTGAAGTTCAACCTGACGGCCCAGGGCGCGCTGAACTTCAACGTCTGGCTCTGGGCGGCGCTGTGCTGCGTCATCCTGTACGTGGGTTCGATCCTGCCGCTGCCCACCTTCATCCAGCCCTTCAACTACGTGTCCTTCTTCCCCGCCATGTTCGCGGTGCTGGTGATCCTGGTGGGCGCGCTGGTCACCCCCCTGACCGGGGTCACCCTGGCGCAGCCGGCGTACGTCGGCTTCTGGGGGCCCAAGGGCAGCTTTGCCGCCGGTGGCAACCCCATGTGGCCTGTACTGTTCACCGCCATCGCCTGCGGTGCCATCTCGGGGTGGCATAGCCTGGTCAGCTCGTCCAGCACCGCCAAGCAGCTGGACATCGAGCCCGACGCCCACCCCGTGGGCGCCGGCGCCATGCTGGGCGAGGGCCTGCTGGCGCTGGTCTCCCTGGCCTCCTACATGGTCCTCAGCCCGGAGCGCATCGCCGAGCTGGGCGGCGCCAGCGTGGGCTCCTGGGTGTTCGGGGCGACGCTGATCACCAAGCCGATCCTCGGCGCCTTCATGTCCGACAACGCCATCCGCGTGTTCTTCGGTACGGTGCTGGTCATCTACGCCATCACCGTCCAGGCCCTGGTCACCCGCTTCTGGCGCCTGGTCTCCGTCGAGGTGTTCGGGGACAGCATCCTCGCCCAGAAGCATGTGGCCACCTTCATCGGCCTGCTGCTGCCGTGGATCATGGCGGTCAGCGGCTCGTGGAACAACATCTGGCTGTTCTTCGGCGGGTCGAACCAGCTGCTGGCCGGCCTGGCCCTGATGCTGATCACCATCCACCTGGCCCGGGTCAAGGCGCCCAGCCGCTACACCCTGCTCCCGGCCCTGTTCATGATCGTCACCACGCTGGCGGCCATCGCCGTCCAGACGGTGCGCTTCCTCCAGGCCGCCCTGGGCGGGCCCGCCAAGACGCTGACCCAGGACCCGCTCAAGACCCTGGCGCCCACCGTCGCCAACATCATCGACTGGGCGTCGGTGCTGATCGGCGTGGTGCTCTTCGTCCTCGGCTTGCGGATGGCGATCCTGACGCTGCAGGCGTACGGCCGCGCCAAGGCGGGCCTGCTGGCCCAGCCGCAGGCGGCACCGGGCGACTGACCGGCACCGAGGCGGCCGTCGTGGCGGGCCCTGCCACGGGGGCAGGGCCCGCCGCCGGATCCGCCATCCGTGCCGGCGGCCGGGCCGGTTCCACCGGCCGGGCCGGGCTAAGGTCGACAAAGGAGGCGCATGCCCATGTTGGGTCGCAAGGACGGGCCGGCCAACGGCGCCCGCAAGGAGCAGAAGGCCGGGTTCCTGACCAAGCTCCGGGGCGTCATGTACGGCATGGCGAGCCACGGCAACGTCACGGCGGCGCTGCGCACCCGGATGCACCTGGAGCATCTGTTCATGTTCATCACCCTGGGCGACATGCTGGGCATCCCCGTGCTGCCGCCCTATTACAGCCTGCGCATCCTGCCGTACGCCGTGCCCAACATCGAGTCGTGGAAGCAGCGGGTCTTCCGGGAGCGGGACTTCACCGACGCCATCTACTGAGGGTGAGCGGGACTCCTGGCGAGGGCCTGGCGCCGGTGCCGCCGGAGACGCTGAAAGGGAGGAGTGGAGGCATGCCCACCCTGGTACGGCCCCGGGGACTGGAGTCGTACTTCAACGAGCACCCCGACGTGGAGATCGTCATCTTTGCCGGCAAGGGCGGCCTGGGCAAGACCACGTCCAGCTCGTCCCTGGCCTGGTACATGTCCCAGGTGAAGAAGAAGCGGACGCTGCTCTTCAGCACCGACCCCCAGGCCTCGCTGAGCGACATCTTCGAGCGCAACTTCTACGGCCTGGGCGAGATCGAGGTGGCCCCCAACCTGTTCGTGGTCGAGATCGACGCGGACCGCCGGGTGGCCGATTACCAGGCGTCGGTGAAACAGAAGATCAAGGACATGTACGGCCTGGACGAGGTGCCGCGGGAGATCGAGGAGTACATCGACTCCACCTCCGCGGAGCCGGCCATGTACGAGTCCGCCACCTACGATGCCATGGCCGAGCTGGTGGCGGCCCACGAATACGACATCTACATCTTCGACATGCCGCCCTTCGGCCACGGGGTGCGCATGGTGGCCATGGCGGACATTCTCTCCAAATGGGTGGAGAAGATCACCGAGGCTCGCTCCAAGGTGGCCGAGTACGATGCCATTGCCGCGACCCTCAAGGGCGAGAAGGGCCATGAGGACGCGGTGATGCAGGAACTGATCGACATCCGCAACAAGATCAAGGCCTTCACCGACCTCATCACCGACCGCCGCCGCACCGCCTTCTTCATGGTGCTGATCCCGGAAAAGATGGCGATCCTGGACACGGAGCGGGCTTTGGCGATGTTCCACGCCCTGGGCATGGAGATGTCCGGCCTGGTGGTCAACCAGGTGTACCCGCGGGAGCTGCTGGATCGCCCCGGCACGTCGGAGTACCTGCGGAACCGGGTCCTGATGCAACAGCAGCACCTGGCCGACATTGCCCGCAAGTTCGGCGACCGGGTGCAATCGGTGGTGCCCATGTTCACCCGGGAGCCCAAGGGGCTGGAGATGATCGAGCAGGCTTCCCGCTACCTGATGAACTGCGAGATCGCCCTGGAGGCCTGACGGCCGGGGCCCGGGCGGGGCCTGGGGAGCCGCAAAGGAGTGACCACGGGTGCAGCACATCGGAGCCTTCTTGCAGGAGCACCCCCAGTTGAAATTCGTGTTCACCGGCGGCAAGGGCGGTGTGGGCAAGACCATCTGTGCCGCCGTCCTGGCGTACCATTTTGCCGAGCAGGGCAAGCGCACCCTGCTGGCCAGCCTGAACCCCGTGCATTCGCTGACGTCCGTGTTCGGCCAGGACCTGTCGGGCGGCCAGGTGCGCCCGGTACAGGGCGTACCCAACCTCCATGCCGTCGAGGTGGATGCCTCGGACGTGGTGGCCCGCTACCGGGAGAACATCGGCCAGCGGGTGAAGGAATTCCTCAAGTATGCGGACATCCCCGTCGATGCCAAGCCCTTCGTCGACATCGCCGTGACGAACCCAGCCTTCGAAGAGTCGGCCATGTTCGACAAGATGGTCGACATCATGCTGCGGGAAGGGCAGGAGTACGACATCCTGGTGCTCGATACGGCGGCGGTGGCCAACGCCGTGCGGCTCATCGGGTTGTCCAAGATCTACGGCCTGTGGCTACAGCGGATGATCGAGTCGCGCAAGGAGGCGCTCTCGCTACGGGTGCAGCTGAGCTTCCGCAAGGAAAAGGTGATGGAAGAAGTCAAGAAGGACCCCATGCTGGCCGACCTGATCGCCATGGACGAGCGGTTCAAGGCGGTCAAGCGGCTGCTGGTCGACCCCAACCTGACCGCCTTCTTCTTCGTCACCCTGCCCCTGGCGTTGCCCATCTCCGTGGTCACCCGCTTCATCAAGATGGTGCGCGCCTATGACATTCCCGTGGGCGGGGTCCTGGTCAACGGTGTCATTCGCGGCGAAGAGGTGGAGAAAGCCAGCGGCGACGAGTACCTTCTGAACAAGTACCAGGAGCAGGCGGGCTATCTGGAGCAGATCCAGCGGGAACTGGGCGACCTGGTGCGCGCCTTCCTGCCCCTGTACAAGAGCGAGGTGCACGGCTTGGAGGCCCTCAAGCAGGCTGTGGATGACCTCTTCGATCCCGACCAGCACTGGGCCCTGGCCCAGGTGACCGGGTGAGCGCGGGGGCCCAGGGGGCCGGGCTGGATGCCGCCCGGCCCCACCTGCTGGCCGTCCGCAGCGTGGTCTTCGGCACGTGCAACCTGCTGCTGCTGGGGGTGCCGGCCGGATGGCGCCTGGGGGACGGAGCCTTCCCCCCCGAAGTCGACCGCTGGCACGTGCGGGATGGCGTCAGCTGGGCCACGGCGGGCCGCGGCCACTGGTGGCTGGCTGCCCGGACCGGGACGGGGGGCAGGGTGGCACTGCGGGCGGAGCTCTTCCTCCAGGTCACGCCGGCCGGAGCGGTGGGCGCCGGCCCCGGGACGCCGGCGGCGGAGGCGGCGTCGGCAGCGGGGCGCGGCGGGCGGAACGCTGGCCCCCGGCCTGGAAAGGGCGGAGCGCAGGCAAGGGCATCAGGAAAGAGGGGCGGTGGCCGCCCCGCCGCCAGGGATTGGGGGCTCGGCCGGATCGACGCCACGGGTAGCTGCCTGCTGGACGGCCACCCAGGCTGGTGGGCCGCAGGTGCTGTACGGCGCGGGTTCCCCGGGCGATGGCGGCCGGCCCGCGCGCTGGTGCTGGAGTGCAGCTTCACTCGCCGCCGCCTGTACATCCGCCTGGAAGCGGCGCCAGGCGGTGAGCCGGGCGACCTGGAGGCTGCCTGGGAGGCCCTGCTGGCGGAGTGGCGGTGCCATTAAGGAATCCGGCGCGGGCGGGGCCAAGCCGGTGTGCCAGGGAGGGACGGGAAAGTGGCGACCCTGGACAGGAAGAGCCGGCGACGTCCCCTGCGGGTGGAGATCGTCGGCCTGTTTCCCCTCATCTACAAGATGTGCCCGCGCGGCATGGGCTGGGGAGCGGGCTGTGGCCTGGAGTGGCCTGCAGACCAGACCCAGGACTATCCGCCGGAGGAACAGGCGCGGCAGCGGCAGCTGGAGTCCCTGGTGGCTCACCTGGCGGACCGTTTCGGCTGGAGGCTGCAGGTGGTCACCGTTCCCCTGACTTCCCTGAGGGGCATGTGGCTGGCCACCCGGTACGGCATCGGCACCGGCCAGGTGGCCCTGGTGGCCTCGGGCCGCTGCGTGCGGCTGGATGAAGGCTACGAGGCCATAGACCGCCTCCTGGCATCGTGCCTGGGCGAAGACCAGGCCGCGGGATAAGAGCAGTGGCATCTCAAGCCGGATCCTGTCCCCGGGCCGCCAGCTGCAGCTCGCCCCGGGCAAGCCCGGCCGCCAGCTGGACGGCCCGCGGGATGTCGCTTTCCTCGCCCGGCCCCACACCAAAGCTCACCTGAACATGGGGGCTTTCGGCCTGGGTGGCGGCCAGCAGCAGCCGGCGCAGGCCGAATCCGCCCGCCGGCCCGCCCCGGCCCTCCAGGCGCGCCGGGCGCAAGGACGCCGTGGCCTCAATCTTCAGGATGAACTGGTCCCGCCGCCCGCGCCAGCGGGTCCAGGCCCAGGCCAGGGGAAAATCGCGGGGCTCCAGGAGGCACAGCATCTGGGCGGAGCGGGTGCCCGGCCCGGGGCGGCCCACTTCCATGATGAAGCCGCTGGTGCCGCCACCCAGGGCGCGCAGCGTGACGTCGCCGCCCAGCGCGGCCATGGCTTCCCGGGTCACCCGGGCGAGCCGGACCGCCCGGTGCCGGTTCCACTGCCGGCCGGCCACCCACCACAGGACCAGCAGGACGGCCACGGCCAGCGCCATACGGTCCAGAAGCGGTTCGGGCACGGGGTTCACCTCACCCGCCGGTTCCACCGGGGCCGTGTCCCCCGGGGCACCCTCAGGGGGCGCAAGCTCCTCGAAGCTCCAAGCCCTGACCCCTAATGGATGTGGGGCGCATGCTCCTCGACCAGGTGCTCTTCCAGTTGCCGGTGCTTCCAGGCGTCCAGGTCGGGCAGGACATACGGCAGCAGCCGCAGCCCGATGGACGAGTTCATCAGCGGGATCCCCAACAGCTCGCCGAACAGCACCAGGTTCATCACGTCGTTGTACTGGGAGCGGGCATGTTGAAGCTCGTGATACCAGTCGAAAAAGAGGAAGCCCCAGACGAACTGCTTGACCTTCCCCCAGAAGGTGGTGGGCCGCTGGGCCAGCCAGCTGTGGGCCCGGGGCTGGCCGTGCCGGCGCAACAGCGGATCACCGTGCTGATGACCGGTGCCGTGGTGATGGTGGCCGGCTGGCGCGCGACCCTGCGCTGCACCGGCATCGTGGCGGCCGGGATGTGCCGGTTGCACCGGCAACCCGCTTGCGGGTGCCATGAGCTCCATCCTCCTTGCCGGGCAGGTGGCCGGCCGGGATCGGTGCCCGCCCGGGCCGCCGGGCTGGACCGGCCCAGCGGGCGATCCATCCCGCACCCGCGCGCCTGGAACCAGGCCTGACAAGACGATTCGGCGCCGGCGCCGCAGTCCCTGCCAGGAACGCCCATCCCCGGACGGGACCCGTCCGGGCCACGTCCAGGGCGGGCCGGTCCTCACCGTCCTTCCGCCGGCGAGCCGCCGGAGGTTGAAGCCGCCCGCGCGGTGGAGGCGGGGCGTATCCGGCCGCGTCCGCCACCGGCCGTCCCGCAGGGCGAGTCCTGCCGGTCCGCCGCCCGCGGGCCGCTCGGTGTGCCTGCGGGGCGGCGAGGCAACCCGGTCGCCGGGGTGCGCGGTACGCCGGCGGGCAGGCCGCAGGGCACGCCGGCCCCCGAACGCGCGGCGCGCCCGCCGCCAGGCCTCGCGGCCCTCGGCTTGTGGATCGCGGTGCTCCGGAAGCCCGGCCTTGTCCGGGGCAGCCCTTGGCATCATGCCCGGAGCGGGGTATAATGAGTAGCGCGGCGGGCGCCACCGGCGCTCGCGCATGCGCCCGTAGCTCAGCGGATAGAGCGGTGGCCTCCGGAGCCACGTCTTGCGCAGGTTCGATTCCTGCCGGGCGCACATCAGGGGCGGTGACCGGTGCAAGACAGGCCGGCGCCGCCCCTTGGTTCATTGGGGCCGGTAGCGCTTCCTCCCTTCCAAGGCCCGGTAACTTCGCGAAAGCCCGGCGCGCGCCGGGCTCGACGGGTTGGGGCGATCGCCATGATGCAACCGTTCGGCTGGGAGACGGCCATTGTCGAAACCCTGGAGCGGGTGCGGCCGTTCCTCTGCCACGTGGCAGGGACCGACCGCAAGCGCCAGACCACGGCCTTCGGCACGGGGATCCTCTTCGACCACTGGCACGTGATCTGCAACGCCCAGACGGTGGACGACGCCGCCGAGGTGGTGGTGACCCTGCCCGGCGGCACCAAGGTGGATGCCACCGTCGTCGGGTCGGATCCGGTGTACTTCATCGCCGTGTTGCGGCTCGCCGAGCGGTTCCCGGGGCCCCTTCCCACCTGGCGGCCCACGACCGAGCTGCGGGTGGGCCACTTCGTGGTGGCCGCGGGCTACCCTCTCAACCTGCAGCTCAACGCCACCTTCGGCATCGTCAGCACCGTGGACATGACCCTGTACCGTCCCGACCGCATTCCTGTGGACGGGTTGATCGTCACCCAGGCGCCCATGCACCCCGGCAACACCGGCGGGCCCCTGGTCACCCTGGACGGCGCCGTGGCCGGGGTCAACGGCATCCCCTGGTCCCACGGCATGAGCCTGGCGGTGCAGGGCGACGTGGTGCGCCGGGTGGTGAACCAGATCATCGAGTTCGGCCGTGCCACCCATCCCTGGTTGGGCTTCTCGGGCCAGCCCGACGTGGTGGACCCCGCCCTGGCCCAGCTCTTCGCCCTGCCGGTGGACCGCGGCCTGGTGGTCGGCCACGTGGCCGACAACGGGCCGGGCAAGCGGGCGGGCATCAAGCCCTTCGACATGGTGGTGCGCGCCGACGACCAGCCGGTGACCCACGCCGGGACCATCCGCAAGGTGCTGGCGTACCGGCGGCCGGGCGACCGGGCCCGGCTGACGGTGCTGCGGGGTGGCGAGCTGATCGAGCTGGAGTTCCCCGTGGAGGAGATCCCGCGCCTGGCGTCGGCGTCTTGACGGCATCCCGCCGCAGAAAAGAAGGCGCCTTCCCGGGGCGTCTTGGAAGCTTGCCCGGCCATGCGACGGCGGCCGCCGGGAGGCGGCCGCCGCCATTGTGTGCGCCCGGCATGGGCGAGTGCTAAGGGGTGAAAGTCCCCTGCGGAGGGTGGCCCCGTACAACCGCTAGCCGAAGGCAAGGGTGCCCGCGGCGACGCGGGATCCGAAGGAAGCCGGAGGCAAAGTCGCGACCCGACGACCAGGAACCGCGGGCGAGGCGGCGCCGTCTGGGCGAGCTGGCACAACACAGCGAAGCCCGAGATGGGCCGAAGGGCGGCGCTGTAAACGCGGCGGGTGTGCGACGAAAGTGCTCGCTCTTACCCGGGGAGGCCTGCCGGTAGGCCAGCGGAGCTGGCAACCCGCGACCGCAAGGCGCGGCTGAGCCGGCAGGAGTCAGCAGAGGCCGTAGTACCGCCGGCCGGGCCGGCAGGAAGGGCCGAACGTCGAGTCCGGGAGGGTGTTGGCGCGTTCGCGCCGGGTGCGAGGAGAGCAGCCAACCCGAGAGGGCCTCGCCCAGGAAGCGGTGGTGAATCCCACCGGGGCCTGGGTGAGAGCGGAGCACCCGGCCGGGACAGACCGGCGCCCCTCCCCGCGGAGGACGTGGTGGCGTGGACCTGATGGAGCAGGTGGTGGCCCGGGAGAACATGGGGGCCGCCCTACGACGGGTGGAGCAGAACCGGGGCGCGCCGGGTATCGACGGCATGACCGTCGAACAACTGCGGGGTTTTCTGCGGGAGCGGTGGCCGCAGGTACGCGCCCAGCTGCTGGCGGGAACCTACCAGCCGCAGCCCGTCCGCCGGGTGGCGATCCCCAAACCCGGGGGCGGCACGCGCCTACTGGGTATCCCGACCGTCCTGGACCGCCTGATCCAGCAGGCTTTGCTGCAGGTGCTGACGCCGATCTTCGACCCCGACTTTTCGGAGCACAGTTACGGCTTTCGGCCGGGACGCTCCGCGCACCAGGCAGTCGAAGCGGCGCGGCGGCACGTCGAGGAAGGGTACGCCTGGGTGGTCGACCTGGACCTCGAACAGTTCTTTGACCGGGTGAACCATGACGTCCTGATGGCCCGGGTGATGCGGAAGGTCGCGGACAAGCGCGTCCGCATGCTGATCCGCCGCTACCTGCAGGCCGGCGTGATGGTCGGTGGGGTGAAGGTGCGGACGGAAGAAGGGACGCCCCAGGGCGGCCCCCTCAGCCCGCTCTTGGCCAACATCCTTCTCGACGACCTGGACAAAGAGCTGGAACGGCGGGGACACCGCTTTGTCCGTTATGCGGACGATTGCAACATCTACGTCCGCTCGGAACGGGCAGGGCACCGGGTCATGGCAGGCGTACGGCGCTTCCTCGAGCAGCGGCTTCGGCTCAAGGTCAACGAACAAAAGAGCGCGGTTGATCGGCCGTGGCGACGCAAGTTCCTCGGCTTCAGCATGTATCACGGCCGGGACGGCGTCCGCCTGCGGGTGGCCCCCCAAACGGTGCAGCGGCTCAAAGACCGGCTTCGCACCCTGACCAGCCGGACGTGGTCCGTTTCCATGACCGAGCGGATCCGCCGGATCAACACTTACCTGCGGGGCTGGCTTGCGTACTTCCGGATTGCGGACATGGCAAGCCTCCTCGATACCGTGGAAGGTTGGCTCCGGCGACGCTTGCAGGCGTGCCTTTGGAAGCAATGGAAACGGCCCCGCACCCGTTTGCGGGAACTCCGCGCCCTGGGACATCCCGAGTGGAAGGCCCGGCAGTGGGCCTTTTCGCGCCGGGGTTATTGGGCCATGGCTGGCGGCCCGCTCAACAGCGCCCTGGGCAAGCGCTACTGGCTTGCCCAGGGGCTGCTGAGCCTGACCCAGTACTACCACCAACTTCGCCATGCTCGACGAACCGCCCGGTGCGGACCCGCATGCCGGGTGGTGTGAGAGGACGGGGCCGTGACCGGCCCCTCCTACTCGATTCGGGAACCTCGCCACCCGACGGCAAGGCCGGCCGGAGGACCCGGCCGGCCAGGCGGTGGGTGCGGCCGGTGCCCCCGTTGGGGGCGTACCCGGCGCCATGCTGCGGCACACGTCGCCGTGGCCAGGCGGTGGGTGCGGCCCGTGCCCCCGTTGGCGGGCCGACCGGTCGGGGGCCCACGGGGAGGTGCGGCCGGGGCACGTGGCCACGGAGCGGCCACGCCGCCTGTGGCAGCGCCGGCAGGTCATGCCACCGGCCATCCCGCAGGTACGGGCGCGCTAGGCGCCGGCCCCCGCCTGGGCGCGCCCCGCGCCGGGTTCGTCGGGAAGAACGGGTGCCGGGCTTCCTGTGGGTCGCGGCAGGGCGGCGGTGGTCTGATCCCCGCTCTCCGCGGAGGCTCCCGTGTTGCCGCCTCCGGGAGACCGGGAAGCGGCGGCCCCGGAAGCCGTGCCCGAGCGTGCGGCGCTGCGGCAGCGCGGGCAGATGCCGGTCACCTTGATTTCGATCTCGGAGATCTGATAGCCGCTGGTGTGGGCCAGGTGCTTGAACAGCGGCTCCAGCTGGCGGTCGTCGACGGGGGCGACCTCTCCGCAGCACTCGCACACCAGCTGCTGGCGGATCTCCAGGTTGGCGTTGCGGAGCCCGTATTTCGTCGGCCCTTCACCCACCTGCACCCGGTCCACCAGCCCCAGCTCGACCAGCAGGTCCAGGGTGCGGTAGACCGTGGCCAGGCCGATGTCCGGCCAATCCTTTTTGAGCTGGGAGTAGAGCCCTTCCGCCGTCAGCAGGCGGTCCTGATTGAGGACCACCGCTGCCGCCACCGCCCACCGCTGCCAGGTCAGGCGGTACTCGTGCTGGGCCAGGGTCTCCAGGATCCTGCGGATGGTCACCGGGCTCACCCCACGGAACGGGCGGGGGCGCCGCCACCCCCGGCTCGGCCAACTACTCGATACCGGTTCTAAAAATACAACCGTTATCGCTATTATAGGCGGAACCGGCTGCCAGCGTCAAAGACTCCGCCGGGGCCAGGCGACCGCCGGGCGGGCAAACGCCCGCCCGGCGGCTGCAGGCCGGCACGGGCCGGGCGGCACCGTCGCGGGCCGGGCGGCACCGCCGCAGCCAGGGCTGCCCCGGCGGTACCGCCCGATGCCATACCTGTATCCTCCTGCCCCGCCGGTCCCTTGACCCGGCTTGTAGCCGACCGGGCCTCCGGTGCTCGCAGGTCCACCCGGCCGCGCGGGCTGCGGGTCCGCCGGTTCACCCGCCCCGAGCGGGGCCGCCGGGCAGGAGCCCGCCGGGCAGGACCAGGGGGAGCCGGTGGGGCCGGCGGGCACGCCCCTGATCCCTGCCCTGGGTGCCCGCCCCCCGGGCTTCAGGCCTTCCCGCTGTTCCGGTGCCGGCGCCCTACAGCCTTTCCGAGACCGCCTTGGGCTGCATGAACCAGAGCAGATAATCCGGCCCGCCGGCCTTGGCGTCGGTGCCGGACATGTTCCAGCCGCCGAAGGGGTGCACGCCCACCAGGGCGCCGGTGCACTTGCGGTTGAAGTACAGGTTGCCCACGTGGAACTCCCGCTTGGCGCGCTCCAGCTTGTACCGGTCGCGGGCGTAGACGGAGCCCGTCAGCCCGTACATGGTGTCGTTGGCGAGGGCCAGGGCGTGGTCGAAGTCGCGGGCGCGGATGAAGGCCACCACGGGCCCGAAGATCTCCTCCTGGGCGATGGTGGCGCGGCCGTCCACGTCGGCGAAGACGGTGGGCTGGATGAAGTAGCCCTCCCGGTCGTCGCCCTGGCCGCCGGCCACCAGCCGGCCCTCGCCGCGGCCGATCTCGATGTAGCGCATGATCTTCTGGAAGGCCGCCTGGTCGATGACGGGACCCACCTGGGTGGCCGGGTCGTCCGCCTGGCCGACCCGCAGCTGCTGGGTCTTCTCCACCACCCGGCGCAGGACCTCATCGTAGACGCTGTCGACCACGATGGCCCGCGAGCAGGCCGAGCACTTCTGGCCCTGGAAGCCGAAGGCCGACGTGACGATGCCGCTGGCGGCGTCCTCCAGGTCGGCGCTCTCGTCCACGATGATGGCGTCCTTGCCGCCCATCTCCGCCACCACCCGCTTGAGCCAGATCTGGCCGGGCTGGCGGCGCGCCGCCTGCTCGTAGATGCGCAGGCCGACCTCCATGGAGCCCGTGAAGTTGATGAACCGGGTGCGCGGGTGGGCCACCAGGTAGTCGCCCACCTCCGGGCCGGGGCCGGGCAGGAAGTTGATCACCCCGGCCGGGATGCCGGCCTCGATCATGATCTCCATGAACTTGGCTGCGATGATGGGGGTGTTGCTGGCCGGCTTGAGGACGACCGTGTTGCCCGCCACCACCGGGCCCGCGGTGGTGCCGGTCAGGATGGCCAGGGGGAAGTTCCACGGCGGCACCACCAGGCCGGCGCCCAGGGGGATGTAGAAGGCCTCGTTGAACTCCCCGGCCAGGGGCGTCAGGGGCTGCGGTTCCTCCAGCCGCAAGGCCTGCCGCCCGTAGTACTCGAGGAAGTCGATGGCCTCGGCCACGTCGGCGTCGGCCTCCGGCCAGGTCTTGCCGGCCTCGTAGACCTCCCACGCCGCCAGCTCGAGCTTGCGCCGGCGCATGATGGCGGCGGCCCGGAACAGCACGGCCGCCCGGGCGGCCGCCGAGAGGCGGCTCCAGGGTCCGAAGGCTTCCCAGGCGGCGGCCAGGGCCTGCTCGGCATGCTCGCGGCCGGCCCGGGCCACCGTCCCCACCACTTCCGACTTGCGGCCCGGATTGTACGAGACGATGCGCTCCGGCGTGTCGACCGCCCGGCCGCCGATCCAGAGGGGATAGTGGCGTCCGAAGTCCGCCCGCACCCGGGCCAGGGCCTCGGTCATGGCCTGGTGCGCGGCCGGCTGGCTGAAGTCCGTCAGCGGCTCGTTGCGGAATTCCGGCACGGGCATCTACGCATCCTCCTTCCGCCGATACCTTGCCAATGGTGCCGTCCACGCGATACACCCCAGGGGACGGCGAGGGCTATGGAAGTCCTCACCAGTGCGGTGCCGGCCGCGCCAACCCTTAGACAGCCGCCGCCCACATCCCTGCCGTTCCCCCTGCCCCGCCCGCGCGACCGGTCCAACCGGGTGCCACCCGCCGGACGAACCGGCGGCCTGGCGGCCGGTTCGTCCGGGGCCTCCCGCACCCGGTGTCGACACAGCGGCTACATCACGCCGGTGTATGTCCGCTGTGGCTATAGGAAGCCTCCCGCCCAGCCGGAATGCATGGCAGGGAGTGCCGGGCATGGCCCGCGGGGTGGACCATTCACCACCGCCTGGAGTGACCAGCGTGGACGACCTGGGAGGCCGCTTGCGCCGCATCCGCGAGAGCCGCAACCTCAGCATCTACGAGGTGGAGCGGCGGACGGGGATGCACTTCTCGACCATCAGCAAATACGAGCGCAACGAACGGCAACCCAGCCTGGACGTGCTGCGGGAGCTGGCGGCCCTCTACGAAGTGCCCGTTTCGGTTTTCCTGACGGACCGGCTGGCGCTGGAGGCGCTGCTGCCCCCGCCGCTGGCGGGACTGGCGCTCCAGCTGCTGGACCGGCCGGCCCTGGCCGAGGCATGCCAGCGGCTCGCCGCCCTGGACGACCAGCAGGTGGAGGCAGTGGCGGAGTTTCTCGACCGGGTGGGACTCACCGGGCGGGGGCGCGGGACCACCGGCGGCCGCCGCCGGGGAGGCACCGTGTACCCGCGCCCGCGGGGCGGAACCCGCCTGGGCGGCGACTCCCGGTCGCTCGCCCCGTCAGACCCAAAGGCCCATGCAGCCCCGGAGGCGGACACGGCGGCGGAAGCGGACCCGGCGGACGCTGCGCCGGGAAGGGGCAAGCCCTCATCACCGGCGGCCCCACCCCCGGCACCGGGCGGCCCGGCACCGGGCGGGATGCCGGGCGGCTCGTCTCCGGACGGGGCACCGGGGGAAGAACCCGGCCCCTCGGGCTGAAGCCGGGAGGGACGGCGGCCTTCAGGGCCGGCGGGCGGGCGGAGCCCCGGGATTCCGGTCCGGTTGCCCCCGCACCGGGGGCGCGCCGGAGCCGGCCTCGGCCGGGCAGGCCCGGCAAGCGCGGTGCCGGGGGTCCGCCGAGGGCGTGGTCCCAGGCTGCGGGGGTCTACTGCTCCCCTTCGCTGCCGTCTTCCGTGGCGCGATCCAGCCCCGCCCCGTCCCCGGGCTCCCAGACCGGATCAATGTCCTGTTCCAGGGACCGCTTCCGCAGCCACCAGGCCAGGACCAGCAGCGGCCAGGTGGTTACCTGGGTGACGGTCAGGATCTCGATGCCGTAGGCCGGGTTGGCGTAGACGGGCCAGGCGATGGGGGCGTCCCGCACCGTTTCTTCTACCGCCACCCGCCACCACTGGTAATAGTAGAGAAAGCTCCAGAAGAGATAACCGGCGGGAGGCCGGCGGCGCGCCAGCCGTTGATGCAGGAGCAGGAGCCCGAGCCCCGCCGCCGAGGCATAGAGCTGGACGGGGTGACGGGGAAAGGGCAGGGCGGTGGTGAAGTTGCCCAGCACCTCGCCGTTGAACAGGTTGCCGATGCGTACCAGCATGTAGCCGATGGCCACGCCCGGCACCGCCAGGTCCAGCAGGCGCTGGAAATGGGGCCAGGCCGGCCCCGGCAGCCGCCGGCGGATGTACCACCAGCCGGCCAGGCCGCCGCCCAGCAGGGCGCCGTGCAGGGAGAGCCCGCCGTGGTCGACGCGGATGATCTCGCCGTAACGGCCGGGAGCGAAGTAATCGCCCGGATTGGTCAGCACGTAGACCAGGCGGGCGCCCACGATCCCGCCGACGATGATCAGCGCGCTGGCGTTGTAGAGGAACTCCTCGTCGTAGCCCCGCCGGATACCGTCCCGCACCAACACGTACAGGCCCGCGGCCATGGACACCGCCATGAAGAACCCGTACCAGCGGATGGCCAGGGGGCCGATCTGAATCAATACGGGGTCCCAGTTGACTTCCACGGCGCGCCCTCCTCGTCTTCCTTGCCGGTTCATTGTACCATTCAACCTGAAATCACCCGAGGTCCGGCCGCATGGGCCGGCCCGCCAACCGCCGGCGCCATGCCGCTGGCGGCGGCCCGGCGACTCCGGGCCCGGGCAGCCGCCGCAGCCCCGGTCGCGGCTAGGCCGCCGGCCGGGTGACCGGCTGCGGCCCAGCGCAACGAGGCCGCCCATGAGGCCTGGCTGGCCGGCCCGGCCAGGCCCCAGGAGCAGAAAGGGGACGCCCATGGACAGCGGGGAAGAGCGCCGCGCCGCCCGCTCCCGGGAGCTCTGGGAGCGGGCGCGACAGCTGCTCCCGGGCGGGGTGAGCAGCCCCGTCCGGGCCTTTGCCGCCGTCGGCGGCACGCCGCGCTTCATCGACCGGGCCAAGGGGCCCTACGTGACCGACGTGGACGGCATCCGCTACGTGGACTACGTCATGGCCTGGGGGCCTCTGATCCTGGGCCATGCCCACCCGGCCGTGGTCCAGGCCGTCCAGCGCCAGGCGGAGCAAGGCACCGCCTACGGCGCCCCCACCGAGGTGGAACTGGCCCTGGCCGAGGCCATCGCCGCCGCCATGCCCTCCATGGAACGGGTCCGGTTCGTCAACTCGGGCACCGAGGCGGCCATGAGCGCCCTGCGCCTGGCCCGGGCCTTCACCGGGCGGGACAAGATCGTCAAGTTCGCCGGATGCTACCACGGCCATGCCGACAGCCTGCTGGTGGAGGCGGGTTCGGGCGTGCTGACCCTGGGCCTGCCGGGGTCGCCGGGGGTCACCGCGGGAGCCGCCGGGGATACCTGGGTGCTGCCGTACAACGACGTGGCAGCCGTCGAGGAGCTGTTCGCCCGGCACGGCGAGCAGATCGCCGCAGTGATCGTCGAGCCCATCGCCGGCAACATGGGGGTGGTGCCGCCCGAACCGGGATTCGTGCCGGCCCTGCGCCGCCTGACCCGGGAGGCGGGGGCCCTGCTGATCTTCGACGAGGTGATCACGGGCTTCCGGGTGGGCCTGGGCGGCGCCCAGGGCCTGCTGGGCATCGTCCCCGACCTGACTTGCCTGGGCAAGATCATCGGCGGCGGCCTGCCGGTGGGCGCCTACGGCGGCCGGGCCGACATCATGGAGCGGGTGGCCCCGGCGGGGCCCGTCTACCAGGCGGGGACCCTGTCGGGCAACCCCCTGGCCATGGCGGCGGGGCTGGCCACCCTGGAGGTGCTGAGCCAGCCCGGCACCTACGAGCGTCTGGAACGCCAGGCGGCGCGGCTGGCGGAAGGCCTGCTGGCCGAGGCCCGGGCGCAGGACGTGCCCTACTGCGTGCAGCGGGTGGGGTCCATGTGGACCGGGTTCTTCCACCCGGGGCCGCTGCGGGACCTGGAGGAGGTGCGCCGTTCCGACACGGCCTTCTACGCCCGCTACTTCCACGGCATGCTGCGGGAGGGCGTGTACCTGCCGCCTTCGGCCTTCGAGGCGGCCTTCGTCTCCCTGGCCCACACGGACCAGGACATCGAGTTCACCGTGGAGGCCCATGCCCGTGCCCTGCGCCGCGCCCGGCAGTGACAGGCCCGGGCCGGCGGCGAGGACGCCGGTCCCGGCCGCGAGCGCGAGGGAGGCCGTCATGGAAGTCGTCGCCCTGGTGGGGCCGAGCGGAACCGGCAAGAGCCACCGCGCCGCTGCCGTGGCGCGCGAGGTGGAGGCCGACGCCCTGATCGACGACGGGCTGCTCATCCGGGAGAGCCGCATCGTGGCCGGCGTGTCGGCCAAGCGGGAGGCGACCAAGATCGGCGCCATCCGCCGCGCCCTGTTCGTCGACCCGGCCCACCGGGACGAGGTCCGCCGGGCCCTGGAGGCCCTCCGGCCCCGCCGGGTGCTGATCCTGGGCACCTCCCGGGACATGGTGGACCGGATCGCCGCCACCCTGGGCCTGCCGGCTCCAGCGCGCTACATCGGGATCGAAGAGGTGGCCACGCCGGCGGAGATCCGGCGGGCCCAGCTCATCCGCCGGACCCAGGGCCGGCACGTGATCCCGGCGCCCACCTTCGAGGTGAAGCGCAGCTTCTCCGGTTACCTGCTGGACCCGCTGCGCCTGTTCTACCGCGGGAAGAACCGGCCGGCGGGCTCCGGCCAGGTGATCGAGAAGACCATGGTGCGCCCCACCTACAGCTCCCTGGGCCGCTTCTTCATCACCCGCCAGGTGGTGGGCAGCATCGCCGCCTACGCGGCCGCCCGGGTGACGGGGGTGGCCGAGGTGTTGCGGGCCGGCGTCACGGACCGGGAGGAGGGGGTGGCCATCACCCTGGAGGTGGCCGTGGAACCGGGGCGCCCCCTGCGGGCCGTGCTGGCCTCGGCCCAGCGCCAGGCGCTGCAGGCGGTGGAGCACATGACGGCCCTGAATGTGGTCACCCTGGACGTGGTGGCCCGCCGGCTGGCCGGGGGCGGCGCCGGCCAGCCGGCGGGCCGCGGCCCGGCGGCGGGTTCGACCCGGAGTGGTTCGGTCCAGGGCGTTGATTGCGGCGAGGGCGGCCCGTCCGGGGCGGAGGGCGTGGGGGCGGCCGGCCCAGCCGGCCCGGGCGGGCAAGGCGCGGAGGGGCAGGATGTGGGAGAGCAGGGTGCGGGGACGGCGGCACCTCCCCCGGCCACGGCGGCGCCCCTCAAGGAATCATCAGGGGAAACTGCTATGATGGACCCGTAGGCACGGGCTGGAAAGGAGCGGGATGTCATGGCCGTTCGGGTTGGCATCAACGGGTTCGGCAGCATCGGCCGCCGGTTCTTCCGGCAAGCGTGGCGCCGGGACGACATCGAGATCGTGGCCGTCAACGACCTGGCGCCGGCGGCCACCTTCGCCCACCTGCTCAAGTACGACTCCAACTACGGCATCTTCGACGCCGACGTCCGGGCAGAGGACGACGCCCTGATCGTCGACGGCAAGCGCATCCGCTTCACCGCCATCAAGGACCCGGCTCAGCTGGCCTGGGACCAGGCAGGAGCCGAGGTGGTCATCGAGTCCACCGGCGTGTTCACCGACGCCACCAAGGCGGTGGCCCACATCGAGGGCGGCGGGGCGAAGAAGGTGATCATCTCCGCCCCGGCCAAGAACGAGGACATCACCATCGTCCTGGGCGTCAACCACGACCGGTATGATCCCGCCCGGCACCGGGTGATCTCCAACGCCTCCTGCACCACCAACTGCCTGGCCCCCGTGGCCAAGGTCCTGGACGACCGCTTCGGCATCGTCCGCGGGCTGATGACCACCGTCCACGCCTACACCAACGACCAGCGCATCCTGGACCTGCCCCACAAGGACCTCCGGCGGGCGCGGGCCGGGGCGATGAACATCATCCCCACCACCACCGGCGCGGCCAAGGCCGTGGGCCTGGTGCTGCCCCACCTGCAGGGCCGGCTCAACGGCTTCGCCCTGCGGGTGCCGGTGTCCACGGTGTCCATCGTCGACCTGGTGGCCGAGCTCAAGCAGCCGGTGACGGTGGAACAGGTCAACCAGGCCTTCGCCGAGGCGGCCGCCGGCCCGCTGAAGGGCATCCTGGGTTACACCGAGGAGCCCCTGGTCTCCAGCGACTTCCGCGGCTCCACCTACTCGTCGGTGGTCGACGCCCTGTCCACCATGGTGATGGAGGGCAACATGGTCAAGGTGGTGGCCTGGTACGACAACGAGTGGGGCTATGCCGCCCGCCTGGTCGACCTGGTGGCCTTCATCGGCGAGAAGGGCCTGTGAAGAGCGGCGCATGGGGTAGCTGGCAGGAAGCCGGGGCGCCCGGCCGGGAGCGGCCGGGCGCCCCGGGCCTGGAAAGGAGGCCCGGCCTTGCGCAAGCGCTCGGTGCGCGATCTGGACGTGCGCGGCCGGCGGGTGCTGGTCCGCGCCGACTTCAACGTTCCCCTGGAAGGCGGCCGCATCACCGACGACACCCGCATCCGCGCCGCCCTTCCCACCATCCGCTACCTGCTGGAGCAGGGCGCGGCGGTCATCCTCTGCTCCCACCTGGGCCGGCCCAAGGGCAAGGTGGTGGAGGAGCTCAGGCTGGCCCCCGTGGCCCGGCGCCTGGAGGAGCTTTTGGGCCGGCCCGTGCGGGCCCTGCCGGAGGTGGTGGGGCCCCAGGTGGAGCGGGAAGTGGCCGGTCTCCAGCCCGGTGAGGTGGTTTTGCTGGAGAACCTGCGCTTCCATCCGGGGGAGACGGCCAACGACCCGGAGTTTGCCGCTGCCCTGGCCCGCCTGGCCCATGTGTATGTGAACGATGCCTTTGGCGCCGCCCACCGGGCCCATGCCTCGGTGGTCGGCGTGGCGGAGCGCCTGCCCGCGGCGGCCGGGTTCCTCCTGGAGAGGGAGCTCGAGGTGCTGGGCGATCTGCTGGAACGCCCCCGGCGGCCCTTCTGGGCCGTGCTGGGCGGCGCCAAGGTGTCGGACAAGATCGGGGTCATCCAGCGGCTCCTGGAGGTGTGCGACGGCCTGGCCATCGGCGGCGCCATGGCCAACACGCTGCTCGCGGCCCGGGGCTTCGACGTGGGCCGCTCCCTCTACGAACCCGAGCAGGTCGAACCCGCCCGGCGGTGGCTGGAGACCGCCGGCGATCGCCTGCTGCTGCCCGCCGACGTGGTGGTGACCGAGAAGCTCGAGCCGGGGGCGCCCAGCCGGGTGGTGCCCGTGGACCGGATCCCCGCCGGGGCCATGGCCGTGGACGTGGGACCGGCCACCCTGGCGGCCTGGCAGGAGCGGCTGCGGGGGGCGGGCACCGTGTTCTGGAACGGTCCCCTGGGGGTGTTCGAGGTGGAACCCTTCCACCGCGGCACCTTTGCCCTGGCGGAGTTCCTGGCGGGGCTGGAGGCGGTGACGGTGGTGGGAGGCGGCGACAGCGTGGCGGCCGTCCAGCGCACCGGCGTGGCCGGCCGGATCGACCACATTTCCACCGGGGGCGGGGCGTCGCTGGAACTGCTGGAAGGCAAGGAGCTGCCCGGGGTGGCGGTCCTGCCCGAGGCGCCGACGCCTCGCGGGAACGGGAGCGGCCCGGGCGGTGCGGGTGGGGCCGGTGGCGTCAGCGACCCCGGCGGCCCGGCCGGGCCGGGCGGGGGGATGGCGGGATGAACCCGGCGGCCTCCGGCGGGCCGGCGGGGCGCAGGCCCCTTCTGGCCGGAAACTGGAAGATGCACACCCTGCCTGGGGAGGCCGCGGAGCTGGCTGCGGCGGTCCGCCAGGGCCTGGAAGGACAAGCCCTGTCCGCCGAGGTGGTGCTCTGCCCGCCCTTCACCTCGCTGGCGGCGGCGGGTCAGGCGCTGGCCGGCAGTCCCATCGCCCTGGGGGCCCAGGACCTGGTCTGGGGGGAGTTCGGTGCCTTCACCGGGGCCATCTCGGCCCCCATGCTGCGGGAGCTGGGCTGCCGCTACGTCATCGTCGGCCACTCGGAGCGGCGCCAGCTGCTGGGCGAGACCGACGCCCTGATCCAGCGCAAGCTGGAAGCGGCCCTGGCGGGCGGGCTCACCCCCATCCTGTGCGTCGGCGAGGATGCCGCCCAGCGCCGGGAAGGCCGGACGGCGGCGGTGGTGCTGGGGCAGGTGGCCTTCGCGCTGGCGGGCCTCGAGCCCGGCCAGGCCGCCCAGGTGGTCATCGCCTACGAGCCGGTGTGGGCCATCGGCAGCGGCACCCCGGCCACCCCCGGCGACGCCCAGGCGGTGGCGGCGGCCATCCGGCAACTGGTGGCGCGGCTGCACGGTCCCGCGGCGGCCGCTGCGGTGCGGGTGCTGTACGGCGGCAGCGTCAAGCCCGACAACATCGCCGGCTTCATGGCGCAGCCCGATGTGGACGGCGCCCTGGTAGGCGGGGCCTCCCTGGACGGGGCGGCCTTCGCCCGGCTGGTCCGGGAAGGCGCGGCGGCCCGGGCCGGCGGCGTCCCGGAGGGAGGACGGCCATGACCATCGCCGGGATCCACCGGCCCCGCCCCGTGGCCCTGATCATCCTCGACGGCTGGGGGCTGCGGGCCGAGCGGGAGAACAACGCCGTCGCCCTGGCCGAGACCCCGGTGATGGACGAGCTGTGGGCCCACTGGCCCCACAGCCAGCTGGAGGCCAGCGGCGAGGCGGTAGGCCTGCCCCGCGGCCTGATGGGCAACTCCAACGTGGGCCACCTCAACCTGGGGGCCGGGCGCATCGTCTACCAGGACATCGTCCGCATCAGCCGCGCCATCGCCGACGGGTCCTTCTTCGCCAACGAGGCCCTGGTGGGCGCGGCGCGGCGGGCCCGGCAGCGGGGTGGCCGGCTTCACCTGATCGGGCTGGTGTCCGACGGCGGGGTCCACTCCGACCTGGAGCACCTGCTGGCCCTGCTGGAACTGGGCCGGCGGGAGGGGGTCGAGACGGTGGTCCACGCCTTCACCGACGGCCGGGACACGCCGCCCACCAGCGCGCCCGAGTACCTGCGGCGGGTGGCGGCGGCCGGGGGCCGCATCGCCACCGTGGTGGGCCGCTATTTCGCCATGGACCGGGACAAGCGCTGGGACCGCACCGAGCGCGCCTACCGGGCGCTGGTGCTGGGGGAGGGCCGCCGCGCCCCCTCGCCCCAGGCGGCGGTGGAACAGGCTTACGCTGCCGGGCAGACCGACGAGTTCATCGAGCCTGTGGTGATCACCGGCGACGACGGCCAGCCCCTGCCCCGGATCACCGCCCGGGACGAGACGGTGTTCTTCAACTTCCGGGCCGACCGGGCGCGGCAGCTGGCCCGTGCCCTGGCCGACCCGGCCTTCAACGCCTTCGCCCGGCCCCAGGGGGTGGGCCCCGTGCCGCTGACCCAGATGATCGAGTACGACGAGGAGTTCCCCCTGCCCACCGCCTTCCCGCCGGTGTACCTCAAGGAGACCTTCGGCGAGGTGGTTTCCCGGGCCGGGCTGACCCAGCTGCGCATCGCCGAGACGGAGAAGTACGCCCACGTGACCTACTTCTTCAACGGCCGCGAGGAGACGCCGTTCCCCGGGGAGGAGCGGGTGCTGGTCCCCTCCCCCAAGGTGGCCACCTACGACCTCAAGCCGGAGATGAGCGCCCCCGAGGTGACGGAGCGGGTGGTGGCCGCCGTCGACAGCGGCCGCTTCGACGCCGTGGTCCTCAACTTCGCCAATCCCGACATGGTGGGGCATACGGGCGTGCTGGAAGCGGCCATCCAGGCGTGTGCCACCGTGGACCGCTGCCTCGGCCGGGTCCTGGAGGCCATCCGCCGCCAGGACGGGGCCGCCCTGGTGCTGGCGGACCACGGCAACGCCGAGATCATGGTCGACCCGGCCACGGGCGAGCCGCACACCGCCCACACCACCAGCCCCGTGCCCTGCGTGCTGGTCGACCGGCGGCGCCGCCACGTGCGGCTACGGGACGGGATCCTGGCCGACGCCGCGCCGACGCTGCTGGAACTTCTGGGGCTGGAGCCGCCGGGGGCCATGACGGGCCGGTCCCTGATCGCGGGGAGCTAGCGGCTCCGCCCCGGCCGGAGGTGGGCGGTGCCGGCGGGGGCGGGACGGCCATGGACCGGCCCGGCGCGGTGGGCCAGGCACCGGTCCCGGGCGGCGGCCCGGGCGCCCGGGGACGCCTCCACAGCCAGGAAGCGGTAGAACCGGCTCCAGGAAAGCGGCAGAGCGATTCGGAAGGGAGGAACCGAGCCCGGTGAGCACGCTGATCGCGGGGGTCGAAGCCCGCCAGATCCTGGACTCCCGGGGCAACCCCACGGTGGAGGTGGACGTCTGGCTGGAAGACGGCGCCTTCGGCCGGGCCGCCGTGCCGTCGGGGGCGTCGACGGGTACCTTCGAGGCGGTGGAGTTGCGGGACGGCGGCGAGGCGTACGGGGGCAAGGGCGTCCTCAAGGCGGTGGAGAACGTGGTGGAGGTCATCGCCCCCGAGGTAGTGGGGATGGACGCCCTGGACCAGGCCGCCATCGACCGCACCCTGGTCGAGCTGGACGGCACCCCCAACAAGGGGCGGCTGGGCGCCAACGCCATCCTGGGGGTGTCCCTGGCGGTGGCCCGGGCCGCCGCCTCTTCCGTGGGCCTGCCCCTTTACCGGTACCTGGGCGGGGTCAACGCCCGGCTGCTGCCGGTTCCTCTGATGAACATCCTCAACGGCGGGCGCCACGCCGACAACAACGTGGACGTGCAGGAGTTCATGGTGGTGCCGGCGGGCGCGCCCACCTTCGCCGACGCCCTGCGCATGGGCGCGGAGATCTTCCACGCCCTGCGCCGGGTGCTGGGCGAGCGGGGGCTGTCCACCGGCGTGGGGGACGAGGGCGGCTTCGCTCCCAACCTTCAGTCCAACGAGGCGGCCCTGGACGTGCTCATGGAGGCGATCCAGCGGGCGGGTTACCGGCCCGGGGAGGACGTGGCCCTGGCCATCGACGCTGCGGCCAGCGAGTGGTACCGGCCGGAGGAAGGCGTCTACGTGCTGGAGGGACAGGGCCAGCGGCTGGAGGCCGACGAGCTGATCGCCATGTACGCCCGCTGGCTGGAGCGCTACCCCCTGGTCTCCCTGGAGGACGGCCTGGCCGAGGAAGACTGGGAAGGCTGGCGCCGGCTCACGGCCCAGCTGGGCGGCCGCCTGCAGCTGGTGGGCGACGACCTGTTCGTCACCAACGTGGAGCGGGTCCAGCGGGGCATCGCGGCGGGGGCGGCCAATGCGGTGCTGGTCAAGGTGAACCAGATCGGCACCCTGACGGAGACCCTGCTCACCATGGACACGGCGGCTCGGGCAGGGTACCGCAACATCATCTCCCACCGGTCGGGCGAGACGGAGGACGTGACCATTGCCGATCTGGCCGTCGCCACCCGGGCGGGCCAGATCAAGACCGGCGCTCCCTCCCGCTCGGAGCGGGTCGCCAAGTACAACCAGCTGCTGCGCATCGAGGAGCAGCTGGGGGAGAGCGCCCAGTACGCCGGCTGGGCCGCCTTCGGCCGCCGCTAGGGCTCTGGCCGCCATCGTTGCCGGTCCCCGCCGGCTGTGGTAGCATGGCACCGCACAGCCACCGCCGGCCGCAGGGCGGCAGCGGCCGGCGGCGGGATTGGGGTGGATGCCTTGGAGACGGTGATGCTGATCCTGCACATCCTGGCGGTGATCGGCCTGATTGCCGTGGTCATCTTGCAGTCGGGGCGCAGCGCCGGCCTCTCGGGGGCCATCGCCGGCGGGGCCGAGGCCTTCTTCGGCAAGCGGCGGGGGCTGGACGATTTCCTCGGCCGCATGACGGTGATCCTGGCCGTGGTGTTCTTCGTCACGTCCTTCGTGCTGGGCTATTTCATGAAGTGAGCTGCAGCCGGCGCCCGGCCTGGCGGCTGGCGGGAAGGCCGCCGTGCTGCCGGGAGGGCCGCGGGGGCCGGTACCGGGCCGCGGCCGCGGGGCCCGCATCCTGCGAGGATGCGGGCCCCGCGTTTTTCCCCCTTTCTTCCGGTCCTGGCGGCCGGGATGACAAGCCGCCCACCGGCATAGGACTTCCCAGGAGCCCGCGGGGGCAGGTCCCCGGACCGCGGGCGACCGAGGGAGGGGTCATGCCGTGGTGGAGCGGGAACTGGCCCTGCTGGTCCCGGCCGCCGGCCTCTTGGCGCTCGTGGTGGCCGTGTCCCTGGCCCGCTCGGTGGCGCGGGTCGACGCCGGCGAGGGCAAGATGGTCGAGGTGGCCCGGGCCATCCAGGAGGGGGCCATGGCCTTCCTGGCCCGGGAATACCGGGCGCTGGTGGCCTTCGTGCTGGTGATGGCGGGCGTGCTGGCGGTGGCCGGTCGCTGGGCGCCCGGCGCCGGCTTCGGCCCGGCGGCGGCCGCTGCCTACTTGATCGGGGCCACGGCATCCCTGGCGGCCGGCTTCGGCGGCATGCGGGTCGCTACCACCGCCAACGTGCGCACCGCCCGGATGGCCCAGCAGGGCGGGTTGCCGGCGGCTCTGGCCGTGGCCTTCAGCGGCGGGGCGGTGATGGGGCTGGCGGTGGTGGGCCTGGGCCTGCTGGGCCTGGGCGTCCTGTACCTGGCGTGGGTCGACCCGGCCCGGCCGGCGACCCTGGCGGTCCTCAACGGCTTTGCCATGGGCGCCAGTTCCGTCGCCCTCTTCGCCCGGGTCGGCGGGGGCATCTACACCAAGGCGGCCGACATGGGCGCGGACCTGGTGGGCAAGCTGGAGGCCGGGATCCCGGAGGACGACCCGCGCAATCCCGCGGTGATCGCCGACAACGTGGGCGACAACGTGGGCGACGTGGCCGGCATGGGGGCCGACCTCTTCGAATCCTACGTGGGGTCGGTGGTGGCGGCCGTGGTGGTGGCGGCGGCCGGGGGGGCGGCAGCCGGCGGGGTCGGCGGGGGGCTGGCGGGAAACGGCGGCGCGGGGCCGCTGGCGGGCGCGGCGGCAGCCGGACCGGCCCAGGTGCTCTTTCCCCTGGTGCTGGCCGCCGTCGGCGTGGTGGCCTCCCTGCTGGGCATCGCCATCACCCGGGCCGGGGCGGGTGGCGATCCAGCCGCCGCCCTGCGCCGGGGTACCCTGGCCGCGGCCTTCTTGCTGGCGGCAGGCGGGGGGCTGGCGGCGGGCTGGCTCGGGCTGCCCCGGGCGGCGGCGGCCATGGTGGCCGGCCTGCTGGCCGGCGTCCTCATCGGCCTGATGACGGAGTACTACACCTCCGGCGACCGGCCGCCGGTGCAGCAGGTGGCCCGTTCTTCCGCCACCGGCACCGCCACCAACATCCTGGCTGGTCTAGCAGTAGGCATGAAGAGCACCGCCCTGCCCGTCCTGGTGGTGGGCGTGGCCACCCTGGTGGCCCACCACTACGCCGGCCTGTACGGCATCGCCGTGGCCGCCGTGGGCATGCTGGCGACCACGGGCATCACCGTCGCCGTTGACGCCTACGGTCCCATCGCCGACAACGCCGGCGGCATCGCCGAGATGGCCGGTCTGCCGGCGGAGGTGCGGGCCGTCACCGACCGGCTGGACGCTGTGGGCAACACCACCGCCGCCATGGGGAAGGGCTTCGCCATCGGTTCCGCCGCCCTGACGGCCCTGGGGCTCTTCTCTGCTTACGCCACCACCACGGGTCTGGGGGCCATCGACCTGCTGGACCCGCGGGTGATCACCGGCGCCCTGGTGGGCGGCATGCTGCCCATGCTGTTCTCCGCTCTGGCCGTCGAGGCCGTGGGCCGGGCCGCCTTTGCCATGATCGAGGAGGTCCGGCGCCAGTTCCGCCAGAGGCCGGGCATCCTAACGGGGCAGGAGCGGCCCGATTATGCCCGCTGCGTGGACATCAGCACCCGTTCGGCCCTGGCCCAGATGGTGCTGCCGGGCCTGCTGGCGGTGGCCGCGCCCCTGGCCGTGGGCCTGATCCTTGGGCCCGAGGCGGTGGGCGGCCTGCTGGCGGGGGCCATGGTGACCGGCGTGCTGGTGGCCATCTTCATGGCCAACGCGGGCGGCGCCTGGGACAACGCCAAGAAGTTCATCGAGGGGGGCGCCCTGGGAGGCAAGGGCTCCGACCCCCACCGGGCGGCGGTGGTGGGCGACACCGTGGGCGACCCCTTCAAGGACACGGCGGGCCCGTCCCTGAACATCCTGATCAAGCTGATGTCCGTGGTGGCCCTGGTCTTCGCGCCCCTCTTCCTGCGGCTGGGCGGCTAGGCGCCGGGACCGCGGTGCGGCGGGCGTAGGCCGGCGGCCGCCGGCCGTGTATCATGGGGACAGGCAGGGCGTGCCAGGGTCGGGCGAGCCGGCCCCGGCCCGGTCCCCCGGGGACCGGCGCCTGCCGGACTGCGGGTCCCGGGCCGTTCCCGGGCCCGGGAGGGACCTTCATTTGGCAAGGCGGAGAAGGAAGCAGGGCGAGACCACCACCGGCCTCGCGGCCCAGGCTGCCGGCCGGGACGAACAGGCCCCGGCCGGCCCGGCAGCCGGCGCCGGCCTGGAGCAGCCCGAGCGGGCTGTCGCCGGGGAAGGGACGGGGGCGGCGGGCGCAGCGTCCACCGGTGCCACCCCGGCCGCTGGGGCCACCCCCGCCGCCGGTGGCCCGGCGGCCGCCCCGGCGGCGGTGGCCCGCTGGGAAGAGCGCATCGTCGCCTTCATGCGGGAAAAGGCCTACCGCCCCCTGACGGCGAGCCAGCTGGCCGCGGCCCTGGGCGTGGAAGACGCCGCGGCGGATGCCGCCTTCCGCGCCGCCCTGGAGCGGCTGGAGGCCGAGGGCCGGGTCGTCCGCACCCGCACCCGCCGCTACGGCGTCCCCGAGCGGATGAACCTGGCCGTGGGCGTGCTGCAGGGACACCCCAAAGGCTATGCCTTCCTCATCCAGCCCGACGGGGACGACGTCTTCATCCCGGCGGAGAACCTCAACGGGGCCATGCACCGGGACCGGGTGGTGGTGCGGCTGGTGGGCCGCGCCCGGGGCGGGCGGAAGGCCGAGGGCGAGGTCATCCGCATCCTGGAGCGGGCCAACCGCGAGCTGGTGGGGCGCCTGGAGTGGCACGGGGGCGAGGCAGGCTACGGTTATGTCACCCCCGTGGACCAGCGGGTGTTCTGGGACGTCTTCATCCCCCAGGGCCGGCTGGGCGGCGCCCAGGCCGGCGACATGGTGGTGGTGGAGATCACCCGCTGGCCGGAGAAGCGGCGCGGCCCCGAAGGCCGGGTGGTGCGGGTGCTGGGCCCGGCCGATGCGCCGGGCGTCGACGTGGCGGCCATCGTCGCCAAGGCGGGCCTGCGGGTGGAATTCCCGCCGGCGGCCCTGGCCCAGGCGGAGCAGGTGCCCGAGAAGGTCACCGCCCGCGACCGCCGGGGCCGGCGCGACCTGCGCGACTGGCTGATCGTCACCATCGACGGCGCCGACGCCAAGGACCTGGACGACGCGGTCTCTCTGGAGCGGCTGCCCGAGGGCGGCGAGGCGGCCTGGCGGCTGGGCGTGCACATCGCCGACGTGTCCCACTACGTCCCCGAGGGGAGCCCGCTCGACCTCGAGGCGCGCCGCCGGGCCACCAGCGTCTACCTGGTGGACCGGGTGGTGCCCATGCTGCCGCCCCGCCTATCCAACGGCATCTGCAGCCTGAACCCGCGGGTCGACCGGCTGACCGTCACGGTGCTGATGGATTTCGACGCCCGGGGGCGGCGGGTCGGTTACGAGATCTTCCCCAGCGTCATCCGCACCCGCCACCGGCTGACCTACGAGGGCGTGCAGCGGATGCTGGAGGGGGACCCCGCCGACCCCGAGGTGCGGGCGCTGCGGGAAAAGCACGCCGACGTGCTGCCCATGCTGGAAGACATGGCGCGGCTCTCGGCCCGGCTGGCGGCGCGCCGGGAGCGGCGAGGCAGCATCGACTTCGACATCGCCGAGGTCAAGGTGGTCCTGGACGAGCAGGGCATGCCCCGGGAGCTCCTGCGCCGGGAGCGCACCGTGGCCACCCGGATCATCGAGGAGTTCATGATCGCCGCCAACGAGACGGTGGCGGAGCACTGCCACTGGCGGCAGGCGCCCTTCCTCTACCGGGTCCACGAGGAGCCCGACCCCGACGAGGTGGAGGAACTGGCGGCCTTCCTCACCATCCTGGGCTATCACCTGCCGCCCCGGCGCAAGCTGCACCCGCGGCTCTTCCAGCAGGTGCTCAAGCAGGTGGAAGGCCGCCCCGAGGAGTACCTGGTCAATGCCGTGGTGCTGCGCACCATGAAGCGGGCGCGCTATGCCACCGAGGCCCTGGGCCACTTCGGGCTGGCGGCGCGGTTCTACTGCCATTTCACCTCGCCCATCCGGCGTTATCCCGACCTGGTGGTGCACCGCATCGTGAAGGAGCTGGTGGCTCGGGGCACGTTGCCGGCGGCCCGGGTCGACCAGCTGGAGGCCCTCCTGCCCGAGATCGCCGACCACTGCTCCCAGCAGGAGCGGGTGGCCGAGGAGGCCGAGCGGGAGAGCGTCGACCTGAAGAAGGTCCAGTTCATGGCGGACAAGGTGGGCGAGACCTACCGGGGCATCATCTCGGGGGTGACCTCCTTCGGCCTGTTCGTCACCCTGCCGAACCTGGTGGAAGGGCTCGTCCATGTCAGCACGCTGACCGACGACTATTATCACTACGAGGAGAAGCTCTACAGCCTGGTGGGCGAGCGGACCCGCCGCACCTTCCGCCTGGGCGACGAGGTGGAGGTGGTGGTGGCCGCGGTCCATCCCCAGACCCGCACCATCGACCTGGTGCTGGCGGAGCTGGCCGGCGAGCTGGAAGACGATGCCGGCCGGACGGGGCGCGGCGGGCGCCGCAGGGGTGGCGCCGTGACCACCCAGGCTGGGCGAGGGAAGAAGGCGGCCCGCACCGCCGCGGCGGCGGCGCCGGCCGCCGCCCGGAGCAACGGCGGCAAGGGCCGGGAGAGGAGAGCCCATGGCGGCACGGGGCGACGGAGTGCGCCTGGTGGCAGAAAATCGAAAGGCACGTCATGACTACTTTGTCGACGAGACCTTCGAGGCGGGGCTGGTGCTGACCGGTACGGAGATCAAGTCCATCCGCGCGGGCCGGGTCAACCTGCGGGACAGCCACGCCCGGGTGGAACGGGGCGAGGTGTGGCTTTACGGCGTCCACATCGCGCCCTACGAGCACGGCAACCGGTTCAACCACGAGCCGGACCGGCCGCGCAAGCTCCTGCTGCACCGCCGGGAGATCCATTACCTGGCGGGCCGGGTGCGGGAGCGGGGCTACACTCTGGTGCCGCTCAAGCTGTACCTCAAGGGCGGCTGGGCGAAGGTCGAACTGGCCCTGGCCCGGGGCAAGAAGAGCTACGACAAGCGGGCCACCATTGCCCAGCGGGAAGCCCAGCGGCGCATCGCCCAGGCCCTGCGCGCTCGCCGGTGAGCGGGGGCCGGGACGGGGGCGGACCGGCGGTGGCACTGCCGCCGGTGGTGCGGGCCGGGAGCCGGGCCGGCGCGATCGCTGCGTGGGGACGGCCGCTGCGCCACCATGCTGCGCGGCGGTGGCGCGGCCTCCCCCCCGCCCCCACCGCGGCGCGATTGCGCTATAATGTACTCAGCCTTTCTGTGCCCGCCGCCCGGCGAGCCGGCCCAGGGAAGGGCGGGCGCGGCGGCGGGGTCGCCCGCCGCGGCGTGGCGGGCGACGGCATCCCTGCGGGGGTGATTTAGATTCGACGCCGGTAGGGTGGGTTGGAGAAGCGAGCCGAGGTTCCGCCCCTCGTTAAACAGCGGAACGGCCAATAAGTGCCAACGAAGAGCTCGCTCTGGCTGCTTAATCGCTAGCGGCCAAGCCGCGTGAGCCCCTGCCTGCGGGGCTGGCGCGGTTCCATGCAGCAGGCTGGCCGCCTGCCCGGCCCGCGGGGTGGGCGGTGAGATCGAAGCGGGCTGGCCCGTCCCGGACCCTGCCCCTGGGGGACGGGAGGGCGAGACCCATCCAGGGGCTACGCTCGTAGAGGCTCCGGCTGGCCCGCCGGCGGACCGGGGTGCAAATCCCCGCACCTCCACCGGGGCGCCCCGGGTGGCCGGTGATCCCGGCCGCCCGGGGCGCCGGCGTGTTTGTGGGCGGAAGCCGGCGCGCGGCGCCGGCTGGCTGCGGCCCGGCGGCTCCGCCGCGGCGGCGCCGGCCGGCTGCGGCCCGCCGGTTCCCCGTGGCGTGACGCGGCCGGTTGGGGCCGGCCACGGTGGCGTGGCCGCCCGCCCTGCCGGCCGGGCGCAGGCCGGTTCGTCCGAGGAGGAACCTGATGGACCGCTGGGTCCTCCATTGCGATCTGGATGCCTTCTTTGCGGCCGTGGAGCAGCTGGACCGGCCCGAGCTGGCGGGCCGCCCGGTGATCGTGGGCGGCGATCCCGCGTCCCGGGGCGTGGTGGCCACCTGCTCTTACGAAGCCCGGGCCTTCGGGGTGCGCTCCGCCATGCCCCTGGCCCAGGCGCGCCGCCTGTGCCCCCAGGCGGTGTTCCTCCCCGTGCGCCGGGAACGGTATGAGGAAGTGTCCCGCCGGGTCATGGCGATCCTGGCCCGGGAGAGCCCGGTGCTGGAGCCGGTGTCCATCGACGAGGCGTACCTGGAGGTGCGGGGCGACGGCCCGGCGACCGCGCGCCGGCTGCGGGAAGCCGTGCGGCGGGAGGTGGGGCTGGCCATGACCGTGGGCGTGGGGCCCAACCGGCTGGTGGCCAAGATGGCATGCCAGATGGCCAAGCCCGACGGGCTTTTGGTGGTCCCGCCGGACGCGGTGGAGCGGTGGCTGGCGCCCCAGCCGGTGGATGCTCTGCCCGGCCTGGGTCCGGTGACGGCCGCCCGCCTGCGCCGCCTGGGCATCGAGACCCTGGGCCAGCTGGCCACGGCCCATCCGGCCCGGTTGCATCCCGTCCTGAAGAGCCGAGTGGCCGAAGTGCAGGCGCGGGCGCGGGGCTGGGATCCGCGCCCGGTGGGAGCCGGCGCGCCGGTGCGGTCCTTCAGCGAGGAGCGCACCCTGGCCCGGGACCGGCGGGCGGGGCAGGTCCTGCCGGTGCTGGCCGAACTTTGTGAGGAACTGGGCAGCCGGCTGCGCCGCTGCGGCTACCGGGCGACCCAGGTGACCCTCAAGGTGCGCTACGCCGACTTCACCACCATCACCCGCAGCCGCAGCCTGGAGCAGCCCGTCTGCGGGGACGGGGAGCTGCTGGCCGTGGCCCGGGAATTGCTGGAGCGGCATGTGCCCGCCGGGCGCTGGGTGCGGCTGGTAGGGGTGGCCGCCGGCGGCCTGGTCCACCGCCAGGACCCTCAGCAGCTGCAGCTCTGGCCCGGCGACCAGCGGGCCCAAAGGCTGGCGGAGGCCGTCGACCGGGTGCGCGGGCGCTTCGGCCCCAGCGCCATCGGCCTGGCGGCCCGCTGGTTGCACCAGGGCCGGCCGCAAGGCCGCCGCGTCCCGTCGGAGCATGGCCCCGCCGGTTCGCCCGGAGGGGGCCGGCCCGTCTCGCCCGCCGGCCCTACGCCAGGGGCGCAAGGCGCGCCGGTGGAACCGGCTCCCGGCCGCCGGCCGCGGGGAGGCGCCCAGCGGTGAGCGACGGTCTCAGCTACGTCCTGGTTTTCCTGGCCCGGGTCGCGGACGTCAGCCTGAGCACGCTGCGCCTGATGCTGGTCTTCCGGGGCCAGCGGCTGCTGGGATCCCTGGTCGGCCTGTTCGAGGTCAGCATCTACATCGTGGCCCTGGGCTTCGTGGTGGAACGGCTGCACGAGGATCCCATCACCCTGCTGTTCTACGCCCTGGGTTTCGCCAGCGGCAGCTACCTGGGCGGCGTGCTGGAGGAGCGGCTGGCCCTGGGCGTCGAGATGGTGCAGGTGATCCCCCACGGGTCGGGGGGCCGGATCCTGGCCGGTGACCTGCGGCAACAGGGCTACGGCGTGACGGAGCTGGAGGGCCAGGGCCGGGAAGGTCACCGCACCGTCCTGCTGATCACCGTGGAACGCAAGCGGCTGCCCCAGCTGCTGGCCACCCTGCGGGAGCGCGAGCCCCAAGCCTTCGTTACCGTGCTGGATACGCGGCGCGCCATCGGCGGCGTCTTCCCCGGCGTGCGCAAGGGGAAGTAGCCGGGGTGCGCCGTGTTGGAACCCGCGATTCGCTCCGGGGGAGCGGGACGAGGACCGGGGGACCGGGATGGGGAGGGTCCGATGAACGTCGCCCTGCTGGTCGATTTCGGCAGCACCTTTACCAAGGTTTCGGCCGTCGACCTGGACCCGCCGCGCCTTCTGGCCCGCGCCCAGGCCCCCACCACCTACGCCACCGGGCTGGAACAGGGGCTGGAGAGGGCCCTGGAGGCCCTCCGGGAGGCCCTGGGCGGGCGCCTGCCCGCCTTTCGTCACCGGCTGGCGTGTTCCAGCGCCGGGGGCGGCCTGCGCATGGTGGCCGTCGGCCTGGTGCCCGGCCTGACCGCCGAGGCGGCCCGCCGCGCCGCCCTGGGAGCGGGGGCGCGGGTGCTGGCCACCTTCAGTGGCCTGCTGCGTCCGGCTGACCTCGACCGGCTGGCGGAGCTGGAGCCCGACATCATCCTGCTGGCGGGCGGCACCGACGGGGGAAACCGCACCGCCCTGCTGGACTTCGCCCGCGCCCTGGCCCGCTGCCCCACGAGCGCCACCGTGGTGGTGGCCGGGAACCGGGAGGCCAGCCCCGATGCGGCCGCCATCCTGGAGGCGGCGGGGAAGGCGGTGCGGGTGGTCGAGAACGTGCTGCCGCGCCTGGACACCCTGCAGGTCGAACCCGCGCGGGAGGCCATTCGGCGGGTCTTCATGGAGCGCATCGTGGTGGCCCGGGGGTGGAAGGAGGTGGAGTCCCGGCTGGGCTCCATCCTGATGCCGACTCCGGCCGCCGCCCTGCGCGGGGCGGAGCTTCTGGCCGCCGGCGCCGGGCCGGAAGAAGGCCTGGGGGATGTGCTGGTGGTGGACATCGGCGGGGCCACCACCGACGTCCATTCGGTGGCCGACGGGCTCCCCACCGACGGGAAGACCGTGCTCCGCGGCCTGCCGCCGCCCCGCAGCCAGCGCACCGTCGAGGGCGACCTGGGCCTGCGCCATGGAGCGCCGTCCCTCGCCGAGGCGGCCGGGTTCATCCCTGCGGGAGGTGGTCCGAGCCCCTGGTTGGACCGGGTCCGGCGGCGCGCCGCCGACCCGGCCTTCGTGCCGGGCCCCCGGGAGACCGAGGAGCGGCTGGCCGACCAGGAACTGGCCCGGGCGGCGGTGCGGCTGGCGGTGGAACGCCACGCCGGCCGCCGTGAGGCCCTGGCCACGCCCCACGGCCGCCGCTGGATCCAGCGGGGCAAGGACCTGCGGGGCATCCGCCACGTCATCGGCACCGGGGGCATCTTCCGCCACGCCCCCGACCCGGCCGCGATCCTGGCGGCGGCCCTGGACCCCCAGGACGAAGGGCCGGTGCTGCGGCCCCGGCAGGCCCGCCTCTGGGTCGACGGGGAGTACCTGTTGAGCCATGCCGGCCTGCTGGCCGCGGTCGACCCGGCGGCCGCCCTGAAGCTGCTCAAGGCCGGCCTGGTCCCCGTGGGCCAGGCCTGAGTTGCCGGCCACGCGCGGGCCGGGGCCCGTTGGCGGTCGCCGGTCGCCCGGCGGAGAAGGCGCGGGAGGGCGCCCATGGACCGGGCCCCGCCCCCAACGGGCCGGGGCCCGGCAAGGCGCCAGCAAGCCAAAGCCAGCAAGCCGAAAAGGTGTGATGGAGATGCAGCGGCACGGGAAGCACCCGCCAGCGGAAGGATCCGGCCGGGCGCCGGCCCGGCTGGTGCTGGCCACCCACAACCCGGGCAAGGTGCGGGAGCTGGAAGAGCTCCTGGAGGCGGCGAAACTGCCCGTCCAGGTCCTCACCCTGGACCAGGTGGGGCCCGTGCGCCTGCCGGAAGAGACGGGTTCCACCTTCCTGGAGAACGCCCGGTTGAAGGCGGAGGCCGTGGCCCGGCAGGCGGGCCTGCCGGCCCTGGCCGACGATTCCGGCCTATGCGTCGATGCCCTGGGCGGGCGTCCCGGGGTCCACTCGGCCCGGTTCGCCGGGCCCGGCGCCACCGACGCGGCCAACAACGCCCGCCTGCTGGCGGAACTGGCCGGCGTGCCCCCTGCGCGGCGCACGGCGCGCTTCCGCTGCGTAGTGGTGCTGGCCCTGCCGGGCGGCCGCTGGACATGGGCGGAAGGGGAGGCTCCCGGGCGGATCCTGGAAGCTCCCCGGGGCCAGGGCGGCTTCGGCTATGACCCGCTCTTCTATTCGGACGAGCTGGGCATGACCTTCGCCGAAGCGGGCGCGGAGGCGAAGAATCGCGTCAGCCACCGGTCCCGGGCACTGCGCGCGCTGCTGCCGGCGTTGCGCGCCTGGCTGGCGGACGGTATAGTTAATTGACGGCGTGGACCGGCGGGGCGTGGTGCAGGGGCAGCACGCTTGCTTTGGGAGCAAGAGGTCGGCGGTTCGAATCCGCCCGCCCCGACAATCCGGCGCCCCCCGCGCCCGGGCGTGGAAGCGGGCCCGAGCGGTCCGTATTCCGTATGAAGAGCCGGCCCGTCACGCGACGGGATCTCACACGCGGGAGTAGCTCAATGGTAGAGCGCCGGCCTTCCAAGCCGGTGACGCGGGTTCGATTCCCGTCTCCCGCTCAGCGGGCGCGCGGCGTTCGCCGGCGCTTCCACCCGCGCCCGTAGCTCAGCGGAAGAGCAACCGCCTTCTAAGCGGTGGGTCGGGGGTTCAAATCCCTCCGGGCGCGCCAGCCGGCGCGGTGCCGGGAGTGGGACGAACAGGAACGCCCGGTGGGTCCACGGGGCACGCCCGGTGTGCTATCATAGGGAAGCCGGTGGGATGCCGGGACCCGGCGCCGCGATCGGGCGGCGAGGGGCCGTGTGGCGCGGGCGCGATCGAGGCTCCGGCGCCGCTGGGCAGCCCCGGGCCCGTCCGGACGCCGGCTGGGTGCCAACCGGTCCGCTGCCGGCCGGGGCAAGCCCCCGCACGGGCCCGCAGAGCCCGGGAAGACCCCGGGAAGGCCCCCGCGACGGTCCCCCCGGAAGGCCCCCGGAACGGTTCCAAGGGTGGCCGGGGACTACCGGGGCAAGGTGAAACGGCGGTACGAAACGTGGTGGCTGTAGCTCAGCTGGTTAGAGCGCCAGGTTGTGGCCCTGGAGGTCGGGGGTTCGAATCCCCTCAGTCACCCAGCGCGGCGGCTCCGAGCCGAACAGGCTTCGAGCCGCCCATTGGCCTTATGCCGGTCTCGGTGGGGCGTAGCCAAGCGGCAAGGCAGGGGACTTTGGATCCTCGATCGCAGGTTCGAATCCTGCCGCCCCAGCACAAGAGGGGCCATTAGCTCAACTGGCAGAGCACCCGGCTTTTAACCGGGGTGTTGGGGGTTCGACTCCCTCATGGCCCACCCCCGCAGGGCTCGCCCGGAGGTGTCATCCGGCGGGCCCTTCGTCTTTGTGCCCGCGGTGGCCAGGGTTGCGGGACCGGCCTGGCTGCTGCCCCTGGCGGGCTGCTCCCAGCCCGCCGGCCGCCGGGGGCACCGGGGGCCGGGGCGGCGTCCTGCCGGTGGCGGGTTCGCCCGGGGTGAGTTCGGGGGCCACCTCCCACCCCAGGGCGGGTGCAGGGACAGGTTCGGGACGGTCCGGCGCCTGCAGGGGCGTCCTCGCCGGATCCGGCGGGAGCCGCCGGGAGGAAGGAGCACGGTGGGGAGCGGGGGCGGCAGGGGCCGCGGGGGCCTGCTCGCCCCGGGCCGGGGCTGGCTGACCGGGAGTAGGGGCCACTGCCGGCGTCCGCAGGCGCCTCCGCGCCCGCCAGGCGTAGATCCCTGAGACCAGGGCGGTCATGGCCAGACCCGCCCCCAGCCCGGCGCCCTGGCCCGGTACCAGGGGCATGCCCGCCAGCACCGCTGCCACGACGGCCAGGACCAGGGCGTTGCTCCAGGGGAATCCAGGCACCAGGGTGGGCCGGGACCCGGCGGCCCGGCCGCCGGCGGCGTGGAGCCGGGCCTGTGCCGCCCGGAGCCGCCAGTGGGCGGCCACGATGCCGGCGTACACCAGCAGCAGGGCGAAGCCGCCCGCGCTGACCAGGAAGAGGTACACCTGCCGCGGCACCAGGTAGCCCAGGGCCACCCCGGCCAGCATCACCGCACCGGAGAACAGGATCCCGCGGCGCGGGACGGGGCTACGGTCCACCAGCCAGGGCGGCCCCATGCCGTCTTCGGCCAGGGAGCGCACCACCCGGCCCAGGCTGAACATCACCGCCAGCATGGTCGACAGGATGGCCGTCACCAGGACCCCGTTGACCGCGCGGGCGGCGGTCCCCAGCCCGTGGGCGGCCAGGGCCGCCACCAGGGGGCTGGCGGAAACGCTCACGCTGCGGGCGGGGATCAGGGCCAAGAGCACCCCCACGGCCAGCACGTACAGCCCGGCCAGCACCACAGCCGTCCACCGCGCCGCCCGGACCACGGTCCGCCGGGGATCCCGGGCCGAGGGGGCCGCCAGCCCGATGATCTCCGTCCCGGCGTAGGTGAACATCACCACCAGCATGGCCCCCAGCAGCCCGCGCCAGCCTGCGGCCTGCCAGGGCTCGCGCGCCAGGGCGCCCAGCCCCACCGGGGCCTTGCCGGGCCAGAGCCCCGCGATCAGGCTCAGGGCCACCAGGACGAACCCCGCCACCGCCAGCACCTTGACGCCGGCCAGCGCGCCTTCCAGCCGGGCCAGCTGGCGTGCGCCCAGCAGGTTCAAGCCCGTTACCACCAGCACGATCAGGGTCGCCAGCACGGGACCGGACAGGCCGGGCCACCACGCCCGCAGGAACACGGCCGCCGCCGTGGCCTCGCTGGACATGGCCAGGGTGAGCCCGGCCCAGTACACCCACCCCACCACGAAGCCGGCCAGGGGGCCGAAAGCGCGCTGGGCGTAGTCGCGAAAGGATCCGGGGGCCGGGTCGTCCAGGGTGAGGTCGGCCAGGGCCATCAGGACCACGTAGACGAGGGCGCCACCTGCGGCAAACCCCAGCAGGACGGCCGGCCCGGCGCTGCGGATGGCCACGGCGGAACCCAGGAAGAAGGCTCCTCCGATGGCACTGCCCAGGGCCAGCATGGTCAGCTGGCCGGCCGTCAGCCCCTCGCGCCTGGCCATGGCGACTCCCCCTTGCGTGGCGTCGCGCGGTGCGGCACCGCCAGCGGGTGGCGCGCGGCACCGCCGGGTCTTAGCATGGGAGCCGGGCAGGGGACTCATCCCGGACAGGGATGCCTCCAGGAAGGGGGCCGGCGCGGGCCAGGGCCGGCCCCCGGGGCGGTGCAGGAGCTGGCGCCGGGAGCTCACCAGGGCCCAAACTGGAAGTCATCATGGCGGTGAGGTGAGCGGGATGGAGGGTCAGGGTGCCATTCCATCTCCACAAGGCCGTCGCCGGGACGGGCAGGAGCCCGCCGTGCCGGAACAGGACGCCACCCGGCAGGGGAGGGCCGAAACGGCCTGGGCCCGGCAGGGCAGGGGCGGCCCGGGCGGGGACCGTCCGGGCGGGGCCGGGCCGCTAGGGTGCGCACAGGACGCGGCCGAACACGGCGGAACGCGGCCGGTAGGGCGTGCACAGGACGGGGACGAACCGGCTGCCCGCCTGCTCCGGGCCGGGCGGGACGGGCGGAGGGAGGAGGTGCTGGCGCTGCTGGCGACCCAGCCTGGACTGGCCCGGGTAGCGGCGGCCACCGGCATGACGCCGCTCCACCATGCCGCGCGCCACGGCTGGGCCGGCGTGGCGCAGCGGCTGCTGGACCTGGGGGCCGACCCCGATGCGGTGAACCGCTGGGGGCTGGTCCCCCTGCATTACGCCGCCCGGTACGGACACGGCGCCGTGGTGGAGCTGCTGCTGGACCGCGGCGCCCGGCCGGACGTGGCCGCAGCAGGGGGGCAGACGCCCCTGGACTGGGCCATCGTCTTCGGGCACCCGCAGGTGGCTCGCCTTCTAGTCGAGCGGGGGGCCGCCATCGGGCCCTTCGCGGCCGCGGGTCTGGGCGACGTGGCACGACTGGCCGCCTGGGTGGAGCGGGACCCGGGGTGGCTCTCGGCACGCAACGACTGGCAGGGGACGCTCCTGCACGTGGCGGCCCTGGCGGGACAGCGGGAGGCCGTGCGCTGGCTGCTCGACCGGGGCGCCGACCCGCGGGCCCGCGATGCCCGCCAGCGCACCCCCGGTGATCACGCCCGCGACCCCGTCATCCGGCGCTGGCTGGCCGTAGCGCCGCCAGAGCCGGCGGGGTGACGAAAGCCGCCCGGTGCACCTCCGGAGTGTACCACCGGGTCCCCTGCGGGGCGCCGCGCACCGGCCCGGCGCCCGGGTCCGTCCCGCGCGCTCCCCAGACGAAGGCCTGCAGGCCGATGAGGTACGCAATGGAAGGGCAATAGTACACCCCGCTGTCGGGGAACACCGTGGCCAGCCGACCGGTGATGGTGGTCAGGGCCTCCCGGTGGATGAAGGGAGAGAGGGCCTGCTGGACCAGCAGGCCGCCTTCGGCCAGGGCCCGGTAAGCCAGCCGGTAGAAGGTCTCACCGTACAGGGTGTCGGCCGGCGTGCCCGGGTCGCTGCAGTCGACCAGGATGGCGTCGTAGCGGCCCGGCTCGGCCTTCTGGAGGAACGCGAAGCCGTCGGCGTAGTGGATCTGCAGGCGCGGGTCCGACCAGGCGGTGCCGCCCACCTGGGGGAGCCACTGGCGGCAGACCCGGACCACCGCTTCATCGAGCTCCACCATGTCGATGGCCTCCACCTCGGGCCAGCGGCTTACCTCCCGCAAGGTGCCGCCGTCACCGCCGCCGATGATCAGGACCCGGCGCGCCCGGGGCAGCGACGCCAGGGGCACGTGAACCAGCATCTCGTGGTAGATGAACTCGTCCAGCTCGGCCACCTGCAGGATCCGGTCGAGGAAGAGGGCCCGCCCGAATCCCTCCAGCTCCGCCACCACGATGTCCTGGTAGGGGGAACGCTCGTGGTGGAGCAGGCGCTGCAGGCGCCACCGGACCTGAAAGCCCACCGTCTGGTTCTCCACGAGCCAGCCCGATTCGGGGTCCACCTGCCAGCCGGCCTGGGTGAGCTCGTTGACTCCCACTCTGCCGTCCACTCCTTTGCCCTGAGGGTTGTTGCGATCGAGGTCAGGTTCGTGCGGTGCCGTCGGGCGGGTTCCACCCCGGGCCCGCGCAGCTGCGGCCCGCAGCGCGCGGCCGGGAAGGGGCCCCGCAATCCAACACTTTGCCACTTTGCCACGGGCCATGGGAACCCTCCCGGCCGCTGCCGGTTGCCGGGGGACAGCGCCGCCCACGGCCCCGTTGCGGCGTGGACACTCGCCGGACCGGGATGCTAAAATGAACCTTGCTGCGATCCCGGATCCCGCTAGCAGGCGGGCGTGGCGGAACGGCAGACGCGCCAGACTTAGGATCTGGTGGGTTCGTCCCGTGGGAGTTCGAGTCTCCCCGCCCGCACAGGGACGGCCACCCCGGCCGAGGCCGGCAGGTCCGGCCGGCCGCCCCGCGACCTGGCGCCAGCTGCTTGAGCCGGCTTGAAGATGCAGGGGCTCACCCGGGTTCAGGGCGCTGCGCCTGCCCGGGGCAGCCTGGTGGGACGGGGTGCAGCCGGCGGGTTCGGGTTGCGCCGTCACGGATTTTATGCTATCATAAAATGCTGTCAGGCGGTCCGAAGCCGTCCACACCAGGCCGGCCCAAGCGCTTCGCCAAGCAGCCGCGGTTCATTCGAGACAGCGTGCGGGAGTAGCTCAGGGGTAGAGCGTCTGCTTGCCATGCAGAAGGCCGCGGGTTCGAATCCCGTCTCCCGCTCCATGGTGGCGCCCTCGGGTGCCGGGTCGCATCCCGGTGCCGATGGGCGCCATCTGCGCATGAAGCCGGCGGGCGCCGGCGCCACTTGCGCAAAGGGTTCGCTGCGACAAGCTGCGTTCCCGGGAACCGGCCGGGCCCGTGCCGCCCCGCCGCGGCCCGGGCCCGATCGTGGAAATGGGTGACGGGCCCCGGTGACGCAGGTGCACGGAAGCGGCCACGCGCCGCGGGCACGGCCAGAGGGCAGGCGCCGGTGCCATGCCTTGGCCGGTCGTCGCCTGGTATGCTAAACTTTTCGGGTCCTGCGGATCGGATCCTGCTCTGGCATGCAGCATGCGTGCAGTACGGCGAGGGCTTGCTCCTGTTGCTTGCGCCGGGGCGAGCCGGGGAGGATGGGCTGATTTGAAGGCGACCGTGGAAAAGATCGAAAATCGCCGGGCGACCCTCACCGTGGAGGTCGAGCCGGAGGCGGTGGCCCGGGCCCTGGACCATGCCTACCGCCATCTGGTCCGGCGGGTCCAGATCCCGGGTTTTCGCAAGGGCCGCGCGCCCCGGTTCCTGGTGGAGCGGCATCTGGGCAAGGCGGCCCTCTTCGAGGAAGCCCTGGATCACCTCCTGCCCGAGGCCTACAGCCGGGCCGTGGCGGAAACGGGCATCGAACCCATCGACCGGCCCCAGCTCAACATCGAAACCTTTAGTGAAGAGCAGGGACTGCGCTTCACCGCCGAGGTGGAGGTGAAGCCTGAGGTCGACCTGGGCGACTACCGGTCCCTGCGGGTCGAAGTGCCGGTGGCCACCGTCACCGAGGAGGACGTCCAGCGGGAACTGGAGCGCTGGCGCGAGCTGCGGGCGACCCTAGAACCTGCCGGCGAGGATGCGGTCGCCGAGAAGGGCATGGTGGCGGTCCTGGACCTGGAGGGGACCCTGGACGGCCAGCCCATTCCCAACGGCCAGGCCGAGGATTATGCCGTCGAGCTGGGCGCCGGCCGCCTGCTGGACGGCGTGGAAGAGCAGATCCTGGGCATGCGCCCCGGCGAGGAGAAGGAGGTTCCGGTGACCTTCCCCGCCGACCACCCCGAGGAGTCCCTGCGCGGCAAGACGGCAACCTTCCACATTCGCCTGAAGGAGCTCAAGCGCAAGGTGCTGCCGCCGCTGGACGACGAGTTCGCCCAGGAGGTGGCGGGACTTTCCAGCCTGCAGGAGTTGCGCGCCCAGGTCGAGAAAGAACTGACCCGAATTGCCGAGGAGCAAGCCCGGGCGGACCTGCGCCGGCAAGTGGTGCAGAAGGTGGTGGAAGGGGCTCGCCTGGAGGTACCGGAAACGCTGGTGCGCCGCCAGGTGGAGGATCGCATCAACAGCCTGGAGAACCGGCTGCGCCGCCAGGGCGACAGCCTGGAATCGTACCTGCAGGCGACCAACCAGACCCGCGAGCAACTGGCCGAATCCCTGCGGCCGCAGGCCGTGGAAGACGTCCGCACCGACCTGGTGCTGGATGCCGTGGCCAAGGCGGAGGGGATCGAGGCGACCGACGCCGAGATCGAAGCGGAACTGCGCAGCCTGGCTGCGGCCATGGGCCAGCCCTATCAGCGGGTGCGCCAGCAATTCACCCGTAGCGGCCTGGTCCTGGACGTGGCAGAGAACATCCGGCGGCGCAAGACCATCGACTGGCTGGTGGAACGGGCCACGGGCCAGGCGGCGGGGACGGCGGCCGCCGGCGGCGAGGCCGCTGGAGGGCGGCCCGCGCAGGCCGCTGCCACCGAAGCTGCGGTGGCGGGGGCTCCCGCCGGTCCTGGGCGGCAGGGCCAAGAAGGGCCGGTCGCAGAAGGCGCCCAGGCGCCGGACGCGCCGGAGGCGCCCGGCGCATCGACCGGGGCCGCGGAATGACAAACTGCAAGGGTGTGACGGAAAGCCGGCCGCGGGGACCGGGCGTACCGCCGGAAGGTCCCGGGCCGGTTCAGATTCCCTGACAGGTGCAGGCGGCCGCAGAATCGGGCCAATATAATAGACACCGAAGCCGCGCCTCCGGGCGGCCGGTTCGACCCTTCGGGGCCCGGCCGGGCCGGAGACCGGCCGGCCCTGCGGGTGCGCCGCCGGCTTCGGTGGGCGAGGGCGAGGTGGGCTGGAATGAATCTGGTGCCGTACGTCATCGAGCAGACCAACCGGGGGGAGCGGGCCTACGACATCTACTCGCGGCTCCTCAAGGACCGCATCGTCTTCATTGGCACCCCCATCGACGACGTGGTGGCCAACTCGGTGATCGCGCAGCTGCTGTTCCTCCAGACCGACGATCCCGACCGGGACATCTCGATCTACATCAACAGCCCCGGCGGTAGCGTCGACTCGGGGTTGGCCATCTACGACACGATGCAGCACATCAAGCCCGACGTCGCCACCTACTGCGTGGGCCTGGCGGCCAGCATGGGGGCGATCCTGCTGGCCGGCGGGACCAAGGGCAAGCGCTACGCCCTGCCCCACTCCCGTATCATGATCCACCAGCCCCACTCCCAGGTCGGCGGCACGGCGTCGGACGTCAAGATCTACGCCGATCAACTGCTCAAGCTGCGGCAGGTGGCCAACGAGATCCTGGCCAAGCACACCGGCCAGCCGCTGGAGCGCATCGAGCGGGACACCGAGCGGGACTTCTTCATGACCGCGGAGGAGGCCAAGGAGTACGGGATCATCGACCATGTCCTCGAGCCTCGGTCCAAGCGGTCGGACGGGTAGCCACCCGGCAAGAGAGGGGTCGTCATGTTCAAGTTCACCGACGAGAAGGGCCAGCTGAAGTGCTCGTTCTGCGGCAAGTACCAGGACCAGGTGAAGCGCCTGGTGGCGGGGCCGGGAGTCTACATCTGCGACGAGTGCATCGAGCTCTGCAATGACATCATCGAAGAGGAGCTCAGCGAGGAGGCCGACGTCGAGCTCAAGGACCTGCCCAAGCCGGCGGAGATCAAGGCCTTCCTGGACCAGTACGTCATCGGCCAGGAGCGGGCCAAGAAGATCCTCTCCGTGGCGGTGTACAACCACTACAAGCGGATCCACCTGGGCGGCCGCATCGACGACGTGGAGCTCCAGAAGAGCAACATCCTGATGATCGGCCCCACGGGCTCGGGCAAGACCCTGCTGGCGCAGACCCTGGCCAAGCTGCTGAACGTGCCCTTCGCCATCGCCGACGCCACCTCCCTCACCGAGGCGGGCTACGTGGGCGAGGATGTGGAGAACATCCTGCTGAAGCTCATCCAGGCCGCCGACTACGACATCGAGCGGGCCGAGCGCGGGATCGTCTACATCGACGAGATCGACAAGATCGCCCGCAAGGCGGAAAACCCCTCCATCACCCGGGACGTCTCGGGCGAAGGCGTCCAGCAGGCCCTGCTCAAGATCCTGGAGGGAACGGTGGCCAGCGTGCCGCCCCAGGGCGGGCGCAAGCACCCCCACCAGGAGTTCATCCAGATCGACACCACCAACATCCTCTTCATCTGCGGCGGCGCCTTCGAGGGCCTGGACAAGATCATCGCCAGCCGCATCGGGCGCCGGGTCATGGGGTTCGGCGCCGAGGTGCGCAGCAAGCAGGAGACCAACGTGGGGGACATCCTGCGCCACATCATGCCCGAAGACCTGCTGAAGTTCGGGCTCATCCCCGAGTTCGTCGGGCGCCTGCCCGTCATCGCCACCCTGGACGCCCTGGACGAGGACGCCCTGGTGCGGATCCTGACGGAGCCGAAGAACGCGCTGGTCAAGCAGTACCAGAAGCTCCTGGCGCTGGACAACGTGGAGCTGGAGTTCGAGCCCGAAGCGCTGCGGGCCATCGCCCAGGAGGCGCTGAAGCGGAACACCGGCGCCCGCGGCCTGCGGGCCATCGTGGAAGAGCTGATGCTGGACCTCATGTACGAGCTGCCCGGCCGGGACGATGTGGCCCGGGTGGTCGTCACCGAGGAGACGGTGCGGCAGCGGCGGGAACCCATCATGGTGACCCGCGAGCGCGCCAAGAAGCAGGAAGAATCGGCCTGAGGCGCCGGACCGCCGGTGCCGGGCGACCGCCACAAGGGCCGGCACGCAGTCCCAGCCGGCCTGGGTCGCCCCGCCAGGGGCGCGGGCCTGATGTCACCCGGCAGGACTGCCGGTACGGCGGTGGGAAGCAGGGGCACCACACCCTGCAAAGGGCATCACGCCCCGCCACCTCCGTGCCGGCAGTCGCCGTTTTGCGGAGGCTCCGTCCCCGCGGGTCACCTGCAGCCGGCGCCCCCGGCCGGCATCTCTCGCGCGCTCACGGCCTGTGGCGCTCCCCTCCCCTCCCCCACTGCACTACTTGCCGACGGTCCCGCCCTGCCACCCCGCCGTGTCCCCGCCCGCCGGCCCCTGTCCGGGGTCTTACCAGGTGCCTTGGTGCCGCTGCCGGCCATTGCCCACGGGTCTCGGGGTGAAGGCGGGCACCCGGGCAGATACTAGGACCGATTCCCGGAACGCCGGCGCCCTCCACCTGCGCCGCCGTTCCGCCCACCAAGCGTGAGGGGAGCCCGGCGGCCATGGACTACGGGAGCATCATCACCTTCGTGCAGTTCTTCTTTGCCGTGGTGATCGGCCTCTACTTCTGGAACCTGCTGAAGGCCCAGCAAGGCAGCAAGGTGGCCGTGCGCAAGGAGTCGCGAAAGGAGCAGGACCGCCTGTCCCAACTGCGGGCCATCGCCCTGACCGAGCCCCTCGCGGAGCGGACCCGGCCCCAGCGCTTCGAAGACATCGTCGGCCAGGAAGAGGGGTTGCGCGCCCTGCGGGCCGCCCTTTGCGGCCCGAACCCGCAGCACGTGCTGATCTACGGCCCGCCGGGCGTCGGCAAGACGGCGGCGGCCCGGCTGGTGCTGGAGGAGGCCAAGCGCAACCCGCGCTCGCCCTTCCGGCCCGACGCGGCCTTCGTGGAGATCGACGCCACCACCGCCCGCTTCGACGAGCGGGGCATTGCAGACCCCCTCATCGGGTCGGTCCACGACCCCATCTACCAGGGGGCCGGCCCGCTGGGAGTGGCCGGCATCCCCCAGCCCAAGCCGGGGGCGGTGACCCGCGCCCACGGGGGCATCCTGTTCATCGACGAGATCGGCGAGCTGCACCCCGTGCAGATGAACAAGCTGCTCAAGGTCCTGGAAGACCGCAAGGTGCTGCTGGAGAGCGCCTACTATAATCCCGACGATCCCAACCTCCCGGCCCACATCAAGGACGTGTTCGAGAACGGGCTGCCGGCCGACTTCCGCCTGGTAGGCGCCACCACCCGCATGCCGGACGAGATCCCGCCCGCCATCCGCTCGCGGTGCGTGGAGATCTTCTTCCGCCCCCTGACGCCGGAAGAGGTCGGCCTCATCGCCCGCCGGGCGGCGGCCCGCCTGGACCTGCCCATGGACGAAGGGGCGGTGCGGGTCATCGAGCGGTACGCCCGCAACGGCCGGGAAGCCGTCAACATCGTGCAGATCGCCGCGGGGCTGGCGGAGACCGAGGGGCGCAGGCGGGTGACCACCGCCGACGTGGAGTGGGTGGTCAACACCGGGCAGTACACGCCCCGGCCCGAGCGCCGGGTCGCGGACCGGCCCCAGGTGGGGGTGGCCCACGGCCTGGCCGTGTACGGGCCCAACCTGGGCACGTTGATCGAGATCGAGGTGGTCGCCTCCCGGGCTGCCGCTGCAGGCCAGGGGCGCATCACCCTGACGGGGGTCATCGACGAGGAGGAATTCGGCGGCGGCGGTCGCCCGGTGAAGCGGCGCAAGAGCACCGCCCGCGGCTCGGTGGAGAACGTCCTCACCGCCCTGCGGCGGCTGCTGCCGGTTCATCCCGCCGACTACGACCTGCACATCAACTTCCCGGGGGGCATTCCCCTGGACGGCCCCTCCGCCGGGGCGTGCCTGGCGGCCGCCATCTACTCGGCCCTGACGGGCGTCCCGGTGGACAACCAGGTGGCCACCACCGGCGAGGTGAGCGCCCGGGGCCTGGTCCGGGCGGTGGGCGGCATCCAGGCCAAGGTGGCGGCGGCGCGCCAGGCAGGCGCCCGCCGGGTGGTCCTGCCCCGGGAGAACTGGCAGGAGTCGCTGGGCCACTGCGGCCTGGAGGTGGTGCCGGTGAACACGGTGGAGGAGGTGCTCCGGGCCGCCCTGGTACGGGAAGAACCGGCCGTGCCGCGGGCCGGTCAGGACGTGGGCGCCGAGGTGCTGACGGCCGCCCCGCAGCCCAACGCCTAGCGCAATCCCGGCCGGTCCCAGGACCGGGTGCCGGGCGCGGCGGGCGCCCGGTGCCCAGGACTGACGGCCCTGCCGGAAAGTGCTTGTCCCGGCGAGGTAGGAAAACGCCCCCCGTTCCCCGAACCCCCTGGCCTGTGACCCGCGGCGGCTGGGGTGCCCCGGCCGCCGCGCCAGTTGGGGACGAGGGGAACCGGGACGATGACAGTACAAATCCGGGGGCAGCGGGTGGTCCTGACGCCCCTGACCCCCGCCGATCTCGCCTGGCTGGTGCACTGGGAACGGGATCCGGCGGTCGTCCGCTTCGCCGGGCAGCGTTTCGACAGCCTGGCCGCGGCCTGCACCTGGTGGCAGGCGGCGCAGGCCGACCCGCGGCACGTGGTGCTGGCGGTGCGCCTGCCGTCGGGCCAGGTCATCGGCGATGTGGAGCTGGTGGAAATCAACTGGGGGCGGCGGGAAGCCGAACTGCGCATCCGCATCGGCGACCCCCGCTACCGGGGCAGGGGCCTGGGTCGGGACGCCGTCCGGGCGGCCGCCCGGTATGCCGCCGGGATCGGTCTCAAGCAGCTGTTCCTGCGGGTCGACGTGCGCAACGTGGCCGCCCTGCGCTGTTACCGGGCGGCAGGGTTCCGCTCCCGGGGACGGTTCACGGCCGGACGCCGCAAGGCGGACGGGCTGGCCGACATGTACCTGATGGTCCGGGCCTTGGACGCCGGGCCGGGCGGCGGTGCGGGGATCGGCCCTGCCGCGGCGGGCCCGCGGGCCGCAGCCGCCGACTAGCCGCGGCCGGTCCCCAGGGTGAGGGTTCCTCGCCGGAGGCCGGCTCCTTCGCCCCCGGGTCAGGGGTCTTCCAGCCCGGCCCTGTGGGTGGGAGAGAGGCTGCGCGGCAGCCAGCCGCACCCGGTGCAAGGGGTCCCGCTTTCCGGGTCCCGCTTTACCGGGTGCCGGCTGCCGGTTCTGCCGCGCCGCGGGCCTTGACAGGGCTGCCTTTCCTTCTTTTACACTACAGTCAACCCAATCCAGCTCGCCCCGCGGCCGGCGCGCGTGTCCTGCTGGCGGCCCGCGGGGGCGCGGCAGAGGGCGATGACGGGGAGGAGTAGGGGCCGCAACCCCGGCCAGAGAGAGGCGCCCGGCGGCTGGAAGGCGCCTTCCGGTAAGGCGGGCCCGAAGTCGCCCCGGAGCTCCCGGTCCCAACTCGCCTGCCGGTGTGCCCCCGGCCCGGGCCGGACCCTGGGGGGCGGGGGATGGCAGGGGGGCGTAGGCCGGGCGGGTGGCGCCCGTGAACGCGCCGTGAGCGTCCCGCACCCAGAGGGTGCCCGTTGCCGGTCCGTGGCGGCTGGCCATGGCGGCGCTGCCGGGCGGGGCGGAAGAAGGGTGGTACCGCGAGAGCAAGGCCTCTCGCCCCTTGGGGCGAGGGGCTTTTTTCATGGGCCGCCCCCGCCGGGCGGGAGCCGCCCGGGTTGGACCCTGCTGGGACGGCGCCGGGGGCCGGTTCCTCCCTCCGGGCGCCGCGGGTGCCCTGCTGCCGGCCCGGGCGGGGGCGGGCGGCCAGGGGACGACAGCCTGGTGCCGGCGCGCGGGCCCAAGCCGCCGCGCCGGTGGAAGGAGAGGGAGCATGGCAAGCGGAGAGCCGCTGCACCAGGCGGTGGCGCCGGAACTGCCGACGCGCTACCGGCCGCAGGACTTCGAGGAGGACATCTACCGCTTCTGGCTGGAGGAGCGGGCCTTTCACGCCGACCGGGACGCGCCCGGGCCCGTCTTCTCCATGGTGATCCCTCCGCCCAACGTGACCGGAAACCTGCACATCGGCCACGCGCTGAACAACACCATGCAGGACATCCTGGCCCGCTGGCACCGCATGCGGGGCGACGTCACCCTCTGGGTGCCCGGCACGGACCACGCGGGCATCGCCACCCAGCACGTGGTGGAGGTGCGGCTGGCCCGGGAAGAGGGCCTGCGCCGGCAGGACCTGGGCCGGGAGCGGTTCCTGGAACGGGTCTGGGCGTGGAAGAACCAGTACGAGGCGAACATCCTGGGGCAGCTGCGCCGGCTGGGCGCCTCGGTGGACTGGGACCGGGTGCGCTTCACCATGGACGAGGGCTGCAGCCGCGCCGTGCGCGAGGTCTTCGTCCGGCTGTACGAGAAGGGCCTGATCTACCGGGGCGACTACATGGTGAACTGGTGCCCGGAATGCCATACGGCCCTGGCGGACATCGAGGTGGAGCACGAGGAGCGGGAGGGCCGGCTCTACCACCTGCGCTACCCGCTGGTGGACGGCGAAGGGGCGGTCGAGGTGGCCACCACGCGGCCGGAGACCATGCTGGGCGACACGGCGGTGGCCGTCCACCCCGAGGACGAGCGCTACCGCCACCTGGTGGGCCGGCGGGTGCGCCTGCCCCTGGTGGGCCGGGAGATCCCCATCATCGCCGATCCCCTGGTGGATCCGGAGTTCGGGACCGGCGCCGTCAAGGTGACGCCGGCCCACGACCCCAACGACTTCGAGATGGGGCGGCGCCATGGCCTGGAGGCCGTCCAGGTGGTGGGCTTCGACGGGCGCATGACCGAGGCCGCCGGCAGCCGCTACGCTGGGCTCGACCGCCAGGAGGCGCGCCGCCGGGTGGTGGCCGACCTGGAGGAGGGCGGCCACCTGGTGAAGGTGGAGCCCCATCGCCACAACGTGGGGGTCTGCTACCGCTGCGGGACGGTGATCGAGCCCCTGATCTCGCGCCAGTGGTTCGTCCGCATGAAGCCCCTGGCCGAACCGGCCATGGAGGCGGTCCGCAGCGGCCGCACCCGCATCGTGCCCGAGCGGTTCACCCGCGTGTACCTGCACTGGCTGGAGAACATCCGCGACTGGTGCATCTCCCGGCAGATCTGGTGGGGTCACCGGATTCCGGCCTGGTACTGCCGGCAGTGCGGTGAGACCGTGGTGGCGCGGGAGGACCCCGACCGCTGCCCGCGTTGCGGCAGCGACGCTTTGCACCAGGACGAGGACGTGCTGGACACCTGGTTCAGCTCGGCCCTCTGGCCCTTCTCCACCCTGGGCTGGCCCGACGCGGACAGCCCCGATCTGCGCCGGTTCTACCCCACCTCGGTGCTGGTGACGGGCTATGACATCCTGTTCTTCTGGGTCGCCCGGATGATGGTGATGGGCCTCGAGTTCATGGGGGACGTCCCCTTCCGCACGGTGCTCCTCCACGGCCTGGTGCGGGACGCCCAGGGGCAGAAGATGTCGAAATCCCGCGGCAACGTGGTCGACCCGCTGGAAGTGATCGACAAGTACGGGGCCGACGCCCTGCGCTTCACCCTGGTGACGGGCCTGGCGCCGGGCAACGACGCCCGCTTCTCCTGGGAGCGGGCCGAGGCCAGCCGGAACTTCGCCAACAAGCTGTGGAACGCGGCCCGCTTCGTGCTGATGAACCTCCAGGACTTCGACCCGTCCCGGGGCGAGCCCCGGCGCGAGAACGCCGCCGACCGCTGGATCCTGGCCCGGCTGGAGGCGGTGACGGCCGACGTGCAGCGCCTGCTGGAGGCCTTCGAGCTGGGGGAGGCGGCCCGGGCCCTATACAACTTCATCTGGGACGAGTTCTGCGACTGGTACATCGAGCTGGTCAAGCCGCGGCTGGCAGCACCGGCGGCGACCGGCGCGGAGGTGGCGGCGGCCCAGGATGCGGCGGTGCAGCCGGAAGCGCTGGCGGGGGCGGGTGAGGGCGACCCCGGTGCGGCGTCCAGCCGCTACGCCGCCCAGTACACCCTCTGGCAGGTCCTGGAGCAGACCCTCCGGCTGCTCCATCCCTTCATGCCCTTCATCAGCGAGGCCATCTGGCAGAAGCTGCCGCGTCCCGGCGGCGGGCCCCGGACCCTGGCCCTGGCCCCCTGGCCGCGGGCGGGCGAGGCGTGGCCGGAGGCGGCCGCCGGCGACGACGGCCGCATCGCGCGGTTCCAGCGGGTGATCGACACCATCCACGGCCTGCGCAGCATCCGGGCGGAGTTCCGGGTGCCGCCCGGGCGCAAGGCCCACGTCCTGATCTACGCGGAGGAACCCGCCCAGGCAGAGGCCTTCCGCGAGCAGGCCGAAGCCATTCGCCGCCTGGCCGGGGTCGACCGGCTGGAGATCGCCACGGGGAGCGGGGAGCGGCCCGCGCAGGCAGCCGCTTATGTGGGGCCGGGCGTGGTCGCCTACATGCCCCTGGCCGGCTTGATCGATCTGGAGGCGGAACGGAGGCGCCTTGAGCGGGAACGGGAGCAGGCCGAGGCGGCGCTGGGAAGGGTGCGGGCCAAACTGCAGAACCAGGGGTTCGTGACCCGGGCGCCGGCGGAGGTGGTCGAACAGGAGCGCCAGCGGGAGCAGGAGCTGGCGGCGCGGCTGGAACTCCTGGCCCAGCGCCTGGCGGAGCTGGGTTGAACGCCACCGGCGCTGCCTCCAGCGCGGGCAGCGCGTCCAGGGCGCGCGGCAAGGGCGGCAGGGCGGCAGGTCGGCAGGCCGGGACGGGCGTGCCGGCAGATGTTCCGGCCCGGCAGGGGCCCGGCCCAGGGTCGGGTCCAGGGGCGGCGGGCCAATCCGGCGGGCCAATCCCAAGGGCTAGCCCAGGCCACCGGCCAGGGGCGGGCGGCAGAACCGCCCGCCCTTCTTTTACTGCCCCCAAGCCACTGGGGCCGGCCGGAACCGCCGGGTGCCGGTCGCCGGGAGCAGCTGGCCGGGGACAGCAACAGGATGTAAAATAATGGCATGCCACAAAATAATGGTGATCCACATCACTTTTCGACAAAAGGGAGGCAACAGCGTGCCGGTACCGAAAAGAGCCACCGTCCAGGAAAGGACGGGAGGTCATGCGACGCAACGGCGGAGGATGGGGCGTGCTGGCTGCGGTGCTGGTGGGCAATGCCCTGGGCAACCTGGCGGCACGCCACGGGCTGTCGGGGTGGCTGCCCTGGCTGTCCCAGGGGCTGGGCCCTTCCCTGGAGCCCACCACCCTGGTGGTGCCGTACCTGGGCGCGGTGACCCTGGGCCTGCGCCTCGACATCACGGCGGGAGGCTTGCTGGGCATCCTCGCTGCATTGTTATGGCTGCAGCGCCGCCGGTAGGTGCGCCGGGCGGCGCGGCTGCGGGGATGGGCCCTGGGGGCAGCCGCCCGCCTGGTCCGGGGTCCCGTCGCGGCGTGATGCGGGGGGAGGGCCGGTGAAGGGGACAAGCTCGCACCGCAGGCTGGTCCTGGCATCGTCCTCGCCGCGGCGGGTGCAGCTTTTGGCCATGCTCGGCCTGCCCTTCGTACAGGACCCGTCCCGGGCGGAAGAACCCCTGCCCGCAGGGCCGGCCGGAACCGTGGACCCGGAGGACTGGGCCCTGCGGCAGGCGCTGCGTAAGGCCAAGGACGTGGCCCGGCGCCACCCCGGAGCGCTGGTCATCGGTGCCGATACCGTGGTGGAGCTGGACGGCCGGCTTCTGGGCAAGCCCCAGGACCGGCAGGAAGCCATGGCCATGTTGGGCGCCCTGGCCGGTCGGGAACACCGGGTCGCCTCCGGCGTGGCGGTGGTGGACGCCTCCACCGGCCGCGCGGCCACGGGGACCCGCCTGACGCGGGTCTGGATGCGCCCCCTGACCCGGACGGAGATCGAGGCCTACGTGGCGACGGGAGAGCCCATGGACAAGGCGGGCGCCTATGCCATCCAGGGCCTCGGCGCGACCCTTGTTCCCCGCATCGAGGGGTGTTACTTTAACGTCGTTGGCCTGCCCTTGCCCCTGCTGGCCGATCTGCTCTCCCTCTTCGGCGTGCGGGTGCTGGGACCCGAGAGGATCCTGGCCCACCCGGGCCCGGGGGCTTCCGGGCGATGAGGCGGGTCCGGCGGCCCGAGTCCTTGCGGGTCAAAGACCTGCCCCCGTCGGACCGCCCGCGGGAGCGGCTCCTGGCGGGCGGCGCCGCCTCCCTGAGCACCGTCGACCTGCTGGCCATTCTCATCGGTTCGGGGACGGGACGGGGCGAATCGGCCCTGGATCTGGCGCGCCGGGTGCTGGCCTGGGGCAGCGGGGGTTCCACCCGCCGGCTCCAGCGGGACGAACCGGGCCGCGGTGGCCGGCGGGCCGGCGCAGCGGCCGCCACCGGTAGCGTTGCCGGCTGCCGGGCCGTGGCCGACGGGCCGGCAGCCGGAGGCACGGCGCCCGCCCAACCACCGGAGGAAAGGGCGGGAGCGCCGGAGCCCGGCGGGGAGTGGGATGCGTTGCAGTGGCTGGCGTCGGCCCGGGCGGAGGAACTCCGCCAGATCCCGGGCATCGGGCCCGCCCGTGCCGCTCAGATTGTGGCTGGGGTAGAACTGGGGCGGCGCCTGGCCACGGCGTGGCCGGTTCGGCCGCGGGTGCGGGGTCCGGAGGACGTCAGCCGGCTGCTGATGGCCGGCATGAAAGACCTGGATAGGGAACATTTATACGTGGTTCAGTTGAACACGAAACATTATGTACTAGGTGTGGACTTGATTTCGATCGGTACGCTGAACGGGTCCCTGGTGCACCCGCGGGAGGTCTTCCGGGCCGCCGTCCGCAGGGGAGCGGCCGCGCTGGTCCTGGTGCACAACCACCCGAGCGGCGATCCCACGCCAAGCCCGGAAGACGTCCAGGTGACGCGCCGCCTGGTGGAGGCCGGGCGGATCATGGGGATCGACGTGCTGGACCATGTGATCATCGGCAACCAGTGTTACGCCAGCTTGCGCGAGGCCGGCCTGGTGTGGGAGGCGTGAGGGCGCTCCCGCGGGAAGGCGCGGCACGGGCAGCGGGAGGCTGCACGGGTCTGGGGAAGGCGCCTGGCCGGCGGCTTTGATGCGCCCCGGTCCAGGGGAGGCGCCGGCCAGGTGAGGCGAAGGAAGGTCAAGAGGTGGCACGGTCAGGGGGCGTTGGTGGTGCTTGAATCGGTATACCGGTACTTCTCTCGCGACATGGGCATCGACCTGGGGACGGCCAACACGCTGGTCTACGTGCGGGGCCGGGGGATCGTGATCCAGGAACCCTCGGTGGTGGCCGTCCAGGCGGAGACCAAGCAGGTACTGGCCGTCGGCGAGGAGGCCAAGCGCATGATCGGCCGCACCCCCGGCAACATCATCGCCGTGCGGCCGATGAAGGACGGCGTGATCGCCGACTTCGAGATCACCCAGGCCATGCTGCGCCACTTCATCGCCAAGGCGCTGCGCGGCCGGGCGCTGGTTCGTCCCCGGGTGGTGATCTGCCTGCCGTCGGGGGTCACCGAGGTGGAGAAGCGGGCGGTGGTCGACGCCACCGAGCAGGCGGGAGCGCGCAAGGCGTACCCCATCGAGGAGCCCATGGCGGCGGCCATCGGCGCCGGGCTGCCGGTCCACGAGCCCACCGGCAACATGATCGTGGACATCGGCGGCGGTACCACCGAGGTGGCCATCATCTCCCTGGGCGGCATCGTCACCCACCGGTCCATCCGCATCGCCGGCGACGAGATGGACGAGGCCATCGTCAACTACGTCAAGCGCAACTACAACCTGCTGATCGGCGAGCGGACCGCGGAAGAGGTCAAGATCGCCATCGGTTCCGCCTACCCCATGGAGGACGAGGGCTCGGTGGAGATCCGGGGCCGTGACCTGGTCACGGGCCTGCCCAAGACCATCGAGGTGACGGCGGCGGAGATCCGGGAGGCCCTCTCGGAGACGGTGGCGGCCATCGTCGACGCCATCAAGGTGACGCTGGAGCGGACGCCGCCCGAGCTGGCGTCGGACATCATGGACCGCGGCATCGTGATGACCGGCGGCGGTTCCCTGCTGCGCGGCCTCGATCGCCGGGTGGCCGAGGAGACGGGCATGCCCGTGCACATCGCCGAAGACCCCCTGCTCTCGGTGGCCCTGGGTGCGGGCAAGTACCTGGATGTGATCGACAACGTCCAGCGGAGCCTGGCGACCTCGCGCCGCCTGGCCTGAGGCCGGTTCGTCCGGCTGAGGGCGGAGGGGGGCGGAAGGGCGATGGTGCCGTGGCTCCGCAGGCTGCTGGCCGTGGCCCTGGTCCTGGCCGTGGCGGGGAGCGTGATGGCGGCCACCCGCAACCTGCGGCCACGGCCCGCGTTGCTGGAAGGGGCGCTGCAGGAGGTCCTGGCGCCCCTCAGTGGCGTTACGGCCCGCATGGCGCGGGGGGCCGGGGAGATCGGTCGGACCCTGGCGACCCTGGGGCGGCTGGAGGCGGAGAACCAGACCCTCCGGGAGGAACTGGAGCGCCTGCGGGGCGTGGAGGCGCAAGTGCGGCAGCTGGAACGGGAGAACCGCCAGCTGGAGGAACTGCTGGGCCTCAAGCAGGCCCGGCCCGACGCCGTGCTGGCTGCCCGGGTGAGCGGGCGGACCCCGGACCGCTGGTACCAGGAGATCATCCTGGACCAGGGCTCGGCGGACGGGGTTCGACCGGGCATGGTGGCCGTGGTGCCCGGCGGCGTGGTGGGCCGGGTGGTGTCCGTCACCCCCCACAGCGCCCGGGTCCTCCTGGTCACCGATCCCGAGAGCGGCATCGGGGCCCTGATCGGCCGCAGCGGGGAGGCCGGCGTCGCCTACGGCCGGGGAGGCGACCTGCCCCAGCTGGTGATGACCCTCTTCGCCGCCAGCGCCGACGTGAAGGTGGGCGACGATGTGGTCACCTCGGGGCTCGGACCGGTCTTCCCGCCGGGACTGCCCATCGGCACCGTGACCTCGGTGGGTCGCGATCCCACGGGCCTGGGCATCCAGGTGACGGTCGAACCCAGCGCGCCCCTCAACCGCCTGGCGGCCGTGCTGCTGCTGGAGCCGGCGCGGCAGGGTGAGGCGCCATGAGGCGTCCCCTGCGCTGGACCGTGCTGAGCCTGCTGTTGCTCTGGCTGGAGGTGGGGCCGCTTCCCGCCCTGGGCCTGCCCCGGTTCCACCTGCCCCTGTTGCTGGCCCTGGCCACCGGCGTCGTCTACGGGCCGCGCCAGGGCATGGCCGTGGGGGCGGTGGCGGGCTTCTGGCTCGATCTCTGGACGGGCCGGCTGGTGGGGTCCTGGACCCTGCTCCACGCCCTGGGCGGCTGGGCCGGAGGCAAGGCCGGCGAGAGCCTGTACCGGGACGTGCCCGGCCTGGCCACGGCCCTGGGGGTGACCGCCACCTGGGTGGCGGAGCTGGCGCGCGGCCTGGTGGTGTCGGCCGCCGCCGGGCTGCCCCTGGCCATGGCCGACCTGGTGGCATGGTCCCGGGCTCTCTGGCCGGAGATGGTGGCGGCGGCGGTGGCGGCGCCGCTGCTCCTGCGCCTCGTGGTGGGCATCGAGCGGCGGGAGCGGGAGGCCCGGGAGGCGGAGATCCCGGGCGGCTGGCGGGGAGGATGGCCATGAACCCGGAAGAACTGGCCCGCCGGCAGCGCCTGCGCCGGCGCAACATCCTGATGGGACTGCTGGTGGCCTGGACGGTCATCCTGCTGGGCCGCCTGTACATGCTGCAGGTGGTCATGGGCGACGAGCTCAGCGAGTACGCCGCCGGCCAGCGGCTGCGCAAGGTGTACGTGCCCGCACCGCGGGGGCAGATCCTGGACCGGCGCGGCCAGGTCCTGGCCACCAACCTGCCTGCCTATTCCGCCTACCTGGTCTACACCCGGGAGGGCCTGGACCCGGAGGCACGCCGGCTGCTGAGCCGGATCCTCAACATCCCCGTCGAGGCCATCGAAGAGGCGGAGGCCGAGCTCCGCGTCCGGCCGGTGCCGGAGATCCCCGTCCGGCTCAAGGCGGAGCTGACCCCTGCCGAGATCACCGCCCTGGCGGAGCACCGCGACCGCTTGCCCGGGGTGGTGGTCGAACCCCAGCCCCTGCGCTACTACCCGGGCGGCACCCTGGCGGCCCATGTGCTGGGCTATGTACGTGAGGGGAACCGCCCGTGGGAACTGAAAGGGGATTCGGGCATCGAAGCCACCTACAACGGCCCGGTGCAGCTGCCCGGCGGGCGGACGGTGCGCGGCCTGACGGGGGTCGACGGCCAGCGGCTGGTGGAGGTGGATGCCCGCGGCCGGCCCCTCAGCGACGAATCCCGCCACCTGTTGCTGGGCGGCGATGCCGACCGGTATGCCGCGCCGCCCAAGCCCGGGAGCACCCTGGTGCTGACGCTGGATGCCCGGGTGCAGAAGGCGGCGGAAGAGGCGCTGGCCCGGCGGATCCAGGAGCTGCGGGAACTGAAGACGAGGCCGTGCCCCTGCCCGGCCCGTAACGGCGCCGCCGTGGCCATCGACGTGCGGACCGGGGCTATCCTGGCCATGACCTCTTATCCAACCTTTGACCCCAACGATTTCGCCCGTCAGGCTTTCATGGAGCCCAGCGACCCGCGCTACGATGCGGTGAACCGCAAGGTTTACCAGTACGTCCATGGGAACGAGCGGTACCGCGGCAAGCGGGTCGAGGGGCCAACACGGAACCTGGCCATCGCCGACGCCTTGCCGCCCGGTTCCACTTTCAAGCCCATCACGGGGCTGGCGGCCATGCTGCGCGGTGTCCTGCCCGGCTCTACCTACTGCGGCGGTGAGTTCTATTTTGCCGGCCGGGCCTGGCCGGACTGGGGTGTCCACGGTCACGTCGACTTTGACAAGGCGATCGGACGCTCATGCAACGTTTACTTCTACCAGACGGGTCTCAACGCGGGGATTGACGCCATCGCCGACGTCGCCACGCAGTTCGGGCTCGGACAGTTGACCGGTCTCCGGGACCTGGCCGGGGAGGTCCAGGGTTGGCTGGCCACGCCGGCAGTGAAGGCCGAGCTGGTGGCCCGTGCCAACCCGAACAGCACCGAATCCGACCGCCGCTGGTACGCCGGAGATACCCTGAATGCCTCCATCGGCCAGGGGTTCAATGCCTTCACGCCCCTGCAGATGGCCGTCTACACCGCCGCCCTGGCCAACGGCGGCACCCGCTACCGCCCGTACCTGGTCCAGGAGATCCGGGATCCGCAGACGGGCCGGGTGCTGTGGGAAGCGAAGCCCGACCCGCTGAACACGGTGGACGTTCCGACGGCGTTCCTGGATAAGGTGCGGGAAGCCATGGTGACAGTGACCCAGGACAACGGCGGCTGGTACGGCACAGCCTACGGTGTGTTCCGCGACGCGCCCTACGTTGCCGCGGGCAAGACGGGTACGGCCCAGGGAGGTACCCGCGAGCCCGAGTACGAAAACCACGGCTGGTTCATCGCTTTCGCACCCGCGGGCCCGGGCGAGCAACCGGAGATTGCTGTGGCCGTCGTCGTCCGGGCCGGGGGCGGCGGCTCGCTGGCCGCCGGTCCGGTGGCCCGCGCCATGCTGGACGCCTACTTCGCCGGCCGGTACGGCCTGCCGGCCAATCCCGAGACGGCTGCGGAGGAGGCCCACGAAGACGCGGCCCGCAGCGCGGCGGTGGTCCCTTCCGACTGACCGGACCCGGTGCCCATGGGATCCTGGGCGAAGCCAGGGACGGGCGGGCCCGCCGGGAGCGCCCCGGCGGCCGCCGTCGCCGGGCCGCCGCTGTCGCCGGGCGGCGTCGTCGTGCCGAACTTTGCGACGGCCGGGCGGGTTCGTCCGACACCCTTCGCGGCAGGACTTGTCCCCCCTGGAGCGAAGGACCGGGTCAGCGCCGGTTTGGAAGGGGGGGCCGCGGTGAAAGGATCACCGCTGGTGACGCGGGTCGGAGACGAGGTGGTCGTCTCCGTGACCGCCGACCTGGATTTCCCCACCTTGTGCTCCACCCTGGAACGGATGCTGGCCGGTGACCCCAGCCTGCGGGACTGTCCCGCCCTGGTGCTGGATACGGGCCGGCTGCAACTGACCGCCGACCAGGTGATGGCCATTGAAGGCCTGGTCAGCCGCTACGGTGGAACCCGCCTGTTGCACGTCATCACCGAGCAGGTGGACGAGACGCGTTCCCGGCACCCGCTCCGCGAGCGGTCCAACGGCTTCGCGTGGCCGGCGGGGGCGGGCATGCCGGTGCCCGATGGGCACCGGCATGGCCACCGGGAACCGGCCCAGGAGGGCGGCCGGGAGCCGGCCTCGGATTTTCCGCTGGCCGGTGCCCCGCCGTCTTTCCCGGAGACCGGCCGGAGGCCGGTCGGCCCGGCACCGGCCGGCGAGGGGAACCGGGCCGGTGCGGCCGGTGAAGCGGTCCGGGCCGCCAGGGTCCGCCGCCGGGGCCGGCAGGTTGGGCCGCCGGATGGCCCGGGCGGCGGGGATCACCGCCCACAGGCTCCGCGGGGCCGGCCCGGGACGCCCGGGGAGCAAGGCGGGGAGGAATACCCTGGCTCCCGCAGGCCTGCCGCCGGATCCCCAGGCCCCGCCGGCGGAGCCTCCGGCCTCGCCGTCACGGCGTGGGGCGAAACGGATCCGCACTGGCGCCAGCCCGCGGCCGCACCCCCGGCAGGGGCCGGTTCGTCCCGGGGGGCGGGCCGGGCGCGCGCTGGCGTGGTGGTGAGGCGGACCTTGCGCTCGGGCCACCGCCTGGTCTACGACGGCGACGTGGTGATCCTGGGCGACGTCAACCCCGGCGCCGAGGTGCTGGCGGCCGGCGACGTGGTGGTCTTCGGGCGGCTGCGGGGTACGGTCCACGCCGGTTTCAAAGGCGACGAGCAGGCGGTGGTGGCCGCCCTGGTGATGGAGCCGGTGCAGCTCCGCATCGCCCGCTGGATCGGCCGCGCCCCCGACGGGGAGCCGCCGCCCGGCGCGGCAGGCCGGACCGTCGCCGGACCCGCAGGCGGGCGCAGTCCGGAGATCGCCTGCGTCCGGGACGGGCAGGTGCTGATCGAACCCTTTGACCCGGCCCGCTGGTTCTGGCAGCGGCAGCGGGAGCGCGCCGCGGAGCGGGACGACCGGGACCGCGCGCAGGCCGCCCACCCCTAGCAGGACGGAACGGAACCAGGCGCGGGGAACCGGGGGCGCGCAACAGCAGGGGCGCGCCCGCGCCGGCCGGCGTCCCTGCGCCCGCAGGGGCGAAGCAGGAATCACCGATGGCAGCCACGGAGGAGGGTACGCCTTGGGCACCACGCTGGTCGTCACCTCGGGCAAGGGCGGCGTGGGCAAGACCACCACCACCGCCAACCTGGGCACGGCCCTGGCCCTGACCGGCAAGCGCGTCGTGCTGGTCGACGCCGACATCGGCCTGCGCAACCTGGACGTGGTCATGGGCCTGGAGAACCGCATCGTCTACGACCTGGTGGACGTGGTGGAGGGCTTTTGCCGGCTGCGGCAGGCGTTGATCAAGGACAAGCGCTACGACGGCCTGTTCCTCCTGCCGGCGGCCCAGACCAAGGACAAGACCGCCGTCCGGCCCGAACAGTTCAAGGCGCTGTGCGAGGAGCTGGCGGCCGAGTTCGATTACGTGCTGGTGGACAGCCCGGCGGGCATCGAGCAGGGGTTCCGCAACGCCATCGCCGGGGCCCAGGAGGCGCTGGTGGTGTGCACCCCCGACGTGTCGTCGGTGCGCGATGCCGACCGGGTGATCGGCCTGCTGGAGGCGGAGGGCCTGGCGGCGCCGCGGCTGATCATCAACAAGCTGCGCCCCGACATGGTCCAGCAGGGGCGCCAGATGGGCGTGGAGGACGTGCTGGACGTGCTGGCCATCGAGCTCATCGGGGTGGTGCCCGAGGACGAGCAGGTGGTCGACTCCACCAACCGCGGCGAGCCGGTGGTGGCCCACGAGCGCAGCCGGGCGGGCCGCGCCTACCGGGACATCGTGCGGCGCCTGCTGGGCGAGCAGGTCCCCTTCCCCGATTTCAAGGAAGAACACGGCCTGTTCGGGCGGCTGCGGCGGCTTCTGGGCGGGGCCTGAGGAGCGGCCGCAGCCGGGGACCATGGGGAGGGATGTGGGGTGATCCAGCTTCTGGCCCGCGTCCTGGGACGCGGCGGGGGCGGGGCGCCCGGGAACGGAGGGACGGCCGGACCCCGTGCCGGGGGAACCCCGGGCTGGGGGACGGCCCGGGTGGCCAGCAAGGACATCGCCCGGGAGCGGCTCAAGCTCATGCTGGTCCACGACCGGGTCGACATGGAGCCCGAGCTGATGGAAGCCCTCAAGGACGATCTGATCAGAGCCATCTCCCGTTATCTGGAGGTGGACCGGGCGGGGATGGAGGTCAGCCTGCACCGGGAGGCGGCGGCGGTGGCCCTGGTGGCCAGCATCCCGGTGCGCGCCGTCCGGCGGCGACCGCTGGCGGCGGCCGAAGGAGAGGACTGACGGGCGCCGGCGACGACCGAGCCGGGGCCGGATGAGATGCCAGGGACCGCCCCGGCGCCACCGCGGGCGCCTCAGGGCCGCCGGCGTGGCCGGAGTCATGGGCACGGGCGGCCTGGCAGCACCGGGGGTGGGGACCGGAGGCTGGCGGCCCCCGGGCGGCGGCCCGGGGTGCCCGGCCGGCGGCATCGAGGGCCGGGAGCCTGCCAGGGCAGGGAACCCAAGGCGCGGCGGACCGCGGCGGCACCCGCCACCGGACCCGCCGGGCGGTGGGAAGGTGGCGGTGACGGGCGGAAGGAGCGGCCACTGGGCCGCGCCGCCAGCCGCGGCAGCGAGCCCCGCCCCCGAACCGGCCGGACGGCTGCTATCATGGGAGGGTGATGGCGCCGGCAAGCGGCCGCGGACGCCGATGCCTGTCCGGGCGTCGGCGCCGGCGGGGCGGCCGGCGCGGGAGGGAAGGCCCGTGGGCTTGCTGGACCGGCGGTTGCTCAAAACTCTGGATCTGCCGTTGATCGCCCTGGTCATGGTCCTCATGGCTTGCGGGCTGGTCCTGATCTCCGTGGCGGTACGGGCCCGGGGGATGCTGGACCTGGTGGAGAAGCAGGCCGTCTTCGCCGTCGCCGGGCTGGCCACCATGCTGGCCGTCACCCTGTGGGTCGACTACCGTACTCTGCCGCGGGTGCAGTGGTACCTGTACGGCGCGGCCATCGCCGGCCTGGCGGCCATGCTGGTGGTGGCGCCCGAGATCAACGGGTGCCGGTGCTGGATCCAGGCCGGTCCGGTCAGCCTGCAGCCGGCCGAGTTCGTCAAGCCCATCCTGATCCTGGTCCTGGCCGACTGGCTCGCCCGCCACGAGGACCGGCCCTGGACGTGGCTGGACCTGGTGCCGGTGGGGGCCATGGTGGCTCCCCTGGCCCTGCTGGTGCTCAAACAGCCGGACCTGGGGACGGTGCTGGTCTTCTTCGGGATCACCGGCGGCATGCTGCTCATGGCCGGTTACCCGGTCTGGCGCCTCTTCGGCCTGGCCACGGCCGGCCTGGCCGCGGCCACCGGCCTGGTGTGGGCCCAGCTGCGCTTCCCTGACAAGATCTCGTTCCTTGAGCCCCACCAGCTGATGCGGCTGGTGGTGTTCATCAATCCGTACAACGACGGGCAGAACGGCCTGGGCGCGGGGTATCACGTGCTCCAGTCCCGCCTGGCGGTGGGCAACGGCCGGCTGTTCGGCCAGGGGCTGACCGGCACCAGCCAGACGGCGACCAGCTTCCTGCCCGAGCCCCAGACCGACTTCATCTTCGCCGTGGCCGCCGAGACCCTGGGCTTCGTGGGGATCACCGTGCTGGTCCTGCTGCTGCTGGCTCTGCTCCTGCGTACCCTGCACGACACCACCCAGGCCGGGGACACCTACGGCATGCTGCTGGGGGCCGGCGTGGTGTCCATGCTGGCCACCCACTTCATCATCAATGCCGGGATGACCGTCGGCCTGATGCCCATCACCGGCCTGCCCCTGCCCTTCATCAGCTACGGGGGCAGCAACCTCCTTACCAACTGCATCAGCCTGGGCCTCCTGATGAGCGCCTACGCCCGCCGGCACAAGATCCTGTTCTGAATCCTGAATCCTGCGCGGGATCCTGATCCTGGATCCTGATCCTGGAGGTCCGGACCGCCCGGGACGACCGCGGCCGCCGCAAAGCCCGCCACCCCGGCCGGGGCCGGTCCGGCGCCGGCATAGGGATGGCTAGGCGATCCATATACTGCGCCGGGAGGGACGGCCCATGGTGCCTCCAGGTGCAGGCGGCGGAGCGGGCGAGAAGGGTCCGGCCGGGGAGAGCGCGGCCCGGGACGGTGCGGCCGGTGCCCTGGCCGCGGGTGGTGCCTTTGCCGGTGGTGAAGCGGCCTCGCCGGCCCCCGGGCCGGCGGCCGGGGCCGGCCGCGGCGCTGACCGGCCCGTCCCGGCGGGCGATGCGGGCGGGCCGCCGTTGCCGGGCCCGGACCCTGGACCCGGCGCCGGCCTCGCCGGCCCCGCCGGCCCCGTCACAGGCGGCCTGCAGCCGCCACCGGGGGGATGGATGCCCGGAGCGCGGCAAGGCCCGGCCCTGTGGGTGCCCCTGCTCCTGGCGCTGGCCCTGGTGGCGGGCCGGTGGCTGCCCGGTGACGCGGGCGAGGCCTGGGCGCGGGCGACCGGGGGCATGGTCAGCGCCAACTGGCTCGACCGGCCCCAGGTGGCCCGCTGGCTCTCCGGGCTGCCCGCCGGCGGCTGGCTCCAGGTGGCCGTCCTGGGGCGCCAGGACGCCGGTGACGCCGGCGCCGGGGGCGCCGGCGTCACCGGCGGCAGCGTGCCTGCGCTGGCCCCGCTGGCCCCGCTGGCTCCGGACCCCGCCGGGTCCGGAGCCAGCGGGGGGCAGGCCGGTGGGAGCCTCTCCACAGGCGGCGCCCCGGCCGGGAACTCCCCGGCGGGCGCCCCGGCCGGAGGCGGCCCGGGGGGCGTCGCGGCCGGCCCCGCGGGGGGCGCTGCCGCACCGGACAGCGCTGCCGGCCCGGCCCTTCCGGGTGCCGGCGGCGGGGAGCCGGGCCTGGCGGCCGGCGAGGCAACCGGTCCCGGCCCGTTCGGGACCGAGCCGGGCGGCGGGTCGCCGGAGCGGGATGGTGGCGCCCAAGGTTCAGGTCCCGGCTCCGCCGGGTTCACCGGCGACGGCGATGGGGGGGCGGGCGCTTCAGCGGGCGGCGGCGCGGCCGGCAGCGGTTCCGGGGCCGGTTCCTCCGGGGGAGGAGGCTGGGAGCCGCACTGGGCCTGGCCGCTGGAAGGCCGGGTGACGGAACCCTTCGGCTGGCAGCTGGACGAAGGGGGTGCCCCGCGCTTTCACGAGGGCATCGACATTGCCGCCCGGGCCGGAACGGCCGTCCGGGCGGCGGCGGCCGGCGTGGTCACGCGGGTGTGGTACGACCGGGCAGGCCTGGGCTGGATGGTCGAGGTGGACCACGGCGGGGGCTGGGTGACCCGCTATGCGGCCGTCGACCACGTGGTGGTCCGGGACCGGGACGCGGTGACGGCGGGCCAGGTCCTGGCGGCGGTGGCCGCCGAAGGCGAGGGTGGCGGACCCCACCTGCACTTTGAAATGCGGCGCCGGGGGCAGGCCGTCGACCCCGAGTTGCACCTGCCGCCGGAAGGCGGTCGCTAGGGCGGCGGTCGCCAGGCGCCCTCGCCATGGCACCCTCGGGGCCCGGGGGGCGGCCCGGGCGCAAGGAGGCGAGGGCCCCTGCAGCTGGGCAGCATCCTGGGCGTGGCCGTGTTCGTCCATCCGCTGCTGCTGGTCCTGGTGGCCCTGGCGGCTCTGCTGGGCTTGCCGGGCCAGTTGCTGTTGCTCCTGGCCGTCCTGGCCACCCACGAGCTGGCCCACCTGGTCGCGGCCCGGCTCTGCGGGCTGGAGATCGCGCGCCTCGAGCTTCTGCCTTACGGCGCCGTGGCCGACATCCGCGGGCCGGGCCGGCGGGAACCCCTGGTGGAAGCGGTGGTGGCCCTGGCCGGCCCGCTCAACAACCTGCTGCTTCTGGCTCTCAGCATCGCCCTCCACCAGGCAGGGTGGCTTGTGGGGCCGTGGGTCGCTCCTTTTCAGGCCGCCAACCTGGCCATGGCCCTGTTCAACCTGCTGCCGGCCCTGCCGCTGGACGGAGGCCGCATCCTCCTGGCCTTCCTCAAGCGTACCCGCGGGCCGCGCCAGGCGGTCATGATGCTGGGCCGGCTGGGCCGGTCCGTGGCCCTGGTCCTGGCGGCGGCCACCTTTCTCGCCTTCTACTGGCAGGTCCTGGCCCCTCACCTCCTGGCGGCGGCCCTGACCATCTGGATCGGCACGGCGCGGGAAGAGCAGTGGGTGGGCGTCACCGCCCTGCGGGGCTTGTGGACCAAGCGCGGCCGCCTGCGCCGCACAGGCGTGCTGCCCGTGCACCGCCTGGTGGCCCTGGAGACCACCAGCCTGCGCCAGGTGGCGGAGGCCCTGCGGCCGGGCAGCTACCACGAGATCGTGGTGGTCGACACCCAGCAGCGCCCCCTGGGGGAACTGGACGAGGGGCGCTTGCTGCGCGGCATCCTCCAGCTGGGGCTGGACGCGCCCGTGCGGGACCTGCTCGAATGGCACGCCTGACGGCCGCCGCCCCTGCGGGCCGGCGGGTCCGCAAGGGGCAGGGGTGCTGCGGCCCCGGTCCCGCCGGCGGCTCCGCCCCGGCGGTCGCCCGGAACGGGTCAAGACCGCAGGGTAGGGGTCGATCCGGTCCCGAGGCCGGCCCGGCCGCGGCGCCCGCCGGAAGTGGGCGGGGTGCGGCCGCCTGATCCCGTGGTACGGCGGGCAGAAGCCGTCCCCGGCGGGAGCCGGCACGGCGGGAGCCCGCACGGCGTCCACCGACTTTCGCTCCGGAGAACCCCCTGCGACCTCTGCCGAGCCGCATGCCGCTCCAGCCATGCCAGCTCCAGGTATGCCCCCGGGGTGCCCCCGGCGGCGCCCCTCGCCATCCAGCCAGGCGTCTTCCGCAGGGGCCGTCCAGGGAGGTCCCGGTTGGACGGCGACGGCCTCCCGGCCGTATTGCCCGCGCCCCGTCCCGCCATATTCATCCATGGCAAGAACCAGCACCGGCCGGCCCGACGGCCGCGATCCCGGGGAGGCCGGCAGGGCGGCGGGACCCACCGGCCCGGCGCGCGGCCGGCGCCGGGACCCGCGGATGGTGCTGGCACCCGCAGGTGGTGCCGGCACCCGCGGGCGACGCCGGTACCATGGATCAAAGGCGTGGCAATGGATTAAACTGAGCTTATCTACAAGTTTGGAGTGGTTTTTCATGAACAAGTCCATCCTGGTCACGGTGGAACCCGACGAGACGCGGGTCGCCGTGCTGGAAGACGGCCGGCTGGTGGAGATCTACCACGAGCGCCCCTCCACCCAGCGGGTCGCCGGAAACATTTACAAGGGGCGGGTCGAGAACGTCCTCCCCGGCATGCAGGCCGCCTTCGTCAACATCGGACTTGAGCGCAACGCCTTCCTCTACGTCGCCGACGCCGTTCCCCGGGGCGACGAGGCCGACGACGCCGACGACCTTCCCGACGACATCCGCCACGCCGCCATCACCGACATCCTCCGCCCGGGCCAGGAGATCATCGTCCAGATCACCAAGGAGCCGACGGGCACCAAAGGGGCCCGGGTCACCCGCCACCTGACCCTGCCCGGGCGGCTCCTGGTGCTCATGCCCGGCGTGAACTACGTGGGCGTCTCCCGGCGCATCCACGACGAGAAGGAACGCCAGCGCCTGAAGCAGCTGGCCCAGGAACTGCAGCCCGCGGGTGCCGGGCTGATCGTCCGCACCGCCGCCGAGGGCCGCAGCGAGGCGGAGCTGCGCGGCGACGTGGAGTACCTGACCCGCCTGTGGGCGGACATCCAGCAGCGGGCCCGGCGCCAGCGGGCGCCGGTGCTGCTCTACCGGGACCTGGGCCTGGTCTTCCGGGTGGTCCGGGACATGCTGACGCCGGAGGTCGACCAGGTGCTCATCGACGACCCCGGCGAGTACCGGCGGGTGCTGGACCTGATGGCCGCCTTCGCCACGCCGCTGCGGGACCGGGTCCAGCTCTACCAGAACCGGGAAATTAGCCTTTTCGAACAATTCGGGGTCAACGAGGAGATCGAGCGGGCCCTCAAGCGGCGGGTGTGGCTCAAGAGCGGCGGCTACCTGGTCATCGACCAGACCGAGGCGCTGACGGCCATCGACGTCAACACGGGCAAGTTCGTCGGCAGCAAGAACCTGGCCGACACGGTGTTCCGGACCAACATGGAGGCGGCGGCGGAGATCGCGCGCCAGCTGCGCCTGCGGGACATCGGGGGCATCATCGTCATCGACTTCATCGACATGGAAGAACCCGCCCACCGCCAGCGGGTCGTCCAGGAGCTGGAGCGGCACCTGGCCCGCGACCACACCAAGGCCACGGTGCTGGGCATCACGGCCCTGGGCCTGGTGGAGATGACCCGGAAGAAGGGACGGCGCAGCCTGCTGGAACAGCTGACCCGGGAATGCCCCTACTGCGAGGGGCGGGGCCGGGTGCTCAGCGAGGAGAGCGCGGCGCGCCGCGTGCGCCGCGAGATCAAGCGCATCCTGCGCCACTCGCCCAGCGAGGCCATCCTGGTGGAGGTGCACCCGTCGGTGGCATCGCTGCTCATCGGCGCCGGCGGGGCCAACCTGCGGGAGCTGGAACGGGAGACTGGGCGCAGCGTGTTCATCCGGGGCCGGGAAGACGTCCACCTGGAAGCCATGCACCTGGTGGCCCTGGGCAGCCGGGAGGAAGTGGAACGCCAGGCCCTGCCTGTGCACGCCGGCCAGCGCCTGGAGCTGGAGGTCGAGGAGCGCCATGCCAGCAACCAGGCCGACGGCATTGCGCGCCTGGAGGGGTACGTCATCGACATCCAGGGAGCGGGCGACCGGGTGGGGCAGCGGGTGGTGGTGGAGATCACCCGGGCCTACCGGACCTATGCCCGGGCCCGGGTGGTGTCCTGAGAGGAGCGGCCAAGGTCGTCGCCCGTGCCGCGCCGGCGGGCGTCCCCGCGCACCCCGGCGGCCGCGCGGGCCCCGCACCGGTCCCGGCCACCGCCCGGCCCGTCAACCGCCGGCCAGGGCAGCTTCGGCCCGCCTGCAGCTATGCAGGCGCCGGAGGGCCACCGCCCAGGGCGTCACCCACCGGGCAGGGCACCACCGGGTACGGCACCAACGTGTCCTGTGCCCCGTTGACCCGGCGGCCTTTACCTTGACACCCCGGCGGCCGGGCGACTAGAATACTAGCGCTGTGAAGGCCCCGGCGCCGCGGGGGCCCCTTTTTCTGCCTTTTTCCCCTCGGATAAGGGCACGGCGATGCTGCCGCGGCGATCAACCGGAACGGATGCCGGTGACCGGCACGGATCTGAACGCAGCCAGGTGGAGGCGGGGTGACGCCATGTACGCCATCATCGAGACGGGGGGCAAGCAGTACCGGGTGCAGGAAGGGGACGTGCTGCGCCTGGAGAAGCTGCCCGTGGACGAGAACGAGACGGTGGTCTTCGACCGGGTGCTGGCCGTCAAGCAGGGGGACGAATTCCGCCTGGGCACGCCGGTGGTGGAGGGCGCGCGGGTCACGGGCCACGTGCTGGGCCACGGCCGCGACCGGAAGATCATCGTCTTCAAGTACCGGCACAAGGTGAACTACCGGCGCAAGCGGGGTCACCGCCAGCCCTTCACCCGGGTGAAGATCGACCGCATCGAGGCGTGAGCCGTGATCCGGGCCGTGTTCTTCCGCGATGGCCAGGGCGCCATCACGCGCTTCGAGATCACCGGTCATGCGGGGTTCGCTGACCGCGGGGACGACATCGTCTGTGCCGCCGTGTCGGCCCTGGGGCAGGCGGCCATTCTCGGTCTGGAGGAAGTGCTGCACCTGGTGCCTGAGGTCGAGTTGGACGAGGAAGGGCGGCTGGTCTGCCAGCTCCCTGGCGATGTGCCGGCGGACCTGCACCGGGCGGCCCAGGCGATCCTGGAGACGGCCCGGATCGGGATCCAGGCCATCGCCAGCGACTACGACGAGTACGTGCGCGTGGAAGAACGGTCGACCGGAGGGAGGTGAGGCCCATGCGCCGGATCAACCTGCAGCTGTTCGCCCACAAGAAGGGCGGCGGCAGCACCCGCAACGGCCGCGACAGCAACCCCAAGTACCTGGGCGTCAAGCGGTACGAGGGGCAGGTGGTGCGCGCGGGCACCATCCTGGTGCGGCAGCGCGGCACCCGGTTCCACCCCGGCAAGCACGTGGGCCGGGGCGGCGATGACACCCTGTTTGCTCTCATCGATGGCGTGGTCCAGTTCGGCACCCGGGGCGGCCGCCGGGTGGTCAACGTGATGCCGCTGGCGGCGGAAGAGCCCGCCCAGGTTGCTGCCGACTGACCTTGCCCCTTTGCCAGGCGCCTCCGCTGCGGCCGGTACCGGTTGGGCGGAGGCTTTTTGCTACCTGGCCTGCTGCGGAGGCCGCGGTCATCCTGGCGGCGGCCGCGGCAAACCTGGCTCGGCCCGTGGGGGATCCTGATGGCGGAACGGGATGAAAGGGCCCCCGGCGCCGCCCCGCTGCTGAGCGTGGACGCCGGCCAGCTGGTGAGCGTGGTACGGGCCTGGCGTCACGGCGCAGTGAACCGGCTGCAGGTGGCGCTGGGATGGCTGCAGCTGGGGCGGCCGGAGCGGGCCGCTACGGCCCTTGCCGAGTGGTGCCGCCAGCTGGAGTGGGAGGGCGCCGCCCTGCGCTGCTGGCCGGTGGAGGCGGCCTCCTGCTACCTGGTGTGGCGGGCCCGCTGCGAGGAGCTGGGGCTGGAGGTGGCCTGGCGGCCGCCGGTCCCCGGTTCCGCCCCGGGCACGGCGGCCGGGCAAGCCCGCGGTAACGGGGGGCTGGGGCGGCCGGCCCGCCGGGACGGGACGCCCGCGCCGGCCGCGCCCGCAAAAGGACCGGAGCAGGGGAACGCCGCAGCCGCGGTGGAGCCTGCGCTGGAAGCGGCCCTGGAAGCAGCCCTGGAGGCAGCCCGGCAGGCGCCGGGCCAGCGCATCTGGCTGCAGTGGGACGGCCGGCAGGGCTGGTTGCGGTGGGGCCTGGAAGGCGGCGGCCCCGCTGCCGCCGCGGGGAGCCAGGGTCGCAGCACGGGGTGACGCCCTTGTCCGATTTCGTCGACGAAGCGGAGATCTACGTGGAAGGCGGTACGGGTGGGAACGGGGCCGTCAGCTTCCGGCGGGAGAAGTATGTTCCCCGGGGAGGTCCCGACGGCGGTGACGGCGGCCGGGGCGGGGACGTGATCCTGGTGGTCGACCCGGCCCTCACCACCCTGGCCGACCTGCGTTACCGCCGGCACTACCGGGCGGGTCGCGGTACCCACGGGGAAGGTGGCAACCGGCACGGCCGCCGCGGCGAGGACCTTTACGTGCGGGTGCCGCCCGGTACGGTGGTCCGGGATCGGGACACAGGCGATGTGCTGGCCGACTTGGCCGACCCCGGCCAGCAGGTGGTGGTGGCCCGCGGCGGGCGCGGCGGCCGGGGCAACGCCCGCTTCGCCACCCCCCAGCGCAAGGCGCCGCGCCTGGCGGAGAAGGGAGAGCCGGGGGAGCGGCGCTGGCTCAAGCTGGAGCTACGGTTGCTGGCCGATGTGGGGCTGGTGGGCTGGCCGAACGCCGGCAAGTCGAGCCTGCTGGCCCGGATTTCCGCCGCCCGGCCCAAGGTGGCGGCCTATCCCTTCACCACCCTGGCACCCAACCTGGGTGTGGTGCAGCGGGGGCCCGGGCGCAGCTTCGTGGTGGCGGACATCCCCGGCCTGATCGAGGGGGCCCACCAGGGCGTGGGCCTGGGACACGAGTTCCTCCGCCACATCCAGCGCACCCGGGTCCTGATCTATGTCGTCGACGCCGCGGCGACGGAAGGGCGCGATCCCCGGCAGGACCTGGCCACCTTGCGGGACGAACTGGAAGCATACGAACCTGCCCTGCTGGACCGGCCGGGGGTGGTGGCGGCCAACAAGACGGACCTGCCCCAGGCCGCCCAGCACCTGCCCGCCCTGGAAGAGGCGGCACGGGCGGCCGGCCTGGAGCTGGTTCCCATCTCCGCGGCCACGGGGGAGGGCGTGGACCGGCTGCTGAACCGGGTCGAAGAGCTGCTGGCCCGGGCCCCTGTGCCGCAGCCCCTGGTGGCGGCCGGTCGCAAGGTGTACCGGCCGGGACCGGACCCGCGCCGGCTGGAGGTCCGCCGCGAGCCCGACGGAACCTGGGTCGTCACCAGCCCTCTGGTGGAGCGCTGGGTTGCCATGACGGACTTCGACAACGACGAAGCCGTCCGCTGGCTGCTGCGGCGCCTGGAGCGCCTGGGGGCCGAACAGGCCCTGCGCGCCGCGGGGGCCGAAACCGGCGACACCGTGCGGCTGGGACCCATGGAGCTGGTGCTGGGCGACGAGGCGGGTTCGGTGGAACCCGCCGGGGCCGGGGCGGGCCCGAACTCCTCGGGGCCGGAGGCCGGCGGCGAAGGCGGCGCCTCTTGAGGCGCCGCCTGAGGGGTACAGGGGTGGAGGGGCGGGTCCGAAGGAGGATTCCGGTGGCCAGAGGGCTGGAGGAGTGGCTGAAGCCGCGCCGGGACGGCCGGCCGCTGCAGCTGGGGGTGCTCGGCGGGACCTTCGACCCCATTCACATCGGCCACCTAGTGGCAGCGGAAGCGGCGCGGGTCCACTTCCGCCTGGACCGGGTGCTGTTCGTGCCGGCGGGAAGGCCGCCCCACAAGGACCCGGCGGGCGTCAGTGACGCCGAGCACCGGTACCGCATGACGGTGCTGGCCACCGCCGGCAACCCCCACTTCTACACGACCCGGCTGGAACTGGACCGGGAGGGCCCTTCCTACACCATCGACACCCTGACCCAGCTGTCCACCATGGCGGGGCCGGGTGCATCCCTTTACTTCATCGCAGGGGCGGATTCGGTGGTGACCCTGCCGTCCTGGCGGGGCGGCCTCGGGCTGCTGGATGTCTGCCACCTGATCGTGGTGACGCGGCCGGGGCTGCCGGGCGCGGTGCTGCAGAGGTTTCTCGACGGGTTGCCGGCGGTCCGCCGCGCCCGGGTCCACGTCCTGCCCATCCCGGAGATCGGCATCTCGTCCACGGAGCTGCGCGAGCGGGTGGCCGCAGGGCAGTCCATCCGGTACCTGGTGCCGGCGGCGGTGGAGGACTACGTGGAAAAGTATGGGCTTTACCGCCCCGCGGCGGCGGAGCCCGCGGCCCGGCCCGCACCGGCCGGGGGCGGGCCGGAACGCGGGCCGGCAAGGGAGGCCGCCCAGGCCCGGGAGCAGGCGCCCCCGGGGACGGGGCCGGGGGGCGATGCGGGGGTCGAAGGCAGGGCGCGGAACGCGGCCGGCGGACCCGAAGGAGGAGGCGCTGCCAGGGTGTGGCCGCCCGCCGGCGGGAACCCGGCTGCGCGGCCGGGTTCGTCCGGCGTCGCCCTGTGAGCCCGGAGGGAGACTCGACATGCCGGGATCGCTGCCGGAAAGGCCGGGAAAGGTGCCGCAAGCCTTGCCCTTGCAAGCCTTGTCCCTGGAAGAGGCGCTGCGCCGCGCCCAGTTGAAAGCGCAGGCCACCCTCAGCCCCGGCCGGTACCGGCACGTGGTGCGGGTGGTGGAGATGGCGCGCCGGCTGGCGGGACACCATGCCACTGATCCCCGGCCGGTGGAGCTGGCCGCCTGGATCCACGACCTGGCCCGGGAGCGCCCGCCTGGCGAATTGTTGCGCCTGGCCCGCCAGGCGGGATGGGAACCCGATGCGGCGGAGCGCGCCGACCCCATCCTGCTGCACGGCCCGGTGGCGGCATGGGAGGCGGCGCAGGAAGGTCTCACCCACGATCCCGAGGTCCTGGAAGCGGTCCGGTGGCACACCACGGCGCGCCCGGGCCTGGGCCGGACCGGTTGCCTGCTGTTCCTGGCGGACAAGTTGGAGCCCGGCCGCACGTACCCTGGTGTGGAGGAGCTGCGGCGCCTGGCCTTCCGCGACCTGGACCAGGCCATGGCCGCCGTCCTGGACGACCTGATCCGCTATTGCCTGGATCGCGGCCTGTGGCTGCCCGAGGCCACGGTGGCCGCCCGCAACCAGTGGCTGCGCCGCGGGGCGGGAACCGCCGGCGGAGACGCGAAGTCTTGAGCGCGGGAGGGCGCGCGTCCCCGGCGGCGCCGGCACCCCGATCGGGACCCGGCCGGAGCGGGCGTCCCGGGGCCAGGAACGGCCCTGCGGCCGGTCCCCGCCCGAGGCTGGTACCGGTCGACCTGGCAGCCTGGCAGGCCGGCCGCTACCATGGCAGGAGGCGGCCGCGAGCAGGAGCGCCCGCCCTCCTGCGGCGCGAGGGCCGTAAAGGAGCGTCTTGACGGTGAGCATGCCCTTGATTGGACCGGTGGAACAGGAGCCCAAGCGCCCGCGGCGCAGGGCGGCCCGCGTGCTGGCCGTACTGGCGGGTGTCCTGCTGGTGGCCGGCGTGACGGGCGCCTTCTGGCTGGGGTCGACCCTGTACGGGTTTTTCAGCCACGTGCAGCAGGTGCCACAGGACGCGGACCCGGGGTCCCAGCATGCAGCCGCCGCCGACCGTCCCCTGAACATCCTGGTGCTGGGGGTCGACGCCGGCGCGGGTGCGGGAGAGCCGTCGGCACCCCAGCGGTCGGACACCATCATGGTGGTCAACGTCAACCCCACCACGGGGCGGGTGGGCTTGCTGTCCATCCCCCGGGACACCCGGGTCGCCATCCCCGGCCGGCCGCACCCGGAGAAGATCGCCCATGCCCACGCCTACGGCCAGGCCGAAGGCGGTCCCGGCGCGGGAGCGCAGCGGGTGGAGGAAACCGTCGAAGACTTCCTCGGCATCCGGATCGACTACTTTGTGGAAATCGACTTCGACGCCTTCCGGGCCCTGGTGGATGCCGTGGGCGGCGTCGAGGTCTGCATCGACAAGCCCATGCGCTACACGGCGCGCAGCCAGAACCTGCGCATCGACCTGAAGCCGGGGTGCCAGGTGCTGGACGGCGAGAAGGCGCTGCACTACGTCCGCTACCGGCAGGACGGGGATATCTTCCGGATCCAGCGGCAGCAGCAGTTCCTCCGGGCGCTGGCGGACAAGGTGCTGAGCATGCAGGGGGTCCTGAAGCTGCCCCAGCTGGCCAGCACCCTGGGCAGCCAGATCACCACCAACATGCCCGCTTCCCGCATGCTGGGTCTGGCGGCCCTGCTGCCCCGGTTCGACCTGGACCGGCTGGAGATGGGCATCCTGCCGGGCCGGCCGGGCTATGTGGACGGCCTCAGCTACTGGCTGGTGGACGAAGCGGCCGCCCGCCGCGAGGCCATGAAGATCCTGGCGGGGGTCGACGTGGAGGCCAACGCCCAGGTGCGCCTCGAGGTGCTGAACGGGAACGGCCGGCGGGGCGCCGCGGGCCAGGCCGCCGACCTGTTGCGCAGCCTGGGTTTTCGCGTGGTGACCGTCGGCAACGCCGAGCGCTTCGACTTCGCCACCACGGTGGTGGTGGTTCGTCCCGAGGATACGGCGGTGGCGGACCGCCTGCGCCAGGCCCTGGCCGGATCGGCCGTGACGGTGCGGGTGGAAACGGCCGAGGACCTGCCGGAAGGCATCGACGCGCGCATCGTGGTGGGGGCGGACTTCACCGGCACGGCCGCAGGAACGGCGACGGCCGCGGCCGGCAGGGAGGGATGAGGCGCTTGACCAGCCGGGAAAAGGCGCTGGCCATCGCCCGCGCCGCCGAGGCGAAGAAGGCGGGCGACGTGGTGGTCCTGGACATGGAAGGGATCACCCTGATTGCCGACTACTTTGTGATCTGCCACGGCCAGAACGCCATCCACGTGCGGGCCATCGCGGACGGGGTCGAAGAGGATCTGGCCGAGAAGGGGCAGGTGCCCAGCCACCGGGAAGGGTATGATGCGGCCCGCTGGGTGCTGGTGGACTTCGACGACGTGGTGCTGCACGTGTTCCTGGCGGCCGAGCGGGAATATTACGCCCTCGAGCGCCTGTGGGGCGATGCGCGGCGCCTGGAGCTGGAGGCGCTGCCCGAGGGGTGATGCCGGCGCGGCGGGCGGGCAGGGCGGTGGCGTGCCGTGGCCGTGGCGCGGCTGCGGGGCGGCCCCGCGCGGTGCAGCGGCCGCATCATGGGCCCCGCCGGTACCCCGGGCCGGTCGCCGGCCACCTGCCTTGACACTGCTGCGGGACCCTCTCTATAATGGGCTACGCGGTTCGACAACCGGAAAGGCAAAGGCCGTGAACGGGAGCAGTACCCTGCAGGCGGCCTGCAGAGAGCCGGTGGGGGTGCGAACCGGCGGCGCGCGGCAGGGGAACTCGCCCGGGAGCCGCACCGGCGAAGGACGGGCGGCAGGTTCCCGCCGGAGCCGGTGACGTGGCCCGCGTTAAGGGCGCGAGTGGGTCAGAGGCGTGGGGCGGTAGCTCAGTTGGGAGAGCGCGTCAATGGCATTGACGAGGTCGTGGGTTCGAGTCCCATCCGCTCCACACTGATCAAGAAGGGTGGTACCGCGGGAGCCTCCCGTCCCTTGAGGGCGGGAGGCTCCCGGCGTATTGGCCCGGGGGATCCCACGGCGCCCTGGGCCCCGCCGCGACCAGCCAGGAGCCAGGAGGAGGCTATGGCCATGGCCTTCGACGACCGGTACAACTTCCATGCTGCGGAAAAGAAATGGCGGCAGCGCTGGGCCGAGGAAGGCCTCTACCACGTGGAGGCCGACCCGTCGCGCCCCAAGTACTACTGCCTGGAGATGTACCCCTACCCGTCGGGCAAGCTCCACATGGGCCACGTGCGCAACTACTCCATCGGCGACGCCACGGCCCGGTTCTACCGCATGCGCGGGTTCAACGTCCTCTACCCCATGGGGTGGGACTCCTTCGGGCTGCCGGCCGAGAACGCGGCCATCGCCAACCAGACCCACCCCGCCCGCTGGACCTACGCCAACATCGCCGCCATGCGGGAGCAGATGCAGCGCCTGGGCCTGAGCTACGACTGGCGGCGGGAGATCGCCTGCTCCCACCCGGGGTATTACAAGTGGACCCAGTGGCTGTTCCTGCTCCTCTACAAGCGGGGCCTGGTGGAGCGGAAGAAGGCGCCGGTGAACTGGTGCCCGCGCTGCGCCACGGTGCTGGCCAACGAGCAGGTGGAGGACGGGACCTGCTGGCGCTGCGGCACGCCGGTGGAAAAGCGGGAGCTGGAACAGTGGTTCTTCAAGATCACCGCCTACGCCGACCGGCTGCTGGCCGACCTGGACCTGCTGGAGGGCTGGCCGGAGCGGGTCAAGGTGATGCAGCGCAACTGGATCGGCCGCAGCGAGGGCATGGAGCTGGACTTCCCCATCGCCGGGCGGGATGAGAAGCTCACCGTCTTCACCACCCGCCACGACACGATCTACGGGGCGACCTTCATGGTGCTGGCTCCCGATCACCCCCTCACCCTGGAGCTCGCCCGCGGGACCCCGCAGGAAGAGGCGGTGCGCGCCTTCGTGGAAAGGGTGACGCGCCTGACGGTCCGGGACCGGGCCGAGGCGGTGGACGCCAAGGAGGGGGTCTTCACCGGCGCCTACGCCATCAACCCGGCCACGGGGGAACGGATCCCCATCTGGACGGCCAACTACGTGCTGATGGACTACGGCACCGGCGCGATCCAGGCGGTGCCGGCCCACGACGAGCGGGACTTTGAGTTCGCCCGCCAGTACGGCCTGCCCGTCCGGGTGGTGATCCAGGGCGAGGGCGTGCCGGCCGAGGGCGACCGGCTGGAGGAGGCCTACACCGGCCCGGGCCGCATGATCCATTCGGGCCCCTACGACGGCATGGACAGCCGGGAAGCCTACCGGCGCATGGCCGAGGATTTCGAGCGCCAGGGCATCGGCCGGCGGACGGTGAACTACCGGCTGCGCGATTGGCTGATCTCCCGGCAGCGCTACTGGGGTGCGCCCATTCCCATCGTCTACTGTGACGCTTGCGGCGTTGTGCCGGTGCCGGAAGAACAGCTGCCGGTCCTCCTGCCCGACGATGTGCGCTTCGAGGTGGGGGCCTCGCCCCTGGCCACCTCCGAGTCCTTCGTGCGCACCACCTGCCCGGCCTGCGGCGGCCCGGCCCGGCGGGAGACGGACACCATGGACACCTTCGTCGACTCGTCCTGGTACTACTACCGCTACACGTCGCCGCGGGACGAGCACCAGCCCTTCGACCGGGAGAAGGTGTTCTACTGGCTGCCCGTCGACCAGTACATCGGCGGCATCGAGCACGCCGTGCTGCACCTGCTCTATTCCCGGTTCATCACCAAGGTGCTCTACGACGAGGGCCTGGTGCCCAGCCCCGAGCCCTTCCAGCGCCTCCTGACCCAGGGCATGGTGATCAAGGACGGCGCCAAGATGTCCAAGTCCAAGGGCAACGTGGTCAGCCCCGAGGACATCCTGGAGGAGTACGGGGCCGACGCCACCCGCCTGTTCATCCTCTTCGCCGCGCCGCCCGAGCGCGACCTGGAGTGGTCGGAGCACGGCATCGAGGGCGCCAGCCGGTTCGTCCACCGGGTCTGGCGGCTGGTGGCGGGGTGCGCCGGTGCGATCCGTGGCGTCACGGGCCAGGTGGCGGCAGCCCGCGACGGGGCGGTGGCGGCGCCCCGGCCGGAGGCCCCGCAGCCGCCGGCCGGAGGCCGGCAGGCGGCCGCGGCAGATGCTGGCGTGATGCCCGTAACGGAAGGCTGGGGGCCGGAAGAACACGCCCTGTGGCGGGAGGTCCACCGCGCCATCGCCCGGGTGACCGCCGACATGGCCGAGCGCATGCAGTACAACACGGCGGTGGCCGCCCTGATGGAGCTGGTCAACGCCATCTACGGCTACCGGGACCGGGTCGAACCGGCGGCGCAGCGGGCCGACCTGCTGGCCGCGGCGCTGGACCGCCTCTTGCGCATGCTGGCGCCCTTTACCCCGTACCTGGCGGAAGAAGCCTGGGAACTGCTGGGCTGGCGGGAGACGCGGGGCAGCGTGCACCGGCAGCCCTGGCCCCAGTGGGATCCCTCGGTGCTGGAGGCCGGCACCGTGGAGATCGTGGTCCAGGTCAACGGCAAGGTGCGGGACCGGCTGCAGGTCCCGGCGGGCCTGGGCGAGGAAGATCTGCGCCGGCAGGCCCTGGCCAGCCCGCGGGTCCGGGAGTGGATTGACGGCAAGATCGTGGCGCGGGTGGTCACCGTGCCGGGTCGCCTGGTGAACATCGTGGTCCGCTAGGCGGGGCCATGGGGCCCCGCAGGCGCCGGGGAACGGCCCCCGTGCGAAGGCGCGGCCGGGCCACGGGCCGCGGCTCCGGGGACAGGAACGTGGCACCGGCGCCGGGGCCAGGATGCAGGACCTGGTGCCGGCCTTGCGCGGCGGCACGGGCCCGCGGTGCCGGCACGGTGATGCCCGGCGATTCATTCCCAAGGATTCTCAGGGCGCGCAAGGGGTGCTTAAGGCACGGTTTGCGGTTCGCGGTCGCCTGCGGTTCGCAGCCACCGGAGGACGGGTGCGGGTGCACCCGTCCTCGTTGTGTGCGCCCGGCATGGGCGAGTGCTAAGGGGTGAAAGTCCCCTGCGGAGGGTGGCCCCGTACAACCGCTAGCCGAAGGCAAGGGTGCCCGCGGCGACGCGGGATCCGAAGGAAGCCGGAGGCAAAGTCGCGACCCGACGACCAGGAACCGCGGGCGAGGCGGCGCCGTCTGGGCGAGCTGGCACAACACAGCGAAGCCCGAGATGGGCCGAAGGGCGGCGCTGTAAACGCGGCGGGTGTGCGACGAAAGTGCTCGCTCTTACCCGGGGAGGCCTGCCGGTAGGCCAGCGGAGCTGGCAACCCGCGACCGCAAGGCGCGGCTGAGCCGGCAGGAGTCAGCAGAGGCCGTAGTACCGCCGGCCGGGCCGGCGGGAAGGGCCGAACGTCGAGTCCGGGAGGGTGTTGGCGCGTTCGCGCCGGGTGCGAGGAGAGCAGCCAACCCGAGAGGGCCTCGCCCAGGAAGCGGTGGTGAATCCCACCGGGGCCTGGGTGAGAGCGGAGCACCCGGCCGGGACAGACCGGCGCCCCTCCCCGCGGAGGACGTGGTGGCGTGGACCTGATGGAGCAGGTGGTGGCCCGGGAGAACATGGGGGCCGCCCTACGACGGGTGGAGCAGAACCGGGGCGCGCCGGGTATCGACGGCATGACCGTCGAACAACTGCGGGGTTTTCTGCGGGAGCGGTGGCCGCAGGTACGCGCCCAGCTGCTGGCGGGAACCTACCAGCCGCAGCCCGTCCGCCGGGTGGCGATCCCCAAACCCGGGGGCGGCACGCGCCTACTGGGTATCCCGACCGTCCTGGACCGCCTGATCCAGCAGGCTTTGCTGCAGGTGCTGACGCCGATCTTCGACCCCGACTTTTCGGAGCACAGTTACGGCTTTCGGCCGGGACGCTCCGCGCACCAGGCAGTCGAAGCGGCGCGGCGGCACGTCGAGGAAGGGTACGCCTGGGTGGTCGACCTGGACCTCGAACAGTTCTTTGACCGGGTGAACCATGACGTCCTGATGGCCCGGGTGATGCGGAAGGTCGCGGACAAGCGCGTCCGCATGCTGATCCGCCGCTACCTGCAGGCCGGCGTGATGGTCGGTGGGGTGAAGGTGCGGACGGAAGAAGGGACGCCCCAGGGCGGCCCCCTCAGCCCGCTCTTGGCCAACATCCTTCTCGACGACCTGGACAAAGAGCTGGAACGGCGGGGACACCGCTTTGTCCGTTATGCGGACGATTGCAACATCTACGTCCGCTCGGAACGGGCAGGGCACCGGGTCATGGCAGGCGTACGGCGCTTCCTCGAGCAGCGGCTTCGGCTCAAGGTCAACGAACAAAAGAGCGCGGTTGATCGGCCGTGGCGACGCAAGTTCCTCGGCTTCAGCATGTATCACGGCCGGGACGGCGTCCGCCTGCGGGTGGCCCCCCAAACGGTGCAGCGGCTCAAAGACCGGCTTCGCACCCTGACCAGCCGGACGTGGTCCGTTTCCATGACCGAGCGGATCCGCCGGATCAACACTTACCTGCGGGGCTGGCTTGCGTACTTCCGGATTGCGGACATGGCAAGCCTCCTCGATACCGTGGAAGGTTGGCTCCGGCGACGCTTGCAGGCGTGCCTTTGGAAGCAATGGAAACGGCCCCGCACCCGTTTGCGGGAACTCCGCGCCCTGGGACATCCCGAGTGGAAGGCCCGGCAGTGGGCCTTTTCGCGCCGGGGTTATTGGGCCATGGCTGGCGGCCCGCTCAACAGCGCCCTGGGCAAGCGCTACTGGCTTGCCCAGGGGCTGCTGAGCCTGACCCAGTACTACCACCAACTTCGCCATGCTCGACGAACCGCCCGGTGCGGACCCGCATGCCGGGTGGTGTGAGAGGACGGGGCCGTGACCGGCCCCTCCTACTCGATTCTCGGCGTGAGCAGGCGGCCCGGCGGCCTCACGCGGGTCGCCCGTTCATCCAGTATTTGACATTGTCCCCGGTGTGGTGTAATAAATTGGTAGTTACGGTTGCCGTCCTTGGCGCTTCGGTGCCCGAGCCGGAAGCCCGCCATCACCGCGAGCTTCGCTGCCTGTCCCCGGGGTAGGGGTCGCGAGGGGCATCCGGCCGGTCGCAGGGCCTGGCCGGATCGCGGAGGGCGGGACCCTTTGTTGCGCGGGGAGGCATGGGACATGGATCCGGGGTCGTTCCGCCCGCCCCATGCGACGCACCACGGCGAGCGTGCCGGCGTGGTGTTCTTCCAGCCGCCGGAGCGGGTTGCCCCTGGCGCAAGCCGCCCCTCCGGATCCGTAGCCGGTGCCCGGGTGCCCGGCCCGCGGAGGGGCCCGGGGCGAGCCCAGCCGGGCCCGCCCTCGGGGGCGGATTTCACGCCACCACCCCGGCCTCCGGTGGTTTCCGGTCCGGCCTCCCGGCGGCGCCGGGCCGGAACGGTGGCGCCGCTGCTGGGGCTCTGTTTCCTGGCCGCCGTCTGGTCGTGGCGCGCCATGACCGGCAGTGCGGCGGCACCGCTGCTGGTGGAGCCGGGGCCGGCTCCAGGGCCTGGCCGGCCGGAGGTCTCCGCCACCGCGCCGCCGGGGGAGCCCGAGACAGCAGGGAGCGAGACGGGCGCTGCGTCGAAGGGCGACCAGCCCGGGCCCCTACGGGCGGGGGCGACGCCAGGAACGGCGCCCGGGGATACCCCGTCCCCACCCGGCGACCCCGCGCTCCAGGGGCCGGAGGCGGCCGGTGAGCGTCAGGCAGGGGCCGGGGAGTCCGGTGACCCTGCCTCGCCCGCCGTCTGGGCCCAACTCTATCCGGGTGCAGCCGGTGCCGCCGGAAGGCCGGTGAGGCCGGGCGCGGCGGGCGGGCCCTCCGGGCCGGTCCTCACCGTGCACGTGGCCGGGGCCGTGGCCCAGCCCGGCGTGTACCTCCTCCCGGCCGGTGCCCGGGTGGTCGATGCCATCACCGCTGCCGGCGGCCCGGCGCCGGCAGCGGCGCCGCATGCCCTGAATCTGGCGGTTCCCCTGGCCGACGGCACGCGCGTCCTGGTGCCCACCCAGAAGGAGCTGGCGGCCGGAACCTTCGTCCCGGCCCGGGACGGCGTCACCGCCGCCGCTCCGGGGGCCGCGGCCGGCACCGCCACCGGCGGGGGAGCCGGCGCCGCCGGCGGGCCCCAGGGCCGGATCGACATCAACCGCGCCACGGCGGCCGAGCTGGAGGCTCTGCCGGGCATCGGGCCGGCCCTGGCCCAGCGCATTGTGGCGGACCGGGAGGTCAACGGCCCCTTCCGCCGTCCCCAGGACCTGACCCGGGTGCCGGGCATTGGGGAGAAGACCCTGGCCCAGCTGCTTCCGCACATCACCGCCGGCCCCTGATGCTCCCGGCGCCCGGTTGAAGGAGAGAGGGCAGGGTGGTCTACCGCACCGGCTGGATGCTGGCTTACGCGGCTACCGTCGGCTTGTGGGCCCTGCTGCGCTGGCCGGGCTACCAGGCCGGCCCGCCGCCGCCGGGCGCACCCGCGGCGGAGGCGGCGCTGCTCGGGCTGGGGGCCGCCCTGGTCACCATGCCGTGGAACGGGGCGGCCGGAGACGGCCGGGGCGGTCGCCGGCCGTGGTGGGTTCCGGAGCGCATGGCCGGCTCGCTGCTGGTGGCGCTGGCGGCCGGCTCCGCCTGGCTGGCAGCCGACAGCTGGATCCGTGACGCCTGGGGGCCGGCCCCATGGGAAGGGGTGCGGCCGGTGGTGGTGACGGGGCGCCTGGAGGGAGCCGAGCGGCTGGCCGTGACGGCCATCGGCGACACCCCGGTGCGCACCCGACTTCGGGTCCGCTGGCCCCGGACCATGGGTGCGGGCCCAGGCCAGGGGATCCCGCCGGGGGCGGTGGTCCAGGTGACGGGCACCCTGCGGCGGCTGCGCCCGGCGACCAATCCCGGCGGCTACGACGACCGGGCGGCCGGGCTGCGCCAGGGCTATGCTTATGAGCTCCGGGCCGACGGGCCGCCCCGGGTGCAGGTCGCGCCGGGGCCCTTCAGCTGGGCCGGCCGGGGTCTGGCCCGGCTCAGGCATGCCCTGGAAGCGGGCCTGGTCCTCGCCTTGCCGCCGGGCCCCCGGGGCGTGGCCGCAGCCCTGCTCCTCGATCAGCGCCAGGGCCTTTCCGTGACGGCGCGGAACGCCCTGGCCGAAACGGGACTGATTCACGCCCTGGCCGTGTCGGGCCAGCATGTGGCCATGGCCGCGGCCCTTGCGACCTGGACGGCCGGCAGGGCGCGCTGGCTGCCGCGCCGGCGGCGGGCGGGTGCCATGGCGGTGGTGGTCCTGTATGCAGGCCTGACCGGCGGGCCGCCGTCGGTGCTGCGGGCCACCGCAACCTTTCTGCTCGCGGAGCTTGCGCGGGCCCTGGCCCGCCCGGTGAGCCCCCTCACCATTCTGGTATGGTCGGGGTTTCTGCAGGCAGCCTGGCGGCCCCTGGTCCTCCTGGATCCGGGGTTCCAGCTGTCCTTCGCGGCGACGGCGGGACTGATCCTGCTGGGAAGCCCCCTGCAGCGGGCCTGGCGGCGGTGGTGGAACCGCTGCCGGGCCCTCGTGGCGCCGGTGGGACCGCGACGGCCCGGAGGGGAGCACGCGGCGCCGGCCGGGCTCGCTGCGACCCGCCTGGAGCACGCCTTTCCGGAACCGCCGCTGGGCTTCCTGGCGCCACTCCTGGCGAACCCGCGCGAGCCCGTCATGGAAAGGAGGCACCGGCCCGGCGCCGGTCCGGTTCCACCGCAAGCGGCGCCGGGACAGCACCAGGGTGCCCTCGTACCCCGTGGCGGGTCCCGGGCCGGCACCTCCACCGCCGGGGTGCCGGCCGGTTGCGCCGATGCGAGCCGCTGGGCCACGCGCCCCCCAGAGCCGCCCTGGCGGGAAGGAACGGCCGGCCGGGTACGGGGGGCCTTCTGGCACGTCGCCGGCTGGGCCGGCGATGCCCTGGCGGTCACCCTGGCGGCGCAGCTGGCCGTCCTGCCCGTGCAGGTTGCCCTCTTCGGCCGGGCGCCCCTGCTGGCCCTGGTGGCGAACCTGGCCGTGGTGCCCGTCTCCGCCGTGGCCCTGGTGGCGGCCGCCGCAGCGGCGGCGCTGGGCGCGACGCTCCATGCTCTCCCCTTGCCCTCCGGCTGGCAGGAACCGGCCGCCCTGCTGGCCAGGCTGGCGGGGTGGCCAGCAGCTGCCAGCCTGGCGCTCATGGTGAAGACGGCCATGGTGGCGGGGCGGGTACCGGGTGCCGCCGGCGGGCTGGCGCCGGCGGCCGCGGGCTGCCTGGCCCTGGCCACCACCTGGATCCTCTGGTGCCTGGGCGACGGGCGCCCGGCCTACGCCCGGCGCCGGCGTCCTCGCCCCCTGCCCCCTCTGCAGCAGCTGGCCCCGGCCGCTACGGGGCTGGTCGCGGCGGTGGCCCTGTCCGCCTGGCTGCTCCGGCCGCCCGCCCCGGGGACGTGGGTGGCCTGGTTTCTCGACGTGGGGCAGGGTGACGCCATCCTGGTGCAGTTCCCGGGGGGCCGGAGCGCCCTGGTGGACGCCGGCGGCAAAGCCCTGCAGGCCGAACCCGGCCGGTACTGGCCCGGGCCGCCGCCGGTCGTGGCCGACGCCGTGGGGGAGCAGGTCACGGTGCCGGTGGTGCGGCGGCTGCTGGGCCGGGGGCCGGACCTGCTGGTCGTCACCCACGGAGACCGGGACCACGCCGGCGGGGCAGGGGCCGTCATCGAGCAGCTGGGGGCCCAGATGGTCTGGCTGGGCGGCATCCCGGGCGTGCCGCTGGACGAGGCCATCCAGGCGGCCGCTGCCCGGCGCGGCGTGCCCCTGGTGCGGCCGGCGGCCGGATGGCGGTGGCAGCCGGCGCCCGGTTGCCGGGTCGACGTTCTGCATCCCCAGGAGCCGGGTGGCGCGGCCGGGACCGGCGCCGCGGCGGCAGATGGCGCAAGGGGAAGCGGCCGCGGCGGCGGGCCGGCCGGCAGCGAAAACGACCGGTCGCTGGTCCTGCGGCTCGATTGCGGCGGACCGCGCCTGCTCCTGACCGGCGACCTGGAGCGAGCCGGCGAGGAAGAGCTCCTGCGCCGGGGAGTGGACCTGCGCGCCGAGGTGCTCAAGGTCTCCCACCACGGCTCGCGCGGGGCGACCACCGCCGCCTTCCTGGCGGCGGTAAGGCCGCGACTGGCGGTGGTTTCCGCCGGTCCGAACCCTTACGGGCTGCCCCATGTGGAGACCCTGGCCCGCCTGCAGCGTGCCGGCATCCCCGTGCTGCGGACCGACCGGCTGGGTGCGGTGTCGGTCCGGGCAGGACCGGGCCAGCGCCTGGAGGTCCGGGTCATGCTTCCCGGCGGCGGGAACTCCGAGGCCTCCCGGGCGTTCAGGGGGTCGTGAAGGGCGCGACGGTCCGGTAGGATGTCCGGTAGGATGCTGGCTGGAGGCACGCAAGGGAGGAGGTCCGCCTGCCCTTGGAATCGCAACCTGCCGCCACCGTGCTGGCCGCCATTGAGCAGGGCCAGATCCAGCCGGTCTACGTGCTGCACGGCCCGGAGACCTACTGGCACGACGCCATCATCCAGGCGTTGCGCAGGACGTTGCTGCCCGACGGCGATGTGCTGAACCTCACCCAGCTGGACGGCCGGTCGGCCGCGCCGGCGCAAGCGGTGGAACAGGCCCGGACGGTCCCGTTCCTGGCGGAACGGCGGCTGGTGGTGGTCCGGGAGGCAGCCTGGCTGGCCCCGCGGGGTGCTGCCGCCAGCAGCGGTCGCGGGACGGGGGGCAGTGCGCAAGGCGGAGGCGGCCGGACCACCGGTGGGGACGCCGGCGGGCACGCCGGCGCCGCGGGATCGCAAGGCGGTGCGGACCAACCGGAGGCGGGCGGCGCGGGGTCCGGTTCGTCCGCCGGAACGGGCCGGAGCGCCGACCCCGCCGAAGGGGCGCTGCTGGCCTACCTGGACGACCCGTCGCCCAGCGCCGTACTGGTCATCAGCCATCCTCCGGATCTGGACGGCCGGCGCGCCGCCGTCCGGCGCCTGCGGCAGCGAGGCTGGGCGGTGGCCTGCCAGCCCCTGCGGGACGAGGCCCTCGGGCAGTGGCTGGCCCGGCAGGCGGCCGCCTGGGGAAAGGAGCTCGACCCGGAGGCGGTGGCCTGGCTGGTGGAATCGGGCGAACCCGACCTGCGGCGGCTGGCCAGCGAGCTGGCCAAGGTCGCAACCTACGTGGGCGACCGCCGGCGGATCACGGCTGCCGACCTGCGCCAGGTGGGGGTGGCGGTGGCGACGGCCGGGGTGTTCGAGCTGGTTGATGCCATCGTGGCCGGGCGGCGCCGGCAGGCCATGGAACTGGTGGGGCGGTTGCTGGACGCCAGCGAGCCGCCCCTGCGCCTGCTGGCCCTGATCGCCCGGCAGTACCGCATCCTGGCCTATGCGGCCAGCCTCCGCCGGCAAGGGGGCGATGTGGCCGACCTGCAAGCGTGGTTGCAACTTCACCCCTTCGTGGCGCGCAAGGCCTGGCAGCAGTCCCGCCAGCTGGCGCCGGACCGGGCGATGGCGGCCCTGGAAGCGGTTCTGGAGGCCGATGTGGGCATCAAGCAGGGACGGTGGCCGGCCCGCATCGGCCTGGAGCGCCTGGTCTGGTTTCTGGCCGGGCTGCAGGTGGCGGAACCCGAGCCCACGGGAACCCCGAAACCCTATGCCAAAAAAGAAGCCGCTTCCCGACAGAAGCGGCCGTAGTACCAACCAGTTCTAGCGATCAGGCCGTTGCCCGGCGGCCTGCAGCACCAGCAGCAAAAAGGCAGCCCCGCACCCGCATGCACCAGCAGCATGGGCGCAGCCCCAGAGAGCAGGCCGCGGCAGCAGCGTACCGGCAGCACGACGGCGCCGGCAGCAGGCGATAAGCCGGCTCCCGGCTGCGGGGCACGCTTTCAGGAAGCGCGCCCGAGCTTCTTCAGCCGCTGCATCAGGCGAGACTTCTTGCGCGCTGCGGTGTTGCGGTGGATCGCACCCCGCACCGCCGCCCGGTCGATGGCGCTCAGGGCCCGCCGCAGGGCCGCCCTGATGGCGTCGTCATCGCCTCCGGAGAGGGCTTCCTCGAGGCGCCGGATGGCCGTCTTGATCCGGGTCTTGTACATCTTGTTGCGCAGGCGGTTGCGCTCCGCAATCCGGACCCGCTTGCGCGCCGAACGGGTGTTGGGCACCGTCTTCACCTCCGTGCCAGACTTTCATGTTAATCCACGGGGCCGGGCGTAGCAAGGGGACGGCGCCTCCCGGCGCCCAGCTCTTCCTGCCGGCGGGGAATAGCGGCTCTCCCGGAGGGTTAGCCTACAGCCGGTGAAGGAGCTAGCGGCTGGAAGGAGTGACCCTGGTGGTGATTGGGGCCATCATTCGCTTCATCGTCTCCGCCATCGTCCTCTTGCTGGTGGGTTTCCTGGTGCCCGGGTTCCGGATCATCGGCTTCGTCAACGCCCTGCTGGCAGCGGTGGCCATCGCCGCCATCGGCTGGCTCGTCGAGGCACTCCTGGGGAAGAACATCTCCCCGCAGGCCCGTGGCCTGGTCGGCTTCTTGACTGCCGCGGTGGTGATCTACGCGGTGCAGTTCATCGTGCCCGGCATGAGCGTCTCCATCCTGGGCGCGCTGCTGGCCTCGCTGATCATCGGCATCATCGACGCCTTCGTCCCGACGGAACTCAGGTGAAGAGGGAGCGGTTGGGGATCCACCGGTTCCGGCTGCACGCCAGGCCCGTGGCCTGGGCCGGCTGCGGGTGCGGGCTCCGGCGGGAGCCCGCCCTGCCGTGCGCCGGGACCGGCGTTCTCCGCTCACTGCCTGCACCCTGCCCTCTCCGCCACCCCGTGCCCTGCACGCCCGGCTCTCCGCGCAAGGCCACGCCAGCCTTCCGCAACTTGTCGCCATAGGCTGAACGCTCGGCTCCCCGCTCTTTCTCGCCCCGCTCCACGCCCTGCTCTCTGCTCCGGCTTTCTCCGCTGTCTCGACCTGGAGGCGGACCCCGTCCCGGTACCTGGCGGGGCTGAGGCCCTCGGGCCGGTGCCCTGCGGCCGGCCCCCGGCATGACCACCTGACTTGGCGCATAGGTGTGCAGCGGAGGCGAATGGAGGGACAGCCATGTCCGTACACCGGCCTCCGGGTCACGGCACACCCGGCGCGCCTGCACCGGCCGCCCGGCCTTCCGGCGACCCGTCGCTCCCGCCCACCGCGGGCCGGTCCCAGCCGGACCGGGCCCGAGCCTCCCACCGGGACGAACCGGCCGGCGGGCCGGCTCTGGAGCATGCCTCCGGCGGATACGCCCTGCCGGCCGGCGGCGGGCCCAGCACGGCCCGGGGGGCGGGCGGCGGCCCGGCAGTGGGAGGTGACCGGGAGGCAGGGCGTGCCGCGGGCGACGACCCGGCCCCACCGCCCGGTGAGGCCGCGGGAGGGAGCGCGAGCCGGGCCGCGCCCCCGCCGGGGCTGCAGCCCGGCGATGGGACAGGCCCTCTCGCCCCGGCTCCCGTGCCGCCGGCCCTGGGCCGGCCGGCTGCCGGGCGCCGCCGCCCGTCCCCTGGAGCGGTGGTGCCCGATCGTTCCCGGCCTGCCGTCCCGTCCCGGACCGGGGCCCGCGAGGCCGTCGCCGCGGCAGAACCCGGCGCGGCGACGGGTCCCGGTGTGCCGCCGGGATCCGGCCTGCCGGGGATGAACCCGGCGGCGGCCGGGGCGCGCCGGCCCGGGGGGCGAGCGGCAGGGCCGGTCCCGGCCGGCGGGGTGCGGGCGGCCTCGACGAGGGGGGACGATGCTTCCCGGCGAACCGGTGCTGCCGGCACCCGGGACCCCGGGGCGCCGGACGCCGCAGGCTCGCGTGGCGACCCGCCCGGGGCGCAGGAGGAAACGGGTGCCGGTTCCTCCGGCGATGGCGGCGCCCGGGACGCCTCGGGACCCGGGGGACCGCCCGGCAGGCCGGGGCCCGCCGGGAAGGACGGCGCCCGGCCGCAAGGCGGCGGCGGGCGTCCCGACGCCTGGTCCCTGGTGGCCACCTACGCCGGTCTGGTGGTCGCGGTGTTCCTCTTCCTGGCCGGGCTGGGGGGAGGGTTGCCCTGGGACCGGGCGGAGGCACCCGCCCGGCTGGCGGGTGGCGGTGCCTTCACCGCACCAGCCCGTCCGGGCCAGGATCTGGAGGAACCGGCCGTTCCGGCCCTGAGCGGCGGCGGCCGGGCTCCCCAGCCAGGGCAGGAGGACGGCCCTCGACCCGGTGGCGCAGGCGGTGCTGCACCCGGTGCTGCAGGCGGTGCTGCTCCTGGTGGTGGGGGCGGCGCCGGCCCTGGTGCTGCGGGCGGCGAGGCCGCCGGCGGCGGGGATGCCGGTGCCCCGGCCGCGGGCGGCAGCGGGGAGGAGCCCGATCTCTGGCAGGCCCTGGGCGAGCGCCTGTGGGGCTGGCGCGCCGTCCTGCGTGCGGTGTGGCCGGGTTCGCCCGCCGGTGAAGGCGAGGGCGCGGGGGATGCCGGCGCGGGTGCGGGCGACGCCGGCCAGCTGGGCCGCCGCTTGGCCTACCTGCTGGTCGAGAAGGCCAGCGGCGTCCGGCTGGACGAGCCCCTTACCCTGGTGGCCGCCCAGTTCCCGGGAGAGCATCATCTGGAAGTCTTCGAGGAAGAGGGCGGGCCGGTGGTAGGCCGGCTGGCGCCCCCCGACGTGCTGGCCGGCGGCCTGCCCCGCTTCCGCCCGCCGGCGCCGGCCCAGGGCGGCGGGGAGGTGGCGGTCACCGGCGACCGGCCGCGGGTGCTGATCTACCACACCCACACCAGCGAGGCGTACGTGGGCGCCGTGCCGGCGGGGGCCGGGTTCGACCCGGCGGTGGAGGCGTTCACCAGCGATCCCGGGGCCAGCGTGGTGGGGGCCGGGGCGGTGATCCAGCAGGTGCTGGAGGAGCACGGCATCGGCGCGGTCCACCTGCGCCAGGTGTTCGACCGGGACGGCCAGCGGGTGACGCGCATCGGCAATTACCAGCGTTCCCTGGCGGCCCTGGCCGGCAGCAAGGAGGAACCCGGCCTTTTGGACCGCTATCCCACGGTCGACGTGGTGCTGGACGTCCACCGCGACGGGATCCCGCGGGATTCGACCCTGGTGAAGGTGGGCGGGCGGCCGGCCGCCGGCATCCTCTTCGTCGTGGGGACCGACCGCCGGTTGGAGCACCCCCACTGGAAGAAGAACTTCTGCTTCGTGCAGTGGATCGTGGCGGAGCTCAACGCCCGCTACCCCGGCCTGGTCAAGGGCGTGCTGTTGTCGGACAACCGCTACAACCAGCATGTCCGGCCCGGTGCGGTGCTGGTGGAGATCGGCGGCTACGGCAACACGCCCGAGGAAGCGGACCGCAGCGCCCGGATGTTCGCCGAAGCGCTGGCGGCGGTCATCGAAGCGGGCAAGGTGCCCCAGGCGGACCGTCCCTTTCAGTGCCCGCCGGGGGTGGCGCCGCCCCGCTGAGATCCGGCCCCGGGGGCCCGGTCCGGCGGGTCGCGGCGGGTCCGGGTGGAGCCCCGGGCGGGCCGGGCCGCGGGATGCGGGCGGTTCCGGGGGACCCGGGCCCGCCGGGCGGTGCCTCCGGGCCGGGGGTGGCCGGGCTTGAGACGGGGGTGGCCGGGCTTGTGACGGCGGGCCCTCGCCGGTATCCTCAACGGTAGCGGCAGTTCCCGGCCGGGGGCGGCCGGGAACTGCCGCCGGCGTGAGGAGGCGATGGGCCCGTGGCGATCCTCGCCGAGTCCCAGAGGCGGGCGGTGGCCGAGCGGCTGGCGGCGGTCGACGCTCCCGTGGAGCTTGACCTCTTCGTCCGCGATACCCGCTTGATCATCCCCGGCCGGGAGTGCCCGCGCTGCGAGGAGACGGTGCAGCTGCTGGAAGAGGTCTGTGCCCTCGGCCCCCGGCTGGGGCTTGCGGTGCGCGACCTCGACCGGGAGAGCGAGCGGGCTCGCCAGTTGGGCGTGGAGCGCACCCCCACCCTGGTGATCCACGGGCGGGCCGGCGGCCGCATCCGCTTCGTGGGGCCGCCCATGGGCTACGAGTTCGCCACCCTGCTGGAGGCGCTGGTGGAAGCAGGCCGCGGGGACGGCCATGGGGCGGCGCCCGGCGCCCCGGGCGGCGAGGACCGGGGCGCCACGGTGAGCGAGGGCCCGGGCGAGCCGGGCGGCGAGGCCGCGGCGCCGGGCGGAACCGGGGAAACCCGGGGCCCGGCGGAGGGCGGCCTCGGGGCAGGTTCCTCCGCGGCGGGCGGGGTGCTGGACGCCCATCGCCTCGCCCTCCTGGAACAGGCTGAGGAAACGGTCCACCTGCGGGTGTTCTTCACCCCCACCTGACCCCATTGCCCGCGGGCCGTGCGCTCCGCCATGCAACTGGCCCTGGCCAGCCCCCGGGTGATCGCCGAGGCGGTGGAGGCCAGCTCGTTCCCGCAGCTGGCGCGCCAGTACCAGGTCTGGGCCGTACCCAAGACGGTGGTCAACGACCGGGTGGCCCTGGACGGGGCCGTGGGTGACGAGATGCTGTGGTCGGCGATTGCCCAGGCTCTAGGAATCCCGCCGGCCTGAGCAGGCGGCGGGGTGCCGGGCCCGGGTCAAGGTGGCGCCCGGGACCGGGCGTCCGGGGCCCGGTGAACGGCCCGGGCATTGCGCGCCATTCCGATTCCGCAAACGGCGAGGTCTCGGTGCAGGATGAACCAGGCTGCCGGAGGGGGCCGCCAGGCCCGGATCCGCAACTTCTGCATCATCGCCCATATCGATCACGGCAAGTCCACCCTGGCCGACCGGTTGCTGGAGCAAACCGGCACCATCAGCGAGCGGGAGCGCCGGGACCAGGTGCTGGACATGCTGGACCTGGAGCGGGAGCGGGGCATCACCATCAAGGCCCAGGCGGTCCGCATGTTCTACCGCGCCGCCGACGGCCAGGAATACACCCTGCACCTGATCGACACGCCGGGCCATGTGGACTTCAGCTACGAGGTCTCCCGGGCCCTGGCGGCCTGCGAGGGCGCCATCCTGCTGGTCGACGCCACCCAGGGGGTGGAGGCCCAGACGGTCGCCAACCTCTACCTGGCGCTGGACGCCGGCCTGGTGCTGATCCCGGTGATCAACAAGATCGACCTGCCCGCGGCCCGGCCTGACGAGGTGCGCCAGCAGCTGGCCGACCTGGGCTTCGATCCCGGCGAGGTCCTCCTGGTGTCCGCCAAGGAAGGCACCGGCGTGGAAGCCTTGCTGGAGGCGGTGGTCCGGCGGATCCCGCCCCCGGCCGGCGATCCCGAGGCGCCCCTGCGGGCCCTGGTCTTCGACAGCCACTACGACCCCTACCGCGGCGTCATCGCCTACGTCCGGGTGCGGGACGGCCGGTTGCGCCCCGCCGACCGCATCCGCCTGATGGCCACGGGCACGGAGGTTGAAGTCGACCAGCTGGGCACCTTTCGGCCCATGCTGGTTCCCGTGGACGAGCTGGCCGCCGGGGAGGTGGGCTTCGTCGCCGCGGGCATCAAGAACGTGCGGGACTGCCGCGTGGGCGACACCATCACCCTGGTCGACCGCCCGGCGGCGGAGCCCCTGCCCGGCTACCAGCCCGCCAAGCCCATGGTCTTCACGGGCCTCTACCCCGTGGACCCCGGCGATTACGACCGGCTGCGGGAGGCGCTGGAGAAGCTGCACCTCAACGACGCGGCGCTGGTGTTCGAGCCGGAGACTTCCGAAGCCCTGGGCTTCGGCTTCCGCTGCGGGTTCCTCGGCCTGCTGCACATGGAGATCGTCCAGGAGCGCCTGGAGCGCGAGTACGACCTGGACCTGATCACCACCGCGCCCAGCGTGGTCTACCGCATCCGCCTGCGGGACGGGAGCGAGGTCGAGATCCAGAACCCGGCCGACCTGCCGCCTCGCGACCGGATCGAGGCGTTCCTGGAGCCCTACGTGCGGGCCTCCATCTTCACGCCGAAGGACTACGTGGGCTCCATCATGGAGCTCTGCCAGGAGCGCCGGGGCGAGTTCGTCAACATGGAATACCTGGACCCGCGGCGGGTCCGCCTGGAGTACCTCATGCCCCTGGCGGAGATCATGTACGACTTCTTCGACCAGATGAAATCGCGCTCCAAGGGCTACGCCACCCTGGACTACCAGCTGGAGGGGTACCGGGAGTCGGACCTGGTGCGGCTGGACGTGCTGGTGGCGGGGGAACTGGTGGACGCCCTGTCGGTCATCGTCCACCGGGACAAGGCCTACGCCCGCGGCCGCGCCCTGGTGGAGCGGCTCAAGGAGCTGATCCCGCGCCAGCTCTTCGAGGTACCCATCCAGGCGGCGGTGGGTTCGCGGGTCATCGCCCGGGAGACCATCCGCGCCCTGAAGAAGAACGTGCTGGCCAAGTGCTACGGCGGTGACGTGACCCGGAAGCGGAAACTTTTGGAGAAGCAGAAGGAAGGCAAGAAGCGCATGAAGCAGGTGGGCCGGGTGGAGATCCCCCAGGAGGCCTTCATGGCCGTGCTGCGGGTGGACGAGCCCCGGGGAGGCGGGGGCAGGTGATGCGGCCGGTCGCCGCCGGCGACAAGGTCGGGGCGCCGGCCGGGTCCGCAGGGCCGGTGCCAGGCGTGAGCCAAGGGCCGGCGGCGGGGACCGGCGGCTCGCCTGCGGGGGGCGGCCCTTCAGGCCCTGGCGGGTCCACCGCCCCCGGCATCCGGACGAACCCGGCCCGCAGCCCGTCCCCGCCGGCCGGTGAGGCCCGGCGCGGGGCCGGTGCTGGCGCCGGGACCCCGGCCCCCGCGGCCGCCCGCCTGGATCCGGACCCGCCCGGGGCCGGGACCTGGCCCGATTGGGATGCCGGACCCGCCCTCTACATCCACGTCCCCTACTGCCGCCAGCGGTGCTACTACTGCGATTTCAACACCTACCTGCTCGACCCCGAAGGCAAGCGCCGCTACCTGGCCGCCCTGGAGCGGGAACTCGACCTGCTGGCGGCCGATCCCGGCCTGACCCGGCCCCTGGTCTCGGTCTTCGTAGGCGGCGGCACGCCGTCCCTCCTGGAGCCCGCCGAACTGGAGCGGCTGCTGGAGGCGGTGCACCGCCGCTTCGCCCTGGCCCCCGGGGCGGAGATCACCGTGGAGTGCAATCCCGGCACGCTGGACGAAGGCCGGTTGCGGGCCCTGCGCGGGGGCGGGGTCACCCGGCTGAGCCTGGGGCTGCAGGCGGTGCAGGACGAGCTGCTCCAGGCCATCGGCCGGGACCACACCTGGGCGGATTTTCAGGCCACGTACGAGCGGGTGCGCCGGGCCGGGTTCGACAACGTGAACGTCGACTTGATCTTCGGCCTGCCCGGGCAAACCCTGGCCCAGTGGGAGGAATCCCTCCGGGCCGTGGTGGCGCTGGAGCCCGAGCACGTCTCCTGCTACGGCCTGGAGCTGCACCCGGGCACGCCCTTCCACCGCCGGTGGGAGGCCGGCCTTCTGGACCTGCCGGGGGAGGATGTGGAGCGGGCCATGTTCGACCGTGCGTACGAGGTGCTAGGCGCGGCCGGGTTCGTCCGGTACGAGATCTCGAACTTCGCCCGGCCCGGGCGGGAGTCGGTCCACAACCGGGTCTACTGGCTGAACGGCTCCTATCTGGGGGCGGGGCCCGGCGCCTGGTCTTGCTGGCAGGGGGAGCGGCGGCGCAACCGGCTGCACCCCCTGGCCTACGCCGCCAGCCTGGAGCAAGGCGAGCCGGCCGTGGACCTGCGAGAACCCGTCGGCCGGCGCCAGGCGATGGAGGAGACCATGATCCTGGGCCTGCGCCTGGCCGAGGGGGTTGAGGAGGCTCGCTTCGCCCGGCGGTTCGGCCTGACCCCGGCGGAAGCCTTCCCGGAGGCGGTGGCCCGGCTGCTGGCCGGGGGCTGGCTCCTGCGGGAGGCAGGGTACCTGCGCCTCAGCCTTCAGGCGGTGCCCGTGGCCAACAGCGTGCTGGCCGAGTTCGTCGGCGCGGACCCGTCCCGTTGACGGCCGGCGCCGCCGGTGCTACCTTGTTAAGAGGATCATTAGCACTCTCTGATATTGAGTGCTAACCGGCCCGCATCCGGGTGCCGGCTCCGGGTCCGTGAGACCGCCGGGCAGGCGGCAGCCGGCTCCGGCAGCGGGCGTCGACTCGGTCTCCGGAGAGAGCCCACCGGGCGGCCGGGGTCGAGGCCGCCGGTCCGGTCATGGGCGGCGGGCCGTACCGGCCACGGGCGCCGGCCGGCAGCCTGCCGGCCTTTTGGCCCCGGCAAGCCCCGGGCTGGAAGGGTCCCGGGGCCGCCGGCGTGCGGCAGGTGCAGGTTCCCGGTGGGGAAGCGGGGTCCGGAGCCGAGGGGGGAATCACCATGGACCGGCGCAAGCAGCAGGTCCTCAAAGCGGTGGTGGAAGACTACGTCGACACGGCGGAACCCGTGGGCTCCCGGACCCTGGCCCGCAAGTACGGGCTGGGGGTGAGCCCGGCCACCATCCGCAACGAGATGGCGGATCTGGAGGAGATGGGTTTCCTCGAGCAACCCCACACCTCGGCCGGGCGCATCCCGTCGGACCGCGGGTACCGCTTCTTCGTCGACATGCTGATGGAGGCCGTGGTCCCGCCGCCGGAACTGGTCGAACGCCTGCGCCGGCTTTACGCCGAGCGGGTCGACCAGGTGGGCCGCCTGCTGCGGCAGACGGCCCAGGTCCTCAGCGAGGCCACGGACTGCCTGGCTCTGGTCGAGGCTCCGCGGGTGGAGCCCGTGACCTTCCGGCACCTGCAGGTGCTCCCCCTCAGCGAGCGGCGCGCGGTGCTGGTCCTGGTGACCGACGAGGGGCTGGTCCAGCAGCGGCTGGTGGAGCTGCCCGAACCCGCCAGCGAGGCGGACCTGCAGCGCATCTCGGCGGCCCTGACCCGGCGCCTGGCCGGCCTGACCCTGGACCGGGTGGGGCACACGGTGCTGCGCGAGCTCTACGACGAGCTGGCGGCCTGCGGGGCGCTGCTGGAGGTGGCGCTGGAGGCCTTGCGGCCTTCGGCCTCGGACGACGACCACCCGGTCTTCGTCATGGGCACGCGCCGCCTGTTCCGCCAGCCGGAGTTCCAGGACCTGGAGCGGGCCCAGGCCGTGCTGGGTCTGGTGGAGCGGCAGGAGCTGGTTCGGGACCTGCTGGGCCGGCAGGGGAACGACGAGCTGGTCATCACCATCGGACACGAGAACCCGCACCCCGATCTGTACGACTGCAGCGTGGTCAGCGCCACGTACCGTCTTGGTGGCGAGGTGGCCGGTCGCATTGCCGTGCTCGGCCCCAAGCGGATGCACTACCCCCGGATCACCAGCTTGATGGAGCTGCTGGCCCAGCTGCTGACCGAAGCCCTCGAGCGGTCGGTTCGGTGACCGGGCCCGCCGCCGGACGGGAAAGCTTGTCCCTGCCAGCCGGTGGCGGGGCTTTTTTGTCCGGGAGCCGGGACGGGTGCGGGGCGCTGGGAAGGAGGCAGGGCCCATCGTGACGGGTGAGGCGGTGACGAATACTCCAGGGGGCGCGGTGCCGGAAGGGTCCGGTGAATCCGGCCCCGGCTCCGGGGACGAACCGGCGGGGGACCTGGGTGCGGCCCAGGCGGCCCTGGCCGATGCGCGGCGCCAGCTGGATCAGGCCCGGGCGGAAGCCGAGGCGGCGCGGGCCGAGGCCGCTGCCGCCCGGGCGGAGGCCGAGGCGGCCCGGCGGCAGGCCCAGGAGACCCTGGATCAGCTGCGCCGGCTGCAGGCCGATTTCACCAACTACCGCCGGCGCATGATGGAAGAGCAGTCCCGGTGGCGGCAGGAGGCGGAGGCCGAGCTGGCCCGCGCGCTGCTGCCGGTGGTCGACAACCTGGAGCGGGCCCTGGCGGCCGCCGGCCAGGACGACCACCCGGTGGTGCAGGGGGTGGCCATGGTCCACCGGCAGTTCCTCGAGGTGCTGCGCCAGGCCGGGGTGGAACCCATCGCGGCCCAGGGGCAGCCCTTCGACCCCTACCGGCACGAGGCGGTGGCGCGGGAGGAAACGGCCGAGCATCCCGACGGGACCGTCATCGAAGTGTTCCAGAAGGGCTACCTGTACCGGGGACGAACGCTGCGCCCGGCCATGGTGAAGGTGGCCGTGGCGCCGCCGGAGGCCGCCCCGGGCGAGGGGACGGCCGGTTCGTCCGGATGAACCGGAGCCGGCGCACCGGCCGCAGGTTGAGTGCTGGAGGAGGCGACGCGACATGGGCAAGGTGGTGGGCATCGACCTGGGCACCACCAACTCCGTGGTGGCGGTGCTGGAGGGCGGCGAGCCCACGGTGATCACCAACGCCGAGGGGAGCCGCCTGACTCCTTCCGTGGTGGGCTGGTCCAAGGGCGGCGAGCTGCTGGTGGGCCAGGTGGCCAAGCGGCAGGCCGTCACCAACCCCGAGCGGACCATCTTCTCCATCAAGCGCTTCATGGGGCGGCGCTTCGCCGAGGTGCGGGACGAGGCCGGGCGGGTGCCGTACAAGGTGGTGGAAGGGCCCAACGGGGACGCCCGGGTGGAGGTGGACGGCAAGCTCTACTCCCCCGAGGAGATCTCGGCCATGATCCTGCGCAAGCTCAAGCAGGACGCCGAGGCCTACCTGGGCGAGCCGGTCACCCAGGCGGTGATCACCGTTCCGGCCTACTTCAACGACGCCCAGCGCCAGGCGACCAAGAACGCCGGCCGCATCGCCGGCCTCGAGGTGCTGCGCATCATCAACGAGCCCACGGCGGCCGCCCTGGCCTACGGCCTGGACAAGGAAGAAGACCAGAAGATCCTGGTCTTCGACCTGGGCGGCGGCACCTTCGACGTGTCCATCCTGGAACTGGGGGACGGCGTCTTCGAGGTCCGGGCCACCAGCGGCAACAACCACCTGGGCGGGGACGACTTCGACCAGCGGATCATCGACTGGCTGGCCGAGGAGTTCAAGAAGGAGCACGGCATCGACCTGCGCCAGGACCGCATGGCGCTGCAGCGGCTCAAGGAGGCGGCGGAGAAGGCCAAGATCGAGCTGTCGTCGACCCTGAGCACCAACATCAACCTGCCCTTCATCACCGCCGACGCCAGCGGCCCCAAGCACCTGGACATGACCCTGACCCGGGCCAAGTTCGAGGAGCTGACGGCCGACCTGGTGGAGGCCACCATGGGGCCGACGCGCCGGGCCCTGGAGGACGCCGGCCTGAAGCCCGGGGACATCGACAAGATCATCCTGGTGGGCGGCTCCACCCGCATCCCCGCGGTGCAGCGGGCCATCCGGGAGTTCTTCGGGAAGGAGCCCCACAAGGGGGTCAACCCCGATGAGGTGGTGGCCATGGGGGCCGCCATCCAGGCGGGGGTGCTGGCCGGCGAGGTCAAGGACCTGGTGCTGGTCGACGTCACGCCCCTGACCCTGGGCGTGGAGGTCCTGGGCGGCGTGGTGGAGCCCATGATCCCGCGCAACACGGCCATCCCCACGTCCAAGTCCAAGATCTTCTCCACCGCCGCCGACGGGCAGACCCAGGTGGAGATCCACGTGGTCCAGGGCGAGCGCCCGCTGGCCCGCGACAACAAGACCCTGGGCCGGTTCATCCTGGACGGGATTCCGCCGGCGCCCCGGGGCGTGCCGCAGATCGAGGTCACCTTCGACATCGACGTCAACGGCATCGTCCACGTGCGCGCCAAGGACCTGGGCACCGGGCGCGAGCAGAAGATCACCATCAAGTCCCAGGGTGGGCTGTCCGAGGAAGAGATCCAGCGGATGATCAAGGAGGCCGAGCAGCACGCCGAGGAAGACCGCCGGCGCAAGGAGCTGATCGAGGCCCGCAACCAGGCGGACAGCCTGATCTACCAGGCGCGGAAGACCCTCAAGGAGAACGAGGGCAAGCTGGACGAGGCCCTCAAGCAGCGCATCGAAGAGCGCATCAAGGCGCTGGAAGAGGTCGCCCAGGGCGACGACCTCAGCACCATCCGGCGCCGGGCGGAGGAGCTCTCCGAGGCGGTGCTGGAGGTGGGCCGGCGCATCTACGAGCAGCAGGCGGCCGCGGCCGGCAGCGGCGCCACGGCCGGCAACGACGGGGGCGGCTCGCCCGGACAGGCGGCCGGTGGCACCGGCGCGGTGGGCGACGTGTACGACACGGGCTTCCGGTCCAGGGACGACGAGCGGACCGGTACCGGTGGCGACTGAGCAGCCGCCGGGGGTCGCTGCAGCCGGTTCTCGCCCCGGACCATGGAGCCGGCCGGGGGCCGGGCTGGGGTAGGGGCGGTTCGGCCGCCCGGCCGGCCGGGGCACCGGCCCGGGCGCCTGCCCGGTGAGGGAGGAGGTGCGGCGTGGCAAAGGACTACTACGCGATCCTGGGCGTGTCCCGGGACGCCTCCCAGGAAGAGATCAAAAAGGCCTACCGGCGGCTGGCCCGCCGCTACCACCCGGACGCCAACCCCGGCGACCCCGAGGCAGAGCGCCGGTTCAAGGAGATCAACGAGGCGTACCAGGTCCTGGGCGACCCCGAGAAGCGAGCCGCCTACGACCGCTTCGGTACCGCCGAGGGGCCGGCGGCCGGCGGCTGGCCGGGCGGCGCCGGCGGCTTCGGCACCGCCGGCGGCCCGGGCGGCGGCTTCGGTCCCTTCGGCGGCTTCGGCGACTTTGACGGCTTCGGCAACTTCGGCCTCGGCGACCTGTTTGACGCGGTCTTCGGCGGCGGGCGGTCGGCGCGGCGGGGCGGCCCCGCGCGGGGTGCCGACCTGGAGATGGAGCTGGAACTCACCCTGGAAGAGGCCGCCCGCGGCGGCCGCCGGGAGATCCGGGTCGAGCGGCCGGAGGAATGCGCAGCCTGCCGCGGTACGGGCGCCGAGGGCGGCCGGCTGGTGAGCTGCCCCCAGTGCGGCGGCAGCGGGCAGGTGCGTACGGCCCGGACCACGCCCTTCGGCCAGTTCGTCACCGTCCAGACCTGCCCGCGCTGCGGGGGGGCGGGGCGGCTGGCGGCGGCGGCGTGCCGGGCCTGCGGCGGCCGGGGCGAGGTGCCCCAGCGCCGCACCCTGGAGATCGACATCCCGGCCGGGGTCGACGACGGCATGCGCCTGCGCCTGCGGGGCCAGGGGCAGCCCGGGCGCCGCGGCGGCCCGCCGGGCGACCTGTACGTGCGCATCCGCATCAAGCCCCATCCCGTCTTTCGGCGGGAGGGCGACGACATCGTGGCCGAGGTGGCCGTCGGCATGGCGCAGGCCGCCCTGGGCGCCCGGCTGCGGGTCCCCACCCTGGACGGCGAGGAGGAGCTGCTGGTGCCGCCGGGCACCCAGCCCGGCGAGGTGATCCGGCTCAAGGGCAAGGGCATGCCGCGGCTGAGGGGGAGCGGCCGGGGCGACCAGCTGGTCCGGGTGCGGGTGGAGATCCCCCGGCGGCTTTCCGACCGGGAGCGGGAGCTCTTGCTGGAACTGGCCCGGCTGCGGGGCGAGACCGTATCGGACGAACGCGGCCTGTTCCAGCGCATGCGGGACGCCTTCAACCTGTAGGCAGGACCGGACGGGGGGGTGCCGGTGCGCTGGCTGGAGATGGTGATCGACGTACCCGCCCAGGCGGCCGAGGCCGCCGCCGCTGCCCTGGTGGAGATCGCGGGCTCCGGCCTGGTCTGGGAGGATCGCGACGGTGCCGTGCGCCTGCGGGCCTACCTGCCCGAGGAGGGCTTCGAGGAGCGGTACCGGCAGCTGGGGGAGCGGTGGCGGCGGGTGCGGCAGGTCTTCCCGGCCGTCGGTCCCTGGGCGCCGGCGGTGCGGGCCCGGGACGAGGCCGAATGGGCGGAGGCCTGGAAGGCCTACTTCAAGCCCTTGCCCGTGGGCCGGCACCTCCTGGTGGTCCCCGGCTGGCTGCGGGATCAGGTGGACCCGGGTCCCCGGCTGCCCCTGGTGCTGGATCCGGGGATGGCCTTTGGCACGGGGCAGCATGCCTCCACCCGCCTGGCCCTGGAGCTTTTGGAGGAGGTGCTGGTACCGCCGGGGGGAGAGGGGAGCTCGGAAGCCCCCGCCGGTCCGGCGGCCCCGCCCCACGGCGCGGGTGGTGCCGGCGCGCCGGTCGCAGGCCCGGAGCCCGCCTCCCTCGGGGGTACCGTGCTGGACGTGGGCACGGGGTCGGGCATCCTGGCCATCGCCGCCGCCCGGCTGGGTGCCCCCCGGGTGCTGGCCATCGACATCGATCCGGTGGCCGTGCGGGTGGCCCGGGAGAACGCCGCGGCCAACGGGGTCGCGGAGCGGATCGGCCTGGCTTGCGCGACGCCGGCGGGCCTTCGCCAGGCGCCACCCGCCGGGTGGGCCGGGCACCTGCCCGCCGCCTTGACCGTGGCCAACATCACCGCCGAGGTGCTGTCCGGAATGGTGGCCGACCTGGACGCCCTGACCCGGCCGGGCGGCACCATCATCCTTTCGGGGCTGCTGGAGGGCGCGGCCGGCACGGCCGCCCTGGAAGAACGCTGCCACGACCGCGGCTGGCAGCTGGAGGAGCGGCGCCGGGCCGAGGGCTGGGAGGCCTGGCGGCTGCGGCGGCCCGGCGCCACGGCGCCAGAAAAGATTGCCGGGACGCCGGCCGGTTCGCCCTCCGGGGCGCAGTAGGAGCGGGAAGGCGGAAGGAAAGGGCATGTTCGTCCCCCACGTCTTTGTCGACCGCGAGCTGGCCCCTGGCGCCGCGGCGCCTCTGGCTGCCGACGACGCCCACCACCTGCTGCGCGTCCTGCGCCGCCGTCCCGGCGATCCCGTGGTGGCCGTCACGCCCGCCGGCCGGCGGTGGCTGGGCCGGCTGGCGCCGGGCTCCCCGCCCCAGCTGGAGGCCCGGGAAGAGCTGCCCTCCAGCGAGCCGCCCGTCGCCGTCACCCTGGGACAGGGCCTGCCCAAGGGACCCAAAATGGAAGAGGTGATCCGGCACGGCACGGAGGTGGGGGTCGCCCGCTTCGTGCCCGTCCTGGCCGCCCGCTCGGTGAGCCGCCCCGGGGAGGCAGGCGCCGCCCAGCGGGTCCAGCGCTGGCAGCGCATCGCCCGGGAAGCGGCCCGCCAGTCCCAGCGCTCCGCCGTGCCGCAGGTCGAACCGCCCTGTTCTCTGGACGGGCTGCTCTCCCGGGGGGAGGCATGGGACCTGATCCTCATGCCCTGGGAGGAAGAGGAGGCCCGGGGCCTGCGGGAGGAGCTCGAGGCCGCCGCCGCTGCCTGGGGACGCCCGGCCGCCGGCCGGCGGGTGCTGATCCTGGTGGGGCCGGAGGGCGGTTGGGACGCCGGGGAGGTCGAGGCCGCCCGGCGGGCCGGCGCCCGGGTGGTCACCCTGGGGCCCCGCATCCTGCGCACCGAGACGGCGGGGGTCCTGGTGGCCGGCCTGGTGCTGCACGTGCTGGGTGATCTGGGTTAGGCCCGCCGGGCCGCCGAGGGACGGGTCGGCGAAGGCCGCGACGGTCTCCAGGGTGGGACCCCGGCAGGCGATGGCCGGCCCTTTGCTGCATAGATACCATTGAATCGATACCATCGGGCGAGAAGCCGCAGGGCCGGCGACAGGCCGCGGTGCCCGGCTGGCCCCGTACCGTTGGTGCCGCCCGGAAGCCTTCCGGCCGGAGGCGCCTCTGCCGGACACCGTGCGGCCGCGGCAGGCTGCGGAAAGGCGGGGAAATCATGCAAGAACACGCGGCGGCCCCCCAGGGCGGCGGGCCCGCACCGGCCCCGCGTCGCCAGGACGGCGGAAGGACCACCGGACCGGCCGCGGCGGGCCCGGGGGCCGCACCCGGGCCGCGCCGGCTGCGGGTGGGCATCCTGTTCGGCGGCCGGTCGGGGGAGCACGAGGTCTCCCTGATGTCGGCCCGGTCCGTCTTCGAGGCCATGGACCGGCGGCGGTTCGAGCCCGTGCCCATCGGGATCACCCGGGAGGGGCTCTGGATCCTGCCCCACGATGCGCCGGGCCTGCTGAAGGCAGGGCGGGGGGTCGAACCCGGCGACGGCATCCCCCTGGCTGTGGTGCCCGGCCCGCAGGGCTCCCGCCTGCTGCTGCTGGAGGCCGGCGGCGGAGCCGGTTCGTCGGCAGCCGGAGGGGCCGGGGAGGACGGGGCGCCCGTGCAGGGGCGCCGGCTCGAGCCGCTGGACGTGGTCTTCCCCGTGCTGCACGGCACCTTCGGCGAAGACGGCACCGTCCAGGGGCTTCTGGAGCTGGCCGGCATCCCCTACGTGGGGGCCGGCGTCATGGCCTCGGCCGTCGGCATGGACAAGGCGGTCATGAAGGAGCTTTTCCGGGCTCGGGGCCTGCCCGTGGTGCCTTTCCTGGTGGTAACGGCCGCCCGGTGGCGGCGGGAGCCGGCGGCGGTGCTGGACGCCATCGAGCAGTCCCTGGGCTACCCCTGCTTCACCAAGCCCGCCAACCTGGGGTCCAGCGTAGGCATCACCCGCTGTCCCGACCGGGTCGCCCTGGAGGCCGGCCTGGCCGAGGCCTTCGCCTACGACCGCAAGGTGGTGGTCGAGCGGGGCGTCGACGCCCGGGAACTGGAGATCAGCGTGCTGGGCAACGACGACCCCGTGGCCTCGGTGCCGGGCGAGATCCGGCCCCGGGACGCGTTCTACACCTACCGGGCCAAGTACACCGAGGGCGGATCGGAGCTCATCGTACCGGCCCCGCTTCCGCCCCGGGTGGTGGAGGAGATGCAGCGGCTGGCCATCGCGGCCTTCCAGGCCATCGACGCCGCCGGCCTGGCCCGGGTGGACTTCTTCCTCGAGCGGGCCACGGGACGGCTGCTGGTCAACGAGATCAACACCATTCCCGGCTTCACCGTCCTGAGCATGTACCCCAAGCTGTGGGAGGCGGCGGGCCTTCCCTATCGCGACCTGATCACCCGCCTCATCGAACTGGCGCTGGAGCGGCATGGTGAACGAGCCCGCCTCCGGACAACCTATGGAGACGGGGAATGAGGTGCCCCGCGAGAGGGGCAGGGGGCGCCCGGGAGGCTCCGCCAGGCAGCTGAAGGACCCGGGCCCCCGTGTGGCGAAACTGGCTTTGATCCCGCCGGCGGGAGCAAGGACAGGGAGGTGAAGCCCGTGGCGGATTGCCTGTTCTGCCGGATCGTCGAGGGGCAGTTGCCCGCCGACAAGGTCTACGAAGACGAGCACGTCCTCGCCTTCCGGGACATCAACCCCCAGGCGCCGCAACACGTCCTGGTGATCCCCAAGCGGCACATCGCCTCCCTGAACGAGGCGGGGGACGACGACGTCCCCGTGCTCGGGCACCTGCAGCGGGTGATCCCCGAGGTGGCCCGCCGGGTGGGCGTGGCCGAGAGCGGGTACCGGGTGGTGGTGAACACCGGGCGCGATGCCCTGCAGACCGTCTTCCACGTGCACTACCACGTGCTGGGCGGTCGCACCTTGCAGTGGCCACCCGGCTGATGGCTCCCTGCGGCCACCCCGGTGGCCGGAGGTCGTGGCTGGGAAGGAGGGATCCGGGGTGGCCGAGATCAAGCGCCGGGAAAACGAAACCCTGGACGACGCCCTGCGCCGGTTCCGCCAGGCTTTGCGCAAGGCCGGCATTCTCGGCGAGGTGCGCCGGCGCGAGCACTACGACAAGCCCAGCGTCCGCAGGAAGAAGAAGAGCGATGCCGCCCGCCGCCGCCGGCGGAGCCGCTAGGGCCGCCCAGCGCCCGGAGGCTCCGCCCGGGATCTCCGTGACGGCCCGATCGCGCCGTGACGGTCGGGTCTTCCAAGACCGGTGCAAGACCGGCGGTTCCTCGGGAGGCGACGCCGCGGCGAGGAGCCCGGGGCGGGCACCCGGGGCGGCGGGACGGCGGGGGAGGTCTTCCCATGTCCCTGAAGGAGCGCCTGGAACAGGACATGAAGGAGGCCATGAAGGCGCGGGAGGCGGGCAAGACCCGCCTCTCGGTCATTCGCATGGCCCGGGCTGCCATCAAGAACGAGGAGATCGAGCGGGGACATCCCCTCAGCGATGACGAGGTGCTGCAGGTCCTGGCGCGGGAGAAGCGCCAGCGCCAGGAGGCCCTGGAGGAGTACCGCCGGGCCGGCCGGCAGGACCTGGTCGAGCAGATGGAGGAAGAGATCCAGGTCCTGGCGTCCTACCTGCCCGAGCCGCTGACCGAGGCCGAGCTCGCCCTGCTGGCGGAAGAGGTCATCGCCCAGGTGGGCGCCCGGGGGCCGCAGGACATGGGTAAGGTCATGGGTCAGCTGATGCCCCGCATCCGCGGCCGGGCCGAGGGCAGCGACGCCAGCCGGATCGTGCGGGAGCTGCTGAGCCGGATGAACTAGCTGGGTGCGGTGTGCCGGTCGCCACGCCCCAGACCCGCCGGCAGGCACCCGCCGGGCCGGCAGGGCGCGGCCGGTCGCACCGCATGGGGGAGCCCGGGGGAGGCAGGCTCAGGTGGTGAACCCGAACCGGTTCCGGACGGTCCTCTTGCGGGTGGCCGGCCTGCTGGCCCTGCTGGCCGCCCTGGCGGCCCACGGGCTGGGCGGCGGCTCGCCAGCGGCAGCCCAGCAGGCGCCGCCCGCCAGCGGCCCGCCCCAGCGGGTGCTGGTCATCCCCGTGCGCGGCAACATCGAACCCGGCCTGGCCCGCTTTGTCCGCCGGGGGCTGGAACAAGCCCGCCGCAGCGGGGCGGCGGTCCTGCTTGAGATCAGCACCTTCGGCGGCCGGGTGGACGGGGCCACCGAGATCCGCGGTGCCGTGAACGCCGCCGCCGCGGCCGGGGTGCCCGTGGCCGCCTGGGTTCCCGACCGCGCCATCTCCGCCGGAGCGCTGATCGCCATCGCCGCTCCCTCCCTCTACATGGCGCCCGACGCCACTCTGGGCGCCGCCGAGCCGCGTCCCGCCGACGAGAAGACCGTCTCCTACGTCCGCGCCGAATTCGAAGCCGCCGCCCGCAGCCGCGGCCGCGATCCCCAGGTGGCCGCCGCCATGGTGGACAAGGACGTGGCCGTCCCCGGCCTGGTGGAGCGTGGCCACATCCTCACCCTCACCGGCGAGCGGGCGCGGGAGATCGGCTTCATCGAGGGATTGGCGGCAAGCCGCCAGGCCGCCCTGGAGGCTGCAGGGTGGGGCGGCCTGCCCGTGGACGAACTGGTCCCCACCGCGGCCGAGCGGGTGGCCCGGTTCGTCACCGACCCCGTGGTGGCGCCGATCCTGCTCTCCCTCGGCATGGCGGGCCTGGTGGCCGAGTTCTACGTCCCCGGTTTCGGCTTCCCCGGCATCGTGGGCCTGTTGAGCCTGGCCCTTTTCTTCGGCGGCCACCTGCTGGCCGGCATTGCCGGGTGGGAGGTCCTCCTGCTCTTCCTCGTGGGCGTGCTGCTGCTGGCGGTGGAGCTGCTGGTGCCGGGCTTCGGCGTGTTTGGGGTGGCCGGCCTGCTGGCCATGGGCGCGGCCATCGTGCTGGTGACCGGGGACCCCGTGCGGGGGTTGCAATCCCTTTTGCTCGGCCTTGCCGTGACCACCGGGGTGCTGGTCGTCCTGGCGCGGGTGGCCGGCCGCAGGGGCCTCTGGCGGCGGCTGGCCCTGCCCACCCGGCTGGGGGAGGCCGAAGGCTTTCGCGCCACGGCGGAAGACGCGGCGCTGGTGGGGATGGCCGGAACGGCCCTCACCCCGCTGCGACCGGCGGGGACGGCGGCCATCGCCGGGCGGCGCGTGGATGTGGTGACGGAAGGGGAGTACCTGGCCGCCGGGACGCGGGTGGAGGTGATCCGGGTGGAAGGGCGCCGGGTGGTGGTGCGGGCGGCCGGACCCGACACCGGTCCGGGGGGTTCCGGGGAGGGGGGGTCCGGGGAGGCGGCCCCTGGCGCCGCGGGCGGTTCCGGTCCCGTCGCCGGTTCCGGTGGCAGCACCGCTGCCGGCTCGGAGGCCGGAGAGGCGTCCCATGGGGACTAGGGTGCCGCGATCCCGGGCGGTGCCGCTGCAGGCTCTGGCGGCGGGCAGGGCGCCCCGGGGCAAGCAGCTTTTGCGCCGGTACCCGGGCCGTCGCCTAGGGCCGGCCCCCGGCCGGGGGCCTGGCCAGCGGCAGCGGGCAGCCGGTGAGGGCGGGAGACCGGCGGCCACGGCCGCCGGTGCGAGGAACCCAGCCGCCGGGCGGCGGCAAGGGCGAGGCAAGGGGAGGGGACGACCATGGATCTTTCCTGGCCGGTTCTTCTGGTGAGCATCGGCCTCATCCTGGTGGGCCTGACGGTCCTGTTCAGCTTCATTCCCGTAGGGCTCTGGATCTCGGCCCTGGCGGCAGGGGTGCGGGTGCCCATCATCACCCTGATCGGAATGCGGCTGCGCCGCGTTCCACCCCACCGGATCATCAACCCGCTGATCAAGGCGGACAAGGCCGGCATCGACGTCAGCCTGGACAAGCTGGAGGCCCACTATCTGGCCGGCGGCAACGTGGACCGGGTGGTCGACGCCCTGATCGCCGCCCAGCGGGCGGAGATCCCGCTGACCTTCGAGCGAGCCGCGGCCATCGACCTGGCCGGGCGTGACGTGCTGCAGGCGGTGCAGGTCAGCGTCAACCCGCGGGTGGTGGAGACGCCCGTGGTGGCCGCCGTGGCCAAGGACGGCATCGAGCTGCGGGTCAAGGCCCGGGTCACCGTGAGGGCCAACATCGACCGGCTGGTGGGCGGCGCCGGCGAGGAGACCATCATCGCCCGGGTGGGAGAGGGCATCGTCACCACCGTGGGCTCCGCGGAAGATCACAAGGCGGTGCTGGAGAACCCGGATTCCATCTCCCGGGTGGTGCTCAACAAGGGGCTGGACGCAGGCACGGCCTTCGAGATCCTGTCCATCGACATCGCCGACGTGGACGTGGGCCGCAACATCGGCGCCCAGCTGCAGATGGACCGGGCGGAGGCCGACAAGAACATCGCCCAGGCCAAGGCGGAGGAACGCCGCGCCATGGCGGTGGCCGCGGAGCAGGAGATGCGGGCCAGGGTCCAGGAAATGCGGGCCAAGGTGGTCGAGGCCGAGGCCCAGATTCCCCTGGCCATTGCCGAGGCCTTCCGGCAGGGCCGCCTGGGCGTGTTCGACTACTACAACCTGCGCAACCTCCAGGCCGATACCGAGATGCGCGCCTCCCTGGCGGGCGGTCCGGGCCAGGACGAAGGGGTGCCGCCGCGGCAGGATACGTGAGCCGGGCGGCTGCCCGGGCGCCGGCGGCCTTTTTGGCGTCCGGGGCTGCCGCTTCCGGCAGGGCGCGACGCCGCGCCGGTTCCTCCGGGTTCGGGCGCCGGGAGGTGGGCGGTGGTGAACGGCTGGTTGGAGTGGCTGCTGGAATCGGGAATCAATCTGGCCATCCTGCTCGCGGTCCTGGCCAGCGTGGCCCGGGGTCTGGCCGACTTTTACCGGAAACGGCCGGGTCAAGGGACCGGGCCGGCACCGGACCGCCCCGCGGCCGGACGGCGGGAGCCCCCGGCGCACCAGGAGCCCGGGAGAGACCTGGCGCCGCCCGGGCCGCAGCCGGCGCGGCCCCGCGGGCTGGGGGAGCCGGGCCGGGCGGAAACCCCAGGATTCCCGGCTGCCCGGGGCCGAGGGGACGGCCCGGACGGTGGGCCTCCGGGGCACCGTCCCCCCGCTGCAGCAGGGGCCCCGCCACCGCGGGCCGGCCGCCCGCAGGTGCCGGCCCAAGGGCCCCGGACCGGTCCCCGGCGGGGCCCCTGGGGCGACCTCTGGGGTGACCTCCTGTCCCAGCTGGAAGATCTGCTCCGGGAGACCGACATCGCGCTGCCCCGGGACGAACCCGGGCGAGTCCGGCCGCCGGCCCGCAGCCGCCCGGAGGGGGGCGAGGCGGCGCCGGAACACCGGCCGGCAACCGGCCGGGCGGGCACCGGCGGCAGAGGTCCAGGGCGGGCGGGTGGCGAAGGACGGGCCGGCCGGGAGGGGGTGCCCGGCGGTGAGGGCCTCTGGGGCGGCGAGGGCGGCCCCGGCGGGGAGGGCCTTCCCGGCGGAGAGGGAAGCCCTGGCCGGGAGGGCGGGCCGGGCCGCGAGGGCCGGCTCACCCGGGAGGGGCCTGCCGGAAGGCACGCGACGGCCGCCCGGCCGGCCATCCGGGCCGGCACCGGGACCTCGGCCGCTCCGGGCGGTCCGGCGGCCGCCGCCACGGGGGATGGGGGTGCCGCGCCGGGCCCGGCCGCTTCCGGCCGGCAGGGACCCCTGCCGCCGGCGGCCGCGGTCGCCCTGATGGCGCCGGCGGCCCGCCGGGAAGCCTTGCGCACCGCCTGGATCTGGACGGAGGTGCTGGGCCGGCCCCGCGCCCTGCGCCCGTGGACGCCGGAACCCCCTCTTCGCCGCAAGCGGTGACGCCCGAACTTCCGCGAACGACTCAGGTCCGGCAGGGGCCGCGGTGACGCCGCGGCCCCTGCCGCGTTGCCCGGGGAGAGCCGGTGGCCGCCGGCAAGGCCCCCGACCCCGGTGCGGGGCCGTGACCTGCCCATCATATCGCTCCGTCCCCCGCCGTAACCTTCACCGGAGGCTTGTGCACGAAGGAGGCAGCGCCTTGGCGCGGGACGGGCGCGGGGGCGGAGCAGGCGGAGGGGTCGCCGGTGGGGAGGGGTGGCGCCAGTGGCTGGCGGGCCTGGAGGACTCCCTTGCCGGTGCCCTGGAACTGCCGCGGGATGCGGTGCGCAACCTTCCCCGCATCACCTTGCTGGGCGGGCTCGAGCTGGTGGTTGAGAATCACCGGGGAGTCCTCTTGTTCGGTCCGGGCCGGGTGCTGGTGGCCGTGCCCGGCGGCCGCCTGGAGGTCACGGGCCGGGAGCTGGCCATCGGCCGGATCGACCGGGAACAGCTGTGCCTGCAGGGCCAGGTGGAACAGCTGCGCTTCCTGCCGGTGTCCGGCGGCGGGGAAGAAAGCGGCAGGGCCGGGCCCCGCAGGACGGGCGGCTTCTCCGGCAGAGGCGCCTCCCGTCCGGGAGGGAAGGCCCGGTGACCCGAGGGCTGTGGCAGTTTTTGCTGGGTGCGGTGGAGGTGACCGTCAGCCCCTCGCCTCGGGGCCGCCGGTTCGTCCCCCTGTCCAAGCGCCGGCCGGGGGATCCCGCCCCGGCACCGGGTGACGATCCCGGCCTGCCCCGAGCCGGGCCCGAGGCCTTTCTCAACCTGGCGGCCGCCCGGGGGCTGGTCCTCTGGCGAGTGCGCCGGCGGGAAGACGGGTCCCTGCGGGGCTGGGTGGCCGCCGGCCAGGTGGGTGGCCTGCGGCCGGTGGCCCGGGCCGCCCGCTGCCGGGTGCGCTTCGGCCGGCGGGTGGGCTGGCCCTTCCTGTGGCGACGCCTCCAGCGGCGAAGGGTGCTGCTGGGAGGCGCCCTGGCGACGGCGCTGCTGGTCTATTACCTGTCCGGTGCCATCTGGTTCATCGAGATCCGGGGCCTGGAACACCTGCCGGAGGCCGTGCTGCGGCAGGAGCTGGCCCGGGCCGGGCTGCGCCCCGGGGTGCGCCAGGCTGCCATCGACCTCCGCCAGCTGGCCGAGCGGCTGCCCCTCGAGGTGCCGGGGGTGGCCTGGGTGGGCATCACCCGTTACGGCGTCAAGGTCGTGCTGGATGTGGTGGAAAAGGATCCCCCGCCGGCCGTGCCCGCCGACCGCCCGGCCCACGTGGTCGCCCGCCGGCCGGGCGTCGTCGTCCAGGTCATGACCTTGCGGGGTGAGCCGGTGGTCCAGCCCGGCCAGGTGGTGAAGGCCGGGCAGATCCTGATCCGCGGCGCCTACCTGCCGCCGCCTCCCGCCGATGCCGCCCGCGGCGGCCGCCCGTCCCCGTCCTCCAGCCAGGGCAAGCCGGTGGCCGCCCTGGGCCGGGTGCTGGCCCGGACCTGGTACAGCGAGTACCGCGAGGTGCCCCTCGAGCAGACCCGGCCCGTGCGCACGGGACGCGCGTCGACCCGAATCGTCCTGCGTATCGGATCCTGGCGCCTGCCGGTATACTGGCAGCGGGGGGATCCCGGCCGCTACGAGGTCGAGCGCCGGGTCCTGGTGGCCATCCCCGGGTGGAGGGATGGCCCGCCGCCTGTCGAACTGCTCAGGGAAACGCGCCACCAGGTGGTGCTGGCCCGGCATGTGCTGACCCTGCAGCAGGCGGTGCGGCTGGTGGAGCGGCAGGTGGTGGCCCGGGTGACCGCCGGCCTGCCGCCGGGAAGCCGGGTGGTGGCGGTGCGCAGCCAGGTGGTGCAGCAGGGCGCCGGGTTCGCCGGGGTCCGCACCACCGTCGAGGTGATCGAGGATATCGGCGTCCAGCGCCCCTTTCAGCCGCGGTAGGCGGTGCGCCCCGGGCGGGATGGGCCGCGGGGCTGAGCCTGCCGGGCGCGGGGCGCGGGAGGACCTCACCCGGTGCACGAAGGAGGGCGATGGGCTCATTGCCCGATGCGCGGCAGCCCAACGGTGCGGCGCCGCCGGCCGCCGAAGGCCACGTGGCCGTGATCGACCTGGCGGACCACAGCGAAGCGCTGCAGCTCTTCGGGCGCGGGGACCAGAACCTGCGCCTGATCCAGGACAGCTTTCCCGTGCAGATCGTGTCCCGGGGTGATCACATCCGCCTGCGCGGCCGCCCCGAGGAGGTGCGGCAGGTCGCCACGCTGTTCGAGGGCCTTCTGCAGCAGGTGCGGCGCGGGGTGGCCCTGGGGCCCGAAGACGTGCGGTACGCCATCCAGCTGGCGCGGGAGGGGCGGGCCGAGCGCATCCCCGAGGTGACCGACGACGTCATCGTGACCACGGCCCGGGGTAAGCCGATCCGCCCCAAAACCCTGGGCCAGCGCCGTTACGTCGAGGCCATCCGCGAGAACGGCATCGTCTTCGGCATCGGTCCCGCGGGGACGGGCAAGACCTACCTGGCCATGGCCGTGGCCATCGCCAGCCTTAAAGCCCACCAGGTGGCCCGCATCATCCTGACCCGGCCTGCCGTAGAGGCCGGCGAGAAGCTGGGCTTCCTCCCGGGCGATCTCCAGGACAAGGTCGACCCTTACCTGCGGCCCCTGTACGATGCGCTGTGGGACATGCTGGGCGTCGAGACCTTCCAGAAGTACATGAACCGGGGCCTGATCGAGGTGGCTCCCCTGGCCTACATGCGCGGGCGTACCCTGGACGATTCGTTCATCATCCTGGACGAGGCGCAGAACACGACCCCCGAGCAGATGAAGATGTTCCTCACCCGCCTGGGCTTCGGCTCCAAGGCGGTGGTGACGGGCGACGTGACCCAGGTCGACCTGCCCCGGGGGCGCCACTCGGGCCTGGCCCACGTCCAGCAGGTCCTCAAGGGCATCGAGGGCATCCAGTTCGTCTACCTGACGGAGCGGGACGTGGTGCGCCACCCCCTGGTGCAGCAGATCATCCTCGCGTACGAGGCGTACGAACGCCAGGAAGAACAGGCTGCAGCCGGCCGCGACGGGACGCACCGGGAGGGGGGAGCGGCGCCGCCGGCCGGTGCCCCTGGGGAAGGGCGCCCCAACGGTGGGCAGGGTGCGGGCGAGGCGGCCGGCCGTCCTGGCGCCGGGATGCCGGCCCAGCAAGCCGGGCGGTGAGCTACCGCCCGGCCACCGCGAGCGACGCCTGTGCCGGGAGTGGACAAGATGGACGGAGGTTTTGCCGGCCTGGGGCGGTGGCTTGATCGCCACCTGGGCGAGCAGTGGCGGGAGCCCCAGGTGCGGCGCTTCATGTGGAGTGGCCTGTTCTTCCTGTGTTTCACGCTGCTTCTGGCCACGGCGGTGGCGCCGGCCCAGGTGCGGGTGCGGCCCGGCCAGGCGGCTCCCCGGGATCTGGTGGCGCCCAAGCAGCTCATCGACCGCCCGGCGACGGAACGCCTCCGCCAGGAGGCGGCCCGGGCCGTCCCCGACCAGTACCAGGAGGACGATTCGGCCGCCGAGCAGGCCCGGCGGGACCTGGAGGCCGCCTTTGCCGCCGTGGCGGCCGTGCAGGACGCCATGGCCCGGCGGGACCAGACAGACGGCCAGGGTGCGCCGGCGGAGGCCGCCCCTACGGCTGCGGATCGCACCCGGCTGGAAGAGCGGCTGGGCTTTTCTCTACCGGCGGAGGTGGCGGACGCCGTCCTGGCGGCCGGCAAGGGCACGCTGGAGGCCATGCGCCGCGACCTGTGGACGCTGGTGCGGCGGGAGCTGGACCAGGGGATCAAGGAAGACCAGCTGGCCGCCACCCGGCTGCGGCTGGGCGAGGAGATCGAGAACCTGGACTACCCCCAGCCCCTGCGGCAGTTCATGCGCCAGGTGGGCAGCCGCGTGCTGCGGCCCAACCTGATCTTCGACCGGGAAGGCACCGAAGAGGCCCGGCGCAGGGCCACGGAACAGGTCGATCCGGTGGTCATCGTCCCCGGCGAGGTCATCGTGGAAGCCGGGGAAAAGGTGACGGAAGAGGACATGGTCCGCCTGCGGGACGCGGGCCTGCTGCAGGAAGATCCCTGGGACCTGGCGGGCATCTGGGCGGGCACGGGCCTGCTGGTGCTGCTGGGCATGGCGGCCGGGGGCGCGTACCTGGGCACCTTTGATCGCCGGGTTTACGAGGACGAACCGCGGTTCGTCCTGTTCGGCCTGGTGCCGGTGATCACCCTGGTCTTCGCCCGCCTGCTCCAGCCCGTGTCGCCCTACCTGATGCCGGTGGCCACGGGACCCATGCTGCTGGCGGTCTTGCTGAACCCTCGTACGGCCCTGGTGGCCGCCATGCTGCTCTCCGTGGCGGTGGGGGTGATGGCCGGCGACGGCCTGCGGTTCGGCATCGTGACCTTCCTCGGAGGGGCGGCGGCAGCCTTTTCCGTCTCCCGCCTGGGGCACCGGTCCGACTTCATCCGCGCCGGGGCCATCATCGCGGGCGTCAACGTGGCGTCGACCCTGGCCCTGGCCCTGATGTTCGGCAGCCCGCCCCTCACCGGGCTCGAGGTCTGGAAGCAGGTGGGCTGGTCGGCCTTCGGCGGGCTGCTGGCGGCCATTCTCACCATCGGCCTGCTGCCCTTCCTGGAGAGCTTTTTCGGCCTTGTCACGCCGGTCCGCCTGATCGAACTGGCGAACCCCAACCAGCCGCTGCTGCGCCGCCTGCTGGTGGAGGCGCCCGGCACCTACCACCACAGCCTGATGGTGGCCAACCTGGCCGAGGCGGCGGTGGAGGAGATCGGCGGGAACTCCCTGCTGGCGCGGGTGGGAGCCTACTACCACGACGTGGGCAAGATCCGGCGCCCCTACTTCTTCATCGAGAACCAGTTCGGGGGCGAGAACCCCCATGACAAGCTGTCGCCTAACCTCAGCGCCCTGATCATCACCGCCCACGTCAAGGACGGCGTCGAGCTGGCACGGCAGCACGGCCTGCCGGAAGAGATCATCCGGTTCATCCGGGAGCACCACGGGACCACCAGGGTGGAATACTTCCTGCGGCGCGCGCAGGAGATGGGTGAGCCGGACCAGGTGCTGGAGGGCAACTTCCGCTACGACGGCCCGCCCCCCACCACCCGCGAGACGGCGGTGGTGATGCTGGCCGACGGGGTGGAGGCGACGGTCCGGTCCCTGGGACACCTGACCCCGGGCCGCATCGAGCAGGTGGTGCGCAAGATCATCAAGGACCGCCTCAACGACGGCCAGCTGGACCGGGCCGACCTCACCTTCCGCGACCTGGACCGGATCGCCAGCACCTTCGTCCGGGTCCTGACGGGGATCTTCCATCACCGCATCGAGTACCCCGAGGTGGTGCTCAAGGAGATGGAGCGGGCCCGGCGCAAGGAAGGGCCGCCCTCCCGGACCGCGTCCCGGCCACCCCAGACCCCGGAGCCGGCCGCGCCGGAGCGGGCCGCGACGGGAGCGGATGACCCGCCGGGACCGGCCGCGGGAGCCGGCGGTCCCGGCGGCTCCCGCCCCCCGGACGGCGGCGACTGAGGCCGGGCAGCTGAGATCGCAGGAGAGGGGCGTCCGGCCGGCCTGGGGCGGCCCGGCCGGAGGCAACGAAGCAGGAGGGAACGGGATGCACCAGGATGGCGGCGCCGTGCCGTCCCAGCCCGTGCTGGCGATGGACAACCACCAGGACCGGCTGGCCGTGCCACCCCACTGGGATCGCCTCCTGCCGGCGGTGGTGGGCCGCCTGCTGGCGGCCGAGGGCCTTGGGGTCCCCGTGGAGATCTCCCTCACCTTCGTCGACGACGTGGCCATCCAGGAACTCAACCGGCGTTACCGGGGCAAGGACGCGCCCACCGACGTGCTCTCCTTCCCGCAGCTGGAACCGGACGAGGTGGCCGCGCTGGTGCGGGAGGCGGCCGTCCCCGCCCAGGTGGCGCCCGGGCCGGAGCCGGTGCCCCTGGGTGACGTGGTGATCTCCCTGGAGCGGGCGGCGGCCCAGGCCCGGGACTACGGCCACTCCCTGGACCGGGAGGTGGGCTACCTGCTGGCCCACGGTGTGCTCCACCTGCTGGGCTACGACCACCCCGACGCGGAGGGCGAGCGGCGCATGCACGAGAAGGCGGAAGCGGCGCTGGCCGCCTGCGGGCTGAGCCGGCCATGACGGGCGGCCGGCGGCCCAGCTTCGGCCGGGCCGGCACCCTGGCCGAGTCCTTCCGCTACGCGTGGGCCGGCTTCCGCTGGATCTGGGCCACCGAGGCCAACATGCGCCTGCACTTCGCCGCCGCCACGCTGCTCTTCACCGCCGCCTGGTGGCTCGGGGCCGCGTCCTGGCAGTGGGCCGTCCTGATCCTGGCGGCCGGGATGGTCATCCTGCTGGAGTGGCTCAACACGGCCATCGAAGGGGCGGTGGACCTGGCCACGGAGGAGTTCCGGCCCCTGGCCGGCCGGGTCAAGGATGTGGCCGCGGGGGCCGTGCTGGCGGCCGCCCTGCTGGCCACCCTGACGGGGGTGGTGGTGCTGGGTGAGGGGCTGCTGCAGCTCCCCGGCCTGTTTCTGGCCCACGCCCGGGAAGCGCCCTGGCGGCTCTGGCCCCTTCTCCCTGCGCTGTATTTCGCCGTGAGCTCCCTGGGCGTCCGCCGCGCGACCCGGGACGAGCCGGTTCCCCGCCCCCCTGCGCGGGACCGGCGGCGGGCAGCGGCCCGCCGGCCGGCCCGGTAGGCTGGCTCGGCCGGGCCGTCCCCCGCCGCTGGCCGGTTGCCGCCGGGACCTGCCTGGGACCACCGCGGGTGCCAGGGGGGCCGCGCCGGCGGAGCCGCAAGCGGCCATCCCATTCCAACCTGACGGGAGGAGGAGACACCCTTGCCGCCGTCACCGCGCGAGCCATCCCTGCCGCCGTCGCCGGAGCGGTCCGGTCGCCGGCCCGCCGTGCCGCACCTTCACCCCGGCCGGCGGCTCGTCCCGGGCCCGGTCCTGGCCCTGGCCGTGCTGGTCCTGGCCGGCGTGGCGCTGGTCCTGCCCGCGTGCAGCCGGCCGCAACCGGCCACGGCCCCGCCCTCGCCACCACCCCCCGGACCGGCCGAACCCGCCCCAACGCCGCCCGCGGCGGTGAACCCGCTGACGGGCCTGCCGCTGGACGATCCGGCCCTCCTGGAGCAGCGCCCGATCCTGGCCAGCATCGACAACCATCCTGACGCCCGCCCCCAGGCGGGACTGGCGGCGGCCGATCTGGTGTATGAGGTGCCGGCGGAAGGCGGCATCACCCGCCTGCTGGCCCTGTTCGTCACCCAGCGGCCGGAGCGGGTGGGGCCCGTGCGCAGCTCGCGCCACTACTTCCTGGACCTGGCGGCCGAATGGGACGCCCTGTACGTCCACGCCGGGGGCAGCCCCCAGCACTATGCCCGCATCGGGGCCAGCGGCCTGGATGACCTGGACGGCGTCCGCTCCGATCCCCGGGGCGGGGGGCGGCGGGTCTTCACCCGGGACAACGGCCGGGCGATGCCCCATAATCTTTATGCATCCTTGCCGGTGGCCGTGGCGGCTGCGGAAGAACGCGGCTGGGCCGTCACGGCGCAGCCGCCGGCCGCCCCCTTCACCTTCCTGGACCCCGGAGCCCGTCCGGCGGGCCAGGAGGTCGAGGAACTGGTCATCCACTGGCCCGGCTGGCGCCAGGGGTGGGTGCGCTACCGGTGGACGGGGCAAGGCTTCCGGCGGGAGACCGCCTTCGGCCCCCATGCCGCGGAGGAGACCGGGCAGCCCCTGGCGCCGGCGAGCCTGCTGATCCAGTTCGTGCCGTCCCGGCCCATCGCCGGCGATGCGGCCGGGCGGCTGGACGTGGACGTGACGGGTTCCGGGCGCCTGCTCATCGCCACCGGCGGGCGGTGGCGGGAGGGGCGCTGGGAGAAGCCGTCGGCCGCCGCACCCACCCGCTGGCTGGAGGCCGGCGGCCAGCCCGTGACCCTGGTGCCCGGTCCGGTCTGGGTCCACCTGGTTCCCACGTCCACCCGGGTGGAGATCCAGGGGCCGGACCAGGGGCCGGACGCCGCCGGCGAAACGGACAACCGCCAGGCGCCGGCGGGCAACTAGCCCGGGCAGAGAGGAGGGATGGCGCATGACAACCGGTGGACCGGGGCAGGAGTCGCCGGCCCCTGGCCGGGCCGGAGCCGCCGAGTCGCCCCGCGAGCCCCACGAGCGCCGGCCGGACCTGCCCGGCGCCCCGGGCGGGCCGGGCGCCCATCCCGCCCCGGGCGCCCGCGCCCAGGGTTTCCGTTCGGGCTTCGTCGCCCTGATCGGCCGGCCCAACGTGGGCAAGTCGACCCTGCTCAACCAGCTGATCGGGCGGAAGATCGCCATCATGTCCGACAAGCCCCAGACCACCCGGACCCGGATCCTGGGGGTGCTCAACCGGCCCGGGGCCCAGCTGGTCTTCGTCGACACGCCGGGCATCCACAAGCCCCAGCACCTGCTGGGCGAGCACATGGTCCAGATCGCCCGCCGCACCCTCCAGGAGGTGGAGGCCGTCTGCTGGCTGGTGGAGGCTCCCGACCGGGAGCCGGGGCCGGGTGACCGGTTCATCGCCGAGCAGCTGGCCGGTCTCAAGACGCCGCGGGTCCTGGTGGTCAACAAGATCGACCAGGTGGCCCCGGGGGAGGTGCCGGCCATCGCCGCCCGCTTTGCGGAGCTGGGCACTTTCGCCGCGGTCCACCCCGTCTCCGCCCTGCACGGGGTCGGCGTCGCCGAGCTGGTCGGGACCCTGGAGGGCCTGCTGCCGGAGGGGCCCCGGTTCTTCCCCGAGGATATGGTGACCGACCAGCCCGAGGCCCAGATCATGGCGGAGCTCATCCGGGAGCAGATCCTCCACCTGACCCGGGAAGAGGTGCCCCACGCGGTGGCGGTGCAGATCGAGAAGGTGGAGCGCCGGCCCAACGGGGTGGTCTACGTGCCCGCCACCATCTACGTGGAGCGGGAGGGGCAGAAGCGCATCCTGATCGGGGAGCAGGGCCGCATGCTGAAGGAGATCGGGCGCCTGGCGCGGCTCGAGATCGAGGCCCTGCTGGGCTCCCGGATCTACCTGGACCTGTGGGTCAAGGTCAAGCCCGACTGGAGGAACAAGCAGGGTGCCCTGAGCAATTTCGGCTTCCACCAGTGAGGTGGTCCGGTGGCGCAGTCGGAAGGGAATGGGCAGCAGAGACACCGGAACGCACCGGCCGCCCCCGCTCAGCAGGGGCGGCGGAATCCACCGGCCCGCCCCGCCACCGCCGGCGCGGCAGCTCCCTGGCAGGAGCAGCTGGCCCGGGCCGTACAGGACGGCGATGCGGCGGCGGCGGGGCGGCTGGCCGGCGAGCTGCACCCGGCGGACCTGGCCGAGTTCGTCCTGAGCCAGGAGCCGGCCCTCCGGGCCCGGCTGCTGGGGTGGCTTCCGCCGGAGCAGGCCGCCCTGGTGGTGGAGGAGCTGCCGGCGCCGGTCCAGTCGGAGATCCTGGCGGTCCTGGACCGCCAGCGGGCCGGGGCCGTCCTGGAGGAGATGTCCAGCGACGAGGTGGCGGACCTGCTGGGTGAGCTGCCGCCCCAGCGGGCGGTCGACCTGCTGAGGCTGCTCCGCGACCGGGAAGCGGCGGACGTGCGGTCCCTGCTGGCATACCTGGACGACACCGCCGGCGGCCTGATGACCACCGAGTTCGTCGCCCTGCAGGACGACCTTACCGCCGCCGAGGCCATCGACGCCCTGCGCCGGCTGGCGCCCGACGCGGAAACGATCTATTACGTCTACGTGGTGGACCGGGAGGAGCGGCTGCAGGGAGTCCTCTCCCTGCGGGAGCTCATCGTGGCGCCGCCCGACACCCCCATCCGCCGCATCATGCGCACCCGCGTGGTGACGGTGCCGCCGGACATGGACCAGGAAGAGGTCGCCCGGGTGGTGGCCAAGTACGACCTGCTGGCGGTGCCGGTGGTCGATGCCGAGGGGCGGATCCTGGGCATCGTCACCGTGGACGACGTGGTCGACGTGCTGGAGGAGGAGGCCAGCGAGGACATCTACCGGCTGACCGCCACGCCCGAGGGGGCGGCGGCCGGCACCTCCTGGCTGCGGGCCCGCCTGCGCCTGCCCTGGCTGGTCGGCCTCTTGCTGGGCGAGCTGGTGGTGGCGAAGGTGATCCAGGGGTTCGAGGGCACCCTGGAGCGGGTGGCGGAGCTGGCCTACTTCATCCCCCTGCTGGCGGCCACCGCGGGCAACGTGGGCACCCAGTCCCTGGCCACGGCGGTGCGGGGGCTGGCCACGGGGGAGATCGAGCGCGGCGAAGCGCTGGGGGTGCTGGGGCGGGAACTGCAGGTGGGGTTGCTCCTGGCGCTGGTGCTGGCCCTCACCAGCATCGGCCTGGTCTACGCGGTGCTGGGGAACGGCGCGCTGGCGGTGACGGTGGGGACGGCCATGGGGCTCAACACCCTGGTGGCGGCGGCCATCGGCGTGGTGGTGCCCCTGGCCCTGCACGGGTTGCGGGTCGACCCGGCCGTGGCATCGGGCCCCTTCGTCACCACCACCCTGGACGTGGTGGGCACCCTGGTGTACTTTCTCACCGCCACGTGGCTGCTGTTCCGCGTCGCGGGCTGATGGCGGGCCGGGCGACCCGGCGCGGAGCGGCCCTCGTGGTGCCATCCCAACCGGGCCCCACGCAGCCCGCCCGGGGCGGGGAGGTGGGCGGCATGCCCCTCTACAGCGTGGAAGGGATCGTGCTCAGGACCAGGGAGTACGGCGAGCGGGACCGCCTGGTGACCCTGGTGGACCGGGACGGGACCCGCCGCACCGTGCTGGCCAAGGGGGTGCGCCGCCCGCGCAGTTCCCTGGCGGCCGGGGTGCAGCCCTACACCTACAGCCGGTTCCTCCTGTGGAAAGGGCGCTCCCTGGACGGGGTAAGCCAGGTCCAGGTGCTGGACGCCCACGCCGGCCTGCGGGGGAGCCTGGAGGCCCTGGCGGCCGCCGCCTACGTGGCCGAGCTGGCCGAGGCGTTCACCCACGAAGGGGCACCGAGCCCCGGGGTCTTCCTCGTACTGCTGGCGGTGCTGCGGGGGCTGGCGGCGGCCCCTGCCGACCGCGTGGCCCAGGGGCTCTGGCTGCGCCATGCGGAGCTCCGGCTGCTCGATCTGGCCGGCCTGGGCATCCAGCTGGAGGCCTGCCAGGACTGCGGGCGGCCCCTGGTGCTGCCGCAGGGGCGCGGCGCGGGGGGTGGCCCGCCCGCCCCCGCGCCCGGGGAGGGGGCCCTGCCCGCGGGTTACAGCGCCGAGATGGGCGGCGCCCTCTGCCGGAGGTGCCGGCCGGGCCGGCCGGCGGCCCTGTCCCTGGACCCCGCCACCTGGCAGGTGCTTCGCCTGGCCGGGCGGCTGAACCCCCAGCTGGCGGCCCGGCTGCGGCCGGCGCCGGCGACCCTGGCCCGGGCGGCGGAGGTGACCCAGACCCACCTGGTCTACCACCTGGGCCAGCCCTTTCGATCGGCCGGCATTTTGGCAATACTGGATGAAGCAGCGATGCCGCCGGCGGGGCCGCCGGCACCCGGGGCGAGCGCAGGCCGCTAGCCGGTCGTGACCCAAGGGGGTGGAGCGGGTGAGCGAGCTGGAGAAGATCGATATCCTGAGGGAGCGGGCCGGGGTCAGCTACCGCCGGGCCAAGGAGCTTCTGGACCAGTGCGGCGGGGACGTGGTGGAGGCCCTGATCCGCCTGGAGGAGGAGTCCCGCCGCAACACCTGGCAGGAGCGGATCCAGGTCCAGGGGGCCGAGCTGGTTGACCGGGTGCGGCAGCTGATCAACGAGGGTAACGTGCGCCGCATCGTCATCCGCAACCAGGACGGGCAGACCCTGGTGGAGCTGCCCGTCACCGTGGGCGCCCTGGGGGCGCTGCTGGCGCCCATGCTGGCGGTGGTGGGCGTCATCGCGGCCCTGGTCACCCGGGCGACCATCGTGGTGGAACGCCGCAACGACGGCACCGCCGGAGCCGGCCAGGGAACGGGCGGCACCGGGGGTGCGGGCCCGGCGGGGGCCGGCGGCTGGGGCGAGACCGGCACGGGCCCGGGTGCGGCCGGCGGCCCGGCGGGCGGCTATGGTGAGGGCGGCACCTACGGGGGCAGCGGCGCCTGGGATTCCCCGGGCGACGGGGCGGCGGGCGGGACCCAGGATCCGGGACCCCGCCATTGATGGGCGCGCCAGCCGGAGCGAGCCCCACCGCCGGGAGGATTCCACGCGGCGTCGCCGAATGGGGCCCTTCCGGGCGGCATCTGCAGGCGGAATGCCTGTTTTGCCGATATCGACGGAATATACGCAATCGACGACATTCACCTTGACCGTCCAGCCGGCGGGCGGGCCGGCAGCCAGGCTGCCGGCGGCCGGCCGGTCGTTGTCAGGCGATGAAGGGGAGGAGTACCCCGGTCCTTCCGGTGGCAGCGAGCCGGCGAGGGTGGAAGGCCGGCCCGGACCCCGGGGGAAGGCGCCCCTGAGCCCGCGGGAGGAAAGGTGGAGGCGGCGCAGGAGAGCAGCACCCCGGAGGCGGAGCAAGATGATGGGGATCATGGCGGCGCCCCGGGGCTGCGGAGGCCGTCCTCGGCCGAGTAAAGCCCGCACGGAGTGAGGTGGGTTTGCCGGGCTGCTCGCCTGCGGGGCGGGAAGCGGCGGCCGGTGCGGTGCCCGTCGAGGGGCGTGGCGGGCCCGGGGCCGGGTTCGTCCGCGGCCGCCGCCGGCGGCGGGTGCCGGTGGACCAATCAGGGTGGAACCGCGGGGGCCAGGGGCCGCCCGTCCCTGAGGGGGCGGGCGGCCTTCGATTTTCGTGCCACATTCGACTTTTGTGCCATAGGAGGGATTTTCCGGTGGACTTCCAGCAGATGATCCTCCGGCTCAACCAGTACTGGGCCGAGCAGGGGTGCGTGCTGGGCATGCCCTACGACGTGGAGACGGGGGCGGGCACCATGAACCCCCTGACCTTCTTCCGCGCCCTGGGCCCCGAGCCGTGGCGGGTGGCCTACGTGGAGCCGTCCCGCCGGCCCGCCGACGGGCGCTATGGCGAGAACCCCAACCGGCTCTACCAGCACTGGCAGTACCAGGTGATCCTCAAGCCGTCCCCGCCCGACGTGCAGGAGCTCTACCTGGGCAGCTTGAAGGCCCTGGGCATTGAGCCCCTGGAGCACGACATCCGCTTCGTCGAGGACAACTGGGAGTGGCCCAGCGGCGGCGCCTGGGGCCTGGGCTGGGAGGTCTGGCTGGACGGCATGGAGATCACCCAGTTCACCTACTTCCAGCAGGTGGCGGGTTTCGAGTGCAAGCCCGTGTCGGTCGAGCTCACCTACGGCCTGGAGCGCATCGCCACCTACCTGCAGGGGGTGGACACCGTCTTCGACATCCGCTGGGTCGACGGCGTGACCTACGGCGAGATGTTCCGCATGGCGGAGTACGAGCACTCGGCCTACAGCTTCGAGCATGCCGACGTGGACATGCTCCGCCGCTGGTTCGATGACGCCGCCCGGGAGGCCGCTCGCGCCCTGGACCAGGGCCTCGCCCTGCCCGGTTACGACTACGTGCTCAAGTGCTCCCACCTGTTCAACGTGCTGGAGGCCCGCAACGCCGTCAGCGCCAGCGAGCGCACCGCTCTGCTGGGGCGGGTGCGGGCCCTGGCCCGCAAGGCGGCCGAGGCCTACCTGGCCCAGCGGGAGCGGCTGGGCTACCCGCTGCTGCAGGCCGGAGCCTGGGGCGCCGGTCCCGCCCCCGCGGACGAACCGGCCTCCGGCCCGGCGGCGGGCTGATCCGGGCGGGTACCGGGGTTGACAGCGAAACTCGTCGGGGGAAGGAGCCAGGACCATGGAGCAGCGTGAGATGGACCAGTCCGAGATGGACCAGCGGCTCGATCTTCTGGTCGAGGTGGGGTGCGAGGAGATCCCTGCCGGCGACTGCGGGGAGGCCCGCCGCCAGCTGGCGGAGCGGGCCGGCACGGCCCTGGCGGAGGCGGGCCTGACGTACGAGGTGGTGCGGTCCCTGGGAACCCCGCGCCGGCTCACCCTGGTGGTGCAGGGGCTGTCACCGCGGCAGGAGGCCCGGGAGGAGTGGGTCCGCGGGCCGTCCCGGGCCGCGGCCTTCGGTCCGGGCGGCGAGCCGGCGCCGGCGGCCCTGGGCTTCGCCCGCAGCCAGGGGGTCGAGGTGAGCCAGCTGGTGGTGCGCCAGACCCCCCAGGGCGAGTACGTCTTCGCCCGCAAGGTCCACCAGGGGCGGCCTGCGGCGGAGGTGCTGGTGGAACTGCTGCCGGTCGTCCTGGGCGGCCTGGAGTTCCGCCGCACCATGCGCTGGGGGGCCGGCGAGCACCGGTTCATCCGCCCGGTCCACTGGCTGGTGGCCTTGCTGGGCGAGGAGGTGCTGCCGGTCTCCTTTGCCGGGGTGCGGGCCGGGCGCGAGACCTACGGTCACCGGTTCCTCCATCCCGGGGCGGTGGAACTGGCCTCGGCGTCGGAAAACGAGTACCGCCGCCGGCTGGCGGAGGCCTATGTGGTGGTCGATCCCGAGGAGCGGCGGCAGCGGATCGTGGAGCAGGCCCAGGCGGCAGCGGCGGCGGCGGGGGGCGAGGCCGAGATCGACCCCGAGCTGCTGGACGAGGTGGTCGACCTGGTGGAGTACCCGACGGCCTTCGCGGGCTCCTTCGCCGCCGAGATGCTGGAGCTGCCGCGGGACGTGCTGGTCACCACCATGAAGGTCCACCAGCGGTACTTCCCCGTGCGGCAGCCGGGCAGCGACCGCCTGCTGCCCTACTTCATCGCCGTACGCAACGGCGACGAGCGGCACCTCGACACGGTCCGGCGGGGCAACGAGCGGGTGATCCGCGCCCGGCTGGCCGACGCCCGGTTCTTCTTCCAGCAGGACCGCCAGCGGCCCCTGGTGGACCGGGTGGCGGACCTGGAGCGGGTCTCCTTCCTCCCGGGCCTGGGCACCCTGCTCGACAAGACGCGGCGGCTGGAGCGGCTGGTGGGCTGGCTGGCGGAGGGGCTGGGGCTGCCGGCCGAAGAGCGGCAGCAGGCGGCCCGGGCGGCCCGCCTGGCCAAGGCCGACCTGGTGACCGCCCTGGTCTACGAGTTCACGGAGCTGGCAGGCCGCATGGGGAGGGAGTACGCCCTGCTGGACGGCGAGCCGCCGGCGGTGGCCCAGGCCCTGGCCGAGCAGTACCTGCCGCGGGGCGGGGACGATGACCAGCTGCCCGCCACGCGGCCGGGGCTGCTGCTGGCCATCGCCGACCGGGTCGACACCCTGGCGGGCTGCTTCGCCGCGGGCCTGGAGCCCACGGGCTCCCAGGACCCCTACGGCCTGCGCCGGGCGGGGGTGGGCCTGCTCCGCCTGCTGGCCGGGCCCGCGGCGCAAGGGCCGGCGGGCCGGACGGGAGGCGGCGCCGGAACGCCCGCCGGCACAGGCGCAACCGGATCAGGCCACCCGTCGCTGCCCCCTCTAGATGTCCTGCTGGATCAGGCCCTGGCCGGCTACCTGCCGCCCGTGGCGTCGCCGGCGGTGGAGGTGCGGTTCGACCCGGGCGAGGTCAGGGCCAGGCTGCTGGACTTCCTGGTGGCGCGGCTGCGCGGGCTGCTGGCCGAGGCAGGTTACGCCCACGACGTCATCCAGGCGGTGCTGGCGGTCGACGCCCGCGACGTGCCCGGGGTCTGGGCGCGGGCCCGGGCGGTGGCGGACCTGCTGGCCTCGCCCCTGGCCGCCGATGTGCTGACCGTCCACCGGCGAGCCGCCAACCTGGCGGGGCGGGCGGAGGCGGAAGCGGTCGACCCGGCCCTGTTCCGGGAGCCCGAGGAGCAGGCGCTGCACGCCGCCGCCGAAGCGGCCGCCGGGGCGGTGCAGGAGGCCCTGGCCGTCCGGGATTACGGCGCCTACTTCCGGGCCATCGCCGGGCTGCGGCCCGCCGTCGACGCCTTCCTCGACCGGGTGCTGGTGATGGCGGAAGATCCGGCCCTGCGGGCCAACCGCCTCGCCTTGCTGAAGAGGGTGACCGGCCTGGCCGGCCGGGTGGCGGCCCTCGGGGAGCTGGCGGCCGGCGTCTAGCCCGGCCGCCGGCCGCTGAAGCCCGGGCCGCCGGCACCAGGGATTGGCGCCAGGATGTCCAATCCTGACACCCGATGGCCGGGGGAGGGGGAACCTGGTGGCAGAACCGGTGGTGTTCATCGTCTCCGATTCCCTGGGCGAGACCGCCGAGCTGGTGGCCCGGGCGGCCGCCAGCCAGTTCAACGGTCATCGTGCGACCTTCTACCGCTTCCCCTACGTCGATCGCATGGAGACCGTCGACGAGATCGTGGCGCGGGCCCGCCGCGAGCAGCGCAGCCTGATCGTCCACACCCTGATCCTGGAGGACTTGCGCCGGGCACTGAACGAGAAGGCCCAGGCGGCCGGCATCCCCGTGGTCGACATCATGGGGCCGATGATGGCGGCCTGGATGCGGGTGGCGGAGCGCCCGCCGCGGCTGCAGCCCGGCCTGCGCCACCGCCTGGACGAGGAGTACTTCCGGCGGGTGGAAGCCGTGGAGTTCGCCGTCAAGTACGACGACGGCAAGGATCCCCGCGGCCTGCTCCAGGCGGACATCGTGCTGCTGGGCGTCTCCCGCACCTCCAAGACGCCGGTCAGCATGTACCTGGCCCACCGCATGTACAAGGTGGCCAACGTGCCCCTGGTCCCGGAGGTGGAGCCGCCTCCCGAATTGTATAAGGTACCGCGGAACCGGCTGGTGGGCCTGATCATCCGCCCCGACGCCCTGCAGCGGATCCGGCGGGAGCGGCTCAAGGCCATCGGCCTCGGTGAGGACTCCAGCTACGGCAGCATGCAGCGCATCCAGGAAGAACTGGCCTACGCCCAGCGCATCTTCCGGGAACTGGGCTGCCCCGTCATCGACGTCACCAACAAGGCCGTGGAGGAGACGGCCAACACGGTGCTGCAGATCCTGGCGAAGGGGGAGCGCCATGAGCACGGGGACCGCTGAGCCCGCGGCCCAGCCCCAGGCGGCGCCGCGGCGGTGGGTCTACTTCTTCGACGAGGGAACGGGGGCCGGCCGGGCCCTCCTGGGCGGCAAGGGCGCCAACCTGGCGGAGATGACCCGCATCGGCCTGCCCGTCCCGCCGGGCTTCACCATCACCACCGAGGCCTGCAAGGCCTACCTGGCCGCCGGTGGGGCGTTCCCGCCCGGCCTCATGGAGCAGGTGGAGCAGCAGCTGGCGCGGCTTGAGGGCGAGATCGGCCGCCGGTTCGGCGATCCCGAGCGGCCCCTGCTGGTGTCGGTCCGCTCCGGGGCGCCCGTCTCCATGCCGGGGATGATGGACACCATCCTCAACCTGGGGCTCAACGACCAGGCGGTGCAGGGGCTGGCCCGGGAGACGGGGGACCCGCGCTTTGCCTTCGACTGCTACCGGCGGCTGATCCAGATGTTCGGCGACGTGGTGCTGCGGGTACCGGCCGCCCGCTTCGAGTACGCCCTGGAAGCCGCCCGGCAGCGGCGCGGCGTCCGGTTCGACCACGAACTGCCGGCGGAGGAACTGGAGCGGCTGGTGGCGACCTTCAAGGAGATCGTCCGGCAGGAGGCCGGTCGCGACTTCCCCCAGGACCCGCGGGCGCAGCTGGAGCTGGCCATCCGGGCCGTGTTCGACTCGTGGAACAACGAGCGGGCCAAGGTCTACCGCCGCATCCACAAGATCCCCGACGACCTGGGCACCGGTGTCAACGTGCAGGCCATGGTCTTCGGCAACACGGGCCCCGACTCGGGAACCGGCGTGATGTTCACCCGCAATCCCTCCACGGGTGCCCGCGAGCTGTATGGCGAGTACCTTCCTAATGCCCAGGGGGAGGACGTGGTGGCCGGCATCCGCACGCCGGAGCCCATCGCCCGGCTGAAGGAGCAGCGGCCGGCGCTCTACCGCCAGCTGGAGCAGGTGGCGGAGCGCCTGGAGCGCCACTACCGGGACATGCAGGACATCGAGTTCACCGTCGACCGTGGGCGCCTGTTCCTGCTGCAGACCCGCAGCGGCAAGCGGACGGCGGCGGCCGCCGTGCGCATCGCCTGCGACATGGTGCAGGAGGGCCTGATCGACCGGGATACGGCGCTGTTGCGGGTCGACCCCGACCAGGTGGCCCGCCTCTTGCACAAGCACGTGGACCCCAACGCGGCGGTCGAGCCGCTGGCCCAGGGCCTGCCCGCCTCGCCGGGGGCGGCGGTGGGGGCCATCGTCTTTGACGCCGATGAGGCGGAACGGCTGGGCCGGGACGGCCAGGCGATCATCCTGGTCCGGCCCGAGACCACCCCCGATGACATCCACGGCATCGTGGCGGCCCAGGGTGTCCTGACCAGCCGCGGCGGCATGACCAGCCACGCCGCCGTGGTGGCCCGCGGCATGGGCAAGCCCGCCGTCTGCGGCTGCGAGGCGCTGCGCATCGACCTCGAGCGCGAGGAGTTCCAGGTCGCCGGCCGGGTCTTCCGCAAGGGCGACGTGATCACCATCGACGGGGCCACGGGCCGGGTATTCGCCGGCCAGGTGCCGCTGGTGGAACCGGAGCTGTCGCCCGAGTTCCGGCAGCTGCTGGAGTGGGCGGACCAGGCTCGGCGCCTCCGGGTGCTGGCCAACGCCGACACGCCGGACGACGCCCGCCGGGCCCGGGAGTTCGGCGCCGAGGGCATCGGCCTCTGCCGCACCGAGCACATGTTCATGGGACCCGAACGCCTGCCCGCCGTCCAGCGCATGATCCTGGCCGAGACCCGGGAGGAGCGGGAGGCGGCCCTGGCCGAGCTGGCGGTGATGCAGCAATCCGACTTCGAAGGGATCCTGGAGGCCATGGCCGGGCTGCCGGTGACCATCCGCCTGCTGGACCCGCCGCTCCACGAGTTCCTGCCCTCCCTGGAGGAGCTGCTGGTGGAGGTGACGCGGCTGGAGCTGGAGGGCGGCGACCCGGCCCGGCTGGAGGAGCGCCGCGAGCTGCTGCGCAAGGTGCGGGCCCTGAACGAGGCCAACCCCATGCTGGGCCACCGTGGCTGCCGCCTGGGCATCACCTTCCCCGAGGTGTACGAGATGCAAGCCCGGGCCATCTTCCGGGCCACGGCCAACCTGCGGCGCCGCGGCGTGGACGCCCGGCCGGAGATCATGATCCCGCTGGTGGCCCACGTGCGGGAGCTGGCCTTCTTGCGGGAGCGCATCGAGGCGGTGCGCCGGGAGGCGGAGGCGGAGACGGGCCTGGACCTGAAGGTCCGGATCGGCACCATGATCGAGGTGCCGCGGGCGGCCCTGACGGCGGGCGAGATCGCCCAGGTGGCCGAGTTCTTCTCCTTCGGGACCAACGACCTGACCCAGACCACCTTCGGCTTCAGCCGCGACGACGCCGAGGGCAAGTTCCTCCACCACTACCTGGCGGAGAAGATCCTGCCGGAGAACCCCTTCGTGTCCCTGGACGCCGCCGGGGTGGGCCGGCTGATCCAGCTGGCCGTGGCCGACGGCCGCCGGGTCCGGCCCGACCTCAAGGTGGGCATCTGCGGCGAGCACGGCGGCGATCCGGCGTCCATCGCCTTCTGCCACCGGGCGGGGCTGGACTACGTCAGCTGCTCGCCCTTCCGCGTGCTCATCGCCCGGCTGGCGGCGGGCCGGGCGGCGGTGGAGGAAGGCGGCAGCGAGGGCGGCGGGGGCGAAGGGTGAGGCAGCCCCCATCGTCACCCAGGGCGAGGCAGCCCGGGTGGCCGTCCGGTTGGATCAGGTGACCTCCGATGCCGGTGCGGGCGGCGGGGGTGCGCCGTCTCCGGCTGGGGGCCGGCCCGTTCCACCCCTCGGGCCGGGTTCGGTGCCCGCCAGCAGAGCGATCACCGGCTCCACGTCCCGCTCCTGTACGAGAACGTACAGGTGGTCCCCGGGATGGAGCACCGTCCGGCCCCGGGGCGGGATCACCCGGCCGTCCCGCACCAGCATGGTGACCGTCGCCCCTCCGGGCAGGTTGACCTGGGAGAGGCTGCGCCCCGCCGCCGGGGCATGTTCGGAGACCTGCACGTGGATCAGGCCCACGGCGGGCCGGCCCACCGGCGCCAGCTCCAGCCGGGGCTCCGCAGGTCCCGCCCCCGGCGCGGCCAGCCCCAGCCAGCGGGCCAGGGGAGCCAGCGTGGTGCCCTGGACGGCCACCGATGCCAGGACGACGAAGAACACCACGTGGAACAGGTACCAGCTGTCTTCCAGCCCGGCGGCCAGCGGGACCGTGGCCAGCACGATGGGCACCGCGCCCCGCAGGCCCGCCCAGCCGAGGAACAGGCGCTCGCGCCAGTCGAAGTCCCAGGGCAGCGTGCAGATCCAGGTGGCCAGGGGCCGGGCGACCAGCATGAGGGCGCCGGTGATCACCAGGGCCCCGCCGGCAACCTCCGGCAACTGGCTGGGAAAGACCAGCAGCCCGAGGAGGACGAACATGCCCACCTGGGCCACCCAGCTCAGGCCCTCGTGGAACCGCACCACCGTGAGCCGGTACACCGGCGCGTAGCGGCTCATCATGAGCCCGGCCAGATAGACCGCCAAAAAGCCGCTGCCGCCCACCACCGCCGCCGCGCCGTAGGCCGTCAGGGCGACGCCCGTGCTCAACAGCATGTACGGGTAGCTGGATTCCGCGGCCAGGCGGTTCATGGCGACGGCTCCTGCCCGCCCGGCCGCCCATCCCGCCACGGCGCCGAACCCGACCTGCCGGACCAGCAGCGCCAGGCCTTCCAGGGGGGTGACCGGTTCGATCGCGATGCGGACGAACAGGTCGGTGAGAAAGATGGCCACCGGATCGTTGGTCCCTGACTCCAGCTCAAGGGTGGCGGCCAGCTTGCGGGGGAGCGGCGTGCGGCGCAGGATGGCAAAGACGGCGGCGGCGTCGGTGGAACCGACGATGGCGCCGATGAGCAGCCCATGGGTCCAGTCCAGACCGGGCAGCCAGGCCGCCGCCGCTCCCACCAGCGCGGCGGAGATGGCGACGCCGGCCGTGGCCAGGACCAGCCCCGGAGCCAGGACGGGGCGCAGCTCGCTCCACCGTGAGGCCAGCCCGCCTTCGAACAGGATGAGCGCCAGGGCGACGGTGGCCACCTGGTGGGCAAGGCGGGCGTTGTCAAAGTAGACCCAGCCCAGGACGTCGCTGCCGGCCAGCATGCCCAGGCCGAGGAACAGCACCAGGGCGGGGAAGGCGACCCGATCGGCCAGCCAGGTCAGCGCCACCCCCAGCAACAGCGCAATGCCCAGTCCCAGCAGCAGCAGGGTCAGGACGTCGATGGTTCCACCCCCTGGCGAGAATTCCCCCTGCCTTCCCGCAGGCGGGTACAGGCATAGGCCTGGCGGCCGGGCCTTGTGACCGGTCCCTGCGGCAGGGCTCCGTGCTCGGGTGTCGCGGCCGGTCTGTGCGGCCGAGCTCCGTGCTCGAGCCTCGTGACCCGTCCCTGCGGCCGGGTCCCTCGCACGGGCTCCGCGCCCGGTCCTAGGGCCCCGGCCCCATGCCCGGTTCCGCTGCCGCCTGCCCGTCCCCTTATCTTGTGGCTCGCGTCGCGGATCGTGCCGTGCCCGCGCTCAGCACGGCCAGGCCGGCGATACCGGCCACCGCCGATGCGGTCAGGACGCCGATCTTCGCCTGATCGAGGTAAGGGGTGCCGTCGAACGCCAGGCCCGCTATGAAGAGGGACATGGTGAAGCCAATCCCTGCCAGCAGGCCGGCACCGGCCATGGCGCTCCAGCCCGTGCCGGCCGGCAGGGAGGCCCAGCCGGCGCGGACAGCGAGCCAGCTGGCGCCCAGGAGTCCGGCGGGCTTGCCCAGGAGCAGGCCAAGGAACGCGCCCATGGTGACACGGCTCGGGGAGGCGGCCTCCAGCGATACTCCCGCCGTCAACAGCGCGAACAAGGGCAGGATGGCATAGGTCACCCAGGGGCTCAGCATGTGTTCAAGGCGGTGAAGGGGACCGGCCGCCGCGTGGGCCGGCGTGGTCCCACTGCCGGCCGGGCCGCCGGTGCCGCGGGCCGGCACGTTGCCCTCCGTGGCTTCCATGGGGACGGTCAAGGCCAGGAGGACGGCGGCGACGGAGGGACTGATCCCCCCCTGGAGCGAGCCGTACCATGCCAGGAGACCGAAGAGCAGATACACCGCCAGGTGCTGGCCGCGGGCCAGGCGGCCGTAAGCGAGGGCCCCTGCCAGCGCCACCGCCATGAGCAGCAGGGGACCGGGCTGGAGACCCCCGCTGTAGAACAAGGCAATGACCAGTACGGCCCCCAGGTCGTCGACGATGGCCACCGCGGTGAGGAAGACCTTGAGCCCAACGGGCACCCGCGGGCCGAGCAGGCTGAGGACCCCGAGGGCGAAGGCGATGTCGGTGGCCATCGGGATACCCCACCCCGGTGCGCCGGGCCCGCCGGCATTCACCACGCTGTAGATCGCCGCCGGAACCACCATCCCGCCCACTGCCGCGATGACGGCCAGGGCGGCCCGGCGCGGATCGGCCAGCTCTCCGGCCAGCAGTTCCCGCTTGATCTCGAGACCGACCGCGAGGAAGAAGATCGACATCAGCCCGTGCTTCACCCACTCGGCCAGGGTCATGTCCAGCTCCATAGACCCGAGCCGCAGCGCCACCGGGAGTTCCTTCAGGGCCCGATAGGCTTCATATGCCGGCGAGTTGGCCCAGATCATGGCGATGACGGCACAGGCGATGAGGAGGATCCCGGCCCCCGCCTCGCTGGCCAGAAACTCCTGCCATGCGCCTGGCACCGGCCGGACGCGGCCCTTGCCTCCCGTCACCGGCTACCACCTCCTGACGATTCGCTCCCACCGCTTCGTCATGGACCGGAGAAAGGACGTCACGAGAGACGCGCGAGCCAGGCCCTCTCGCCGGGGACCAGCCTGGGGCATGGAAGCGCCGTGGGGAACCACACCATAAGATACCGGAAAGACACCGTTGTGGCCAGCCTGGCCATGTGGACGGTGGCGAAGCGCAAAAGTCCCCGCCAATAACGCTTCATCACACGATATCACCGTCAATCTCGCTCGCGCTCTGCGGAAGCACTGCCGGGCAGCTCCAGGGCCGGGGGCGGCGCGAAGGGACGGCCGCCCATCACCCCCCAGCCCGCCGCAGCATGTATGGGTTGGGGAGGGAGGCACCGTGTTCGTCCATCTCGGCAGTCTTGCCCAGATTGCAGGTGCGGATTGGGTGCGGCGGGGCCTGGAGCTGGTTCCGCCCGCCGACGCCAGGATCCTGGCGCGGCGGTGGGGCCTGGACGGGGGGACGCCCCGATCCATTGCCGAACTGGCCCGGGAAGAAGGGGTGCCCCCCATCGCCATGGTGAGGCGGCTGCAGGAAGCGGAGCGGCGCCTCCTCCGGGCCATGGCGGCAGCCCGGCCGGCTGCGGCGCCGGGCAGCGGTCAAGGTTCTTCGCCCGGGGTGGAGACGCCCGGAGCCTCCCCGGGTTCGCGGGCCACGGCACGGCCCCCCGCCCCGGCAGCCCGCGGCGCGGCGGGGACCGGCCCGGGACCGGGCGGCCGCCCGGGACCCGGACAGCCGGGACCCGGGCAGCCGGGTTCTCAGCCCCGCCGGAAGGCCGCCACGGGATCGGCGACCGGCACCGCGTCGGCCAGGAACGCCTCGCCGTAACGCACGCCGATGCGCAGGCCGTAGTGCCGGGCACGGACGGTGGCCGCCTCGAGGTAGTCCTCGACCCCGAAGTACTTGTGGTCGATGGGGGCCGTGGGCTCGACGAACTGGCTGGCGAAGGTCCGCATGGCCTGCAGCTTCCCCTCGAAGGTGTCCGTGATATCGACGACGAAGCTGGGTTCGACCCACTCGTTGACGGGGAAGAAGAGCAGGGCGTCCACCAGGTGGTACGGCTCGCCCAGATCCAGGTTGCGCAGGGCCGCCTGGAACACGGCCCGCCGCACCAGGGCCCACGCCCCCCGGTGGTCGGGGTGGCGGTCGTCGCCATGGTGGGTGAAGACCAGCCGCGGCCGGCAGCGGCGGATCAGGGCGGCCAGCTTGCGGCCCAGGGCGGGGGAGTCTTCCACCCGGTTGTCGCCCAGGTGGAGATTGAGGCGGAAACGGGCGCCGTACACCCGGGCGGCGGCCGCCGCCTCCTGGGCCCGCCGTTCCGGGGTGCCCTTGCTGCCCAGCTCCCCCCGGGTCAGGTCGATCAGGCCGATGCGGTAGCCGAGCCGGTGCAGCTTGACCAGGGTGCCGCCCATGCCGATCTCGGCGTCGTCCGGGTGGGCGCCGATGACCAGCACGTCAACGGGCTCAGGCTCGGCGGCCGGGGCCGGCGCCGCAACCTGGGCCTTGACCTCCGGCTCGGCCCGGGGTTCGGCATGGGGGTTGGCCTGGGGGCCAGTCGGGCCGGCCGGTGCCGCTCCCGTTCCCGGAGTCCCGGTGCCGGCAGTTCCCTGGGATCCGGGTTCCGCGGCTGCACTACCCGCCGGTTCGTCTTGTGCGTCTTGGGTGCCGTGGACACCTCGTCCAGGCGCGAAATCTGCCACAGCCCTCTCCTCCCGTTCCGATGCCTGGAATCGTTCCGGCGTCTAATGTGCGGAATCCCCTGACCCGGTGCCCATCCCGGGTGCTTCCCGGGCACTCCTGCCGTCTGGTTCTTCCAGGGCGAGTCGTTCCAGGGCGGCCAGCGCGGCCCAGGTGACGAACCCGGCGCAGGTGGCGAAGGCAGGGCCGGTGCGGACCTGCCCCGTCGCCGCGTCCACGGTCTCGCAGGCGAAGCCGCTGTCCATGGGGGCCCGGGCCAGCCATCCCAGGTACTCCCGCCGCCCGGCCAGCAAGCCGGCGGCCACGCTGAGCAGCCAGGGATGGCGGGCGTGGGGGCAGGTGGGGGTGGCGAAGGGTCCCGCCGGCGGCCCGTAGGGATTGTGCGCCGAGTAGATCCACCGCACCGTGTTGGCGAGCACCGCCGCCACGTCCAGCGGGTCGTCCGGCCGGCGGCGGGCGAAGCCGTAGGGGCCCAGAAGCTCCAGCGTGCCCGGCGGCTCGTCGTACAGCACGGCGCCCGCGCCGCCGGGCCCGGCCACGGCCCAGGCAAGCTGGGGGCCCCACGGCCCGGGCACCACGCAGTGGGCCAGCACGGCCCGGCGGGTCTGCGCGGCCCGCCCGGCCAGCCAGGCGGGATCCGGGCTGCCGCCCGGATGGCGGGTGGTCCGGGTGCCCGCGGGTCCGGTGCCGGCGGGTGGGGCCACTCCGGGCCGAGAGGATGCCAGGGCGCTGAAGGCAGCACCGGCGGTGGAGGCGGGCGCGATGTTCGGGGCGGCACCGGCGCCCGGGGTGTGGCCAGCCGCCGAGGCGCGACCGGCGCTGCCGGCGGCGAGGGTGGGGCGCCAGGGCACCTCTGGCCCCACGGCCACCGGGAGTACGGCCACCGCGGAGGCATCCCCATGGCCTGGTGCGGCGGGCCGGTCCCGGCGGGCCTGGGTCCGGGCCGATGCCCGGGCCAGGTCCTCCAGCGCCTGGGCGTAGAGGGCGTTGTCGTAGGTCACGAAGGGCGCCTGGGCCGGGTCGTCCGACGGCAGCAGGAAGGTGGCGACGAGCCCCGTGGCCTCATCCCGCCGGGCCTCGGCCGCGGCCAGGACGGCGGCCAGTCCGGCGGCGACGGCCGGTTCGTCGAGGATGGAGGCGTCGCCAGTGGCCTCCAGGTACCGGGCCAGGGTCAGGGGCCAGGCCGCAGCCTGGTCCAGCTCCCAGCCCGGATAGAGGACCGTGCCGTCCAGGTACTGGCTGTGCTCCCCCGGGTAGCGGGTGTAACGGGCGAAGGCGGCCACCAGGATCTCTCGGGCCAGGTCCGGGTCGGTGGATAGCAGCGCGGGAAAGGCCCAGAGCAGGCTGTCCCGTGTCCAGTGGGCACCGCTCACGTAGTAGCGCGGGCTGCGCGAGGTGAGCAGGACCCAGTCGTCCCCGTCCAGGGTCCGGCCGTGGGCGTAGAACAAGCTGAACCAGAGGTTGCGCCGGAGGCGGTCTTCCAGAGCACGGGCTTCCGGCGGGCTGAGCAGGCCCAGGGCGACGGCCCGGTCCAGGCCGGCCCGGCGCAAGGCGGCCCGGCGCCAGGGGGGCAGGGCGGGTTCGGGCGCCGGTGCCACCCGCTGGCGGTCCCCGTGAGGTTCGACCGGGTCCTGCTCGCCTGCCGCCTGCGGCCGGTTCCTGTCCCGCTGGGGCCGAAAGGGATCCCGGGCGGCCAGCCACTGCAGGGTGGCGTCCAGCAGCCGCTGCCATCCCACCCGGGCCAGGTGCACCGCCGTGGTGGCGGCGCCGTCGGCTTCGGGCGCCACCCCGCCGTACACGATGAGCTCCTCGGCGCCGGGGGGTGACCAGAACACCCAGCCATCGCCGCCCGCCTCCCGCGCGGGTGGATCGCCTGCGGCCGAGCGCAGGGCCAGGGCTGCAACGGGCACCGTGCCGGGAGCCTCCCAGGCCAGAGCCCTGGTCCAGCGGTAGGGGAAGGGCCCGGCATCACCGGCCAGGGGCCGCCGGTGGTAGACCGTGCGGTACACGGTCCCCGGACGAACCAGCAGCCCCAGGCGCACCCCCGCGGGCAGCGGGGGCCGCTCGCCGGAACCGGCCGCCGGGAAGAGGCGCAGGGCGACGGCAAAGCCCCGCTGGCCGGCCGGGGCCAGCCAGGTGACCTCCAGGCGCCAGTCCGGCAGGCCGGGGAGGTTGATGTGCCACTGGGGCACCCAGCCCTCCAGGTAGTGCAGCTCGGGGCTGGCCGGGGACGGGAGTTGCTGGGGGGCACCCCCGATGGTCTCGGGGCTTTCGGAACCAGGAAGGCGACCGGCAGGGCGGTCGCCGGCCGCCGCGGCCGCAGACACCCTTGGGCCGGACGTGACCGGGCCGTCGCCGGCTCCCGCCGCGGTCGCCCTTGCGGCGGTGGTGGCGGGGCGGTCGCAGGCCCCCACCGCCGCAGGCGCCCCCGAAGCGGTCGTCGCCGGGCCGTGGCGGGCCCCCACCGCGGTAGACGCTTCTGCGCCTGTCGTACCTGGGCCGGCGGCGGCCGCCCGGCCGCCTTCCGGCGCCGGCGGCCACAGGCGCCGGCCGTCCTGCTCGACCACGGGCATGAGCAGGGGACCGGGCGCCTCACCGGTCCCTGGACCCTCCGCCGGGCCGTGGCCGTCCCCGTGCCCGGGCTGCCGCCCCACCGGGGCTCCGGTGAACTCGATCAGGGCCCGGGCGACGCCGCTCAGCACGCCCACGGACCGCGCCGCCGCGGTGGCCGGGTCGAGGTCCGGCAGGGACACCCAGAAGTTCCCCGTCACCGCCACGGGCTCCACCGCTGCCAGCTCTTCCGGCACGGTGAGGATGGGGGAGCCGGGCAAGAGCGGCTCGCTGGCACCGTCCCGTGGCCGCTTCTCCGTACCCGGCCGCGATCGCCCTGCGGGCTGTGGTCGTCCTGTGCCTTGCAATGGCGGCCCTCCCCCGCCCCTGCCCCGGTCATGTCCCGGCGGCCACGGGGCTCCTGGCGCTCAGTGACGCAATGGCGGGACGGAACCCGCCCGGCAGCCTTTCGCCGGGGGCCGGCGGGGATCCTCCGCCGGGACCCGGTGGGGATCCTCCGGCCGGGGCCCTGTGGCGTGCCTCCGGTCCGCACCCGCTTGACCCCGGGAGTCACCCTTGGTCCCACTAACCTTGATCCCACTCAAGGTATGTCCCTCCGCGAACTCCCGCTGCAACAGGAAGAAGAGCACCAGGGACAGCACGAGGGACGGGAGCACCACCAGGGTGGCCGCCGCCATCTGATCAATGTCGACGGGCAGTTGGACTCGATGCCCGGAATGTGGTCTCGAGGTCGCGGATCGGCACTTGCCGGTGGCCGGTCCTTCCATGCGAGCGGGGAATGCCTGGAGCTCTACCATCGCTTGGTCGCCGAAAACCCGGGGCGCCCCGATCCGGCCTTCGTGCACCAGCACTGCGTGGATGCCTATGCTGCGCAACACGTGGGGGAGCGTACCAAGCCGATCACCGCCGTGTTTGCCCTTGCCGGCTTGTACCTGGCGGTCGAACGCGGGTTCACGGGACGGCAGGTGCAGAAGGCACACGTGGAACTGGCCAGGCGCGCCGGACGGCGGATCGCTTGGTCGCGACTTGATCCCCGGCCCGGCCCATGGGCCCTGACGGTCCTGGATGTGCTGCAGGCCGGGGCGGGCAAGGCCCGGACCCTTGCGATCAAGCGCTGGGCGCAAACCGCTTGGGAGGGCTGGGCGCACGAGCACCAGCGTATCCGCGACAGGTGGCGTCGATGGATCCTCTAAGGGCCCCGCGGGGATGACCCGCCGATGGTAACCGCCCGCAATGCGGGTCACATGGCGCCGCGCCCAGGAACCCCTTGCCGCCCCGCCGAAACCTCCGGAAAGGCGCACCAGTCCGCGAGAGGGGGATGGATGGTGGTCAAGCTAGTGGCCCTATATCAGCATCCCGACGACCCGGAGGCTTTCGACCGGCACTACCGGGAGGTGCACCTGCCCCTGGCCCAGCGTATGCCGGGCCTGCGCCGCGTCGAGATCGCCCGGGTGACCGGCTCGCCGGGGGGCTCGTCGCCCTACTACCTGATGGCCGAAATGTACTTCGACGACGGCGCCAGCCTGCAGGCGGCGCTGCAATCGGCCGAGGGGCGGGCGGCCGGCAAGGATCTCATGGGCTTTGCCGGGAAGATCGTCAGCCTTCATATCGCCGAGGTGATCCAGCAAGACTAAACGGGTGTGCCGGCGGGGCGGGTATGTGGTGGGGTGAGTCTGCAGGCCGCGTGGGCCACCCGGGCGGGCGTGCCGACACGGCGCCGGGGCTCGGCGGGTGGCAGGGCTGGTCCGGCCAGGCGGCGGCCGGCGGGTCTCGCTGCCGAGGGCTGGGCTGGCACGGCGGTGCGGGAGGGCTGGCGCTGCCGAGGGCTGGGCAGGCAAAGCGGTGCCGGAGAGCTGGCGCTGCCAAGAAGGAGGGGCACCGGCCTGGAGGTGGGCATGCGGCTTGATCCGGGCGTGGGAGTGGTCGGAGCGGGGCCTGGTGGAAGGCAGGGTGCCTGGCGACGGGCAGGCTCCAGGCCAGGGACCGGGAGGCGCGGAAGCTTCCGGGGCCCCGGGCCGCGACCCTGAGGGCGGAGCGGCTCGCGTCGAGGCACCAGGTGACGGCCGCGCCGAGCCTGCAACACGTGGCACTGCGGGCCGTGCCGGCGGCCACCGGGTGGTGGTCTGGCTCGATGTGCGGGACCCCACCCCGGCCGATTGGGACCTGCTGCGCCGGCGCCGCGCCCTGGCTCCCTTCCTCTGGAGCCGGCTGGAGTCGGGCACGGCACCCTACGGGGTCGAAGCCGCCGGTGGGACCCTGGTCTTTCAGATCCTGCTGCCGGCCGGCCGTCCCTGCCTGGTCATCCTGGCCCCCGGCGAAGTGACCACCGTCTGCGACGGGGGCGGCGACCCGTGGGAGCGGCTGCGGGAGCGGCTGGCCACCGGCCCGCCCTCCGTGCCCCGTACGGCGCCGTGGCTCCTCTACTTCTTGCTGGAAGACGTCCTGCACAGCTACGGCGACCATGTCCAGCGCCTGGAAGACCGCCTGGAGCCGGTGGAGGCCCACTTCCTCAGGGACGAACCCGGCCCCGGGGGCGCGCCTGCCGGCCAGGGCGACGCGGCCCGCACCGGGAACACGGTTCCGGGCGCAGGTGCCCCGGGCCGGGCAGGCCCTGCATCCGGCGAAACCGCACCCGCCCCGGCGGATCCCGCCGGCGGCCGAACCGGCAGGGCCCCAACCAGCCCCGCCGCCGGTCAAACCGGCGAGGCCCCGGCGGGTGCCGCCTCGGACCGGACCCGACAGCCGCCGGCGGGCGAGCCCCGCTGGAGGCGGGTGCGGGGACCGCGGCCCGCGGCGGTCAATGGATCCAGGCGCCCCGCCCCCGGGCGGTGGCGGGATGCCGGCGGCGTGTCGTTCCTCAGCACCTTGCACCGGCGGGCCGGCCAGCTGCACCGGCGGCTGAACAGCCTGAGCGAGGTGCTCGACCGGCTTCTGGAGAGCAGCTACAACGGCTACGAAGGCCGGGGCGAGGGGCTGGGCGACCGCCAGCTGCGTCCCTACCTGCGCGCCCTGCGGGACCACGCGGGGCGGCTGAGCGGCCGGCTCGAGAACGCCCGGGAGCTGGTCGTCACCCTGATGAACCTGCGGCTCGCCCTGGCGGCCGAGCGCACCAACCGCCTCATCCTGAGGCTCACGGTGCTCTCGACCATCTTCCTGCCCCTGACCTTCCTCACGGGCATCTACGGCATGAACTTCAAGTACATGCCCGAGCTGGACCTGCCCTGGGCGTATCCGGCCCTGCTGGCCTTCATGCTGGCGCTGGGCGTGGGCCTGTGGTGGTTCTTCAAGCGGGAGTACGAGTGGTGACGGGAGGGGACGAGTGGTGACGGGGGCAGGGGCTGAAGCGCGGGTGCGGTGAGCGCGGCTCAAAAGGCGGGCGCCCGCGGCCCAGGTCAGGCCGCGGGCGCCGGGCTTGCCTCCCGCCTTCCGGGACGTTCCTCCTCAGGCGCCGGCTGCCGCCTGGGCGGCCGGTTCGTCCCAGATGGGGGTGCCGTGGCTGCGGGCGTACTCGCGGAAATCGGCCATCAGCTGGCGGGTGATGGGACCCGGCCGGCCGTCCCCCAGCCTGCGGCCGTCGACCTCGATCACCGGGCAGACCTCGGCGGCGGTACCGGTGATGAAGCATTCCTCCGCCACGTACACGTCGTGCCGGGTGAAGACGGCCTCCTCCACGGGGATGCCCCGCCGCCGGGCCAGCTCCATCACCGTGTCCCGGGTGATCCCCTGCAGGATGCCCAGGTGGGGCGGCGGCGTCAGGAGCCGCCCATGGCGGACGATGAAGATGTTGTCGCCCGTGCATTCGGCCACGTACCCTTCCTCATTGAGCATGATGACTTCCGCAAAACCGGCCAGATTGGCCTCCAGCCGGGCCAGGATGTTATTCAGGTAGTTGAGGGACTTGACCCGCGGGTTCAGGGCGGCCGGCGAGGTGCGGCGGGTGGCGACGGTCATCACCCGCATGCCCTGCTCGTAAAGCTCGGCGGGGTATAGGGCCAGCCGGTCGGCGATGATGACCACCGTGGCCCGGGGGCACTTGCGCGGGTCGATGCCCAGGTCCCCCGGGCCCCGGGAGACCACCACCCGGATGTAGGCTTCCGCCAGATCGTTGCGACGGCAGGTTTCCACCACGGCGGCGGCCATCTCCTCGGGAGGGATGGGGATCTCCAGCAGGATGGCCCGGGCCGATTCATAAAGCCGCTGGATGTGTTCGTCCAGTTTGAAGACCCGGCCGTTGTATGCCCGGATGCCCTCGAACACCCCGTCGCCGTAGAGAAAGCCGTGGTCGAAAACGGACACGGTCGCCTCCTCCTTGGGGACGAAGCGACCGTTCACGTATACCAGCATACCGTTCGGACCCCCTCCGTACCGCGGGCGCCTCGAATATGTTAACGTCGAAAATACCATCTGGCTGTGACGGGGTCAAGAAAGAACTGGCCGATTTGTGACGAACTTCACATAGGCACGGGTCTTCAGGGTGCAGCCGGTACGGGTGCCGCACGACGGGGTACCGGGTGCGGGGTGGATGCACTGTGACGGCCGAATGGACCTTCCTCGACCACACCTTCCGCATCGGCGAGGAGACCCTGCCCTACGTGCGGCAGGGGCTGAACGAGGAAACGGCCCAGAAGATCTGCGAGATCATCCGCGACATCGCCGAGGTTGACGCCGTGGCCATCACGGACCGGCAGACCATCCTGGGCTACGCCGGCCTGGGCTGCCCCTTCATGGTGCGGCACCAGCCCATCCTCACCCGGGCCACGCGCAACGTGCTGGCGACGGGCCGGCTGCGGCTGGTGGCCTCCAAGGCGGATTTCGAATGTCCCATCGCCGGTTGCCCCTGCCCCCTGCAGGCGGCGGTCATCGCACCCCTCAAGGTCCGGGACCAGGTGGTGGGGACGCTGAAGCTGTATCGCACCCACCGCAACGACATCCCCGGCATGGTCCACCGCCTGGGGGCGGGGATCGCCCAGCTGCTCAGCCTGCAGATGGAGCTGGCCGAGGCCGAGCGGCTGCGGGAACTGGCAGCCCGGGCGCGGCTCGAGGCCCTGCAGGCCCAGATCCGCCCGCACTTTCTGTTCAACACCCTGAACACGGTCCTGATGTTCAGCCGCACCGACCCCGACCGGGCCCGCGACCTGCTGGTGAAGCTGGCGGTGTTCCTCCGCCGGGCCCTGACGGTACGGGACGAGTTCATCCGCCTGGAAGACGAGATGGAGTACGTGCAGATGTACCTGGAGATCGAGCAGGCGCGGTTCGGCGACAACCTGCGCTTCCGCGTGCGGATCGACCCCCGGGCCTTCGGTTGCCTGGTGCCGGTGCTGACCATCCAGCCCCTGGTGGAGAACGCGGTGGTCCACGGGCTGGCACCCCGGGAAGGCGGCGGGCGCCTGACGGTGGCGGCCCGGGTGCGCGGCGGCCACTTGCACGTGGTGGTGGCCGATTCAGGGGTCGGCATCCCGCCGGAACTGCGCCAGGAGATCTTCCGGCCCGGGGTCGGCAAGGGCATGGGGCTGGGCCTTTCCAACGTGAACCAGCGGCTGGTGGGTTTGTACGGGGAGGCGTACGGGCTCAAGGTGCGGAGCCGCCCGGGACGGGGAACCCTGGTGCGCCTGGTGGTCCCCTTGCGGCGCCTGGCCGTACAGCCGGCCAGGGAGGAACCGGCGCGATAAGGAGGAACCGGCGCCATGATGGTGCCTGCCGAGCGACAGCCAGAATTGGAACGGCCGGACGAACAGGAACGGGCGGGACGGCAGCGGCCGGAACGGGAAGGGCCTGATGAGCTTGAGCGGCCGCAGGGGTACGAGCGCCGGCCCCGATCCGAGCGGCAGCCGGAAGGGCGGCCAGAAGAAGACCGGGGTGCTGACGTAGCAGCAGGACCGCTGCCCGCCACCGGGGCCGGGCGGGGTCCGTCGCCCGAGGGCGGGCCGGGCCGCGGCGGGGCCGCGTTCGACCAGAACGGCGACCCCGAGTGGGAGTGGGATCTGGACGGCCCGCCGCCGGGGGGCCGTCCCATCCGCGCCCTGATCGTCGACGACGAGTACCCCGCCCGGGCGGAGCTGCGCTACCGGCTGAGCCGGGAACCGGGGGTCGAGATCACCGGCGAGGCGGCCACCGCCCGGGAAGCCCTGCGGCTGATCGGCGCCCTGGACTACGATGTGGTCTTCCTGGATATCGCCATGCCGGGAATTTCCGGTCTGGAACTGGCCGAGCGGCTCAAGCAGCAGCCCGGCGCTCCGTACGTGATCTTCACCACGGCCTACGACGAGTACGCCGTCAAGGCCTTCGAGGCCCGGGCCCTGGACTACCTCCTCAAGCCCTACAGCGACGACCGGCTGCGGGAGGCCTTGAGCCGGGTCCGGGAGCGCCTGGCCTTGCGGGGGGGTGCAGGGCCGGCGAGAACTCCGGCGACGCCGGTGGCGGGATCCACGGCCGCAGGAGCCGGAGCGCAGGCGGGTTCGCCGCCGCCAAGTGGGGTACCGGCGCAGACGGGGCGGCCAGGGGCGGCAGCGGCGGCCGACCATGCGGCTGCACCGGGCGCCGCGGAGGGAGCGGGGGGCGGGCCGGCCGCGACAGGCGGTGGCCGTGGGCGGCCCCGGCCACGCTGGGTGATGGGGGTCCGGGATGAGGCCGCGGTGCCCATCCCCGTGGAAGAAGTGGTCTATGCCGAGGCGGAGAACGACCAGGTCTTCGTGTACACGGCGACCCACCGCCTCCCGACCCGTTACACCTTGCGGGAGCTGGAAGACCTGCTCCCCCCGGACCGGTTCTTCCGCTGCCACCGGGGCTACATTGTCAACCTGCGCAAGGTGCGGGAGATCAGCCCGTTCTTCAACGGGACCTACAACCTGACCGTGGTCCACGCCGGCCAGCCGGTGACGATTCCGGTGGCTCGCAGCCGCGTGCCCGAGCTGAAGCGGCACTTCTGGCCCGAGCAGGCCAGTTGACGGCGGGCCCGGGCAGGCCGGTTGACGGCCGTTGCGGAAAGCGAACGGGCACGGGTCCCGTGCGGGGCGGGAAGGGGCTGGGACGAATAGGCCGATGCGGCCCTAGGAAATCCACCCCGGACGGCATCTCGCGGCCCTGACGGCCGGCTAGGTCCGGCTAGGTTTTAAGCAACGGTCATGGGTATGATGGGGACAGGACAGGCCGCTGATGAAGCCAGTAGAGGTTGGACAGGTTTAGACAGGCACACATAAAGTTCGGACGAACCACCACAAAGTTCGACAGAACCACGACGCCACAAGAAAGCCATGCAGGGAAGGCGGGAGCCACCATCGACCCCGTATTTGTCATCGCCGCGACCAACGCCACCCTCAACGCCATCAGCGCCGTGGTGATCGCCCGGGCGTACCGGCGGATCCGTGCGGGTGACGTGGCGGGGCATCGCCGGGGCATGCTGCTGGCGGCCGGGTTGCAGGCGGTGTTCCTCATCCTGTACCTGACCAAGAGCGTCCTCTACGGGACGACGCCGTTCGAAGGCCAGGCCGCCATTCGGCTGATCTACCTGGTGATCCTGGGCGCCCACAGCCTGGCGGCCAGCGTGACGGCCCCCCTGGTGCTGGTGACGCTGGTCCTGGGTCTGCGCGGCCGCTACGACCGCCACCGCCGGGTGGCCCGCTGGGCCTATCCCATCTGGTTCTTCACGTCGGTCACGGGGCCGTTGACGTTCCTTTTGCTCTACGGATTCGGCCGGCCCGGATATGGGGTCCAGGCCATGGCCATGGAGATGGGGGCGCAGGGACTGTCGGAGGCTGTGGCCGCCATCGGCACCACCTGGGGCCCCTTCGCAGGGGCCGGAGGGATCTGGACGGACCCTGGGCTTTTCCTGACCCAGGTCCTTGCAGGGATGGGTCCGACTCTGGCCGCTCTTGTACGGATGGTGACCTGGGCGTGACAGGGGCGGCGGGGCGGACCTTGGCGGCGGCGGGTGGCGGTCCGGGTCCAACGCGGGTACCGGCGATCGAGGTGGAGCACCTGTCCCGGCGTTTCGGCGCCATTGAAGCCGTCCGCGACGTCAGCTTCCGTGTCGAGCAAGGGGAGATCTTCGGCCTGCTGGGCCCCAACGGAGCCGGCAAGACGACCACCATCAAGGTGCTGCTTTCATTGCTCAAACCATCCAGCGGCCGGGTCCGGATTCTCGGGATCGACGTGGCGGAGCAACCCGCGCGGGCCAGGCGCTATGTCGGGTGGGTTCCTCAGGAAACGGCCGTGGATCCCCTGTTGACCGGCCGGGAGAACTTGCTGCTGGTGGCCGGCATGTACCATCTTCCCCCTGCCGATGCAGCCCGGCGGGCGGAGGAGCTCTTGCAGCTGGTCGACCTGTCCGACGCCGCGGACCGGGTCGTCCGAGACTACTCCGGCGGGATGCGGAAGCGGCTCGACCTGGCCATGGGGCTGGTACACCGGCCTGCCGTGCTGGTTCTGGACGAACCCACCCTGGGCCTCGACATCCAGACCCGGCGGCGGCTGTGGCAGTACATCCGCACGTTCCGGGACCGGGGAACCACCATTCTGCTCACCACCCACTACCTGGAGGAAGCAGACTGGCTCTGTGACCGGGTGGCCATCATCGACGGGGGCCGGTGCCTTGCCCTGGATGCCCCGGCGCGGCTCAAGGCCCGCTATGGCAGCGAGTATCTGGAGTTGCGGGTGGCGGCAGGCCAACCGGCCGAACAGGTGCGGCAGCTGGCCCGGCAGCTCGAGGTCCTGGAACCGGTCATGGAGGTGGAGGTGGACTGGCCCGGTTCCAGCTCCGGGCTTGCCGTTCGCATCGGATTGCGGGTGCGGGATTCCCTTGCCGCCCTGGAACCGGTCCTGGCCACCTGCCGGGCGGCGGGGATCGCTCTTGAGGGGGTGGCGGCTCGGCCGGCCACCCTGGACGACGTGTTCCTCTACTTGACCGGGCGAGCCTTGCGGGATGGGGAGACGGCAGGCTAGGTTACCCTGGCAAGGGCTGGGTGTGAGCTGGCGGGGACTAGGTCGGAACTCGCGGAAGCTGGGTCTAAGCTGCCGAAGGTCGGATCCAATCCAAGCGGGACGGTACGGCGAGCGCTGCTGGAGGGGGCGGAGGATGGGCGAATTCTGGCTGGAAAACCGTGTGATGCTCCAGCGGTGGTGGTTCCGCTTGCGCCGGGAGCCCTTGACGTGGTTGTCGACGTTGAGCCAGCCGGTGCTCTGGCTGTTGCTTTTCGGTCACCTGCTGGCCCGCATGGCGGCGGGCGATGTGCCGGGGCACAACTACCTGGCCTTCATGAGCGCCGGGGCCATGGTGATGACGGTGTTCAACGGGGCCATAAACGGTGGGGTTGAGCTCCTTTTCGACCGGGAGACCGGGTTTCTGCAGCGCCTTCTGGCCGCGCCCATCCAGCGGCTGTCCATCGTCACCGGCCGGTTCGTCTACATCATGGCGGTGACCGCCGTACAGAACTTGCTTATCATCCTGACAGCCTACGGGCTAGGGGTTCGATTTGCCACCGGCCTGGGCGGGATCGTGGCGGCCCTTGGCATCGGTGCCCTTTATGGGGCGGGGGTCGCCACCTTGTCGATTGCCCTCGCCTTCGCCGTTCGCCGGCATCCCGAGTTCTTTACCATCACGGCGTTCCTGAGCCTGCCCCTGCTCTTTTTGAGTACCGCTCTGGCCCCCCTCGACCTCATGCCGGGATGGATGCAGGTCCTGGCCCGGTCCAATCCCATGACCTACGCCATCGAGGCCACCCGCGCGCTGGTCCTCAACGGCTGGGATACGCAGCTGGTTTTCTCTATGGTGGGAATCCTCCTGGCCTTCGATGCGGTGGCACTGGCCGTTGCGGCGCGGGTGTTACGGCGCGGCCTAGCGTAATAGCGTAATCTGGCGTAAGTAGAGCAGGGCGGCTTGGTGTTATGCCGGTGATTTTGGGTGTGGCGCCTGGTGCTGCGCCGTGGTCAACCTTGGACATGGTTTGCTTTTTGGTCCCCGTGGGCGATTGGACGAGTTGTCGCGGAGTAGGACGAATTCACCTTCCTCAAGAAGAGATAACGTTCCTCTTTGGCAACCTCCAAAACCAACCGGGTCATTCCAGGCACCCTACTCGGGTTTGAGACAAAAGAGGCCGTCGAGGAAGCCGGTTACGAGGTGGCCTGACGCGGAAAGGCGGGGCAGGGCCCGGCACTCCGGCCGGGTCCTGCCCCTTCATCGATGCCTCTAACGGGCACGAAGGCCGTTGGCGACGGCCAGCAGCTCACTCACCTCGTGAGCGGCAACGGCCAGCGAGACGCCAACCCAGCCTGTCAGCGCGCCCGGGATCAAGATCGCCAGAACGGCTAGCGAGAAGATGATGTTTTGGCGGCTGATGGCGCGGGCCCGGCGCCCCAGGCGAACAGCGTAAGCCACTTTTCTCAGATCGTCGGCCATCAGGGCGACGTCAGCCGCCTCAATAGCGGCGTCGGTTCCCGCGGTGCCCATGGCCATCCCGACCGTGGCAGCGGCAAGGGCCGGCGCGTCGTTAATGCCGTCGCCGACCATGATCACACCGCCATACTCTTCAGCCAGCGCCCGCACGATCCTGGCCTTGTCCTCCGGCTTCAGTTCCGCCCGGACATCGTCGATGCCAAGTTCCCGGGCGATGGCGTTCGCCGTCCGCTGATTGTCGCCGGTTAGCATGATGAAGTGCTCGATACCCGCTTCGCGCAATGCCTGTAGAGCGTCTTTTGCCTCGGGCCGGATCTCATCGCGGATGGCCAGCAGCCCCTTCACTTCCTCATCGGTGCCCACGAAGACGACCGTATGCCCGCTGTCCCGCAGCTCGTCGATCTTGTCCGACAGCTCCGCGGGGACCCGGGCTCCCAGCTGTTGAAAGAGAGCGGGGCTCCCAACATAGAGGCTCACCTCGCCGACCACCGCCCTGGCCCCGGCTCCGGGTAGAGCCTGAAAGTCCCCGGCCTCGGGTACCTCGATCCCTTCATTCTGGGCCTTGGCCATGACGGCTCGGGCCAGGGGGTGCTCGGAGAAACGCTCAATCGCGGCCGCTCGCGCCAGCACTTCCCGCTCCGTCCATCCGGGCGCTGCGACAATGGTAGTCACCACGGGCTCTCCGCGCGTCAGCGTTCCGGTCTTGTCGAGGGCCACTGCGCGGACCATGCCGAGGTTCTCAAGATGGATGCCCCCCTTGATGAGCACGCCGTTCTTGCCGGCTGTACCGATGGCGGAAGCCATGGCCACGGGCGTCGACATGACAAGGGCGCAAGGTGCCGCTGCTACCAGGAGGACCACAGCGCGGGTGGCCCAGGTCGACCAGTCGAGACCGATCAGGGGCGGGAGCACGACCAAGGCCACGGCTGCAAGCAGGACAACAGGGCTGTAACGCCTACCAAACCGCTCGATGAAGCGCTGAGCCCGCCCTTTTTCTGATTGAGCCTGTTCGACCAGGCGGATGATCTTGGACAGGGTATTGTCCTCGAAAGTAGCCGTGGCCTCCAGAACAAGGGCGCCCTCACCGTTCACTGTGCCGGCAAAGACCCGGTCGCCTGGGCCCTTTGCCACAGGCACCGACTCGCCTGTGACCGCAGCTTCGTTAATGCTCGACCGCCCTTCACGAATGATGGCGTCGGTGGCGATGGATTCGCCCGGCCGCACGAGGAACCGATCGCCCGGTTTCAGGGAGCTCGCCGGCACCATGCGCTCCCGGCCGTTCTCGAGGAGCCGCGCCTCCTTGGGGGCCAAATCGAGCAACGCCTTGATGGCGGAGCGGGTGCGAGCGAAGGTGTACTCCTCCAGGCCTTCTGCCAGCCCGTAGAGAAAGACAAGGAAGGTGGCCTCAAACCACTGGCCGAGAAGGACGGCTCCCAACGTGGCGAAGGCCATGAGAGCTTCGATGCCTACTTCCCGCTCTTCAATGAACTCTTCCCAACCCTCGCGTACCCAGAAGTAGCCCCCGAGGGCAATGGCAACGACGTACAAGGGGATCTGGACCGCGGGGCCAAGGCCTAGCTTCCCGGCTAACCAGCCCAAGCCCAACACGATGCCTCCGAGGCCAGCATTACGGATGGGGGGGAAGCGGTACCAGGGACCTTCGAAGCCTTCTTCCTCTTCAGCGTCCTCATCTTCTCGGCTCGAGGAATGGCGTTCCGCCTCTTCGGCGACGGCGCGCGTGGTAAGGCTCTTTTCGTCCATGACAATTCCTCCTTCGCACTACTTCCGAACACGGACGTTGGGGGCCAGGTGCTTCTTCTGAATCCCCGCGCGGCAGCGGCCGCCGACGCGCAAGGTCATCCGTTGCTCGAAGTTTTTCTGGTCTTCACGGAATAAGTCGGCAGGGAGCCGCCTGACGACCTCTGCCAGCTCCTTCACGACCGGGTCCGTGAGATCGAGCGAATAGTAGACCCACCGGCCGTCTCGTCGTGCCCGCAGTAGCCTGGCGTTGCGGAGCTCTTTCAAGTGCCGTGACACGTGGTATTGGGGTACCTCAAGGGAGTCGACGAGTTCGCAGACACACACATCCTCATCATTCGCGGCCATGAGCCGGACGATCCGGAGGCGCGTAGGATCTGACAGCGCCTTGAAGGCATCCGTAATCCGCGAGAGTTCCGTCTCGGTCACCCCCCCCTGCTTCCCGCCCGTTCTGGTTCTCCAGTACTACCGGCGCATGGCCGGGCCCCGCCGCTTTAAGAAGTATATATGTGCATATGTGCATATTTCAAGGCGGGGGCGCAGTCCTTTCACGCTTTCCTTTCCCATGCACCTTGGTGAGTAGTCGGCGCCCGTGAGGAACCGTCTGCCCGCGGACCATTCCTTCCGGGACATCGGCCGGGCCGTCGATTTTGCGTTCGTCGAAGAAGAGACGGCCGACCTGTACAGCGCCGATCAAGGCCGGCCTTGTGAACGCTAATCGAAAAGTTACCTGTATCAGTTTCGGTAGGGGGTGCCCCTACTCCCGGCCAAGAGACGTCTTAGCCGGAGGGTTGGCGGGACCAAAGTGATCGGGCTTTGGCCCAGTAAGTGGGATTGCTGACCTCCGGGAGTGGCGAGACGACCTGGTTGGGGAAAATAGGGTGCCCCCCCTTCCATTTGGTGCCGACCCGCATGAACCACAGGTGTCGGCATGATCGGAGTGCAAGCCCCCAGCGGGCAGCAGGACAAGCTCGGCCGCCAGGGTAAGGTTCTTCCCAGACTCGTAGGCGGCCGTTTGGCGGGGCACAGGCAGGAGGGACGGCCGACGGTGGTGTGGGCTTCGAGCTCGTAAAGTTGTCTGGTCGGCCCCCTCCTGCGAACCGCCTACATGGGCGCGGCTTGGGCCGACAGCCCGGATAGGTGAGTGCGCTGCGATCTCCGTCTCCGCCCCAAGAGCCCGGGAGAGGGGGAGCAACGCCGTGCCACGGTATTTCGGGCTCGACCTCCATAAACGGTACGTCCACGGCTGCGAATGGCAGGTGGACGTGCAAAAGGGAAGGCATTTGAGCCTGTTTCACGAACCCAGGTATTTCCGCAGGATAGCCCCCACGTGGGTTTAAGTGAAGCCATGGATTGGAATTCTCCGTTGCCCGAGGTGTCCCTATGGCCTACAACCTCCGCCCGGTGAACCGTGACCAACTGTACCTGCTCCTTTCGCGACTGGCTGCCCGAGGACCATCTGGCCTGGTTCCTGATCGATGCGGTGGAGCAGATGGACCTGCGGGCCTTTTACGAGAAGTACCGCGCCGACGGCTGGGGTGGAGAGAGTTACGACCCGACCATGATGGTGACGCTGCTGCTGTACGCCTACTGCGTCGGCGAGCGGTCGAGCCGGCGGATCGAGCGGTTGTGCCTCGAGGACGTGGCCTTCCGGGTGATCACCGCCAACCAGAAGCCGGATCACGTGACCATTGCCCGCTTCCGCCAGCGCCATGCACGGGAGCTGGCCGCGCTGTTCACCCAGGTGCTGCGGCTGTGCCGTGAAGCGGGGCTGGGGAAGGTCGGCGTGGTGGCGCTGGACGGGACGAAAGTCAAGGCCAACGCCTCGCTGGCGGCCAACCGAACCTACGATGCGATTCGCCAGGAAGTGGAGAAGATGCTGCGGGAGGCGGAGGCCACGGACCGGGAAGAAGATGAGCGGTACGGCCCCGGGCGCCGTGGGGATGAGTTGCCGGAGGAACTGCGCTCCCGCCAGAGCCGGCTGGAGCGGCTGAAGGCATGCAAGCGGCGGCTGGAGGAAGAGGCGACCCGGGAAGCGGCCCGGCAGCAGGCCCGCATCGAGGAGCGGAAAGCCCAGGAGCAGGCGACCGGCAAGAAGCGGCGGGGGCGGAAGCCGAAGGCGCCGGATGCCTCGGTGGATCCGGCGGCCAAAGCCAACGTGACGGATCCGGACAGCCGGATCCTCAAGACCCGGCAGGGCTTTGTGCAAGGGTACAACGCCCAGGCGGTGGTCACGGAGGACCAACTCATCGTGGCCGCGGCGGTGACGCAGGACGCCAACGACGTGGGCCAACTGCACCCGATGCTCCAACAAACGCAAGCCAACCTCCAGGCAGCAGGCGTGGACAAACCCATCCGCGCCGTGGTGGCCGACGCGGGGTACTGGAGCGAGGCGAACGTGAAGCAGGCGCCGGCGGATGGGCCGGAACTGTTCCTGGCGACGAGCAAGGAGTGGAAGCAGCGCCAAGCCTGGAAGGATGCACCCCCTCCGCGAGGCCGGATCCCGAAGGGGCTGAGCCTGCGGGAGCGGATGAAACGCAAGCTGCGGACCCGGCGAGGGCAGGCGATCTACGCCAAGCGTAGCCAGACCGTGGAGCCGGTGTTTGGGCAGATCAAGGCCGTGCGAGGGGCCGACCGGTTCCTGCGTCGCGGTCTGGCCGCGTGTGACAGCGAGTGGAAGCTGCTTTGCTTGACCCACACCTTGCTGAAGCTCTGGCGGAGGGTCAGGGAGCGATCCGCCACCTTGCCCTTTGGATGTACGGAGGCGGGCTTGGCGTAGAAGGGTAACGACCGGGCCCCCGGCCTACCCCGTCCTGACCGTCAGCCCATGTGACATGAGCGAATCGACCCGGTACGTTCCCACTAGGTCCGATCTCTCAGGGTCGGTGCAACAGGCTCATAGGCACCCTACAAACGTCCATTGGCCGCTGAACGATCCGCAGGAGTTCCTTGCGTTTCGATTCCTCATAGGCACCCTACAAACCCGCAACGGCGATACGACCTTGCTTGGTGACGGTGGGGAGTTTCGATTCCTCATAGGCACCCTACAAACGCATGATCCCCATCGGCACGGAGGTCGAGTGGACGTCGGTTTCGATTCCTCATAGGCACCCTACAAACGTGCAGGACATGGCGCATCCCCCTTACGATTCCGTGTTTCGATTCCTCATAGGCACCCTACAAACCCTGTTGGTCGTTGGCTTCGTCGACTTGCTCGCCTTGTTTCGATTCCTCATAGGCATCCTACAAACCGCCGGTGATGGATATCTCCGTATCATTGGCGCCGAGTTTCGATTCCTCATAGGCACCCTACAAACACCATACTCTTCGGCAGTCCGCGCTACCGACGTGGCGTTTCGATTCCTCATAGGCACCCTACAAACTCGCTGTTGATTACGGCGGCCCGGTGGGCTTGGCTGGCGTTTCGATTCCTCATAGGCACCCTACAAACAAATACAGCGTGAGCGAATTTACTGTGGCGTATTAGTTTCGATTCCTCATAGGCACCCTACAAACTCCAGATGTACCGCGCGGGGTACCGGTCCCGCACCCAGTTTCGATTCCTCATAGGCACCCTACAAACCAGATCAGGCCAGCGAGCTTGCCCGGCGGGTGCATGTTTCGATTCCTCATAGGCACCCTACAAACCTTTTATGGTCGCCGCTTGGGGCCGTGGGGTCAATGGTTTCGATTCCTCATAGGCACCCTACAAACCGATCTCCTCTTCGTCCCGCTCGATCTCGAACACATGTTTCGATTCCTCATAGGCACCCTACAAACGCGGCTGACAGCGTGCAGGAGCAGTTTAAGAACGTTCTAGTTTCGATTCCTCATAGGCACCCTACAAACACACGGCCCGCCTGCGTAAGGAAAAGCCGGACATTTATGTTTCGATTCCTCATAGGCACCCTACAAACCAGGACGTGGCGATTGACTGGCGGCAGCTATCGACCGACGTTTCGATTCCTCATAGGCACCCTACAAACAGTGCCCCGTTGCCCTCTGGTACGCCGACGAGGAGGGTTTCGATTCCTCATAGGCACCCTACAAACCGAGGGCGGCCCGGCAACCGACGTCGGCCGCCACATCGGGTTTCGATTCCTCATAGGCACCCTACAAACGCGGGCCGGGCAGCGGCCAGGCGTACGCAAGGATGTGGGTTTCGATTCCTCATAGGCACCCTACAAACCGTTGAGGGTGTACAAGTCGACGAGCCCAACGATCATGTTTCGATTCCTCATAGGCACCCTACAAACTACGAACGGCGCCTGCGGACTCCACATTCACGTTGGGTTTCGATTCCTCATAGGCACCCTACAAACCCTTCCTACGGCCTGCGGCCTTCGTAGCGGCTTGGGGTTTCGATTCCTCATAGGCACCCTACAAACTCCCCCGCCAGCAAAATTCCTGAAAGGAGCGGTGGTTTCGATTCCTCATAGGCACCCTACAAACGCCGCATTCGTAGATGCTGTCAAGGCCGCAGGCCTGTTTCGATTCCTCATAGGCACCCTACAAACTTTCGGTACATATTATATGTCGTCTCGATTCGCGGCGGTTTCGATTCCTCATAGGCACCCTACAAACAGGCGCCCGACGCGATGGAGGTCGTTGTGGAGCCCGGTTTCGATTCCTCATAGGCACCCTGCAAACGAACAAGGAGCCCTGGTACGTTCTCCAGTAGGACGGTTTCGATTCCTCATAGGCACCCTACAAACGAAAAGCGGCGGGACGACTTGAAGCGGAACAGCTCATGTTTCGATTCCTCATAGGCACCCTACAAACTAATTCCGCCAGCTTTTGCGTAATGTCGTGCATACGGGTTTCGATTCCTCATAGGCACCCTACAAACGTGGGCCTTCTTTTCCCCGTCGGCCGCCTCCAGGCTGTTTCGATTCCTCATAGGCACCCTACAAACATGGCGAAGGCCACCATGGCACGGCTTGCTATGTGTGGTTTCGATTCCTCATAGGCACCCTACAAACAGGGATACGGTCGAACGTGTCCAGCGGACACGTTCGACGTTTCGATTCCTCATAGGCACCCTACAAACCCGGCCGGAGGAATTCGAGGAAAGTGTGTACCGTAGTTTCGATTCCTCATAGGCACCCTACAAACCCGGTTCCCCGGCATTCGGGGCATTCCTCATCGTCCCGTTTCGATTCCTCATAGGCACCCTACAAACCTGACGGCGCCTGCGGGCTGCATGTCCATGTCGGTGTTTCGATTCCTCATAGGCACCCTACAAACCAGTTGTCCCACGCCATTCGCGGCATCCGCTTGCTACCGTTTCGATTCCTCATAGGCACCCTACAAACCTGGCGACATCGCGGCCCAAAACCGCGGCGTGGCTCGTTTCGATTCCTCATAGGCACCCTACAAACTTGTCCCACGCCATTCGCGGCATCCGCTTGCTACCGTTTCGATTCCTCATAGGCACCCTACAAACCGGATCGCTGGGTTGGTCTACGAGCTATGGGTTGAGTTTCGATTCCTCATAGGCACCCTACAAACGGAGGGGTCAGGATGCAGGAAGCGAAGTGGTACCACGGTTTCGATTCCTCATAGGCACCCTACAAACCATGTGCCGGGCGTCCCGGTGCCGCTCGTCAGCGATGTTTCGATTCCTCATAGGCACCCTACAAACATCGTCCAGGTACCGTTCCGAGATCAACGGGCTCCCGTTTCGATTCCTCATAGGCACCCTACAAACCCGCTTGCCGATCGCCCCCTCCACGCCGTGCACCTTGTTTCGATTCCTCATAGGCACCCTACAAACCCCATCTTCGACCGAAGAAACCGTTCTCCTTCAACGGTTCCTGCGCCCGCTTTCTGTCGATCCAGATACAGGGATACTGGGCAAAACAGGATGCGGGCAAGCCAAAAACGCAGGCGTGGCGCCAACTGGGTGGAATTACCTCCTGCTGTCGACCTCCCGGGGTTTTGCCGTGATCGGAGGTCGACAGCAGGGCCACCTTGCCTCCTCCCCCGGCCACCTATCCATCGGGCTATGCTCGATCGTCCGACGCGCCGTCATCCCATCCCCAAGTCCCAGACCCCCCTCCAGGAGGACGGGCCCGTCATTGCGAACCTGCCATTGCGCGCTTGCCAGAACCGACCTGGATGGCCGGGCGCCTCATGCACCATGGGGCGCCGAAGCCGGCCGGCGGTACCGCTGGGTCGGCCGCCGGCGGAAGGCGCCCCATCCACCATGGGGGCGCCGAAGGCGAGCCTGCCAGTACCGACCACATCGGCGGGGGGATGCTCAATGCGCTTCGTGGTCTTCGGCGGGGCGGGGGACATGGGAAGCCGGGCGGTCCGGGAACTGGCCAGGACCCCCGGTGTGGCCCAGGTGACGGTAGCGGACCGGGATCTGGAGGCGGCCCGGTCGGTGGCCACCGCGGCGGCGGAAGAGGCGGCGCCAGGTTGCCGGGTGGTTGCGGAGGCGGTCGACATCCTGGCACCTGGGGCAGCCGCCCAGCTGATGGCGGCCCACGATGTGGCGGTGGGGGCGGCGGGCCCGTTCTACCTCCTGGAAGAACCCCTGGCCCGGGCGGCCATCGAGGCCCGGCGACCCTACATCAGCCTCTGTGACGATCACGACGCGGCCCGGCGGGTCCTCGAACTGGACGAGCCGGCTCGCAGGGCAGGGGTCACCATCCTGACCGGCCTTGGCTGGACGCCGGGGCTAACCAACCTTTGTGTGCGCCATGCTGCCCAGCGGATGGACCGGGTCGAAGCCGCCCATATCGCCTGGGCGGGCAGCTCGGCGGATTCCCGGGGCTGGGCCGTGGTCCTCCACACCATGCACATCTTTAGCGGGCGGGTCACATCCTTTGTCGCAGGACGGTGGGAGGAGGTTCCTGCAGGGACCGGGGCGGAACGGGTGGAGTTCCCCCCACCCCTTGGTGCCGTGACGGTCTTTCACGTCGGGCACCCCGAACCGGTGACGTTACCGCGATTCCTTCCCGGCCTGCAGGAGGTGCGGTTGAAGGGCGGCCTGTCCGAGCCCGCCCTGAACCGGCTGGCTGTCGCCTTCGGCCGCTGGGGACTGATGGCCACCCACCGCCGGCGGCAGCGGCTGGGCGCGGTGCTCAAACCGCTGCTTCCTCTCCTGGAACGGGTGGGGGCCCCATCCCGGCCCGCTTCCGGGCTCGTCGTCCGGGTGCGGGGCCGGGTGGGCGACCAGGTGGTGGAACGCAGCTACCGGGCGGCGGCGCCCATGGCGAGCCTGACGGCGGTGCCGCTGGCCCTGGGAGCGCTTTGGATGGCCCAGGGGCGAATTGAGGGACCGGGGGTGCTGGCGCCCGAAGCACCGGGCGGGCCGGACCCGGAGGCGTTCTTCCAGGAGCTGGCGGAGCGGGGCGTGGCTGTGGACCGGGAGCCTTGACGGCCTCGGCCGGCCCTGGGTGCCGGCTGGTGGCGACGACCTGGGGCCGGCGCTGCAACTTGCCGGCCAGCGCGGTGACGTCAAAGGGGCCGCTCGGCTACTTCTTCCTGCTTGTAGCCGCTCCCCTCGATGGAGTCCCCCTGACCGGGCCTTGAGCGTAGAGGAATGGTGCCTTACCCACGGCCCACGGCATCGCGCGGTTCCATCGGGCCATAGGGGCCTGCGGTGAACACGGGTTTCAGGCACAGGGCGCCCGTACACGCCCCCCTCCCCACGCCCAGGGCTGCATACGGCTGCCCCGCCGGCGGCGGCGCCTACGCGGAGGCGGGTTCGTCCAGGGACCTCAGCCTTTTAAAGAGGGCGGGGATCACCTGGGTGACCAGCACCCGTTCCATTTCGCCCAGGCCGCCCCGCCGGGCGCTGAAGAGAGGCACCTCCCTAGCGTGTTTCTGAATCATCATCTGGGTGGTGTGGTAGCCGTAGGCGGTGACCACGACGATGGCGTCGTAGCGGCCGTCCAGGGCCTTGCGCACCCACTGGCGGCTGGTGCCGTCGGCGAAGACCATGTCGCCCCCGTAGCGGTTCACCACCTGCTGGTAACCGCCGGCGTGGTTGGGGTCGCCTACGACCAGGATGCGGGTGTTCTGCAAGGGGCGCAGGGCCGCCAGCTGGCGGTTGACCTCTTCCAGGGTTGCAATGCGCTCCTTCAGCCGCTTCATCTCCTCGCGGCAGGACCTGGCCATCCTGACCAGGGCTTGCCGCATCCGGTCGCGCCGGGCCTCGGCCTCGGTGACGATGGACTGGGCAACCTGCACGGTCTCCTGCTCGTTCAGCAGGGTCAAGTATTGCTCGAAGCGCCGGCGCCAGTCCGCCGAGTCCTTGAGCCACTGGTTCCAGGCGGAAGCCCAGGCCGGGTCAACCAGGGTATCCCCCATGCCCCACAGCAGCCCGAGGGCCAGCCCTTTCCGGCGGCTCCGCTTGAGCAGGCTGACCACCTGCTGGGGTTCCGGCGGGCTGCCCGGGCGGTAGCCCGGAAGAAGGCACGGGGTCAGTTCAGCGGCCAGTCGCTGGGCCAGCTGCGGGTGGCGGCAGGCTTCGCGGAACAGCCAGTTCGCCAGTTGACCCCGCTTGCGCCCGCACCGGGGCTGGAGGTCGAGCCGCTGGCAAATCAGCCACAACATGCCTTCGTTGACGATGCCTAAGGCCATCTGCAGCCCGGTCAGGCGCTGCATTGGTTCCGCCATCATCGCCCCATCCCCTCCCGCTGCGGCCGGTCGGGCCCGGGGCCTGGCGGGCTCCGGCCCCTCCCCGCCCTGGCTTTGGCCGTATTATCCGGGATTCGCCTTGACAGGCGGCGTCATGGAGAAGGGACGGGGGAGTCCGGGGAGTGAGCCCAATGCACCGTTACGGCCCGCGACGGCACGGGCGCCGCCGCCTGCTCGGGCTGGATGGCAACGGTTGACGCCGGGGTTCGGCCGCTGCTATGCTGATTACCAAACGACCGTTTGTTGGTTTACCTTTGTTTGGTTAACCGGGAGGAGCCATGGGCCGTTCCACCGCCCGCCGGGAAGAGATCCTCACCGTGGCCGGCGAGCTCTTTCGCCAGAAGGGCTATCACGCCACCTCCATGCAGGACATCGCCGAGCGGCTGCAGCTGCAGCGGGGCAGCCTTTACGCCCACATCGAGAGCAAGGAAGAGCTGCTGTTCGAGATCGTGGACCGCGCGGCCGACCGGTTCCTGGCCGGGATCGAGCAGGCCTGGAGGGAGGGCACAACGGCCCGGGACCGCTTGCAGCGGGCCCTGGCCGCCCACATGGCGGTGATCGCCGAGCACCGCGACACGGCCAGCGTGTTCTTCCACGAGTGGCGCTTCTTACGTGCGGACCTGCGGTCCCGCATCCAGGCCAAGCGGGACCGGTATGAAGCCCGCTGGCGGGAGCTCATCGCCGACGGTGTCGCCCGGGGCGAGTTCCGCGCGGTCGACCCGCGGTTCGCGGCCCTGCTGGCGCTGTCGGCGGTCAACTGGGCCTACCAGTGGTATTCGCCGGACGGGCCCTTGGCACCGGACGACGTGGCGGCCACCTTTGCGGAGCTGATCCTCAAGGGCCTGGAGGCCGGCTCGTCCTGAGGGCGGTGCCGGCCGGGCGACCGGCGTCATGGCCGCAACGAAGCCGTCCCGGAAGGCGGGATCGTCCGGCCCTGGGAGCGGGCTTGGGCCAGGCGGGTCGCCATCGGTGCCTTGCAAGTCATCGCAAGTCTCAGGGCCGCCTTGCAAGTCACCGCAAGTCTCAAGGGATCGCAAGACGCTTGTTTTGCGAGTCCTGGTTTGGAGTCTTGGGTCTTGTTTTGGAGTCTTGGGGACGCGTCACCCTGGGGGAAACACGGAGCGGTCCCCGGCCGGGGTCCTGGGGTGCCCGGCGCGCCGGTCGAACCGGCAACCGCCGGTCGAACCGGCAGCCGGGTGGCCCCGTGCCCTGGGCGGGCCCAAAGAAGCCTGGGGCCCGATGCCCCGGCCGGGGCCGCCACGGGGAGGGGAAACCATGGCAAACCAGGGAATGCAGGGCCAGGCCGCTGCTGCAGCCGGCCAGGGGGCGGGGTTGCCTCCGTCCGGGCCGGCAGGCCCCCGCGACTGGCGGGAGGAGGAGCGCATCGCCGAGTTCACCGCCCGCCTGGAGCGGGGCGAGAAGGTGGAGGCGGGCGACTGGATGCCCAGCGAGTACCGCCGCCAGTGCCTGCGCCTCATCCAGACCCACGCCAACAGCGAGATCATGGGGGCCCTGCCCGAGCGGGAGTGGATCCCGCGGGCGCCCACCCTGCGCCGCAAGCTGGCCCTCATGGCCAAGGTCCAGGATGAAGTCGGCCATGCCCAGCTGATCTACCGCGTGGCGGAAGACCTGGCCGCACCCCTCGGCATCACCCGCGAGGACATGATGGACGCCCTGGTGGCGGGCAAGGCCAAGTTCCACAACGTCTTCAGCTATCCCGCGCCCACGTGGGCCGACGCCGGCATCATCGCCTGGCTGGTCGACGGGGCCGCCCTGGTGACCCAGGCGGCGCTGCTGCAGACCAGCTACGCCCCCTACGCCCGCATCCTGCGGCGGATCTGCGCCGAAGAGGCGATCCACCTCAAGCACGGCGAGGACATCATCCTCACCCTGATGAGCGGCACCCGCGCCCAGCAGCAGATGGTCCAGGACGCGCTGAACCGCTGGTGGCGGCCGCTGCTGCACTTCTTCGGACCGCCGGACGAGATGTCGCCCAACCTGGAGCAGGCCATGAAGTGGCGGATCAAGGTCCGCACCAACGAGGAGCTACGGCAGGAGTTCCTGAGCAAGTACGTGCCCCAGATCCGCGCCCTGGGGCTCCAGATCCCCGACCCCGAGCTGCACTACGACGAAGCGCAGGGCCGCTGGGTCTACGGCGACCCCGACTGGGACGAATTCTGGCGCGTGGTCAAGGGGCAGGGACCCAGGACGGAGGCGCGGCTGGCCATCCGGCGCCTCTCCCACGAGGAGAGCCGCTGGGTGCGGGAGGCCCTGGCCCGCGGCGCTGCGGCCGCCTGACGGGCCACCATCCCGGCCCAGGAAGGGGACGAACCGGCATGGGCGTCACCATGGAGGTCTACGAGGTCTTCGGCCAGCCGCGGCGGGGCGAGCCGTATATCCACTGCGGCAGCCTCCTGGCGGGGGACCGGCGCAACGCCCGGCTGCTGGCCCAGCAGCTCTACTGCCGGCGGCAGGAATACGTCAGCCTGTGGATCGTGCCGCGCTCGTGCATCGAAGCCGTGGGCGAGGGTGACACCGACTGGTGGCAGCCGGCCACGGACAAGACGTACCGCCTGGGGGAAGGCTTTGCCCGGACCCGGATCCTCTGGCAGCGCTTCGGCCGGGGGCCGGGCGGCGGCACGAGTCGCGGCGGGCCCGGGCGCGGTGGCGCTGGCACGGCCGGAGCCCACGGTTCCTCCCCGGGGCAGGACGGGCCGGCAGCCGTCGCCCCGGCCCACCGGGCCGGCGAGCCGGGCGCACCCGGTGATGCGGTACCCGGTGCCGTGCTCAACCGCAGCGGTCACGTGCGGGTCCGTCGGGGGCCCCGGCGCCAGGACCGGGAAGGGCGGCCGGCTCCCGGGGGCGCCGCGCCCGGTGGCGGGGGCGGTGCGGCGGGGCCCGGTATCTGGATGGCTGGTTCGGGGAGCAGTGCGGTTGCCGGCCGCGACGCCGGCAAGGGCACCGGGCCCAGGCCGGGGACCGGCACCGGGTCCGCCGCCGGGACGGGCCCTGGGGCCGGGCGCGGGCCAGGGGGTGAGGGCCGGTGAACGGGTCGAACCGGGCCCACGCCATGGAGTCCCTCTCCGCCCACCCGGCGGGCGCGGCTGCCGCGGGCGCTGCCCCGGGCTTGGTGGCCCTGCTCTTCGCCCTGGCCGACGACGAGCTGATCGCCGGCCACCGGGCGTCGGAGTGGACGGGCGTAGCGCCCTACTTGGAAGAAGACGTGGCCTTCTCCTCCATCGCCCAGGATGAGGTGGGGCACAGCGCCCTGCTCTATCAGCTGCTCGCCGACCTGGGCCAGGGTGGCGGGGATCCCGATGCCCTGGCCTTCGGCCGGGATCCGCAGGACTTTCGCAACGCCGTCCTGCTGGAACAGCCCAACGGCGATTGGGCCGCGGAGATCGCCCGCCACTTCCTCTACAGCGAGTACGAGGCCGTGCTGTGGCCGGCGCTGGCCCGATCGCCCTACGAGCCGCTGGCCGCGGCGGCGGCCCGCATTGCCCGGGAGGAGGCTTACCACCAGGCCCACTTCCGCCAGTGGGTGGTCGAACTCGGCCGCGCCGGCGGCGAGGCACGGGAGCGGCTGGCGTCGGCCCTCGCCCGGGCCCTGCCCCTGGCGGCCGGGTTCTTCGAACCGGTAGACGGGGAGGAGCAGGCTGCCCGCTGGCGGGGGACCGGCCTGGAGGGGCTCCGCCGGCTGTGGTGGGCGGCCGTTGGCCAGGTGCTGGCAGAGGCCGGCCTGGCCGAACCGGTGCTGGGGCAGGCGGGACCGGGAGAACCGGCTGGCGTGGAACCGGCGGATCCCGGGACCGAGGGGGGCCCGGCGGCCCCCGGGAGCGAGCGAGGCCTGGGAGGCCGGCGAGGACACCACTCGCCCGCCCTGGCGGCCTTGCTGGCGGAGATGACGTCGGTCTACCGCTCGGACCCGGCGGCGGAATGGTAAGGGGGCCGGCGGACGCATGGCCATGAGGCCGGGTCCGGCTACGGCGCCGGGCCATGGGAGGGAGAGCCCGTGGGTTCTACGGGACCGTTGCCGCAGACATCGGGATCCGTGCCGGCCGGTTCGCCCGGGGACGGCAGCGCCCCCGGGCAGGCTCCGTGCCAGGGGAATCACCGCTCCCGTGGGAACGGCGGGGCCGGGGGGTCCCGCCGGCCGGGCGAGACCGGAGCCCAGGCCGGAAGCGGGCCCGCCGCCGGCCGGCGTCCGGACGCTGCGCAGCAGGAGAACCAGGCGCTGCGGGATGCTCTGTGGCAGGCCCTGGCGGAGGTGCCCGATCCGGAGATCCCCGTGGTCAGCGTCGTCGACCTGGGGATGGTTGAGGCGGTGGAGGCCGACGCCCGCGCCGGCCGCGTACAGGTCACGCTGCTTCCCACCTTCGTGGGCTGCCCGGCCTTGGGGCTGATCCGCCAGGTGGTCGCCGGGCGGCTGCAGGCGGTCCCGGGCGTGCGGGAGGTGGAGGTGCGGGTTGCTTACAGCCCGCCCTGGTCCACCGACCGGATCACGCCCGCGGGGCGCCGGAAGCTGGCTTCCTTTGGCATTGCCCCTCCTCCGCCCGCGGGAGCGGGGCGGCCCGCCGCCGGGCGCTCTGCGCCGGAACCGCACGGGCCGGGACGTTTGCCGGGCAGAGACGCCGAGGGCGCCGGCGCCGGGAAGCCGGATGCCGGGATGCCGGGCGCCGGAGCGCCGGACCTCGCGGCGGCCGCCAGCCGGGTGCCTCCGGGACCTGCCGGCTGCGGGGCATTGCAGCGTCTGGAGACCCTTGCGGCCCATGCCGCCACCTGCCCCTTCTGCGGGTCGCGCCGTACCCGCCGGGAGAACGCCTTCGGGCCGACCCCGTGCCGCAGCCTGTGGTATTGCCTGGATTGCCGCAATCCCTTCGAGCAGATGAAGGCCATTTGATCCGCGCCCCCCCACCCCCCGGCAAGGAAGCCGCAAGGAAATCCACCCGCCTCCCGCCAATTGGCGTAACAGGCCCAGGCCGGGTCAGATCCTGCGGGGCCGCCCCGGCCGGGCCAGATCCTGCTGGAGGGGATGACGTTCATGGCCGAAGGCGACGGCCGCTACACCACCATCCTGGCCGAGCGGGAGGGCGGCGTCCTCACCCTCACCCTCAACCGGCCCGAGGTGCTCAATGCCTTCAACCGGACCATGACCTCCGAGCTGCTGGACGCCTTGCGCCGGGCGGAGCGGGACCCCGAGGTGCGCTGCGTGGTGATCACCGGCGCAGGGCGCGCCTTTTCCGCCGGGGAAGACCTGAAGAGCCGGCAGGAGGGTGGCGAGAAGTCCTTCATCGCATCCCTGCGCGAGCGGTACAACCCCCTCATCTGGAAGATCCGGACCATGGAGAAGCCCGTCCTGGCGGCCGTCAACGGCGTGGCGGCGGGGGCCGGCCTGGGGCTGGCCCTGGCCTGCGACCTGCGCCTGGCCTCGGAGCAGGCCCGCTTCGGGCAGGTGTTCGTCAAGGTGGGCCTGGCGCCCGATTCGGGCACCAGCCTGTTCCTCCTGCAGCTGGTGGGGCCGGCCCGGGCGGCGGAAATGGCCTTCTTCGGCGACCTGGTCCCTGCCGGGGAGGCGTTGCGGATGGGGCTGGTCAACCGCGTGGTGCCCCATGAGGAACTGGCCGAAGCCACGCGCCAGTGGGCCCAGCGGCTGGCCGCCGGCGCCACCCGGGCCATCGGCCTGGCCAAGCGGGCCTTCAACTTTGCCGCGGGAGCCCGCCTGGCGGAGGTGCTGGAATACGAGGCGTACCTGCAGGAGATCGCCGGCCACACCGCCGACCACGCCGAAGGAGTGCAGGCGTTCCTGGAGAAGCGCGAGCCCCGCTTCCAGGGGCGCTGACGGGAGGCCGCCCCGGTGAACAGGTCAACGGTTGCGGGCGAACCGTCCCCCGGCGAGCAGGCCCGAGCCGCCTCTGCGGGGCCCGGTGGGGCCGCCGCCGGTCCGGCCCCCTCGGGGCCGGCGGGTGGGTCCCTGGTGGACTCCGGGGCCGTGGTGGCGGTGCTGGGTGCCGGCACCATGGGCGGCGGCATCGCCCGGGTGGCCGTGGAGGCGGGGTTTGCCGTGGTCCTCTACGATGTGGCGCCCGCCGCCCTGGAGCGGGCCCGCCGGCGGCTTGAGGAGGCCTGGCGGCGCCACGAGCAGGAGGGCCGGGTTCCTCCCGGCACGGCGGCGGAACGGCTCGGGCGGCTGCAGACCACCACGGACCTGGACGCCGTGGCCCCGGCGGCCGTGGTGATCGAGGCGGCGCCCGAAGACCTGGGGCTCAAGCAGGACCTGCTGGCGAGCGTGGGCCGGCGGGTCCGCCCCGAGGCCCTGGTCGCCAGCAACACCTCGTCCCTGTCCATCACGGCCCTGGCCCGGGTGGTCCCCGGGCCCGAGCGGGTCATCGGCCTGCACTTTTTCAACCCGGTGCCGGCCATGCGGCTGGTGGAGGTGGTCGCCGGCGCCCTCAGCGCGCCCGAGGCCGTGGCCCGCGGGGTCGATCTGGCCCGCCGGCTGGGCAAGGAGCCCGTGGTGTGCGCCGACACCCCGGGGTTCGTGGTCAACCGGGTGGCCCGGCCTTTCTACGGCGAGGCCCTCCGGCTGCTGGGCGAGGGAGCGGCAGGGGTCGAGATCATCGACGCCCTGGTGCGAGCCGCCGGCTTCCCCATGGGACCTTTCCAGCTGATGGACCTCATCGGCATCGACGTGAACCTGGCGGTGACCCGTTCGGTGTTCGAGGGGTATGGCGGCGAAGCCCGCTACCGGCCCCACCCCATCCAGCAGCAGCTGGTGGCCGCGGGCTGGCTGGGGCGCAAGGCGGGTCGCGGCTTCTACCGCTACGGCGAAGCGGGGGAGCCCGTGGGGGTGGCCTGGCGCGGCTGGCGGCAGGTGGCGGCGGGGAGCGGGCTCGCAGGCAACTCTCCGGAAACCGGGCCTGCCGCCGCCGGCCAGGCGACCGGTGTGGAGGCCACCGGGGGGCAGGAAGGGCTGCCCGGCCACCTCTGGGTGGTGGGCGACGGGCCCCTGGCCCAAGCCCTTGGCGAGCGGTGGGCCCAGGCGGGCGTCGAAGTCGAGCGGATCGCGGGGCTGCGCGAGGCCCTCCACCGCCCGGCCGGGGTGACGGGTCCCGGGGCCCCCGAGAGCCCGGGTGCGAAGGCGGCGCCCGCCGCCGTGGTCATCACCTGGGAGGACCTCGATCCCCTGGCACCCGGCTTCTGGTCCCAAGCGCTGGAGGACCTGGCCCGGCTGGAGGCGGGGCTGCCGCCCGGGGTGCTGCTGCTGGTCAGCCTGTTGCCGGGACCTGTCGCCGAGCAGGCCGGGGGCCTTGGACACCCCCAGCGGGTGGTGGGCTGGGCAGCGGCACCGCCCCTGGGCCAGGCGGTGGAGCTGGCAGCAGGCCCCGCGACAAGCCCCGCGGCCCTGGCCCGTGCCCGGTCCTGGTTGGAGAGAGCGGGCCTGGCCGCCCACCCCGTGGCCGACGGGCCGGGCGGCGTGGCGGCCCGGGTGGTGGCGATGTTGATCCAGGAAGCGGCGGCCGCCGAGGCGGACGGGATCGCCGAGGGGGAGGCCGTCGACCGGGCCATGCGCCTGGGCACCGGCTATCCTCGCGGGCTCCTGGAATGGGGGACCCTTTGGGGCTGGCGGCGGGTGCTGGCCCTGATGGAGGGCCTGTGGCGCCACTACCGGGAGGAACGCTACCGCCCCCTGCCCGCCCTGCGCCGTCGAGCGCTGGGCGAGCCCAGGTGGACCGAGAGTGCGGCAGGCGGGGAGCCGGGCGAGTCCAGGCGGCCCTGAGGCGGGACGAGCCGGCCGCCGGCGGGTCCGGACCGCCCTGAGGTGGGGCGAGCCGGGTGGTGGGCGCCGGGCGAGTCGAGGGCGGCCGGCGGCCGGGCACGCCGGGCGCCGGAAGGCTGCGGCCCGGGGGCTGGTGGTCACCATCTTGGGCGCAGACCCGGGACCCATGGAGGGGGACGGGCGGCCCCTGGTGACGCCCGCAGGCACGGGAGAGGAGGGTGCGCGGTGGCAGAACCCGTCATCGTGGCGGCGGTGCGCACGCCCATCGGCCGCCATGGCGGCGCCCTGGCGCCGGTTCGTCCGGACGACCTGGCGGCGGTGGCGATCCGCGCCGCCGTGGAGCGGGCGGGCGTGGACCCTGCCGAGGTGGAGGACGTCATCCTGGGCTGTGCCAACCAGGCAGGGGAAGACAACCGCAACGTGGCCCGCATGGCCGCCCTGCTGGCCGGCCTGCCCGAGCACGTGGCCGGGGTGACGGTCAACCGGCTCTGCGGCTCCGGGCTGGAAGCGGTGCTGCAGGCCGCCCGGGCCATCCGCGCCGGCGAGGGCGAGGTCTTCGTGGCCGGCGGGGTGGAGAGCATGAGCCGGGCGCCCTGGGTCATGCCCAAACCCGAGCAGGGTTACCCCCGCGGCAACGTCCAGGTGTTCGACACCACCCTGGGCTGGCGGTTCGTCAACCCGCGGCTGGCCGCCATGTTCCCGCCCGAGTCCATGGGCGAGACGGCGGAAAACGTGGCCGAGCGCTACCGCATCAGCCGGGAGGACCAGGACCGGTTTGCCCTGGCCAGCCAGCGCAAGTGGGCGGCGGCCCAGGAAGCGGGGAAGTGGCGGGACGAGATCGTCCCCGTGGAGGTTGCGGGACCCCGCGGCCGCCGGGCCGTGGTGGAGGTGGACGAGCACCCGCGCCCCGACACCACCCTGGAGAAGCTGGCCAGCCTGCCGCCGGCCTTCCGGCCCGGAGGAACCGTCACCGCCGGCAACTCGTCGGGGATCAACGACGGCGCGGCGGCCCTGGTCATCATGGCCGATCACCGGGCGCGGTCGCTGGGGCTCCGGCCCCTGGCGCGGGTGGTGGCGGGCGCCGTGGCCGGGGTCGACCCGCGGTACATGGGGATCGGGCCCGTCCCCGCCACCCGCAACGTGCTGGCCCGGGCGGGCTGGCAGGTGGACGACCTGGACCTGATCGAGCTGAACGAAGCCTTCGCCGCCCAGTCCCTGGCCTGCATCCGGGAGCTCGGGCTGCCGGAAGACAGGGTCAACGTCAACGGCGGCGCCATCGCCATCGGCCACCCTCTGGGCTGCAGCGGCGCCCGGATCCTGACCACGCTGGTCCACGAGATGCGGCGGCGCGGAGCGCGGCGGGGGCTGGCGACCATGTGCATCGGCGTGGGCCAGGGCATCGCGGCCCTGGTCGAGGCGACGCCTGCCTCGTAGGGGCCCGGCCGGCGCCTTGCACCGGCTCCGGCTCCGCGGACCGGCTCCGGCGCCTGGTGGCAGCTTCGGCGGCTCGTAGCAGCTACGGCGGCTGGTACCGGCTCGGCGTGCTCGCCTCCTCGGAGGCAGGCCGCCCGGTTGTCCCCTTGCGGGCCCGGCGGTCCGGTGCCGGGCCGCACCGCCTATTAAGATTTATTATTAAAATAGATTGCCGGCAGGACGTGGGTGGTGCGGCGCGAACTCAATCCCCACAGGGTCGGGGAGGGTCGAGCGTTGTACCGCCTGGACGAGCACGTGGTCGACGAGATCCGCCAGCGCCTCGACATCGTCGAGGTGATCGGCGACTACGTGCCCCTGCGCCGGGCGGGCCGCGAGTACGTGGCCCTGTGCCCGTTCCACGACGAGCGCACCCCCTCCTTCACCGTCTCGCCCGCCAAGCAGATGTTTTACTGCTTCGGCTGCCAGGTGGGCGGGGACGTCTTCACCTTTGTCATGAAGAAGGAGGGCTGGACCTTCCCCGAAGCCGTGGCCCAGCTGGCCCGGCGGGCTGGGGTGGCCCTGCCCGAGCGGCCCCTGTCGCCCGGCCAGCGGCGGGTGCGGGACCGGCAGGAGCAGCTGGCCCGGGTGCTGGAGCTGGCGGCGGCGTTCTTCCGGCAGGCCCTGCGCTCCCCGGCGGGGGAAGCTGCGCGCGCGTATCTGGAAGAACGCGGCCTGCCCCCCGCCCTCTGGGACCGGTACGGCCTGGGGTACGCTCCACCCGGGTGGGACGGGCTGGTCGGGGCGCTGGAGCGGCGAGGGGTCGCGCCCGCCTTGCTGGCCGAGGCGGGGCTGGCGCAGCCGCGCCCGGCCGGCGGCTACTACGACCGGTTCCGCCACCGGGTGATGTTCCCCATCACCGACCCCCGGGGCCGGGTGGTCGGGTTCGGCGGCCGCTCCCTGGACGGCCAGGAGCCCAAGTACCTGAACTCCCCGGAGACGGCGCTCTTCAACAAGCGGCGCCTCTGGTACGGGCTCGACTGGAGCCGCCCGCGGCTGCGGGAAACGGGCACGGCGGTGGTGGTGGAAGGGTACATGGACGCCATCGCCGTCGACCGCGCCGGCGTGGGCTACGCGGCGGTGGCCTCCCTGGGGACCTCCCTGAGCGAGGAGCAGGTGGAACTCCTGGCCCGCTACGTCCAGCGGGTGATTATCGCCTATGATGCCGACGCGGCGGGCCAGCGGGCGACCATGCGGGGCCTGGCGATGTTTGCCGACGCCGGGGTGGAGGTGCGGGTGGCCCAGTTGCCGCCGGGCCGCGATCCCGACGACGTGGTGCGGCGGGAAGGGCCCGACGCCCTGCGGCGCATCCTCGAGGCGGCGGTGCCGGTGGTGGAGTACCGCTTCCGGCAGGTCATGGGCCAGGTCGACACGGCGACGCCCCGGGGGCGGGCGGAGGCGGTGGAAGCCCTGGCGCCCTGGCTGGCGCGGGTGTCGAGTCCCGTGGAGCGCGGGGAGTACGTCCGCCGCTACGCCGTCGCCCTGGGCGTCGAGGAAGGGATCCTCTGGCAGGAGGTGCGGCGGGCCGCCCGAGCCCTGCGCAGCAGGGTGGCGGCCGCGGGGCGCCCCGCCCGGGGAACCCTGCGGGGAAGCATTGCCGGGACCGGAGGCGTCCGTGGGGAGCGTGCCGGCAGGGCGGGTGGAGCCGGTGGGACGGGCCTTCCCGATGCGGGTGGGAATAACGTCCAGGCCGTCCGGCATACTAACCGTCGGGTTCCGGTGGAGGAAGTTCCTGCTGGTGTGGTCCGGGCGGAACGAGGTCTGGTGGCCGCCAGCCTGTTTCACCCCCAGTGGCAGGCCCTCATTGCCAGCCGGCTGGAGCCTGGTGACTGGGTGACACCGGCCCACCGCCTGCTGTTCGAGCTGGCCTGCCGCGAGGCGCAGGCGACGGGCGGCGGGGTGGACGCCGGCCGTGTGCTTTCCCGGCTGCACACCCTGGCCGCCGGGGGTGGGGACATCGGGCCATCGGAAACGGGCCGGCAGGAAGGAAACATGGCCGGTTCTGCCGAAAATGAAAGAGATCGGGATGCCGATCAGCCCCAGAACGGGGTTCACGACGGGGTGGAAGAGCGGCTGCCCGCTGGGGCGGCCGGTTCTTCCTCGCCGGCCGTTGCCGGGGCTGCCGTGTACCAGGAGGCGGTATCGGTCCTGGCGGCCCTGGTGCAGGCGCCGGAGCCCGGGCCGGACGAGCCCGGCGAGATGGAAAGGATTTTAGATGATTATATCAAAACCCTAAAGCGACATAGCCTATGGAAAATCCAGCGCCGGATTGCCCAGCTGGAGGCAAGCGGCCAGGATGTACCTGTCGACCTGGTGACCAGGTTTCAGCTGCTGTCGGCGCAGCTGAAAGGCCGCGTGGGAAGATGATCCCGCTGCGGCTGCCCTCGCCGGTCCAGTACCGGAAGGGACGGGGACCGGCGAATGCTTTTCTGCCAATGATCACGGGTCCCGATCCCCGCCAGGGAAGGTGGCCGGGGGCCACGCTGCGGGGGCCCGGGACCGCGGCGGAAAGGGGGGAGTCCGATGGACGTGAGCGAGGTCAAGAGCCCGTTGCTGGAGATCGATGAAGTCAAGCGCCTGGTCGACCGGGGACGCCAGCGGGGTGGCGTGCTGACGGAGGATGAGGTCACCGACGCCTTGCAGGCTGTCGACCTGGATGCGGATCAGGTGGACGAGGTCTACCAGCTCCTGGAGGACCTGGGCATCGAGGTGGAGACGGGTCCCCGCCGGTCGCGGAACGGCGCCCGCAACGGGCGGGCGGCGCGCGGTCACCGTACCCGCTCCGGCGATGCCGGCCTGGACGGCATGATGGATGAGGCTGCCCTGGACGGGGTCGCGGGACTGGATCGACCTGAAGACCTGGACGCAGACACGGCCGGCGGTGGCGAGGCCGGAGACGAGGGCGACCAGGACGCGGCCGCCGAAGGAACCGGCGTCGACCAGCTGGGCGAGCCCGTCGATGACGAGGACGACCTGTCCATGCCGGATGGCGTCGCCCTCGACGACCCGGTGCGCATGTATCTCAAGGAGATCGGGCGCATCCCCCTCTTGACGCCGGAACAGGAGATCGAGCTGGCCAAGCGGATCGAGCAGGGCGACGAAGAGGCGAAGCGCAAGCTGATCCAGGCCAACCTGCGGCTGGTGGTCAGCATTGCCAAGCGCTACGTGGGGCGCGGCATGCTGTTCCTGGACCTGATTCAGGAGGGCAACCTGGGCCTGATCAAGGCGGCGGAGAAGTTTGATTATCGGAAGGGCTTCAAGTTCAGCACTTATGCCACCTGGTGGATCCGCCAGGCCATCACCCGGGCCATCGCCGATCAGGCCAGGACGATCCGCATCCCCGTGCACATGGTGGAGACCATCAACAAGCTCATCCGCGTCCAGCGCCAGCTGGTCCAGGAGCTCGGGCGGGAGCCCACGCCGGAGGAGATCGCCAAGGAGATGGGCATCGAGCCGGAGAAGGTGCGGGAGATCATGAAGATCGCCCAGGAACCCGTATCCCTCGAAACGCCCATCGGCGAGGAAGAGGACAGCCACCTGGGTGACTTCATCGAGGACGAGGATGCTCTGGCGCCCGCCGAGGCGGCGTCCCAGCTTTTGCTCCGGGAGCAGCTGGAGGATGTGCTCCACACCCTGACGGACCGCGAGCAGAAGGTCCTGCGGCTGCGTTTCGGCCTGGACGACGGTCGCCAGCGGACGCTGGAGGAAGTGGGCCAGATCTTCGGCGTCACCCGCGAGCGCATTCGCCAGATCGAGGCCAAGGCGCTGCGGAAGCTGCGGCATCCGTCCCGCAGCAAGAAGCTGAAGGACTACCTGGAGTGAGGCGGCGGCTCGCGCCGGCGATGCCAGTCAATCCCATTCCGGTGCCAGTTAAGTACGTTCACGAAACGAGGAGGGGTAGGTCAAGAGCCTACCCCTCCTCGTCTGGCCGAGTCATGATTTGTGCAACCTGACTTGGAAGGAACCTTCCGCCGGGTGACCGAGAGAGGAACCACCGATCCGGAGCGCGGGCTGCCCGCAGGCAAGCGCCATGCTTTGGCTACGGGCGCAGCCGCTTTTCCAAGATCAGCTTCGGCTCGCCCTGCTCGTCCACGTAGACGCCGATGATGTCGAATCCGTGGCGCAGGTTCAGGATCAACATGTCGCGCCACTTGTTTTTCGTGGTGGTGCGGATGGTACCGTAGCCCTGTTCTCGACACCAGGCGTGTTGTCGACGCATCAGCTCGCTGGCGATGCCCCGCCGGCGGAAGCCGGGCGACACCGCCCCCACCCAGCTGTAGAAGTGGCCGGGTTTCCGCTCGTAGCCAATCTTGTAACCCACCACCTGTTGCCCCGCCATTGCCACCAAGGTCAGAAGGCGGTGCCTTTTGATTGCTTCCTGCAGCAGGCGATCCGCTTGGCCATCACCGAAGACCAGCTGGTGCAGCCGCAAAAGACCGGTCAGGACGTCGCCATTGGGGAGGCCATCAAACTGCCGGTATTCGACGGAGGGATCGGGTTCCATGACTGAATCTCCTCTACACCGGCCACCTTGGCGTGCGACCTGATGCGACGCCAGTATGCCACGGCCGCGGGCATAGGGCAACGCTGCCGGCCCGGGCCGATCAGCCCGTGGACCGGCGAGGGGTACCCGCCCGGCCCCGAAGCCTGCCGGCCCCGGTGGCCCCCGACGGCTCCCGGTCATGGGGCCGGGCGGGCTCGCTGGGGTGGACTTCGGGGACGAGGTTGCCTTGGCAGGGCCTGCCCAGCGGAAGGGGAAAACAGAAACCGGCAAGGGACGGGAAAGGGGGGGCGGCATCCCAGTGAAGGCCTGGCAGCTGCTGCGGCCTGCCGATGCCCGGGCGGCCCCCCTGTGCCTGGTGGAGGTTCCGGAGCCCGAGCCGGGACCGGGGGAGATCCGCCTGCGGGTGCGGGCCTGCGGCGTGTGCCTTACGGACGTGCACGTGGCGGAGGGTGACCTGGTGGCGCCCGCCTACCCCGTGACTCCCGGCCACCAGGTGGTGGGGATCGTCGAGGCCGTGGGCCCCGGCGTGGAAGGCGTTCGCCCCGGGGAGCGGCGGGGGGCCTACTGGCTGCACCGGGCGTGCGGGTATTGCGAGGCGTGCCGCCGCGGCGACGAGAACCTCTGCCCCCACGCCCGGTTCACCGGCCTCCATGCGCCGGGCGGCTTCGCCCAGGCCATGGCGGTTCCGGCGACCTACACCGTCCCGATCCCGCCGGGCTACGACGACGCCACGGCGGCGCCCCTGCTCTGCGCGGGCGTCATCGGTTACCGGGCCTTGCGGCTCAGCGGCCTGCAGCCGGGGGAGCGGCTGGCCCTGTTCGGCTTCGGTGCGTCGGCCCACCTGGTGCTGCAGGTGGCGCGCCACCAGGGCTGCCAGGTGGTGGTCTTCACCCGCAGTCCGGCCCACCGGGAACTGGCCCGGCAGCTGGGCGCCATGTGGGCGGGGGGTGCCGAGGTCCTGGCGCAGGAAGAGGCGGCAGGGCCCGTTCCTCCTGCCTGTGACCGGGCCATTGTCTTCGCCCCGGCCGGCGAGCTGGTGCCCCTGGCGTTGCGGGCGGTGCGGCCGGGGGGCACCGTGGTCATCAACGCGGTCCACATGACGGACATTCCTTCGTTCCCCTACCGGCTCTTGCACGGGGAGCGGGTCCTGCGGACCGTGGCCCACGTGACCCGCCGGGACGCCGAGGAGTTCATGGCGGTGGCGGCTTCGGTGCCCCTCCAGGTGGCCGTTCAGCGCTACCCCTTCGAGCAGGCCAACCAGGCTCTGGCGGCCGTCAAGGAGAGCCGGGTCCGCGGTGCGGCCGTCCTGGTATTGGACGAGCCCGCCGGCCGGTGAGGCGACCCGCCGGTCCACGGCCGGGCCCCGGGGAGAGGGCCAGCGCGCACCCGGTCGATCGGGGGCCGGCAAGCCACCGGCGGTCATCAGGTAGCCCCGGAACCCGGACAGCCGGCTGGGGTGGCACCAGGCCGGTCCCTGCGAACCAGGACGGATCCGGGGCCCACGGGAGAGGAGCTGGCACCATGGTGGCGGTAGCGGACGCCCAGGACGCCCATGGGGACGGGCGGGAGCGTGCCGGGAGGCTGTCCCTTCAGGAGGTCTGGCCCGGCGTCTACCGCGTTCCCATCCCCATCCCGGCGCCTCTGCGCGAGGTCAATGCCTATGCCCTCCGCGGTCCCCACGGCTGGACCCTGGTGGATACCGGGTTCCACACCCCGGAGGCCGAAGCCCGCTGGAATCAGGCCTTTCACCGGCTGGGCATCGGCCCCGGTGATGTGGAGGCCATCTTCGTCACCCATTTCCATCCCGACCACTTCGGCGCCGCGGGGTGGCTGCAGCAGCGCACGGGAGCGCCGGTCCTGATGCACGACCGGGAACTCGAGCTGGCCCGGCGCATCTGGCGGCCGGCCGCTGTCGACGGCTACAACGCCTTTGCCGCCCGGCACGGGGTTCCGGATGAACTGGCCGCCCCTCTGGCCCAGCGCCGGGCCCGGATCGTCTCCTGGGTGGATCCCCAACCTCAGGTGACGCCGGTGCGGGAAGGGGAGGAGCTGCGCCTGGGCGGGCGGCGGTGGCAGGTCCTCTGGACGCCGGGCCACACCGACGGCCTGGTGGTCCTCTGGCAGCCGGACGAGGGCCTGTTGCTGGCGGACGACATGGTCCTTCCCGATATCTCTCCCAACATCTCCGCCGGCCCCCAGGCGACCCCCAATCCCCTGGGCCGGTATCTGGACTCGCTCGGGCAGGTGGGGCGGCTCCCGGCGCGGCGGGTTCTGCCGGGGCACCGGGCTCCCTTCGACGATCTGGCCGGACGGTGCCGGGAACTTGCCGAACACCACCGGCGCCGGCTGGAGGACGTCGAAGCCATCGTCGCCGCGGGCGGGCGAGTGACGGCCTGGCAGGTGGCCGGGCAGTTGTTCGGGCGGGTCATGGATACCCTGGCCAACGTGGAGTTCGCCCTGGGGGAGACGGTGGCGCACCTGGACTACCTGGTAGAACAGGGCCGGCTGGCGGTGGTGGAGGCCGGGGACGAAGCCGCGGCCCTTGGCGGCAAAGAGGACGCGGAGCCCGGCCCCCGGGACGGGAGCCGGGCTTCCGTGCCGCGCCTGATGTACGAGAAGGGGCGATGAAAGAGCGAGAAGGAAGAACCGGCCGCGACCGGTGCACCGCGCGGCCGGCCCTGCGGCCGGGGCCGGGTTCTACCGCGCCGCCGTGCCCAGGGCGGAGCGGGCGGCCAGCACCCGCTCCCAGGCTTCGGCCTGCAGGGGGCGGTCGAAGCTGCGCAGCTCGGCCAGCCGGAACCCGTGCTGGCGGGCCAGGTCCTTCAGCCAGAGGATGGTCTCCAGGTTGAGGTCGGCCCCCAGGCTGGTGTGCCGGTAGTGGTGCTCCAGGGCCAGCATCATGGTCTCCGCCATGCAGGCATAGACCAGGCCGCGTTCGAAGCCGAAGTTCCACCCCATGGACGGCCGGCCGGGCACCTCGATGACGCCGCCGTCGATCACCAGCACGTCGGGCCGGGCATCGCCCACCTCCCGGCTGACGTTGGGCGGCCGGCTCAGGTCGCACACCACCGCTCCGAACTTCACGTTGCGCGGCGTGACCAGGTGGGCGGTGCTGCTGGTGGCGGTCACCACCACGTCGGCCTGGGGCAGCATGGCGTCCAGGTCCGTGGTGATGACCAGGGGGCACCGTCCACCCGCCATCCAGGCTTCCAGCCGGGGGAGGAAGGCCTCGGCGGGTTCTGCGGGATCGGGCCAGCCGCCGAATTCCACCAGGACCTGCGCCAGCGGGCCCAGGGGCCGGCCCGAGGCCGCCAGGCTCAGCACGTGGCGGGCCAGATCGGCCGCCACCCGCAGCAGCCGCCGCCGGCTCTGCTCGGGCCGGGCCGGGTTGCCGATCAGCACCAGCCGGCGCACCTCACCGGCCAGCAGCAGGGCCGTCGCCCGCCCGATGGCGCCCGTGGCGCCCACCACGGCCACGGTTCCCTGGCCAAGGGGGAAGCCCAGCCGGCGGCTGGCTTCGGCAATGGCCTCCACGGCCGCCACCACGGTGAAGCTGTTGCCGGTGGTCAGGGCGACGCCGGCGTCCCGCAGGTGCAGCCCGCCCCGGGTGACCACCGAGGTGTAGGCGCCCAGCCCGACGATCCGGGCGCCGTTCTCGCGGGCCAGTTCGATGGCTTCCTCGATCTCCGCCACCGCCTCCGCCTGGGGCATGGCCAGGAACTCGTCGGCGGTGCGGGGGACGGCGTAGAACTCGCCGTAGGCGGTGGCCCCGGCCGCCGAGACCACCCGGGTCCGGCCGATGCGGAAGGGCTTGAGGAGGTGATTCCAACGACCGGCCAGCTCTTCCAGCTCCGCCCGGCTGAAGGCGGCCAGGCTGGGATCAAACTCCGGGTAGTTCTCCAGGTCGACGGGATGAACCAGGAAGGCAAAGCGCCCTTCCCGGAGATCGCCGCTGGGGGCCACCGCCTCTTCCGGCTCGCGGGAGCGAACCGCCAGGAGGGCAGGCTGGTGGCGGGCGGGCCGGCCCACGGCCTGCCCGGTCGTCGCCTGCGGGCTGACCAGGTGCCGGAGCAGGGCAGCGGTGTCATCCCGGTCGATGAGTTCCACCACCCGCTCGATGGCGGCCAGGGCGTAGTCGCACTCCGCCCGGGTGGCGATGAGGGGCGGCTCGATGCGGATCACGTCGGCACCGTTCAGGGTCGGGGCGACCCGCAGCCCCTCCACGTTGAGCAGGTACGAGGCGATGACCGGGGTGAGCAGCTCCTGCTCGCCCATCACTCCCAGCAGGTTGCCGGGGAAGGTCTCCCGGTCGACCCCGAACTGGATGCCCAGCATGAACCCCCGCCCCCGCACCTCCCGGATCACCCGGGGATGGCGCCGCTGGATGGCCAGCAGGCCCTGCCGCAGGTACTCGCCGGTCTCGGCCACGTGGCGGACCAGGGCCTGTTCGTCCCGGGTCAGGAGGTCCAGGGCGGCCAGGCCGGCCCGGCAGGCCAGGGTGTTGCCCGCGAAGGTCGAGGAGTGCTTGGTGGCGAACTCTTCTGTATACACCTCTTCGGTGCACAGCACGGCGCCGATGGGCATGAGGCCGCCGCCCAGGGCCTTTGCCAGGGTGATGGCGTCGGGTGTGACGCCTTCCGCCTGGCAGGCGAAGAGCACGCCCGTACGGCCCAGCCCCGTCTGCACCTCATCGGCGATGAACAGCACCCCGTGGCGCCGGCACACCTCCCGGGCCTCGCGCAGGTAGCCGGGAGGCGGCACCACGATGCCGCCCTCGCCCTGGATCGGCTCGACCAGGAAAGCGGCGTACTCGCCCGGCCGGGCCGCCAGCGCCCGCTCCAGGGCCTCCAGGTCGCCGTAGGGCACCTTGTCGAAGCCCTCGGCCGGGGCGAAGAAGGCGTCCTGATAGGCTGCCCGGTGGGTGGCGGAGAGGGCGCCGAAGGTCTTGCCGTGGAAGCCGTTGCCCGTGGAGAGGATCCGCGGCCGGCCGGTGGCCGCCCGGGCCAGCTTGATGGCCGCTTCCACCGCTTCGGCACCGCTGTTGGCAAAGGTCACGTAGCGCAGCCCCGGCGGGGCCACCTCGATCAGCCGCCGGGCCAGCTCGCCGGCGGCATTCAAGAAGGAAGGCTGGACGAAGGACGGCTCGCCGCGCTGGCGCGCCTCTTCCAGTGCCGCCCAGATCTCCGGCGGGTTGAAGCCGAAGGGCAGTGCGCCGTAGGCGGCGACGAAGTCCAGGTAACGGCGGCCCTGGTCGTCCCAGAGCCAGCAGCCCTCGCCCCGGACAAAGCGCTTGTCCATCTGGATCTGCTCGAGGAGCTCGCCCAGGTGGGGGTTGACATACTGCCGGAAAGGATGCATCCGGTGCCCTCCCATCCCGAAGAACCGTCTCCAGCTTGGAACGCTCTCCAGCCGGGTGCGCTCAGCCGGTGCGCCAGCCGGTCCAGCCGGTGCGCCAGCTAGGGAGCGGGCTCGCGCCCGCCGCGGTCGTCCCGCGGTAGCCGCAGCTGCCGGATCAGGCGGCGAAGGGCCTCAGGGTCCACGAACCGGTCCTCGGTGATGGGCGACGTGCCGATCTGGATGCCCGTCACCCGGTCCGACCCCAGGAGTGCTTCGACCAGCCGGATCCGCATGTCCGAGCCCAGGAAGATCAAGTGGTCCAGTTCCCGGGCGCGGGCGATGAGGGCCATGAGATCGTTGAGCAGGGCGGCGCCGCTGCGTTCCCCGATGAAGCGCCGGCGCTCCTCCTCGGTGAGCAGCCAGACGAAGTCGACACCCTCGCTGCGCGCCACGTCTTCCAGCGCCTCGCGGTTGCCCACGGGGAAGCCCACCAGGCCCAGCTTATGGCCCCGCCGCACCTCCCCCAGGCTTTCCAGGCGGGAGACCAGGGTCCGGTCGATGCCCAGCTCATGGGCCACGTCCTGCTGGGAGAGGCCGGAGGCGCGCAGCTCCAGGATGCGGTCGACCATCCGGTAGATCCGCTGCCGGTCGATCACCTTTTCGCCGACGCGCACCAGTTCCACGCCTGCGCCCCCCGCCGCCGCCCGCCCTTGTGCACAAATATGCGCACAGTCACCCTGAGTATAGCGCAGGACGGTGGTCCTGGGTATGCCTTTAGGGCGTGTCCGCACCGGCCCCGTGCTCCGGCCGGCCCGGTACTGGTCAGGCCCTGCGCTCAAGTCATGACCGCGGTCACTACCGGCGCGGTGCCAGCCCCTCTACCATCGGAACCGGCGGGAACCCACAGCCGGGGAGTGAGCGACCATGACCCAGCCCTTCAAGCTCCTGGAGGAACACCAGGAAACGGGCGCCACCGACCGGCGCCGTGCCGGATTCCCTGGATCTGCCGGTGGCGCGGAGAGAGAACCCCATCCAGGAGCAGGGCCCGTGCTGGTGGTCCGGAACCTGGTCAAGCGTTTCGGGCGGAAGGCAGCGGTCGACGGCATCTCCTTTGCGGTGGAACCCGGCGAGACCTTCGGGCTATTGGGGCCCAACGGTGCCGGCAAGAGCACCACCCTGGCCATCATCGCGGGCCTGCTGAGGCCCGACGGTGGAGAGGTGGAGGTCGGCGGCTTCTCCCTGGCCGCCCGGCGCCGCGATGCGCAGCGCCTGCTGGGGGTGGTGCCCCAGGACCTTGCCCTCTACCCCGAGTTGACGGCAGCCCAGAACATGGGTCACTTCGCGGCCCTGCGCGGCCTGCGGGGCGCGGAAAGGCGCCGGCAGATCGAAGAAGCCCTGGAGCTGGTGGGACTGGCGGAGCACGCGGGCCAGCGGGTGGAGCGGTTCTCCGGCGGCATGAAGCGGCGGCTCAACATCGCCATCGGCCTTCTGGGACGGCCACGCCTGCTGCTCCTGGACGAACCCACCGTGGGCATCGACCCCCAGTCCCGCCGCCACATCCTGGAGGCCATCCGGAAGCTGGCTGCGTCCGGCATCGCCGTCCTGTACACCAGCCACTACATGGAGGAGGTCGAGTTCCTCTGCCGGCGGGTCGCCATCATGGACCACGGCCGGATCATTGCCCAGGGGCCGCTGGACGAGGTCCGGGCCCTGGCGGGTGATGCCGCCATCCTGCGCCTGCCGTGGGACCCTGTGTACGTTGACGCGGATCCCCAGGCGGTCGCCCGCCAGCTGGGCGTCCCCGTCGAGGTGACGGGCGGCGAGGCCCGGTTCGTCCTGCCTGGGGGGCCGGAACAGGCAGCCCAGGTGGTCGCGGAACTGGTTCGCCGCGGCATCCCGCTGCGCGGGATGCGTGTGGAAACGCCCGACCTGGAGACGGTGTTTCTGGCCCTGACGGGCCGGGCCCTGCGGGATTAGGGGGTTTCGGCCATGGACGGGTTGCGACAGGCAGGTCTCATCGCGGCCAACCAGCTGCTGCGCTTCGTGCTGGACTGGCGGGGCGTGCTGATCCTCTTCCTCCTGCCCCTGGCCTTCAACCTGGTGCTCGGGATAAGCCTGCGCCAGGCCTTCACCCCCGAATTCCGGCCCGAGCGGCCCTACCGGGTGGCGATCGCCGCGCCGGCCGGCCACCAAGCGGCGCCGGCAGTCCTGCAGGTCCTGGCAGCGGGGGAGGCGGACGGCTGGATCGAGATCCAGAGGGTGAAATCAGGCGAGGCCGCCGTGGGAGCGGTCCGGCAGCGCCGGGCCGATGCGGCCCTGATCGTGCCGGCGGGGTTCCCCCAGGAGCCCCTCAGGGTCATCGCCGAACCCGGGACGGTACCGGCCTCTGTGGTCGAGACCCTGGCCCGCGAGGCCGCGGCAGCGGCTGCGCTGGGGGAAGCCGGAGGGGCCGGTGGCGCCGGCGGGGGGGACCGCGGCCGCCCAGTGCCCGTCGACCTCAGGATACAGGCCGCCCCCCTGCCGGCTGGTGGGGCAGCGTCTGGTGGCGCCGCGCCACCACAGGTTGACGCCATGGCTTACTACGCCGCCGGCATGGCCGTCATGATGCTCTACCTGGCGACCCGCGAGGGGACCAGGGCCTACCTGGCCGACCGCAGCACCGGCGTGTACCTGCGCGTCCGTGCGGGAGGAACCGGCCGCGCCGCCTACCTGGCGGGCACCTTTGCCGGCAGCGTGGCCACGGGCCTGGCCTTCATGGTGGTCATGGCGCCGGTCACCCGGTGGCTCTTCGGCGTCCACTGGGGCCACCCGGGGGGATGGATCCCCCTGACCCTGGCCGCCACTCTGGCGGCCGCAGGGGTCAATGCCGTCCTGGTGGGGCTTGCCAGGTCCCCGGAGGTGCTGGAGGGTGTCAGCATCGCCCTGGCCCAGGTGCTGGGGTTCTTCGGCGGGTCGATGATGCCCCTGTTCATCTTTCCCGAGATCCTGGCCCGGCTCTCCCGCTTCGTTCCCAACCGGTGGATGCTGGACGGCTACCTTGAACTCATGGCCGGCGCAGGACCGGCAGCGGTTCAAGATGAAATCCTGCGCCTCACGGCGGCGGGGGCGGCCTTGCTGATGGTGGGGTGGGCCCTGGACCAGCTCCTGGCACGATTGGTGGGGGAGGGGTGAACCGTGACGCCGGATGCGGGCAATCGCCACCGGGGTGCCACCTTGCGGCGGGTAGCGGCCATTGCCGCCACCACCACGCGCCGGACCCTGCTGCGGCCGCTCAACCTGCTGTGGCTCCTGATCGTCCCTCTGTTCTTCGGCGGTGTGATAGCAAGCCTGTTCGCCCCATCAGACAAGCCGCCGAGGCTGGCGGTGGTGGTCGAAGATCAAGGGCCTTGGGTTGGTCCGTTGCTGGACGGCCTGTCCGCCACGCCCATGAACCTGCAGCGCCTGGCACGGGACGAAGCCGCCGCGCGCCTGCACCAGGGCAGGGAGCGGGTGGTGCTCCTGATTCCCGACGGCTTTTCCCGGTCGGTCGAAGCAGGCGTGCCGCGGCTGGAACTCTGGTACGCTCCGCGGGCCGAGCCCGGCGAGGAAATGGCGAGGATCCGGGCGGTAGCGGCCGGCCTCGTTACCGGAACGCCCGCGGGTCCTCTGTCGTTGGTGGTCGAGGCACCGCGGCAGGCAGCCGCGGCGGGCGACTTTGCGCTGTTGCGCACGGTCTACGGGTTCTACGTCATGTTCGCCCTGGTCTCCCTCATCACCCAGGCGGCCGCCCTGCACCGGGAACGGGAGCTGGGCACCCTGTCCCGCTCGCTGGTGGCGGGGGCCACCTACGGCGAGATGGTGGCCGGCCACGCCCTGGCGCTGTTCCTCCTTGGGCTGTTGCAGGCGGCGGCCATGGTGGGCGTCACGGCGCTGGGCGGTGCTCCGTGGTTCGCCGCCGGCCTGCCGGCCCTGGTCCTGGTCTTGATCGCACCTCTGGTGGCCGCATGCGGCATCGCCCTGGCGGTGGCAGGGTTCACCCGCACGTCGCGGCAGATCAACGCCGCCGGCTCGCTGGTGGGCACCATCGCCGCCATGCTGGGCGGCGCGTTCTGGCCCCTGGACGTGGTTCCGGTGTCCCTGCAGGAGGGAGGCCGGCTAAGCCCGGTGTATTGGGCTTTGGATGGCTTGCGTGAGGCATTCGTCTTCGGTGGCCCGGGTGCGGCCCAGTGGCCGGCGGTGGCGACCCTGGTGCTGATGGGGGTGCTGGCGGGGACGGCCGGTGTGCTGGGGCTGCGCCGCTGGGCGGCTTAGCCGGCAGCGAAGGCGACTTCGCAGGGCCGCCGGCGGCGGGGGGCGCAACGGGGGCCCGGAGCTTCCCACCACCGAACCGTTGCGCGCCGTGCCGGGCGCGCTACGCCGGACCAGGTGGGGGCGGCGGGGGGAGCGGGCGTGGATCCGTGGAAAACCGGCGAACAGGATGGGTGGAACGACGCGGGGTTCCACCTGATCCGCCTGGCCCTTTTCGCCGCCGGCACGGCGGTGTGGCTGCTCAACCGCCCGCAGCCGGCACCGGGCGTGGCCGTGGCCCTGGCGAGCGGGCTGGTGCTGCAGGTGCTGGCCGAGGCGGCAGGGGGTGCGCGGGCCCGCGACGCCGGCTGGGGCCCGCGCCGCTGGACGGCGGTGGCCGCCTGGGCGGGCGCGCTGGTCCTGACCCTGTGGGCTGCTACCTGCGGGGGCGACGCGGCCCTGATCGGGACGGTGGCGGCGGTGCTCATGGGTTCGCCTACGGTGATGGGTCGGGGTGCGGCCCGGTGGGTCAACGGGGCGGCCGCCGTCGCCACCACGTTCGTGGCGGCGCAGGCATCCGGGCTGCAGGCCGCGTTGTTAGGCGGGGCCGTTCTGCTGGTGGCGGGTTGGAGCGGCGACATGCACGCCTCCTACCGGGCTGAGCGGGAACGGCTGCAGCAGGTGGTGGCCGGGCTGGCGGCCGCCCAGGACCGGCTCGCGGAACTGGCGGCCCGCAGCGGCGAACTGGGCGCGCAGCGGGAGCGGGAAGAACTCCTGGGTGCCCTGCACGATGCCCTGGGGCACGCCCTGACGGCCCAGTTGCTGCAGGTGTCCCTGGCCCGCCGGTTGCTGTCCACGGAGCCGGAGGCTGCGGCGGCCCGCCTTGAGGCCGTCGAGGCGGGGCTGCGCGATGGGCTCGCCCAGGTACGGCAGTTGCTGCGCCGCTCCCTCCACCCCGGCCGCCTTCCCCTGGCTGCCGCCGTCCAGCGCCTGGCTGGCGACTTCGGCGCGGCCAGCGGTGTCCAGGTGGAGGTGGTGTTCGATCCCGATGCCGCCAGCGTATCCGACACCGACCCTGCAGTGACCGGTGCCGTCTACCGGGCCGTCCAGGAGGCCCTGACCAACGCCGCCCGCCACGGCCAGGCCCGGCACGTGCTGGTCTCCCTCACCGCCACAGGGCGGCGCCTGCGCCTGCGGGTTCAGGACGACGGCCTGGGAGCGGCCGAACTGGTTCCGGGGGTGGGGCTCACCCGCATGACCCGCACCGTCCAGCGGCTGGGTGGAACCCTTCGCTTCGAGACACGGGTAGCCCGGGGTTTCGCCGTCGAGATCACGGTCCCCCGCCGCGCGCCCATGGTGGTTGCGGGGATGACCGGCTCGGCCGGGGAAGCAGGGGATGAACAATGATTCGGGTGCTCCTGGCGGAAGATCAGGCTCTTGTGCGGGACGGTTTGCGCCTGCTGCTCGAACTCCAGGGCGACCTGCAGGTGACGGCCGTGGCCGACGGGGCGGAGGCGGTGGCCCGGGCTGCAGCTGCATCCTTCGACGTGGCCTTGCTCGACGTGCGGATGCCGCACATGGACGGGATCGCCTGCCTGCGGCGGCTCCAGGCCTTGCGGCCCCGGATGCCCGTGCTGATGTTGACCACCTACGACGACGACCGCCTGGTGCGCCAGTGCCTGGCGGCCGGTGCCGCGGCTTACCTGCTCAAGGACATGGCGCCGGAGGATCTGGCCAATGCCATCCGCCTGGTCGTATACGGGGGAGGGTTGATCCCGGGGGATCTGGCCGGAGTCCTGGCCCGCGCCGCGTCCACCGGTTCCGCGGCGGGAGGAACGGGCTCCGACATGCCACCGGGCCGTGGTGCTGGCCGCGTTCGGCGGGATGCCGGCACGCCCACCGGGGCCCCGCCGCCGTCCAGCCGCAAGGACGCCCTGTCGCGTCCCGCCCCGGCCGAGCAGGGCGAGCCCTTGACCCCGCGGCAGGTGGAGGTCCTCCAGCTCCTGGCCCGGGGGCTGTCCAACCGGGAGATTGCCGCCCGGTTGCACCTGTCCGAAGGCACCGTGAAGAACCTGGTCAGCGAGATCTATGGCCGGCTGCAGGTCCGGGATCGAGTCCAGGCCGTGTTGCGCGCCCGGGGCTGGCTGGGGCCGGGCGGTACCTCAGGGCGCTGACGCGATGAAAAGGGACAAGACGAGGCGATGGACGGCAGGCTCCCGGGCAAGCGGTGCCCGGGAGCCTGCCGGCCGCCATGGCCTTGCACCACTTGTGCACCCACTTACTCCATCGGGTGGCTGAAGTGCATCTCCACGTGCTCGATCTCGTCGCCGTCCAGCACGAAGTGGGCGGCGGGCCCGGTGATGCGGATCACCCGGTTCTGCAGGTCGAACTCCGTGTCGCCGATGTGCAGCTCGAACTTGCGTCCGGAGGCCAGGGTCACGATGACCTCGCCCCAGCGCTCCAGCTCGGCCTTCACCTGCTCCATCCGCATCCTTTCCACCTCCTGGGTCCCAGAGGGTGCGTCGGCGGCGGTTGCGCCCCCCTGGACCGGTTGTTGCTCGGGCCCCGACCGATGGGGACGAACCCGGCCAGGCCCTCTCCCCGCCCTTTCCTGACGGTCGCCGCCGGTGCCGGTGCCGGTCGTCGTCACCGCCGGCCGGGCAGGATACCGGGCGGCGCGGTGCCGGGCGCTTACACCGGACCCTTCGCCGGCGCCGGGTCCGATTCCGGCACCGGTCTCGCCAGCGCCAGGTCCGCTGCCCGCATCAGGGTCGCCGCCCCGCCCCGTTGTGGTAAAGGATAACATGCGCACCCGCGGCGGGCGAAGAGGCCGCCCCGGTGCGGGCGGGCGCTCGCGAACCAGCGCAACGGGGCGTGGCGGGACATTCCCTGCCGGCCCCGGCCGCGCCAGGCGCATGGTCGTACGGGGCGGCGCCGCTGGCGGGGAGGCCGGCGGGAGCGGCGGTCCTTCTCGCGCCATCGTCCTTTCCCTCCGGCACCAGGGACTGAGAACAGCTAACGCGCTTCTTATCATTTCTCGCCCAACGTCATCCAATCTTCGCATCCCCTCCCCTCGGCCCCGTCTGCCCCTCTTTGACATCGAACATACGTTCTGATATGCTGGCCCTGGATGATTTTGGGGGGGCTGCCCGTGCGTGTGTTGCAGGCGTACCGTTTCGCCCTCGACCCCACCCCCCGCCAGGAACGGGCGCTGGCCTCCCACGTGGGCGCCCGCCGCTTCGCCTTCAACTGGGGTCTGGCGCTGGTGAAGGAGCGCTTGGCAGCCCACGCCCGGGGTGAAGACGTGGAATTGCCATGGACCCTTCCCGCCCTGCGGCGGGAGTGGAACCGGCAAAAGCACGTCGTCGCCCCCTGGTGGCGAGAGAACTCGAAGGAGGCCTACTCCTCCGGGCTGGACGGGCTCGCCCGGGCGCTGCAGAACTGGTCGAAAAGCCGCCAGGGTGAACGCAAGGGCCGCCGGGTGGGGTTTCCGCGGTTCCGGAAAAAGGGCCGCGGGCGGGAGTCGGTGCGGTTCACTACCGGCGCGATCCGGGTGGACGACCAAAGCCACGTCGTCCTGCCCCGGATCGGGCGGGTGAAGACCCACGAGCCGGCCACGGCCTTGCTCCGGCGCATCGAAGCGGGAACGGCCCGCATCCTGTCCGCCACGGTCGCCCGGGAAGGGGGCCGGTGGTTCGTCAGCTTCACCTGCGAGGTGAAGCGGCCGCCGGGCCGGCCTCGGTTCCCCTGGAAGGTCGTCGGCGTCGATGCGGGCGTCAAGCACCTGGCGGTGCTCTCCACCGGGGAGGTCTTGCCCAATCCCCGAGCGCTGGAGAAGAACCTGAAACGGCTCGCCCGGTGGAACCGCGCCCTGGCCCGGCGCCAGCAGGGCAGCCAGGGGTGGCAAACGGCCCGTCGCCGGCTGGCCCAGATCCATGCGCGGGCCCGGAATCTCCGCCAGGATGCCCTTCACAAGCTGACACACCACCTCGCGAGCACCTACGGCGTGGTGGTGGTCGAGCAGCTGCACGTGGCGGGCATGCTGAAGAACCGGCGGCTGGCCCGGGTGCTGGCCGATGCGGCCCTGGCGGAGATCCGCCGCCAGCTCAGGTATAAGTGTCCCTGGCACGGGGCGGTTCTGGTCGAAGCACCGCCCTTCGACCCCAGCAGCAAGCGTTGCTCGCGGTGCGGCGCGGTGAAGCCGTCGCTGCCGCTTTCGCAGCGTGTTTTCCGCTGTGAGGAATGCGGGCTCGTGCTCGACCGGGACGAAAACGCGGCCCGGAATCTCGCGGCCCTGGCGGCCGCCGTCGCCGGGAGTGGCCCGGAGACGGAAAACGCCCGTGGACGGGATGGAAGACCTGCCGCAAGGCAGGCGATCCCGGAGGAAGCGGGAAGCCGGCACCGGCGCACCGCCGGGTAAGACCGGCACCGCCGATCCGCAAGGATCGGCTGCCTGAAACAGATGACAATGTTTCAGGTAACGGTTCGTCCATAGCAATCCCGGCCGCCGGGGGCGCCATACATCGAGGAGGTGTTGCGCGCCTTGGGCCGGGGCGTTCGACGGGCGCAAGAAGCATCGGGACATGGAGACACAACGCCCCGCCGCGCACCGGAACCGGTGCAGCGGCGGGGCTGTTCTCCGGTCGATCCCTGCGGTGACCTTACGTTGTGGGTGGCCTTACCTTGTGGCCCCAAGGGGAATCGAACCCCTACCTCGGGCTTGAAAGGCCCGCGTCTTAACCACTCGACCATGGGGCCCAGAACCTGCGGTCCCCCGCAACCGGCGACGGCTGCCGGCCGGCGGCTGCTGGCGACCCTACGGCATTATAGTCCCCTTTGCGTCCCCCGGCAAGGCAACCACCGGTGGCGCAGGCAGCCTGGCCCACCACCAGGTGCCGGCCTGGCCAACGCAACCGTGCACCGTGGTGCGCAGCGCAGCGGGTTCCACGGCGCGCCGCGCTGCGGGCTCCCGGCCGGGCCCCCCCGCGCGGTGGCGGTGTACGGGCACGCTTCTGGCGGCGGGCACCGGCCCGGTCCGGGCGCGCCGCCCGCTCCGGGCGCGCGGACCTGCTGCCGAGGAACCGCGGCCCGGGCCCCTACGGCAGACCGGCCTCGCTGGGGCAACGCCGGGTCCCGCGAACCCGATACCGCAACCGGCTTCCGGCAGGCCGGGACGGCTGCAGGGCGCCTGGTGGGATTCGAACCCACAACCCACGCCTTATGAGGGCGCTGCTCTGACCGTTGAGCTACAGGCGCACGGCGTCAAACAACCAGGGGTTGCTGCTGGCGGATGCAGGGCGATTATACCACACGGGCCCTGGCAGCCGGGACTGGCTGGCCTCGCCCCGGACCGGGGCGAACCGCTGGCGTGCGGGGCGATTCCGGCCGTCATCGGACCGGGCGGCGCCAGGCCGGCAGCGCCGGGAGCCTCAGGTGCGCCGCGTGCGGCCCACCGCGGCCGTGACCGGCGGGGCCCGCTCCGTTCCGGGACAGGGGCCGGGCGCACCGGCCGCCGTCCGGGCATAGCCTCCCCATACAGGCACCGCGGGCGCCACCGGGGTCCGGCGGCGCCCGTTCCCGTGCCCCGAGACCGGCTGGCCTTCGAGTTCATCCAGCGTGGGGAGGAGAGCGGCTTCCATGCCCAAGGTCTATCTTGACCCCGGCCACGGCGGCAGTGATCCCGGCGCCGTGGGCAACGGCCTGGTGGAAAAGGATATCAATCTGGCCATTGCACGCCGGGTGCGCGTGCACCTGGTGCGCCACGGGCTGGCCGTGCGGATGTCCCGTACCGGCGACCAGACCCGGCCGCTGCGCCCGCGCACCGACGAGGCCAACGCCTGGGGCGCCGACGTCTACGTGTCCATCCACTGCAACGCCTACGTTGACGAGTCCGCCAACGGATTCGAGGTCTGGCATTCGGTCCAGCCGGGTTCCCGCAGCCGCATCCTGGCGCGCTACCTGGGCTCCGCATCCGGCCAGGCGCAGGTGGCGGAGGCCATCGCCCGTGGGCTCCTCGAGTACTTCGGCCGGAACTGGATTCCGCCCGGTCCTCCCGCGGAAGAACCTGCGGCCCCGCCGGCACCGCCCGGTCAGGAGGCGGAGCAGCCGGAGCCTCGGGGCGTCTGGTACCGGGTGATCATCGGTTCCTTCCGGAACCAAGCCAACGCCGAGCGGCTGGCCCGCCGGGCCCGGGAGGCCGGATTCGACGTCTGGATCGACCAGGTTCGCCTTTGATCGCCGTCCCGGCAGGGATTCGTGGCCGTTCGACAGAACGAGCACCGAGACCCCTTGCCGGTCCACCGCCGGCCGTCGCGCCGGTGGGCGCGGGCCGGTTCGACCCGGAGGAACCGCGGGCTCCGCGCCGGCCGGGGGCGGCCGGTGCCGGAGCCCGGTGCCCGCCGGAGCCGCGGGCGCGACCGGCGAGGGCGCGGCGCAGGCGCGGCGAAGGAGACCACCCGCATCATGGATCCCATCCAGACCGTGGATTCCCCGCGGTCCACCGTTTCAGTACGACCCGGGGATATACGAGCCTGGGATTCAGCGCAAGGGAAGGGCCAGGGGGACCGCTCGGCGGTGGTCCGGGCAGGCCAGGGCGCCGCAGCGCCGGCTCGGCCGTCCCGGCAGGATGCCGTGCCGGCGTTCGCCCTCCAGACCGGGGCTGCAGCGGAGGCCGGCCGCCTGGATGCCCCGGCCTGGTTTGCCCGCCTCCACCGGCTGGTGCGCAAGCGGCAGGTACGCATCCGCATCGACCGGCGGGGTGTGGTCAACCTGTACCGGCAGCGGGCCCAGGTGGAGCCCGCCCTCTACCTCACCTTCCTGGCGCAAGCGTATGCCCACGTGCTGGCGGCGCTGCTGGCGGCACTGGCCGGGTTCTTCCTGTTGCGGGAACGGGCGTGGCAGGCGGGGCTGGCCGCGGCCACGGGGGCGGCTGTGATCGAGCTGGGTGCGCAGCTGGCCCGCTGGCGGCGGGAGCGGCGGTGGGTGGCCGGGCTGCGCCGCCGGCTGCTGGAGGACCCCGTCTTCTTCGCCCAGGCGTATGAGGACGGCCTCTTCGCCCTCCAGCGGGGCCGCCGCCTTTGCAGGTATCCCCGGCCGTGGCAGGGCATCTTCGGCGTGGAGGATGCGGTCGCCGAAGAGGAAGTCACGGTGGTGGTGCGGCGGCCGGCACCGGCAAGCGGCCCGCCAGCACGGGGCTCGATCTCCGTGGCACCTCGTCCCGCCATGCCGGCGGGCGGCGGCGCCCCTCACGGCCACGGGGCCGCTGCCCCTCAGGGCAACCGGCCTGGCCCCCCTCAAGGCGACCGCCCTGCCGCCCGGCCCGGGGTCCGGGATCCCCGCGGGCCGAGCCTGGGGTCAACGGGCGCGGCTCCCTGAGTCGCCGCTCCATGGATCCCAGCCCCATGACCGGGGATCATTCCGCCGGCCCCTCGGGGGCCGACAGCGCCACTGCACCCGGCTGCGGAGCGTCTCCCCACCGGCTGGCCAGCTGGTACAGGCCACCGGGGTACACCCGCGGCAGCTCCTTCTGCACAATCCGGCGCAGGAGGGTGCGGGCGGTGCCGTACCGGGATGCCAGCACCGCCAGGGTCTGGCCTAGATAGGTGGTCCCCGCACCGCGGTGCTGGGCGGCGTACTCGTAGAAGCGGCGGCCCTCCCGCTCCAGCTCGCCCTCCGAGTAAGGCAGCACCGGCACGGCATCCGGAGTCTCCCCCCCGGTGCCCGTCCTTCCGGTGCAACCTTCCGTGGCCCGGTCCCGATGCCGGCCGTCGCCCGAGCGGTCACCGCCCCGGGCCGGGGTCGGGTCAGCCGCCGCCCGCCCCGCCGGCCGCGGCGGAGAGGGTGGCGCCGGCTGGGGCTGGGCGGTGCCCCCTTCACCGGCCGGAAGGGCAACCGATGACAGGAACAGCGTGAGGTCGCCCAGGCGCCGGTATATGGACAGCCGGTCGGGTTCGGCGGCCAAAAGCGCCACCTTGTTCAGGGCGGCGAGATCGACCTCGGCCAGGGGCAGGCGGTACTGCCGGCTGCCCAGGGTGAAGGCGGCCATCCCCGGCGGAGTGTAAGCGAAGGAAGCCAGGAGTTCCGCCAGGTAGTGAACGGTCCAGGGCGATTCCAGCAGCGCCAGGACCGGCCTGCTGCGCCCGGGTTCGGTGCAGGGTCCGCTGGTCGCCGGCGCAGCACCCGGCCCGTCAAGGAGCATCAGGTCGTCGCCGGCGCCGCTTCCGGCCCCCGCCGGCGGCTCCTGGAGGACCGGCTCGTCGCCGGAGGGTGCCGGATCTCCGGCGCGGGCCCGTTCCTGGATCCGGCACTGGTGCAGCAGGAGGGAGAAGAGCAGGTAGGGGCTGATCTTCCGGGCGGCGTCGCCTTCCTGCAGGGCTTGATGGGTGCGGCCGTCCTCCAGCGCCCGCTCGATGGCCTCACCGCCGTCCCGCAAAAGCCGGGCGATGCGGTCGCGGGCGTCAGGGCGCGGGGAAACGGCCGCCGCGAGGAACCCGAAGTCGGCGTCGGTGAGGTGTTCGAGCGGGAGCAGGCTGGCGGTCACCGCCGATCCCTCCTACCCTATTTTAATCCAGGCGTAGCGGCCCTTGCCACCGCGGTCGACGGGATACGAAGGGTGAGACGTGATTGATTTGGGTTTTCGTAACATCGTGGCCGAATAGCGAGGTCATTCACGGAATCTTCGGCACGTCTCCGCTCCCGGGCCGTCCGGCGGGGCCGGCCCGAGGGGAGGGGAGCCCGGGCCTGCCCGCCCGTTCCCGGGACGAGCCGGCCGGCGGAACCACCAGGGCGCCCGAACCGGCTCTGCCGCCGGCAACGGCGGTCGCCCAGGCGATCCCCGGGACATCCCGCGGCCCGGCTCTTGGCCCAGCGGCACGGCGGGGTGGGGAGGCCGCCGCGGCACCGGCTGGAGTCCCGCCCCCTGCGCTGCCGATGGCGATGCCCCGCCGGGACCCGGGCTTGCCGGCCGGCAAGCCCCACGGCCCGGGGCAGCCGGCCGGTGGGGTTTACCGCGATTCGCCGCCCGGACCCGTCGTTCCTGCTGCCCCGGGCGCGTCCCCGGTGGAAACAGCGGGCAATTCGGCCCTGGGTGCGCCCGGCGGCTGGGCGGGCCTGACCGCGGCTGCCGCCGCTGCCGCCAGTCCGGATCCGTCCCCCCCGCCCCGGAGCGGCTTCGCGGTCATCCCGCTCGCCCCGAAGGGAGGGGGCCGGGGGAGCGGGCGTGCCACCCAAACCGTGGACCCTGGAGGTCGAGTGGGCTTTACCCCGGGCCGGGCGCTGGCGTGTGCGGGCCGCCGGTATGGGAGGGCGGGTTTATTTGGACCTGGCGGTGGAGCCCCAGGTGGCCGGCATCCTGGCTGGGGTAGGCCTGGACGCGCAAACCCTCTGCCGCCTGCTGGCCGGCGCCGGGTTCGACCCCGCGGGTGCTGGAGTGCGCGCCGTCCACCGGGACCGGCGGTAGGGGCCGTGGGGGTAGGCTTCCGTGGATAGACTTCGCAGGGTGCCGGTTCGCTGCGCCCACCCCGGGCATCCTTGCGCCGGGCTAAGGAGTGGGATACCTTGAGCGAGACAACGGAGCCATCCCGGCTTGACGGGGCGGAACCCCCGCCCCAGCGGGCGGCGGCCGCCCTGCGGTTCGATCCCGGCACCGATCCGGCCCCCAGGGTGGTGGCGGCCGGTTTCGGCACCATGGCGGAGGCCATCCTGCGCCGTGCGCGGGAGGCGGGGGTGCCGGAGGTGACCTCGCCCCTGGCGCCGGTGCTGGCCCGGGTGCCACCGGGCCAGGCGATCCCGGCCGCACTGTTTGAAGTGGTGGCCCGGATCATGGCCCTGGCCCTGGAACTTGACCGGCAGATGGCCGGGGGCCCGGCGGGCCAGGACCGTGGGCTTGATCTGGCGGCGCGCTGGGGCCTGGCCTCCGAGGCGGATGCGCCGGGTGGGGCGGGTTCGTCCGGCGGGGCGGGGGCTCCGGCGGGAAGCCGGTCCGGACCGGTACGGGGAGGGGGCGGGTCCTGGGACGCGCCCCCCGGCGGGCCTGTTCCGCCGGGACGCCCCGATCCGGACGACGGGAGGAGCCAGGCGTGATCCGACCTGTGCGCTATGAAGGCGGTGTGGTCCATCTCCTCGACCAGCGCCGGCTGCCGGCGGAGGAACGGTGGCAGGCATGCCGGTCGGTGGAGGAGGTGGCCCGCGCCATCGAAACCATGGCAGTGCGGGGAGCGCCGGCCATCGGCATCGCGGCGGCCTTCGGCGTGGCCTTGGCGGCGGCAGGGGCGGCGCAGGGAAAGGGCGGAGGGGCCCTGGAACCGGGGGGCACCCCCGGCAAGGGGGCAGGCGTCGAGGATGCCGTGGAGGCGGCCCTGCGGCGCTTGGCGGCCACCCGCCCCACGGCGGTCAACCTGCACTGGGCCCTGGCCCGGATGGAAGACCGGTACCGCCAGCTGCGGTCGGCCGGCGCAGGACCGGACCAGGTCGCGGCCGCGCTGGAAGCCGAAGCCCGGGCCATTCAGGAGGAAGACCTGGCCATGTGCCTCCGCATGGCCGAGCACGGCGCCGCCCTCCTGCCGGAAGGGGCCCAGGTGCTGACCCACTGCAACACCGGGGCCCTGGCCACGGGGGGCCACGGCACGGCCTTGGGCGTGATCCGCACCGCCTGGCGGCAGGGGCGGCTGCGCCACGTGTGGGTCGACGAGACGCGGCCCGTGTTGCAGGGCGCCCGCCTGACCGCCTGGGAGCTGCAGAAGGAAGGCATTCCCCACACCCTGATCGTCGACGGCGCGGCCGCGGCGGTGATGGCGGCCGGGCGGGTCGACGCCGTGCTGGTGGGCGCCGACCGCATCGCCGCCAACGGGGATACGGCCAACAAGATCGGGACCCGCATGCTGGCCGTGCTGGCCCGTCACCACGGGATTCCCTTCTATGTGGTGGCCCCCTGGTCCACCGTCGACCCCAGCCTGCCGTCGGGCGACGCGATCCCCATCGAGGAGCGAAGCCCGGAGGAAGTGACGGGTTTCGGCGGCGTCCGGTGGGCACCGCCGGGTACACCCGTCTTCAACCCGGCCTTCGACGTCACGCCCGCCTCCCTGATCACCGCCATCGTGACCGACCGGGGGATCTTGCGCCCGCCCTACATCGAAGCCATCGCCGCCCGGGCCCGGCGGGACGAACCCGGCCGCGGCGAGGCCGCACGGTGGGGCCGGAGCCCAGGCTGCTGACCGGCCCGGGATGCCAGCAGGCCCCTGGTGGCAGTCTCCTGGCCACGTCCTGGTCCCGTCGCGCCGGCCCGGAGCCGGCCGCCGGCGGGCGGCTCCGGGGGTATGGGCGGCGTTAAGGGCGCACCGGGCCGGCGTCAGCGCCGGTTCGTCCCGGCGATCCTGGGGCGCGAGGCGGCGGGCGCGAGAAGCCCGCCGGCCCCGCCGAACAGGGCCAGGGCGGCCGTCGCCAGGTTGAAGGCCATGGAGATGCCGTGCAGCGGCCCGAAGGCGGCCGTCCCACGGGCGGCATGGGCGGCCGGCAGCACCGCTTCCCGGTTGACGATCACCAGCGCCAGGGCCATGAGCCCCGCCGCCAGCCGCCAGCCTGCTCCGGGAGCGTCCGGGCCGCCGGGCTGGCGGCGCTGGCTGCGGAACTCCATCCAAGCGGCCAGGGCGGCGACCAGGCCCAGGACCTCTCCCAGCCGGAAGTAGCCCGGGAAGAGGGTGGCGACGATGGTGCCGAAGTCGCCGGGGAAGGCGCGGGTCAGGGTGGGCGTCAGGATGAACGTGTAGTAGACCATCACCCCGAACCAGGCGACCATCAGAAAAACGTACAGGTTGCGCCAGGCCCTTGCCATGAAAGTCCTCCTTGCCACCCGCCCAATCCGGTGCGGGGCGTTCCACCCGGGCTCCGCCTGCCGTCCCGCGGCTCGCGGCGCGTGGCTCACGGCGCAGGATAGGCCACGGTCACCAGCACCACGCTGATCAGGGCGAGCACGAAAGGTCCAGGCGCCCGCCCCTCCACTCGCCGGCCGGCGGCCACGCTCATGTGGGCCAGGACGGCCGCGGCCAGCATCAGGGCAGGGTGCTGCCAGCCCACGGTCCCGAAGCCCAGCGTCACCAGCAAGATGATGCCCAGCAAGGCCTGCAGGTCGAACAGGCCCACGGACAGGCCCCCGACCAGGCGATGGGCCGGCAGGTCGCGCCCGGCCAGCAGCCGGTATCCCGTCCAGATCACCCGCATGACGGCGAAGGCGAACACGATGGGTCCCAGAAAGCCGTGGACGAACGCCAGGTTGGCCAAGGTCGTCCCTCCCGTGAGCTTGGTTTCTCACCCTCCCGCCCCGGCGGCCCCGGCCGGGCGGTGCCCCCTGCGGTGCGGTACGGGGCAGGGTCCGGTTGCCGCCCCGCCCGGGACGGGCGGGGCAGACCGGCGGACAAGCGCCGTGGTACCATGGTACCCGGGTTTCGGCACGGGAGGAACCGGTTGCCGGCCCGAAGGGAGAGGGGGTGCCCCGATGGAACGGGGCTTTGAGGTGGCAGGCGGGCGGCAGGGTGGTGGCGATCCAGGGGGAGAGCGGCGTGGGGAACTGGCAGCGGTTCAGGCCTTCTTCGGCCGGCATGCCGAGGCGTACCGCCAGAGCCCGGGGCACCGGGCCGGGGCCGACCTGTTCGCCCTGGTCGCGGCCCTCGACCCCCAGCCCCACCAGCGCTTGCTGGACGTGGCCACGGCTGCAGGTCACACCGGCCTGACCTTCGCACCCCAGGTGGCGGAGGTCGTGGGCCTCGATGCCACCCCGGCCATGGCGGAGGCCTTTGCCCGGGAGGCGGAAGCCCGGGGAGTGCAGAACGCCCGGTTCGTCACCGGCGATGTCCACGCCCTGCCCTTTCCGGAGGGGTCCTTCGACCTGGTCACCTGCCGGCGGGCAGCCCACCACTTCGGCGACGTGGTGACCGCTGTGGCCGAGATGGCCCGGGTCCTCCGCCCCGGCGGCCGCCTGGGGGTGGTGGACATGACGCCACCCGCCGATCCGCAGGCGGCTGCCCTCTTCAACGATCTGGAGCGGATCCGGGATGCCTCCCACGTCGAAGCCCTGACGCCGGGCCGCTGGGCGGGCGTCTTGGAAGGGGCCGGGCTTGAGCTGGAACGCCTGGAGGTCCTGGTGGAGCCTATGCCGCTGGATCGGTGGCTCTATCCCGTCGCCCCGGAGCCGGGGGTGCTGGCCCAGCTGGAAGACCGCTGGCAGCGGGATGAAGCGGCCGTGCGGGAGCGGGTGGTGACGCAAGGCCCCGAAGGATGGGTCTACATCAAGCGGCGGGTGCTGCTGGTGGCCCAGAAGCCCTGACGGCGCGAGACGACGCAGCGGCGGGACGCGGCCGGCGGGCGCCTGGCACCGCCGGACCGCCGCGGGGACGCCGGGCCTGCCGCCGGCGACCGTCCCGCCCGCCGACGGTTTCCGGTCCCCCTGCCGGCCCGGGGCGGGCCGGCAGGAGGCGCTCCACCTTCTGCAGTCGCCTCGCCATGGGCCCCCAGCGGTGGTGGAAGCCGCGGCGGGCCGGCGTAGGGCCCGTCCACCGGCTCAGTACATGGACTGGACCTCGATGCGGCCCTCGTCGTCGTAGATGTAGAGGGCGCCCTCTTTCTCGTCCCGGGTACGCTTGTGGGAACCGTCGCAGAAGGGCTTGTTCTTCGACAGGCCGCAGGCGCAGATCCAGATGCTCTTCTCCGCTCCCTCGGGCCGCACCTCATAGGGGCGGTTGCGATCGTGGCGGACCAGCCGGCTCACCGGTCGCACCCCTTTCCCGCAATTCCCGGCGCGTTCCGGGCGTTGCCGGAGATGGCGCCGGTCCTTGCCGTTCCTTGGCTTGCCACCAGTTTCACCCGCAGGCCATGCGGCGTCAACCGGCCCACCGGCCCCGGGTCCGGCCACAAGCGGCCGGGCCGGGTTCGTCCGGCCCGGCCCGGCCGCCCGCCATGGAAGGCCCGCCGGCTGAGGCCCGCAGGCTCCGGAAGGATCAGCCGGCCGGGGAGGCCACCGGCGCCCGGCCGTCCTGGCCCCGTCGAGCCAGGATGTCCCGCACGACCGCCTCTTCCACGGCCTTGTTGACCGCCCGCAGGCGCCGCGGGATGAAAAAGGCATCGATCAGGGCCCAGAAGCCCAAGCCGCCCAGTGTCACGGTCATCAGGATGCCCTGCCAGACCGGCCCCAGGTAATAGCGGTGGCCGCCCAGGCCGCCCAGGAAGAGCCACAACAGCCAGGCCACCACCGCCGACTTCTGGCGCCGCTCGATCTCCAGCCGGGCCACCTGCAGCTCCCGGTCGGTCAGGTCGTAGAGGTCCGCCACATCTTTCCCTCCTTCCCGGCCCCCGTGGGGCGGGACGCCCCGGCAGCGACCGGATCCCCCCGCATTCCCGCCGGCTGCCGCTCCCGGGCGGGGACGGGCCGGCCGGAGGCAGGTGTTCCTTCCCGGGTCATCCGGGGGCACGAAAACACCCTATTCGAGCAGGGGGGCCCTTCCCCTGCTATGCCGGGGCGCGGCCGCGACACGGGTGTGGGCACCGGCGGCCGTGGGTACCGGAGGATAACCGTGCCACCGCGGGCGCACGTTACGCCCGGGAGGTGTCGCCATGACCGCAGGCTGGACGTTGCTGCGGGAGCTGGCGGAGGCGCCGGGCGTCTCCGGCTACGAGGCTCCGGTGCGGGAGGTGCTGGCCCGGCATCTGGGGCAACTGGCCCCCCGCCTGGAGACGGATAACCTGGGCTCGCTGATCGCCGAGCGGCCCGGAGGGGCCGCGAGGCCGCGGGTCATGCTGGCGGCCCACATGGACGAGATCGGGTTCATGGTGAGCCACATCGACGAGGGCGGGTTCATACGGTTCCAGCCCATCGGCGGGTGGTGGAGCCAGGTGATGCTGGCCCAGCGGGTGCGCATCTACACGGCCCGCGGGCCGGTCACCGGCATCATCGGCGCCAAGCCGCCCCACATCCTGCCGCAGGAGGAACGCAGCCGCCCGGTGGACATGCGGGACATGTTCATCGACGTGGGTGCGACCAGCCGCCAGGAGGCCGAAGGGCTGGGCATTCGCCCGGGGGACCCCGTGGTGCCGGCCAGCGCCTTCGAGCCCCTGGGGCCGCCCGGGGCCTTCCTGGCCAAGGCCTGGGACAACCGGGCCGGCTGCGTCATCCTCGTGGAGGTGCTGCGCCGGCTCGCTACGGTGCCGCACCCCAACACCGTCTACGCGGTGGCCACCGTCCAGGAAGAGGTGGGCCTGCGCGGGGCCACCACCAGCGTCCGGGCCGTGGCGCCCGACGTGGCCCTGGTGATCGACACCACGGTGGCCACCGATACGCCGGGGATCGACCGGAGCCGCCTGCCGGCTTCCTGCCGGATGGGTGGAGGGCCGGCCATCTCCCTTTACGACGCCAGCATGATCCCCCACCTGCGGCTGCGGGACCTGGTGGTCGACACGGCCCGCGACCACGGCATTCCCATCCAGTTCGACGTGATGCCGGGCGGCGGCACCGACGCCGGCAAGATCCACACGGCCTCGACGGGCGTACCGACCCTGTCCATCGGCATCCCGGTGCGCTACATCCACAGCCATGGCTCCATCCTGCATCTCTCCGACCTGGAACAAGCGGCCCGGCTGATCGTGGCGGTGATCCAGCGCCTCGATGCCGGCACCGTGGAGGCGCTCCGGGCGATGGGCCCGGCCCGGACGGTGGAGCCGCCCGTCCCGGGCACTCCGGCCATGCCCGCCGTGCCCGCCGCGCCGCCCGCGGTGCCTGCCGGGTGGGCCATTCCGCCCGCGGCACCTGCCGGATGGGTCGCGCCTGTTCCGCCGGCACCGGTACCGCGCTACGGGCACCCCCCGGCACCCTGGCCGGGACGATCCAATGGATGGCCTGGCCGGCCGGCACCGGCCGCGGCATCATGGCAATAAATGTAAGGCAAGCTGCCACGTGGCAGGAACGGTTCCCCACCGTGCCGAATCCCGTCGCGAGAACGCGTCTGGACAGGCCTCCGGCGGCCGGTCCGGAGGAAGCTGGGAGGGATGGGCATGCGGTGGCGGTTCACCGTGCGGAGGGCGGTACCGTTCCTGGTCCTCGCGCTGGTGGCGGCGGTGCTGGCCGGCTGCGGCGGCACCGGCACACCGGCCGGCAGCGGCGGCGGCAGCGCCCAGGGGGGCCAGATCCGCATCGCCACGGGCGGGACCGGAGGGGTGTATTACATCTACGGCGGGGCCATGGCCGACGTGTTGTCCAAGCACCTTCCGGGTGTCAACGCCGTCGCGGAGGTCACCTCGGCATCGGTCGACAACATCCTGCTCCTGGCCCAGGGCGACGCCGAACTGGCCTTCAGCCTGGCGGATACCGCCTACCTGGCCGTCCAGGGACAGGACCCCTTTGACGGTCCGCAGCCCGTGAAAGCGCTGGCCGTCCTCTACAACAACTACAATCACCTGGTCACCCGGGCCGATTCGGGCATCCGCACCCTGGCGGACTTGAAGGGGAAGCGGGTCTCCACGGGCGCCCCCGGCAGCGGCACCGAGGTGACGGCCCTGCGCATCCTGGAGGCGGCGGGCCTGGACCCGGACACCGACGTCCAGCGGGAGTTCCTGGGCGTCCAGGAGTCCGCCGATGCCCTGCGCGACGGCCGCATCGACGCCTTCTTCTGGTCGGGCGGTTATCCCACGGGCGCCGTGAGCGACCTGGCGAACACGCCGGGGCTTGACATCTACATCGTGCCCATGGGCGAAGTGGTGGACGACCTGGTCCAGAAGTACGGCGCCGTCTACGTTGAAGACATCTTCCCCGCCGGTGCCTACAGCGGTGACGTGAAGGAAGACACGCCCACCGTCGCCGTGCCCAATTATCTCCTGGTCCCTGCCGGCATGGACGAGCAGAGGGCCTACGACATCCTCAAGACCCTTTTCGAGCACAAGGACGAGCTGGTGGCCGTCCACCCCGAGGCCGAGAAGCTCACCCTGGAGAACGCCGTGACGGGCCAGGTGGTGGAGTATCACCCCGGTGCCATCCGCTACTACCAGGAACAGGGTGCCTGGAACCGCTGAGGCCGCACGCCATGCGGGCGCACCGGCCCCGGCGGCGGGAACGGTGCGCCGCCGGGCCGCCTTGCCCTGGGCAGCGGCTCGAGCGGGCCTCCTGGCGGTGACCCTGGCCGGGCTCCTTATCCGGCAGGCCATCGGCGCCGGCGAGCCCCGCTGGTGGCTGGAGGTGCGGGCGGTGGGGCCGGAGGGCGGCATGACCGCTGCCCCCGGCCGGTTACCAGGCCTGGCCGGGGGGTCCCCGCAGCGGTGGCCGCCCGCACCGTTGGCCCGCTGGCCGGTGGCGCCAGGCCAGGAGGTGGTTCTGGAGTACCGCCACTCCATGTTCCGGGTTCCCGTGCGCGAGCGGTTCCGGGTGACGGGGCGGGGGCTGGAACTGGTCGCCGTGGAAGCCCCCACGCCGGACATCGCGTGGTACTACGGGGACGGGCTGGGGGCAAGGGCGAGGCTCGAGCCCATGGCCGCGGCCCCGGCCCTGGCCTGTCCCGGGACGGGCGGCGCCCAGGCCAACCGGCAGCAGGTCCAGGCCGGCGGGGCTGTCCCCGTCCCGTCCGGCGCGGCGGGGAGGACTCGCCTGGCGGGTGGGACCTGGAACTCGGTTCCGTGGTACCGGCTCTCGCTGAAGATGCCCCTGATTCCCCAGGCGGCGAACCGGCTGCTGGGGCAGCCGGGGGCGGGCGGGACGGTCCCGCAACCCGCTGGGACCCTCCGGGTGCGGGCCACGGTCACCGGCCGGCGGTCCCTGGTGGTGGGCGACCGGTGCCTGCCCCTCTACAGCCTGGTGGAAGACGGGGCCACGGCCGTCATCGGCATCCGGGCAGAAGGTGCGCACAGCAAGGTTTGGACGGCAGGGCCGAGGATGGACGGTGAGCGGCGGGCCGGCACAGAGTGACGGCCCCAGAGGCAGGCAAGGGGGACGCGGCATGGCGAGGGACGGAGCGGAAGGCATCGGGCCGGCGAGGGCCCGGGAGGCAGCGCCGGCGGAGGCGCCGGGACCGGTGCCGGGTTCCGATGACGTGGACGAACTGGTCGAGCGCTATGAAGGGGTGACCCGCCGGCCCCGGGGACCGCTGGCGGTGGTGATCCGGGTCCTGGCGGTGGTCATGGCCCTCTACCACGTCTGGGCCACCTTCGCATACATCCCGGCCCATCCCATGCGGGCCATCCACCTGGGCTTCGGCCTGGCCCTGATCCTGCTGCTGTACCCTGCCTCGGGGCGGCAGGACCGCCACCGCATCCCGTGGGTCGACGGCGTCCTGGCCCTGCTGGCGGTGGTCACCATGGCGTACCTGGTGGTCTTCTACCGGGAGGTGGCCTACCGCATCATTCGCCCGGAGACACCGGACCTGCTGCTGGGCACGCTGGCGCTGCTCCTGGTGCTGGAGGCGGCCCGGCGGACCACGGGCTGGGTGCTGCCTCTCCTGGCCGTGGCGTTTCTTGCCTACGGGTTCCTGGGGCCCTACTTCCCCGGCATGTGGGGGCACGGCGGCTACAGCTTTTCCAGGCTGATCGGCCAGATGTACCTCTCCCTGGAGGGGATCTTCGGCGTCCCGTTGGGCGTGTCGGCCACCTTCATCATTCTCTTCACCCTGTACGGGGCGCTGCTGGACGCTTCCGGCGCGGGCCGGTTCTTCGTGGACCTGTCCCTGGCCCTGGTGGGCCGTCACCGGGCGGGTCCTGGCCGGGCGGTCACCGCCGCCTCCTTCCTGCTGGGCGGCCCGTCGGGCAGCGGTGTCGCCACGGCGGTCACCCTGGGAGCCATCACCTGGCCCCTGCTCCGGCGGGCCGGATACAGTGCCGAGCGGGCCGGCGCCCTGCTCTCCGCGGGCGGCATCGGTGCCGTGATCTCACCGCCCATCCTGGGAGCGGCCTCCTTCATCATCGCCGAGATCCTGCGGGTGTCCTACCTTGATGTCATCCGCTGGGCCGTGGTGCCGACCGTCCTCTACTACCTGTGCATTCTGCTGATGATCGAGCTGGATGCGGCGCGGGGAGCGGTCAGGCCGGTGGTGGCCGAAGCACCTCCGCTGGGGCGCCTCCTGCGCGGGTACGGGTTTCACCTGACCTCGCTGGTCGCCATCGTCGCCTTCCTGCTGGCAGGATATACGGCGGCCTACGCCGTCATGTGGTCGATGGCCCTGGCCGTGGCCGTCTCCTACCTGCGGCGGGATACCGCCCTGACACCCCGCAAGCTGGTCGAGGCGCTGGACCGGGGAGCCCGGTCCGCCCTGTCGGTGGTAGCCACCACCGCCGTGGCCGGCATCATCGTCGGGGTGTTGAACCTGACGGGGCTGGGCCTCAAGTTCTCCTCCCTGGTGCTGGCGCTGTCGGGCGGGCAGCTGGTCCCCACCCTGCTGTTGTCGGCGGTGGTGCTCCTCCTGCTGGGCCTGGCCCTGCCCATCACCGCCTCCTACATCGTGGCCGCGGTGACGGTGGCACCGGCCCTGGTCCAGGTGGGGGTTCCCGAACCGGCGGCCCACATGTTCACCTTCTACTATGCCGTCCTCTCGGAGGTTTCGCCGCCGACGGCGCTGTCCTGCTTCGCCGTATCTGCCATCACGGGCGGCAATCCCTTCCGCACCATGTGGCTGACGTGGCGGTACGCCCTGCCGGCCTTCCTGGTTCCATTCCTCTTCACCCTGAGTCCCGCCGGGATGAACCTGCTGCTGGACGGGCCCGGGTTGGCCGTGCTGCGGGCGACCCTGACGGCGGTCGCCGGTCTGGCGGCCCTGGTGGCCGGTGTGGCGGGCTGGCTGCGGGGACCGGCCCGCTGGTACGAGCGGGTGCTGCTGGTGGCCGGGGGGATGGCGCTGATGTATCCCGGCTCGCACGTCGACCTGGCGGGACTGGTGCTGGGGGCGGCGGCGGTGGCCTTGCATCTGGCCGGGGGCCGGTCCCGGGCACCGGCGGCCGCGGCCTGACGGTCCTGGCTCCGAAAGCGGCGAAACACGCGGGGCGGCGGCCCGGCCCTTGCGGATCACCCGTGGACGGGCCGTCACCGGCGGGGCGGAAGGGACGGGGACCCTGCCGGGCCGGGCCGGGTGGCGGGTACGGCCTCGCTGGAGACCGGTTCGTCCCGGGTGTAGAAGCAAGGGGTGAGGTAGCGCAGGCCCGTTCCCGCCACGCCGTACAGGCTCTCGCTGCCGCCGATGAACAGGATGCCGCCCGGGCGGAGGCTGCCTGCCAGGGATGTCCAGACGCGCCGCTTCACCTCTTCCGTGAAGTAGATCACCACATTGCGGCAGAGGATCAAATCCCAGCCGCCCGGGTAGGGGTCCGTGATCAGGTCGTGCCGGGCAAACCGCACCCGGTGGCGGATCTCCGGCCGCAGGACCCACCCCTGGCCCTCGGGGCGGAAATAACGTTGCAGCAAGGCGGGCGGAACCGCCCGCACTTCCAGGGGTTCAAACACGCCCTGGCGGGCCCGTTCCAGGGCGGCCCCGTCGATGTCGGTGCCCAGGAGCTCGTGGTGGCCCGTGGGGTCCAGTTCCTGCAGGAGGATGGCCACGGAGTAGATCTCGGCTCCGATGGAACAGCCGGCGCTCCAGACGCGCAGCGGCGAGCGGCGGCGCAAGAGGGCCGGCAGGAAGCGGTCCCTGAGCACCTCAAACCGGTCCGGGTTGCGAAAGAATTCCGAGACGTTGATCGTCAGGAAATCGGCGAACTGGCGGGCCAGTGCAGGGTCGTCGCGCAGGCGGGCGGCCAGGTGCGCATTGTCCTGCAGGCCGTGACGCTCGCGGAAGAACTGCAGGCGCCGTTCCAGTTGCCGGGACCGGTAGGCATCCAGGTCGATTCCCAGGACCTGGCGCGCGGCGGCGGCCAGCACCGCGAAGTGGGGGTCGCCGGGGCCGCCCCGGCGGCCGGGGTCGCCGGGTTCCGCGTTCCCGGGTACATGCCTTCGGGCCGTGCTGCCCTCACGCCATGGCCGTTCCACCATGTCCCACCGGTTCCCCCCCTCCAGGCCTGTCGCCTCTGGCCTGGTCCCTCCAGCCCGCTGCCGTCCCGCTCCCTGCGGGCCGCCCGGCGGGACGGCCTGGCCATACCGCGTGCCGGGACCGCACCCGCAGCGATTCGGGCCCGGTTCGTTCCCCAGGCCGGTTTTGTTGACCGGGCGGTGCCTTTGGCCATGCCCCCGGCCGGGCAGGCCGGCTCCCGCTCCGCGCCCCACGCCGTCGCGGCCTTATGGAGCCGGCTCGCCGCCGCCGGCCAGGGCTTCGACGAGCCAGGCGGCCAGTTCTTCCGGGGTCCCTGACCGCTCGGCCACGCCCAGGGCCGCAGTGGCGCCGGGCATCCCGGGCACCACGCAGCTGGCGGCGTCCTGGACCCAGACCCGGGCGCCCCGCTGGTGCAGCTGCTGGGCGCCCCGGGCGCCGTCGGCCCCCATGCCCGTGAGGACCAGCACCACCGCCCGCCGGGCCAGTTCCTCAGGAACCGAGGCGAAGGTGATATCCGCCGCCGGGCGCACCCCGTGGACCGGCGGCCCCTGGTCGAGTCGCAGGGTGCCCGCCGTGGTGACCAGCAGGTGGTAATCGCCCGGGGCAACCCAGGCCCAGCCATCACAGAGCGGCGCGCCCTCCCACGCCTCGGCCACGGCGAGGCCGCTGGTGGCGTCCAGGTGCTCGGCCAGGGCTCGAGTAAACCCGGGCGGCATGTGCTGCACGATCACCACCGCCGCCGGCAGGCCGGCAGGAAGGGCGCCCAGCAGCCGGTAGAGCGCTCCGGGACCGCCCGTAGACGAAGCGATCAGGACGAGATGGGACAGCCGCCGGCCGGCGGGGGGCCTGCCCACAGGCTGGCCCGCAGACGCGCTGGGGCGCCCGGCAGAGGGGGTGCCCAGATGCCCGCCGGCGGTCCTGCCTCCCGCGAGCGGAGCCGGTCCTGGCTGCTTCCCGGGGGCAGGTCCCGGTGCCGGGGGTCGGCGGTCCAGCGCCATGCCGTCACGGGACGGCCCGGGAGCTGCGGTGCGGCCACCGTCCTTTTTGAGCGGGAAGGACAGCGGTATCCCGGCTGCCCGGCCGCCGGCCGACCCGGCCGGGCCAGCCCCCAGGGTGGGGGACCTTTTGGCCGCATTCCCCTTGCCCCCACCAGCTGCCACCACCAGCCGTTCCGGCGGAACGGACGCCGCAGCCTTCACCTTGGCAACCAGCTCGGCCGCTACCCGGTCCAGGTCCAGGGAGATGGCGCCCGAGGGCTTTGCTACGAAGTCGACGGCTCCCAGGGCCAGGGCACGCACTGTGGCCTGGGCACCTCGCTGGGTCAGGCTGGAGACCATCACCACAGGGCAGGGGTGGGCGGCCAGGATCTGGGGGAGGGCCGATAGGCCGTCCAGCCGGGGCATCTCCACATCCAGGGTGATGACGTCCGGCTTGAGCAAGGCCGCCCGGACCACCGCCTCCAGGCCGTCCCGGGCCGTTCCCACCACCTGCAGGGCGGGGTCGCTCTCCAGGATACGGGTCAGGACACGGCGCATGAAGGCCGAATCGTCGACCACCAGCACCCGGATGGGGGAAGGTGCCCTCATCGCGGCGGACCCCCCTCCCCGGCGCGGGCGGCCGCCGGACCGGCCGCGGCGGCGGCCAGCTCCGCCACCAGGGTCGGGGTGTCGAGGATGAGGGCCAGCCGCCCGTCGCCCAGGATGGTGGCGCCACTGAGCCCCCGGGTTCCGGCCAGGAGTTCTCCCAGCCCCTTTACCACCACTTCCTGCTCGCCCAGCAGGCGGTCGACCACCAGGCCGATGGGTTGGCCCCGGCGCTCCACCAGCACGGCGACCAGCGGCTCGTCCCCGGGCTGCGGCCCGAAGCGAGGGTCGCCGAACTGGCGCAGCCAGAGAAGGGGCACCACCTGGCCGCGGACGGTGGTCACCCACCGGCCCTGCAGGGAACGGAGCTCGCCGGGCGTCACCCGTACCGCCTCGCCCACATCGGACAGGGGCAGGGCATAAACGTAGTCGCCGACCTCCACCAGCAGGGCTCGCAGGGTGGCCAGGGTCAGCGGCAACACCAGGGTAAAGGCCGTGCCCTGGCCCAGGCGGCTGTGCACCTCCACCCGGCCACCCGCCTGCTCCAGGCGCTGGCGGACCACGTCCAGGCCCACCCCCCGGCCGGAAACACCCGTCACCCGGGCGGCGGTGCTGAAACCGGGCAGGAACATCAGGTCGAAGGCCTCCCGGTCGCTGAGGGCTGCCGCCCGGTCCGGGGAAATCAGCCCCTTTTCCACTGCCGCCCGGCGCAGCCGCTGGGGGTCCAGGCCCCGGCCGTCGTCTTCCACCCGGATGAGCACGTGATGCCCTTCCCGGGCGGCCACCAGCCGCACCCGGCCGGTGGCGGGCTTGCCGGCCCGCCTTCGCTCCTCCGGGGCCTCGATGCCGTGGTCCAGGGCATTGCGCACCAGGTGGAGCAGGGGGTCCGCCACCACCTCGTGGAGGGTACGGTCCAGCTCGGTGTCCTCGCCCACCAGCTCCAGTTCCACCTCCTTGCCCAGCATCAGCGCCAGGTCGCGGACCAGCCGGGGGAAGCGCCGGAAGATCCGGGCCACGGGCAGCATGCGGGCCTGCAAGACCGCATCCTGCAGGGCACCGGTGATGCGGGCGATCTGGCCGGTGACCCGGAAGAGCTCGTCGGCCAGGTCGTGCACGGCGGGCCGCCGGCCCAGCTCCTGCCCCAGCTGGCCCAGGCGTCCGCGCTCGACCACCAGCTCGCCCACCAGGTTCAGCAGCCGGTCCAGCAGGGCGACATCGACCCGAATGGTGCGGTCCTCACCGGCGGGTGCGGGTGCCGGGCGGACGGGAGCGGGCGGCCCGGCGGCCGCACCCGCGGGCGCCGGGCCCGGGAGCCCGGCCCCGGCCAACACAGGACCTTCCGGCTCGGCCCCTTCGCCGGTGGGAACGGCGTTCGCCGCAGCGGGCGCATGAACCGCTCCCGCCGGGCGGGGCGCCGCACCCGGGTCCTGGAGCGGGGCTCCGGCGGGAGCCGGAGCAGGTTGCCGGCCGCGTTCGGCCGGAACGACCCGGACGGCCGCCACGTCGGGCACGGCGGCCACCACCTGCTGGAGCCTCTCCGCCGGGCCGGTGTCCTCGACCCAGGCCCGGACCCGGTTCCCTGCCCAGGTCGCCTCCAGGCCGTCCCGGGGCGGCTCCGAGGCCACCAGGGTGGCCTGTTCCTCCAGGGCCAGCAGGACCTGCAGCGCCCGCACGGCGGGCATCAGGCAGGCCGGGTCCAGCTCGGCCTCCACCAGCCAGCGGGCAGGACCGGCTGCGGCGGTCCCGGCCGCGGGTTCCTCCAGGGGCGCGGCCGCGTCTGGCGGCGGCGGGGAGGCCAGGGCGCTCACCAACTCGGCCGGCGGTGGCGGGGGGGTGTTCCCGGCCGCCACCGCGGCCAGCATGGCCCGCAGGCTGTCGACCGCAGCCAGCAACCGGGAGATCTCACCGGGGGCCGGCGCCGCCTGACCCTGGCGCCAGGCGTCCAGGCGGTTCTCCATGGCGTGGGTCAGCTGGGCCATGCCGTCCAGGCCCACGGTGGCGGCGGAGCCCTTCAAGGTATGGGCCGCCCGGAAGACGGCGTGCACCGTGCCGGGTCCCGCCTGCCCCGTCTCCAGGTCCAGCAGCCCGGCCTCCAGCTGATCCAAAAGCTCGCCGCCCTCGGCCAGGAACAGCTGCCGCTCCTCGTCGCTCAGGTCCAGCCAGGGATCGCCGGTCACCGGACCATCCCCCCGGCCGTCCCCGGCGGTTCCGCCGCGTCCCCGGGTTGCTCTGCATGGACCGGGCGCGGTCCGGGTGCGGGGGCGCCAGAGCCGGCCACGGGAGGCCGGCCGGGCCGGGAAGCCGGCGGAGGGACGGCGCCGGCCGGGGCTTCCAGCCCGGACCCTGCGGCAACCTCCGCGCCGGCCGGGGCAGGCCCGTCCCGGCGAGGTTCAGCGGGTCCCCCTGCGGCCTCGGGGACGGGCCGGACCGGCCCTTCCGCGGTGTCGCCGGCTCCCGCTTCGTCGAGGGAATCCGCGCCCCCGGCCGCGGCTGCGGCAGGCGCCGCCTCCGCTGCCTGTGCCGCCTGGACGGCCTGCCATTCCGCCGGTGCCAGCACCTGACCGGGCTGCAGGACCAGGATCAGCCGGTCCCCGTGGCGGGCAATCCCTTCGATGAAGCTGGCGTCCACCGCCAGGACCTCGGCCGGCGGCTCGATGGTGCCGGCGGGCAGGCGCACCACCTCGGACACGGCGTCGACCACCAGGCCCACCACCGTGGTGTCCAGTTCCACCACCACGATGCGGGTGCTGCGCTCCCGCGACCCTTCGGGCAGGCCCAGGCGGCGGCGCAGGTCCAGGACCGGGATGATGTGTCCCCGCAGGTTGATGATCCCTTCCACGAAGGGCGGGGTGCGGGGTACCCGGGTGGGCTGCTGCCAGGTGATGATCTCCCGGACGCAGCCCACATCGATGCCATAGTCCTCGCCGGCCAGGCGGAAGAGGACCAGCACCCGCGGCTCCTGGGCGGTCGCCTCCGGCCTGCGGGGCCCGTCAGCGGCCATGGCCCTCGCCTCCCGGCCCGGTGGCCCCGGACGCCACCGCCGCCATGGCCGCGGCCAGGGCCGGGGCGGCCTCGACGCCCGCAGCGGGGACGCCGGCAGGTCCTGACGCGCCGGCCGCCAGCTTGAAGCGGCTCACGTGCTGTTCCATGCGGGTTACCACCTGGTTGAGGTCGCCGGCCGACCGGGCGACCCGCCCGGCGGCGGCCTTGAGCTGGTCCACGGCAGCCGAGACCTGCTCGGCCGCGGCGGCGTTTTCCTGGGCCACGGCGGCCACCCGTTCCACCGACTTTCCTGCCTGGGTTGCGCCCGCCGCCATCTCTTCCGTGGCGGCGGTGTTCTCTTCCGTCACCGCGGCCACGGCGTCGAAGGCCCGGACCACCTGTTCGGTGCTGGCCCGCAGGTCGGCGGCGGTGGAGGCGATGCCCCGGACATCGTCGACCACGGCTTGAACGGCCTCCAGCACCGCCTGCAGCGCCTCGCCCGTCTGGCCGGCCATGACGCCGCCCCGTTCCACCTGGTCCGTGGCGGCCACCATGGCCTGGACCACGGCGGCGGTACCCGCCTGGATCCGGTCGATCAGGCCGGTGATCTCCCGGGCCGAGACGGCGGACCGCTCCGCCAGCTTGCGCACCTCGTCGGCCACCACGGCGAAGCCGCGGCCGTGCTCGCCCGCCCGGGCGGCCTCGATGGCGGCGTTGAGAGCCAGCAGGTTCGTCTGCTCGGCGATGCTGGAGATCACCTGGGTGATCTCGCCGATCTGGGAAGAAAGCTGCTCCAGGTTGCGCAGCCGGTCTGCCGACTCCCCCACCGCCCGGCGGATGGCGCCCATGACGTCCAGCGTCTGGCGCACGACCTCGGCTCCCTGGTCGGCGGTGCCGCCCGCCTGCTCGGCCCGCTCCCGGGCCCGGCTGGCGCTGGCGGCCACCGACTCCACGGCCCGGTTCATCTGGTCCAGCAGGTGGGACGTGGCCTGGATCTCGCCGGCGGTCTGCTGGGCGCCGGTGGCGATCTGCTCGGTGGTCTGGCGCAGTTGTTCGATCGCCTGGCGCATCTCGTCGGAGGCCTGGGCCTGCTCGGTGACCCCGGCCGCCACCTGGCTGACGGCCTGGGCCGCCTCCGCGGCGCCCTGGGCCGACTGCTCGGCGGCCTCGCTCAGCTCGCGGGCCGAAACCAGCACGGCCCGGCTTGAAGCCTGGACGGCCTGCAAAAGCTCCTGCAACGCCCGCAGCATGTCGTTGAAGGCCTGGGCCATTTCCCCGATCTCGTCCTGGCTGCGGACCTTGAGGAGGGGCACGGTCAGGTCGCCGTCCGCCACCCGCCGGGCCGTCTGCACCACCTGACGCAGGGTGCGGGTCAGGGACCGGGTCAGGGTGGAGGCGATGAACAGGCCGATCACCAGGGCTGCTGCGGCGGGCCCGAAGATCAGCAGGCGGGCCCGCGCCTCGGTGGCCTGCTGCTCCGCCAGGATCTGCTGGTGGCGCTCTTGCCGGTTGGCCACCAGCTGCTCGACGGCGGCGTCCAGCTGCGCCTGGGGGTCGCGCACCCGGGTCAGGGCCTGCTGGACGTCGCTGGGGGTGGTGGGGCGCAGGGCCAGGACCGGTGAGACCGCCTGCTGGAAAGCGTTGGCGGCGGTGCCCACGGCGTCCACGGCCTGCTGGGTTGCGGCCTGGGTGGCCAGGTCGCGCAGCTCGGCCAGGGTCTGGGACATGGCCGTGGCCGCTTCCTGGGAGGCGTTGCGGTAGGCGGGGTCGCCCGTCAGGAGGAACCCGCGGACGGCTGAGGCCTGTTCCGCCGCCAGGGCGCGCACCTGGGCGGCCAGGGTCAGGGTGCGGCCGATGCGGTCGACCTCGCCGGTGAGGGTGATCAACTGCTGGATGGCCGTGATGCCGGTGTAGGCGATGAACGCCAGGAGGACCAGCAGGGTCCCGAAGGCGAGCCATAGCTTGGCGCCCACGCCCAGATGGGGTCGTCGCATGATGGTGGCCTCCTTTTGTCTTCGCGGCGGGCGCCGCGGTCCCCGCCGCCGGCCGGTGGGCGGCGGGCCGGTGCATCCCGCGCCTGCCGCGCGGGCCGGTTCATCCCGCCAGGACGCGGCTGACGGCGTCCAGCACCCGCTCAGGCTGAAAGGGCTTGACGATGAAATCCCGGGCTCCGCTCTGGATGGCCTTCAGCACGATGGCCTGCTGGCCCAGGGAGCTGCACACCACGATGCGCGCCTGGGGGTCGATGCCGCGGATCGCCTCGATGGCGGCCAGACCGTCCATGACGGGCATGGTGATGTCCAGCAGGACCAGGTCGGGGCGCTCCTGGCGGTACTGCTCGACCGCCTCGGCGCCGTTGGTGGCCTCCAGCACGGTGTGGCCCGCTTCGGTCAGCAGGTTGGACAGGCGCATGCGCATGAAGGCCGCGTCGTCGGCAACCAGGATCTTGGCCACGGCATAGCCTCCTCCGTCAGGCGCGGGCCGGCTGGCCGGCGGGCCGCAGGGCCACGGCCAGCTGGACCTCGCCCAGGGGGGTCTCCAGGGGAACGATCAGGCGCTGGATGCCGCCGTTGGAGATGATGGCGCCGCGCCCGATGATCACCGTGGGCGGCGAGATGGTGCACTGCCAGCCCTGCTGCTCGAACAGGATCGAGGCGCGGCCCGACACCACGTTGCCGAACTCGGCGAAGGCGCTCTCGGCCATCTCGTCGAACACGGGCGGCAGGACGCCGGTCACCGCTTCCACCATCCGGCGGGCCGTGGTCTTGGTGGTGCCGAACATGGCCGTTCCCTCGATTTCCCCTGTCAGGCCGATGATGGCGGTCACTTCCTGGGTGGTGTAGTAGCTGGTCTCGATGCGCAGCTCGCCCCGTTCTACCCGGTCGACGCCGAAGTCCACCTTGAGGACGTCGATGGCAGCCGCCAGGAAGGGGCGGATGTACTCGGCTCGCACGTTCTCTCACCTCCCCTTGCCGGCGGGTGCCGGAGCATCCGCCGCCGTTGCCGGCCAGGCCACCGCCCAGGCGGTGATCTGCCGCGTTCGCTGCTCGAGAAGGTCGATCACGGCCCCCCCTGCCGCCGCCTCCCGGGCGGCGGAACCCGGCTGCCAGCGGGCCGGCAGTAGCCGTACCCGGGGGCGCAGCCGGCGGGCACCGGTACAGCCGGTCACCACGGCCCAGGGCCCGCCGTCCAGCTGGACCAGGGTGCCGGGCGGATAAGGGTACAGGATGGCAGCCAGCTCCTCCACCACGTCGGCTCCCCACAGGCGGGGCCCTTCGGCCAGCAGCCACTCGTACGCCTCATGGGGGAGCCAGCCGGAGCGGTGCGGGCAGCCCTGCACCGCCAGGGTGTAGGCGGTGACCGCGGCCATGCGCCGGGCCGCCGGGTGGAAGGCGTCATCGCGAAGGCCCTCCGGGTAGCCGCCTCCGTCCAGCTGCTCGTGGTGCTGGGCGATCAGGGCCCGAACCAGGCCGCCCAGTTCCACACCGGAGAGCCAGTTCAGGGTCAGGGCGACGTGACCGGCGGTGCCGGCGTGGGGAGCGGTGCTGCTCGGGTCGGGGGTGCGGCTGCCGGTGGCGGTGGAGCGGGGGGTGAAGGCACCGCCCTGCGGGATTGCGTCGTCGTGGCCGGGGGCTTGGCCGCGGCCGGTGAGGCGGCCAGGGCCACCCGGCCCGCCGCCGGGGCCGGCGGGGCCCGCCGTGTCGCCGCCGGGGGAGCCGCCGTGACCGCCGGGCGGTGTACCCAGCGTCCCGTCCAGCGCCGCCACCGGGTCGCAGCGGTAGGGGGCGCCCGGCATGCGCCACAGGCCCGCATCCTGCAGCAGGGCGGCCAGGACGAAATCCCGCACCTGCCCCCGGTAGGGACCGGCCAGGGCGAGGCGCCCGGCCAGGATCGCACGGTTGAGGACGGTGACCGCCCACGCCTCGGGCCCGCTGCCCGCTACAGGGTAAGGCAAGGCGGCGCCGGGAGCCGGAGCGCCCGGGTCGACCGAGGTGACCGGCGAAGCGCCGTGCTCCCGCGGCATGGGGACCGCCCCGGTGCCGCCGGCACCGGAGGCGGCGTGCCAGTCCGGGCCGGGCGTGCGGGTGCCGGGCCGTTCCTTTCCAGAGTCCTTCCAGCCCGGCAGGCCGGGGGCCGCCTCCAGCTCGTCGGCGATCCGGGCCGCCACGTCCGCCAGCTGGCTGCGCAGGGTAGCCGGAAGCCGGGTCTCGCCGCCCGCCGCCGCTGTGGCCGTTTGCATCAGGACGCCGACGGCGAGCAGGAAGGTCACCTGGGACAGGGGTTCCTCGGGGGCAAGCCCGGCCAGGGCCGGTTCGTCCAGCCAGACGAACCGGATCCCGAAGGAGGGCAGGCGCCGGAGAACCGAATCATTCAAGGGAAGGCCTGCCCGCAGCACCGGCTGCCCCGTGGTGGTGTAAAGGGTGCGCGCCAGGATGGCTCCGGGGGCGACGGCGTCCACGGCAACGCGAAGCATTCCTCTTCCTCCCCTGGCGTGGCGGGCCGGCGGTTCCAGGCCCGGCGCGGGTTACCGTAAAGCACCAGCCACCGGTGCTGCCCACGGTAAGCTGCTGCCGAAACTTGTCGAAGAACCCCAACCGACTCCTGGTTGCGTCCCTGGGCCGTGCCGCGCCTGGAACATGATGGAACCCTTGTAGGGTTTGTGTCCTCCTTATCGAGCGGGACCTGGGGCCCGTTTAGGCGGAGGGCTGCCGCGGGCGGCTGGCCGGGCCGCCCCCAGGGTGCCGGGACCGCGAGGGGGTCGCGGACGGAGCGGCGGGAGCCGCACGGAGTGGCGGGAGGGAGTGGGGTGGCGAGCCTGCACGGCGATCGTTTGGCCGCAGCGCTGCGCGCCCTGGTGGGCGCCGGGCGGGTACGGGCGGGAGCGTCGGAGCGGGAGCAGCACGGCCGGGACCTGACGATCCACCCGCCCCACAACCCCGACGTGGTGGTCTACCCGGAGAACACGGAACAGGTGCAGGCCGTGCTGCGCTGGGCGGCGGCGGAGGGAGTGCCCGTCGTTCCCTTCGGAGCGGGCAGCAGCCTGGAAGGGCATGTGATTCCCGTGCGCGGCGGCATCAGCCTGGATCTGGGGCGCATGGACGCGGTGATTGCCCTGGATCCCGAGGCAAGGGTGGTGCAGGTCGAACCCGGGCTCCGGCGCTCGCGCCTCAACGCGTACCTCGCCCGGGAGGGCCTGTTCTTCCCGGTGGACCCGGGTGCCGACGCCACCCTGGGCGGCATGGCGGCCACCAACGCCAGCGGGACCAACGCCCTGCGCTACGGCGCCATGAAGCACCAGGTGCTGGGGCTGGAGGTGGTGCTGGCGGGGGGCAGGGTGCTGCGCACGGGGCGCCTGGCCCGCTTGGCCCAGCGGCCGGCGGCTGCCCTGGGGGTGGACGCGACGTGGCCGGGCCAGGCGCGTCCTGCGGCCACGGGCGCCGGCCAGGAGCGGCCTGGGGCCGCGGGCGCCGGGGAGGGTGGCGGGGACCGGCCGGGGGCTTCCTTGGGTTCAGGCGGGCCGGTGGCGGGCGGTTCGCCGGATGTCGCGGCGGGCGCTCGGAGTTTCAAGCCTTCCTGGTGCGTTGCCTTGCCCAACTGGGATCTGACGCCCCTGTTTGTCGGCTCCGAAGGTACCCTGGGGGTCATCACCGCCCTGGCCCTGCGGGTGTATCCGCTGCCCGAGGCGGTGGTGGCGGCGCGGGCGGTCTTCCCCAGCCTGGAGGCCGCCGCCCAGGCCGCCGTGGAGGTGACCCGGCGCTGCCCGGCAGCGACGCGCATCGAGCTCCTGGACGAGCGGACCCTGGCGGCGGTGAATACGTACCGCGGCACCACTTACCCGGAAAAGCCCACCCAGTTCCTCGAATGGTCCGGCGGGCCGGCGGCGGTGGAGGGTGACGTGCGGCGCGGCCGGGCGGCCTGCGCCCGGTGGGGCGCCACGGACTTTGCGGTGGAACGGGACGCGGCCGGGCGCGAGCGCCTGTGGGACGCGCGCCATCACGCCGGGCTGGCGGTGACGGCAGTGGCGCCGGGACGCAAGAAGCTCAGCACCGACGTCTGCGTGCCCCTGTCCCAGCTGCCGGCCGCCCTTCGTCACGCGCGGGCCACCGTGGAGGCCCTGGGCTTCGCGGCCGGCATCGTCGCCCATGCCGGCGACGGCAACTTCCACGTGCTCTTCGCCGTCGACCCGGCGGATCCCGAAGAGGTGCGGCGCGCCCGCCGGGCCAGCGAGGCCATCGTGCGCGATGCCCTGGCGCGCGGCGGCACCTGCACGGGCGAGCATGGCGTCGGCCTGGGCAAGCGCGATTACTTATTGGAAGAACACGGCCCCGCCGGCGTGGCGGTCATGGCCGCGCTGAAGGCCTTGCTGGATCCCTACGGGATCATGAACCCCGGCAAGGTTTTGCCCGCCGATCCCGGCGTCGCGCCGGAAGGTTCCCACATCCCCGGCGTTTGACGATGACCGGCCGGCCCACTATAATGGCGTTGTGACGCCGCAGCATAGGGCGGGCGCGTAGCTCAGCGGTTAGAGCGCTTGACTCACATTCAAGAGGCCGGAGGTTCGAGTCCTCCCGCGCCCACAAGGATTTCTGGGATCGGAAGGGCCGCATTTCCAACATAGTTCCAACGCTGCGGTCGCGAGGGTGTTGGAAGCGCCGCGGGGGCGATGGCCGCGCATCCCCCCGTGGCGGTGGCGCTGCGCCAGGCTATGCCTGGCGTTGCTCTTTTCCATGGGTGCTGTCCTCCCCGAAGACGGCCTGCTGTGCCCGCATGGCGGCATCGGCATCGGCTGCGCGCATGGCGTGGCCGTAGCGGTCCAACGTAAAAGCGGCGCTGTGGTGGCCGAGCCGCGCCTGGATGGTCTTGGCTGGCACTCCGGCGTGGGCGAGCATCGTGGCGTGATAGTGCCGCAAATCGTGGATGCGGAGGGTCGCGGGGAGCCCCGCCGCACGCAGGAGCCGCTTCCAGGCGCGCTTCTGAAGAAGGTCGGGCCGGAGCGGCATCCCCTCTTCGCTGGTAAAGACGTAATCCCCTCCGCCCCACCGGGGGCCAAGGCGCAGCCGCTCGCGCTTCTGGGCGGCTTGCCACCGGCGCAGGGCCTCCACGACCCCGGGTGGCAGCGTAATCACCCGGCGCCCGGTACGGCTCTTGGGTTCCTTCTCGATCACCCGCCCCTCCACGACCACGCGGGCGCGGCGGACGGCGAGGGTTCCACGATCTAGGTCCACGTCTGCCCATCGCAGAGCGCAAGCCTCTCCGCGACGGAGCCCCGTCAGGGCCAGCAGCAACCAGAGTGCGTAAAGCCGGTCTTCGCGGGCCGCATCCAACAGGCGCGCCAGCAGGCTCGGGTCCACATCTTCAACCGGCCGCTGCGGCGCCCGCGGCGGATCGGCATGCGCGGCGGGGTTGGTGAGGGTTAGGCCCCACTTCACCGCGAGGGCGAGTGCGCGGTGCAGGGTGGCATGGACCCGGCGAATCGTGGGGATTCCAACGCCGGTCGCCATCAGCTCATCGTAAAAGCGGTTCAGGGCCGCGGGCGAGAGCCGGTCCAGTCGCTCGCTGCCCAACCGTGGCAGGATGTGCTTCCGTGCGACGTGCGCATAGTTCGCCACCGTCGCGGCCTCCAGGGTGCGCCGGCAGTGAGGGAGGAAGTGTTCCTCCATGAGGGTGGCCACGGTGATCCGGCCCGCGGGCGCGGTGCCGCCTGCCCCTTCAATCTGCTCGACCCACTGCCGGAGCAAACGCTCGGCATCCCGCCGGGTCCCCACCGTCCGGGACCGTTGGCGCCGGCGTCCCTGGGCATCGCGGACCCATACGATGACCTCGTAACTCTGGCGGGTCTCCCCTCCCTTGGTGACCCACACCTTCTTGCGGATATGACCGCGCACGGGATCGCCCCCTCTTCGTGCTGGATGCGGTTGGAACCAGCATAGCACGTGCGGACGGCGTTGGAAAGACGTTGGAATGAACCAATAAACCGTTGCTGGGAGCGGATTTTTGGCTGACCTCTTGATTCTTAATCAAGGGTCAACGCTGCCCGGGGGCCGCCTTCTTCACCCGGGGCCGCAGCCCCACGCGGCCGCCCCTGCTCCGCTGCAGAATCCAGCCCCCCGGGGGCCACGGCGCCAGGGGGCAGGGGTCGCCTTCTCTCGTGGCGGCGCCGGAGCTGTGCGGCGCGCGGCTCCACCGGCGCGGGCGGGCCATGCGGCCGCGGGGCATCGCCCAGGGTGGGCGTGCCGGCGGATACGGTGACGTTCCACCGGGTAGCACCACGGGGCGGGTGGCAAGGGGCGGCGGGGTTTCGGAAGGGTGCCGCCAGGGGGGCGCGGGCGGCGCAAGCGGGCCGGGGGTCCCACGGCGACCCCGAAGGCGCGATGGAACGATCCATCACCGGTGGCCACCTGAGATCCGTGCGTTGACTGGTCCGGACCGGCGCGACCAAATGGTGTCACTCCGCGCGACACGCCTGCTGAACTTGACTCCCCGAGACTCCGTTGGAACGCATCCAGACACTGCTCAACGCCATCCAGTAGTCCAAATCGAGGCGTGCCGCCCGCCCGCCCGCGTTCATCCTGGCTGGTTCAATGCTTGCTCGGCGTAGACGGAGCAACACGGGCGATGAGGAACACAAGGAGACGTTCGGATAGAGATGACGCTACCGGCCGGTGTACTTCAGGTGGAGCGACGGCAGGATATGGATATGGGCGGTGCTAAAATACACACTAGCTAACATTCCTCAAGAGGGCGTGGTATCGCCGTGAGGGGTCAAGCCATTGAGGCTGTTCGTCACTTCGCGACCTCGTTGCGTGAGGTTACGGCCCCATCGTTTGGTGCCAACCCTGAGGATCAACTCAAAGGGCCGGTGGCACAACTCGTTAACCAAGTAGCGGCTGCATTCGGACACAATGTGCAGGTTCGGACGGAGGTCCAAGTCCAGGGCTTGGGGCGGCCCGACGTGGGCGTGTGGACAGACGGTGCAGGTGCCCTTCTAATCGGACACATCGAGCTGAAGGCCCCGGGAACACCCATCGATCCATCTACGTTTCGTGGGCACACCCGAGCACAGTGGGAGCGGTTCCGTCTTCTACCAAACGTAATCTATACCAACGGCATCGAATGGCGCCTATATCGAACGGGAGAACTGCTGCAGGCCGCCGGGCTACCGCAGTCGATTCTGAGGGGAAAGGCAGTCCGGCTCCAGGAAGAAACGATTCGCCCTCTGGTGGACCTGCTGCTAGCCTTCCTAACCTGGCAACCACAAGTGCCACGATCTGCAGAGGCACTGGCGCAACGTATCGCACCGCTGTGTCGCCTGCTCCGTGATGAGGTTCAGGACGCGGTCGAACGTGGGGATCAGGCCCTAACGATGGTTCGCCAAGAATGGCAAACTTACTTGTTCCCTGAGGCTACTACGGCGGATTTCGCGGACGCCTTCGCACAGACGTTTACATACGCGTTGCTTCTGGCACGGACGGAGGATCTGCCGTCGGTTAACACTGACCTTGCCGCCGCAGCCCTCAAGCAAAAGCACGCCCTACTTGGTACGGCCCTTGAGCTCATGAACAACGCGCGACAGTCCGTGTCCCTGGCTGTGGATGCTCTTGAGCGCGTTGTCAACGCCATCGACCCAAAGGCGTTTTCCAGGGACGATGACCCGTGGCTCTACTTTTATGAGAAATTCCTCGCGGTTTATGACAATGACCTGCGCAAGGAGCGGGGGGTCTACTATACGCCCCCACAGATCGTGCGAGCACAGGTTCGCCTAGTGGGGGAGCTCCTTCGGGAGAAGTTTGGTAAGCAGTGTTCTTTCTTGGACGATGGCGTGAACGTCCTCGATCCCGCCGTAGGTACGGGCACATACCTGCTGGGTGTGCTGGAGGAAGGACTCGCCGATGTTCGGCAGGTGCTAGGTCCGGGCTCAGTACCTAGCTATGCCTCAAGGGCTGCACGAAATCTGTATGGCTTTGAATTGCTGGTTGGACCATATGCCGTCGCACATCTCCGGATGGCGGAACGTATTAAGGCACACGGTGGCAGTATTCCAGAGGAAGGCTGCCGAATCTTTCTAACGGATACATTGGAAAGCCCCTACTCGGCGGACGATCCGAAAGCCGGCGGTGGCCAATTTAGCCTTCTCGTTGCGCCGTTGACAATGGAGCGCAGGCGTGCTCAGGATGTCAAGAAAGAAACTCCGATTCTCGTCTGCATTGGTAATCCACCATACGACCGTCAGGTTATCGATTCCGAAGGCCAAGGTGTCCGCCGCAAGGGCGGTTGGATTAGGTTTGGATCGGACAACGACCCTGATCACCCGGACGCCGAACATTCTCTCTTGCAGGAGTTTCTTCGTCCAGCACGAGAAGCCGGTTTGGGCGTTCATCTGAAGGCGTTATATAACGATTACGTTTATTTTTGGCGATGGGCTCTGTGGAAAGTGTTTGAGGCTAATGATGGTCCCGGTATCGTGTCCTTCATTACCGCGTCCTCTTACATGACCGGGCCGGGCTTTGTTGGTATCCGCGAGAAACTTCGTCGGACGGTGGACGAGCTTTACATCATTGACCTCGGAGGCGACGCCCTGGGCCCGCGGCCGGAGGAGAACGTTTTCGCCATCCAGACGCCCGTGGCAATAGCGATCGCTGTTCGGTTCGGCCGTCCCCGCCCAGAGGAGCCAGCAAAAGTATATTATACACGCATTCGTGGAACAGCTGAGGAAAAGCTCACTATGCTTTCGAGAATTCGCTCGTTTAGAGATCTCGAATGGGTGGAAGTACCCAATGGGTGGCACGATCGCTTCTTGCCAACAACAACTGGGCGATACAGCCAGTGGCCCCTTCTTACAAGCATTTTCCCGTGGCAGCATTCGGGAGCCGAGATAAAGCGTTCGTGGCCTATCGGGGAATCCCAGGAAGTTCTACGTGAGCGCTGGAAGGCCCTCATGACGAGTTCCCTAACAGAGAGACGGGAGTTGTTTAAGGAAACGAGAGATCGTAAGATCGACCGCCGGTACCAAAACTTCGACGGCAGGCGCTTACCGTCAATCGCGGAACTCGATGAGTCCACGCCCTGTCCCGCTATTGAACGTTACGCATTTCGTTCTTTTGATCGCCAGTGGATAATCTTTGATCCCCGGGTGGCGGACTATCTTCGTCCGCCACTTTGGAAGGTGCATAGTTCGCGGCAGATATACCTGACGTCCTTACTGGCGTTTCCTCTTGGTGAAGGGCCGGCAGCGGTGGTATGCGCATATGTGCCTGATCTTCACCACTTTCGAGGAAGCTTTGGCGGCAAGGACGTAATTCCCCTTTGGAGAGATGCTGCGGGGACGGTGCCCAACATCACGGCAGGGGTCCTCGAGCTGCTCAGTGGACACTTTAACTTCAACGTCGATCCGATAGATTTGTTCGCCTATGTCTACGCCATCCTATTTTGTCGGCTGTACACGACGCGCTTTGCCGACGAGCTGCAGGTGCCCGGTCCCCGGGTGCCTATCACGATGAATGGAAGTCTATTTCGAGATGTGGCTCAGTTGGGACGCCGACTTATTTGGCTGCATACGTTTGGTGAACGGCTGCGAGACGAATTCGGACCTATCCCACGCGGTATGGCTAAGCATGTACGGGGGAGCGCGGAGGCAACGGTTCCAAACAACTTTCATTATGATCCCGTAACACAAAGGCTGACCGTTGGTGAGCACGTCTTCGGCCCCGTCCGTCCTGACGTTTGGGAATTCTCTATCTCTGGTTACCGACCCGTGGAGCGGTGGCTGGACCGACGAATGAAGGACCGCGGGGGGAGACACTCGTCGGATCTTGACGACATCCGGCCCTTCTGGGATGTCACCATGACCAGGGAATTGCTCGAGCTACTCTGGGTGTTAGAGGCGACGTTGGACTTGGAGCCCGAACTCAACGAAGCTTTCGACCGGATCATTGACGGTGAGACCTTTACAGAGTACGACTTCCCGGCTCCCAGCGACGCTGAGCGTGAGCCGCCCGCAGACGCCGACACACAGAGGCAGTTGAGTCTGGGTGATGGGCGATAAGGAATTCGTGGGTCGCCTGATAGAAGAGTGTTTCTAAGGGCCTGCCTGATGGGGGTGTACGGTCACCATGCCTGCGGGGAGGATATTATCGTGGATCAGGATTTCCTGTCGAGATTCGTTGCAGCTATTGCAGCCCAGGCTTCGCGTGGATTCAAGTCCGTGCGGGTGGAGGGTGTCAGGTATCGACCACCGGATTTCGAAGTTCTTGTAGATATTCGCGGCCGAAAGCAGCAAGTAGTGCTTTACCAGTCAGAGGTAGAAGACACTATCAGAGATAACGCATTGGTCTTGAAATTGGAGCGGCAGTTATTCAATGCTGGAGGCGTCATGAGAGAGGAGTCATAATGGTCGCTAGGGATAAGGTGCTGTTTTGGGGGGCGGTCGGTTCCGTGACCAGGAAGCGGTTTCGTGCTTACATAGATGAGTCTGGTGACGAGGGCTTTACGTGGTACGAGGACGGTTCAGGTGCAACCCGCTGGTTCATTATGGGGGCAATAGTACTCGAGGCGGCGGAGCATGATCTACAGGTTGCTGCTGCAATCGACAACATAAAGGTACGGCTGGGCTTACCACCACATAAGCCTCTGCACTGGAGAAAGCGTCGGGATCACAGGCAGAGGAAAGTAATGATCCAAGAAATCGCAGGTAAGCCATTTTGCGTAATTTATGTAGCTGTATATAAGCCAGATCTTTGTTCCGATAAGCTTAAGAAACCGCCCGCTCTTTATCTATACGCTAGTCGTTACCTGTTGGAACGTGTGTCATGGTACGTGGATGATAGGGGAGGACGGGTCGATTGTATTTTTGAACATAGGTCATCCTTGTCATATGACGAGCTAAGGGGTTATATTACGACGCTAATTGCGGATCCGAAAAATCAGATTCGTCCGGTTATCGACCGGATTGTGCCGAAGAATAAGGACCAGGTGAAGAATCTACAGGTGATCGACATCTGTAACGGTGCGATAAGTGAAGCTCTTGAGCCCGATCGATATGGCAATGTCGAAATTAGCTACCTCGCTGGGCTCCGATCACACTTGTACAGGAAGAAGGGTAGTTTGTTTGGTTACGGGTTGAAGCTATTCCCCACCGACGGCCAGACGCTGAGTCGGCGTGCAGGTTGGGAATGGTTAGCGGAAATCTAGAAAAAAGAAAATGCAGGCTCCGGGCGGAAGGATCCCACGCCTCCTCGGCGCTGCCGCCTTTCCGGCGACCTTCCGGGCACCCCGCGCATGCCTGCACTACTATATTATGCTACAGCCGGCGGAGTGTCAATCAGGGCAGGGATCAGATCGGGAGGCAACTTGAGGCTCGGGAGACGTGTGCGGGGAGACGAGACCCGCGACCCGCGTCACTCACGTCCAAGCGAGTACCGCTAGTCGGTACGGGTAGTCGCCCGTTGGGCCCAGCATGGACGTTTGGGGTGTCAGGGTTGGTGGGCACACCGGAGAAGAGGCGCGACGAAGATGCGTGCGATTCGCACGGCACGTTGCGCGTCCCCGGTTTGTCCTCACTCCCGTGCTGCATAGAAAGGGCCAACGCCGATCCGGAGAATTCCGTTGGGCGAAACCGTACCTTCGTGGCTGCTAGCGCTCCATGCGCTCACGCTTCGCATTCACCCACGCGCATTAAGCGGTAAGGCGCCAAGAAGGGGGGTGGTGGATGTGCTCGTCAAGGCAGATAGGGTTGCCAGCGAGTTTTCAGTATCGCGCCGCACGGTATACGAGTGGGCTAAGGACTACGAGGCAATCCGAATAGGGGCCGCCGTCTGGATGGGGAAGCGGTGTGTCCGGTTCGACCTTGGGAAGCTGCGCGACTGGCATCAGCAACGTTCCCTACGCCTGCGAGGGCTAATCGGACGGCCTGGACGACCCAGAAAGGGAGCTATTCAATGAGGCCGAACATCAGGCACGGAGGCGCGGGTAGGCGGGGAAACCGAACATCAACGACATGACATTCCCCATCACCTTCGGGCTCTGAGAACAACTCCTTCACTTTCGGTACGGGGGCGGGCTTATGCCTGCCCCCCTTACTCGCACGCGATGCCGTCCTTATCCCGAGCTAACCTGTGTACGTGCCGGCCCACAACCTGTGGGACACCGCGAAACCTGGCTCTATGCACAAACTCCACGTTGGGGCATGGCCGTTGCTGTCGGCCACCGCAACTCCACGGAGCGGGCGAGGGATACGGTCCTGCAGTTGAAAGGTTGGCTAACTGTGTGCGGCACAGTGGATGACGCGGTAGCGCAGGCCCGTGACGAGATTGATGCCCTGCGGGCGCGCCCCCTACGGGTAGGGCCTCTCACCCAAGGGCCGGGCGCCGCCTTCATCTCTCAGGCTATCGTTCGCTATCGGTGTCGAGCACGCCGACGCCGCATTTTCTCGCGATTCTTGCAGCGAGCGCTGCAATAGAGGCGACGACCGGGTGGCACCAAGTTGTCACAATCTGCAGATGCACACCGCCGCGGCGGTACAAAAGCGGTGGACAGCCAGTGAAGGAGGGCTGCCCCGCGTGCCCCGCGAGGTCTTACGCTGAGCTGTGGACCATTCCCCAACACGATCGTCACGTCCCTGGCGAGCTGACGGAAGCGCACGCTTAGCGCCCGCCACGCAGATGCGACAGCATCGTAATCCGTGGGGGGCTGGATTACCCAATGCTCGTCTTCGTCGTCGCCGATGCGCTCGACAACGCCCCTCACATGTCCCTTCCGGTCCACGTGGATCAAGCCCGCCAGCTCGCGTTCCTCCCGATCTTCGTCTTCGTGGTCGCCAAGTGAGAAGACGCGCGGATGGGTTCCGCCAAACGTGATGTCGGCCAGCGACGATGGCTGTTTTTGTGCCCGCAAGTTGTCCCATAGCGCGGTTAAATCCCGAAACGGTTCAAGGTAGTCAATGATCTCCTGTGCGCTCACGACGATCCAGTGGTCGGGGTTTTCGTCCGCATCCGGAGGCGGTTCAAGCCCGGCGGCGCGAAAGGCGTCAGATGGGGTGTCAAAGCCCAGGCGCGGTTCATGCTCGAATCCCAGGAGCCCCACCGTCCGATAGAGGGTTGCGAGTTCTTCCAGATTCCGACTTTGGGCCGCAAAGAAGCCCCTGCGAATGTTGCTCCAAAAGCGCGCGGTTTCGAGCAGGCGCCTGCCTGCGCCAGGGTCAGCGGGTCGAACATCCCTCAGAAAGAGCAGCGCAGCTGCTCCTTCTTCCTTCGCGTAATGCACTTCTGCCGGGAGCTGTGGCCGCCAGACGACTTCGAAGGAAAGGGCAAGGCCTCCCACCGTTTCCTCCCCCTGTATCCCTTTGTACCCCCTCATGATATGCCTGAAACAGGCTGGACGCAACACGTGAAGGGAGGTTGTGCCTGACCATGACTGGTCGTGTCAAGAGGCCCTTGCTCATTCCGCTGAGCGTCGCCGCGCCGCTCCTCATGCCCGGCCGGTGCCGGAGCGCGTGGTATGCCGCAGCCGCATCGGGAGCCATTCCCGTCCGCCGGGTGGGCCGTCGGCTCATGGTGTCCGCAGTCGAGGCTGCGCGTCTTGCAGGGTGCACAGTGCACGATCTGTGGAGGGTGCTTGAGGAGCTTGAGGGGGAAGCGGGGGGCGACGAGGGGGCTGACGAACGTGATGCCAACTAAAGCAAAAGCCCCGGCGGCGGCCGGGGCGGGCGTTGAGGGGACGAGCCCTTCGACCCCCAGCGTACTCCAACCGCCATCGGAAGGCAAGCGAAACGGCGACGCGGCACCGGACCGGATGCTACGGGCCGCGCTGGCGTACGCCGCCCGCTTCGGCTGGTCCGTCCTGCCGCTGCACTCCATCCGCGAGGGACGTTGCACGTGCGGCCGGCCCGATTGCGCGAGCCCCGGAAAACATCCGCTGACGCCCCGCGGCGTCCATGACGCCACCAAAGACGCCAACACAATCCGCCGCTGGTGGACCCGCTGGCCGTGGGCCAACGTCGGCATCGCCACGGGGCAGGCGAGCACGATCTGGGCTCTGGACATTGACGAAGGCGGTGATGAGTCCCTGCGGGAGCTGGAGGCTCAACATGGCCCGCTCCCGGAAACCGTCGAGGCCCTGACGGGGAGCGGCGGCCGCCATCTCCTGTTCCGGTATCCGGGCCGTCCCGTGCCCAACAAGGTGGCCCTGGCGCGGGGGCTGGACGTGCGCGGTGACGGCGGCTTCGTCGTGGCGGCACCATCGCTTCACGTGAGCGGCCGGCGCTATGTTTGGGAATTGTCCAGCCGGCCGGGCGAGGTCCCCATCGCGGCGGCGCCGCAATGGCTGCTGGACCTAGTACTGGCCGGGGCCGATGAGCGGCGGGCCACGCCGCCGGAGGAGTGGCGTCGGCTGGCGGCCTTCGGGGTGGAGGAAGGCCAGCGGAACGTCACCGTCGCACGGCTGGCGGGCCACCTGCTCCGGCGCGGCGTGGACGGCTACGCGACGGCGGCCCTTCTGCTGGCGCTGAACGAGGCCCGGTTCAAGCCGCCGCTGCCGGCCGAAGAGGTCCTGCGCGTCGTCGCCAGCATCGCCAAGCGCGAAGCGGCCCGGCGGGGGCTGCCGGCAGGGGGGCGGTCGGCGTGAACCTGGACCTGTCCGCGCTGGCGCTACTGGCTGAGGGCCGCTCAGGGCGGGTGGTGGAGCGCCGACCGGCCGTCAAGCGGCTAGCGGACGTGGACCCCGAAGAGGTCCGCTGGTTGTGGAGGCCCTACATCCCCCTGGGCAAGCTGACGATCGTTGAAGGCGACCCTGGCGTGGGGAAAACCTGGCTGTCCCTGCGGCTTGCTGCGGGCGTGTCGCGGGGCGAACCGTTGCCGGGGCCGGACGGCGTGCCGCGCGAGTGGCGGGAGCCGGCCAATGTCCTGTACCTGACGGCCGAAGACGGCCTGGGCGATACGCTGCGGCCGCGGCTGGATGCGGCGGGTGCGGATCCGGAGCGGGTCTTCGCGCTGACCGGCTGGCAGGGCCGCGACGACGAGGGCCGCGAGCGGACCGGGGCCGTCACCCTTCAGGACGTGGACATCCTGGCAGCGGCCATCGCGCAGCATCGGCCCGCGCTGGTGGTCATCGACCCGGTGCAAGGGTTCATTGGCGCCGGGGTGGACATCCACCGGGCCAATGAGGTGCGGGGCGTACTGGCCGGGCTTGCGCGCCTGGCCGAGGAGTACCGGTGCGCCATCCTGCTGGTTCGCCATCTCGCCAAGGCCTCAACCGACCGCGCCATCCATCGGGGCTTGGGCAGCATCGACTTCGCGGCCGCGGCCCGCTCGATCCTGCTGGTTGGCCAGGACCCGGACGATGAAACGGGCGCCCGGCGGGTGGTGGCGCACGTCAAATCATCGCTGGCCGAGAAGGGGCCCTCGCTGGCGTACAGCATCCGGGAGGGCGCCTTCTACTGGGAAGGGACGGCGGACGTGGACGCGGAGGCGCTGCTGGCCCCGCGGGTGGAGCATGACGGTGAGCCGAAGTTGCCGCGGGCCGTCGAATGGCTCCTGGAGGTCCTGGCCGAGGGACCGGTGTCGTCTGGCGAGATCAAAGAGCGCGCGGCGGTCGAGATCGGCGCCAGCAAGCGCACCCTGTGGCGCGCCGCCCGCCAGGTTGGCGTTCGCACTCGCAAGGTGGGCCCCGCGTGGGTCTGGGAGCTGGCCGATACGCCTGGCACAGATACCGGGCCAACCGTGACAAACAATTCGCTGGCACAGTTGGCACACTTCCAAGAAACCCGCATGGCGCAAGGCTTTCTTCCAACTGTGCCAACTGTGCCAAGCCAGAGTGTGGCACACATGGGCGCCAGCGGGGATGACGACGGCGAGTTTGAAGAGGGGGCCATCCCGCTATGACGGCCGCAGAGTTGCTGGACGAACTGCGCCGCCGTGGCGTGCGGCTGTGGGTTGAGAATGGCGCCCTGCGGTTCCGGGCACCCAAGGGCGCGTTGACCCCGGCGTCGGCCCGGGCCATGCACCAGCAGGCGAGACAGTTGGCGAACCTGCTTCAGGGCTGGCCGCCGTACTGGCCGCTGGAGGCGTGGCAGGAGCAATGGGGATGGGTGGCGGTTCGTGATCCGTTCACGGGCAAGGTGCACGAGATTCGCTGGCGCGACTGCCCCGAGTGGCTGCGCCGCCGGGCGGAGGGGTCACCCGCCCGGGGCCGCGGCCCTCCCGCGGCCGCCCGCCGCCGGCGGTTGAGCGCGAATTGAGAAAGGGGTGGTGGTGGTGAGAAAGGAGCCGGCAACGTTTTGGCAGGACCTTGCGGCCCGGGCCCGTGAGCTTGCCGCCGCAGACGGCGAGCCTCCGCCTCCCGACCTGGAGCGCCTGCTGCAGGCCGGCGTGGAACAGGCCGTGGAGGCCCTGGTGGCCCATGCGGAGGCCGCAGCGAGCTGGCGGGCGCGACAGGGCGCCTATAAAGCCATCGAAGAGTTTGCCCGGCGCCGCGCTGCGGAGGCCGCGGCCACCGAGGCGGCGGCGGCAGAGCGGGCGGGGCGTGCCAAGCGCGAGAAGGCCCTGAAGGACGCCGTACGGGCCGCAGCCCGGGCGGCCGCCGCAGGGGACCGCGTGGCGCACGTGCGGGCGTTGTCACGGGCGGCCGCGCTCTTGAGAGGAGAGGATTCGCGATGGACTTGAACCGACGGGACACCATCGCGGTCGACTATGCCCGCGAGGCGATGGGGCGCCACCTGCTCCTGCTCCGGGTGGCCGACCTGCCGGGTGCCGTTTCCATCATGGGGGAAGGGAAGGCGATCACCTTGCGAATCGAAGGCCGCATCATCACTGTTGACGGAGAGCGATTCGTCACGGCGGACCATGTCGTGGTCGAATAACAGGGAGTGACGGACATGGAGCCGATCGTCACGGTGGGCGCAATTCCGCCGCCGGTCGGGCGCCAGGAGCTGTTGCGGCGGGCGATCCTTCGCGCCGTCGCCGCCGGCGAGCCGCCGCGGTATGGCCCCGGGGCGGTCCGCTGGCAGGTCCTCCGCCAGCGGGTGGGCGGCCTGTACGCCGGCGCCGCGGTGCGGGCAATGCTCGACGAACTGATTCAGGGTGGCGAACTCGTTGAGGCCTGGCTTGAGCGCCCGCGCCCGGGGGCCAGCGCGCCGCGGCACGTCATCCTGGCGCGCGGGTTCGCGGGGTCGCTCCCCGGCGAGCCCGTACAGGCCCGGGGGCGCCCCGACGTCATCCGTGCCACGCCGGCTCTCAGGGGACTGGTCACCGGTTGAATTGAAGAGAGAAGGGGCGCCTGCGTGGCGCCCCTTTGGCTTGCACGTCCCCGAATCGCGCCGCCCTCACCGCGCGGCGGGGTCCCCGTGGCGGGCCAGGGCGAACACGAACTCCTGCACCACCGCGGCGTTGACCTGCCGCAAGAAGTGGGCCAGGACCCGCCGCGCGAGCGCGGTGGGGGCGTCGTCGAGGCACACCAGCCCCGCGACGGCCGCCTCGACCGCATCCAGCCCCGCCTCGGCGTCCTCGACCCACGCCGCCCACCCCTCGGGGTCCGCCGTCATCTCCTCGCGCACCCGTTCGACCACTGCGGCCGTCTCCCAGTTCAGCCCCCTGCCGGCCGTCCCTGCGAAGACCACGTGCCCGCAGGGGCTTTCCAGGTGGACCCGCACTCCACCGCCTTCCTCGGCCGCCCGGCCGACGGCCTCGGCCAGCTTCGCCAGTACGCCGGCCACCGCCGGGGACTCATGGACCTCCGCCCTCCCGTTGCGCAGAACGTGCAACCTCCACGGCGCCTGGCCATGCAGGAACATGCCGCATCACCCTCCATATCTCTCGCGGCCCCGCCAGTCTCCCGGGGGGCCGGATGCGAGCTTCCGCCTCGCGCGTCGCCGGAAAACCGCTTCCGCAAAGGCTTCTCGGGCGGCGCCCATTCCAACATCTTTCCAACGCATGTAGACGGACGGCGGTGGACGGGCGCGAAATTCGTTGTAATAAACGGGAAATTGAGCGGCAGAACGCAATTGGATGCGGCTAGATTGACGAATACTAATCAACATTAGGGAAGAAAAGCGCTGGGCTTGACTCACATTCAAGAGGTCGGAGGTTCGAGTCCTCCCGCGCCCACAGTGAAGAAAGTCGCACCACAGAAGGATTTCTTGAACGGGCCAGGATGGGCCGCTGGCGCGTAAGGGAACACTACGGGAACCAGGACTGGTTGGTGAAGCCACCATCCGGTCCTGATTGTTTACCCCCGGTATGTTTCTCCTCCTTTGCCCCCCGCCGCATTCGCAGGTCCTTACCGTTGCGTCGGTGCTCGCCACCGCAGGGGACGGGTTGGACCAAGCCCACTTGCCTACACTAGACACGAAGGTGGCCGCGGGCATCCGGCGACCCGGTGCACCACTGCCTCCCCTCCACGGTGGTGGTGCACCAAAGCTGGTTCGCCGAGCGATGCCGTGGGCCGGTTCGTCCGGCAGGGGTACCGGAGCGGGGTGCCGGAGGAGGCCCCGCGGCCCCACGCATTCCCGGCGACTTTCCGCGCGCCACCGGAAGGAAGTCGGCCGCCGGTCGCCAAACAACATCTGGGTTTGGACGAGCCGGGTTGCCGGCACCCGGCTCGCCAGCCGACTAGGGCATCAATAAGGAGGCTTTCCGGACGTGCCGAAGCGCAAAGCCGCCTCGATCCTGGTGGCCCTTTTACTGGTCGCGGCCTTCGTGCTGTCCGCTTGCGGCGGCGGCAACCAGCAAGCGGAGGAGCCCAAGGACCCTGACAAGCTGGTCATGGGCTTCGTCCCCTCGCAGAACGCGACCACCCTTCAGGAGACGGCCGAACCGCTGGGGAAGATGCTCTCCGACGAGCTGGGGATTCCTGTCGAGGTCTTCGTTTCCACCAACTTCATCGGCCTGGTCGAGGCCATGGCCAACGAGCAGGTCCACATCGGCTTCCTCAACCCCTTTGCCTACGTTATTGCCAAGGACCGCGGCGACCCGGTGGAGGTCATGTTCAAGAGCGTGCGCCACGGCAACGACAGCTACCGGGCGCAGATCTTCGTCCGGGCGGATAGCGGGATCAATGACGTGCAGGGCCTGAAGGGCAAGAAGTTCGCCTTCGTGGACCCCGCCTCCACCTCCGGCTACCTGTTCGCGGCCCACTACCTGCTCAAGAACGGGATCGACCCGGAGAAGGACATCGAGGCCATCATGGCGGGCAGCCACGACGGGGCCGTGCTCAGCGTGTACAACGGCCAGACGGACGGTGGCGCCAGCTTTGAAGACGCTCGCACCCTGCTCAAGGACGACTACCCCGACGTGATGGACAAGGTCAAGGTCATCGCCTACACCGACCCCATCCCCAACGACACCATCTCGGTGGCCAGCTGGCTGAGCGACGATCTGAAGAAGCGCATCCACGACGCCTTTGCCAAGATTGCCCAGACGGAAGAGGGCAAGAAGGTCCTCTTCGACATCTACGAGATCGAGGGCCTGACCGACGCCAAGGACAGCGACTTTGACATCATCCGCAACGTGGCCAAGGACATGGGGATCAACCTGGAAGAACTGGCCGACTGAGTACACCGGTGCCGGCGCGGTGGGACGGGGGGCACGGGAGGCTCCCCGTCCCCTTGCGCCTGGATCCTACAACGGCAGGGTGACGCCATTGATCGAGTTCCGCCACGTCAGCAAGGTCTACCCGGGCGGCGTGCGGGCCCTTCGGGACGTGTCGCTCAAGATCAACCCCGGCGAGTTCGTGGTCATCGTGGGCCTGAGCGGCGCCGGCAAGTCCACGCTGCTGCGGTGCATCAACCGCCTGATCGAGCCCAGCGAGGGCGAGATCCTGGTGGACGGCGTGGACGTGCGCAAGTTGAAGGGGGCCGAGCTGCGCCGCCTGCGCTCGCAGATCGGCATGGTCTTCCAGACCTTCAACCTGGTCAAGCGGTCCTCGGTGATCAAGAACGTGCTGGCCGGCCGCCTGGCCCACACCCCGGCCTGGCGCGGGCTGCTGGGTTGGTTCCCGCGGGAAGACGTGCGCCTTGCCCTGGAATGCCTGGACCGCGTGGGGATCGCGGACAAAGCTTGGGTGCGGGCCGACCAGCTTTCCGGCGGCCAGCAGCAGCGGGTGGCCATCGCCCGGGCCCTGGCACAGCGGCCCAAGATCATCCTGGCCGACGAGCCGGTGGCCAGCCTGGACCCGCCCACGTCCCACGTGGTGATGAGCGACCTGCGCCGGATCAACCGCGAGGACGGGATCACCACCATCGTCAACCTGCACTTCATCGACCTGGCCCTGGCCTACGCCGACCGCATCATCGGCATGCGCAACGGCCAGGTGGTGTTCGACGGGCCCGCCGCGGGGGTCACGGAGAAGACCTTCGAGGAGATCTACGGCCGGCCCGTGCGCGCCGAAGACTTCCGGGGGGGCGCGGAGGGCGCGGCGCCCCTGGCACGGGAGGCGGCGGTGGCGCCGATGGAGGGGAGCTCCCGGTGAGCCTGTCCGTTCGCGGCTGGCGGGATCCCGGAACCCGGGGAACAGGCGGCCCTGCCCGGGGTTCGGGCGCCGGCGGCAGGGAGGTGCCTGCGGGCCGGGAACGCCGTCCCCGGATGCCGGGACGGGCCCGGGTGGAGACCCTCTTCTGGCTCGTGGTGCTGGTGCTGCTCTACATCTGGAGTTCGGAGGGAACCCGGGTCAGCCTGGTCGACCTCTGGGAGGGCCTTGACACCGTAGGGCGCATGCTGGGCCGCATGTGGCCGGCGGACTGGGCCTACCTCCCCGAGACGGTGGGGCCGCTTTTGGAGACCCTGCGCCTGGCCCTGCTGGGCACCACCCTGGGGGCCATCCTGGCCGTCCCCCTGAGCTTCCTCGCGGCCCGCAACGTGGCGGGCACGGGCTGGGCGTACCAGATCGCCCGCGCCATCATGAATTTTATCCGTTCCATCCCCGACCTGGTCTGGGCGGCGCTTCTGGTCCCGGCGGTGGGCATCGGTCCCACGGCGGGCGTTCTCGCCCTGACCCTGTTCTCCACGGGCATCGTGGCCAAGCTGGTCAGCGAGTCGGTGGAGGCCATCGACCCCGGGCCCCTGGAGGCGCTGGATGCCGTGGGCGCCTCCCGCCTGGCTCGCACCGTCTACGCGGTGGTGCCCCAGGTGTTGCCCCACTTCATCGCCTACACGCTCTTCATGTTCGAGATCAACCTGCGCACCTCCACCGTGCTGGGCCTGGTGGGGGCCGGCGGCATCGGCTCCACCATGATGACCCAGCTGACCTTCTTCCGCTATGACCGCCTGATGGCCATCGTGGTCATGCTGTTCGTGCTGGTGGTGGTGGTCGACTGGATCAGCACCCGCTGGCGCCAGCGCCTGGTGGAGGGCGCGCCCGCCCTGGCGGCGAGCGATCCGGTCCTCATGGCGGAAGAACCCGGCCTGGCCCGCTCGCCCGCGGGCACCACCGCCGCGGCGCCCGCGGGGGCCGCGGCGGTGGCCGGCGGCCAGGCTGCGGAAGCCGGCCCCCTCACCCCGGCCGGCGACCCTGGCGCGCGCCCGGGCGCAGGAGCTGGTTCGACCCGCGTCACCGGTACCGGCCCAGGCGATGCCGGTGGGCGGCAGCCCGGGACGTTCCGGGGCTCTGGGGGCGCGGGCACCCGCGCCGGGCTCGAACCGCCGCGGCGGCCGTGGTGGCGGTGGGGCCTCGCCCTCGGCATCCTGGCCGCCCTCTACGCCTGGGCCTTCCAGGGGGTCCGGTTCGCCCTGGTGGGCGATCCGGGGCCGGTATTCCGCGGCCTCTTCTCGCCCAACTGGGACTATGCCGGCAAGGTCTTCGAGGGCGTGGCGGAAAGCCTGCAGATCGCCTTCCTGGGGACCTTGATCGCCTCGCTCGTGGCGGTGCCCTTCGGGTTCCTGGCGGCGCGGAACGTGGCGTCGACCCTGGCGGTGGTGGGCAAGGGGCTGCTGGATGCTATCCGCACCTTCCCCGAGCTGGTGCTGGCCATCATCTTCATGGCGGCCGTCGGCCCCTCGCCCTTCGCCGGCGTACTGGCCGTGGGCTTCCACTCCATCGGCACGGTGGGCAAGCTCTACTCGGAGGCGGTGGAAGCCGTCGACCGCGAGCCCATCGAGGCGCTGCAGGCGGTGGGGGCCTCGCCGCTGATGACCTTCTGGCACGGGGTGTTGCCCCAGGTGCTGCCGGAATTCCTCTCCTATGCCCTGTACCGCTTCGAGATCAACATCCGGGCCGCCACCGTGGTCGGGGTCATCGGCGCCGGCGGCATCGGCACCTCCCTGATCTTCAACGTCCAGCTGCGCAACTGGGAGAACGTTGGCATGGTGCTGGTGGGGATCCTGGCCACCGTCCTGGTAGTGGATGCCGTCAGCTCCCGCCTGCGCGGCCGGCTGGTATAGGGTGGGGGTCGGCCTGGACGGTCCCGCCCGCCGGCCAGGACGGTCGCCTGCGGCTGAAATCGTGTCCATTCAGGCGCCCGCCGGCCCAAGGTGGGCGCCCTGCTTATGGGGGGCTGCAGGGTTCCGGGACTAGGACCGGGGGCCGGCCCAGCAGAGGCGTGAGAGGCGTGGGCGCCGGGCACCGGGACCGCGGCCGCACCGCGAGGCGGCAGGCGCGGGCGCCTCCAGGGCGAAACAAGGAAAGAGGCAAGGAACGGGTGGGATGGCCGGGCGAGGTGGCAGGCCGGCTGTCGAGGCGTCCAGGCGAGGCGGCAGGCCTGGGTGTCGAGGCGTCCTGCTGCCCGGCTGGGCGTCGAGGGGCCCAGGCGGAGCCGGCAGGAAGAGCGATCCGAACGGGTGGCTGCGCCGAGCGCTAGGGCGAGCGGCCAGAAAGAGTGGCGAGGCCGGGCGGCCCCGGCGGGTGTCCTGAGCGAGCGTCCAGAGTAGCGTCCAGAGCAAGTCGCCAGAGCGACTGGCTAGAGCGGGTAGGCAAGACAAGAGGGCAAGGTGCAAGAGGGCAAGCGGGAGGGGGAAGGGCCATGGCCGATCCGGCGGCTTCGTCAACCCGGGCGGCGATCGCGGTGCGGGTGCGCCTCTTCGCGGTAGTGGCCGAGCGGCTGGGCGCGCGGCAGCTGGAACTGGAGTTGCCCGCAGGCGCCACGGCCGGGTCGGTACGGGACGCACTGGCCCGGCAGCATCCCCGATGGCGGCCGCTGCTGGACCTGTGCCGCCTGGCGGTCAACGGCCGCTACTGCGAACCGTCCACGCCCATCGGCCCGGGCGACGAGATTGCGCTGATCCCGCCGGTCAGTGGCGGCTCGGTGCCGGGCGAACCGGCCGCGCCAGCCGGCCCAAGCGGCAGGGTGGCGGCCGGGCCGGAGGGCCGGTTCTTCCTGACGGCGGAGCCCCTGTCCCTGGACGAGCTGTTTCGCCACGTCGCACGGCCCAGCCACGGGGCGGTGGTCCTCTTCGTGGGCATCACCCGCCGCTTCACCGGGGACCGGGAGACCGAGCACCTGGAGTACGAGGCCTACCTGCCCATGGCCGCCGAGGAACTGGCCCGCATCGGCGCGGAGGCCGAGGCCCGCTGGCCCGGTGCGCGCCTGGCCATCGGGCACCGCACCGGCGCCGTGCCCATCGGCGAGGCCAGCGTGGTGGTGGCCGCCGCTGCGCCCCACCGCCCGGCCGCCTTTGCCGCGGCCCGCTACGCCATCGACGAGCTCAAGGTCCGGGCGCCCATCTGGAAGCGGGAACACTATGCCGACGGGCAGGTCGAGTGGGTGGGGATTCCGGCGGCCGGCCCGGACCAGGGACAGCCGGCGTGACGCCTCGCCGCCCCGGTGGTAGGCGCCGCAGCTTGAAGCGCTGCTGGCGTTGAAGCGACCGGCGTGAAACGCTGCCGGCGGGAGGTCCCACGCCCGGCGCCGAGAGCTGCCGCCGGCGTGACGCCCCGCCGCCGGCGGGAAGCACCGGCGTGCGGCGCAGCGGCAGCGGAAAAGGAGGAGAGCCTGTTTGACCCCACCGGCAACCACCGCCACCTGGGATCCGGCGGAGGTGCCCGAGCTTCTGGCCTGGGATCGGGGGCTGCCGCCGGTGCGGATCCCGGTGACGGGCAACATCCCCACCACCCGCCGCCTGCGGGCGCTGATCGACAGCGCGGCCTTCCAGCGCCTGCGCCGGGTCCGCCAGACCGGACCGGCCTTTCTGGTCTACCCGGGTGCCGTCCACACCCGCTTCGAGCATTCCCTGGGGACCTATGAAATGGCCCGCCGGCTCGTCCTGGCCCTGTTGGCCCGGCCGGGCCGCCAGCCGGGTGCGGCGGCCATGGACGGCACGTTCCTCACGCCCGGCGACGTGGCCACCTTCCTGGTGGCGGCCCTGTTGCACGACGTGGGCCACTATCCCTTCTCCCACACGATCGAAGAGATCCCCGGCGACGACCCGTTCCTGGCAGGGCGCCTGCCGCGCCACGAAGAGCGGGGGGCCGCCATCATCCGGCAGAACCCCGAAATCCGTCAGATCCTGGCGGAGCTCTGGGGCGTGGATCCGGACCGCCTTTGTCGCATCATCCGGGAAGAACCGGCACCGGACGACCCGGGGGCCCAGCGGCTGGCCAACCTGCTGGCGGGCCCCATCAACCCCGACCGGCTGGACTACCTGGCCCGGGACAGCGAGCACATCGGCGTGCCCTACGGGCGGGGGATCGACTACCAGCGGCTGCTGGACGCCGTCTGCTGGACCCCCGACGGCCTGGGCGTCGGGGTGACGCCCAAGGGCGTCTCGGCGGTGGAGACCCTGATCTTTGCCTCCTACATCATGTACCGGGACGTGTACTGGCATCACACGGGGCGGATCGCCGCCGCCATGCTCCGGCGGGCCCTGACCGAGGCCCTGCGGGCGGGAGCCTTTGCCATCGACGACTTCGTCGACCTGGACGACGAGCAGGCCCTGGGACTGTTGCGGGCCGTTCCCCATCCTGCGACCCGCGACCTGGTGGAGCGCCTGACGGGCGCCGGGCGCCGCCTGTACAAGCGGGTGGCGCGCCTCAGTTACCCGCGGGCCCTGGCAGGCGAATACGGGGCGGAGATCCGCGACCTGGTGCGGGCGGGGTACTGGGAGCGGGAAGCCTGGGCCCGGGATGCCTGCCGCGCCCTGGCGCGGCGACTGAACCGGCCGGTGGAAGACCATCACCTGCTGGTGGATATCGTCGGCGGCGGCAAGGAGCTGTTCTTCGAGGTGCCCGTGGTGGCGGGGGACCGGGTCTACTCCACCGCGGATCCGGAGGTGTCGGTCCTGGCGCCCAACATCGCCCGCAACTTCCGGGAGCAGGCCAAGTACGTGCTGCTGGCGGCGCCGGCGGAGCTGGTGGAACCGTTCCGGCTCATGCTGGGGATGCCCCAGGGGTGGCAGCCGTCGTGACCGGCCGGGCCGTCGCCCCGGCCTCCCTGTCCCGGGCGGGCGCCGTGTCAAGTGGAAAGATGCTTCGCCAGGGGCTTGGCGTGGCTTGGGGCCGTGGCCCGGGGATGTAAAATTTCCGACACGGACCTCTTGCATTTTTGTTACATACCGGTTACTATGGCCTCACTATGACACGTCCCCATGTACGGCCCCAGGTGCCACCCAGGGCATGCCCGGCGACCCGGCAGGTCCTCCCTGCCGGGATCATGGCGGGCGTCCTGCTCTGGTCCTTCTCCGCACTGGCTTCCGTCCACGACGTGCAGGCCCGCTCGTCCCCGCCGCTGGTGCCCCGCCCGGCGCTCCGGGCGGAGGTGGAGCGGCAGAAGCTGCTGGAGCGCGAGGCGCAGGAGGCCGCCCGGATCGAGCAGCGACACAAGTTCGCGCTGGGCCGGGCCATGTGGCAGGCCCGGTGGGAAGAACGGGCCCGCCAGGAGCGGCTGGCCCGCCTGCGCCAGCAGGAAGAGGCGCGCCGGAAGGAAGAAGCCCGCCGCAGGGAAGAGGCCAAGCGTCGCGAGCAGGCCCGCCGGGAGGCCGTGGCCAAGGCGGAAAAGGCCGGGTCCCGGCCGGCGTCCCGGACGGGTGCCCGGGCGGCTTCGGCCGGCGGTGCGATCCAGCTGGACGAGCTGGAGCTGCTGGCCCGCATGGTGGAGATCGAGGCGGGTAGCGAGCCCTACGAGGGCAAGGTGGCGGTGGCGGCCGTTATCCTCAATCGGGTACGCAGCCCGCGGTTCCCCGACTCCGTCCGGGCCGTGATCTTCCAGCCGGGCCAGTTCCCCACGGCGGCGGAGAAGCTGCCCCGGGTGCGGCCGGGTTCGTCCGAGCGGCGGGCGGCCCGGGAAGCCCTGGCGGGTCAGGATCCTTCCAAGGGGGCCCTCTACTTCTACAACCCCGCGCGGCACCCGTGCGAGGGGGATGGGGCGCGGGGCGACTTCTTCTGCTCCCTCGAGGTGACCGCCCGGATCGGCAACCACGTCTTTGCCCGCTGAGCGTCTTTGCCTGCTAAGCCGGGCCGCGATCCTACCCGGGTTACTCGACCCTCACCACGGCTCGCTACAGATCGCGGCCTTTTCCGGATCGCGGCCTGCGCGCCCTTCCACGCCACGGTCACAACGGCCTTCAACGGCCACCGTTCCCGCCGTCGCGGTCCCCGGCCGGCGAGGGAGCGCCCGTCGCGGCGCCGGCGGCCGCTCCAGCGGCCGCGCGGTAGACGGCAGTGGCGGCCAGCAGGGTGAGCAGCGGCGCGCTGGCCGCGGCCAGGGTTCGCACCTCCGGTCCCGGCAGGGTGGGATGGAGCCCGGCCAGATAGTCCACCCCGTCGTTGAAAAGGCTCCAGGCCACCACCGCGGCCAGCCCCCGCAGCGAGCCCGGATACACCCGCTGGTAGATCACGGCTTCCACGGCCATGCCGGCGTGGGAGGCGATGAGCAGGGCAGCCTCCGCCCCCAGGGAGCCGGACCGGAGGGCGTAAGCTCCCAGGACCACCACCGTCCAGAGCCCGTACTTGATCATCACCGCGTACGCCCAGGCTTCCAGGGCGGGCAGCCGCCGGCCCGCGAGCTGCAGGAGCAGCGCCACGGTAAACAGGGTCGACGCCGTGGGCGAGTCGGGCACCACGGGCCACTTCCAGGCGGGGGTGGCGGCCAGCTGGTCACGGTACCACCAGAAGCCCCACACCGAGCCCACCGCGTTGACCCCTACCAGCAGCCAGGTGGCCTTGCGGTTGAGGGGGAGCCGGAGCAGCGGGCCGGCCCAGTGCTTAAGCCGCCTAAGGAGCGTTCGCGCCATGGGTCGGGTGTCTCCTCCGGAACGGGTCCTTCTTCGACCCGATACTCGGGCGGCGGCCCGTGGCAGGGCCCAGCCGCCTAGGTTACATTGGTGGACGGGGTGAGCGCCGTGACCCGCCCGTCCTGGCTGTGGATCGCCGTCCTGGCCGCCACCCTGGTGCTGGCCCCGCTCCTGGCCTGGCAGCTGGGCTCGGCCGATCCGGGCGACCGGGAAGCGCGGGCGCTGGAAAGGGCCCTGCGCTGTCCGGTCTGCGAGGGCCAGTCGGTGGCCGATTCCAACTCCGCCGTCGCTCTGGAGATGCGCCAGGAGATCCGCCGGATGCTGGCCGAAGGCCGCACCCGGGACGAGATCCTGCAGGCCTTTGCCGACCGGTACGGGGCCTGGGTGGTGTACATGCCGCCCCGGCACGGCTGGTATGTTCTCGGCTGGGCGGCTCCGTTCCTGGCGGTAGCCGCCGGGGCGGGCCTGCTGGCCTGGTGGTGGCGGCAGGGCCGCAGGGGGCACCACCCCGGCCCGCTGGTTGCGGGTGAGGCCGTGACCGCGGGCGAGCCGGCCGGGGACGAACCGGCTCCCGGCTTCGCCGCTTCCGGAACGGCTCCGCCGGTCCCCGTGCAATCGCCGGAAGGTGCCGGCAGGCCGACCGGCCCCGCCGGCGACGGCTCCTCCTCCGCCGGCCCCCTGGAAGAGGCAGTGCGCCGGTGGATGTGAAGATGGGAGGACTTCCATGGCCTACGTGGGACATGCCCTGACCATCCTCGCCCTGGCGCTGGCCCTGGCGCTGGCCGTGTGGGCGCCGCTGGAAGGGCGATGGCGGTGGCGGCTGCGCTGGATGCCTCCGGCCCGCTGGCTGGCGGCGGGCCTGTTCGTCAGCGTCAGCGCGGCGGTGTTCATCCTTGTCTACGCCCTGTTCACCGACGACTTCTCCTTCCGCTACGTGGCCAGCCAGTCCAGCCGCTACATGCCGGCCCCGTACAAGATCAGCGCCCTGTGGTCGGGCCAAGAGGGGGCCCTGCTCTTCTGGCTCTGGCTGCTCAGCGGGTACACGGCGGCGGTGGCCTTCAGCGCGCGCCGCGCGGTGCCGGCGCTGCTGCCCTACGCCCTGGCAACCCTGGGCTTCGTGGCCGCCTTCTTCGCCCTTCAGGTGGCGGTGGTGTCGGGGCCCTTCGACGTGTTGCCCAACCCTCCCGCCGACGGCCGGGGGATGAACCCGCTGCTGCAGAACCCGTGGATGGTCTCCCACCCGCTGGCGCTCTATCTGGGTTACGTGGGGATGGCGGTGCCCTTCGCCTTTGGCATGGCGGCCCTCTGGACACGGAACGCGGGGGATGCCTGGATCCGGGTGACCCGGCGCTGGACCCTGCTGGCCTGGCTGTTTCTGTCCGTGGGGATCCTCATCGGCTCCCGCTGGGCGTACACGGAGCTGGGCTGGGGCGGCGTCTGGGCTTGGGACCCCGTGGAGAACGCCGCCCTGATGCCGTGGCTTCTGGCGACGGCCTTCATCCACTCGTCCCTGGTCCAGGAAAAGCGCGGCATGCTGAAGCGGTGGAACGCCGGGCTGGTGATCTTCGTCTTCCTCCTGACCATCTTCGGCGCCTTCATCACCCGCAGCGGCATCCTGTCGTCGGTGCATGCTTTCGTCACATCGCCCACCAGCCCGTGGTTTCTCGGCTTTCTGGGTCTGGTGCTGGTGGTCGCGTCCTACCTGTTCATCGACCGGGCCCCCCTGCTGGCCGACGAGCGGCGGCCGGAATCGCCTTTTTCCAAGGAGACCGGCTTCCTCCTCAACAACCTGCTGCTGGCCGGCCTGACCTTTGCGGTGTTCTGGGGAACGGTTCTGCCGCTGGTCACGCCGCTGTTCGGAGCGCAGGTCTCGGTGGGGCCGCCCTTCTTCAACTGGGTGGGGGTCCCCCTGTTCCTGGCCATGATGATCCTCATGGGCGTGGCACCGGTACTGGCCTGGCGCAAGGCCTCGTGGCCGCGGGTGCGGCGCCTCTTGGCCCTGCCGGCGGTGGGGGCCGTGGCCCTGGGCGTGGCCCTGGCGGTCCTGGGCCTGCGGGAGCTTCCCATCGTGCTGGGGTTTGCCATCGCCTTTTTTGTCGGTACGGCCACCGTGGCCGACGTCATCGCCGCCTACGCGGCGCGGGTCGAGAGCACCGGCGATCGCTCCCTGCGCGGCCTGTGGCAGATGTTGAACCGCAACCCGCGCCGGTACGGCGGCTACGTGGTGCACCTGGGCGTGGTCCTGATCATGATCGGCCTCACCGGCATGTACGGCTACCAGCAGGTGGAGGCGGTGGGGCTTTCGCCCGGCGAGAGCTACACCTTTGGCGGGTTCACCATCACATACCACGGCCTGGGCCAGCGGGTGGCCGAAGGGGTTCCGGCCGTGTACGCCGACCTCTCCGTCAGCCGGGAGGGGCGGGAGATCGGCCGGCTGCAGCCTGAACGCCGGTTCTACCCCGGTTTTGTCGAGACCCTGGGGGCCACACCGGAGGTCGCCATGCTGACCTCCTTCAGCCGCGACCTGTACGTGGTGCTGGGCGGCTGGGAAGGGGACGCGGCCGGCTTCGAGTTCTACCTGAACCCCTTGGTGGCCTGGATCTGGATCGGCGGTTATCTGGTGGTGGGCGGCACCCTCTTCTCCCTCTGGCCCCGGCCGGCGCTGGCCACGGGGAGAGCTCGGATTCTGGCGGAACTGGCCGAACTCGAGTACGACTACCGGAGCGGCAAGATTGCCGCCGCCGACTACGCCCGGTTGCGCCAGGGGCTGGTGGCCGCGGCGGAGGCGGTGCTGGCGGGATGGTCCGAGGACGAGACCCGGGTGGCGGCGGAGATCGACGCCCTGGCCGCCGGTGACGGCGGGCCCGGTGACGCCGTCACCGGCCGGCGGCCGGGTGGCGGCACGCCGGCCGGTGGCCCGTGGGGGGATGGCGCGCGGGCGGCCGCTGGGCAGGTTGGCGGGGCGCTTGGAGACGGCTCGCAGGTGAGCGGGTGGCCGGTGGATGCCGCGGCCAGCCCGCCCTCGCCTGGCAGGGAGGGGACCCGTGCCCCCGCACCAGCCCCCTGAGATCCGGGGGCGGTAGTCTGGACCCAGGGTCTGGACGAAGCAGGCCAGCTGGATCCAAAGCAGGCCCGGAAGGCAAAGGAGGCGCGAGCCCTTGGACATGCCCTTCGATCCATCCCAGGCGGGGTCGCTGGTGGTGGGGTGCCACCTCTCGGTAGCCAAGGGGTTTCCTGCAGCGGCCGGGGTCGCGGTCCAGGTGGGTGCCAACGCCCTGCAGTTCTTCCCCCGCAACCCCCGCGGCGGTGCCCAGCGGCAGGTGAGCGAGGCGGAGCGCGCCCAGTGGCTCGAGCGCCGGGAGGAGGCCGGCCTGCGCTACACCATCGCCCACATCCCCTACACGGTGAACCTGGCCTCCCCCAAGCCTGCGGCCTACGAGTTCGCCCGGCGCGTGCTGCGCGAAGATCTTGAGCGCTGCCGCTGGGTCGGGGCGGACGCCGCCGTCACCCACCCGGGCAGCTATGTGGAGGGTGACCCTGCCGACGGGATCCGGCGCATCATTGCGGCTATCGAGCCGGTTCTTCCCCTTCTGGAAGAACCCGGCGCACCGTGGCTTCTGCTGGAAACCATGTCGGGGCAGGGCAGCGAGATCGGAGGCCGGCTGGAGGAGCTCCGCGCCATTCTGGAGGGGTTGGGCTGGCCCCCGCGGGTGGGCGTGTGCCTCGACACGTGCCACCTGTTCGCAGCGGGTTACGACTGGCGCGATCCCGCCCAGGTGGACCGCCTGGTGGAAGACCTGGACCGCGCCGTGGGCTGGGAGCGGGTGCAGGCCTTGCACGTCAACGACAGCAAGTTCCCCTGCGGTTCCCGCCGCGACCGCCACGAGAAGATGGGCCAGGGTGAGATCGGGCGCCAGGGCTTCGCCAACCTGCTGCGCCATCCCCGGCTGCGCGCCCTGCCCATGTTGCTGGAGACCCCCATCGACGGCGAGCTGGACTACGCCGCGGAGATCCGCTGGCTCCGGGATCTGGATCGGGAACTGGCGGCCAGCGCTTGACGGGGCGGGCGAAGGGCATGGCCGCGGCGACGGTGCAAGAGCCTGGCCGGACCGCAGGCCGCAGGACCGGGCCGTTTCGCCAGGGCTACGGGCCGTGGCCGCATCGGAGGCACCCGCCGCGCCCCGTGGTGCCGCCCGCCGGACCATGTCCCCCGCCGCGGGAGCGAGTGGCCGCGGAACCCTCTCAAAGCGACGGCCGTCGATTTCCCGGGAAATGCGTCGGGACGAACCAGCCGCCGCCGACATCCTCCGGCACGTCGGGCGCGGGCTGCCAGGCGATGGCGAAATCCGCGGCGTCCACGGCGGCGGCCACCGGGAGGTCGGCCGCGAACCCCGCCTCTACCAGCAGGCGCCCGTGCCGGCAGCCGGCTAGGGCCTCGGCAAGCCGGGGCCGTGCGGCCTGCCAGAGCTGCAGGGCGGCGACGGCGGCGTCGGAGAGGCGGCACGGTCGGCCTCCGGTTGGCGGGCGGGCGGCCGCCGGCGGCGTCACCGCCGCCCCGGGCGGGGCGGTCGGCTCGGGACGGTGGGTTGCGCTGTCGGGAGCGCCGATCAGCGCCTCGATCACCGCCTCGATCACCGCCCCGGCGCCGATGGCGTCGTCCAGGGAGAAGCGGCCGTGGGTGCCCGCGCAGATCAGGGTGATCCGGTCGACGCTCGGGTCGGCCAGCAACGCGCGGGCGGTGGCTGTCCGGTTGCGCAGGGACGCGGCGAACAGCCGGCGACACCCACCGCGCAGGGCTGCGACGGCGGCCCGGGTACCGTTGGTGGTGCACATCACCAGGGTGCGGCCCGTCACACGCTCGGCGGTGAACTCGCGAGGGGAGTTCCCGAGATCGAACCCCGGCCGGCGTTCCATCCGCTCCTCCCCGGCCAGGAGGGGGGCGGGCGTGAGGCGTTCCCGCAACGCGAGGGCCTTGGCGGGATCGGCCACGGCCACGACGGCGCGGGCCCTCGCGGCCAGGGCGGCGGTCATGGTGGTGGTGGCGCGCAAGATGTCCAGGAAGGCTGCTGCCTCGCCGGGCGCGAAGGCGTGGCGCTCGGCCTCGTCTGCCGTCCAGAGCACGTCGACGACCGGCTCGCTCAATCTGGAGGCCTCCTTCGACCGGTTGGCACCGCCGTGGTCATCCTACGACGCCAGCGGGCTGGGCTCCTACGACGCCGGGCAGCCGGGTGGCCGCGCTCTCAGGGCGGTCGGACCGGGACCCGGGGCAGCGCCACCCGGTTTCCGGCCTGCACCCCCTTGTGCGCCGGCGCGCCGGCACGGCGTGTCGGCGCGGAAGGTGCGGCCCAGTTCCCGCCCCAGCTCGAAGTAGTGCCGGAAATTGTAGATCAGCGGTCGCCAGGCCCGCGGGTCGATGTGATGTGGCCCTGCGACGATCTCCGGATGGGCGTGGACTCGCACCGCCTCGACCACCACGATCCAGGCCGCGTCTCCAAGGGGATACCACCGGTCGACCCGGGCCTCGATCTGCAGGCGGCATTCGGCGACCCGGGGGGGCGCCACCACCTGGGACGGCACCGGGGTGAAGCCCGAGACTCCGAACTTGTCCTTCTCATGCCGGAAGAGATGCCGTTTCGCAGGTGGAACCGGGTTCATCCCGGTCAGCGGCGCCAGCCGTTCCACCATGGTCCAGTGCTCCGGCGAAGGCAGGTTGAGCACGCACTCCCGCTCTCGCCGGAGATTGAGGAGAGTCTTGGACCCCTCCCCGAACCCAAGCGCGAGGCGGTGCCCCAGCGCCCAGGCGGAGGACATGGGCATGAGATTGGGCGTTCCGTCTTCGTTCAGCGTGGTGACGAGCACGACCGGCGTGCCGAAGTAGAGAATCCGGGGTTCGACCACCACGTGGCTGTCCGGGACGGCTTGTGCAGACAAGGGCTGGCCTCCTTTCTCTGCCTGTGCGACAGGCGATGGTCTCCTTGAGCCCGCGCCGACGGTGAGATTTCAGCCGCACCGAATGGCGGCGTGCTTCCCGCGCCGTGGAGACGATTTCTTGCCTGCCATGCGGCGACGTGGCTCCTGCCTCGTGGGCCGGCCCGCCTGGCCCGCCGAGCGGTGACCCGCCCACGCCGCTCCCGTCGCCGGCGACGGGCGTCTTCGGGACGGTGGTCGGGCCACGGGCCAGGGGCCCCAGGGGATTGTAGAGCCATAACGATTTGAATACCATCAAACCATGAATGCCGACGCGGATCTCGCCGCCATGGGCGCACTCATCGGTGATCCTGCGCGGGCCCGCATGCTCCTGGCGCTGCTGGATGGCAGCGCACGCCCGGCCAGCGAGCTCGCCATGCTGGGCGGTGTGTCGCGGCCGACGGCGAGCCTGCACTTGGCCAAGTTGGTGGAAGGCGGCTTGCTGGAAGTCGAGCGACGGGGTCGCCATCGCTACTTCCGCCTGGCTGGACCGGAGGTGGGCCGGGCCCTGGAGGCCTTGGCCGCCATCTCCCCGCCCCTGCCGGCTCGCTCGCTGCGGGCCGCGCAACAGGGCGAGGCCCTCCGTCTTGCCCGCATGTGCTATGACCACTTGGCCGGGCGGCTCGGGGTCGCCTTGACCGAGCGCCTGCTTGAACTGGGCTGGCTGGTCGAGTCAGCCGGTGCGTTCGACCTGACGGCGCGGGGTCACCAGCGGCTCGCCCGGTGGGGGATCGACGTGGACGGCTTGCGGCGGCAGCGCCGGCGATTCGCCTTTCCCTGCCTGGACTGGAGCGAGCGCAAGCATCACCTGGCCGGCGCGCTGGGCGCCGCGCTGGCGTCGAGGCTCCTCGACCTGGGTTGGATCCGGCGGGTACCGCGCACCCGCGCCGTGCGCTTGACCGCTGCCGGGCACCGGGGCCTGGCCGAGGTCTTCGGCCTTGAACTGCGGTTCGAGCAATGACTCTCCGAGTGCCGGGGCGCACGCGGCTTCACGCGTACGGCCCGAACGTACTTCCGGTGGTAGCCGCAGACTTGCTGGACATCGTTCAGGATGGCGTAGCGTTCGCGGCGGGTTTGGGCCGCCCAGTACCGTTCGATTGCGCGATCATCATACGAAGGGGCGATCAAATGGTACAGTATAACAAGTGGAGCCGGCGAAAGGGTGATCGAGGTGACGGCGGAAGCGCTTAGCTCACTACTGGCGGGAGCCCTTCTGGGGATACCAGCCTGGATCGTGTCCATGGGTTCAGCCATCATTGGCTCGGTCACCCGGCGGGCTGAGTGGGTCTACGCGGCAGCGTTGTTCGCCATTGGCCCCCTTTACTACTACTTTACACTCACACCCCGTTTCCAGTATGTCGCTCCAGTCGGGATCTTGCTCGCCGTCGCCGCCATTGTCGTTCTCCGGAGGAACGGAGATATTCGCCTCGCCGCTGCGCTGGCAGGGTTACCCCTAGCATTGATTCTATTGACGATGGGCGTGTACGGTGTGCTCACACTTGTGCGCTAAGCTCGTGCGAGAGCGCGTTTCCCAGGCCACCTATCGCCTCGACTCGTTCCACCTCAAGTCAAACAGGCCATGCGTCGGGCCTTGCGGCATGGCCGGAAGCCCATCGGCAGCTGACGGCGGCTCTCGAGGCGGGCAAGGCCTGGGGGGAGGTGGCGGCGATCCTGAATGCCGCCCGCCGGCGTGCGGAGGGCGACCATCGGGAACGGGTGAACGAACTGAAGCGTTACCTCAAGAAACCAGTGGCACGGGATTGGGACGCACGCCGATGGACGCCGGCTTGGCACGATCGAAGGCCCCAACTATCACGTGCTGGCCGGCGGATGAAACGGCGGGGTGCGTCGTGGAGCGAAGACGGTGCCCGGCACCTGGGCCGCCTGCCGGCGGCGCGAGCGAATGGGGAACTGGACCGGTACGCACGCCCGGCCTAGCGACGCCGCGATGTTTCGTCCGGGACATCCATCCCATAAGGGCGGTTGTTCGGGACCAGCCTCTCAACGCAGCAGATTGAGGACGCGGCTTCGGGCACGGATCCCGGCGCTGTACGGGCCCCACGCCGACCGCGACTGGGTCCGGGCGCTCCGCTATCTGGCGGTCCTTTTCGCGGCATGACAAGACCGTGGACCGGGCTGACGCCTACCGAAGCTTGATGCAGTCGAGTGGTTGCGCCGGGTTGCCTTTCGTCGGGGCCTGCGCTATGATTAGGGCTGCGCCGCGACGAGACGGGCGCCGCTCCGGGTGCTGGCCGCCAGCCGGTCGATGCCGGGGATTGTTCCCGGTGAGCCGACGCACCCGGGCGACCGAGGACCGAAGACGGTGTCTCGCGACATGCGGAAGGAGCTCAACAGGCGGGAGTAGCTCAGTGGTAGAGCGTCACCCTCCCAAGGTGAAGGCCGCGGGTTCGATTCCCGTCTCCCGCTCAAACCAGCCAGCAAAGACGGAGGCCGGCAGCTGGTGCCGGCCTCTTCGCTTTTCTTTTGCTTTCAGTTGCTTCTGCTTTCGTCACCTGCTTCCGCCGGCCTCCGTCATCGCCCGTTCCGGCCGTCCTGTTGGGGCTCGATCCGCGCGCTGACCCCCGTTGCCGCGGGATCCGTCACCGCACGGGTGAATTCGGTGTTGCGGCAGTCAGGACACGGCGGCAGCCGGTCGCCCGGGTCGTCCAGGCGCACCGTCTGCCCGCAGCGGGTGCACGTGTAGATGCCGGGGCCGGGTTCTTCCCCGGTGCGGGGCATGGATCTCACCTCCGGTGATAACCTGCCCCGCCACCAGGACGGCCACCCCGCTCGGCATCACCCGCCCCGCTCACCTGAGGATCGCCCGCCCCGGGCCCGCTCGCCTCAGGCTCCGGCCACGGCCACCCCGGCGCGCTGCAGCATGCGGCAGTGGGCGCAGATCTCGGTGGTGGTGGGCTGGCCGCAGACGGTGCAGGGGCGGATCTCCACCTGCTCTCGCTCTTCCTCGAAGTGCTGGCGGCCGCGCTCGAGGAAGCCGAAGAAGAAGGCCGCCTTGGTGCCGGGCGAGAGCTCTTCCAGCTGGTTGAGGATGTGCTTGTACTGGATCGACTTGGCCCCCTTGGCCATGGGGCACTCCTCCACGATGTAGTCGATCCCCCGCAGCACGCAGTAGGACGCGATCTCGCGCTCGGTCAGCCGGAAGAGGGGCTTGACCTTCTTCACCAGGTTGGGAGCCGTCGCCTCCAGCACGGGCGCCTGCCGGGCCAGGTAACCGGTGTTCCAGTGCAGCACGTTGCTCAGGAGCGTGGCCGCCTCATCATCCAGGTTATGCCCGGTGACGATGACGTCATAGCCGCCTTCCAGCGCCACCTTGTTGAACAGGTACCGCTTGTTCAGGCCGCAGGCGGAGCAGGCCGGCCGCCGGACCTTGCGGGCCAGTTCCTGGGTGCCGAGGCCGTACTCCTCCTCCACGGAGACGATGCGCAGGGTGGCGCCGCGCTCGGCGGCGAAGTTCCGAACCTTCTCCGTGGAGCGCTTGGAGTACTCGCCGATGCCCAGATCGATGTAGAAGCCGTGGGCCTCATAGCCCAGGCGCAAGAGCACGTCCCAGACGGCCAGGCTGTCCTTGCCACCCGATACGGCGACCAGGATGCGGTCGTCCTTCGTGAACATGCGGTGTTCCTTGATGGCGCGCTGGACCTGGTTGTCGAAGTACTCGAAGAAGTGCTCGGTGCAAAAAGCCGCGTTGTGCCGCCGGATGGGCACCACGGCCGGTTCGCCGCACTTGGTGCACTTCACCGGCGCCACCTCCTTTCTACGAACCCTTCTACAAGCCGCCTCTTCTACAAGCCTCCGGGCCTACGCACCGGGTCTACGCACCGCCGGAAATGGCCGGCCGCACCTCGATCTCGGCGTCGTCGGGGACCCGGGCATCGGGGGTCAGCAGCCGCTTTTCGTGGATCACGATGACCGACTCGTATGGCAGGCCCAGCTCGTCCAGGATCTCCTGCACGCGCTTGGGACCCTTGATCTCATAGACCTTGCGCACGGGAATGGGAACGGTGACTTTCATCGGGAAGCCCCCTTTGCGGGATCGTCCCTTGCGTGCCCATGATAGCAGCGGCGGAATGGAAGCGGCAAGGAAGGGGTTTGCCTATGACGGCGCGCCGCCTGGGACCCCGGCTGGAGGCCCTTCTGGACATGCTGGGCCGGGTCGAGGTGCTGGCCGACATCGGCACCGACCACGGCCTGCTGCCCGTCACCGCCGTGCTGCGCGGCCGCGCCCGGCGGGCCATCGCCACCGACCTGCGGGCCGCGCCCCTGGCCGCGGCGCGGCGGCTGGTGGAGGAAACGGGCACCCAGGACCGGGTCGAACTCCGCCAGGGGCCGGGGCTACTGCCCCTGAGGCCGGGCGAGGCCGGGGCCGTGGTCATCAGCGGCCTTCACGGGGAGACCATCGCGGCCATCCTGCGCGCAGGGACTGGCCGGCTGGAGCCGGGGACCCGGCTCCTGTTGCAGCCCACCCGCGGCGCCGCCGCCCTGCACCTTCCTGCCCTGGACCGGCGCACCGGAAGGCTGTGGCCGGAACGGTTGTCGCTGCGCGTTGATCAGCGCTGCTTGTGCCTGGCCCTGGAAGAGGAGCGGGTGGTGGTGGACGGTCGCCATGCCTACGTGATCATCGCCGGGCGCGTGGTTGAACCTCCGTCCCACCTGCCCGTGGGCTGTCCGGCGTTCGCCATAGCGAACCCTGCGGGTCCGGAGGGCGCCGCTCCGGACGAACGGCCGTTCATCTGGCTCTGGGACGCCCCGGTGGTCGAGGCCGCCCACCGGCTGGCCGGGCTGGCGCTCCGGTGGGGCGTCGACCCCGGAGAGGCCGTGGGTCGGGTTGGGCCTGCCCTGCTGGCGCACCCCGCCCGCAGCCTTGGGACAAGGGGTGCCGGTCCGGGTGCCGGGCCGGCCCAGGATGTCACCGGGCCACCTGCCGCAGGGCGCGCCGGCCCGTGGCTTGCCTGCTGGCTCCATGAGCTCGCCCGGCCCTGGCGGAAAGCGCTGCGGGCGAACACTGGTTCAACCCCGCGGGCGGTGCGGCGGCGGAGCGAGGCGGCGGCATGGCTGGGGTTTCTCGGGGAGGTGCTGGCCCTGGAAGCGGGGAATATGGCTCCTGATCTGGACGCGAGCTCACCGGCGGGCACGCCGGCAGGAGGGGAAGGTTTGGACAGGACAGAGGCGGCGGCCGCTGCCCCGTGGCGCCTGCATACCGACGGTGCAGCCCGCGGCAATCCGGGCCCGGCGGGGATCGGGGTGGTGCTGGTCGGGCCGGACGGGGCGGTGGCTGAACGCATCGCGCGGTTCATCGGCGCGGCGACCAACAATGTGGCGGAATACACGGCGCTGGTCACCGGCCTGCAGCGCGCCCTGGAACGGGGTGCCCGGCGCCTGGACGTCTATTCCGACAGCGAGCTCATGGTGCGCCAGCTCAACGGCCAGTACCGGGTGAAGAACGAGGGGCTGAAACCGCTGTTCGAGCAAGCGGCGCGCTTGGCAGCGCAGTTCGAACGGGTGCGGTTCATTCACGTGCCCCGGGAGCGGAACCGGGAAGCCGACCGGCTGGCCAACCAGGGCATCGACCAGGGCATGGCTGGCGCCCAGGGGACGCCGGGACCGGCTTGACGCCGCGAAGGTGCCGGGGGCACCAGGGACCGGTGACGGGACTGGTTCGCGTCAAGGCATGGCGGCCGGTGCCGCGCCCCGGGCAGCGCGGCGGCCGTGCCGGTCTCCAACCCCCGGGTGCAGCCGGCAGATTCCGGCGCGGGCGCGGCACGTCCCGGCGTGCAGGCGGAAGGTCCCGCCATGGGGCGGGCATGGCCCGGCGCACGGGAGGCAGGTTCCGGCGGGGCTGGTTCGTCCCGACCTTGTGAGGCCGCACCGTGGCCCGTAAAATGGCCATGGAGTCCCCCACGCGGGGACCGCAGGTTTGTCCCGCCTTTTGTGCCGCGTCCCAGGCCGGGCCCCGGGTCGCGTTCCAGGCCGCGCAGGGCGGCCGCGGGCAGGCCCGGGTCGCGGCCCCATGTACCGCTCCCGGGATCCGCCGCGACTGCGCTTGCAGCACGCCCACCAGGCCCGCTGCGCGATTCCGGGCGCGGCCTGGAACGCCCTGCCGCCTGCTCCGCCCGTGATGTGGCCGGAGCAGGCGGGCGCAGGGGGGTGCAGTCGAGCCGGGCGTGCGGTCGGCGCGGCAGGCATGGCGGGTCGAGTCAGCCGGGTGATCGCGGGCGCAGGGCCGCAAGGCCGCGTCCGAGGAAAGTCCGGGCTGCACAGGGCACGGTGCTGGGTAATGCCCAGCGGGGGTGACCCCCGGGAAAGTGCCACAGAAACATACCGCCGGTGGAACCGGCCCGGCGCGCGGCCCGCACCGCGCGCCGCCGGTCACCGGTAAGGGTGAAAAGGTGCGGTAAGAGCGCACCAGCGGCCAGGCGACTGGCCGGCTAGGCAAACCCCACCGGCAGCAAGGCCGAGTAGGAGGGCGATGAGGTGGCCCGCCGAGCCCTCGGGTTGGCCGCTTGAGGCCCCGGGTGACCGGGTGCCCTAGATAGATGATCACCCTCGACAGAACCCGGCTTACAGGCTGGCTCGGCCCCAAGGTTTATAGATGTGGGGGCCGCACTTGCCGGAGCAAGGGCGGCCTTTTCTTTTTTGCGTGCAGGGGCCGTGGGGAGTGCGGGGAACTCTTGGGCAAGAAAGCCTACGGGAAGAAACCGGCAGAGGATGCGAGGAGACTGCGCGAGGAAAAGGGAGGAGGAGGTCCCGTGGCGGAACCGCCATCGACCCCACCGGAGCCCGCTCCGCCGGCCCCGGTTCCGTCGCCGGCGGGTCGGCCCCGCAGCCCGCACCCGCTTCTGGCCCTGCCCTGCCGCTCCCTCTGGCGAAGCCGTCATCGACCCGAGGACCCGGACCGCTTCCTGGCCGCCTTGCGGGACGAGGCCCGCCGGCTGCGCCGGCAAGGGGCGGGGGCCGTGGAGTTTCATGCCGACGCCTGCGTGCTGGATGCGCGCTATGCGGCTTCAGGCCCGTGGCGCGAGGCCGGTGCCGTTCTGGCCGCCGAGGGCCTGGCGGCCACCGTCCACCTGCCGTACGTGTGGCCTGACCTCACCGCCCTGGACCAGCCCGTCTGGGAGGGCAGCATCGCCTCCATCGTCACGGCCCTGCGTGCCACATCCCCCCTGGCCCCCCTCCTGGCGGCGGTCCACCCGGCCAACTACGCCACCCAGGCACTGGTGCTGGCTACACCGGCCGACCAGCGGCCCGGCCTGCTGGACGAACTGGCCAACCGCCTGGTGGCCGCCCTGCGCCGCCTCCAGGCCGAGGTCCCCCCGGCAACGGCAACGGCTCTGGCGCTGGAGAACCTGGAGGGGATGCCCTGGGCTCTTTTCGACGCGGTGGCCCGCGCCGCCGGGGTCGCGGTCTGCCTGGACGTAGGCCACGCCGTCAGCAACGGTGATGATCCGGTGCAACTGGCGCGCACCCTGGGCGGCCGCATCCGCGGCCTGCACCTGCACGATGCCGTGCCGCCAGCGGGCCAGGGGACCGGCGGCGCAGCCGCCGGCAGGGCCCACCTGCCCCTGGGACAAGGAAGCCTGCGCCTGCCGGAGCTGGCCGCAGCCTTGGCCGAAACGGGGTTTGCCGGGCCGGTGGTGCTGGAGCTGGAGACGGCCGACGCCCTGGAGGCGGCGGTCGAAAAGGTCCGGGCGGCGTGGTCCACGGCACACCGGTGACGACTCCGGCGGGGCGGCACCGCCCGGACAACCGTCAGTCGGCCGCGCCGTGCCAACGGGTCTGGGGGTGATGGCCGGGCTGGACGCGACCTGCGGGCCGTCCGGGATGGCCGGACTTGCGGTCCCGGGCAGCGCGCGCCGGCACGGGCCGGCCCGCTGCCGACGGTCGCAGCTCAGGCCGACGGGGCCAGAGCGATCCGGCCCGCTGCGGCATGGCGCCCTCGAGCGCCAGGGCCAGGCGGGGGAAGGGCTGTACAAGTCGCGCCAGGGCCGCCGTGAAGCCAAGCCCCCACAACCAGTACAGGCCCCATGCATCCAGCAGCGGATCGCCCGCCAGCGCGGCCAGCAGCCATGCCAGGACGGGGAATGCCAGGCCCACGTGGAAGACCAGCACCACCATGGAGTGCTGCCCCAGGTAGGCCAGGGTGCGGCAGGCCAGGGGCAGGCGCGCCAGCGCCGTGGCCAGGTGCAGGGCCAGCACGCACGCCGCGATGCCGCCGCTGTAGAACCAGAAGGGATGGCCGTACTGGCGGGTGTTGATGGCCACGGCGCCGTTCTCCACCAGGGCCACCAGCCAGAGCCCCAACCCGAGCAAAACCGCCCCCGGCCGCCCGAGCCGGCCAGGCAGGAGGGACGGGCCCGCAGCCTGGGCCCGGGCCCTGCCTCCGGTGAGGGCCGGCATGGCGGGAGCCACGGTCGTCCAACCGGTTTCCGGCCCTGCGTCGTGATCTGTTCCGCAGCGGCCCGGCGCAGCCGTCGCATCCCCCGGCAGGAGGCCGCCGGCGCCGCCGGCTGCACCCTCGGCCTCGGCGGCCTCCGCTGCCCGCGGCCAGGGCCTGGGGCCGGGGCGGCCGGGCCGGGTTCGTCCGGCCTGGCGCGCAAACCAGCCGGCCCAGAAAAAGGGCTGGGCCGCCAGGGCGACGTCCAGCGACCACGGCAGCGGGGCGTGCCGGCCCAGGGCGATCCCGGCCAGGCCTGCCGCCAGGGCGGCGGCGGCCTGCAGCAGCGGCGGCCGGCGGGCAACAAGCCGCAGGAGCCCCCAGAACAGCACCTGGCCGCAAAAGGCGGCCGGCAGGTACCAGAGGGGCAGGTTGAAGACGAGCCAGCCGGCGCTGGCGCTGCCGTAGAGCCAGCCGGCCAGGGGCCACCACCAGGGGACGGCCTGGGCCTCCGGGCTCGCCGCGCGGCGCGCCAGGAGCCAGAAAAGGTAGGTCATGAGGCCGCCCGCCAGATAGGGCAGGAGCAGGCGGCGGGCCCGCTGGCGCACAAGCTGTCCGGGCCGGGTGCCGTACCGGTCCCAGTTGAAGAGATAGCCCGAAACGAAGAACAGCAGCGGCAGGCGCAGGGTGCTCAGCGGCCCGTTGATCCAGGCGGGCAGGGGCGTGTGGCCGAGGACCACCAGGCTGATGCTGAGACCGCGGGCCACGTCCAGAGCCGCCACGCGGGCCGGGCACGGTGACAGGGGTTGCCGGCCTGCCCTTGCCACGCCCCGCTGCGGGCGCCGGAGCACGGCCGCGTCACCACTGCCCGGGTTGCCGCGGGCCAAGCGGGCGCCACCCGGTGCGCCGCCGCCTGGGCGGCCGGCGCCGGGCCTCCCTCCCGCGGCGGCACCGCCGCGGAGCCCCGCGGCCTCGCCGCCGGAGACGATCCGATTGTCACCGCCGGTTCGCCGGTTCTTCATCCTTCTCACATGGTTCGAGGGGCCGGGGGGCCGAACAGGGCGTCGCTGGCGGACGGACCGGCCGTCGCCGCCCGGTGGGCAGGCCGTCGCCGCCGGGGTGGCCCGCCCGGCCACCCCGGGCGGCCCGTCCCGCAAGCCGGTCCGGCAAGCCGGCCGGGAGAGCGGGTACGCCGCCCACGCCCTCCCTCCGGGGCCGCGCCCGCCCGCGTCCTACCGGGGCCGCCCGCGCCTTACCGGGGCCCTGCTTGCTGCGGGTGAAGGTCCAACGCCGGCCGGCCTGCTGAGGCGAGCAAGCGGGGCGTGGCACCTATCCCGGTGTCCACGCCCCGCGCTCGGTTCATCCCTTGCCCCGGCATGGCGAGCGGGACTGCCCCGCCGTGCCGCGCGGGCCGGGTCGTTCCTTTGCGGGCGCCGGAGGCGTCCCGTCCCCGACGGGCTCCCGGGTTCCCCGGGCCCGGCGGATGCCCCGGCCTGCCGCCTGCCCGGCCCTCCGCGCGCCGGCCTGCCGGCTGCAGGCCGGAACCGGAACCGCACGGCCAAGGCGGGGTTGGCGTCAGCGCTCCCGCCGCTGCACGTCCAGCTGATAGTGTACCGTGGTGCCGGCGTCACCGGGACCCAGGTGGGTCACCAGGATCAGCTGGCGATTGGCGTTGCTCCGCCCGAGGGTCGCCTGCAGGGCGTTCAGGTCCTCCTGGCGCGGCTGGTTGTGGAAGCGGAAGTCCCGGACCTGGACCTTGCCGTTCCGCTCCAGCTGCACCACGGTCACCAGGTACGTGATGGGCTGGCCCGTCGCTTCGCCCAGGCTCTTGAACCCGTCCAGGCTGCCGCCGTCGAAGGGGCCCGCCACCATCCCGCCGCTGGCCCGGACCACCACGTTGTCGATGAACCAGCCGTCGTTGGCGGGGTCGCCGTCGTTGCCGGCCGCGGCCCAGTCCGTCACGTAGCGGAAGGCCAGCAGGAGGGACCGGCCGTCGTAGGCCGAGAGGTCGAAGGATTCGTGGCGCCATCCGCCGGACGAGCCGGTGAAGCCCGGCACGTTTTCCTGGATCCGCGGGTGGGCATGGGGGTCCAGCACGTCCGTGGTGTTCTCGTTGGCCAGGCTGGTCCAGGTCTTTCCGCCATCGGCCGAGACCTGGACGAACCCGTAGTCCCATGCCGCCTCGATGTCGTAGAAGTGGTCGAATTCCAGCACCGTGCCGCTGGCTCCCCGCAGGTCGAGGGACAGCACGAGCCACTGGTCCAGCAGGTCGCCGGTGCCGCTCCACAGGGCCAGCCCTTCGCCGCCGGCCGGAGCCGCGACCACCGACCAGGGGATGGGCAGGTAGTCGTCGCCGTTGAACTGCACCCGGGTCGCCCGGGCTTGATCGCGGGTCCAGGTGGCCGCCACGTCGGTCGCCCAGCCCGCCACCTGCCCGTCCCCGTAGGTGGCGGCGTCCAGGTTGATGCCGCCGCGGCTGCCGAACCGGGTCAGGTCGATGCTGTCGAACGCGTACTCCCGCGGCAGGCGGGACTGGCCGGCCGCCAGCAGCGCCACCTGGAAGTCGCGGTACACATCGGTGAACCGCTGCCGGTAACCCAATTCCGCCAGCACGGCGTCCACACCCTGGGAGCCGTTGGCCGGGTTGGCCACCAGCCGGCGGATCACCTCACCTCCGCCGAAATGGTCGTGCAGGTAGAGCTGGAACAGGTACGCGATCCCGTAGTCGGCCAGGATCTGCCGGTCGCCCTGATCCCCCCAGGCGGTCAGGGAGTTCTCCGGATTGTCCAGGTACCAGTCCACGTGGCTGTCGGGATGGCCGTATCCCACCAGGAACTCGGCGAAATCGGAGATCCCCTCGTTGATCCAGCTGTCCTCGTCGCTGTCGTAGTCATCGTGGATCAGGTGCTGGAACTCGTGGGCCAGGGTCCCGTCGTACAGGTGGGCGCGGCCCGTTCCGGGCACGCGGCGCCAAGGGGCGTCGTTGGGTCCCAGCCGCTGGGCCCAGTCGAAGGCGTCGACGGTGACGATGTTGCGGTCCATGTAGGCCTCGTAGGCCGACGCGTAGAACCCGGCCACGTAGGAGGGATAGCTCGGGTCATAGTAGTTCTCGTCCTTGACGTTCTCTACCAGGATGATGTCCCGTGCCTTGCCGTCGGCGGCGGTGTAATAGCCGTCGGGCACGTAGCCCCACACATCTAGAAGGGCCTCGGACCCGTCGTGCTGATCCCAGGGACCGAAGAACGCTTCTTCCTTGGGGCGGATGTTGCCCTCGAACTCATTGAGCAGGTAGGCCACCTGCTCGTCGGTGATGGCGACCATCTCGTTGCGCGGATCACCTGCGGGGAACGCCAGATTTTCCGCCACCCAGACTTCGGCGTGCTCGCTGATGCCCCGAAGCACGAAGGTCGTCGGCACCAGCCTGCCCCGCGCATAGTCCAGGGTGAAGAAAGTCCGCCGCGTTCCTGGGAGGGGGTCATAAGCCGCGCTGGCATACCGGATGCCCGGCTGGTCGACTGGGTCGGCTCCGATCACCTGGCCCTTGCGCATCACGGGGAATTGCTTGTGCCGGACGGCGGGTCCGATGTCGATGGGTTCCGGCTCGGTGAAACCGGCAGAACCGGCGGCAGCTGTGCCGCCGGCCGCAGCGGGTGATGCCTTCGGTGCGCCTGCCGCCAGCGCCTGGCTGCCGGAGCCGGTCTCGGGCCATGCTACCAGGGCGGTCCCCATGACGGCAGCGGCCAGTGCCGTTGCCAGCAGCCGGCGGGCACGGCGACGACGGGAACGATGCATCACGCCACATCCCTCCTCTGGAACAGCCTGTCTGGGGGAATGGTTTCGCCTTCCAGATGAGAGCTCCTTTCGCGAGACATGGCACGCATTGTCAATTCGGGTGCACAGCCACGCGGCGGGCGCCGGAACAGGGGGCTTCCCTGGCGTCGAGATTCGGCGCTACGCCCCCGCCGCCAGGATCGGAGCCCAGGATCGAAGCCCGACGGGCTCCCGGGCCATCGCGGTAGCCCGGAAGCCCGTCAGCGGTGCGCTGTGCCGGCGGCCCAGGGGAGCAGGGCGTCAGCGGTTGGGCAGGCTGCCGCCGCGGGCAGCGGGCCTGCGCAAGGGGAGCACCGGCCTGCCAAGGGGGGGCCGGCCGCCCGGGCCGGTGGGGGAGCCGGGCGTGGGGGATCCGGGCGGGCCCGAGGGCTGTGGGGCAGGCGAGCTGCTGCCTGCCGCCGCTCGCCAGCCCGCCCACGCCGGCATGACCACTCGCCCCAGGCTGGGACCGGGGGCATCGGAACGGGCCGGAGGTCTCCCCCGGTCCTCGGGCTGCAGGCCCGCCGGTGCAGGCGGGCGTCCCCCGGGCACGGGCGGTCCTTGCGCGGCTGCCGGAGAGCACCCCGCCGGAGTCCGGGAGGGGCGGCCCGATGACCGTAACACCCGCCGCCGGATCCTCCGGATCGCTCCGCTCCGGCCCGAGGTAGCCTGGCGGGCGGTCCCCCCGGGGCCGGGCGGTTGATGGGCCGCGTCCGGGTCAGCAGCAGCCGGCGGTGTCATGGGCCGTGGCATGCTCGTCGGCATGGCAGCGGGAACCTGCTGCGGTCCACCCGCCCCATGGTCCGGAGCCGGGAGGGTTCCGTCCGGTGCTGCGGCACCGGCTCCCGCCCCCGCAGCCACCGGTCCACCGCAGGCGCCGGGTGCGGCAGGCGCAGGGGGCGCCGCCGGGGAGGGCCTGGCCCCTGGGGACGCCGGCGCCCCAATGCCGGGCGGTGGGTTGTGCCCGGACGGGATCTGGAGCTGGCTAGGGGGGCGGCCGGAGGCATGCTGGGGTACCGGCAGGGAGTCTTCCTCCCCCCTGGTGGTCGTGGACGGTGGCTGCCCACCCCCACCAAGACCTTTCTCGAGGCGTTCCTGCGGCGGGTGGGCAGGGAGCGGGGCCTCGGCCGGCGAGCCGGCCGGGCCGGGGGCAGCGTGGGCGACCTCCCCCGGGGTGGTGGCCGGGCCGGGGAAGGCGCGAGAGCCATCTCCCGGTACGGCCGCCGGGCTCGCCGAACCCTGGGTGGCCTTCCCCAGCGTCGCCGCCTGGCTAGAGACACCCTGGATGACCTGCCCCACCGTAGCGGCATGGCTGGAGGCACCCTGGGGGATCTCCCCCAGCACGCCGGCCTGGCCGGGGGCACCTTGGGGGACCTCCCCCGGTGCCACCGCCGGCCTGGTCGACCCCCCCCCAGGCTTTCCCCCTGCCTTCCGCGGACCGGCCGCCGGGCACGGTGCCGGGTGGGGTGCCGGGACGCGCAGCGGCGCCAGCAGGGCCGGGTGCCGGCAGCGGCGGGCGGGGCTGCCAGGGCGGCAAGAGGGGCCGGGCGACCGCCGGGAGGAAGACCTGCGCGACTTCCAGGCCCGCCGCCTGGCGTGCCGGTGGGGCGTCCAGGGCATGACCAGCATCCGCTGCGGGACCTGCGGGATTGGCCTCGGTGCCAGGGTCCGGGGCGGCTCCCGGCGCCGAAGCGCCTGCCATGCCTCCGGGCCCCGGGGCCTCGGCCAGGCCGGAGCCGGGCAAGGACCGGGCCCGTGCCGCGACCGGGACCGGGAGCCGGGCGGTGTCCAGACACCACCGGCTGGCCGCCGCCGTCGCTGAGCCCAGGACGAACCCGGCCAGGCCGGCCAGGGCGGCCAGAACGGCGTACCCGGCGGGACCGGGGGGAAGGAAGCTGGGCCACCCCGGGCCGCCCGCCGTTCCTGGGGCCAAGGTGCCGGTGGCGGCCGTCCCCGCAGGCCCTGAGACAGGCCCCGAGATGGCCGGCCCGCTGGCGGGAGGGTTGTTGCCGAGACCGGGGCCCGCCTCCCAGGCGCCCGTGATCCAGAGCAGCCCGGTGTGGGCGATCCCAAAGAGGACGGCAGCGACCACGCCCAGGGCCACGGAGCGGGCCGCCCGCCGGCCCGGGGACCGGGACCCGCCGCCGGTGCCCGGGAGGGCGGGCAGGGGTGCCCCGGATCCCTGTTCACCGGCGGGTGCGGGGGAGCGGTGCGGTGGGGCGGCGGGCCGGCCGCCGTGCCCGGCTCCGGCATGGCGGCCGACCCGCCGGCGGAGGAGCTTCCGGGGCCGGCGTCCCTCCGCCGCCGGCCCGGGGTCGCCGGCCCCTGAGGTCTCCGTTCCGCGGCCGGCTCGCATGCGGGCAGGGCGCCTGCCGCCGCGGGCCGGCAAGAGCCAGAGCAGGCCCGAGAGGATGACCGGCTGGGCCGGGGCGGGCACCTCGGCCCTGCCGGCCAGGGCCAGCATGATCCCGGTCCGCAGCATCGTATAGGAAGCCGCCGCCGCGGGGGCGTCTTCCGGCCGCCGGGCCGACCCGGCGGCGTGGGCCAGCACCCAGGCTGCCAGGGTCACGGAAGCGGCGGCGTAAAGCCCAGAGGGCAGCCGGCGGGCAGGATGGTCCGCCGGCAGGGCGGCAAACTCCCAAGGTGCGAGGGCGGCGAGAGCCAGGGCCAGGGCACCGCCGTGCAGGATCCAGCGGAGCACCAGGGGCCGGGGGTCGTCCTGCAGAACCTCCGTCCCGGCTTCCTTCCCGGCCGGGGTGGGGCGCTGGCGTCCGGCCAGATCGCCGGCGGCCAGGGCGGCCAGCACGGCCGCGGCCAGGACGGCCAGGTCCCGGGCCGGCCACAGGGCCTGCCCCAGGGCCGGCAGGGCCACGTCCGCGCCCCAGCCCGCCCAGCCGGCTGCGGCTGCCAGATAGCCGCCCAGGGCCACCAGGTGCGGCAACCCGCCCAACCCGCGGCGGGCGGCCGCCCGCAGCCACCGGAGCCGTCCCTGCGCTTCGGGTTGGGCCACGGTGTGGTGCCGTCCCCGGACCTGGGCCGGCGGCCGGGGGCGGGGCCGGGCCGGCTCCTGCTCTGGAGGCCGGGTGAGGGGAACGACATGGCGCAGGGTCTGGGGCGAAACCGGGTAGGGAACCTGCGAGCAGGGGTTGACCCCTGCCGCCGGGGGGCTTTGGCGGGGGTCGCCGTTGTCCTTGAGGGGGGGGTCGCCCTGCGCCCCGGCGTTCCTGCGCAGGGCCCCGGCGTTGCCGCCCGGTGCCCGGGAGTGAAGGCGCCACCCGCGCCGGAGCCCGCGCACCGCTGCGGCCAGGCCCGAGGCGGCCATCCCCGCCGCCGGTGCGGCAAGGCCCAGGAGCAGCAGCGGGTGCGGCACGGGTTCGCCCGCGGGGTGGCGGACGGAGGCCGCCATCGTGGCATACAGGCCGGCCACCGCCAGCACGGTGCCCATGGCGGCCCCCCAGGCCCACGGCTGCGGCCCGCTGCCGCGCGCCCCGCGGGGCGCCGGGTCCCCGGCCGGGCCGGCCAAGCGCCCCGCACCGGGCCGCTCCTGTCCGGTATCCCGCGTGGGCCTGTCCGGCCCTGGCGGAATGGGCCCCGCAGCCACCGGGACGGGGCCCGGGAGGGCCGCCGGGACGGCGGCCTGGCGCCGGGCCATGGCTGCGGTCGCCGGGGGGGCCGGCAGGGGCGGTACCACCATCAGGGGCGGCCCTTCCCCTGCGCTGCGGGCGTGCTCCCCTGGGGAGGGATCCGCCGCGGCGCCGGGCCGGCGGGGGCCGCCGTCACCTGCCGGGCCGCGGACCGGCCGGCGGAAGGGGAGGGGTCGACGGGACGCCATGACCAAGCCTCCTTCGTGGTGACCGGAGCTGGCGGGAACCGGCGGGACCGGTGCGCGCAAACCCATGCGGTGCTGCATGATGCCGCGTGCGGTGCTGCGTGATGCCGCGGGGGCCACGGGGCCTCAAGCCAGCCTATGCGGCAGCCGGGCAGGATATGGCAGGCCCCCGGTCCGGCCGGCACCAATTTTTGCGAGCCGCAGCGGGGCGGGAGGAAAAGGCGCGGCCGTCGGAAAGAAAGGACTCGACAAGGAAGGACTCGATCAGCCAGCACACGGCAGAAGAACTCGCTGCCGCAAGCGGCCGTGAACGGCAGGCGAAAGGGTGTGAGCTTCGTCGTGGCGGTCATCCTCCGCCTTGTTGCGTGGGTCGTGCTGTGGCTCGGCGGGCTGGCGGCCACCCGGGCGGTGGTCGAACCGGCTGCCCGGCAGGGGGCTGAGGCCTTCCCCCAGCTGGCCTGGCCCGCCCTGGCCCTGGCCCTGCTGGGTGCGGCGGGAGCCTACGGCATCGTAGCGGCCGGCTGGGGCCGGTGGATGGACGGGCGCAGCGTCTGGCTGCGCCTGCCTCTGGCGCTGGTGTGGGCCGGGGGAGCGGCACTCCTGGTCCTGGCGGCCGCCAGCGCCCTGGCCCGGGTCGAACCCCTCACCGCCGGCCGGGTGACGCCGCCGGTGCTGCTGCTGGCCGTGCTCGGCTCCCGGCCGCTCTGGGTGGCAGGGCTGCTGGCGGCGCTGGCCGGTTCGACCCTGGGCGCCCGTCCCGCCGAGCGGCGGCGCCGGCTGGGCCCCGGCCGTCTTGGACTGTGAGCGGGCGGGGCCCGGTCCCGGGGCCGGGCTCGGCCACCGGGCGGGGACTTCAGTGGAGCCAGCGCACCCGCCACAAGGGCCAGAAGACCAGGACCGCCCGCCCGTCCAGCCGGTCGAGGGGCACCGGCCCGAAGGAGCGGCTGTCGTAGCTGCTCGGCCGGTTGTCCCCCAGGACGAACACCGTTCCCGGCGGTACCTCCACCGGGGGCAGGTCCGAGCGGTCACCGTACACCACGTACGGCTCGTCGATGACGGTGCCGTCGCGGATCACCCGGCCGTCCTCCATGGCCACGGTGGAACCGGGTCCGGCCACCACGCGCTTGATGTACTCGCCGCCCGGCTGCTGGAGCGGGCGGAACACCACGATTTCCCCCGGGCGGGGCTGCCGCCAGCGGGCGCCCAGCTTCAGGACCAGGACCCGCTCGCCGTGGTGGAGGGTGGGCTCCATGGAGTGGCCCTGCACCACGAAGGATTCGGCCACGAAGGCGCGGATCACCAGGGCCAGCAGCAGGGACAGGACCAGCGTTTGCAGGAGTTCCATGAGCACGCTTCCCAGTGCGCGAAATCGGACCATGAACAACGCTCCGTCAGAGGGACCGGACCCCGCGGAGATCCGGTCCCGGTTAATCCATTGGTATGACGCTCACTGCCGGGATCTTCCCTGGCGCCGCACCCGGGACCCGTACGCGGTGCTGGTGTCGGAGATCATGCTCCAGCAGACCCGGGTGGCCACGGCCCTGCCGTATTACCTTCGCTTTCTCCAGCGATTCCCGTCGGCCTGCCAGCTGGCGGCCGCGCCGGAGGAGGAGGTCCTCAGGCTCTGGCAGGGCCTGGGCTATTACCGGCGGGCCCGCCAGCTGCACCAGGCGGCCCGGGTGCTGGTGGAGCGCTACGGGGGCCGGGTTCCTGCGGACTTCGAGGCGGTCCGGTCCCTGCCCGGCGTGGGCGACTATACCGCCGGGGCGGTCTGCAGCATCGCCTTCGACCTCCCGGTGCCGGCCGTGGACGGCAACGCCCAGCGAGTCCTGGCCCGCCTGTTCGGTGTGGACGAACCGGCCGACCGGGCGGCGGGGCGCCGCCGGCTGGACGAGCTGGCGCGCCGGCTGGTCCAGGGACCGCGCCCCGGAGCCCTCAACCAGGCGGTCATGGAGCTGGGTTCCACCGTCTGCACGCCGCGCAGGCCGCGCTGCGACCGTTGCCCGCTGGCCGGCCTGTGCGTGGCCGGACGGTCGGGGCAGCCCGAGGCCTGGCCGGTGCGCCAGCGGGCTGTGCGCTGGGCTGAAGAGGACGTGGTGGTGGTGGGGTGCCTGCGGGGGGATCAGGTGGCGGTGATCCGCCGGCCGGAAGGGGGGCTGCTGGGCGGGCTCTGGGCCTTGCCCTACGCCCTGCGGCAGGAAGGGGAGACCTGGGTGCAGGCCCGGGACCGGCTGGGGGCGGTGCTGGCCGCCGAACTCGGGGGGTCCCTGCGCTGGTACCCTGACACCCTGCAGGGGCGGTGGGATTTCAGCCACCGGCGCTGGCACTGGCGCCTTTACCTGGCCTGGTCCGGCGGGGATCGGACTCCGGCCGGGGGCGCGGGGTCGGGCGCTGCGGCGCCCCCGCACGGCGCGGGCCTGCCCGGCCCTGCCGGTCGGGTGGCCGAAACGCCTGGGCCCTGGGATTCCGGAGCGGTCCGGTGGGTCGGCCTCGGCCACCTGGACGGCCTGCCCATGGCTTCCCTGGACCGGAGGCTGCTGGAGCAAGCCATGCAGGTTCTGGCAAAGCTGCCCCAGAGGCAGGTGCCGGGGCTGCGGGGGCAGGTGCCGCGGCTGCAGGAGCAGGCGCCGGGGCAACGGTCCCGGCCGGAACCGCTGCCGGGCCGGAGCCGGACGGGGCCGGGCGGGGCCAGGGAGGGGGCGGGGGCGGCGGGGCAGGAATGACAAAGCGGCAAGGCGGGGCGTGATGCCCCGCCTTGCCGCACCGGGCTGCGTTCGTCCGGCAGCCGGGAACCGGCGCCCGTGGCTTACCAGAGCTCGCCGATGCGCCTGCGGACCTCGCCCTCTTCGGGGAACCGGCCCGTTTCCGCCTTGTTGTAGACCTCGCGGCCTCCGGCGGTGACGATGAACCGGCCACCCGAAGAGGGGACCAGGGTCAAGGAGGCGACCCGGTCCGGGTATGCTTCCAGGATCTCTTCCGCCACACGGGCGGCTCGCGGCAGGTACCCTCAAGAGGTGCAGTACTCGATGCGGACTTCGATGCGGTCGCTCATCCCGAACCTCCCTTTCACCCGGTCGCCGTATCCGGCCGCGGTGGTCCCGGCCACCGGCCGGGCGGCGCCACCGGTCCTCGGCGGGCAGGCACCGGCGGCTGGCCGGCCGGCGCCCGTCCACCTCATGAATACATTACCACTGGCCCCTCCGGCGGTCCCTGCTCCGGGCCACAGGCCACCGGGCCACAAGCCACCCGGTGACAAGCCACCGGTGGAAGGTTCCGGGCCGGCCCGTTCCCCGACCCCGGTCACAGGATGCGCTTGCCGAAGGCGGAGGCGATGAGCGCCACCGCCACCTCGGCCGTGCGGTTGTGCACGTCCCGGATGGGGTTGACCTCCACCACCTCCATGCCCGCCAGCAGGCGGGATTCGGCCACGATCTCCATGGCCAGGTGGGATTCCCGGTAGGTCAGCCCGCCTACCACCGGAGTGCCCACCCCCGGCGCCACGTCGGGGTCGACCACGTCCACATCGAAGCTGACGTACAGCCGCCTCACGCCGCGGCCCTGCAGGTGCTGCAGCGCGCGCCGGGTCACCTCCGCGATGCCCAGCTCGTCGATCTGTTGCATGGTGTAGGTGACCATGCCCGTCTGCCGCAGCTTCTCCCGTTCCCCGGGGTCCACGTCCCGCAGGCCGATCATCACCAGGCGGTCCGGGGGCAGGTAACGCGGGAGCCAGCGGGTGTGGGCCAGCAACTCCGGATCGCCCTTGCCGACGATGCACGCCACCGGCATGCCGTGCACGTTGCCGGAGGGCGTGGTGGCGGCGTCATTGAAGTCGGCGTGGGCGTCGAACCAGAGGACCCCCAGGTCGCCGGCCCCCGCGCTGAGGAAGCCGCCCACCGAACCGACGGCCAGGCTGTGGTCGCCACCCAGGACCAGAGGCACCCGGCCTTCGGTCACCATGCGCGCAACCCGCTGGGCCAGCAGCCGCCATACCGGCTCGATGGCCTCGATGTGCTTGAGGCGCGGGTTGGCCGCATCCAGGCTTTCGGCCACGGGCACCTCCAGGTTGCCCAGGTCCCGCACCTGCCACCCCACCTGCCTCAGCGCCTCGGTCAGGCGGGCGTAGCGGATGGCGCTCGGACCCATGTCGGTACCGCGGCGGCTGCTGCCCAGGTCCATGGGAACCCCAAGGATGCCGACCTCCAAGACGTCCATCTCCTTTCCCCGCAACCGTTCCCCCCAAGGGCCGGAGGTCCCTTGGGACCGGAGGCATGAGCGGCTCGCGCACCCTGCCACCCCTGCCCGGCACCGCGCAGTCACCGCGACCGCCCGCCGCCCGGCAGGCGCCCTGCGCGCCGCGCCGTGCCCCGGGCACGGTACGCCGGCGCCCGGCGGCCCCCGCGACGGGCCCCGCCGCCCACGACTGGCCCGGTGCAGCGGACCGGCTCGCCTGCACCCGAGACCCCCGCCGCATGACCCGCGGCTCCGCGCACCAGCCCGTCCGGGGCGCAGTCCCTCGGTTCCGCCGGGGCCATCGGACCCGGCCGCGGCGTTCCCGGTGCGCCCCGCCCCCTGCGGCCATTATGGCATGTCCGGCCCGGGCATCCCTCGTGCCCGCAGCCGCTTCCGCAACGGCCGGGCCGGCGGGGCATCCTTTGCTTGACGGGACGGGCCGTTCCGGCCCAGGCACGCTGGCCGCGTTGCGGCGCCATCACCATCCCGGCAGAGGAGGTCGTGGCCATGGAGAACACGGGCGTCATGATTGTTCTGGGGCTTCTGGTGGTGGGGGGCCTGGCCTTCTGGGTGGTGAACCGGGCGGGCATCCGGGCCGGCCTGCCCGGCGACATCCCCTCCCGGCCCCGCCCGGTGGAGGGCCGGCCGGTCAACCCCCGGAAGCCCACGGTGGGCGGCGATACCTTCACGGCGGCGGACAACGTCCTGACCGGAGGGGACGAACCCGGCGAGCCCGGCGAGCCGGGTGAAGGGCGCCAGCAGGAGGCTCGTACGGGGAGCAGGGAGAACGGCCCGGCCGCCGAGGGGTCGCGCCAGGGTGACTGAACGGCGCGCTGCGCAGGGTGGTGCGCCGGCCCGAAACACGGGGCCCCCGCCGGAGCGCGGGGCGGCAGCCGCTGACTGCGGGGGCAGCAGGGGTTTCGGACCGCCATAGGGTGCGGCCCAGCGACCGTGGCCGGGCGGCCGCCTCCCCAGGGCCGGCAGCCGCCGGCTCTGCCCGGGCCCTGTGGCCCACCGGCGGCCGCGTCCCCGGGACTTCCCTCGGGAGCGGGCCTCCACCGGCCGCTCCGGTCCTGGCCGCCAGGTGCGCCGGGGCGCCCCTGCCATGACTTGCCGGCGTGAGGCGAAGGGCGACGGATCATATTACGACTGCCAGCCTCGGCAAAAAGGCACGGGCCTCGGGAGGAGGTGACAGGCCTTGGCTCGTGGTCAGCAGAGCAACCGGCATCTGGTCCCGGGTGCTTCACGGGCCCTGGATCAGTTCAAGTATGAGGTGGCGCGGGAGCTGGGCATCCAGATTCCTCCCGACGGGTACTGGGGTGACATGCCCACCCGGTTGACGGGTGCCGTCGGCGGCCATATGGTGCGCCGCATGATCGCCCTGGCGGAGCAGCAGCTGGCGCAGCGGGGCACCCTGCCGCCGGCCGACGCGACCCGCGGCGCCGCAGCGCCGGCCTTCGGGACGGCGAACTGGGCGGCCGGCCGGGCCGACGCCTTCCAGCCGGCCCCCCGGGTTTGACCGGCCGGCGGGTTCTCCGGCCCGGTGATCCTGCCGGCCGAGCCGGCCATCCGTCGCCGGCGGGGTCCTGCGGGCGGTAGAGCCCGTCACGGCTTCCGCCGGGCGGGATCCCGGCCGCTGCCCGGACGGGCGGCCCTGCAGCCCGAGGCGACGGCCGCACCGGGCGAGGCAGGGGCCGGGGGCCGGTTCCACCGGCAACACGGCGATACCGGGAAGACCGGCGGTACGTGGGATCGGAAACAGGCTGCGGGCCTTGGCGACCATCGACCCGGCCTGGGCGGACGATCCGGCCTGCGGGCGGGGCGGCGGCAAGGCCCGTTTCCCCTTTCCAGCCTGTGGCCTTCAAGCCCGGGGTGCCCGGGGTCTTGAGGTTGCGCCCGGGCTCAAGGTTGCACGGTGTACCAGAGCCAGGAGGCGATGTAGGCCAGCTGGCCCGTCAGCACCAGCACGCCCAGCAGGACCAGCGCCACGCCGCTGGCCTGTTCCACCCGGCGGAGCAGGGGGCCGCCCCGGCGCAGCCGGTCCGGCTGGAGGCGGTCGATCAGCACCGCCAGGGTGAAGAACGGGACGGCAAACCCCGCGGTGAAAGCGGCCAGCAGGAGCATGCCCTGGGCAACGGTCCCCGTGGACGAAGCCAGCAGCAGGATGGATCCCAGCACCGGGCCCACGCAGGGTGTCCAGCCCACGCCGAAGGCCGCACCCATCAGGGTCCCGGGCCAGAATCCGCCCGCGCCGGCGGCCGGCGCCTGCGCCCACGCCGGGCGCCACTCGCGCTGGAGCCACTGGAGCCGGATGACCCCTAGCATCTGCAGGCCAAAGAAGACGATCAGGACCCCCGCCACCTTCTCCAGCACGCTTTTGTACGCGATGAGCAGGGCTCCCGCCGCCGACAGGCTGGCCCCCGTGGCCATGAACACCAGTCCCAGCCCCAGGACGAACCCGGCCGCGCCGGCCAGGCGCCGGGAAGAAGGGTGTCGCAGGCCACCCGGCGCCGTTGCCGGCCCCGGCGGGGCAGTCCCTTGCGCCGGCCCTGCCGTGCCACCCAGCAGGGCCAGATAGGCCGGGTAGAGCGGCCAGACGCACGGCGAGAAGAAGTAGGCCATCCCGGCCAGCAGGGCGATGCCCGCCGTCACCTGGGTTTCCGGACCCATGTTGCAACAGAGCCTCCTCCGCCCGGGGGGCGCAGGTCCCCCGCGGGCTTGGTGTGGCGCTAGACCTGGTCCGGGTCGGGCGGGCCCGGCCGGGCCAGGGCCGGCCGGACCGGCCTGCCGGGGGGACCGGCGCAGCAGGACCCGTCCGCCGCGGGTCCAGCCCGCCGCCGCATCACGCCGCCGGCCGGTCCAGGGCCCCCGCCTCCATGGCGATCCGCTTCAGCTCGGCGATGGCGTCCTGGACATAGGCCGGCAGCCACAGGGCCCGGCAGGTCTCCTTGCTGGGCGTGACGGACCGCATGAAGAGGTACGTGCTCAGGAAGTCCACGTAGACGCGGCGACCGTCGGTGGTGCCCACCTCAAGGTACGACGTGTTGGGCGAAAGCTCGAAGAGGAAGCGGAAGTTGGGCTGCTCCGCCTCGGGATCCACCCGGGGCTCGCCGAAGCGCGCCGCCAGGGCCTCCCGCAAGCGGGCCACCCGCGGGCCCAGCTGCCCGGCGGGCGCCTCGTCCACCAGCCGGTCGAAGGCCGTACCCGTCACCCGCCGCCGTTCCAGTTCCTCGATGGTCTGGCGGAACAGGGGCTGGTCCAGCCGGCCGACCACGTTCTCCATGCCCTTTCCTCCCTCCGGAAGCGGATTCGTCCCCTCCACCGCGAATTCTACCGCCCCGCAGGGCAGGGGGAAACCGCCGCGGGCCCGCCGGCAGCCGGCCCGCAGGCCGTCCCAGGAATCGTGTCCCAGCCGGCCCCTCAAGTGGTAACATGTTTTGCTGTGGCGCTGGAGGCGATGCCGCTGGTGATCCGGATTCCGGTGACGGCCTGGTGGTTCCCGCTGGCCGGCCTGGGGTGGGGGCTGGTGCTTTATGGCCTCCCCCTGGTGCTGGGCCTTGCCCTTTCCCGGCTCCCAGGTCGCGGGGGAGGGCAGCCCGGGCCCCGCGGCAGGCCCCGCAGCTGGCCTGGCGGCACCACGGGCGGGCGCGGGCTGGCGGCCGGGTTTTTCACCTATCTTTTGCTGTCGAACTGGCTGGCGACCCTGGGGCTTGGCCTGGAGGGCCCCGGGTGGGGCCGGGGCCTGTGGCTCCAGGCCGCCTTTCTTGCCGCCTTCCTGATCCCGGCCTACGCCGGCTGGCTCCGGCCCGGCGGGCGGATGGGCCGGCGGGTCGGCTGGACCTGGGCCGCCGCCCTCGGCCTGGACGGAGCCGCGGGGGCCTGGGTAGTGCGCGCGGCCCTGGAGGCGGGCGGGCTCGCCGCCGCGCCGGCTGCCGCTCTGGCGGCGGCCCGGCTGCTGCTGGCGTGGGGGCTGGGCCTTTTGCTGGCCGACGGCCGGCGGCCGCCGCGGCGCCAGCTCCTGGCGGGGGGCGTGGTGGCCGGCCTGCCCCCCCTGGTGACGGCAGTCCTCCCCGCCGGTGCGGGGCTGGTCGCCTGGAGCCTGGTGCTGCGGGCCGCCGCGGCCGGCCTGGTGCTCTCGGGGCTGGCCGGCGGGCGGCTGGTGCCGGGGGCGCGCCGCCTCCGTGGCGAAGCCCAGTGGGCCTTTGCCCTGGCCATGGCCGCGGCCATGGCGGCGATGTTCCTCCTGGCCCAGTGGATGGCGCTTCCGCTGGGTCCCGGGGGTACGCTCCTGCCCTGATCCTGATCTTCCCGGATTGCAACGCCCGGAGGGCCATCCCGAATTGCAAGTCCAGGCCTTGTGAAATCCATCACGAAACACAACAAGCCTCCGCAAGGAGGCTTGTTGTGTCTGGGGGATGCGTCACGGGGCGGTGCGGCCGCCCGCGAGAGGGGTGTACCGACAGCGGTGTTGCCCGCTTATCGGTTGCAACCGGGCCGGGTGTTGGGCCCGATTGCAAGTCTAAAATAGCAGCCTTGCAGAAAGCGGCCCAATCGGGCGCAGGTGGTATCTCTGCGTCGGGTGATGACCTGAGTGGCGGAGTTGCACCGGTGAAGCAGAGCTGCAAGTTCGGCGACCCCCCCGGAAGACCCGCTCAAGCCAAGCGCCCCGCTCAAGCCGAGCGGTGGGTGGAGGCATCCTATGGGGGCGCGCCCAACGGGAACGCCCTGGCGGGCTGCATGCGCAGCGACATGGACGGCATGGACCATGATCCCAGGATCCCAGGGGGTGGGGCGGGCCTTGCTGGCGGGAACGACGGCGCTGCTCATCGGACTGGCCCTTCTGGTGCTGCTGGGCGTGACCCACCAGGTGCTGGACCGGATGCGGCTCAGCAAGACGGCGGCCCTGGTCCTTCTCGGCCTGATGATCGCGGGCACCTTCCTGCCGGAGGTGTCCCTGGGACCCCGGGTCAGCGTCGACCTGGGCGGGGCCCTGGTCCCGGCGGCCGTCGCCATCTATCTCCTGGTCACGGCCGACCATGCCTTCGAGCGCCGCCGGGCCCTGGTGGCATCCCTGTGGACGGCCGCGGCCGTCTACGCCAGCGACTGGTTCCTCCCCAGCGATCCCGGCGGCGGCCGCTGGTGGCTCATGGACCCCTTGTGGGCTCCCGTGGTGGTGGCGGCCGTCTTCGGATACCTGGCCGGGCGCTCGCGCCGGTCGGCCTTCATCGCCGCGACCCTGGGCGTGATGCTGGTCGACCTGATCGGCGCGGTCACCGGCAGCCTCCGCGGGATCCCCGGCGCCTGGGCCAACCTGGGGGGCGGCGGGGTGCTGGACGCGGTGGTCCTGGCGGGGGTGGGTGCGGTCGCCCTGGCGGAACTGGTCGGGGAGGCGCGGGAGTGGCTGGCCCGCCGCGCGCCCTGGCGTCGCGGCGCGGCCCGGCCGGTGGCGCGCCCGCCGGTGGCGGAGGCGGAGCAGCCGGCGGCGCCCTCGGCCGCGGCCTCGTGGCTCCTGGCAGGGCTGGCGGTGGCGGTGGTGGCCACCACCGCCTGGCTGGGGCCGCGGTTCCAGAACCCTGCCGGCGACGAGCTCTTCGATACCCACATGGAACTGCGCGAGATCGGGACGGAGCGGCTGCTTTTGGCTTCGGCCCGCATCATGATGGCCGGGGACATCTGGATCGACGCGGCCGACCGCTGGTACCGCATCGTCCGGGTGGACGGCCGCACGGCCTACGCCCGTGCCCTGCTCCCCCCCGCCGACGGGACCCTGGCCGGGGAGCCCGGTCGTCCCAACCTGGACAGCCTTGCCGCGCCGCCGCCCGCCCTCTTCTCCCCCTGGCGGCTCGCCCCGCCGGGAATGGTGCCCGATCCCTGGGGAGCCGTGCCGGGCGGGTCCGAACCAGTCCCGGCCGGCGCTGCGGCAGGCCTGGGCGGGTGGGGGCCTGGCCCCCGGCCGGGACCGGCCTCCCTGGCAGCGGCCCTGCCGCTGGGGGCCCTGTTCCAGAAGGTGGTCGACCCGGCCCCTGTGCGGCCCACTCCCCGGGGCGAGGGGCTCATCGGCATCTACCACACCCATAACGACGAGTCGTACATCCCGACCGACGGGACCCACAGCGTGGAGGGCCGCGGGGGCATCCACAAGGTGGGCGACGTTCTCGGGCGCGAGCTGGCCGAGCACGGCTTCCGGGTGGTGAAGTCCGAGGCGCTGCACCTGCCCCACGACCGGGGAGCCTACCGCCGCTCGCGGCGTACGGCCCTCAAGATGATGCCGAAGAACCCGCTGGTGCTTCTCGACGTGCACCGGGACGCCACGCCGCCCGAGTTCTACCGGGAGGTGGTGAAGGGCCAGCCGGTCACCCAGATCCGGCTGGTGGTCGGGCGGGAGAATCCCTTCCGCCGCACGAACCTGGCCTTTGCGCGCCGGCTCAAGGCCGAGGCCGACCGCAGCTTTCCCGGGCTGGTCAAGGGAATCTACTACGGCCGCGGCAACTACAACCAGGATCTGGGACCCAGGACCCTGTTGCTGGAGGTCGGCGCCCATACGAACAGCCGGATCCGGGCGGAGCGGGGCGCCGCCATGTTTGCCACGGTTCTCGACCGGACCCTGGCCCGGCGCTCGCGCTAGCGCCCGGCGCCCCGGCACCCGGCGCTCGCGTGCCAAGGCGCTTCAACACCCTCCGCTCCAGCGCCCGGCGCTCCAGCGCCGGGCGCTCGGGCCGGCTTGCAAGCACCATAATAGGCATAGGAACGGGCGCCGGGCCGGCGAGGAGGTGGCGGCGGATGAACAGGCGGCACGGATCCGTCCTGCTGGGTGTCGCCCTGGGCGGGGGCGGCCTGCGGGGCCTGGCCCACGTCGGGGTGCTGCGGGCCCTCCAGGAAGCCGGCTACTCGCCGGACATCGTCACCGGCACCTCCAGCGGCGCCATCCTGGCCGCCCTCTGGGCCTGCGGCTGGAGCCCCGCCCAGATGGAAGACGTGGCCCGGCGCCTGCGGTCGGCCGAGCTCTACGATTCCAACCTCACCTGGGGTTCGGCGCTGGCCGTGCTGGCTCAGGTGCTGGGCTTGCGCTGGCGGCCCCGGCGGCCGGTTCCTCAGGGCATGCTGCAGGGCCAGAAGCTGGAGCGCCTCATCGGCCTCTGGACCCGCGGCATCCGGCTGGAGCAGCTGGAGCGGCCGGTGGCGATCATGGCGGCCGACGTGCGCTCGGGCCGGGCGGCGGTCTTCTGCCCGCCCGCCTACCGGGAACGGGTCGAACGGGCCATGCCCGGCGCCATCGTGCTGGACAAGGGGAGCCTGGCCGCGGCCGTCCGGGCCAGCATCGCCATTCCGGGGATCTTCGAGCCCAAGCGCCTGGGACCGTACCTCCTGGTGGACGGTGCCGTCAAGGACAAGGTGCCGGCCGAGGCGGCCCGAGCCCTGGGCGCCCAGGTGGTCCTGGCGGTCGACGTGTCGGTGCGGCAGCGCCGCGAACCCGCGGGCCTGCTGGACTTTCTCGGGCAGGCCTTCGACCTCATGGCCCGGGACCTGGCAGCCTTCAAGCTGGAGCGGTTCGCCGACCTGGTGGTCCAGCCCGATCTGCCCGATGTGGAACTGACCGACCTGCACCGGGTGCCCGAGTGCATCGAGGCCGGTGCCCGGGCCCTCCGGGAGGCCCTCGAGGACCTGCAGCGGCTGCTGCACCCCGCCCCCGCCGACGCGGCGTCGGGGGAAGCGCTGACCTGACGCCCCGCCGCCGGTCCCCTCATCATGAGCAGGATTCTCCCAAGCCGGCACCCCGAAAGCCGCCCGGCTTCGCCCCCAGGTGCCCCTGCACCGGCACGCGGCCCCTTGTTCCTTCCAGGCCCCGCCCTTTCCCGGCGCCGCCCGCGGCCTGTTCTACCTGGCCCCTGGCCGGGCCTCTCCCGTGCCCGCGTCCCCTGTTTCTTCTACCCCGCCTGCAGCGCGCATAGCCTAGCCTGGGCCGGTCCCTGGTGCCCGGGCCGGTGGGGACCCGGCTGGGTCCGGGCGGGGGTCCGGCCCGGCATCCCTGGTTCCACCGGGACCGGGTGGGGGTGGACCTATGGCTGGACCAGGCCGCGCTTCCGGGCGCGGGCCGTTCCGGCCCGGCGGTGGTCAACGGCACGCGGGGCGGTGGCCCTTCCGGGCCCGTTCGTCCGGCGCCGGCGATGCGGTCCGGGCCCTTCGGGGCAAGCTGGCCCGGGTCCGGGGCGGCCCGGGCGGCCCTGGAGCCCCCGCTCCCCCGCCAGCCCCAGGAGCGGCCCGGGCGGAGCAACACCGCCCGGCGCCCCGGCCGGGACGGCGGCTACCGCGGGGGATGCTGGCGGGCCTGGTGCTGGCCGGCGCCCTCCTCTGGGTGGGCGGGCACCAGGCCGGAGGGGGCCTGGAGGGGGCCGGTCCCGTCTGCGGCGAGCAGGAAGGGGCCCGCAGCGCCTACTGGCGGTTTGCCCGCTGGTGGCGGTCGGTGGCGGGACTTGCCCTGCAGGGCGGGCAGGCGGTGGCGGCCTCCGGCGGCGACGTGCTGATCGTGATCGATATCGACCGGCGGCAGCTGACGGTTTACCGCGACGGGGTGCCGGTCAAGACCTTCCCGGTGGCCGCGGGCCGGCCCGGCGAGCCGTCGCCCGTGGGCGAGTGGCGGGTGACGGACATCGCCCACTGGCCCGGCGGCCCCTTTGGCGCCCGCTGGTTCGGCCTCAGCGCCCCCTGGGGGTCGTACGGGATCCACGGGACCAACAACCCCGGCTCCATCGGCACCTACGCCAGCCTCGGCTGCATCCGCATGTTCAACGAAGACGTGATGACCCTGGACCACCTGGTCCAGGTGGGGACCCCGGTCAAGATCACCGGCACCACCGAGGTCTACTACCGCCTGCCCGTCTACCGGCGCGGGGACGTGGGCCAGGATGTGGTGCTGCTGCAGCTGGCGCTGCGGGCCACGGGGTTCGACCCCGGGGTGGCCGACGGCGTCTACGGCGGCGCCACGGAGAAGGCCGTGGCCGAAGCGCAGTGGTGGTTCGGCCTGCATCCCGACGGCACGGCCGACGCGGCCCTGCAGCGGCTGGTGGGTTTCCGGCCGTGACGCCTTCCGGCCGTAGCGGCTTCCGGCCGTAACGGCCGCCAAAGGCGCGGCCGGCCCCGGGCGGCCGGGAGATCGCCTTGCCATTCAGTGGCCGGCGGGACCGGTGCCGTGGGAGATCGCCGCCACATCCTGCTGGGGAGCGGGGCGGAGGATTGGGGCATCGCCGCCGCCATCTTGGTAGCGGGGCCAGAGCCGTAGGGAACGAGAGGACCGCGCAGGGGGGAGAGACCATGCCACCGCGGACGAACCGGCGCCGGGGGACGCCTGGAGGGCCACCCGCCGGGCGGCAACGCTGGCAGCGCCTGGCCCTGGTGATCGGGGTGGCGGCCCTGCTGGTAGTGGCCGCCGGGGCCCTCGCCCTCTGGCGGCAGCGCCAGGGTGATCCCTGGGCCCGGTACCGTCCCGTCCCCCTGGACCCCGGCAAGACCTATGAGCTGGTGCTCTGGGAGACGGAGATGCCCGTGGCCGTCCTGCCCGATCCCCTGCGGCTGCCCGGAGGACCCAGCCCCGAGCCCCGGGCCCCGGGCGCCGCAGGACCGGGGGGCGGCCGCAGCGCAGCCGGCGGCCCCGGAACCCGTTCCTCGGAACCGGCCCGGGCCGAGATTCCCTCCGGACAAGAACCCTCCGGCGCGGCCGGTTCCCCCGGTCCGTCCGACTTGGCGGGACAGCCCGGTCCCACGGCGCCACCGGAAGCGGGCAAGTCCGGCGCTCCTTCTTCCTCCGAAACCGGCCCCGGGGCGGGAACCGAACCCGGCCGTCGGGGCGGCCCGCCGCCGGTTCCACCTCTTGCGGAACCGGGTCCTTTCACCCACCGCGAGTACCTCCAGCAGGCCCTGGCGGCCTTTGCCCGCCAGTTCCCCAACATCCGGGTGCGGGTGGAGTGGATCCCGGCCTCCGAGGCGCAGGACCGCCTGCAGCGGGCCCTGGCCGACGGCAAGCCGCCCGACGTCTTCGGCGGGTGGGGCAGCGCCCTGCTGGTGCGCCACCCCCTCCAGGTGCCGCTGGACCCCTACCTCGGCCGGTCCGAGCGCCGCTGGTACAACCCCACGGCGCTGCTGCTGTACCAGGCGGACCGGCGGAGCTGGGTCTGGCCCCGCTGGGTGGCGCCCCACACCTGGTGGGTGGCGGCGGCCCGGCTGCGGGCCGTGGGGCTCGACCCCAACGCGCTCTTGCTGGCGGGCTGGACGTATGCCGATGTGGAGCGCCTGGTGGGGCTGGCGGGCCAGTCCTCGGGCGGTGAGCCGGGCTCGGCTGGAGCGGGCGAGGCTCCGGCGGGCCGGGCGCAGGGATCCCAGCCACCGGCATCCCAGCCGCCGGAACCCCTACCGCCGGGAGACCAGCCTGTTCTGACCCTGTGGGCGGCCCGGCCGGACCTGCCCCTGGAGCAGCTTTTGCGGGTGCGTGGCCTGGCGGCGCCTCTGGCGCCCTCGGGCGCCGTGACCTGGGCCGGGCCGGAGGGCCGGGCGGCGCTGGCGTGGCTGGAGCGGCTCCGGTCCCAGCAGCGGCTGCATGCCGTGACCGGCGAGGGGGTGGTGGAGTGGCTGGCCGAGGGCGACCTGGAGGGACCCGCCGGCGGGTTCACCCCGGCCCTGGGCCGGTGGCTGCTGGAGCGTTATGCCGGCCTGGTGCCGCGCCGGCCGGAGGAACCGGCCCCCCGGCCCGGGGTGGTGGCGGTGCCGCCCCTGGTGGCGGACCGCGGCGGCGGTACCCCTGCCGTCCCCGAGCGCTGGCCCGTTCCTCCGGCTCCGCGGGTCGATGCCGGCGGCCGCCTGGCGGGCGGCATCCCGGACCCGGTCGATCCCCGGCGCCTGGACCCGCTGGTTCCACCCGGCTTCGACGGGCTGGTGCTCTTGCCGCCGCCCGTTCCCGCAGGAGCGCCGCGGCCGGCCTTGCTGGAAACCGGGGGACTCATGGTCTTCCGGAAGAACCGGTACCGGGGCGACGACCACACCCAAGCGGCCGTCGAGCTGGCCCGGTTCCTCAGCCGCTGGCGCACCGACGTGCTCACCCGCCGGCTGCTGGCGGTACCGGCCGATGTCACGTCCCTGGCCGCCTGGCGGGCGAGCAGCCCCCTGCCGGCGGTCTACCGGCAGCAGCTGGAGCACCTGGTGCTGGGCGTGTGGAACCAGAACGCTCGGGGCCGCTGGCAGCGCCTGGCCGTCACCTATCCCACGGCCCCCGGCGCGCCGGGGCCTGAGCACCGGGATGTGGCGCGGCAGGTTCGCCCGCCGCTGGCCGCCTTCTGGGAGGGCAAGGCCGGAGCGGCCCAGGTGATCCAGTCCTGGGGCGGGGCGGAGGCCCCCCGGGGGGACGGCAGCGGGGAGGAGGATGGCGGGGAGCCTGGCGAACCATCTTCCCGGCGCTGACGGGCCTGCGAAAGGGGGACGCTCGGGATGACATGGGCAGCCCTTGGCTCGCTGCTGGCGGGAACCCTGCTGGGGATTCCGGCCTGGATCGTGTCCATTGGCTCAGCCATCGCCGGCTGGGTTACCCGGCGGGCTGGCTGGGTCTACGCGGCAGCGTTGTTTGCCATTGGCCCCCTCTGCTACTTCGCCCTCACACCGCGGTTCCAGTATGTCGCTCCAGTCGGGATCTTGCTCGCCATCGCCGCCATTGTCGTTCTCCGGAGGAAAGGCGACATTCGCGTCGCTGCTGCGCTGGCAGCGTTGCCGCTGGCATTGATCCTTCTGACGATGGGCGCGTACGGCGTGGTCACACTGGTGCGGTGAGCCCGGGCGAAGGTGCGTCGAAGAATGGGCGCTTCTTGAACCATTTCCGCGATGTGAGCCGTTGTCACTGGGTGCCGGGACGCGCGGATCCCGGCGCTGCTCGAGCCCCGCGCCGGCCCCGAGCGGGTCCCGGCGCCCCGCCGCCGGGCGAACCATTCCCTGGGACGGCCAGACTCTGGGGCGGGGACGCCTGCCGAAGCTTGCTGCCGTCGCATCCAGAGGCCGGGTACATGCCGGGGGCCTGGGTGGTTTACAATGGGAAGGCGGCCGGGTTGATCCAGCCGGCGGCGGTGTTCGGCCCTCCGGGACTTACCCCCCGGCGAAAGCGCGTGGCTCGGCCACCTGGAGCGAGGTCCCGCCCAGGCCCCCTCCGGCCGCAGGTGATGCCTTGGACGCCCATCCTGCCGGTGCTCCCGGCGGCCGGCCCGAGCCGGCCGAGCTGGAACAGCAGCTCCGCATCGCCCGCGCCAACCTGCGGGGGTATCTGATGCTGCTCTTGCGTTATGCCCGGGAGCGGGGCGATTCGCCGGAGTCCCTGGCCCGCTACCTGGGTGACCAGGTGGTCCAGACCTGGGGGCCCTTGCGCCAGTGCTCGGGCATCGAGTTTGCCCAGGCACTGGCCCAGATGGTCACCGCCGGTGGCGACCGGGTGGTCACCGTCCGGGAGGAGGGCGGCATCGCCTGCCTCGAGCTGGAGCCGCCGCCCGAAGACGGCGACCTTCTGGCGGCCTTCGGGATCGACCGCGACCAGTGGCATGCCTTCTATTACGGCCAGTTCGAGCGCATCGCCACCCGCCTCGGCCTGCGCTGCGCCCACCAGCGGGAAGGCGACCTGCACCGCTTCTATTTCGCCCGCATCGCCCGCAACCCGGGCGGCCACCGGCCGCTCAGGGTGTGATGGGCAGAGCTCCCACTGGGCCCGCCCGTTCTTCCTCGCAACGGTAACCGTTGACTTCACCGGGCGCGGTGACCGTTGACGCCGGCCGGCGCCGCGGCATACCCTTACCGTGAACAACGATTAAACAGTTGTGGAATCGTGATACCGTTTTTTGATCTCGATCCTTGTGCTCTCGCTTCCGGCCGCGCCCCGGCGACGACCCCGGGTGCGGACCGGGATGCCCGGCGGGAGGTGGCGGGATGGACGCCCTCAGGGAATCCACCTGGGCGGGAACCGGCGAGCCGGCCGGCGCGGAAGCGACCTGCGCCCGCTTCGAACCCCATGGAGACCAGGTGGCGGTCCTGCGCGCCCGCGTGACCGAGGTGGCCGGCCTGGCCGGCCTGTTTCAGGCGCTGGCCGACGAGACCCGCACCCGCATCCTGTACCTTTTGTCCCTGAGCGAGCTGTGCGTCTGCGACCTGGCGGCCGTCCTGGACCTGTCCCTGCCCGCCGTCTCCCACCACCTGCGGCTGCTCAAGGCCATGCGCCTGGTCAGGAGCCGGCGGGAGGGGCGCAACGTCTACTACTCCCTGGCCGACGGCCACGTGCTGCGCCTCATCCAGGTAGCCCAGGAACACTACGCCGAGGAGCGGTGAGGATGGCGACCCCGGTGCGGCCGGCCCGGATGGAGGCCTATACCCTGGAAGGCGTGGACTGCGCCCGCTGCGCCCAGCGCATCGAAGAGGCGCTGCGGCGCGAACCGGGACTGGAAGGGGCCACCGTCAGCTACGCCACGGCCACCGTCCTGCTCCCGCCCGGCCAGGTGGACCGGGCCCGGGCCGTCATTGCCCGGGTCGAACCCGGCGCCCGCCTGCAGGCTCAAGAGGCCGGCGCCGCATCCCCCGGCCACCCGGCGGAGGAAGCGCCCGCACCGAGGGATCCCCACCGGCGAGCCCGGCAGGAACCGCGGGACACCGGAGCCGCGCGGCGGCTGGCCGGCCTTGCCGGGGCGGCCCTGGTCTTCCTGGCGGCGCTCGGGCTGGAGACGACGGAACCGGCAGGGATCCCTTCCTGGCTGCCCGGGGCCATGCTGCTGGCGGTCTACGCTGCCACGGGCTACGGCGTCATCGGGCAGGCGCTCCGCAACCTGCGGCACGGCCGGCTGTTCGATGAGAACTTCCTCATGACCCTGGCCACGGCCGGCGCCATCGCCATGGGCGAGCTGGCCGAAGCGGCCGCCGTCATGCTGTTTTACACCGCCGGCGAGTTCGTTCAGGACCTGGCCGTCCGGCGGTCGCGCCGGTCCATCCGGGCGCTGCTGGACCTGCGGCCCCGGCAGGCCCGGGTGCGGCGGGGTGGCCGGGTGGAGGTGGTGGACCCCGCCCAGGTGTCGGTGGGCGAAACCATCGTGGTGCGGCCGGGCGACCGCATCCCCCTGGACGGCCGCGTGGTGGAGGGGGCATCCTTCGTCGACACCTCCGCCCTGACGGGCGAGCCCGTGCCGCGGCGGGTCGAACCCGGCGCCACCGTGCTGGCGGGCATGGTGAACGGTGACGGGGCGCTGGCCGTCCAGGTCAGCCGGCCCTACGCCGATTCCCAGGTAGCCCGCATCCTCTCGCTGGTCGAGGAGGCGGCGGCCCGCAAGGCCCCCACGGAGCGGTTCATCACCACCTTCGCCCGCTACTACACGCCGGCGGTGGTGGCGGCGGCTGCGCTGCTGGCCGTGGTGCCGCCGCTGGTTCTGCCCGGCGCCGCCTGGGACCTCTGGCTCCGCCGCGCCCTGGTGCTGCTGGTCATCGCCTGTCCCTGCGCCCTGGTGCTCTCGGTGCCGCTGGGGTACTTCGCCGGCCTGGGCGCGGCCTCGCGCCGGGGCATCCTGGTCAAGGGCGCCCACTTCCTGGACGCCCTGGCCCGGCTCGACACCATGGTGTGGGACAAGACCGGCACCCTCACCCGGGGCGAGTTCGAGGTGGTCGAGGTGGCCGGGGTTGCCGGCGCGCCGGTCCCGCCCGGCCGGATGCTGGAGCTGGCGGCCCACGCCGAGCTCCACTCCGGCCATCCCATCGCCCGAGCCCTGGCCCGGGCGTACGGCCAGCCCCTGGACGGGAGGCGGGTAAGGGAGGCTTGGGAGCGGGCCGGTGGCGGCGTCCGGGCCCGGGTCGACGGGCATCTGGTGGTGGCGGGCAGCCCTCGCTTCTTGCGGGAGGAGGGGATCGCTGCGGACTTGGGTGCCGGCTCGGTGCCGGAGGCCGGGGAGACGGCCGGCCTGCCCGCCACCCGGGGGACCGCGGTGCTGGTGGCGGTGGACGGCCGCCTGGCGGGCCGGATCGTCATCGCCGACCGCCTCAAGCCGGGGGCGCTCGAGGCGGTGCGCAGCCTGCGCCGGCTGGGCGTCCGGCGCCAGGTCATGCTGACGGGGGACGCCCCGGCGGCCGCCCGGGTCGTGGCGGCCCAGCTGGGCCTCGATGAGGTCCGCGCCGGGCTCTTGCCGGAAGACAAGGTCGCGGCGCTGGCCGCGCTGGAAGAGGGGCTGGAGCGGCCGGGCCGGGCCCCGGCGGGCGGCTGGCGGCGGCGGCAGGGCAGCGGGGGTGGCCGCGGGCGCAGCTCCCGCCCGGTGGTCGCCTTTGCCGGTGACGGCATCAACGACGCGCCCGTGCTGACCCGGGCGGCGGTGGGCGTGGCCATGGGCGGTTTGGGTTCGGATGCGGCCATCGAGGCCGCCGACGTGGTGATCATGGACGACGACCCCTCCCGCCTGGCGGAGGCGGTGAAGGTGGCGCGGGCCACCCGGCGGGTGGTGCAGCAGAACATCGTCCTGGCGCTGGCGGTCAAGGCGATCGTCGCCGGCCTGGGCGCCGGGGGCGTGGCCACCCTGTGGGAAGCCGTCTTTGCCGACGTGGGGGTGGCGCTTGTGGCCGTGCTCAACGCCACCCGGATCCTGCGGCGGTAGGCCCACAGGTGCTCGGTTCAAAAATCGTCGTTGACACGGGTCAGGTCCCGTGATAGCATCCGCCCGGAGCAAAAAACGCCCCTTTAAACTGGTCCCGTGAGGCCGGTAAGGAGCCATCCAGGGCGCGGTCGAACCGGCCGCCCGGCCGGGAGCCGCCCTGGCGGGCGCAAGCCCGCAGCCAGGTCCGGTGTCGAGCCGGCCGCGCCAGCTGCCACGACTTCTTGCCGGCAGGCAAGAAGTTTTTTTGTGCCTGCGGGACGGGGCGATCTGGAGGCGAGACCGTGAGGACCGGGACGACGCCCCACCCCGTGAGCCCCGTAGACCGGCTGCCGTACTCCGGGAACGGCGGTGCCGCGGCCGCCAGGATCCGCACCCTGCCCCCTTCGGAGCCCCTGGCGCGGCCTCCAGCCGATCCGCCCGGCTCGCAGCCGGCCCCGCTGAAGGCCCCGCGCCGGCCGGAGCGGGCCGGACCCGCCGGGTCGCCGGTTCTTCCCCTTGAGCCTGCCCTGCCTGCCCGGCGCTTCCGCCGTTCCCTGACCGGCATCGCGCAGCTTTCCACCCGGGACCTGCTTCACCTGCTGTCCCGCGCCCTCGAGCATCACGCCGTCCTCGTGAGCACCGCCGGGGATACGGGGGATGACCCGGCCGCCGCCGACGCGGCGACCGGCTCGACCACCGGGCACCGTAACGGCGGTGGCGGGGACCGGGCCGGCACCGGCCGCCGGCCGGCGACCCTCCGGGGCCGCCGGGTGGTGACGGTGTTCTACGAGAACAGCACGCGCACCGCCCAGTCCTTCCACCTGGCCGCCCACAGGCTGGGCGCGGCGGCCTTCGACCTGCCGGTGAGCCGCAGCAGCGTCCAGAAGGGGGAGAGCCTGCGGGATACCCTGCGCACCTGCCAGGCGCTGGGCTTTGACGCCGTGATCCTGCGCCACCCCGTGACGGGCGCGGCCGCCTACGCGGCCTCGGTCCTGGACGTGCCCGTGATCAACGCCGGGGACGGCACCGGGGAGCACCCCACCCAGGCCCTGCTGGATGCCGTCACCATCCTCACCCGCAAGGGATGGCCCGCGGGGTTCAAGGTGGCCATCGTGGGCGACGTGCGCCACAGCCGGGTCGCGCGGTCGGCGGCGCTGCTCCTGTCCCGGCTGGGGGCCGAGGTGTGGCTCTGCGGGCCGCCGGGGCTGTTGCCTGCGGCCCCGCCCTGCCCGGGCGTGAAGCTCACGCCGAGCCGGGATGCGGCGCTGGACGGGGCGGATGTGGTCATGGCCCTGCGCATCCAGCGGGAGCGGCTGGCCGGGGTGGTGCCCGACCTGGGCGAGTACCGGCGCGGCTGGGGCATCGGCCCCCGGGAGCTGGAGCGCGCCCGGCCCGATGCCATCCTGATGCATCCCGGCCCGGTGAACCGCGGGGTCGAGCTGGATCCCGCCGTGATGGACGATCCCCGCTGCGTCATCGAGGACCAGGTCCTTGGCGGCGTGGCGGCGCGCATGGCCGTCCTGGAGTGGGCCCTGGCTCCGGCCCTTCCGGATGCCGGCGCCGGCGTGGCGCCCGAACCGGCGGGCGCGGCACACCCGGCCGGTGTCGGGCTCGTTTCCGTTCCCGGGGACGAGGCCAGGACCGGGGAGGGGGGCCGCTGATGCGCCTCTGGATCCGCGGCGGCCGGTTGATCGACCCCAGCCAGGGGCTGGACGGGCCCGGCGACCTGGTGATCGCCGGGGGGCGCATCGTCTATGCCGGCCCCCCCTTGCCCGGCGCCCCCGCGGCGGCCCAGGCCGGCAGCAGGCTTCCCGACGCGGGCGCTTTGGGCGATGGCGCGGCAGCCGGCGGTGGTACCGGGCCAAATCCCGCCGGTGCAGGACTGCAGGTTCTCGATGCCCGGGGGCTCTGGGTGGTGCCCGGGCTGATCGACCCCCATGTCCACCTGCGCACCCCCGGGGAGACCCACAAGGAGACGCTGGCCACGGGGGGAGCGGCCGCGGCGGCAGGCGGTTTCACCGCGGTGGCCTGCATGCCCAACACCCGCCCGCCCCTGGACGATGCCATCCGGGTGGAGTGGCTGGCCATGAAGGCGGCGGCCGAGGCTGCCGTGCGGGTCTACGTGGTCGCCGCCGCCACCCGCGGCCTGGCCGGGGACGAACCCGCCCCCTACGCCGCCCTCAAGGCCGCGGGGGCCGTGGCGGTCAGCGACGACGGCCGGCCCATCGCCCGGGCGGGCGTGATGGTCCGGGTGCTGGAAGGGGCCGCGGCCGCCGGGCTGCCCGTGCTGGTCCACGCGGAAGAACCCGAACTCAGCGCCGGCGGCGCCATGCATGCGGGCGCCGTGGCGGCGGCCGCCGGGATGCCCGGCATCCCCGCCACCGCCGAAGCAGTGATGGTGGCCCGGGATCTCCTCCTGGCCGAACAGGCCGGGGCGCGGCTGCACGTGCTGCACGCCAGCGCGGCCGTCACCCTGGACCTGGTGCGGTGGGGCAAGGCGCGGGGCATCCCCGTGACCGTGGAGGTCACGCCCCACCACCTGCTGCTCTGCGACGAGGACGTGGCCGCGGCCGGGTTCCACCCCCACTGGAAGATGAACCCGCCCCTGCGCTCCCGCCGGGACCGGGAAGCCCTCCTGGAGGCGGTGGCCGACGGCACGGTGGACGCCGTCGCCACGGACCACGCGCCGCACCACGGGATGGACAAGGACTGCCCCTTTCCCGAGGCCGCCTTTGGCGTGGTGGGCCTGGAGACGGCCCTGGGCCTTCTGCTCACCCACCTGGTGCCCCGCCCCCTGTCGCCCGCCCGGCTGGTGGAGCTCATGGCCGCGGGACCGGCCCGCATCCTGGGCCTTCCGGGCGGCACCTTGCGGCCCGGAGCCCCCGCCGACGTCACCCTGATCGACCCCCAGCGGCGGTGGGTGGTCGAACCCGAGCGGTTCGCCAGCCTGGGCCGCAACACCCCCTTTGCCGGCTGGACCCTGCGGGGCCGGGCCGTGGGCACCCTGGTCGGGGGGCGGATGGTGTTCCGCCTGGACGGCGGGCCGGTGCCGGTGCCGGCCGGCGAGACCGCGGCTCAGGAGGCGGCGGGGACCCAGGAGACGGCCGGGATTGTATAATGTTAAGGGCTATGTGTATATTTATGCAGTCTGCAACGGGCAGCATGGCTTGCCTTGCCCGGATGCATCGCACGGAGGAAAGGTTGTTCGGCCACGGTGACCGTTCCAGGCGGATGCCTGGGGTGCCGTTGGCGAAGGAGGGCGCACGCATGGAGCCTGGAAGCCTGGGGCCACAGGAGGCAGGATCGGCGGAGCCGGCGGGTGAGCCCGGTGCTCCCACCTCCACCGCCAAAGTGGTGGTGCCGGCCCGGCTGGTGCTGGAAGACGGCACCCAGTGGTTCGGCCGGGTGGTGGTCGCCCCCGGCGGCGCGGCCGCCGGTCCGTCCGGCCCGGAGTCCGGAGGGAGCGCCTGGGCCGTCACCGGCGAGGTGGTTTTCAACACCAGCATGACGGGTTACCAGGAGCTCTTGTCCGACCCCTCCTACGACGGCCAGATCGTCGTCCTCACCTACCCCCTGGTCGGAAACTACGGCGTCCACGAGGACGAAGACGAGTCGGCCGGCCCGCGGGTCACGGCGCTCATTGCCCGGGAGCTCTTCGATGCCGGCGCCATCGGCTTGCATCCCCTGACGGCTCACCTGGCCCGGTCCGGCGTGCCGGCCGCCGACGGCTTCGATACCCGGACCCTCACCCTGCACCTGCGGCGCAGGGGGACGCTGCGGGGTGTGCTGACCACTGACCTGCGTGCCGCCACGGCCGAGCTGGCGGCCCGGGCGGCGGCCTGGACCCCGCCCACGGCCCTGGCGGCGGGCACGCAGCAGGTCTACCGGGTCGAACCGGCGGGCGCGGCGGCCGCCCCGCCCGCCCGCCGCGCCGGGTTCCTCCCGCCCCACGCCGTGCTGGTGGACTTCGGCGTCAAGCGCAACATCCTGCGCGCCCTGGTGGCCCAGGGGTGGCGGGTGACGGTGGTCCCCGCCCTGACCCCCGCGGGCGAGATCCTGGACCTGCGGCCCGACGCGGTGATCCTGTCCAACGGGCCGGGGGACCCGCGGGACCTGGGCGCGGTGCTGGGCACGGTCCGGCGGCTGGCGGAGGCGGTTCCCACCTTCGGCATCTGCCTGGGCCACCAGCTGCTGGGACTGGCCTTCGGCGCCCGGGCTTACAAGCTGCCCTTCGGCCACCGCGGCGCCAACCACCCGGTCAAGGAGATCGCCGCGGCGGCCTGGCCGGGTTCCGGGCAGGGCGACGGGCGGGTGTTCATGACCTCCCAGAACCACGGCTATGCCCTGGACGCCGAATCCCTGGAGGCGGCGGGGCTGGTGGTGACCCACATCAACGTCAACGACGGCACGGTGGAGGGCCTCTGCCACCCCCACCTGCGGGTGCGGGGCCTGCAGTTCCACCCCGAGGCGGCTCCCGGCCCGCGGGACGCGGCGCCGCTGCTGGCCGAGTTCCTCCGCCTGCTGGCGCCCGGGCCGGCGCGGGCGGCGGCCGGGCGGGGCGAGCCCGCCCTGGTGGCAGGGGAAGGAGGGCTGGCCGGTGACTGACCCCCTACCGACCCGCTCCCTGCCGGCAGCCCCCGTGCGGAGCGCCCGGGCCGGCGCGGGCCGGGACCCGGGCCGGGCACCCGCCGGGGTGCGCAAGGTGCTGGTGATCGGCTCGGGGCCCATCATCATCGGCCAGGCGGCCGAGTTCGACTACTCCGGCACCCAGGCCTGCCGGGCCCTCAAGGAAGAGGGCCTGGAGGTGGTGCTGCTCAACTCCAACCCCGCCACGGTGATGACCGACCCCGGCACCGCCGACCGCATCTACGTGGAGCCCCTGACCGCCGAGTTCGCCGAGGCGGTGATCCGGCGCGAGCGGCCCGACGCCCTGCTGCCCACTCTGGGAGGGCAGGTGGGCCTCAATCTGGCCATGGAGCTGGTGCGGGCAGGGGTGCTGGAGCGCTACGGGGTCCAGCTGCTCGGCACGCCGCCCGAGGCGATCCAGCGGGCCGAAGACCGGGAGGCCTTCAAGGAGCTGATGCTGGCCATCGGCGAGCCGGTGCCCCAGAGCACCATCGTCCGCTCCTACGAGGAGGCCCTGGCCTTCGCCCGGCGGGTGGGCTTCCCCGTCATCGCCCGGCCCGGCTACACCCTGGGCGGCACCGGCGGCGGCATCGCCCGCAACGAGGCCGAGCTGGCGGCCCTGGTCGACCGCGGCCTGGCGGCCAGCCCCATCGGCCAGGTGCTCCTGGAAGAGAGCCTGCTGGGCTGGAAGGAGATCGAGTTCGAGGTCATCCGCGACGGGGCGGGCAACGCCATCGCCATCTGCAGCATGGAGAACGTGGACCCCGTGGGCGTCCACACCGGCGACAGCATCGTGGTGGCGCCGGCGCTCACCCTGACCGACAGGCAGCTGCAGCGGCTGCGCTCCGCCTCCCTGCGCATCGTCGGCGCCATCGGCGTGGAGGGGGGCTGCAACGTCCAGCTGGCCCTGCAGCCCGACGGGGCGGAGTACCGGGTCATCGAGGTGAACCCGCGGGTCAGCCGCTCCAGCGCCCTGGCCTCCAAGGCGACGGGCTACCCCATCGCCAAGGTGGCGGCCCGGGTGGCCCTGGGCCGGCGCCTGGACGAGATCCGCAACCCCATCACCGGCACCTCGGCCCTCTTCGAGCCGGCCCTGGACTACGTGGTGGCCAAGATCCCCCGCTGGCCCTTCGACAAGTTCGCCACCGCCGACCGGCGCCTGGGGACCCAGATGAAGGCCACGGGCGAGGTCATGGCCATCGACCGCAGCTTCGAGGGCGCCCTGCTCAAGGCGGTGCGCTCCCTGGAGATCGGGGTCGACGCCCTGGAGTGGCCCGAGGCGCGCCAGCTGGACGAACAAGCCCTTGAGGCGGCCATCCGGGAGGGCGACGACCGGCGCCTCTTCCTCCTGGCGGAGGCGCTGCGCCGCGGCCGCAGCGTGGAGGAGCTCCATGCCTGGACAGGCATCGACCGGTTTTTCCTGCACCGCATCGCCCGGGTGGTGGCGCTGGAGGAGCGGCTGCGGGACGCGGGGCGGCGGGCAGGTCCCGCCGCCGCCCCGGGCACCGGCGACGCGCCGGTCCCCCCGGACCTGCTCCTTGAGGCCAAGCGCCTTGGCCTGACGGACCGGCGCATCGCCGAGCTCACCGGTTCGACGGAAGAAGCGGTGCGGCAGGCGCGGCGGGCTGCCGGCCTGCGCCCCGGGTACAAGATGGTCGACACCTGTGCCGCCGAGTTCGAGGCCCTGACCCCCTACTTCTACTCCACCCACGGCGAGGCCGACGAAGCCGGCGAGCGCCGGGCGGCCGACGGCGACCGGCCGGTGGTGGTGGTGCTGGGCGCGGGGCCCATCCGTATCAGCCAGGGCATCGAGTTCGACTACAGCGCCGTCCACGCCGTGCGGACCCTGCGGGCCCTGGGCTACCGGGCGGTGATCGTCAACAACAACCCGGAGACGGTGAGCACCGACTTCGACACCGCGGACCGGCTCTACTTCGAGCCCCTGACCCCCGAAGACGTGCGCAACGTGCTGGACCTGGAGCAGCCCGTGGGGGTCCTGGCCCAGTTCGGCGGCCAGACGGCCGTCAACCTGGTGGCCCCCCTGGCGGCAGCGGGCGTGCCCATCCTGGGGACCGCCCCCGAGTCGGTGGACGCGGCGGAAAGCCGGGAGCGGTTCGACCAGCTGCTGGCGCGGCTGGGCCTCCAGCGGCCGCGGGGGGCGGCGGCCCGCTCGGTGGCGGAGGCCATGGCCGCGGCGGAGCGCATCGGCTACCCGGTGATCGTCCGGCCCTCCTACGTCCTGGGCGGGCGGGCCATGCAGGTGGCCTCCTCGCCGGAGGAACTGGCCGCCTACCTGGAGACGGCCGCCCGGGTGGCGGGCGACCGGCCCGTCTGGATCGACCGCTACATCGCCGGCATGGAGCTGGAGGTCGACGCGGTGGCCGACGGGGAGACGGTGGTGATCCCCGCGGTGATGCGCCACATCGAGCGGGCGGGGGTCCACTCCGGCGACTCCATCGCCGTGGTGCCCGCCCCCGGGGTGCCGGCGGCGGTGCTGGCCCAGGTGGAGGCCGCCACGGTGGCCCTGGCCCGGGCCCTCGAGGTGCGCGGGGTGATCAACCTGCAGTTCGTCTGGGACGGCCGGACGCTCTACGTGCTCGAGGTCAACCCCCGGGCCAGCCGCACGGTGCCCTTCATCACCAAGGCGACGGGCGTGCCCCTGGCGGAGCTGGCCACCCGGGCCGCCCTGGGCCAGCGCCTGGCCGGCCTGGGCTGGCGGACGGGCCTCCTGCCGCCGCCCGAGCACGTGGCGGTCAAGCTGCCGGTCTTCTCCTGGAGCAAGCTGCCCGGGGTCGACCCCTCCCTGGGCCCGGAGATGCAGTCCACGGGCGAGGTGATGGGGATCGACGTGACCCTGGAAGGCGCCCTGGCCCGCGGCTTGCTGGCGGCGGGGATGAAGCTGCCCGAGCCGGGGCAGGGGGTGCTGCTGACCGTGGCGGACCCGGACAAGCCGGCGGCGGTGGAACTGGCCCGGCGCCTGGCGGCGGCCGGCTACCGGCTCTACGCCACCCCCGGGACCGCGGCCGCCCTGGCGGCGGCGGGCCTGGAGGCCACGGTTTTGCCCAAGCTCTCTGCCGCCGCGCCGGACGAACCGGCCCCCGGCCCGTCCCGGACGCCGCTGCTGGATGCCCTGCGGGACGGCCGGGTGCGCCTGGTGATCAACACCCTGACCCAGGGCCGCGATCCCCAGCGGGACGGGTTCCGCATCCGGCGGGCGGCGGTGGAGCGGGGCATCCCCTGCCTGACCTCCCTGGATACCGCCGCGGCCCTGGTGGAGGTGCTGATGCACCGGCCCGACCGGCGGGCCCTGGCGGCCCAGGTCCGCGCCCTGCAGGACCTCAAGCCGGTGGCGGCCGGCGGGAGCCGGCCCGGCGCCGGGGCGCCCGGGGCCACGGCGGGGCACGGCCCGGCGGTGGCCGGCGGCGGGGCGGGTGGCGGAGCGCACCGCGACGGGCGGTCGGGCCACCAGGTCCCCGGGACGGTTCAGGCCTTCCCGGCGGGGAGGGAGCGGCGGTGAACCGGGCTGCGGAACCATGCCCAGGCCTCCAGGGCGGCGGGTTTTCTCCCTCCCGCGTCCTGGCCCGGGTGGTGGAGACCCGGTGGGTGGCGCCGGGCGTCGCCATGACCACGCTGGCCGAGCCGGCCCTGGCCCGGCGGGTCGAGCCGCTGCAGTTCGTCCAGGTGCTGGTGCCCGCAGCCGGCCGGCCGCTCCCGGCCGGCAGCCCGCTGCCGCCGGTGCCGGAGGCGGAGCCGGCGGGCGGGACCAGCGGCTTCGCTGGCGGCCCGGAGAGCTCCGGCGGCACCGCCGGGGACCCCGGCGGCGCCAGGGCTTCAGGGCCCTCGGGGCACGCCGGGGAGACCGGCGGCTCCGGGCCGGGGATGCGGCCGCCCGTGGCGACAGGCGGAACCGTGGGGCGCCCCTTCCTGGGTCGCCCCTTTTCCGTGGCCGGTGCCGACGCCGAAGGGGGCCGCATCACCCTCGTGTACCGGGTCATCGGGCCGGCCACCGCGGCCCTGGCGTCGCTGCCGCCGGGCGCCGGGCTGGTGGTGCTGGGGCCCCTGGGGCGGCCGGCGCCGGCGGGCTGGACGGCCGGCGGCCGGGCGGCGGCGGAGGCCTCAGCGGCAGCGGCCGGAACGGCAGCGGGGCCGGAGCCCGGGTGCAGGCCGGACGCCGCGGCGCCGCGGCCCCTGCTGCTGGTGGCGCCCGGCTGGCAGGTGCTGGCCCTGCGGCTCCTTGCCGCCCGGGCTCAGGCGGCTGGTGTGCCGGTGACGGTGGCCAGCGTGATCGAGCCCCGGCCCCCCCAGCCGCCGGTGCCTTCCCCGAGCCCGGAGCGCCCGGCACCGGTCCCCGCCAGTGACGGGAGCGACCCCGCAGCGGCACTGGAGGCGGTGTGGAACGGGCTTTCGCCGGCGGCGCCGCCCCTCGCCTTCTGGGCCGGTTCCTCCGGCTTCTGGCCGGGTTCCTCCGGTGGGAAGGCGGCGGGGGGCGGCCGGACCCCGGGAGGCGGCCGGACCTGGCTTGAGGCCTTGCGCGCCCATCCGGCCCTGGCCGGCGCGGCGGGCCCCGGCCGCGTGGTGGCGGCCGGCCCTGCCCCCTTCCTGCGCGGCGTGCAGGCGGCGCTGGAGGGCACGGCGGCGGAAGGCTTTCTCGTCGTCGACGCCTACATGCCCTGCGGGTACGGGGTGTGCCTGGGCTGCGCCGTGCCCCTGCGCGGTCCCGCCGGAACCGTGCGGTACGCCCGGGCCTGCCGGGAAGGGCGCTGGTTTCCGGCGCGGGAGGTGATCCTGGGATGAACCCGGTTCCCTCCCTGGAAGTGCGCCTCGGTTCCCTGGTGCTGAAGAACCCGGTGGTCACCGCGGCGGGCACCTTCGGCTACGGCCGCGAGGCGGCCGAGTTCTACCCCCTGGACCGGCTGGGGGCGGTGACCGTCAAGGGGCTGAGTCTCGAACCCTGGCCCGGCAACCCGCCGCCCCGGGCGGTGGAAACCCCGGCGGGCCTTCTCAACGCCATCGGCCTGCAGAACCCGGGCGTCGAGCACTTCGTCGCCCACGACCTGCCCTGGCTGCGCCGCCTGGCGGTGCCGGTCATCGCCAACGTGGTGGGCCGGACGGCGGAGGAGTACGCGGCCGTGGCCCGCCGGCTGGATGCCGCCGGCGTCGATGCCCTGGAGCTCAACCTCTCCTGCCCCAACGTCAAGGCGGGAGGGCTCGAGTTCGGCCGGGATCCGGCCACGGCGGCGGCCCTGGTGCGCCAGGTGCGCCGGGTGACCCGGCGGCCCCTGCTGGTCAAGCTGTCGCCGGAGGGCGGCCGGCTCCTGGAGGTGGCCGCGGCGGTGATGGAGGCGGGGGCCGACGGGCTCTCGCTGATCAACACCCTGCGCGGTGCCGCCGTCGACGTGGACGCGGAGCGGCCGGTGCTGGCCACGGTGGGGGGCGGGCTGTCGGGCCCGGCCATCCGGCCCGTGGCCGTCTACTGGATCTGGGAGGCGTACCGCCGGCTGCGGGTCCCCATCCTGGGCATGGGCGGCGTGGCCACGGGCCGCGACGCGGCGGAGCTCATGCTGGCCGGCGCGGCGGCGGTGGCCGTGGGCACGGCGGCCCTGGCCGACCCCCTGGCCCCCGTGCGGGTGCTGGACGAACTGGCGGCGATCCTGGCGGCCAGGGGTCTGGACGCGGCCCGGCTCACCGGCCGGGCCCACGGCCGCGGACAGGAGGGAGCGGGATGATGGTCGAGGTGGCTCCGGCGGGGCGCCTGGTGGTGGCCCTGGACGTGGCCGACGCCGGGCGGGCGGAGGAGCTGGTCCGGCGCCTGGCCCCGCAGGGGTGCGCGTTCAAGGTGGGCCTGGAGATGCTCTACGCCCTGGGGGCCGGCTGGATCGACCGCCTGGCCGGGCAGGGGCTGCGGGTTTTCGCCGACGCCAAGCTGCACGACATCCCCCACACCGTGTTCAGGGCCGCCCGCGCCCTGGCCGCCCGGGGCGCGTGGATGATCACCGTCCACACGGCGGGCGGGGCGGACATGGTGCGGGCGGCGGTGGAAGGGGCCGCTGAAGGGGCCGCCGCTGCCGGCTGCCTGCGCCCCCTCCTGGTGGGGGTGACGGTCCTCACCAGCCTGGACGAAGGGGCGCTGCGGGAGGCGGCAGGCACCGCCTTGCCCCTGGCCGCCGAGGTGGTGCGGCGGGCGGAACGGGCCCGGGCCTGGGGGCTTGACGGGATCGTCTGCGCGGCGGTGGACCTGGCGGCGGCCCGCCGGGTGCTGGGCCCGGGCATGGTGCTGGTGACGCCCGGCATCCGTCCCTCGGGGGCGCCGGCGGCAGACCAGCGGCGGGTGGCCGCACCGGGGGAGGCCGTGGCGGCGGGCGCCGACTACCTGGTGGTGGGGCGCCCGGTCACGGAAGCCGCCGATCCCCGGGCGGCCCTGGAGGCCATCGCCGCCGAGGTGGAGCGGGCCGGAGCGGCTAATCCGGCGGCCGCCCCCGGGGCCGGTGGGCCGGCGGGGGCCACCGGGCCCGCTGGCAACTCTGCGGAAGGCATTGCCGCAGGTGCTGCTGGGAAGCCGGCGGGAGTTGGGGCCGGCGCCCGGCCTGCCGGCGACGAAGAGGTGAGCCAGGCATGAGCGGGGGCAACCCCAGGATGGCCCAGCGAGGGGCGACCGGGGGCGAATGGGCCGGCGGTGGCGGATTGGCCGGCGGCGCCGGATCGGCCGGAGACTCCGTGGCAGCGCTGCTGGAGCAGACGGGCGCCCACCGCCGAGGGCACTTCCGGCTGACCACCGGCCTGCACAGCGACGAGTTCTTCCTCCTGGCCCAGGCCTTTCAGTATCCCCAGGTCCTTGAAGCCATCGGGGCGGCCCTGGCGGAGGCGCTGAAGAACGTGCTGCCCGCGGGGATGCCGGTGGGTGCCGTGGCCGGCCCGGCGGTGGGCGGGATCCTGCTGGCCCACGCCGTGGCCCGGTGCCTGCCCGCCCGCTCCCTCTTCGCCGAGAAGGAGCCCGGCGGCGGCATGGCCTTCAAGCGAGGCTTCCGCCTGGAGCCGGGCGAGCCGGTGGTGGTGGTGGAGGACGCGGTGACCACCGGCGGTTCGGTCCGCAAGACCATGGAGGCCGTCACGGCGGCGGGCGGCCGGGTGGTGGCCGTGGGGGCCGTGGTCGACCGCAGCGGCGGCGCCGTGGACTTCGGCGTGCCCTTCGCCGCCCTGCTGACCCGCTCCGTGGCCGCCTACCCGCCGGGCGACTGTCCCCTGTGCCGCCAGGGCGTTCCGCTGCAGGACCTGAAGCGCGGGTAGGGCCAAGGGCGCCGGGTTGGGGCGGCGGCCCGGCCTGCAGGCGCGCCTGCAACGAAGAGGGGGCGGGGCTCGGGGCCGGCAAAGACCGGTGGGGCGCGCACGGCCGTGCCAGACGGGGCGGGGGCGCACGGCGGCGCCAGGCGCGCTCCGCGGGCACGGTGGCGGCCGTAACGGCTGCCGGGCCCTTCCACGCCGAAACGCCATCGTCAAGGGCTCCCGCAAGTCTCCACCATCCTTCCAGGGCGGATTCCCCGAGTTGCACGCGCAGGACCGGCGGCTCCTACCGGGCGGGCTCTGCTGGCTCGACCTCTCCCGACTGGCCGACCCTCAGGCTGCCCTCAGGCGGCGTTCAGCCGCGCCTCAGCCCCGCGGGCGTAGCATGGAGGTGACGGAGGAACGGGCTGGTGAGCTGGGGTGTCCGGTTTTCGGGCCCGCCCTGGTGAGTGCGCCGTCCTGCACGAAGGCCCATGGACAGGCCGGGCCGACGGGTGCCGGCGCCCTGGCCCGCGGGGGTGGTCGGGACGCCCCGGGGAGGTGGGTGCGATGGCCGGCCGAGTCGGGTGGAGGGCGTTGCGGGCGGTCCTGGCGGGGGCCGTCCTGCTGACGGTGTCCCTTCTGGTCGCCGGTTGCACCCCGGGTCCGCTCGAAGTGGGAACGGGCGCGTCAACGCCTGCCCGGACTGCCGCGCCCGCGGGCGGAGCGCCCACGGGCGGAGCCGGTGAAGCCGGTTCGTCCCAACCCGGACTCCTCATGCCGCTTCCGGACGCCTGGTACAGCGCAGGGGGGCTTTCCCTGCGCGTCGACGGCATCAGCCTGGACAGCGGCCGGGTGCTGGTGGATGTCACGGTGAAGAACACGGCCGACGGCCAGCGGTTGCTGCTGCTGGGCGGTTGTGGCCCTTCCCAGGGCGCAGTGCTCACCCCGAGCCGGCGGTACGAGCTGTATTACCGTAGCAGCAACGGCGATGATCTCACCCGCGGCATCCCGCCGGGCGCCACCCGGCAGGCGCGGGTGGTGCTGGCCTTCCGCACGGGGCTCGAGCCCGACCTGGCCCGGGTGAGTGGCCTCGAGTTCCACCCCGGCTACGTCCTCGACCCCCAGGCGGGGAAGTTGAGCTACCTGGAGGTCCGCATTCCCGCTGCCCACTGATCCGCGTTCCCCCGCCCCGCCGCCTTGAGCTGCGCCAACCTGTCTCTTCAGCAGGACCTGCCGGGCTTGCCCGGGCCAGCGCCCGGCCCCTGCCCGGGCCGGGCAGTCCACCACCCGCTGCCGGCCGGCCAGAGGGTCCCCGCCGCGCATGCGGCGGATGACGCCAAGCGCCTCCGGTCCTGCGGGCCGGTCCCGGTCTGCCGTGGGGCCGGGCCGTGGGGCGCTTTCGGTGCTCCCCGTGCGGTTGACAGTGACACCGGCCCGCGGGTAACCTTAGACCAGAACCAAATAAGGATAGATTCGCAAAAACATCCCCCTGGACGGTTGGTCCGCCATCGCCCACGGGGCCACGCCCGGAGGTGAGCTGGGTGGCCAAGGAACTGGTCGAACTGGGCCAGGAGTACAAGTACGGTTTCCACGACCCCGAGAACTACGTGTTCAAGTCCCCCAAGGGCTTGACCCGGGAGATCGTCGAAAGCATCTCCCACTACAAGAACGAGCCGGACTGGATGCGGCAGATCCGGCTGCATGCCTTCGAGGTCTTCCAGAAGAAGCCCATGCCCACGTGGGGCCCCGATCTCTCGGGCCTGCGCTTCGAGGACATCCACTACTACATCAAGCCCGCCGAGCGCCAGGGGCGCAGCTGGGACGAGGTGCCGGAGTACATCAAGCGCACCTTCGACCGGCTGGGCATCCCCGAGGCGGAGCGCAAGTTCCTCGCCGGCGTCAGCGCCCAGTACGAGTCGGAGGTCGTCTACCACAGCATCCGGGAAGACCTGGAGAAGCAGGGCGTGATCTTCTGCGACACCGACACCGCGGTCAAGGAGTACCCCGACCTGGTGCGGGAGTACTTCGGCACGGTGGTGCCGGCGGAAGACAACAAGTTCGCCGCCCTGAACACCGCGGTGTGGTCCGGCGGCAGCTTCATCTACGTGCCGCCGGGCGTGCGGGTCGACATCCCCCTGCAGGCGTATTTCCGCATCAACGCCCAGAACATGGGCCAGTTCGAGCGGACCCTGATCATCGTGGACGAGGGGGCCTTCGTCCACTACGTGGAGGGCTGCACGGCGCCCATTTACTCCACCGACTCGCTGCACTCCGCGGTGGTGGAGATCATCGTCAAGAAGGGCGGCCGCTGCCGCTACACCACCATCCAGAACTGGTCCCACAACGTCTACAACCTGGTGACCAAGCGGGCCGTCGCCTATGAAGAGGCCACCATGGAGTGGGTCGACGGCAACATCGGCTCCAAGGTCACCATGAAGTACCCGAGCGTGTACCTGCTCGGCCGCGGCGCCAAGGCCGACATCCTGTCCATCGCCTTCGCCGGCCGGGGGCAGCACCAGGATGCCGGCAGCAAGGTGATCCACGTGGCCCCCGACACCTCGTCCACCGTGGTGTCCAAGGGCATCTGCAAGGACGGCGGCATCCAGAGCTACCGCGGCCTGGTCCAGGTGCACGAGGGGGCCGAGCGGGCCAAGGTCAACGTCCAGTGCGACGCGCTGATCCTGGACCCGTACTCCCGGACGGACACCTTCCCCTACATCGAGATCAACGAGGACAACGTCACCATCCAGCACGAGGCGACGGTGTCCAAGGTCAGCGAGGAGCAGCTCTTCTACCTGATGAGCCGCGGCATCGACGAGCAGACGGCGACCACCATGATCGTCAGCGGCTTCATCGAGCCCTTCACCAAGGAGCTGCCGATGGAGTACGCCATCGAGATGAACCGCCTGATCCAGCTGGAGATGGAAGGCTCCGTCGGCTGATGGGGTTCCTGGGGCCGGCGGCTGCGTCCGTTCGGCCGGGCTTGCAGGTCCGGCCGGCCGCCGTCCGCTCCGCCACCGGTCCCACCGGGGCGGCCGGGCGTGACCGGGCGCCCCTGGGAAGCGGTGGTCGGCTGGGCAAGCCGGGAGGCCGGTCCCCGGGACGGGCGGCGCCCGCCGCTTGCGCCAGAGGTACCGCTGCGCCGGGCGGCCTGCATTGTGCCGGGCGGCCGCATGGAAGGCGGCGCGGGGCGGCGCGCTGGGCGGCAGCGAGGCTCTGAACGAACCGGCAAGGCCGGTGGCCCTCGGGCCACCGGCCTTCGCGTGGAGGAGGGTTGATCCATGGCCTGGAGGCAGGTGGCGACCCGGGATCAGGTCCCGGCGGGAACGGGGCTGAAGGTGGAGATCGACGGCCATCCTGTGGCTGTCTGGCATACCGCCAGCGGCGAGTTCTTCGTTACCGATGATACGTGCACCCATGCCCAGGCGTCCCTGAGCGAGGGGGGCCTGCAGGGCTACGTGTGCATCTGCCCGCGCCACGGGGCCCGTTTCGACGTGCGGACGGGGGCCGTGAGGGCCTTGCCGGCGGTCGTGCCCTTGCGCACCTATCCCGTGCGGGTCGACGGCGATGCCATCCTGATCGATTGGAAGGACTGATCCGCTGCGGGGAGGGTGGATCCGCTGCGCGGCCGGGCCGCCGGGGGCTGCGGGCTGGGGCGGTCCGGCCGCCGGCCCGGCTGGCGTGGCGGCTGTAGGCGGCGAAACTCCTGCCGCCGGTTCGGGAAGGGGGTTGCACCTGTGGGCGGAACGGCCACCACCTCGCAGGGCGCCGGCACGGGCCCGGGCGCCGGGGGCCCCGGAGGGCGGCCGGGGGCAGGGCCGCTCCAGGCGGGCCGGTTCGTCCAGGTGGCCTTCCTGGCCGCGGGAGCGACCCTGTTCAGCCTGGGGATCAACGGCTTTCTCGTGCCGGCGCGGCTGGGCGAGGGCGGCCTCAGCGGCGTCTCCTTGCTGCTGCACTACGCCACGGGCCTGCCCGTTTCGCTGCTCTACCTGCTGCTCAACATCCCCCTGTTCGTTTTCGGCTGGTGGGCCATCGGCCGGGGGTTCATCCTGCGGACGGGCCTGGCCACCCTGCTGGTCACCCTGGCCCTGCGGCTGACGGAGGGCGTGGCCTTCCGGGTGGACGAGCCCCTGCTGGCCAGCCTGTACGGCGGCGCCTTCATCGGCTCGGGCATCGGGCTCCTGTTCCGGGCCGGCGCCAGCAGCGGCGGGATCGACATCGTCGCCCGGTTCCTCAAGGAGCGGTACGGGATCGGCATCGCCGAGACCTTCCTGGTGGCCGACAGCCTGGTGCTGGCAGCCTTCGCCCTGACCCTGGGGGCCGACACCGCCCTCTACTCCATCCTGGTGACCTTCCTGGGCGGACGGGTGGCCGACGTGGTGCAGGAAGGACCCTTGCGGGCCAAGAGCGCCTGGATCGTGACCAGCCGGCCCCGGGAGATCGCACGGGTGGTGACCGTCCAGCTGGGGCGCGGGGCCACCATCCTGCGGGCCACGGGCGCCTGGACGGGCGAAGAGCGGGCGGTGGTGCTGGTCGTCCTCAACCGGCGGGAGCTGGCCCGGCTCAAGCAACTGATCCGGGAGATGGACCCCCAGGCCTTCGTGGCGGTGACCGATGCGGCGGAGGTGCTGGGAGAGGGGTTCCCGGCCGCCTGGTCCTGACAGGGGGCGACCGGGTGTGCGGTGTGGCGCGCTGTTGCCCCGGGAAGCCGCGGTTCCGCAGGGAAACCGCGTTTCCACAGTCTTGGCACGACCCGTCCTTATTCACCGAAGATGACGAAATCATTTCAAAAATGTTAAACTCCCCATATGAACACCTCCTCGACCCGGTTTCCGCACGGGCCTGAGCGGGAGCCCGGCAGGGCGCAACCGGCAGGCCGGTCAAGCCCCAGCACGACCGGGGATGCCCCCGGGCGGGGGCCGGGCGGCCCGTTACCTGTTGCACCTGGTCCTGCACCTGCTCCTGGACCTGAGGGTGAACCTGGGCCGGAACCTGCCGGCGGGACAGAGCAGGCGGCATCACCGGCGGCAGCCCTGGCGGCTGGGAGGCCTTCCGGTGACCGGACGGCGGAGCCGGCCCCAGGGGCAGGGCCTTCGCCCGGCCGGGTCCGGCAGGGCACGCCGGGTATGGGCGCGCCGGCCGTGGAAGCTCCGGCCCCGGCCCCAGATCCGGCCGGAAGCCACGGCGGAAGCCATGGCGGGCCCCACAATCCCGCCCGGCCGGAGGGGCCCGGGCGGGGCCGCCGCCTGCCGCCGGGCCTGCGCCTGCGGGCAGCGGGCGCCGTGGTGCTCGCCCTTCTGGTAGCAGGTCCCTTCTGGCGGCAGGCGGCGGGGGCAGCCGCCGGGGCGTGGGGCCCAGCCACCGGAATCCTGGCCGGCGCGGCCGGCCAGGATTCCGGTGCCGCCGGCGCCGGTGGGCTTCCCGTCGAGCTGCTGGCGGGCGCCGGTGGGCCTTCGGCCGGCGCCGGGGGCGGCCTGGGGATGGGCGGGCCCGGCGCCGGCGCGGGCAGCCAGGGGCTGGCCGCACCCCCCGCCGCGCCGCCGCCGGGGGGCGGCGGCGCGGCGGGGCAGGCCGGGCCGGATTCGCGGCCGGGGGCCGCGAATCCGGCCCGGGGGGGCACCGGCCCGCGCGACGCCTTCGCCCGAGCCGTGCAGCAGCTGCTCTACCGACTCGAGCGGCTCGATCCGGCCCGCCTGGAGGGGGATCCCGCGGCCCTCGAGCTGGAACTGGCCACCCCCGAGATGCCGTTCGTCAACGTGCTGGTGCCGCGCCCGGTGCCGGCCGCGGCCCCGGTCAAGGTTCCGGGGCGGGTGGCCGCGGCGGGTTCCTTGAGCGGTGAGCCGCCTGGCGCCGGTCCATCCGGCGCCGGTTCCGGCGGGCCGGGTTCCGCCGGTGGGAGCCCGGGTGGCGGCGGGAGCCCGGGCGCCGGTGGGACGGCCCCCGGCGATGGCGGCGACGGGGCGGCAGGGGCCACAACCGGCGGCCTCCGCCCGGGTGCGGCCGTGCTGCTGATCGCCTTCGGGCCCCGCTTTCCCGAAACGGTGGCGCACGTGATCGCCACCTGGACGGACCAGGGCAGGGTCCACGTCCAGGTGCTGGACGAGCGAGAGCGGGCCGCTCCCGCTGGCCTGCCACCCGCCGGGTCGGGGGCGGGCGGTGCGGCCGCGGTCGAACCGGGCGGGCAGGCACCTGCTCCGGGCGGGCCGGCTGCCCCTGACCCTGGGACGCGGGGGCAGGCTCCCTCGATCTCCCGGCCGGGCGGGGCGGCACAGGGTGCCGGGATGGGCGGCCCGCCACCCGGCCCGGCACAGGACGAAGGGCGGGTGCCGCCCGAGCCGCCGGTGTCCTGGAGGGATCCGGCCCCCGGGTCGGCCCCGCCGGCTCCCCTTGCCCCTGGTTCCGCGGGCCAAGGTTTTGGAGGGTGGGCAGCGACCGGCACCGGCCAGCAGCCAGGGCCGGGATCCGGTGGGCCAGCGGCACCCGAGCCCACCCCGTGGCAGGCATCGCCCGCCGGAGGGGGGTGGGGACTGGCCGCCCTCTTCCGGGACGGGTGGGTTCTTCCCGGGGTTGACGGGCGGCCCCGGCTGGTGGTGGTGACGGAGCATCACCTGGGGGGCCGGGACCCGTCGCTGCGCGTGACGCTGCTGGAACCATGGGGTGACCAGTGGGTGCCCGTGGGGTTCCTGGGATGGCCTGAACCGCCGGCGGCGCCGGCCGTGCCCCGGGGTGTGGTGCCCGGCGGCTCGTTGGTCTTCGGGAGGCCGTCCGGCGGCGGGCCGCAAAACGGGTGGAGCCTCTTGGGGGGCAGCCCGGGGCCCAAGTCCCCCGGCCGCCCGCAGTCCGGGGTCGGGCCGGAAGACGGCGCCGGGATCGTCATCCGGCAGGTCCGCATGGCCCCTGACGGCAGCGGGCTCGATCTCGCCCTGAGTACCGGCGGCAGCCCCGTGCTGGTCACCCGGGACGGCCCGGCCCCCGGCCTGTGGGAGCAGCGCTGGATCTGGACGGGGGACACCTACCGGCTGGCATGGAGTCGCCCGGTGGACCGGGCCTTGAGCGTGCTGGAAGCCTTCATTACCCTGGTAAGCCGGGGGCGGTGGGCCGAGGCCGCCGCCCTGGTGCGGCAGCAGGATGCCGCGGTGGCCGGTGCCGGCCGGGACCTGCTGGTCCAGCGGCCCCTGGGTCAGGGCTGGCGGGTGGAGGCGGTCGGGGGCAACTACGAGCGCGGCCCCCTGGTGGTCACCCGCAGCGACGGCGTGCGCATCACGGTGACTTTCACGGAAGAACCGGGCCCCGGCGGGCGGCTCGCGGTGCGCATCGCCGGCGTGGTGGCCCGGAGTCCCCAGCAGGCCGGCCCATAAGGGGCATCCGGCCGGGCAGGGTGGCCGGGTCCAGCCGCCCTGCCCGCCGCCGGGCCCGGAACGCCGCCGCGCCGCCGCGGAGGAGCGGGTGCGGACCCGCCGGCGGCGCACCAGCCAACTGCGAACCAAGGAGGCCCGCCCGTGGACATCGGTCTGATCGGCCTTCCCCAGGTGGGGAAGTCGTTGCTTTTCCGGCTGCTGGCCGGCGAGGGCCGGGGGGGTCCCGGCCAGGCGACGGTGGGCATGGCGTCCGTTCCCGACCCGCGCCTGGACCGCCTGGCAGCCCTCTACAAGCCCCGGAAGGTGACCCCCGCCGCCTTGCGGGTGACCGACATCCCCGGCGCCGTGCCGGGCGAGGACCGGGCGCGGTGGAACCGGTTCCTGGAAGCTGTGCGAGGGGCGGACGTGCTGGTCCACGTGATCCGCGCCTTCGGCGGCGGCTCCCTGCCCCACGTGCTGGGCGAGGTGGACCCCCTGCGGGATGCCCGCCTGATCCGCGACGAGCTGATCCTCACCGACCTGGCGACGGTGGAGAGCGCCCGCCAGCGGCTGGAGGCCACGCCGCCCCGCAAGCGCCGGCCCGACGACCAGGCCCTGCTGGAGCGGCTCCCGGAGATGCAGGCCTTGCTCGAACAGGAGCGGCCCCTGCGGGAGCTCTCCTGGACCGATGAGGACCTGCGCCTGGTCAAGGGCTTCGGCCTGCTCACCCTCAAACCCCTGGTGCTGGCCGTCAACGTGGACGAGGGCCAGCTGCAGCAGGGGACCTTCCCGGGCGAGGAAGCCCTGCGCCAGGCGGCCGCCCAGTGGGGCGAGCCCCTCATCACCTTCTGCGGTCCCGTGGAAGCCGAGATCGCCGAGCTGCCCGCCGGCGAGCGGGAGGCCTTCATGGGCGAGTACGGCATCGGCGAGCCAGGCGTGACGCGCCTGGCTCGGGCGGCCTATGAGGCCAGCGGGCTGATCAGCTTCTTCACCGCCGGGGAGGAGGAGGTCCGGGCCTGGCCCATCCGCCGCGGGCTGACGGCCAAGCAGGCGGCCGGCAAGATCCACTCCGACATCGAGCGGGGTTTCATCCGGGCGGAGGTGGTCGCCTACGAGGACCTGATCCGCCTAGGCTCCATGGCCGCCGTGCGGGAGGCGGGTCTGCTGCGCCTGGAGGGCCGGGACTACGTGGTCCAGGACGGTGACGTGATCCTGTTCCGGTTCAACGTCTGAGCGGGGGAATGGGGATGCGGGGCATCGTCACCTACGACCGGCGGGACCTACGGGTGCTGCGGGACATGGGGTTCCTGCCCGGCGGCGAGCGGATGGGGGCGGGGGAGGCGGGCGCCCGAAACCTGCCCTTTCCCCTCCACGTGTTCTACGAGATCAAAAGCGTGCTGGGCCGGGTCGAGCCGCCCCTCCCCGGGGCCCACAACATGATCAGCTGCTTTGGAGACAACCGGGCGGTGGAGGCCGACCCCGGCCTGGCGGCCGTTGGTCCCGACGGCCTGCGGGCGGTGCGGGGGACCCCCTACTTCGACTGGGACTGGGTTTGCCCCAGCGAACCGGCCTACCGCCGGCGGCTGCTGGAGCTGGTGGAGCGAGCCGCGGCGGAGGGCATCGCGGGCCTGCGGCTGGACACGGTGAGCTTTCCCCGCGAAGGGTTTTGCCGCTGCCCCCGTTGCCGGGCGGCCCAGGCGGCCTCGGGGCTGGGTGAAGAGGAGTGGCGAGCGGCCACCATTGCCGGGTTCGTCCGGGAGGCCCTGGCCCGGGCGGGGGCAGGGCGGCCGCCGGCACCGCCCTCTGACCCGGGCGCGGGGTCCGGCCCGCGCCCCGGCCCGCGTCGAGGCCACCGGGACCGGCTGGACCCGGGGCAGGCGGGAGGGGACGGTTCCGCTTCCGCTGCGGGCGGGATCCTGCCGGGTCCGGCAGGCCGCCATGGCGGAACCCGGCCGGCGTCCTCACGGCCCCTGCTCTCGCTGACCCTCTACCCGGATCCCTACGGCGATCACCAGTTCCGGCGCTTCGGCGTGGACGTGGCCCAGCTGGCCCCGCTGGTCGACTTCTTCGTAGTGCCTATCTATGATCTCCACTACAGCACGACGTACTGGGTAGAAACCCTGGCCTGGGGTTTCCGTGACCTTCTGGGCGACACGCCCTTTGTGGTCGAGCTGTACGCGCTCAACGTGGACCGCAAGGCCCTGCTCAAGGCGGCTCGGGTGGCCGATGCCTACGCCGACGGCATCCTCCTGGCCTACGAGCGCGCCCCCGAGGCCCTGGCCGTGCTGGAGGAACTGGGCCCCACGCCGGCCCGCAGCCGCCTCGCCTGAGCACCGGGCGCCGCCGGTGGTGTCCCCGCTCCGGGCCGCCATCCTGCGCCGCCATGCCGAACGGCGCATCCACGATGATGGGGGACGGCGCCTCCCTTACCGGGTCGACGTCGCCACCAGACTTCCCGCCGCCGGCCGCGCCGCCTCACCCGGCGCAGGGCCAGCCCCCGTCCTGCCGGCGCCGTCCGGACCGGCGTCTCCCGATTCCAGGCGGCGCAGGGCGCGGCTTCCCCAGAAGAGGGCGGCCAGCAGCAGCACCTCCACCGCGCCGTAGGGCAGCTGGGGATGGAGGCTGAACAAGAATCCCGCCAGCAGCGGGCCCGCCATCCGGCCGATGCTCTCGAAGGAGGCCTGGATCCCCAGGGCGGTCCCCTGGCCCAGCCGGGTCCGGCGCGAGACCAGGGTGGTCAAGGGCGGGCGAATCAAGGCCAGGGCCACACCCCACACCGCCACGGCCGCGCAGGCCTGCCAGACCCGCCCCGCCAGAAGCAGCAGGACGAAGGCCACAGCACCGGCCAGAAACCCCGCACTGGAGGTCCGCGTCTCGCCCCAGCGCTCCATGGCCCGGCCCACCACGGTGAACTGGATGACGGCCGAGGCGATGCCCATCACCGAGAAGGCCAGCTGGTTGGCCGATTCCGGAGCGCCCATCCGTTCCATCAGGTAATACCCCAGCATGGAGAAGACGCTGGAACCCGCCATGGCGGCCACCAGGACCAGCCAGTAGCACGGTGCCTCGGCGCTGGTGACGGCCAGCCGCAGGGCCCGGGTGAGGGGCGGGCGCCGGCCGGCGGTCGCGGCCCGGGGCCGGGGTGCGGGCAGCACGGCGATGGCCAGCAGGGCGGTGAGCAGGATGGCGAGGCCGCCTGCCAGGGCCAGGCCGGGAAAGCCGTAGCCCAGGGAGGTGATGGGCACCCCCAGAAGCGGGCCCAAGACGAAGCCCAGGTTGCTGGACCCACCCATCAGGGCCAGGGAGCTGCCGCGGCGTTCGGGTGGCGTCAGGTCGGCCACCAGGGCCTGAGCAGATGGGAAGGTGGATGACGACAGCATGCCGCCCAGGAAGCGTACCAGGATCAGTACCGCCACCGAGTGGACGAAGGCCATGGCGATGAAGGACAGGCCGAAGCCGGTCATGCCCAGGATCAGCACGGGCTTGCGCCCGATCCGGTCCGAGAGCGACCCCCACACCGGGGCAAACAGGAACTGGGCCAGGGCGTACAGGGAGACCATAAGGCCCATCTCCAGGCTGCTGGCGCCCAGATCCTGCGCAAAATAGGGCAGCACCGGCAGGACGATGCCGAAACCGGCCACCGTCAAAAACATGGTGAGCAGCAAGATGAAGAAGCCGTGCCGGGAGAGCTGCTCCTCCGCGGCCGGGCCGCCGCCGGCCGCCCCTTCCTCCGTGCGGGGGATCTCCCGCTGCGGCCGGGCCGTACCCGTTCGGGGCCGACCCGTCCCCAAGGCGGGCCCCGCCGGCCGGCCCCGAACGGCCACAGGCTCCCCCTGCGACCTCCCGTTGCCCGATGGGGGGCATCCGCCGGGGACACCCGGGGCAGGGGCATGGCCGGCACCGGGACCGGCCGGCGGGGGTGTTCGATCCGGCATGGGTCAACCTCCAGAGCTCGCGGCAGGCTCCACCGGACAAATATTTCGGTACTCAAACTATTTTAGCCGCGAAGGCTCCGCGGACCAAGAGGCCGGTCCGAACCACCCCTCCAGCCGCTCCCGTTCGAAGGCCAGCTTCTGGTCCAGAAATTCCCGGGAGGGCGAGGCCACTTCCACCCGCGGTGCAGGCCGGGCCAGGAACTCGCCGCGCACCAGGGTGGCTAGACCGCCGCCTAGCTCCAGGAAGCAGTAGCCCTCGCCCCGGTACGGTTCCGGCGGCCGGCTGCCCGTCAGGGCCGCCGCGATGTGGGCCGCCGCCACCACGGCCTCTCCCTCGGCGAAGACGCCCGCCTTGGGCAGGGGCTGGCCGTTGGCCATGGCGATCTGGGTGCAGTCGCCGATGGCATACACCCGGGGGAACCGGGTTTGCAGGGTGGCGGGGTCGACGGCGATCCATCCGCCCCCCGGTGCCAGCCCGGCGGTCACGGCCACGTCGGGGATCCGGTGGGGAGGCACGGCCAGCAGCAGGTCGTAGGGCTCGGTCTCGCCCCCTTCGCCCACCAGGCGGCCCGGTTCGACCCGGACGAACCGGCGGTTCGGGTGGAAGTCGATCTGCCGCAGGGCCAGGCTGGACTCGATGGCCTGGCAGCCGGCAGGGCCCGCCACGGGCAGGGAGCCGGCCTGGGGCGTGAACACGGCGATGGAGAAGTTCGGCCGGCCGGCGGGCGGCTGGCCCTGGAGGCCGCGGCCGCGGAGGGCCTCGTCGACCAGAAGGGCCGCCTCGTAGGGAGCCGGCGGGCACTTGTAGGGCACTCCCAGGATGGCCACCACCACCCGCCCACCGGTCATGGTGGCCAGCCGGCGGCCGGCGGCCAGGGCGCCCTCCGGATCATAGAGGTTGAAGGCGCCGGGTGCCTCGAGCAGCCCTGGCACCAGGTCCGGCCGGGGCTGGGCGCCCAGGGCGACCACCAGGTAGTCCCACTCCAGCCGGCGGCGGTCCCCGGACCCCGGCCCGCCCGCCGGTTCCACCTCCACCCAGCGCTCCTCGGGGGCGATGGCCGTGATGCGGGCCTGCAGGTAGCGGACGCCCCGGTCGTTGAGGGCATGCTTGGAGCGGGTGGCCTCGTCGAGCCGGGTCTTGCCCACCAGCAGCCAGGTCTTGCGGAACCCCAGCCGGAAGGTGGGGTTGGGGTCGACCAGGACCACCTCGTCCGCAGGGTCCAGGCGGCGGCGCAGTTCCAGGGCCGCCTTGATGCCGCCCCAGCCACCGCCGGCGATCAGCACGCGCCGGATGGCCACCGTGATCACCCCCGTCACAGCGGCAGCCGGGTCCGGTCACGGGCTCCCGGCCGCGGGCTCCTCCTCTCGGCCTCACCTACAGGGTGCAAAAGGGCCGGTGCTAATGGGCTGGTTCGACGCCCACCCCGGCCAGAAAGGCCCGTAGGCGCCGGCGCACCGCGTCGCCATCGGGCAGGGTGACCAGCTCTTCCGCCAGAAGCCGGGCGTCGGCATAGCGCACGGCCCGGATCACCTGCTTGACCTCCGGCAGGGCGCGGGCGTGCATGCTGAGCTCGGTCATGCCGGCGCCCAGCAGGAAGGGCGCCGCCAGGGGCTCGCCGCCCAGCTCGCCGCACACGCCGGCCCAGATGCCCGCCTCTTCGGCGGCGCGGCCCACCTCCAGGATCAGGCGCAGCACCGCCGGGTGGAGGGGATCGTACAGGCCGGCGACCTGCCGGCTGGTCCGGTCGACGGCCAGGGTGTACTGGGTGAGGTCGTTGGTGCCGATGGAGAAGAAGTCCACGGCGCCGGCCAGGGTCCGGGCCGCCAGGGCGGCCGCCGGCACCTCGATCATGATCCCCACTTCCACCGGGCCGTGGGCGATCCCTTCCCGCTCCAGGCTTGCCGCCGCCTCCTGGACCGCCTGGCGCAGGCGCCGGACCTCCTCCAGGGTGGTCACCATGGGGAACATCACGCTGACCGGCCCCTCGGCGGCCGCCCGCAGCACGGCCCGCAACTGGGCCAGCAGCAGGTCCGGCCGTTCCAGCCCCAGCCGTGCCCCGCGCCAGCCCAGGGCCGGGTTCATCTCCTCGGGCCAGTCGATGAAGGGCAGCCGCTTGTCGGCGCCCACGTCCAAGGTGCGCAGCACCAGGCGGCGCCCCCCAAGGGCCCGCACCGCGGCCACGTAGGCCTGCCATTGCTCCTCCTCTCCCGGCGGCTCGGACCGGTCGAGGAACAGGAACTCGGTGCGGAAGAGGCCCACGCCCTCCGGGCCGAAGGGCTCCGCTGCGGCAATGTCCTCGGGCCTGCCGATGTTGACGGCCAGCTCCACCCGCCGGCCGTCGGGGGTGACGGCCGGCAGGTCCCGCAGGGCGGCCAGGGTCCGGGCCCGCCGGGCCTGCTCGGCCAGGGCCTGTTCGACCGCCTGGCGGCGCTGGGGGCTGGGGTCGAGGACGACCCGGCCCGCCGTGCCGTCGACCACCACCGGCTGGCCGGGCCGAACCGCCGCCATGGCTCCGGCTGCGCCGGCCACCGCCGGCACCCCGGCGCCCCGGGCCAGGATCGCCACGTGGGAGGTGGCACCGCCGGCTTCCGTGACGAGCCCCAGCACCTTTTCCCGGGGCCAGCGGGCGGTGTCCGACGGCGCCAGGTCGTGGGCCACGATGACGCTGGGTTCGTCCGGCGTCAGATCCAGGGAAGCGCCCAGCAAGGCAGCCAGAAGCTGGCGCCCCACATCCCGGATGTCGGCGGCCCGGCCCCGCAGGTACTCGTCGTCGAGCTGCTCCAGCATGCGGGCGAAATCCTCGGTGGCGCGGGCCACGGCTGCTTCCGCCGTGCTGCCGCCGGCGATGGCCTGGCGTACCTGGCCGTCCAGTTCGGGGTCGTCGACCAGCAGCTGGTGGGCGGCGAAGATGGCCGCCTCGTCCTCCCCCGCCTGCTCCCGCGCCCGGGCGGCCAGCCGGTCCAGGCGCTCCCGCACCTGGCGCCGGGCCGCTTCCCACCGGGCCGTTTCCGCCTGCGGGTCGACGGGGCCCGCCGGCGGCGGCACCGTCAGGTCGGGCGGCCGGTAGACCCACGCCGGACCCAGCGCCAGCCCGGGCGCGGCGGCAATGCCCTCGATCACCCGCTCGCCCGGCGCCGGCCCACCGCTCGCCACGGCTCCCGCCGCCTGCGGGCCTTCACCGGGCGCCGCCGGGCCCGGCGTGGCCAGGCCGGGCGCGCCAGGGGGTTGGGGGGTAGCCGGTGTGGCCCGTTCGTCCTGCACGGGATCACGACCCTTCGCCGAAGTTGGTTTCCACCAGTTCCTTCAGGGCCGCCAGGGCGTCGGCCGCGTCCTCGCCCTCCGCCCGCAGGGTCAGGGTGGTGCCCTGGCGTGCCCCCAGGCTCAGAATGGCCATCATGCTCTTGGCGTTCACGGTCTTGCCGTTGGCCGTGACCTCGATCCGGCTGCGGAAGCGGCTGGCGGTCTGCACGAAAAGGGCTGCTGGACGGGCGTGCAGGCCCGTGGGATGCTGGATGGTGACGGTGACCTCCGCCATGGGAAACCCCTTTCCGAGGGCGGGGCCGCGGGCTGGACACCCTAACCCCTGAGGAGGGACTGCTGTGGTCGACCCGGCGCGGGGCCCGGCCGGGGCCTCCCGTAACGGCCCACCCCATGTGGTGATCCTGGGTGCGGGTTACGCCGGATTCGCCGTGGCCCGCGGGTTGCGGGCGGCCCCGGCGAGGGTAACCCTGGTCAACCCCTATCCGTATCACTACTTTACAACACTGCTGCACGAGCCTGTGGCGCGCCCGCGCCTGCGGGAGCGCATCGCCCTGCCCCTGGCACCTTACCTGCCCCCCAACGTGGCCCTGTGGCTGGGCCGGGCGGTCGCCGTCGATCCCGGGCGGCGGGTGGTGGATGTGGAAGACCGGGCCACCGGCGCCGTCCGCCGCCTGGAGGCCGACCTGCTGGTGGTGGCCGTGGGCAGCGAGCCTCTCTTCTTCGGCATCGCCGGGCTGGAGGAACGCGCCTTGACGGTGCGCGACCTGTCTTCGGGCCCGGTCATCCGCAGCACGGTGGAGCAGCGCCTGGCGCGTTACGCCGCGGGTGATCTGGGCCCCGAAGGCCGGCGCATCGTCATCGGCGGGGGCGGCTACACCGGGGTCGAACTGGCTGCCGAGCTGGCCGAGGCGAGGGTCGACCTGGCCCGGGAGACGGGGGTGGCGCCGGGCGCCATCGAGATCTTCCTGGTGGAGGCGGCCCCGTCGTTGCTGCCGGGGTTCGACCCGCCCCTGGTCCGCTACGTCACCCGCTTTCTGGAGAAGGCCGGGGTGCGGGTGATCACCGGCGCGCCCATCCGGGAGGTCACCCCGCGCCACGTGGTGCTGGCCGACGGTCGGCGGCTGGAAGCGGGCACGGTGATCTGGACGGGAGGTGTTCGCGCCCACCGCCTGGTGGAACAGGCGGGCTTTGAGGTGGACCGGCGGGGCCGCGCGCTGGTGGGGCCGGACTTGCAGGCCCGCGGCTTCGCCGGCGTCTACCTGGCGGGAGACGCGGCGGCGTTCCCCGGCGAGGACGGGCGCCCCCTCCCGCCCACGGCCCAGGTGGCCCTGCAGCAGGGCGAGTATCTGGGGCGCGCGCTGGCGCGCCGCCTGCGCGGGCAGCCCGTGGAGCCCTTCACGCCCCACCTGCTGGGGACCGTGATCAGCCTGGGCCGCCGGGACGGGGTGGGTCTCTTGCGCAACGGGTACCGGGTCACGGGCCATGCAGCGCGGGTGCTGAAATCGGCCACCCTCTGGCGGTACCTGTACCGGATCGGGGGTGCCTCCCTGGTGGCGCGGGTGCTGGGCGGCATGCCGCTGCATCCCCTGGCGCGTACCCGCCGGTGACGCGCGGCCGCCGGCCCGCGGGGGCGGGAGCCCTTGGGGACGGCCACCCAGGGCGCAGCCGCTGGCGGGAGAGCGCCGCCGGTGAGGCCGGCACGGTGGGCGGGGACCAGAAACGCGGGGACCAAAAAAATGTGTAGTGCGCGGGCCGCGGGTGTGGTAAACTACGACCAGTTAGCCGTTCGGTAGGCCGGTCACGACGATCGGGCTTCACCGTCGCGACCTGGGCCGGCGCGCGGGGCAGTGGGGGCCGGCACCCACTGGCCGGTAGCGGGGTCCTGGGAGCAATCCCGGCTAGCGAGTCTCACATCAGTACGGAGGTATCCGCGGTTTGACCGGGACAGTCAAGTGGTTCAATGCGGAGAAGGGTTACGGGTTCATCACCCGCGATGACGGCCAGGGCGACGTGTTCGTCCACTTCTCCGCGATCGTCGGAGCCGGTTACCGGACGCTGGAGGAGGGCCAGAAGGTCACCTTCGACGTGGTCGAGGGTGAGAAGGGCCCCAAGGCGCAGAACGTCATCGTTCTGTAAGCTCCTGCACCGGAAAGCAGCGGGCGCCGCACCATGGTGCGGCGCCCTTTCTTTTTGGCAGACTGGGATAGGGGTTGGCAGGCTTCGATCGGGGCGAGCTGGCACGCTGGGCGGGCACCTTGGGGGTGATAGGCCATGGACGCCGGGCCGGCGGCGCGCCGCCGCCAGGCCGTGAGAGGACGGCCGCTTCCTGCCGGGACGGGGCCCGGGGCTACGCCCCCTGGCATGGGCGGGGCGGCCGTGAACCGGCCCCTGCCGGAGGAACCCAGGGGACAGCGGGCCGCCCGGAGGGGCGGCTTTTGGGCGACCCTGCTGGCCCTGGCCCTGCTGGTCGCTGTGATGGGTGCGGGGCGGCCGGCCGGGGCCGCTACGGGCGGAACCTGCTGGTTCGACCGCTATCCCCTGCCGCCGGGGAGCAAACCCTGGGCCGTGACCGTGGCACCGGACGGAACGGTGTGGGTGACCCTGACCGGCTCCCGCCGGCTGGGTGGGCTGGACCCGGCCACCGGCCGCTGGCGCTTCGTGACCATGCCACGGGAGGTACGCCAGCCGGCGCGCCTGGCCGCCGCCCCGGACGGGTCCCTGTGGCTTACCGACAACGACTTCGGTCGGGATCCCGCGCCCACCGCCTGGCGGTTCGTCCCGAATAGCGGGAGCGGCGGCCGCTGGCAGGCTTACCCCCTGCCCTTTGCCGGCGCGGCTGCGGTGCTGCCGGCCGGCGATGCCGTGTGGCTGCTGCAATTTCAGGGCAACCGGCTGGGCCGCCTGGATCCCGCCACCGGCCGCGTCGAGGTGGTCCCCCTTCCCTTGCCGGACTACCCGTGGCCTTCCACCTGGGATCTGACCCGGGACGCAGCCGGCCGCCTCTGGACCGTGAGCCCCCGTACCGGCACGGTGTACCGGTTCGACCCCCGGGACGGGACGTGGGCGACTTTTGCCCTTCCCCCCGACGTGGCGGGACCAGCCGGGGTGGCGGTGACGCCCGACGGGGAGGGCGTCTGGGTCACCGAGCACGGCGGCCGCACCATCGGCCGCCTCGACGTCACGACCCGGGCCTGGGTTCCCCTGCTCACGCCGCCGGCGCCCCCGGGCGAAGAGATCCAGGCCACCCGGCCCAACGACCTGGAGTGGGACGGGCAGGGGCGACTCTGGGCCGCCCTGCACACCGGCAACGCCCTGGCCCGCATCGACCCGGCCACCAGCACGATGGAGCTGTTCCAGCTGCCGGCCGCCGAGCCCCAGTCGTGGGTGCAGTGGCTCGCCCGCGGGCCGGACGGCGCCATCTGGTTTGCCGCTTACGGCCGGGATTACGTGGGCCGGGTCGACCCCGGTGCCTGGCCGGCGCTCCAGCTGGCGGCCGGGGTGGAGGCGACCGGGCTGGTGCCGGGCGGGACGGCATCCGTCCGCCTCACGATGGTCCAGCTTGGCCCCGGTGACAGGGGCGGTATGGGTTCCGATCCCGTGAACTGGGAGGTGGCGGACCGGCCGCGGGATTGGGAGACCGTTTGGGAAGAACGCGGCCCGGCGGGGGCCAGGCTGCGGTTGAGGGTGCCCCGTGAGGCGGAGCCCGGTGTGTATGCCCTGGTGCTGGCCGCCCGGGTCGGTCCCCAGCGGGTGGTGACGCGCACGGTGCGGGTGCAGGTGGTGCCGCAGGCCGCCCTGCCTTGGCAGCCATTGGCGGCCTTTGGCGCCATGGCGGGCGCGCTGGTGGTGGGGTGGCTGGGGGTGCTGGATGGGATTCAGTCCCAGCGCCGGTCGAAACAGCCTCGCCCCTAGCGCCACCGGTGCCGTAGCCTCCCTCGCCGGCTCGATCGGGTGGGCCGCAGGCTAGGGCTGCCGGCCGGGGACTGGGGGCAGGGACCACCGGGCGGGGACCGCGGGGTAGGGACCGCCGGACGGGCGGGATCGGTTATCCGCCTGAGTCGCTGCGGGGCATGGGATTCCCTCCCGATGGATGGCGCCACGGCCGTTGTGCTATGCCCGAGTTGGGGCGGCCCTGCCGGCTACCGCGGCGACCGGTACCGGGTCCGGGTCGCGGCCTGGCACGCGCCCCCTCGGGGAGTGGCGGCAAGATTCCGGCCGCCGGCCGAGCTCCGGCCGGCGACCGTCGCCGCGGCGAAACGGGACCTTGGCGCTAGCGGTGCTGCGCGAACCAGGCATGACGACGGCAGGAGGGAAGATCATGAACTGGAGGCGGCTGGTCCGAACGGCCTTTCTGGCGAGCCTCCTTGGAGGGGTCCTCGCAGTGGTGCTGGTGGCTTCCGGTGCCGGCGGCTGGACCCCGGCGGAGGCCCACGCGGCCCTGGTTGGGAGCTTTCCCGAGCCGGGCGCGCAGCTGCAGGAAGCGCCCCGGAAGATCGAGCTGATTTTCACCGAAGCGGTGGAACCAGAGTTTGGCGAACTGACGCTGACCCGGCAGGGTGGCGGGACCGTGGAACTGGGGCCCATGGAAGCCGAAGGGGAGACCCTGCGCGCCGAGGTGCGGGGCTCCATGCCGGCCGGCCAGTACGTCCTGCATTATAAGGTGCTCTCCCAGGACGGTCATCAGGTGGAAGGGGACGTGACCTTCTCCGTGGTGGCCGCCGCGCCCTCGCCCGGGTCGGGCACGGCGGACCAGCAACCCGCGCCCCCGGCACCCGGCCAGGACGAACCCGGCGGGGCCACCACGCCGCCGGCCGGGGCGGAGCCAGCGCCGGCCCAGGACGGTGGCTCCCAGGCCTGGCTGTGGGCCGCGGTGGTGGCCCTGGTGGCCGTGGTGGCGGTCGGGTTGATGACGGTGCTCCGGCGCCCGCGGTAAGGGCGGGTGTCAGGCCCCGGCGGCGGGCCGGCCGCGCCGGCGAGCTGCGCAGCCGGAAGGTGCCTGGAGATCCTCGTGGCCCTGGGAGCTGCAGGGTGGCCGGGTGCCGTACGGCCCAATCCCAAGAAGGAGATGGGTCCCGGACGGTGCGGCCGGGCTCCCGGGCTGTTCCACAAGGCTGTGGCCCGCGGGAGGTTCGCGGGAGGGGTCGGGTTTGCCTGAACTGGCGGCGGGGATCGTGCGTTGGGTGGGCCTGCTGGGCTTGATGGGCCTGGCCGGCCCCGCCGTGCTGGACGGCTGGATCCTCCGCGGGGAGGCCGGCCCCATCGCCGGTCCGGGCCACTGGCGCCGCAGCCGGGCTCTTGCCGTGGCGGGAGGGCTGGTGCTGGCACTGGGCGCCCTGGCAGGCGCTCTGGTCGCCGCCTGGGAGGTGACCGGGGGACGACCCGAGATGCTCGGCCGTTACCTGGTCGCCACCCGCACGGGCCGGGCCACCCTGGTGCAAGCGGCGGTGGGGCTGGCGGGCGCGGCCCTGGCGGCGGCGGGCTGGCCGCGGGCCACCACCCCCGGCCCCTGGTGGATCCTGCCCGGCCTGGCGGGCGCCGGGGCGTTGGTCTGGAACAGCCACGCCGGCATCCGGGGCGGCAGCGCCTTGCTGGTCGACGGCGTCCACGTGGTGGCGGTGGCCTTTTGGATCGGTGGCCTGCTGCGCCTGGCGCTGCTCGACTGGCGGCGGCTCGGCGAGCTGGCCGGTCCACGGGCACCCGCCACCGGCTTGGCCACACCCGGCGGGGCTGCCGCGCCGCCAGGCGCCGGACCCGTACCCGGCCGGCCCCACGCGGGCCCGCCGGGTGGCAGCCGCCCTCGCCTGCACCCCTCCGGGCCCGCGGAACACCGGGCCCCCGCCGTCCTTGCCCTCCTGCCCCCGCTGATCCGCCGCTTCTCCAACCTGGGCGCGCTGGCCGTGCTGCTCGTCGCGACCAGCGGGATCCTGGCTGCCCGGCGCAACCTTTACGGGGCCGATGCCTTGCTGCGCAGCCCCTATGGCCAGGCCCTGCTGGTGAAGCTGCTGCTGGTCGCCGTGGTGCTGGCCATCGCGGCGGTGAACCTTTTTGCCCTGCGGCCGTGGCTGGAGCGGAGGGCGGCGGCAGGCGGCTACGGTGAAGGTAGTTCCGGTGACGGCAGCTCGGGTGGAGGTGGCGGCGTCCACCGGCTTCAGGCCGCAGGGCCCGGACCCGTGGTGGCCGTCGTGCGCCGGCTGGTGCGGGCAGAGGCTCTGGCCGCCCTGGCGGTGCTGCTGGCCTCGGGGATCCTGGCGGTGCTGCCGCCCGCCGACCGGCCCGCCGCAGCCACCGAGCCCGTCACCTGGCGGGTCCAGGTGGCCGGGGTGCCGGTGGAACTGGCCCTGGAACCGGGGGACCGGGGCGCGGTGACCCTCTCGGCCCGCTCCCTGGGGCAGGTGGTCCTGGCCCGTGGCGCCGTGCGCCTGGACATGCCGGAGCATCCCATGGGGCTCTACCAGGTCACCTTGAGTCCACCTGCCGGCCGCGCCAACGGGACCCTGGAGGCCCGCGCCGTGCTGCCCATGCCCGGTGCCTGGCAGCTCACCTGGACCCTGGCCCTGGCGGACGGCCGCCAGGAGACGGCGGTCACCAACTTCGAGGCGGCCGGGGCGCCCGGCAACCAGCGCCAGGGCCGGCTCAGCCTGCGGGCGGCTTACCAGTCCACCGCCGGGGCGGTGCAGGCGACGGTGGCCTTGCTCGGCCTTCTGGAGGCCGCCGTCCTGGTGGTGCTGGGCTGGCGGCGCCTGTGGCCCATCCCCTTTGCTGCGGGCCTCATCGCCCTGGCGGCAGGCGCCTGGCTGTTGGGCCAGGTGGCCTGGATCGACGCCTACCCAACCACCGACGTTCCCAACCCCCTGCCCAGCACGCCGGCCGTCATCGAGCGGGGGCGGCAGGTCTTTGCCACCCACTGCGCAGCCTGCCACGGCCCCGAGGGGCGCGGGGACGGGCCGGCGGCGGCCGGCATGCTGCCCCCGCCGGCCGACCTGACCGGCGTCCACACCCGCCAACACACCGACGGCGACCTGTACTGGTGGATCACCCACGGCATCGACGGCACCGCCATGCCCGCTTTCGGCGACGTGCTCACGGAGGAGGAGCGCTGGGCGGTGATCCGGTTCATCCGGCAACTGGGCCGCTAGCCAGCGGGCACACCTGGGGCGCCAGCCCGGCGGAAAGCGGGGGTGCGGCCCAGGCCGTGCGGCTCACGCCGTGCGGTTCAGGCCGGTTCGTCCGGGCGGGCCAGGCTGAGGAAGAGCACGATCAGAGCGAAGGCCACCAGGGCCATGAAAGGAATGGTGATGAACCCGAACCAGTTGATCCAGGGGGTGAAGCAGGAGACGTCCACCCCGCAGACGGGCAGCCGCAGGCCGGGCACCTGCTCCTGCAAGTAGTGGAAGGCCGAGATCGACCCGCCGGCCACGCTCAGGGGTACGGCATAGGGGATGATGCGCCGGTCGTCCCGGAAGCTGGCCATGCCCAGAAGCAGCGCCTGGGGGTACATGAAGATCCGCTGCCACCAGCAGAGCTTGCAGGGGATGAACCCCAGGACCTCGCTGAAGTAGAGGCTCCCCAGGGTCGCCACCGTCGCGACCAGCCACGCCAGGTAAAGCCCGTATTCCCGGAAGAACCGGCGCAACGCCCCGCCTCCTCACGGCCCGGCCCCGGCTGGCAACGCCGGACGGCCGGAGCCGGCCGGCATCGTGGCCGGCGCCAGCACCCGCCCGGACCGGGTCAGGATCCACCCTGGGAACCCGTTCCCGCCGGGCCGCCGCCGGCGCCGTTCTGCCCGCCGCCCTCGCCGCTGCCTCCTGCCTCGGCCAGGGCCTGGTCGACGGCGGCCTTGAGTCCCTCGAACGACCAGTTCTCCACGAACTTGCCGTTGACGAACACCGACGGCGTGCCGCGCACGCCCGCCCGGACGGCGATGGCCCGGTCGGCATCCACCTCGCCGGCGTACCGCCCGGACCGCAGGTCATCCAAAAGGCGCTGGGCGTCGATCCCGGGCACCGCCTGGCGTGCCACGTCCACCAGGAATTCCGGGGTTGCCCACTGCTGGTCTTCGGGCCCCTGCAGCTGCATCACCCGGTCGATGAAGGCCCAGACGCCCTCCGGGGACTGGGCGTATACCGCTTCCATGGCCTGGGCCGCCGTATCGGAATCGGGGCCGATGAAAGGATAGTTGATGAAGTAGAACCGGACCTTCCCCGTGTCGATATAGGCTTCCTTGAACCGGGGAAACTCGTTCAGGGTGAACTCGCGGCAATAGGGGCACTTGAAATCGGCAAACTCGACCACGGTGACCGGGGCGCTGGCGGAGCCCAGGGCCGGCTGCCGCTCCAGCTGGAACAGGTCCGCCGGGGCGGCTTGCCGGTCCGCCTGGCGGGTGGCGGCCACGGCCAGGGCCACGGCCAGGACGATCACGGCGGCCGTGCCCAGGGTGAGCCACCGGAGCCGGCGGCGCCGCGCTTCCGCCTCGCGCCGGGAGCGGCCGTAGCCACCGGACCCGGATCCCGGACGGAGAGGGGGACCGGAGCGGGTTCCCGCCTGGGACCCCCGGCCACCGGCCTGGGGCCCGGTTCCGGATGCTGGGGTCGACCTGGGGGGCACGATCTCCATCCTTTCCCTGTGCGGATCTGCCGCGGCCCCGGGACGGCAGGCCGCGGCGGGCCGGCCGGCCACCGGCAGGGCCGGGGCGCTAGTCCCATGGTAGCCGGAGCGGGGCTGTCTGGGAAGGCGGCAGAACCTCAGCGGCGCGCGCCCCGCAGCAGCCAGGCCACCAGGCCGAGGCCCAGCCAGCCCAGCAAGGGATAAAGGACCCGGACCAGGTGGGCAAAGCCGGCCTCCGCCACGGCCATCGCCAGGGCAGCCGTGACCAGCACCGCCAGGCGGTAGGAACCGGAGCCCGGCACCCCCAGGCGGTTGGCCAGGCCGTAAAGGCTGCCGACGGCGGTGGTGAAGATCTCCGTCCACAACACCACCGCCAGCAGCGCCCGGAACCAGCCGGGCAGCCCTGCCGCCAGGTAGAGCACCGGGATCTCCCGGGTGGCAGAAGCAGGCATGTGGGCGAGCAGCGCCATGTGCAGCAGCAGGGCCAGGGCGGCCAGGCCCATCCCACCCGCCAGGCTGCCCAGCCGCCGGGCGCCGGGGGGAGCCGACGCTCCCAGGGGGACGAGCACGGGAAGCGCCAGCAGCAGGTTGAAGCCGGCGTAGAGGAGGGCGGCCACGAGCCAGTGGGGAGCGGGGGCGGCGGGCAGGGCGGCAGCCATGGGGGCCAGGGCCGCCAGCGCTGCCGGCCGTGCCGCCCGGAGGCCGTGCACCGCCACCACGATCACCACGCCCACCAGCAGGGGCACCACCGTCGTGTTGGCCGCCAGGACCCCGGGAAGCCCGTGCCAGACCGTCACCACGCAGAGGAACAGGAAGGCAGCCCGCCCCGCCCAGGGCGGCCACCCCAGCTGCTCGGCGGTGACGGCGGCCGCTCCTGCGGTCATTACGCCGACGCCCAGGAACAGGGAGGCGGTCAGCAGCCCGTCCAGCAGGCTGCCGGCCCAGGGGCCGGCGGTGGCGGCCAGGGCGTCCCGGTAGGAGCGGGCCCGGGTGCGGGCGCCCAGCTCCAGCCACCAGCTCCCGCCGGCGGCGAAGGCCACGGCCACCAGCACGATGCCCAGGCTGCCGGGCCATCCGTAGAGGGTGAAAAAGGAGAGGATCTCCTGCCCGGAGGCGAAGCCGGCACCCACCACGGTGCCGATGAAGGTGGCGGCCACGGGCCAGGCGCCCGGCCCGGCAGCATCCCCCGGCGCCCGCGGCGACCCCGGGGAGGGGGGCGGTTGCCTTCCCCCGGCAGGCGGCGTTCCCATCCCGGAGGCGAGGGGGGCTCCGGGAGGACGGGCCGGGACGGGACGGGGCTGGCGCAAGCCGGTGTTCATGGCAATCATCGGTATGCAAGGTGTGGAACCGGTTAGGCCTGCCTGTATGGCTGGTTAGGCCTGCCTGCATGGCTGGCGCGCAGCCGGCGGTATGGCAGCATTCGCCGCCGCGGCCCCGGGGCGCCGGGCAGGGCCGCCCGGGGAGCCGCTCCGGTTCGGCCAGCGGCCGGGCGCGGGCGGCGGCGCCGGACGTCACCAGGAAGCTGGCCTGCGGCCGCCGGGAAGGTTAAGATGATGAACACACGTGTGGCAACGCCTGCCGAGACTTACGAGACTCACGGGCCGGGCAAGGACGGGAGGGCGCAAGCGGTGGCGCGCAAGCGCGTGTTCAGCGGCATTCGACCCACAGGACAGATCCACCTGGGCAACTACCTGGGCGCCATCAAGAGCTGGATCGAGCTGCAGGACCGCTACGAGTGCATCTACGCCATCGTCGACTACCACGGCATGACGACGCCCTACGATCCGGCGGAGATGCGGGCCAACGTGCGGGAACTGCTGATCGATTACCTGGCGGCCGGGGTGGATCCGGAGCGGTCCATCCTGATCGTCCAGTCGGCGCTTCCGGAACACACGGAGCTGGCCTGGATCCTGGGCACGGTGACACCCGTGTCCTGGCTGGAGCGGGTGCCCACCTACAAGGAGAAGGTGGAGCAGCACCCCGACTACGTGCACCTGGGCCTGCTCTCCTACGGCGTGCTGATGGCCGCCGACATCGTCCTGTACAAGGCCGAGGTGGTGCCCGTCGGGGAGGACCAGCTGCCCCATCTGGAGCTGGCCCGGGAGATCGTGCGCCGGTTCCACCACCTGTTCGGGGTGCGGATCTTTCCCGAGCCCCAGGCGCTGGTCCAGGAAGATACGGCACGCATCATGAGCCTGACCGAGCCGGAGAAGAAGATGAGCAAGAGCCTGGGGGCCCGCAGCCTCATCGCCCTGGCGGATCCGCCCGAGGAGATCCGCGACAAGATCATGAAGGCGGTGACGGACACCGGGCCTGCGGGCGAGGAGATGAGCCCTGGGGTGGCCAACCTGTTCCACCTGCTCAAGCTCTTCGGTACGGAAGAGGAGTACGCCCAGCTGCGGGCGGAGTACGACGCGGGTACGCTACGGTATGTGAACCTCAAGCGCACCCTGGCCGATGCCCTGATCCGCAGCCTGGAGCCCTTCCGCCGCCGGCGGGCCGAACTGGAGAACGACCCCGCCTACCTGGAGCGGGTCCTGCGGGAGGGCATCCGCCGCGCCCGGGTCATCGCCCGCCAGACCATGGAAGAGGTCAAGACGGCGTGCGGGCTGATGCTGGACGAAACCAGCCTGTGGCAGGCGCCGGTCGGGACCGCCGCTGCGGGCGGCAAGGAGGGCGCCGGCACGGGCTGAACCCTGCCCCGTGGCGAGGGGCGGGAGGCCGGAGGGCGGCGCTCCGCCGCCTTCCTCCCCGGCGTCGCCCCGTCCTGCTCTGCCCTGCTGAAGTCCCTCAGCGGCCGCTGCTGCCCTCTCCGGGACGGGTGCCCGCCGCGCCGGGGCCGCTGCCTTCCTTTTCACCTTCGCCTCCCTGGCCCGCGCCTGCCCCGGTGCCGCCGGCTCCCTGGCCGCTGTTGCCTCCGGCACCGGACGAGGCCATCATGGCCCGCATCATGGCGGCCATGTCGGCCTGGATGGCCGGGTCCTTCAGGAGTTCCCGCATCACGTCGACCATCCGGCGGCGGAGCTCCGGGTCGCCGGGAATCGCCTCCAGCAGGCCGACGGTGTTCTCGAGGATCTCCGGGCGCGTCTCCCGGTGGGTCGACGTGGCCCGGGTGAGGGCGGCGTTGACCCGCAGCGCCTCCTCCCGGACGGCAGGTTCCTCCAGCAGGCGGCGCTGCTCGCGGACCATCTCCTCCAGGATGATCCGCCGGGCCTGGGGATCGGTGGCGATCACCTCGCCGCGACCGGCGGCAAACGCCTGCTGGACCTGGGGATCGTCGGCCAGCGAGGTCACCATTTGCCGGGTTCCACCGCTGCTGGGTTTGGTGGAGGGCAGGCTGCAGCCCCCGGCCAGGGCGGCCGCGGTCAGGAGGGCCGTGGCCGCCAGCAGTAGAGGACGGCGGCCCGGCCGGCTCCGCCTGAACCCCCCGGCCCGGACCGAACCAGAACCCGCAGGTCTTGCGCCGGAGGTCCCGAGTCGTGCCGCGCGCGGGTGGAAGACCGGCTCGGGTGCCTCTGGGGAACCCGTCGCTGCAGCTTCCTGTGGCTTTGGGGCCGGGTCCACCGCCCGGCCGGCATTGCGTGCAATGGAAGGATCCTGCACCGGACGCCACCTCCCTGGTACCGGCGCCCTTCTGGACATGCAGGGCCGGCGCACCTAGCATGGGCACCAGCCCGCCGGTTCTAACCGCCCCTGGGAAAAAGGCGCGGGCGGGCCGGAGCCTCCAGGCGTCCGGCCCGCCCGCGGGCGGCAGGCGGCCCCGGTTGGGCCTCCTGCCGTTACCGGCGATGGTCCTGTCCCGGGCTGGTTCGATTACCGCTCGATGGGCGCCCGCACCAGGTTGCCCCACTCGGTCCACGAGCCGTCGTAGTTGCGGACGCTCTCGAAGCCCAGGAGGTACTTCAGGGCAAACCAGGTGTGAGACGACCGCTCGCCGATGCGGCAGTACACGATGACGTCGTCGTCCGGCTTGAGACCCTGTTCCTCCAGATAGATCTTGCGCAGCTGGTCGGCGGACTTGAAGGTGCCGTCGGGGTTGACCGCCTTGGCCCAGGGCACGTTCTTGGCGCCCTTGATGTGGCCGCCCCGCTGGGCGCCCTCCTGGGGGTAGTTCTCCATGTGCAGCAGCTTGCCGGAGTACTCATCGGGCGAGCGCACGTCGATGAGCGGCTTGCCGAATTCGATGTGGCGCAGTACGTCTTCCTTGAAGGCGCGGATGTAGGGGTCGTAGCGGGTGACCGCCTTGTAGTTGGTCTTGGGGAAGGTGGGCACTTCCTTGGTCAGCGGCCGGCCCTCCGCCTCCCACTTGGCGCGGCCGCCGTCCATGATCTTCAGGTTCTTGTGGCCGAAGAGCTGGAAGACCCAGAAGGCGTAGGCTGCCCACCAGTTGTTCTTGTCCCCGTAGAAGATCACCGTGGTGTCGTTGTCGATGCCCTTCTCCGACATCAGCCGGGCGAACTGCTCGGGCGAGAGGTAATCGCGCACCACGGGGTCCTGCAGGTCGGTCTGCCAGTCGATCTTGACGGCGCCCGGGATGTGGCCGACCTCGTAGAGGGTCACGTCCTCGTCGGACTCCACGAGGCGGTACTTGGTGCTGTTGGGGTCGGCCAGCTCGTCCAGGTGCTCGGCCACCCACTGGGTGCTGACCAGGACCTCGGGGTGGGCGTAGCCCCGCTCCTGGAAGACCTTTTCCGCGGCCTCGGACACGGGAATCCCTCCTCGGGAAAGATGAGTTAGCTAAGGGGAATTGTAAGGTAATAAAACCCGGTACAGCAACCAGTCTTTCCGTACCGGCCCGGATCCACCGGCCCCCCATGGAACTCCCGCCGCGCATGATACATTAGTTAGGTAACCGCCTGGGAGGGACGCAACCGTGGAATGGGACCGGGAGACCCTGATCCAGATCCTGATCGAGGAGGCCCGCAACCCGCGGATGCGCGGGCGGCTGGACGACGCCGACGTGACGGTGTCGGGCGGCAATCCGGGTTGCGGGGACGTGGTGCACATCTACCTCAAGGGCACGGGCGACGGCCACGGCATCGCCGGGGTGAAGTTCGAGGGCAGCGGCTGCAACGTCAGCCAGGCAGCGGCGTCCATGCTGCTGCAAAAGGTGGTCGACGACGGCCTCACCATGGACCAGGTCCTCCACCTGCGCGGGGAAGACATGAAGCAGTTCGTCGGCGAATCGGCCCTGGCTACCCGGCCCCGCTGCGCCACCCTGGCCCTGAGCACGTTGAAGGAGGCCGTTCGCCAGTACCGGCGCAAGCTGCGGGCCGAAGGGAAGTGGCAGGGTCCCATCGACCCTCACCAGGAAGGTTGAGGCGGAGCGAAGGCTGGCTCGGGGACCGGTGGCCTCGCAGAGCCCGGCCCGGAACCCAGCGCGGGCGCCGCCCGCTGGCAGCACCGGCGGCCCGGGCAGCCCGCACGTTGCCGGCGCCCGGCACCCGCCCACCGAGCCGGGAACCGGCGCCCCGTGGTAGGAGCCGCCGGGTCAGGGCTCGCGACGGCCCGGCGCACCCTGCGGTACCGGCAGCCCGAGACGCCGGCACAGCTTCATCAAGTCCGCGGGCAGCGGCGCCACCAGCTCCATTCCTCCGGGAAGAACCAGCCGGTGACAGTGCAACGCGGGCCGGTCGAGCCCTTCCACCCTGGGCCCGCCGTACTTGCGGTCGCCCGCCAGGGGGTGACCCACGGCCGCCAGCTGGGCGCGGATCTGGTGGGTTCGTCCGGTGAGCAGGCGGATCCGGCACAAGGTGTAGCCCCGGGACGCGCCCACGACCGTTAGGTGAAGGGTGGCGCTGCGGGCCTGCTCCGCCGCGCCCGGCGCCTTCTCGAGGCCAGCCTCCCCTATCTCCACCGGTGCGGCAGGCTGCTTTTGCGCTACGGAGACAGGCAAGACCCGGGTGACCCGGCGCCGGCGATCGCGCTGCAGCTGGTGCTGGAGGACCCCTTCCGGCGGCCAGCCCCGGACGACGGCCAGGTACTCCTTGACGGCCGCGCCGCTGCGCATCCAATCCGCCAGGCGAGCCGCTCCCTGGCGGGTCTTGCCGAAGGCCACCAGCCCCGACGTGTTGCGGTCGAGGCGGTGCCCGGGCGACGGCTGGTACAGAGCACCTTCGGGCAGAGTGCCGCGGCGGGCCAGTTCGTCCCGGACCCAGTCCAGCAGGGTGTATTCCCGCCGGTCGCCGGCGCCGTGGGTGAGGAGGCCGGCGGGCTTGTCGACCGCCAGCAGGTGCTCGTCCTCGTACACCACCCGGGGCTCGTGGCGGGCCGGGGCCGGCAAGCGGGGCGGCCGGGACGAACCGGCGGGACCGCTCCGGGGCCTTGCTGCCGGCGACGGGGGCGGGGCGCCGGGTGCGGCCTGGCGGGGCGGCGCATCGACCACCTCGGCCTCCACCACGTCCCCGGCGCGCAGGACCGTGTCCCGGGGCACGCGGCGGCCGTTGACGGTGATACGGCCCTGCCGCAGCATGCGGAACACGGCGCTGAGGGGCACGTCCGCCAGCCACCGGCGGGCCAGCCGGTGCAATCGCTGTCCCTCATCGGCCGCGGTGACCACGTAGCGTCGCCGTGCCAACCAGACCCACTCCCCGTCGCGGTGGACGACCTCGATCCGTACGTCCGGCCGGGTGCGCAGGCCCCAGGCCCATGCCGCTCCGCCGCCAGGCCGGTGCCCGGACGCCACATCACGCCTCAAGCCAGAAAGGCGGCCAGCACGCCCACCAGGAAGATCCCGTCGAAGACCCCCGCGCCGCCGATGCTCAACATCCCCGGACCCATGCGGTCCAGGGCCCGCAGGTTCAGGAGGTCGGCGCCCACCAGGGTGCCCAGGGTGCCGGCCACGTACGCCACGGCGGCGCGGCTGCCGGGTGGCGCCACCAGCAGGGTGATGACCACCGCCGCCAGCGGCGGAATGAAGGCAGGCAGGACGATGCCGCGTCCCGGTACGGGCCGCGCCAGGGCCTTGGCCACCGCCGCCACCAGAACCGTCGCCACGAGGGCAGCCACCAGGGGCGCGCGGCCCGCGCCCAGCAGGAACAGGCTGAACAAGGTGGGGATCACCGCGCCGCCCACGTTGATGGCCAGAACACGCTCCGCCACCCGCGGCGGCTGCACCATGGGGAAAAGCCAGAAGAAGGCGATGGGTGGAACCGGCGGCGGATCCAGGGGCACCCGCTCCCGCCGCAGGGGCAGGTTGATGCCGCTACCGACCAGAGACAGCGCAAACAGCAGGAAGGCGCCGGCAGGACTCAAGCCCAGGCGCGCAAAGGACAGCGCGGCCACCTGGGCATACGTCAAGAAGAACAGCATCGGCAGCGAGAGCAGGAAAAACAACAGAAGGGGCAAGAGGGGCACGGCCTGACCTCCCGGTCCCCGGCGGCCCGCCCGGGCCCGCCGGGCCCATCACGCCGGTGCCTTGTACGGCCCGGCCGCGCCGCCTGCTGGTGGTAATCGCCATCATCATACCATCCTTGGCCGCGGGGCGGCGGGCGCATACTAGGGGCGGCCGCGGGCGCGGGTTCGTGCCGAGTGCCAAATCCATCCCCCGAGGAGGGACGCTCATGCCCCAGATGGCCCAGCACCAGGCGGCCGAGCTGTGGGAACTCTGCCGGGACCACGCCGTCGCCGGGGCCAAGCTGCGTGCCCTGGCCGGAAGCTGCCAGGACAGCACGCTGCGCCAGACCCTGGAGCGGCACGCCGGGGAGTTCCAGCAGGCCGCCCAGCGGCTGATGGGCTTCCTGCAGGAACAGGGCGGCTACGGGACCCACGGCCGGTACGGCCAGGACGGCCAGCAGGGGCAGGCCGGTTCCTGGCAGTGGCCGGCGGCCGCCTGGCAGTCGCCCTATCAGGCCCAGTGGCAGGCCGGCGGCGGCGCGACCTGGCAGTCCCAGCCCCAGGCCCACGGGACGAACCAGGTCTACGGCGCGGCCGGCATCCAGGGGCAGCCCCTGGACATCGCCCTGGCCTCCGACTGCCTGCGCACGTGCAAGACCTTCGCCGTCCAGTGCATCTGGGGGGCCACCGAGTGCGGCGAGCCGGCCCGCTCGTACCTGTACCAGCTGGCCGGTGAGCACCTGCGCATGGCCATGGACCACTACCGCTGGCTCGAGCAGCACCAGGTGTACGCCTCGCCGCCCATCGACCAGCACGCCGTGCAGGAGTACACCCAGAAGCTGCACCAGCTGATGCAGGTGGGGCAGGCCGTGGCGGCGCAGGGCCTGGTGCCGGCCCAGCGCGGCTTCGCCACGGCCGGTGCGGGCATGCATCAGGCGGCCCACGGTGGCGCCGGTGCCTACGGCACCCATGGCCAGGGCGGCTTCGCCTCCGGGTTCCAGGCACCGTACGGGCAGCAGGCCTACGGTCAACAGGCCTACGGTCACACGGCGGGCCACGCCGGAAGCCACGAGGCCTACGCGCAGCGGGCGTACGCCCGGACCTGACGCCTCTCCGGGACAGCCGGCCGGGGGACGCCCCTCGGTGGCGCGGGGGCGGCAGGCCGGGACCGGCCCAGGTGCACCACCCTAGGCCCTGGCGCCGTCACCGGGCTTTGCCGCCGGCGCCCTCCGCCGCCGGTGTCCCCGCCCAGGAGAGCAGGCGGGGCGGGTCTTCGGAAGACCCGCCCCGCCGCGTTCACCGGGCCGACGGGGTGCCCCGATTTCCCCGGCGGGGCATCCGCCTCAGGCCGCTCTTACCGGCCGCGCCGGTTCGCCCGTCAGAAGAACAGGCCGTTGACCACCAGCAGCGTGACCAGCCCCGCCAGCCAGCCCAGGGTGGAGGGCACGGACCAGGTGAGGATCTGGGTCTTCACGTCCGTGATGCCCAGGGTGCGGTTGATCACCCAGAAGTAGCTGTCGTTGAAGTACGAGAAGACCATGGACCCCACGGCGGCCGCCTGGGCGGCCATCACCGGCGCCACGTCCAGCGAGGCCAGGATGGGGGCGGTGATGGAGGCGGCGGTCACCATGGCCACGGTGCCGCTGCCCTGGACCAGCCGCACCAGGGTCGCCACCAGGAAGGGCAGCAGCAGCGGCGGCAGCGGCATCTGGGCGATCTGCTGGGCGATGAAGTCGCCGGTCCCGCTGGCCCGCAGCACGTTGCCCAGCGCGCCGCCGGCGCCGGTGACCAGGATGATGATGCCGGCCGACGCCACCCCTTCTTCCACCCGCTTCAGGACCTCTTCCCGCGGGGCGCGACCCATCAGGCCGTAGACGGCCAGCAGCAGGCCGATGGCCACGGCGATCACGGGGTGGCCGAGGAAGATCAGGTAACTGGCCAGGGTCCCTTGAGCCTGAAGGGCTGTCAGCGTCGTGTTGAGGAAGATCAGCAGCACCGGCACCACGATGGGGGCGAAGGCGCGCCAGGCGCCGGGCAGGCCGTCGTCTCCGCCCGTGCCGGCGAGCCCGGAGCCCCAGCCGGCGGCCGTCCCGGCCGCAGCGTCCGCTCCCGACCCGCCGGTGATGGGCGCCATGCCGGTGGTGGCCGCCTGCGCCCGGGAACCCGCCGCCCGCGCCGCAGCACCGCGTTCCACGGTGATGCCCCGGGCCGCCGCCCAGCGGCCGATCCACCGGGCGTAGAGCATGGTCACCACGTAGACCGGAAGGGCGATCACCAGGCCCCAGAAGATCATCAGGCCCATGTCGACACCGAAGGTGCCGGCCGCGGCCAGAGGCCCCGGCGTGGGCGGCACCAGGTGGTGGGTGGCCATCAGGCCGGCCGCCAGGGCCACGCCCAGGCCCAGGACGGGCTTGCCCGCCTCCCGGGCCAGGGCCCGGGCCAGCGGCGAGAGGATGACGAAGCCCGAGTCGCAGAAGATCGGAATGGACACCACCGCCCCCGTCGCCCCCAGCGCCCACTCCTCCCGCCCGCGCCCGAAGAGCCGGAGGAAGGTCAGAGCCATGCGCTGGGCGGCGCCGGTCACCTCCAGGATCCGCCCCAGCATGACGCCAAAGCCGATGACGATGCCGATGCTGGCCAGGGTGTTGCCGAAACCCTGGGTGATGGCCTGGGCCAGATCGCCCGGCGCCATCCCGCCCACCAGGCCCGTCAGGGCGGCGGCGGCGATCAGCGCCAGGAAGGTGTGGATCTTGGTCCGCAACACCAGGAAGATCAGGACGGCCACGCCCAGCACCAGGCCCAGGACCATCTGCGTTCCGTCCCCGTGCATACAGGTCACGCTCCCCTCTCGGCGGGCGCCGGTTCGTCCGCGGGGGAGGAACCGGCCCCCGGCCTCGTGTCCGCCGGCCGGGCGGATTACAGCCCGGCCTCCTCCTGTCCGGCCGCCGGGCGACCGCCGGCCACCCGGTGCCCCGTACCCGCCCGCCCCGCACCCGGCCGTCCTGCGGCCAGGCGCCCGGCGGCCAGGATGGCCCGCTTCATGCTGACGGCACTGGCCTTGCCCGTTCCCGCGATGTCGAAGGCGGTGCCGTGGTCGACCGACGTGCGGATGAAGGGCAGGCCCAGGGTCACGCTGACGGTGCCCTCGAAGTCCATGCTCTTGGCGGCGATGTGCCCCTGGTCGTGGTAAAGGGACAGGACCGCGTCGAAGGCCCCCTGCCGCGCCAGGTGGAAGACCGAATCGGCCGGCACGGGCCCCACCACCTGGTGGCCCTCCTGCTGCAGGGCCTGGACGGCCGGGGCGATCTCGTCGATCTCCTCCCGGCCCAGCAGGCCGCCGTCGCCGGCGTGAGGGTTGAGGGCGGCCACGGCCAGCCGCGGCCGGGCGATGCCCAGGTTCCGCAGGTGTTCCAAAGCGGCGCGGGCCGTGGCCACGATGCGGTCCTTGCGCACCAGGTCGAGGGCCTGGCGCAGGGAGACGTGGCGGGTCAGGAAGAAGATCCGGATGCCCGCCACCTCGAACATGGTCAGGGGGTCGGGCGAGCCGGTCAGCTCCGCAAAGATCTCCGTGTGCCCGATGTGCGGGACGCCGGCCGCCCGCAGAGCCTCTTTGTGGATGGGTGCCGTGGCCACGGCATCCACCTGTCCGGCCAGCGCCCAGGCCACCGCCCGCTCGATGTACTGGTAGGCGGCGCGGCCCGCCGCGGCCTGCACCTGGCCCAGGGCCAGGTCCGGGGGCACGTTGGCCAGGTCGACCAGATCCAGCGTGCCGGGGGTGTAAGCGCCTTCCGCCGGCCGGGTGACGACCCGCACCGCCGGCGCTCCGGGCACCAGGGTGCGGGCCCGCTCCACCGCGCCGCGATCACCGATGACCAGCGGGCGCAGCTCCTGGTAGACTCCGGGATCGGCCAGCGCCTTGACCACGATCTCCGGCCCGATGCCCGCGGGGTCGCCCAGGGTGATGGCCACCAGGGGGCGGCCGTCGCGGGGCGTGGGGTGGTAGGGGTCGCTTGGCATGCTCCTGCACCTCCTTCGTGGCATCCGGCGGGCTTCAGGGGATTCGGCCGGGTGAGGTCCCGGTTTGGGGGCGGGGAGGCCTTGCCCCGGCGGCGGCCTGGGACCGGCCGCCCGGATCAGGGTGGGGCGACCCCGGCCCTCGGGGTGGCCCCGGCCCCTCCGCGGCGGCTGCCGTCCCCTTCGCCAGGGGGCGGACCCGCGGCTCCAGCAGGTGGACCAGAAGGTCCTCGTCCCCCACCAGCCCGCCCTTGGTGATGACCGCCAGCCCCGGCCGCCGCCCGCCTTCCAGGGAGCCGGCCGCCACCAGGGGCGCCAGCTCGCCGGTCACCTGCAAGGCACCGGCCCCCAGCGCCGCCGCCACCGCCGCCGCGGTATCGCCACCGGTCAGCACGAGCCCCGCCAGGGCGGGGAGGCGGTCCACCAGGGTGGCGGCCAGGGTCCCCAGCTGGCGGGCCACCTGCCGGGCCAGGCCTTCCGGAATGGCGCCGCCGGAGCGCCCGGCGTTCCGGGCAGCCGCTGCGGGCGACCCCGCGGGGGGCCGGGTTGGCCGGGTTGTCGCCGCCGAGCGGTCCGTCTCCACCACCGCCACCCCCCAGCGGGCCAGGGCGGCCTCGACCTGCGGGAGCAGGGTCTGGGCTGCAGCGACGGGATCGGCCAGCAGCTGGGGCAGCGCGGCGTGGAGGCGCGGCACCGGCCAGCGCCGGGTCACGGCGGCCAGCTGGCGCTGGGTCAGGTCCGTGAGGCTTCCCGCCACCACCAGCCAGGGACCCGCGCCGGCGCCTGCAGCCCCCGGGGAGGCGGGGGATGCCGGCCCGCCAGGTCGACCCGCTGCCGGCGGGGCGGCAGGCGAGGCGGCCCGAGAGGCCGGGGTGGCCAGCTCACGGTGGTGGTCCGCACCGGCCACGCCCTCGCTGGGCCGTTCCCCCAGCCGGTGGGCGACCCAGGCCGCAAAGAAGGGCCCCGGGTCGACGGCCAGGACGGGGATGGGGGCCCGGGCCACCAGGGCGGCCAGGGTTTCGATGTCCTCATCCCGGGCCGCGTCCAGGACGACCACCCGGGTGCCCGCCCGGTGGAGCTCACGCAGCCGCTCCGGCAGGCGGTGGTCGTAGCCTTCGCCGTCCGGCGGCAGGTAGACAGCGGGCAGGCCGCTCTGGGCGGCGAGCAGCCGGGCCACGTGGTCGTCCGTCACGGGGGTGAGGGGATCGCGGGCGGCCTCCGTCACCAGCAGCGGGACCCCGTTGACCAGGAGCCGCCCGCCCACCGTGGCGCGTCCGGAGGCAGGGAAGGCGGCCACCACCACGGCCAGGTGCCCGGGCAGGGCCTCCAGGGCACCCGCCAGCTCGGCTCCCAGGTTGCCCCGCAGGGTGCTGTCGATGCGCTTGCCGAAGAACCGGCACCCGGCGCTCCGGAGGGCCTGAAACGCCGCCCGCACGCGCCGGCGCGCCACGGCCGGTTCGACCGCCCGGGAGTGGGTGGGCGCCACCAGGAGCGCCGCACCGGCCGGGGCGAGCCCGGCGGCAGGGCCCGCCAGGGGCAGGGGGTGCAGGACCACCCGGCCGGCAACACCGGCCCGCGCGGCCACCCGGGCCGCGGTGGCGTTGGCACCGGTCACGTCGTCGGCCACCAGTCCGAACATGCCGGGATCTCTCCCTTCCCTGGGTCCGGGAGCGGGGATGACCGTCACGGGGCCAGCACCACCTCGACGCCCGCTTCCGCCAGGGCCTCCAGCTGCACGGCGGCGGACGCCTGGGCCTGGTCGTCGCAGATCAGGGTGCCGATCTGGTCGATCCCGGCAAACCGGGCAAAGGCGCGCCGCCCCAGCTTGCTGTGGTCGGCCACCACGTAGGACCGCTCGGCGGCGGCCAGCATGGCCTGTTTCACCGGCACCTTCTGCCGGTTGGTGGTGGACACGCCGTAGGCCACGTCGACCCCGTCGGCCCCCACGAAGGCCCGGTCCACGTGGGTGGCGCGCAGGTAAGCCTCCGTTTCGGGCCCCTGCAGGCTGTAGACACCCCGGCGCACCTGGCCGCCTGTCACGTACACGTCGACGCCCTCGCGATCCGCCAGCTCCCGGGCGATCAAGAGGTCGTTGGTCACCACCTTGAGGGTGATCCGGGGCGGCAGGTGGCGGGCGATCTCCAGCGTGGTCGAACCGGCATCCAGGATCACCGTCTCGCCGGGGCGGATCAGGGCCGCCGCCGCCCGGCCGATCTTGCGCTTCGCCTCCACCTGCCGGGCCCGCTTGGTAGCGTAGGGCAGTTCCCTGGGCGTGACGGCGCCCACGGGCAGGGCACCGCCGTGGGTGCGCACCAGCAACCCGTCCGCCTCCAGGCGCTCCAGGTCGCGCCGTACGGTCATGGGGGAGACGGCCAGGCGCCGGGCCACCTCGCTGACCTCAAGCCGCCCTTCGGCTTCCAGCCACTGCAGGACTTGCCGGCGCCGTTCTTCGGCCAGCATGGTGACATCGCTCCTGCCCGGCCCGGCTCCGGGGCCGGGCCCCCGGGCCGCCGCGGGCCGCACCTTGGGGCTGCCTGGGGGGCAAGGCGCCGTGGGGGCGCTTCGGGGCTGCCTGGGGGTGGAGACCGCCGCGGGCCGCCCTGGCGCCACCTCGCGGCCGAGGCCGCCGTGGGCCTGCCGCGAAGGCTGCCACAGGGGCGAGGCCATCCCAGGGGCCGGGTGTTGATCTAACATGTTCGACTAAGTGTTCAGGTATTATCGATAATGTTTGTTCATGTGCGGCTCTTCGCGGTTCGCCGGGCCGTTCCTGCCGGTAGGGGCGATTTCACGGGCGGAAATGGCTGGCTTGGGATCCAAGCATGCCGCATGCCGGGGACGGAGCGGACCGCCCGGCGGGCCCCGCGCGGGGAGGGCGGAGCCGGCAGGCGGCTCGGGCGGGCCGGGGATGGAGGTCGGCGGGCAGTCGTCGCGGAGGATGGCCAGGGCGCAACGCGGGGGCGGAGGGGAAGAACGTGCGGCGAGCGGCTGCGGGCGGCGCGATCAGGCCAGGCCGGAATGGTGCCCGGAGGCCAGTCTGGCCCGTCTGGAATGGTGCTAGGCAGCGGAGGCCGGAGTCCCGGCCGGACCCGGGACGTGCCCGCAAGCGAGGCCACCGGCCCGTTGGGGGCGCCAGGTAACGGATACCGGGAGCGTTGCTGAGGGATCGGCGGCGTGGATCCGGCCGGTGGCTGGCCAGCCGGCGCGGCTCAGCGCCGGCTGCCGCCGGGTCCCCTGGCCAGGCGCCACGCCAGAACCAGCGCCCACAGGGCGCCCGGGATCAGGGACGCCAGCAGCAGGGGAACGGCCGCATGGGGGAAGAGCCAGGCCAGCACCATGCCGGGCAGCCCAGGCAGCAGGGCGGCCAGGGCCATGCTCCGGGAAACCCGGGGACCCCCGGTGGGGGCCAAGGAGGCCAGATCCCAGGCCGCCGCCATCCCCGCCAGCCAGTAGAGCCAGGTGGCCACGTACCCACCCGCCAGGGTGGCCGGCCAGGCCACATCAAACCAGAGGGGGCTTTCATCCGGGCGCGCGGCCCGGGCCAAAAGGGGGAGCCCGGCGGCTTCCAGCGCCAGCAGCGGCAGCCACACGGCCAGCGCTGCCGTGGCCAGCATGGCGCCGGTGCCGCTCCAGCGGGCACGGCCCGCCTCGCGCAGGCCCTGGTACACCAGGAACCAGCCCAGGGACCAGGCGGCCACCCCAAGGCCCAGACCCACGTGGACCGCAACCCAGCGTTCGGGGGCCCGGCGCACCGCCTCCAGCACCTCCGCCGCGTTGCCCGGGTCCAAGGTGACGGGGTGCAGGACGGTGCTCGCCGCCGCCAGCAGGCCTCCCGCCACCAGCAGCCGGCCCGCCCAGCGCCAGCTGTCGGCGGCAGGACCGCGCCCCGCGCCGCCGGTGCGTGTTCGACCGGTGCCTTGCACTCCCGCTTCCATGCCGCCTCCCCCCTGACCCGATCCCCCGCCGGCGACCAAGATCGCAGCCGGTCGCCCCGTTTTCCGGAAACGGGCGTGGGATCGGAGCGCATCGCCCGACCCCTTCACCGGCGGCCCGGCGGCCCGCTCCATGGAATGACCAGGACGCCCGCCGGTGCGCCCCAGCCCGTGGTCCGGAGCCGGCGGGTCCACGCCCTCTTACCTGCAAGTATGGCCAGTCCCGCGCCCGCCTCACCCTGTCCAACAGTGGTACGTTATACGTTATAGGTAACGCCGCCGGAGCCGCCCACGGCATCGGGGCACGGCGCTTCGCAACGGCGGCGGGCCAACCTGCTGGATCCTCCCGGGAGGCATGATGGGTGGCAGATCTCTGGGAACAGGCGGCGCGGTTCTTTGGGCTTGTATTTGTAGATCTGCTGCTGGCCGGTGACAACGCGGTGGTCATCGCCCTGGCGGCCCGCCGCCTGCACGGGCGCATGCGCCGGCAGGCCATCCTGCTCGGCGCCGGCGGCGCCGTGGGGTTGCGCCTGGCGCTGGCGGCGGCGGTCACGTGGCTGCTCCACATCCCGTTGCTGCAGGTGGTGGGCGGGCTGCTCCTGCTGTGGATCGCCCGCAAGCTGGTGGTCGACGACCACGGCGGCCACGAGAACGTGCGTGAAGCGGCCAGTGTCTGGGAGGCGGTCCAGACCATCATCCTGGCCGACGTGGTGATGTCCCTCGACAACGTGCTCGCCCTGGTCGGCGTCTCGGGCGGTCATCTGGGGCTGCTGGTCATGGGGCTCGCCCTGTCGGTGCCGCTGATCATCTGGGGCAGTTCGCTCCTCAGCGGGCTCATGGACCGGTGGCCGTGGCTGATCTACGTGGGCGCCGGCATCCTGGTGTGGGTGGCCGTGGAGATGCTGCTCGAGGACCGGCTTGTGCACGAGGCCCTGGCCGGTGTGCCCGAAAGGGTGCTCCTGGCGGCCCACGTGGCTGCGACGCTGCTGGTGACGGGATACTTCATTCTGCAGAGCCGGCGGCAGGGTACGGTGCCCACGCCGGAGGTGGCCGCAGGGACCGCGCCCGCTGGCGCCGGGTTCCACACGGCCGGTGCGGTGCCGGACGAACCCGGCAAACGGCCCTCATCCTCCCACGGGGGCCCTGCGGACGGCCGGTTCTCCTCCCCGCCGCCCGAACCGCTCCCCAGCCCGCGTGCCGGCGGCACCGCAACCCGCAGCGGCTTGGGGGCCGGCGGGTCCGGGGACGGGCCCATGCCGGCACCGGTGGCACCGGCCGTGGCGCGGCGCCCTCGCAAGCCGCAGGACCCACCCCCCAGCGAGGCATGAGCCGCGAGCCCCGTGGTAAGGAGGCTCGTTCCATGGCCGTGGCCCGGGCCGGCGAACCCCCGGCGGAGGGGCAAAGCCGAAGTCCGTTGGCGCAGGGTGCTAGGAATCGGCCGGTTCGTCCCGGTACACCAGGTGACGGGTGGTCAGGGGCGGGTGGGCCAGCGCTGCGCCCAGGACGGGCGGCAAGAGCCGCACGCCGTGGCCGAGGTCACCAAGGGAGAACCAGCGGAAGGTGAGCAGGTTGGACCCATCCTGCCGGTGGCTGGATTGCCCCCGCGCCGGGACCCGTCCGCCCGGGGAACCGGGCAACGTCACCCGGTAGTAGAACCCCAGCTCATGAAACCGCCGCCCTTGCAAGGTAAAGAAGGATTCCACAACCCAGAGCAGGCGGCCCACCTGGACGTTGACGCCGAGCTCCTCCTGCAGTTCCCGGTGCAGAGCAGCACTCGTCGCCTCGCCCCCTTCGACCCGGCCACCGGGCAGGATCCAGTAATCGGTGCCGGCGATCTGGTGAAGAAGAACATGGTCGCCGGCGAGGATCACGCCGGCGACCCGCAGGTTGAAACGCACGCCGTCCGTATCAAAGCTCAGCACCCGGTCCTGGCCCTCCTTGTCTTGCCGACGTGATCGCCATGCGCCGTGCCACGCTGTTCCATCGCCCATGCCACGCTCTGCCATGGTGACCTCGGCCTGCGATCTTGCCGACGGTTTACCGCGACACCGGTACGCTACGCCGGGACCAGCGCGGCCAGTTCCCGCAGGGACTGCTCGGTGGCGGCGTCGAACAGGTGCAGATGCTCGCCGTCCAGGGCCAGCGCCAGCCGGTCGCCGGGGCGCACCGTCAGGCGCGGGTCGACCCGCACCGTCAGGGACGTCGCCCCTGCCGTCACGTATACGAAGGTCTCGGCGCCCAGCGGTTCGACCACCTCGGCGGTGGCCACCAGGTGGGCCTCACCGGGCACGGCGCTGCCCTCGGCCGGCCGGGCGTGAATGTGTTCGGGCCGGACGCCCAGGAGCACTTCCCGCCGGCGGCCGTCCCCGGAGGGCAGGTAAGCTCCGGCCACTTCGGCCAGCTCGCCCTCCAGCCGGCAGATCAAGCCGCCGCCTGCGAAGCGTACCTCCCCGTCGACCTGTTCCACCACACCGCGGATGAAGTTCATCGGCGGCGAGCCGATGAAGGAGGCGACGAAGACGTTGGCCGGGCGGGCGTAGATCTCCTGGGGCGTGGCCACCTGCTGCAGCCTGCCGTCCCGCAGCACGGCGATGCGGTCACCCAGGGTCATGGCCTCCACCTGATCGTGGGTGACGTAGATCGTGGTGGTACCCAGGCGCTGGTGCAGGCGGGCCAGCTCCGTGCGCATCTGCACCCGGAGCTGGGCGTCCAGGTTGGAGAGGGGCTCGTCCATCAGGAACACCTTGGGATCGCGGACGATGGCCCGGCCCAGGGCCACCCGCTGGCGCTGGCCGCCCGAGAGCTGGGCAGGACGCCGGCGCAGCAGGTTGGTCAGGCCCAGGGTCTCCGCCGCCTGGCGCACCCGGCGGTCGATCTCGTCCCGCGGCACCTTGCGCATCCGCAGGCCGAAGGCCATGTTGTCGTAGACGGTCATGTGGGGATAGAGGGCGTAATTCTGGAAGACCATGGCCACGTCCCGGTCCTTGGGCGGCACGTCATTGACCACCCGGTCACCGATGTACACCTGGCCCTCGGTCACGTCTTCCAGGCCCGCGATGAGCCGCAAGAGCGTGGACTTCCCGCAACCCGAAGGCCCCACCAGGACCAGGAACTCCCCGTCGGCGATGTCCAGCGAGACCCGGTCGACCGCCACGGTGGAGCCAAAGCGCTTCGTTACGTCCACCAGCCGGACCTTTGCCATGGCAGGATTCCTCCAATCGATGCGAACATTAGCACATTCGTTGTAGCGGCCTGAAATCCTGCCTATAGGGGCTTGACACCGCGCCGACAGGCCGCGTCTCCACCGACGTCGAGGGGGCGGCGCTGCCGGAAGCGGCGGTGACAAACATACCTGCGGGTGACGCAGGGTGGAGGGGCCGGGCGCGGGGGCGGGTGGTGGCATGCGGAAAGGTGAGCGGGCGCCCGGCGGTGTAAAGGCGAGCGCGCGGGCCAGGCCGGCGGAGATCAGCGGTTCCCTGCCCTGTCAGGGCATGTCCAGGGGGTACCCCGGCCCTTGACCGGCCTTCCGGCCGCTGCATAGGATGTTGCCCCGGGCATCCCGGGAGGGCCCTGGCAACCCGGACAGTGCTTCGACCCAGCCGGTGGGAGGGACCGCTGGCGTGCAGGCGCCGGAGGGACAGGCTGCCGGCCATCCCCGGCAAGGGGTGGCGCAAGGGGGAGCGGCCGGTACCGTGCTGCAGGTTCGGGCAGCGGCGGACGGCCGGGGGCCGGCCGGGGGGCCGGTTCCACCCACGCTGTGGTACAAGGATGCCATCATCTATGAGCTGCACGTGCGCACCTTCTTCGACGGCAACGGCGACGGCACCGGCGACTTCCGTGGCCTGACGGCCAGGCTGGACTACCTGCAGGACCTGGGCGTCACGGCGCTCTGGCTCCTGCCCTTCTACCCGTCGCCCCTGGCGGACGACGGCTACGACGTGGCGGACTACACGGCGGTCCACCCGGCCTACGGCACGCTGGGCGACTTCAAGCGGTTCCTGGCGGAAGCCCACCGCCGCGGGCTGCGGGTGATCATCGACCTGGTGCTGAACCACACCTCCCGGCAGCACCGCTGGTTCCAGCGGGCCCGGCGCGCCCGGCCGGGCAGCCCGTGGCGCAACTTCTACGTCTGGAGCGACACGCCCGACCGCTACCGCGGGGTCCGGGTGATCTTCCCCGACTACGAAGAGGGCAACTGGACCTGGGACCCCGTGGCCCAGGCCTACTACTGGCACCGCTTCTATGCCCACCAGCCCGACCTGAACTATGAAAATCCCCTGGTGCGCCGGGCCATGCTGCGGGTGGCGGATTTCTGGTTGCGCCTGGGCGTCGATGGGTTCCGGCTGGATGCCGTCTCGTACCTCTACGAGGCCGAGGGCACCACCTGTGCGGGTTTGCCCGCGACCCACGACTTCGTCCGCGAGTTCCGCGCCCACGTGGAGTCCCGTTACGGCGAGCGGGTGCTGCTGGCCGAGGCCAACGAGCCGCCGGCCGAACTGGCCCGCTACCTGCAGGGGGACGAGTGCCACATGGCCTTCCACTTCCCCCTGATGCCCCGGCTGTTCCTCGCCCTGGCCCGGGAAGAGGCCCGGCCGCTGGAGCAGGTGCTGCGGGACGCGCCGGCCATCGCCCCGGCCTGCCAGTGGGCCGTGTTCCTCCGCAACCACGACGAGCTGAGCCTGGAGATGGTGACGCCGGAGGAACGGGCAGCGCTCCTTGACGCCTATGCGCCCGATCCCCAGGCCCGGGTCAACCTGGGCATCCGGCGCCGGCTGGCGCCTTTGCTGGGCAACGACCGGCGGCGGATCGAGCTGGCCTACGGCCTCCTCTTCTCCCTGCCCGGCACGCCGGTGATCTACTACGGGGACGAGATCGGCATGGGCGACAACATCTACCTGCCCGACCGGCATGCGGTGCGCACGCCGATGCAATGGAGCGGCGGGCGCAATGCGGGCTTCTCACCGGCCAACCCCCAGCGGCTCTGCGCGCCGGTGGTGGTCGACCCGGCCTATCACTACGAGGCGGTCAACGTCGAGGCCCAGCTGGCCAGCTCGGACTCGCTGCTCAACTGGATGCGGCGGCTCATCGCCGTGCGCAAGGGTCTGCCGGCGCTGGGCCGCGGCAGCCTGGAGCTGGTCGAGGCCGACAATCCCCGGGTGCTGGCCTTCATCCGGCGCCACGGCGATCTGGCGGTTCTGGTGGTGGCCAACCTGTCCCGCTACGTCCAGGGGGTCCGGCTTGGCCTCGGGCCGTACCGGGGCGCCATACCTGCCGACGCCTTCGGCGGCTCGGCCCTGCCCCCGGTGGGGGAGGAGCCGTACTTTCTGACCCTGGGCCCCCACGGGTTCTACTGGTTCGTCCTGCGCCGGCCACCGGCCGGGTTGTAACGGGGCACGCCCGCGGTATGTGGCCCGCCTCCCGCGCGGCCTGCCGGCAGGCACCGGCCGCCGGTTCGCGTAATGTATCCCTGCTGGAAGATGGCAAGCAGAGGGGGCGGGGCCGTGACCGCCAACGTAAGCGACCGCGGGGCCGGTTGGGTGGCCCCCGACACCTTCGTTGTAGACCTGCGGGAGGGCGGCCAGGCCGAGCGCACGGCCGGGTTCCTCATCCGGGCACCCCGCCCGGCGCTGATCGAGACGGGCGGCCGGGCCGGCGTCCAGGCATGGCTGGAGGCCCTCGAGCAGCAGGGAATTCCCCGGGACGAGATCGCCTACATCATCCTGACCCACATCCACCTGGACCACGCGGCGGGGGCCGGTACCCTGGCCCGGCTGCTGCCCCGGGCCCAGGTGGTGGTCCACCCGCGGGGCGCCCGGCACCTGCAGGATCCGACCCGGCTGGTGCAGGGAGCCCGGGCGATCTTCGGGGATCGCCTGGAAAGCCTCTTCGGCCTGCCCGAGCCGGTGGCTGCGGAGCGGATGCTCACGCCGGAGGACGGCGAGACCCTGGATCTGGGGGCCGGCCACCGGCTGCGGTTCATCGGTGCCGGCGGCCATGCCCGGCACCAGTACATGATCCTGGATGAGGGCACAGGGGCTCTGGTCACCGCCGACGAGGCGGGGGTCCGCTATCCCGCCCTTTGCCGGCGCCTGGGCCGGGACTACCTCCTGCCTTCCACCGCGCCCAACCAGTTCGACCCGGAACTGATGCTCCAGTCCGCCCGGCGGCTGCCCCAGTTGCGCCCGGCCACGATGCTGCTGCCCCATTTTGCGGCCACCAGCCTGTCGCCCGAGGAGATCGCCGAGCGCCTGGAAGAACAAGTTCCCCTGTTCGTGGCCTGCGGGCAGGCGGACGGGCGGCCGGCCGGCCCGGAGGAGACCCGCCGCCGCCTGGCCGAGCACATCCGCCGCGACGCGGAGGCCCACGGCCTGGACTGGGCTGAGGTGGAACCCGCCGTGGCCCTGGACCTGGACATCTGTGCCTTCGGCATCGCCGATTACCTGCAGCGCCGGGCGCAGGGGAAGGCCTGAAACATCCATAAGGGGGACCTGCCATGAGTCCAGCGGTGGCGGAGTCTTTCAGGGCGTACCTGGTCGAGCGGGACGGCGACGGCAGCCTGCGCCAGGGGGTGCGTACGCTGGGTGCCGGCGACCTGCCGCCGGGCGAGGTCACCCTTCGCGTCGCCTATTCCGGCGTCAACTACAAGGACGGCCTGGCCAGCCGGCCCGACGGCCGGGTGGTGCGGTCCTATCCCATGGTGCCGGGCATCGACCTGGCCGGCAAGGTGGTGGAGTCGGCCGATCCCCGCTTCCGGCCCGGGGATCCCGTCCTGGTGACGGGTTTCGAGCTGGGGGTCAGCCACTACGGGGGCTACGCCGAATACGCCCGGGTGCCCGCCCAGTGGATCGTGCCGTTGCCCCGCGGCCTCGACCTGCGGGAGGCGATGATCCTGGGCACGGCAGGGTTCACCGCCGCCCTGGCCCTCCATCGCCTGGAAGAACACGGCCTGGCGCCGGGCCAGGGCCCGGTCCTGGTCACCGGCGCCACGGGCGGCGTGGGTTCTGTGGCCGTAGCCATCCTGGCCCGCCGCGGGTATGAGGTGGTGGCCAGCACGGGCAAGGACGGCGCGGTGGAATACCTCAAGCGCCTGGGGGCCAGCCGGGTCATCCCCCGCAGCGAGGTGGCGGTGCAGGGCGGCAAGCCGCTGGAGAAGCAGCTTTGGGCGGCCGCCATCGATGCGGTGGGGGGCGACACCCTGGCCCATGTGCTGCGGACCACCCGTTACGGCGGCGCCGTGGCGGCCGTAGGCCTCACCGGGGGCAGCCAGCTGAACACCACCGTCTTCCCCTTCATCCTGCGGGGCGTCTCCCTGCTGGGCATCGACTCGGTATACTGCCCGATGCCCCTGCGCATGCGGATCTGGCAGCGGCTGGCCGGCGATTTGCGGCCGCCCGCCCTGGACGCCCTGGTCTGCCGCGAGGTGGGGCTGGACGAGCTGCCCGAGGCCTTCGCAGACGTCCTGGCCGGGCGGGTGCGGGGGCGGATCCTGGTCCGCGTGGCGTGAGCTCCCGTCCCGGGCGGCGAACGTTCCCTGCCGCACACCGGGGCCCGGGTGGGAGGCGGCTCCGGGCACGGGGGCTCCGGCCGCCTTGGGCTCCGGATGTTACTCTGATGCGCCCTCATGGCCCCTGAGGAACCTGTGGATCCTGTGGACCCATCCCCCCGGGGTGGATGGGGTGGAGCACGAGAGGGTCCATGCGATGGCGTCGAGGGAGCCTGCCGGGCTGGCCGAGCCTGCCCCTGGTTTTGGGTGCCGTTCAGGCCGGGTAGGCCGTGATGCCGGGCCGCCACGGGGCCGGTCACGGCCTGGCCCGGGAGCGGCGAGACAGCCGGGCCCGCAGGCGGCGGGCCAGCCGGGCCCCGGCGTGAAGCCCCAGCCGGGCGACAAGGCGGGCCCCGCCGCGTCCCAGCCGCCAGGCACCGCGCCCGGTGGCGGCCACCAGATCGCGGGAGAGGCCCCAGACCAGGCGCCAGTCGTGTTCCACGGTGGCGCTGTCGAGCCCTGCCTGCCGCAGCAGGGACGAGCGAACGGGTGCGGGCAGGGACCGCAGGGCCAGGCGCAGGGTGAAGAGCGCTACCAGCAGGTCGTCCAACTGGCCCAGCACGGGGACAAAGCCCGGCAGCGGGTCGAGGGGTACCAGGAGATAGGCGAGGCCCGCCAGAACCAGCCGGCGGGCACGCCCTCCACCAGGGACCCCGTTCCGCCGGTTCAGGGCCAGGATGAGGCGGGCCAGCTGTGCGTACTGGGGCAGGCGGGCGGCCAGCTGCCGCAGGCGACGCCAGCGTTCCCCCCGCAGGGCCCCGGCGCCCGTCGAGCGGGGGCGGTGGCCTCGGCTGGCCGGCTCGGAGACCATCGCGGCGGCCCCTCCTTTCGCATCCCGTCGGTGGCCGGACCAGACCGCCCGGCGCCTCGGGAATCAGGCTTCGCCAACCTTCGCTTGGCGTCTCTGCACCGGTGTGCGCGGGAATTGGCCAACCGTTGTCGTTGTCCGGAGCGGTTCCGCTCCCCGAGCGGGTCCGCCGGCCCCCGGCCAGATCCGGCAGGTGTCCCCGCCTGGTGTTGCGAACCCCTTTCGTAAGGGTACAGGTCTTTGGGACCTGGCGTGTCGGGGCTTGTGCCCGCCGTCCTACCGTTGTCCGATCTTATCATCTCCTTTGTCCAACCGGACCCGGCTTGCCGGGCAGCGTCCGTCGCCCGGCGAACCGGTCCCGGCAAAGCGGTGAGGAATGAAGGGGGCGGGTCGCCCGCCCGGCAATGGGGGGTTGGGTCATGGCGGCGGTCAGCGAGGGCACCCTGCTCTGGTCGCCTCCCGAGGAACTGCAGCAGCGTTCCCGCATGCGCCATTACATGGACTGGCTAGCCCGGCACCGGGGACTGGCCTTCTCCACCTACGAGGCCCTATGGCAGTGGTCCGTGCGGGATCTGGAAGGGTTCTGGAGCAGCCTGTGGGAGTATTTCGGCATCCAGGCGTCGGCCCCCTACACCAGGGTGCTGGGCCGGCGGGAGATGCCGGGCGCCCGGTGGTTTGTGGGCGCGCGCCTCAACTACGCCCAGCATGCCTTGCGGGCCGCGGCCGCCAGGGCGGGCGGACAGGGAACGCCGGGCGAGGACGGGAGCGCGCCCGCCCGGCCGGTGGTGGATCCCCAGGACCCGGCGGTGATCTACCAGTCCGAACTGCGCCCTCTGAGCATTTTGACGTGGTCGGACCTGATCCAGCAGGTGGCGGCGGTGGCCAGCGGGCTGCGGGAGCTGGGAGTGCGGCCGGGCGACCGGGTGGTGGCTTACCTGCCCAACATCCCCGAAGCCCTGATCGCCTTCCTGGCCACCGCCAGCCTGGGGGCCATCTGGTCCAGCTGCTCGCCCGATTTCGGTGCGCCCAGCGTGGCCGACCGCTTCCGCCAGATCGAGCCGAAGATCCTTTTTGCCGTTGACGGGTACCGCTACAACGGCCGGGATTACGACCGGCGGCCGGTGGTGGCGGAGCTCCAGCGGCAGCTGTCGTCCCTGGAGGCGACGGTGCTGGTGCCGTACCTGGGTGAGGGGGGCGGGCGGGCGGTTGTCGGCGGGATGGCGGCCGTCGCCGGCCCGGTCCCGGCGGGACAGGGCGGCGGTCCCGCCGGGGATGGCGGCGGGGCCGGGTTCTTCCCCGGACGAACCCTGCCCTGGTCCGACCTGCTGCGCCAGGGCGGGCCCCTGACCTTCGAGCAGGTGCCCTTCGACCAGCCCTTGTGGATCCTCTACAGCTCGGGCACCACCGGCCTGCCCAAGCCCATCGTCCAGGGCCACGGCGGGATCCTCTTGGAGCACCTCAAGATGCTGGCCCTGCACAGCGACCTGGGGCCGGGGGACCGGTTCTTCTGGTTCACCACCACGGGCTGGATGATGTGGAACTACCTCGCCAGCGGCCTGCTGGTGGGGGCGACGGTTTTGCTCTACGACGGGAGCCCGGGCTATCCCGACATGTATGCCCTCTGGCGCTTTGCCGAGGCCACGGGGATGAAACTGTTCGGCACCAGCGCCGCCTACGTTACCGCCTGCATGAAGGCCGGCATCGAACCGGGCCGGGAGCTGGACCTGAGCGCCCTGCGCAGCGTGGGTTCCACCGGCTCGCCCCTCTCCCCCGAAGGGTTCCAGTGGCTCTACGAGCACGTCAAGAAGGACCTCTGGGTGGCGTCGGTCAGCGGCGGCACCGATCTCTGCACCGCCTTCGTGGGCGGCTGCCCGCTGCTTCCGGTGCATGCCGGCGAGATCCAGTGCCGCTGTCTCGGTGCGGATGTGCAGGCCTTCGACGAGGAGGGCCGGCCCGTGGTGGACCAGGTCGGGGAGCTGGTGATCGCCCAGCCCATGCCCTCCATGCCGCTCTTCTTCTGGAACGATCCGGAGGGGAAGCGGTACCGGGAAAGCTACTTCGAGATGTTCCCCGGCATCTGGCGCCACGGCGACTGGGTGAAGATCACCCGCCGCGGCACGGTCGTCATCTACGGCCGTTCCGATTCCACCATCAACCGCCAGGGTGTCCGCATGGGAACCAGCGAGATCTACCGGGTGGTGGAGGACATCCCCGAGATCCTCGACAGCCTGGTGATCGACCTGGAGCTACCCGGCCGCGGGCCCTACATGCCCCTGTTCGTCGTGCTGCGGGAAGGGGTGGAACTGGACGACGCCCTGCGCAGCCGCATCAAGCAGCGCATCCGGGAGAGCCTCTCGCCCCGTCACGTGCCCGACGACATCGTGGCCGTCCCCGAGGTGCCGCGGACGCTGAACGGAAAGAAGCTGGAGGTGCCGATCAAGAAGATCCTGATGGGCGTTCCGCGGGAGAAGGCGGTGAACCCGGATTCGATGAGCAATCCGGAGTCGCTGGCGTTTTTCGAACAATATGCCCAGCAGTTGTAGCGGCCAGCCGTTGTGGTCAAGCGGCGATGAGGCCGTAGGGAAGGGATCCCACGCAAGGGATACCAGCTGCCGGTACCAATGGGGCCGCGACCCCGCCCGGTACCGGCATTTTTCTGTTTCGAGCGGGATCCCGGCCGCCGGCCGCCGGCCGGACTGTGGTCGCCGCCTGCAGAAACGGTAGTGGCTTTGTTGCCGAAGTTTACGCAAGCCTTGATGGGCCCTTAACGGGTGCGGCGGCAGGCCGCGGTAGGCTAGGGACGGGACCTGGTCGCAGCAGAAGGAGGTGAACGGACCTGCCGTTCCAAGCGAAGCCCGGTGCGGTACGGATGGTGATCTTCGACCTCGACGGCACCTTGTACGACGACCTCCTCTACAGCACTGCTTATGCCCGGGTCCTTGCGGCCCATCTGCCTGAGGACCTTCGCGGCACGTTTCTGCGCGAGACCTTTCCGTTCTCCGACGTGAACCGCCGGCTGCGAATGGGGAGAATCTACGATCGCATCGAGGACGTCCTGCTTGGCCACCCTCAGCTGGAACCCGGCGTGGCGGTACGTTGGGAGGGCGGTTCTCCTTCACCGTGGAGGCGGGTCACCGATACCGGCGGCTACATCGGAGCACCGGGGCGCTATCTGGCCCTCGGGGACATGTGGATGCTGGTGACGGCCACGGCGCTGCGGTTTGGGCTCTCCCTCGACGAATGCCTCGAGGCGATGGTCGAAGTTCGTTCGTGGGTTACGGTGCCGCCGCCCGAGTCCTACCGCGAAGAGCCCTTCTTCACCTCTCCCGGTGAGCCCCTCCGTGTTTTGGTGACCAACGCCGCCAGGGGCCATGCCGAGACGATCCTGAAACTCCTTGGGCTTGACGGAGCTTTCAGCCACTGCTTCACCGAGGCAGGAAAGCCGCAGGGGTGGCGACGGATCATCCCACTGCTGGAGCAGGTCACCGGAATTCCCCGCCAGGCGATGCTGGCCGTGGGCGACAACCTGCTCAACGACGTGCTGCCTGTGCGAGAACTGGGTGTGCAGGCCGTCCTGGTAGACCGGTATGGCCTCTACCTGCAGCATGTTGCCCGGGATTGGGTGATCATCCGTTCTTTGGACACCCTGTTCCCGGCCTTGTTGCCAAAAACTTGTCACCGGCTCGTACCTTCTTAAGGGTCGTCTGAACCATTCTCGTTGAACCTTGCTGCCGCTGCTTTTGGGCTCGGTCGCGGCGTACGGGCTGCTCCGCTCCCGAGGGCGGTTCCGGGGCGAGCGGCGTTGTGGCGGCCGGGTTCTTCCTGGGACGAACCCTGCCCTGGTCGGAGCTGCTGCGCCGGCGTGGGCCGCTGACCTTCGAGCCGGTGCCCTTCGACCACCCGCTGTGGGTGCTCTACGGCTCGGACACCACGGGTCTCCCCAAGCCCATCGTCCAGGGGCACGGCGGCATCCTCCTCGAGCACCTCAAGATGCTGGGGCTGCACAGCGACCTCAGGCGAGGGGCCCGGTTCTTCTGGTTCACGACCTTGGGCTAGATGATCTGGAGCTTTTTGACCAGCGGTCTTTTGGTGGGGCCACGGTGCTTTTGTACGACGGCAGTCCCGGTCACCCCGACATGAACGCCCTGTGGCGTTTCGCCGAGGCGACGGGGATGAACCTGTTCGGCACCAGCGCCGCCTACGTCACCGCCTGCATGAAGGCGGGCATCGAACCCGGACGGGAGGTTGACCTCAGCGCCCTGAAGTGCGTAGGGGCCACCGACTCGCCCCTCTCGCCGGAAGGTGGGGTGTCGCGGGAGAAGGCGGCCAACCCCGATTCGATGAGCACTTCCCAGGCGCTGCGGTTCTTCGAGGAATATGCCAGGGCAATGCGAGCTTGAGCGATGAGGGAAGGGCGGAGGCCTGGCGACGGACGCCAGGCCTCCGGTGACCTTGGGAGATGGTCGGTAGGACTGTCGGCCTTTTGGTGCCCGTCACTCCCGGCGGGACCATGCCTCGATCATGTGATCCAGCACCTCGTTGAGGTCGGCGTAGGGGCCCTGGGGGTTCTGAGGCCCCGTTCCGCCCAGGAGGACCGTCACCTGTACGAGCTTTCCCAGCAGGTTCCGCAGGGCGTTGAGAGCGGTCTGTTCCGGAACCCCCGGATCCTGGGCTGCCGCCGTCTCCGCCGCACCGGCCGGGAAGACGGTTTCCCGCTGGTCCTTCAGGGCCGCCCAGATTTGCTCGGCGTTGACCGCCATGCCTTCATGGACGACCCGGTTACGAAGGCTCACCAACGGGCGCAAGGACTGGAGGAAGTCGTAGACCTGTTGCAGCTCCGGGTTTGGCGATGTCTGCAGTTCAAACTCGCAGACGCACTCCAGCACGATGTGGTTGATCTCTCCGTCGAGGTTCACGTCATAGACGCCGTTGACCTTGAAATCCCGCTGTTGGGCGAAGACACGGGCAAACTGGCGCAACTCGTTGGTTACGTACGTTGAGGGCAGGCAACGGTCCCTCAGGGGATGGCGAAAGGGAACTCCCAGTCGGGCGGCTACCATCCGTAGAGCAAGTTCCCGGAAGGTGGTTGTCCGGACGAGAAAGGCCCACCATACCCCTTGTTCCAGCGTCACCCCGGCATGCCAAACCAGCTCCTGCAGCCAGGACATGCCATGGGTCGTGTCGTTCTTAAGATTCAGGATCTCGCGATCCCAAATGGTCAGATGCGATCGAATCTGGGCCGGCACGTCGAGCTGGTTGAAAAGATTCCGGATGGCCATCAGCTGCCGCTGGGCGGCGTCCCAGTCGGAATGGAGGCGGGCCGAGCCGTATCGCGCCAGTTCGATCAAGGCCCGCGTCCTTCGGTTGTCCGGGGAGAAGTTAGACCTCAGATACTCATCCAGTGTGTGGTACTGATACTTCTTTACCAGGGCCCGTAAGGCTGTCGCCTCCTTCCGGCGGCGGTAGTCTTCGATGGACGAGACAGGCTGGGCAAATGCGCCCCGGGGAACGTACAAGCCTTTGACGTTGAACTCCTGGCGCAGTACATCGGCACCTACAATCATCAAGGCGGAGTTCATTTGCTGGGTTCCGCCGCTGAGGCCGACGTAGACCACGACCTCATCGTTGATCTTCTTGATGTCCCGGCTGATCGCCCGCACGAGCTTTTCCATCTCGTCGAATACGCCGGACCAATCGGACGGATCGCATTCCAGGGCATAGGGTTTGACCGGCGGCAAGCCCAGGATCGAACTATGCTTTTTCAGCGCCTTGGCGAGGGGATAGGTATCCCCCTTTGCATGGAGGATGTCCCTTTGCTCCGAGCCGATGAGGTAGATCCGATCCAGCTGGGGGTTCCCTTCGTCCATGGGAATGAATTGGATGTAGGCGCGGAGCAAGGGGAGGTCAAAGGGGAGCCCCAGGGCACGCAACTCCGCAGACTCGGCGTCTTGCATCCGTTCAGCCAGTTGGCGCAGTTGCTCGGTGGGCATATACCTCCGCCGGTCGGGCTGGTCGGTGCGCCAGAACCCCCAATCGGGGATGTCGGCTTTAAGTTGCAGATCCGAGTGGCCAAGATTGGCAATAAGAACGGCCTTCATCCCAGATCGCCCCCAGCCTCAAGTTGGGCAAGCTCCTTCACGAGCCTCGCCCTCAGTCTCACCGGACCGCCTCCACGTCCTCGACATCCAGCCAGCCCATGGGCACGTGGTCGCCGGTGGCGAGAACCGCCAAGCGACGGGATTTGGGAAAGATGGACTGCCGGTGACGGTTGAAGTAGACCGCCCCAATGGCGCGGCGGGTGTCGGCCTGCAGCAGGGGCCCCAGGGTGGTTCCCAGCCACCCCGATCCCCAACCCATCCGGAAACCGGCGGAACTCCCTTTGCCGTAGAACGACCGCAACGACGCCAGGTGCCTGGCCTGAAGGGGGTACTGTTGGGCCGCCTGCCCCTCGGCCGACCAGACGGCGTTCGCCCAGCGAGCGAGGGCTTCGACCAGGGTGCGGGCGTCCAGCGGGACCGGAGGCAGTTCCTGGGGATTCCGGATGCCGAGCCGCAGGACGGAGGGGTCGAAGGAGACGTCGACGGCAAACCGGCTGCCTGGTTCAAGGCACTCGACCCACTGGGCGTGCTTGACGTACTCCGTCCCATCGGCGCGCAGGCTCCAGCTCACCACCAGGTAGACGGCCACCTGAAGCTGCGAGGGATCGGACACGTCGGCCACCTTGACGGCGCGAAGGACGTCCCGGTGGGGAGGCTGGACGCGTTTGCTCTCTTCGACCCACTTCAACCGGGCGAAGAATTCTTTGTCCAGTTCGCTGGCGGGGTATCGCCGCTGGCCGGAGCGTCCTCCGGTATGGCCCGCGTGGGTCGGTGCCCGGGACCCGTCTTCATCCAGTTTCCGGCGGGTGAAGTCCTCGATCCGCAGCTTCACCGTCTCCGACGTCACAGCCCATTGGCCGAGAATGGCCTCTCGCATAGCCCCCCGGACGGACGAACCCGGGATGAGGACGCGATGGCGGCCGTCCCGCAAAAAAGGTCGTATGGAGCCGCTGGGCCGTCTCCATCGGGGTTCATCCCGCCAGCCATACCACGGCACGGCGTAAGCAGCCAGTTGGTCCCAAGGCACGGGGCGGCGGTAGAACTGTTGCAAGAAGGTCTCTAGCGGGCTCTGCCCCACCGGCCCGCGAGCGTAGCCAGCCGGACCCGTGTGTTGTCGTTCCATGAAGGTGACGAAGGCCGAGGCCAAGCCCCGCTCTACCAACCAGTCAAGCAGCCTGCGCTCGGAGAAGACGACCACCCTCCCCCCCGAGGACCCGGCCGGGTCGGTCACCGTGTAGGCGTTGGGTCCCAGGAGGCCCGATGCGCCGATGTGAACGGGGGTCCGCACCTTGAAGTGCAGGCGAAAGCGACGGATCGCGCCCATCAGTCTGACCCCCCTGCCACGGCCATGGCGAGAGCGTAACGATAGACGGGATGGGGGGCTCCCGGCGGGGTGACCTCCAGCAGAGATCCCAAGGGCCGACGGATAAATACCGACCCTTCAGCCAACACGCGGTAGGGCCGAATCCGCGCCGACCAGGTGCCCGATGCGGCCCACCCGCCGCGCTGCTGCAGGATGTAGTGGCTCCCCTCGATGAGTCCCGGCAATTCTTCCGGGCGGGGGACAGCCGGTGAGAGGAGGCAGTAGTGCCGTCCCTCTCCGGACAAAGCCTTCTGCCATTCCGGCTCGCAAGGCTCCATGCGGAATGCGAAGCGACCCATTCCCAGGGTCCGCTTGCCCCCGATCCCCTGATCGGCGAGCCATCGCAGCGCAGGTTCGATCAACTGCCACGTGGCTTCCGTCCCGTCGATCCAGAGATGGAACCCGGCCCGGCGATGGGGGTCGGTGACCACCGCTGCCGTGTGGTAGAGGGCACTGCTCCGCCCCAGGCGGTCGAGGGCGACGCGGGGGACGGTGGTCACGGCGAAGGCCTTGGCGAGGAGCTGACGGTCATCCTTCAACCGCTGGTAGTCGATGGGTTGGCCCCGCAGCCAGCGCAGGAACGTCTCTGCCCGAACTAGCTCCGTCTTCTTGACCTCCTTGGCCCACTCCGCCCGCAGGTCGGGATCGTCAAACCCCGGAGCGGGCAGCAGCGGCTTGGGGACGAAGTCCACGCCTTCCACGGACGGGAAGCCGCTGGTCAGACGCAGCGGCGCCTCACCGGAACGGAACTCCGCCAGCCAATCCTCCAAGGTCGCCCTGCCCCACACCTGGGCGATGGCGTGACACAGGGCCGAGAACAGGGTCTCCGCGGGGATCCGGCGGGCGACCCCTTCTTCGCCCAGGCCACGGTCGCCAATCCGCAGGCGCCCCTGGGGCCAGATGCGCAGGTGGAAGACGGTCCCCATGGCCGTCATCATCTCGCCGCCCAGCTGGCCAGGCTGGAGTCCCAACCGGCCAGGGTGCCGATCTCCCGCGTCTCTTCCTCTCCTTTACCCCTGTAATAGGCCAGGGGGCGACGGCGGACGGTCACCATTTCAAAGCGAACGCGCCCGTACCCGCGGGACCCGTGTCCACCCAGGGCGTCGTCTTCCAGCAACCGCATGCCCATGATGAGCCGGTCGAGATCTTCGGCCACCGTCTCCGGCGCCTGGTCCAGGGTGTACACCATTTGGAAGCCGAAGACGGCCCCGGCCGGCACCCGTTCGATCTGGCGGGGGTTGGCCGCCGCCGTCAGCCGGTCCAGGGCGTTCTCGAACTTCCACTCTGTGTACAGCAGTCCCGTCTCTAGGCCCTCCAGTTCCTTCGCCGACTCGTCGGTGAGGAAGAGGTCGCGGACGGCCAGGCGGGCCGGCTGGTTCGGTTCTCTTCCGTCTGGCGTACGTTTGCCCGTCGACCCGAAGATCCGGCAGGAGGGGCAGGCAGGATCGCTGCACTCATGCCGCCGGATCCCCGACCCCCCCTCCCGGTTGAAGGCGATCCCGTTTAGTGAACGCTCGATCAGGGCGCGAAGCTTCCCCTTGAGGGACGAGCCCGGGATATAAGGACGGCGGGTCAAGGGGTCGCGGATTACCGGGCTGTCGATGGACCCGATCTCCATCCTTGCCACCTGGGACCCGATGTGGAGGCCGGTGAGGGTGCGAAGACGCCCCTCGAAGATCACCTTGCCCCGGATCAGGCGACCGGTTTGCGCACTGGTCATCGCTCCGAAATCCTCCTCACGATGCCCGCCTTGAGGTTGGCGGGTTCAACGGTCCGAGCCACCATGAAACTTGTGGTAAGCGACAACCGCTTGAACGAATTCGGCAAGTCGTTCGAAGTCCTCGGCCCCCTTGGTTCGGTCGATCATGGCGCTTAGCACGTTGTACAGGGGCCGGAGGTTGGTCTCCCGGCCTGCCAGGTAGGCGAACCGCGGCTTGAGCAGCTTGATCCGGGTGAGCAGGGTTTCCTCCGACTTCTCGGACGGCTTGCGCAGGTCGAGGCGGATTCGGTTCACCTCGTCCAGCATGTGGCGCAACTGGGCATGTTTCACCTTGGGCTTCAAATCCTCGCCGATCTTGTCCGCGTGCCTCACCAGGACGCCGGCGTCAAGATCGCTGAGCTTCTCGACCTGCAAGACAGCGGCCCGCGATTCGCCATATACCGCAGCATCCTGCCGGGGCGCGGTTTGCCCTGGGCGAGAACCGGATCCACCGGGCCGGCCCGCTTCCCCTCGGTGGTTCATTCCTTCTCCTCCTCCCGCGTCAACAGCGCGATCCAAATCAAAAAGGGTAATAGGTGCCTACGCAATTCCGGTTGGACGAAGGAGCCGCTCACCGCCTTCCAGGCCTTCAGGGCCGGGTCGTCCTCGGCGCCGTCCGCCCGACGGCTCAACCGCTCCCGCCAGCGGGACAAAGCCCAGACCAGCGCGACCAGCGGTTCCCGGTCCTGGTAGTGGGCCGCCTGCAAGAGCTGGATGAGCCGGTTGATCAAGGCTCGCGATAAGCCCCGGTCCGTACGGAACTGCCAGGGCGCCGGCGCCGGTGCCCGAGGGCCGCCTTCCAACCGTCCCGCGTCCTCGCCGGCCGGTTCTGGACCCTCACCGGGCGGCGCCATGAACTGGCGCCGGATGGTCTCGAAGAAGTCCGACCGAAGCTGCCACGCCCGTTGCCACTCCATGACATACGGGGACTTCGGCCGGTGCCGCCCAGGGAATCCGGCGTCGCCATCCGGCTGGTCATCACGGCTTGGTGTCACGACCCCCGGCGCCCAGAACAGGGCGACCCGATTGCGACCGGCCTCCTTGGCCGCGTCTTCCGCCTCTCCCGCCACTTCCGCCAGCCGGTAGATCGGCGTATGGGGCCGGGCCACGATGAAGCCAGCGCTGACGGACACCGAGGGATTGCCGCCGGTCTCGGCCTCGAACGCCCGGTGGACGTCGAACAGGGACTCGACCACCTGGTCCCACGGCCCGATCCAGAAGGCATCGTCGCCGCCGCCGTAGATCATCGTGATGGACCGGGGCCTGCCCTCCCCGTCCGAGCCCAAGATGTCGGCGAGGCGCTCCGAGAAGAACTCCTCCAGGGCGCGGGAGAGGGCGGCCACATGGCCGACGCTGCGAAAGCCGTCGGGTAACCCCGTGCCGAAGAGGCGTCCCAATCGGTCCACGTCCATCCGCACGACGCCGAGCCAGCTGGCCCCGGTCGACTGGGCCGCCAGTTCTTCGATGGTGAGCACGTCCCCGTCCGGTCCCTGAGCGATCTGGCGGGCTGCCGGCAGACGCCGATCCGTGGGTCCCAAGCGGTACCCGGGTAGGATCCACCGCCGCACGACCCTCGTGTCTGGGCCGCCTTTGCCGTCCAGGGTGTGCAAGGTCGTGCCGGCCAGCCGCCATGTTGTCGGGCGCCGGGTGGGGCCATTCGCCGCCACCTCGGCGAAGCCGAGAAGTTCACCCAAGCGGCCCCCGACCTCATAGAAGGCCCGGCAGGCCGGACAAGCCTGAGGCGGTTCTTCATCCGGGTCGAACTCGGGGGTGAGGGGACCCAGGTCGGCGGAGGGTCGCCGGCACACCTGGCATTCGGTCGTGGTGGAACCCGGCTGCCAGAACTTCGGGTCGCCCAACCGATCGTGGAAGGGACGGTTCTTCGCCTCGCTGAGGCCATGCTGCACCTGGGCCCAGAGGGAGCGGGCATCGGACCACGCGTCGGCCGGGGTGAAGGGCGTGCGGGCGACACCCACCCGCAGGTCCCCGTCGAACTCGTCCAGGAGGGCCCCCGTCCGCCGCCGGATGAGGTCGTCCAGCGCCCGATGGACGTCCTGCCGGTTTGGTAAGATGCAGTAGAATCGCCCGCCCCCGACGTAGACCTCTGCCAACCCTTCGGCCCCCGGGCCGAAAAGGTCCCGGGTGGCCAGGGAGGCGATGTCGGCCGCTAGGGACCGGCTCAGCATCTCCAGGTACAACGACCGGGCCCGTAGGGACTTTAGGGCGCCCGTGCTGCTGATGGTGTAGATGAACCGCTGGATCCCAGAGATGTCGCCCCCGACCAGCAGGCACGGCTGCTCTGGATCGTCGGCCTGGTGAACGGCCAGGGCCAGGGCCGTTTCGAGCCGCATGCCGAGGACGAAGGGGATCACGCCGGTCCCGTCGGGCCAGGCCAGGCGGGCAAGGGAGCCGGCGACGTGTTCGAGGAAGGCGTCGACCCCAAGCTCTTCCGAGCCGGCTTGCCGCAGCCAATCGGCCAGCTCCCTCAGGACGGCGCCGGGGTCACCAACAGGTTGCGGTGCCTGCGCCGGTGGCGGGACCGGTGGGCCACCGGGAGAACCGGCTGCCCCGGGGCGGCGCCCCGCGGAACCGGGGGCCGCCACATCCGGAAGATGAACGATCCGCAGGATCGACCGGCATTCCGCGGGGCTTCCTCCCTTGGGGCGGAAACCGGCCCGGTCCAGGGCGGCCTGTTCCTCCGGCTTGGGGAACCAGGCGTCGAGGCCGTGGGCCGACAACCAGCTCCGGTAGGCGTCCCAGGCCCGCGGGGGATCGCCCCCGGCCAGCCAGTACCGTACCGCCGCCAAGAGCCAACGCAGAGGTGAACGCATGGACCCACCCCGTCTTCCCAGGCACGTGGATTGTCGGATCGAGGGAATCACCCGCGGTGACGGAAGGAGCCGAGTTTGACCGGGGTTTCCCGCCCGTTGGCGCCCGACCGGTTGGTCCGCGGATGCAGAGCCTGTGGCCGAGTGCCGCAGCCGGGTGGGATGCCCACGGAGCCCAATTGGAGATATCGATGCCTGGTTCGTCAATGTTTACCATGTTTCCTGCCGGTTCGCCCCTGCCCGCGCCGTGTCCCGGTGGGTGTTCCCCGGTGGACCTGGCCCGCGTTCCCGGTGGGGAAGGGATGGAAAACCACCTCGCCCGCCGTATTGTCCTGATGGACGAGCCGGGCCCACCCCCGGGGCCAAGGGACCCGCCTTGCTGCGGCCCCCGCCCCTCCCGTGACGGCATGGTGACGCCGCCGGCTGGGCGCCTCTGGGTGGAAGTCTTCGGGGAGACGCCGCCTGATGGGTCCGGTTCGTCCACACCAGTCGATCCGGCAGGGGCCGGAGAGGGGGTCATCGGATGGGCGTACAACGGGGTGGTACGCCGCGACGGTGGCGGGCGCTGGCCTACGCAGGCCTGGTCGCGGTCCTGTTGTTCACCGCCTTACCAGCAGTGGGGGCCGCCGCTGGCGACGGCCGGGAGAACAGTGGCAGCCGCGCCAGCGACGACACGGTCCGCCTGCAGATCCTAGCGGCTGGCGACCGGTCGGCTGCGCCCATCGGCGTCCACGAGGGGATCCGGGCTGGCGTTGCCGCCCCGGATCCCCTCGGTCCATTGCTTGCCGCTGGCGGCCCCGGGTGACCGGCCCGGGGCGGCCAGCCGGAGAACCCGATGGGATTGCCTAGGCCGTGGGCGCCGCCCAGGGCAGGAGGGGCAGGAAGCGCCCGCAAGCGAGCGGCGCCTACACGAGCAACGTTCACAAAGCCTTAGCGAAGCCTCGAAGTGCCTTTAACCTGAGCGGACGCTCGCCGCGCTACCCTGAAACAGGACGGGGAACGGGGAAGACCCCCGGTCGCGGCAGGCTCCCCCACGGCTCTCCCCGGCGACCGGCGAAAGGAGCGGCGAGTGGCATGGCGCATAGCCGGGTCGAACAAGAACAACCTGCACAGAAGGCCTTGGCCCGGGGCAGGCGACAGGCTCCGGGCAACATGGCGCTGGTGACGGTGGCCACCATCGCCCAGATCACGGCGAGGCACCGCAGGACGGCCGCGAGGGCTGAAGGGCGTCGAACCAGGCTCCCGTCCCCGCTGGCCACCGCGCAGGGGGACGGCGACAAGGTCCGGCTGGTGATCTTCGACCTGGACGGCACCCTGTATGACGACCTTCTCTATACCACCGCTTACGCCCGTGCCCTGGCCGCACGCCTGCCCGTGCAGAAGCGAAGCCCCTTCCTGAGGGACGCCTTTCCGCTGGCCCCGCTCAACCGCCGCCTCCGGCTGGGCATGATTTTCGATCGCGAAACCGACACCCTGCTGGGGCACCCGTTGCTGGCACCGGGCAGCGCCTTCTCCTGGGACGGCGCGGTGCGCCGGCCGTGGCAACCCGCCCGGCCCGGCGGGCACGTGGGCGCGGGGGACCGCTACCTAACCCTCGGCGACGCCTGGACCCTGATCACCGCCGCCGCCCTGCGCGGTGGCCTGACCATGGAGGACTGTGTGGCGGCCATGGCCGAGACGCGGTCACGGGTCACCCTGCCACCGCCCGAGTCCTATCGCTTCAGTGAAGCGGAGAAACCGCGGGGTCGGCGCCGGATCATCCCCCTGCTGGAGCGGCAGACGGGAATCCCGCGCAGCGCCATGGTGGCCATCGGCGACAACCTGCTCAATGACATCCTGCCCGTCCTGGAGATGGGGGTGCGGACGCTCTTGATCGACCGGTACGGATTGTTCACCCGCTTCCGGGGGCCGGGCTGGAGATGCGCCCGCTCCCTGGAGGGAGCGCTGGCGAGCCTGTCCACCCGTTCCCCCGTGAGGTCGTTGATGAGGGCTCGCTCCCGCGAGCGGGGTTGACCGGTGACGCGGCCAGGCAACCAGGTTGAGAACCGGTGCGAAGGGGGTTGCGCGCATGCGGCGCATGAAGAGGTGGATCCGTGCCGGCGTGCGCCGGGTGGGCCGGCTGCCGGCATGGTTGCTGCCGGTGGTCTTGGTGCTCTTGCTGGTCTCTCCCGCCGTCACCTCGGCGGAGGGCGCGGGGAGCCGCACCGTGCGCCTGCAGCTGCTGGCCATCAACGACTTCCACGGGGCGCTGCAGTCCCGTACCCTGGGCGGGCGGCCCATCGGCGGCGCCGCGGTGCTGGCGGCCTACTGGGACCGCTGGGAGGAGGAGGCCAAGAAGGACGGGTTCACCACCCTGCGGGTGGGGGTCGGCGACCTGGTGGGGGCCAGCCCGCCGGTCTCGGCCCTGCTCCAGGACGAACCGACCATCGAGGCCCTGAACCGAATGCACCTCCTGGTCAGCGCCGTCGGCAACCACGAGTTCGATGAGGGGGTGGCGGAGCTCAGGCGGCTGCAGGAGGGCGGCTGCCACCCCGTCACGGGTTGCTTTGAAGGAGCCAAGTTCCAGTACCTGACCGCCAACGTGGTCGACGCCAAGACGGGGGAGCCCCTCTTCCCGCCCTACGCCATCGTGCGGGTGCGGGGCATTCCGGTGGGCTTCATCGGCGTCACGTTGAAGGAGACGCCCACCATCGTGACCCCGACGGGCGTGGCGGGCGTGCGCTTCCTGGATGAGGCGGAGAGCGTCAACCGCTACGTGGCCGAGCTGAAGCGGCAGCGCGTCGAGACCATCATCGTGCTCCTGCACCAGGGCGGCGATGGCGACCGCCGCGGCGGGCCCATCTCAGGCGCCATCGTGCCCATCGTCGAGGCCATGGACGATGAGGTGGACGTGGTCCTTTCGGGCCACACCCACCGGGGCTACTGGGGCATCATCGACGGCAAGCTGGTCACCCAGGCCTATTCCAGCGGCACTGCCTTCGCCGATGTCGATCTGGTGCTGGATGGGGCCACGGGCGACGTGATCGACAAGCGAGCACGGATCGTCGATACCTACGCCGACGTGCCGCCGGGCACCGAGCCCGACAAGCAGATCGCCCGCCTGGTCGCCCGGGCGAAGGAGCAGGTGGAGCCCATCATCAACCGGGTCGTGGGCACCGCCGCCGACGACATCACGCGGGAGCAGACGCCGGCGGGCGAGTCGGAACTGGGCAACCTGATTGCCGACGCCCAGCGCTGGGCCATGGGCACCCAGGTGGCCTTCATGAACCCGGGCGGCATCCGGGCCGACATCGCCGCCGGTGAGGTGACCTGGGGCGAGCTCTACGAGGTCCAGCCCTTCGGCAACGACCTGGTGAAGATGACCCTGACCGGCGCCCAGATCGAGCGGCTGCTCGAGCAGCAGTGGCTCAACCAGCCCTATCCCCGCATCTTGCAGGTGTCGGGCCTGGACTACAGCTGGGATCCCCGCAGGCCGGTGGGCGACCGGGTGGACCCGGCGGACATCCGCATCGGCGGGCAGCCCCTGGATCTGAACGCCCGCTACACCATCACGGCCAACAGCTTCCTCGCCGCCGGGGGCGACAACTTCAGCGTGTTCACCGAGGGCCAGGACCGGGTGGTGGGGCCGGTGGACATCGACGCCCTGGTGCGCTACGTCGAGCAGCTGCCCCAGCCCTTCAACGCCCGGGTGGAGGGCCGGATCACCTTGCACTAGGGGGTTCCCGGCGCCGCCTGCCCCCGCTACACTGGGTACACGAGAGCGGCTTTTCTCCGGCAGGGGGCCCAACACTGCGAACGTGGATCGGAAGGTCAAGGGAAGAAGCAGGCACGTCGTGACATCGGGCCGGCGGACTACCGCCGGCCCGCCGAATTTGCGCGGAGGCTGGTCGGACACCCCATGGAACGAGGGCTGCCGGCTTTGCATCAGGCGCTGGAGCGCCAGCGGCCGCTGACCTGTGCCCACCGGGGCGGGCGAGCCCGGGCCCCGGAGAACACCCTCTCCGCCTTCCGGCAGGCGGTGGCGGCCGGCGTGGACATGGTCGAGCTCGACGTGCAGCTGACGGCCGACGGCGAAGTGGTGGTCCTCCACGACGCCGAGCTGGGACGAACCACCAACGGCACCGGGCGGGTTCGCGACCGGCGGTGGGATGAACTGAGCCGGCTCGACGCCGGCGCCTGGTTTGGCGCCCGCTACCGGGGTGAGCGGGTGCCCACCCTGGCGGAGGTTCTGGACTGGGCTCGGGGACGGGTCTACCTGCAAATCGAGCTCAAGCCCTACGGCGCGGACGCCACCCTGCTCTGCGAGCGGGTGGTGGAGCTGGTTCGCCAGCGTGACATGCAGGACCAGGTGATGCTGCTCTCCTTCGACCATCACGTGCTGCGCTGGTGCAAGGAGATGGCGCCCGACATCCTCACGGGCGCCATCTGCCAGGCCCGGCTGATCGATCCCGTGGGCGTGGTGCGGTCGGCCGGCGCCGATGTCCTCTGCGTCGATGCCGAGCACCTGGCGCCCCGGGAGGTGGACTTGCTGCACCGGGCCCGGATCGCCGTGCACAGTTTCGGCTCCAACCCGGGCACCCTGCGGGAGCTGGCGGGGTGGGGCGTGGACATCGTCCAATCCGATGATCCCCTGGCCCTGAGCGAACTGGTGGCGACCCGCCGCTAAGGGCGGCGCCGGCCGTGCGGAGGAACCCGCCCGCGCCCGGGGGCGTGCGGGTGGCGTCCCGGGCGCAGGCGGGTCCCCTCCGGCTCCCATCGGCTTTGCCGCCCAATACAACATGTAGTATGATCCCCTCGGACAAACTTCCATATCTGGCACGTGGCCACGTGGCCCTCGGCTCCCTTGGTGCCTTGGCCGCTGGGCCACAGCGCGGTGCCTGTCCGACAGGGCAGGGCGTGGCTGCCGCCATGCGAGGGATCGCCCACCTCACGGGGGTCCCTCGGCAGCCCGCTGGGGGAAGTCCGGTGCAAGTCCGGCGCTGTCCCGCAACGGTAACCGGCCCCGCCGGCCGGAAGCCCGAGTACCCACATCGCGCTTCCGTACCGCCCCCGCGGAGGGGTGAGGGCGGGCCGAGCGTGTCTCCGCGTTCTTCCGGGGCCGCCTGTTGCATCCGGGCGCCCGCGGGCGGCAGGGGAACGCGGCCCGGGTTCGGTTCCTCTCCTCCTCCGTGCCGGCCGCCGGCCGGGGGCGGAACCGCCAGAGGAGAGGGGAGGAACCCCGTGGACGCCATCCTCCGCGAGCTCACCGCAGGCCTGCCTGACGCGGATCGCCTGCAGCACGTCCTCCGCCAGGACCTGTCCTGGATCGTACCGCCCGCCGGTCCGAGCGCCCCACCGGCCGGCAACGGGGCGACTGCTGCGCTGGCCGATGCGGCCGCCGATGCCGCCGGTGCCGCTGATGCTGCTGCTTCCGCCGGTACAGCCGGCGCTGCGAGCGCCACGGGTGCCGCGGGCACCGGCGATTTCCTTGAGGCACTGCTCGTCCAGGCGGCCACCCAGAACCTGCACCGCGATCCCGAGTTCGAGCGGGTGGCGGTGCGGGCCCGGCTACGCCAGCTGTACCGGCAGGTGCTGGGCGAGCCGGTGCCGGGCCCAGAGCGGTACCGGGCGGCCTTCCCCGCCTACATCCGGCGCGGGGTGGCCTGCGGCGCCCTGGACGAGCGCTTGCTCGCTTTCGACCTGGACGAGCTGGCCGGTGCCCTGCGCCCCGAGCGGGACGAGTCGCTGCCCTTCATCGGCCTGGTCACCCTGGCCGATCGCTACCTGGTGCGGGAGCCCGAGAGCCGCAGGCTGCTGGAGACGCCCCAGTACCTCTTCATGCGGGTCGCCATGGGCCTGGCCCTGGCGGAGGAACCGGCCCGGCGCGTGCACTGGGCCCTGCGCTTCTACGAGTTCATGTCCACCTTCCGCTACCTGCCCAGCACGCCGACCCTGTTCAACGCCGGCACTCCCCACCACCAGCTCTCTTCTTGCTATCTGGCCGACGTCCACGACTCCATGGACCACATCCTGGAGGCGGCCGGCGACTTCGGCCGGCTGGCCAAGTACGCGGGCGGCATCGGGGCCTCGGTGACGCGGCTGCGGGCGGCGGGATCGCCGGTGCGGGGGATCAACGGCGAGTCGTCGGGCGTCATCCCGTTCATCCACTTCTACGACGCCCTGATCAAGGCGGTGAACCAGGGCGGCCGCCGGCGGGGGACGCTGGCGGTGTACCTCGAGCCCTGGCACCTGGAGATCGAGGCCTTCCTCGACCTCAAACGCAACAGCGGCGACCCCTACCTGCGGGCCCACAGCGTCAACACCGCCCTCTGGATCCCCGACGAGTTCCTGCGCCGGGTGGAGGCGGGCGAGCCCTGGTACCTGTTCGACCCGGCCTATGTGCCGGAGCTGCCCGAGCGCTTCGGCGCGGCTTTCCGTGACGCCTACGCCGCCCGCATCCGCCAGGCCGAGGCCGGGGAGCTGCCCGCCCGGGCCTGGAAGCGGGTGGACGCCCGGCAGCTCTTCCGGGAGATCCTGGCCACCCTGCAGGAGACGAGCCACCCCTGGCTGGTCTTCAAGGACGCGGGCAACGTGCGCTCCCTGCTGCCGGGGGTGATCCACTCCAGCAACCTTTGCACGGAGATCTTCCTCCCCACCACCGCCGACGAGGTCGCCGTCTGCAACCTGGCCAGCGTCAACCTGGCCCGGCACCTGGGGCCGGCGGGCATCGACTGGGAGGCCCTGGCCGCCACGGTGGCGGTCGCCATGCGGGGTCTGGACAACGTGATCGACCTCAACCTGTATCCCATCGAGAAGGCGCGGCGCTCCAACTTGCGCCACCGGCCGGTGGGGCTCGGGGTGATGGGCTTCGCCGAGGCGGTCAACCGCCTGGGGCTGGGTTACGCCGACCCCGAGGCGGCCGATCTGGCCGACCGGGTGCTGGAGTTCATCAGCTACCATGCCATCCTGGCCTCCCACCGGCTGGCCGGGGAGCGGGGCAGCTTCCCCTCCTTCGCCGAGAGCGGCTGGGCCCGGGGCAAGGTGCCGCTGGATACCCTGGCCGATCTGGAGGAGGAACGCGGCCGGCCCGTGACCGTGGATCGCAGCGCCCGGCTGGACTGGGAGGGGGTCCGGGCCCGCGTCCGGCAGGGCATGCGCAACGGCGCCGTGCTGGCGGTGGCGCCCACCGCTACCATCAGCCTGATCGCCGGCACCACTCCCAGCCTCGACCCGCCCTACTCCAACGTCTTCTCGCGGCAGACCCTCTCGGGCAAGTTCCTGGAGGTCAACCGGGTGCTGGTGGAGGAACTGCGGCAGCGGGGGCTGTGGGAGCAGGTGCGGGACCGCATCGTGGAGGAACGCGGCGACCTCCAGCCCATCGCCGAGCTGCCCGCCGACATCCGGCACCGCTACCCCACCGCCTACCAGGTACCGCCCGAGGCCTACCTGGAGATTGCGGCCCGGGCCCAGAAGTGGGTCGACATGGGCATCAGCCGTAACCTGTTCCTGGCCGATCGGGACCTGGGGGCCATGGAGCGGGTCTACCGGGAGGCGTGGCGGCGCGGGCTGAAGTCGACCTACTACCTGTTCATGGCGCCGCGGATGTACGCCGAGCCGTCGACGGTGCGGGTGAACAAGGCCCGCCGCAAGCTGCGCTGGAACCTGGACGAACCGGCTCCGGCCGGTTCGTCCGCCGGGGCACGGCCGTCCGGGGCCGTCCCGGCAGCCGGTGCTCGGGCGGCCGGCTCGCAGCCTTCCCGGGCGGTGTGGAACGGCGGCGCGGGGCTGGCCGCGCTCCTGAACCCCGAAGGGGAGGGTGGGGCGCCCAGCGGCACGGTGCTGCCCGGTGCCTTGCAGCCGCCGGCAGGCGCACATCCGAAGGGCCCGGCGACGCCGGCCGGGGCCGGGCGGGACGGAGGCGGAGCAGGGTTGCCGGCGGGATCCGGTGGCGACCGTGCCGGCACCTCCGAGGCGCCGGCCGCCTGCCGGGTTCGTCCCGACGACCCGGACCTGATCTGTGAGGCGTGCCAGTGACCTGGCCAGAAACCGGAAAGCGGGTCAGGGCGTACGGGCCGCGCCGGTCCGGCCCACCGCGCCCGGCCCCGCCCCGACTGCGGATAGCCGGCGACGGGGCGCCCATCCCGGTGGATGATGCGGCCCAAGCCAATGCACTCCAACCAGTGCCAGCCAAGAAGGAGGCGATTCCTGTGGCACCCGCTACGCACCAGCCCGGCGACCGCCTGCTGGGCGGCGACCCCCTGGAGCCCATCCAGCTCTTCCCGCTGCGGTATCCCTGGGCCTACGCCCACGCCCAGCAGGGCAAGCGCAACACCTGGTTCCCCGAGGAGATCCCCCTGGCCGACGACGTGCGCGACTGGGAGCTGCGCCTGACGGACGACGAGCGGCGGGCGGTCGAGCTGCTGCTCGGCTTCTTCAACCCGATGGAGTCCCTGGTCACCCACAACCTGGTGATGTCCATCTACCCGCTGCTGACGCCGCCCGAGATTCGCCTCTACCTGGCGCGGCAGATCTGGGAAGAGGCCAACCACACCATGGCCTTCGAGTACGTGCTCAAGACCCTGCCCGTCGACCGGGAGCGGGTCTTCGCCGCCCACCGAAACGTGCCGGCCATCCGCGCCAAGGAGGCGTTCCAGCAGGAGCTCACCCGGCAGCTGCTGGTCCGGCCCGACGTCTCGACCCTGGAGGGGCGGCAGGCGTTCCTGCGCAACCTGATCGGCTACTACATCGTGCTGGAGGGCGTGTTCTTCTACGGAGGGTTCCTGTTCGCCTACACCTTCCGGCGTCGCAACCTGCTCAAGGGCCTGGCGACCCTGGTCGATTGGGTGCTCAAGGACGAGAGCCTGCACCTGTCCTTCGGGATCCACCTGATCACCGCGCTCTTGGAAGAGCACCCCGAGCTGATGACGCCGGCCTTCGCCCGGGAAGTCAAGGGGCTGATCCTGCGGGCGGTGGAGCTGGAGCGGGATTACAACCGCGCTCTGCTGCCGCGGCCCATCCTGGGCGTCAGCGCCGACTACCTCAACGCCTACATCGAATACGTCATCGACCGGCGCCTGGACGAACTCGGCCTCGGCCCCCACTTTGGCACGCCCAATCCGGCCAAGTGGATGGCCACCGAGGTGGACGTGCCGGAGATCGTCAACTTCTTCGAGGCGCGCAACATCCACTACGAGGTGGCGGCGGACCGGAACCGGTGAGGGATCAGGCGCTGGACGGTGAGGTAGCGGTTGCAGACCTGTTGCCCAGGTGCCGGCGCGTGGCCTACTCCCGTGCCGGCACCTTTTCGACCACGAATTCCTGGGATGGGCCGGTGACAATGAAGCGGACAGGAACGCGCCGGCCGTTCTTGTACCGGTTCAAGTCGATCTCGACGTCGTGGAACGTCCCATCCTGCGGCACGATGGTGACGTCGATGGAATCCGGATGGAGATCGATGCGCGCGATGTACGCCCCCAGGGTGGTGACCCGGGTGGCAACCACGCGGAGGTGACTCTCGTTCCTCGGCGGAGTCAGAGCGGGGTCGATGTGAATCGCCGGTGGGGTGGCGTGTTCCAGAGGACTGCCGTCGAGGCTGATGGGCAAGATACCGAGCTCCTTGAGCCCGCTCGACCAGTCCGACAGCCCCTGGGAGACAAAGGCGATGATCCCCTTGTTGGTCTGCAAGAAGGCCTCGACCGTTATCAGGTCGGCCCCGGCGGGCGACGAGGCTCCCCCGCCGGCTGGTTCTGGCGATGCCGGTCCGCGTTCCTCCAGGGACGTCGGGCCGGCGTCGCCAGTTTGGCCCTGGTTCTGGCCGGTGGCCGCGGCAGAAGCCGCCAGGCGTTCCGTGGTCCCCGATTGCGCGCAACCGGCCGCTGTGAAGAGGAGGAAGGCGAGCACCGACCACGAAATCAGCCCCACGGTGCGGTTCGACATGAGACGCACCCCCCTCGAGGGCCCAGTTCCCGTGGCCACCGGCTCCGGCCGAGGCCACGGCCATCCACGAGATGCCCGAGATGCCGGCCCCAGCCATGGGCGTTACGCAAGGAGCGTGACCATGTCTTGCGGCGGTGCGGGTGTGGTGGTCTTGGGGTAACGGTTCTGCGAAGGCTACCCTGGTCCTCTCGCCACAACCCGTGATTTTGGTGTCGCGTGTTACCCGAAACACTTAGGAACACTTAGGGGCCGGCGGTGCCGGTCGACCCAGCCGAGACTGAAGTGGAGGTGGGGGTTGGGAAGACATGGGCTGATAAATGTTAGATCCCTGACCTTCCCCCGGGAGCGAAGGAAATAACGAATATTAGACAGAGCGCACCGGCGGCTGGTCGATTGAATATTAATGAAGTGGGGCGATAATGTGAAGGAACGTATTGTGTTTTTGCGTTAATGGCAATCGTTTTTATCGTCTTATTAAAAGTACTGGCTTTTATCTGGAATAGGCTATCGATACCTGTTACTGGCATAACCAATGTAATTAGTGTGTTTATTACGTTTATGTTGATACCACTGTCGCTTTTAGTGGTAAATTGGCTCATCCGTGTCATGCGCGGGGATTCCTAGATAGACGCACGAGACTTGGGAAACTTTTTGTGATTTGAGGACAATGCTCGAGCGAAATCCGAGATTTGCGCATTTCGTGTGCATCCGCTGTGAAAGCACGTACAACCCTCAAGACCTTGAGCCGTTAACGGGCTGCCCAAAATGTCTGAACGAAGGCTACCCCGCTAGGCACCGCGTCACTTCCAAGCGACATCTTTCCACCGCCGGTTCCGACCCAGCATGACGGGTTTTCTCTCGCCGCCGCGTGCCCCAATCCTGCCGGACTCGAACGCGTAAGCCATGCCGATGTTTCCGACCTGATCGATTCCGTTTCGGATCACCTGATGGCTATAGCTCGAGGCGACAAGGACGCAGCCCGCAAGACGGCGGACCAGTCGTTTTGGCCGATCCTCGATTCCATGCTGGCCAATCAGAACCATGCCGCCGATGAAGCCGAGGGTCTGGACAAGAGCCGCGTCGCGGAATTCGGCCCTGCGAGCGAGGCACCGCATGCGGAACTCATCCGAAACCACTGCGGTGAGGATACGCTAGAGGCCAGCTGGTGGATTCAAACGCTTCCTCGCGAGGCCGATGGAGCCACCGCCTCGTTGTCGCTACGGGGGAACTTCTACCTCATCCGCCGCAATGGCCACTGGTTGGTGTGGGGGGCCGAATGACGCAGCGGCAATTATCGCAACAGCGCAACCAGCGCCGCCCACCACCGGCTGAGGGTCGCGAGCAGACCGGCCCACCACCCTTCCGCAGGGGCTGGGGCGCCGTTCCCGGAAGCGGGCTCCCAGGTGGTCGCCGCACCCGTGTCCGCGGCCCCCGGAGCCGGCGCGACGGTGGCGGCTGGACCGCCCTCGGCCCCAAGAAGCTGGGCGGGCTGGGCGGCCACCACCTCGATGGCGTCCGCCCCGGGAAGGCTCTGGATCGCGGCCCGGGCTTCGGCGACGGAGCTCGAGACCCCCAGCGTCACCCGGTTCGTCCGAACGTCCACCCCGGTCCACACCACTTCGACTCCCTGGGCCTGCAGGCGGGCCATGTTTTGGTTCAGCGTCGCCTGCACTTGCTCGAGTTCCCTCAGCGTGTACTGGCCTTCCTCGAACCGCAGCTGGTGTCCAGCGAGGCGATCCCGCAGCGCCTGCTCACCGGCGGGGTCGAGGGGTCGCGTCAGCACGACCACCACCGCCGCTTGGCCGTTGCCCGCCTCTTCCACGTAGAGGCCACCGAACCGGTCGGCGAAGCGCTCCCGGAGGTAGGCTTCCGCGGCCTGAACGTCGTCCGGCGCGACCACCCAGGACACGGGTCGATCCGGGGAGCCGGCGGATTCCGGGGGCTTCCCCGGAGCGCCACGTCCCGTGGAAGCCTGGGCCAGGGCACCTGCGAACCCGGCCATGGCCACGGTGAACAAGGCCACCCATCCCACCACCCATCCCACGCGTCGCACTGCTGCCCGGGCTCGACGGCCTTTTGCACGGGGACGCCGCGTTCGTCGCCCACTCCCCGTCACCCCTCGGCTGGCCCTCCTCGTCACCCTGATTGGAATCATCGGCTGGCCCAAGAACCCGCCTTCTGGGAATTGCAATGTCCTCGCCCCCTCCAGTCTCGGTTTGCCCGGGAGTCCGCCCTTGACACCTTCGCGTCCGTCCCTGCATCGTTCTGGACGGTCCTGCCCTTCGACGGCGCCTCTGGACTGCCGCTTGGAGGCGGCCCTGAGAGTCGGGTATGAAGCGGCCCCGACGGTCGAGGCAGCCTGCCCCCTGGCACTGTGACCCTTTAAACGCTCCTCCTCACGGTGCGCCGTTGCCCTTTGGACGCCGCGGCCCCGAATGGGGTTCCCGCGACCGCCGGCGCCGGTACGATTGCATCGTTCGGGCCTGGCAGGAGGTCGGGGCTCCTTTCGGGTAGGAATCCAAGGGCAATTCGGTGGCTCGGGCGCGGTTCCGGCCGCGCGCCCGCTGATCATCCTCCCAAAGGGGTGGCGTCATGGAGAACCAGGAGTATCGCCCCGGTCTTGAGGGCGTGATCGCCGCCGAGACCCGCATCTCCTACCTGGACGTGGAGAACGAGGAGATCGTGGTCCGCGGTTACAACCTGCTCGACCTCATCACCCAGAAGACCTACGTGGACGTGCTGGGCCTGCTGATCCACGAGCGGCTGCCCGGCGACCAAGAGCGCCAGGAGCTGGAGCGGCAGCTCCTCGCCGCCGAGATCCCCCAGGCCGTGTGGGACATCCTCGCCAAGCTGCCGGCGTCGATGCACGCAATGGACCGCCTGCGCACCGCCGTCTCGGCCCTGGCCGGGTTCGACCCCGAGGCCGACTCGCCCGACCCCGAGGCCGAGCGGGCCAAGGGCGTCCGCCTGGTGGGCCAGGTCTCCACCATCGTGGCCAACCTGACCCGGGTGGCCCAGGGGGAGGCGCCGGTTCTTCCCAGTCCCCAGCTGGGCTTCGCCGAGAACTTCGTGTACATGATCACCGGCCGGCGGCCGGACCCCGCCGGGGCGCGGGCCTTCGACCAGGCGCTGATCGCCTACAGCGAGCACGAGATGCCCAACTCCACCTTCACGGCGCGGATCATCGCCTCGACCCTGTCCGACGTCTATGGCGCCCTGACCGGGGCGGTGGCGTCCTTGAAGGGGCCCCTGCACGGCGGCGCAAACGAGGCCGTGGCCCACATGATGCTGGAGGCCGGCGACGTGGAGGGCCTCGACCGGCTGATCCGGGACAAGCTGGCCCGCAAGGAGCGCATCATGGGCTTCGGGCACCGGGTCTACATGCGCAAGTTCGACCCGCGGGCCTGGATCCTCAAGCAGACCCTGGCCCGGCTGGTGGACGAACGCGGCGACGAGGAGGGCCGCCGTTGGCTCGCCATGTGCCAGCGGGGCGAGGACATCATGCGGGAGGAGAAGGGCCTCTATCCGAACCTGGACTACTACGCCGCGCCGATCTACTACGTGCTCGGCATCCCCATCGAGCTGTACACGCCCATCTTCTTCGCCGCGCGGACGGCGGGCCTGGTGGCCCACGTGGTGGAGCAGCACGCGGAGAACCGGCTCTTCCGGCCGCGGGTACGATATCTGGGGCCGCGGGGGCTCAAGGCCTGAGCGGTCGTGGCCATTCCGCGGCGGACCGCCATGGCGGCGCCTGTGGCGGCGATGCGCCATGGGTGCCCCGGGCATGGCGACGGCCGTGAAGGCGATGGCGAGAGCCGCCAAGGCGATACCGGCGACGGTTGAATGCCGTGGCGATGGCAGTTGAATCCCGTGGCGATCATCGCAGGGGAGGTCGCAGGACGGCACCATGGCAAGCCACGACGCAAGCGCCCCGGCCGGCGGGGCCACGAAACCCCAGGAACCGGACCGGGTCCTGGTGGAGATCGCCGACTATGTGCTGAACCAGGCCATCGACAGCGAGCTGGCCTACCGCACCGCCCGCTGGGTGCTGATGGACTCCCTGGCGGCGGCCTTCTACGCCCTGGCCTATCCCGAGTGCACCAAGCTGCTGGGCCCCACGGTGCCGGGCACCATCGTGCCCCATGGGGTCAAGGTGCCGGGCACGCCCTACGTGCTGGATCCCGTGGAGGGCGCCTTCAACATCACCGCCCTGATCCGCTGGCTGGACTACAACGACACCTTCCTGGCCAAGGAGTGGGGGCACCCGTCGGACAACCTGGGCGCCATCCTGGCCGTGGCCGACCACGTCAGCCGGGTGCGGCGCAGCCGCGGCGAGGCGCCCTACACCGTCCGCGACGTGCTGACCATGGCCATCAAGGCCCACGAGATCCAGGGCGTGCTCTCGCTGGAGAACAGCCTCAACCGCTTCGGCTTCGACCACGTGCACTTCGTGAAGGTCGCGTCGGCGGCGGTGGCCACCGCCCTGTGGGGCGGCGGGCGCGACGAGGTGGTCAACGCCCTCTCCAACGCCTGGATCGACGGGGCCGCCCTGCGCACCTACCGCCACTTCCCCAACACGGGCTCCCGCAAGTCCTGGGCGGCGGCCGATGCGGTGAGCCGGGCCGTGCGGCTGGCGCTCTTCGCCGTCAAGGGCGAGATGGGCTATCCCACCGCCCTGAGCGCCCCCCGCTGGGGCTTCGAGGACGTGGTCTTCCGGGGCGAGAAGGTGGTCCTGGCACGGCCCCTGGGGTCCTACGTGATGGAGAACGTGCTCTTCAAGATCGCCTACCCGGCCGAGTTCCACGGGCAGACGGCGGTGGAGGCGGGCCTGCGCCTGCACCCCCAGGTCAAGGACCGGCTGGACGAGATCGAGCGCATCGTCATCGAGACCCAGGAATCGGCCGTCCGCATCATCGACAAGAAGGGCCCGCTGACGAACCCGGCCGACCGCGACCACTCCCTGCAGTACATGACCGCCGTGGCCCTGATCTACGGCGAGCTGACCTACCAGCACTACGAGGAGCCCATCGCCTCCGACCCCCGCATCGACGCCCTGCGGGAGAAGATGGTGGTGGTGGAGAACGAGCGGTACAGCCGCGACTACCTGGACCCCGAGAAGCGGTCCATCGCCAACGCCGTGCAGGTGTTCTTCCGCGACGGTACCGCCACCGAAAAGGTGGAGGTGGAGTACCCCCTGGGCCACCGGCGCCGGCGGGACGAAGCCCTGCCGCGGCTGCACGAGAAGGTGCGGGGCGCCTTGCGGGAGGTCTTCCCGGCCAAGCGGGCGGAGCGGCTGTTCCACCTGCTGGCCGAAGACCCCGCCCTGCCGGAGATGCCCGTGGACCGCTTCATGGACGAGCTGCACCGGCCCTGAAGGCCCGGGAGGCCGGCGCCTGTGGCACCGTTGGCGCCTTGGGCGCCGTTCGGGGACGGCGGATTCCCCGGCCCTCCGGCGCAAGGTGGGCCGGCCAGGGACGGCTACGGCCCGTCCGGGACGAACCGACCCGCCCGGGCGGGCCGGTCCGTCCCGTGAGCCCGGGAGGTTGTGAGGAGGGATTCCCATGGCCTGGTTGCTGCAGAAGGAAACGCCCCAGCCCGAGCTGGCCGAGCGTTTCCGCCAGCTGGTGCGGAAGGGGCCGGTTGTGCTGCCGGGCGCCCACGATGCCATGGCCGCGCTCCTGGCCCGGCGCGCCGGGTTCGAGGCGGTCTACCTGTCCGGGGCCGCCTATACCGCCAGCCGCGGCCTGCCCGACCTGGGCCTGGTCACCAGCCAGGAGGTGGCCGACCGGGCCCGGGACATCGTCCGCGCCACGGACCTGCCGCTGATCGTGGACATCGACACGGGCTTCGGCGGGGTGCTGAACGTGGCCCGCACGGGCCGGGAGATGGTGGAGGCGCGGGTGGCGGGGGTCCAGATCGAAGACCAGGAGATGCCCAAGAAGTGCGGCCACCTGAGCGGCAAGAGCCTGGTCACGGCCGACGAGATGGTGCAGAAGATCCGGGCCCTCAAGGAGACGGCGCCGTCCCTTTACGTCATCGCCCGCACCGACGCCCACGGGGTGGAGGGGCTGGAAGCCGCCATCGCCCGGGCCCGGCGCTACGTGGAGGCCGGGGCCGATGCCATCTTCCCCGAGGCCCTGACCACCGAGGAGGAATTCCGCGCCGTGCGGGAGGCGCTGCCCGGCGTGCCGCTCCTGGCCAACCTGACGGAGTTCGGCAAGACTCCGTATTACAGCGCGGCGGATCTGGCGGCGTGGGGCTACGACATCATTCTCTTCCCGGTCTCTTCCCTGCGGGTGGCGGCGCGGGCCGTGGAGCGGCTGTACCGGCACCTGCGGCAGGCCGGTTCGACCCGCGAGCTCCTGGGTGAGATGCAGGACCGGGCCGAGCTCTACGAGACCATCCGCTACTTCGGCTACGAGGAGCTGGACAAGACCATCGCCCGGTCGAGCCTGCCGCCGCTGGCCCGGCAACGGGAGGGCGACGCCTGAACCTGGCGCCGGTGGAACCCGGCGCACCCCGGGGACCCGGCGGCCCCACCCCGGCGCACCCCGGGGCCCGCCGGCCCCATAGCAGGCCGATCCCTGCAGCTGTCGAACAGGACGATCCCGTCCCGGGTCATCCGCTCCAGCACGGCGGCGACGGCCTGCGCCTCGGAGACGCTGTAGACGTGGGGCTCGAGGGCCCGCAGCGGGATGGCCCGCCGTACCCGCTGGAAGGCGTCGGCCACCGGAGGGTCGTGGTAGACCACCAGCAAGTCGATGTCGCTGCGGGCCGTAAACCGCCCCCGGGCATAGGACCCGAAGAGGACCACCCGCTGGAGCGGCAGTTGCTGCGCCAGCCGGGGAAGGCTGTCCCTGATGCGCTGTACGACCTCCTCAAGGCTCAGAGACGGAAAGGTAACGCGCACAGAATTCCAGGATGACCCGTGCATGATCCAGCATCCTCCTGGCTTCGGAAGCCGTGTAGAGTCGCCTCGGCGCTCCAACAGGATGAGCATCAGGGTACCGGGTGGGAATATGCGCCTTATCGAGCTCGAGGGCCCGATCCCGAAGGTCGTCGGGTACGGGAACCTGCTCCGCCAGCGCCTCGAGGAGGGCATAGACCGAATGTCCCCAGGCCTCGCCCCCGAATCGCTGGCAGACAGCCTTTACGGCCTTGTCGGCAGCCTGTTGGGCTGAGAAGCAGGCCCAGTTATAAAAGCCGCGTTCCAGGTCGTCGCTTTCCGCATGGGCAAGGTCTCCCAGAGCCTCGTCCCACCAGTCCTGGCTCCGGTCCAAACTTCTCACCTCGTTGCGGCGGCTACTCTCATGATGCCACGGCCCCCGCTCCTTGGGCACTCCGCTTTACACTGCGGTTCGCCCGGCTCTGACGTGGGCGGCATGGGGCCCGCCCATGTCCAACCGGGGAATTCCAGAGATGGATGGTGCGGCCGGATAAATGGCTTCATATGCCGTAACTTGACATCGATCACAAGCCAGGGCTATATTCCAATTGCTTGTTAGCACTCATTGCTGCAGCCTGCTAATAGCAGGCGGCCCCGGTACGGCGCCATGCGGGGCAACCTTCGCCATCCTTCCAGCACCGTTCACGTTCAGAAAAGCGACCAGCACAAACGGGTGAGGAACAGGCGGGCAAGACCGCGGTGACGGCGCTTGTGGTGCGGCGGGGCGGCGGCACTGCGGGAAGGCGATGCCCCTGCCAGGGGCGCCTCCGGGCTCCCCGGGAGGAGGTGCCGCCATGAGGGGCGGAACCGCCCCAGACCGGCCGCGTGCCCGGGCGGTCAAGCCGGGGTGAGGCGGTGGGACTGGGGCCTGGCCCTTACCCTGCGGGATGCCGCCCCTCGGCGAGCCGTCAGCAGGAGTCCGCGGCGAGCGACGAGCAAGGGGAGGTGACCGTCCTGTGCGTGCTGGCTGGTGGAACCGTTGTCTGGAACGCCGGAGCGGTAGCGAGCGGAGGCCTGGCTTAGAGGGTGGCCCGCGGCGTCAGGGGCGCCAGGACCGCAACCGGTCGGGTGCCCGGCTGCTGGCGGCCCTGCTGGCCCTCAGCCTGGTGCTGCTGGCCGGATGCGGCAGCGGGGGAAGCTCTCCGGGCGCGGCGGGCGGCGGTACGGGCGAGGCCGGTTCGTCCGGAGAGCAGGGCGTCCAGACCGTCACCCTGCGCGCCATGACCATCGGCAAGCCCACCGAGCACTGGCGGTTTGACAACCTCAGGGAAGCCGTGGACCGGCTGAACGAGAAGCTGGAGCAGGAGGGCGCCAGCGTTCGCGTCCAGTTGGAGGGCTCCCACGAGGACCGGCCCTGGGACGAGTACAAGCAGCGCTTCATCCTGGCGGCCGAGGCCGGGAAGGCGCCGGACATCATCCTCAGCGGCCACGAGGACGTGGCGCCGTGGGCCGCGGCCGGGCACATCATCCCGCTGGACGAGTACGTCAAGGACAGCCCGGTGTACCAGGACGTGTTCCCGACGCTGTGGGAGTCGGTGACCCTGGACGGGAAGATCTGGGGCATCCCGCAGGATACCGAGGCGCGGCCCCTCTACTTCTGGAAGTCGCATCTGAAGCAGCTGGGCTGGTCCGACGAGCAGATCGCCCGGTTGCCGGAACAGATCGAGAAGGGCGAGTTCACGCTGGATGACCTGCTCGACCTGGCCAAGCAGCTGCAGGACCGCGGCATCGTGCCGGCGGGGCAGGGCTTGTGGACGCGGCCGCAGCCGGGTGTGGACTTCTACATGTTCTACCTGGCCTACGGCGGCCAGATGCAGGATCCCGCAACGGGCAAGCTGGTGCTGGACAAGGAGGCGCTTCTGAAGGAATACCAGTTCTTCGCACGGGCGCGGGAGCTGGGCGTGCTCAAGCCGTCCCTGCTGGGTACCGACTGGTCCATCTGGCACCGGACGGTGACGGGCAAGCAGGTGGGCCTCTGGGTCGGCGGCTCGTGGCAGGTGGCCGAGTGGCAGGACCAGTACGGCCTGAGTGACGCCGACGTCCAGGATCTGGGCTACGCGCTGCTGCCCGCGGGCGAGAAGGGCAAGCCGGGGGTCACCCTCTCGCACCCGCTGGTGTACATGGTGACGAAGTACTCGCAGCACCCCGAGCTGGCGGCGCGGCTGATCCTCGAGGCGACGAATCCCGAGTTCAACACGCGCCACGCGGTGGAGAGCAACCACCTGGCGATCATGAAGCCGCAGCTGGACCAGCCGGCGTACCAGGAGAACCGGCTGCTGGGTGACCTCGCGTACATGGTCGAGCACGCCGGGTTCGTCCCGCTGCACGAGCAGTTCGGCAACTACGACCAGGCCATCTACCGCGGCCTGTCGGCGGTCGTGGCCGGGCAGATGACGCCCGAACAGGCCGTCGACACGGTGGTCCGGCAGCTGCAGTCGCAGCTCCGGGACGAGGTGATCATCCGGTGAGCCGGGCGGCCGAGGTCCTCGCGGCCGCCCGGCCGGCCGCGCCGTGGCGGCTGGGGGCAGGGTTCCTCCTGCCCTTCGCCCTGGTGGTGGCCGTGTTCTTCCTGGTCCCGGCGGTGCTGACGGTGATCCTCAGCCTGACCGACCTCAGCGTCGCCACGGGCCTGGAGGGCTTCCGCTGGGTCGGCCTGGAGAACTACCGGCGCATCCTCACCGACCCGGTGGCGGGCCTGGTGCTGCGCAACACGCTGCTCTACGTGGGCGCCACCCTGACGCTGTTCAACGTGGGGCTTGCCCTGGTGCTGGCGCTGGCCACGGCCTTCCTGCCCCGGCGCTGGGGCGGGTTCTTCCGGGCGGTGTGGCTGCTGCCCAGGATCACGCCGTCGGTGGTGTACGTCCTCATGTGGAAGTACTTCGCGGCGGAGCCGCCCTACGGCGTGATCAACCAGGTGCTGGGCGCGCTGGGCCTGCCGGCGGGCGGCAACTGGCTCTACGAGCACCCATGGCCCGTTGTCATCGCCATCAACGGCTTCGTCGGGGCGTCCATGGGGATGATCATCTTCAGCGCCGCCATCCAGGCCATCCCGCGGGAACAGCTGGTCGCGGCCCAGGTGGACGGCGCGGGCACCTGGGCGCTGGTGCGGCGGGTGGTGCTGCCCCAGCTGCGGTGGCCGGCGCTGTTCGTCGCCGCGTACCAGACCCTGTCGCTGCTGGCGTCCTACGAGTACATCCTGCTGGCCACCGACGGCGGGCCGGGCTTCTACACCACCGAGGTCTGGGCCCTCTACGCCTTCCACACGGCGCTGTCCAATTACTTCGGCAACGCCCAGTACGGCCTGGGTGCCGCCCTGGCCACGGTGCTGGTGGTCATCGGGCTGGTGGCGTCGGTGCTCTACCTGCGCTTCTTCAACTTCCGCCAGTTGACCCAGCCGCCGCGGATCGAGGTGAGCTGAGCCCGGCGGGTGCGCCTCGGCCAAGAGGCGTGGGGAACGCGCAAGAGGCGTGGGGAGCGCGGCGCAGCCCCTGGGCGTCGTGGCGGTTGGAGCGCGAGGGGCTCAAGGTGTCCAGGTGAACGGATCGCGGCACCGGTCGCGGGAAGGGAGGTGGCGGCGTGCTCGGCAGCCTGAGCGAGACCCAGCGCCCGGCGCGCTGGGCGTGGCTTCTGCTGGTGCCGGTGACGGCGCCGGTGCTGCTGCTCTACGCGTGGCTGCTGGTGGCGTCCTGGAGCGATGGGATGGAAGGGTTCCGGCCGCTGGGGTGGACCTGGGAGAACTGGTCGTTCCTTTGGCAGCCCGACCCCTTCGGCCCGTCCATAGTGCAGCTGACCATCAACACGCTGCTTTTTGCCCTTCTGGTGGCCCTGGGCGAGGTCCTGCTGGCCAGCACGGCCGCCTACGCCCTGTCGCGCCTGGCCGTGCCGGGCCGGCGGCTGTGGCTGGCCATGCTGATCGTGCTCCACGCCTTTCCGGGGATCACCCTGCTGGTGGCGCTGTTCCTCTTGCTCCGGCAACTGGGCCTGTATGACACCCTGGCGGGCGTGGTGCTGGCCAAGATCGCCCTGGAGCTGCCGTTCCACGTGTGGGTGCTCAAGGGCTTCTACGACCAGGTGTCCTGGGACCACGAGATGGCGGCCCTGCTGGACGGGGCCAGCCGCCTGGCCGCCTGGTGGCGGGTGGTGCTGCCCATCATCCGCCCCGGCCTGATGGCATCGGCGGTCTTTGCTTTCCTGTCCGGGTGGAGCGAGTTCCTGCTGCCCTACGTGCTGGCGCCCGGCGCCGGTGTGCAGACGCTGCCGGTGTACCTGGGGGCGCTGCTCTCCCAGGCCGACGTGGCCCGCTACGGCACCGTGACCGCCGTCGCCGTGTTCTACATGATCCCGGTGATGCTGGTCTACCTGTTCCTCCAGCGCTACCTGATGGTGCTGTACACGGGGGGTGTAAAGCGGTGAGGATCCGGCTGGAAGGGGTCACCAAGCGCTTCGGCACCGTAACGGCCGTCGACCGCCTGACCCTGGAACTGGAACCCGGCCGGCTGGTGGCGCTGCTGGGGCCGTCCGGGTGCGGCAAGTCGACCACCCTGTACATGCTGGCCGGCGTGCTGCGGCCTACGGAGGGTGACATCTTCTTCGACGGCGTGCGGGTCAACGACGTGCCGCCCCAGCGGCGCAACGTGGGCATGGTCTTCCAGAGCTACGCCCTCTACCCACACATGACGGTGTTCGAGAACATCGCCTTCCCCTTGCGGATGCAGCGGCTTCCCGAGCCGGAGATCCGCCGCCGGGTCCATGAGATGGCCGAGCTGGTGCAGGTGGGCAGCCTCCTGGACCGGCGGCCGGAGCAGCTCTCCGGCGGCCAGCAGCAGCGGGTGGCCCTGGCCCGGGCGCTGGTCAAGCGGCCGGCCCTGCTCCTGCTGGATGAACCCCTCTCCAACCTGGATGCCCAGCTCCGGCAGGCCATGCGCGCCGAGATCCGGCGGATCCAGCGGGAACTGGGTGTGACGGCGGTGCTGGTCACCCATGACCAGACCGAGGCGATGAGCATCGCCGACTGGGTGGTGCTGATGAACGGGGGCCGCTGCGTCGCCCAGGGCACCCCCTACGACCTCTACCAGACGCCGCCCAACCGCTTTACCGCCTCCTTCATCGGCCACCCGCCCATGAACTGGGTGCAGGGGCGGGTCAGCGGGTCGCGGCTGCAGGTGGACGGCCTGCCCGTGTACCTGCCGCTGCCGGCGACGGCACGGGAAGGCGAGGTGGCCATCGGCATCCGCCCGCAGCACGTGCAGCTGGTGGCGCCCGGTCGCGGGCACCTGGACGGCCGGGTGACCATGATCGAGCTGCTGGGCCACGAGAAGCTGGTGACGGTGGAAGCCGGCCGCGTCCCCGGCGGGGCGGCTCCTTCCGGCCCTGCCGGCCCCACGGCCGGGACCGGCTTGAGGCTGCAGGCCCTGGTGCCCGCCGACGCCGCCGTGGTCGAGGGGGAGGCGGTGGGCGTCCGGCTGCCGGTGTCGCGCCTTCACCTGTTCCGGCTCTCCGACGGTGGCCGGGTGGCCCTGCCGGGTGCGGCGCGCCGGCCCCTGGCTGGAGCGCTGGCAACCGCAGCGGGCGACGCCGTGGCGGACGAAGCGGCCGGGGAGAGCGCGGGGACGGCCGGGTGAGGCGGAGGGAGGCCGCGGGTTCCTACACCCGTGGCCGGGCCGTCAACGTTCGACGGTTGCGACGATGAGGTGCCGGCCGGATTCCATGTCGCCGGTCGCCACGTGGGCGTCCTCGGAGGACCTCTCCTAGAGCCGGTGCGCCAACTTGCCGCACACCGACGGGGCGATGCGCCGCTAATCGCTCCAGACGTGCCACTCTCGATTCCTCACGGGTAGAGGGACGGGGGGTTCCAGCGCTTCCATGCGGACGGGCGTCACCTGCTCCGTCCAGACGCGCCAGCGCGGGGTCTGTTGGGGATCGGAGAACCGATCCCGGCGTTTGATGGGCCCATCCTCGCCTGTCGTGGCTATGCTATGCTCTTCTCACAGTGGTTTGGGAGGCGGTACCATGCACCACGAAACGGCAGCGTCCAAAGACGCCGACATGCCTCCTACGACCCCCGACACGTCGTGGTTGATCCTCCAGCGCTTGGACGATGTCCGCCGGGAACAGGACCGCCTGTACAACTACATTGAGCAACGGGCTGACCGCATCGAACAGCGCATCGACCGCCTCGAACAGCGCTTGGACCGCCTAACGGGATGGTTCATTGCCGGCCTGATCGCCGTGCTGGGCGCACTGGCAGGTGTCGCCGTGGCCGGGCGGCTTTGAAACGGCGACCCGGCGGCACAAGATTCGCCTACGGCTGATAAGAGATGACGATGGAATGGTAGGCAGCTACGAGCCCTCGATCACGGCCCCTGCGCGGGTGCCAGCTCCTCCATGGGGACCCAGCGGACGCCCGGTGCCTCCAGGCGCTCCAGGGCCCGCCGGTAAGCCCGCTCCAGCAGGGGCACATCGGCCTGGGGCACCTGGTACCGGGCCGGATCGCCGGCCGCCTCCCGGGCCGGCAGGGGGCGCCAGAGCCAGCGCCCGTCCACCCTCCCCTTGTGGATGTAAAGGGGCACGTAACGGATTCCCGTGACCCCTGCCCGGCCGGTGAGGGGGTCGCGGGCCAGGTCGAGCCAGAACAGGGCGGAGGTCATGCGGTCTTCCCCGATCTGCCCGGCCAGGAAGTTGCCCTGGGAGAACAGCACCGCCTTATAAAGGCAGGGACGGCCTCCGGTGGACCCGGTGTACCCGGCAGGCTGCCCGGACCCGGATCCGGGCCTGGTGCAGGAACGGTCTGGCCCGGCAGCGGCGGCCCCTGCGCCGGGGGCACCGGCTGCAGGGGCGCCGGCCGCAGGGGCGCCGGCCACAGGGGCGCCACCCGCGGAACCGGGTTGATCCTCCTCCCCGGGCTCACCGGGCCCCCGCCCCGGCCCCTCCCGCCTCGGATCCGGTGGTCCTGAGGCACCCGGTGGCGGCGCTTCCGCTGCCGCCTCGTCCCCCGCCCGCTTCATCGGGCGCAGCTCGGCCCGCTGCAGCACGTGGGGATGGTGGCCCAGCACGATGTCGGCGCCTGCCGCCAGGACCTGATCGACCATGTCCTCCTGCTGTCTGTTGGGCTCGGTCTCGTACTCGTTGCCGAAATGCAGGGAGACCGACACCAGGTCGGCGCCCGCCCGCCGCGCCCGAGCGATGTCCGCCTCGATCTGCCGGGGATCGATCAGATTGACCAGATAGGGCGCCGGCAGGGGGATGCCGTTGGTGCCGTAGGTGTAGGCCAGGAAGGCGATGCGGATGCCGCCCGCCTCGGCGATGGCGATGCGGTCCCGTTCCTCCGGGGTGCGGGCGGTGCCGGCATGGATGAAGCCGAACCGCTCCAGGTTGGCATAGGTGCGCTCCACCCCCCGCCGGCCACGGTCCAGGGTGTGGTTGTTGGCATCGGTCAGGACGTCGAAGCCAGCCTGGCGCAGGGCCGCCAGCAGTTCCGGGGGCGAGTTGAACCGGGGATACCCCGTGTAGCCTCCCAGGTCGGCGCCCGTGACGGGCTGTTCCAGGTTGCCCACCGCCAGGTCCGCGGCCCGCAAGGCCGGCGCCACAGCCGCCAGGGCCGGCCCGAAATCGTAGGTTCCGTCCCCTTGCCGGGCCGCCGCCAGCAGGGTGTTGTGGATCAGCACATCCCCCACGCTGGCCAGGCTGGCCCGCTGCCAGTTGCGGTCGGCGGGCTCGCCCGCGGGGCGGGGTTCGTCGTCCTCGCCGGGAAGAACCCGGCCGCCGCCGGAGCTACCCTGGGGCCCGGCGGCATGGCCGGCAGGATCCGCGGAAGGATTCCCCCACGGCGCCAAGCCCGCCCATTCGGCCAGGGGACCGCACCCGCTGCCCAGCGCCAGTAGGGCCGCCACGAAGAGGACAGCCAGACGTCTCATGGGGGCCCGCACCCGCCGTCGTTTCACGTCCACCCTCCTTGCCGGTCGCCGGGCCGGGGGGGGGGACAGGCCGCCCCGGAAGGCCGGTTCGCCTGCCCCTTCCATGACGGAGCCAGCCGTGCGGATCGCGCAGTGGGGATCCGGTAGTGTCGATCCGGCCGTACGGATCCGGCAGCGCAGATCCGGTGCTGCGCATCCGGCAGCGCGGATCCGGCGGTGCCGCAGCCGGCACTACGACTCCGGCCGGTGCCCGGAGCCCCCCTGCGCCGGACGCCGGCGCCTTCGGGCCACCTGCCTCAAGCGGGGCTGTTCTTCAGCGCGGTGCGGCGCTCTTCCTCCCGGTTCTTCAAGGAAAGGGCCGCCAGGATGCCCAGGGCGGCCAGGGCGCCGAGGACCACGTACGCCTGCTCGTATCCCGCCACGTCGCCGGCGTGGGAGGCCACGATGGCGCCCATGGCGGCGCTGCCCACGATCTGGCCCATGTTGCTGGCCACGGTGAGCAGGGACTGGGCGGCCGCCCGGTGGCCGGCCCCGGCTTCGTTGAGGACCACATACCGCAGGGGCGCGCCCGTCAGGCTGGCCAGGCCGAGGCCCACCACGACGCCGTCCGCCACGAAGAGGCCCATGCTGCGGGTGACCGCGGGGATCAGCAAGAGCCCGGCGGCCAGCACGGCCGTTCCGGCGGTGAGGACCACCCGGGAGCCCGCCTGGTCCAGCAGGCGGCCCACCAGCGGCGCCCCTACGGCACTGGCCAGCACCGCCGGCCCGAGCAGGTACGCGGCGGTGGAGGGTTCGACCCCGAAGGCGGCCACGGCCAGGGAGGGGACGAAGACCAGCCCCGCCTGGAGCAGGCCGCTCAGGCCGGAAAGGGCGTTGGCCACCGCCAGCTGGCGGTTGGCCAGCAGCCCAGGGTCGATCAGCGGCGCGGGCGAAGCGGCCTCGACCCGCTGGAAGGCCACCAGCAGCACCAGCCCGGCCGCCAGCAGGGGCCAGACCTGGGCCGAGGCCAGGCTGGCCAGCACCGCCTGGCTGTCGATGCGGTTGATGGCCAGGGCCAGGGCCACCAGGCCCGACCCCAGCAGGACCATGCCGGGGAAGTCGAAGGCTGTGCGAGCCGCCGGCCGCGGCGCCGGCAGGACCCGCCGGCTCCAGGACAGCACCAGGGCGGCCAGGGGCACGTTGATCAGAAACAGCCACTGCCAGCCGAAGGGCAGCAGCACGCCGCCGATCACGGGCCCCAGCAGGAAGGCGAGGCCGAACATGGCGCCCGTCATGCCCAGGGCACGGCCGCGGCGCTCCGGCGGGAAGGTCTCGCCGATGGTGGCGCTGGCCACCGGGAAGATGCCGCCCGAGGCGAGACCCTGGATCGCCCGCCCGGCCAGGAGGACGGGGAAGGAGGGCGCGGCGGCCACCACCACCGAACCCAGGCCGAAGAGCGCCACATCCAGCATGTAGACCGGCCGGCGTCCCCGCAGGTCGGAGAGCCGGGCCATCAGCGGATTCCCCACCAGATTGCACAGCACGTAGATGGTGAAGACCCAGCTGAGCTGCCGCTCGCTGACGGCGAAGTCCCGGCCGATGGCGCTCAGGGCCGGGCCGACGATGGCGATGTCCAGCGCCCCCAGGAACACGCCGAGCAGCAGGACGCCCAGGACGCGCTGTCCCTGGGGATCGGCGACGCCTTCGCGGCCGGCGGCACCGGCCCGGCCGGCGGCACCGGCGGGAGTCGAGGGCCGGACGGGCGTGGAGGAGCCGCGGGCAGTGCCGGGACCCGCCGGCTGGGTGGGTCCGGTCGGAGCCTTCGGCTGGCCGCCGCTACCGGATTGGGCCCCATGACCGGGCTCTGGCAGGCCGCCCCCGGCGGCGTTCGGCCGGGACGAACCGGCGCCCGAGGCCGCACCGGCGCTTCGCCGGCCGCTTGGCTGGCGGTGGGACACGGCAGGTCAACTCCTGTCGTCGGGCTGGCTTGCCCGGCCCCCCTTTCGACCGTGGCCGCCGCCGGCTGGGCCGAGTCCGGTCGGGCCGCGGCCGGCGGGACCACGCGGCCGGGCAAGCAGACGGGCAAGCACTACAAAGGGAGTGTAGCACGACGGGCCGGAGCCGGTGCCGTGCCGTAGAAAAGGGGACGGCGTCATGCACCTGCGGTGCACTCACCGGTCCCACCGCTGCACGAAGGCGGCCGCCGCTCCGCCCGGGTCGGCCGCCCGGGCGATGGCCGAGGCGACGGCGACCCCGGCCAGGCCGGCCCCGCGCAGGGCCGGGAGGTCATCCAGGGTGATGCCGCCGATGGCCACCACGGGCAGGCGGGTGGCGGCCACCACCGCCTTCAACCCCTTCAGGCCGATGACGCGGGCATCGTCCTTGGTGGAGGTGGAACGGAGCGCCCCGGCGCCCACGTAGTCCGCCCCGGCGGCCTCGGCCGCCCGCGCCTCCTCGGGGCTCCGGACGGAAACGCCCAGCAGGCCTTCGGGCCAGAGCCGGCGCACCACCTCCGCCGGCAGGTCGTCCTGTCCCACGTGCAGGCCGTCGGCACCCACCGCCAGCGCCAGGTCCAGCCGGTCGTTGACCACCAGCAGGGCGCCGTAGCGGGCCGTGATCCGGCGGGCGGCCTCGGCCAGTTCGTAGGCCACCCGGTCGGCCGCCGCCTTGGCCCGGAACTGCACCGCCCGGACCCCGGCCGCCAGCACCGGCTCCAGCAGAGGGGCCGGGTCGGCGGTGCCCACAAGGCCCAGGTCGTAGATGAAGTAGACCTTGAGCAGGCCGGTTGCGGGGCGGGCGGGATCCGCACCCCCGGCAGGGATGCCCGCGGGCAACGGGAGGCGGGCGCCGCCCCGGCCGGACCCGTCCTTACCGTTCCTTGAACCCTCCGTCATGGGATCACCTCCCGCCGTCTCCGCGCGGTTCACCGTTCCCGGGATCCGTGTGGCGGCCCCGGGAGAATGGAAAGCCCTTCGGCATCCCCTGTGCCCCCCGCCCCCAGCCGGTACAGCTCGTCCAGGAAGGCCGCCTGGAACGAGCCCGGCCCCGAGGTGCGCTCCGCCGCCCGCTGGGCGGCCAGGCCGTAGACGGCCATGGCCAGGGTGGCATCCTTGAGGGGTGCGACCGAGCCCGCCAGGAACACCGCCACCGCGGTGGTCGCCCCGCACCCGCCGCCGGTCACCGCCGCCAGCCAGGGGTGGCCGTTGGCCACCCGCCAGGCCTGGAGGCCGTCGGTGACCAGGTCCACCGGTCCGCTGGCCACCACCACGCAGCGGTAACGCCGGGCCAGCGCCTGGGCTGCCTCCAGCACCTCCCCTTCCTCCACCGCGCCGCTGTCCACGCCCCGGGTGCGGCCGGTGCCCGCCCCGGCCAGGGCCAGGATCTCGCCGCCGTTGCCGCGCACGGCCGTCGCGCCGCCGGCCAGCAGGTCCAGGGCCAGCCGGGTGCGCAAGGGGGTGAAACCGGCCCCCACGGGGTCGACCACCACGGCGCGCCCGTGGCGGAGGGCCTCCGCCTGCGCCGCCTTGAAGACGGCTTCATCCCCTGCCCGCAGGCTGCCGATGTTCAGGACCAGGGCCTCCGCCGCCGCAGCAATGGCGGGGAACTCCTCCGGTTCCGGCGCCATCAAGGGGGATGCCCCCAGCGCCAGGGTGATGTTGGCCGTCCAGTTCATCACCACGTAGTTGGTCAGGTGGTGGACCAGCGGTCGCCGGTGGCGGATCCGGGCCAGGACCCGGGCGGCTTCCGCCGCCCAGCTCGCGGGCGCCGGGCCGGTGGAGGAGTTGGAGGCTTCCGGAGCCGGCGGCTGGGGAGCGCCCATGTTCGTCACGGGGATCCCTCCTCTGGAATGCCTGTGGAACGCCTGATCGTCCTGCCAGGCCAGGGCGAGACGCGCGTCCAGGGGCCGGGCGGAGCCGGCTCATGCCGGCCCGGCGCGGGTCCGGGCGAACCGCCGGGTTCATGGCGAACCGGGCAGCGCCCCGGTCATCCCGGCCCACGGCGGGCCAGGGTGGGCCACGAGCCCCGGGCGGGGCGGAACCTTGTCACGTCGCCCGGCTCCGGTCCGGGGCGAGCGACGGATCCGGGGCCCCGGTGGTACCGGTGCATGCCGGCCTGCCGCGGGTCGGGGGGTGCCACGACGCACGGCCCCGGTGGCGGCCCGGTCCGCGCGTTCCCCGCGGGGGCGATTGCCGCCCCTCTGAAGGCGCGGGGTCACCTGCGGGACGAGGGCGGGCTCTGGCTGGACCCCGGGCCCGGGCCGGGAACCGGCCCCCCGTCGCCCTCCGGGGCCGGGGCGGGGAGCCAGCGCAGCAGCAGGCCGCCCACCAGGGCGCCCAGCAGGCTGCTGACGGTAAAAGGCACCACGTAGAAGAACCAGGCCGCCTCGGCCTGGCCCAGCAGCCACCGGGCCACGGGGAAGGCGGCCAGGCCGCCCAAGAGGCCCGTGCCCACCACCTCCCCCGCCATGGCCGCGGCGGGGCGCCGGGCGGCCCGGTAGGCGAGCCCGGCCAGGGCGGCGCCGAAGAGGCTTCCCGGGAAGGCCAGCAGGGTGCCCAGCCCCAGCAGGTTGCGCAGCAGGCTGATGAGCAAGGCCACGGTCACGGCGCCCGCGGGGCCGAACCAGGCGGCGGCCAGCACGTTGACGGCATGCTGCACCGGCGTGGCGGTGGCCACTCCGACGGGGACCCGGACCATGCCCGCCAGGACGGTGCCCAGGGCGATCAGCATCGCGGCCCGGACCAGCCGCCGGGTGCGGTGGGGGGGCGCGCCGGGCTGAGGTGCCGTCATCCCTCTTCACCTCCGTCGAGCTGCCGGCCCTCAGGGCCCGCGGCCCCGGATGCGGCCTGGTCCACGGGCGCGCCGTTCGGCGCGCCGCCCTCCCCGGCCGCCGCTCCCAACGGGTCACCCAACGGATCATCGGGCGCAGCCTCCCAGGGGTAAAAGGAGCAGGTCGGGCCGTGGCCGCGCCCGATGGCGGGGGCATGGCGGATGGCCCCGGTGATGTAGATCTTGGCGGCTCGAAGGGCGTCCAGCACCCCGTACCCCCTGGCCAGGTAGGCGGTGATGGCGGCGGAGAAGGTGCAGCCCGTCCCGTGGGTCGAGCGGGTGGCGATGCGGGGCGCCCGCAAGAGGTGCCAGTCGCGGCCGTCGTAGACCACGTCCACGGCGTCGGCCGAATCTTCCGCCACGTGGCCGCCCTTGACCACCACCCAGGCCGGCCCCAGCCCGTGGAGGACCTGGGCCGCCCGGCGGGCGTCGTCCAGCGTCCGGATGGGGACGCCGGCCAGTTCCTCCGCCTCGTGGCGGTTCGGCGTGATCACCGTCGCCAGGGGCAGGAGCAGCCGCCGCACCGCCTCCCGGGCCGGTTCGTCCAGGAGGGGGGCCCCGCTCTTGGCGATCATCACCGGGTCGACCACCAGGGGGAAGGGACCCAGCCGGTCCCGCCAGTAGCCGATGCGCTCCGCCACGGTTTCCACGATGACGGTGGTGCCCAGCATGCCCGTCTTGGCGGCGTCGGTGCCGATGTCGTCCAGCACGGCATCGATCTGGGCGGCCACCATCCCGGGGGGCACCAGGTGGACGTCCCTGACCCCCTCGGTGTTCTGGGCCGTCAGGGCGGTGATGGCCGATGTACCGAAGACCCGGAGGGCGTTGAAGGTCTTGAGGTCCGCCTGGATCCCGGCGCCGCCGCCGCTGTCCGAGCCGGCGATGGTCATGGCGCGGGGCGGCGGGGCCTGGGATGGGGTGCCCGGGTGGGGCGCATGCGGGCGCCTGTGCGGGCGGGAAGCCCCCGCATCCGACTCGCCAGGACGGGGCTCGGCAGGGGTGGGCATGGCGGATCGCTCCCTTCCCACAAGTGGTACGGGCTGGCGGGGCTGCCGCGGCAGGGCAAGGTGCGGCCGGCAACGAAAAGGGCCGCGGGACGAACGCGGCCCAGGCGCCAGGAAGCGATCCAGAGGCTTCGTTGGAGCGGGACCGCACCGTTCCCTCCGGTGGCATTACCCACGTCAGGTTCGAGGGGTTCGAGCCGGTTGGCTCGTCTCAGCCGGCGTGGCGCCAGCACCCCCACGGTGCTACCATCTCCAGTATCCGGCCCGCACGAGGACAGGTCAACGGGTGGGCGAAACGGGGGAACCAGCTTGCGCGAGCGATTGAAGCCCGTGGTCCGGGCGATGGCCTTGGGATTGTTTGTGGTGATCGCCGCCCTGTGGCAGCGCCGCACGGGCGGGTCGGTGGCGGGGCTGCTGGGGTTCACCGCGGCGCTGGCGGTCGCCGTCCTGCTGGGCGCCCTGGGGTTTGCGCGGCTCATGGGCGTGCTGGAAAGCGGCCGGCGCGGCGATGCCGCCCGTGGTGGGGCCGCCCGCGGCGACACCGGCGGCGGTGGCCGCGGCGGGGCCGGCGGCACGACCGGAGCGGCCGGCCGCCTTGTGGCCGCCACCAGCAGGGGTCCGGCGGGTCGACCGCGCCGGCCCGGGGCCCGTGCCGGGGACACCGCCGGAGCGGGCCCCGCCCAGGGGCGAGGCCGGCCGTGACCGCGGTCCTGGTGGCCCTGGCCGCCGGCATGGCCGCGGGGCTGAGCGGCCTGGGTGGCCGGCTGCCGGCAGCCTGGTGGGATGCGGCATCCCGGTGGACGCTGCGGGCGCTGCTCTTTCTCATGGGCCTGCGGCTGGGCCTGGATCCCCAGGTAGGGTCCGGTTTGGCCCGGCTGGGCGGGCGGGCCGCCGCCTTTGCCGTGGCCACGGCGGGCGGGGCGCTGCTGGCGGGACTGCTGGGCTCGGCCCTGGGGGCCGCATGGCGTGCTCGTACGGCCTTTCGGCAGGGCGCCCCCAGCGCCAGGCGCCGGCGCGCCCCCGGCGCCTGGTGCCGGCGTATCCGCATGGCGTGGTGCCAGGCCACCCCCATCACCCGGCGGCTTGGATCCAGGGCCGCGGGCGGGGCCGGCGAGGTGGCGGGACGAACCCGCCAGGGCTCGATCACGCTCTCGGGCGGGACGGCAGGACCCCACCTTCTCCCTTCGGATCCCGTCCCCCGGGGAAACCTCGGCCCGGAGGCCCCGAGGACCCGGCGGGACCCGGCCCGCCACGATCCCGCCGCGGGGGACCCGGCCACGGCCGCCGGGGGGGCTGGCCGGTCCGGCGAAGCCCTGCGCCTCAGCGCCGCAGCCGTCCTGGCGGTGGCCGGCGGCTGGCTGGCGGGAGCCGTGTTCGTCCACTGGCTGGGCGGCCTGCCGGGAGGCAGCGTGGGGGCGGCGGTGGCCGGAGAAGCGGCGGCCATGGCCGGCGGGCTGGAGGCGCCGGTGGAGGCGCCGGCGAGCGGCGGGACGGGAGGGGTGGCCGGCGGGCCGGAAGGATCGGCCCCCCTGGTGGCCGCTGCCGGGCGGCTGGCCGCCGCCGGCTCCGGGTACGCCTTGCTCCTCCTCATGGCCCTTTACGGGTACGAGTTCGGCCGGCAGTGGCCGGCCACCCGGGAGAGCCTCCGGGCCGTCCGGGGCAAGGCCCTCCTGTTGCCCTTGCTGGGTGCGGCGGGGAGCCTGGCCGGGGGCTGGCTGGCGGGGCGGCTGACCGGCGAGCCGCCTGCCCTGGCCCTGGCGGTGGCGGCCGCCTTCGGCTGGTACAGCATGGCCGGGGTGCTGGTGGCCCAGCTCTGGGGACCGGCCGCCGGTGCCCTGGCCTTTCTGGCCAACGTGATGCGGGAGCTTTTGACGGTGGTGGCGGTGCCCTTCCTGGCGCGCCTGGCGGGCCGGCGGTCCTGGCTGGCCGTCCTGCCGGGAGGCGCCACCACCATGGACACCACCCTGCCCGTCATCGCCGCGGCGGCGCGGGATGCGGGCACCACGGCCCTGGCCTTCGTCCACGGCCTCATCCTCACCTTGCTGGCCCCTGCCCTGATCAGCTGGCTGGCGAGCCTTTGACCGTTTCCCCCCTCCGTGACACCTGCCCGGGGCATGCGACATACGCCTATCGGGGAACCCCAAACGGGGGGGTTGAACCATTACCATGGCGCTGGATGTCGTTCCGCTGCTGCAGGGGCTGTCGTTTTCCCTGTCCGGCGAGCCGCTGCCTCCTTGGGTCGGCGAGATCCGCTCCCACTCCGCCCGGGTCGAACCCGGCGACCTGTTCGTGGCCATTCCCGGGCGCCGGCACGACGGTGCCGCCTTCGCCGGCGAGGCGCTGCGCCGGGGGGCCCGGGTGGTGGTGGCCCAGCAGCCCCCGGGGCAGCCGCTGCCTCCCGGGGTCAGCTGGCTTCAGGTTCCCTGTGCCCGCTCGGCCCTCTCCCGCCTGGCGGCCAACCGCTACGGTCACCCGTCCCGCCGGCTGGTGGTGGTGGGTGTCACCGGGACCACCGGCAAGACGACCACCACCCTTCTCCTCCACCATCTGCTGAGCGCCACAGGAATCCCGGCCGGCCTCATCGGGTCGCTGGAGGTGCGCGCCGGAGGGCACCGCTGGCCGGGCAACCTGACCACCCCCGACCCGCTGGACCTCCACCGGTACCTCAGGGTGATGGCCGATGCCGGTTGCCGGGTGGCGGTGATGGAGGTCTCGTCCCAGGGTGCCGACCAGCGGCGGGTGGATGACGTGGCCTTCGACCTGGGCGTGGTGACGAACCTGGCTCCCCTGGAACATCTGGAGTACCACCCCACCTACGAGGACTACGCGGCCGCCAAGGGCCGTTTCGTCGCCATGATCCCGCCCGGCGGCGGCGTGCTGATGCACGAGGGCGAGGCCGCCCTGCGCCTCGGCCCTTATGCCCGGGCGCCGGTGGTCCTGTTCGGGCGCGGTCCCGCCTGCCACCTGCGGCTGGCGGCCGAGCAGGTGGCCGCCCCCACCGCGGCGCTCTCCGCCCGGGTGGGCCCCGATCTCTGGACGAACCGGTTGCATCTGGAACTGCCGCCGGCCTGGCCGCCGGGGCCCGCCCTGCGGCTGGGCCGGGATCGTCCCGAAGGGAATGGGCACTTCAGGGCCGTGCCGGCTGCCGGGGCGCCCCCGGCTGCCGGCGCTCGGGTGGCTCCCGAGGGGCCGGCGCCGGCCCGGCCGGGCGTCTGGCTGGAGACTCAGCTCATGGGCCCCCACCATGCCCTCAACGTGGTGGCGGCCGTGGGAGCCGCCCTGTGGCTGGGCCTGGATCCGGGCACGGTCGCCCGCGCCCTGCCGGGCTTTGCCGCACCTCGGCGCCGCACCCAGGTGCTGATGCGCCGCCCCTTCACCGTCATCGACGATACCGCCGGGCGGCCCGACAGCCTGGCGGCCTGCTTCGCCGTGGCCGCCGGGATCCCCCACCGGCGGGCGGTGGTGGTCTATGCCGTGCGGGGAGGGCGGGGTGCGGCCATCAACTATGCCAACGGCCTCCAACTGGCCTGCGAGGCCCGCCGCCTCGGGGCGGCGGTGCTGGTGACCGCCAGCGCGGGGGATACCACGGCGCGGGATATGGTGCGGCCCGCGGAGTGGGAGGCGTGCCTGGCCGGGCTCGAGACGGGCGGGCTCAAGCCCCCCCAGGTCGGCACCTTCACCCGGCTGGGGGATGCGGTGGCGGCGGCGGTCTCCTTGCTGGGGGAAGGCGATCTCCTGCTCCTGCTGGGGGCCCAGGGCATGGATGCGGGCGCGCTGTACCTGCAGCGGATTCTGGCCCGGCCGGTTCTTCCCGTGCGGCCGGTCTTGTCCGTGCGGCATCCGGCGCCCCTGGAGCGGGCCGGCCCTGCGGCCCCGGCCGGTTCCGGGCTCTCACCGGAGGGACTGCCGGCGGCCGCGGGCAGGGCCGGCCGGGCGGAGGAACTGCCCGAAGGGGCCGTCTTCCCCGGGGGCGCCCTGTGATCCCTGAGCGGCCGGCCAGCAGGGGCGGCGACGGGCACCCGGCTGCGGGTCCTGGCGGGTCGTGGCCGGCGGGCCGGGCCGGCCGCCCGGGTGCCGGATGGGGTGGCGTTGTCTCCGCCCGGGCGCTCCTGTGCTATGATTAATCGCTAGCCGGCCATCGCCGGGCGAGCCCGCCATCGTGGCCGGCCCGTCAGAGCAAGCGAGGCGACTGCCATGGAGCGCAATCACCGGCCCGGCCCCGGCGGGCCGTCCGATCCCCAGGAAGAGAAGGGCCCGGCTCCCGGCGGCACCGGACCCGGCAGCGCCGGACCTGGTTCCGGACCCGGCGCCGGACCCGGAGGTGCCCGGCCTGGCCATCCTGCCCCGGCCCGGCCACCGGCCCGCTCGGGCGGTACCGGCCGGGCGCCGGAACCGCCCGGCACGCCGGCAGCGGCCGGCCCGTCCGGCTCGCCCGGGGCCCCGGAGGGCGATCGGCGAGCCGCTGGCCCGCGCCCCTTGCGCCAGGGCTACTCCCGGCCGCGGCGAGACCACCCGTACGACACCCGGGTCCTGGACGACCTGGCCCGGGTCTTCATGGAAACCACCCTGCGCGAAGACGGCACCGTGATCTGCCCCGACCGGCGGGAGGCCCTGGCCCTGGCCGAGCAGGTGCTGGACATCCTGTACTATTCCGGCTTCTACAACGCAGCCGACGTAGCCGGGCTGCGCTTCCACCTCTACCCCCGGCTGGAGGCGGACGGCCAGCCCGACCTGATCTACGCCAACACCTGGATGGACGGGCGGTGGATGGAGATCGCGGTGGTGGAGGTGCCCCGGCCCAACGCCCGGCCTCCCGAAGAGGAAGGCCCGCACCCGGTACGCGGCCTGGCCCGGCCTTTGCCGGCGGGCGAACCCGGCCGCAACGGGCTCACCCACCCGGGCCGGCCGGGCGCCCGCCGCCCGGAGGGTTAGGCCGGGCCCGGGGCAGGGAGCCCCTTGCGCCGGGCGCCGGCCATGGAGCCCCGAGGAACGGCGATGGTAGCCCAGGCCGCGGGGCTGTGTCCCGCCGGGCCACCTCTTGCAAGGGGGACCGCTGCCCGGACTCCGCCTCCCCGGTGGAGAAGCTGCCGCCGGGCCTGAACTGCCGCCCGAGGAAGGGGCGCCGCTCTGTACCCTGGTTTTGCATTTATGCAAAAATGTTGTTGGCTAACAACTAGCAGGGTGTGGCTGCGCCGGTTCGTCCGGATCGCGCCGGGCTGAACCGGCCCGGCCCCCCAGGGGGGACGGAACATGGCTGGTGAGAGCGAGGCCGCCGTGGCCGTGCGCAACCTCTATGTGGCGTACGATCACCGGCCCGTCCTGCGGGGCGTGCGGCTGGCGGTGCCGGCGGGCTTGCTGGTCGCCTTGGTGGGGCCGAACGGGGCCGGCAAGTCGACCTTGTTCAAGGCCATTTTGGGGCTGGTGCGGCCCGCCGCCGGCACGGTGCGGGTCTTCGGCCAGCCGGTGGAGCGCCAGCGGCGCCGGATCGCCTACGTGCCCCAGCGGGAGCTGATCGACTGGGATTTTCCGGCCACCGTGGCCGACGTGGTGATGATGGGGCGCGTGCCGCGCCTGGGCTGGTTCCGGCGCCCGGGGCCGGAGGACCGCCGCCGGGTGGCGGAGGCCCTGGAGGAGGTCGGCATGGCGGCCTACGCCCGGCGCCCCCTGGCGGCCCTTTCGGGCGGCCAGCAGCAGCGGGTCTTTATCGCCCGGGCCCTGGCCCAGGATGCCGACCTGATCCTGCTGGACGAACCCTATGCCGGTGTGGATGCCGCCACCCAGGAGGTGGTGCGGCGGCTTCTGGGCCGGCTGCGGGACGCGGGCAAGACCATCCTGGTGGTCGACCACGATCTTGCGGGGATCGGCCACTACGACCTGGTGGCACTGATCAACGGCCGGGTCATCGCCTTCGGCCCGCCGGCGGAGGTCATGACGGCCGAGCGGCTGAGGGAGACCTACGGCGGCCGGCTGACCTACCTGGACCGGGTGGTCCTGCCGGTACCGGGAGGGGTGCGGGCATGACGGGCGATCCGGGCTGGCTCGACATACTGGCTGAGCCGCTGCGCTACCCCTTCATGGTCCGGGCCCTGGCCGCGGGGGTGCTGGTGGCCGTGGCCGGAGCGGTGACGGGCAGCTTCCTCCTGGTGCGCCGCTGGTCGCTGCTGGGCGATGCCATCTCCCACGCCGTGCTGCCGGGCGTGGCCGTCGCCTACCTGCTGGGCTGGCCTTACTTTACCGGCGCCCTGGCCAGCGCCCTGCTCACGGCGGCCGGCATCGGCTTTCTCGAGCGGAACACCCGCCTCAAGTCCGACGCCGCCACGGGCCTGCTCTTCCTCGGCGCCTTCGCCCTGGGGCTGGCCATCCTCAGCCGCGCCCGCAGCAGCGTGGACGTGTTCCACATTCTGTTCGGCAACGTCCTGGGAGTCTCCCGCGCCGACCTGGTGCTCATGGCCGTGGTGGCGGCGGTGGCGGCCGGGCTGGTGGCGCTCCTCTTCAAGGAGCTGCAGTTGTGGGCGTTCGATCCCGTCACCGCGGAGGTGGCGGGACTGCCCGTCCGTGCCCTCCACTACCTGATGATGGTGCTGGTGTCGGCGACCCTGGTGGCGGCGCTACAGGCCGTCGGGGTGGTGCTGGCCCTGGCCATGCTGGTGACCCCGCCGGCCACCGCCTACCTGCTGGTGCGCCGCTTCCCGGCCCTGATCGGCCTGGCCGTGGTGCTGGGCACGGTGGCGGCGGTGACCGGCCTCTACCTGTCCTTCTACCTGGACGTGGCCTCGGGACCCGCCATGGTGCTGGTGGCCATGGCGGGTTTCGTGGTGGCCCTGGTGCTGGCTCCCGAGCAGGGGCTCCTGGCCCGGCTCCTGCAGCGGCGCCGGACCGCCCGGCTGGTGGCCGCCGAGGACGTTCTCAAGGCCCTGCACGAGCTGGGGGTGGAAGGCGGCGAGGCGGTCGCCCGGGGGGCAGGACCCGCGGCAGGACCCGCTGCAGCCGCGGCCGCGTCCCCGCGGGGCGTGCCGCTGGACGTTCTGGCCGGTTGGACCGGCTTGACCCGCCGGGAGGTACGGGCGGCCCTGGCCCGGCTGGTGGCCCGGGGCCTGGCGGCCTGGGATCCGGAACCCGAGGCCGGGGACCCCGGACCCCAGGCACCGCAGCCGGCCGGTGACGGCGCAGGCGGCGGCCCGCAGCCTGCGGGGGCCGGCTTCCGGGAGCGCCGTGGGCCCCGGGCGCAAGGACCGGCCCTGGGTGCGCGCCTCACCGCAGCCGGGGTGCGGGAAGCCCGCCGGCTGATCCGGACCCACCGGCTGTGGGAGCGGTACCTGACCGACGTGGCCGGCATGGCCTGGGAAGACGTTCACCAGGTGGCCCACGAGCTCGAGCACGCCACCCCGCCCCACCTGGCGGAAGAGATGGCCGAAGCCCTGGGCCATCCCGCCCGCGACCCCCACGGCGCACCCATTCCCACCCCCGCCGGCGAGGTGCCGGCGGAGCCCGGCCCGCCGCCGGTGGCCCTGGACCAGCTGCCGGCGGGGACCCGGGCGGTGGTCGCCCGGGTCGACGACGAGGACCCGGACCTTCTCGGCCGGCTGCGCCGGGCGGGACTGGTGCCGGGCACCCGCCTGGAGGTGCTCGGCCGCGCCCGGGACGGGCTCTGGGTGCGCCGCGAAGAAGCCTCCCAGGTTCGGGTTCCGGGGCCACCGGCGGAGGAACCGGCCGGGCGCCGGGGCCCACGGCCAGAGCCGCCCGCACCGGTGGCTGCGGAGCAGGGGGCGGGGCGGAGCGAAGCGCCGGGGGAGGCCTCCAGCCCCGAGGGGCAGTGGCTGGACGCCGCCGCCGCGGCAGCCCTGCGGGTTCATCCCCTGGAACCGGACGGGACCCTGACGCAGCCCGGCCCGCGTGAGGAGGAGCCGGCATGAGGCGTTCCCAACCCCTACCGGCCGCGATCCTGGTGGTGGTGCTGGTGCTCCTCCTGAGCGCCGGCTCGGTGCTGGCGGCCGGCCGGTACTGGTGGCGCCAGCTGATGGGCCCCGGCGACCCGCGGCCCCTGGTGGTGGCCAGCACCACCATCCTGGCCGACCTGGCGGCCCGCATCGGCGGCCCGCGGGTGCGGGTCCATAGCCTGCTGGCCCCGGGCCAGGATCCCCACAGCTACGAGCCCGTGCCGCGGGACGCCCTGGCCCTGGCCCGGGCCCGGGTGGTGCTGCTCAACGGCCACGGGATCGACCTGTGGGCCGAGCGGCTGCTGGAGGGGATGCCCCAGGCTCCCGCCACCGGCTCGGCGCCAGGGACGGCTACAGGCTCCGGCCTGCCGCCCGCCCCGCCCGGCCTTGACGGGCCTGCACCGGGGACCCGGCTTCCGGACCCAGAGGGACCCCCGGACCCGGTGGCGCCCTGGCCCGGTGCCCCGCAGGCGGGGTCCCCGGACCCGGCGGCGCCCGGCTCCGCGTCGGCCTGGCCCGGTGCCCCGCGGGCGGCATCCCCGGACCCGGTGGCCCCTGCCCCGCCGACGGGCGGCCCTCTGGTGGTGCGGGTGGCGGAAACCCTTCCCCCCGCCGTCCTGCTGCCCTGGCCGGGCGATCCGGCGAAGGTCGATCCGCACCTCTGGATGGATCCCGTGCTGGTCATGGGCTACGTGGACGCCATTCGCGCGGCCCTGAGCGCTGCCGATCCGGCGGGGGCCGGGTTCTACCGGCAGCGAGCGGCCTCCCTCCAGGAAGAGCTGAGGGCGCTGGATGCCTGGATCGCCCGCCAGGTGGCCGCCGTCCCGCCGGATCGCCGCCTGCTGGTGACCACCCACGACGCCTACCGCTACTTCGGTCGCCGCTACGGCGTCCGGGTCGTGGACAGCGTGTGGGGCATAAGCACCGAGGAAGAACCGGCGGCCGCCGAGCTGGCCCGCCTGCTGGGGCACCTGCGGCGTTACGGCGTGCCGGCCTTCGTGGAGTCGACCATCAATCCCAAGCTCATGGAGGAACTGGCCGCCCAGGCGGGCGTGCCCATCGGCGGCCAGCTCTACGCCGACTCTGTGGGCCCTCCGGGCAGCGGGGCCGAAACCTACCTGGACATGATGCGCCACAACGTGCGGGTCATCACCGGGGCGCTGCGGGAGGCGCCGCGGCCTCAGGACCCTTCCGGCCCTCCGCCCCGTTGAGCCGGGGCCGGGCGGGCTGCACGCCGCGGCGGACGAAGGGGTTGCGCACCGGGGCGCCGAGGCCGCCCCAGCCCCGGTGAGGGCGAACCGGGTAGGGCGTGGCCGGGTCTTCCCCCGGCGCGTCCTTCCGGGTACCATGGAACTGGTAACTTATGCCTGCCGGGGTTCCCGGCAGGGGCGGCGTCCCATGCGGGAGGAGGGGAAAGGTGCGGCAGGGGTGGCGCCGGCTGGCGGCCGGCGTGGCCGTGGCGGTGGTGGCGGCGGGTGTGGTGGCCTGGTCCCTGACGCCGGCAGGAAGCCAGTGGTGGCAGGCCACCCTGGAGGGGCTGGGACGACCCGAAGCCCCCGATCCCCAGCAACTGGAGCAGGTCGGCCGCCACCTGGCGGCGTCGACGGGCGAGGAACTGGAGCGGGCGAAGGGCAACGTGCACGTGGTCCACGAGCGGATGAACCAGATCGCCGGCTGGGGGCACCTGGCGGCGCTGCGGGACGCCCACAGCCCCGCGTGGAACGACGTCCAGCAGGTGCTGGAAAGCGCGAGCCTACAGTTCTTGCGGGACGTGGCAGCGCGGTTGCAACCGCCCACCGCCGGCCAGGACCTCAAGGCCTTCATTCTGGCGCTGGAGGAGGGCTACCGCCGGCGGGACCCCGGCCGGGTCCGCACGGCCCACCGGATCATCCACGACCTGGACTACTTCGTGTTCAACCACCAGACGGTGCCCGGGGGCAGCCGGGACTACTGGGGGGCCACCCTGACGCTGGAAGGGGACGGCTCCCTGGCGGCCGAGGTGCTGGGAGCTGCCGCCGGGGAGTCGGGCCGGGAAGCGGGCCAGGGAACGGGGGCCGGGGAGTAGGGGGTTGGGGAGTAGGGGGCCGGCGCGGCGGAGGGGACCGGGTCCCGGTGGGCACCGGCAGGCGGCAAGGCCCTTCGGCCGGTCCCGGCCCCGTGCACCCAGGGACGACCCCGGCGGGCGATGTTCCCTCTTCAGCGGCGGGCCGCACCCGCCACCCCCGCCCGCTTGCGCTCCAGCACCCGGCGGGCCGCGGCGGCGATGGCCTCCGGGGTCAGCCCGTACTTGCGCATGAGCTCCTCCGGGGCGCCCGATTCGGCATAGGTGTCCTGCAGGGCGACGAACTCCGCCGGCACCGGCACCGTCTCCGCCAGGGCCATGGCGATGGCGCTGCCCAGGCCGCCGGCTTTGAGGTGCTCTTCCGCCACCACCAGGGCGCCTGTTTCTTCCGCCGCCGCCCGCACGGCGTCCCGGTCCAGCGGCTTGACACAGGCAAAGTCCAGCACCCGGGCTTCGATGCCCTCCGCGGCCAGCTGCTCGGCCGCGGCCAGGGCCGCCGCCACCATCAGCCCGTTGGCGGCGATGGTCAGGTCGCCGCCGTCCCGCACCAGGATGGCCCGGCCGATGGCGAAGTCGCAGGGACGGGTGTCGTAGACCAGGGGAGCCTTGGGCCGGCCCACCCGGATGTACACCGGGCCCGGGTGCGCCACGGCCGCTTCCACCGCCCGACGGGTGGCGTGTTCGTCCGCGGGAACCAGCACCACGAAGCCGGGCAACGCCTGGGCCAGGGCCACATCCTCCACGGCCATCTGGGACACGCCGTCTTCGCCGATGCTGATGCCGCCGTGGCTGCCGACGAACTTCACGTTGAGGCCCGCGTAGTTCACGCCGATGCGCATCTGGTCGAAGGCCTTGCACATTAGAAAGGCCGCAAAGCTGGCGCAGACGGGAATCTTTCCGCACGACGCCAGCCCCGCCGCCAGGCCGACCATGTTGGCCTCGGCGATGCCGGCGTTGAAGAACCGCTCGGGAAACTCCTGGGCGAAGTAGCGGGTGTAGGTCGACTTGGACAGGTCGCCGTCCAGCACCACCAGCTCGGGATGCTGGCGGCCCAGCTCCACCAGCGCTTCGCCGAAGGCCTGGCGGGTTGGCTTGCCTGTGGGAAGGCCGAACATGGCAGGATCCTCCTCGCACTCATCAGCGGACTGCAGCCGGTCAGCGGGCCGCGGCCGGTTCGTCCCCCAGCTCGGCCAGGGCCTTTTCGGTCTCCTCAGGGGTCGGCGCCCGGCCGTGGAACTCGTTGTTGTTCTCCATGAAGGACACGCCCTTACCCTTGACGGTGTGGGCGATGATCATCACCGGGCGCCCGGTGCCGGCCCGGGCTCGCTCCAGCGCCGGCACCACCTGGCCGAGGTCGTGGCCGTCGATCTCCTCCACGTCCCAGCCGAAGGCGCGCCACTTGTCGGCCAGCGGCTCCAGGCGCACGATGGCGTCCACCGCGTCGTCCAGCTGGTAGCGGTTGTAGTCCAGGATCGCGATCAGGTTGTCCAGGCGGTGGTGACCGGCGAACATCGCCGCCTCCCAGACCTGGCCCTCCTGGATCTCCCCGTCGCCCAGCAGCACGAACACCCGGTAGTCCTTGCCGTCCAGCTTGCCCGCCAGGGCCATGCCCGCGGCGATGGAAAGGCCCTGGCCCAGGGAACCGGTGGAGGCCTCAATGCCCGGGCAGTCCCGCCGGGAAGGGTGCCCCTGCAGCGGGCTGTCCAGCTGGCGCAGCCGCTCCAGCCAGGCCTCGGGGAAATAGCCCGCCTCCGCCAGGGCGGCGTACACGATGGGCACGCCGTGCCCCTTGCTCAGGACGAACCGGTCCCGGTCCTCCCAGCTGGGGCGGGCCGGGTCATGGCGCATCACATGGAAGTACAGCGCGGTGACGATCTCCGCAGCGGACAGGGACCCGCCCGGGTGACCCGAGCCGGCCCGGGCGATCATACGGATGACGTGGCGGCGGAGCTGGCGTGCCCGTTCTTCCAGCGACGCCAGCGTCTCTGCCGGAACGGTCGGTGCAGGCACGTGCATCGCCTCCTGCGGCCGCGCGCCGCGGAGCGCCGGCCGGTACGGGAATCTAGGGTGGATGCCGCAAACTTCCCCTACAACCTTCCCCTAGGATACACGAACGGGACCGCCCGTGAGGCGATGCGGTATCCTTAAGGTTGAGCCTGGGGTTGGGCCGGTTGCCTCCGCTGGAGCCGGTTCGGCCCCCGGCAGCGGGAGGTGATCCCATGGCGAAGGTGACGGAAGAACAGGTCCGCGAGGCCCTGACCGACGTCATCGATCCGGAGATCGGGCTCAACGTGGTCGACCTGGGCCTGGTCTACCGGTGCGAGGTGGACGACGAGGGCGTGGTCGAGGTCGACATGACCCTGACGGCCATCGGCTGCCCCCTGGGCGACCAGATCGTCAGCCAGGCCAAGCAGGCCATCGAGCGGCTGGAGGGCGTGAAGGAAGCCCGGGTCCGGCTGGTCTGGAGCCCGCCCTGGCGGCCCGAGATGATGTCGGAGCGGGCGCGGATGCTGCTGGGGTTCTGACGGCGCCCCTGGGCGTAGTACCCGGCAGCGGGGCGCGGCGCGGGGACCGGGCCAGGTGGTGCGGCGCCAGCGCGGGATGGAGGCGGAGGCGAGGGATCGACTTGGGCGATCGGCCTTTGGACCGGCCTGCGTCCGGGGAGACCGGGCGCGTGGTGCGTTCCCCCCTGCGGGTCCGCTTCGCGGAGACGGACGCGCAGGGGGTGGTCTATTACGGGAACTACTTCGTCTACTTCGAGGTCGGGCGGGTCGACCTGCTGCGGGAGGCGCAGGGGGCCGGGCTGCAGGGAGCGACGGCCCAGGGAGCGGGGAGCGCCGGCGAGCCGGAAGGCGGGCAGGAAGCGGCGGTGGAGCCCGGCGGCGGCGTCCACGCCCTGATGGTGGTCCACGCCGAGTGCGACTACCGGGCCTCCGCCCGGTTCGACGACCGGCTGGAGGTCGAGACCTGGATCGAAGCCCTCGGCCGGACCAGCATCACCTTCGGCCACCGGGTGGTGCGGCTGCCTGGCCGGGAGGAGCTGGTGCGCGGCCGGGTGGTGGCCGTCCACGTGGGGCGCGAGGGTCGTCCCGAACCCCTTCCTGCATCCTGGCGGCAAGCGCTGGAGCGGTACATGCCTCCCGCGCCCGACCCCGGCCAGCCCGCCCGGGCTCTGGCGGAGGCGGGCCCTTATCTTACCAGCCGCAAGGTCAGCGGATAGCGATAGGCCTCGCCCTTGCTGGCCCGGACGGCGGCCACGATCACCAGCACGAGCCACCCCAGGGACACGGCCGCCGCCAGCAAAGCCAGCAGCACGAAGAAGAGGAAGGTGAGGGCCCGCGGGCCCGGGCCGCCCATGGGGCCCACCAGCATGTCGGCCATGCCCATAGGCACCAGGGCTAGAATGCCCAGGGCAATCAGGGCGATGAAGTACAGGGTGACGCTGAGCTGAAAGTTGACGGCTTCCTTGCCCTGCTGGTCGACAAAGGGGTCGTCGTTCCGCTTGACCAGCCAGACCACCAGCGGGCCCAGCAGGTTGCCTAGGGGAATCCAGATGCCGGCCAGGGCCGCCAGGTGGCAGGCTACCGCCCAGCTCCGGGATTCACTGCCTCCGTTGACCATGGGCCCCCCTCCTCCTCTCCCCCTGTGCACCAGGAGCCTGCCCGGGCGCCTGCACGGGTACCCTCGTGATCCGGCCTGCCGGCCCACGGGCGGGTCCCCACACCGGATACTGTGAACGCATGGGCCGGCATCCGCACGGCCGCCGGGCAGGCCGGCCCAACCGTTCCCGCCAGGGCCGCCGTGCCGGCCGCCGGGCAGGCCGGTGGGCCGGGGCCAGGCTCTGGGGCGAGCCCTGGGGCGGGTTCCCAGTCTTGGCCGCGGGCCTACGAATCGCCGCCCGGCCGGGCCTGCTGGATGTACCGTTCCATCTGCTCGGCCGTCATGGGCCCGATGTGCCGCGCCCGCACCACCCCATCCGGGTCGATGAAGTAGCTGGTTGGCAGGTAGACGATGCGGTATTGCCGCCCCACCCGGCTGCCCTCGTCGTAGACGAAGACCCAGTCGTACCCGTTCTCTTCCACGTAGGCCTTGATCTCCTCCGGGCTGGCCGGGTCACTGGTGGTGACACCCAGCACTACCACGTCGTCGGGCATCCGGTCGACCAGCTTGCGGATTTCCGGCATCTCCTGCCGGCACGGGTAGCACCAGCTGGCCCAGAAATTGAGAAAGACCACCTTTCCACGAAAATTCGACAGGCTGACCGGCCGGCCCTCCAGATCCCGCAGGGTGAAGTCGGGTGCCCGGGTCCCTGGGGCCACCACCGGCCCTTCGGCGGGAGCCGGCACCTGTCCCGACGAACCCGGCGGGTTCTGCCCGGCTCCCGGGGTGCCGGCGCCCGGAGCGCCCGCGCCCGGGGCGCCGGGCGGCGGTGCCTGCCCACTGGGCGGGCTTCCGCCCGGCCCCGGCGCGGCCGGTTCGTCCCTGTCCAGGACGGCGATGCCGGCGGCCAGACCCGCCACAACGAGCAACAACCCGGCGACGAGCGCGATACGGCGGCGGCTGTCCATGGTGGTCCCCCTTTGCCGCCCGGCGTGCAGGCGCGGGAGCTGCCCGGGCGGCCGGTTCGTCCCCGCCGGACCTGCGGCCGGTCCGCCGGTACCGGCGCGGCCGGGGCGCCATGCGGGTGGCGGCACCCGTGTCCCGGCTCCGGTCCCCGTGGTCCGGCACGGGTTCCCGTACCCTCGGCCGGTCCCCCGCACCCGGTTCCGGTCCCAGTATATCGCCGGGGTCTGCCCCATCTGTATCCGGAGGGGAATCGGGGGATCATCCGGTGGAGATCGGGTGCGCCACCGGGGCGGCGGGCCGAGCGCAAGGAGGCATGGAAGCCAAGGCCCGTGCCAGGACCGTGACCCGGGGGAGGCGGTACAGGGAAGGTGAGGGAAAGGAGCAGGTTCCGCGTGGCCGCCCCGCCCTCCGGGCCCCCCATCCGCCGGCATGTGCCGGGACTCCCATCCGCCGGCATGTTAGGATTGGAATACGAAGGTCGCGGCGGTCGCGGCAGGATCGGTTGCGGGATGAAAGCAGCGGGTTGCAGGCCAGCGGGTTTCAGGCCCCGGCGTGAAGGGCTGAGGGACCGGCCCGAAGGGATCGCATGAAGGCTGGGCATGAAGGCGCCGGCACCCAGGCACCCGGTATGACGGTAGCCGGCACCAAGGCGCCGGCATGACGGTACCGGTATGGTCGTGACGGCCCACCTCCACGGCGGTGACGGCCCGCCCCGGTACCGGCCGTCCGGGAGGTACCCGGCGAAGGGAGGCACCCCTTATGGCGAGCAGCGGCCGCCGGCCCAATCGGCTGATCCACCAGGCTTCACCCTACCTGCAGCAGCACGCCTACAACCCCGTCGACTGGTACCCCTGGGGGACGGAGGCGCTGGAGCGGGCGCGCCGGGAAGACCGGCCCATCCTGCTCAGCATCGGCTACGCGGCCTGCCACTGGTGCCACGTGATGGAGCGGGAATGCTTCGAAGACCCGGCCATCGCGGCCCGGATGAACGCCGGGTTCGTCAACGTGAAGGTCGACCGGGAGGAGCGGCCGGACCTTGACCAGGTCTACCAGACGGCGGCGCAGATCCTGGGTTCCGGGGGCGGCTGGCCGCTGACGGTGTTCCTGACGCCGGACCTCAAGCCCTTCTTCGCCGGCACCTACTTCCCGCCGGAAGACCGCCACGGCCTGCCGGGGTTCCCAAAGGTGCTGGAGGCGGTGCTGGACGCTTACCGCCACCGCCGGGACGAAGTGGAGCGGGTGGCCGGCCAGGTGGCGGAGGTGCTGCGCCGTTCGGTGAGCGGTGCCGGCCTGCTGGACCGGGGGACGGCCGAGCCGGCCCGCCGTCCCGGGGGTCCGGGACCGGAGGGGGCTGCCGCCGGTGACGCCGGTGACGCCGGGGAGGCCGGCGGGGTTCCGGCCCCGGGGCCCGGCGAGGCCTCCGGGCAAGGGGAAGAGGCCTGGGAGGCGGGCGTGGCCCCTGGGCGCGGCGGGGCCGGGACTCGGGCGCCCGGGGCGGGCGGCGTGGCCTTGGGTCTGGCGCCTGAGGGTACTGCAGGCCGGGAGGCGGCACGGCGTTGGCTGGAGCAGGCCGCTGCCCGCATCGCCCGCAGCTACGACCCGCAGTACGGTGGCTTCGGCCGGGCCCCCAAGTTCCCCCATGCCACGGCGGTGGCGGTGCTGCTGCGGGCCGGCGCCGGGAGCGGCTTGAACCAACCCGGCGGATCCGGGACGGGGACCGGACGGCATACTGAGGAGGGAACCGGGGACAGCCGGGCGCCGGCGGCCGAGGCGGGTGCAGCCGGGGCGGGCCGAGAGGCTGGCTCCGGCGCGAGCCCGGCGGCCGCCCCGATGGCTCGGGACCCGGCCGGGGGAGGCCAGGGGCCCGGCCCGGGCGCCCGGCGCTACCTCGACATGGCCCTGCACACCCTGCAAGCCATGGCCCTGGGGGGCCTGTTCGACCACCTGGCGGGCGGGTTCCACCGCTACGCCACGGACCGGGCGTGGCTGATCCCCCACTTCGAGAAGATGCTCTACGACCAGGCCCAGCTGGTACCCCTGTACCTCGACGCCTACCGGATCACGGGGGATCCCTTCTACGCCGGGGTGGCGCGTCGCACCCTTGATTTCGTCCGCGAGGAGATGACCGCCCCCGAGGGCGGGTTCATCAGCACCCTGGATGCCGACAGCGACGGCCGCGAGGGAGCCTACTACGTCTGGACGCCCGCCCAGCTCCGGGAGGCCCTGGAGGGTCCGGCCGCGCCCGGCACCCGTAGGGGGCCCGCCGGAGGGGAGCCTGCGAGGAACCCCCTCGCCGCCACGGGGCTCGCGAACAGCCCCACGGGACCGGTGGAACCCGCCGAGGCGGAGCCCGCCGCTGCCGCCTCGGTCGACGTCGCCCTGGCGGCCCGCTGGTTCGGCGTGACCGAGGAGGGCAACTTCGAGGACGGCACCACGGTGCTCTACCGGGCGGTGGCCGACGAGGATCGCCCGGCCCTGGCTCGCAGCCTGGGCCTGGATCCTGCCGAGCTGGACCGCCGGCTGGAGTCCATCCGCCGGCGGCTGCTGGAAGCCCGGCGCCGCCGCACCCCGCCGGCCCGGGACGACAAGATCCTGGCCGGATGGAACGGCCTGATGATCGCCGCCTTCGCCCAGGCCGCACCGGTGCTGGACGAACCCGGCTACGCGGAGGCGGCCCGCCGGGCGGCCGAGTTCGTCCTGGGGGCCCTGCGCCGGCCCGACGGGCGGCTGCTCCACGCCTACCGGGGCCGGGCCCTGGAGGTGCCCGGGTTCCTGCAGGATTACGCCTTCCTCATCGAAGGGCTTCTGGCGTTGCACGCCGCCGGCGGCGACCCCCGCTGGCTGGACGAGGCGGACCGGCTGGCGGGGGTCATGATCGAGACCTTCTGGGATGAGGAAAGTGGCCTCTTCTACGACGCGCCTCTGGAGGCCGAGACCCCCCTGGCCCGGCCCGTGGAGCTGTTCGACCAGGCGGTGCCGGCTGCGCCGGCAGCAGCGGCCGGGGTCCTGGCGCGGCTGGCGGTGATCACCGGCGACGAGCGCTACCACCGCGTGGCCGGCCGGTTTCTCGACCGGGTGAGGGCCCTGGCGGCGGAGCAGCCGCTGGCCATGGCCCGGACGGTGTGGGTCGAGGCCGACCGGCTGGAGGGGTATACGGAGGTGACCCTGGTGGGTGATCCTGACGCCCCCGTGATGGCGGAGTGGCGCCGGCGGCTGGCCGGGTTCTACCTGCCGGGGCTCCTCTTGACGATCCGGCCGCCCGGTGCCGGCACCGAGCGCCGGGCGGTGTGGCAAGGCCGTGATCCGGTGGGCGGGCGCCCCGTGGCCTATGTCTGCCGCAACTTTACCTGTTCCCTGCCCCTTGTGGACTGGGAGGGGCTGCGGCGGGAGCTGGAACGGGCGCATGGGTAAAGACCCATGGACCGAAAGCATCGACCGAAAGGACGCAACCGACCGAAAGGACGCAACGATGAGCCGACCTAATTGGGTCCGGGCATCGAAGGCGAGCGTTTAACGAGGCTGAGAGCATGAGCATTCGTGAACTTGTCGATGGTGTGTTCAATGCGGCAAATCCGCATGTCCTATACGCAATTGGCATTTCGTTGGTGGTTTCAAAGAGGTACTTTCTTGCCGCTCTGCTCGGTTTTGCAGCGTCCCTCCTTCTGTTTGCCCATGGTCTGCTTTACGGTGACACCGATGCGGCAGCGGTTGGTGGCCTATTTACCATCATTGGTGCTGGTATTTTGGTCTGGACACGTCGCCTGCCCAAAAATAAAGAGGCAGGCGAAGCAGACGAAGCTTAAATACAAGGGCGAGCGGCCTTGCCTATTGCTGATCCCGGGCCAGAGCCAGCAGTTCCGCCAACGGTTTCGGCTCCGGCCACGGCACCCGCACCCCCTGCAGGCGGGGCGCCCGCCAGCGGAAGCCCCGGGCCTGGACCAGCACCCAGAAGGACTCGCCGAGCCCTTCCGGGGCGTACAGGGCGTAGACCCGCTGCAGCGCCTGGTCAGCCTCCAGATCCCCCTGCCAGGCCCGCCGCGCCAGGGGCAGGGCCTCTTCTTCCTCGATGCCAAGGTTCAGGAGGAAGGCCCCCTGGGGCAGCAGCCCCAGATCCCGCAGCCCCAGCCGCCGGCCCAGCCGCTGCAGGTAAGTGAAGTCCAGGTCGGCGGTGATGTCCTGCTCGCCAGGCCGGGCGAAAGGGTCGTCCAGCAGTCGCTGGCGGTAGTAGCCGCGGACGGTGCCCCGGGGGCGCTGGGGGCTGTAGACCACCTCCGCTGGGCCACCGTAGTCGATGGTGATGACGAAAGCCCGCCGGGCCAGGACGCCCGCAATGGCCCGCAGCATGTCCCCCGCTCCCACGTTGACGTCGACGATCTGGCCCGGCTGCGGGTCGATCCCCTCTTCCCGCAGAATGGTCACGGCCCGCGGCTCGCTGACTGGTCCTTCCACCTGGACGAACCGGCCGTCCTGCACCGTGACGTAGAGTTCTCGCCACTCGAAAGGATGCTGGTGACCACCACGGCGCGCGGGTCGCCACGGGGCCGCCCCCTGGTCGCCACCGGAGCCGGACACAAATGGCGGGTTGCCGCGACCGCCGCCGTTGTGGCCGTTGGAGGCGGCCGAAACGGCTTGGCCGCGGGTGGTGCCCGGTACGGTCCCGCCGCGGTTGCCGCCGCCGGTGGCGGTTGACACGAATCCGTCGTCGTTGCTGCCGCCAGTTGCAGCCGGCACGGCTCTGCCGCCGTTGCCGCCGCCGGTGGCGCCCGCCGCGTCTTGGCAGCCGGACTGGACCCCGATCTCTCCGGGCGGCGGGGCTGGGGCTGTGGGGACAACATGCCCAACCTGCCCCGCCGGCCTGCGCACCAGGCGGTGGACGGGAAAGGCGCTCATCAGCTCGTTCATCAGCACCACGTGGACCGGGCCGGCCTGTTCGACCCGGGGGACCCAGCGCACTGGAGCCTCGGGCCAGGCCGCGGTGATGAAATCCCGCTGCCGCTCCTGCAACTGGCGGCTCTCGTCGACGATCACGTACTCCAGGTGGCCGGGGCCGTAGCCGTCGGACCGGGCCGCCAACAACAGGTCCCGGGCCAGATGGCCGCCTCCGGCGCCGATCTCCAGGATGCGGGCGGGGCGGGCCGGCAGGCCCCGCCTGGGCGAAAAGCCAAGGATGTGGAGCATCTCCCGGACCTGGCGCCAGATGGTGCGGCCGAAGGCCGGGTGGAAGGAGGGGGCGGTGAGGAAGTCCCCTTCCCGCCCGATCAGCGGGCGGTCCTGGGCATAGTAGCCGTGCTCGGGGTGGTGCAGGGCCAGGTCCATGTAGCGGGCGAAGGGAATCGCCCCGTGGCGCCGGATCTCGTCCAGCAGCAGCCGGATCAATGCGGGGTTGCCCTGCACCTTGGAGTCCTCCTTCCCTGGCTCGGGCTGAGCCGGCGGGGAGCAACCCGCCGCCCAGGGCTGCCGGTCAACGACCGGCGGCGTACCGTTCGCGGAAAACCCGCCGCCAGCAACCGCCGCGCGACGACCACCGGCGGCCCTTTACGGATAACCCGCCCCCAACAACTGCCGGGCAAGGATCGACGGGAGCCCGCTGCGAGCCCTGCGGGCCGATGCCGGCACGGCAAGGAGTCCCGGGCCAGCCCACGAAACCATTGCCATGATACCCGATCTCCGGTCCCGCACCGGCCCTGGATCGGCAGCCCGGAGGGGTGAAAGCGTTGCGGACGCGCTTTACCGAGCGTTTTGGAGTGGAGTTGCCCATCGTCCAGGGAGGACTGGCCTATCTGGCCCGCAGCGAGCTCTGCGCCGCCGTCTCCGCAGCAGGGGGCCTGGGCCAGCTTACCGCCGCCACCATGGAATCGCCCGAGGTGTTGCGCCAGGAGATCCGGCGCGTCCGGGAGCGGACCGACCGGCCCTTTGGCGTCAACTTCGCCATCGGACACCGGGATCTGTCGGAGTTCGTCCGGGTCACCATTGAGGAACAGGTTCCCGTCATCAGCGTGACGGGCGGCAACCCCGAACCCCTGTTCAAGGCCTTCGAGGGCCACCCCGTGCTCAAGATGGTGCTGGTGGCCGGTGTCCGGCAGGCCCAGAAGGCCGAGGCTCTTGGCGCCGACGCCGTGATCGCCGTGGGGGTCGAGGGGGGCGGCCACATCGGCCGGGACGACATCGGCACCCTGGTGCTGGTGCGGCGGGTGGTGGAGAGCGTCCAGATCCCCGTGCTGGCCAGCGGCGGGATCGTCGACGGCCGGGGGCTGGCGGCGGCCCTGGTGCTGGGGGCCGACGGCATCGAGATGGGAACCCGCTTCGTGGCCACGGTGGAGTGCCCGGCCCATCCCGCCTACAAGCAGGCGCTGGTGGATGCGCGGGAGACCGACACGGTGGTCATCGAGCGGAGCCTGGGCCGTCCGGGCCGGGTGCTGCGGGGTCCCTGGCCGGAGCGCATTCTCGAAGCCGAGGCCCGCGGGGCCGGCCTCGACGAGCTCTTGCCCCTGATCTCCGGCAAGGCCAACACCAGGGCGGCCCTGGAGGGCAAGCTGGACGAGGGGTTCGTCTGGGCGGGCCAGGGGGTGGGCCTGATCCGCGACATCCCCACGGTGGCCGAGCTGCTGCGGCGCATGGTGGACGAGGCCGCTGCGGCCTTGCGGGAGGCCACGGAGCGGCTGCAGGCGCCGGCAGGGGGAGTCGCCAGCCGCCTCGCCCGCCAGGAACCGGGTGCGGGTTCCCCAGGGGCGTGAAGGTGCGGTCCGCAGGGGGTGAAGGTGCGGAACGTTGCCTGCCTGGGGGCGTCCCGCGCCGGGCAGCCGGGCGGGGGATCTTCCTCCTGCCCCGCACCTTCTGTGGCCCATGGCGTCCCAGGGCCTCCTGCGCCCGGGGTGCGGTGCGCTGGGTGTGCGTAGCCGGCCCGGTGCGCACCGTGGTCGCCAAGCAGTTGCCGGTTCCTCCCCTGCCACCACCCTCAGCGCCTGCTACCAACGGAAGCGGGCCGCAACCCGTCGCAGGCGCGGCCCGGGAGGTGCCTGGGACGACCTTGAGACAACGGCTCTTGATGCCGCTTACGGTGATGCTCGCCCTCGTCCAGTGGGCGGCCTTGGGCCTCGTCGTGAGGCTGCAGCTGGCCATCGCCTTCGTCCTGCTCAAGCCCCTCCTGGTCCGCGACCGCGTCGGGTGGGGCTACCTCGCCCTCGCGCTGGCTCTCGTCGTGCTGGACGTCGCCCTTTACCTGCGCCTGCCGGGCGAGCTCACCGATTCCCGGAAGCTAGCCCGGCGGCTCCTGCGGCTGCCCGATTGACCCCGGGCGGGTTCCGCGTCGCTGGGCCGACGCCTCGCGCACGGCCGGCGGACCGGTGCGCGGGAACCCGGGCCCGCCTCGCCTTGCCATGCCGGTCGCCGGCATGGAGGAATGCCGTCCAAATCTTCACATAGCCTTCGCCCGCCCTCCGCGGCCGTAACGGTCACGGCGTGGTTGTCCTGGGCGCCACGCCGCCACGACGGCGGTTGCGGGGATCTGCGGTGCGCGTCGCAGGCCGTTCCGCGGACGGCCCCGGTGATTGCGGAGGAGCGGTGTCGGACGCAGGGGCGGCGGGCGGAGAGAGCTGCGTGCCATCCGTCAAGCCGGCGGACACGGGCAGTGGGGCGGGCACGGAGTGCGCGCGGTTCCCTGTTCCGGCCCCGGCCAACCGCTCGAGCCCGTGGCCGAGCACCGGGTATACCTGCTGCCGCACCGGGTCGATCAGGGCCGTCGGCCGCTCGTAGACCCGGGGCGTCGTGCACACCAGCCACAGGGCGCGCCAGTGCGGCATCTCGTGGTAGCGATCCGGCCACAGGGTCTTGCACCACCGCTTGACCAGCGGCGCGTACTTGCTGCTGAGGGCGGGGAACACGTGGTGCTCCGTGTGGTGCGAGAAGTTGAAGTGCAGGACGTCGACCCACCTTGGGACCGTGACCGAAAGGCTGTTGGCCAGGGGATCGTTGACCGGCGTCAGCGGGCTCAGCAGGTGATTGGTCACGATGTAGCTCATGACGGTGAAGTTGGCGACCAGCAGCGGCACGAGGTAGGCGAACACCCAGTCACCGAACCCGATCCAGGCGCCGAGGGCCACCCAGCTCGCCACCGGCAGGAGGAACTGGGCCACCACCACCGGCCGCTCGCGGGCCGGCATCTCGGGCAGGAAGCGCCGCAGCATCTGGACGGAGTGGAGCGAGAACCACACGCTGAGGGAGACCAGCGTCAGCACCGCCCGCACCGGCGGCGCGATGCGGTAGACGTACTGCAGGGCCGGGCGGGCGTGGAACTCCTCCAGGGTGTGCATGGCGTCGGGGTCCTCGCCGTGCTCCTGGGTATGGCCGTGATGCTCGACGTTGTGCCAGCGCCGCCAGAGCCGCGGGCCGATGGCGAAGGGCCAGAGGCAGATCTGGCCGGCCAGGTTGCGCAGCCAGGGCGTGCGCACCACGCTGCCGTGCAGCACCTCGTGGCCGAACAGGCCTAGGCTGGCGAAGGCCTGGCCGATGACCACCGCCAGGGCGAGATCAATGCCCCAGTGCAGGTCGAACCGGGCGACCGTGACGATGCCCGCCACGGCAACGGCCACTAGCGGGAGCAACCAGAGGATGCGCCACGGCTCGGGCTGGAAGATGTGGCGGGGCAAGACACGCTTCAATGTGCGCGTGTACTCGCCCAGGGGCTGGAGGGCTGCCTCAAGGGAGGCCGCGGCCATGGAGGCCGTAACCGTTGCGGCGGGCGTGGCCGCGGGGAGGAGCTTGGGCATCCCTTCCCGTGTCGCGTCTCCTCCCGCACCGGCATGATCCTCGCGAGATTCGGGGATGGATTCGGGAGATCCGTGGGGGCGGCACTGCGGTTCCGGCGTCGTCGGCATGTCTCGGGGTCCTTTCGTTGGCAGCGCAGGCCTGGCGGGCTCGACTCCCGGCGTGCTTCCCGCACCGCGTGTTCCTCGCCCGGCCAGCCTGGTGAAAGCAGGCGACTGGTGCGAGTTCCTCCATCATATGCGGGATCGGCGCCGCTGTCGAGGTTTTGCTGTTGAGACCATATAGCCGGAACGCGGCGAACCGCCAGCCGGTCGGGGCCGCGGATCCGTAGCGCGCCAGCCACGCCGAGCCGGCTGGCCCCCGGGGGGACCGGCGAATCCGGCTTACCCGTCCGGTGACCGGGGATGGCAACCCGAAACGGCAACCGGCGCCGGCAACCACCGGCCCCCACCGCTCGTGCCCACCGTTGCGGACGCCGCCGGATGGACCCGGCGTTCAAACGGGTGCTACCCTCAAACGGGTGTTACCACGGAGGCGTGCTGGATGGACCCGCCGTCGTCAGCCAGGGCACGGTGCAACCGGCCGCCCCATGCAACCGCCCGCCCCACCGGTGGATTCCCGTTGCAGTGGATTCCCGTTCCGGGCCACAGGCGAGCCCGCGGTGCAAGGAGGTGCTCCCATGCCCGCCGCCATCGTTATCCGCGGGCTGACCAAGTACTACGGCAGGAGGCGCGGCGTCGAGGACCTCGACCTGGAGGTGGAAGAGGGCGAGATCTTCGGCTTCATTGGCCCCAACGGCGCGGGGAAGACCACCACCATCCGCACGCTGCTGGGGCTGGTTCGTCCCACGTCCGGCAGCGTGGAGGTGTTCGGGCGGCCGGTGCCGCCGGGCGGCGGCGCCTGGCTGGCCGAGGTGGGCTACCTGCCCAGCGAGGTCGCCTACTACCCCGACATGACGGGCCAGGAGCTGCTGGACTACGCCGCCGGGTTCTACCCGAGGGTCGACCGGCGGTGGGTGGCCCGGCTGGTGGAGCGCCTGCAGCTCGATCTCTCCCGCCCCGTCCGCACCTACTCCCTGGGCAACCGCAAGAAGCTGGGCATCGTCCAGGCCCTCCTGCACCGGCCGCGGCTGCTCATCCTGGACGAACCCTCCAGTGGCCTGGACCCGCTGATCCGGGCGGAGCTGTTCGAGATCCTGCGCGAGGTGAACGCGGCCGGTACGACCATCTTCTTCTCCACCCACGTCCTCGACGAGGTCGACCGGCTCTGCCACCGGGTGGCGATGATCCGCGACGGGCGCCTGCTGCGGGTGTCGACCGTCGACGATCTGCCCGGGCGGCACATGAAGATCGTGACCCTGCGGCTGGAGGGGGGTGCGCCGCTGCCGGGTGAGCTGCTGGCCCGATTGGGCGACCCGCGGCCCGAGCCGGTGCCCGGCAAGCCCGGCACGTACCGCCTCCTGGTACGGGCGCCGGTGCAGGAGCTGGTGGCGGCCCTCGCCCCGCTGACGCTCGAGGATCTGAATATCGCCGAGCCGGGCATCGAGGACGTGTTCCTCACCCTGTACCGGGTCCCGGGAGAGTCGGGAGGCCAACCGTAAGGGGGCGCCATGATAGCGCGCCGTGAGCGGGCGCTGGGAGGGGCGCTGCGATGGGGTGGCAGCCTGCTCGCAGCACGGGCTTTTTGTGCGGGATTTCGGGCGGGATCCTTGGCGGGACCCTGGACGGGACCCAAAGTGGGAGGGCAGGGGCGATGAACGTCCGAGGCGGGCTGCGCCTCGCAATCCACATGACGCGTATGGAACTGCGGCTGGCACGCCGGGGATTGCTGATCTGGACCACCGTGCTGGTTGGCGTGGTGGCCCTCTACCTGGGACTGTTCGATTCCATCCAGGACCCGGCGATGGTGGAAGCGCTCAAGGCCATGCCCGAGAGCCTGCTGAAGGCGTTCAGCTTCACCCCGGCGATGATCGCCGACGTCAACAGCTACTACGGCGTGTACATCATGGGCTACCTGGTGCTGCTGGCCACCATCTACGGCCTGATGCAGGCGGGCGGCAGCGTCGCCCGGGAGCCCGACCTCGGGGCGGTGGAGTTCCTCTACACGCGTCCCGTGACCCGCCGCCAGGTGGCGGTTGCCAAGATCGCCGCCTTCGTCGTGGGCGTGGTGATCCTGTGGGTGGCGATCTTTACCGTCAGCACGCTGGTGGGCTGGGCGGTGGCGGGCGACGCCTACGACCTCGGACGCCAGCGGTGGACGCACCTGGCGGGTCTGGCCGCCACGCTGGCCGGTGGCGGCGTCGGATTCCTCCTGGGGCCCTTCTTCCCCCGGGCCCAGACGGCCATCTCCGCCGGCGTCGGCGTCGGACTGGCCTCCTTCGTCCTCCACGCCCTGAGCCAGGTGGCGGACCGGCTGCACCCCATCGGGTACCTCAGCCTGCAGCGCCACGCCGCCCTCGACCGGGCGGCGGCGGGCGACCCCGACGCGGCGGGCCTGCTCGTCCTGGTGGCGGTCTTCCTGGCGGGCACGCTGGCCGGTACGATGATCCTCGAGCGGAAGGACTTCGCGTGATCGAGGGGGATGGAGGCGAGCCATGGCCGACGACGGGACGCCCAGCAGCGGCACCCCCGCGGGCGACCACCGCGCGGGGCCTGATGGTTTCGGAAGCAGGGGCCGCCGGGGTACGGCGGCCCCATCGGCCCAAGGGGGCGCGGGGGGCGCCGGCCCGAGGAGCGCTAGCCCGAGGAGGACGGCCGATGGCAGCCCCCGCGAGCGCATCCTCGACGCGGCGGTGGCCGAGTTCGCGGACCGGGGCTACCTGCGCGCCTCCCTCAGCCGCATCGCCCGTCGCGCCGGCGTGGCCAAGAGCCTGGTGCTCTACTACTTCGGCAGCAAAGACGACCTCTACCGGGCGGCCGTGGACCGCGCGCTCCAGCCCATCGAAGCCGCCCTCGAAGAGGCGGCGCCCGACCTTCCCCGGGATCTGTTCGAGCGGCTCCGCCGGCTGGGCGCGATCAAGCTCCAGGTGTACCGGGACCGCCCGGACGCCTACCGGCTGATCGTAAGATCGATGGTCGACCCCGCCGTGTCCGCCGAGTTCCGCCAGCGGCTGGCCGAGGCGGCGGCCCGTAGTCAGGACCTGCTCTACCACGACGTCGACACGGGACGCCTGCGGCCGGGGGTGACGGTGCAAGAGGCAGTCGAGCTGCTCATGCTGCTCGGCGACGGCCTCATGCCGCGCATCTTCGCCGCCATCCGCCAGCGTCCCGACCTCGGCTACGTGGATCTGGACCGATGGGTCGCGAAGTGGGAACGCTATCTCGAGCTGGTCCGCGACGGTCTCTACCAGCCCTAGAGCGGCCGCTCGGCGCGCGACCCGATCGCGACCCGACGCGCACCGTGGGCAGGCGCCACTTTCCGCGAAGGACCCCCATCCCTGCCGCGTGACGCCCCCCGCCCCGCTGCGTTCTTCCCCGATGGAGGCGCCTCTCCGAGCCACGGTTGGGAAAGCGGGTGTCGCGATGGCCGAAGGAGCGAACGCCTGGTCGCCGTCCCCCGCCGGCGAGGACGCGGTCCGGCGGTGGTACGACGCGACGTGGCCCTGGCTCTACTGGTTCGTCTATGCCCGGGTCCAGAACCGCGAGGAGGCCGAGGACGTGACCCAGGAGACCGTGCTGCGCGTGCTGCGGGGCGGCCGGGCCGCGGGCCCCGGCGGCTCCGGTGCCCGCGGTGGTGCCGCGTTCGGTGCCCCCGCGCCCGGTTCCGGCGCTCAGGGAGCCGCGCCGGCGGAGGCGACGCGGAGCGGGTTCCCGCCGCCCGACGCCCTGGTCCGCACCATCGCCCTCAATCTGATCCGCGACCGTTGGCGGCGGCAGCGGCGGGACGGGACAGCCGTGCCCCTCGAGGAGGCCCTGCTGCAAGGCCGGGTCCCAAGCCGCGGCGGCGGGACCGCGGACGTGGATACGGCGGCCGTGGTCGATCGCCTCTGGCTGGAGGAGCGGCTGCGGCGGCTGCCGCCCGCATATCGCGAGGTGCTGCACTGGCGCATCGTCGTGGGGCTGTCGAGGGCCGAGACCGCCCGCCAGATGCGGCGCAGCGAGGCCGCCGTCCGCGGTCTGCAGTTCCGGGCTCTCAAGGCGTTGCGGGACCTTTTGCGGGAGGTGGACCGCTGATGGGAGGGAAGGGCCCGATGGCCTCCTGGCGCGACTGGAACCGGCGTCGGTTGCGGGCCCTCCGCGAGGAGCGGCTCGACCGGATGATCGACGCCCTGAACGAGGAGCGCCGTCCCCCCGCGCCGGCGGACCGAGACGAGGCCGAACTCTTGGCCGTCGCCCGCATGTTGAAGAGCCTGCGCGGTGTGCCGGAGCCGGCGGAGGGGTGGCAGCCGCGGGTCGCCGCCGGGTGGCCGGGTTCGTCCGCAGGGGGACGTCCGGAAGCGGCCGGCAGCGCCGGCCACGCCTGGGGCGCCCGGCAACGGGATCACGCCCGCGCCCGACGGTGGGAGGTCGGTGGGACGCGCAGCCGCCGGCGGCGGGTGGGGATCGCCGCGGCGGCCCTGGTGGCCGGGATCGCGCTGGTGGCAGTGCTGGCCCCCTGGCCCGGGACCACCGGTCTCGGCGGGTGGCTCCGGGCGCAGCTGGGGCTCGGACCGGCGGCGGAGACCGACGTGGTCCATGCCATGGAGCGGGCCATCGCGCAGCTCCAAAGCTACCACGGGGTCCTGGAGAAGCGCGCGACCAACGCCGACGGGGAGACGTGGCTGGTGCGGCGGATCGAGGTGTGGGTCGACGGCGACCGCTACGCGACCCGCGACGACACCGGCGTGGTCACGGTCCACGACGGCCGGCGCAAGTGGCAGGTTCGTCCCGCCGATCGGGTGGTGGCGGTGCTGCCCCCGCTGCCCGACGTGCGGCCCTTCGACCTGGAGGACGAGGCCCGCGCCGCCCTGCGCTACCCCCACCGGGTGGTGGGCCGCGAGCAGGTCGCGGGACGCGAGGCGATCCGGCTGCGCATCGAGCCGCCGGGCGGGCTCCCCTACGACCTTTGGGTCGATGCCGAGACCCACCTGCCCCTGCGCCTGCGGACGGCGATGCAGAACGGCCTCCAGACCGAGACCACCTTCGTCCGGTTCGAGGCCAACGCGCCCGTCGACCCGTCCCGGTTCCGTTTCGAGGTGCCGGCGGGCTACCGCGTGGAGGAGGAGAACCCCGGGCAGCTGGTGGACACGCCCGCGGAGGCGGCGGCCATCGCCGGCTTCACGCCGCTGCTGCCGGACGAGGCGCCCCGTCGGATCCTGGCGGCTCGGGACCGGGTGGTCCTGGATTACGGTGAGACGGTGATCGTGGAAGAACCGGCCCAGGGCCCGTTCGAGCCCCAGCCGAACGCCGCCCTCGGCTCCGCCGGCCAGGACGGCGTGCTCGAGGTGTTCGGCGAGCGGCTGCGCTGGCGCCAGCAGGCACTCGAGATCACCGTCGAGGGGCCGCGGCGGGTGGAACTGGCCCGCGCCCTGGCGCCGGACCTCCAGCTCCCGGACGCCAGCGGAGATCCCGGCGCCAGGCCCGGCTTCGACCCCCAGGTCGAGGTCTCCGTCGACATGGAGGTCGAGCGCAACTCGCAGCAACAGGTCGACGGCGGCCATTTTCCGTGGATGCTGGATCCCGTGCAGGTGGCGGGGGCCTTCCTGATGGGCCAGTTCGGCGAGCAGATGGGTGAACCCGCGGCCCTGGTCGACGAGCACATCCGCGTCGTGCACAACGACGGCAGGCGGGCCATCGTCGAGATCCAGGTCGGCCCGGTGGCGCGGGTGTACCTGGAGCGGCTGGTGCGCCAGGACGAGACGGGGATCTGGACGGTGGTGGGTTACGATCCGCGCGGGTCGTGAGGAAAGCGGACAAGAGCAACGGACGAGGCGGGACAAGAGGGCCGGGACGAGTCAAGGCCAAGGCGGCACAACCGGCACGCCGGCCTTGCAAGTCAGGGTGGCTGCGGCGTGACCGGGACGCTCGAGCGCGGGCGGCCGGATTCCGGCGGGGCCGGAATCCGGCCGCCCGCGCCGCTTTCGTTGCCCCACCGGCGAATGCGGTCAGCGTCGTCTCCCTGCCGGAGCAGGCGGCCGTGCGCGTTTCCCGCTGGCCACGGCGGAGGTATGATCTGGATGAGGGGCGCTGGCCGCCGGGAGGGGTGAGGCAGGTGCCGCTGGATGCGTTGGACACTCTGCTGCTTGGCGCCCTGCTGGGGATTCCCGGCTGGGTGCTGACCATCGGGTGCGGGCTGGCGGCGCTGGTTACCCGCCGGGCAGGGTGGGTCTATGCGGCAGCGCTGTTCGCCATCGGACCCCTTGTCTACTTTGCCGCCACGCCGCGCTTTCAGTACGTGGCACCGGTGGGCATCGTGCTGGCCATCGTGGCGGTGCTGGTGCTCCGCAGGAAGGGGGACGTGCGGGCCGCAGCGGCCCTGGCGACGGTGCCGCTGGTCGCTATCCTGGCGTGGATGCTGGTTTCGGCCGCGATCACGGGCCAGATCTAGGCCGATAGGGGTCGACCAGTGCGACGTCATCTACCGATCCGGTAGTAGCCCGGTCCGTAACTGCGAAGGCAGAGGGTGGTAGGACGGGACGCGGTAACGGACCGAGTGCCGACGGTGTTTGCACCACAGACCCTCGGCGTGGTGCGGTCCGGACCACGGGGGCAGGCAACATCGCGGGGGTAGGCAACATCATGGGCATCGAGATTCGCCGGGCGATGCCGGCCGATGCGGCCGGCATCGCCCGGGTGCAGGTGGCCACGTGGCGCAGCACCTACCGGGGGGTGATCCCGGACGCGTATCTGGATGCCATGGAGGAGGAACCCCGGGCCCGGTGGTGGCAGGACGTCATCGCCCGCGACGCGGGAGATGCCGGTTCGTCCTTCGTGGTGGTGGCGGTGGATGGGGTGACCCTTGGCGGCGATGCTGGGGCCGCCGACGGGGGCGGCTCGGGCCGGGAGGCCGGTGGTGGTGCCTCCGGCGACGAATTCCGGGCGGGCAGGACGGGTGCGCACCAGGAAGGGATCGCACCGGATGCGGAACGACGGCCGGTGGCGAAACACCCGGCGGGAGCGGCCCGGACATTGACGCGGAAGGGCGATGCTCCGGTGGAAACGGCGGGGCGGGTGGTGGGCTTCGCCGCCGCCGGCCCGGAGCGGTCGGGGGACCCCGAGTTTCGCGGGGAGCTGGGCGCCATCTACGTGCTGAAGGACTACCAGGGGCGCGGCGTGGGCCGGCGCCTGGTGGCGGCGGCCGTCCGGGAACTGCTGGCCCGCGGTCATCGGTCGATGCTGGTGTGGGTGCTGGCCCAAAACCCTTACCGGCGTTTCTACGAGACCCTGGGTGGCACTCGCGTCCGTACCCGGACCATAGCGATCGGCGGGGTGGACCTGGAGGAGTGGGGGTACGGATGGGCGAACCTCGAGGGGTTGTTGCGAAGGCTGGAGGGACAGGGCTCCTGAGGAGGTCGGCGCAGCCACTGGGGTGAGACCTTACGCCATGATGGGCCGTGGTTCGACGGCGGAAATGGGTGGGATCGGATTCACCCGACCACTGGCAAACGGGCAAGCAGCAGCGAGCCGTAGAAGACAAGGGGCGTTGTACGGATCACGAACGAAGGCGGTGGGGGATGGATGTCTGTATCGTATGCCGCGCCGGGCGGACCGCTCTTGTGGGTGACCCTTTGGCTCGCGGTGGCCGTCCTTGGGCTGGTCGCGGCCGCCCGGCTTTCGGCCGGTGGGAACCGCGGCGGCCGGGGCGTCCTGTGGTGGGTGGTGGCGACGCCCCTGGCGCTCGTAGCCGCGGCCATCGTTCTCGTCCTGGTGAACGCCGTCATCGCGGTGCTGACGATGTCGTGACGCGATGAGGCCCAGGCGGGCATTGGTGCGTCGGACCACGCACCGGGGTCGGACGGCCGTCCGTTCGTGGACTGCTCCGGATCGACCGGGGCTCTCTGGGGTCCGACGGGGTTCCGACGGGGGAGAGCGGGTTAATGGGTCATGAGGTCGCCATGGCACCCCGCCATGGCACCCTTCGACCTTTAGGGCCCGTTGAACCCGTCGCCCTTGAGAGCCCGTTGAAGCAAAGGAGATGATCCCATGCTTGCCCCGGGTGACCCCGCCCCCGACTTCACCGCCGTCGACGATGCGGGCCGGCCGGTTCGCCTCTCGGATTTCCGCGGAAGGCCCGTCGTCCTGTACTTCTACCCCAAGGATTACACGCCCGGCTGCACGGCGGAAGCCTGCCACTTCCGGGACCGCCATGCCGACCTGGAAGCCCTGGGGGCCGTGGTGCTGGGCGTCAGTCCGGACCCGCCCCAAACCCACCAGGGCTTCCGCCAGCGGCACCGCCTGCCGTTCCGCCTCCTTGCGGACCCCGACCGGAGCCTGGCCGCCGCGTACGGGGTGCGGCGGGACCTACCCGTCATCGGCCGGTTCGTCCCCCTGGTGGACCGGGTGACCTTCGTGATCGGGCCCGACGGGCGGATCCTTGGGGTGCTTCGGGGGATCCCGCCCAACCGTCATGCGGAGAAGGCGCTCGAGCTGCTTCAAGGCGAGTTGCAGGTTCCAACGAAACGCGGATGAGACTGCGACCCCCACTCCCGCGACGTCGCCCCCAGTCTGCCGTTCCACTCATCTCACTGCTTACTTACTTTCTTTGACTTACTTATTCGACTACGTGTCGGTCGGAATGGGGGAGGAAAGGGGCGACCGCTTTGAAGATTGTTCGGGTTGAACGGGCGAAGATCACTCGTTACCGCGATGGCATCCTAAAGGTCTATCGGGAGGCATTCTCTGCCCCGCCCTATTGTGAAGGACCGGAGCACTTCGAGCGGTTCAACACCTCACTGGCTTCGCACCTGGAACGCCCGGGGTTTCGCTGCTATGTTGCTTTGGAACCCGACGGTGACAAGGTAGTGGGGTTCGCCTACGGGTACAGTGGACTCCCCGGTGGCTGGTGGTGGGACACAGTAGCTTGCGCCCTGGACAAGGAGAGCGTCGTACGCTGGTTGGAAGGCTGCTTCGAGTTTGTCGAGTTGGCCGTCATGCCGGCATACCAGAGGAAAGGAATCGGGACACTGCTGCACAACGCCCTTCTCGACGGCATCCCGCACCGAAAGGCGGTACTCTCCACCCTGGATGCGGATACCCCCGCCCGTCGATTGTACGAGCGCATGAACTGGACAACTTTGCTGAAGGACTTCCGCTTCCCGAGCGGAACCACTCCGTACGTGATCATGGTTCGGGATCTGACAGCGCGGAATGATGGGTGAGGCTGCCCATGAGGAGAGCACTGCTCGGCCTCGGGAGGGCGCGGGCTTGAACCGGTCACGGTCGGTGCGACGTCGGTTTGATGTCGGTTTCGCCGGGGCTTGGGTGACGAACTTCCTCCCGTCCAATCTCGTGATGGGGGCAAGGTGGCGGTCACCGTCACAGGTCAGGCCTTGCCCGGCAGCCTAGCTACTGACTCCGCGGTCCGATCGGGTGCGAACCCGGACGGCCGCCAGCGCCGTGACGGCATGGACCACCGCCAGGATCCCGAACAGGACTCCCAGCCCCCACCGCTCCCCTGCATAGCCCAACACGGGGAAGGAGGTCAGCGACAACGCCGCCCAGAGCGTGTTGGCGGCGGACAGCACCGTGCCCCGAAGGTGGGCGGGTGCCGCCTCCAGTAACCGCGCGTTGAAGGTCACCTGGCTGGCTCCACCCGCCAGGCGGTGCAGCACGAGGCCCCCCACGGCCAACGCCAGAGCTGGGTTCAAGAGCGCCAATCCGCCGTCCGGTTCTGCGGGGCCCGTGACGACGCGATGCGCACCGACGCTCGGCACCGCAGCCAGGGCCCGCAGCAGGGCCCCGGCTGCCAAAAGCCACGGAATCAGGACGAACACGGCCCGCCGCGGCCCGCGCCACGCCCCGGCCAGCCGGGCCCCGGCCATGGTGACCAGCGAGGCACCGGCCAGAAGGGTCGAGACGGCACCCGGACTGGCGCCGAGGGCCAGGAGCAAGGGCTGGGTATATTCGGTGGCCGCGGCCGATCCCGCCCAGGTCAGGGCGACCACGACAACCAGGGCCAAGGTTTGCCAATTCCGGCTCGCGACGGTCCATGTGGACCGGGCCAGGGACCATCGCGATGCGAGCGATGCCAGCAAGTCGCCGCGCCTCACCCCGGCCCCGCCCGCCCCGTGGAGAACGGGACCGGAACCCCCACCCGTGCGGGGGAGTCCTGCCGCCACGATCATCCCCGTCGCCGCCACCGCCGCTTCCAGGGCGTAGAGCCATTGGAAGGACCGACCGGCGACCAGGCCGCCGACCCATCCGGCCAGCAGCGTGCCCGTGGCAGTCAGGGTGACGTAGGTGGCCAGCAGCCGGTCGAAGGCGGCAACCTCGCGCGGATGGCCGTCAGGGCCGGTTCTTCCGGGCGGGGATGGCGACTCGGCCGGGTCCCGGTTTTGAGCCGCCTCGGCCGCCGCCCCAGCCACCTTCTCGGCCACCTCCCGGAAATAGGCCAGGTTCGTCCCGGAAGGAAGGGTCCGCGCCAGGCCCGTCAGGGCTGCCGACGCCAGCACGACCCCCAGGTTCACCGGATAGAGCAAGAGCAGGGCGGCTGTCGCCTTGCAGGCCATCCCGGCCACCAGGAAGGTGCGGCGTCCCAGGCGGTCGGCCAGGTACCCCGACGGCACCTCGGTGGTGAACATGGTCGCCTGGTAGACCACGTACACCAGGGATACCTGCGCCAGGGAGAACCCGTGGCCCAGCAGGTAGAGCATCCACACGAACTGGTCGAACTGCACGGCTTCCAAGAGCCCGTAGACGTAGAATCGGTAAAGGGGGAGCCGGTGCCGGTCCGGGCGGATGCGGAAGAACCGGCGCCGGTGGGGGCCCTTGGCGGTGACCTGCCCCGGATGGTAGGGCTCCACGTCCATCGACCGCTTCCCCTTCGAATCACGAACCGGCCGAATGCGAATCTACGCACCACCCGAATACGAACAACGCCGAACGTCAAACAACATTGGAATTGGCCGCAGACCTGCGGGAACCTGCCGCGCCATCGCCCGGTACTGGGTGCCACGAAGTGATTGCTTCCAAGGAACGGACATGGCAAGCCTCCTCGATAACGTGGAGGGTTGGCTCCGAGGGTTGGCTCCGGCGGCGATTGCAGGCGTGCAGGTTTCCGGGCCTGCCCATCTCTGGACGCCGCCCGCCGGCCTGCCGATCACTTCCGGTAGATCCGGTCGCTGCAGGCGGTCCTGTTCCCGTGGCGAACCGGTTCTCCGTGGCAGTTCATACCACAGGGTGCAAGGAGGAGCCGTCGTGTCGCCGGATGCCGAACCCCGCCAACCCACCCTCTTCGCCACCGGATACGGAACGGTCTCGGTCACGCCCGACGTGGCGGTGTTGCGGTTCTACGTCTACAGGACGCATCCCACGAACCACATGGCTGCCTACCGGGCGGCGGTCGATGCCGCGCAGCAGGTCATCGCCGCCCTGCGGGAAGAGGGACTCGCCGACGACGCCCTGCGGACCGTGGACATCGAAACCAACACCCGTCACCACACCGATCGCCAAGGTCGCCGGCACCTGATCGAACACGAGGTCCGGTACGTCCTGGAAGCCCGAGTGCGGGACTTCGAGCTGGCGGGCAAGCTGGTCGGGCGGGCTCTGGCTGCGGGGGCCAGCGAGGCGACCTTGTGGGGGTTTGAGATTTCCGACGTGCGGGAACTGGACCTGCAGGCCGTTGAACATGCCGTCCGGCACGCGCGGGAGCGGGCTGAGGCGGCCGCCCGGGCGGCGGGAGTCCGGGTCGGTCCACCACTCCGGATGAACTTGCGCCTGAGTGGCCGCGCGTCCCGCTATGACTACCGCGATTCTTTCGTGGTGTACTCGGCAGGACCCGCAGAGGAACCTGCCGCTCCCATCAGCCCCGGCCAGCGGGAGATCGGCGCCGAGGTCGAGGTGACCTTCGCCCTCGAGCCGAGCGGCTGAATTCAGAAGAACCGCAGGAACAGGGGTTTCCGCTCCCCGTCGGCCCGGGCTTCCGCAGCAACCATGGCGATACATTCGCGCAGCTGCTGGATCTCGTCCAGGCTGCGCCTGATTATGTGGAGGGGATACACCCAGCCCTCGACGGCTGTACGGATCAGCCGCGACTGCAGCCCATTCGGGTAAACGGAGAGGGACTGCTGCCACCGCGCAAGCGCACCGGCAGTGCGCAAGGGAAGCGCATGAAAGACGGCATCTGCGACGACCAAGCGCTCATGGTCCAAGACATCCCCGCGCAACGTCTCCGCCACGAGTTGACTCTGGGTCTGGATGCCTTGCCACGCAGCCGCAACCCACACACCGTGAAACCCGAACGTGACCGACACCGACCCGTCAGCGATTGGAGGATCGTCGACGTAGACATCGGAAACCCCATCAAGACGGCGGAGCCAAGTCAACTGCCCGGCAAGCCACGCAGGCCGCTCGTGGAACGCATCCGGAATCGTGTCGGTCCAAAAGTTGATCTCGAGATCTGAGCGCGCGCCGGCGACGCCGCGGGACGTCGAGCCCGTGGCGGCGATCTCCTGTGCCAGCTCCGCCGGGCATTGCGCCGCAAGGTCACGAGCCAAACGGTAACGGATCCGGCTTGCCTGAGTTGCCTGGGGTGGAAGCTGCCTCACCGCCAGTCACTTCCCTACCAGCTCGTTCATCAGGCGACGGTAACTCTCGTAACGTCCCGGGGCCACCTCGCCACGGCTGACGGCCTCCTTAACCGCACAATCCGGCTCATGGGTGTGACTGCAGTCCCGGTACCTGCACGCCGTGGCGAAAGGCAAGAAGTCGGGGAAATATAACCGCAATGAATCCGGGTCGATGTCCCACAGCCCCAGCGAGCGAATCCCCGGCGTATCGATGATGAAGGTGTCGTGATCCAACCGGTACATCAATGAACTGGTAGTCGTGTGCCTGCCCCGGCCCGTGCGGGTCAGCTCGCCCACGCGTTGGATGCTTTCACGAAGCAAGGCATTGAAGATGCTGGACTTGCCGACACCGCTCTTTCCCGTGAGCACCGAACACCTGCCGCGCAGGTGTTCCTTCAGCCTCTCCATGCCGGCCCCGGTGAGCGCCGATACGTAGACCACGGGGATGTCCATGTCGGTGTACAGGCTCAAATCCGGACGGGTAGTCACCAGATCGATCTTGTTAACGCAGATGAGGGGGCGGATGCCACCATACTGGCACATGATGAGGTACCGGTCGATCAGCCGCGGATGAAAGGGCGGCGCGGCAGCTGAGGCGACGATCACGGCCACGTCCACGTTCGCGGCCAGGACGTGTTCCTCTTTGCTGAAGGCCGAGCGGCGTGTGGCATCCCCCCGCATCCGGACCAGTTTGCTCTTGCGGGGCAGCACCTCGAGTATGACGGCATGGTTCCCCTCGACAACAAACCGAACCCGGTCGCCGACAACCACCGGCACGCGGGTCAGGCTCTCGTAGCACCGCTCACCCACCATCACAACACGGATGTCGCTGCGCACCTCGCAAACAACGCCTATCGACGCATCATCTGAAACAGCCAACGGCGCATCATCTCCACCTGGCTCCGGCGTGTCCCCCTGCTCTCGTTCCAGGCGCGCTCGGTACTTCGCTGAGCGCCTCTCCCTCGCTCTTAGCGCCCGGCGGTTCTTCCACTTCCGGTCGAACCAGTTCTCCCACGCTCTCCGCAACAGCCTATCCCTCCTGCCCCTGCCTCTGCCTTGCCGCAGCGCCCAGTCCGGCGATTTTTCTAGTAGACCACGTATACCAGGGATACCTGCGCCAGGGTGAACCCACGGCCCAGCAGGTAGAGCCTCTACACGTGCTGGTCGAACTGAACCGCTTCCAAGAGCCCGTAGACGTGGAACCGGTAAAAGGGGAGCCGGCTGGAGCCGGCACCGGTCAGGGCGGATGCGGAAGAACCGGCGGCGGTGGGAGCTCCTGGTCGTGACCCGCCCCGGCTTGCATGGCTTCACGCCCATCGACCGCTTCCCAATCGACTTGTGAACCCGCCTCGGGACGCCGCCCGCCGGCCTACCGATCCCTTTCTTGAGCCGGTCGATTGGAGCCGCTCGCTACAGGCGGTCCTGTTCCCGGGTGACGGCACCGGCGAAACCGGATTAGAAGAACCGTCGGACCACGGCTCCGATACACAGGTCGAAGTCCCCCATGGGACAGGCCAGGATCGCATGAACCTCTTCGGGCGAGATCGTGTCGTACAGGTGCACCGCGCGATTGCGGAAGCGGACCATCCGGTGGAAGGTGGACCGGTGCTCCGCGGGGAGGCGCCCGGCCTCCACCGGCGGGTCGAAGGCTTCGCGGTACGACTTGGGAACGCCAAGCCCCAGGCGGGCCACCACGTGGTTGGCCACGTCGATCATCGCCTCGATGGAGGTCTGTAGCATGTGGACGGCCGCGCCCTCGGCGATCTTGTCGTCGCGCAAGGCAGCGGGCCCGCGCCGGGCGAGGGCCTCGAGGTGCACCAGGTTCCTCCGAATGAACTCGAGCTTGTCCCGTACCTTCTCCCGGTCGATGACGCCCATCGGTGCGGCCGGGGACCCGCCGTTTATGGCCGGCCGATCCTCCGGCACCCGCTCGGGGCCATCCCGACGCGGTCCTGCCATCGGCCAGCCGGGTTCGTCCGTGGGTGTGGGGCCGCCGGGATCCGGACCTTCTCCCTTGGCCCTGCCCGGATCCTGGGACCCGCCAGAAGAATGGGAGGGCGGCACCCCGTACATCGGCGCGTAGGCCTCCTTCAGCGCCCGGTCGTAGTCCAACGCCAGGCGCCGGTAGTCGGGGTCGAAGTCGCCGTAAAGCTTGCAGACGCGTTCCCGGAAGTCTGCCAGGGCCACGGGATCCGCGACGTAGAGCAGCCCGCCGTTGGTGAGGCCGCGGAACTGAAAGGGCAGCGGCGTCCGATTGAGGACGGTGACGGACACGTCTTCGAGGCCCAAAGCGTCTTCCACGGCGCCCTGGAGGTTCGCGAGTTCCCGGAGGTCCGGAAGCCGCTCCGCCCGGTAGACCACGGCCAGGTCCACGTCGCTCAGAGGCGTCTGGTGCGGGGTGCCGTAACTGCCGTGGAGGAATGCGGCCACCAGGCCGTCGAACCGGGCGAAGACGCCCGGAAGGCGGTAGAGCCGCTCGTCGACGCGGACGAACTCGCCGGTCACCCGCAGCTTACGGACCACGGCTCCGAACCTCCCGTATCAGTACGATGTTACCACCGGCGAAGGCCCACCGGCCGGTGGAGTGGCCCGCCAGGGAAGGAAGGACGAGGGAAATTCTTCAATAACGGGGTGGAGTGCCGGTAGGTCTTGCCGTCACCCTACGCGAAATCCTCCGGCGGCGGCCCGCGCCCGGTCGAACCGGCACGGCGCCGTGCGTAGCCCGTGATGAGGGGCGGTGACCGCTCGTGTGGGGCGTCTGGTTCGGAGCCGGGACGATGGTGTTCGCCGTCAGCGTGTTCGCCCTGAGCCACCGCATGACGCCGGCGACCGCCCGCCGGTGGGGCTGGGCGGCGGTGGCGGCGCTGTTCGCCTTCGCCCTCATCAGCGTCTTTTCGATCGGACGCTACGTCATGCTCCTCACCCTGGCGGCCGTCGCGGCCGTGGTCGCCCGGGAGGCCGGGCGAGCGGCGGCCAGCCGGCTGCTGGCCGTCCTGGTGGCCATGTGGGTGGCCGTCTCCCTGGGCCTGGTGGCGATGGCCCCGGGTATGGCGGGCGTGCAGGAGCTGGTGCTTGAGTTCGCCCTGGCCCTGCTGGCGTACCGCTGGGCCGTAAGGGCGGGGCGCTCTCGGGTAGGGTGAGTCCGGCCGGGCCGTAAGGGCGGCGTGCCGTCGGGTAGGATGAGCCCGGCGGCCAAGCCCGATGCGACCGAAGTCCCGCCGGAAGGACGCTCGGTCTTCACATCAGCAAGACGTCGGCGAAGGAGGGCGGGTCCGTGCCTGTGCAGCGCGTGGGGTGGATCGGCCTTGGCGCCATGGGGAGCCGCATGGCCCGTAACCTGATCAAGGCGGGTTCCGATGTGGCCGTGTGGAACCGGACGCCCGCCCGGGCGGAGGAACTCGGCCGGAGCGGGGCCGTGGTGAAGGACTCCCCGTTCGAGGTGGCAGCCGAAGCCGACGTGGTGGTGACCATGGTGGCCGATCCGGCGGCGGTGGCCGCCGTGGCCCGGGGCGAGCAGGGCCTGCTGGCCGCAGCGGGAGCCGGGCGCCGGTTCGTCTGGGTCGACATGAGCACCATCGGGCCGCAGGCCGCCCGCCAGTTCGCTGCCGAAGCCCGGGAACGGGGCATCGCGTTCGTGGACGCGCCGGTCAGCGGCAGCCTGGGGGCGGCGGAAGAGGCGCAGCTGGTGATCCTGGCCGGCGGAGACCCGGCCGTGGTGCGCCAGCTCGAACCGCTCTTCACGGCCCTGGGTCGCAAGACCATCTACTTCGGCGAGGCCGGCCAGGGCCAGGCGGCCAAGATTGCGGTCAACCTCGTGCTGGCGGGGCTGCTGCAGGTGGCGGCCGAGGGCCTGGTCCTGGCCGAGCGCCTGGGGGTCGACCGGCAGGCGTTCCTCGACTTGCTCGAATCCGGGCCGGCCGCGGCGCCCCTGCTCAAGATGAAGCTGCCCTCGTGGTGCAACGGGGACTTCCCGCCCCAGTTCCAGCTGGCCCTGATGCATAAGGACCTCGGCCTGGCCTTGGCGGCCGCTCACGAGGCACGGGTGCCGCTGCCCGCCACCGCCCAGGTGGCCCAGACCTACGCCGCCGCCACGGCCGGGGGGCTGGGGCATCTCGACTTTAGCGCGATCCTGTGCGAGGTGGAGCGGCGGGGGGGCCGGGAGGCGAATCCGGGGAGCGGGCCGGAGGCGGCTTGAAGGTCTCCGTTCCCGTGGGCGCCTGGGGCGCCCTGTGCTGCGGCTGACGGGTGCCACGATCTCTGGTGACGGGTGTCGCAACCGTGGTGAACTTGATTCGACCTTCCACCACGTTCTGGGGGATCTCTACCGCTCCCCATGCAATGTCTGCCGACGAGAAGACGAGAAGGAGCCCTATAGCGTGGAACAGCGGAACGGGACGCCCTCCCTGTGGACGTTCTACCTCAGTGCCGTGTTCGTCGGGGTGTTTGGTTTCCTCGTCCTCCTGCTCGACGATGCCAAGATGCCCTCGTGGTCCGAGCTGCTTGCGTTGGGGGATGCGCGGCAGGTGTTGGGCCTGGGAACGATCCTGGGCGTTCTCGCCTTGGCGATGCAAATCGGCATCGCCGTGTTCCTCCCCGAACGGTTGTGGGCCGACGACGGAACCAACGCCTTCTTCACCCGGCTCAGCTACGCCCACATCATCCTGCTCATGGCCTTGACGGCCCTCGGCGAGGAGCTCTTCTTCCGGGCGGCGATCCAATCCCTGCTCCTTCGCTGGATCCCCTCCGTGGCCGTAGGGCTAGCGGTGGCAGCGGCTGTCTTCGCCGTGGCCCACGTGCGGTATGTAACGCGGCCCGTGCTGCTGGCGGGGACGTGGGGATCGGGCTCCTCCTGGGTTGGGGATATTGGTTCACTGGAAGCATCTGGACCGCGGTGTGGGCGCACTTCCTGGTCAACGTCACCATGACCGTGCTGGGGAAGCACGGGTGGTTCCTGCCGGGGTGGAGATCGTCAACGGGGGAGCGCCGGCGGTTCCGACGGCCCGGACCGCAGTGACGCCTCCTTGGCCGCAGACCTGGCCGCCAGGTCCATCATCTTGCTCCCCACCGCCTTGAGCCGGCCCAGCCTTAGGCCGTGCAGTGGCCGTCGCTAGGCCGCCTCTGGGCCGTCAGCGAGCCGGAGGCATTGTGCGAATCGAGCAGATGCGCGAAAATAAATGCGCATAAAATCGTGAATAAGCGTATACGATGAAAGGAGGTTGAACATGGCAGGGGGCACGGCCGCCATGGCTTCCAAGCCGCCGTTTACACGAGACCAGATCGTGTCGGCCACCGATGTGGCGCGCAACTGGCGTTCTCGTGTGGAACCCAAGCTTCGCGAGTTTCCCTATGTCCTGGTATTTTCGGGATCCGATCCCCGGACCACGATCCTTCCCTATGACCAGTTCGAGGCGTTGTGGCAGAAGGCCGAGAAGGCTGCCGAACTCGAGCTGGAGCTGGAAGTTCTGGCACGGGTGCTTCACGCGGCACTCTCCAGGGAGCAGCTGATCCCGTTGACCGACGTGATGAAGGAGTTCGGGATCACCCCGGACGAGCTGGCGGGGGACGTGGACATGGACGATGAGTGAAGTCCTACCACCCAACGTGTGGTTTTTCCCCGACGCCAGGGCCGACTTGGGCCGGTTGGACCGGTCGCAGAGAGTCCTCGTCCTCCGGGCCATTGTGAAGATCGCGCGGGCGCCGGATCGGGTGGGGAAGCCGCTGGGGCATCTTGCTGGCCTCAACATGGCAGGTTTCCGGAGTGTGTACGTGGACCGTAAGAGGATTCGTATCGTATGGAAGGTTACCGAAACCGGCGTCGTGCAGGTTGCGGTCATTGCGGCGGTCGCAGAACGCCAAGGATTGGTGGTGTATCGGACGGCGGCCCAGCGTCGGGAAGCCATTGGTGCGTGGATTCAAAAGCGCATTGAGAGTTCGGGATGAGTGGGCATCGGGGCGGGGCCGTCGGCTGTTAATCTGCAACAGGCCCCATGCCCCCTTGGATGGGGGGCATGCCATTGGTAGAGCCAGCCTGGAGTTGCGGGGGGGGGCATAAATTATGGTCGTCGGCTGGCGAAAATGGTGCCATATCTCTCTCGTCATGGTTGCATTTCTGCTGTTCACCGGCTGCGCAAGCGAACCGTCAACGACCATCACCATAGTGGTCCGCCGCCTCCCCGATAGCGATATCGTGGACATGACGAAGGGTGAGCTTCCACCTCTAGCCGACGCCGTGGTTGCGGTCCGGGAACTGGGCCTCGAGAAGGTCACCGACGCCAACGGACAGGTGATGTTTGTTCTCCCGCGGGGTCGGACACCTGGATACGCTCGGGATGAGGCCGTCTACACTTTCGATGTGTGGGTCCCCACGCCTCCGTTTCACACCGTGGTGCGGCGACGAATCACCCCCGATGAGCCGAGGTTCGAGATCCACTACAATCCCAAACGTAATGTGACCATTCAATGAGGTTGAGGGTCCCCCAAGGTCGCCGGGATACGTAAGGAGCTGATTTGCCGTGCCGCCGCTGGAATGGCTGTACACGCATAGGGTGGAACTTCTCTACCTAGTTGCCGTCGGCGTCGTGTTGGCGTTGTTGACGTTCGGCCGAAGATCCGGCTGGCTGACGGTGGCCGCGGTGTGTTTAGCCAGCCTAGGTGCGATTGCCGTCTGGAATGAAGTGTTGGAGGTGCCGCCGATCGAGCGGTTGTCCGACGATACCCTGGTCGCCGCTATGAAGGTGCTCTACTTCCTTGGCGTCGGAGGCGCGGCTGTAGCCCTGGAGGTTGGTGTACGAAGGAAAAACGGGAATCGGTGAACCGGTGGACGTGGGCGGTGTGGGCCGGCCGTTGCCGTGAGGTCGTTCGCTCCCCCGGGGCGCCTGCGCCCGCTCCCGAGGCCCGTCGGGGTGCCCGGAAGAACCTGCGCATTGCAGAGCGGCAGGGGGCCCAGCCGGTCGACCGGCCGGGCCCCCTGCCGCTCGCTACCAGTCGATCTTGGTCGTCACATTGCTTCGGCCTTCACGTCTGGGGCCTACCTTCCCGACGGGGGTGTGCGACTACCCCACCCGCGGCCCCGCGGCCTTGATCTCCTCCGAGACGCCCTCGAAGCGGCGGAAGTTCTCCACGAAGCGGGCGGCCAGCTCCCGGGCTTGCCGGTCGTAGGCCTCGGGCTCCGCCCAGGTGCCACGCGGATCCAGCACCTGGGACGGCACGCCCGGGCAGGCCACCGGCACGGCAAGCCCGAAGACCGGATCGGTCCGGTGCTCCACGCCGTCCAGCTCACCCCGCAGCGCGGCCCGGATCATCGCCCGCGTGTAGGGCAGCTTCATCCGGCTGCCGACGCCGTAGGGCCCGCCGGTCCAGCCCGTGTTGACCAGGTACACCCGCGTCCCGTGCTGCCGCAGCCTCTCGCCCAGCATGCGGGCGTACTCCACCGGCCGCCGCGGCAGGAACGGCTCGCCGAAGCAGGTCGAGAAGGTCGCCTCGGGCGAGGTCACGCCCCGTTCGGTGCCCGCCAGCTTGCTGGTGTACCCCGACAGGAAGTAGTACATGGCCTGCTCCGGGGTCAGCCGGGCGATGGGCGGCAGCACCCCGAAGGCGTCGGCGCTCAGGAAGAACACGGTCCGCGCGTGGCCCGCCACGCCCGGGATCACGGCGCCGTCGATGTACTCCACCGGGTAGGCGGCCCGCGTGTTCTCCGTCAGGTCGGCCCGGTCGTAGAGGGGCTGCCGGGTCTGCGGGTCCAGGATCACGTTCTCCAGCACGGCGCCGAAGCGGACGGCGTTCCAGATCTGGGGCTCGTACTCCCTGGACAGGTTGATGCACTTGGCGTAGCAGCCGCCCTCGAAGTTGAAGATCCCGCGATCCGACCAGCCGTGCTCGTCATCGCCGATGAGCCGCCGCTCGGGGTCGGCCGAGAGGGTCGTCTTGCCCGTCCCCGACAGGCCGAAGAACAGGGCCACGTCGCCCTCGGGCCCCACGTTGGCCGAGCAGTGCATGGGCAGGACGCCCCGCTCGGGCAGCAGGTAGTTGAGCACGCTGAAGATCGACTTCTTGATCTCGCCGGCGTACTCGGTGCCGCCGATCAGCACCGTGCGGCGCTCGAAGCTGACCAGGATGAAGGTCTCCGAGCGCGTCCCGTCGGTGCGCGGGTCGGCGTGGAAGGTCGGGGCGTAGAGCACGGTGAAGTCGGGCTCGAACCCGCGCAGCTCCTCCGGCTCGGGGCGGAGGAACAGCTGCCGGGCGAACAGGCTGTGCCAGGCGTATTCCGTCACCACCCGGACCCGCAACCGGTAGGCGGGGTCGGCGCCGGCGAAGCCGTCGAAGATGAAGTGGTTGCGCTGGCGCAGGTACTGCTGGACCCGCTCGTAGAGCCGGTCGAACCGGTCCCGCGGGAAGGGCTGGTTCACCGGACCCCACCCGATGTGCGGGTGCACCGACGGTTCGTCCACGATGAACTTATCCCTGGGCGAGCGGCCGGTGTACTTGCCGGTGGTGACCACCAGCGCGCCGGTGTCGCTAAGCTGGCCCTCCCCGCGCGCCAGGGCCAGTTCGACCAGCTGGGCGGCGGGCAGGTTGCGGTGCACCACCGGCGCCACCTTGCGGCTGGCGTGGGGTGCGGGTTCGTAATCGTCCCGGAAACGTGCGTCCATGGCGGGCTCTTACCCCCAGTGCGGCCGGGCGTCGCGGCCCTGCAGGTACCCCTGGGAATGGCGGCCGGCGTTGCCGGCGCGCCGCCCGGCCCCTGCTGGCCGGTGCAGCCCCTCGAAAGCCTTGTACCACGACCCCGTGGTGTGGCCACAAGCCAGCCCCGCCCGCGGCCCGAGGTCAGGTGCGGACGGGTACGGGCGGGCAGGCAAGATAACCTGCGCCGGGCTGGCCGTGTTGCAGGTTCCATTTCAGCATATTTGGGCGCCGGCGGCAACGGCGAACGGGCACGCATCCTGGCGGCAGGCCGGGGGCCGGTTGCGGCATGAAGCAAGCCGGGCCGGTTCGGCCACCCGCGGTGCACCGCAGCCCCTCCGCTTTGGGGTATCGTCACCCTTGGGGCCCGGTTGCCTGGGGTCCTGTTGCCGCCGGGTCCTGTTGCTGCCGGGTCCGTTGTAATGTTGTCATTCGGTCCGTTGAAGAGGTTGCAGGCGAAGGGTCTGGAAGGAGGAGGGCGCGCCCGTGGCGACGGCCGTGTTCGAACGCTACCGCACCATCATCGACGACTGGGAAGCCTTCCAGGCCGCCCTGGCCCGGCCCCAGCCGGCCACCCTCAGGGTGAACCGCCTCAAGGCGGATCCCGGCGCCCTGCGCGCCCGTCTGGAAGAACGCGGCTTCCGCCTCGAGCCCTACGACTGGTATCCGGACCTCTGGCGGGTGGTGGAGGAACCGTTCTCGCCCGCCCTGACCCTGGAGCACTGGCTGGGCTGGTTCTACCTCCAGGAGGCGGCGGCGGCCGTGCCCGTCCTGGCCCTGGACCCCCGGCCGGGGGAGGTGGTGCTGGATCTCAGCGCCGCCCCGGGCGGCAAGTCGACCCAGATGGCCGAGCGCATGGGCGGCCGGGGCATGGTGGTGGCCAACGACCCCGACCCGCGCCGCCTGGCGGCCCTGGCCCACAACCTCCAGCGACTGGGGATCACCATGGCCGTGGTGACCCGGGCCGACGGCCGCCAGTTCCCCGGCGGGGTGGCCTTCGACCGGGTGCTGGTCGACGCCCCCTGTTCGGCCGAAGGTAACGCCCGGCGCAGTGCCCGGGCCCGGGAGGGGGTGGGCCGGCACCAGCGGCGCCGGCTACCGGCGGTCCAGCAGGCCCTGCTCCGGCGGGGCCTGGCGCTGGCCCGGCCGGGTGGCGTGGTGGTGTATTCCACCTGCACCTTCGCGCCGGAGGAGAACGAGGCCGTGGTCGACCGGATCCTGCGGGAGGCGGAGGGGGCCGTGCGGCTGGAGCCCCTGCCGCCGGGCCTGCCCGGAACGGCCGGGGTGAGCGCCTGGGAGGGGCAGCGTTTCCGGCCCGAAGTGGCGCTCTGCCGGCGGATCTACCCGCACCACCTGGACTCGGGCGGCATGTTCGTGGCCCGGCTGCGCAAGGAAGGTCCCGTCCCGTGGGAAGAACCCGGCGGCCCCGGGGCCGTCCCGCCAGGCGGGGCCGGCCCCGGTGGCGGCCCGGACGGGGTGGGGTGGCAGGCTGCCGATGCCGGCCTGCGGGAGCAGGTGGTGGCCTGGTTCCGGCAGGAGTTCGGTCTGGACGAGGCGGTGCTGGCCGGCCTTTACGCCTATTCCAGCGAGGGGCAGGGGATCTGGCTGGCGTCGCTGCCCCGCATTCCCAGCTGGGAAGAGCGGTGGTCGGTGGGGCTCCGGCTGGTCCGGGCCCACGGGGCTACCTGGAAGCCCACCAGCTTTGGCCTGGTGCAGTGGGGTTCAGCGGCCACGCGGAATGTGGTCGACCTGGAGAAGGAGGCCTTGCGGGCGCTGCTGGAAGGCCGGCAGGTGACGCCGCCGCCCGGGGCGCCGCTGGAGAGGCGGGGTTGGGTCGCCCTGCGTTACCGGGGCTACGCCGTGGGGTGCGGGTTCTGGGACGGCGAGCGCCTGCGTTCCGCGCTGCCCCAGGAACGGGCGGGGGAACTGCGCAGCATTCTGGCCCGCGAGGCCGCCGGAGCGGGGGAGCACCAGGGAGCGGGGAATGGACGAGGTACGCGCTGAGTCAGGCGGGCGGGGCGAGCCAGGCGGGTGCGGTAAGCCGGGCGGGTCCCTTCGCCCACGGCGCCAGCCGGGTGGGTCCCCTGGACCATGGCGGGACCATGGCGGTAAGAAGGCCCGTGTTGTGCGCGATGCCGTCGGCCTCAGCGCCCGCGCCGCGGGCTCAGCACCCGTACCGCGGGCTCAGCACCTGTACCGCGGGCTCACCCCCAGCGCCTCGGGCTCAGCGCCCGCAACTCGGGCTCACCCCCAGCGTCTCGGCCATCGCCCGCAACTCGGCCCCAGCGCCCGCGCCGCGGGCTCACTGCCCGCAATGCAGGCTCAGCGATCGTACCACGGGCTCAGCGCCCGCCCGTTCCACCGGCGACCCAGCGCCAGGCCACCGCAGTGCCGGCCAGCGCCAGGGCCAGGGACACCAGCGGCACGCTCCCGAGCCCTGCGGCGTCGGCCACCAGCCCGCCCAGGGCCCCTCCCACCGAGGCGGCCAGGGCCGCGCTGCCCTCGTAGACCCCCACACCCTCGCCCCGCCGCTCCGGGGGGATGGTCCGGCTGATGATGCCGGTGGCGCCGGTCGCGGTCAAAGGGTAAAGCGGCAGGGCAAAAGCCGCCACCGTGGCCAGCGGGGTGCGGAAGGCGGCGATCAGGCCGTACATCACCACATACCCGAGAATGCCCAGGGTGAAGACCCGCTGTGGTCCCCAGCGGTCGGCCAGCCGCCCCACCGGCGCCATGATGAGGATGCCCAGGGTGCTGGCGATCCCCAGGGCCCATCCCACCTGGCCGCTGCTTCCGTGCAGGTATTCGGTGAGATACGGCCCGAAGACGGCAAAGAACGCCTCGTTGCCCGCGGCGGTGAAGAGCACCGCCACGGCGATGGCCACCACCGCGGGGTAGCGCCAAACCGGCCGCGCCGGGGCCGCCGGCGAGGGGAGCGGAGCCGGCAGCGGGGAGGGCGTGACGGTGCCGGCGCCCCTCAGCGGCCGGGAAGGCCGGCGCAGGTCAACCGGGGACGATCCCGGCCCTTCCGGCCCGGCCTCGCCCCAGGCCAAGGCCGGGGGCGACGCCGGGCCGCTGCCGCCGGTGACCGGCGCCACCGCCGGGGCCCGGGAGGCCAGCCCGCTGACCACGGCCGCGGCCGCCAGGGCCATCCCGGCGGCCAGCCAGAAGGACAGCTCGATGCCTGCCATGCCGGCCCGGTCGACCAGCCAGCCGCTGCCGAAGCTGCCGGCTGCCCAGCCCACGGACCGGGCCCGGTAGAGAGCCGCTGCGGCCTCGCCGGGCCGGTCGGGATGGCGCAGGGTCAGCCAGGCGACGGACAGGGGCATCACGGCGGCCAGAAAGGCGGTGGTGGTGACCAGGAGCGTAATGAACCCCGCCGACGACGGCACCAAGGGCAGCAGAGACAGGGCCAGGGCGGCGCCCGCCAGTCCCAGGGCGACCAGCCGTGCGGGCCGGCCCGTCAGGTCCCCCAGCGCCCCCAGCGCCCGGCCATCAAGAAGGTCGCCAGAGAGGCCAGGGCGAGGCCCGCGGCCGGTACCGAGAGGCGCGGTTCCCCCAGGGCCTGGCGCATGAACACCGGTGCGTAGGCGTAGACCGCCACGTCCCCCATCCCCTCCACCGCTGCGGCCAGCAGGAAGGGAAGGGGGGTGCCGGAGATCCAGGACCCAGCTGGTCTACGGGCTTGGGAACGGCGAGCCGGAACAGGCATGGGGGACGGGAGCCCACCCTTCCACATACAAACAAACCCACATGCAAACGGATGTTCGTGATTCTAGCCCACTGGCGAGAACCGGTCAAGAGGGGATCGGCCGGGCGAGTCCCCATCGTCAACTATAACGACAACGGTTCGGGGACGATGGACGGTTCGGGCAACCTGGTTTGTTTCTCCTCGGGCGCTTGCCGGGCGCTTGCCCGTCCGCTCCGACCGGTGCGCCTTCCCTCCAACAACCTGGCCGAACTTGGGGGTCCGCTCCGATTTCCCCGTGCACCGTCGCCCTTGCCAGCCCGCCCTTTCGTGCGGCGGCGTCAAGGCCCGGCAGAGGGATCCACGTGCCGGCGCACCCGCTCGGCCAGGCGGGCCCGGGAGCGCTGGCGGGCGGCCTGAAGGCGGGCCAGGCCGGCATCCTGCACCGGGGCGGGTGCAGGCGATTGTTGACCGGGCTGGGCACCCTGAGCACCTGAAGCTCCCGCGGCGCCAGGCCTTTCCAGGACCCCTTCACCCTGCCAGCCTGGCTGGGCTGCGGGGCCCGATGGGGTGGGTGCGGCGACCGGCCGGGCCGGCGGGGCGGGTTCGTCCGGGGCAGGGGTGGAAAGGGCGATGGGTTCGAAGGCCGAGTCTCCCGGCGGCTCGCCTGCCGTGCCGGCGGCGGGGTGACCTGCCTGGCTGCTGGCCGCGCCCGGCGGGCCTGCCCCAAGCTGGCGCGGGTCACGCGCCATGCGCTGGGCCGGTGGGGCCTCTTGCTGCACCCGCTCGGCCGCCCGCTGGGCTGACCGGACCTCCTCCTGGGCCAGCTGGCCCGGCCGCTGGGCTCGCTGGACCCGCTGGGCCCTCCGGTCCGGCCACAGCAGGGTGGCCAGGGCGGCCGGGAGTCTCCTGAAGCTTCCCCAGGTCCAGCCCAGGCGCCGGGCGGCCACGTCAGCCGGTAGCAGCGCGGCGGCGGCCAGGAGCAGGTACGGCCACAAGAACCAGCGGCCCGGCGGCGCCGGGACGCCCTGGGGGTCCAGCGCGGTGCGGGGATCCCATGCCTCCAGCCGCACCGCCCGGCCCCCGGTGAGGGCGGCCAGGGTCTCCATCAAGACGGGGTCGCTTCCGGTCTGGAGGAACTCCGCCGGGTAGGGTACCGCCACGACGGTGCGCAGGGTGCCGGTTCCTCCCCCCGCCGGTTCCACCACCACCGGGTGGACACCGGGCTCCGGCGCAGGAAGCACGGCCTCCGAGCGGCCCGCCGCGACGGGGATCAGCAGCGCCTCCGCGTCCCCGAGGCGGACCTTGCCGCTCAAGGGCGGCGAGCCCTCCACCGTGACCGTCACCGTGCCGGCCGGCGTGGCCCGGGCCCCAACCTGCCAGGGGATGTTGCCGCCCGCCGCTCCCTCCAGCAGCCAGTCGGCGATGTTGGCCCACAGGCGGGCGAAGGGGCCCGTTCCCTCCGGTGCGGCGCCGCCGGTCCAGGCGGCGATGCCGGGTCCTGCCGTGGGTGCCGTCCAGGCCACCGCCCGGCCGAGACCGTAGAACCAGGCGGCCAGCACGGGATCGCCGTCCTCGCCGGCCAGGAGCACCTCGGCCCGGTCCCGGGGTGCGGTGAGCACATAGCCCCCCAGGGGCGGTAGCAAGGCTCCCTCCCCGGGCGGCGCCTGCGGCCCGCCGCCGGCTACCCCGGATGCCCCAGGACCTGCAGCCGCCCCCGGACCTCCCGGCGCCCCCGCCCCCGGACCGCCTTGCGACCCCGGATCCCCTGGAGCCGCAACCGGCGAGGGCACCACTCCCTGCAGGATGGCGCCGGGGCCGCCCGGTGCCGGCGCCGCGGTGACCACCGGGCGGAAGGGTTCGTCGCGGATGAAACGGCGGGCGGCCAGGGCGGTGTCGCGGGCCAGCAGGGTGGGCAACTGGCCGGGATCGGCAGCCTCGTACAGCGCCCCGCCCCCTTCCCGCGCCAGCTGGGCCAGGGTGTTCCGGTCCGCGTCCGGGCCGATGGCCACGGCGGAAAGGGTGACGCCCTGGCGGCGGAAGGCGCGGGCCAGGCCGGTCACGTCGAAGGGCTCCGAGACGCCGTCGGTCAGGGCAATGACGTGGCGCACGTCGGCCTGGACGCCCTCCATCAAGGGGAGGGCTGCCGCCAGGCCGCTGCCCAGGCTGGTCCCGCCCTGTGCCGCGGCGGGGAAGGCGCGGTCGACCTCGCCAGGGTTGCGGACCGGCTCCAGGGGCCGGGTGACGTAGGCCTGGCTGTCGAAGAGGACCACCGCCAGGCGGTCGGCCGGCGTCAGCAGCTGGGCCACCCGGCGGGCCGCCTCGACGGCCATCTGCAGCTTCAGCCCCGCCATGCTTCCCGAGCGGTCGATCACCAGGGTCAGGGCCACCGTGGGCAGGTTCTTCCGGTTCCGCAGGTCGCTGTGGACGGGCAGGGCTCGCTCCACAGGGGTGCCGGTGTAGCCCCCGGGGCCGAAGGTGTCGGGCATCCCCGCCATCACCAGGCCCCCGCCCAGGTCCCGGACGAACCGCTCCAGGTCGGCCATGGCGGCCTCGCCCAGCTGGGGGGCGGGCACGTTGTCGAGGATGACCGCCCCGTAGCGCTCCCACCCCGCCAGGTCCGCCGGCCGCTGGGCCGGCCGGCGGCTTTCCACCGGGATTCCCTGGGCGGCCAGCAAGCGGGCCAGGGGCGGGTCGGGATGGGGACTCAAGACCAGCACGGGGCGAGCGCCTTCCACCTGGAGGACGGCATCGAAGGCATCGTTGGCCGGCTCGGTGCTGGTGGAGGGCGGCACCGCCTCGATCACCGCCCGCAGCGCCAGGGGACCCGGCCGCTCCGGGGTGACCGTCAGGACGAACCGGTTTTCCCCTGGGGCCAGCTGGACGGGACGGCTGGCGGCGACCCGGTCGCCGGCCATAAGGTGCAGCCGGGCCGGTCCGGCCTGGTGGGCCCGAACGGTGACCTGAACGGCCGCGGGCCGTCCCGGCCTGGCGGTGGCCGGGACGTCGAGCCCGGTGACGGCCAGGTCCGGCCGGGGGTCCGGGTTCACCACCACCGTGTCCAGGACGGCGCCGGACGCCGCCAGGGCCCGGGCTTCGGCCACCGCGTCGCCCCGGGTCTGCTGCCCGTCGGAGATCAGCACCACCCGCCGCCGGTGATCGGAGGGCAGGCTGGCGGCCGCCAGCCGCAGGGCGGCGGCCAGGTCGGTGGCCTCCCGCTGGGCCGGGGCCGTCCAGGTCAGGGGAGGCTGGGGCAGCGGGCCGGGGGAGCGCTCCACGGCCGGCTCCCCGCCGGCGGAAATCACCGCCACCTGCACCGGGTCGCCCCCAAGGTCCGCGCCAGGGTCGGAGGTGAGGAGGCGGTCGATGGTCCCGGTCACCTGATCCAGGACCGGTTCCATGCTGGCCGAGCGGTCGACCACCACGGCTACGGCCAGGCCGCGGGAGGGCAAGGGCAGGGACGGGCCGGCCAGGGCCAGGATGAGGCAGGCCATGGCCAGCGAGCGCAGCAGCCGGCCGGGGCGCGGCGCCTGGAGCCGGAGGAGCGGCCCTCCAGCGGGGCGGGAGGCGGTGGCCCGCCTCTGCCGCCGGGGCCCGGCCGGCCCCAGGGCCGGACGGCGCCAACGCAGCAGGACCCAGCGGGGCCGTTGCGGGGCCGAACGGGGCCACCACGACAGGGCCCGGCCCGGCCATTGCAGGACCCGGCCGGGCCACTGCAGCGACGGACCGGGCCAGCCCAGGGCCACGGCCAGGGGCCACACGAGAAGCACCAGGATCCAGGGATGGTCAAAGCTCATGCCGCACCACCCACGTCCCGGCGGCCAGGCCCGCCAGGGCCAGCCAGGCCGCCCACCGCCAGGCCGGGTGACCGGCCAGGGGGCCGGGGGAGGACAGTGTACCCGGGCCGGGTGGGCCGTCCCCAGCCGCCGGGTCGGCCGCCCGGGTATCGCTTCCCTGCCGTCCGGCCGCGGCTTCCGTCCCCCGGCCCGGCTGAGGTTGGGGGACGTGGCCCGTGCCTACCAGGGGTCCTTCGGCCACCGCCAGCGACTCCCCGGGGTCGGGCTGGACCCAGAGGGCCGCCTCCACCGTCTCCTCCGCCGCTTGTCCGCCGCCGGAACCGCCGGTGGGGGGCACGACCGGGCGGGCGGTGATGCGGTAGAGGCCGGGTTCGTCCAGCACGGATCCCGGCAGGACGGGCCGGCCGGAAGGGGACAGCACGGTCACCGCCGTGAGCCAGGGCGAGGGGGCCAGGGCCAGCACCTGGCCGGCCCGCTGGCGGGGCGGGGCGCCTAGCCCGCCCGGCGCCAGGTCGGACACCAGGGCCTGGACCAGAAGCGGCCACGCCGGCCGGAGCAGCAGCGTCCCCTGGTAGGGATCGAAGCCCAGAACGGCCCGGCCGCCCCGGCCGGGGGCGGGGGGACGGTAGGTGGCGATGGGCCGGCCGTCGCCCAGGAGCAGCGGGACCTCGCCGGGTTCCCGCTGGCCCCGGGCCGGCTCGAGGGCCTGGGCGGAGAGGAGGGTCACACCCTCCAGCGGCACCAGGCCAAGGAGCCGGGTGGCGTCGCCGCCCGGAGCCACCGCCAGGGAGCGGGGCTGGAAGGAGGGGCCCGGCGGGTCGATCCAGATCACCGGCAAGCTTTCGGGAAGACCGGGCGGCAGCGGCAGGCCCACCACCACCAGCAGGTCCAGCCCGACCACGGCCTCGAGGGGAAGGGCCGCAGCGGCTTCCGGGCCGAGCGCGGCACCTGCTGCGGCCCCGGGTTTGCTTCCTTCCGTACCCGCCGCCGGTCGGCCCTCGGTGGGCACGGGTTGCCCCGCGCCTCCGTTTCCGCCTGCACCCGCCGGGCCGCCCTCGGGGGGAACAGGTTGGCGCGCGGCGGAGCCTTCGCCGGAGTAAGCGGGTTCGCCCCCGGCCGGCCGTGGCCCGGAAGGAGGGGGGCCTTCCCCGGTTCCGCCGGTTGTGCCCGTGCCCGGGGGGACGAGCCGGACCACCTGGGCGCCCGGTCGCAGCGCCAGAGCCCGGTGGATCAGGGCCGCCTCACCCGGGGCCAGAAGGCCGATGCGCACGGTGGGCGAGGCTTCGGGGATCGCCCAGGCGACATCGTCGGTGGGGTAGGCATCGCCGGGAACCAGGGCCACCCGGTAAAAGGGGGCGCCACCGGGGACGCTGAAGGTCACCTGCAGGGGCCGGCCGGGCTGCAAGGCGACGGTGCGCGGCGGGACGTCGCCGGACGAACCGGCCGCGGTGACGTGCTCCCCGGAGCCGGTGGAGGCTCCCGGGCCGGTCCGGCTGGCGCCGGGCCCGTCCGGCACGCTTCCGCTGGCGCCTGGCGAGCCCGGGCTGCTCCCGGTGTGGCCTGGTGCAGCCGAGCCACCGGCGCCACCGCCTTGCGGGCCCGCGGTACCTTTGCCAGGACCTGGCGAGTCCGGGCTGTCCCCGCCGGCGCCTGGCGAGGCCGGGTCGCGGGGGGCCGGTTCGACCACCACCGTGACGGTGGCGGGCTTGCGGCCGTAGTGGACCAGGGTGACGGTGAGCTCGGTGTTGCCGCCAGGGTCCCGGGACGCCAGGCCATTCCCGAGGGCGTTCCCGAGGCCGTTTCCCACGCCGTTCCGGAGGCCGTCCCCCACGTCGCTCCCGAAGTCGTTCCCCGGGCCCGTCCCCTGGCGCGGCCCGGGTAGGTGTACCGCCAGGATGGCCGTGTTCTCCACCGGCTCGCCGGTCACCACCACCTCCAGGGGATGCAGGGACGCCGGGGGAGGCGATGCCAGCTGCCGGGCCAGGGCGGGGTCGGTGCCATCGGTGACGACCCGCACGGGGCTGCCGGGAGGCAGGGCCCCCGCTGCCCCGTAGGCCAGGGCCAGGACCGTTCCCCAGTCCGTGGTGCCTCCCGCCGGGCCCGAGGGGGAGGCGGCCAGCCGGTCCAGGGCGGAGCCGATGTCCGCCGCCGTCGCCCCCGGCTCGGCCAGCCAGCCGGGTACCGGGCCGGCCCAGAGCAACGCGCCCCGAAACCCCGGACCAGTGCGGCGGAGATCGTCGTGGAGGAGGGCGATGGCCTCCTGCCATCGCCCTTCGACGCCCATGCTGGCCGTGGCATCGAGGACCCAGACCACCCCGGGGGCCGCCGCCGTGCCGCCCGGCAGGGCGGGCCGCGCCAGCGCCAGGGCCAGGGCCAGGGCGCCCAGAAGCTCAAGCCAGAGGGAGAGGCGGGACCGCAGCCGCTGCCAGGGCCGGCGGGCCACCTGATCCCGCACCACCTGCTGCCAGAGCAGGGTGGAAGGCACCGGCCGGATCCGGGGCCGGCGGCGCAGCATGTAAAGCAGCACGATGAGGCCAGCTCCCAGAAGGGCCAGCAAGGGCCCGAGCCAGCCCCAGCCCGTGGTAAGAAAGATGCTGCCGGCCGCGCCCGGCACCGTTCACCGACCTCCCGTTGCTGTGCCCGTTGCCGTGCCCGCTCCGCTTGCCGTGCCCGATCCTCGCCCCGGCCTCCATTGCTCCCGGCGTCCCGGGAGCACGCCGGCCCTTCTGACCGGCCGCACCCTCAACCCAGGAGCCCCGCCGGAACCAGGTGCCCGGCGATCAGGGTGCGGGCGGGGGCCGGAGCCGGCACCGCCACGTAGAGCACCTGCTGGGCGTGGCAGGCCCGGCGCCAGCCTTCCGCCCACCGGGCAACGGCCTGGCGGTAGCGGGCCAGCAGGCTGCCGTCCACGGTGACCTCGACGGTGGTGCCCGTTTCCGCGTCCACCAGGGTCCATTCCCCCGGCGGCGGGACGCGGTCGTCCAGGTCCAGCAGGTGGATCACGGCGCCCTGCCCTGCCGCGGCCAGCAGGGCGGCCACCTGGCGGCAGTAAGCCGGGCTGTCGATACCGCCGGGGTCCAGCAGGTCGCTGATCAGGATGGCCAGGCCACCGCGCCGCGGCGGGCCCCAGGCCGGCCCCGCCCGGGCTCCAGCACGGGCCTGCTCTCCCCCGGGCCCTGAATGCCAGCGTTGCAGGGCGGCCCGCAGGGCCGTGGGCACCGGCGGGCCGCCGCCGGCCGCCCGGGCTGCCGCGGGCTCCCCGGGCACCTCCTGCCCCTTTCCTGCGTGCGTGCCCGCCCGATCCCCAGCCGGCTGCCCGACCTGGAGGACCCCGGCCGCCCGCTGCCCGGCCATCCGGCCGGCTGCCGCCGCCAGGGCCACCGCCAGCCGGTGGCGGGCGGGCCTCCCCCGCCCACCGCCCAGGGCCAGGGCCCGGGGGCCTTCCAGCAGCACCACCTCCAGGCGGTCGCCGTGGTGCAGGGTGCAGTACCCCAGCGCCGCGGCCAGCTCAAGGGCCGTGTCTCCCTTGTCGCCTGCCACCATGGAGGCAGACCCGTCGATCAGCAGGGTGACGGTCCGCTCCCTCTCGGCCTGGTACTCCCGGACGTAGGGCCGGTCCAGCCGGGCCAGGGCCTGCCAGTCCAGGGTGCGGGGATCGTCCCCCGGCACGTACTCGCGGAAGCCGGCGTACTCAAGGGAGCGTCCCTTGGACCGGGCGCGGTACCGCCCCGACCATGCCTGGGGAGCGGCGGCCCGGCCCAGCAGCTGGAGCCGCTCCAGCAGGGGCACCAGCGGGCGCTCAAGCCAGCGGTCCAGGTTGGGCGCGGTCATGGTCACCGTCTCCCCGATCGCCCGCGACGGGCGGGCGGGATGAAGCCACCAGGCGGTGGGCTGGCGTCCGGCTCCCGGCAGGGGCCCGTTCGTCCCCCGCCGGTTCCGCCGGCCGGTCTCCGGGGATGGGAAGATCCAGCCGGGCTGCCAGCTCGGCCAGCACCTGTTCGGCGCCGGTGCCTTCGGCCTCCGCCTCGAAGGTCAGGATCAGGCGGTGCCGCAGGGCGGGGAAGAGGACGGCACCCAGGTCGGCATAGGCCACGTTGAGCCGTCCGTCCATCAAGGCGCGGGCCCGGGCGCCCAGCAGCAAGGCCTGCAACCCCCGGGGGCTCGCACCATAGCGGACGAACCGGCGCACGGCGGGGGGAGCCTCCGGGTGCTGGGGATGGGTCATGGCCACCAGCCGGGCGGCCCGCTCCAGCACCTCCCCGGTGACCGGCACCTGGCGGGTGAGGTCGATCCAGGCCTGCACCGCGGCGGCGCCTTCGGCTACCGTTTCCGGTGCGGGCGGCTCCGGACCCGTGGTGAGCCGCCCGATGGCGGCCAGGGTGGCTTCGGAAGGATACGGCACCAGCACCTTGAATAGGAACCGGTCCAGCTGGGCCTCGGGCAGGGGAAAGGTCCCCTCCATCTCCAGGGGGTTCTGGGTGGCCAGAACGAAGAAGGGACGGGGCAGCGGCCGGGTGCTTCCGCCGGTGGTGACCTGGCCTTCGGCCATGGCTTCCAGGAGGGCACTTTGGGTCTTGGGGGTCGCCCGGTTGATCTCGTCCGCCAGCACCAGGTGGGCCCAGATGGGGCCGGGCTCCCACCGCCAGCCCCGGCGCCCGCCCGGCTGCTCCTCCAGGATGTGGGTGCCCAGCAGGTCGGCGGGCATCAGGTCCGGGGTGAACTGGATCCGGGAGAACTGAAGGCCCAGCACCCGCCCCAGGGCCCGCACCAGGGCGGTCTTGCCCAGGCCGGGCACGCCTTCCAGCAGCACGTGGCCGCCGGCCAGAAGGGCCCAGAGCACCTGGCGGACGACGTCTTCCTGGCCCAGGATGACCCGTTCCAGCTCCGTACGGACCCGCTCCAGCTGTTCGGCCACCTGGTCCAGGCGCCGGGCCAGGACATCGGGATCCTCCAGGCCGGGCGTCCCCTGCCCCGGCGGGTTGAAGTCGCTGCCGCGGTCCTCGCGATCCGTCACCCGTTCCGCCCCCTGTCTGGACGTTGCGGCGCCGGTTTCGTCCTGCTTCCGCTGCGTGTTTCGTCGTCGCGGGGCACGGGCCGGACGGGGCCCTCGGCCTGGCCGCCTGCCTGCCGGCCGTCCCGGCCCCGCCCGCGGTCACGGCCCGTGTGCCCCCCGCCCACCCGGCCGCCCGGCCCCCGCCCGGTTACGGGCCCGCCGGGGTCACGGGCCGGGCAGGCTGTCCGTGCCCGTGCCGCCGAAATAGGCCTGCACGAGCCACTGAAGCTCCGGAGAGAGACCCTGAATGCTGCTCCTGCCCAGGTCCAGGGCAGCCTGGCTGGCCCACTGGCGCTGCAGCTGGCCCGCGGGCAGGGTCTGGCCCGGCTGGATGGTGATGGGTTCGTCCGCCCAGCCGGGAAGGGTGAGGGAGCCCGGCACCTGGGCGCCCGGAAGTCTCTGGACGGTGCCGCCGGGCAGGGTGGATGCCAGCCCGCCGGCCAGGGGCGAGCCGGTGGTGCCCCGGCCCCACCCTGCACCGCCGGCTCCCTGGGCCGCGCCACCGGCGCCCGGGCTGCCTCCGGCAGCGCCTCCGGCGCCGCCGGATCCACTGCCGGCGCCCGCACCGGGCCCGGGGGTTGACCCCGGTGCAGTTCCCGGCGCTATCCCCTGTTCGGAGCCGGGGGGGCTACCTGACGCCAGCCCGTTTCCTCCTCCGGCCGAGCTTCCCGCGCCGTCCGGACCACTGCCCTGTCCAGGGACGAAGGGGGCGGTTCCGGGGCCGCTGCGCCCCCGGGCGAGGCCGGCCTGGGCCACCTGCCCGGCCAGAACCTCCAATCCCCCGGCCAGCGTGGAGAGTTGGCTGGCCAGTGCCTGCAGCCCGGCGGCCGCCTCCTGGGCAGCGCCCCCCGTGACGCCCGCCGTTTCTGCCGCCCCCGGCGTTCGTGTCTCCCCTGGCGTCGCCGGCGCCGGGAGCCGGGTTTCCGGTGCGGCCGCCGCGGCGGCCCGGGCCAGGTCGGCTGCCCGCTGGGCGGTTGCGGCCGCCTGGGCCAGGGCCGCAGGATCCAGGCTGGCTCGAGCCTCCTGCAGCTGCCGGGCCAGGGTGTGCAGGGCTCCCGACAAGGCGTTATCGACCGAGGATGATGCGGAACCTTCCCCCGTCCCCCCTCTGGGTGCCCCGGCCGGCCGGCTGCCGCGGGATCCGCCGGCGGCCGCCTGCTCCCGGGAACCTCCGGGCTGGCGGCCGGGCGGGCCGCCGGGATCGGGCCCCTGCGGTTCCGGAAGGCCGGGACTGGCGCCCGAGGGGGAGGGGGTGCCATCCGCGTCCTCCTCGCCGCCGGCCTGCGGCCGGTCCTCCGGCGGGCGGGTCCCGGCGCCCGCGGGGGCCGGGGTGCCGGGTTCCTCCCCCGGTGGGTTCACGGTGGCGGGAAGGCTTTCGTCAAGGGCCTTGACCTGCCTTTCCAGGCGGGCCAGCTCGGCCCGCCACTGGGCCCGCTGGGCGCGGGCCGGGGCCAGGGGGTGAGGGGCCAGCCAGAGGGCAGCGTCCGCAGCCAGCGCCAGCAGGGCCACCGCCGCCCATCGCCGCCAGCGCCGGGGGGCGACGGGCAGGTGCCGAGGGTCGGCTTGTCGCAGGGCATCCAGGGCCCGCCGGCGCTGCAGAAGGGTCATGGCGGCCGGCACCAGGGGATCGGGGTGCAGGGCCGTCAGGGCCTGCTCCCCCAGGTTGGTTGCGGCATCCGCCGCCCGGGCGGCTTCGGTCCAGCCCGGTGCGGTGATCCAGGCCCGCACGGCCGCGGCGGCCAGGGTGAGGGCGGCCACGGCGAGGGCGGTGGTGCGGCCCACCGGGTCGACGAGCCAGCGGTCCGTCACCAGCGCCGGCAGCGCCAGCCCGGCAGCCAGGACCAGGCCGGCCAGCCCGTGGGCCAGGACGTGCCGGCGCCGCAGCCGTCTCCGCCAGGGCGCCAGGGCAGAGCGGATCTGGGCACCCGCCCCCTCCCCGGCCGTCTCGCTGGGCAGCCCCTGGGGCTGCTCCCGGATGCTGCCCGCCACGCCGGAGGCGGGGCGGGTCCCGTGCGAACCCGATCCGCACAAGCCCCGCCGGTGCCCGCTGCGGTCGCCCCGCTGCGAGCCGCCCCCTGCCTGCCGGTCCTCTTCCGGGCGGATGTTGGCTGCCGCTCCGGGTCCGGTGCGGCGGCGGAACCTCATGGCGCCATGCTCCCTTGCAGGGGGGTGATCCTTCACCGGCCCGACCCCCTCCCCTTGACTCGGCTTCCCTTCCCTCGCCTTGCCTGCCCCTTCCTCCCCCTTCCTTCCCTTCCCGCGGCCTCAGCCTTCCGCCCGGCGGCGGTTCAGCAAGAGGGTTGCGGCCGCCGTCAGGACGAAGGTCACGAGCAGGGCAATGGCGACATAAAGCCAGAAGTAGCCATCGGCCCCCAGGTAGGCCGCCACCCGAGCGGCTACCGTCAGGCGGTTCTGCGCCGGCGTCAGGGGGGCCACCGGCGACGGGGAGGGCGGCACGGCGATGCTGCCGGCAATCCAGTTCCAGGCTTCGAGCAAGGGCGAGCGCATGGCGTAGAGCAGCGCCAGCACCGGGCTGGCCACCTCCACGGCCAGCGGGCCCACGGGCTGGGGCGGCAGCGGGCCGTAGGGCGGCCCCTGGCGCAGGGCGTTGAGCAGGGTGCGGCTGATCAGGGTCAGGATGACCCAGCCCGAGGCCGTGGCGTACGTGGCGATGACTGCCGGGATGGTCCGGCGGAACAGGGTGGAGAAGAACAGGCCCAGGGCGGCCCAGGCCAGGCCGCTGGCGGCGAACACCGCGCCGACCTTCAGCAGCGTGCCGGGATCCACCGCATTGAACCGGAACAAGGGCAGGAAGACGGGAAAGGAGGCCACCACCAGCCAGAGGGAGAGGGCGACGGCGGCCACCAGCTTGCCGGTCATGATGCGCCACGCGGGCAGCCGGGTCGTCAGGAGCACGTCCAGGGTCTGCCGCTCCCGCTCGCCGCTGATGGCGCCGGCGCCCGACGCTCCGGCCACGGCGCCGGTGAGCACCAGTTCCGCCAGCATCATCGCCTGGAAGAGCAGCCAGCTGACCTCATAGGGGCTGGCGTGGAGCCTGCTGGCCCGGTTGATGCCCGACAGCACCACGCCCAGGACGAACACGGCCGCCACCACGGCCACGTAGGCCACCAGGAGGAGCACCGTCCGGCTGCGGCGCATCCGGGCCCGGAACTCCAGCTCGATGATGGGGTTCAGCGGGGTGGGTGCCAGGAGACCGCCCAGTTTCTGGCGCAGCGCCTCTCGCCAGGCCGCTTCCTTGACTCGCCAGGCCGCCTCCTTAGCGGGCACTGCCGCCACCTCCCCTTCCACGCCGTCGCCAAGGCCGCCAGCTCCGCGCCCCTGAGGCCACGGGTCCCAGGGGTTCCGCCCGCCTGCCGGCCCCCTCCCCGCCGCCGGCTTCCCCCCGCCCGCCCCCCGGCCGGCCGGCTTCATCCTGACCGCCAGGGCCGGTGGGCCCGGCAGAGCCGCCCGCCAGGGTTTCGACGGCATGGAGGAAGGCCTCTTCCAGGCTGCCGCCCAGCTCGGCCAGGTGGCTGACCATGAGACCCGCCTCCACCAGCCGGGCGTTGGCGGTGGCCAGGGTGGCCGGTCCGCCGGCGAAGTCCAGCACGCCCTCGACCCGCGAGGCCCCTGCAGCGGCGGGCTCCATCTCCACCCGGGTCACCGCCGGCAGGCTGGCCAGGACTTGGCGGGCCCGGGCCGCCACGGCCTCGGGGTCGCCCTGGGGCGGAACCAGCAGGTGGAACCGGGCCGACCGCCGCCGAACGGCGGCCAGCACCTGGTCCATGGTGCCCGAGACCAGCAGCCGGCCCCGGTGGAGGATGCCGATGTGGGTGCAGAAGTCGGCCAGCTCGCTCAGGATGTGGGAGCTGACCACCAGAGTCTTGCCCATGGCCGCCAGCTCCTTCATGAGCTCGCGGAACTCGATGCGGGCGGCCGGGTCCAGGCCGCTGGCCGGTTCGTCCAGGAGAAGGACCTGGGGGTCGTGGATCAGGGCGCGGGCCAGGCCCAGGCGCTGCTTCATGCCCCGGGACAGGCCGTTGACGGGCTCGCCTGCCTTGCCCGCCAGGTCGACCAGCTCCAGCAGGGCATCGCGGCGGCGCCGGGCCGCCGGACCCCGCAGGCCGTAACAGGCGGCGTAGAAATCCAGGTACTCCGTGACGGTGAGGTCGTCGTACACCCCGAAGAAGTCCGGCATGTAGCCGATGACGCCCGCCAGCTCGCTGCGCTGGCGGGTCACGTCGACCCCGCACACCCGGGCCTCGCCGCCCGAAGGGTCGAGCAGGCCCGCCAGGATGCGGAGGCAGGTGGTCTTGCCGGCGCCGTTGGGACCGATGAACCCGTAGATCGCCCCCTGGGGCACCACCATGTCGATACCCGCCAGGGCCTCGACCCGGCCGTACAGCCGGCGCAGGCGGCGGGTGACGATGGCGGGCTCCCCCCGGCCCTCCTTCCCCCGGGGCTCGCCGCCACCGGCTTCATGGCCGCGGGGCCCGCTGCGATCGGACTCGCCACCGCCGGCGGCCGCATGACCGCCGAGCGCCGGCCCGGCGGGCTCGGCCTTGGCGTCCTGCGGACCGTGCCGCCGCGGCGCTTCCTGGGTGCTCACGGGCTCACCTCCAGCGAGAGGACCGGCCGGCCCAGGACCATCTCCTCACCCTGCGGGCTGGACAAGCGAACCAGCAGGCGGCCCCCGGGCGGGAGGAAGCGGCGCAGGGCATCACCCTCGACCACCACCTGATCGCCGGTCACCGTGACACCGCTGGCCACCCAGGATGGGGCGTCGGGGGCCAGGCCACCCTGAAAGGCCTTGACTGGTACCCACCGGCCGGCGCTGAAGTCGTAAACGTCCACGGCCACCTGCGCCGAAGCCGGCGGGGCGGAGAACCTGCCACGGTACTGCAGCTCGATCGCCAGCCGGCGGGCAGCCGCGGTGACGGCCGCCGGTGGCCGCCACTCCATCACCGCCTCGCCCGAGCGTAGGCGTACGGTGTCGGGATCCGGCACGAAGACCTCGCTGGCCCGCAGCGACCGCGTCATGGCCGGCCAGATGGCGTTGCTGGCGGTGAAGGCCGGCAGCGGTCTTTCGGTGGCCGGGCCGGTGGCGGCTCCTCCGGGTCCACCCGCCTGGGGAGCGGCTGGTGCTTCGGTGTCCAGGCCGGGTGCGGTGACCGGTGCCAGGAGCAGCGTGTAGCCGTTGGGATCCCACTGGGAGGGCGGGATGGCCTCGGATCCCCCCGTCCCGGATCCCCCCGCCCCGGGGGACGAGGGCGGCACCGCACCCCCGGTGCGACCGGCCACCACAGGAGTCCCCTGGATACCCGCCACCAGCACGGCGTCACCAGCGACGGCAGGCAACAGCGATTCCAGGGCCTGTTCAAGGCGGGCCCGCTGGCGCAGGGTGGCGATGTCCGCCCCCGAAGCCGGCCCCGGCGCGGCCAACCCGGCCCCCGGCACGCCGCTGCTCAGGCTGCCCGGCACCAGGCTGCTCGAGGGGGTGGACGGCCGGTCGAAGACCCGGACGTCCTGCACCGCCTGCTCGCCCGGGTTCAGGTCGCCGAAGCGCGCCACCACCCGGCCCCCCTGCAACAGCAGGACTCCCGAAAGCCGTACGCCAAGGCCGTTGGTGACCTCCACGCGCCAGCGGCCGCCTCCGGCGGGGAACCACCGGGCTACCAGCCCTCCCGCCGGGCGTCCGGCGTCGAGCTGCAGATCCAGGTGGGCTGCCACGGGGATCACCCGTCCGGCCGAGGCGGGCCACGTCACCTCCAGTCCCCGGGGGGTGACCTCCGCCTCCAGGGTGCGGTTGTCCGCCGGCCGGTCGAAGGGGCCAAACCCCATGCCGGCATCCGGTGCGGTGACCAGGGTCCCGTTGCGTAAGACCAGCTGGGCCCTGCCGCCGGGGCGGTAGGCGGAGACCATCCCCGCCCAGACCCCCCGGGTGCCCGTTTCGTCCAGGAGGAGGAACCCGGCCCCGGTATGGGGGACACCGCGGCCCGCCAGGCTACCGCTGGCGTACGACGCCCCGATGACCAGGAGGGCCAGGGCGGGGACCACCACCCAGGCCCAGGGGCGGCGTCGCTTCCGCCCCAGCCAACGGAAGGTGAGGGGACCGATGAGAAGGAGGTAGGCGACCACCCCGCCGATCAGCACCGCCGTGGAGGGGAACTGCAATCCCGGCAGATCCTGGGCGCCGCTGCGCCAGAGCTCCACCACCTGCCAGGGAGCCTGGTGGGATCCGAGGGCGCGCAGCAGCGCCTGCACCAGGAACCGGTACCCGCCGGCGTCCAGCGTGGTGGGCATGTCGACCGCAGCCGGCACCCCCGAGGGCCCCGGCGTCATCATCCCCATGCCCACCTGGGCCGCGACGGACGTGGCCAGCCGGGTGGAGGGCGGGGTCAGGTCGCCTCCCAGCCAGCCGGCCAGGGTGTTCGGGGTCCCCGGCCAGCTGAGCCAGGGCTCGGCGTCGAGCCGGGTCGACCAGGCATAGACCCGGCCAAAGCCTACCCGGGCGACGGATCCCAAGGGGGTCGAACCGGCGCCGGCGGCCTCGCCGGCCTCCCCGGCTCCGGCGGCTTCGCCGGTGCCGCCGGCCTCGGCGACAGGGGCCGTCCCTGAGGGCCGGAGCCGGGCGGCCACCACCGGCGTGCCGGCCGGCGGGGCCGGGGTTTCGGGGTCGATGGACCGGGCCCACATGACGGCCTCATCGAGGGGGCCGGTGGTGGTGCTCCCCGTCACCTCCCAGGGGAAGGCCTTGGGGCCCAGCAGCTCCGCCAGGGCGGTGGCGTCGGGTCCTGTGCCCACCAGCAGCGTTCCGCCCAGCTGGACCCAGGTGACCAGGGCGCTCCGCTGTTGCCCGTCCAGCCGGCGCAGGGCCGCGGCACCGTCGACCACCACCAGGTCGAAATTGGCCCAGCCCACCGTGGTGCGGGGGCTCAGCTGCGGATCGAGGCGCTCCACGCTGGCCGAGCCGCCCCGGGGCACGGGAAGGGCCGCCAGATAGGGGATGTCGCGCTCGGCCAGGAGGCCGATGAGCACGTCGGCGGGCCGCCCGCGACCCACGGGCAGGGGGGCGAAGGCCACCACCTGGCCGCGTTCGTCCCGCAGCCGGACGTCAAGGCCCATCGTGGGGGTCTCCCGGGGGCCGGTGGCCACGGGCACGATCACCGTCCGGGTCTCTCCGGCGGGAACCTCTACAGGCTGGCGCCAGCGGACGGCATCCACGAAGGCCTGGCCCCGGCCCGGTGGGGTGATGACGGGCGGTGCAGGCGAACCGAAGGAAGGGTCGAAGACCACCCCCGCGATCTCCAGGGTGCCCCGGAAGGTGCCCGGACCCGGGTGGGTGATGGAGACCTGGGCGGGCACCCACGGGCCGCCCACCGGCTGCCGGCCGTAACCGGCGGCCACCTCCAGCCGCGGTTTGTCACCGGTCGAGGCGGGACCCCCGGGAGTGGCCGCCTCAACCCGGGGCAGCCAGGTACCGGTGCCTGCCGGCGCAAGGGCCAAGGCGACGCTCGCAAGCAGCGTGGTCAGTACCGCCAACAGGATCGCCAGGACGGCCTCGATCCGTCCCCTGCGCGGGAGGGGACCGGCGTGCTGGTCCCGCTGGTTCAACTTGGTCAATCCCAGGTCCATCGCCCCCTCCGAGGCCGTTCCCCCTGCCGGTGGCCGGCACCGGTGGCCGGCCGGCCGCTGGCGCAGGCGGCCCGCCGCCTCCCTCTGCCGTTCGCCTTCCAGGGCTCCAAATCCTGTAAGAACCCAGGGCGATTTCTCGCTCCTGGCGCCGCGCAAGGCACGGCGAGGGATGCACGGCGCCTGCCAGGAAGGATACGGCTGCGGGACAGCTGCGCGTGATCCGCTGCGTCCGCCCTCATGCATGATAGACGGAGGGCGCCCCGCACCCGTTCCCGGCTCCGCAGCGGCTGCCCACCGGCTCCCACCGGCTGCTCACCGGTTCCCGGCTTCATGCGGGCGCGGAGGCAACCCCGCCTGGGCCGCCGGCTGCGCCGGCTAAGCCGGCTAAGCCTCGTAGACCCGCTCGCCGTCCAGGTACGTGGCCAGCACCCGCACCGCGTCGAGCTCCGCGGCGGTGTCCGGTCCGGCCGCCAGCACGTCCCGATCCAGGACCACGAAATCCGCCGCAAAGCCGGCTTTGAGCTGGCCGGTGCCAGGGATCCGGGTGACCCGGGCCGCCTCCCGGGTATACAGGGTCAGGGCCACATCCAGGGGGATCGCCTCGTCCGGACCCAGCACCATCCCGTTGGATGCACGCCGGGTGACGGCCATCTTGAGGTTGGCGAAGGGGCTGGCCGGGTCGGCCCAGGAGGTGGCCGGGGCGTCCGATGACATCGCCACCTGCACCCCGGCTGCAAGCATGGACCGGAGGGCGTAGGCCCGCGACGCCCGTTCCGGGCCCAGGTTGCTCAGGTAGCTTTCGACCTCCGCGAACAGGAAGATGGGCTGGGGGACGAAGGCGATGCCCGCCCGGGCCGCTACCGCCATGGCTGCGGGGGAAGCCAGGGTGGCGTGCTCCAGGCGGATGGAGGGGCCGCCGTCCAGCCAGCCCGGGCCGTCCGGCCGGCCCGGCAGGCGGGCCAGGGTGTTCACCACCAGGTCGATGGCCCGGTTGCCCATGGCATGGACGGCCAGCTGCACCCCGAGCCGGCGGGCCGCGGCTGCCGCTTCCAGAAGCTCGGCCGCGGAGGTCATGGACAGGCCGGAATCCTCGGGGGAGGGGGCGCCCGAAGCGCTGAAGGGCGGGTCGACCCACGCGGTGCGGCCGGAGATGCTCCCGTCGGCAAAGACCTTGATGCCACCGGCAGCCACCGGCTGGCCGGGCCCCGGCAGCGCCTCCGGCCGGAGGGCGGAGGCAGGCTCATCGCGGAGGTGCTCCCACAGGTAGTAGAGCACCACCCGCTGCCGCAAGCCGCGGGCGTGGGCGTCCTGGTAAAGGGCCAGGTCGTCCACCGGCCGGCGCCGGGCCATCATGTCGGTGATCCCGGTGATGCCCCGGGCGAAGAGGAAGGGACTGAGGTCGGCCAGCATCTGGGCCCACGCCGCGGGGGGCGGGGTGGGGATGCGCTCCAGGACCAGGTACCGGGCCGACTCCCGCAGGATGCCGGTGGGCTCGCCGTGTTCGTCCCGGTCGATCCGGCCACCCGGCGGGTCCGGCGTCTCGCGGGTGATCCCCGCCAGCTCCAGGGCCTTGCTGTTCACCGCCACCACGTGGTAGCAGATGCGGGTCAGGACCACGGGTACATCGGAGGCCCCCCGGTCCAGATCCCGGCGGGTGGGGGCCCGGCCCTCGGCCAGCTTGCCCTCGTCGTAGCCCCAGCCCAGGATCCAGGGCAGGGGACCGGACGAACCGGCGGTGCCGGATCCGGGCGCGGGCCGCCCGGCCTCCCGGCCGAGCTGCTGCCGCCTTCGCCGCACGGCCTCGATGATGTCGTCGACCGAACGGGCGGCCGGAGGCAGGCAGGGAATCTGCTGGGCGGTTTCGGCAAGGAACAGGGGATGCATGTGGGCATCGATGATGCCCGGGATCACCCGGCGACCCTGCAGGTCGACCCGTTCCACGCCGGTGCCGGGGTTGGCGTCCGTTTGCCGGCCGATCCAGAGGATCCGGCCGTTGGCCACGACCATGGCGTCGGCCTCGGGCTGGTCCGGGTCGGCGGTGAAGATGCGCCCGTTGTAGAAGTAGCGGGCGGGCTGGGCTGGGCCGGCAGCCTTATGAGACGGAACAGGGCCGGATGGCCCTGGGCTCGAGGGCGGGTTCATGACCAACCTCCTTGGTTGACCGTTCAGGCGCACAGGCGCAGGGCAGGTGGCCCCGATCGGAGGAGCCCCGGCCTGGGGAAGAGCCTTCGACACCGGAGCGGTGAATTCCTGAAGCGGTGGAGGCCAGCGCCGGCGGTGAAACTAGCACAGCCGGGCCAGGTCCGGGGAACCTCCTGAGATTCGCCAACCCAGAGCTCCGGCTTTCCCGCCATGCCGCCGCCACCCGGTGGCCGGAGAAAGGAATTTCCATGGGGACGTGGAAAGGAGCGGAAGCGCAACCGGCGACGCATTCGATGGTGTCCCGGGGGCTTCACGGGCCACCGGGCAGGGCCACCGGCTGACCGCGAGGGGGACGCAGAGTGCAGCAACAATCCTACGCCTATGGCCTGAATCACTGGGACGTGAATCCAGACCTGCGGCAGGTCCTGGCCTGCAACTGGCCCGAATACACCAGCCACCAGGCCGATTCGCCGCGGTTCGGGGAGCTGCCGGGCCGCGACGTCCGCGAGGTCGCCTACCACTTGGAGGTCCTCACCGTATCCCGGCTGGCCAACGCCAGCGCCGGCATCGGCATCGCCCGCAAGGCACACCTGGAGGTGCTCGAGCGGGTGCGCCGGCGCCGGTCCTTCGTCCGGCCCCTGGTGGACCACCCCCCGATCCGGCGAGACCTGACCGCCATGGCCGCCCGCCTGGCCGGAGGACTGGTGCCAGGCTTCCATGCGGCCCGCCGCTTCCAGGGGGCGTGGGAAGATCGTCCTCCCTACTCTCCCGGTACCACCATGCCCGCTTCCTGTCCCAGCTGACCAAGAACCGCACGGCCGACCACGCCTTAGCCTGGGGCGGCTGCCGGGGGAAGTCGGGGCTCGCGGAGGGTGCCGTAGTCCGGAACGGCCTGATCTGGATCAAGGGGGCGATATGGTGAAGCCGTGGATCATGCTGGTCATTGTGCTTGCCGTGGCGATGCTGGCCTTGGTCCACCTCTGGGAAAGGACCCGGGGGCGCCAGCTACCGTTTCAAAGGGTCGCGTCGTTGCTTACCCCTGCGGAAAGGCAGTTCGTCCAGGTGCTGGACCAGGTCGCGGGCGGTCGTTACCGGGTGCTGTCCAAGGTGCGCCTTGCCGATCTGTTCACCATTCAGGCGTCGGGGAAAGACTGGTGGCAAGCCTTTGGTCGTATCAGCAACAAACATATCGACTTCGTCCTCGCCGACCCGACCTCCTGGGCACCGCTGCTGGCCATCGAACTGGATGACTCGTCCCACAGCCGGCGTCAGCGCCGCCAGCGGAACGAGCTCGTAGACCAGATCTGCCGAGCAGGCGGCCTACCCCTGCTGAGGATTCCGGTACGGAAGCGCTTGAGTCCCGAAGAGGTCGGCGCGGAGATCGCCCGGCAGCTCAGTTCATCCGAGGGGCTCCCTACCCCGGCAGCCCCCCAGGCGGTGACGGCAGCACACGCCGAGAGTGCCGCGTCGTCGGACGCACCAACCGCCGGTCGTCGCCGCGAACCCGCCGGGTGGCCGGTCATGAACCGGCCACCCGGGCGCGCAGAACGTGCTTAAGGACCTTCCCCGTCGCGTTGCGGGGCAACTGGTCCATCACATGCAGCTGCTTGGGGATCTTGAAACGGGCCAGCTTCCCTTCGCAGAAGGCGGCCAGCTCGTCCAGGGTGACTGTTTGTCCGGGCTTGGGAACCACGAAAGCTGCCGGCACTTCACCCCAACGCTCGTCGGGGGCGCCGGTCACCGCCACCTCCAGGACCTTGGGGTGCTGGACCAGCACCTGTTCGATCTCGACGGGGTAGACGTTCTCGCCACCGGAGATCAGCATGTCCTTCTTGCGGTCGACGATGTAATAAAAGCCCTCGTCGTCCTGGCGGGCCAGGTCGCCCGTATGGAACCAGCCGTCACGGAAGGCCTCCCGGGTGGCTTCGGCGTTGTTCCAGTACCCGGCGCACACGTTGGGCCCGCGGACCACCAGCTCGCCCACCTGTCCTGGTGGCACATCCTGGCCGGTGTCGTCCACGATGCGCAGTTGAACGGTGTGCACCGGCAGCCCGATGGACCCGTAGGGCCGCCCGGGCGAGCAGGTCGCCCACCCGGGGCGGCTCCATGACCACCCCACCCGACACGTACGCCCCCATGATCGCACCCCCATGCGATCCAAGACGATCCTGGTGTCAACTCAGGATGGTGGCGTGCTTGCGCCTCGGCAGCTGTACCTCCCGGTTCTCGAACTGCTCGAAGTAGCGGCTCACCTCCCGGCGCAGGTCCCGCGGCGGGATCAGGTCGTCGACCACCATCTCCGCCGCCAGCCTGGTGATCTCGTAGCCCTTGCGGTACTCCGCCCGCAGGGCGGCCACCACCCGGGCCCGCTCGGCGGGGTCGGGGATGGCCTGCAGGCGGTTGAAGTAGACCGCATTGATGGCCGCTTCCGGGCCCATCACGGCGATCTCCGCCGAGGGCAGGGCCAGGGTCACGTCGGGATTGTATGCAGGCCCGGCCATGGCGTAGATCCCCGCTCCGTAGGCCTTCCGCACCACCACGCACACCTTGGGCACCGTGGCCGACGAGGTGGCGAAGATGAACTTGCGCCCGCGCCGCAGGATCCCCGCCCGTTCCACCGCCGACCCGGCCATGAACCCCGGCGTGTCGCAGAGATACAGCAGGGGGATGTTGTAGGCGTCGCAGATCCAGACGAACTCGGCCCCCTTGTCCGACGACTCGGGGAAGATGGCCCCGCCCCGCACCGCCGGCTGGTTGGCGACGATCCCCACCACCCGGCCGTCGATGCGGGCGAAGCCCGTCACCAGCTCGCCGGCGTAGGCTGCCTTGACCTCAAGAAAGCTTCCTTCATCCACGATGGCTTCGATCAGGCGCCGTACATCGTAGGGCTGGTTGGGATCCTGGGGGATGATGGCGTCGATCTCCGCAGGATCCCGGGCCGGCGGCCGCGGTTCGCCCCGGGGCGGGCGCTCGTCGCAGTTGTCGGGCAGGTAGGAGAGGAGCCGCTTGACCAGATCCGCTGCCTCTTCCTCCGACCGGGCGACGAAGTCTGCCGAGCCGCTGACCGTGGCGTGCATGCGGGCGCCGCCCAGTTCTTCCGGCGAGACCTTCTCCCCCGTCACCATCTGCACCATGCGGGGGGAGGCGATGGCCATGGCCGAGCCTTCCATCATGATGACGAAGTCGCAGAACACAGGGGTGTAGGCGGTCCCGGCGAAGCACGACCCGTACAGCACCCCGATCTGGGGCACGACACCGGACATGATGCTGTGGTAGTAGAACAGCCGGCCGCCGCTGTAGCGGTCGACGTGGTAGCCGCCCGCCTCGTCGATCCGCGCCCCCGAGGAGTCGACCAGGTAGAGGATGGGCCGCCGTGCCCGCATGGCGGCCTCCTGGGTGCGGATGAGCTTTTCGCCGTGGTAGCGGCCGATGGAGCCGGCCTTCACCGTGTAGTCGTTGGCGGCGAAGAACACCAGCCGCCCGCCGATCCGCCCGGTGCCGGTCACCACCCCGTCGGCCGGCAGCTCGGGATCGCCGGCCCTGGCGAACTCGCCGAACTCGGTATAGGGCTCGCCGTCGTCGAAGAACAGGCGCAGCCGGTCGCGGACGAAGAGCTTGCCCGCCTCCCGCTGCTTCTCGTGGCCCCGCTCGGGACCCCCGCGCTTGATGCGTTCGAGTTCCTGAAGGATGCGGGCCTCCCGTTCCACCGCCTCGTGACCTCCTCCGCTCATGCCATGCCGAACAGCGTGGCGCCCCCGTCCAGCGTCAGGCCGCCGTCGCACACCAGGGTCTGGCCGCAGAGCCAGCCCGCGTCGTCGGTGCAGAGGAACCGGATGATGCGGGCCACGTCCTCGGGGGTGGCCACCCGCTTGCGCGGGGTGGCGGCCACCAGCCGGGCTGCCACCTCGTGCCAGCGGTCCCCCGCGTAAAAGCGGGCGGAGTCGGTCTCCACCGGCCCGGGACAGACGGCGTTGACGTTGATGCCCAGGGGGGCCAGTTCCACCGCCAGGTAGCGGACCAAAGATTCCATGGCCGCCTTGGCCGCCCCCAGGATGCCGTGGCCGGGGATGAACCGGATGCTGTCGTATCCCGACACGGCGACGATCTTCCCCTCCCGCCCCTGCATGAGGGGGACCGCCGCCTGGACCATCTGGATGAAGGCCTGGACGGTGATGGCAAAGGTCCGCTGGATGTGGTGCGGCCCCACGGCCAGGAGGGGCTTGAAGGCCGTGGCGGCGGCATTGGCCACCAGGATGTCCAGGACCCCGGCCTCCTCCCGGATGCGGTCCATCATGGCCGCCACTGCCTGGGGGTCTTCCAGGTCCGCCCGGACCGGGATGCCGCGCCCCCCGTCCCGGGCGATGGCTTCGGCAACCCGACGGGCGTCCTCCTCCCGCTGCTTGAAGTGGACGAAGACCGTGGCTCCCTCGCCGCCCAGGGTGCGGGCCACCGCCTCGCCGATGCCGCGGGAGGCGCCGGTCACCAGGGCCACCTTGCCGGCAAAGCTCATGCCCATCCTCCTCTTGTGGCGCTGCCCGTGTACTGGTGATGCCGCCCGTGTACGGCACGGCCGGTTCGACACGCGCCGCCCCGGCACAGCCGCCCCCGGCCGAGCCAGCCGTTTCCGACGCAACCGCCTCAGAGCTGCCTTAAAGCCGCCTCAATACGAGCGCGGCAGCTCCAGCTCGTGCTCGGCGATGAAGTTGAGCACCATCTCGTTGTTGATGGGCGCCGTGCGCAGCAGCCGCGCCGAGGTCCACAGGTGGATCAGATGGTTCTCCCTGACGAACCCCTGCCCGCCGAAGGTCTGGATGGCCCGGTCGACGGCCTCGATGGCCGTCTCCGACGCCAGGTACTTGGCCATGTTGGCCCAGGTGCCCACCCGCTCCGGCGAGACCTGCCGGTCGAAGGCCTGGGCGGCCCTGTAGGTGAGCAGCCTGGCCGCCTCCTGCATCACCCGGATCCGCGCCAGGGGGTGCTGGACCGCCTGGTACGAGCCGATGGGCCGGTCGCCGAACACCTTGCGCTGGCGGGCATACCCGGCGGCCCGCCGCAGCACGTGCTCGGCCAGCCCGACGCCCGTGGCGGCGGCCAGGATCCGCTCGGGATTCAGGGCGGAGAACAGCACCTGGGCGCCCATGTGTTCGGCGCCGATCAGGTGGTCGGCGGGCACCTCCACGTCGTCGAACACCAGGCGGAACTGGCGGTAGCCCTCGATCCCGGCGGTGTTCATGGGATACAGGTGCAGGCCGGGCGCGCGGCGGTCCACCAGGAACAGCCCCAGGCCGTAGGTCCGGGGCAGGCCCTGTTCCTTCAGGACGGCATAGGGGATGGTCCGGGCCACCACCAGGATCATGTCGGCCACGTCGGCCCCGGTGATCCAGCCCTTTTCGCCCCGCAGCCGGTAGACCCCGCCCTCCTTGCGGGCCTCGGTCTTCATGCGGAAGCTGTTGGTGCCGCTCTCGGGCTCGGTGATGGCAAAGGCCAGCTTGAGGGTGCCGTCGGCGATGCGGGGCAGCCACCGCCGCTTCTGCTCCTCGCTGCCCCCGCGGAGGATGGCGGTGGTGTCCATGCTGGTCACCACCACCAGGGCGTTGCCGTAGCCGGCGCTGGCCAGTTCTTCCATCACCAGGGTCAGGGCCAGCAGGCCGAGCCCCGTGCCGCCGTACTCCTCGGGGATCAGCAGGCCCAGCAGGCCCGCCTCGGCCATCTGCTCCCACATGGCCTCGGGGAAGCGCTGCTCCTCGAAGATCTGGCGGAGGAACTCGCTCCGCTGGGGTTCGAGGCGCCGGATCAGGTCGCGGGTGATCTCCACCACCTGGCGGTACTCGTCTCCCAGATCCAGCAGGTTGAGATGGGTTGGCTGCACCCCGGGTGCCTCCTTTCGTGCTGCCCTGGTCGTTGGCGCGTGGTTTCGTCGGGTTTCGCCGCGGGACGCCGCGGGAGGCGGCCAGTCGATGCGGCCGGACATGCCAGCCGGGGGAGACGGCCCGTTGGGCCGGCCCGCCGAGCCGGTCCTCTGGGGTCACCGGACAGGCCGGCCGAACGCCCCGGTCGTGCCGGACGGCCCTGCGAGGGCAGGACATGCCGGTCGAACGAGCCGGCGATGCCGGGCCGCCCTGCGGCGTAAGGACATGCCGGCCGAACGCCCCGGCCGTGCCGGACCGCCCTGCGCGGTCACCGGGCGCACGGCGGCCCTGCCGGCTAATCCCCCGGCGCCTGCAGGACGGCCCGCGGCGGGCGCAGGAAGGGGGTTGCCGCCAGCACCTCGTCGGGAACCTCGACGGTCATCCGCAGAATGGCGGCGGCAAGGGACTTGCCCTGGGCATCGAGGCGCAGGGAGGCGGGCCCGCCGCCCCCCAGGGCGTTGCGCAGGACGATCTTGATACCCCGCACCCGGGGCAGGGGGTAGACTTCTGCCGGTCCCCGGGCCAGACCCCGAAAGTGCTCCAGCACCGCCGCCGGTGTCAGTTGCTCTTCCAGTGCCCTGTAGAACCCGTCATTGGGGGCGAACACCGTCAGGTCCAGGGTGTCGCCCTTGTCCCCCGAGCGGACCTGGCAGTAGCCCCTCAGGGCGACCCGTGCCATGCAAACCCCTCCTTCACCGTCCCCCCGTTCTTCCCGGGAGTGGCTCGGCCGCCGGCGACACCGGCCCGCCCAAAGCCCCGGCTCACCCCAAGGGCGAACTCCCCGGGCCTGCCCGCGGCAGGCCGCGAGCCCCTCCTGCGGAGCGGCAGGCCAGCGGCGGGCCCGCCCGCACCGCCAGGGAAGCCGGTCTACCCCGCCCTCTCCAGGGCATCCAGCCCCAGCACCTCGACCCGCACGGCCTGTTCGACCCACTCGCGGGGAACGGTGGTGGACCAGATGCCCAGCAATTGCCGGGACCGCGCCAGGCCCGGCAAGGCGCCGCCGATGTACGGGGGCCCGTTGAGGGCCAGGGGCGGGAAGAGCCGGGCCAGCCGCTCGGCCTCCTCCCGGGTCCGGGTCCGGATGGCAAAACGCAGGTAGACCTCGTTGGGCTCGTCGGGGATGGGGGCCAGCGGGCCGTGGAGGGCGTTGACCCCCAGGTACTCCACATGGACCGCCTCGGGGTTCAGCCCAGCCCGGGCCATCTGCCGGCGGATGATCCGCTCCGCCGCCTGGGCCTTTTCCAGGGCGTCGGGCCAGGAGTAGCCGATCACCGCCTGGCCGAGCCAGCCGTCGTGATAGCCGGCGGTGACCTTCAGGACCTCGGGCCGGGGACCGCCCCGGATCCCGCTGACCCTGACCCGGTCTGGGCCTTCCTGCACCAGCTCGATCTGGGAGAAGTCGGCGGTGACGTCCGGGTTCACGTAGCGGGCCGGGTCGTGGACCTCGTAATAGAGCTGCTCCTTCACCGTGTCGGGGGTCACCAGGCCGCCCGTCCCGTCCGGCTTGGTGATGACCAGCCCGCCGCCTTCATCGACCTCGGCGATGGGGTAGCCGATGCGATCCATGTCGGGGACTTCCCACCAGCGGCCGCTGAAGTTGCCGCCCGTGGCCTGGGCCGAGCATTCGCTGATGTGCCCGGCCACCACCCCCACGGCCAGCCGGTCCCAGTCGTCCCACCGCCAGCCGAACTCGTAAACCAGCGGGGCCAGGAACAGGGAAGCGTCGGCCACCCGTCCCGTGATCACCACATGGGCGCCGGTGGCCAGGGCGCGGACCACCGGTTCGGCGCCCAGGTAGGCGCTGGCGAAGAGTAGCCGCGGCCGGACCTCTTCATACGGCGGGCCGCCGTCCAGCGGTTCCAGGGGTGCCCCTTCTTGCCGGAACAGGTCCAGGCGGTCCAGGACGTCATCGCCCGTGACCACCGCCACCTTGAGGTCCTGCAAGCCCAGGCGGGCCGCCACCTGCAGGACCTCGCGGGCCGCTCCGTAGGGATTCAGCCCGCCGGCATTGCTGATCAGCCGCACGCCCCGGGCCATGGCCACCGGCAGCACCGTCTGGCACAGGAGCCCGATGTCGCGGGTGTAACCGGCGCCGGGGTCGCGCTGCCGGTCCTTGTGCAGGATGGCCATGGTCAGCTCGGCCAGGTGGTCGCAGCAGAGGTACTGGATCTCGCCTACTCGCACGGCGTCCGCCGCGGCAAAGGGGAGGTCGCCGTAAAAACCCAGCCCCGCGCCGATGCGGACGGTCCTGGCTGCCATGCCTCATCACCTCCGGGGGAAGAACCCTGCCCCTCGGGTCCCACCGCTGCTTGCCGCTCCCCGGGCGGCGAGGCCGGCCGCCGGCCGGCCGTCGATCGAACCGGCCCTGGCGGGAAGGCCCGGCGAGAGCCCCGGGACCGGTGGCGGTGCCGGCCGGATCCCGATTCCCGACCAACCGGTTGGTCGGTGCCGCCCACAGGAAAACCGCGCCTCAGCGGTGGGTCCACTGCGGCGCCCGCCGCTCGAGGAAGGCCGTGGCACCTTCCTTGAGGTCGGCGCTGAGGAAGGTGCTCACCCTCAGGCTGTTGGCGAAGTCGATGGCCGCCGGGGCGGGCAGGCTCAGGGCAGCCGCGTAAGCCCTGAGGCCGGCGCCAATGGCGGCCCCGCTGCGGCCCGCCAGCTCGGTGGCCACGGCCCGGGCCCGCACAAGGACCTGGTCCCGGGGCACCACCTCCGTCGCCAGGCCGAGGGCCCGGGCCTCCTGGGCGCCGATCCGCCGGCCGGAAAGGCCCAGGGCCAGGGCCTGGCGCGGGCCCAGGACCTGCATCATCAGGGGCAGGATCACCAGGGGGAAGAGCCCCAGTTGGATCTCCGGCGTGGCGAAGACGGCATCGTCGGCCGCCACCACCCAGTGGCAGAGGCAGACGAGGCCGAGCCCACCCCCCATGGCGGCTCCCTGCACGGCGCCGATCAGCGGCTTGGTCAGCCACTGTCCGGCCTTGAAGAGCTCGGTGGACCGCTCCCCCTGCTCCAGCACCTGGGGCCCGGTCAGCCGGTCGAGCCCGGCAAACTCGCGGATGTCCCCCCCGGCACAGAAGGCCTGGCCCGCCCCCGTAAGGACCAGCGCTCGCACCTGGGGGTCCCGGCAGGCCCGCCGCAGGGCCCCGATCAGCGCCTCCGCCATGGCGGTGGAGAGCGGGTTCCTCCGTTCCGGGTCGTTGAGGGTGATGACGGCCACGGGGCCGTCGGTCTCGTACAGGACCAACTGGTCTTGTTGCCGGGCCTCCCCCTGTACCCCGCCCTCTCCTTGCGTTGCGGCCACAAGCCACCACCTCCTGCCAAGCCTGGCAATGGGGTCGCCCTCTGGTCGCCATCTGATTTCCCAGCTCCCAACGGCATTCGCCGGGGCACCTCCAGGCTCAACTTCCGGCCTGGGCCCCAGGCCCAACCCCCGCCCAGGCCCATCCGTCCATGCGCATCCGGCAAGCACCCGAAGCACCGCCCCCACGCTCGCCGGAAGGCGCGGGCTGCCCGGCCCGCCCCCGGGCAGCGGGTGGCGGCCCCTAGCCCTGGTAGAGGTCCCGGTGCTGCTGGCGCAGCACGTGCTTCTGGATCTTGCCGGTACCCGTCCGCGGGAACTCGGTGGCGAAGACCACCCGCTTGGGCACCTTGAACCCCGCCAGCCGTTCCCGGCAGTGGGCGATCAGCTCCTCCTCCGTGGCCTGGCTGCCGGGCTTCAGGAGGACGAAGGCGGTCACCGCCTCGCCCCAGCGGTCGTGGGGCAGCCCGACCACGGCGCACTCGGCCACCGCCGGGTGGGCCAGAAGGGCCCGTTCGACCTCGATGGACGCCACGTTCTCGCCGCCGGTCTTGACCATGTCCTTCTTGCGGTCCGTGAACCACACGACGCCTTCCTCGTCCATCCAGCCCACGTCGCCGCTGTGGAACCAGCCGTGGCGGAAGGCTTCGGCGGTGGCCTCGGGGTTGTTCCAGTAGGCCGCCATGCACTGGGGCCCGCGGTAGACGATCTCCCCCACCTGGCCCCGGGGAAGGAGCCGGCCCTGGTCGTCCATGATGCGCACGTCGGTCATCACCGTGGGCAGGCCCCAGGAGGCGGGCTTGGTGTGCTGGTGGTGGGGGCGCTGGAAGACCGTGGGCGGGGTGAACTCCGTCTGGCCGGACCCCAGCACCACGTCGGCGTTGGGGAAGAGGGCCTGGATCTCGGCGATGCGCTCGGGCGCCATGGGCGCCATGGCATAGAGGCAGCGGCGCACCGAGGAGAAGTCCCGCTCCCGCACGCCCGGCTGCTGCAGCAGTTCCTGCCACATCATGGGCAAAAGGAGCACGTGGGTCACGCGGTGCCGCTCGAGGGCGTCCATCACGTCCCGGACGTCGTACTTGCGGAGGAACACGGCCGTGGCGCCCACCAGCAGGGCCGGCAACAACAGGGCGTTGAGGGCGGCGCAGTGGAAGATGGGTAGCACCAGCAGCAGGACGTCGTCGGGATCGGACTTGTTCGCCACCGCCGACGCGAGGGCGGTGATGGTGACCGCCAGGTGGCTCGTCAGCACGCCCTTGGGCAGGGAGGTGGTGCCGGAGGTGTAAAGGCACTGCACCGTGTCCCGGTCGGCGATGAAAACCTCCAGCTCCGCATCGTCCGGGTCAAGGCCGGCCCGGGGGCCGCCCCCGCCCGGTGGCCCACCGCCGGGGGAGCTGGCCTGTGCCGGCGGTCCGGCCAGCAGGCGGTCGAAGGCCAGGAACTGGACATGGCCGGCCGTGAACTCGGTGGCCGGGTCGACCTCCGTCAGGTAGACCCGCTGGATGGCGGGCAGGCGGCTTGCCGCGGCTTCCAGGGCCGTCCGGAAGATCCCCTCGGCCACCACCACCCGGGCCCCGGCGTCGTGCAGGACGTAGCCGATTTCCTCGGGCCGCAGGCCCAGGTTGACGGGCATGGCGATCAGGCCCGCTTTGGCGCAGGCGAAGTAGGTCACCACGAACTGCCAGGTGTTGCGGGCCATGATGGCTACCTTGTCCTGGTGCCCCAGGCCCAGGCCGAGCAAGGCCCGGCCCACCCGGTTGGCGTACCGGTTCAGCTCGGCGTAGGTCAGGGCCCTCCCGCCATGGATGTCGACGATGGCCGTCTTGCTGGGATACCGCTGGGCCGTGCGGGTCAGGATGTCGCCAGCGCAGACCCGCTGGATGAGGTTCAGGGCAAGGTCAAGGGACGGAGCGTCCCCCTCCCGCACCCGTGACGCCGTCCCCCCCATGGACGGTCACCCCCAGAAAGGTGTTGGAGAGGGGCATTCGGCGGGAAGGGGATAACTCCTGCCGCGACTACGAACCGGCCGGCTTCAGGCGCCGGGCGAACGCCTTGCGGAACTTTTGCACCTTAGGGTCGATCACCACCCGGCAGTAGGGGTAGCCGGGGTTCTTGCGGTAGAACCGGCGGTGGTAGTCCTCGGCCGGGTAGAACGCCTCGAAGGGCACCACCTGGGTGACGATGGGGTCCTGCCACCGGCCGCTGGCCTCCAGCTCCCGGATCACCGCCTCGGCCGTAGCCTTCTGTTCCGGCGAGTGGTACAGGATGATGGACCGGTACTGGGGACCCACGTCGTGGCCCTGGCGGTTGGGGGTGGTGGGATCGTGAACGGAGAAGAACACCTCCAGGAGATCCCGGTAGGAGATGACCTGCGGGTCAAAGGTCACCTGGACCACTTCGGCATGGCCCGTGGTACCGCTGCAGACCTGCTCGTAGGTGGGGTTGCGGACGTGGCCGCCGGCGTAGCCGGGTTCGACCCGCACCACGCCCTCCAGCTCTTCGAAGATGGGCTCAAGACACCAGAAGCAGCCGCCTCCCAGGGTGGCCGTCTCCAGATGCCGGGTTCCCGGCCGGTGGTCTTCCCGAGCCCCGTCCTGGGGCGTTGTCGAGCCCGTCCTCCCGGCGGGATCGTGCCTTTCGTTCACCGGTATCCACCTCCAATCAAGGGCCCCAGTAGATTCAAACGCCTTCAGCGGCTTCAAGCGCCCCTAGCAGCTTCAAAGGGCACCGGGCAGCTGCAGAGGGCTCCGCCATGGTCGCCATCAACCTCGCGACCGGACCTACAGGGCGACCACCAGGCCGCCGTCGGCGGCAACCTGCTGGCCGGTGACGTAGCTGTTGCGCGGTGAGAGGAGGAAAGCCACCACCTCGGCGATTTCCTCCGGCTGGGCCAGGCGCCGGAGCGGGATGCGGGCGGCCGCCCCGGCGGCCACCTGCTCCGGTGTGGTGCCCTGGCGGGCGGCGTGGGCCGCGTTCCACTCGCGCAGGCTTTCGGTCAAGGTGTAGCCCGGGGCGACCATGTTGATCAGGATGCCCGAGGGCGCCAGCTCTAGGGCCGCCGTCTTCAGCGCGTTGACCAGGCAGGCCCGCAGGGCGTTGGACAGGCTGCTGCCGGGGCCGGGCTGCTTGACGGTGAAGGAGGTGATGGCCACCACCCGGCCGCCGCCGCTGCGCTCGAAGAGCGGCACCACGCGGCGCAGGAGGCGCAGGGGGGCCTGAACCAGAAGCCGGAACGCCCGGTCCCAGTCGTCATCGGCCAGCTCCACGAAGGGGCGGACGGCCGGGCCCGGCGTGTTGAGGAGCAGAGCATCCAGCCGCCCCAGCTCTCCGGCTGTTGAGGCCAGGCGTTCGGCCGTCTCCGGCAGGGCGAGGTCCCCGGCCACGGGTACCACCGTCGCCCCCTCCGCCTGTAGGCGCTCCGCCGCGGGCTCGGGCCGCCGGCTGGAGACGATGAGGGTATATCCGTCCCCGGCCAGGCGCCGGGCCACTGCAAACCCCATGCCCGACGAGGCGCCGGTCAGCAGCGCCACGGGCCGTCCGGGGGCGCCGAACCTGCCGGGTCCCCGGGGTGCGGGCTGGGGCGTAAGGTGAGCTGCCATGGAATCGTTCCCTCCTGCTCGCCTTTGGGTCCTATTCTCCCATTGAAGTGGCGAGCAGCGGGTTCCCCCCAACACCCTCGCCGCCACGCTACGTGCGAAGTTCCTGCGCCGGCTGGAGGAGGCGGCCCGCTAGGCGCCCGCCTTTCCGGCCTCGCTGGTCTCGACAGCTGGCAAACCCCGGCCTGTCCGGGCGGGGGTTTGTTGTTGCCCTTAAAAGGGGCGGTGTTGCCCCCCGGAGGACTTGATCGCCGGGTGGGGAATCCACCCAGCAGGTCGCAGGCGTCCAGGGCGATCAGGTGCTTCGGCAGGGAGGACTTCCCATGTCCACGCAACGCTATTCGGTGACCCCCCATCCCATCGAAACGCTACTGGCCTGGGTCAAGTCGGGAGAAATCGCCATCCCCGAGATCCAGCGGCCGTTTGTCTGGAATGCGACCAAGGTCCGCGACTTTCTGGATTCCCTCTACAGGGGCTATCCCGTGGGTTACCTCATCGCCTGGCGGAATCCAAGCGTCCGCCTTAAGGACGGCACTCTCTCGGCGGGAAAGCGAATCCTAATCGACGGGCAGCAACGGGTGACAGCCCTCCGCGCCGCCCTCCTGGGGGAGGAGGTGCTGGACGAAAACTACGCCCGGAAGCGCATCCAAATCGCGTTCAACCCGAAGGAAGAGCGGTTCGAAGTCCGAAATTCCGCCATCGCCCGGGACCCCTCCTGGATCGACGATATCAGCCGCCTCTTTGCGCCCGATGCTTATCTCGGAGATTTCGTGGATGACTACACATCCAAGAACCCGGACATCGATCGCAAGCACGTAGGCCGGATCCTGGAGCGGCTCAAAAAGATCGTCAACAACCACATCGGCCTTATCGAGCTGGCGGAGGACCTCGACATCGAGACCGTTACGGAGATCTTCATTCGGGTCAACTCAGCCGGCGTCGAACTGTCTCAGGCGGACTTCGCGATGTCCAAAATCGCCGTCAACGAAGCCTATGGTGGGCACCTTCTGCGGAAGGCCATTGATTACTTTTGTCACCTGGCCCGGAATCCCGAGTTTTACCTGCATATTGAGAAAAATGACGCTGAGTTTACCCGAACAGAATTCTGGTCCAAAATGAGGTGGCTCAAAGATTTCAATGATGATCTCTATGACCCGGATTACACGGATATGCTGAGGGTGGCATTTACGTCGCAGTTTGGTCGGGGACGTTTGCAGGACTTGGTTGCTCTCCTGTCGGGGCGGAATTTCGAGACGCGACAATATGAGGAAACTATTGTTGAAATATCATTCACTAGGCTGAAAGATGGAATCCACGCTTTCATCAATGAAACTCACTTCAAGCGATTCATGATGATCCTTCGCTCTGCAGGATTCATTACTAGCAGCTTGATTACTAGTCATAATGCAGTGAACTTTGCTTATATTCTATATCTGCGTGGAAGATCAGAAGGAATTGCCGCGGATGAATTGGAGCATATAGTCCGTCGATGGTATGTTATGTCTATTTTAACCGGACGTTACACAACCCACCCCGAAACGGCTTTTGACCTCGACATCCGTCAGATTGAGAGCCACGGCATTGCCCGTTACACGGAAGCTGTCCTTTCCAGTGAGCTTTCCGACAGCTTTTGGACCAATCTTTTGCCACAACTAATGGAGACATCGTCAGTCCAAAGTCCATACTTTGTTGCGTTTAAAGCAGCCCAGGTGTCGCTCGGCGACAGGGGATTCCTTTCATCCAATATAAGGGTTCGCGATCTACTTCTTAACCAGGGCGACCACCACCACATATTTCCCAGGAAGTACCTTCAGCGGCTTGGAATGAGTAGGGGCCGCTACAACCAGATTGCCAACTTTGTGGTCACCCAAAGTGAAATCAACATTGCCATTGGTGATACGCCACCCGATGTTTACTTCAAGGAGCTTTGGGCTCAGGTGAACGGCGGTCCTAAGAAGTATGGAGGAATTACCGATCGTGAGGACTTGAAGCATAACCTGGAGGAGAATTGCATTCCGTTGTCCGTGCTTGAAGGTAACGTACCCGATTATGATGTCTTCCTAGCGGAACGGCGGCGTCTCATGGCCCTTCGAATCAAGCGGTGGTATGAGCAACTGTAGGGTCGTGAGGGATCGGGGTACGGCTCAGATCAACGGGATGGTCAAATGGTAGGCTATCGCCGCACCGGATGCCAGCCTTGACCCTTGCCCGGATTGCCGCGGACCGGCTGCCGGGGGATGCGCAGCGGGGAGGAGGGGCTACAATGGGCGAGCGCTTGCGGGATGTGGTCGCAAGCTACTACCAGCGGGTCGACGCCGGGGATCTGGAGGGCTTGCTGGGGCTGTTCCATCCGGAGGTCCGCTACGAGCGGGGCGGTCGGGACCCCGTTGAGGGGATCGACGCCCTGCGCCGCTTCTTCGAGGGGGAGCGGGCTGAGAACAGCTAATGCGTTTCTTATCATTTCTCGCCCAACGTCATCAAATCTTCGCATCTCCTCCCTCCGCTCCTCGGCCGCACTCTTTGACACGGAACATATGTTCTGGTATGCTGTCCTTGGATGATTTTGGGGGGCCTGCCCGTGCGTGTGTTGCAGGCGTACCGCTTCGCCCTCGACCCCACACCCCGCCAGGAACGGGCGCTGGCCTCCCACGTGGGCGCCCGCCGCTTCGCCTTCAACTGGGGTCTGGCTCTGGTGAAGGAGCGCCTGGAAGCCCGCGACCGGAGCGAGGATGTGGAGGTGCCGTGGACCCTTCCCGCCCTGCGGCGGGAGTGGAACCGGCAAAAGCACCTCGTCGCCCCTTGGTGGCGGGAGAACTCGAAGGAAGCCTACTCCTCGGGGCTGGACGGGCTGGCCCGGGCCCTGCAGAACTGGTCCAAAAGCCGCAAGGGTGAACGCAAGGGGCGCCGGGTGGGGTTCCCCCGGTTCCGGAAGAAGGGCCGAGGGCGGGAGTCGGTGCGGTTCACCACCGGCGCGATCCGGGTGGACGACCAAAGCCACGTCGTCCTGCCCCGGATCGGGCGGGTGAAGACCCACGAGCCGGCTACGGCCCTGCTCCGGCGCATCGAAGCGGGAACGGCCCGCATCCTGTCCGCCACGGTCGCCCGAGAAGGGGGCCGGTGGTTCGTCAGCTTCACCTGCGAGGTGGAGCGGCCGCCGGGCCGGCCCCGGTTCCCCTGGCGGGTGGTGGGCGTGGACGCGGGGGTGAAGCACCTGGCGGTCCTTTCGACGGGCGAGAAGTGGCCGAACCCCCGGTCCCTTGAAAAAGCGCTCCGAAAGATCGCCCGAACGAGCCGCGCCCTGGCCCGCCGCCAGAAGGGCAGCCGGGGGTGGCAAAAGGCCCGCCGCCGGCTGGCCCGGCTCCATGCGCGGGCCCGGAACCTCCGCCAGGATGCCCTTCACAAGCTGACACACCACCTCGCGAGCACCTACGGCGTGGTGGTGGTTGAACAACTGCACGTGGCGGGCATGCTGAAGAACCGGCGGCTGGCCCGGGTGCTGGCCGATGCGGCCCTGGCGGAGATCCGCCGCCAGCTCAGGTATAAGTGTCCCTGGCACGGGGCGGTTCTGGTCGAAGCGCCGCCCTTCGATCCCAGCAGCAAGCGTTGCTCGCGGTGCGGTGCGGTCAAGCCATCGCTACCGCTTTCGCAGCGCGTTTTCCGCTGTGAGGAATGCGGGCTCGTGCTCGACCGGGACGAAAACGCGGCCCGCAATCTCGCGGCCCTGGTGGCCGCCGTCGCCGGGAGTGGTCCGGAGACGGAAAACGCCCGTGGACGGGATGGAAGGCCTGCCGCAAAGCAGGCGATCCCGAAGGAAGCGGGAAGCCGGCACCGGCGCATGGCCGGGTAAGACCGGCACCGCCGATCCGCAAGGATCGGCTGCCCGAAACAGATGACGATGTTTCAGGTAACGGTCATCCAGGAAGGCCGCCACCAGCTGGACGCCATCCTGGTCGAGGGCGAGCAGGTGGCGGTCCGGGGCGTGTTCCGGGGTGTCCTCAAGACGGGGGAAGAAGTGACCGTCCGGTTTGCCGACTTCCATCATTTCCGCGACGGCTTGATCTGGCGCCGTTACAGCTACTTCATGGATCGCTTCGTGTAGGCACGCGACCCGGGACTGAGGCGCCGCGAACCAACGGCACCGGCAGGAGGGGAAGCCGCAGGGACCCCTCCGGAGACGGCCATCAAGGGGGCGGGCCAGTGAGCGAATCGGCGGAGGCAGACTTCGTCCCCCGGGGTGAACCCCTACGTCCTTCCGGTGCACCAGGGCCGCGGAGCCGAGCAGGTGGTGCTGCCGGAGCTCATCGGGCGGCGGGGCCGGTTCGTCCTGAGCAACATGCTGTTCGACACCACCCGGGCTCACGTGCAGCTGGCCGGCGGCCGGCCGGTGGAGCTGGTGGCGCCGGAGGCCATGGACACCCGGACCCCCCATCCGTTCAAGGGCAACATGGACGTGGCCCGGCTGGAGGAGTTCCTGAACCGCCATCCGCCCGAAGACGTGGCATGCATCATCCTCACCGTGACCAACAACTCCGCCGGCGGCCAGCCCGTGTCCATGGCCAACATTCGCGCCGTGGCCGCCCTGGCCCGCCGTCACCGCATTCTCTTACTCTTCGACGCCGCTCGCTACACCGAAAACTGCTGGTTCGTCCGGGAGCGGGAGCCAGGCTACGCCGGCCGGGACCCCCGGGACATCGCCCGGGGGATGTTCGCCCTGGGCGACGGCATGTTGATGAGCGCCAAGAAGGATGGGCTCGTCAACATCGGGGGTGTGGCCGCCTTCAAGGACGAGGAGCTGTACCGCCGGGCGGCGGCGCGCCTGGTGCCCTACGAGGGCTTTCTCACCTATGGCGGCATGGCGGGGCGGGACATGGAGGCTCTGGCCGTGGGGCTCGGGGAGGCGCTGGACCCGGCCTACCTGGCGTACCGGGTGGGCCAGGTGGAGTACCTGGGGCGGCTCCTGCGGGAGGCCGGGGTCCCGATCCAGTGGCCCACCGGGGGGCATGCGTGTTCATCGACGCCCGGCAGTTCCTCCCCCACATCCCGCCGGAACGGTTCCCCGGCCACGCCCTGGCGCTGGAAGCCTACCTGGAAGGCGGAGTGCGGGGTGTGGAGGTGGGCTCGCTGATGATGGGGCGGGATCCGGCCACAGGCCGGCAGCTCCCGTCCCCCTTCGAGTTCTACCGGCTGGCGGTGCCTCGCCGGGTCTACACCCACCGCCACCTGGAGGATGTGGCGGAGGTGGTGGTGCAGGTCTTCCGGCGGCGGGAGCAAGTGCGCGGCGTGCGGTTCGTGGACGAACCGGCCGTCCTGCGCCACTTCACCGCCCGGTTCGACTGGTGCGAGCCGGGATGAGCCCGGCCGCAGGGCGCAGGGCGGCGCGACGGCCTCCAGGCAGGAACGCCGCGAGTTCGAGCCGAATGGCAATGCCATTCGCGCTGTGGGATGCCGGTGGGCTCATCTTCGTTCCCAACTGGGGGTGGGATGCTTGCAGCGGATCGGTGAGGCGCTCAGCCGGTTCACCCGCCGCTACCTTCCGGACTCGTTCATCTTTGCCATCCTGCTGACGCTGGTGGTCTACGTCATGGGCCTGGTCTTCACCGACCACGGGCCCTACCAGCTGGTGCTGGACTGGTACGGCGGCTTCTGGAACCTGCTGGCCTTCGGCATGCAGATGACGCTCATCCTGGTCACCGGGTACGCCCTGGCGAACACGCCCAGCGTGCGCAGGGGCCTGCAGCGCCTGGCGGACTGGCCCCGGTCGGCCGGCCAGGCCGTGGCCCTGGTGGCCTTCATGACCGGCCTGCTGGGCCTGATCAATTACGGGCTCAGCCTGGTGGCCGGGGCCTTGCTGGCCATCGAGGTGGGGCGGTCCTGCTCGCGGCGGGGGATCAAGGTGCACTTCCCCTTGCTGGTGGCGGCAGGCTACATCGGCCTGATGATCTGGCACAACGGGCTCTCCGGGTCGGCTCCGCTGACGGTCAACACACCGGGGCACTTCCTGGAGAAGCAGATGGGGCTGCTGCCCCTGACGGAAACCCTGTTCCGGCCCTTCAACGTGGTGGTGGCCCTGGTGCTGCTCTTCCTCTCGCCGTGGATCATGGCTCGCATGCACCCGTCCGATGGAGAGGTGGTAGAGATCCCGGCAGGGCTGGCCGGTGGAGCCGGGGAGGGGATCGCCGCGACGGCTGAGCCGCCCCTGGCGCCCGGCGCGGGGCGCCCGGGCGTGGGAATCACACCGGCGGAGCGCCTTGAGCACAGCCGCATCCTGACGGGGCTGATCGTCCTGGCAGGCGTGGTCTACATCATCAGCGCCTTCGGCCAGAAGGGGCTTGCGGCCCTGGACATCAACATGGTGGTCTTCATCTTCCTGATCCTGGGCATGCTGCTGCACGGAACCCCGATCCGCTACGCCCAGGCCATCGCCGAGGGCGTGCGGTCGGCCAGCGGGGTGATCCTGCAGTTCCCCTTCTACGCGGGCATCATGGGCATCATGACGGGGTCGGGCTTGGTGGCCGTCATCGCCAACTGGTTCGTGGCGATCTCGACCCCCCTCACCTTCCCCTTCTGGATCTTCGTCAGCGCCGGCCTGGTCAACCTGGCCGTGCCGTCGGGAGGGGGCCAGTGGGCGGTCCAGGGGCCCATCGTGATCCAGGCGGCCCAGGCGCTCAACCTTGATCTGGGCAAGGCGGTCATGGCGGTGGCCTTCGGCGACGAGCTGACCAACATGATCCAGCCCTTCTGGGCGTTGCCGCTGCTCGGCATGACGGGCCTGCGGGCCGGCCAGATCCTGGGCTACACCGCGGTGGTCATGCTGGTGGCCTTCGCCGTCATGGCCCTGGGCCTGGTCTTCCTGCCCTGAGGGCCTGCCCGGGTCCCCCCTGACCGGCGCGGGGTTCCCACCTGACCGGCGCGGGGTCAGGATCTTGGGACATGCCCTTCCTTACGCAAAGAGAGTGACTGCCCCACCGGGGCATCCCAGGCGCGACGCCCCCGGTCGCCCGGCCCTTGGGCCGCGGGCGGCCGGGGGCGACTTGCCGGAATCCCTCGCGGGATCCTTCATTCGTTCCTGGCCGGCTGCTCCTGCTGGATCACCAGCACGGGCAGGCGGGTGTGGCGAAGGACGTACTCGCTTACGCTGCCCAGCAGGACCTCCTGCAGCCGTCCCAGGCCTCGCCGGCCCACGACGATGAGCTGGTAGCCACCGGCCCGCGCATAGCGGCAGATCTCCTCGCCGGCGGCGCCCGTGGCCACGTCGACCTCCGCCCGGAAGCCGGCGGCGGCCAGTTCATCCCGCGCCGGTTCCAGGTCGCGCCGGGCGTTGGCCTCCCCCAGGACCAGGACGTCGTCAGCGGCCGTCAGGGGCGGCGCCAGCGGGTTGGACAGCGCGGGTGGAACCGGCGGCGGCAGGACCTGCAGGATGGTGGCCGTGGCGCCCCCGCCCTGGGGGAACAGCTCCCGGACGGCCCGGGTGAGGCGGAGGGCGTCGGCGGGACCGTCGGCAGCGATCAGGATACGCTGGATCATTGCACCCACCTCCTTCTTGCAACTTCATCGTCAACAAGCCACCTGAATTCCTGCTGAGTGCCCCGTGACGGGAACCTGAGGAAAGGGCCGGACCGGTGCGGCCCTGGGGCGGCATAGGCGCCGGTTCTGGCGGTGATCTTATCCAGGTGGGAAGGGTGGGAGGTGGTGGGTGCGTGAGCCGCAGCGTGCAGCGGATGGGGTGGGGGCCGGGGGACGGGGCCCGGCCGGCCGGCGGGCAAACCCGGGCCGGGGTGCAGCCGCCGGCCGGGGCGCCCGCCCGGCAGCCCGTCCACCCTGAGGCCGGGCTGAAAGGCGCCGCCGGGCGGCTGGATCGCCTCCACGCCCGGCTGCCGGCCTGGTCGACCACGCCTCCGGGAGGCCGGCCGCCCCTGGCGGAAACCCCTGCCACCCGGTTGCGCGAGCACCTGGAAGACTTCCTGGGCCGGATGGACCGCTGGGTCGCCGACCTGGCGCTGGAAGAAGCCGTACCGGCGGAGGTGCGGTCGCTGGAGGCGCTGGTGCGGGATGCCCTGGGCCACGCCGCCGACCTGGTGACCGTGCCCTTCCGGCGCCCGGGGGGCGCGGAACTGCTGGTCATGTACGTGGACGGCCTGGTGGGCGACACCCTGCTCAACCAGTTCATCCTCCGGCCGCTGCTGGAACGCCTGCCGGCCACCGCACCCCAGGTGGCCCGCTGGCTGGACCGGGGCCTGTTGCCCGGCGGCCGGGTTCGTCCCGTGACCCGACTGACAGAGGCGGTCGACGGGCTTCTGGAAGGGTGTGCCCTGATCGCCGTCGACGCCGCGGGCGGACTCCCCGCCGCCGGTTCCGGGAGCGCACCGGCGGCCGGTGCCCCGGAACAGGGGGCGTCCGGTGCGGGCCCCGCGGCCACCCCGGACGGGCAGCGGGCCGGCGGGGTGACCACCGCGTGGCTGGTGGACGTCCGGGAGTTCGAGCACCGCGGTGTGGACGCCCCGGCCACGGAAGGGACCATCGGTGGCCCGCGGGAGGCCTTCGTCGAGGTCCTGCGGGTGAACACCGCGACCCTGCGCCGGCGGCTGCGCACACCCTACCTGCGCATCGAAGAGCTGGAGACGGGCCGCCTGAGCCGCACCCGGGCGGCCGTGGTCCATGTGGCGGGGCGGGCCGACCCGGGCACCGTGGCCCTGGTCCGCCGGCGCCTGGAAGCGGCGCCCTGGGACATGCTTTTCTCGGAGGAACAGGTGGAGGCCCTCTTGCAGGACCGGCCCCTCTCCCTCTTCCCCCAGGCGCGGCTCACGGAGCGGCCCGACGTGGTGGCGGCGGGGCTGATGGAGGGGCGGGTGGCCGTCCTGCTGGACGGCACACCCTTCGCCGTGGTGGTGCCCCTGCAGTTCTGGGACCTGCTCCAGTCGCCCGACGACTACTACCTGCGCTGGCCTTTCGCCGGCATCTTGCGCATGGTCCGGTTCTTCGCCGTTCTGCTGATGACCGTGGGGCTCCCGCTCTACGTGGCCGTTACGACCTACAACCAGGAGCTGATCCCGCGGGAGTTCCTTTTCTCCCTGGCAGCCTCCCGCGAATCCCTGCCCTTTCCGACGGCGCTCGAGGCCGTCGGGCTGAGCTTCGTCTTTGACATCCTGCGCGAGGCCACCACCCGGCTGCCCCGCCAGGTGGGCGGGGCCCTGACCATCGTGGGGGGTCTGGTCATCGGGGATACGGCGGTGCGGGCGGGTATCGTCACCGCTCCGACCCTGATCCTCATCGGCGCCAGCGCCATGGCCGCCTTCGCCCTGCCCACCTTCGCAGCGGCCATTCCCTTCCGCGTGCTGCACTACGTGTTCCTGGGGGTGGCGACCGTGCTGGGGATGTACGGGCTGGTCACGGCGTTCCTCATCGTGCTGGCCCATATGGTGTCCCTGCGTTCGGTGGGCGTGCCCTACCTCACGCCCTATGCGCCGTACCGCCCCCAGGGCTGGGAGGATGCCCTGGTCCGCGCCCCCTGGGCGATGATGCGGGGCAAGCCGCCCCTGATCGGACGCGAGGGCGCGGGCGCCGGTGCAGGCCAGTGAGGGGGCGGGGGCGAGGCTTGGACGGCACGCTCAGAGAGGCAGGAGCCCGAGGCAGGCGGCGGGGAGGAACCGGCCGTGCCGCGCCGTGACCAGGTCGATCCCGCCTCCATCGCGGCCCTGCTGATCGTGGTGGTGCTGGCCACCCTGGCCTTCTTCCTGCCGCGGTCGCTGGCGGCCGTCGCCGGCCGCGACGCCTGGCTCGCCGTGCTGGCCAGCACCCCCGTGGTGGCCCTGGTGGTCGGGGCGTGGTACGCCTTCTACTTCCGCCCGGGGCTTACGCCCCTCGACCGCCTGCGGTTTCACCCGCTCATGCGGTGGCTGGTCCTCCCTGTGCTGGTGGCGTATGCGACCTACCACGCCGGCGGCATTCTGGGCGAAACGGTGCTCCTCATGGTGGTGGTCTTCCCGGAGACGCCGGTATGGGCTTTTCATGCCACCATGGCCCTGACCACGTGGGTCCTGGTGGCGTACGGGCGCGAAACCCTGGCGCGGCTGGGGCTGCTGGTCCTGCCGGTGATGGTGCTGGCCCTGGTGACGAACCTGCTCATCCTCCTTCCGGGCAATGCGGAGTGGGCCCAGCTCTTGCCGCTGCTGGAAGGGGGCGCGGGGCCGCTGCTGCGAGGGATCCCGGTGATGGTGGCGGCCACGGCCGAGACCCTGATCCTGACCTACTTTGCCGACGGGCTGTCGTCCCGCCATGGTGTTCTGCGGCCGCTGATGCTTGCCGCGGCGGGCATGGTGGTGCTGCTGGCCGGTGTGGCGCTGGCCGGCATCGTCGTGCTGGGTTCGGGGGAAACGGCCCGGGCGGTGGCCCCCACCTTTATCCTGGCGCGGCTCGCCCGGCCCGTGCCCGTGATGTCCCACCCGGAGGTGTTCACGATTTCGGCATGGCTGCTGGGCATTGCCCTGAAGCTGGCTCTCTTCGTCTACGCGGCGGGGGTGACGGCACGGGCAGGCCTGGGGCTCACCGAGCGGTGGCAGGGAGCGGTCCACGGGCTGATGACCCTGGCTGCGGTCGTCGTGGCGGCCATCCTTTTCCCCGACACCGAGCGCTGGGACTGGCAATTTAACCGGGTCTGGCCCCTGGTGGGGATGGCCGGGCTGGTGGCGGGGCTGGTGACCGGCCTGTTGCCCGCCCGGCCGGGACGGGCGGCCGCAAGGGCGGAGGAACGGTCCCCGGGGCAGGCACCGGCGGGGATGCCCGCCGGGCGGTACCGTCCGGGTTACGGCCCGGCGCCCCAGGGCGACGAGGCCCCCGAAGCCGGGCACTCTGCCGCCGCCGGCGGGGAGCCTGCCGGGGAGCGGATGCCGTGATGATGGGCCGCGGGGGCCGCTGGCGGGCCGGGTTCGTCCTGGTTCTGAGCGCCCTGCTGCTGGGCGGATGCTGGGGCTACAACGAGGTCAACGACCTGGCCTTCATTACGGTGGCCGCCCTGGACCGGAACCCTCAAGGACGCTACCTCTGGACGGTGGCGATCCCCGTGCCCGAGCTGGTCCTGCCGGCATCGGTGGGGGGGAGCGGTGCGGGAGGGCCGGGCATGAGCCGCAACACGCTGTTCCGGTCGGCACCCGGTCAGACCCCGCGCATGGCCGCCGAGTCCCTGGACCGCAGCGTGCCGCGGGAGGTCCGCTGGTCCTTCACCGAACACATCCTCATCGGGGAGCCGGCCGCCCGGTCGGGCCTGCGGCCCCTGCTGGAGATGATCTCCCGCAGTTACCGGGTGGAGCGCAAGGCCTCCCTTTATGTGGTCCGGGGCGAGGCGGGCCGCTTGCTGGAGGCGCTGCAGCCCGCCCTGGATCGCTCCCTGGCCCGTTCCTTCGATGCCCTGGGCCGGAAGAACCGGCCAGGAACCACCCGCGTGGTGGACGGCAACACCGTGCTGCGCTGGCTCGATACGCCGGGCATCGACCCCTTCCTGCCGGTGCTGGCCACCGGCCGGACCCGGGATACCATCAACCCGGTGCCGGCGGGCCTGGCCCTTTTCGCCCGGGACCGGCTGGTGGGGTTCCTCCGCCCGCCCCTTGACGTGGGGCTGCTCATGGCCCGGGGTGAGGCCCACCCCTTTACCCTGGCCGTTCCCTGTCCTGAGGCGGCCGGAGGCGGTGGGAGTGTTCAGGGTGCGGCCGGTCCGGAGGCGAGCGGCTTGGCGACGGGCGGTCCAGGCGGTGCCGGCGGCGGTGCGGGCGGCGGGACGGGGGGCGACGCGGGCGGGGAAGGGCAGGGTGTGCCGGTGCAGCCGGTGGTGTCCTTGCGGATCGACCGCAACGAAGCCCGCATCCAGGTGGAGCAGGCAGTACCGCCGCCCCGGGTGGCCGTCGAGGTCAAGCTGGCGGGAACCCTGCTGGAGTGGCAATGTCCCGGCGGCCGCGTCGACGAGGCCCGGGCCATGGCGGTCGGCCGGGCGGTAGCCCGGCACGCGCAACGGCAGGTTCGGGCGGCCCTGGAGCAGGCCGCCGCCCTGGGCGCCGATCCCGCCGGCTTGGGGACGGCCCTGTACCGGCAGGATCCCGCGGCGTGGCGCGCCCTGGAGGCCGGGTGGCGCCGCGAGCTGCAGCAGCTGAGGCCCGCCGTGCGGGTGAGGTTCCACCTGCGGAGTTACGACCTCACGGTGTCGGCCCCCTGAAGTTTTACGGGGCAGGGCCCGAGGGCAGGATGCCCAGGTGCAGGAAGGATGGCCTGCGGCGCGAATATCCTGGCATACAATGCCAGGGGATGAACGGGGCGTGCGAAGGCCTCGCGAGAGGAGGAGAGGCGCCATGGCGGTGACGAATCCGGCCGGCTTCTGGAAGCGCTTCGCCGCCAGCCTGCTGGACGGGATCGTGGTGGGCGGGCCGATCACCTTGGCGGGCTACCTGGCCACCGGCACCGCTGAAGCCAACTGGTTCACGTCGCTGGCCAATCTCCTCTACGCGCTGGTGGTGCCCGTGGTCTGGCACGGGTACACGGTCGGCAAGCGCATCGTGGGAATTCGAATCGTACGGCTCAACGGTGCCCCTGTGGGCATCGGCACCATGTTCCTGCGCTCGGTGGTGGGAGGGCTTGTGTACTTCGTCACCCTGGGGGCCGGCTTGATCGTCAGCGCCATCCTGGTGGCGGCCCGGGAAGACAAGCGCTCCCTGCACGATCTCATCGCCGGAACCTATGTCACGGCCGACCCGCCCGCCGTCCAGGCTGCGGGGCCGGTGGGGATCTCCTCGTAAGGCGGTTGTCGCATTCGAGTCCCTATTCCTTTTGCCATTGATTTGACGAGTTCTTGCTATTGATTTGACCATTCCTTACATTTCCCGTTCCTTGCCTTTTGCCCCGGCTGCCGCCACCAGCGCCTGGAACAGCCGCTGTTGCACGGGGTCGTCCTCGATGCCGTCCTCGGGATGCCACTGGACGCCGATGGCCAGGGGATGGGCGGGATCTTCCCACTCCACGGCTTCGACCACGCCGTCGTCCGCGGTGGCCACCACGCGCAGGCCGGGAGCGGGGCGGTCCACCGCCTGGTGATGCCGGGAGCGGACCTGGACCACCTCCTCCTTCAGGATCTGGTGGAGGCGGGAACCGGCCACCACCCGCACCGCATGCAGCGCCCGCGGCCCCGACGGGTCGGCGGGGGTGTGCGGAACGGTGTCCCCATAGCGGTCAGGGATGTGCTGAACCAGATCACCACCCAGGGCGACGTTCATAACCTGGGCGCCGCGGCAGATGCCCAGCAGGGGCACGCGGCGCTCGATGGCCAGCCGCACGAGGGCCAGTTCGAACCGGTCCCTGGCCGGGGCTACGGGCCGGGTTTCCCGATGGGGGTCCGCACCGTAATAGGCGGGGTCCACGTCGCCACCGCCCACCAGGACGATGCCGTCCACCCCGTCGACGACCTCCTCGGGTGGGGGTGCGGCGGGATCAAGGACATCCAGCACCACCGGCTCGCCGCCCGCCAGGGCGACGGCCGTCAGGTAAGCCCTCGGGACGGGCGGGCGGCCCAGGGCGCCGGAACCGGTCGAGGTCAGGCCGATGCGGGGACGGGCCACGGCAATCCCTCCGCAGGTGCAAGGATCTGGTTGATGTGCTGTTCGCGGGTGGCGGGCTGGTTCCTCCTGGTGGTTTCGACGGGGTGGAACCTTTCCGGAGCCCTTCCGGAAGCAAGGACCGGCGCCCGCCAGGTCGAATCGGCGGGGCAACGGAATGCGCCGGGCGCCGATTCGGAGGCAGGCCGGAGGACGGGGACCGGGTGGCGGGAGCCGGCCCAGGGAGCGGCTGGCGAGAGCTGGGCCGGGCGGACCGGGCGGCCGGCACTGGGCCGGGGGACCAGGTGGCCGGAGACCCCGCTAGTTCATACGGCGCCAGAGGCGCCGCCGGTGCTGGGGGATGCCGGCGGGGTGATGCTGCGGGAGGGAAGCCTCATGGGGGATGGCAAGAGCGGTGGCGAGGGGCGGGCCATGGAGCCGGCCGGGGTGCGGGTCGGGTTTCAGGTCGGGGTGCCGGCCGGGATGCCGGCGGCGATGCCGGTCGCGGGGCCGGGTGGGGGGCCGCTCGGGGGGCCTGCCGCGTGGCCAGTTCGGCCGCTGCTGTCCCTCTCCGCCCGAGTCAGGGCACAGGTGGCCCGCCGTTGCCGGCGGCCGGCCAGGGGGCTGGTCCTGGTTGCCCTCGCGGTCGCGGTGGCCGCGGGGAGCGCGGGAACCGGGGGCAAGCTCGGGGGCGTCCCGGCCTCCGGAAGGGTGGAGGCCGCATCAGGGCCGCCGTCCACCGCCTCCGGAGGGCCGGAGGTGTACGTCGAAGGGGGCGACGACTTCTTCCGCGACGCCGTGGTCCGCGTGGTGCCCGGCACCACGGTGGTCTGGAAGATGACCGGGCGCAACCCCCACACGGTCACCGCCGACGACGGTTCCTGGGATTCGGGGCACCTCGTGCCCGGCGACGTGTACCGCGTCCGCTTCGACCGGCCCGGCCGGTACAACTACTACTGCGTCTACCACGGGGCCCCCGGCGGCGTCGGGATGGCGGGCGCCGTCATCGTGGAAGAACCCGGCACCGCGGGTGAGGCGGCACCCGGCACGCCGGCTGGCGGGGCGAGCGGAGCCCCAGGATCGGCGGGAGGCCAGGGCCCGGGCACGGGAGGCCAGGGCTCGGGCGACGAACCCCTGCCCCCGGCACCGCCGCCGCGACCGGCGGGGCCCTACCACACCCTGCGGGTGCCGGAGGATTACCCGACCATCCAGGCGGCCGTCGATGCCGCCCAACCCGGTGATCTGATCCTGGTGGGGCCGGGCGTGTACCGGGAGGAGGTGGTGGTGACCAAGCCCCACCTGACCCTCCGCGGCCTGGACCGCAACCGGGTGATCATCGACGGGGAGTTCAAGCGGGCCAACGGGATCAAGGTCCTGGGCGCCGACGACGTGGTCGTCGAGAACATGACCGCCCGCAACCACCTGCTCAACGGCTTCTACTGGACGGGCGTACTGGGCTACCGCGGCTCTTACCTGACGGCTTACAACAACGGGGATTACGGCATCTACGCCTACGACTCGGTCTACGGCCAGTTCGACCACTCCTACGCCTCGGGCAGCCCCGACTCGGGCTTCTACATCGGCCAGTGCAAGCCGTGCCACGCCGTGATCACCCAGGTGGTGGCCGAGTACAACGCCCTCGGCTACTCGGGGACCAACGCCGGCGGCAACCTGACCATCATGAACTCCGTCTGGCGGTACAACATGTCGGGCATCGTTCCCAACACCCTGGACTCGGAGAAGCTGGCCCCCCAGGACGGGACGCGGATCGTCAACAACCTGATCTACAGCAACCACAACCTCGACGCGCCGACCAAGGCCCTGCAGTACCCGTCCTTCGGCAACGGGATCGTGGTGGCGGGCGGCATCAACGACGTCATCGAGGGCAACCTGATCTGGGACCACCCCAACTACGGCATCCTCATCGTCCCCAACCTGGACGAGCAGGTCTGGATCGCTTCGGGGCACACGGTGCGGGCCAACACGGTGTGGGATTCGGGCCGGGCCGACCTGGCGCTGGCGGCCCCGGCGGGGCCGGGCAGCTGCTTTGCCGGCAACCGCTTCCGGACGAGCCGGCCCTGGGGCATCCAGGCCCTGTACGGGTGCGGGCAGGGGAGCCTCCTGCGCCGGGTGGGCGGTGGCGACCCCGGGCCCTTGCTGGTGACGGGGCGGCTCTTCCTGGCCGCCAGCCTGGGACGGGTGCCGGACAACGACTGGCGGGTCCAGCCCGTGCCGCCGCCCCAGCCCAACATGCCCGATCCCCTGGCGCCGCCCCAGCCGTCCTGGCCGACCCCGGAGAGCCGCCAGGTGCCGGCAGCGGTGGAGGAGGCGCCGGTGGATCCGCCGTCCCCCCTGCCGGTGGAGGTGTTGCGCGGGGCCGGTGAGCCAGCCGCCGGGGCGCCCGGCGCGACCGCCGGGGAAGAACCGGCCGTCCTGCCCCCGGCGGCCGAGCTCCCGCCGGCAGGCCGGCCCCTGGCCGCCGACCTGGCCGGAGCGGCGGGATACCTGGCGATGATGGTCCTGCCCCCTCTGGCCGACCTGGCCCTGGTGGTCTGGACGGGGCGGGACACCGGCCGGCGCCGGCTGCGGACCTCGGCCCGGATCGCCTGGGTGGGGCTGGCCGTGGTGCTGCCCCTGCTGGGCGGGCTTGTGTACTGGGTGTCGGCGCGGTGGGGCCGTTGGCGGGTCCGGGCGGCGGGAGCGCGGTCGTGAGCACCCGGCAAGGACTGCGGGCCCTGGCCGGGTGCGCGATGGCCAGGGCCCGGGTGTGGTAACGGCAACGGGCAGCTCGCCCCCCGCGGGGCAGGCCGGGCGGGGGGCCGACCTAACCGGCCAGCTGCTGCCGCAGGGCCGCCTTGCTGATCTTCCCGGCGCTGGTCAGCGGCAGCTGCTCGGCGAAGACGAACCGGTCGGGGATCCAGAAGCGGGCGAGCCGGCCCTGTTCCACCGCTGCCGCCAGATGGCTCCGGAGCGCCGCTTCCAGGCGGGCCCGGGCGTCATCGCCGGAGAGCTCCCGGCGGGGCTGCACCACGGCCAGGGGCCGCTCGCCCCAGCGCTCGTCGGGCTGGGCGATGACGGCCACCGCCGCCACGTCCGGATGCTCGGAGATCAGCGCCTCCAGCACGCCGGTGGCGATCCACTCCCCGCCGCTCTTGACGGCATCCTTCTTCCGGTCGACCACGTAGAGGGTGCCGTCGGGGTTCATCACACCCAGGTCGCCGCTGCGGAACCAGCCGCCCTCATAGACCCCGCGGCTCCGCTCGGGGTCCTTGTAGTAGCCGTCGGGCAGCCAGGGAGAGCGCACCAGCACCTCGCCGATGCTCTTCCCGTCGGCGGGGACGGGTTGGCCGTTGTCGCCCTCCAGCCGGACCTCGACCATGGCCAGCGGTAGCATGTTCGTCCGGAGCGCCTCCCAGGCCTCGGGCGAGCCTGGCTCCACGCCCCGGGGCACCACCGAGATGGTGGCCGCGAGCTGGTCGGAGCCGCCGTAGATCACGCTGTAGGCGATACCCCGCTCGCGCGCCCGCCGGGCCAGCCCCGAGGGCACCGGGCTGCCCCCGGTGAGGACCTTGTACCCCTTGAGCTCGCTGACCCCGGCCTGGTCGGCCGCCTCCAGCAGCATGTGGAGCTGGGTCGGCACCATGTTGGACCAGGTGACCTGTTCGTCCAGGATCAAGCGCAGCTGCTCGGCGGGCGTGGCCTTCCCCGGCAGGACCAGCTTGGCGCCCAGGTAGGGGACGAACAGCGCCGTCCCCCAGCCGTGGATGTGGAAGAAGGGGATGCACGGCATGTACACGTCGCGGCTGCCGGCCGCCGCCCCGGTGGGATGGATGGCCAAGTGGTGCAAGATTCCCAGGGAAGCCAGAAGGACGTCCCGGTGCCGGTAGAGCATCCCCTTGGGCCGGCCCGTGGTGCCGGTGGTGTAGAAGATGGAATACGGGTCGGTCTCGCGGACCTTCTCTGCCTCGTCCGGGACCTCGGCCCGGCCCTCGTGGACGAGGTCCTCATGGGTCGGCGTGCCCGGCTCGGGCGACTCGTCGCCGTCCGTCAGCCAGACCCAGTTCCGGAAGAGCGGCCGCGCCTTGGCCAGCGGCTGCCGGAACCCCTCCCATACGAACATCCACTCGACGCCGGCGCGCTGGAGGCTATAGAGGAGGTCGTCAGGCGGCAGGCGGAAGTTGATGGTGTGCAACACGGCCCCCAGCATGGAACTAGCGTAGTGCAGCTCCAGGTACCGGTGGCTGTTGACGTCCATGACCCCCAGCACGGTGCCCCGGCCCACGCCCTGCTTCTTCAGGCTCTGGGCCAGGCGCAGCACCCGCTCGTAGACCTGCTCGTAGGTGAACCGCCGCCCCCCGTAGACGATCTCGGACTCCGGCCCGTTGTGCAGAGCGCTCTTCAATACCTCGTGGACGACCAGCTCGCGCACCGGACGCTCCCCCTCTCCGCGTAGGTAGTGATGGCATGCAGGCCCGACCGGCGGGCCGGCCGGTGCGGGCTCCTTGTCGTCGTTCCCGTCGTTCATCGGCCTTGTGGTACCCGGATCGCATGTTGGGCAATTGCGCAATGGCCAATGGGGCCTGCCGCCCTCCCCGCCACCTCCCCCGTCCCCCACGCCTGCTCACGGGCCTGGGCCGTCCCCCGGGACCCGGCCCAGGGGGCTGCCCGCGCCTATGCGGACCACACCTCCGGCTTCTCCAGTGCCCAGGCCGGGTACTCCTCGCCCAGGAGGAACCGGCGGGCATACAGGGCTGCCAGCTGGGCATAGCGCTCGCCCGCGGTCTCGGCCAGCTTGTACAGGAGGCCCACCTGGGCGGCATCGGCCAGCCGGGCCGTGGCATCCTTCGCGTACCACTGGGCCTCTTCGGGCTTGCCGCCGGCCAGCCGGGCCAGGGTGGCCTCGATGACCTCGCGGGCGGTCCGGGCCTCGGGCGTGCCGGCCTTCTCCAGCATCGGGATGAACTCGGCCAGGAAGGCCTCGTGGGCCCGCTTCTTGTGCATGGCCTCCAGCAGGTCCAGGGCCTGGATGTTGCTGGGCCCCTCCCAGATGGGCGTGATCAGGGCCTCGCGGTGCCAGCGGGCCACGGCGTACTCCTCCAGGAACCCGAGCCCGCCGAAGAGCTCCATGGCCAGCCGCGTCACCTCGGCAGCGTGATCGGCGGTGCGGTTCTTGGCCAGGTGGGAGAGGAACCGGGCGTAATGGTAGCGGGACGTGTAGGGCGGTAACTCGTCCCACGCCTTCTCGAAGAGGTCGGCGGCGTGGAAGCCCAGCACCAGGCCGCCGGCGATGCGCACGGCCATGTCGGTCAGGTCCCGGCGAATCAGCGGGTGGTCCACCAGCTGCCGGCCGAAGGACCGGCGGCGCCGCACCCGCTCCAGCACCTCCAGGTGCGCCTTGCGGGCGATGCCCATGCCGGCGATGGCGTTGGCCAGCCGGGAGACCGTGAGGACCTCGAGGGTGTAGTAGATCCCCTTCTCCGCCTCGCCCACCAGGAAGGCCTCGCTGCCGCGGAAATCCACCTCACCCGAGGGGACGGCGCGGGTGGCGCTCTTGTCCTTGAGCCGGCGGACGTGGTAGTTCAGCTCGCCGGCCCGGTTCATCCGGGGCACGAGGAAGAGGGCCAGCCCCTTGGGCCCGGCGGGCGCCCCTTCCGGCCGAGCGGTGACGACGGCCACATCGGTCAGGCCGGCGCCGCTGCAGAAGTACTTCTCGCCGTCGAGGCGCCAGGCGTCGCCGTCACGGGTGGCCTGGAGGGTGTTGGCGCCCAGGTCGCTGCCGCCCTGGACCTCGGTCATCCAGGTGGCGCCCCAGAACTCGCCGCGGAGCAGCTTGTCCTTCCACTCGGCGAACTCCGGCGCGTACTTATGAATAATGTAGGCGGTCTGGTTCGTGATGGTCAGGATGCAGTAGATGCCGGGGTCGGCCACCAGGTAGCCCAGGGCGTAGTGGTGATGCCAGCTTCCACCTTCATAGGGCGGGCGGTTCATCGGGGCGAGCTCTCGGAGGAGCGCCTCCTGGGCGGGCGACAGGCGCACCCGGTCCACCCGGTGGCCGTCCAGGTCGTGCATGACCAGCACCGGCGGGGCGTCATGGTCTACGTGGTAGGCGACCTCGTAGACCTCCTCACCGGCCAGGGCGCCGAAGCGGCGCAGCTGGGCCTCGTGGACGGTGAAACCCGGCCAGTAGTGCGCCAGCACGTGGCGCAGGTCCGGGTCGAGCTCCCAGTGGTTCTGCCCGTAGGCGTAGGACTGGTATCTCATGCTTCCTGCCCCCCTTGATCCGGCGGGGTGACCGGCCGGACCCCTGCACTTCGCCCCGCGTTCCCGGCGGAGCCGCTCGCCGCGCGGTCCGCTGCGCCGGCGGGCGACCTGGCGGACGAACAGGCCGGCGCCTGGCCGTGCGCTGCCTCCCCGTCGTCCGTGCCGCCCGGCGCTCCGGCGGGCGGGCCTGCCGCACGAATTCGCTCGAGGAATGCCAGCAGTTGGGCCTCGCGGTCCGCCCTGGTCCATTCCGACAGTCCCAGGGCGGCGAACAGGTTGAAGGCAGCGCCCAGGCTCATCATCTGCCAGGCGATGATCCGGGGCGGGACATCGCCACGGATCTCGCCCTGCTCCTGTCCCCGCCGAGCGACGTCTTCCAGGTACCGGGCGTACTTGCGGTAACTCTCCGCCAAGAAGTGGCGGATCTCCGGGTCGTTGTCCTCGGAGACGGCCTTGAAGAAGACCTTCAGGTCGTCGCTGTTCCGGTCGACCAGATCCAGGTAGTCCTGGCCGATCCGCCGGAGGCAGGCCAGGCTCGACGGCTCGGACCGGCGGATGGCGTCCCAGCGCTGCAAGATCCGCCGGGTGACGTCATCGAGTACCGCCAGGAAGAGTTGCTTTTTCGACGGGTAATAGCGGTAGATCAGCGGTTCCGAGACGCCGGCTTCGGCCGCGATGGCCGACGTGGTGCTGGACCGGTAGTTGGACCGGGCGAACACGGCCTTGGCCGTGCGCAGGATCTGTTCGGACCGCTTCACCTTCGCTCGTCGCGGGCAGATCGCGCACCCACCTCCTCGCCCGGGCCGTCCAGAGCCCCGGGGTTGGTGCGAACCATCGCCAGGTGACGCGATGGCACAGGTAACGGGATTACAGCTGAGTGATCACTAACTTATCTACGCCGGTTGCCGTTCGAATCCTTCTCCAACGGCGGCCTCCTGGCTGGGCCCACTCCGGCCCGTCCCCATCCGGGCCGGCAGCGGTGACACCTGGCGGGAGCTACCGGCCCCGACGTCGAAGGGACCGGTCGCGGGGATTCGCCAACGACGCTCCGCGCGTCCGCCGTGCCCAAGCGGCGCCGTACGCCGGCGGCGAGGCGGCAAGGTACGATGCATGTTCCGGAGGAGGCGGTGTTCCGGAAGAGGCGACGGGAGGCGGCCCCTGCATCGGGGCGACAGACGGCTGGCAACGGGGAGGGGTGATCCGTGCCCTTCGACCTTCACGCGGTCACCGTCCAGTTGACCATGGGCCTCGGCGCCGTGGTCGCGATGGTGGTGGCGTCGCTCCTTGGCCTGGTGCGGCGACGGCCGGGATGTCTGTTCGTCGCGGCGATCTGCGCGTTGGGGCCGTGCTATTATCTGCTCGGCCTGTCGGCGGTGCTGGCCACCCTCGGTGCTCTGGGGCCGCTGCTGCTGGTGGGGGCGGGGGTGGCGATGCAGCGGGGCCGGACGGATCTCGCCGCGGTGGCGGTGGCGCCCGTCTACCTGGCGGTGCTTGTCCTGCTCCTGATGTACGGGATGGCGACCGCCTACTGAGACTGCTGATACATGGAGGGGTGAACGCGATGGATGGGGTGAAGACGGGGGTGAAGACGGTCGACCGGATCACGGCGGTGCCGCCGCTGCTCGTGGGGGTGGCAGGTTCTGCGGCGGTCCTCTATGGGGCCCTTTTCTGGCTCCCTTACCACGTGCAGGGGGGCCGGTTCCACAGCACTGGCATGATCTTGCTCGCAACCCTGCTGGCCCTGCTCTCCCTCAGCTGGGCGCCGCTGGCCAAACGGCGGCTCAACCCGCGTGCCCGTACCGCCAGGCTCCTGGGTTATGACCTGTCCCTGGCGGGAGGAACGGCGATCCTGGCGGTGCCCTTCTTGATGTCGCCCGTGCGGTTGGTCGTCCTGCTGACTCTGGTGGCGCATTTGGTGCTGATCGCTGCGGACCTGGCCGTTTGCGTCGGCCGGCCCCAAGCTGAGGGGGGGTTGATCCGACGGTGCCTGCCATCGAGTGCGTCCTGACGCTGGCGGTGACCGGAGTGGCGTACGTGTTGACGCCCCAGGTCCTGGGGCTGGTCATCGTGTTCGCCATGCTCCTGCTGGGCCGGACCGATTTCAGCGCCTGGCACAACGCACCCTGGTCTCCCGCGGCGGTGTGGATGAGCGGCCTGCTCATGAGCACGATCCCGTACGCGGTGGGCGGTCTTTTCGTCGGCTGGGTCAGCCGTCGCAGGCAAACCGCATACCCGTGGTCCAAGGTGGCCGCCCTGGGCGTGGTGGCTGCGGCGACGGAGCGCGTGGTGATCCTGGGCGGTGCCTATCTCACCTACCTGGCCCATCGCGACCTCTTCAACGGTCAGGATTGGCTCGGCCTCCTTCAAGCGGAGGCCTTGCCGTACTACACGCCGGCCTACATCGGGGCGGGTCTTGTCGTATCGCCGCTGGTCCTGCAGGCTGCGGCCAGGGCAGCCACGAGGCGCCCGCAGGGGCACTGACGGTTGCCATGGATCCTGCACCTGCCCGGGGTGACCGCACGGTGAGGACGGACCGCCCGCAACAGGGCAACCCGGGGCGCCCGCTGCCGGACCCGCGGACTTGTGCGCCCCTGCGCCCGATGGCTCCGGCCGGACCGCGGGATCACGGCAGCGCCGGCCGCCGATCGAACCACGGCGCCGCCCGCTCCAGCTGCCCCGCCAGGCGGAAGAGCAGGTCTTCCGCGCCGAAGGGGGCGACGAACTGGACCCCGATGGGCAGCCCCTCCGCCGTCCAGTGGAGCGGCACCGACATGGCCGGAACGCCGGCCAGGTTGGCCAGCTGGGTGAAGGGCGTGGCGGCCAGGTTCTCCAGGGCCACCGTCTCCAGGATCCGGGCCGCCCGGTAGATCCGCCCCGAGCCCAGGACGCCCATGGCGTTCAGCGCCCTCATCAGCCGCTCCTGGCCCGGCGAGGGCTTCAGCTCCCCGATGGCCACGGGCGGCCGGGCCACGGTGGGCGTCATGTACAGGTCCCAATCCTGGAAGAACCGGCCCAGGGCCCGGGCCGCGTGATCCCACTGGTCCAGGGCCTGGCTGAACTCGCCCGCGCTGACCGTCTCGCCCAGAAGGCCCAGCATGCGGGTGGCGGGCTCGAGCTGCTTGACCGCCTCCGGGCCGCGCAGCTCCCGCACCCGCCGGACCTCGGCCGCCACGGTGCCGCAGTACATGGTGAGGTAGCTCCGGGCCAGGGCCAGGCCGTCGATGGCGGGCCGGGCCTCCTCCACGCGGTGCCCCAATTCTTCCAGGAGCTGCGCCGCCCGCTCCACCGCCCTGACGCACTCCGGGTCGACGGGCCGGCCGATGGGCGAGCGGGTGTCCATGGCGATGCGCAGCGGCTCGGGGTCCTGGCCGAGTTCGTCCAGATAGGAGCGGCGGGGCGGGGCGATGACGTACGGAGCCCCCGGCTCCGGTGCGGCCAGGAGATCCAGGATGGCGGCGCTGTCCCGCACCGACCGGGTGAGGACCCCGTAGACCGCGGCGCCGTGCCACATCTGCCCGAAATCCGGGCCGGTGGGGGTGCGGCCGCGGCTGGCCTTCAGGCCGAACAGCCCGCAGTGGGAGGCGGGGATCCGTAGCGAACCGCCCCCGTCGCCGCCCGAGGCCAGGGGCACCATGCCGGCTGCCACCGCCGCCGCGGAGCCACCGCTAGAGCCGCCCGGCGTGCGGGAGGGATCCCAGGGGTTGCGGCAGGGGCCGTAGAGCTCGGGCTCGGTAAAGGCCACCAGGCCCAGCTCCGGCGTGTTGGTCTTCCCCAGGATGACGAGCCCGGCCGCCTTGTAGCGGCGCACCGTCTCGGCGTCGTGATCCGGGACGAACCCGGCATAGGCCCGGGAGCCGTGGGTCAGGGGCACCCCGGCCAGGGCCTCGCCCAGGTCCTTGACCAGGAAGGGGACGCCGGTGAAGGGGCCAGGGGCGCCGGCGCCGGAAGCGCCAGCGGCCCCGCCGGGCGTGCCCTCATCCAGGGCCCGGGCCTGTTCCAGGGCCTGGTCGAACAGGGGCACCACCACGGCGTTCAGCCGGGGGTTGAGCGCCTCCACACGCTCGATGGCCGCCTCGACCACCTCGGCCGCCTTGACCTGCCGCGTGCGGATCCGTTCTGCCAGACCCAGACCGTCGTAGCGGTCGTATTCCTTGAAACCCACGGCTCGGGTCCCCCGTTCTCCAGAGCGGACTGCGCCGGTTAGAGCAGAACATGCCGCCCCGTCGCCGGCCATGTTCGCCATATACGTTCCCTGGCAGTGGATTCCTGCCCGCGCTGTCCGGGGCCGGGTCGGGCCTCACGGGGCACCCATCGTCAAGCCGGTGCGGCGCAGGTGGACGTCCACCTGGACCGTGACGGGCAGGCTCGCGAGCCGCCTGCGCCACTGCGGGGCGACGCCCCGCCACGCGGCCGGATCGCGGCGATGCAACTCCAGGCCGAACCCCACGGGGTCGATCCCCTCCCGGCGGGCCAGCTGCAGCAGCGCCGCCACGTCGCGGCCCACGGCGCGTGCCGCCGCCGCCTGGGCCCGCGGCAGCACGGACGTCGTCAGGGGCTCCGTACACCGCCACTCTTCGACGTCCGCTTCGATCCGCACCCGCACGGAGGCCGCCGGCCCGGCGGGCGTCCAGCGGACACTCCGCCGGCTGCTGCTGCGCACGGCGGTGACCCCGAACCCGCGATCCGGTGGATCGCCGGGGCAGGGCCACACCAGCCGGTCCACCTGTTGCTGGCCGGTCAGCCAGTAGAGGCCCCGAGTGGCCCGTTCGTCCGCCACGGTGACCATGTGCAGGCCGCGGAACAGGGCTACGCGCCGCACCATAGGTTCCGACGACGTCGAAACGGCGAGATCCACCACGGGCACCGCCGGATCCTCACCTCCGTGGCCCACGGTGCGGAGGAAGGTGTTCAGATCGATGGGCGGGCCCAGGCGGGCGGACGGACGGAGCATCATCCGCTGGAAGGCGACGAAGCGCGGGGCGCCGAAGGCGGGCTGGAGGCGTTGGAGGAACCGGCCGGCGGGGCCGTCGGTGACGAACAGGAAGGCGTTGCGCCGGAAGGTGTACCGCCGGGACAGGGTGTCGAGGACGGGCTCGAGGCCGGAGCGCGCCAGGTCCCGCCCCACCAGCACCACGTTGACGTGGCTCCACAGCATTTCCCGTGCTGCGGCCAGCTCCAACTGGCGCTGCGCATCGAGGAGCGACTGGCCTTCGGCTTGGAGCAGCCGGTGGGCGATGCTGCCCGGTTGTTCCCTGGGGCCGGTGGTGGGGGCGCCGACGATCTCCACGGTGAGCAGCAGGCGGTCGCTGCGGGTTCGATCGAGGCCCAGCACCGTCACCACGGCGGCCTGCTCGGGTTCGATGCGGCCGTAGCAGCCGCCAAGGAAGAGGCCGGCGCAGAGGGCGAGCATCGCCAGGGCTGCCGCCCGCCGCGACCTGGCCGCGGCGCCCCGGACCTCAGAGCCGGAGGGACCCGCTTTCGCAGACGTACCGGATCCGCTCACCTGGGATGACGGAAGCCTTTCACCAGGATCCGGACCAGGGAGGCGGCCTCCGAGGTCCGAACCAGGGACGCGGCGCAGGCCGGTACGCCCCCCTTCCGGTCCCTCGCGTGGTGGCTCCTCTCCCCCGTCCGTCCTGGGGGACGCGGTCCGGGGCGTCGGCGGTCGCGGCCGGCCGGACCGGCGTGCCTTGAGGCTCATCCACCCGCCGGCCAGCAGGAAGGCCGTCCCCGCCATGGACACCTCCGGGAAGACCCTCTCCACGTGGTGAAGAAGCACCGGGCCGCTGGTGAACCCCACGACGCCCACCCACCCGGCCCCGGCGCCGATCACGGCCGTCACCACGCCCTGCCATCGCGGCTTCCCGGGGAGGGCCCGGGCCACCGCCGTAGCGGCCGCGGTCAGCAAGAGACCCAGATGGACGAACGTCCCCGTCAGCCACGCGAACAGCGTGAGGATCTCAAGGCGCTGGAGGAACAGGCTGGCGCGGACCTGACGGATCAGGCTGAGCACCGGGAAAGTCGACCGCGCCACCTCGGACACGCCGAGCACTGCGACGGCGGCCGCGGTGTAGGCGACCAGCAGCAGGCCCGACAGGGCCACGGCCAGGGGCAGGGCCCAGCGCAGTCGTCCGGGGTCCCGCAACCGGCCGCCGGCCGCCAGCACCACGGCCGACGCGCCGGAAAAGGCGAAGGCGACCGGCAGGGCGGTCGCCACCGGACCCACACCCGTTTCCAGGACCGGCGTCAGCTCGCGCATGTCCACGTTCCCCGCCAGCACGACGGCAAGGTTGAGCACGCTGGCGCCCACCATCAGGGGGAAGAGCACCTGGCCGCTGCGGTAGACCGCCTCCAAGCCGTAGGCTGCCAGGACCCAACCCGTCAGCGCCGTCCCGGCGGCGAACACCGCCACCGGCATCTCAGGCAGCACGGTGGCGAACACGGTGGTGACCTGGGCGACGAGGACCACCGCCAGGTACGTGACATACCCGGCAAAGCCCGCCGCGAGCAGGCGGTCGCCCCAGCCGGGCCGGTCCCCGGCCGTCCGCTCGCCCGGCGCCCGCTCCGGCCGGAAGTACAGGGCCCACCAGCACCAGGCCAGGACCATCCCGAGCATCGCCGCCACGCCCACCGCCATCCAGCCGTCCCGTCCCGCCTTCACCACCACGGGCCGCGGCAGGTACAGCAGCGCCCCCGTGGTCACCGCGATGGTGGCGTTGATGGCGACCTGCAGGGCTTCGACCCGCTGCGACCTCATGGTTCGGGCTCCGCCGCCCGCCCGGCGCTCCGCTCCACGGGGACGAAGGGGACCTGCTTGCGGTGCCGCCTCCAGGGCAGGCGCACCAGGGCGTCTTCCAGCAGCGCCTCGCCGCGCCACGGTGCCAGCGGGGCGAGGAAGGGCCTGCCCACCGACTCCAGGGAGCTCAGGTGCCCGACCACGGCGGTCACCCCGACGGCGATGCCGAACAGCCCCAGGGCGCTGCCCAGGAGCAACAACGCGTAGGAAATCAGCCTGAAGGGGACCGTCACGGCAAAGGTCGGGAGCGAGAGGGTGGCGACGGCCGTCGTCGCGGCCAGCACCACCATCGGGGCGCTGGCCAGTCCGCCCCGCACCATGGCCTCCCCCACCACCAGGGCGCCCACCACGGAGAGCGCACCGCCGATGCCGCGGGGCATGCGGGCGCCCGCCTCCCGCAGGAGGTCGAAGCCGACGTTCAGGATGATCGCCTCGACCACCGTGGGATAGGGTACGGCGGCGCGGCTGGTGAGGATCGTGACCAGCAGGTTGGTCGGGATCAGCTCGTGGTGGTAGTTGACGATGGCTACGTACAGCGCCAGGCCGCTGACGCTGACCAGCACGGCGAACAGGCGCAGCAGTCGCATGGCCGTGCCGAAGGGCCAGCGCAGGTAGTAGTCTTCCGGGCTCTGCAGGAGGTCCCAGAAGGTCGCCGGGACGATCAGCGCAAAGGGCGTGCCGTCCAGCATCAGGACCACCCGGCCCTCGGCGAGGGCGGCGGTGCACACGTCCGGGCGTTCGGTGCTGCGGTACTGCATGAAGGGGGACCAGGGCCGTCCCGAGAGGAAGGAGGCGAGCTGGCTCGTGTCGACCACGGTGTCGAGGTCCACGGCGGCCAGCCGCCGCCGCAAGGTCTCGACCAGCAACGGGTCGGCTCGGCCGAGCACGTAGAGGAGGGCACCCCGGCTGTGGCTCAGGCGACCGACCTCGAAGTCCTCGACGCGCAGACGATGATCGGCCAGGCGGCGCCGGACGGCGGCCAGGTTGGTGCGGAGCACCTCGGTGAACCCCTCGCGCGGCCCGCGGGTCACCACCTCCGTGGCCGGTTCCTCGGGCAGGCGGTGTTCGAAGCCGCTGAAGTCGAGGATGAGGGCGCGGTCGACCGAATCCACCAGCACCACGGCACTGCCGCGGTGCAGCTCCCGCACGACGTCGTCGAAGCGGCGGGCCTGCTGCAGCCGGGTTCCTTGGAGCCCGCGGCGGACGAGCCACCGCACCACCTCGTCCGGGGTGTTCACATCGGCCGGGATGCTTCCCAGCGGGACCAGCACGAAGCGATGGATCAGTTCGTCGACGGCCAGCCCGTCGATCACCGCCACGGCCACCCGGACCTGGCCCCGCAGCCGCAGGTGGCGGATGTGCAGGTCGCTGGCATGGCCGAGCAGCGCAGCCAGGCGGCGGGTGGTCTCATCGAGCCGGTGGGAAAGGGGTTCCGCCGCGGCCCGATCGGCGGCCCAGCCGTCCAGGTACGCGCCAAGGCGGCTGCTGGCCGTATGGATCTCGTGCGTGAGCCGATCCAGCAGGTTGCGGTTGACCATAGCAGGCGTAGTATGTGCCGTCGCGGACCGTGCCGCCTGTCCTCGTGGGGTGCCGGAGGAGCCGCTGGCAGGGGCCGGCGGTCCTGAAGGCCGTCGAGCCCCGGCGGCGAACCGGCCTGGGGCCGAACGCCGCCGACCCCGTCGCCGAAGGCCGGGGCCTGCACGGTGTGGACAGCGAGTGGCTGGCCCCAGGGCCTGGAGGTTCTTGCACCACCCGCAGGGAAACAACCTGCGGGAGGTGGACGGCATGATCGTCCTGGTGGCCCGCTACGTCACCCGCCCCGGCATGGCGGACCGGGTCGAGGCCGCCCTGCGGGAGATGATCACCCTCTCCCGCCAGGAAGAGGGCTGCCTGCGCTACGAGGTGAACCGCTCGGTGGAGCGGGAGAACGAGTTTCTGCTCTACGAGGTGTACCGCGATGAGGCGGCGCTGGAGGCCCACCGGCAGGCGCCCCACTTTCGCCGGATCGTCGAGGAGACCATCGTGCCTATGCTGGAGCAGAGGGAGCGCCAGTTCTACCGGCCGGTGACGCCGTGACGGCCGCGGTGCTAGGGGTGAGGCTGTGCTTGCCTGGCAGGTCGAGCGGCTGGGGCCGCCGCGGGAGGTCCTGCGCCTGACGGACGTGCCCGAACCGGCGGTGGAACCCGGCACCGTGAAGGTTCAGGTCGAAGCGGTGGCGTTGAACTTCCTCGACATCCTGCTTTGCCTGGGCCAGTACCAGGAACGCCCACCTCTTCCCTTTACGCCCGGGGCCGAGGTGGCGGGCACCGTGATCGAAGCGGGGCCGGGCTCCGCCTTTCAGGTCGGGGACCGGGTGATGGCCCTGCCCGTCCTGCCCCGGGGCGGGCTGGCCGAACCGGTGGTGGTCCCGAAGGACCGGGTCTTTCCCGTGGCCCCGGGCATTCCGGCCACGGAGGCTGCCGCCTTCCTGATCGCCTTTCATACCGCCGATTACGCCCTGCGCCATCGCGCCCGGTTGCAGCCGGGCGAAGTGCTGCTGGTCCACGCGGGCGCCGGCGGGGTCGGGTCGGCGGCCATCCGGCTGGGGGTGGCCATGGGCGCCCGGGTGCTGGCCACCGCGGGCGGTGCCGAGAAGGTGGACCTGTGCCGGCGGCTGGGGGCCGAGCTGGCCGTCGACTACCGCCAGCAGGACTTCGTCGAGGCGGTGAAGGATGCCACCGGCGGCCGGGGTGCCGACGTGATCTTCGACCCGGTGGGGGGTGAAGGGTTCGACCGGTCCAGGCGGTGCGTGGCGCCGGAGGGGCGGATCCTGGTCATCGGCTTTGCCGGCGGCGGCATTCCCCAGGTGCCCGCCAACCACGTGCTGGTGAAGAACTACAGCGTGGTGGGGATTCACTGGGGCTACCGGGCCCGGCTGCAGCCCGCCGCCGTGCGGGACGACCACCGGTACCTGCTGGACCTTTACCAGCGGGGCATCATCCGGCCCGTGGTGTTCCGGGAATACGGCTTCGACCAGCTGGTGGAGGCCCTGGATGACCTGGCGGGGCGCCGTTCCTACGGAAAGCTGGTCCTGCGGAGGCCGGCCTGAGCCACCGGCCGGGCAAGCCGCGCCGGCGGGAGGGGCGGGTGCTCTCGCCGGCACCACCCGGCGGGCACCCCGGGGCCCGCGAGCCAGGGGCTCGGCGTGCCATCCACCGTCGGGCCGGCGGGATGTCCTGGTGCAGAGGAATAGTCTTCCATTCTCCTTGTGGTGGTGGCGCCTCTACCCTTCTCCTTCCGGCCAGTGGGCAGTGGTAGGGGGTGGGACGTGGTGTTCGGCCGGTAAACGGCGGGAGCGGCCGGAAGGAGCGGGCCACCCGGAGGTGGAAACTACGGGACCCAAGAGATCCGGGCCGTCCTGCCCGGTGTGCTGGGCGCGGCTGTGCCGGTAGGGCCGGTCGGCCCACCGCGGGCAGGTTCATCCCACCTCGTCGCTGCCCCAACCGGGCCGCTGCGGCGGCCCGCCATCTGCAACCGTCATGCCGGTACGGCCTCCACCGGGAGGTGAGGTTGCCGGGCCGGAGCCCAACAGGCCGCTTCCTGTGGATTCCGTTTTGCGGGTGTTCCATGGCTGTCATCGCGTGAGATCCACTGGCCGGCGATCGTACGCGATCCATTCCCCGGTCCGTCCCGCTGTGCGGCGGCGGGAGACCACCAGGGGGTCTGATCCGAACTCGACCCTGCCCTTCCGCCCGTTCCTGCGGAAGCGGCCGGGGGCCCTCGGGGAAATGGGCCGGTGCTGGGGGATGCGTCGCGACAGAAGGCGCCACACCTGTTGGGAATGCGTCAGGAGAGGGGGTACCGGCAGGCATGGGTGGAACCGATGCCCGGCGGCGGGCCTGGCTGGCCTGGCTGCTGGCGGTACTGATGGTTGTGCTGGCCGGTTGTGGGGGAGGCGGCCAGCCGGCAGGCGGTGCGGGCGGCGGGCCGTCCCAGGAGGGGCCGGGCCAGGGGGTAGGCCAGGCCGTGCCCGGCGTGACCGCCGACACGGTGGTGGTCGGGACCTTCATGCCCCTTTCCGGGCCGGCAGCGGCCTGGGGTGAGCTGGCCAAGGGGCTCAACGCCTACTTCACCTACGTTAACGAGCAGGGCGGCGTCAACGGCCGCAAGTTCAAGTTCATCGTGGAGGATGACCAGTACCAGCCCTCCCGCAGCGTGGCGGCGGTGAAGAAGCTGGTCGAACAGGACCAGGTCTTCGCCCTGGTGGCCCCCGTGGGGACCTCCAACCTCACGGCGGTGCGGGATTACCTCAAGCAGCACGGGGTGCCGGTGGTGGCCTACATGAATGGGGCCACCAAGTTCTCCGAGCCCGTCGACCCGCTGCTGTTCGCCGGTCTCATGTCCTACAAGCGGGAGGCCAATCTCCTGGTCCGGTACGCCGTCGAGACCCTCAAGATCACCAGGCTCGGCGTGTTCTACCAGAACGACGACTTCGGCCGCGACGGGCTTGAGGGGGCCAAGGCGGCGGCTGCGGCCTTGGGCGCCCAGATCGTGGCCGAAGTCAGCTACGCCCCGGCCGACGTCAGCGTAGCCGCCCAGGCGCTGCGGCTCAAGGAAGCGGGCGCGGAGGGCGTGCTGATGTGGTCCACGGTCAAGCATGCGGCCCTGCTGATGCAGGAAGCGCAGAAGATCGGGTACAAGCCCAAGTGGCTGGCCAGTGCCGTGGTCACCAGCCCGTCCCTGATCGAGCTGGCCGGTGATGCCGCCCAGGGCGCCTACTTCGCGGCCTACTCGGCGACGGTGACCGACACCGACCACCCCGTGGTCAAGGAATTCCTGGAGCTCTACCCCAAGTATGAAAAGACGCCCATTACCCCCACCAACCTGACCGGCTGGGCGGCGGCACGGCTGTTCGTCGAGGCCGTGCGCCGGGCAGGTCCGGACCTGACCCGGGAAAGCCTTATTGCAGCCCTGGAGAGCATGCAGGATTTCCAGAGCCTCGGACCCGTCACGTACACCAAGGATGACCACTCAGGCTACAAGCAAGGCTTCATCCGCCAGTTGCAGGGCCAGCAATTCGTCCGGGTCAGCGACTGGATCCCTGCCGAATGACGGGCATGGCAGCAGCGGCCGGCCGGTGACGGCGCCGGCCGGCCCCAAGCGGGAGGAGGGGTGGGTCCGTGGGTGAGCCGGTCATCGTCAGCGCGGTGCGGACGGCGGTAGCGCGGGTAGGCGGGGGGCTGGCAGCCCTCGATGCGCACCAGTTCGGGGCGGTGGCCTTGCGGGCCGCCCTCGAGCGGGCCGGTCTTGACGGGTCCGAGGTGGACGACGTGATCCTGGGCAACGTCCTCTCGGGGGGCGGCAACATCGCCCGCCTCACGGCCCTGGAGGCGGGGCTCCCCGTGACCGTTCCCGGCATGACCGTGGATCGCCAGTGCGGGAGCGGGCTTCAGGCCATCGTCCTGGCGGCGTCCCTGATCCGTGCCGGCCAGGGCCGGATCTACCTGGCAGGGGGCACCGAGAGCATGACCCGGGCTCCCTTCCTCATGGAACGGCCGGCCCAGCCCTTCCCGCGGACCCCTCCCCGCTTTCTCCGGTTCCAGCTGGCGCCGGAGGCCCTGGGCAACCCGCCCATGGGCATTACCGCCGAGAACGTGGCCGAGCGCTACGGCATCTCCCGGGAGGAGCAGGACGCCTTCGCCCTGGAGAGCCACCGGCGGGCCGTCCGGGCCCAGGCAGCGGGCCACTTCGCGGAGCAGATCGTGCCGGTGCCGGTTCCCGCGGGCAAGGGGCAGGTGACTTCCTTCGACCGGGACGAGCACCCGCGTCCCGACACCTCCCTGGAGAAGCTGGCGGCCCTGCCCCCCGTGTTCAAGCCGGGGGGCACGGTCACCGCTGGAAACGCCTGCGGCATCAATGACGGCGCCGCGGCGGTGGTGGTGATGGACGCTGCCGAGGCGGAGCGCCGGGGACTCCGTCCCCTGGGTCGCATCGCCGGCTGGGCGGTGGCCGGGGTCGACCCGAACTACATGGGCATCGGCCCCGTGCCCGCCACCCGCCAGGTCCTGGAGCGGACGGGAACCCGGCTCGATGCGGTGGAGGTGGTGGAGCTGAACGAGGCCTTCGCCGCCCAGGTGCTTGCCTGCATCCGGGAGCTGGGGCTGGATCCGGAGCGGGTGAACCCCGACGGCGGGGCCATCGCCCTGGGGCATCCCCTGGGGGCCACGGGGGCGATCCTGGTGACCAAGTTGCTCAGCACCCTGGAGCGGCAGGGCGGGCGGCTGGGTCTGGTGACCGCCTGCATCGGCGGGGGACAGGGGATTGCCGCCCTGATCGAGCGGCTCTGAATTGGCCCTCCAGCGGCCGGTTGTTGCGAGAGGGGGTGCGGGAAGGAGGAGGGGGCCTCCTTCCCACCGGCATGGAGCAACGGGTGTGGCACAGGTTCTACCGTCCCGGGGCGCGGGTCTCCCTGGACTACCCGGAGATCCCGCTGTACCGCCTCCTGGACGACCGGGCGGAGCAGAACCCCGGCCTGGTTGCACTGGCTTTCTACCACCAGCAGCTGACCTACGCCCAGCTGGCCGCCATGACGCGCCGGCTGGCGGCCGCCCTGCTAGCCCGCGGCTTCGAGCCCGGGGAGCGGGTCCTGCTGATGCTGCCCAACTGCCCGGCCTACGTCATCAGCTACTACGGTGTCCTCCGCGCCGGGGGCGTCGCCGTGGGGGTGAACCCGCTCTACGTGGAGCGGGAGATCGCCTTCGTCGCCCGGGACACCGGGGCGCGGTGGATCGTCACGGCGGGCGAGTTCTACCCGCGGGTGCAGGCCGTGCTCGACCAGACGAGCCTGGAGCACGTGGTGCTGGTGCCCCTGGCGGCGCCGGTGGAACCCGGCCCCGAAGCCGTGCGCTTCGACCAGCTCCTGGCCACGGCACCCGGGGAGGAACCGGGCGTGGCCGTGAACGCTCATGACGTGGCGGTCCTGCAGTATACCGGTGGCACCACGGGAACGCCCAAGGGGGCCATGCTGACCCACTTCAACCTGGTGGCCAACGTCCTGCAGCTGGCGGAGATGGGCGACCCCACCGCGCCCGGGGAGACGCGGATTCTGACCATCCTGCCTCTCTTCCACTCCTACGGCATGACCACCTGCATGAACCTGGGCATCTACCACGGCTCCCGCCTGGTGCTGCTACCCCGCTTCGACATCGACCAGGTGATGCAGGCCATCAAGGAGCACCAGATCACCGCCTTCCCCGGCGTCCCCACCATGTACGTGGCGGTGCTGAACTACCCCGACGCCGAGGCCTATGGCATCCAGAACATCAAGACCATCGGTTCAGGAGGCAGCGCCTTGCCCGTCGAGGTGGCCGACACCTTCGAGCGCAAGTTCGGCGCCAAGATCGGGGAGGGCTACGGGCTGTCCGAAGCGTCGCCGGTGACCCACGTCAACCCCAACTGGGCCCCGGGGTTGCAGCGCCGCGGGTCCATTGGCATCCCCTTACCGGACACCGACGCCCGCATCGTCGACGCCGCCACGGGGGAACGGGTGTTGGGACCCGGAGAAGAGGGGGAGCTGGTGATCCGGGGACCCCAGGTGATGAAGGGCTACTGGAACCGCCCTGAGGAGACCCGGCAGGCGCTGCGGGACGGCTGGCTCTACACCGGCGACATCGCCCGCATGGACGAGGACGGGTTCTTCTACATCGTCGACCGCAAGAAGGACATGATCATCGTCTCCGGTTACAACGTCTACCCCCGGGAGGTGGAGGAAGTCCTCTACACCCACCCGGCGGTGCTGGAGGCGGCGGTGATCGGCGTACCCGACCCCTACAAGGGCGAGGTGCCCAAGGCCTACGTGGCCTGCAAGCCCGGCCAGCAGGTGACGGAGGAAGAGCTCATCGCCTTCTGCCGGCAGCACCTGGCCCCCTATAAGGTCCCGCGGTCCGTGGAGTTCCGGGCTGAGCTGCCCAAGACCATGGTGGGCAAGATCCTGCGGCGGGCCTTGAGGGAGGGTTCCTCCCCCTCCACAGGAAGGGAACCGGGGACGGCCGCTGGCGCTCCCTCCATTCGGGAGGCCGGCCCATGATCACGGTGCTGCAGAACCTGGTGGCGGGCCTTTCCACGGGCAGCCTCTACGCCCTGGTGGCCGTCGGCCTAGTCACGGTGTTCAAGGCGACGGGCATCATCAACTTCGCCCAGGGCGAAATCGCCATGGTGGCCACCTTCCTCGCCCTGGTCGGCCTGCAGCAGCTGGGCCTGGGCTACTGGGAGGCCTTCGTCTTGGGTGCGGCGGCGGCGGCCCTTGTGGGGGCACTGCTCGAGCGCTTGTTCCTCCGGCCCCTGCTCCACGTATCGGTGGTCAGCCAGATCATGGTGACCATCGGCCTGGGGATGATGCTCAACGGCCTGGCCGGCTTGCAATGGGGTTACGAACCGCGGGCCTTTCCGGCCCCGGTCGGCGGAGCGCCCCTCGTGGCGGGTGGAGTGGCTATCAGCGCCGATCATCTGGCCGTCCTGGCCGTGGCCCTGGTGGTGATGGCGAGCCTCTTCGCCTTCTACCGGTACACCCGCCTGGGGGTCGCCGTGCGGGCGGTGGCCCAGAACCTGCCGGCGGCACAGCTCATGGGCATCCCGGCGGGCCGGGTCTTTGCCGTCAGCTGGGCGGTGGCCGCGGGGTTGGGGGGCATCGCCGGGATGCTCATCGCCCCCGCCACCTCCCTGGACCCCAACTTCATGGCGGAGGTCCTGATCAAGGGCTTCGCGGCCGCCATCCTGGGAGGTATCACCAGCCTGCCCGGGGCCGTAACCGGGGGGCTGGTGCTAGGGGTCCTGGAGACGGCGGTCGCGGGGTTCATCTCCACCGACCTGAAGAACGTCTTCTCCTTCACCCTGATCCTGCTGGTCCTGATCCTGCGGCCCCACGGCATCCTGGGCCAGCCCGCGGCGAGGAGGGTCTAGGCATGGCCAGGGTCTTCCGCGGACTGGATCGCCGGGCCGGTCCCGCCGCCACGCCGGCGGCGGGTGCGGGGGCGACGCCGGCTGCCGGGCACGGTCTGGCAGCCACGCCGCCGGTGTCCCGCTTCGACTCGGGGACCGCGGCCACCCTGGCGGCGGCGGTCCTGATTCTCCTTCTGCCTTATCTGATCCCGGGCAGCACCTACCTTCACTACCTGGCGGCCCTGATGGCCATCTGGGGCATCGCGGCCCTGGGCCTCAACCTGCTGATCGGCGTGGCCGGGCAGATCTCCCTGGGCCACGCGGGGTTCATGGCCATTGGCTCCTATGCCACGGCCCTGCTGGCCACCCGGGCCGGAGCCAGCTTTCCCGTGGCGCTGCTGGGTGCGGCCGCGGTCACCGGGGCCGTGGGGTTTCTCATGGGGCTGCCGGCCCTGCGCCTCCACGGCCACTACCTGGCCCTGGCCAGCATCAGTTTCGGTGCGGCGGTGCCGGAGATCATCTTGCAGTGGGACACGCTGACGGGTGGCCATGCCGGGGTCCTGGTGCCGCGGCCCGCCTTGGGGCCTTGGGAGCTGGCCGGGGAACGGCAGGTGTACTACCTGGCCTGGGGCACCGCCTTCGCGCTGATGGCCGTGGCCGGCAACCTGCTCCGCACCCGGCCGGGGCGGGCCCTGATGGTCCTGCGGGAAAGCGACGTGCTGGCCCAGTCCCTGGGCATCAACCTGCTGACCTACAAGACCCTGGCCTTCACCCTCAGCGCCGTCTACGCCGGGATCGCCGGGGGCCTGTACGCCTACCTTGTAGGCTTCATCAGCCCCTTCGACTTCAACCTGACCTCGTCCATCGCCCTGGTGGCGATGATCGTCTTCGGCGGCCTGGCGTCGGTGCCCGGCTCCATGCTCGGAGCGGCCGTCCTGGTGGCCCTGCTGCAGGTGTTCAGCCGGATGCCGGGCTGGCTGTCCGTGGTCGAGGGCGCCATCATCGTCCTCTTCGCCATGTTCCTCCCCGGCGGGCTGGCGTCGCTACCGGCCCGCTGGCGGGCTTGGCGCACCAGGCAGGCGGTCCTTCCCGCCAGGGCCGGTCTGCCTCAGCCGCCCCCTGCCCCGGCGGCGGAGGCGGCCACCGGCTCCCCCGCCGCCGGAGAGCCGGGTCCCGCAACCCGCCCGGCCGGACCCACCGGCCGCTCGACCTGGACCGGTGGGGACGAACCAGCCCCCCGCCTGGCCGGCCCGGAAGGAGGGAACCCCCATGTCCCTCCTCGCCGTTGAGAGCATCACGGTGCGCTTCGGTGGCCTGGTGGCCCTCTCGGAGGTCAGCCTGACCGTTGCGGAGGGGACGATCCACGGGCTCATCGGGCCCAACGGGGCGGGCAAGTCCACGCTGTTCAACGTGGTGAGCCGGTTCGTCCAGCCGGCGGCCGGCCGGGTGATCTTCGCCGGCCGGGAACTGCTCCGGCTGCCGCCCCATGCCGTGGGCGGCCTGGGCATCGCCCGGACCTTCCAGAACGTGTTGCTCTGCCAGAGGCTAACGGTGCTGGACAACGTCCTCACGGGCCTGCACCGCTCCCTGCCCGTCTCCTTCTGGGGTGCCGCCCTCCGCCTGCCGGCAGCGATGCGGGCGGAGGAGGCGGCCCGCGCCCGGGCGCTGGAGGCCCTGGAGTGGGTGGGCCTGAGGCCGTGGGCCCACCGGCGGGTCGCCGAGCTGCCCTTCGGGGCCCAGAAGCGGGTCGAACTGGCCCGAGCCCTGGTCAGCCGCCCCCGGCTGCTCCTTCTGGACGAACCGGCGGCCGGGCTGGCCGAAGGCGACCGGCGGCAGATGGCCGCCCTGATCGCCCGCCTGCAGCGGGAACTGGGGACCACGGTGGTGATGGTGGAGCACGACCTGGGCCTGGTGATGGACCTCTGCCAGGAGGTGACGGTGCTGGACTTCGGCCGGGTGATCGCCCAGGGCCCGCCCGTTACGGTGCGGCGGGACCCGGCGGTGATCGCCGCCTACATCGGCCGCGAGGCCGGTGCGGTGGGCGGTCCGGACGGTACGCTGGACGGCCAGGACCGGGGGGAGCAGGCGTGCTCGAGCTGAAGGATGTCCACGTGAGCTACGGAAGCGTGCGGGCCCTGGAAGGCATCTCCCTGCAGGTGGGGTCCGGCGAGCTGGTGGCCCTGCTGGGTCCCAACGGCGCCGGGAAGTCGACCACCCTGCGGGCCATCTCCCGGCTGGTGCCGCTGCGGCGTGGCGCCATCGTCCTCGACGGCTCCGTACCCCTGCACCGCGACCCGCCGGAGGGGGTGGTGCGCAGAGGGGTGGTCCACGTGCCCGAGGGGCGCCAGATCTTTCCCGAGCTGACGGTGGAGGAGAACCTCTGGACCGGCGCCTTCACCCGGCGCCACCGGGCGGAGATCCGGCAGGACCTGGAGGCCGTGTACCAGCGGTTTCCTCGCCTCAAGGAACGGCGCCACCAGCTGGGGGGCACCCTCTCGGGCGGCGAGCAGCAGATGCTGGCCATCGGCCGGGCCCTCATGGCCCGGCCCCGCTTGCTGCTGCTGGATGAGCCCTCCATGGGCCTCTCGCCCCGCCTGGTGGAGGAGGTGTTCACCATCATCGGCGACCTGCACCGGGAGGGGGTCTCCATCCTGCTGGTCGAGCAGAACGCCCATATCGCCCTACAGGTGGCCGGCCGGGCCTACGTGCTGGAAAACGGCCGCGTCGTCCTGTCCGCTCCGGCCCGCGAGCTCAGGTCCCGGGAGGAGGTGTGGCGCGCCTACACGGGCCTGCGGGCCTGAATCGTCCGGATTCCGGCAGGACGGCCCGGAGGAAGATGGAAATCAGGAGGCTGGAGGTGTCTCCCGCATGGATTTTTCCCTCACGCCGGAGCAGAAGATGATCGTCGAGACGGTGCGGGAGTTCGTCCGGCGCGAGCTCATGCCCCTGGAGCGGGAGATGCAGCGGGCCGAGCTGGAGGGGCGCCGGTTCCCCGACCCCGAGACCCACCGCCAGCTGCAGCTCAAGGCGAAGGAAATCGGGCTGTGGGGGCTGATGACCCCGCCGGAATACGGCGGGGCCGGGTTCGACTACGTGACCACCTGCCTGATCCTGATGGAGACCGCCAGGAGCTTCGTGCCCTTCACCTACGGCGGGTCCGCGGACAACATCCTCTTCGCGTGCAATGAGGAGCAGAAGAAGCGCTACCTCATCCCCACCATCAACGGCGAGCGCCGCTCGTGCTTCGCCCTGACGGAGCCCACCGCCGGCTCCGACGCCACCAACATCCGCATGACGGCCGTCAAGGACGGGCGCGAGTGGGTCCTGAACGGCGAGAAGATCTTCATCACCGGAGGCCTGGAGGCGGACTTCGCCATCGTCTTCGCCGTCACCGACAAGGAGAAGGGCGCCCGCGGCGGCATCACCTGCTTTCTGGTCGACCGGGAGATGGGCTGGAAGTCGTACCCCATCGCCACCATGGGCGGGTGGAGCCCGGCCCGCCTGGTGTTCAGCGACGTGCGGGTGCCCGAGGAGAACGTCCTGGGCGAGGTGGGCCGCGGTTTCGAACTGGCCATGCAGTGGATCGGCAACGGCCGGATCCTGATCCCCGCCCGGGCGGTAGGACAGGCCGAGCGGCTGCTGCAGATGGGCATCGACTACGCCCGCCAGCGGGTGGCCTTCGGCAAGCCCATCGGCGAGTACCAGGCCATCCAGTGGATGCTGGCCGACAGCGCCGTGGAGATCCAGCAGGTCAAGTGGCTGGTGCTCCATGCCGCCTGGAAGGCCGACCAGGGCAAGGACGTGCGCCACGAGGCCTCCATGGCCAAGCTGGCCGGGGCCAACATGATCTGGCGGGTGGCCGACCGGGTGATGCAGATCCACGGCGGCATGGGCTACACCAAGGAGATGCCCATCGAGCGGGTCCTGCGGGACGTGCGCGTGTACCGCATCTACGAGGGGACCGACGAGATCCAGCGCCGCACCATCGCCCGCAACCTGCTGCGCGACCTCGTGCGCACCGGCACCTGGGACTGACCGCGGCGGCGAGACGTACCGCCGGCGGACCGAGCCGGCCCGAAGAGCGCAGGTCGGAACGGCCCGGAGATGGCGCCATGGGCGAACCCGGCCGGGCGGCGGAGCAGGGCTCCCGGCGCCCGGCCGTCCCGCCGGGGTGCGGCGGTCGGTCGACGGGGTCGGAAAGGAGGCAGGGATCCGTGGCCATCGACCGTTCATTAATTGGTAAGGAATCGCCCGAAGAGATCTTCGAAGTCGAAAAGGGGGCCATCCGCAAGTTTGCCGAAGCCATCGGTGACCCCCACCCCGCCTTCCGCAGCGGCGAGATCGCGCCGCCCACCTTTCCCACCACCTTTCGCATGGGGATTCCCGGTGTGAACCTGGAGCTCAGCCGGGTGCTCCACGGCGAGCAGGAGTACAGCTACCGCCGCCCGATCCGGGCGGGCGACCGGCTGCGCTGCAAGACCCGGTTGGCCGACGTCTACGAGCGGGAGGGGCGCCTGGGCAAGATGACCTTCCTGGTCACCGAGATCGAGGGGCGCGACGAGGCCGGGGAACTGATCTTCACCGGGCGGAGTACCATCATCGTGCGCTGAGCGGCCGGGGCGCTCGTCCGCCGGGGTGCTCGCTGTGCAGGCTGCCAGGGAGGTGAACAACCGTGGTGGAACCGGTGCGGGCAGAGGCGGCGCCGGTGCGCTGGGAACCCGGGGCCGAGCTGCCGCCGCTGGTCAAAGAACCCATAACCAAGGTGCAGCTGGTCAAATACGCCGGGGCCTCCGGCGATTACAACCTGATCCACACCGACGACGAGACCGCCCGGCGGGTCGGGCTTGACGGCGTGATCGCCCACGGCATGCTGAGCATGGGCTTCCTCGGCCAGTATCTGGTCCAGCTGGCGGGCCCGGAAGGGGTGCGCCGGTTGAAGGTCCGCTTCCGGCAAATGGTCCGGCCCGGCGACGTCTTGACCTGCAAGGGCCGGGTGGTGGAGGTGGGCCCGGAAGAGGCCCCCGGCCTGCGGCGGGTGCGGGTCGAAGTGTGGGCCGAGAACCAGCGGGGCGAAGCCGTCACCGCCGGCGAGGGTGAGGTGCTGGTGCCGGCGCCGGCAGGTTCGTGCTGAAGCGGGCCCGACCGGGAGCCGGTCCTGCAACGGGGCCTGCCCGGGAACCGGTACCGGGCCCTGGACGAACCGGCCCGCCGGCCGGGCGGCGTAACCATCGAGCGACGGGCCATGGAGGGAGAGGAGGATCCGGATGCGCTTTGCCGATCGGGTCGCCCTGGTCACCGGGGGCGGCCGGGGCATTGGGGCCGCCACCGCCCTGCGGTTTGCCCGGGAAGGGGCGGCGGTGGTGGTCTCCGACGTGGATGAGGGGCCGGCGGAGGAGGTGGCCTCCCAGATCCGCCAGGAGGGCGGCCGGGCCCTGGCCGTCGCCTGCGACGTGCGGGACCGCGGCCAGGTGGAGGCCATGGTGCAGCGGGCGGTGGACACCTTCGGCCGGTTGGACTTTCTGGTGACGTGCGCGGGGATCATCCGCGACAACCTGATCCACAAGATGACCGATGACGACTGGGACGGGGTGATCGACACCCACCTCAAGGGCACCTTCCTCTGCGCCCAGGCCGCCCAGCGGGTGATGGTGCCCCAGCGCTACGGGAAGATGGTCTTCCTGTCGTCCACCTCGGCCCTGGGAAACCGCGGCCAGACCAACTACTCGGCCGCCAAGGCGGGGATCCAGGGCATGGCCCGGACCCTGGCCATCGAGCCGGGGCCCTTCAACATCAACGTCAACGCCGTGGCGCCCGGCTTCATCGAGACGCGGATGACCCGGGCCGTGGCCGAGCGCACCGGGGTCGACTTCGAAGAGCTCAAGAAGGCGGCGGCCGAGCGGACGCCCCTGCGCCGGGTGGGGCAGCCCGAGGACGTGGCCGGGGTCATCGCCTTCCTCTGCAGCGAGGACGCCGGCTACGTCTCGGGCCAGGTGATCTACGTCCGCGGCGGGCCGTGAGCGCCGCCGTCCCGGCCAGGGCAGCTCTCCGTCCCGCGGGCCGGGGTTCTCGGGGCCCGACCGGGGCCCGCCCGTGGCGCAGGCCCTGCGCCGCGGGCGCCCGGCCCGCAGGGGCCGGTTCTTCCAAGGCGGGGGGTGGGGGCGACGTCGCAAGGCAACGGGCCGGACCGGTTGCCGGAACGGCCCATCGACGAGCACTGCTGGGAGCTGGCACCAGGGCTTTACCGCATCCTGCTGCCCTTGCCCTGGGATGTGCCCTTCGTAAACGCCTACCTGGTCCGGGCCCCCGGCGGGTGGGTGCTGGTGGACGCCGGGGTGGGCACTCCGGCCTGCCTCAGGGCCCTGGGCTGGGCGTTGCGGGCGGCCGGGGTGCCCGAAGGCGGCCTGGCCGCCATCCTGCTGACCCACCGCCACCCCGACCACGCGGGCGACGTGGTGGCCGTCCGCCAGCGGTGGGGTGGAAGGGTCTACGTCCATCCGGCCGAGCTGGAGCTGGACCGGGCGGACCCGGCGGTGCTGGACGCATGGCTTGCCGTCACGGGCATGCCGGCGGAGGTGATGGAGACCCTCCTGCGCCGGGCCGAGCGCATGCCCCTGCCGCCGGATGCCGTGCCGTACCCGTGGCTGGCCCCCCTGGCCGGGGGCCCGGGCCTGCCCGCGGCCGCCCTGCCGGTGGCGGGACTCACCTTTGAGGTGGTCTACGTGCCGGGGCACTCGCCGGGCCACGTCATGCTACGGGTTGCCGAAACGGGCTGGGTGTTCACCGGGGACCACGTCCTCCCCCGGGCGGGCATCAACGTCTGGGCCAACCCTGCCGGGCCGGCGGACCCCATGGGGACCTATCTGGCCAACCTGGAGGCGGTGGCCCGGCTGGATGCGGCCTGGGGGCTGGAAGCCCCGGACGAGGTGGCCGGGGCGGCCGGGGCAAAGGCTGCGGCCTGCCTGGCCCGGGGCGAGGGCGGGCCCGGGGGCTGGCGGCAAGGCGCGGCCGGTGCGGAGGGGAGCGCGGGGCGGGACCCTGGCCCCCGGGCGGCAGGGCCGGTTCTTCCCGGCCACGGGCTGCCGTGGTGCGGGCCCATGATGCCCCATGCGGCGGCCCTGGCGGGGTGGCACCGGCGGGCCGCCCTCGCCCTGCGCGACCGACTGCCGGACGAACCCGGCCCCACGGCCTTCGAGATCGTGGCGGCCCGCCGGCCCGACGATGCCCGCCAGAAGCCCCACCGGCTGCGGGGGGCGGTGGCCGAGACCCTGGCCTTCCTCCTGTGGCTGGAGAGGGAGGGGCTGGCCGGGCGCCGGGGCGATGCGCCGGCCCGGTGGTACCGGCTGCCCGGTCCCAGGGAGGGGTGAAGGTCCCGAGACATACCCCGGACAAGCGCCGAATAGACATGCATTGGGGCCGGCCTGCCCGGGTCGCTGGGGGAACCCGGGCGGGGCCATCCGGCGGAACCGGACCCGGCGGGGTGACACCGGACCCGGCCCGCCGGAAAGGCCCCGGAGAAACGGGAGCGGGAAGCCGCCCGCCAGAGGGGGTGGGTCTTGTGGGCCGCACGGTGAACACCGTGACGGGGCCGGTTCGTCCCGAGGACCTGGGCAAGACCCTGGTCCACGAGCACTTCGTGTTCGGGTACCCCGGATTTCACGGGGACCTGACGGTGGCGCCCTACGACCGGCAGCGGGCGCTGGAGGTCGGACTCGATGTGGCACGGCGGGTCATGGCGTGCGGCGTCCGCACGGTGGTCGACGCCACGCCCAGCGACTGCGGCCGCGATCCCGAGCTGCTGCGGGAGATCAGCGAGCGGACGGGACTGCAGATCATCTGTTCCACGGGCTACTACTACGAGGGCGAAGGCGCCCCGGCGTACTTCAAGTTCCGCCGCGCCCTGGGCGATGCCGAGGAAGAGATCTACGAGATGTTCATGCGGGAGATCACCGAGGGCATCGGCGGCACGCGGATCCAGGCCGGGGTGATCAAGCTGGCCTCAAGCAAGGGCGTGATCACCGAGTACGAGCAGATGTTCTTCCGGGCTGCGGCCCGTGCCCAGCGGGAGACGGGGGTTCCCATCATCACCCACACCCAGGAAGGCACCATGGGGCCGGAACAGGCGGCCCTCCTGGTGGGGGAGGGGGCCGATCCACGGCGCATCATGATCGGCCACATGGACGGCAACACCGACATCGCCTACCACCTGGCCACCCTGGCCCACGGCGTCTTCATCGCCTTCGACCGCTACGGGATCCAGCGGTTCGTCGGCATGCCCTCCGACGAGACCCGCAACGCCCTGGTGACCGGGCTGATCGCCCTGGGCTACGCCGACCGCATCATGCTCTCCCACGATTCGGTGAATTTCTGGCTGGGCCGGCCGGTGCGGTGGCCGCCCGAGCTGGCGGACCTGCTGGCGGCCTGGCATCCTACCCACCTCTTCGACGACGTGGTGCCGGCCCTGGTGGCGGCGGGGGTCCGGCCGGAGGTCCTGGAGGGAATCTTCACCCGCAACCCGGCCCGGCTCTTCGGGGCGGAGTGAGGAACGGGCCCGGTGGGCCGAGCAGGGCCCGTACGGCCCGCTCCATGGGGGTGCCTGGCCATGATGGAACCGTATGGCGCCCAGGGGGGCGGTGCGGGCATCCCGCCCCGCCGCCCCTGGCTGGGGCTTTACACCGCCGGCGTACCGGCCGACCTGCCCTTGCCCGCCCGGCCGGCGGTGGACCAGTTCCGGAACACCGCCCGGCGGGCCGGCGACCGGCCGGCGGTGTACTACTTCGACCGGGTGCTGACCTTTGGCGAGCTGGACCGCCTGAGCAATGCCCTGGCCGCCGGGCTGCGGGACCTGGGGGTCGAACCCGGCCACCGGGTGGCCCTGTTCCTCCAGAACGTCCCCCAGTTCTGGATCGCCCTGCTGGCGGCCTGGAAGGCGGGCGCCATCGCCGTGCCCCTGAACCCCATGTTCAAGGAAGAAGAACTGGCCTACCATCTCAACGACTCGGGCAGCACGGTGCTGGTCAGCCTGGAGTCCCTTTACGATGGCGTGGCCCGCGGGGTGCTGGGGCGGACCGAGGTCCGGCACGTGATCACCACCTCCGAGCTGGATTTCCTCACCCCGCCGACGGGGGCGCCGGGTGCGGCCGGCTCCGGGTCCGGGGGCGGGGTCCCGGCCGTTCTGGCCGGTTCGTCCCGGCGCCGGTTTGGCGAGACCTGGGACCTGGTGGAGATCTGCCGCCGGCTGGAAGGAGCGGCCGACCCCGGGGCCGAGCCGCGGCCCGAAGACGTGGCGCTGCTCACCTACACCTCGGGCACCACCGGCTCGCCCAAGGGCGCCATGAACACCCACGGCAACGTGGCCTTCAACGCGGAGGTCTACCGGACCTGGATGGGGCTGGGGCCGGGGGACGTGGTGGTGGGCGCGGCGCCCCTCTTCCACATCACCGGGCTTATCGGCCACCTGGCCGCCGCCGGTCTGGCCGGCGTGCCGGTCATCCTGGGGTACCGGTTCGACCCGGGCACGATGCTGGAGCTCATCGAGCGCTGGCGCGGGACCTTCATGGTGGCCGCCATCACCGCCTACATCGCCCTGATGAACCATCCCGACTTCGGGCGCCGCGACGTGAGCTCGCTGCGCAAGGCCTACAGCGGCGGGGCGCCCATCCCGGCGGCGGTGGTGGAGCGCTTCGAGGCGGCCACCGGGACGTACATCCACAACATCTACGGGCTGACGGAAACCACCTCGCCCTCCCACGCCGTGCCCCTGGGGCGCCGGGCGCCCGTGGACCAGGAGTCGGGCGCCCTGTCGGTGGGCGTACCGGTGCCCAGCACCGTGGTCAAGGTAGTGGACCTGGAGACCGGCCGGGACCTGCCGCCCGGCGAGGTGGGCGAGCTGGTGACCCGCGGCCCCATGGTGGTGGCCGGATACTGGCAGAAACCCGAGGAGACGGCCCATGCCATCCGAGACGGCTGGCTGCACACCGGGGACGTGGGCCGGATGGACGCCCAGGGCTGGTTCTACGTGATCGACCGGAAGAAGGACATGATCATCGCCTCGGGTTTCAAGGTCTGGCCACGGGAGGTGGAAGACGTGCTCTACCGCCACCCCGCCGTCCGGGAAGCGGCGGTGGTGGGGGTGCCCGACCCCTACCGGGGCGAGACCGTCAAGGCGGTGGTGTCCCTGAAGCCCGAATTCGAGGGCAGGGTGACGCCGGAGGAGCTCATCGCCTTCTGCCGGGAGCGGATGGCGGCCTACAAGTACCCGCGGCAGGTGGAGATCGTGCCCGAGCTGCCGAAGACGCTGACGGGGAAGATCCTGCGGCGGGTGCTGCGGGAGCGGGGGAGGGAAGGGTAAGACCCGCCGGGGCACCGGATGCCGGCGGTGGCGCTTGCCGCGGATTGGGCAGGGCAGCGGCGGACCGCCGGGAGCCCAGGAAATGCCGGGGGGCGGGGTCCACGTGGGCGGGAACACCTTGGTCGTGTGCAGATCTGGGGGGATGCCACCATGTCCGTGCGGATGAAACTGTACGTTTTGGACTGCGGCCGGATGCAGATGGACAAGTCCTTGATGCTCGCCGGGGCGACCCTGGCCTCCCGGGACAACCCGAACCGGCCCGCCGAGTGGATCGAGTTCCCCATCTATTCGGTGTTCATCGACCACCCCGACGGCAACGTGCTGTTTGACACCGGCTGCAACCCGAACTCCATGGGGCCGAACGGTCGCTGGCCGGAACAGACCCAGAACACCTTCCCCATCGTCAGTGGCGAGGAGTGTTACCTGCCCCACCGGTTAGAACAACTGCGCGTGCGCCCGGACGACATCCGTTACGTGGTGTGCTCGCACCTGCACCTTGACCACGCCGGTTGCCTCGAGTACTTCCGCAAGTCCACCATCATCGTCCACGACGACGAACTGGCGGGAGCCTTGAAGCTGTACGCGATGCACCAGCGCCTGGGGGCTTACATCTGGGACGACATCGATGCGTGGATCCGCAACGAGCTTCACTGGCGGCCGGTGCGCAGCGACGAGGGGGACCTGCCGCTGGTGGAAGGGGTCCACATCCTCAACCTGGGCAGCGGCCATGCCTTCGGCATGCTCGGGCTGCAGGTCCAACTGCCCGGCACCGGCGGCATCATCCTTGCGTCGGATGCCGTCTACTGCGCCGCCAACTACGGCCCTCCCGTGCGCCTGCCCGGCATCATCTACGACTCGCTGGGATACACGCGGACCGTCGAGCGCATCCGCCGGCTGGCGGAAGCCACCCGTTCCCAGGTGTGGTTCGGACACGATGCCGAGCAGTTTGCACAGCTCGTCAAGTCGACCGAGGGCTATTACGAGTGATCCGAGGGGGGGGCCGGCCGTGAAGACCAGGGCCGCCATTCTGGTCGAGATGGGACGACCGCGGCCGTACACCGAGTCCCACCCGGTGGTCGTGGACGAGGTGGACTTGGACGGCCCGGGATACGGCGAGGTGTTGGTTGAGCTCAAGGCAGCGGGGATCTGCCATTCGGATCTCTCCGTGGTGGACGGGAGCCGGCCCCGGCCCACGCCGATGGTTCTGGGACACGAGGCGGCGGGCATCGTCCGGGAGACCGGTCCCGGTGTGACCAGTTTGCAGCCGGGCGACCACGTGGTCTTCACCTTCGTTCCCATGTGCGGGCGGTGCATGTACTGCACCAGCGGCAGGCCCGCCTTGTGCGAGCTGGGCAACGCAGCCAATGCTCGCGGCGAGCTCCTGCGAGGTGGACGCCGGTTCCACCGCCACGGCCAGCCCGTGCACCACCACCTGGGGGTGTCGGCCTTCTCGCAGTTCACCGTGGCGGCCGAGGAGTCGCTGATCAAGATCGATCCCGACGTCCCCTTCGAGGTCGCGGCCGTGTTCGGGTGTGCCGTGATGACGGGTGTCGGTGCCGTGGTGAACACGGCTCGGGTGGAACCCGGAAGTTCCGTGGCGGTGTTCGGTCTTGGGGGGGTCGGGCTGGCCGCCGTGATGGGCGCCGTGGCGGCAGGGGCGCATCCGGTGGTGGCGGTCGACGTGCTTCCGGAAAAGCTGGAGCATGCCCGTATGCTGGGTGCCACGCACGCCGTCAACGCCCGGTCGGCCGACGCGGTGGAGGCGGTGCGGGATCTCACCGGCGGCGGTGCCCATTATGCCATCGAGGCGGCGGGCAACGCGGACGTTCTCGCCCAGGCGTACCGGGCCACGCGGCGCGGTGGTACGACCATCACCGTGGGCCTGCCCCACCCTGAGGCGACGCTGTCCATCCCGGCGGTGACGGTCACGGCGGAGGAACGGGTCCTCCGTGGCTCCTACATGGGTTCCGCCGTGCCCCGGCGGGACTTGCCGCGTTTCCTCCGCCTTTTCCGGGCGGGCCGGCTGCCCGTCGACCGGCTGATCACCCACCGCCTGGGCCTCGACGAAATCAACCGGGGATTTGATCGCCTGGCCGCTGGTGAAGCGGTGCGGCAGGTGGTCATGCCCAACGCAGGCTGAGCCGGCCTTCCCGGCGGGTGGCCCGAGGTCGGCCTGCGGGGACGGGAGGTGTAGAGACCATGGCTGCCGTCGCAGTTCGCACCCACGGCCTGTTCATCGACGGGCATTGGGTCGAGCGGGACGAGACCATTCCGGTGCACAACAAGTACTCGGGCGAGGTGATCGGTTACGTCGCCCGGGCGACGCGCGACGACGTCGAGCGGGCGGTGACGGCCGCGCAGCGGGCGTACCGGGAGAACCCTCTGCCGCCTTACCGGCGGTACGAGATCCTCAAGCGGGCCGCGGAGCTGATCCGGGAGCGCAAGCCCGAGCTGGCCCGCACCATCGCCGCCGAAGCGGGCAAGCCCTTGAAGGAAGCCCTGGCCGAGGTCGACCGCTGCACCCAGACCCTGGAGATCTCGGCGGAGGAAGCCAAGCGCATCCACGGCGAGCAGGTGCCCATCGAGGCGGCGCCAGGGGCCGAGAACCGGCTGGCCTTCACCCTGCGGGTTCCCGTGGGGGTGGTGGCCGCCATCAGCCCCTTCAACTTCCCTTTGAACCTGGCCGCCCACAAGGTGGGGCCGTCGCTGGCCGCGGGCAACGCCGTGGTGCTCAAGCCCGCCACCGCCACTCCCTTGAGCGCCGTCCACCTGGTGCAGGCCCTGGTCGACGCCGGCCTGCCCGCGGGCTACCTCAACCTGGTCACCGGTGCGGGGGGTGAGGTGGGGGAGTGGCTGCTGGCCGATCCCCGCATCGCCGCTTACACCTTCACCGGCAGCGCCGCGGTGGGTGAGCGGATCAAGGCGGCGTCGGGCCTGCGGCGGGTGGTGCTGGAACTGGGCAACAACTCGGCGACCATCGTCTGCGCCGACGCCGACCTGGACCTGGCGGCCGCCCGCTGCGCCCGGGGCGCCTTCGCCAACGCCGGGCAGATCTGCCTTTCGGTGCAGCGGATCTACGTGCAGCGCCCCGTCTACCAGGGGTTCCTCGACAAGCTGGTGGCCGAGACCCGCAAGCTCAAGGTGGGCGATCCCCTCGACCCGGAGACCGACGTGGGGCCCATGATCAGCGAGGCCGAGGCCCAGCGGGCCGAGGCCTGGATCCGCGAGGCGGTGGAACGGGGCGCCCGGGTGCTGGCCGGCGGCCGCCGGCAGGGGCCTGTGCTGGAGCCCACCGTCCTGGTGGACGTCCAGCCGGACCTGAAGGTGGTCTGCCAGGAGGTCTTCGCGCCGGTGGTCTCGGTGGTGCCGTTCGACCATGTGGACGAGGCCATCGCCATGGTCAACGACAGCTTCTACGGCCTGCAGGCCGGCATCTACACCCGGGACATCGGCGTGGCCATGAAGGCGGCCCGGCAGATCGAGGTCGGGGGCGTCATGGTCAACGAGATCCCCAACTGGCGAGTGGACCTGATGCCTTACGGCGGCGTCAAGGGCAGCGGCATCGGCCGCGAGGGGCCGCGGTATGCCATCGAGCACCTGACCGACCTGCGACTGGTGGTGTTCAACCTGTAGGGTTGGCAGGCGACTACGGCCGGTGCATCCCCCTTCGGGGCGGACTTCAGGGTTCAAACGGACGGGGATGCCCCCAACGTGCAGGCACGCCGCGGTCTGCGCCGTCCACCCATGCCGGCGCAGACTGCGGCATCGACCTGCTTCACGACAAGCGACGATCTTTACCCTGGTTTGCATACGCCGAGCCCAGTCGGTTTGCATAGGCCGAGCCCAGTACCGCCGCACACCTCGACACCCCGGGCCACGTGTTCCGGCTCCTTCTACTCCAGGATTTCGGCTTGCTCACCCCGAATTGTGCTTGCCACAAGGCGTCACCCCGCAATGCAGGCATCCACCGCCGGTGCCCACGGGGGATTCAGGGGGGTCGGCCATGGCGGTCGCGGCGGTACCGCAATCGAATCCTCCGCAACGGGAAGGCGTCACGGTACGTGACGTCCTGGGCCTTCCCTCCGCGGCCGGAGCCGAGGTGGTGGCCGGCCGTCAAGGGATGAACCGACCGGTCCGCTGGGTGCACATCTCGGAGCTGCTGGACATTGCGCGACTTCTCACCGGCGGCGAGTTCCTCCTGACGACGGGCATGCGGTTCCAGGATGCAGCCCCCGATGCGCTGCGTGCATACGCCGCCTCGCTGGCCGAGGCCGGTATCGCGGCGTTGGGATTGGAGCTTGTGCAGTGGATCCACGAGCCGCCTGCGGCCCTGGTGGAAGCTTGCGAGGTCCACGGGCTGCCCTTGGTGGTCTGGCGATCGGAAGTCCGCTTCCGGCTGATTGCGGAAGAGGTCACCCGCCGGATTCTGGACACGGGCCGCCGTCCCGCCGGCTTCGACGAGGACGAACTGGCCGAGATGCTGCTGGCAGGCTCGTGGGCGGAACCCATCGCCCGGGAACGCCTCGAAGCAGCGGGCCTGGATGCGGGCCCCTGGGTGGTCCTAGGCCTGATCAAGGCGGCAGGGATGGGGCGGGCGGGCGGGGCCGTTGTCCTGGAACAAGCCGTTCGCCAGGTCCGCCAGGCGGTGCCACGGGCGGCCCGGGGGGTCGCCCGTACGGCGGTGGCGCGGCTGGCGTGTTCGAACCGGGGACAGATCGCAAAGGTCATCCTCACCGGGCCGTCCCCAGCGTCCTTGCGCAGTGCCTGGGATGTCTTGGTCCCCTGCTGCGCCGGAATACTGCCAACCCGGTTAAGGGCGGGTCGGTGGCGTTGCGCATCGGCGTCAGCCGGCCGCAAGAGGCCCTAAGCGGGCTGAACGTCGCGTTACGGGAGGCCATGGCCGTCCTGCGCTTCCAGTCCACGCGGCATCCCTGGCCGCATGTCCACTTCGACCAACTACAGCTGGGTCAGCTCCTGCTGGCGATGCCCGAGCCCGCCCTCCGGCACCTGGTAGAAACCCAAATCGGGGCATTGCTCAGGACGCCCCGGAACGAGCGGCCCGAGCTCTTGCGTACCCTCCTGGCGCTCCTCGAGCAGAACTTCAACGTGTCGGCCACGGCCAAGGTGTTGCACCTGCGTCGCCAGAGCCTCTACCGGCGACTGGCCCGGCTCGAGGAGCTGCTGGGACCCGGTTTCGACCAGTGCGACCGGCGGGCCACGCTGCTCTTGGCGATCCGGGCGTCGCAGTTGCTCGGCCTGTACCCGGAGGAGTGAGCCGGGGTGCCGTTGGCGTTCACGGGCGTATGGCCGGGCAGGGGGGAAACCGGGAGCCCTGATCGTACGACTGCCGATGATGGCGGAGCGCTCGGTCATGCCCTCCACGGCCATGCCCTCCACGGCGGAGCGCCCATTCGGAAGACGACGACCGTGGCACCCCGAGGTTATGCTCTAGAGGGGGGCAAACCGCGACGGTGCTGCCCGTAATGGCGGTACCCGGGTGGGGACGAACGCGGCCGCGTCGTCCCTAGGGCGGCTCCTGACGACAGCCGCTCCCGCTTCGCCCAGCCGGTTCCGGCCGGTTCGACCGGCACGGATAGCCTGTTCCCGTTCCTAGGGTCAACCTGTCGCCAGGCGGCGGCGGGTGGGCTGGCGAACTCCTCCATGGATCCATGTCCCGCGGGAGGGGAGATCCATGGCCGATGCCATGCCCGCCATGGCCCATGAGGGCGGCGACCTGCGCCGCAAGCAGCGGGAGTACCTGTTCCCCAACCTGGCCACGCTGTATGAAGAGCCGTTGGTCATCGTCCGGGGCGAGGGAAAGTTCGTCTGGGACGACCAGGGGCGGCAGTACCTGGACGCTTTCGGCGGGATCCTCACCGTCAGCCTGGGGCATTGCCACCCTGAGGTGACGGAACGGGTCGCCCGCCAGCTGCGGACGCTGCAGCACGTCTCGACCCTTTACGTGACCGAGCCCCAGGTGCGGCTGGCCGAACGCCTGGCCGAGCTGGCGCCGGGGCAGCTCAAGCGCAGCTTTTTCACCAACAGCGGGACCGAAGCTAACGAGACCGCCCTGGTGGTGGCCCGGGCCCACACCGGCTGCGACGACGTGATTGTCCTGCGTCACAGCTACCACGGCCGTTCCATGCTGACCATGACCCTGGGCGGGACCCACGGCTACCGGGCCGCCACCCCCGTCCCCGGGGTGCACCACCTGGCCAGCCCTTACTGCTACCGCTGCCCCTTCGGGCTCACCTACCCGTCCTGCGACCTGCGCTGCGCCAAGGATGTGGAGGAACTGATCCAGACCGCCACCTCGGGCCGGGTGGCCGCCTTCGTCGCCGAGCCCATCCAGGGGGTGGGCGGGTTTATCACCCCGCCACCGGAGTACTTCAAGGAAGTGGTCTCCATCGTCCGGCGGTACGGCGGCTTGTTCGTCTGCGACGAGGTCCAGACCGGCTGGGGACGGACGGGCACCTACCTCTGGGGGATCCAGCACTGGGGCGTGGAGCCCGACATCATGACGTCGGCCAAGGGCATGGCCAACGGCCTGCCCATCGGCTGGACCATCACCACCGAGGAGATCGCCCGCTCCTTCCGCCACAGCACCATCTCCACCTTCGGCGGCAATCCCGTCTCCGCCACCGCCGCCCTGGCCGTCATCGACGTGATCCTGGAAGAAGGCCTGGCCGACAACGCCGCCCGGGTGGGCCGGTTTCTCATGGACGGGCTCAAGGCCCTGCAGGAGAAGTATCCCTGCATGGGCGACGTCCGCGGCATGGGGCTCATGATCGGGGTGGAACTCGTCCACGGCGGCAAGCGGCCGGCGCCCGACCTGCTGAACCGGTGGCTGGAGGCGACCCGCAAGCGGGGGCTCCTGATCGGCAAGGGCGGCCTGCACGGCAACGTGGCCCGCATCGCGCCCCACCTGAACGTGACCCGCAGCGACGCGGAGATCATGCTCCGGATCATGGACGAGGCCATGGCCGAGGTCCAACCGTACATGGAGGTGTGAACCGTGGCCCAGCTGCACCTGGAAAGGGACGAACCGGCGCCGGACGTCCCGGCCGTGCCGGGTCTTGCCGGCGGCCGCTGGATCACGCCGGCCGCGGAACGCTGGGAGCCGGTGTACAACCCGGCCACCGGGGAGGTGATCGCCCGGGTGCCCTTCGCCACCGGGGCCGAGGTGGCGGCTGCGGTGGAGGCGGCGGCCGCGGCGTACCCGGCGTGGCGCCGGGTGCCTCCGGTGGAACGGGCCCGGCTGATGTTCCGCTACAGGGATCTGCTGGAGCGGCACTTCGAAGAGCTGGCCCTTTCCATCACCCGCGAGCACGGCAAGACCCTGGCCGAAGCCCGGGCCGAGGTGCGGCGGGGCATCGAGGTGGTGGAGTTTGCCGCCGGAGCCCCGACCCTGATGCTGGGGGAGATGGCCGAGGACGTGGCCCGGGGCATCGACAGCGAGCTGGTGCGGGTGCCCCTGGGAGTGGTGGCCGGGATCTGCCCCTTCAATTTCCCGGCCATGATCCCCCTGTGGATGTTCCCCATTGCCGTGGCCTGCGGCAACACCTTCGTGCTCAAACCCTCGGAGCGGACCCCCCTGACGGCCGTGCGGCTGGCGGAACTGTTCCTGGAAGCCGGAGCGCCCGAGGGCGTGCTGAACCTGGTCCACGGGGGCCGGGAGGTGGCGAATGCCCTGGTGGCCCATCCCGAGGTGAAGGCCGTTTCCTTCGTGGGGTCCCAGCCCGCGGCCCAGAACGTCTACGCGGAGGCCGCCCGCCACGGCAAGCGGGTGCAGGCCCTGGGCGGGGCCAAGAACCACCTGATCGTCATGCCCGACGCCGACCTGCAGGCGACGGTGGGGGCGGTGGTCAGCTCGGCCTTTGGCTCCGCCGGCCAGCGGTGCCTGGCGGGCAGCGTGGTGGTGGCCGTCGGGGAGGTGGGGGATCCGCTGGTGGCCGCCCTGGCCGAGGCCGCCGGGAAGCTGGTGGTGGGCGAGGGGACCGATCCGCAGGTCGACATGGGCCCCGTGATCCGGGCCGAGGCCCGGGATCGCATCGCCGGCTACATCGAGCGGGGCGCACGGTCGGGGGCGGCGCTGGTGCTGGACGGGCGGCAGCATCCCCACCTGCGGGGGCCGGAGGGCGGGTTCTGGATGGGGCCGACTCTGTTCGACCACGTGCAGCCCGGGCAGGAGCTGGCCTGTGACGAGATCTTCGGTCCCGTGCTCTCGGTGGTCCGGGTTCCCGACCTGGATACGGCCATCGCCGTGGCCAACCGGTCGCGGTACGGCAACGCGGCCAGCATCTTCACCCGCAGCGGTGCAGCGGCTCGAGCCTTCCGCTACGGCATCGAGGCCGGCATGCTGGGGATCAACGTGGGGGTGGCGGCGCCCATGGCGTGGTTCCCCTTTTCCGGGTGGAAGGCGTCCTTCTACGGCGATCTCCATGCCACGGGCAAGGACGGCGTCCGGTTCTTCACTGAGGTCAAGATGGTGACCAGCCGCTGGTGAGCGGGCCCGCGGCGGCCGGATGCTGCGTCTTGGCGAGCCGTCCATGGGATTGCCTCCGATCCTGGTTCGGAAGATCTTCGCAGTCATCGACGAGATCCGCCAGCCCGGCACGACGATCCTCTGGTGGAGCAGAACGCCCACGCTGCCCTGCAGGTGACCAGCCGCAGCGGTGTGCTGGGACGGGGCGCATCGTGCCGACCGGGCAGGCCGCGTAGGTGCCCAGCGACCCGCGCGTGAAAGAAGCCTACCTGGGGCGGGGCATGAGGACGGGGCCGGTCCGCATCGGGTGCCTATCGGCGGCGCCGCGGCCCGTGCGGGTGCACGTGGGCGATACCCCCTCCGGTGCGGGTGCGATACGCCGGAGGCGACCTGCGCCGAGGGGCTCGGGGTGGGACCCGGCCCGAAAAGCCAACCCCACGGGCTGAATCGCCTCGCCTCGCACTCATCCCGCCACGCATCCTCACAGGAGCCGGGCGAGTTGCCGCACCACCGCCTCGCCGACCTCACGGGTGGTTGCCGTCCCGCCCAGGTCCGGCGTGTGCGGTCCCTCCCGGAGCACGTCCGCGATGGCTTGCAGCACCGCGCCGGCCAGCCGGTCGCCATCCGGCAGGCGGCCCCGGTTCTTCAGGTAGTCCAGCATAAGGGCGGCGGACCAGATGGCCCCGATGGGGTTGGCGATGCCCCGGCCCGCGATGTCCGGGGCGGACCCGTGGACCGGCTCGAACATCCCCGGATACGGCCCGGCGGGGTTGATGTTGGCGCTGGCAGCCAGGCCCAGACCGCCCTGCAGGGCAGCGCCCAGGTCCGTCAGGATATCCCCGAAGAGGTTGGACGCCACCACCACGTCGAACCGGTCCGGCTGGCGCACCAGGTGGTACGCCATGGCGTCGACCAGCACCGTCTCCAGCCGCACGTCAGGGAAGTGACGGGCCACGTCGCGCACCACCTCGTCCCACAGGCCGAAGGTGTGGGGCAGGGCGTTGCCCTTCGACACGCTGGTGACGGTGCGGCGGCGGTGGCGGGCCTGCTCGAAGGCGAAGACGGCGATGCGCTCGATGCCCCGCCGGGTGAAGACCGCCGTGTGCAGGGCCAGTTCGTCCGGACGTCCTGCGTTCAGCCGCCCGCCCGCGTCGGAGTACTCGCCTTCCGTGTTCTCCCGAACGAACAGGATGTCGACGGCGGGGGCATGGGCGATGGGCGACGGAGCGCCGGACAGCCGCCGGACGGGGCGAAGGTTGACGTACAGGTCGAACCCCTTGCGTATCTGTAGGACCAGGCCCACGGAGATGGGATCCGGGACGCGCGGGTCGCCCATGGCCCCCAGCAGGATGGCGTCGAAGCTCCGCAGGGTGTCGAGGAAGCCGGGCGGGGCCACGTCACCGGTCTTAAGATAGTGCTCCGAGCTCCACGGGAAGGTCACGGTGTCGAACCGGTGGCCCGTTGCCTCTGCGATGGCTTGCAGCACGCGGAGGGCTTGCTCGATCACCTCGGGTCCTACACCGTCCCCTGGGATGACCGCCAGCCGGACCGGGTGAACGGGCTGTGCGGGTTCTACGGGCTGGACGGTCTGCTTAAACGCGGTGCAATGCATGGCGTCACCCTCTGCGTGGCGAAAACGGTCTGCCGGGTTCGCACGGCTGGGGTCACGGGTTGAGGGGCGGGTCGAAGCGGCCGTCGATGGCGGTCCATCCCCCGTCGATGGTGAGCACCGAACCCGTGACGTAGCGGCTGGCCTCGGCGGCCAGGAAGACCACGGCGGCCGCCACCTCGTCCGGTGTCCCCCACCGGCCGAGGGCCGTCTTGGCGGCGTAAGCTCCGTACCACTCCGGGTGGCTCTTGATGGGCTGCGTCAGCGGGGTGTCGATGACGCCCGGTGCCACGGCGTTGGCCCGAACGCCCCGGGGGCCGAGCTCCGCCGCCAGGGTCTTGATCAGCTGGACCGTCCCCGCCTTGGTGGCGGCGTAGACGCCCTGGCCGGGTTCGACCACCTGGGCGCGGATAGAGGCGAAGGCGATCAGGCTTCCCTGGCCGCGGTCCGCCATGACCCGCCCGGCTTCCACCAGGACGTTGAACGTGCCCTTGAGGTTCAGGGTGAGCACCCGGTCCAGCTCGTCGTCAGCGTAGTCCAGCAGCCGCTTGCGGATGTTGACGCTGGGTGTCGTCACGGCCACGTCCAAGCGTCCGTGACGCTCCACGATGCCGGCGATGGTGCGGCGGACCTGGTCCCGGTCGCGGATGTCGAGGCCCACGGCCTGGCCCTGGGTCCCGCCGGCCTCGAGCTCCCGAACCAGGGCTTCCACCCCGGCGGCGTCCCGGTCGGCAGCGACCACGAAGGCGCCGAAGTCGGCCAGGGCAAGGGCCGACGCCCGGCCCAGGCCGGATGCGGCACCGGCCACCAGGGCGACCCGCCCGGTGAGGTCGAACATGTCGCGGTACGTGCCCATATCGATGCCTCCTCGCAGCGCCGGGGCGCACCGCCAAAACGCGGCCCCGCCACCCCTACCGCGGTGTCGACAGGAAGATCATGGCCGCCGCTGCATACAGGCGGGCCGTCTCGATCAGCTCGGGGATGTCCACGTACTCGTCCACCTGGTGGGGGACTTCCCGCTTCCCGGCACCGAAGGTGACGATGGGAATCCCCTTCCAGGCCCAAAGGAACGTCCCGTCGGTGGCCCCGGGAACGCCGTTGTACTGCGGCTCGCGGCCCGTGACCAGGCGCACCGCCTCGGCGGCAGCCCGGACGACGGGGTCGTCGGGCGGGGTGTAGGTACACGGGCGGTCGTCGATGACCGCCGTTTCCACGCGCAGGCCCGGCACCTTGTCCGCCTCCTCGCGGGCGATGGTCAGGACGGCCTCCTTCAGAAACCCGTGGTCCTGTCGCGGGGTGGTGCGAACGTCCAGCGTGACGTACGCCTGGTCGGGAATGACGTTGATCTGCGGCTCACCGCTGGGCGGCGCGAGGAAGATGGTGGGGGTGATGCTCGGCCAGCCCACCAGCGGATCCTCCCCGTGGCGTGCGCCCTCGCTTCGCTCCAGCTCGGCCAGGCGGGCGACCATCCGGCATACCGGGGTGATGGGGTTGATCCCCGCCTGGGGCATGGCACCGTGGGCCATCTTGCCGTGGGCCCGGATGCCGATGCGCAGTGCCCCCTTCTGGGCGATGCAAAGCTGGTTCTCCTCGGGCTCGCAGATGATGGCGCCGTCGACCTCGTCGCACCAGCCGGACTCGATCATCTTCTTGATGCCGATCATCAGGCCTTCTTCGTCGACGGGGACCGCCAGCAGGATCCGCCCCCCGAAGTCTGCGGCGGCGTCCTTGATGGCCTTGAGCGCCACCATGCCGGCCGCCAGGTTCCCCTTGGTATCGCAGGCCCCCCGCCCGTAGATGCGGTTGTCCACCACCACCCCTTCAAAAGGCGGGTAGGTCCAGAGGCTTGCGTCGCCCTCCGTCACCACGTCGCTGTGCGCCTCGAACAGGAGGGTCTTCCCCTCCCGGGTGCCGCACAGTTCGGCCAGGACGTTGGGGCGCCCCGGCGCCGCCTCTTCGACGCGGACGGAAAAGCCCCACGCCTCAAGGAGCTCGGTCACGTAACGGGCCACGCCGGCCTCGGCCGTTCCCCGTTCGGGCCGGTAGACGCTGTCGATGCGGATCAAGGAGCGGGTGAGCTCGACCAGTAACTCGGCATCCACGTATCGCAACACGCGTTCCACGATCCCGGGTTCCACCCCATGACTTCCTCCCTGGCGCTGGCGCGATACAAACCCGGATCTCCATTGTGAGGCAAAGGGGCAGGCGAGGCACCCAGGCGGGCGGCTCACCCACCCCCGCTCTATTCCCCTCACACCCTTCGGGCCCGCTGTACCCGGCCCGCGTCGAGCCGCTTCCAGGGCACAGCCACGGCATAGGTGACGATGGCGGCGACGATGATTTCCGGGATGCCGTGGGTGACCCCGACGGTGAGGGCGACGTTGGCCGGCAGGTACCCGCGCAGGGTGGCCATCGTTAGGACCAGGACCGTGTTCGTCAGGGTCCCGACGGCCGCCGCGGCACCCAGGGCCAGCCACTCGTTTCGCCGCAGGGCGGCGTAGGCGTAGTAGGCCGTGATGCCGATGAAGATGCGCGGCAGGATGGCCACCAGCGGGTCCATGAAAAGCGGCTGCGTGGCGTTGACGAGGCTGAAGATGCCAAAGATCGTGCCGATGATGGCACCCACCAGCGGGCCTTCCACCACCGCCCCGATGATGGCCGGGACATGCATGATGGTGGCGTTGACGCCCGTCGGCATCGGGATGAACCCGAGCCGCGTGAGCCCCAGCAGAATGGCGACGGCAGCCAGCACCCCCGCGATGACGATCTTCCGTACCGACAGGCTGTAGTTGGACAAGGTGTTCACCCCCTTTCCGGATGACTTTAAAACGGGAACCTCGCGACCAGCACCAGCACGGATACCGCGAGGCTGCATAGGACTGCCACCGCGTCCCGCCACGTGGTCTTGAGCTCGACCAGCGCGGAGCGATCCTGCCCCCCGACGTAACCCCGGGCCTCCATGGCCAGGACCAGTTCCTCCGCCCGCTCAAGGGCGATGGTGAACAGGGGCACCAGCAGGGGAAGGATGCTCACCGTCCGGCGCACGAAGTTGAACCGGCCACCGGCCCCGAAGTCGGCTCCCCGTGAGACCTGGGCCTTCATGATCCGCTCCAGTTCCTGGGCGAAGGTCGGCACGAACCGGAGGGCGATGGTCACGATCAGGGCCAGCTCGTGGGCGGGTACTCGCAGCCGCCGGAAGGGGCGCAAGAGCCCCTCGATGCCGTGGGATAGCTCGGTGACGGCGGTGGAAAATGTCACCACACTGGCCAGGAGGATCAGTTCGATCAGCCGGAAGAAGGACACGACGATGGCTTTGACGGTGGCCTGGGTGATCACGACGAACCCGTATTCCCACAGCACGGGGCTCGACGGGTCGATGCTCCGGCCGAAGAACAGCAGCTGGATGAGGGCCAGGATGATCAGGAAGGGCAGGGCAGGGCGCACGCCGCGCAGGGCGTAGCCCAGGGGAATGCGCGCCAGGGTAAGGATTCCTGCCAAGACCAGCAGCAGCACCGCGTGCCCAGCGTAGCTGGCGTTGGCCGTGATGGCGACGATCAATACGGTCGCGGACAGCAGCTTGGCCCGCGGGTCCAGCCGGTGGATCACCGACCCGGTGGGTAGGTACTGCCCGATGGTGACGTTGCGAAGGAGGTCAAACTCCTGCACGGTTCTGCGCCTCCTGAGGCACCGTCAGGACCCGGGCGATGGCTTCCGCCACCTCGTGGGGGTGAATGGCACCGGCGTGAATGGGAAGGCCGGCGGCCCGCAGCTCGTGGGCCACCCGGCACGCTGGGGGTACGTCGAGCCCCGCCGCTTCCAGGGCCGCCGGGTGGGCGAAGAGCTGGCGGGGCGTCCCGTGCAGGGCGACACGACCGCCCACCATGACGTAGGCATAGTCGGCCAGGCGGGCGACCTCGTCCAGGTTGTGGCTGACCAGGACCACCGTCAGCCCTTCCCGCTCCCGCAGCTCGGCCAGGATCGACAGGAGTTCGTCGCGGCTCTGCGGGTCCAGGCCCGCCGTCGGTTCGTCCAGTACGAGGATTTCAGGTCGCAAGGCCAGCACGCCGGCCAGGGCCACCTTGCGGCGCTGGCCGCCGCTGAGGGCGAAAATGGGCCGGTCCCGGAAGGTCTCGAAGTCCAGGCCGACGACGCCCAGGGCCCAGCGCACCCGCTCACGCAGCGCCTCACCGCGGAGGCCGTACTTGTACGGGCCGAAGGCCACGTCGTCCCCCACGTACCGTTCGAACAGCTGGTCCTCCGGCCGCTGGAAGACGATGCCCACGCGCCGGCGCAGGGCGCGCACGTCGACCCGCGGGTTCGCCAGGTCGAAGTCCGCCACCCGGACCCGGCCCTTGTGGGGCCGCAGCAGCCCGTTGAAGTGCTGGATAAGGGTGGACTTGCCGGACCCCGTCTGGCCGATGATGGCCACCACCTCGCCGGCGCCCACGGCCAGCGACACGTCCTCCAGGGCCCGGTGCTCGAGCGGCGTTCCCCGCATGTAGTCGTGGGTCAATTCCTCGACCTCAAGAATGGGATCCTGGATGCGGCGCCCCGGCAAGTCCCGTGGCGGGAGTGCAACGTGCGGGGGTGCAACGCGGGTCCCAGTTCCGTCGGCACGGCGCAGAACGGCGTGCACAAGGTCTTCGACGGTCATGACGCCGGTGGGGAAACCGGGAACGGCGCTGGCGACCTGACGGGCGATGGCCACCGTCGGGGGGACGGCCAGGCCGAATCTCTTGATGCGGTCCGGTTCGACCAGCACGGTGTCCGGCGCGCCGTCCGCCGCGATTCGCCCGTGGTGAAGGATCACGACCCGGTCCGCCAGGGCCGCCTCGTCCATGTGGTGAGTGACCTGGATGACCGTCACTCCCGCCCGGTGCAGCCGGTGCAGGATCTCCATGACGCTGTGGCGGCCGCTGGGGTCCAGCATGGCGGTGGCCTCGTCGAAGATCACCGCCCGCGGCTTCATGGCCAGCACGCCGGCGATGGCCACCCGCTGCCGCTGTCCGGCCGACAGCAGATGGGGAGGCCGCAGCGCCGCCGCGGCCATGCCGACCCAAGCCAGCGCTTCCTCCACGCGCCGCTGGATCTCAGACCGCGGGATGCCCAGGTTCTCGGGGCCGAAGGCGACGTCTTCTCGGACAATGGTGGCCACGATCTGGCTGTCGGGGTTTTGGAAAACCATGCCGACCGTAGCCCGGATGTGTTTCCGCAGCGTGGGATCCCCGGTGACCAGCCGGGTGTCGTGGCCGGCGACGTAGACGGTGCCCGCAGTGGGGAGAAGGAGCGCGTTGAAGTGGCGGGCCAGGGTGGACTTGCCGCTACCGTTGGACCCGACGATGGCTACGTGCTCCCCGGCCTCGATCCGCAAGGACACGCCCGCCAGCGCCTGTACCGGCGCGGCCAACCGTGCGGAGTAGGCGAAGTCCACGTCCTGGGCTTCGATGAGATATCGGGTATTTGAGTTCATGGCGTCACCGCCAACCCGCAGCCGCCCCCCAGTTAAGGGGATCCGTTTCGCATTCGACACGCCAACTCCTTCGTACAACTTGACACGGCCGCAGCCGACAGAGTGACGCTCGGGTAGGTCGGGGCGGTTAGGAGCGTCGCGGCTGCCCCCCATCGAGCCGCTTCCACGGCACGGCCACGGCGTAGGTGACGATGGCGGCCACGATGATCTCCGGGATGCCGTGGGTCACCCCTACGGTGAGGGCGACGTTGGCGGGCAGGTAGCCCCGCAGGGTGGCCATGGTCAGCACCAGGACCGTGTTCGTCAGGGTCCCCACCGCCGCCGCGACCCCCAGGGCCAGCCACTCGTTCCGCCGCAGGGCGGCGTAGGCATAGTAGGCCGTGATGCCGATGACGATCCGCGGCAGGATCGCCACCAGCGGATCCATGAACAGGGGCTGGGTCGCGTTGACCAGGCTGAAGATGCCGAAGATGGTGCCGATGATGGCGCCCACCAGCGGGCCCTCCACCACGGCACCGATGATGGCCGGCACGTGCATGATGGTGGCGTTGATCCCCGTCGGCATCGGGATGAAGCCGAGCCGCGTCACGCCCAGCAGGATGGCGACGGCGGCCAGCACCCCGGCGACGACGATCCGCCGTACCGACAGGCTGTAATTGGACGGGCGGGTGTTGGACGGGCCGAAATCGGTCATTGAAACTTACCTCCTTTCCGGTCCCTGTCAAAAGGGAAACGGTACCAGAAGAACCACCAGGGCGACCATCAGGCTGAGGGCCACCGCTGCCCCGTCCCGGGCCGTGGCCCGCAGCTCGATCAGGGCCGAGCGGTCCTGGCCGCCCACGTAGCCCCGCGCCTCCATCGCTAGGGCCAGTTCTTCCGCCCGTTCCAGGGCGATGGTGAACAGCGGCACCAGCAAAGGCAGCATGCTCACCGTCCGGCGGACGAAGTTGAACCGGCCGCCCGATCCGAAGTCGGCACCGCGGGAGACCTGAGCCTTCATGATCCGCTCCAGCTCCTGGGCGAAGGTGGGCACGAAGCGCAGGGCGATGGTGACGATCAGGGCCAGCTCGTGCGCCGGAACCCGCAAGGGCCGCAAGGGGCGGAGCAGCCCCTCGAGGCCGTGGGCCAGTTCGGTGACCGCGGTGGTGAAGGTCACCGTGCTGGCCAGCAAAATCAGCTCCACCAGGCGCAGGAAGGAGACCGCGATGGTCTTCACCGTGGCCTGGGTGATGACCACGAACCCGTACTCCCAGAGTACGGGGCTTGACGGGTCCAGGCTCCGGCCGAAGAACAGCAGCTGGATCGCGGCCAGGATGACGAGAAAGGGCAGGGCAGGCAGGACGCCACGCAGTGCGTAGCCCAGCGGGATCCGCGCCAGGGCCAGGATGGCCGCCAGAACCAGGAGCAGCAGCCCGTGGCCCGTGTAGCTGGCGTTGACCGTGATGGTCACCAGCAGGATGGTGGCGCAGAGCAGCTTCGCCCGGGGATCCAGCCGGTGGATCACCGACCCCGTGGGCAGGTACTGGCCGATGGTGATGTTGCGCAGCAGGTCAAACTCCTGCACGGCCGTGGGCCTCCTCGGGCACCGTGAGCAGCCGGGTGATGGCTGCGGCCACCTCCTGGGGGTGGATGGCCCCGGCGGGTACCGGCAGCCCGGCGGCCCGCAACCGGTGGGCCACCTGGGCCGCCGGCGGCACGTCCAGCCCCAGGGCTTGCAGGGCCGCGGGGCGGGCGAAGAGGGACCGGGGCGTGCCGTGAAGGACCACCCGGCCCCCCGCCAGCACGTAAGCGTAGTCCGCCAGGCGGGCCACCTCGTCCAGGTCATGGCTGACCAGCACCACCGTCAGCCCCTCCCGCTCCCGCAGCTCGGCCAGGATGGCCAGCAGCTCCACGCGGCTCTGGGGATCCAGGCCGGCCGCCGGCTCGTCCAGGACCAGGATCTCGGGGCGCAGGGCCAGCACGCCCGCCAGGGCCACCTTGCGCCGCTGGCCGCCGCTGAGGGCGAAGACGGGCCGGTCGCGGAAGGTGTCAAAGTCCAGGCCCACCACGTCCATGGCCCACCGGACCCGCTGGCGCAGGGCATCGCCGCGCAGGCCGTACTTGTAGGGGCCGAAGGCCACGTCGTCGCCTACGAAGCGTTCGAACAGCTGGTCCTCCGGCCGCTGGAAGAGGATGCCCACCCGCCGGCGCAGGGCCCGCAGGTCCGCCCGGGGGCTGGCCAGGTCGATGCCGGCCACCCGGACCCGGCCCCGCTGGGGCCGGAGCAGGCCGTTGAAGTGTTGGATCAGGGTCGACTTCCCCGAGCCCGTCGGGCCGATGATGGCCACCACCTCGCCGGCGCCGGCGGCCAGGGAAACCCCGTCCAAAGCCCGGTGGGCGAGGGGCGTACCCGGCAGGTAGTCGCGAGCCAGATCTTCCACCAGGATGACGGGGTCCGGCAGGTGGCGGCGCCCACCGGGGGCCCCGCCATGGGGTTCCGCCGACGTCGGGGCGGGTTCGCCCGGCTGCCCGCCGCCAGCGGCCTGGTAGGCCCCCTGGGGGGCCCTGCCGGCACCGCCGGTTGCTCCGGTTCCCCCCAGCCAGGGGGATGTCCCCGTCCAAGGGGCTGCGTTGAAGGCAGCGCCACTGGGGGTGCCCCCGCGAGGCGCTTCACCGTTCGGGGTTGTCAAATGGGCTGTCGTCAATCCGGCCCGGGAAGCGGCTCGCTCCAGCACGGCCTGGACCAGTTCGTCGACGGTCAGCACCCGGGCGGGAAAGCCCGGCACAGCCCGGGCCACCTGGCGGGCGATGGCCACCGTGGGCGGCACATCCAGGCCGTAACGCTGCAGCCGCTCGGGTTCGACCAGCACGGTGCCCGGCGGGCCATCGGCTTCCACCCGCCCCCGGTGGAGGAGCACCACCCGGTCCGCCCGGGCGGCCTCGTCCATGTGGTGGGTGACCTGGATCACCGTCACCCCGGCCCGGTGCAGCCGGTCAAGGATCGCCATGACGCTGCGGCGGCCGGCGGGGTCCAACATGGCCGTGGCCTCGTCGAAGATCACCGCTCGCGGCCGCATGGCCAGGACGCCGGCGATGGCCACCCGCTGGCGCTGGCCGGCCGACAGCAGGTGGGGCGGGCGCAGGGCAGCCGCTTCCATCCCGGTCCAGGCCAGGGCTTCGGCGACCCGCCGCTCGATCTCCGCCCGCGGGACGCCCAGGTTCTCGGGGCCGAAGGCCACGTCTTCCCGCACGATGGTGGCCACGATCTGGCTGTCGGGGTTCTGGAAGACCATGCCCACGGTGGCGCGGACCTGCTTGCGCAGGGCGGGGTCGGCCAGCACGTGGCGCGTGTCGCGCCCGTCCACCAGGACGGTTCCGGCGGTGGGCAGGAGCAGGGCGTTGAAGTGGCGGGCCAGGGTGGACTTGCCACTGCCGTTGGAGCCGACCACGGCCAGGTGCTCGCCCGGCTCGATGCTGAGGGACACGCCGGCCAGGGCTTGAACCGGCGCGGCCAGCCGCTCGGAGTAGGCGAACTCCACGTCCCGGGCTGCAATGTGGTGTCGCGTCATGGAATGCATACTTTAATTATGGAATGGCACCCCGTGTTCTGCCCCCGGATGGCTGAAACAGTTTGCACCATCGGGACCAACTCCTGCGGCGCGACGGGATGCAGGGGCAGGGGTCGGCCACGGGGCGCAAGCCGGGTGGGGCTCGTGGTGCCGGGGCTCCCTCTCAGGGGAGGATGCGGTCCAGGTATTGAAGGGCAACGGCCAGCACCTGGGTACCGCGGGCCACGTCGTCGGGAGAAGACCACTCCTCCGGGCAGTGGCTGAGGCCCCCGCGGCAGGGGATGAAGAGCATGCCCATGGGAGCGATGCGCGCCAGGTGCATGGCGTCGTGCCCGGCGCCGCTGGCCAGGTGCAGCACCGGATAGCCCAGCTCGTGGGCCGCGACCTCGAGGGCCTCCATCACCTGCGGGTCGGCCGCGGCTCCCTCGGCCCGTCCGAGGCAGCGGCTGGACCACTGCACGCCGCGAGTGCGGGCGATCCGCTCGATGGCGGTGCGGATGTCGGCCCAGGCCTGCGCCAGCCGCCGCGGGTCGTGGCTGCGCACGTCGACCGTGAGTTCGACTCGTCCTGGTATCACGTTGACGTTGTTGGGTTCGATGAGCAGGCGGCCGGTGGTCGCGACGCAATGGCCGCCGGTGGCAAGCTCACGGCCCGTACGCTCGACCGCCAGGATGACCTCTGCAGCCGCCGCCAGGGCATCACGCCGCAGTTCCATGGGAGTCGTCCCCGCATGGCCCGGTTGGCCCTCCAGGGTCACGCTGTGCCACTCCATGCTGGCGATGGCGGTCACGAGCCCGATGGGTACACCGCGCTGCTCCAGCACGGGCCCCTGCTCGATGTGCAGCTCCACATACGCCGCGACATCGCCCGGCCGGCGCAGGGGAGCGGAGAGGCTGCGGGGTTCCCCGCCCATGCGCCGGATGCCCTCGGCCAAGGTTTCACCGGCCGGGTTGACCTCTGCCAGCATCTCCGGCGCGAGGCCTCCGGTCAGCGCCAGGCTGCCGATGCAAGAGGGTCCGTAGTCGCTGGGTTCCTCCGCGAGGAAGTCGACAACCTCTACCGGGTGGCGCAGCCGTACCCCTGCCTCCCGCAGGGCGCGCACCGCCTCTAGGGCGCCGAGGACGCCGGCCACCCCGTCGAACCGCCCTCCATCGAGGACGGTGTCGGTGTGCGATCCCAGCATCAACGGCGACCGCCCTGGCTCGGTTCCCTCCCACCGGCCGATCAGGTTGCCACCCGCGTCGACGCGAACCGCCAGGCCCGCCTCCTGCATGCGGGCGGCGAGCCAGCGCCGGCCCGCCTGGTACACCTCCGTGAACGCGCGGCGGGTGTATGGTCGGTCCGGTTCCGTGAAGGCGGCAAGTTGCATGATGTCGGCCCAGAGCCGCTCGGTGCGTACCGTCGGGCGTGACCCCGGCACCGTGTTCACGTCTCCCTTCGCCCACATGGGGTTCTTCGATCTGGTTCCTGCGATCAACACCTTTCCTTCGACCTGTGCTGTACAGGACACCTTCCGGTACGGAATGCCTCCCGTCGTCCCGGCCGGTCAGGAACCCCCGCACCTCGCCAGCAGGAATTGCTGAATCTACAGAGTATGACTTGTGAAACAACAACATGCCCCCACTTTGTTTCGAAATATGAAACCATCTAGGGAAATATTGGCGAGAAGCGGATGTATCGCACAACAACCTGCATACCGGCAAGCAGGCATGATGGCAGCCGGTGTGAATGCCCCATTCCGGGCGCTGTTGGCCGGCCGCCGTCCCTGCCCGGGGAATCCTTGCCGACGGCTTGTTAGGACGAGGCAACCCTGACCTGACGACGAGGAGGTCGCGACCATGGCGTCCTGGCAGCATTATCTGGATGACCACCGCAGCCGGTTCCTCGAAGACTACCTCGAGTTACTGCGCATCCCGAGCATCTCCGCTCTGCCCGAACACGCCCAGGACGTACGGCGGGCGGCGGAATGGGTCGCACGCCGGCTTGAGGCCGCGGGCCTTGAGGGCGTGCGGGTGATGGAGACCGGCGGGCACCCGGTGGTGTATGGCGAGTGGCTGCACGCGCCGGGCAAGCCCACCGTGCTGATCTATGGCCATTTCGATGTGCAGCCCGTCGACCCGCTCGAGCTGTGGTCGAGCCCGCCCTTCGACCCGTCGATTCGGGATGGCCGGGTCTACGCCCGGGGTGCCTCCGACAACAAGGGCAACTTCATCCTGGCGGTGTTCGCCGTCGAGGCGCTGCTGCGCGGCGAGGGCCGGCTGCCCCTGAACGTCAAGTTCTTCCTAGAGGGGCAGGAGGAGATCGGCAGCCCCCAGCTGCCTGCCTTCATCGCCCAGCACAAGGACCTTCTGGCCTGCGACCTGGTGATCAGCACCGACGGCGCCAACTGGGCGGAGGACCAGCCCTCCTTGTCCGTCGGCTCCCGCGGCCTCTGCGCGCTCCAGATCGACGTGCAGGGTGCGAGCAGCGACCTCCACTCCGGTCTCTACGGCGGCACGATCCAGAACCCCATCCACGCCCTGGTCCGGCTGCTGGACTCCATGCGCAGCCCGGACGGGAAGATCCTGGTCGAGGGCTTCTACGACCGGGTGGCGCCCCTTTCCTCCGAGGAACGGGAGATGCTGGCCCGCATCCCCTTCGACGAGGAGGCCTACGCCCGGAACCTGGGCGTGCCCGCGACCTTCGGCGAGCCCGGCTACACCACCCTGGAGCGGGCCTGGATCCGTCCCACCCTGGAGATCAACGGGATCTGGGGCGGCTTCCAGGGCGAGGGCACCAAGACCGTCCTCCCCAACGAGGCCCACGCCAAGATCTCCTGCCGCCTCGTGCCCGACCAGGACCCGGAGGAGATCATCGCCTGCATCAAGGCCCACGTGGAGCAGAACGCCCCGCCGGGCGTGCGGGTGACCGTGCGCCCCTTCCCCGGCAGCGCGCACCCCTACGTGGTGCCGCCGGACCTGCCCGCCCTGCGGGTGGCCCGCCAGGTGCTGGCCGAGGTGTACGGCAAGGAGCCCTACCTGATCCGTACGGGAGGAACCGTACCCGTCCTGGCCCTGTTCCTCGCCCACCTGGGCGCCCACACCATCACCGTGGCCTTCGGTGTCGAGGACGAGCGGTTCCACGCGCCGGACGAGTTCTTCCGCCTGGAGAACTTCGACCGCGGGCAGCGGGGGTATGTCCGGTTGCTGCAGCGGCTGGGCGAGGAGGCCTGACCCCCAGGCCCTGGCATCACCGGCTCCAGGCCGCGTAACGTGTCGTCAAACCCATCGTGTCGTGCGAGGAGGGAAGCCGGATGCGTTCGCTGAGGCGCATGCCATTCATCGCACTTGCCGTCGTCCTGGTCGCCGCTCTGCTGCTCTCCGCCTGCTCGGGCGGCGGGGCCGCTCCGTCCGGGAGCTCCGGGGGCGGGTCCGGCAGCAGTGCGGATGGGGACAAGACCTTCCGCATCGCCGTGGGCATCGATCCCGATACGCTGGATCCCGCCGGCATGACCACCACCACCGTGGCCAACATGGTGGACTACATCGTCGAGACGCTGGTCAAGATCGACAAAGACGGGAATATCCAACCGGCTCTGGCGGAGTCGTGGCAGGTGGCTCCCGATGGCCGGTCGATCACCTTCAAGCTGCGGCAGGGAGTCAAGTTCCAGGACGGCACGCCGTTCAACGCCGAGGCCGTCAAGTTCAACATCGAGCGGATCCTGAACCCCGACGTGCGGATGCCGCTGCGGGCGAGTTACGCGGTGATCCAGGGCGTGGAGGTACAGGATGAGTACACCGTGACCCTCCAGCTCAAGGAGCCTGCGCCGTACCTGCTGGGCGCTCTCACCTACACCGCGGCCGGGATGATCTCGCCGAATTCCGTCAACGAGCACGGCAACAGCATGACGGCTTATCAGCACCCGGTGGGCACGGGTCCATACGTCTTGAAGCAGTACACCAAGGGCAGCCAGCTCGTCCTGGAGAAGTTCCAGGACTACTGGGGCGAGAAACCCTATTATGACCAGGTCGTGTTCCAGATCGTGCCCGAGGCGGCGACCCGGGAGAGCCTCCTGCTCGCCGGTCAGGTGGACATGATCATCTTGCCGCCGACCTCCGACATTCCCGCGTTGCAGAAGAACTCGAAGGTCAAGGTCCTGCTCGCGCCCAGCGACCGGACGATCTTCGTCGCGATCAACACCCAGCACCCGGCGCTGAAGGACAAGCGGGTGCGTCAGGCCCTTAACTACGCGGTGAACAAGGAAGAGATCATCAAGAACGTGCTCTTCGGCGCCGCAGACGTCATGGACGCGCCCATGGCCAAGCCGCTCTTGGGGTATTGCCAGACGGGTCCTTACCCGTACGACCCCGAGAAGGCCAAGCAACTGCTGCAGGAGGCCGGGGTGACGAACCTGGAGCTGAAGTTCGTCACGCCGACGGGGCGGTACTTGCAGGACTACCAGGCCGCCCAGGCCATCGCCAACTTCTTGCAGCAGGCCGGCGTCAAGACGACCCTGTCAACCATGGACTGGCCGACCTACACCGCCACGGTGCAGGTACCGCCCGAGCAGGCGACGGTGCAGCTCCACATCCTGGGCTGGGCACCGACCTTCATGGACGCCCAGCAGCAGATGCTGCAGTTCACCAAGGACAACCACCCGCCTAAGGGCCTGGCGTCCTCTTACTACACCAACCCGCGGGTGGAGGAACTGGTGGCCCAAGCCAACCGCGAGGTCGACCAGGCGAAGCGCGAGCAACTGTACTGTGAGGCGGCCAAGATCATCTGGGAGGACGCGCCCTGGATCTTCCTCTGGGTGCAGCGGTTCCCGATCGTACACTCGGCCGAGGTGACCAACATCTCGTACCTGCCCAACGAGAAGTTCGATGCCATCTACGCGCGGCCGGTTCAGTGACGGGTATGCGGGAGGGGGCCGCCTCGATCGTCGATGAAACGGTACATCGTGAAGCGCCTGTTGGCAGCCGTGATCACCTTGCTCGGCGTCACCTTCGCCGTGTTCCTCACCGTGCGGCTCATTCCGGGTGACCCGGCGGTGGTCATCGCCGGCCCTATGGCGAGCGCCCAGGAGGTCGAGCGCATCCGCACCCAGCTGGGACTCGACCGGCCGTTCCTGGAGCAGTACGGGGCCTACCTTTCCCGGCTGATCCGGGGTGACCTGGGTGTTTCGGCCCGTACCCAGCAACCGGTATTGCGTGAGATCCTGGCGCGGCTGCCCTACACCCTGGAACTGGCATTGGTGAGCGGTGCCCTGGCGACGGTAACGGGGGTGGCGGCGGGGGTGATCGCCGCCACCCGCCGCTACACGCTGTTCGACTACCTGGCCTCGTTTGGCACCCTGCTCGGTGTCTCGATGCCGGTCTACTGGCTGGGCCTCCTGCTCATCGTGCTCTTCGCCGTGCGCCTGCAGTTGCTGCCTGCGGCGGGGGCGGACGAACCGGCGAGCATCGTGTTGCCGGCCTTGACCCTCACTGCCTATTCGGTCGCGCTGGTGGCACGGATGACCCGGGCCACGATGTTCGAGGTGCTGGAGCAGGACTACGTGCGTACGGCATGGGCCAAGGGATTGCCGCGGCGGCGCATCATCTACCGGCATGCCCTGCGTAACGCGCTGGTCCCCATCGTCACCGTGGTCGCGCTGCAGTTCGGCGCCCTGCTGGGCGGTGCGGTTCTCACCGAGTCCGTGTTCGCGTGGCCGGGCATCGGCCTGCTGCTGGTGGACTCCATCTTTGCCCGGGATTTTCCCATGGTGCAGGGCATCGTCCTGATCTACTCGACCATGATCATCCTTTTGAATCTTGGGGTGGATCTGCTCTATGCCTACGTTGACCCCCGGATCCGCTACGGTTGAGACGGCGCCCATGGCACCCGAGGGCCGGGTACCCGAGCGGGCGCGGCGCGGGGCGTTCTGGCGGCGGTTTCGTCGCAACAGGCCGGCGGTGGTCGGACTGGTCATCGTGGTGCTGCTCACGTTGCTGGCCATCCTGGCGCCCGTGCTGACGTCCCACGACCCGCAGGCCCAGAAGCTCTCGGCCGTCTTCCAGCCGCCGTCGCGAGAGCATCCGCTGGGGACCGACCACCTGGGACGGGATATGGCCGCGCGGCTCCTCTACGGGGCGCGCTACTCCCTGGCGATCGGTGCCCTGGCGGTGGCCATCGGTTTGGCCGTGGGGGTTCCTCTGGGGGTCGTGTCCGGGTACTACGGGGGCTTCGTCGATCTGATCATTCAGCGGGTGACGGACATCTTGCTCTCGTTCCCGACCTTCCTCCTGGCCCTGTTGCTGGTGGCCGCGCTGGGCGTCGGCGTCGAGAATGCCGTGCTGTCGGTGGGCATCGGGACGATCCCGGCCTTTGTACGGATCGTGCGGGGGGTCGTGCTGGTGCTCAGAGAGCAGCCCTACGTGGAAGCCGCCCGTTCCATCGGGGTCTCGGACGGGCGTGTGATCTTCCGTCACATCCTGGTCAACGCGTGGCCCCCGGTCATCGTGCAGGCGACTCTGAGCATGGGTTCGACCATCCTCGTCGCCTCCGGCCTCGGGTTCCTGGGCCTGGGCGTGCCCCCGGGGACCCCCGAGTGGGGCGCGATGCTGGGCGAGGGCCGGCAGTATATCTTTAGCGCCTCCCACCTGGCGACCATCCCCGGTGTTGCCATCTTCCTGGCCGTGCTCGCCTTCAACCTGGTCGGCGATGGGTTGCGGGATGCCCTGGACCCGCGCCTGCGGAACGTCAAGGCCGCATGAGCGATGGGAGGTGGCCTGGCCGGCGCCGCCCCGATGCGGGTTCCTGAGGACGCTCGGGCAGAGTCGAGGGCTGCGACTGTGCACGGCAGGGGGGCAGGGCCGGGCTGCGGCGGCAGGTACCGGGCCGATGTGGCCACGTTATGTTTTGCGTCTTGTGGCTGGTTGGACGGAGCGTGAGAACGCATGCAACAGGACTGCTTGTTGGAGATCCGCGGTCTACGGACAAGCTTCCAGACGGAAGAGGGGCTGGTTCCCGCCGTCCACGGTGTCGATCTCGCCATTCGTCGTGGCGAGACCCTGGCGGTGGTGGGGGAATCGGGTTGTGGCAAGAGCGTGACGGCTCTCTCCATCCTGCGTCTGATTCCCTCACCCCCGGGCCGGATCGAGGCGGGACAGATCATCTTCGAGGGGCGCGATCTCCTCCGCCTGTCCGAAGAGGAGATGCGGCGCATCCGCGGCAACGAGATCGCCATGATCTTTCAGGAGCCCATGACCTCCCTCAACCCGGTCTTCACCGTCGGAGACCAGATTGCCGAGGTGTTCATGTTCCACCGGGGCATGAGCCGTCGGGACGCCCTGGAACAGGCGGTGGAGATGCTCCGGCACGTGGGCATCCCGGCGCCGGAGCGGCGGGTGCGAGAGTACCCGCACCAGATGTCGGGCGGGATGCGGCAGCGGGTCATGATCGCCATGGCCCTGGCCTGCCATCCCAAGCTCCTCATCGCCGACGAGCCGACCACGGCCCTGGACGTGACCATCCAGGCCCAGATCCTCGACCTGATGCGCCGGCTCAAGGAGGAGCTGGGCATGGCCATCCTGCTCATCACCCACGACCTGGGCGTGGTGGCGGAGATGGCGGAGCGGGTCGTGGTGATGTACGCCGGCCGGGTGGTGGAGGAAGGCGACGTGTACTCGATTTTCCGCAATCCCGTCCACCCGTACACGGAAGGCCTCCTACGCTCCATCCCGCGCCTCGACGAAGACCGGGAGCGGCTGCCCGCCATCGAGGGCACCGTACCGAGCCCTGGGCAACTGCCCCGGGGGTGCCCGTTCCACCCGCGCTGCCCCTATGCCACGGACACCTGCCGGGAGGTCGAACCCCGCCTGGAACCGCTGGGCGAGGGGCGGTACGCGGCCTGCCACCTGGCGGCGGAGCGCCTGACCGGGGAGGGGGTGGGCTGAGATGGCGGCCGAAGTGGCGACGCGATTCCCGGAGGAGGCCGTGCGGCCCCAGCAGGAGGTCCTGGTGCAGGTCCGGGATGTGCGTAAGTGGTACCCCGTCACCGGGGGCGGGCTGTTTTCCACCGTGATCGGCCACGTCAAGGCGGTAGACGGCGTCAGCTTTGACATCTTCCGCGGGGAGACCCTGGGTCTGGTGGGCGAGTCGGGCTGCGGCAAGACCACCCTGGGCAAGGTGATCCTGCGGCTGCAGGAGCCCACCGCCGGTTCCGTGCTGTTCGAGGGCCGGGACGTGTTCAAGATGAAGCCCGAGGAACTCCGCCGGCTGCGCCGCGAGATGCAGATCGTGTTCCAGGACCCCTACGCCTCCCTCAACCCGCGGATGACGGTGGAGGAGATTATCGGAGAGCCTCTCGAGGTCCACGGCGTCGCGCGGGGCCCGGCCAAGCGGAAGCGCGTCAAGGAGCTCTTGGAAGTGGTCGGCCTGTCTCCGGCCCACGCCCACCGCTACCCCCACGAGTTCTCGGGCGGCCAGCGGCAGCGCATCGGCATCGCCCGGGCCCTGGCCCTGAACCCCAAACTGATCGTATGCGACGAGCCCGTGTCGGCCCTGGACGTGTCCATCCAGGCCCAGATCCTCAACCTCCTGGCCGACCTGCAGAGGGAGTTCGGTCTCACCTACCTGTTCATCGCCCACGGCCTGGCGGCGGTGAAGCACATCTCCAACCGGGTGGGCGTGATGTACCTGGGGAAGCTGGTAGAGCTGGCGGACAAGCACGAGCTCTACCGCAATCCCCGGCACCCCTACACCGAGGCGCTGCTGTCGGCAATCCCCATCCCCGACCCTACGGTGAAGCGGGAGCGCATCATCCTCCAGGGCGACGTGCCCAGTCCCTTGAACCCGCCGCGGGGCTGCCGCTTCCACACCCGCTGCCCGTTGGCGGAGGAGATCTGCCGGGAGAAGGAGCCGCCGCTGGTGGACATCGGCGGCGGTCACTGGGTGGCCTGCCACCTGCGGGCGGGGGAGGGGGCGACGGCATCAGCCGGTGCCGCCGTATCCCACCGGCGGGTACCCGACGACGTTGTGGCCCGATAACGTTGCGGGGTAGCCTGCCGGCTACCCCACGATCATCTCCTTCAGCGCCGCCCCCGGCGGCACCATGGGCAGCACGTGCTCCTCTTGCCGCACCACGCAGTCCACCACCACCGGCCCCGGGCGGGCCAGGGCCTCGCGCACCGTCCCGGCCAGTTCGTCCGGGTGGGTGATGCGGAAGGCGGCGATGCCGTAGGCCTCGGCCAGCTTGACGAAGTCCGGCTGGTGCTCGAAGACGCTGGCCGACAGCCGCTGCCCGTAGAACAGGTCCTGCCACTGCCGCACCATGCCGTGGGCGCGGTTATTAATAACGAAGACTTTCACCGGTAGCCCTAGCTCGGCCAGCGTCGACAGCTCCTGGACGTTCATCTGGAAGCTGCCGTCGCCGTCGATGCACAGCACCCGGGCGTCCGGGCGGGCCAGCTGGGCGCCGAGGGCGGCGGGCAGTCCGTAGCCCATGGTGCCCAGGCCCCCGGAGGTTAAAAACTGCCGGGGCCAACGATAGCGGTAGAACATGGCCGCCCACATCTGGTGCTGGCCGACGCCGGTGACCACGAGGGCGTCACCGCCCGTGGCGCGCTCGAGCTCCTCGATCACCGCCTGGGGGAGCAGCTCGCGGCGGGCCAAGCCCCGGTCATAGCGGTAGGGGTGCGCCCGCTTCCAACCGTTCACCCGCTCGAGCCACGGGCTGCGATCGGCCCACGCGTCTGGAGGAACCCGGCCGAGGGCCGCCCCGAGCGCCTCGAGTCCCTCCCGGGCGCCGGCGGCGATGGCCACCCGTGGTGCCTTGACCTTCCCCAGTTCCGCGGCGTCGACGTCGATGTGGATGATGGCGGCCTCCGGGGCGAAGTCCGACACCCTGCCGGTCACCCGGTCGTCAAAGCGGGCCCCGACGGCGATCAGGCAATCGGTCTCGGTCAGGGCCATGTTGGCGGCGTAGGTGCCGTGCATGCCGGGCATGCCGAGGAAGAGGGGATGGTCGCCCGGCATGGCGCCCAAGGCCATGAGGGTGGTCGTGGTCGGAAGAACCGCCCCTTCGGCCAGCTGGCGCAGCGCCTCGGCGGCCCCGGCGACGATCACGCCGCCCCCGGCATAGAGCACGGGCCGGCGGGCGCGGGCGATGAGCCGGGCAGCCTCCTCGAGGCGCTCCGCGTCGTGCGGGCGAGGATGCCAGCGCCCAGGGGGGGTGGGTCGGGCGAGGCCCGTCCCGGAATCCGCGGCGGAATGCCCGAAACAAGATACCGAACGCCGCAACGGCCGGTCCCAGGCCCGAGGCGAGATGGTGGCCGTGAAGACGTCCTTGGGGATGTCCACCAGCACCGGCCCGGGGCGGCCGGATGCAGCCACGGCGAAGGCCTCCCGCAGGACGGCGGGTAGCTCCTCGGGGTCCAGCACCAGGTAGTTGTGCTTGGTCACCGGCATGCTGACACCGAAGGTATCGGCTTCCTGGAAGGCGTCGGTGCCGAGGAACGCCCGCCCCACGTTGCCGGTGATGGCCACCACGGGGACCGAATCCAGATAAGAGGTGGCCAGGCCGGTGATCAGATTGGTCGCTCCAGGGCCCGAGGTGGCGATGCACACCCCCACCCGCCCGCTGGCCCGGGCGTAGCCGTCCGCGGCCAGGGCGGCACCCTGCTCGTGGCGGGCCAGGACGTGGCGGATGGGGGCACCGTAGAGGGCGTCGTAGAGGGGCAGCACGGCGCCGCCGGGAATGCCGAACACCACCTCCACGCCCTGCTCGACCAGGACCCGCACCACCGCTTCCGCACCGGTCATGGGTGCACGCTCGCTACCGGCGGTCACGGGTGGATGCTCACTGCCGGCGGCGGGTGCCTGCCTGGTCCCGGCCGTGGCTGCCTCGGCTCCGTTCCACCAACTCACCCGGCCGTCCGAGGTTGTCTTGCTTGCCCCGTCGTCACCTGCTACCCTCGGCGCCGGGTTTCCGTTGGCAACCCGGCCATGGCCTGCTGCCGGCGCCGCCCGAAGGAGCCCGGACTGCCTCCCCTCCGGGTTGGGCACCCCCTCCGGGCCGGGCGGAGGTCCGTCCGCGGCGGTCGTCGAAGCTGGGCGGGCCGCGACTTGCTCGCCAGATGAAGACACGGTGCAACCCTCCTCAACCGATCGTCTTGTCGCCCATCCGGTCAACCCATCAGCACCGCGCCCGTGTTCGCCGAGGTCACCGCCCGGGCATACCGCGCCAGATAGCCCCGCGTCTCCCGCGGGGGCCGCGGCTGCCACCGCTCGCGGCGGCGGGCCAGTTCGTCCGGAGGAACCCGGAGCTCCAGGCGCCGGCCCGGGATGTCGATCTCGATGACGTCGCCCTCCTCGATCAGGGCGATGGGGCCGCCGGCCGCCGCCTCCGGGGAGACGTGGCCGACGGAGGCGCCGCGGGTGGCGCCGGAGAAGCGCCCGTCGGTGATCAGGGCCACCTCCCGGTCCAGGCCCATGCCCGCCAGGGCGGCGGTGACGGCCAGCATCTCCCGCATGCCCGGGCCGCCCCGGGGCCCTTCGTAGCGGATCACCACCACGTCGCCCGGGCGGATGCGGCCCCGGCGAATGGCCTCGGCCGCCTCTTCCTCCCCGTCGAAGACGCGGGCCGGCCCGCGGTGGCGCAGCATGGCGGGGTGGACCGCCCCCTGCTTGACCACGGCGCCGTCGGGGGCCAGGTTGCCCCGCAGCACCGCCAGGCCGCCCTCGGGGCTGTGGGGTTCTTCCAGCGGCCGGATGACCTCGGAGCGCCAAGCTCGCGCCCGCAGGATGCGCCGCTCGGCGGCGGCCAGGTTCTCGGCCACGGTGCGGCCCGTCACGGTCAGCACCGAGCCGTCAATGTGCCCGCCCCGCAGCAGCTCGGCCATCACCGCCTGGATGCCGCCCGCCTGGTGCAGGTCCTGGATGTGGTGCGGGCCGGCCGGCGAGAGCTTGCAGAGCTGCGGCGTGGAGCGGCTGATCTCGTCGATCAAATCCAGGTTGATGACGTCTGCCAGCCCGGCCTCGTAGGCGATGGCCAGCAGGTGCAGCACCGTGTTGGTGGAGCAGCCCAGGGCCATGTCCACGGCCAGGGCGTTGCGGAAGGCGGCCTCGGTCAGGATGTCCCGAGCCCGGATGCCGCGGCGCACCAGCTCCATCACCTGCATGCCCGCCTGCTTGGCCAGGCGCAGCCGGGCGGCTTCCACCGCCGGGATCGTGCCGTTGCCGGGCAGGCCGAGGCCGATGGCCTCGGTGAGGCAGTTCATGGAGTTGGCGGTGAACATGCCCGAGCAGGAACCGCAGGTGGGGCAGGCGGCCTCCTCCAGCTCGAAGAGTTCCTCGGCGGTGATGCGGCCCGCCTGGAACGCGCCGACGCCTTCGAAGACGGTGGCCAGGTCCACCGCCCGGCCGAACACGTTGCCGGCCATCATGGGCCCGCCGCTGACCACCACCGTGGGCAGGTTCAGCCGGGCCGCGGCCATGAGCATGCCGGGCGTGATCTTGTCGCAGTTGGGGATCAGTACCAGGCCGTCCAGCTGGTGGGCCTCGGTCACCGTCTCGATGGAGTCGGCGATCAGCTCGCGGCTGGGCAGGGAGAAGCGCATGCCGCGGTGGCCCATGGCGATGCCGTCGTCGACGCCGATGACGCCGAACTGGATCGGCGTGCCGCCGGCTATGCGGATGCCGTCACACACCGCCCGGGCGATGTTGTCCAGGTGGACGTGGCCGGGGATGATCTCGTTGCGGCTGTTCATCACCCCGATCAGCGGCCGGCGCAACTCCTCGTCGGTGTAGCCCATGGCCTTGAAGAGGGAGCGGTGGGGGGCGCGGTGGAACCCCTCCACCACCTCCCGGCTGCGCAGGGTGGCCGTTTCCGTCAAGGGCGTCACGCTCCCTTCCCTGCCCCGGGCAGGCTCCCGGCCCCCGCCCGGGTGCGGGCCTTCGACTCCGCCCGGCGGCCGGCGGGGTGGCGGGTCCGGTGGCTACAGCGGTGGCCGCTGGAGGTCGCCCCGGCCGGGGGCGGGGCGACCGGCGCCACCCCCGGGGCCGCCGGGTCCGGTTCGTCCGGAAGGACCGGCCGGAAGCCGTGGTCGCCGGCGATCCAGGACACGGCCAGGTTGTCGCCGGCCACCCCGGGGCCGGAAGCGGCCGGGGCAGCGGCGGCGGAAAGGGAAGATCCCGGCACAGCCGCAGGAGGCGTCTCTCCCGTGGTCCCGGCCGTCCCACCGGGGGAACCCTCCCCGGGCGGCGCGGGATCAGCGGGCTCTACCGGATCCCAGAAGGCCACCTGCAGCGGCGCGTCCACAGGCTCCAGGGGCGCGGGAGCCAGCCGCTCCCTGACCTTCAGGGCCACGGCCCGGCCCACCTCTTCCGTTCCGGCTACGGGAGCGCCGGGCGGGGCGATGTCGGGCGTCCACGGGCCGTAAGCCAGCACCTCGTCGATGGCGTCCTCCACGGCCCGGGCCTCCCGCTCCAGACCGAAGGCATACCGGAGCATCAGGGCGGCGGAAGCGATGGCGGCCAGGGGATTGGCGATGCCCCGGCCGGCGATGTCGGGCGCCGAACCGTGGACCGGCTCGAAGAGGGGCGGCCGCCCCGGCAGGCCCAGGCTGGCCGAGGGCAAGAGGCCCAGGGAGCCGCAGAGGGCGGCGGCCAGGTCGCTCAGGATGTCGCCAAAGGTGTTTTCCGTCACCAGGACGTCGAACCGGCCGGGGTTGCGGACCAGCTGCATGGCGGCGTTGTCGACCAGCATGTGCTCCAGCTCCACATCGCCGAACTCCTCCGCCACCGCCTCGGTGACCCGGCGCCACAGCCGCGAGGTCTCCAGCACGTTGCTCTTGTCCACGGACACCACCCGGCGCCGCCGGCCCCGGGCCAACTGGAAGGCCATGCGCACGATGCGCTCGATTTCCGGCGTGGTGTAGACCATGGTGTCGTAGGCCCTCTCGCCGAAGGGCTCCTGCTGGAGGCCCCGCTCGCCGTAGTAGAGGCCGCCCGTCAGCTCCCGGACGATCAGCACGTCGATGCCGGTCCCCACCACCTCGGGCCGCAGGGGCCCCCGGCCGGCCATGGCCGGATGAACCCGCACCGGCCGCAGGTTGGCGTAGGCGCCCACCGCCTTCCGCAGCCGGAGCAGGCCCGTCTCGGGCCGGCGGGCCGCCGGTTCGCGGTCCCAGCGGGGGCCGCCCACCGCACCCAGCAGGATGGCGCCGGCCGCCAGGCATGCCTGTTCCGTCTCGGGCGGCAGGGGATCGCCGGTGGCCTCCACCGCGGCGCCGCCGATGGGGGCTTCGGTGAAGTCGAAGGCGATGCCCGTCGCCGCGCCCACGGCCTCGACCACCCGCACGGCTTCCCGGATCACCTCAGGCCCGATGCCGTCGCCCGGCAGGACGGCGATGCGACAGGTCATGTTCCTCGCCCCCTCCACCAGCTTCCGGCCGCCGTGCGGCCGCCGTCTGGTGCGGTCGTGGCTCCTGCTGTGGGACGCCCTGCTAGCGTGGCGGGACCTGTTGCCGGAGCAGGATCTGCCGCCGCGGCAGCCCTTGGTCCTGTGGGATGCCCCGCCGCCCCGGCGACTCGGGCGCGGGCACCGCCTGCGGCCGTCGTCGCAACGGCCGCCGCGGGACCCGCGGCCACCCTGCTGCCAGCGGAAACACTACCGGCCGGCGGCGCCACGGCCGGCACCCCCTCCGCCGCCCCCGGCGCCCTGGGCGGCCAGCTTGCGCCGGGCATACTCCACCAGCCCGCCGCAGCGCAGGATCTCCTGCATGAAGGGCGGGAAGGGAGCGGCCTGGAAGGTCTCGCCCGTGGCCACCCGGCGGATGGTGCCGGTGGCCAGGTCGACCTCCACCTGCTCCCCCGTCTCCAGGGCCGCCACCGCGTCCGGGCACTCCAGGATGGGCAGCCCCACGTTGATGGCGTTGCGGTAGAAGATCCGGGCGAAGGAGCGGGCGATGACGCACTGCACCCCGGCGGCCCGGATGGCCACCGGCGCGTGTTCCCGCGACGAGCCACAGCCGAAGTTGCGCCCGGCGACGATCACGTCGCCCGGCCGGACGCCAGAGGCAAAGCTGGGGTCCAGGTCTTCCATGCAGTGGGCGGCCAGCTCGGCCGGATCGGTGGTGAAAAGGTATCGCGCCGGGATGATCACGTCGGTGTTGATGTCGTCGCCGTACTTCCACACGCGGCCCACGGCCGCCACCTCCTCATCCGTCCTGGGACGAACCGGCCGCCGGCCGGCAGGCCCACCGGCGGCCGCACCGGCCGGCGCCTCACGCCACCCCGGCCACCTCTTCGTAGCGGATGCCGAGTTCCTCCGGATGGCACAGCCGGCCCGCCACCGCCGAGGCCGCGGCCACCGCCGGGTTGGCCAGGTAGGACTCCGACTCGGGGTGGCCCATCCGGCCGACGAAGTTGCGGTTGGAGGTGCTGACGCACCGCTCGCCCTTGCCGAGCACGCCCATGTGCCCGCCCAGGCAGGGCCCGCAGGTGGAGGCACTGACCACGCACCCGGCGGCCATGAAGATCTCGATCAGCCCCTCCTTGAGGGCCTGCAGGTAGATGTCCCGGGAGGCCGGGATGACGATGGCCCGCACCTCCGGGTGGACCCTCCGGCCCCGCAGGATGCGGGCGGCGGTGCGCAGGTCGTCCAGGCGCCCGTTGGTGCAGGAGCCGATGAAGACCTGGTCGATGGGGACCCGCTCCACCTGGCTCAGGGGCCGCACGTTGTCGGGCGACCAGGGCAGGGCCACCTGGGGCTCGATCCGGGCGGCGTCGAACTCGTACACCTCGGCGTATTCCGCGTCGGGGTCGGACCAGACGGGGCTGCAGGGCCGCTGGGCCCGCCGCGCCACGTAGTCCAGGGTCCGCTGGTCAGGATTGAAGATGCCGTTCTTGCCGCCGGCCTCGATGGCCATGTTGGCCATGGCCAGCCGCCCGTCCATGCTGAGGTCGGCCAGGGCCTCGCCGGTGAACTCCATGGCCTTGTAGGTAGCGCCGTCGCAGGAGATGCGGCCGATGGTGTAAAGGATCAGATCCTTGCCCGTCACCCAGGGCTGCAGCCGGTTGTAGTAGACGAACTTCAGCGTCTCGGGCACCTTGAGCCACGTCTCGCCGGTGGCCATGGCGTAGGCCAGGTCGGTGCTGCCCACGCCGGTAGAGAAGCAGCCCACGGCCCCGTAGGTGCAGGTGTGGGAGTCGGCCCCCAGCACCAGCTCGCCGGGAAGAACCAGCCCGCGGTCGGGCAGCAGGGCGTGCTCGATGCCCTCGCCCATCTCGTAGTAGTGGACCAGCCCCTGCTCCCGGGCGAACTCCCGCGCCACCTTGCACTGGTCGGCGCTGCGGATGTCCTTGCTGGGGGCGAAGTGCGACAGGACGATGGCCACCCGCTCGGGATCGAAGACCCGGGTCGCCCCCATCTCGCGGAAGGCGCGGATGGCCAGGGGCGCGGTGATGTCGTTGGCCATGAGGAAGTCGACCCGGACCTCCACCAGCTGGCCGGGTTCGACCCAGGGGACGCCGGCGTGGGCGGCCAGGATCTTCTCGGTGATGGTCATGGGGCGCTGGGCCGCCATGGGATGAACCTCCTTCGCAGGGGCCGGTACCCCGGCCGGCGAATGTTCATAGGCTGGGCATGCGGCCGGCCGTCCGGGCTGGGGACCCGGCCGCACGCCCGGTCTTGCGGGGGTCGCCCCCGTGCTTGCCACGGCCCGCTTCGGGGGGTCAGGCGCCGTGGGCAAGCCGGGATGCGGCCCCGCTCTCTTGCTGGCGTTCCTCCAGCACCTGGGCCGCCAGCCGCGCCAGGGCCTCCTTGCTGACGAACTCCCGTCGGTCGGCAAGGGCCTTGAAGCGGCGGAACACCTCGCGGAAGGCGTCCTCGGGCAGGCTGAAGCCCAGGCGCTCCAGCTCGACCCGCACGGCGTGGCGGCCGGAGTGCTTGCCCAGCACCAGCTGGGAGCCGCCGGCGCCCACCGCCTCGGGCCGGATGATCTCGTAGGTGAGGGGATTCTTGATCACCCCGTCCTGGTGGATCCCCGACTCGTGGGCGAAGGCGTTGGCGCCCACCACCGCCTTGTTGGGCGGAACGGGCACCCCGGTCAGGCGGGAGACCACCTGGCTGGCGGGAACCAGCTGCCGGGTGTCGACCCCGGTGGTGGCGCCGAAGACGTCGCCCCGCACGGCCAGGGCCATCACCACCTCTTCCAGGGAGCAGTTGCCCGCCCGCTCGCCGATGCCGTTGATGGTGCACTCCACCTGGCGCACGCCCACCCGCACCGCCGCCAGGGCGTTGGCCACGGCCATGCCCAGGTCGTCGTGGGTGTGGGCGCTGAAGACCACCCGCTCCGGCCGCGGCACCCGGGCCATCACCTCCTGGAACATCTGGGCGTAGGTCCAGGGCGTGGCGTAGCCCACGGTGTCGGGCAGGTTGATGGTGCCGGCGCCGGCCTCGATGGCGGCCGCCGTCACCTCGGCCAAGAAGCCCACGTCGCTGCGGGTGGCGTCCTGGGCGGAGAACTCCACGTCCGGGCAGAGCGACCGGGCGTAGCCCACCATCTCCTCCACCAGCCGCAGCACCTGGTCCTCGGTCATGCGCAGCATGGCCTCCAGGTGGATGGGCGAGGTGGAGACGAACACGTGGATCCGCGGCCACCGGGCGTGACGGATGGCCGCCCAGGCCCGGTCGATGTCCACCGTCGCCGTTCGCGCCAGGGCCGCGATGGTGGGACCATGGACCTCCGCCGCGATGCGGCTCACCGCCTCGAACTCGCCGTCGGAGGCGACGGGGAAGCCGGCCTCGATGATGTCGACCCCCAGGGCCGCCAGCCAGCGGGCCACCTCCACCTTCTCGTCCACCGTGAGGGCGACGCCGGGCGTCTGCTCGCCGTCCCGCAGGGTGGTGTCAAAGATCCGCACCCGGTCCCGGTCGAACCCGGCGTCCCCGCCGTGGGCCGAGCCGGCGGTGCAAGCCATGGGGGTCCGCGTAACCTCGCCAACCCCATCCGCCATGGGGCATCCCTCCCTCTGGGGTGCGGGCCGGAGCCGGTTCGTCCCGCTCCGGCCGGTACCGGGCCGGGCTAGCCCGCCCGGGCCGCCGGGGCGGCCGCCGTCGCAGCCGCCGGGGTCGCCGGGGCCTCCTCAAGGGCCCGTGCCTCCGTACCCGCCGCCGGCCCCTGGCCGGCCGCCTCAGGGGCACCATCCTCCCGGGGCAGCCAGTCCATCATGGCCCGCAGCCGGCGGCCCACCGCCTCGATGGGGTGCCGGGCCTCCTGGGCGCGGCGGGCGTTCATCACCGGCCGGCCGGCCTGGTTCTCCAGGATCCACTCCCGGGCAAAGGCACCGCTCTGGATCTCGGCCAGGATCTCCCGCATCCGCTGCCGGACCCCGGCGTCGATGATCCGCGGCCCGCGGGTGAGGTCACCGTACTCGGCCGTGTCGCTGATGGAGTAGCGCATGCGGGCCAGGCCGCCCTCGTACATCAGGTCCACGATGAGCTTCAGCTCGTTGAGGCACTCGAAGTAGGCGATCTCGGGCTGGTAGCCGGCCTCGACCAGCGTCTCGAATCCCGCCTTGACCAGCTCCGTCACGCCGCCGCAGAGCACCGCCTGCTCGCCGAAGAGGTCGGTCTCCGTCTCCTCCTGGAAGGTGGTCTCGATGACCCCCGCCCCGGTGCAGCCGATCCCCCAGGCGTAGGCCAGGGCCAGCTGCCGGGCCTGCCCCGTGGCATCCTGGGCCACGGCCAGCAGCCCGGGCACGCTGCGCCCTTCCCGGACGAACCGGCGCAGCAGGTGGCCGGGCGCCTTGGGCGCCACCATGAAGACGTCGACGCCGGGCGGCGGCTGGATCTGGCCGAAATGGACGTTGAAGCCGTGGGAGAAAGCCAGGGCCTTGCCCTCGGTCAGGTGGGGGGCGATGGCCTCCTGGAAGACGGCGGGCTGGCGCTCGTCGGGGATCAGCATGACCACCACATCGGCGCCGGCGGCCGCCTCGGCCGGGGTGCAGGTGGGGAAGCCGTCGGCCCGGGCCCGGTCGGCGCTGGGGCCCGGACGGATGCCGATCACCACCTCGACGCCTCGGTCCCGCAGGTTCTGGGCCTGGGCGTGGCCCTGGCTGCCGTAGCCGATGACGGCGACCCGCCGCCGCCGGATAAGTTCCGGGTTTGCGTCCCGGTCGTAGTAGATCGTCGCCAAGGTGCTCCCTCCCATCCTTGGTTACGCCTTTCGCTCTCCTGGACGGTGGGGCCGGGGTTCCGGCGGGCATCCATCCCGGACCGTGCCGGTGGCCGGCACCGCTCAGGGGCCGGATCCCGCGGCCAGGGCGGGGGAGAAGGCGCCGGCCCCGGCGGGGAGCGGTTCCTCCTCCCCGGAAGGCTCCCAGGAGGGCCCCGGCGTGCCTGCAGGCGCTACGACCGCTGCCGCCAGCACCTGCGAACCCCGCGCCAGGGCCGCCACCCCCGTCCGCATCACTTCCACCGGCCCGAACTCGCGGGCCAGGCCGAGGAAGGCGTCGAGCTTGGCGGGGTCGCCGGTGACCTCCAGCACCAGGGAGCGCGGGGCCACGTCGACCACCCGGGCGCGGAAGACCTGGGCCATCTGGAGCAAGTCGGCCCGCCGGGCAGGATGCTCCAGCAGCACCTTGACCAGGGCCAGTTCCCGCCCCACCGCCCGGGACGGTTCGGCCACCTCGACGCCGGCCACGTCCACCAGGCGGGCCAGCTGGGCCGCCAGCCGGTGGGCCCGGTCGGCCGGTTCGTCCAGGACCAGGTTGACGCGGACGAACCCGGCGGGCCCGGCGGGGCCGGTGGCCAGGGAGCGGACCCGGTACCGGCGGCTCTCATAGACGCCGAGGATGCGGCGGAGGACGCCGGGCCGGTCGGCGGCCAGCACCATGACGTGGATCAAGGGTTCACCTCCTTTCGCCGGCCCGGGGCCGGCCAGCCCCGCTGGAGGGCTGGAAAAACCAAGGCGCTCTTCGCCCCGGGCCCATCGGGCCGGGGGCGAAGAGCGCCGCTTCGCGGTACCACCCCGGTTGCCGCCGCCTCGCGGCGGCGGCCTTGGCGGGTGGCGGCGGGCGGAACTGCGGGTCGCCGGTGTCGCCGGCGTACCGGTGTTGCCGGTATGCCGGTGGCCCGGGCCGCGGGTATCCCGTTTCCCGGTGTCCGGGTGTCCCGGTGTCCGGGCCGCCACCCTCGGGTTAACGACGACCTCCTGGACCGTCCCCGGCAGGGGCCCCGGCGGGAGGATACCGGCCGGGCGGCGGGGACGGGGGGGGAGACCGCCGGATCCGGCTAGGGGCCTGAAGGCCCTTCACCGGAACGGCTCCAGGGCGAGTTCCCCGGTTCCTCGGCGCCGGTTTGCACCAGCCACCGGCTCTCTGCAGCCGGGCTTGCCGGGTACTGCTCCCCTTCACGGCCGCTGAACTGGCCTTGGGCTGTCAACCTGGCCGGGCGTCGCCGCCGGGCACCCCCTGGCGCCGCCTGGACCGGCCAGGGCAAAGGGACAACGGCGAGAGGTAATAAGAAACCCCGAGCGGCACAGGCGCCAACCGGGGTTGGGAACCTGCCGCTCGGGGCTTTTATCCCCACGGTGTCCCGCCGGCGGAACCGGCGGGTTGCGCCGCTTGGTCCAGTCCACCGGCGGCGGGCCGCTTTCCGGAGACCGTTGAGACCGGTCTCCCCGCGACCCGGATGGCGGGTCCGCCAGGTCCCCGGAACCCCGGGGACGCAGTGGGCCGCCACAACGCCGGTGCGGAACCCTAGGCGCACTTCCCAAACCGACTCGGACCGCTCTCTATCGAGATGCTGGGTGTCCGTGTCAGGTTTGACCTGGATTATAACACCGGCTACGGGGGTGTCAACCCACTCCACCGAAGGATGCAGGGTTAAGGTTTGTTAATGTTCGGCGCTCGAGGGTTGGGTGTCCAGGGCTGGCCAGGGCCGGGAGCGCCTGCAGGGTCCGGCCACCGTGAGGAAAGGCGCGGCCAGGGGGCCGGGGCCGCCTCTTGCCGTCCGCCCCCGTTCCCGGCCCCTTCGGTGAGCCAGGACCACCGTTTGCCGGCGGGCCATTGCCTCTGTCACCCCTCCCGCCGTACGTGGTAAGGGAACAGTTCTCACCCACACCCACCGGGAGGGATCCCCGTGAGCATCCGCAACGGCAAGCCCAGGGCCGGGGAGCCGGCCGGCTCGGCGGCACCGCCGCACCCCGACCGGCGGCCCCTGGAGGAGCGGATCCGGCAGGAGGCCGCCCAACTGGAGGAGGAGTGGCGGACCAGTCCCCGCTGGCAGGGCATCCGGCGCAACTACTCGGCCGAGGACGTGGTCCGGCTGCGGGGTTCGATCCGGGTCGAGTACAGTCTGGCCCGCCAGGCCGCGGAACGGCTGTGGCAGCTCCTCCACAGCGAGGATTACGTGGCCGCCCTCGGTGCCCTGACCGGGGCCCAGGCGGTGCAGATGGTGAAGGCAGGGCTCAAGGCCATCTACCTCAGCGGCTGGCAGGTGGCCGCCGACGCCAACCTGGCCGAGCAGATGTACCCCGACCAGAGCCTGTACCCCGCCAACAGCGTGCCGGCGGTGATCCGGCGGATCAACAACGCCCTCCGCCGGGCCGACCAGATCCACTGGTCCGAGGGGGACGACTCCATCCACTGGCTCGCCCCCATCGTGGCCGACGCCGAGGCGGGCTTCGGCGGGCCCCTCAACGCCTTCGAGCTGATGAAGGCCATGATCGAGGCCGGGGCGGCCGGGGTCCACTACGAAGACCAGCTGGCCTCCGAGAAGAAGTGCGGCCACATGGGCGGCAAGGTGCTGGTGCCCACCAGCCAGTTCATCCGCACCCTGACCGCCGCGCGCCTGGCGGCCGACGTGTGCGGCGTGCCCACGATCCTGATCGCCCGCACCGACGCCCTGGGGGCCACGCTGCTGACCAGCGACGTCGACCCCTATGATCAGCCGTTCATCACCGGTGAGCGGACGCCCGAGGGCTACTTCCGGGTGCGCAACGGGATCGAGGCGGCCATCGCCCGCGGCCTGGCCTACGCGCCCTACGCCGACCTCCTGTGGTTCGAGACGGCCAAGCCCGATCTCGAGGAGGCGCGCCAGTTTGCCGAGGCGATCCACCGCCAGTTCCCGGGCAAGCTTCTGGCCTACAACTGCTCGCCGTCCTTCAACTGGAAGCGCCACCTGGACGACGACACCATCGCCCGCTTCCAGCGGGAACTGGCCGCGATGGGCTACAAGTTCCAGTTCATCACCCTGGCGGGTTTCCACGCCCTCAACGCCTCCATGTTCGAGCTGGCCCACGGCTACGCCCGCACCGGCATGACCGCCTACGTCAAGCTGCAGCAGCGGGAGTTCGAGCTGGAGGAACTCGGCTACACCGCCACCCGGCACCAGCGCGAGGTGGGGACGGGCTACTTCGATCGGGTCTCGGAGGTCATCTCGGGCGGGCAGTCGTCGACCCTGGCGCTGAAGGGGTCGACGGAGGAGGAACAGTTCGAGGAGGTGCCCCGGGCAGCCCGGGGAGCGTGAGGCAACGTCGGTCGGCAGGGGCGGCTCGTAACGCCGGTCGGGTGCCCACTGCGGGCCCGGGTCCGACGGATGGGCAGTCTCGGATGCACCGCGGAGAAAGCCGGCAGGACGGGACCGCGGGAATCCAACCCAACCGAGGTATACCAGGATCGGCGAAGAGGGGTGTGCCGCAGCGCAGCGGACGTGGGAAGGGCCGGGGAGGACCCGGCCCTTCGGCATTCGCCATCGACTCGGATCTGAAGTCGCGTCGGGAGGCCAGCCACTCCTCGTGTTGCTCCAGACCGTCGAGCCGGTGTTCGAGCAGATCAAGGCGGTGCCAGCAGCCGACCGCTTTCTCGAACGGGTCAAATGCAAGTCATATGCGTCGAAACGACTCAGGCGTGGTATCTATCACTCGCCTCCACAAACCGACTCCAAGGGTATTTGTGCGCTGAGTCGGTGGGCTCCCTTGTCGCCTTGTGCTACAGCGAGGGGTTCTGTTTTCGGAGTTCATGATACAAGCCTCTATGGCAGAAATGATCTATCTGAGGAAGGAATAATCGTTCCGAATGAGGTATTGTTTTAACCATTCCGGCGCTGATGATGTTGCTGGTTCGTGCAGGAGGCCAGGGAGGCCGAGGTTCGCGAACAAATCGAAGTGACGGGTGAGCAAGAGCGAGGTCTCCCGTGTATGTGCCGAACGGGACGAGCGGATGGAGCGCTTTTCGCAATCGAGGTGAAAATATGTGGCGGTTAACCTCAGGCGTTACTCGCGTTGCTGTGCTGGTGGCAGTGGCAGTCTTTGCAGTTGTAAACACGACGTACGCTGACGCACCGCCTGATGTTGTCCAGGGCATTAAGGACGACATCCCATATGTGCGGGTTGTGTTGGCAGGCGAACCGCAACATTTTGGACTTACAAAACTGAGTGATGCGGATAACGTAACTTTCGGCGAGGGCTTTCGCGTCCACTATGTCTCTGAGCAAGGTGTTATCGACGCATCAACGGACGTGGATGACATCATTAAGCCCTATCCAAGCCTCCATATTTTCCCAATTTACGTGAATGCAAATCCGGTTGGCATCGCATGGGCACAAAGGGTCGGTGATGAGTGGAAGATTATTGGGGTATCAAGTGACTCGCGGTTTGCGAATGACGTACGAGAGGCTCAACGGATACTTGTGGCCAATGGTATTACTGGGCAAATGCGATTGGTCTATGACGAGGGACATAGAATAGTTGGTCTTGTGGGGGTCGACAGCCGTGGCAACAGCCGGTTTGCGCCCATGCGTGACATAAGCATGTATAATCTTCCCTCGTCGCAAGTCGTGGATATGGAGCGGTTGGTGAGTGAGGTTCGACAGAGAATACAGTCGTCTTCTGATAAGGGTGCTGTTGGTGGGCCTACTGGTGTTAGTTCAGAACCCGAGCATGCTATGCCGAATCCGGTATGGGCCGGATTTGGAGCGGGTGCGCTGGCAGTTATTGTCGGATCACTCTGGTGGGTACGACGGCGGGTGAGATGAGGAGAAACCGCCACCTGCGGGATGCTTGTCGTTCCCTAGCCACCGCTTGTCAAGGATGAGAGCCCCGGACGGGGAGTTGACCCAAGGGCGTCTGCCGCGGGTCTTTCGAAAGGACGCAGGTCCCCCCGGCCTCCACGGGGACGTTCTGTCCGGGAGGGGTCCAAGAGGGCCCGAGCCGGTTCACCGGGCCATCCTGGCGAACACCCGGGACAGGATCAGGCTCCCCACCCCGGCGGCGATCAGCAAGAGGCCCACAGCCAGTTGGAACGGTCCGCTGCCCAGATGGCTAAAGGGGTAGGGTCCGCGGATGATCCACAGGTACCGCTCCGGATCGCCGTGGACGAACCAGTAGACGAGCAGGGGGCTAATGAAGAAGATGAGCGCCATCCCCAAAAACAGTGACGACAGCCCCTGAACCAGCGATTTCATCGCACGCCCCTTGACGCTCTGGCCCATGACCACGCAGACCCTCCGGAGTTGATCGCTTCTGGCATGGTACCGGAACCATCTTACGGCAGAATGTCGGTTCCATGACCCCGTGGTGACGGACCCATCCTGGTGACGGATACATCGGCCAGGCCCCACCACACGGTTGGGAAGGCGCCCCGGTGGCCAGGGCCGGCAACGGCCGCGGCGTGGTGACGCCATGCCCGACCCTTGCCCGATCCTGGCCCGGCCCTGGACCCCGGACCGGTAGGGCCTCAACGGTCGAGGACTTGCAGGTGTCAATGCCCGGCGTCAGCATCATGGACCTGCCACACGCGGTAGCTGCCCATGATGCGGACGTAGGTCGCCTGCCGCCGCAGCTCCTCGATCGCCTCCCGCACCCGCGGTTCCTCCAGGCTTCCCTCCAGATCGGCGAAGAACATGTACTGCCAAGACCCGCCAGGTTCCGGCCGGGCCGTCAGCTTCGTCAGGTTGATCTCCCGCCGGGCGAAGGCGCCCAGGCAGCGGTAGAGGGCGCCCGGACGATCCTCGCCGACGAACAGCAGGGACGTCTTGATCTGGCCCGGGACCAGCCGGCTGCCCGCCGGCAGGCCAGGGGTCCCGGGCTCTGCGGGGCGGCGCTGCCCGGTACCAGGACCCTCCCCTTCCTTCGGATCCGCCGTCCCGGCCTGCATGCCGGCAGCATCCAGGCCCTGGGGGCCCTGCCAGCGGCGCAGGCCGGGCGGGTTCGCTGGTTCCGCCGGTGCCGCGGCGGCCGGTTCGTCCCGTTCCAGGTGGAAGAACCGGGTCACGTTGCCGGCCGAGTCCTGGATGTCTTCGGCCAGCACCTCAAGGCCGTAGTGGGCGGCGGCCTGGTGGGAGGCGATGGCCGCCAGGTCCTGGCGGCCGGTTTCCGCCACCTGCCGGGCCGCGGCGGCGGTGTCGTAGACCGGTTCGGCGATGAGGCCGTGGCGGTGGAGGAACTCGCGGCACTGGGCTAGGGCCTGGGGATGGGACCGGACGGCCCGCAGGTCACCGAGCCGGGTGCCGGGTCGCGCCAGCAGGCAGTGGCGGACGGGCAGCTGCAGCTCGCCTCGGACTCGCACGGGGTACCGGCGCAGCAGGTCGTATACCTCGCCCACGTCGCCGGCGTAGGAGTTTTCCACCGGCAGCATGGCAGCCGCCACGGCCCCCGCCACCAGGCGGTCGAAGGCGTCGGCGAAGGCCGGGCAGGGCACGGGCTCGGCATCCGGCCCGAAGTAAGCACGAACCGCCACTTCGCTGAAAGCGCCCCGCTCGCCCTGAAAGGCGACGGGCAGCAACAAGGCGGAAGGATCCACAGTGCAGCCTCCCCTGGGGCGGGTGCCAGGCCGCCCCCTCTCCTTCCCGCAGGCGCTGTCGCAGCCGGCACCCGGTGCCGTCCCCCGGGGTGTCCGGCGGCGGGGGTATTACCTGCAAAGGTATCACGACCCGTTCCGCCGAACCATCCCTCGATCGACGCCGCAGGGCCCCAGGGGCAGGGTGGCAGGGCCGGTTCTTCCAGGTCCACGGTGCCGTGCGGCAAGGAGGGGATTCCATGTCGTCTGTTCGGCCGTCCCTGGCGCTGCTGCGCGTCCAGGACCTGGACCGGTCGGTCCGTTTTTACCGGCAACTGGGCTTCCGCATCTGCACCTACGATCCCGAAGCGGGCGTGGCTGTGGTCGACCCTGTCGATGGGCATCCCTTCACCCTGGCGCTGCCCGGCGTCGACGCCACACCCTGGCTCCATGAGGTCTTTGAAGAACTGGCCGAAGGCCGGCAGCTCTATCTGGGGGCTCCTGGAGGCAACCTGGAGGCCTTTGTTCACCGGCTGCGCGATCAGGGCCTGCCGGTTCCACCGCCGGAGCAGGCGCCGGACGGGAGCCTCGTCCTCGGGCTGCAAGATCCCGACGGTCACCGGCTGTCCTTCTGGCAGGGGCCGGAATGGACCGATGAGGAGTTGCTGGTCATCTACACCAGCGCGCCCGATCGCCTCAGCCAAGCCCTTGCCGGCCTGACCGGCGACCAGCTGGACCTGGCCCGGGCCCCCGGCAAGTGGACGATCCGGCAGATCGTCCACCACATCGCCGATTCCGATGCATCAAGTCTGATCCGCATCTTGATGTGCCTGGCCGAGCCGGGCCGCCCGTACAACAACAACCCCTATGACCAGGACATCTGGGTCGAGCGCCTGGACCACGCCCACCGGCCCATCGAGCCGTCCCTCGCCCTGATCGCTTCCATCCGCCACCACGTGGCGGCCCTGGTGCGTCACCGGCCGGAAGCGCTGGACGGCGCCGTGGAGCCGACCCTGGGTGCTCCGATGACGGCTCGCGAACTGATTGCCATGCTGGCCAGCCATGCCTTGCACCACATTGCCCAGATTGCCGAAACACGGCGAGTCCACGGCCTGGGCTAAGCTTGGGCTGACTTGGCCCCGGCGGCGGACCCGCGTCCCGCCTGCCGGTTCCTCCCGCTCGAAGGGCAACGGGGCGGTAGGCCACCAGGTTGGCGGCAGGCCACCCGGTCGGCGGTAGGCCACCCGGGAGAGCCCGGCACCGCCTCTTGCCCTGGTCGCCCGCTCCCGGATTAAGGTAAAGATAGCCGTAAGCGGAGGGATCGGCATGGATGGCGAGGGTTCCCGTGGGACGGAACCGGTTGCCTTACCCGAAGCGCTGCGTCGAGAGCTTTGCGACCTGGTGGGAGCCCACCACGTGAGCGTCGACCCCCATGACCTGGAATGGGCCGCCATGGACTTCGCCGGCGGCTACCGGCTGGGACGAACGGGCGGGCAGGCCCGCCGCCCGCTGGCGGTGGTGCGCCCCGGTGACACCGGGGAGGTCCGGCAACTGGTCCTCTGGGCGGAGCGCCACCGCATCCCCCTGGTGCCCCGGGGCGGCGGCACCGGGGTGATGGGGTCGGCCGTCCCGCAGCAGCCGGCGGTGGTGGTCGACCTGACGCGGCTCGACGACGTGGTGGTGCACCCCGACGACCTGCTGGCCGAGGCCGGCGCCGGTGCGACCCTGGCCGCCGTCGACGCGGCCCTGCGGCGCCACGGCCTGGCCCTGGCCCACGACCCCTGGAGCGTGGGCATCGCCACCGTGGGCGGCGCCATCGGCACCGACGGGGTCGGCTACCTGGCCGGTCGCTGGGGCAGCATGGGCCAGCAGGTGGTGGCCCTGGAGGTGGTGCTGCCCGGCGGGCAGGTGGTGCGGACCCGGCCTGTCCCCAAGCCTCCGGCGGGTCCCGACCTGCGGGCGCTCTTCGCCGGCAGCCAGGGGACCCTGGGCATCGTCACCCGGGCCTGGATCCGGGCCGTGGGCGTGCCGGAGGTCATGCTCTTCCGGAGTTACCGCTTCCGGGGCTTCGACCCCGGCTTTGAGGCCGTGCGGGCCATGTGGCGGGCCGGGGTCATCCCGGACCTGCTCGACTTCACCGACGACGTGCCTGCAGCGGTCGAACTGGAGCCGGGTTACGAGGACGACCTGGGCCGCACGGGCCTTCTGCATCTGGGGTTCTTCGGGCTGGCGGAGGAGGCCCGCGGCCGGGCCGCGGCGGCCGCCCGCATCGCCCGCCAGTTCGGCGCCCGGGACCTGGGGGACGAACCGGCCCGCCGCTTCTGGGAGCGGCGCCACGAAATCGCCGAAGAATTCGCCCTGCCCGTGGTGCAGGCCCGTGATGCGCGGCGGCGCTGGCAGCAGGGCGCCTTCGACTACATCAATCTGGCTTTGCCGGCCAGCCAGGTCATCCCCTTCCGGCGCGAGGCCCTGGCCCGCATCGCCCAGGACCCCCGCTTCCGGGCCGGAGAGACGGGCCTGTGGGGTCGTCCCGAAGTGTTCTCCCTGCTGGTCAGCGCCGCGGTCGACGAGGCCGGCGGGGACGCCTGGGAAGCCCCCTGGACGGCCGAGGATGCGGCGGCCATGGAGTCGCTGATGCACGATCTGCTGCGCATGGCCCAGGCCCGGGGCGGCAACATGGAGTGCCTCCACGGCACGGGGCTGAAGCTGCTGCCGCTTTTGGCCGACGAGTACGGCCCGGCGCTGGACGTGATCCGCAAGATCAAGGGGGCCCTGGATCCCCTCGACCTGATGAACCCGGGCAAGTGGGGCGAGCCCATGGTGACCCGCCCGGCCGCCGGCGAGCCCCTCCGCCCGGCGGTGCACCCCGGCTGGACCAGCCGGGCGTGAGGCCCGGGCCCCCTGGGTTGCGGCCCGGGACGGCACCGCGCTCGAGGTGTTCGGGGGGCCGGGTGGCAAGCCAGGGCGCAGGGCACCACGCCCGAGCCTTTCGCGGGAGGGAACGGACTTGGACGAGATCGTGCCCCTGGTCGACCCTGACCTGCCGGGCGTCCCCGCCATCGTGGTGCTGGAGGGCGGCCAGCGCCTCCACGCCCGCTTGCAGGCGGGAGCCTGGCACAACGGGGGGATCCTGCTGCCCGTCAAGGCCGTCGACAAGGTGGAAGGAGCCCAGGGAGCGAACTCTCTGGCCGAGGTCCTGGGCCTGGAATCGGGCCAGCTGCACGGTGAGGCCACCGTGTGGCTCCCCGCCTTCCGGATCCGCTGCGTGGTGGTGAGCGGCGAGGGGCGCAGGCCGCGTCCCATCGGCTTCGGCGGGCTCGAGTGACGGGACCGCGGGACAGCCTGGGAGAAGATGGAGACGGGGGCACGGCCCGGTGCGCCCGGGATAGGGCAACGGACCGCACCCGGGCCGGGCCGGCGGTGCGTCACGGGGAGGGTTGTCGACATGGAACGGCGCCGGACCGAACCGCCGGGCCTCAAGCCCGGGGACCCGGTCGCCGAGCTGGCTCGCCTGCTGGAACAGCACCGCGGGCGGGCCGTCGCCCTGACGGGGGCGGGGGTGTCGGTGGCCAGCGGCATCCCCGCCTTCCGCGGCCGCGACGGCCTGTGGAGCCGGTTCGACCCGGAAGAGTTTGCCCACATCGATGCCTTCCGCCGGGACCCGGAGCGCGTCTGGTCCATGCTGGACGAGCTTTACGACGCCCTGGCGGAAGCCCGCCCCAACCGGGCCCATCAGGCCCTGGCGCGGCTTGAGGAAATGGGCTGCCTCCGGGCCGTGATCACCCAGAACATCGACGGCCTGCACCAGGCGGCCGGCAGCCGGAACGTCATCGAGCTGCACGGGAACTTCCGGCGCGTGGTGTGCATGGACTGTGGGAGCCGCTACGCGGCCGAGAGCGTGCGGCGGCTGGCGGGACTGCCGGGCGGTGGCGGCCACCGCTGCTGGTGCGGGGGCTGGTTGAAACCTGACATCGTGTTCTTCGGCGAGGAACTGCCCCAATACGCCTTCCTGCAGGCGTGGGCCGAAGTTCAGAACGCCGGGCTTCTGCTGGTGGTGGGCACCTCCGCCGAGGTCGAACCGGCCGCCAGCCTGCCCCGCTGGGCGCGGAAGGCGGGGGCCGTGCTGGCCGAGGTCAACCCGCACCCGGCCCTGGATGCCGAGGTGGTGGTGGCGGCGCCGGCCGAGCAGGCGCTGCCGGCGGTGGTCCACCGGCTGGAGGCAGAGGGGGGCGCCGCGGCTTGCGGGGAGCCGGTGGTGGTGCCGGGTTCGGCCGGGCGCCCGGGGGACGGGCCGCCTTCCTCCCCCCGCGAGCCTTGAGCCGCGCGGACGGTAGTCCTTAGCCCCGGACGGCAGCGCTTTGCCCCGGGTGGTCGTGCTTTGCCGTGGCCCGGGGGGCACAGCGCCTGGCAAAGCGGGCGTGCCGGTGGGGTGCCGGAAGCTTCCCTCCGGTACGGGAGCTCCGCCCCGCGCCGGGCTCATCGCCCGCCGCGGTGGTGCCCGTACCGGGGTTCCACCGGTCCGGCGCCCCCACCGGCTCCACCAGGAGTTAAAACCCGAAGCGTTAGAACTCGAAGCTTCCGCCCGGCTCCAGCACCATGACCTCGACCCCGGGCGCCTTCTGCCGGGCGAAGCGGACGAAGTCGTCGGCGCTCTGCACCAGCAGCGGGAAGGTGCCGTAGTGCTGGGGGACGGCCAGCCGGGGCTTGAGGAAGGTCAGGGCGTGGGCCGCCTGCCGCGGGTCCATGGTGAAGTGGCTGCCGATGGGCAGGATGGCCACGTCCAGGGGATACAGTTCGGCCCAGGTGGCCATGTTGCAGTGGATGCCCGTGTCACCGGCGTCGTAGACCCGCTTGCCGTCCTCCAGGGTGACGATGTACCCGGCCGGCTCACCGGTCTCGCTGGAGTGATAGGCCTCGGTCATGGTGACCACGACGCCGCCCAGCTCCACCGAGCCGCCGATGTTCATCCCGATGCACTTGTCGCCCGGCAGGCCTTCCTTCTGGTAGCGTTCGGCCGTCTCCGGCTGCAGGATCACCGTGGCGCCGGTCTGCTTCTGGACCGCCACCACGTCGCTGGCGTGGTCGAAGTGGTCGTGGGTGATCAGGATGTAGTCGGCCTTCAGGTCCTCGATGCGGGCGGCGGCCTTGGGGTTGCCGTTGATCCAGGGGTCGAACAGGATGACCTTGCCGCCGGCCGTGGTCAGCTCCCAGCCGGCATGGCCGAGCCAGCGAAGCTTGTGGGACATGACCGGCCTTCCTCCTTTCGGTTTAATCGGTTTAAGGGGTGAAGGTGCCGCCGGGGCGGGGTGAACGGGGTGAGGGCGGCGGTGCCCCGTACCGGCAAGCGAGAGTTCAACGCGGGAGATGGGGCTCCTGCCCCCGGCCGGCGGTGGGAGCGAGGGGTTCGGCGGGGGCCCGTCGACCGGCCCGTCGACCGCAGTGGCCCGCGGGGGGCCTTCCGCTTCGCATCCCGTCACCCCGGGCTCTTCCGCCCGTCGATGCTCGGCCGCGGCAGCACGAGGCGGGGAACACCTACCCACGCAAGACGTCGACGAACATCCGGGAACCCGGCAGGGGCCGCGTCAACAGAAGGCGCACCACTGCCCTGCCGCGGTGGTACGATGGGGGCAAGGCACCCGTCTTCACCGGCGGGGTCGGTGTTGACGGGTACCGCCGGTCGGTGCGGCCGCAGGGTACGGCCGGTGATCGGTGCGGCCGCCGAGAGGGGGAGGCGCCCGTGCTGCCGTCCGAGCGGGACGTCCGGTACCTGGAGTCCCTGTACCCGCCCGATCCCGACCTGGAGCGGGTACGAGCCGGCATGGAGGCCCAGGGCATGCCGGACATCGCCATCCGCCCCGCATACGGCCGCCTGCTGACTCTGCTGGTGGCGGCCAGCGGGGCCCGCCGGGTGCTGGAGATCGGCGCCCTTGCCGGTTACAGCGCCATCTGCCTCGCCCGCGGCCTGCCGCCGGGGGGCCGGCTGATTTCCCTGGAGAAGAACCCCGATTATGCCCGGGTCGCCCACGCCCACGTGGCGGCGGCCGGCCTCGCCGACCGGGTCGAGATTCGCGTCGGCGACGCCCTCACCCTCATGCCGGCCCTGGTGGCGGAGCCAGCGCATCCTTCCTTCGACCTCGTCTTCATCGATGCCGACAAACAACACTACCCCGACTACCTGGAGTGGAGCCTGCGCCTGCTTCGGCCCGGCGGCTTGCTGGTGGCCGACAACGCCCTGATGCACGGGCGGGTCGCGGACCCGGCGGACGCCGCCCCCGCCGTGGAGGCGATGCGGCGGTTCAACCGCCGGGTCGCCACGGACCCCCGGCTGGTCAGCACGATGCTGCCGGCCTACGATGGGTTGGTCTTGGCCCGCGTCCGGGAGGGCTAGGGCGCCGTCGCGGTTGGGCGGAGCGGGCCGGGCGGGCGCCCGGCTGGGAGCTGGCGCACCGTCTGAGGGCGCGAGCGGGAGGCGACGTGGCATGCGCGACGTGCTCGACCGGGTGGTGGAGTGGCTGGACGCGGGCCGGGACGTGGCCCTGGCCACGGTGGTCGAGGTGATCCGCAAGGCACCGCGGGAGGCGGGGACCACCATGGCCGTCAGCGACCGCGGCGAGATCGCCGGCTCGGTATCGGGCGGCTGCGTCGAGCCGGCGGTGGTCGAGGTGGCCCAGGAGGTGCTGGCAGGCGGCCGGCCGCGCCTCGTCACCTTCGGCATCTCCGATGACGACGCCTTCGAAGTAGGGCTAAGCTGCGGCGGCACCATCCGGGTGTGGGTCGAACCGGCCCGCGGGCCGTGGCCGGGGGTGGCCCGCCAGCTGCAGAAGGCGCTGGCGGCCGGGAAGGCGGTGGCCCTGGCGCGGGTGCTGGGGGCCGCGGCGGGGGACGGTGCCGGGGCGCAGGGCGCGGGGCCGGTGCCGGCCGGTGCGGTGGTGTTGCTCGAGGAGGCCGAGCCCGGCGGCCCGGCACGGATCGTGGCCGGTTCGTCCGGCGATGCCGGCCTTGACGGGGAGCTGGCCCGGCGGGCGGGAGCGCTCCTGGCCCGGGATGAGGCCGCCCGTGAGCAGCTGGCCGGGGCGGACGTGTTCATCCAGCCCTTCGCGCCGCCGCCGGTGCTCTACGTCATCGGTGCCGTGCACCCCGCCGCCGCCCTGGCGGAGGCGGGCCGGTTCCTGGGATACCGGGTCGTCGTCTGCGACCCGCGGTCGCCTTTTGCGGCCCCCGAGCGGATCCCCGCGGCCCACGCCATCGCCCGCCAGTGGCCCGACGAGTACTTGAGCGGTGTCCGGATCACGCCGCGGGATGCGGTCTGCGTCCTCACCCACGACCTGAAGTTCGATGTTCCCGCCCTGCTGGCCGCCCTCCGCTCCCCCGCAGGCTACATCGGTGTCATGGGGAGCCGGCGAACCCACGAGCGCCGCCTGGCGGCCCTGCGGGAAGCGGGCGTCGGGGACGGCGCCCTCAAGCGGCTGCACGCGCCCATCGGCCTCGACATCGGTGCCCGCACGCCGGAGGAGATGGCGGTGGCCATCATGGCCGAGATCATCGCCTGCCGCCGGACGAACCGGCCCCAGGGCCCTGCAGCCATTCCCGCGGGGGCGGCCGGCGGCGGGGGCGCAGCCGGAGGGGCGGCCTGACGGGCGGTGGCCGGCAACGGCGTCCCAGCAGGAAAGATTCTGCCGAAAACCGAAAGCCCTTGGCACGGCAGTGACGCCAGCCGCCGGAGGGGAGCCCCATCCCCGGCGAATTCCGCCGGCGAATCTCCGCTGCAGCTCGATCAGCGCTTGGGGGTGCCAGGAATGCAGGTTGCCGGAAGCCAGAAGATCGCCGCACCCGTGGAGACCGTCTGGGCCTGCCTCAACGACCAGGACGTCCTCGCCCGGTGCACGCCCGGCTGCAAGCAGCTGACCCGGGTGGCGGAAGACCGTTACGAAGCCGAGCTGGAATTGGGCATCGCGGCCATCCGCGGCAGGTACAAGGGCCGGATCGCCATCGAGGACAAGGAACCGCCGAACCGCTACCGCCTGAACATCGAGGGGGAAGGCGGGCCCGGCTTCGTGCGGGCCTCCCTGGTGCTTGACCTGGAACCCCAGGGCGACGGGACCCTGCTGAAGTACCAGGGCGAAGCCCAGGTGGGCGGGCCGGTGGCCAGCATCGGCCAGCGGGTGCTGGGCGGCGTGGCGAAGATGATCATGGGCCAGTTCTTCGGCGGCCTAGCGCGGGAGATCGAGCAGCGGAAGGCCGGCTGACCCGGAGGCGGGGCGCGGCGCCGGGCCGGGAGGCCGGGCCGGGGGGCCGGAGGGGTCCCGGCCACCGCTAGCTCCGGTGCCGCGCCGGGTGGGGGGCGAGGACCGGCCCGCCCAGGGCCGCCGGCCGCAGGGCAAGCCAGCGCCGGTACACCCAGAAGGCCGCAAGGCCGAAGGCAAACCGGGTGGTCACCATGATGAGCCCGTTGCCGCCGAAGGCGAAGATGGCCGCCGTCTCCTCGAACATGGCGTGGAAGATGCCCACGAAGACGAACAGCAACGTCACCTGGTCCCGGGGCACCGGCTGCTCCCGGGTGGTCTCCAGGACCACGCCGGATCCCAGGATCACCCCCAGCACGGCGCCCACCGTCAACGAAGGCGCCAGCTCCGGAGCCAGTCCCAGGCGGCGGCAGACGGGTTCCAGGCGATGGGTGGTCCGGTCGAGCCGGCCGGTCAGCCGTGCCCACTCCAGAAGGATCAGCACCGGGGCAACGAACAGGCCGATCCGCAGCAGGAGCAGGATCCCTTCACCGATCCCGTCGACGATGGCGTCCAGAAGCCACATCGGTCCAACCTCCCCGGATGGAGCCGGGTCCACCCCGGAACCCGTGACAGAACCCCGAACCCGTTAGAGGACCAGGTTGAGCAGGGCCCCGGCCGCCGCCGAGGCCAGCAGCCGCGCCGCCAGCACCGTCCAGGTGTTGGCCCCCGCCCGGGCGATGATGGAGGCTTCGACCGGGTGGGCGTGGCTGATGGCCAGCATGGTGCCGAGGATCGTCCACTGCTTGTAATCGAGCCCCAGCGGGATGGCGGCGGCGATGCCGCTGTAGAGCCCCACGGTGTTGCCGATGAGCAGGGCCAGGGCGGTGCCGCCCGGCAGGCCGAACCAGGCCATGGCGGGTGCTGCCAGGCCGGCGATGCGCGCCAGCCACCCGCTCCGGTCCAGGATCATCACCACGATCATGGCGGGGATCATGGTGCGGGCCAGGTCGACCAGGATCCGCAGGGTCGACCGCAGGCCCCGGCTTACGGCGGCCTGCAGGGGATGGGTGCCCTCGCGGCCGGCGCCCGGGCGCGAGGCCGCCGGAGGGGTGAGGGATCGGGCCACGGATACAGCCTTCTTTCCTGGTAGCGACTCGGCTTCAGCGGTGCCTGTTCCACCGCCCGGCTTCTACAGGCCAGCTTTTGCTGCCCTTGCGCCAAGCCGCGACGGCCGCGCAGCGGGCCTGCGGGGTGCCGCCCGGCGGGCACGGCTATCGGTACGGTGCGGTGGCTTCTGGCGTTGAGCATAGAGCGGGTGCGTGGTGGTGTCAACGGCTGGACGGCAGGGGCTGGGTTCCTCCCCCCGGGCGGGTGCGGTAATCTACCGGTCAGAGCCGGGGCATGCCGGAAGACCTGGATGCCAGGGAGCCTGACTGAACCCGGCGAGCCGGGGCTTCTGGCAGCCCTTTCCGGCAGTTCGGGGAGGGAGATGCCGTGGGCGAGCGGCTCGACGCCTTTCACCGTTTCCGCAGCGAGATGAACGAGAAGATCCTGGCCCACGACAACCTGGTGGTGCGCCGGTTCTTCAACCTGGACGGGCAGGCCTACAAGCCGGGGGCCCTGTCCAGCAAGGTCAAGGAGATGCTGGGGCTGGTGGCCTCACTGGTCCTGCGCTGCGACGACTGCATCACCTACCACATGATCCAGTGCCACAAGGAAGGCGTGACCCGCGACGAGTTCTTCGAGATCTTCGGCGTGGCCCTGATCGTGGGCGGGTCGATCACCATTCCCCACGTGCGGCGGGCGGTGGCGGTGCTTGAGGAGCTGGAAGGGGAGGCGGGCGCCGGGGCCGCCGGGGCGCAAGGCTGAAACCCGGCCGGCGGAGCGAAACCCCGGCCAGTGAAAAGAGGCGGGACCTGACCCCACGGCCAGGTCCCGGCCGGTGCCCGCCGGTCATGTACCCGCGCTCGCGTTCCATCCGGCGGTCAGGCGGTCGAGGCGGGCCCTCCCGCCCCCGGTTCCACCCGCGCCAGGATTCGATCCAGCACCTCGGGATCTTCCAGGGCCGTGGTGTCGCCGGTGACCTGCCCGGAGGTGACGGCCTCCCGCAGCAGGCGGCGCATGATCTTGCCGCTGCGGGTCTTGGGCATGGCGTCGACCACGTACACCTTCGCCGGGCGGGCGATGGGGCTGATGCGGCGGGCGATCTCCTCCCGCAGCTGCTCCTCGATGTCCGGCGGCGGCGTCACCCCGCTGCGCAGCACTGCGAAGACCACCGGCACCGTGCCCTTGACGGGGTCCGGCATGCCCACCACCGCCGCTTCGGCCACCAGGGGGTGGTTGATCAGGGCGCTCTCCATCTCCATGGTGCTCAGGCGGTGGCCCGCCACGTTGATCACGTCGTCCACCCGGCCCAGCACCCAGTGGTGGCCGTCAGCGTCGTACATGGCGGCGTCGCCCGTGAAGTACCGCCCGGGGAAGCGGGCGAAGTACGTGTCCAGGTACCGCTGGTGATCGCCCCAGATGGTCCGCGCCAGGCAGGGGAAGGGGCCCGTGATCACCAGGTAGCCCGTGGTCCCGGGAGGAACCGGCCGGCCCTCGGCGTCCACCACCTGGCAGCGGTAGCCCGGCAGGGGCAGGCCGCAGGAGCCCGGCCGTGAGGCCGTGACGCCGGCGATGCCCGACATCCACGCCGTGCCCGTCTCCGTCTGGCCGTAGGTGTTGTTGATCTCCACCGCGCCGTCGCCCACGTGCCGCCGCACCCAGTGCCAGGTCTCGGGATCCAGCGGCTCGCCCACCAGCGCGATAAGCTCGAGGCTGCGCAGGTCGAACTTCTGCGGCCAGCCGGCCCCCGCCCGGCTGAGCATCCGCAGGGCCGTGGGCGCCGTGAAGACCTTGTTGACCCGGTACTGCTGGATCATCCGGTAGAACCGGCCGGGGTCGGGGTAGTCCAGGGCGCCTTCGTAGACCACGTGGGTCGCCCCGTGGGCCAGGCCGCCCACCAGGGCGAAGATGGGGAAGGTCAGCCAGCCTACGTCGGCCGTGCACCAGTAGATGTCGCCGGGTTGCAGGTTGAGGGACCACTTGACGTTGGCGTAGGTGCCGACCAGGAAGCCCACCCCGGCGTGGACCAGGCCCTTGGGCTTCGCCGTGGTGCCGCTGGTGTAGATGATGAACCCGGGTTCGTTCGCCTCCAGGGGCTCGGGCGGGAAGTCGGCCGGCATGCCGGCGACGAAGTCGTCGTAGTACACGTCGCGACCCGCCGTCATGGGGACTTCGGCCCCCGCCCGCCGCACCACGACCACCCGCTCGACGAAGTCGAGCCCTTCCAGGGCCCGGTCCAGGGTCTCCTTCAGGGGGAGGAGCCGCCCGCGGCGGTAGCTGCCGTCGGCGGTGATCACCACCCGCGCCCGGGAATCTTCCAGGCGCGAGCGGATGGCGTCGGGCGAGAAACCCGAGAAGATCACGTTGTAGACGGCGCCGATGCGGTAGCAGGCGTGGATGGAGGCGAAGGTCTCGGGCAGGTTGGGGAGGTAGATGGCCACCACGTCGCCCTTGCCGATCCCGGCCCGCCGAAGAGCATGCGCCAGCCGGCATGTCTCGTCGTGAAGCATCTGGTAGGTCCACACCCGCCGGTCGCCCGGCTCTCCCTCCCAGACGATGGCCGCCTGGTTGCGCCGGCCGTTCCTGAGGTGGCGGTCGATGCAGTTGAGGCTGACGTTGGTGAGCCCGCCCACGAAGTACCGGAAGTCAGGAAGTTCCCCCGTGCGGACGTGGCTCCAGGGCGCCAGCCACTCCAGTTCGGCGGCGATGGCCGCCCAGTAGGCGTCGGGGTCGGCCTCCGCCCAAGCTCGGTAGGCGGCACAGGCCGCTGCCGGGTTCGGCCCTTCGAACAGGGGCCGTCCCGACAGCTTCCGCGGCGGCACCGGCGGCTGCGCCAGCAGTGCCCCCGTGGCGGGCTCGGGCCCCGCCACCTCGACCTCGGTGTGCCCCATCGCGCATCCCCCCGTGATGGCGATCCGGCCGGCCGGTGGGGCGCGGCGGGCGCCTGCCCGGGCGTTCCCCGGGATCCACCCGCTGCACCGGCCGCCTGGCCTGTTGCCAACCGGTTACGGCGGCCGGGGGACGGTTCCTGCCGGTGAGGGGGTCGTTGCTGGGGAGGGGGCTTGACGAACGGGTAACCACTGGGTTACCGTTGCGCCATGGATCTCGATCGCAAGTTCGCGGCCCTGGCGGATCCGACGCGGCGCCACATCATCATGGTGCTCCGGTCGGGGCCCAAGGACGTGGTCACCCTGGCCCGGCCGCTGCCCATCAGCCGGCCGGCGGTGTCCAAGCACCTGGCCGTCCTCACGGCTGCGGGTCTGGTCGAGGTTGAAAAATCGGGGCGGCGGAGGCTGTACCGGTTGCGCCGGGAAGGGTTGGCGGAGGTCCGGGACTGGCTGGACCAGGTGGCCAGAGCATGGGACGTCGCCCTGGAGCGCTTCCGCCGCCACGTCGAGGGGGACGGTGAGGGATGATTCGACGCAGCGTCGTCGTCCGCGGGCCCGTGGAGGCCGTCTTTACCCGGTTTACGGCTGGCATCGGCCAGTGGTGGCCGCTGGACCAGTTCTCCTACGGCGGCGACCGCAGCGCCGATCTGGTCCTTGAGGGCCAGGCCGGCGGCCGCTTCTACGAGCGGTTCCGGGACGGCGAAGAGCACGAGATCGGCCGCGTTCTGGTCTACGAGCCGCCCCAACGGGTGGTGTTCACCTGGAACCAGGCCAACTGGGCGGGTCCGACCCAGGTGGAGGTCCGGTTCTTCCCCGAGGGCGACGCCACCCGGGTGGAACTGGAGCACCGGGGCTGGGACGAACTCGGCGAGGCGGGTGCAGCTACCCAGCGGGCCTTCGCGGGGGGCTGGGGCGTAATCCTCGAGCGGTTCGCAAGCCGGGTTGAAGCCTGAGTTCGGCGCGTCCTCGGTGGGTCTCGCCCGGTTCTACCTGATCCCGGCGCGGCGGTCCTTGCGCTCTGACCCCTTGACCCGGCCCCGGCCAGGCCCTATAATCCCGCAAAAGCGTTCCCAGAGCCGGTTCGGCTTGAGGAATGCGTCATCCCGGCGTGCGCGATGACCGGAACGAGTAGGCCCCCAAGCCGGTGTCCAGAGACGGGAGGCCCTGGCTGAAAGCCCCCGCACCGGGCCGGGCCGAAAACCCTCCGGGAGCCGCCGGCGAAACCGCCCGGCCGGGCAGGCGGGGCGGGAGTAGCTGGGCGGGGCAGCCCCCCTTACGGGCACGGAGAGGATTCGCGGTGGCGGTGGCCGGTGGGTGTCGCCCATGCCCCCGCCGGGTCAGGCAGGGCACCGGGCGAAACGCCACGGGGCGCCGCCGCGGATCAATTAGGGTGGAACCGCGCGAGCACGGCCTCGCGTCCCTAACGGGGCGCGGGGCCGTTCGATTTTCCATGCCGGCATCCTTCCGTTTCGAGCTTCAGGGAGAGGGTGAAACGAGCGGTGTCTGGTCCCACTCGCCCTGACCGCCTCGGCCCGCCTCGCCAGGCTGGGGAGCCCGGGCCGGTCCTGCCCCGTCAGGGCATCATCGCCCGCTACCGCGACTGGCTGCCGGTACCCCCGGGGGCCGAGCCGCTTACCCTGGCAGAAGGCGACACGCCGCTGATCCGGGCGGACCGGCTGCTGGAGGAACTGCCCCCCGACCGGCGGCCGCCGGCCGTGTTCCTCAAGTTCGAGGGCGCCAACCCGACGGGATCCTTCAAGGACCGGGGCATGACCATGGCCCTGACCTGCGCCCGAGCCCGGGGCGCCCGGGCGGTGATCTGCGCCTCCACGGGCAACACGGCGGCGGCTGCGGCCGCCTACGCGGCCCGGGCGGGCATGGACTGCTGGCTGGTGCTTCCGGCGGGGGGCGTGGCGGCCGGCAAGGTGGGCCAGGCCGTGGCCTGCGGGGCGCGGATTCTGCCCGTGCGGGGCAGCTTTGACGACGCCCTGGCCGCGGTGCGGCAGGTGGTGGCCGAGCGGCCGGAACTGGTCCTGGTCAACTCCCTCAACCCCGACCGCCTGGAGGGCCAGAAGACGGCGGCCTTCGAGGTGGCCGACCAGCTGGCCGCCCTGGGCCTGGACGAACCGGCGGCCGTGTTCCTCCCCGTGGGCAACGGCGGCAACATCACCGCCTACCACATGGGCTTCCGCGCCTACGCGGCGGCGGGCCGCCTGGGGCGGGTACCCCGGCTGTACGGGGTGCAGGCGGAGGGGGCGGCGCCCCTGGTCCGGGGCCGGCCCGTGGACCGGCCGCAGACGGTGGCGTCGGCCATCCGCATCGGCCGGCCGGTGTACGGGGAGCAGGCCCTGGTGGCGGTGCGGGATACCGGGGGCCGGGTTCTGGCGGTCAGCGACGAGGAGATCCTCGCCGCCCAGCGGCTCCTGGCCCGGCTGGAAGGCGTCTTCGCCGAGCCGGCTTCGGCGGCCTCGGTGGCGGGCCTTTTGAAGCTGGCCCGGGGGGACGAACCCGGCTGGGAGGTGCCCGAGGGGCCCGTGGTGTGCGTGCTGACGGGCCACGGCCTGAAGGACGTGGACACCGCCCTGCGGGCCGCCCGGGCGAGCGGGGGCGAGGGCGGCGACCTGGAAGCCTTGGAAGCCCTGGAAGCCCGGGCCCTGGATCCGGAGGCCGTCGTGCAGCACTTGCTTGCAACACCGGCGGGAGGTCGGTAGAGATGGGGAAGGGACGGCGACCGGCCCGGGAGGCGCCGGATGGGCCCATGGGCCTCTACCGCCGGAGGCCCGGTGGCAGGGGGGGTGCCAGCGAGGGCGCAAGGGGCGGTGCAAGGGGTGGCGCAAGGGGTGTCGCCCGCGCCCATAGGGAGCGGGGCACCGCCCTCACCCGGCGTCCGGATCCTGAGAAGACCCTTGGTGCGGCGACGGGCCACGAGGCCGCGGCCCACGCGCCAGGCGGCGGCAGCGGGCGGGCGGTGGCCTGGAGCCGGGTGCCAGCCACCAGCGCCAACCTGGGGCCGGGGTTCGACTGCCTGGGTCTGGCCCTTCAGGGCTGGGAGCTCAGGGCGTGGCTTGAGCCCTGGCCCGCCGAGCCGCGGCACTGGATCCACCCCGCCGGGGCCGTGCACTGGCATCTGGACGGCTGGGGCCTCCCGGCGGCACCGCCCGGGGAGGCGGGGGAAAACCTGGTGGTCCGGGCCGTGGTCGCCGCCTTCCACCGGGCGAGGCAAGCCCACCCTGCCGCTTGGCGGCTGGTTGTGCGCAGCACCATTCCGCCCGCCCGGGGGCTGGGATCCAGTGCCGCCGCCATCGTCGCCGGCCTGGCCGCTGCCAACCAGTGGTTGCGGCGGGCAGGGCGACCGCTGACAGCGGCGGACCTGCTGCAACTGGCGGCCGATCTGGAAGGCCACGCGGACAACGTGGCGGCGGCTCTTTACGGCGGCCTGGTGCTGGCCTGGCGACCGGCCCCGGCGGCGGGGCAAGCCGCGGGGCGCCGGGAAGAGGCCTCCGCAGGTGCAGGCGTAGGCGGCGGCGACCCTGGTGGCGGCTGGCGGGCGGTACCGGTCCCCCTGGGCCGTCCACTGGCGGCCGTGGTGGCCATCCCGGCCGTGGCCAGCTACACCCATGAGGCAAGGCGGGCGCTACCTGCGGCGGTGGCCCACGGCGATGCGGCCTTCAACGCCGCCCGCGCGGCCCTGCTGATCCACGCCCTGGCCGCCGGGCGCGGCGACCTCCTGGCGGAAGCCATGCAGGACCGGTTGCACCAGCCTTATCGCGCCGCCCTGTTTCCCTGGCTGGATGATCTGATCGGCGTGGCCACCGCGGCGGGCGCCTTGGGGGCCTGCCTCAGCGGGGCGGGTCCCAGCGTGCTGGCCCTGGTGACGGACGAACAGGCCCCGGCGGTGGCCCAGGCGCTGTCGGCCCGCATGGCGGCCCTGGGGCTGGCCGGCCGGGTGGGCGTGGGCCGGGCGGGCGGGCCGGGCGCCCGTGCCGGCCTGGTGAGCCGCCCCGGGCACCGGCTCCTCCCCTCCCCCGCCGCGGCCGCCGGCGGGGGAGGCGGCCGGGGGGATTAGGGACGCCGGCCGGGATGAAGGGGGAAAGACACCGGAAGGGCTTGGAGTCCAAGGGGCGCAAGGGAATGGAACAGTGGCAAGGTACGGGACACCCGGGACGGGATAAGGGAGGAAGGGCTTGTGAGCGGCGAGGGTGACCGGCCGGCAGGGGCCGGCTCGGCTGTGGGGAAGGGGAGCCAGGACCGCCAGGACGGCCGGGACCGCCAGGACCGGGGCGGCGGGCCGGGGAGACGCCCTGCGGCGGCCGGCTCGTCCGGCGAGGCGTTGCCTGCCCCGGCGGGATCCGTTCCCCCGCCGGATGGGCGGCCGGAAGAGGAACTGTACCCCCTTCTCAAGCGGGAGGTCGACCTCCTGGGACGGGCTCTGGGGGAGGCCATCCGCCGCCTCTCGGGGGATCGCCTGTTCGAACTGGAAGAGGACATCCGCGCCCGCACCAAGCACCTCCGGCAGCACCCGGGGGACGACGCCGCCCGGCAGGCGCTGCGGGCCGAGATCGGCGGGCTTTCGGTGGCCGCGGCCGAAGGGCTGATCCGGGCCTTTTCGACCTATTTCCATCTGGTCAACCTGGCGGAGGAGCGGCACCGGGTGCGGGTGAACCGCCGGCGCGAGCAGGCCAGCACGCCCGACCGGCCCCGGCCCGAGTCGCTGCTGGCCCTGGTCACCCAGCTTCAGGCCCAAGGGATGGAATTCGACGACGTGGTGCGCCTCCTCGCCTCGGCCCGGCTGGAGCTGACCTTCACGGCCCATCCGACCGAGACGCGGCGGCGCACCCTGCGCCACCACCTGCTGCAACTCAACCAGGCCCTGGACCGGCTGGAGCGGGGCGAGGGGGACCTGGACGAGGTGGTGGCCCGGGTCACCCTGCTCTGGACCACCCGCGAGCTGCGCCCGGCCCCGCCCCGGGTGGAGGACGAGGTCCGCGGCGGCCTCTACTACCTGCCCACCACCCTGTGGGAGGCGGTGCCCCGGCTCATGGAGGCCCTTGAGGGAGCGGTGGCCGCCCGCTACGGGCGGCGGCCGGTTCTTCCCCCGCCCCTGGCCTTCCGCAGTTGGATCGGCGGCGACCGGGACGGCAACCCCTTTGTGACCCCGGAGGTCACCGCCTGGGCCCAGGCCTACGCGCGGGCCGAGATCGCCCGCAAGTACGCCGGAGGCCTGGCCGCCCTGACCCGGGATCTGTCCGTGGCGGAAGAACGGGCTTCGCTGCCTCCCCTGCCCTCCTTGCCCGCCGGGGCGGTGGCGCCGCTGCCGCCGGCGGCCGCCGGCCGGTTCCCCGGCGAGCCCTACCGGCGCTTCGCTTACAGGCTGCAGCGGTACTGGGCGGCAAGGACGGTGCCGGAAGAGGTGTGGAGCGAGACGCCCGCCCGGGCGGCGGCTCCAGCGGAGGCACCGGCTGTACCCCACCGGCCGGACGCTGCAGTCGAGGCAGCGGCACCGCCTCCCCGGCCGGCGGCTCCGCCGGAGGAAGCGGCAATGCCTCCCCGGTCGCCCGCTTCCGCGGAGGGCATTCCTGGAGGGCCCGCCATTCCAGCGGACCCAGCCGGCGAACGGCCTTCCCGGCCCGCCGCGGCCGCGCCACCAAAGGGGACCGCCGGGGAACCGCCGGCCGGCGAGGGGCCGGAGGCCGCCGGTTCCACCGCCCTGGATCGCCTGCTCTTCCAGGTGGAAGAGGGGTTGCGGGATGCCGGGCTGGGCGAGGCGGCGGCCACCCTGGTGCGTCCCCTGCGCTGGCGGGCCCAGGTCTTTGGGGAGGCCATGGCGCCCCTCGACCTGCGGGAGCATGCCGAGGCCCACGGGCGTGCGGTGGCGGAGCTGCTGGAAGCCGGTGGGGTCATGGCGGCAGGGGAGTACCTGGCCCTGGATGCCGCCGGGCGGGAGGCGGTGCTGACCCGGGAGCTGGCTTCGCCCCGGCCGCTGGCGCCGGTGGGCTACCGGCCCCGCAGCCGCGAGCTGGCCGTGGCCCTGGATGCTCTGCGGGCCTGGCAGGACCGGGGGGCTTACATCATCAGCGGCTGCCGCGGCCCCGCCGACGTGCTGGAGGTGTTCGTCCTGGCGCGGGAGGTGGGGCTGTACCGCCCCGGCCACCCCTTGCCCTTTGACTTGGTCCCCCTGTTCGAGACCCTGGCCGACCTGGAGGCGGCGCCCCGCGCCATGGAGCAGCTGCTGCAGAACCCCGTCTTCGGCGTCCACGCCCGCGGCCGCGGCGGCTGCGAGGTGATGATCGGCTACTCCGACTCCAGCAAGGACGCGGGCTACCTGGCGGCCAACTGGGCCCTCTACCGGGCCCAGGAGGGCATCGCGGCGGTGGCCCGGGCGGCGGGCGTGCCGGTGTCCTTCTTCCACGGTCGCGGCACGTCCACGGCCCGGGGCGGCGGGGGGACCGCCGGCCGCGCCATCGCCAGCCTGCCGCCGGGCACCGTGGGCCGCCGCCTGCGGCTCACCGAGCAGGGAGAGGCGCTGGCAGACCGCTACGCTCACCCCGAGCTGGCCCTGCGCAATCTGGAGCAGCTCCTCTACCACTTCCTTCTGGCGGCGGCCCGGGACACGCTGGCCCAGGCCCAAGAGGCGGTGCTTTCGCCGGAGGAACCCGGCCCGCCCGGCGGGGCCGGGACCGCGCCGAGCAGGCCGGGCGGCGGGCGCCAGGGGCTCGCCGCGGGCGGTTCCCCCGTCCCGGCGGCCTGGCGGGAGGCCATGGACCGGGCCGCCGCCCGGTCGGCGGAGGCCTACCGCCAGCTGCTGGCGGAGCCCGGGTTCTTCGAGTTCTTCGAGCACTTCACCCCGATCCGGGAGATCGCCGCCCTGAAGATCGCTTCCCGCCCGGTGGCCCGTACGGGCCGGGCCCGGCGCGTCCAGGATCTGCGGGCCATCCCCTGGGTGATGGCCTGGACCCAGGTGCGTCTTCTGCTGCCCGGCTGGTACGGGCTGGCCGAAGGTCTTGCGGCGGTGCCGCGGGACCTTCGCCAGGCGATGTTTGCCCGCTGGCCCTTCTTCCGCTCGGTGCTGGACGGCGCGGCCCTGGCCCTGGCCAAGGCCGACCTGGCGGTGGCCAGGGAGTACCTGCGGCTGGTGCCCGGGCCCCTGGCGAACCGGTTCTTCCCCCGGCTCGAGGAGGCCATGGTGCGGACCCGGGCGCTCTTGGAGGAGACCTTCGGCGGGCCGCTTCTGGCCCACCACCCCGTGCTGGCGCGGCAGACGGCCTTGCGCAACCCGTACGTCGACCCCATCAGCTACCTGCAGGTGGAGCTGCTGGCCCGGTACCGGGCCACGCCGGAAGGCGACCCCGAGCGGCCGGCCCTGGAGCGGGCGCTGCTGCTCTCCATCCTGGGCATCGCGGCCGGCCTGCGGAACGCCGGCTAGGACGGCCGCTGGCCGTCGATCTGCGCCGGTGGGGATGCCGCCGCCCCGTGCCCCGTGGTCGCCCGCCCGAGGGCCAGCCCGGGGGCCCGCTGGGAGGTCCGCCGCGGGCGGTCACTTGACAGGCCGCCGGGATGGCCCGCCAAGAGAGGCTGCCGGGCGGCCACCGGGACGCCACCGCGACAGGCTACTGGGGGAGGTGGCCGTGGCAGGCCGCCCCAGTCAACCGAGGGGCAGGCCGCCACGGGAGCCCGCGGTGGTAGTCCACCACGGGAAGCCGCCTGGGGGACGGCCTGCGGGGGCCCGCCCCAGGAGCCCACCCCGGCAGGTACCCCCTGGGGCGGCCGGCGCGTACGGCGGTGCTGGGGCCGGCACCCACCATTACCGGATGATGTCCGTGCCCGGAACCCTCCGTCCCCTCATTCCTCGCCATGCCCCGCGGGAACCCTACGCCCGAACCGGTCGCGCGAAGTCCGGCAAGGGCTTGACCGCCCGTCCGTGCCCGTCCGCACCGGAGGTGCCTCCGGGTCCGGGTGGCAGGCCGGGAGCTGGAACTGTCCCATCGGACCGGCTGCTCTGGCCCGAGGACGGGCTGACCAAGGCGGACCGCCGCGGAGCCCGGTCGCAGGGGCCGGGGCGTCCCCAGGGGCGGGAGCCGCGCAGGAGCCAGGGCGCCCACAGGGGCCGGAGCCCGCAGTGCAGTGCCGGGGCCCCGGGGCCGGGTTCGTCCGATCAAGGGGGATGGGCCGCATGCTGGCCGCCTTCGCAGGGGCGCTGCTGGCGATGCTGGTGCTGCTGGGGGCCGTGGCGGGCCTGGCCGCCTGGCTCGGCCCCTCCCTGCTGCGGCGCCTGTTCAACCGCATGATGGTGGCGGCGCTGAGCGGCCCCCAGGACCGCAACCAGATGCTGCAGTGGATGGTGCTAGCCTGCAACACCGACCCCGAGCAGATGCTGGCCATCATGCGGCGCGCGGAGACGGGCAGGCCCTTCACCCGCCCCTACGGCGCCACCCGGCCGTGGATGCAGTTCGAGCAGCTGGTCTTCGTCCCCGCCCAGATCGGCCGGCTGCCGCGGGGCGAGCCCGACGTGGACACCCGGGTCACCATCGGCCCCCAGGCGGCCCGGCCCCTGCACCTGAAGATCCCCATCCTGATCACCGGTATGGCGTACGGCCTGTCCCTGACCCTGGAAGCCAAGGTGGCCCTGGCCCGGGCGTCGGCCATGGTGGGCACCGCCACCAACTCCGGGGAGAGCGGCTTCCTGGCCGACGAGCGCCGCCACGCGAAGCACTACATCGTCCAGTACAACCGCGGCGGCTGGAACATCCGCCCCGAGCAGCTGCGGCAGGCGGACGCCATCGAGATCCAGTTCGGCCAGGGCGCCGACGCCAGCGCCCAGGAGTCGACCCCCTGGGACATGCTGGACGAACCGGTCCGGCGGCACCTGGGCCTGCGCCCCGGTGAGGACGCGGTGATCCACACCCGCTTTCCCCAGGTGGCCTCGCCGGACGACCTGGCCCGGCTGGTCGAGGAGCTGCGCCGGATGACGGGCGGCGTACCCATCGGCGTCAAGCTCTGCGCTGGCGACCTGGAGGCCGACCTGCGGGCGGCGGTGGCGGCGGGAGTCGACTTCATCAGCATCGACGGGGCCAAGGGCAGCACGGGCAAGGGGTACCTCTTCACCATCAACGACTTCGGCCTGCCGGTCGTCTACGCGATTCCAGAGGCGGACCGCATCCTGCGGGAGCTGGGGGTGCGGGACCGGATCACCCTGATCGCCTCGGGGGGCCTCCGGGACGGGGCGGACTTCCTCAAGGCCATGGCCCTGGGCGCCGACGCCTGCTACGTGGGCACGGCGATCCTGCTGGCCATGGTGCAGGCACAGATGGTGCGCCTCATGCCCTACGCGCCGCCCTACGAGCTCTTCATCGCCAAGGGCCGCTACACCCACCTGTTCGACGGGGAGCAGGCGGCGATCCAGGCGGCCAACTACCTGAAGGCGTGCGTGCAGGAGATGGTGGAAGCGGCCCGCGCCCTGGGCCACGCCCGCCTGGCGGACGTGGGCAAGGGCGACCTGCGGGCCCTGACCCGGGAGGTGGCGGAGATCACCGGGGTGCCCCTGGCGTACCACCCCCGGACCGCGGGGCTCAGCCGGTTGCGGGGAACGCCCGCGCTGGTCGAACCGGCCGTGGACGGCCGGCCCCTGGGAGCCGGGGCGGCCCGGGAGCCTGCGCCGGCGCGGGGCCCGCGGGTGCCCGTTGCGCCGGGCGCAGCGACCGCCCACTCACAACCTGGACCCAGAGGTCAAGGAGGCAACGACCCATGACTTCCCGGCGGATGACCGTGGCCGACTACGTGGCGGCCGAGCTGGCAGAATGGGATATCCCCTGCCTGTTCGGCGTGCCGGGGGACTCCATCATCCCGCTGCTCGAAGCGGTCCGGCAGAACCGCCGCCCGCGCTTTGTGGCCGCCCGCCACGAAGGGGCGGCGGCGATCATGGCAGCGGCCTACGCCAAGCTGAGCGGCCAGATGGTCGCCTGCTGCAGCGACGCCGGCCCCGGCGCCGTGCAGATGCTGAACGGCGTGTACGATGCCGCCATGGACCGGGTGCCACTGCTGGTCATCACCGGCGGCCTGCCCACGGCGAAGACGGCCACCCACTGGCCCCAGGACGCCAACCTGGACCTGGTCTACGCCGGCGCCACGGTCTTCAACCACACCCTGGCGGCGGCCGGCCAGGCGACCCGCAACCTGCCCGCGGCCCTGCGGGCGGCCTGGGAGCGCTCGGGCCCGGCCCGGGTGGGGCTGCCCGTGGACCTGCAGCGGGAAGAGCTGGCCGACGCGAAGCCCACCGGCAAGCCGGGCTACCTGAAGGCCGAACCGGCCCCCGACCAGCGGGAGATCGACGCGGCCCTGCACCTCTTGCGCACGGCGATGAAGCCGGTGATCCTGGCGGGCCGGGGCGCGCGGGCGGCCCGGGAAGCCCTGCTGGCCCTGGCTGAGGCCCTGGATGCTCCCATCGTGTCGACCCTGCCGGGACTCGGGGCGGTGCCGGCGGAGCACCGCCACTACTGCGGCGTGCTGGGGGAGGCGGGCACCCAGGCCGCGGCGGACGTGCTGGGCGCGGCCGACGTGGCGCTGGTGGTGGGTTCGACCTGGTGGCAGCCGGCCTTCGTGCCCCGGGGGCTCAAGGTGATCCAGGTCGACATCCGGCGCGCCCACCTGGGCATGACCTTACCCGTTGAGGTGGCCCTGGCCGGCCCGGCGGAGACGGTGGTCTCCGCCTTGCGGGACGGGATCAAGCCCCAGGCGCGGGAGAGCTGGCACGCCTTCTGGGAGCGGGCACGGGCGACCTGGCACGCGGAGCTCCAGGAAGCCGATGCGGCGGCCCAGGGCCGGGGCGCGGGTCCCGGAACCCGGGCAGGCGGGCGCGGTGGGGCCGCAGGCCGTGGCGGCCGGGCGGGGGAGGGTGTGCGCCCGGCGGCGCTGATGACCGTCCTCTCCGGGGTCGTCGATCCCGAGGCGGTGATCTGCGTCGACACCGGCCAGCACACCTACTGGTTCGGCCGCTACTTCTTCCCCGACCGGCAGATGGTGCTGGTGTCCGGCCACTGGCGGACGGTGGGGTTCGCCCTGCCGGCCGCCATCGGCGCAGCCCTGGCCGCCCCGCGCCGGCCGGTGGTGGCCCTGGCCGGGGACGGCGGGCTGGGCATGACCTTGATGGAGTTCACCACGGCGGTGCGGGAGCGGCTGCCCATCGTGGTAATCTGCTGCAACGACGGCCGCTTCGCGGAAGAGGAGGAGCTCCAGGACCGGGCGGGGGTCGAGCCCTTCGGCACCCGGTTCGTCAATCCGGACTTCGCCGCCTTCGCCGAGGCCGCGGGCGGCGTGGGGATCCGTGTGGAAAGGGTTCGCGACCTGGAACCGGCCCTGGAACGGGCCCTGCGGGTCGACGGCCCCGTGCTGGTGGACGTGCGGATGGCCCAGGTCACCTACCCGCGGCCCGAACCCGTGGCGCACCGGGATCCCTGGGCGGCGCGGACCGAGACGGAGACCCGGGAGGTGGCCACGGGGACGCCGTCCGACGAGATCGGCCGCTACGGGGATCCCCGCCAGGAGGGACACGGCAGGGGTCATCCCGGGGCCACCGGCCGCCAGCCCCGGCGCGAGCCCGTGACCCGGCGGCTCTGGGGCCGCGGGCGGCAGCCGGAGCGGGTCTAGCCAGCCGGAGCGGGTGCCCGAGCGGGTGTGCGGGCGCCCGAGCGGGTGTGCGGCGGGGCGCTGGCCGCCGTGGGCCTCGGAACGTCACGGGTCGCTACGCATGCCGGCCGGTTCACGGGGGACGGCCGACCGGATCCTGCCATAGCCCGCCACGCGGCGCGGCCCCAGGTAGCCACCGGCCGTCAGGGCCGCGCCCAGGACCGCCACGCCGGCCAGGACCGTTGCCAGCGACCGGGCGGATGAGGCGTGCGGCGCCCCACCGGCCGGCGCCCCGACCTGCGTTCCGGACGTCTCCTTCGAGCTGAGGGTTTGATGGATACGCTCACCACCGCGCACCGGCTGTCCGAACACTGGGCATCGGCGATCCCCGCCGGCCGGCCGTCGAGCTCGATGACGAACCGGTGCACGCCCTGGGGTTCGGTCGACTGGTCCCGGGGTCGCCGTATCTCCCTCCTGGACGAACCGGCTGAAGGCGTCCACCCGGTACCCGGCGCCGGCGGCGTGCCGGGCAGGTCACGACTCGCTGCGGCAGGGCCACCCACCTCTCCCACGGGGACGGACCGCCTCCCAGCGGCTGCCTCCGAAAGGCTCATTGCTTGCCGTTCGCCGTTCCCCACGGCTCCCCTCAACGCCTGCGGCGTGCGTCGATGATTCGCGCGCTCCGTACCCGAGCACGAGGCGCCCTTGACGCGGATGGGACGGTGACCCTCCAACGGCTGCCGCGGAAATCGACGAGGGGCCTCGACATCGTTCGTGCCGTGGGTGTGACCGGCCTGTCCTACAATCGTGGCAACGACCGTCGTGGCAACCGTCCACCGCCGTCGGAGCTCGTCCCCCGTGGAAGAACCGGCTGGAGGGATGCGCATGGACCGAGGATGCAGGCCGCGTGACTCCCGCCTTCGGCATCGGTTCACCTTCAGCTATCGTCTCGGCGCCGGGGTGCTGGCCCTCCTGCTCATCGGGTTGACCTGGGCCCAGGCCCTGGCGGAGGCGGGGACCGCGGATCCCCCCGTCCAGAGGGATCCCGCCGTGGAGAGGGTGGTCACGTTCCGCCTTCCGTCGACGGCCGTCCTCTCCCGGGTCCAGCAGATGGGCATCGCCGTCGAGGCTCCCGTGCTCCTGGACGCCCAAGGGCGCCTGGTCATCGACCTGGTCGTCACGGACGAACAGGCCCGCCAGCTGGCCGTCCTCGGCTTGCAGCCGGTGGGTGCGGCCGAGGGCGGACCGCAGGGCCCGGGCGGCGGTGCCGGGGCCGGTTCGTCCGGATCCGCGAGCCCCGGGTCCCCGACGAAGACGGATGCGGCGCCCAGCCGTTCTGCCGGAGCCGGTACGGCACCAGCCGCCGCGGCCGCCGCGCAAGATGAGCCCATCCGCATCCTGCGGGCCGACGGGTTCGAGAACTACGCCGGTCCCTTCGTGTCGGTGGAAGCCCGCGCGGCGACCGGTGCGCAGGCGGTGCTCGACGTCTATGACGCGGGGAGCGGCCGGCACCTGGGCACCATGACGCCCTTTATCGACGCCGGGGTGTACATGTACCACACCCTGCTGGTGCCCGTGGCGTCGCTGCCCGAGGCGGTCCGGGTGACGGGTTCCGATGGGGCGGAGGCGCAAGCCGCCGTCGAGCCGTGGCCGTCCCAGGACGCCCAGTTCAACTTCGATGGGACCTACCGGACGGGCTTCGTCGACCACTACATGGATCCCACCGAGGTCTACGCGCGGCTCGAGGCGCTGGCCCGGGAGTTCCCCGACCTGACGGAGATCATCGAGCTGCCGTACCGCACCCCCGGGTACCGCCGCCAGGCCATGGGGGTCACGGGTGCCACGGCGTCGCGGGCCATCGTGTGGTACTCCAAGGCATGGGGGCACGAGGGCGGCAACGGGCTGCGGGTCGTGCTGGAAGATCCTGGCGAGCCGAACCGGCCCCTGACCGTCCGCTACGAGGCGGCGACCCGCACGGTCCACGTGTCCCTGGCCACCGGTCCCGACGGCGCGGTGACCAGCACCGCCGGCCAGGTTATCGAGGCGGTGAATGCCGATCCCGAACTGCCGGTCCAGGCGTTCCCGTACCGGACCGCCGAGCCCTCCGGCATCGTCGCGCCGGAAGGGCCCGTGGTCCTGAGCGACTACCTGCGGGCTCCGGATCACGTCTCGCGGGATCCCTTCACCGTCAAAGTGCTGCGCATCGGCAAGCGGCGGGACGGCTCGCGCACCGGCGTGTTCATCTACGCCCAGGAGCACGCCCGGGAGTGGGTGACGCCGCTGGTGGCCCTGGAGACGGCGGCCCGCCTGCTCTACAACTACCGGACCCACAAGCCGACGCGGGACCTGGTGGACAACCTGGACATCTTCATCCTGCCGTCGGTGAACCCCGACGGCGCCCACTACTCCTTCTACGACTACAACCTGCAGCGGAAGAACCTGGTGAACCACGGTGGGCCCGCATACAAGGATCCCGCCCTACGCAACCAGTGGGGGGTGGATCTCAACCGCAACTTCGCGGCAGGCAGCGTGTATGACGGCTACTCCGGCGGGAGCACCAACCCGCTGAGTTCGACCTACGCCGGACCTGCGGCGCTGTCGGAACCCGAGGCCCGCAACGAGGTCTGGCTGGTGGAGAACTTCCCCAACATCAAGTTCGCCATGAACGTGCACAGCCACGGCGGCTACTTCATGTGGCCGCCGGGGGCGTACAAGGTCCCCGGGCGCATCCCGTTGCCCCGCCCGACCCTGGGGGAGGAGACCTTCTTCTGGCAGGCGGGCGAGCGGATCCTCGACGCCATCGAGCGATGGCGGGACACGGTGATCCTCCCCGGCCAGACGGGTCCGGTCATCGACGTGCTGTACTCGGCGGCGGGGAACTCGGCCGATCACTTCTGGTACCGCCACCGGGTGTTCGGGTGGGACTTCGAGGTCGGAGCGTATCGCTTTGAGGGCGGCCGCTGGCGCTCCCAGGGATTCCAGCCGGCCTGGCCGGAGGCGTTCGAACAGGCCATGGAGTTCGCCAACGGGACGATGGAACTGCTTCGCGTCGCCCTGGACTACCAGAACGACCGGCAACTGCCCCGCTCCTGGGTCGAGATCATCCCGGAGGAGGGGACCCGGTCGGCGGCGGGCGCCCTGGGGGAGGGGGATCGCCAGGAGGTCCGCTTCGAGGAGGATGGCGACCAGACCCTGGTGTTCACCGGTCCCGTGCGGCTGCGGTTCCACACCAGCGAGCCGGCGGACGTGTACTACACCCTGGACGGCACCCGACCCACCCTGGAGTCCACCCGCTACGAAGCCGCAGGGGTGCGGGACCGGCCCGCGGACCTTCGCATCGACCGGACGACCGACGTCTCCTTCTTCGCCGTTGACATCAAGGGCCTGGTGGAGAAGAACTACAAGCCGGACGGCCGGGGTCGCAACTACAACCGCCTGCGGATCGTCATCGAGGATCCGGCTGAGGGGCGCGGCCCGGCAGGGGTGGGAAAAGAAGGCCAGATGGCCGGAGCGGGCCGGTAGGCCTGGGCGAGGGTCGAGTCGAGCAGGATGCCGGCCGATCTGCCGGCCCATGAGAATGGACGCAATGGGAATGGACAAATGGGGTTAGACCAGCGCGGGGGCGGTCACGGCGGGGTCGCCCCCGTGTTCTGTTGTCGGGCGGAACAGAAGGCCATACGATGATGCTATCGTTCACCGGTTCCGACCGTCCCACACGCACGGGCGGTGGCAAATCTCCCGGGGAGCTCCCTGTACCGAAACCCACCGACCTGCGGCAGGGGCGAAAGGATGACCAGGACTCCATGTAGGAGGTGTAGGGCACCATGGCCCGTTCCACCGGCGGAAAGGAGCCTGACCGTCCCCTGCGGGCCGAGGCGAAGGGCCAGCCCGCCGGGGGCCCGCCCGACCCCGAGCGGCGAGCCGGGTTCTTCCGCAACCTACCGGTGCTCGAGACGGAGCGGCTGATCCTCCGGCCGCTGACCCTGGGCGACGTGGAGGACGTCTACGCCTATGCATCGGACCCGGAGGTGGCCCGCTACACCACCTGGGAAGCCCACCGCAGCATCGATGACAGCCGGGCCTTCGTCGAGGCCCAGGTCAAGGCCTACGAAGACGACCAGATCGCTCCGTGGGCCATGGTCCTGCGGGAGACGGGCCGGGTGATCGGGACCACGGGCTTCGTCGCCTGGGCGCCCCAGCACGCCCGGGCCGAGCTCGGGTACGCCATGGGCCGGTCCTACTGGGGCCGGGGCCTGATGACCGAGGCCGTCCGCGCCGTCGTGGCGTGCGGCTTCACGCAGATGGGGCTGAACCGCATCGAGGCACGGTGCATCCCGGAGAACCGGGCGTCGGCGCGGGTGATGGAGAAGGTGGGGATGCGGTACGAGGGGCGGCTGCGGGAGGTCATGTACAGCAAGGGGCGGTTCGTCGATCTCTGTCTCTACGCCATCCTGCGGCGGGATTGGGAGGCCGCGGCGGGGCGGTGACCCGGACGGCCGAAACGAGTGGCCGGACGAACGCAGCCCGTCGCAGCGACGGCCGACTGTTGAGTCTACTGCTGGCGATCGTGGAAATCCCGCAGCTGCTTTGCGTAGACGGCGGCAAAGGTCATGAGAGAACCCGCTGCGATCGCGGCCAGGGGCCACCACAGACCGGTCCAGGGCGACTCCGGCAGGTTGGCGTCCGCTCGTTGAAAGCCGACGCGCCAGAGCCACGCGGCCAGGATCGCGCTGACCACCCACACGAGGGCCAGTGCCGCCAGGGCTTCCCTGCGGGCGCGGGCGGTGACGATCCCGACTGCCAGTCCGAGGGGCACGATCGCGGTGAGGGTTGGCAGCGCCGCAAGGGTGACCGCGATGATGGCGAGCACCACGGCGACCATGCCAAACCGCCTAATAACGCCTGGCACGTCCCTTCCCCCTTGGAGACTCCCCCTCTTCGAGTCGGGTCGCCCCCCTGTCTGATTCGCACCTACTCGCCGTTGGCTAGCAAGCGGAGCCCGGAAGTGATCACACCGAGCCCGGCGATCAAAGACGTCATCCCCATGGCGTAGGCTGGGTTCAACGGGCCTTCCATGACCCATTGCACGACGAGAATACCAACGAAAAACGCAGGTGCGAGACGATAGTACTGCGCCGCCCGCGACGCCTCCGGTGGTGGCTCGTCGTTGGGCTGACGAACATAGGCATATGCAACAGGAAGGGCGAGGAGGGGGACCAACGCAAACCACGGGTTCCATCCGTAGGTGTCGACGACTACGGCGAACACACAGAGGACGAGCAGCGCCCACCCACGCCAAATGAGAACGGTGCTCCACCTCATGGGGACGACACCTCATGCGGCGACCATTCGCGGCTGGCACGCTCATCCCTGCCCGGAATTCGTTGCCCTGCATGCTCTTCCCGGCTACCAGCCGGCCGCCACAGGGGATCGACCCCGGGGTCTCATGACAGCTCGCCCTTGATATCCAACTAACCGTATTGGTATCGTAAGCAATGCGTATGCACCGTGCTGAAAGGGGGACGAACATGCCCGTCTGGCGTCCCGACCCCACCTTCTATCCCTCCCCGCGCCTCGCCATGGAGGCGCCGGGGGAGGGCTTGGCGTACGTGGCCCTGCTCCGCACCGGCGGCCGGCCCGACGGCTTCGCCGTGGTCGACGTGGATCCCCGCTCCGCCACCTACGGCCGGATGGTCCACACGCTGGACTTCCCCTACACCGGTGACGAGGTCCACCACTTCGGCTGGAACGCCTGCAGCTCGGCCCTCTGCCCCTTCGCGCCCCACCCCCACGTGGAGCGACGCTACCTGCTGGTCCCGGGGCTGCGTTCGTCCCGGATCTATGTGCTCGACACCAAGCCCGACCCGGCGGCGCCGCGGCTGGTCAAGGTGGTGGAACCGGAAGAGGTCCTGCGCCGGGCCGGGTACTCCCGCCTGCACACCGTCCACTGCGGTCCCGACGGCATCTGTGTCAGCGCCCTGGGCGGCCGCGAGGGCGACGGCCCGGGCGGCATCCTCATCCTCGACCACGACAGCTTCGACGTCCTCGGCCGCTGGGAGGTGGACCGCGGCCCGCAGGTCTACGCCTACGACTTCTGGTGGCACCTGGGCCACGACACCGTGGTCACCAGCGAGTGGGGCGCCCCCTCGCTATTCGAGGGCGGCCTGAACCTGGACGACGTGGTCAACCGGCGGTACGGGCACCGGCTGCACTTCTGGGACCTGCGGCGGCGCCGGCACGTGCAGGAGGTCGACCTGGGCGACCAGCACCAGATGGTCCTCGAGCTGCGGCCCGCCCACGACCCCAGCAAGGCGTACGGGTTCGTCGGCGTGGTGGTCAGCGTCGAGGACCTCTCGGGCTCCGTTTGGGTCTGGCATCGGGACGGGGACCGCTGGGCGGTGCGCAAGGTGATCGAGACCCCGGCCGAACCCGCTGAGGATAAGGACGCCTTGCCGGACATCCTGAAGCCCCTGGGCGCCGTGCCGCCCCTCATCACCGACATCAACCTGTCCCTGGACGACCGCTTCCTCTACGTCTCCTGCTGGGGGACCGGCGAGCTGCGCCAGTACGACGTATCGGACCCCTTCCACCCGAAGCTGACGGGCTCCGTTCGCCTGGGTGGCGTGGTGCGGCGGGCGGCCCACCCGGCGGCGGGGCCCCTGACCGGCGGACCCCAGATGGTCGAGGTCAGCCGCGACGGGCGGCGGGTGTACGTCACCAACTCCCTCTACAGCACCTGGGATGACCAGTTCTATCCCGGGCTGCGGGGCTGGCTCGCCAAGCTGGACGCCGACCCGGCGGGGGGGCTGGCGGTGGACCCCCGGTTCTTCGTCGACTTCGGCGAGAGCCGGCCGCATCAGGTGCGGCTCCAGGGCGGCGACAGCTCGTCGGATTCCTTCTGCTTCCCGTCGTGACCCGGCGCGCCGTATGGCGCCGGGGCGGGCGCCACGGTGATCGATTCGTCTTTCGGACGAACACGGCCCGTCGGCCGGGAGGCGCAGCCGGGGGCACCCAGCGGGCCCGGGAATGGTGTCTCGCCGCGTGGGCCAAGGCTCCCTAGGAAGATGGGGGCAAGGTCGAGGCAGCCGGAGGGCGTCGCCGATGCACGACCACCTGCACCATGTAACGAGCGCAGCCCACGGCGGGAGCCCGTGGCCCTGGCTGATCCTGGTCCTGCTGGGTGCCTACCACGGCCTCAACCCCGCCATGGGCTGGCTGTTCGCGGTGGCCCTGGGCATGCAGGCCCGGAGCGGACGGCGGGTGCTGTGGGCGCTCCTGCCCATTGGGCTCGGGCACGCCCTGTCCGTCGGGCTCGTGCTGGCGCTGCTGTGGGGTGCCCGGGCCGCGCTCCCCGCGGTGCCCCTACGCTACGGGGTGGCCGCCCTGCTGGTGGGCTACGGGCTGTTCCACCTGTTCCGGTCCCGCCATGCCGGGGGGCGGGTGGGGATGCAGGTGGGCTTTGCCGGCCTGGTGCTGTGGTCGTTCCTCATGGCCACCGCCCACGGCGCCGGGCTGATGCTGGCACCTCTGGTCTGGTGGGAGGAGCCTGGGCCGGGCGGGGTGGCCTTCTCGGGTGCGGCTCCGGGCGAGGCGGCTCCGGCCGCGGCGCCGGCGGCGGGGCCGGCCGCGACGACGGCGGCGGGGGTCGAACACGGCGCCCACCTGGCGGGTCCCCACGGGGCGGCGGTCCCGGTAGCAGCAAGCGGGGCGGGTGGGACCCGGTCCGGGTTGGAGGCCGGGCCGGGGTCTGCGGACGGGGCCGCGGTGGGTTCGGGGCTGGGGCCCTCGGCCGGGTCCGCTGTGGGGACCGGGCCCGTCTTGAAGGCAGGCCTGGGGGCCGGGGCGGAGGCCGCAGTGCGTTTGGGGCTGACGGACGGGGCTGGCGTGGTCCTGGCCACGGCCGTCCATGCCGCCAGCATGCTGCTGGCGGCGGGAGCTGTGGCGCTGCTGGTGTACTACCGGTTCGGCCTGTTCTTCCTGCGCAGGGCCTGGATCAATCTGGACCTGGTCTGGGCCGTGGCCATGGTGGCCGGCGGTCTGGCGGTGGCCCTGGCAGGCTGACGAACGGGTCGGGCGGGGCATGGCGGCAGGACCCAACGTCCGGCGGCGACGTGCAGCCGGGCGGTGCCCCCCCCCCCCCCCGGCCGAGAGCGGCCGAACCGCGGGGCCCCCGCGTCATGCGGTGGCCATGGGAGGACCCTCAGGGCGCCCTGTGGGACAATGAGGGGAGGGCGAGGTGAGGCGGCGTGGATTTGCAAATCGGCCGCGTCTACGGGGACGAACCGGCACCACCGCGAGCCTACCGCGTGCTGGTCGACCGGCTATGGCCCCGCGGGGTCCGCAAGGAGGGTGCGCCCTGGGATGCCTGGTGGAAGGAACTCACCCCCAGTGACGCCCTGCGCCGCTGGCTCCACCAGGATCCGGAGGCCCGCTGGGAAGGGTTTCAGCGCCGGTACCGGGAGGAACTGGACGCCCTGGGCACCGAGGTGACGGCCCCGGCCCTCGCGGCATGCCGGGAACACGAGACGGTGGTGTTGCTGACGGCAGCCCGCAACCCGGAGCGGAGCCACGTGCGGGTGCTCCGCCAGTGGTTGCTGGAGCGGCTGGGGGGTGGGCAAGTCCCCGGCCCAGGGGCCTCCGGCCAGGGGCTCTGAGGAGAAGCTCCGCGGAGGGCCAGAACCGGTCGGGAGGGGATCGCTGAGAACCGTCGAGAAGGCAACGACTTCCCGCGACGCGGCGGGCGTACTCCGCCGGCTGGCCCCGCCGTGGGGTGATCACGGCGTCTAGCAGGTTGCGCCCCGTCCGGCCCTACTCCGTCGGCCGGCGCGGTTCGTGTGCCGGTGGTCCCGCCCTTCACGCCCCCGCCGCCTCGGTCAGCACCCGCACCCCCGCCAGCAACAGGGCCAAGGCGAGGCCCCGGAGGATCCAGCGGTCGTCCACCCGGCGGGACAGCAGGGCGCCCACCTGGGCGCCGGGGATCACACCGGCCGCCAGCAAGGTCGCCCGGTGGAGCCCGTGGTGGTAGGTTCCCGCCCAGGCGTGGACGGCCACCCCAGCCCACCCCGTCAGGGCCAGGACGAAGTGGGACGTGGCCGTCGCCACGTGGACCGGGTAGTCCAGCAGGGTGACCAGCAACGGGACGTGGATGATCCCGCCGCCGATGCCCAGCAGGCTCGACACGACGCCGACCAGGAAGCTCATGGCCATGCCGCGGCCCAGGTTGCCCCGGCGGGACTTTTCTTGTGGTAAGGCGGCCGGGTCCTCCATGGGCCCATCACCCGGGCGGGCTTTGGCCGGCGCGGCCGCCGGACTGGGTCGCCCTGACAAAGCCGTTGCAACCCGCGTCCCCGGCGCCCCCTTCGACTGCGGCGCCCCCAGCGCCCCCTTCGCCCCCGCCGCTCCCAGCGAAGGGGCCATATCCGCTGGCCCCCCGGCGGTCGTGGCCCGCGCCACCCCGGCTGCCGCTGTTCCCGGGGTGGCGGTTCCCGCCGCCCCTGCCACCGCCGCCCGGTGGGCCCGGGCCAGCAGCCAGACCGCCGCCACCACCATCAGCGTCCCCAGCAGGGCTTCGAACACCCGCCGAGACATCAGGGTCGAAAGCCACGCCCCGAGCACGGCCCCCGGGATGGCCGCCGCCGCAAACCAGGCGCCCGGCCGGAAGTCGATCCGGCCCATCCGGGCATAGGCGACGGACCCGGAGAGGGCATTGACGGCCACCACCAGCAGGGAGATGCCCGTCAGGGTACCGGGATCGTCCACCGGGTAGAGCAGGGCCAGGACGGGAACGAGGAGGAACCCGCCCCCCGCGCCAATCAGGGTGCCGATGGCACCGACGACAAAGCCAAGACCAACCAGGGCCGGAGCTAACAACGCGACCGCCTGCCTTCACCCAACGCCCCAGGTGCAGTTTGACGGACCTTCCATCATGGTGGTCCCTCACCTTGACCCTACGCCGAAGGACGGCTTCCCGTCGAGCCACCGCTCCCGGTTTAGGCGGACGCCAGCGGCCCTGCGAGCCCCGGTGCGGAAGAGAGCGAACCCAAGCTCCCGGCTGTGCTCTCCGGCCGCGCGAAGGGCCAGGGCTCGATGCCGAACAACACCGCGGGGAAGGGCGTGCCCAAGGTGGCCGTCCCGGGGATGCCGTGCTCGCGGATGCGCTCCGAGCCAAAGCGGGCCATGAGTTCCACCGAGTCCCACGATGTGGCTGCCCATGACGGGGACGGGGGCGATGGCCGCCCCCAGATGGTGTCCCGCCGGGCACGTCGCACCCGTGCCATGATCTGGCATAAGGACAGATTCGTGAAGCAATGGAGCAGGCGGTTGAGAAACGCAGCCGCCACGGCCACCAGCACGCCGGTACCTGCCCCCGGTACCGCCAGCAGGATAATGCGCGGATCCGAGCGAAGGGCCCCGAGGGACAACAACTCGGAGCCGGGGGGCGCGGAACCGGAAGCAGGAGCGGAATCGTCACCCCCACGGCTGCCTGCAGCAGGGACCAGGGCTGGCGGCCGGATTCAGTGGAGCAGGCGCACTGCGCAGCGCGGTGGGGGAGCGCAGGTGACGGTGCGGAGTTCCGTCCGGGAGCCGGCTCGTCAAAGGCTCGGGGCTCGGCGGGCGACGCAGACGAGATGGGTGGGCCAGGGGGGATGCATCATGGTCCAGCGGATCGACAACGTCGGCCTGGCAGTGCGCGATCTTCAGGCCGCCGAGGCCTTCTACGCGCAGCTAGGATTCCGAGTGGAGAGCCGGGACGAGACGCCGGGGGCCTTGCTGGTCGCCGGCGACGCCCGCCTCTACCTCTTTCAGACGAACCGGCCCGCGGGCGGCGCGCGGCGCAGCCCGGACCTGGTGGGCAACCCGCCGGGCCTCGACCACATCAGCTTCTGGGTGGGCGACGTCGACGCGGCGTACCGGCGGCTTGCCGAACAGGGGCTCACCTTCGCCACCGAGCCGGCCGATCAGGACTGGGGTGCCCGGGCATGCAGCCTCCACGACCCCGATGGCAACGTGATCTTCCTGCTGGGGCCTTTGAGCGAGGGCCGGGCGGAAGGTTGAACGTCCCGCCGGCGGCCGGTGCAGGGTCGAAGTCTGGTGCCGCCGGCCGGTGGGCCGCCGTGGCCGGAACGGTCAACCCGTCTGGGACGGAAGCCGGCTTTCGAGACGGTGGCAATGCTCCGACGCCTCGTACCGGTTCATCCACGTCCGGAGTCGCTGCCCGCCGCGGTACCAGGCCAGGGTGAAGTCGCTCTGGTAGAGCCAGGTCACGGCATCGTGGGCGAAGGTGAGCGGGTGGACGGAAACCTGCCAGCCGGGCAGTTCGTCTTGGGCGTCCGTCACGCGCCGTACCTGTTCTTCCCGCTCGCAGGCGAAGATGGCGTAGCCGCCGCGCGGGTGGATGAAGTGGTCATGGGTAAGGACCAACCCGCGGCTGGTATCGGCGATGTACCGGTTGAACGCGTCGTTGGCGGCGCGGGCGGACACCCGCGGCGGTGCGTAGGCCACCACAAGGTAGCACTTGGGCACGGGATGGGCGGAAGCGGGCATCGGGGCACCTCCTTGGCGGTATCGCTGCTCACAAGCCTCTCCTCGGCGGTGTCGCTGCTCACAAGCCTATGGGGTGCTCGCCCGGCGGTTCAACACATTCGAAGAATTCGCAATCAGATGGCGTTGGGCGAGCTCGCCAGGCATGGTGGCGGACCGCGACGGCGCGACGGATGGTGTCGGACGGGTAGCACCGAGACGGATGGTGTCGGACGGTGACCATCGAGATCCAGCTTCCAGCGAATCCCGAAGCGGCCGTGACCTTCCACCTGTCGCCTCTCCTCGAGGCGGTTTGCGCCCTCGAGGCGATCGTGAACCCGCGGGCCCACCCCCTGCAACTTCACTGGGTTCTGGAGACGCGCAAGCGGCTGCCCCGTTCCCTGCTCGCGGAGATTCGCAAGCTGGGCTTCGCCTATCGGGACTGGCAACTGGGCTTCTTCACCCCGCGGCCGCGGGAGGGCGTTCCCGAGTTCCATGATGAACTGGCGGACATCGAACGGCTGCCCCTGGAGACCTTCGTGGAGGAATGTGCGAGGGCGTTCACGCCATGGGAGGCAGAGCGGGATCCCACCTGGGACGAGGTGATGCGGGACGGCGCGACCCAGGCGATGCTCCTTGAGCATGCCCGACGTCTCGACCCGCGGTATGGGGAGGCCTGCGAGGAGCTGATCCGGAGCCCCGACCGGTTGCGGCGGCGACTCGTGGCCATGCTCGACCAGTTCTGGGAGGTTGCCTTCAAAGGGGAGTGGGCGCGCATCCACTCCGCCTTGCTGGCCGATGCCGAGCGGCGCTCGCAACGACTCCGTGCGACGGACGTGTGGACGGTGCTGCACGAGGTGGCACCCGACGCGCGGGTGGTCCGCGACCGCCACCTTCTCATCTTCCACCGGCTCCCCGAACACGTCGTGGTCGACGTCACCCCAACCCGGCCCTTGCTGCTGGTCCCCAGCCTCTTCACCCGGGTCAAGACCCGCGTGGAGTGCGACCCGCCGTGGCCGCCCTGCCTGGTCTATGGGCTCGAGGGGCCCCTGCTGCGACCGCCTGCCGAGCCTCCGGTTGCCCTGCAGCGCATGCTGTTCGCCCTGGCCCACGAGGCGCGCCTGCAGATCCTGAAGCTCTGCCATGAGGGGCCCAAGAGCACCCAGGAACTGGCCCGGGCCCTCAGCCTGTCCGAAGCCGCGATCTCCCGCCACGTCAGGATCCTTCATGATGCGGGCCTGGTGAGGGCGAGACGCGACGGCTACTACGTCCTGTACGCCAGCCGGAAGGATGCGGTGGAAAGGGTGAGCCGGCACCTTCGATCCTTCCTCGGCTAGGCCGGCCCACCCTTCAAGCCGCGTGGCTCCCTGCGGGCGGAATGGAGGCCGTGCCTCGGCGGCCGGCCATCGCCGTCCGCCGGCCGGCTGCGTTCGACCTACGTCCCGCCGCCGGCCAGCGCTTGGAGCAGTGCATCGAAGATCCCCACCCCGTTCAGGTACAGGTCGACCGCCGCTGCGGCCGCCACGATGGCCACCCCTGCTACCGCCGGCCATCGAGCTCCCTCGGCGTCGAGGGCCCGTTCCACCGCCCGAGCGGTACCGAAGAACCCCACCCCGAGTTTGACACTTGGCTCCCACACAAAAGGGGCAGAAAAGCCCGTAGCGAGGTACCCTCAAAAGGTGTGTAAATGGCGAAGGCGGTGTACCCTCCTCTTGGTGAACAACGAGGGCTTGGAAGCCCGGAGGGAGGAGAGCCACCGCCATGCACCAGCGGACCACGTCGGGGAACCTGACGTCAAGCCCCACCTGGGAAGGACTGCACGAGTGGCTGCGGAACGCGATCCAGGCGCTGATCCAGGAGGCGCTGGAGGCCGAGGTGACCGAGCTTTTGGGCCGGGTCCGCTACCAGCGGCGTGCCGCCGTCGATGCACCGGCCGGGTACCGGAACGGGTACGGCAAGCCGCGGAAGCTGACCACCCCCATGGGCACCCTGACCCTGCGGCGTCCCCGGGTGCGGGGCCTCGAGGAGCGGTTCGAGAGCCGGATCCTGCCTCTGTTCGTTCGGCGCACGAAGGAGGTCTCGGAGCTGTTGCCGGAGCTGTACCTGCATGGGCTGGCCGAGGGGGACTTCGACCTGGCCCTGCGGGGGCTGCTCGGTGAAGAGGCGCCGCTTTCCGCCCGGACGGTGGCGCGCCTGAAAGAGCGGTGGCAGGCGGAGTGGGAGGCCTGGCGGACGCGGCGGCTGGATGAGCTGCAGGTGGTCTACCTGTGGGTGGACGGGGTGTACGTGAAGGCGGGGTTGGAGCGGGAGCGGGCGGCGCTGCTCGTGGCCGTGGCGGGCCTGGTGGACGGCCGCAAGGAGGTGGTGGCGGTTGTGCCGGGCGACCGGGAGTCGGTGGCGAGCGGGTCGGAGGTGCTGCGGGACCTGCGGGACCGAGGGATGAACGCGCCCCGGCTGGTGATCGGGGACGGGCACCTAGGGATCTGGGGCGCGCTGCGCAACGTCTGGCCGGAAGCGGAGGAGCAGCGCGGCTGGAACCACAAGGTGCTCAACGTGCTGGAGCAGCTGCCGCGCCGGCAGCAGGCCGTGGCCAAGCCCATGCTCCGGGCCATCGCCTACGCCCCGACCCGGGCGGAGGCGGAACGGAAGCGCAAGGCGTTCGAGGCCTGGTGTCACCGGCACGGCTACGGGAAGGCGGCGGAGACGCTGGGGCGGGACTGGGAGCGCATGGTGACGTTTTACCGGTACCCCAAGGAGCACTGGCGCCACCTGCGGACCACAAACGTGGTGGAATCGCCCTTCGCCGCGCTGCGGCTGCGTACGGACGCGGCCAAGCGGTTCAAGAAGGTGGAGCGGGCCACGGCGGTGATCTGGAAGATGCTGATGGTGGCCCAGTCACGGTTTCGGAGGTTGAATGCTCCGGAGTTGCTGGCCAAGGTCTACGCCGGGGCGCGGTACGAAGACGGCATCGAGGTTACGGAGAAGGGGGTCGCCGCCTGAGCACGTTTACACACCCATTGACGGAAGCTCGCCGGCCGGCCAGCGATTGACAGAGGTACGTTAGCGGTGACAGCGAACAGGAATACGGGAATCGGCCCGCAGGATCGGAACAAGGGTGCAGTACGCTTTGCCCCGAGGTGAGGGGGCTGGCTAGGAGTGCTAAAACATACCTCGGTAGCACTGTTTCGACCTAGCGTCCGCGCGGCCGGTCAGAGCCCACAGTCCCAATGAGGCCGTAGCCCTGGTTGTGTGAACCGTGTGGTTTGCGGTCACACGCGCCGTCATGGCCACAGTGGGTGTCACCGCGTAGGCCGTGTCCGCGCCTTCCTAGCCGGCTGCGGCGGGCGGCTCCGTTGCCCGCCATGGTCCCGCGCGCCCGGCTCTGTTCATCGTCACTTGTGCCGGAACGCCACAAACAGTTGTGGGTCGATCCAGGTCCAGCCCGGCGCCGTTGGCGCGGGCAGCGGACCGATGCTGGTGGCGACCCCACGGGGCTGCTACCGGTTGGCCTACCAGGGTCCCCAGTGTACGAGGCGTGCCTCGTGTTCATCATTCGCCGAGTGGTGGCTGAGTGTAAGCAGCAGCGCTCGTGAACAGAGGAAGGGAACCCGTAATGAGCCAGAAGAAGTACGAAAAGCTAAAGTCTCTGCTAATGGAACTGTTCCAGCTCGACCAACCCGAGCTGGACTTCGGCCTCTATCGGATCATGCACGTAAAGAGCGCCGAGGTGAAACAGTTCCTTGAAAGGGACCTGCTGCCGCAGGTCAAACAGGCGCTTAGCGAGTACAAAACCGCAGACAAGGCGGAAATTGAGAAAGAGTTGGCCAGAGCCATTGAGCAGGCGCGGTCGCTGGGGGTGGACCCCGAGGCGACTCAGAAGGTTCAGGACCTTCGGGCAAAACTTGCCAACGAGTCCGTTAACCTTGCAGCGCTGGAGGACGAGATCTACGACCACCTGTACAACTTTTTCCGGAGGTACTATTCCGAAGGCGACTTCCTATCCAACAGAGTATTCAAGCCCGGCGTGTACGCCATCCCCTACGGGGGCGAGGAGGTCCATCTTCACTGGGCCACTCGCGACCAGTATTACATAAAGACTAGCGAGTACCTGCGCGACTATACCTTCCGCCTTCGACCGGAAGACACAAGACAGCCGATGCGGGTACACTTCCGTCTCGTGGGTGCTACCGAAGGGGAACACGGAGACATCAAGCCATCTACCGAAAGGGAACGCGTTTTCATTCTCGCACCTCCCGGCGAATCAGGACGTGACTTCATTAGCGAAGAGAACGGCGAACTAGTGATCCGCTTCGAGTACCGCCCTGCGACGCTCGATGATTGGCCAGAGGCGGCACGCGGGGAAAAAACGAGGCCGCCTAAGTAGAAGGACCTCATCGCTCTGGCTACCCAAAGAGTGTTAGCGGTGGAGGATCCGGCGCCCGCTCCGTGGATTGCCGAACTCGCTAAGCCACACATTCTCAGCAACGGGCAGCCGGCTGACTATACCAGGCTTGAGGCGCACCTACGGCGCTACACGGCCCGCAACACATTCGACTACTTCATCCATAAAGACCTGGGCGGATTCCTTCGTCGGGAACTCGATTTCTACATCAAGAACGAGGTCATGCACATTGATGACATAGAGAATGAAACCGCTCCGCGGGTCGAGCAGTACCTTGCCAAGATCAAGGTGATCCGGAAGATCGCCCACAAGATCATCGACTTCTTAGCCCAACTGGAGAATTTCCAGAAGAAACTCTGGCTTAAGAAGAAGTTCGTCGTTGAGACGCAGTACCTAATTCCCATCGGCAAAATCCCCGAGGAATTTTATCCTGAAATCGCGGCCAACGACGCCCAGCGGCAGGAATGGGTGCGGCTGTTCGCGATTGATGAGATCAAAGGAGATCTAATGACGCCAGGCTACAGTGTACCGTTAACCGTTGACTTTCTGAAAGCGCACCCAACGTTAGTAGTGGATACGCGCCATTTTGATAGCGGCTTCACAGCTCGGGTTCTGGCGACTATCGGCGACCTGGATGAGCAGGTTGATGGGATCCTCTGGCACAGCGAGAACTTTCACGCATTATCCCTGATGAAGGCACGGTATCGTGATCAGGTGAAGACCATAATCATTGACCCACCCTATAACCGTCTGGGTGATGGCTTTCCCTACAAGGATAATTACCGTCATTCATCCTGGCTCAGCATGATGCATGATCGCCTTGCTCTAGCGTGGCACCTCTTACGGAGCGATGGTGTACTGTTCTCGCACATCGATCAACATGAGCGGGACAGCCTCCAGGCTGTGCTGAATGAAATTTTTGGGCACAAGAATCGCGTCGAAGAACTCGTCTGGGCCCAGAATACCACGCATAGCCAGTCGCCGCTCTATTCCACCAATCACGAGTACATCCAGGTTTATGCGAGAGACCGTGGAGTTGTTGAACGTGATCCCACGATGTTCCGCGAGCCAAAACCGGGCCATGCCGAAATCGCTGCACTTGTGGCCGAGTTGAATCCCAAATACCCACCAATCGCCGAAGTAGAGCGCCAGATCCAGGCATTGTTTGCTCGACATCTCGAGGAGTTCAAGGCCCAGCTTCAGGAACAGGGTCTTGAATATACCGAGGAGACCAAGAAGCTCGACCCGTGGCGTGGGGTCTACAATTACTGCCACGCCGAATATCGCGACGCGGAGGGACGATTGGTACCTGAAAGTGAAGCTAGGGCCAGGAAAGCACGTATTGTCGTTTGGCGAGAAAGCGACCCCTCCGCCCCAGCACAGAAACAGGCTGACAGCACGCGCGATCCAAACGATCCAAACTATCGTTTCTATCGGCCGATCCATCCAAAGACCGGCAAGCCGTGTCCCCACCCTAAGCGCGGTTGGCTATGGCCATATTCGTGGCCGGACGACAGCCGCGACAGTTTCGAGTCGCTAGACCGTAAGGGGCGGATTGTATGGGGCGAAGACGAAACCAAGATTCCACAATTCAAGCGCTTTCTTGACGAAGTAGACACTAACGTAGCCAAATCATTTTTCCATGACTACACCGATGGTGAGAAACAGATCGCTGCCCTTTTTGGAGTAACGGGTCTTTTCCCCACCCCCAAACCTACAACCTTGCCGGAACGTTTTATAAATCAGACGGCCGGTAAGAACAGCCTGGTTCTTGATTTCTTCGCCGGTTCGGGCACCACAGCACACGCCGTTATCAATTTGAACCGTCGAGACGGTGGCCAACGTAAGTTCATACTTGTTGAGATGGCGGACTATTTTGACACCATACTGATACCCCGTATTAAGAAGGTTATTTTCACGCCCGACTGGCAAGACGGCAAACCCAAGCGCATGGCCACTGCAGAGGAGGCAGAATTGAGCCCGCGCATCGTTAAAGTCATCCGTCTGGAATCGTACGAGGACACACTCAATAATTTGGAACTCCGCCGCACCGATGCTCAGCAAAGTCTTCTGGACCTCGTGGAAGCGCAGGGTCCCGACGGGTTTAAGGAGCAGTACCTACTGAAGTATATGCTCGATGTGGAAACTCGAGGTAGCCAGTCCCTGCTCAACGTGGAGGCCTTCAAGGATCCCACGGCCTACAAGCTTAAGGTAAAGCGTCCGGGATCGGATGAGAGCTGTGAGATTAACGTCGACCTGATAGAAACATTTAACTGGCTCATCGGGCTGCACGTGAAGCGCATATCTACGCCGCAGAAATATTCAGCCGAGTTCGAACGTGATAACGAGCAGCGACTACGCCTTAAGGGCAGTCTCCGGCAGGACCCTGCGGGACCATGGTGGTTCCGCACCGTCACTGGAACGACGCCGGACGGTCGACGCACTCTGGTTATCTGGCGCAAGCTTACCGGTAAGCCAGAGCAAGACAACCTAGTTCTGGAAGAGTGGTTCAAGTCGCAGGGGTATGCACTCGGGGCTAAAGAAATCGATCTGATTTACGTCAATGGCGACAATACCTTGGAGAACCTTAAAGAGCCATGTGACACCTGGACAGTACGGCTCATTGAGGAGGAATTACACCGGCGCATGTTCGACATGGAGGGAGTCTGATGCCAAGGGCACGTCGTCGCACTGCAGGCCAGACCACCGCATCGCACCGCCGTACCCAGAACCGGCCACAGGTACCGTTCGCCCACAAGCTCGTATTAAACCAGTGGCTCTTATCGCTTTTCGGTGTACAAAGCTTTAGGGATCTCGCCCAGTATTTGCGCGACGAGTCCTTGGAAGGGTTGGATGAGGACGGAGTCCATCGCTTCTACCGCGCGCTCACGACCCACTTCCCTGACCGTCCACAGCTGCCCAGCGACCTGCTGCTCGCGTACGACCAGAACATCGTCAAGCACACCCGTTGGCTGAATGAGCACCGCCTTACCCACGGCGAAAAACCGATAACATGGAAATACTTCCAGTATCTCATGCTACTCTTTACGGAGATTTACTTAGATCGCTACTTCCGGGATCCACAAGGGCTGCTACGAGCCCTCAATGCACACGTGGCCGCCTACAACGCTGGCAAGCCCGCATCCGACCAGATTGCCCCCTTCGATGAACAGGCAGAAGCTTGGACCCAGCTCAACAAGCTGGCCTACTGGAGCGCCACGGGCAGCGGCAAGACGCTGCTGATGCATGTCAACATCCTGCAGTATCAGTACTACTTGGAAAAGTACGGACGGCGGCGAGAGTTAAACCGTATCATCCTTCTTACGCCCAACGAGGGCCTGAGCCAACAACACCTTCGAGAATTCCAAGTATCAGGTATCCTTGCGCAACTGTTTAACAAGGATGGACCCGATCTGTTTGCCGGTAAATCTGTAGAAATCCTTGACATCCATAAGCTGAGCGACGAAATGGGTGATAAGACCGTCGCCGTCGAAGCCTTCGAAGGCAATAACCTGGTCCTGGTGGATGAGGGTCACCGTGGGGCGAGTAGCGGTGACGAAGGCACCTGGATGCGTTATCGTAATGCGCTTTGCGACAAAGGGTTTTCATTCGAATATTCGGCCACCTTTGGGCAAGCGGTAAAAGGAAACAAGGCGCTCATCGACCTGTATGCCAAGAGCATAATATTCGACTATTCCTACCGCTACTTCTACGGTGACGGATTTGGTAAGGACTATCAGATTTTCAACCTCGAAGATGAGACACAGCAGAACCATCTTGAACTCTACCTCGTCGCATGTCTGCTCTCATTTTACCAGCAGCAACGGCTATACCGGGAACAAGTGGAGGCATTTCGCCCGTTTAACATTGAGAAGCCGCTGTGGATCTTCGTCGGTGGAAGCGTAACAAAGACGCTCACGACCCGGGAAGCTTCCGACATCATTGAAATCCTGCGCTTCCTTGCACGCTACGTGGCAAATCGACGGAGTAGCATAGCCCTTATCGATCGGTTGCTGAAGCGCGGGCTGATCACTGCTGACGGGAAGAACCTGTTTGCTCGTCACTTCTACTACCTTCAAAGTAGCGGGATGACTGCTGCGCAGATCTTTGACGAAACGTTGGCCACAGTATTTAACGCGCCCGGCGGCGGCCGACTTTATGTTGAAAATCTGAAGGGAGCCAGCGGTGAGATCGCGCTTCGCGTGGGCGACAACAAGCCTTTTGGAGTGATCAATGTCGGGGATGACAGCAAGCTATGTAAGCTATGTGAGGAGTACCCAGAGTTAACCGTCACTGAGCGCGAGTTTTCCGACTCCCTTTTTCACACAATAAATGAGCCAGATTCCACCATCAACCTTCTCATCGGCTCCAAGAAGTTCACTGAGGGCTGGAATAGCTGGCGTGTTAGTACCATGGGCCTGATGAACATCGGCCAAGGGGAGGGACCGCAGATCATCCAGCTCTTTGGGCGGGGAGTGCGCCTCAAGGGGTACGGCATGAGTCTGAAGCGTAGCAGCGAAACGCGCCTTCCTGCGGACTTGATGCCCCCCAAGCACATCAGCATACTCGAGACGCTCGGTGTCTTTGGTATCCGCGCCAATTACATGGCACAGTTCCGCGACTTTTTGAAAGAGGAAGGCCTACCCACTAACGAGGACCGGATCGAGTTTATATTGCCGGTGGTTCGAAACCTGGGCACCCAGAAGCTCAAGATCATTCGGCTAAAGAGGACCATCAACGGCGTAAACACCGAGGTTGGCGATGCTTTCCGAAGGTTAGGGCCCGTCCCCACCCTCACGAAGCCGGATCCCGCCCGGGACCCCAGTACAGAGTACCTGCTAAGGAACCAGGTGGCGCTCAACTGGTATCCGCGAATCCAAACACTGAGGTCCCGGGAACAGGCGTCCGACGAAGTAGACGCTGCCCCCAACGAGACACACCTCACGGGTCGGCATGTAGCCTTTCTCGATATCGACAGGCTCTACTTCGAGCTGGAACGCTTCAAGGCCGAGCGCGGCTGGTACAACTTGAACCTTACCCGCGAAGGTATCATGGAGATCCTGCTTGATCACACGTGGTATAAGCTGTTGATACCGGATGAGGAACTATCTTTCGATTCGTTCGACAAGGTCCGCCTGTGGGAAGAGATTGCCCTGACCCTTCTAAAGAAGTACATGGAACGGTTTTATACATTTCGCAAGCGAGAGTGGGAACTGAAGCACCTCGAGTATCGTATTCTGGAAGAGAATGACCCGAACCTGGAGTGGAAGGAGGACGCGGGTGGCAGCTACTATCGGGTCTATGTTCCACAGTCTGCGGACGATATCATTTTGAAGCTTGAGGAATTGAAGCGGCTGATTCAGGAAGGCAAACTGAAGTTCTGGGAATACCGCGGAATCAAGGCGATTTTGTTCAAGCAACACCTTTACGAACCTCTGCTGTACTTAGATGGCGATGCCGTTAAGATCACTCCAGTTCCTCTCAATAAGGGAGAGTTCCAGTTTGTCGAAGACTTGAAAGTTTTCCATGACACGGCTCATGCCGAGTTCCTTGCCGGAAGGGAACTATACTTGTTGAGGAACTTTAGTAAAGGCCGCGGGGTTGGCTTCTTTGAGGCGGGGAACTTCCACCCGGATTTTATACTCTGGGTTGTATCTGGTCCTCGGCAAGATATAGTGTTTATTGATCCCAAGGGAGGCCTCGAACACATTGGTCCCACCTCCCCCAAGATTGAATTTCATAGAACCATCAAAGATATCGAACGACGACTAGGTGACCCGAACGTGCACCTTCATTCTTTCATCCTCTCGACTAGACCATCCTGGACGATGGCAAGACTCTGGAATATGAGTAAGGACGAGATGCTAAGTAGGCATATCCTATTCCCGGACGAGGATAAGCAAACGTACATTCGTTCCATGCTTGAGATGGTGGTTCCGAAGTCTCATCCGAACTCCTAGCGGAAACGGGTACGGTGCAGGCTGGCCTGACGGCTGCAACTGGCGCGGGCCCACGGGTGCCGGGTGGACACCTGCCTGGCCCGGGAGGGCACCTCGGCTCCCATCCTGCGGCGGCTGGGGTTCAGCCGGTACTTCACTACCCCGCCAGCCCTGAATCCCACCCCGGCCCGGTCTCGTCGGGACATCCCGGCAGGCTAGACATCGCGCACCAGGTACAAGGCCACCTCGCCGGCACCCGGACCACGAGGGTCATACAGGGACGTGTCCAGTCCCGCCAGTGTGAAGCCGAGACGCCTGTAGAACTGGATGGCCGGATAGTTGACGTTCTGGGTCTCCACGTAGAGGGGCCTGGCCCCGAGCCGGCGGGCATGTGCCAGCGCCTGTTCCACGAGTGCCCGTCCGATGCCGAGCCCACGCCTTTCCGGCGCCACGTACAGGTGCCAGAGATGCACCCGCCCGTTCCACTCGACGTGGCCCGCCGCCGCCAGCCCAACCAGGGCGCCGTCGTCCGCGGCGACCAGGGTGAAGGGAAGCCGCTGCAGGTCCTCTTCCGCCGGCGGATCGTAGATCTTGCGCAGCGGCGGGTCCACACGCTCTTCCCGCAGTACAAAGCCGAGCTCCATGGCATCCACCCGGTAGATCCGATCCGTGACGAAGCCGGTATCCAGGCGGGCCAGGGGCGCAAGGTCCTGCGGCCACCGAGCGGGCCGGATGGTCCACATGGCTCCAACCTCCCGGCGGAGAAAGTCCCGATTGGGCCCGTTGGGGCACCGTCCCGCGGTTCGCGGTTCAAGGTCCATGGTAACGTATGGGGTAACGTATGGGGCGAACTGGCGCTTCCTACCGCGGACCCGTACAGGCGGCACGCTCGCCAACGGCTGAAATGGGATGATCGCGGCGAAGCCTGGCCAAGGCCCAAGTTCCGTGAGACAATCGACGCGATGAACACCGTGCGCCAGCGACAAGGTGAAAGATGAAGATCAGGTGACAGATGAAGATGAACGAAATGCAGAAGCAAGCGCAAGCCCAGGTGACAGCGCTGCGCGAACTGGCCGATGCCGTCGTTGCCTGCCGCCGCTGCCCGCGGCTCATCGGCTACATCCAGGAAGTGACGCGCACCAAGCGGCGGGCGTACCGCGACTGGGAGTACTGGGGCCGGCCCGTGCCGAGCTTCGGCGACCCCCTGGCGCGGTTGCTCATCGTCGGCCTGGCCCCCGCGGCCCACGGCGCTAACCGCACCGGCCGCATGTTCACCGGGGACAGCTCGGGAGACTGGCTCTACCGCGCCCTGTACCGGGCCGGCTTCGCCAACCAGCCCACCAGCACCCACCGGGGCGACGGTCTGCAGCTCATCGACGCCTACATCACCGCCAGTTGTCACTGCGCCCCGCCCGATAACCGGCCCACCCGGGAGGAGATCCTGACCTGCGACACGTTCCTGGCCCGCGAGCTGGAGGTTATGCGGACGGTGCGGGTGATCGTCTGCCTGGGGCAGATCGCCTTCGACAACGTCCTCCGGCTGATGAAAGAGCGTGGTTACGGCTGGCCGGTGGAGGTGGCGGTGGACGGCACCTCCTCCCTCGCCTCCACCGGGGCAGCGACCGGCGGGATCTCCACGGCCGCGGGCAGCAGCGAGCCCGCGGTGGCCGCCGCGACCACCTCACCGGCCGGGCGGGCCCGAGGCACGGCGCCTGCAGCCCGCCCGAAAAAGCCCCGTTTTCGCCACGGCGGTGAGTATCGCTGGCTCCATACCCCCGACGGCGAGGGTGACCGCCAGCCGCCCGTCCTCCTGGCCAGCTACCACCCCAGCCGGCAGAACACCAACACCGGCGTGCTGACGGAGGCGATGTTCGACGCCATCTTCCGGCGGGCGCGAGAGCTTCTCGGGCAGGCTCCCTCGCCGGCCGCCGTGGCCGGCCACGGCTCGTGAGCGGCCGGCGGGCCGCCTTGCGGGGGAAAACCGGTGTTGGAAGCCGGAGCCCGGAGATTCAGCTCGAGTGCCGGGCCTCAACAAGAGGGGAAGGCCGGTATGCTCGTGCACGAGAAACCTTCCTTCCGGCGGGGCCCCCACAACGCCATCACCGACGTGGCCGGTGTGCGCGTGGACCACGTAACCCTCATCGAGGGGGACGGGCCGCTTCGCCCGGGCCGCGGCCCGGTGCGCACGGGCGTCACCGTGGTGGTTCCGCCGGGCGACCTGAGCCTGTTTCACGAACCCAGGTATTTCCGCAGGATTGCCCCCACGTGGGTTTAAGTGAAGCCATGGATTGGAATTCTCCGTTGCCCGAGGTGTCCCTATGGCCTACAACCTCCGCCCGGTGAACCGTGACCAACTGTACCTGCTCCCACCGAGCCTTCGCGACTGGCTGCCCGAGGATCATCTGGCCTGGTTCCTGATCGATGCGGTGGAGCAGATGGACCTGCGGGCCTTTTGCGAGAAGTACCGCGCCGACGGCTGGGGTGGAGAGAGTTACGACCCGACCATGATGGTGACGCTGCTGCTGTACGCCTACTGCGTCGGCGAGCGGTCGAGCCGGCGGATCGAGCGGTTGTGCCTCGAGGACGTGGCCTTCCGGGTGATCACCGCCAACCAGAAGCCGGATCACGTGACCATTGCCCGCTTCCGCCAGCGCCATGCGCGGGAACTGGCCGAGCTGTTCACGCAGGTGCTGCGGCTGTGCCGCGAAGCGGGGCTGGGGAAGGTCGGCGTGGTGGCACTGGACGGGACGAAAGTCAAGGCCAACGCCTCGCTGGCGGCCAACCGCACCTACGATGCGATTCGCCAGGAAGTGGAGAAGATGCTCCGGGAGGCGGAGGCCACGGACCGGGAAGAAGATGAGCGGTACGGCCCCGGGCGCCGTGGGGATGAGTTGCCGGAGGAACTGCGCTCCCGCCAGAGCCGGCTGGAGCGGCTGAAGGCATGCAAGCGGCGGCTGGAGGAAGAGGCGGCCCGGGAAGCGGCCCGGCAGCAGGCCCGCATCGACGAACGGAAGGCCCAGGAGCAGGCGACCGGCAAGAAGCGGCGGGGGCGGAAGCCGAAGGCGCCGGATCCCTCGGTGGATCCGGCGGCCAAAGCCAACGTGACGGATCCGGACAGCCGGATCCTCAAGACCCGGCAGGGCTTTGTGCAAGGGTACAACGCCCAGGCGGTGGTCACGGAGGACCAACTCATCGTGGCCGCGGCGGTGACGCAGGACGCCAACGACGTCGGCCAACTGCACCCGATGCTCCAGCAGGCGCAAGCCAACCTGCGGGCCGCGGGCGTGGACAAGCCCATCCGCGCCGTGGTGGCCGACGCGGGGTACTGGAGCGAGGCGAACGTCAGGCAGGCGCCGACCGGTTCCTGCGTCGGGGTCTGGCGGCGTGTGACAGCGAGTGGAAGCTACTTTGCTTGACCCACAACTTGCTGAAGCTCTGGCGGAGGGTCAGGGAGCGATCCGCCACCTTGCCCTTTGAATGTACGGTGGCGGGCTTGGCGTAGAAGGGTCACGATCGGGCCGCCGGCCTACACAGTCCTGACCGTCAGCCCATGTGACATGAGCGAATCGACCCGGTACGTTCCCACTAGGCCCGATCTCTCAGGGTCGGTGCAACAGGCTCTTGTGGCACCGTGATCAGAAATCCCGCCAGTCCGGCCACCACACCGGAAGCATCAGACTGGCTCAGGTACCACAGCGTCGCCACCAGGTAGACGCTGTCGCCAGCGTTGGTGATCAAGCGGCCCAAAAACAATAGCAAGAAGGCTTTGTTCGTCAACAACTCCCGGTACAACTTTCGTCATCCTTACCGTCATGCACAAGCGATCACTGCGTTCCGTAGATCACGGCGTGGACGTGTCGCGGCCCGTGGACCCCCACCACCGGGTGCAGCTCAATGTCCGACGACTTGCTGGGACCGGTGATGAAAGTAACGTTCTGCGGAGCGGTGGTGGGGTCGGCGACCCCGTACCGGCCGGTGAGGCCCGTGATGGCCTCGGCCAGGGTGGGGACCAGCACGGCGCCGGGGACCAGGATCACCAGGTGCTCCGGCAGCAGGCTGACGGCCCGCCCGCGGCCCGCACCGTGGACCACGGCCACAGTGCCGGTGGCGACAATGGCGAAGTGGGCCACCACGATACCCAGGTCCGCGATGGCCACGGCCTCGCGCAGCCTCAGCGGGGAAAGGCCCGGTTCCTGGTCCCGCCAGCGGGTGATCTGGCAGCCTGCCTCCTCCAGGGCGTGAAGCACGGCTTCCAGGACCGGCCCGGCTCCCTCCGGCAGGTCCGGGGCGGCGGGGTCCCAGGCCACCACCCGCCGTAAGCCGCGAGACCGGACGAACGCGGCACAGGCGGCGGCGCAGGCCGCCGCCACGGCTTCGGGCGTTCCGCCCTGGGCGCGGGTCCAGGTGCCGTGGACGGCTTCCAGCTCCCGACCAAAGCGCTCGGGCCAGCCGGCAGGGTCGGGGCCCGGGTGGTCCGCCCGCGGCAAGCCGGCGGTGGGACCGGACGCCACCACGGGGAAGGGGGTGGAGGCAGGTGCAGCGGGCGCCAGGCACCGAGCCATCGCCCGGCCCGGGGTCCGGGGCTCGGACCCGGCCTCGGATCCCTTCCCGGATCCGTTCTCAGGCCGGGACCCGTCGTCGAACCGGGCTCCGGAGCGGGGGTGCGACGGCGCCTCGGCCGTACCTTGGGACCGGGTCGTCGGCGCGGGCTGGGGCTGGATCGCAGCTGCGTCCCTGGCCGGTGAGCCGGCTTCGGCGGAGGCGGGCGTGAGGGATGGACCGCGGTTGCCCCCGGGCTCGGCGTCCTGGGGCCCTGCGGGGCCGGGATCTACTTTCCGGGCCAGGGTGGCCCAGCGGGCATGGAAGGGCCGGGAGGCGACGGCCGGGAAGTCGCGGGAGGCGGTCCAGGCGCCCAGGGGCCCCGGCCCGCCGCGGAGGACGGTACCGGCCATCAGCCTGGCCTCCGGTTCGTCCCTGGTGTGGGATTCCGCATCGAGCCACGGCACCTGCACCCACGCGGCCAACCGGGCCGCCAGCCGGTACCGCCGCGGGTCGGAGAAGACCCACCGCCACAGGCGGAACGCCCACCGCTCCGCGTGGTCGTGGAGGCCCTTCGTGCCCGCCGCTGTGGCGTCGTCGTTGCCGGTGGGCGCCTGACCGGACCGCCCCCGGTTCACCACCTCTTCCCGCAGGTCGACCAGAAGATCGTGCAGCGGGATCATCACCGGACAGGCCTCGTAGCACGCGCCGCAGAGGCTGGAGGCGTAGGGCAGGTCGTCCCAGCCGTCCAGACCGCCCAGCAGCGGCGTGATCACGGCGCCGATGGGCCCGCTGTAGACGCCCCCGTAGGGATGGCCCCCGATCTGCCGGTACACGGGGCAGGCGTTCAGGCACGCCCCGCAGCGGATGCAGTGCAGGGCCTCCTGGAACCGCGTCCCCAGCAGGTTCGACCGCCCGTTGTCGACGATGACCAGGTGGAACTCCTCCGGCCCGTCGGCCTCGCCCGGGCGCCGCGGCCCGCCCACGAAGGTGGTGTAGACGGTGATCTTCTGGCCCGTGGCGCTGCGGGCCAGGACCTCCAGGAGCACGGCCAGGTCCGCCCAGGTGGGCACGACCCGCTCCATGCCCATGACGGCGATATGCACCCGCGGCAGGGAGGTGACCATGCGGCCGTTGCCCTCGTTGGTCACCAGCACCACGGTGCCCGACTCCGCCACCAGGAAGTTGACCCCCGAGATGCCCACGTCGGCGCGGAGGAACTTCTCCCGCAGCCGCCGGCGGGCGAAGGCGGCCAGGGCGACGGGGTCGTCGGGGAGCTCGTGGCCCGCCTCGCGGCTGAAGATCTCCTGGATCTGCTGCTGGGACAGGTGCACGGCCGGCGCCACGATGTGGGACGGCCGGTGACCGGCCAGCTGGATGATGTACTCCCCGAGGTCCGTCTCCACCACCTCGACGCCCGCCGCCTCCAGGTGGGGGTTGAGGTGGATCTCCTCGGTGACCATGGACTTCGACTTGACCACCCGCCGGCCGCCGGCCCGCTGCACAATGCCCAGAATGGTCTCCACCGCCTCGGCCGCCGTCGCCGCCCGGTGGACGTGGCCGCCCCGGGCCTGGACCGCGGCGATGGCCTGGTCCAGGTACCGATCGAGCTGGGCGATGGTGCGGGCGCGGATGCTGCGGGCCCGCTCCCGCCACTTGAGGGGATCGCCCAACTGGGCCAGCGCCTGCTCGCGGCCGTAGTGCTGGCGGTAGGTGGCGCGGGGGACGGCGACGCGGAGGAAGTCGTCCCGCAGGGCCGCGGCGGCTCGCTGCTGGAAGGGCTCGGCGGGGGGGCGGTGGGAGGGATTGGCGGGGCGGGGGGTGCTGCTCACGATGCGGTTCGTGGTCGTGCTCGCCACCGCACCGGTGCCGCCGGGCGCGGTGGCGGGCGCGGCGGCCCCCGCCGTGACCGCCGCACGGCGGGCTTCGGCGTGATCTGGGGTTGCGTTCCGCATGGCCGGTTCCTCCCCCCGGTACGTCGGTCAAGGGGTCACCCGCCGGACGAACCCGGCGGACGGCGCCCCGTCGTCGCGAGGCGGACCCGAGGCGGCCCTGAGACCGCCCTCGCAAGCGCCAGCAGGCTCCGGGTCGACCCGTGGGACCCAGGCGCCGGGCTACACGGTACCCGGCCGCCCGTCGCCGCTGCCATGGCACGGCACTCGTGGCCCAGGCCGCTCCGCCGGGCCAGAATGGTACCTCCCTGGGGGCCTACGCCGTATGCCGGGCGGACCGGGTGGCCTCATCGAGGAGCTGCGCCAGGTGAAGAACCCGCACCGGCCGGCCCAGGCGCCGCAGCCGCCCACCGACGTGCATGAGGCAGCCCACGTCGCAACCGACCAGAAGCTGGGCGCCGGTGTCCTCGACGGCCTGGACCTTGGCGTCGACCATGGCCGTCGAGAGTTCCGCCATCTTCACGGCGAAGGTGCCGCCGAAGCCGCAGCACTCGCCGGGGTGGGGGAGGTCCACCAGCTCCAACCCCTCCACCGCCTGCAGGAGGGCCAGGGGTTCCTCCACGAGGCCCAGTCCCCGCGCCATGTGGCAGGAGCGGTGAAAGGTGGCGACGGCGGGGTAACGGCCGCCCAGGTCCGTCCGGCCCAGGACGTGGACGATGAACTCCGACAGCTCGTACACCCGCTCGGCGAAGGCCGCCGCCCGGGCGGTCCAGGCCGCGTCGCCGGCGAACAGCCGCGGGTAGTGGTGCCGCACCATGGCCGCGCAGGAGCCGGACGGCGCCACTACCGGCAGGCCCGGCGCCTCCCGCTCGAAGGCCTCGATCAGCGCCCGCGCCACGTCCCGGGCCTCGGCGGTGTAGCCCGTGTTGTAGGCCGGCTGGCCGCAGCAGGTCTGCCCGGCGGGGAAGGTGACCTCGACCCCCAGCCGGCGCAGCAGGCGGACGGTGCTCTCGCCCACCTCGGGGAAGAACAGGTCGCACAAGCAGGTGACGAACAGGGCGGCGCGCACGGCTCATCGCCCCTGGCCCTTGAACACGCCCCGCCCCAGCCACTGCCCGCCGTCGATGGTCAGCACCTCGCCGGTGATGAATGCGGCGTAGTCGGACACCAGGTAGGCTGCGGCATGGGCGATCTCTTCGGGCCGGCCCATGCGGCCCAGGGGGATCGAGCGCAGCACCGCCTGCCGGACCTCTTCCGTGGGCCAGAGCTGGGGCGCGGCGCCGGTGCCGTCGACCGGGCCAGGGGCGATGCAGTTGACCCGGATCCCCTTGGGCGCCCACTCCACGGCCAGGGTGCGGGTCATGGCCAGGACGCCCGCCTTGGCTGCAGCCGAGTGGACCGTGCCGGGCCCGCCCGTCCAGGCGTAGGTGGCGATGATGTTCAGGATGTTGCCGCCCCGGCCCTGGGCGATCCAGTGCCGGGCGACGGCCCGCGTGCAGTAGAAGGTCCCGTGCAGCACGATGTTGACGACGGCGTTCCAGCCGTTGACGGACAGCTCCTCGGCGGGGCAGACGAAGTTGCCGGCGGCGTTGTTGACCAGGATGTCGATCCGGCCGAAGCGGTCCAGGGCGGCCTGGACCATGCGGTCGACCTGCTCGGGGTCGCGCACGTCGGTGGGGACGGTCAGGGCCTCGCCGCCCCGTTCGGCGATCTCGGCGGCGGCCTTGTCCAGGTTCTCCGGCTTCCGGCTGGCCAGGACCACCCGGGCCCCCAGGCGGGTGAACTCCAGGGCCATGGCCTTGCCGAGGCCGGTTCCTCCCCCGGTGATGATGGCGACGCGGTCCTGCAGCGTTCCAGGCGGCAGCACGTCGGTTCCCCTCCCATGACGCGGGTTCTTAGCAGACATTCCCTTTCGGAAGGCCGGATGCCTGCTGGGGGCCGGATGCCTGCTGGGCGCCGGGCCGCAAGATCCCGTCGCCCACGGGCGTAGTAGAGGGTAAGGGGCCCTTACGGGGGAGGCACCTCATCCGCCTGGGCCTCGACCTGGGTCCGGCTCGGGACGGTGCGACCCTCCGGACGGTCAGCGTGCAGGGGCTCGTTCTACCGGAGGGGGATGGTGCCGGTGGGAAGGTCGGCGAGGAGGTGGGCGAGGATGGTGAGAGCCTGGACGGCGGCTTCGCAGCGAACGCCATCGGCGGGACGTACGATGGCCAGAACCGGCTGGTGGAAGTATGGCTCGACTTTCCACGCCCGCTTCCCCGGGGTGGAGTGCTGGTTGTGCGGCTGACGAACCCGACAACGGTGGTGGGGGGTCCCTGGACCGTTTCCATTCCCCTGCGCTAGTCCCCTGCGCTAGCCGGGTGAGCGGGCGGCGCGGCTGCGGCGCCCCGGCCGCAGCGCCCGGGCCGGCCCCCTTGCCGGTGCCGGCTGACTTGTCTGTCGATTCAGCCGCCGGAGACGACGGCGCGGCCCCATAGATCTGGGAAGGATACCCATATGGGCAGGAGCCTATGGGAAGAACAAGGCCCGGGCCTGTCGTACAGCCGCCTGCATCCTCTCCCGGTCCCCCGCCGAGTACACCGACGCGAACTGCTCGGGGGTCAGAAACAGCCGCAGCCGGTGATCCGGTGACGGTGCGAAGGGCAGGACCTGTTCCACCATGGCCGCCATCAGCACGATGTAGGTCGGCTCGGAGTAGTAGTTCGAGCGAAGGGCGCCCAGGTACTCCACCTTGCCCAGGGTCACCCTGGCTTCCTCCAGGGCTTCCCGCCGGGCCGTTTCCTCCAGGCTGCGGTCACCCCGCTGAACGTGGCCGCCGGGGATGTCAAAGCCCCGGGATTGCAGAGTGACCGCGACCTTTCCCTCCCGGGTGAAAGCGATGACCCCCACGCTGGTGACCTGCTCGAAGGGGGGTATGAAGTCTTTCGGCACGGGAGTCAGGGTGACCCGGTGGCGGCTGGCCGGCAGCAGGTCGGTGCGCCGTCGGTCCTGCACAGAACGGGCCCGGTCGCCGGCGTTCCCGGCACCGGTCGGGTGGGGGGCGTTCCCCAGGGCGTCTTCCTTATCGTGGGTCTTACCGTGATCGTGGGTCTTATCGTGTGTCCCGCCAGGTATCGCGGGGGCATGGGCTGGACGGTCAGGGCGACGTACGAGGAGGATACCCTGTTGCCCGTCGGCGATGACCCGCACGGTCCGGCCCACCAGCGCCTGGGCCGGAAGCCAGGCGACGGACATGTAGCCGAAGCGGTCCCTGGGGACCCCCGGGGGAGGCAGCCGGTCATGCCGCGGGGCGAGATGGAAGCCGTCCTCCGTATCGAGCACCACGACCGGCTGGCCCTGACGCAGCAGGGCAGCCAGTCGCCTGTTCTCCCACAGGGGCCGGCGCCCGGTGAGCAGGATCACGGCGGGAGGCCCGCCCCGATGGCGACCCCGCCCGCCGGCGGCCGGTTCGTCCGGGCGGCCATGCCAATCATCGACGCAGGCCACGACGCCCTCGCAGTCGAAGGCACCCCATACGAACCGGGTCTCGCTCCACTTCTCATACCATGCCGCTTCCCGGGGCCACCGTTCTTCCACCGTCCAGCGGACCGGGTGCGGCGTGGCCCGCTCGGTGCAGCGCCTGACGGTCAACTGGTGGTTGTCGAACTCCAACTCGGCCAGAACGGACCGGGACCCCAGGGACGGGTACCTTGTCCGGTACCAGCTCCGGAGATCCCCGACCAGCTTGTCCAGGTCCAGCAGGTTCTCGATGTACGAAGCATTGCGGTCCCAGCGCGTGGTCTCCCGGTAGCGCACGGCACCGTCCGAGACCTCCAGGTAGTAAACCTCCCGGCCCCAGTGGACCTCGAGGGCGATGGTCTCGGCGGTCACCGCGGCGACCAGGGTTGGCGTGCCCGTCGTGTGGTCCATGGATTGGCGTGCTCCTCTCCCGCCGCGGCGGGTCACCGGTCCGGACCCACCAGCCGGCCCACCGGCGCCTGCGGATGCCTCCCGTTCGGGGTGGCGGGTGCCGGGCGGGGCGCTGGGCGTCTCTGCAAGAGATTCCCTGCCGCGGCGCTGCCGCCTGCCGCCCTCCCCCGGGACTGCCCCTCGGCGGCCGTTACGCTGCCGTTACACTTACGTAACCCGGGGGACCAGCGCCTCCAAGCCGCCCATGTAGGGCCGGAGGGCCTCCGGGATGCGGACGCTGCCGTCTTCCCGCTGGTGGATCTCCAGGAGCGGGATCAGGATCCGAGGCGAGGCGACGGCGGTGTTGTTCAGGGTGTAGGCGTACCGGACCCGCCCGTTCCTGTCCCGATAGCGGATGCGAGCGCGGCGCGCCTGGAAGTCGTGGAAGCTGGAACACGAATGGGTTTCTCCGTACCGGCCGCGGCTGGGCATCTAGGTCTCGATGTCGTGTTTCAAGACCTGTCCCTGTCCCATCTCGCCCGTACAGACTTGCACGACCCGGTAGGGTAGTTCGAGGGCCTGCAGGATGTCCTCGGCGTTTTTCAGGAGTTCCTCGTGGTAGCGGCGGGAGGCGTCGGGATCGGCCTCGCAGATGATCACCTGCTCCACCTTGAAGAACTGGTGGACCCGGTAAAGGCCGTGGACGTCGCGGCCCGCGCTGCCGACCTCGCGTCGAAAGCACGGGGAGAGTGCGCAGTAGCGCCGGGGCAACTCGTTCTCCTCGAGGGTCTCATCCATGTGGTAAGCCACCAGCGGGACTTCGGCGGTGCCGACCAGGTTCAGCTCGTCCCGCTCGAGCCGGTACACCTCCTCGCGTCCCAGCGGGAAGTACCCCGTGGCCGTCATGGCCTCGTCCCGGACCAGCACCGGTGGTGCCAGCAACGTATAGCCCCGCCGAAGCAACAGGTCGACGGCGAACCGGAGGACGGCCCATTCTAGGAGGGCCCCCTCGTTCTTCAGGAAATAGGCGCGGGAACCCGCCAGTTTCACGGCCCGCTCCGTCTCGATGATCCCCAGCAGCTGCCCGAGTTCCATGTGGTCGCGTGGCGGGAAGGGAAACGAGGGCGGCTGGCCCCACCGGCGGACCTCGACGTTGTCTTCGTCGGATGAACCTACCGGGGACGAGGGCGCAGGCGGGTTGGGCAGGCACAGCAGGAGGTGCTGGAGCCGGTTCTGGACGTCCCGCAGCTCGGGTTCCAGCTGTGCCAACCGCTCCTTGAGCACGGTCGCGCGAGTGAGGGCCGCGTGACGCTCCTCCGGGGGCAGGCTACCGATCCTCTTGGATAGGGCATTGCGCTCCGCCCGCAGGCGCTCGACGACGGCGAGGAGCTCGCGCCGGCGCCGGTCCAGGGTGACCGCCAGGTCTACCGTTTCAGGGTCGAAGCCCTTGAGTCGGGCCGCTTCGCGGATGCGCTCGGGATCCTTGCGAAGCAGTTCCGGATCGATCACGATCGTCTCCCCCTTCGGCACTGCAAAAAAGAGACTCCCGCCCTTCCGGGCGGGAGTCGTCCCGCGGTGCCACCGGACTTGGCGCCGTGACGGCGCCCGCTCGTGCCGCGTATCGGGCGGCAGCCGGCCGCCTTCCCACCAGGCCTGTGCACGCGACGGCGCGCGAACTGCATCCGTGGCTCGGCGGCGGGCTCCCGGGCGGATTCCCCAGGCGCGACCTACCGGCTTCCACCGTCCCGGCTCGCTGGGAGGCGCGCTTCCCGGGTACTCTTCCCGTTCATCGCCTTCGGAAATCGGAGATGGCCAGACCCCGTTGTCTGTCACGACGCTATCACGGATCCAGCGAGCGGGTCAACGGACCGAGGGCTCTAACAATAGGAACCAAGAAGAAGGGGGGCCGGGAGGCGCAGGAACCGCCCGGCACGATGTGCAACGAACTCTCTACGCGCGCCCTCGTTCGGAGCCCGGCGCCACGCCGCCGGCCGGGAGGCGAGGTGCATGATTCCCAGCCCAGGGAGGGAAGGCCCGTGCACGACCTGGTGGACGGCCCACGGTTGGCGGAGGTCTACCTTGAGGCGGTCAAGAGCCGGTTCCGCTACATCAAGGACCTCGCCGAGCGGGCGCTGGCGCAGGTGGACGACGACGCCCTCGCCTGGTCTCCCGGCGGGGAGTCCAACAGCATCGCGGTGCTCATCAAGCACTTGAGCGGCAACATGGTCTCCCGGTGGACCGACTTTTTGACCTCGGACGGCGAGAAGCCCGATCGCGACCGGGATGCCGAGTTCGTCGAAGAGCGGCTGCCCCGGCAGGAGCTGATGGCGCGCTGGGAGAGGGGGTGGCGGGCGCTCTTTGCGGCGCTGGATGCCCTGAGGCCGGGCGACCTGCTGCGGACCGTGTCCATCCGCGGCGAGCCGCACACCGTGATCGACGCCATCGAGCGCCAGCTGTTCCACACCTCCTATCACGTGGGCCAGATCGTCTACCTGGCCAAGGCCAGGGCTGGCGAGCGGTGGCAGAGTCTCACCATACCTCGAAGGCGATAACCGGAAGCGACTGTCCCTGCCCGTTCTTTCGGCCAGGGCCATCGCCTGACCCGTGCCCCCGGACCCCCGCACGGCTGCCCCGGTAAGCGGAGGGAGATGACTGCAGACTAGGCTACAGGGAATGGATTCACGCCGCACCGTGACCGTACGTTGTTCCGTATCTCGGGCGGCCCATCGGGGAGGGAGAGGGTGTGGTCGTCCTGCTGTTCGCCGGTCTTGCCGGGGTGTTGGGGGTGGTTGGGATCCGGCGATCGCTGGTCGACCGGGTGCAGGGCCATGGCCTGACCCGTCACCTGCTACGATTTCCGTGGTTCCACCGGGATACGGGCGCTGGCGGGTTCTTGCTGGCATCGAACCTGTTGCTGTTCGGCGCGGCGCTGGCGTTGCTGTCGGGCGTGGTTCGGCTACGGATTCCGTATTGGCACTGGCTCGTCATGGTCGATGCGGTCGTTACCAGTGTGTACCTTTGGCTATGCACAGCCGCCGCCTGCCGGGTGAGGGGCCGCGACAGCGTTCGGGTGGCACTCCTGGGCAGCAGCCCGTATTTGTTTCTGGCGGCCGCCTTTTCCTACCGGCTCGCGGATCTCAAGCCGGCGTACCCGGGAGACGACCTTGTCATGGCTGCCGTGGGCCTGATCAACTGCGGTGCTGGTGACCTCCGTCGCTTTAGCCACCTGCCTCCTGATCGTGGGTTTTTCGGGGCGCGCACTCGGCTGGCCTTACGGGTGGCAGGCGCACGGCCGGTCCCGCCCCGCCCCGTCCCATGCCACCGACCGGATCCTTCCCTCGCAAGAAGACTCCGGTGACCACCGTAGTAACGGGTGAAGGGTACTCTGCGAGGAGGCGACGGGCCATCTCCCATCGGCCGGCGGGGGGCTCGACCCCACCACCATTCCGCATTCGATCCAAGGCACCGCAAAGCGTCATGGCGTCATCTGAAGGCGTCACGGAGTCACCGGAAGGCGTCACGCACGCGCAGGACCCCACCGCATGTCCGGACGGTGCCGGCCCAACCCCGGTGGCCCCGACCCCTGCGGCCACCGTCCCGGCGGGCCTGACCGACGACTTTCCACCGGACCTGGTCGACCGGATTCGCCGGGGCGACCCGGACGCCGTGGCGGAGATGGTGCGGCGTCTTGGGGGATCCGTGCTGTACCTGGCCCGGCTCATCCTCGGGCCCGCGGGCACCGACGCCGACGCCGAAGAAGTCGCGGCGGACGCCCTGGTGGCCGCCTGGCAGCGGGCGGCCGAGTTCGACCCGGCGCGCGGCCGGTTCAGGACCTGGGTCTTCATGCTACTCAAGTACGCGGCCCTGGACCGGCGCAGGCAGCTCAAACGCGAGCTGCGCCGTCGCAGCGGGTGGCTGCACAGGGCCGGGGCCGGCCCGGGAAGGCGTCCCGGTCCCGCGTCGCACGCTGGCGGCCCGGCTTGGTCCAGCCTTGACGAAGGCTTGCCTTCGGGCGGCCACGCCCTGGTCTCACCGGCGGACCCCGCCGAGCTGGTGGCGGCGCGGGACGAGGCGGTGCGGCTGCGCATGGCCCTGGAGTCCCTGTCCCCGGCGGAACGGGACCTGCTGATCCGCCGGTACTGGATGGAAGAACCCATCGAACGGATGGCGCGGGAGGCAGGCATCTCGCGGAACGCCATGGACAGCCGGCTCTGGCGGGCGCGCCAGGCCCTACGGAAGGCGCTGGTCGAACGGGCGCCAGCGGCCGGTAGGCGGCCGGCATCCGCCGATAGGAAAGGAGATCCCACATGACGCGGCAGCGAATGGGACGCAGCGGGGACCGGCACGGGGGAAGAGGGGGGCGGCACGTACAACGGAGCCATCCCGGTGTGAAGCTGCTTCGCCTGGCGCGGGACCGGCGAGGACCCGACTCCACGGGCGATGGAGAGTCGGCGCGCGTGACTCCCCGCTGGACCGCTGAGGAAGCCGCGTTCCTGCAAGAGCTGGGCATTCCCCCTAGCCGCCTGGAAGCGGTAGGGCATCTGCTCCTCGAACGCGTGGCGGTATCCGCGCCTGCGGCGCCGGCAGGGAGCCTGGAGCGGCTGCAGGAGCGTGTTGCCGCCCGGATGGCCATGGGCGCGGAGTCCAAGGACGGCCTGGCCAAACAGGGCGCCGGCTCACGTCGGTCCTTCCGGGGCCGGCCTGTGGCTCAGGGTGCTCTCGCCAGCTCCCGCCCATGGCTCGTGGCCGCAGCGGTCCTGGCCGCGGCGGGCCTGCTGGTCTGGACGAACCCGGCCGTGGTCCAGGCCGCGTTGGAGCACATTGCCCGGTGGCTGCCGGGGGCCGGGTTCGTCCGCGAGGAAGGGGCCAAGGTCCGGGCGCTGCGGGAGCCTGTCTCGGTGCCGGTGGCTTGGCTCGGCCCCGGCCCGGACCGCCTGACCGTCGAGTCGGTGGTGGCGCTACCGGAGCTGACCGAGGTCCGGATCCGGATGGGTGGCGACGGCGCCAGCGGAACCCGGGGCGGCACCAACCGGGAGGGGGAGGGGGAGCGGGACGGGAGCGATGAGCTCATGCACGGATGGGCCCTGCAGCTGCCCGATGGAACGGTCCTCACGCCCAAGGTGGTGTCGTGGGGGCCGGACGACCCCCTGTACCTGTGGTTCCCTCCCCTCCCGACGGGGATCGCAGAGGTGACGCTGGCCCACGAGCCGGACCTGCGGCTTCCCCTGGTCCTCGTGGATGGCGCTCGTGCCGGCAGGGCGGCCATGGATCCGGATGCCTGGTCCAGCGCCCGGGCGGGGCTGCAGCTCGGCGTTCCCCACCTGGTCGGGGGACGGGACGAGGTGGTCCTCCATCTAGAGGTGCGGCCAGCGGCCGGTTCCGGCGCATCGCGGCCGGACGGTGCCGGCGCCGTCCCGGACGCGAGCCAGGGGCCGGGTGAAGCCGGCGACTCCGGGCAAACAGCCTCCTGGCACTTGGTCGGGGTGGAGGACCTGCGCCTTGCGGGCCCGCTGGGTACCCGGCTGGAGCTTGCCGACGTGCAGGTGCCCCACGGCTGGGTTGACGCCCCCACCTTCCAGCTGGTGGCACGCTTCCGCGGGGTCCTTCCGTCCTGGGTCCGATCGCTGCACCTGTCGGCCTCCCGCATCCGCGTGCTCGAGCCGGGGGCTGGGGTGATGCGGATCCCCCTGGACGAACTGGCGCCCGGCAGCACCCGGCGTGTCGACCGGCGCGTCCGGGTGGGTCGGTGGACCGTTGCGGTCGAGGAAGTAGCTCGGCCCGACGGGGCGCGGATCGTGTTGAACCTGGACCTGGGGCCGGCGCAGGACGGGAGGGTGCTCGAGCGCGTATCCGTCACAGCGAGCGTCATCCCTGAAGGTGTGGCGGAAGTCTCCCCCGGAGCGGAGGCGGGCTGGATACCGGACGGCGTGGCCACCGAACACGACCCCCACACCGGCCAGTTGGACCGAGTGCACTTGACCTATCCAGTCCTTCTTCCCCGGGACGGGGTCCTCGTGGTCCGTTTCGCCACCCCGCAGTCAGTGGTGGACGGCCCGTGGTCGGTGGAGATCCCCTTGCGGTGACGGCCCTGCCGGACCGAGGCACCCCGCCACTGGGACGAACCGGCGGCGGGGTGCCAGGCTGGGCGAGGGAAGAGGGGCCCGGGCAGATCCGGCGCCAGGATCGGGTACGGGTCGATCGACCCGCACCCGTTTCCCATCCTTGCGGTCCTCGCGCGTTCCGGGCCGGCCACGCCGGCTTGCCCGTTCAGCCCATGTCGGCGCCGTTCAACCGCCGCCAGAGCAGATACGAGTAGACCGTCGTTCCCATGGTGACCCCGATGACGCTGGTGAGGATCACCGGCACCGTCCAGCTGGGCGGTAGGAAGGCGGTCGTCGCGATGGCCAGCCCCGCGAGGATGAACAGCCAGCCCCCGGCACGATGGGTCTTGCGCCACACCGCCTCACTGGACAGCGTCCACGGCGTGCGGATGCCGAAGAAGAAGTTGGGGCGCACTTGACCCATGACGTTGCCCATGATGATCAGCATCAGGCCGACGCCAAGACCGATGACCCGGTCGACGGCGACAGGGATGCCGAGGCCGGTCATGAGGACCACCGCGTGGACGCCCAGCAAGAACAGGACGATGATCTGCCGGACCAGCCGGTAGGCGCCTGCGAACCGGGGGTAGTTGGCGCGGCGCGGGTCGATGGACGGAAGAACCTTCAGCAAGAGGTACGTGCCCGCCGCCGTCGCCCAGCCGAACCACGCTGCGAAGGCCCTGGGGGCCCATCCGTCTGGCTGCCCGGCCGCGTTCCAGTGGATCACCATCTGATCCGGGAGGCGCGGGTAGACCGCGGCAGTTGCCAGGGCCGCCAGGGCGAGGAGCAGCCATTCCAGGTCGTGGCGACCGCGGTCGTCCCGGTCCGGCCCCTGGCCGTCTTGCGACGGAGCCGCATGCCCACCGCGCGTGGACGTCGCGGGGGCGCCGGCTTCCGGGCCGGCCCCGGGGCCGTGGGAGGTCACCGCGGGCCCGCCAGGTCCATCAGCCATGCGATCACCTCCTGGAAGACCGTGGTGTTGAGGGAGTACACCACGTGCTGCCCTCGCCGCTCATCCAGCACCAGCCCCGCCTGCTTGAGGAGGCTCAGGTGGTGCGAGATGCTGGCCTGGGTGACCGGGAAGTGGGCGGCGATCTCCCCCGCCGTCAGGTCGCGGTCGCGGAGCAGCCGCAGGATGGCCCGGCGGGTGGGGTCGGCCAGGGCTTTGAAGACCAGCTGGGGCTCACCCACGCTGTGCCTCCTTGAGGCGGTTTTTAGAAGTTTGTCTGAATATTAAACTACGTATCGTGAACCCATCAAGGGGTGCATCCCTTGGTCGCGGGTTCGCGGGGGTCTGGCCCGGTGAGGCGGTCAAGAGGAGGTCCCTTCGGGGGGGCGGCCCCGGTTGTAACGGGCGGGCGCGGTCAGGGGCCCGCACCCCCACGGAGGGGGATGGCGGGGTCGGGGGCGGAATCGCCGCGTCCGCAGGTCGGGTTGGGTGCGCCGGTGGCGGGCTGGCCCGCCACCACCGCGTCCACGCCCTGCGCGAACCGTTGCCACTCGTCCACCCAGCGCTGGAGGACCTGCTGGCCGTGAGGCAGGATGCGGTAGTACTTGCGTGGCGGCCCTTGCGGCGAAGGCTCGAAGTATCCTTGGACGAACCCGGCCCGCTCCAGGCGGGCGAGAACGGGGTAGATGCTTCCCTCGCTGACGAGGTGAAGCCCGCGCCGGCCGAGTTCTTCCACCATCTCGTAGCCGTAACGGGGCTGCTCGGCGATCAGGGCCAGAAGCAGCATGTCAAGCACGCCTTTGAGCAACTGGCTGCCGCGGGTTTCGTCCCGGTTACGGGCGGGCATGGCGCGAACACCTCCTCCAGCAACGGTGGTCTGCGATTATTAAGTCCATGGAGCTTTCCGCCTACCGGACGGAGGCCGGTGCCCGCGGCCGACCAGGGTCCCGAAGAATCGCCAGCCCGCTGATCGCCATGCAAGCCGCCATGACGAGCAGTGCCTGCCACCGCGGGACCGCGAAGAGAGTCCATTGGGGGACCCAGGGCATGACCGGGCTGAGGAGCAGCATGCCGGTGAAGGTGCCGATCGCCGCCGCGACCCACAGCCGCCCGTAGCGCTCGTTCGCGCTATTCGCCAGCCAGCGCGCCCCCAACCGGGGCATAAAGAGGATCCCGACACCCGTTGCCATCCACAGCACCTGAAGGAGATGAGCTACCTCCACCACGACCACAGGTTGAAAAAGGACGGCCGGCAACAGGGTGAAGAACACTGCCAGCGCGATGATGTGTGCCGCGAACAGCAACCGCTCCCAGCCGGAGCGGTGGCGATCCACGGCGCGGCGCCACTCCTCGGCAAACCGGGCGATGTCGGCGCCGATCACGGTCTCCACGGATTTACCGACTGCCACGGCTTGCTCGAGGTGGACCCGCAGCTCTGCTGCCATCTGGTCGACCTGCGTGCGGGGGAGGCCTGCCGCGACCCAGTAAACGATGCACGAGTCAACGGCCTCGGTGACGGGGTTGTCCGGACCGCGCAGCATCACGCAACCCTCCCGGCCCTGATGTCTTGTAATGCAAGGTACCCTTTTGAGCATAGTGGATGGTATCGTGTTTTGCAACATAGTCTGGGAAGACCTGATTCACGGGGCCGGCAGGCGGCTGGCGGCACGAACCCAAGCCGGCGCCCCAGCGGGTTGGCTGTGTCGCCTCACCACCCGGCGCGGCCCTTGACGGTGCCCGCACCTGCGGCACACAAGTAACGTGGGTATGGTGCAGTACCTGCGACGGGGAACCCGGCGCGGTGCCATCGCCGCCGGGGTCAGAGACAGGCCGGATCCCGCGATCATGCTCGCCAAGGAACTGGGGAGGAGTGGGCGAGCGATGGAGAACCTGACGGTGCGCAAACCGGCAGGGGCCGGCGTGCCAGTGCGGGGCCGTCCCAGGGGGGGCTGTCCTCCGAGCAGTGCTGCTGGCCGTGCTGGTGGTGGCCGTCGCTGTCAGCATGGCGGGGTGCGGCGCTGCGACCCAACAGCCTGCGGGGGAAGGCCCATCGGAGGCGGTGCCGTCGGTGCCGTCCGAAAACCTCGACAACTCCACCGGTACCGGCGGCGCCGGGGCCCCTTCGGCGGGCGGGGTGCAGCCTGCGGCGGAGCCGCTGCGGGGAGGGATCACCCTGGCCCGGGTGGTGGAGGTCATCGACGGGGATACCATCGAAGTCCGGCCCCTGGCCGGGGCGCCGCTTCCCGCCACCCGCATCCGGCTGATCGGTGTCAACACCCCGGAGATCCACGGCCGGGTGGAACCCTATGGCTTTGAAGCCGCTCGCTTTACCGAGCGCCAGCTAGCCGGCCGGCAGGTGTGGCTGGAGAAGGACGTCTCCGAAACGGACCGGTACGGGCGTGCCCTGCGATACGTGTGGCTGGTGGAGCCGCCCGCCGACCCCGCTCCGGCGGACGTCCGCCAGAGCATGTTCAACGCCGTCCTGGTGCGGGAGGGTTACGCCCAGGTGGCTACCTACCCGCCCGACGTGCGCTACGCGGATCTGTTGGTCGAACTCCAGCGAGAGGCCCGGCAGGCGGGCCGCGGCCTCTGGGGCGAAACCGGCGGCGCTTCCGCCGGTGGCAGCGGATCCGGGTCAGCCGGTAGCGGCGGGGCCCGGTCAGGCCGTGCGGTCGCCGGGGCCGGTTCGTCCGGCGGGGGCGGCCGGGCCGGCTGCGACCCGGCCTATCCCGGCGTGTGCATTCCGCCGCCGCCGCCTGATCTGGACTGCGGCGACCTCTCCTACCGCAACTTTCGCGTCCTGCCCCCCGACCCGCACCGGCTGGACGGCCGCGACCGCGACGGCATCGGCTGCGAGTCGTGACCGCGAGTCGTGACCCAGCAGGCCCCACCGCCGGTCCTTGCTCGGGGCATGGGCGCGGGACCCTGCTTGGGGCACCGCTCGCGAGGCCCGCTCGCAGCAAGGTTCGAGGGGTGCGGCACCGGCCGGGTTCCCGGGCTCTGGCGCACCGGCCTGCCCGTGCACCGGCTTCCCCGGGGTGACCATCACAGCGGAGTGGCGGAGACCTCGGCCGAACCGGCTGCGCCGGACCCGGTCGAACCGGCCGAGCGGCGCCGCAAGGCCTCGGCCGTTTCGGCCAGCCGGAAGACGGCCAGGGCGCCGAGGCTGGTGGCCGCCGTGAGGGACCAGAGGGCCACCATGCCCAGCCGGTCGGCGATCAGCCCGCCTCCCAGGGGCCCGGCCATCCAGGCCACCCCGGCGATGGTGCCGGCCAGCCCCTGGTACGAGCCGCGGCGGTCGGCGGGCGCGACCCGTGCCACGGCGGCACTGTATGACAGCGCGTGGAGCACCTCGCCCACCGTGATGATCACCATCGCCGAGGCAAAGAGGGCGTAAGCCGTCCACTCCGTCGTGAAGGTCAGCAGGCCGAAGCCCGCGGCGTGCAGGGCGGCGGAGGCCTTCAGCATCCCGTCCAGGGTCCAGCCCCGCCGTTCGGCCCAGGCGGAGGCCACCGGAGTCAGGGCGACGACCAGCACCGCGTTGAGGCTCCAGAGCAGGCCGTAGGCCGCTTCGCTGAACCCCCGGCGCGTCATGTCGACCGGCAGGGCCGTATGCAGTTGGGCATACGGGAAGAACAGGCCGACGCTGCCCACGGCCAGGAGCACCACCGTGACGAGTCCCTGGGCATGCCAGGCGGCCAGTCGCGTGTGCCAGGCCGGCCGGGCCGGAACCGGGTTGGCGACCGGCCGCTGCGGCCCCGGCGAGATCTGTGGCAGCGGGCCCGCCGCAACGCCTGCACCACCGGAATTCCGTGCGGGGTGCGCCTCCGCGGTTGCCGCGGCCGGGCGGGCGGGCTCATCCCCTGGGGTGGGGACCCGGACCGAGGTGGCTCCTGCGGCGTCCGCGGGCCTGCCGGGGGGATCGCTGGCGGCTTCCGCAGGGCTTGCAAATCCGGCCTCCGCAAGCTTGCCGGCGGCCGCCCCGGACCCGTGGCGAGGGCCGGCAGGCTCCCCGGCAGCGGTTCCGGCCGTCCCCGGGGCGGGCGTTTCCGGGGCGAGGCCGGTGGAGGGGCAGGTGCTCCGCCGGCGCCGCCGGCGGAGCGTTTCCCCGTAGGGATCGGGAACGGCCTTGAGGAGAAGCAGCGCGAAAGCGGCATAGGTCAGGGCGTCCGCCCAGAAGACCACCCGGAAGGACCAGCTGGCCAGGAGGCCGCCCAGGGCCGCGCCGGCGGCCACGCCCAGGTTGTTGGCCATGTAGAGGAGCCCAAAGACCTGCCGCTCCCGCCCGGGAACCAGGTCGCTGACCAGGGCCTGGGAGGCAGGCCGGAACAGGCTGATCGCCAGGCCGAAGACGACGGTGACAGCCGCGTAGGTGGTGGCCTCCTGCCGCCAGCCCAGCACGAAGGAACAGGCCGCGGAGCCGAGCAGGCTCCAGAGCAGGACGGGCTTTCGCCCTGTGCCGTCGGCCAGGCGGCCGCCCAGGGCGGCGCCCAGGGTGGCAGACAGCGAGTGGAAGAAGGCCACCGTGCCCGCCCAGGTCAGATCCCGGCCCAGCACTTGCACAACGAAAAGGGTTGTCAAGGGGAAGACCAGCCCGCTCCCCAGGGAGTCGACCACCTGACCGGCGGTGAGCCAGTACACGGAAGGTGGGAGTCCCGAAGGCACCACGGTCCTGACCAGGCGGGCCATCCAGGCCGCGGGCGGGTAGGCTCCGCCTGCGCGGTCGGGTTGCCTGGCCCCGCCGGTGCGGCCCGGATGCCCGGCGATGCGTTGCATAGGTTGGCACTCTCCTTCTTCAGGTCAACGGGTCACCCCGCGGAACCCTGCTGGGGATCCCACAGGGAACGCCGCGCTGGACACGGCGCGGGCGCTGCGCCGTGCCCAGCGCACCTCTTGAACCGGCACTTCCCCGGCGCCGCGCCACCGCAGCGCGTCTCCTGCACCGGCACTTTGCCGGCACGACACCGCTGCAGCGTACCCCCTGCGCCTGCTGCTGCGCGGATACTACGCCGTCGCCGACCCTGTGCCGGCGTGCGTGGGTGCTACGCCGCCAGTGCGCCTCTTCGGGGCCGGCGCTCGATGGGCACGGCGCGGTAGCGGCGCCGGCCCAGGGACGGGACCGCGCCGGTCCAGCGCCGGCGGTGCACCGGGTTGCATTGGATTGCGCGGATTGCGGGGACCGGCCGGCGACGGTAGCGAGCCTCGCGTCGCGGTCGCGATCCTGGAGGGATCAATGGAGGCCGGGGGGCATCGTGAGGCAGCCGGGACCGCCCGCTCCAGCCGGTGTCCCCATTCGAGGCGCGGTTGTTCCGGCCCCAGGCGTGACGGTGCGCATGGCTGCCTCCCTCCCCTCTTCTTCCAGAAAGTGGTATCATGGAAGCAAGACATCTGCTTTCTAGCATGCAGCGGGCCTGCGCGTCAACGGGGGCTCCGGGTCGGCTCCAGGTCGCGGCCAACGGATCTCACCCGGCCCGGGCCCTCACCCCGTGTACCGGGGTGTAGGGTCTGGTTCGCTCGGACGCGGCAGCAGGATGCTCGCGTTGGTTCCTTGCAGGTTCGCCGGCCCGCTGGCCTGCCGGCCTGCCGTTTTACAGGTCTTTTACATTCTCCATAAACGGGCGCAACACGGGCCGGGTACCGTAGTCATTGCCAACCCACACCGGTGCGGGTGGAGAAAGGAGGCCCATCATGAACAACCGCAGGTGGTTGGGCGGCCTGCTGGGGGCCGGGATCGTGGCCGCCGTGGCGGGGGTGGTGACCGCCCGGGCCGGCGCGGCCCAGCCGCTGTCCGGTCCCTTGGACGCTTCGTTGGGTGGTCGCGTCGCGGTGTTCCCGGCGGAGGATCGCGGTACCGCGGCCGGGGGTTCCTCCGGCCCCGACACGTCCACACAGGATGCTGCCGGCACGGCAGGTGCAGCCCGGGATCCGTCGGTCGATCCGTCGTCCCTGACGGGCACCTTCGTTCGGCGTCTGGCCCAGGCGCTTGACCTGCCCTGGGAGCGGGTAGACGCCGCCATCCGGGAGGTGCTCACCGGGATGGTGGACGAGGCCGCCCAGAACGGGCGGCTCTCATCCGAGCAGGCCGCGGCCCTGCGCCAGCGGATCGCCCAGGGGCAGTACCGGCTGGTGCCGCCCATGGGGGTGCCGGGCCACGGACAGGGCGGCAAGCACCGGCGCGCCGGGCCGTTCCTAAAAGGCCAGCCGGCGCGCCTCGGCGGCTTGCTGCAGGCGCTGAGCGACACGCTGGACTTGACTCCGGGCCAGATCCTGGACCGGCTCTGGCAGGGCAAGACCCTGGCTCAGATCGCCGAGGAGCAGGGTGTCCCCCGCCAGCAGGTCACGGACGCCATCGCCGGCCCGGCGAAGCGGCGCCTTGAGGCAGCGGTGGCCGCCGGGCGGCTGACCCCGCAGCAGGCAAGCCAACGGCTCGAGCGGCTGAAGGAACGAGCCAGCGCGCTGCTGGACCGGCAGTTCACCCCACCCGGCGCCGCCCGTAGCGGTGAAGCCGGCGCCTCCCGTTCGGCCGCAAGCGGCGATGCCGGCTCTGCCCGTGGTGAACCCACGGCTTCGGTCATGGGCACCACCGGGACGTCGTTCGTCGTGCCGCCAGACGGTGGGGCAGGCTTCGGCGCCGGCGCGATGTGAATCGGGCGCGGCGAGAAGCTCGCTGCCGCGACTGGGACCGGCAGCCGTAGGGGTCAGGAACCCGTAGCCACAAAGAGTGCGTCGGTGGGCGGGCCCCAAGGGGGCCCGCCTTGTTGAACGTGAGAGCCAGCGGGCGAGGTGGGCGAGCCGGCGGGGCGGGGCCAGCCTACCCGTTGGGCGAAGCACGGCCGCGGGCCCAGGGTGAGGGTGGAGCCAGGCGGCGAGACGAGCAAGTTGGCAGTGCGCCCCACATGCCGTGGCGGGTGCGCCATCCCTTGGGTGGCGCCTTGTCCCGGCTTGGATGCCTGTGCTAACCTAACGCCAACCCGTGCCAAATCCCGGCGAATCCCGCCCCGGACCGTCTGCACCTCGCCGGCCCGGGACCGTCCGTGACTGCCGGGCTTGCCGGGAGCGGTGCGTGCTTTGGTTGGTGCCTTTGGTTGCGTGTCTTTGCTTGAGCACAAGCCGGACACCCGGAGTACCACCGGCATCACCAGGAGGAGAGCGCCTTGCCGCAGCCGGAGCTGCAGTCCCGCACCATCTGGCCCCCCCTCGTCACCAGCCCCCGGGGGCATCTGGTGATCGGCGGCGCCGACGCCATCGAGCTGGTCGAACGATTCGGAACGCCCCTGTACGTCCTGGACGAGACCGTGATCCGACAGCGCTGCCGCGCCTACCGCGAGGCCATGGGCGGCGCCGGCGTCATCGCTTACGCGGCCAAAGCCCTCTGCACCACCGCCATCCTCCGCATCATGGACCAGGAGGGGCTCTGGGTCGACGCCGTCTCCGCCGGCGAGCTCCACACCGCCCTGGCCGCCGGCTTCCCGGCCGGCCGGATCCTCCTGCACGGGAACAACAAGAGCGACGAGGAACTGCGCCTGGCCATCGAGACGGGAGTGGGCCGGGTCGTCGTCGACAACTTCCACGAGCTCGACCGCCTGGCCGCCATGGCCCGGGCCGCGGGCCGGTCCGTACCCGTGCTGCTGCGGGTGGCGCCGGGGGTCGAGGCCCACACCCACGAGTTCATCCGCACCGGCCAGCAGGAGTCCAAGTTCGGCTTCGACCTGGCCACCGGCCAGGTCCTTGAGGCCCTGGACCGCGTGCTGGACGAACCGGCCCTGGACTGGCACGGCTTCCACTGCCACATCGGCTCGCAGATCCTGGCCGTCGAGCCCTGGGAGCAGGCGGCCCGGATCATGATGGACCTGGCCGCCGAGGCGCACCGGCGCACGGGCCGGTTCGTCCGGGAACTGGACCTGGGGGGCGGCCTGGGCATCCGCTATGTCCCGGGCGATGAGCCGCCCTCCATCGCGGAGACGGTGACCCGCATCCGGACCGCCGTGGAGCGGGCGGCGGGTGAGCGCGGCCTGCCGGTGCCGCGGCTCATCCTGGAGCCCGGCCGCTCCATCGTGGGCGAGGCCGGGGTCACGCTGTACACGGTGGGGTCCGTCAAGCGGGTTCCGGGCCTGATGCCCTACGTGGCCGTCGACGGCGGCATGGCCGACAACCCCCGCTACGCCCTCTACCGCGCCCTCTACACGGCCGTGCTGGCCAACCGGCCCCTGGACGAACCGGCCGAGAGGGTCTGCCTGGTAGGCCGCTACTGCGAGTCGGGCGACATTCTGATCCCGGAGATCGAACTGCCGCGGGTCGAGCCCGGCGACGTGGTGGCGGTCTTCAGCACGGGCGCCTACAACTACAGCATGTCCAGCCAGTACAACCGCTTCCCGCGGCCCGCCATGGTGCTGGTACGGGAGGGCGAGGCCGCCGTCATCGTGGAGCGGGAGACCTACGACGATCTCTTGCGCCACGACCGCATCCCCCCGTCCCTGGAGCGGGAGGGCTAGGGGGCCTGCTGCGGCAGGCCATCGGCAGCGGGGCTGCCCTAGGGGGCTGCCGGCGGTGCCGCCGATGCCGCGGGAGTCCGTTGCTTCCGTGATCCCCACCGGGGTCTGGGGCGTCCCGGTCCCGCCGGGGCAGGTCCCGGGCGAGGGCCGGTCAAGGACGGAGAAGGGCCGCTCAGCGGCGCGAACCGCAGCCCCCTTCGACCACGGCCTGGGGGCACCGTTCCCGCAGGAGAGCGATGAAGCCGTCGCGATCCAACGGAGACACCAGCACCGTCTCGCCCTGGTCGGTCTCGATGGCCACCCGGCGCAGGCACGGTGCCGGGCTTGCAATCGGGTTCCAGGTCGGGCGAACGCGGCGGATCCGGGCCAGTCGGATGTCGAAGTCCGCAAACCCCACCCGGATTTGCAGGTGGGTCGGCGTCACACGGTAGTAGGACGGGCGCCAGAAGGTGAAGCCCACCACCAAGAGGTATGGCCCCAAAGCGACAAGCCCGACGATGGCCGTCTCGTCGCCGCGCAGCGCCATGAAGAAGGGAATCAGCGGCGGGATGGCCGTCAGGGCCAGCAGGATCGTGCTGCGGGCGGCGGGGAAGTCGACCACCTCCGGCCAGGGGCCGTCCGGCCCTCTCGCGGCCGGCGCCGTCGGAAGGCGCAGCCCCGCCCGGTACACCCCCGCGCATCCCCCGATCGCCACCGTCAGCAGGGCCACGATCCACAGATAAAACCAGGGTGTAAGGCCAGCCCACCGGCCCAGGGCGACGGCGGTGACGCCCACCGTGAGATGCAGCAGCGTGGCCATGAGCAGGAACTTCATCCCGCGGACCAGGTGGCGGCTGGCGCGGGCCATGGCCCGGGCCGTCTCCGGCCGCGGTTCGACGGGCCAGTTGAGCAACGATGCCGGCAATCGCGTCACCGCCGTGACCAGCGCGTAGAGGAACACGCCGATCCCCCAGAGGCCCCAGATGCTGGCCCTGGCCCCGAAGCCATCGGCCTCGCCCCGCAGGTTGAAGTGCACCGGAATCCGGTCGGGCAGGTTGGGCCAAAGGGCGATGATCCACGCTAGGGCCGCCAGGAGCAAGAGCGCCGACAGGATCTCAAGGACCCACTCCCAGACCGTCATGGGCTCCCGCCAGCCTTGCTCCAGCTCGTCTTGCGCGGCGTCTTTGCCCCGGGTAGGCTGTTCGTCCACCGTGGTTGCGCCGGAAGGCGCGGAGGGCAGAGGCTTCCGTTCCGGTGGGTTTTCATGCATCACGGGCTCACCTCGGGACTCGACCCGGCTGCGAACCGGCTTCCTGCGCCTGGCAGTATCCCCCTATAGGAAAACCCAACCTTCGTCTGGACGTTTCCCTGCCGGGCGGAATGTTCCCTTCCCCTCGGCTTTGCCCAGCGTCCTATGGGGGCTTCCAGCGGGTGGGCTACCGTTCTGCCGACCCCGAAGACGGGCGGGGGAAGCGGGCCATTGCCTGCGATATTGCGCAATGCACTGCCCCACAAGCAGGAAATAGCGGTTTCGGCTAAGAAATGCCCATGGCGTTGGATCCTGGGGGACCGGCAGGCATGGCGGTGCGGTGGCTGTGGTCGCGAGGGGGCGGCCGCCGCGTTGCGGACCCCGGGCCGAGAACCCCCGGACGGGGAGCGAAGGGGTGGTACGGTGAACCAAGGAGGGTGGCACCGAACCGTTCTACGGCGGATTCGCCGTGCGGGCGGTGCGGTCCTGGCGGGCGTGGTGCTGGTCGCCCTGATCCTCGGTGGTTGCGGCTCGCCGGGTTCCGGCGGGAGCGGCGGCGAGGAGCAGGTCCTCAACGACAACATCGGATCGGAGCCGCCGACGCTGGATCCGGCCCTGATGACCGACCTGACCAGCTTCCAGATCGTCAACTCGGTGATGGAGGGCCTGACCCGCATCGGTCCCAACGGGGTCGAACCCGGCATGGCGGCCGAGTGGGGGGTTAGCGACGACCAGCTGACCTACACCTTCCACCTGCGGGATGCGGTGTGGCAGAACGGCGATCCCGTCACCGCCGAAGACTTCGTCTACGCCTGGCTGCGGGTGCTGAATCCGGAGACCGGGGCCCCGTATGCATACCAGCTTTACTACATCAAGAACGCCGAGGCCTATAACAGCGGTGAGATCACGGACCCGTCCCAGGTCGGCGTCAAGGCGCTGGACGAGAAGACCCTGCAGGTGACCCTTGAGTCACCCACACCGTATTTCCTCAGCCTGACGGCCTTCCCCACCTTGATGCCGGTGCACAAGGCGACGGTGGAATCCAACCCGGACTGGGCCGGGGAGGCGGCCACCTATGTGGGCAACGGTCCCTTCAAGATCGCCGAGTGGGTCCACGACAGCCACATCGACCTGGTGAAGAGCGACACCTACTGGGACAAGGACACCGTGCGCCTGGAGAAGATGCACATCGTGATGGTCAACGAGGGCGCCACGGCGGAGACCATGTTCGCCAACGGCGAGCTGGACTCCAACGGCAGCTTGAACCCGCAGGACATCCCCCAGCTGCTGGCCAGCGGCGAGGCGAAGACGTCGCCCATGATCAGCGTGACGTCCATCTACTTCAACACCCGCAAGGCGCCCTTCGACGACCCGCGGGTGCGCAAGGCCTTCACCCTCGCCCTGGACCGCAAGGCCATCGTCGAGCAGATCCTCAAGGGCGGGCAGAAGCCGGCCCTGGCCTTCGTGCCCTTCGGCATTCCCAACCCGGTGACGAACCAGGACTTCCGGGAGGAAGGCGGCGACTACTTCAAGGACGCCGACGCCGAGACCGCGCGCCGGCTGCTGGCGGAGGCGGGCTATCCCGACGGCCAGGGCTTCCCCAAGGTGACCTACTTGTACAACGACAACGACACCAACCGGGCCCTGGCCGAGGCCTACCAGCAGATGTGGAAGCAGAACCTGGGGGTCCAGGTCGAGCTGCAGTCCATGGAGTGGAAGGTCTTCCTCGCCGCCCAGAAGCAAGGGGACTACGACCTCAGCCGCGGCAACTGGGTGGGCGACTACCTGGATCCCATGACCTTCCTCGACCTGTGGGTCACCGGCGGCGGCAACAACCGCGTGGGCTGGTCCAACGCGCAATATGACCGGTTGATCGAGGAGGCCAAGGCCACCGGCGATCAGCAGGTGCGCTTCCAGAACATGCACGAGGCCGAGAAGATCCTGATGGACGAGATGCCCATCGGCCCGATCTTCTTCGGGGTCAACGTCTACCAGGAAAAGCCCTACGTCAAGGGCGTCTTCCGCACCGCCCTGGGCACGACGGACTACAAGTGGGCCTACATCGAGGGCAAGGGGCAGTGAGCCTCGAGCCGGGGCGCCCGGCTCGCCATAAGCGCCGCTTCCGCCGCCGGGGGAGCCGCCGTCGCGGGCGGCTCCCCCGGCCGGCGGCGGGGCGCGTTACCGCGGGTCCCGGGAGCCCTCCCGCCACCCTGGCCGCAGCGGGACGGCAGCCCGCCCCCTGCCCGCCCGGCACGCCCGCGGTGCGACCGGCCCCTCGCCGGACGTTGGCGCGTATCGCCCTGGGTGACCCAGGCGACCGGGCCCGTGGCGCTGGGGGGCTGCGGGCCCGGTTGTGATGCCTTGGGGGCGGTCGGGTTGTGATGCCTTGGGGCCGGTCGAGGCGGCGTTCATCCCGAAGGAGGCAGCACGGTGAAGTACGCGGGCCAGCGCCTTGTGGTGACCCTGATCACCCTTTGGGCCATCGCCAGCCTGACCTTCTTCATGATGCGGGCGGTGCCCGGCGGTCCCTTCGCCGCCGAAAAGGAACTGCCGCCGGCGGTCCTGGCCAACCTGGAGGCCCGCTACCACCTGGACTGGCCTCTCTGGCGCCAGTATCTGGACTACCTCTACCGCACCGCCGTGTGGGACCTGGGGCCGTCCTTCACCTACCCCAACCGGACGGTGAACGACATCGTGGCCGACGGGTTCCGGGTCTCGGCCGCCCTGGGCGCCCTGGCCATCGGCGTCGCCCTGGTGGCCGGCATCGGGGTCGGCGTGGCGGCCGCGGTCTATCACACCCGCTGGCCCGACCGGGTGGCCATGTTTGCCGCCACCCTGGGCATCTCCATCCCCAACTTCATCCTGAGCGGTCTGTTGATCTACGTCTTCGCCTACCATCTGCGGTGGCTGCCGGCCGGCCTGTGGGGCAAGCCCGCCCAGGCGGTGATGCCCACCCTGGCCCTGGCGGCCCTGCCCACGGCGGTCATCGCCCGGCTGGTGCGGTCCAACATGCTGGAGGTCCTGCGCCAGGATTTCATCACCGTCTGCCATGCCAAGGGGCTGAGCCCGCGGCGGGTGATCTTCGTCCACGCCCTGCGCAGCGCCGTGCTGCCCGTCATCACCTACCTGGGCCCGCTGGCCGCCGGCGTCCTGACGGGAAGCTTCGTGGTCGAGAACATCTTCGCCATCCCCGGGCTCGGCAAGTACTTCGTGCAGAGTGTCACGAACCGCGACTACTCCGTCATCATGGGCGTGACAATGTTCTACAGCGCGCTGCTGGTGGTGGCCAATGTGCTGGTCGACGTGGCGTACCGGCTGGTCGACCCGCGCATCCGGCTGTAGGTGGCGCCGTTACGGGAGGATGACGCCATGGCGACCCCCTCGACCCATCCCCTGCCCGGCGGAGATGCCGGTTCCCTGGCCCCCCCTTTTCCGGGAGGAAGCGGTGGGGACGGACTGCTCGCCGAGACGCTGGCAGCTCCGGCGCCCGGATACTGGCAAGAGGCCTGGCGGCGGTTGCGGAAGAACCCGCTGGCCATGGCGGGCCTGGTGGTGGTGGTCCTCATGGTGGTGGCGGCCGTCGTGGGGCCCATGCTGTCCCCCTACGGCTACGAGGAGCAGGTGCTGGCCGAGGCCAACCAGCCGCCCAGCGCCGCCCACTGGTTCGGCACCGACCATCTCGGGCGCGACATCCTGACCCGGGTGCTCTGGGGGGCGCGGGTGTCCCTGGCGGTCGGCATCATGGCAAGTCTGATCGGCCTGACCATCGGCGTCACCTACGGCGCCATCGCCGGGTTCTACGGCGGCCTGGTCGACAACGTGATGATGCGGATCATCGACGTGATCTACGGCCTGCCCTTCATCCTGTACGTGGTCCTGCTGGTGGTGGTCATGGGCCCGGGGCTGGACAACGTGTTCATCGCCCTGGGCGCGGTGTACTGGACGGGCATGGCCCGCATCGTGCGCGGGGAGGTCCTGAGCCTCAAGCAGCGGGAGTTCGTCCTGGCCGCCCGCGTGATGGGCGTGCCGCCGTGGCGGGTGGTGTGGCGCCATCTGGTGCCCAACGCCATCGGACCGATCCTGGTCACCATGACGCTGCTGGTGCCCGAGGCCATTTTCAGCGAGGCCTTTCTGAGCTACCTGGGGCTGGGGGTGCAGGCCCCCTTCGCCTCGTGGGGCGTGCTGGCGGCCGAGGGCAACCGCGCCCTGCGGGCGGCACCCTGGGCCCTGTTCTTCCCCGCCACCTTCATCTGCGTCACCATGCTGGCCTTCAACTTTCTCGGCGACGGGTTGCGGGATGCCCTGGACCCGCGGCTGCGCTAGACAAGGACGACATGGCGATCTTGCAATCAAGGAGGCAGCGCTGTGGGCGGGACGGGTGAGGTAAGGGCCGGCTCCGGGCCAGCCCCGGCGACGGAGCCGGCGGGCGGCGGCCGGGCTGTGGCGGGGGTGAAACCGCAGGGCCCGGACGATCCGGCCGGCAGCACGGTGCCGGGGGCCCGGCCCCTGCTGGAAGTGGAGAACCTGGAGGTCACCTTCTTCACCGCCGAGGGGCCGGTGCCCGCGGTGCGGGGGGTGAGCCTCACCGTGGGCCAGGGCGAGGTGGTGGCCCTGGTGGGCGAGTCCGGGTCGGGCAAGTCGGTGACCGCCCGGGCCATCACGGGGCTGGTGCCGCCGCCGGGCCGGGTGGTGGGCGGCCGGATCCGGCTGGGAGGCCGCGACCTCCTCGACCTGAGCCCAGCCGCCTGGCGCGCCATCCGGGGCCGGGAGGTGGGGCTGGTCTTTCAGGATCCGATGACCTCCCTCGACCCCCTGTTCACCGTGGGCGACCAGCTGGTGGAGGCCATCACCGCCCACCGCCGGATGCCCCGGGCCAGGGCGCTGGCGCGGGCGGAGGAGCTGCTGGCGCTGGCCGGCCTGCCGCGGCCGGCCGACCGGCTGCGCCAGTATCCCCACGAGCTGTCGGGCGGCATGCGCCAGCGGGTGCTGATCGCCATGGCCCTGGCCACCCCGCCGCGGCTGGTCATCGCCGACGAGCCCACCACCGCCCTGGACGTGACCATCCAGGCCCAGATCCTGGCGCTCCTCGACGACCTGCGCCGCCAGACGGGCGCCTCCCTGCTGCTGATCACCCACAACCTGGGGGTGGTGGCGGAGCTGGCCGACCGGGTGTACGTGATGTACGGGGGCCGCATCGCCGAGGCCGCGCCCGTCGACCGGCTCTTCGCCCGGCCGGCCCACCCCTACACGCGGGCGCTGCTGGCCGCGGTGCCCGATCCCTTCGCAGCGGAGCCGCGGCCTCCCGACCCCATCCCCGGCGATCCCCCCGATCCGCGGCGGCTTCCCGCCGGCTGCCCCTTCGCCAGCCGGTGCCCGCTGGCGGAAGAACGCTGCTTTCACCAGGTGCCGCCGTTGCGGGAGCTGGCCCCCGGTCACGTGGCCGCTTGCTGGCTGCTGGAAGAGGCGGGCGAAGGGGAAGGGCCCGCCGGCCGGGAAGCGCTGGCCGGAGGCGGCGGCCAAGGCGCCCCGCTGGCGACCTCCGGCCGGGCCGCTGGCGGACCGGGCAGTGCCGGGGCCGGCGCGGAACGCGCCTCGGGCCAGGGTGCGGCGGGACCGCGGGTGCGGGTGACCTTCGGCAGCGGCCCTGGGGAGCCGGTTCGTCCCCACGATGGACGGGGGTTGGGGCCGGACCCGGGGCAAGCGACTTGGCAGGATCCCTGGCAGCCCCCGCGGGAGGCCCCGGGGCAGGCGACCCGGACCGTGGGGCAGGATGGGCAGCGGGACCTGGGGCAGGCGGGCCGGCAGGATCGGCGGCAGGCTCCCCAGGCCGCCCGCGGCGGGGCGGCGGGCGGTGATCCCAGGCAGCCGGAAGTCCTGCTCCGTCTCGAGGATGTGGCCACCGTCTTTCCCGTCCAGCGCGGGTGGCGGCAAACCCGCTTCCTGCGGGCGGTCGACGGCGTGTCCCTGGAAGTGCGGCGGGGCGAGACCCTGGGGCTGGTGGGGGAGAGCGGCTGCGGCAAGACCACCCTGGGCCGCACCATCGTGCGCCTGTACCGGCCGGCCCGGGGACGGATCCTCTTCCGCGACCGGGACCTGGCCCCGCTGGACGAACCGGCCCTGCGCCCCGTGCGGCGCCACCTGCAGATGGTCTTCCAGGACCCGTACGCCTCGCTGGATCCCCGCATGCGGGTGGAAGATCTGATCGCCGAGCCTCTCCACCTCGTCCCCGGCCTGAGCCGTCGGGAGCAGCGGGAACGGGTGCGGGCCATGCTGGCGCGGGTGGGGTTGCGCCCCGACCACGCCTTGCGCTATCCCCACGAGTTCTCCGGCGGCCAGCGCCAGCGCATCGGCATCGCCCGGGCGCTGGTGGTGGAACCCGAGCTGGTGGTCGCCGACGAACCCCTCTCGGCCCTGGACGTGTCGGTCCAGGCCCAGATCCTCCACCTGCTCGGATCCTTGCAGGAGGAACTGGGCCTCTCCTACCTGCTGATCACCCACGACCTGGCCGTGGTGCGGCACGTCTGCCAGCGGGTGGCGGTGATGTATCTAGGGCGGGTGGTGGAGGAGGCGCCGGTCGAGGAACTCTTTGCGCGGCCCCTGCATCCCTATACCCAGGCGCTGATGGCAGCCATCCCCGTCCCCGACCCGGTGCGGGCGCGGCGCCGGGAGCGGCAGCTGGTCCAGGGCGAGCCGCCCGATCCGGTGAACCCGCCTTCGGGCTGCCCCTTCCGGACCCGCTGTCCCCTGGCCCAGGCCCGCTGCGCGGAGGAGGTGCCCGAACTCCGGGAGCTGGCGCCGGGGCACCGGGTGGCCTGCCATCTGGCCGGATGAGACTGGAAAGCCGGTTGAGGCCGGAAGGGAAAGGGCGTGCCGGCCTCCCAGGCCGCTGAAGAGGCCGGTCCGCTCCCGTGGGAAGGCCGGCTCGCTGCGGTGCGCCGCCGTTTCCTCGTCCTGCTTGCCTGTTGCGGACGGCGCGCCGGCCCCCTACAGGTGCCGGGCTGCTGGGTGCGGTGGGGGCAAGGCAGGGGGCGGGCGGCACGGGCGCCGGTTTCGACTCCGGAGGCGGTGCAAGGTCAAGTCCGAGGGAGGCGGCAAGGCATGGCAACCCCTTCGCCTGCGAGCGCCGGTTCAGGCCAGGAGAGCCCCGTGGGGCCCGCGGTCACCCGCTGGGTGGCCGTAGCGGTAGCCACCGTCTGGCGGGATCCCGGCCGGCCCCGGCCCGTCGACCTGCCGGCGCTGGCGGCCCCCGCAGGCTTGCGGGAGTGGCTGTCCGCCCTGGACGTGGAGGCCCGGAAGGACCTGGTGGGCCGCATCGAGACCCAGGTGTTGCTGGGCCAGCCGGTCACGGTGCTGGAAGAACGGGACGGGTGGGCCCGGGTGGCCGTTCCCGAACAGGCGGAACCCGGCGCTCCCGGTGGGTATCCGGGCTGGATCCCGGGCTGGCAGTTGACGGCCGATCCCGCCTGGGCGGCGGTGGCGCGCCGGGCGGGTCTTGCCGGGGCACCGGCGCCGGAGGAAGCCGGGGAGGGCCTGACCACCGCGACCGTCACGGCCCTGACCACGTGGCTTTACCACCGACCCCACCCGCAGGCTCGCTGGCTGGAGGTGAGCTTCGGCACCTGCCTCCCCGTCCTGTCCTACGGAGACGGCGGCAGCGGGAGCCTGCCTGCGGTCTTGGACGGCAGCCCGGCGGCGGGAGGTGGCGAGGCCGCCGGTGGAGCGGAGGGCGAGTGGCTCCCCGTGGCGGTGCCCACCCCCAACCCGGCGCCCGGGCACAGGGCAGCCTTGACCCCGGACGCGGGCGGCGGCGGTCCGGCCCGGGCCGCCACGGCGGGCCCGGCGCCCGGCGATCCGGCCCGGCACCGGCACGCCAGCGGCCCGATCGAACTCCCGGCGGCCGAGGATGGCCCGCTGGCCGCAGGACCTCCCACCGTGGCGTGGGTGCGGCGGGCGGCCGTGCGCCTGGACCCTCCCCGCCGGGTTCCACCCGCTGGCCAGGCTTCACCCGCCAAGGTGCCGGGGACGGCCCTCCTGGAAACGGCGCGCCGGTTCCTGGGGCTCCCCTACCTGTGGGGCGGCACCTCGGGCTTCGGCGTGGACTGCTCGGGTTTTGTGTACCTGGTCCACCGCTTCCACGGCCTGCTGATCCCCCGCGACGCGGCCCCGCAGCGGGACCACGGCGACGGGCGGCCGGTGGCGCGGGACCGGCTGCAGCCTGGCGATCTGGTCTTCTTCGCCCACGACGGCGGCAAGGGCAGCGTGCATCACGTGGGGATGTACGCCGGCGACGGCCGCATGATCCACGCCCCCAGCTCCGGGCGGGTGGTAGAGGAGATCCCCCTGGACACGCCGCCCTACGGGGAGAAGTACGCCGGGGCCCGCCGCTACCACGCGGGCTAGCCGGCCGGATCCCGGGAGGCCACCGGCGCGGGCGGGCTTATGCCACGCGGCCGGCTTGCGGCGGCGGGCGCGGTTCTTCCGGTGTCCTGTTGCACAACGATTCGGGCCCGTAAAGAACCGGGCCCGCGCGGGCCCGGTTCCCGATCCGGCGGCAGGGCCGGCGCGCCAGGCGGGGCGCCGCTCCGCCACCTGGTGCCAGGGGCGGCGTCGGGTCCTAGCTGCCCGTGCCCTCCAGCCGGATGCCCGCCCGCCGCAGCAGGCGCAGCACCGCCAGGGTCAGGGCGCCGTCGATCAGGTGGTGCACCGCGGTGCCACCGGTGGTGAGCCACGCCTGGAGCGCCGTGCCGGAGGCCAGCCAGACCACCAGGCCTTCACCGGCGGCGTGCACCGGCAGGGTCAAGAGCAGCGCGGCCCAGAGGGGCCATCCCCGGCGCAGGGCCCAGGCACCCAGGACCGCGAAGGGCACGTGCACGAAAGCCCGCGCGGCCACCACCGGGCCCAGGGTGAGGAAGAACCCGGCCGTGGCGCCCAGGCCCACCATCACGGCCACCCCCGGGCCCAGGGTCATCGCCAGCATGGGCGGGACGTGGGACGCCAGGGTGGCGGTGTAGTAGGGGCCGAGGGTGAGCTGCAGCGTTCCCCGGAAGAAGATGGGGATCATCAGGGCAAGGGCGGTCAGCAGACCGCCCAGCACCACCTGGCGGGCCACGGGCGCGGTGGCGGCAGGCGAAGCCTGCGGGGACGTCCTGGCGGGCATGCGATCCTTCCTCCCCGGGCGGGTACCCCCGGTCCTGCGGGGTACCGCACCGTTCGTGTTGGGTGCCGCACGGCCTGGGACGGGCTGCGCCCCGCGGCGGCCACTCCCTGCGATGCGGGCGCGTGGCTCAACGCGCCGGCGGGCGTGGTTGCCGAGACTCCGGCTCTGAAGCCGAGATCCGGAAACGGTGTATCGACACCGGAGCGATTGTATCTATACATCTGTATCTACAGGTGTATATACACAGGGGCAGCGATACAAATCAACAGGCACCTTGGGCGCGGCCTGGTCGCCGGCCGCAAGGACCACGATGGGGCGACAAGGAAAGCGGGGGCGATCCTGCGAAGGAGAGCACGGGCCGGTTCGTTCCGGCCTGCGTCCCGGTTCCACCACGGGAGGTTGGCCACGGGAACCGCCCGAACCCCAGGTTCCGCCACTGGCGAAGGAGGGGGCCATGTCGCCGCGGCGCCGCTCGAACGAAGGGACAGGCGGGCAGGGGCAAGACCAGGCCCCCGGGGGGCACGGACCCCGGCGTACCACGCCCTCCCATGGGCAGGGGGACGGGACCCGGCTGGATCCGCCGGGGGCCCGCCGGCAGGCTCCGGGGGAACCTACTGATTCCGGGCATGCCGGGCCAGCCGGCTCCCACGCTCCCGCTGCTTTGACGCCTGGGCGCGGGGCTCCTGGTTTCGAGGGGCTGACCCGGCCGGGTGATGCCGCCCGCCGGCGCCAGACGATCCTCCAGCTTCTGGCGCGAGCGGAGGAACCCGTCCCGGGCCAGCGGCTGGCCGGGCAGCTGGGCGTCACGCGGGCCGTGATCGTCCACGACATCGCGCTGCTGCGGGCCCAGGGGGAGCCCATCCTGGCCACCCCCGCCGGATATGTCCTGAACCGGCCTCCGGCCCGCTTCACCTGGCAGGTGGCCGTCGAGCACGGCCCCGAGCTGGAGACCATCCGCCGGGAGCTTTACGCCATGGTGGACCAGGGCGTGACGGTGCGGGACGTCATCGTGGAACACCCGGTCTATGGTGAACTGAGGGGGCTCTTGGACCTGCGCTCGCGGCACGACGTCGACCGGTTCTGCCGGCAGATGGCGGCCACCGGGGCCGAGCCCCTGCTCACCTTGACGGGCGGCCCGCACCTCCACACCCTGGAGGCCGACGACCCCACCGCCCGTGCCCGGGTGGAACAGGCCCTGCGCGAGCTGGGCTTTCTGCTTGATAAGGAGTAAGCCCCTGGCGCCGGAGGGGAGCCTGGGGGTCCCGGAAACCCGGGGCGCCGTCCCTGGTGTGGACTGTGGGGGCCCGTCCCTGGCGTGGACCGTGGGCCCGTCCCTGGGGGGACCGCCGGTTCTTCCCGCCACGCCCGAACAGCGTGCCGGCCCGCCCCCGCCTGCTCCGCTCGCCCAGCTGTGCCGCCCGGCCCGCCCCCGCCTGCTCCGCCCGCCCACCTGTGCCGCCCGGACGCCCCGCCTGCCCCGCCCACCCCCCTGGGCCGCCCGGCCCGACCGCCCCGCGTGCTCCGCCCGCCCCACGGCCTGTCCGACCCCTTCTGCCCCGTCCACCGGACCCGCCCGCCCCTGGGCTTGCACCCGATCCTGCCGGCGCGACCGCCCTTCTGCTGTGCACAAAGTCTATCCCGCCCGCGAATCCCTAAGTGAATCCCCAGGGGATGGCAGGAATCGCCGCCCGTCAGGGCCGGAACCCGGGCCGGTCCGGGCGGGGGAGGAGGGGACTGCATGTCCAAGCGGCAACGGCGGGCCGCGCTGGCCTGCCTGGTGACGGCCGCTCTCATCGCCCTCTCGTTCCTTACGGCACCCGCCCAGGCCTTTCAGGGGCTCGATGCGCGGGCGCATGGGGACGAACGGGCGGCGGCCCTGGAACCGTCCCTCGACATCCGGGACGACCTGCAGGCCCTGGACCTGCGGGAGCGGACCCGGGAGGCGGCGGCACAGCTGGCTGCCGAGGTCGGCGGCGGCCTGCGCATCCGGTGGAACCCCTTCTACAAGACCCCGTCCATGATCACCCGCAGCCAAGGCTACCTGACGGGGCCGGCCGAGGGCCAGGCGGTAGAGATCGCCCGGCGGTGGCTGCGGGAGCATAAGGACCTCTTCGGCTGGACCGACGAGGTGGTCGACGGGCTGAAGGTGGTCCGGGACTACGCCCTGCCCGGCACGGGCCTGCGCCCGGTCACCTTCCAGCAGACCTTCGGCGGGATCGAGACGGCCGCGGGCGGTCGCATCATCGTGGCCGTCAACCGGGAGGGGCGGATCCTGTCGGTGGCGGCCAGCGCCCAGCCGGCGGCGCCCGTCAAGGGCGGGTTCGACCTCAGCGTGACCGAGGCCCTGGAGAAGGTGGTGGGCGCCCTGGCGCCGGCGGTGGACTACGTGCCCGAGGTGACCGGCACCCGCGCCGGCTGGACCGTCCTCGCGCAGGGGCCCTTCGCCACCGTGCAGTACGCGCGCAAGGCCCTCTTCCCCATGGGGAAGGAGCTGCGGCCTGCCTGGCGGATCCTGTTCATCCCCAAACTCACCGAAGGTTACGAGGTCCTGGTCGACGCCACCAGCGGCCAGATCCTGTACCGCCGCCCCCTGGTGAACTTCAGCGGGCCCGAGGGGCTGGTGTTTGAGAACTACCCCGGGGCGCCGGCGGGGGGGAGCCAGGTGGTGAAGTCCTTCGCCGGGGATCCCAGCGCCTCGCCCAGGGGCTGGGTAGGGGTGCTACCCGGTGTCAGCGGTCCGACCACCTTCGGCAACAACGCCGACACCTTCGCCAACTGGAGCAACTTCCTGGTGCCGGAAGGACCCGGGCTCGTTCGTCCGGTGAACCTGCTCTCCCACTTCAACTATGCCTTCACGGACCAGTGGGGTCGCACCCAGTGCCAGGCGACGCCACCCTCCTACGCCGAAGACGTGGAGGCCGCGGTGACCAACCTCTTCTACCACCACAACCTGTTCCATGACCACCTCTACAAGCTGGGGTGGACGGAGCCGGCCGGCAATATGCAGCTCGACAACTTCGGCAAGGGCGGCCAGGGCGGCGACCCGATCCTCGGCCTGGCCCAGGCGGGGGCGCTGACCGGCGGCGAGCCGCTCTACACCGGCCGGGACAACGCCTACATGCTGACGCTGCCCGACGGCTTGCCCTCCTGGAGCGGCATGTTCCTCTGGGAGCCCATTCCGGGGGCCTTTGAGGGCCAGTGCGCCGACGGCGATTTCGACGCCGGGGTGATCTACCACGAGTACAGCCACGCCCTGTCGAACCGGCTGGTGGCCGGCGGCGAGGCCCTCAACAGCCACCAGGCGGGGTCCATGGGCGAAGCCTGGGGCGACTGGTACGGCATGTCCTACCTGATCGCCCGGGGGCTGCAGGACCGGCCCATCGTCGGCCAGTACGTCACCGGCAACAGCAAGACGGGCATCCGCAACTACGCCCTGGATCAGAGCCCCCTGGGCTTCGGCGACATCGGCTATGACATCACGGGGCCGGAGGTCCACGCCGACGGCGAGATCTGGGCCGTCATCCTGTGGGACGTGTGGAAGGCTCTGGTGGGCAAGTACGGCAAGGCGCAGGGCGCTCGGATCGCCGAGCAGCTGGTGACCGATGCCATGCCCATCTCGCCGCCCGATCCCAGCATGATCGACATGCGGGATGCCATCCTCACGGCCGACGTGGACCGCTACCACGGCGACCACTTCGATTTGCTCTGGACCGCTTTCGCCCGCCGCGGCCTGGGGGCCGGAGCCGTGAGCAACACCGGCGACGACACCGACCCCCACCCGGCCTTCGACCACCTGGCCAAAGCCCGCAACGGCCGGCTGGTGGGGACGGTGGTCAACGCCACCACCGGGAAGCCCATCGCCGGCGCCCGGGTGATCATCGGCGAGTACGAGGCGCGGGTGAGCCCGGCGGCGGTGACAGGAGCCAAAGGCGGCTTTGCCCTCGACATGGTGGACGGTGCCTACACCGTGACCATCCAGGCGCGGGGCTTCGGGGCCCGGACCTTCCGCAACATCAAGGTCGCCGCGGGCCGGACCACCTCCCTGCGCTTCAGCCTCCAGCCCAACTACGCCTCCCTGGCCAACGGGGCCAAGGTGATCCAGGTCAGCCGTCTGGGCGAGGACGCCACCCTGCCGGCCAAGAACGCCCTGGACGACACCGAGGCGACGGTCTGGGCCACGGCCGTCAACGACCAGGGCTATGACGGCGAGTGGATCGTGGTCGACCTGGCCGGTGATCGGCCCGTGCCCATCACGGCGGTCCAGGTCAGCGCCTTCAAGGACATCGCCAAGGCGCGCTTCGCGGCCCTGAAGGACTTCACCCTGCAGGTGTCCACCGACGGGGTGGTGTGGAAGACCATCCTCCAGGGCAGCTTCCCCACGGAGAAGCCGCGTCCCGTGGCGCCCGCCCTGCACTACAAGCTCTGGACGCTGAGCCAGCCGGTGCAGGCGGCCTACATCCGGTTCTTCGCCGATAGCGCCCAGGACAACAGCCTGGGATACGCCCAGGTGGCGGAGATCCAGGTCTTCGGCGGGGACCGGGCCACGGCGGTCGAACCGGCGCCGCTGCCCAAGGAAGATCCGATCATCGAGGAGGGGACGGTCCAGGTGGGCAACCCCACCTCGGACACGGTGGGCGGCGTGACGCAAAACGAGTTCGTCGCCACCTGCAACCCCGACCCCTCCAGCCAGGGCCTCGACGGGTGGGTGATGGAGCTGCCCGAGTCCTTCGGTGACGGGACCCATCGCATCACCGCCGCCGGCCCGGGCACGGGGACCTACGACTTCGACCTCTATTTCTATGCGGCGAACTGCCAGATGCTGGGCAGCAAGGCGTCGGCCGCCGCCGACGAGTCGGCGGTGATCCCCGGCGGCACCCGGTTCGTGGTGGCCGCCCTGTGGCTGGGCGCCAGCGTCCCGCTGCGGCTGATCGCCGAACCGTCCCAGTGAGGACGAACCGGCCGCGGCGCCGCGGAATCCGCCGGCGGCCCCGGCGCCGGCGGGCGGAGCGGGGGACGGCTTCCCCCGAAGGGGAGTGCCAGCGGGCAGTGGAGGAGCGGGGCCGGCGGGGCGCCTGCAGGCGCCCCGCCGGCCTTTGCCCGGGCACCGGGACGAGCCCGCCACGGGCCGGGTTCTTCTGGACCTGGGGGCCGGGCGGCCGGCCGACCTTCCCCACAAGGTGGCCGCCGGGGTGCTGGATCCCTTCCTGGACCGGGCGCTGGCGGTTCTGCAATTACCGCCGCCAGGGCGATAGGGCCATGCGCCGGTAGGTGTGCCGCCGGCCGCGGATGGCGATGCCGTAGGCCATGATGTTCTCCGGCAGGGCGATGCCGTGGTAGCCCGCATCCCCCAGATGATGCACGTCGAACCCCGCCGCCTTGGCCATCAGGGCGATCTGCCGCACGGTCTCCTCGCCGGCCCCCTCCTGGGAAGTGCCCACGGTGCTCATGGCCAGGGCGCCGGCGGCGTGGACCGCCTCCACCCAACGGCGCGCCTGGTCCAGGGTGACTCCCGGCACGGTGGCCGGCGCGGGCAGGACCACCAGGTCGACCCCGGCCGCCACCAGGTCCTTGACGTCACCCTCGTCCAGAAAGGGTTCCTGCCCGAACCAGCGGCCGGCGCCGTGCATGCGGCCGGCGGCCAGCAGCAGCCGCTCGGGCGGAAGAATCCGGCGGATGGCCTCCGCCGCCCGGAGGATGCCTTCCGGGCTGACCCCCGTCTGGGGGTTGCCGGTCAACAGGATCCACTGGGCCCCTTGCTCCACCGCCCGCAGGGCATTCTCCGGGGTGGCCCGCCGCCCCGGCGGCACCCGGTCGCTGGGCTCCAGGTTGATCCCCACCACCCGGCCGGCCAGCAGGGCCAGGGCGGCCAAGGGGCGTGCCAGGTCGAGCGCCCCGGCACCCGGCAACGCCTGCCCGGCGAGGGCAGGGGCCGCGGGTTGACCCGCGGGTGCGGCGGGTGCGGAGGCGGCCGGCATGGCGGCACCACGACCGGTCTCGGTAGACGCGGCAGAGGCCGGAGCATGACCGGGCGCGGTGGTCGCCACCCCGGCTGGCATGGTGCCGGGCGCGACGGCCGGGGCCCCGGCTGCCGCCTGGGCGCGCCCGGTCAAGGCCGGCGGGGCAGCCGGCAAGGTGGCGGGCTCGCCGGCAACCGCCGCCGGACCCGGCGCGGCCCAGGCGGGGGCCGCGCCGGCCGGTTCGTCCCAGCCCGGCAGGCCGGCGATCCGGGGCGCCCGCACGTCGTAGACGTTGACCAGCAACAGGTCCGCACCGAAGGCGGCGGCCAGCTCGCCGTTGGTCACGCCGTCCACCAGGGGCGCGGCCACGGCCACCACCTCGGCGGCCAGCACCCGGCCCTCGCTGGCCGCGATGGCCTGCCGCAGGGCCGTGCCCCGCAGGCGCACCAGCTCGGCCGGTACCAACTCCAGCAGCCGCCCTGCGGGCCGGCCTTCCGGCGCCGGCGGCACGGCAGCCTGTACGGCGGCAGCCCGCACGCTCTCTTGCGGTGCCCCCGCGGCACGCGGCTGCGGGGATCCAGAGGGCTGGGAGAAGTTCTCCCCGGCGGGCTCGCCGGGATGGAACGGGACGTTCACGGTTCGACCTCCTGGGGTTTCGCCACCCGGCATGCGCCGCTCGCCGGTCCTCAGGCGGGCCCGGCGGCCCATACCACCCGGAACAGCACGCTCTTCCCCGCCAGCGCGGTGCCCTGAGCCAATGGCGCGACCCGGCCCCCCAGCTCGTCCAGGTTGGTGACCAGGACCGGCGAGAGAGGGGAGCGGGCTCCTGCCTTGAGGCGCTCCAGGTCGATCCGGATCAGGGGCTGGCCCGCCTCCACCTGCTGCCCCACCGCCACCAGGGCCTCGAAGGCCCCCTCGGCGTGGGCCGAATCGATCCCCAGGTGGATGAGCAGCTCGACGCCCTCCGGCGTCCGCAGTCCCACGGCATGGCCGGTGGGGAAAAGGGCGGTGACGGTGCCGGCCAGCGGGGCGATGACGGGGCCCGCCTGCGGATCCAGGGCCACCCCGTCGCCCACCATCCGCTCGGCGAAGACGGGATCCGGGACCTCCTCCAGCGGGACGACCCGGCCCGTCACCGGCGCCGGCACGGCCAGCTCCCTGCGGTCGCCGCCGCCGGCCGGCTCCGCCGCGGCGGCCCCGGCCGGGCCGCCGCCGGCCGGGTTCGGCCGCTCACCCACGGCCCAGAAGCTCCTTCATCTCGGCTTCCAGGTGCTCGGCGCTGGTACCGAAGACCACCTGCACGGCGCCGCCCCCCATGCGCACCACGCCCATGGCTCCCTGGCGCCGCAGGGCGGCTTCGTCCACCTTCCCCGGATCCGCCAGCACCAGGCGCAGTCGGGTGATGCAGCTGTCCAGCTCCCGGATGTTGTCCGGTCCTCCCAGGGCCTCGATGACGGCCCGGGCCTTGTCCGACATCGTTCTCGCCTCCCCGGCTACCAGATCGGGCCGCGCCGTGGAGCCACCGCGGGCGGGCCCGGCGACGCCGCCCGGGCCCACCCGCTTCGTGGCTCTCTCCGCGCGGGTTGGGACGTGGTCCCGTTCCGGGGCCGGGTCTGCGACGAACCCGGCCCCGGTTTCAGACTAACCCTGCGGATTGCTGCGTGTCTCCACCGGCTCCCGGCCGGGCGTGGGCAGGTCCAGCCGCCGGATCAGGAACCGGAACAGGAAGTAGTAGACCACGCCGAAGACCAGGCCGATGGGGATCAGCAGGGCGGGCTGGGTCGCAATGCCCCAGTTCAGCACGTAGTCGATGAGACCGGCGGAGAAGGTGAACCCGTGGCGGATCCCCAGCTCGTAGACCAGGGCCATGGAGATGCCCGAGAGCACCGCGTGGGTGATGTACAGCACAGGTGTCAGGAACATGAAGGCGAACTCCAGCGGTTCGGTGATGCCGGTGACGAAGGAGGTCAGGGCCGCGGAGAGCAGGATGCCCCGGGCCGCCGCCCGGTTCTCCGGCTTCGCCTCGTGGATCATGGCCAGGGCGACGCCGATCAGACCGAACATCATGATCGGATACCACCCGGCCATGAAGATCCCGGCCGACGGGTCGCCGGCGAAGAACCGGTGCAGGTCGCCGTGGACCACCTCGCCCGTCTGGGGGTTGGTGAAGTCGCCGAAGACGAACCAGACCAGGCTGTTGATGATGTGGTGCAGGCCGAAGGGCAGCAAAAGCCGGTTCAGCACCCCGAAGACGAAGACCCCCGCAGCCCCCGCCCCCACGATCCAGTTGCCCAGGGCGTCGATGGCCTGCTGGACGGGGCCCCAGACGAACCCGAAGACCACGCCCAGGACCAGGGCCCAGAAGGCGGTGACCAGCGGGACGAACCGGCGCCCGCCGAAGAAGCCCAGCCACTCCGGCAGCCGGATGTTGTGGTAGCGGTTGTACATGGCCGCGGCCAGCGCGCCGGTGAGAATGCCCGCCAGGACGCCCATGTTGAGGTCCTCGTTGATGGTGGTGAGGGTCTTCTGGAACACCACGTACCCGACCAGAGCCGCCAGTCCGGCCACACCCGCCTGGTTGGCCAGGCCGATGCCGACGCCGATGGCGAACAGCAGGGGCAGGTTGGAGAAGATGGCATCCCCGGCCTGCGCCATCACCGGAATGTTCAAAAGGTCCGGCTGGCCGAGGCGCAGCAGGATGCCGGCCGCGGGTAGCACCGCCACGGGCGCCATCAACGCCCGGCCCACCCGCTGCAATCCCCCCATGACGTTCATCGCGGACACCCCTCCTCTGAATATGTCCACCTTGCCAGCAAAAAACCGGAGGATGCACGGCCTTGCTGCCGGGCCGCGCACGCCTCCGGTTCATGCCGGGTCGAACCCGTAACACACCGGGTTTCGATGGTGGTCTAGGCATCGCCTTTATTCGCGCCCTGAGGGTGCCGTTCCTTCCGGGGGCCTGCCCTCCAGCATGAGTTTGGCCAGGTGCAGGGCCACGTAGCCCAGGTCGTCTTCGGGGACGGGCTTGCCCAGCCGCCGGGCGATTTCCGCCCCCATCTCCTCCGCCAGGGCCATGGCCTGGGGGAACTCCTCCCGGATCCGGGGCAGCAGGGGGTTGGGGGTTCCGCCACCCCGCGCCACGGCGTCGACCAGGTAGCGCAGGTGGGCCACCAGCCGGGCGTGATCCAGGTTGCCAGGGCGCAGCGGCACCTCGAGCCGCCGCCGGACCCACTCCACCAGCTCGTGCACCAGCGCCGTGTCCCGGGCCGGCTGCTTGACCGGGACGCCCGCCCGGGCCGCTCGCAGGTGCAGGGCCACGAAACCGGCTTCCGCCGGTGGCAGAGCCGGCCCGCCGGCAGCGGCCACGTCCGCCAGCAGCTGGCGGGCCAGGAGCAGTTCCTCCGGGAACAGCACCTCGATCTCGTCCAGGAAAGGGTTCTCCAGGGGGAGGCCCTGGCGCACCCGGTGCAGGGCGAAGGCCAGGTGGTCCACCAGGGCGGGCACGATGTGGGGGTCCACCGGCTCGCCCAGGGCCGCCTCCGCCCGCTGCACGAGCCGTGCCACCACGCCCGGCAACCAGTCCGGGGCGGGCACCGCCGCCGGTTCGGCAATGTAGACGGCTTCGATGGCGGGATCACCGGCGGCAACCCAGCGGGATTGCCGGGACCGGTAACCCAGGCCGCGGCCCTGCAGCACTACGGCCCGGCCGTTCCCGTCCCGGGCCAGGACCGCGTTGTTGTTGAGGACTTGCATCACCCGGTACCCCGCCGGGCCCTCCTCACCGGGCCCGGCGATGCCCCGGCCGGGCCGCGCCCGGCGCGCCTCGGACTGGTGGTCGCGGGACATCGCCGGCCCTCCTTCTCGCCTGGCAGGATGCGCATAGGGTGCCATGGGTACCCGCCTCGCGCCCCGCGCCCGTGGCTCTCGGCTGGGCGTCGCCCCTGGGTTCGCGGGCGGCCGTCCGCGATCCTGCCGCCACCGGGGCGATCAGGGCAGGCGAGACAGATGGCCATCACGACAGGTCGAAGGACTATAAGGCTTTGACCCGATAGGCCGCCCTGCGGCCGGAACCGGCCGGCGGCATCGCGGCGGGCCGTCGCCGGGCTCGTCGAGAATTGTCGCACGAATCTCGTTGATTTCGTGGTATTTCGGAACATTTCGTGCCAGGAAATGGACAGGTCCGGGCGAACTTGGGCCAGTACCCGCGGCGGGCCGGTGCCCCGGCGAGGCGAGACCCCGCCCCGGCCGGGACGGTGACCGGGTTCTGCCCGGGTGGACGCGGGACCGGTGGGGGGAGCGGGCATGGGGATCCGGGATATTCCGGGCATGGCGCGGATGGCGTGCCTTCCGGCACGCTGGACGGCCAGATCCTCCAGATCGGGGTGGGAAGGCAGGGTGCTGCGGGCCGGGCCGGCAGCAGCCGAGGAGCAGGGCCTTCCCCCCGGGCCTGAGGGGGACCGGCACCGGAGCGCCGCCGGCGGGTGGCGGTGGCGCCAGGCCGCGGGCGTCATCCTCACGGTGGTGGCCAGCGTCACCGCGACCGAACTGGCCCGCCGCGCAGGCAGCCCGGCCTGGCTGGTGGTCCTGGCCGCAGCCGTACCTCTGGCGGCGGGTACCGCCTGGCTCGACCGGCAGTGGGGCCGCTGGTGCCGGCAGGAAGACGACCGGCGCTGGCTGGTGGAAACGGTCCTGGACGAGTTCCGCTCCCGGGCCACCGCCGTCACCCTGGCGGCCGGCATGTTGCGGCGCAGCCGCTCCCAGGCCTCCCGCGGGGCCTCTGCGGTAGATCCCGCGACCCCGGCCGCGCCCGCTGGCCCGGCCTCGCCCGTCTCGCCGGCGACCTTCCCGGCGGTGCCGGCTCCCGCCTCCCCGGTGGCGCCGGCTGCCGCGGCTAGGGAGACTGCCGCCATCCCCAGACCCCGGCTTCCTGATCCCCCGGACAGGCCGGACGCCCGCGCGTCCCTCGCCGGCCCTGGCGGCGGGTGGGGGCGCATCGTTCCCCTTCGCGTGCAGGAGGGGTTGCCCGCCGGCCGGTTCGCTGACGAGCGGTCCCACACCCACGTGCTGGTCCAGCTGGAGGCCGAGGCCGAGCTGCTGCGCCTCAGCGCCTTGCAGCTGGCCTGCTGGCTGCGCCTCCAGACCCGGCGGGTGCGGCCCGAACGGGAACGGGTCGACCTGGCCGCCGTGGCCGAGCGGGTCGCCCGCCGGCTGGCTGCCGTGGCCCTGGCCCGCCAGGTGCAGGTCACGCTGGCCGGCCGGTCCGGGACGGCCATGGTGGTGCGCGGCGACCGGGCGTTGCTTGAGCTGCTGTGCTCGAGCCTGGTGGCGGCGGTCATCGACCGCTGCCCGCCCGGAAGCCGCCTGGAGATGCGGGTTGACGGTGACGGGGCGGCGGTCGTGCTGGACCTGGAGGCGCAGCTGCCGGCTCCGGGCGGCGACGGGGGCCGGCCCGGGATGAACCCGGCGGAGGGCAGGGCGGTGCTCTTGCCGCAGGCGGTCCGCGACGCTCGGCCTGGCGCCGTTGCGGCCGGCTCCCGGGCCGGCGGCCCGGCAGGCCCCGCCGGTTCCACTGCAGGACGAACCGGCCCCGCGGGAGGGGCGGCCGTGGGCAACCGGTGGCGCCGCGGCGTGACCTCGCCCCTGGCCCTGGAGCTGGTGGCGGCGGTAGCGGGCCTGCACGCCGGCCGCTGGCGGGCGGCGCCCGGCGGGTTGCGGTGGACCGTCGAGTTGCCCGCGGCCCACGGCCCCTTCGGCATCCTCCGGTCGCTGGTGCGCCCGGCGCCCTCTCCAGGTTTGCCGGCTTCGCGCCCCAGTCCCCTGGTCAAGGCGCGGGTCACCCCGGGGATCGTCTCGCCGGTGGCGGGTCTTGCCGCCGCCCGGGCCGCCGCCCCTCGCGCCCTTGCCCGGCGGGCCACGGTCGTGGCGCCGGCGGTGGTCCCCGGCGGGGCCAGGGTGGCGCCCTCGCCGGCGCGGTGGGCCAGCCCGCGCCGCGCCGGCGGTGCGCGCCCCTTGTCCCCTGGCGGCCCTGGGCGGCCCGCGGGGCAGGCCGGGGGTCCGGCCGGCCGGAGGCACGGGTGGCGGCCGCCCGGGTTGCGGGGAATCCTAACCAGGGTGAGAGCCGTGCCGCACCTCTCGGCGCTGGCCGTGAAATTCGTCGCCACGGCGGCCGTCCTGCTCTGGATCCTCCCTGCAGGCGGGAGCATGGCCGGACCCGGTGCTCTGCTCCTTCTGGCTGCCGCCGTCACCCTGGCCGGTTACGTCACCGGCGATCGCATCGTCCTGCCCGTCGGCGGGCAGGCGGTGGCGATGGTGGTGGACGTCCTGCTGGCGGCCCTGATCCTGGCGGTGGCCGGCTACCTGTGGCCGGCCCTGGCCCTGCGGCCGGGACCGGTGGGGCTGGCGTCCCTGGCCCTGGGCATCGCCGAGTTCTTCTTCCACCGGTACTTGAAGACACGGGGGCTGGCCCGGCCGGTGCCGGGAGAGTAGCGGGCACACCGTCCCGCACCCTTCCGGCCGCAGCCAGGAAACCCGAAAGCCCGGATACCCGGAAGACCGCGGGGTCACCCCCTGCGACGGCCCATTCCGCAGCGGCCCCGTGATCCGCGCCGGCGGCGCCCTGCCGCAGCCCCGGTGGCCCGCCGCCCTGGCAGCCTGCTGCCGTCGTGGCCTACCGTTGCCCAGCTGTCCCGCCTCCGCGGTCCGCTCTCGCCACGCCCGGCCGCAGATCATCCGGCCAGAAGTGGTATCATCGAACTTCGGAAGAAGGACGGCCCGCCGGTGCGGTTCGCCCTGGTTTGCGCCGCACCGGCGGGTCCGTTCCAGGCGCCGTTCCCCGGGCCAACAGGTGCCGCCCAACGGCGGGCCGGGCCGGACGGCCGGTTCGACCGGCGGGAACGGCGGGTGGGAGGAGGGTTGCTTGTTGGATGCGGCGGAAGTGCTGGCCCGCCTCGCCTCCATCGCCGGTCCCCCGGGCCATGAGGGGCCCGTGGCGGCGGCGGTGGAAGAGCTCTGGCGGCCCCTGGCCGCCGAGGTGCGCCGGGACGCCCTGGGCAACGTGATCGCCGTGGTGCGGGGCGAGGGGCTGGCCCTCCCCGGCGGGCGGCGGGCCAGCGTGATGTGGGCGGCCCACATGGACGAGATCGCCCTGCTGGTGGCCGCCATCGAGGACGAGGGCTTCCTGCGGGTCGACGCCGCCGGCGGCGCCGATCCCCGCAACCTGCTGGGGCTGGAGGTCACGGTCCACACCGCGGGCGGGCCCCTCGCCGGTGTGGTGGGAACCAAGCCGCCCCACCTGACCAGCGCCGAAGAGGCGCGCCAGGTGCCCCGCCTGCGGGACCTGTTCGTCGACGTGGGCCTGCCGGCGGAGGCGGTGCGGCGCCGGGTGCGGGTGGGCGACCCCATCACCATCCGCCAGTCGCCGGCGCGCCTTCAGGGCCGGCGCATGACGGGCAAGAGCCTGGACAACCGGGTGGGCGTCACGGTGCTGACCCTGGCCCTGGCCGAACTGGCCCGCCGGCGCCACGCCGTGGACGTGTACGCCGTGGCCACGGTCCAGGAGGAAGTGGGGCTGCGGGGGGCCGCCACCAGCGCCTACGGCCTCGACCCCACCCTGGCCATCGCCGTGGACGTGACCTTCGGCGACCAGCCCGGCGTGCCCGACGGCAAGACCGTGGAACTGGGCAAGGGCGCGGCGGTCGCCCAGGGGGCCAACATCCACCCGCGGGTGCTGGAGGCCCTGCGGGAGGCGGCGAAGGCCGAGGGCATCGCCACCCAGCCCGAGCCCATTCCGGGCGCCTCCGGCACCGACGCCTGGGCGATCCAGATCGCGCGCGAGGGGATCCCCACGGGCCTGGTGTCGGTGCCGCTGCGGCACATGCACAGCCCGGCGGAGGTGGTCGACCTGGGCGACGTCCAGGAGGCGGCCCGCTTGCTGGCCGCCACGGCGGCCCGGCTCGACGCCGGGGCTGCCAGCCGGCTGGTGGGTCCGGGCTGGCAGGAGGTGAGGGCGGGTGCTGCTGGCGCGGCTCAGTGAGGCCCGGGGCGTTTCCGGGGACGAGGGGGCGGTGCGCGAGCTCCTGCTGGAGGCGGTGCGCCCCCACATCGACGCCTACCGCATCGACGGCATGGGCAACCTGCTGGTCGTCAAGGGGAAGGACAAGCCCGGCCCCAGGGTCATGGTGGCCGCCCACATGGACGAGGTCGGCGTGATGATCACCCGGATCGAGAAGAGCGGCCTCCTGCGTTTTGCCAAGGTCGGCGGCCTGGACGACCGGCTGCTGCCCGGCAAGCGGGTGCGGGTGGGGCCGGACGGCGTGCCCGGGGTCATCGGCAGCAAGCCGATCCACCTGGACCGCAAGGCGAGCAGCGTGACCCCTGCGGACGAGCTCTACATCGACATCGGCGCCACCTCCCGCGAGGAGGCGGAGAAGCTGGTTCGTCCCGGGCAGTACGCCACCTTCGACACGGCCTTCGGCGAGCTGGGCCAGGGCTGCTGGAAGGGAAAGGCCTTCGACGACCGGGTGGGTTGCGCGCTGCTGGCCGCCCTTCTGGAGGAGGACTACGACTTCCCCTTCTACGGCGCCTTCACCGTCCAGGAGGAGATCGGCCTGCGGGGCGCGGCCACGGCGGCCTATGCCATCGCGCCCGACGTGGCCCTGGTGCTGGAGGGCACCACCTGCGCCGACATCCCCGGTGCGGACGAACACGGCCAGTCCACCCGCCTCGGGCACGGGCCGGCCATCACCGCCATGGACCGGACGGTGATCCCGCCCCGCTGGCTGACGGATCGGCTGGTGGCGGCGGCCGAGCGGCGGGGCATCCCCTACCAGTGGAAGCGGACCACCTTCGGCGGCACCGACGCCGGCCGGATCCACCAGGCGCGCACCGGCATCCCGTCGGCGGTGGTCTCGGTGCCGTGCCGATACATCCACTCCCCCTGCGCGGTGATGAGCCAGCAGGACTATCACGATGCGGCCAGGCTGGTCCGCGGGTTTCTTGAAGATCTGAGCGAAGGAGGCGTGCCCCGCCATGGTGACTGACGACATGACGGCCGGCCGGGCCGGGCCGGGCGGCGAGCCGCCGCACCCCTCCGGTGCGGCCCGCGAACCGCAGCCCGTTGCCGCCCCGGCCGGGGAGCGGGAGGAGCCGGCGGGCGAATCCCGCCTGATCGGGTTCCTCCGCGACCTGACCCAGACCTACGGCCCGTCGGGCCGGGAAGAGGCCGTGCGCGAGTACATTCGCGCGCGGGTGGAGGCCTGGGCCGACGAGGTGCGGGTGGACGCCCTGGGCAACCTGATCGCGCGGCGCGGGCCGCGGGGCGGGGCGGCCCCGGGCTGCGGCGGCGGCTCGGGCCGGCGGATCATGGTGGCCGCCCACATGGACGAGATCGCCCTCATCGCCACCCACATCGACGAGAAGGGTTTCATCCGGGTCGAACCGGTGGGCGGGCAGGATCCCGTCATCCTCATGGGCCAGCGGGTCGAGTTTGCCGGCGGCGTGATCGGCGTGGTCTCCAGCGAGAAACTGGACGGCGCGCGCGACCTCAAGATGGGCAAGCTTTTCGTGGACATCGGCGCCACTTCGGGCGACGACGCGCGCCGCTCCGTGCGGGTCGGCGACATGGCCGTGTTCCACCGGCCCCTGGAGCGGGCGGGCCGGCGCCTGGTCGCCAAGGCCATGGACGACCGCTCGGGTTGCGCGGTGGTCATGGAGGCCATGGCGCGGCTGGAGGACTCGCCCCACGAGGTGTTCTTCGTCTTCACGGTCCAGGGGGAGGTGGGCCTGCGCGGCGCCCGCACCGCCTCCTTCGGCATCGAGCCGGACGTGGCGGTAGCGGTGGACATCACCCTGGCCGGGGACACCCCGGAGCCTGAGCACCGGGTGGCGGTGGAACTGGGCAAGGGGCCGGCCGTCAAGGTGAAGGACAACAGCCAGATCGCCCACCCGCTGGTGCGCCGCTGGATGGAAGGCACGGCGGAGGCGGAGGGGATCCCGTACCAGCTGGAGGTGCTGCCCTTCGGCGGCACCGACGCCGGCGCGATGCAGCTGGCCCGGGCCGGGGTGCCGGCGGGCACCCTCTCCATCCCCACCCGGTACGCCCACACGCCGGGGGAGATGGTCGATGCCGGCGACCTGGAGGGGGCCGTGCGGCTGCTGGTCGCCATGCTGCAGCGCCCGTCGCCGGAACTCTAGACCCCGGACGGAACGGCGGCATGCCGCGGGCGGCCTGCCCGCAGTCGGGCTGGGAGGGGCAAGGGCCGGGAGAAGCAAGGGCTGGGAGAACCCTTTGGGATGGGTGAAAATGAATATCACTTCTTTTCTGCCGAAATCGCGCGATTTTGCGAGTTCCCGGCAGGATTCTCGCCCGGCCATGCGGTACAGTAAGAGAGGCGGGCGCTGATCCGCGGCTCCGGCAACGCCTCCCGGTCGACGGGAGCGAGCCGGGCGCTCCGGCCCACAGGCGCTTGCACGCCGGGGCCGGTCCACGGGGGTCCGCCAGGGGCAACCACAGCTGCCAGCCGCCTTGCCACGGTGGACGGGGTTGCCATAGACTTAGAGGGGTAAACCGGCGAGGAAAGGAGCACCGGCCGATGATCTACGTCATCTGCGAGCCGTGCGTCGGCACCAAGGACCAGTCCTGCGTCGAGGTCTGCCCGGTGGACTGCATCTACGAGGGCGAGGACCAGTTCTTCATCCACCCGGAGGAGTGCATCGGCTGCAGCGCCTGCGCGGCCGTTTGCCCCGTCGAGGCGATCTACGACGAGGACGAGGTCCCCGAGCAGTGGGAGCACTACAAGGAGAAGGCCCGCAAGTTCTTCGAGGAACGCGGCCAGCTCTGATCCTCGGCGACCCCTGCTCCCATCACCGATCATGCCAGCCCACAGCGCCCCGGAGCCGCCTCCGGGGCGCGTTTTTGTCTTCTTGGAAGAACCAGGGGGCGGTTACCCGAAAATCAGGGCCGGCCCTTGTCTCAGGGCCGGTGTGCCGCGGCGGCGTGCCGCACGATGGCCGCAATGCGCCCCTCCGTTGGCTCGTCCAGGTGGGTGAAAAACCAGGCACTGGGCATGAGCTGGTCAGCCCGGTTCGGCTCCCGCTCGAAATGGGCCTTGTCCGTCAGGCCGAAGGTCATAAAGCGGTCGTCGGCTCGGAAGAAGCAGAGGACAGGACCGCTGCCCTTTGCGTACCCGGGCATGCCGTACCACAGCCGCGGGGTGAGTTCGGGCACGGCATCTAGGATGACCCGATGCAGGCGCAAGCCGTAGGACCGGAAGGGTTCCTGCCAAGTTTGGATCTTCTCCAGAACGGCGGTTTCGCCTAGGTCGCATCTTGTACCACTCACGGCTTCTCTCCTTTCCCAGCGGCAAGGGCCGCGGGGCGGCCCTCCCTGGAGCCGCCCCGCCGGTCATCTCGCATACCCTCTCGCCTTGCTGTCGCCCCGCCCAGGCACCGTCACGCCGCCTGCATGATCTGCCGCAGCACCTTCTGCAGGATGCCACCGTGGCGGTAGTACTCCACCTCGATGGGCGTGTCCAGCCGGCAGAGGACCTCGAAGCGGACCTCGCTGCCGTCGTCCCGCCGGGCCGTGACCTGCAACCGCTTGCGCGGAGCCAGGCCCTCGCCGATGCCGGTGATGAAGTACTCCTCGGTCCCGGTCAGGCCCAGGGTGGCCGCGTTCTGCCCGTCCACGAACTGCAGCGGCAGCACGCCCATGCCCACCAGGTTGCTGCGGTGGATGCGCTCGAAGCTCTCGGCGATCACCGCCTTGACGCCCAGCAGGTAGGTGCCCTTGGCCGCCCAGTCGCGGGAGCTGCCGGTGCCGTACTCCTTGCCACCGATGACGATCAGCGGCGTGCCCTCCTGCTGGTAGCGCATGGCGGCGTCGTAGATGGTCATCTTCTGGCCGCTGGGGATGTGCAGGGTCCAGCCGCCCTCGGTGCCGGGGACCAGCTGGTTGCGCAGCCGGATGTTGGCGAAGGTGCCCCGCATCATCACCTCGTGGTTGCCGCGGCGCGAGCCGTAGGTGTTGAACTCCTCCCACTTGACGCCGCGCTCCAGGAGGTACTGGCCCGCCGGGCTGTTCTTGGGGATCGAGCCCGCCGGCGAGATGTGGTCGGTGGTGATGGAGTCGCCCAGGAGGGCCAGCACCCGGGCCCGGACGATGTCCTCCGGCCGGCCGGGTTCGTCCCCCATGTCCTTGAAGAAGGGCGGCTCCTGGATGTAGGTCGAGGCCGGATCCCAGTTGTACAGGTCGCCCTCGGGCGCGGGCAGCTGGCGCCACTGCTCGGGGCCTTCGAAGACCCGGGCGTACTCCTTCTTGAACAGCTCGGGCCGCACCACCTGGCGGATGGTCTCCTGGATCTCCTCCTGGGTGGGCCAGATGTCCCGCAGGTAGACGGGCCGCCCGTTGGGGTCATAGCCCAGGGGGTCTTCCAGCAGGTTGATGTCCACCGTGCCGGCCAGGGCGTAGGCCACCACCAGGGGCGGCGAGGCCAGGTAGTTGGCCTTGACCAGCGGGTTGATGCGGCCCTCGAAGTTGCGGTTGCCGCTGAGCACGGCCGCCGCCACCAAGTCGTTCTCGGTGATGGCCTGGGCCACGTCTTCGGGCAGGGCGCCGCTGTTGCCGATGCAGGTGGTGCAGCCGTAACCCACCACGTGGAAGCGCAGCGCCTCGAGATACGGCAGCAGCCCCGCCTCCCGCAGGTAGTCGGTCACCACCCGGGAGCCCGGCGCCAGGCTGGTCTTGACGTAGGGCTTGACGGTCAGGCCCCGCTCCACGGCCTTCTTGGCCAGAAGCCCCGCCGCCAGCATCACCGAGGGGTTGGAGGTGTTGGTGCAGCTGGTGATGGCGGCGATGACCACCGAGCCGTGGGTGAGCTCGGTGGTGGTCCTGGGCCGGGTCAGCACCGCCACGCCGCCGCCCTCGCCGGACGAACCGGCATGGGCCGCTCCGGCTCCCGTGCCGTCCCCGCCGGCCGCGGCCGCACCCGCCCGGGCGGCCTCGCGCCCCGGCTCGGCGCCCGGCCGGAAGGGCACCGAGGTGTCGCCGGGCTTCTTGCCGAAGGTGGCCAGCGCCTCGCGGAAGGCGCGGCCCGCCTCCCGCAGCGGCACCCGGTCCTGGGGCCGCCGCGGCCCGGCCAGGCTGGGCTCCACGTCGCCCAGGTCGAGTTCCAGCACGTCGCTGTAGACGGGGTCGGGCGTCTGGTCGGTGCGGAACAGGCCCTGCTCCTTGCAGTACCGCTCCACCAGGGCGATGTGGTCCTCGTCCCGGCCCGTCAGGCGCAGGTAGCCCAGGGTCTCGCCGTCCACGGGGAAGAACCCGCAGGTGGCGCCGTACTCGGGGGCCATGTTGCCGATGGTGGCCCGGTCCGCCAGGGGCAGGTTGGAGAGCCCCGGCCCGAAGAACTCGACGAACTTGCCCACCACGCCCTTCTTGCGCAGCATCTGGGTGACGGTGAGCACCAGGTCGGTGGCGGTGGCGCCCTCGGGCAGCTGGCCCGTCAGGCGGAAGCCCACCACCTCGGGCACCTGCATGAAGTAGGGCTGGCCCAGCATCACCGCCTCGGCCTCGATGCCGCCCACGCCCCAGCCCAGCACCCCCATGCCGTTGACCATGGTGGTGTGGGAGTCGGTGCCCACCAGGGTGTCGGGGTAGGCCCGCACCTCGCCGTGTTCTTCCCGGCGGTGGACCACCTTGGCCAAATACTCCAGGTTCACCTGGTGGACGATGCCCGTCCCCGGCGGCACCACGCGGAAGTTGTCGAAGGCGTTCTGCGCCCAGCGGAGCAGGGTGTAGCGCTCGCGGTTGCGCTCGAACTCCTTCTCCACGTTGTAGAAGAAGGCATACTGGGTGCCGAAGGCGTCGACAATTACCGAGTGGTCGATGACCAGATCCGCCGGCACCAGCGGGTTGATCCGCTTGGGGTCGCCCCCCATGCGGGCCACGGCGCTGCGCATGGCGGCCAGGTCGACCACCGCCGGCACGCCGGTGAAGTCCTGGAGCAGCACCCGGGAGGGCATCCAGCCGATCTCCCGCCCGTCGGGCTTGGGCTGCCAGCGGGCCAGGGCCAGGACGTCGTCCTCGGTGACGGTCTCGCCGTCCAGGTTGCGCAGCAGGTTCTCCAGCAGGATGCGGATGGTGAAAGGCAGGCGATCCAGGTCGACGCCGGCCGCCTCGGCCAGCCTGGGCAGGCTGTAGATCACCACGGGGCCGCCCGGCGTCTCCAGGGTGGTGCGCACGCCAAACGGGTCGCGTCGCTCGGCCATCCGTCGTCCCCCTCTCTGGGGCCATTGTAACGCTTTTTCTGCCCGGCCAGGACCTGCCGGTCCCATCCCGGGTCGCAAAAAGTCGGGGGCCCGGCAACCACCGGCCGAGCCCCCCGAACGTCTGATATCCCACAAGAGCTATCGATGCCTTTTCGCCCCCCGGCGCCGCCGCGGCGCCGATAGGCACCCTTAGGCTTCGCCCTGGGCCTTGGTGAAGCCGGGCTCGCCGTCGAACTCCTGCAACACCTCGATCTGCATCCAGCGGAAGCGGCTGCCCACGCGCTGGACCAGGTCGACAACGTCCTCCTGGCGCGCCTCGCCGTCGCCCTTGTAGAGGAAGCGACAGCGGTAGTGGTCCACCAGGTCGATCAGCCCGCCCGTGGGCGGGTACACCTGGGTCCCGCGGTTGGAGATCATCTTCAGGCGGAAGGCGCTGCCCTCGGCCAGTTCCTCCAGGGCGGGACCCAGCTGCTCCGGCAAGAGGTCGCTCTCGACGAACACGTCGGCGCCCACGATGCGGCGGCTCCGGGCCTTCACGTAGGCCGGCTCGGGGCTGATCTGGGGCAGCTTGACGGCGCGGTAGGAGCGGACCTGGGCGTTTCGCGGCTTCTGGCCCAGGTTGGCGATGATGGCGTCGGTGTACTCCGTGGTCTTGGCGCCGCGGTCGTAGCCCACGACGTCGCCCGTCAGGACCTTGCCCTCCTCCAGCGTGTAGAGGACGGCGTTCTCGATCAGCTCGGCCACGGCGAACTCCTCGATGTAGCGCAGCATCATCACCGCCGAGAGGAGCACCGCCGTGGGGTTGATCACGTTCTTGCCGGCGTACTTGGGGGCGGAGCCGTGAACCGCCTCGAAGATGGCCACCTCGTTGCCGATGTTGGCCGAGGGGGCGAAGCCCAGCCCGCCGACCAGGCCCGAGGTGAGGTCGGAGAGGATGTCCCCGTTCATGTTGGTGGTGACGAGGACGTCGAACTGCTCCGGCCGCTTGACCAGCTGGTGGGCGGCGTTGTCCACGATGATGTGCTGGGCCTCGATGTCCGGATACTCCTGCGCCACCCGTTCGAAGACCCGCTTCATGGTCCCCTCGCTGAGCTTCATGATGTTGGACTTGGTGGCGCAGTGGACCCGCTTTCGCCCTTCGGCCCGGGCCAGCTCGAAGGCGAAGCGGACGATCTTCTCCGATCCCTTGTCGGAGATCAGCTTGAGGGTCTGGGCGACCCCCGGAGTCTGCTGGTGCTCGATGCCGGCGTACAGGTCTTCCACGTTCTCGCGGACGACCACCAGGTCGATGCCCCGGCCCGAATAGGGAGTGGGCACGTTGGGCAGCTCCCGCACCGGCCGCACGTTGGCGTAGGTCTCGAAGAGCTTGCGCAGGGTGACGTTGGCGCTCTTCTCGCCGTAGCCGACAGGGGTCTCCAGGGGCCCCTTGAGGACGATCCGCGACTTGCGGATGGAGTCGATGGTCTCCTGCGGCACGCCGGAGGCAAGGCCCTTCTTAAATACACTGGCCCCCGCTTCTCGGATCTCGAAGACCAGGGGGGCCTTGGCTGCCTCCAGAATCTTTAAGGTCGCGTCGATACACTCCGGGCCGATCCCGTCGCCGGGAATGACGGTGACGAGTTTGCGGCCGTCTTCCGTGACGAAGAGCTTCTTCCCGCTCTCGGTGGTTACGAGTGGCATATCTTCCTCCCCAGGGGCTCCCGTGCCCCTCGACGCGAGTATACCACTGGGCTTGCAAGCCAAGTCAACTTGCGGCCGGACCCGCCGCACCGGGGGGAGGAACCGGCGGGGCCGGCGGCCATCGGGCCGCCGGCCCCGGGGTTCCGGGAGCTCAGCCCACCGGCCAGACCTTGTGCAGGTTCGACCAGGCGACCACGTACATCAGGACGAACCAGGCCAGGAAGGCGAAGACCAGCACCACGGTGCCCGGCGCCTCCACCCGGGCCCCGGGAGCCCTGGGCTCCGGGGCCGCCCCGTAGCCGGCCCCCGCGGCCGGGCCCGCCCTGTGGCCCGCCGGGCCCGCGCCGCCCGGTGCACCCTGGGCCTGCCGGCCCTGTTCCCCGCCCGGCCCCTCGGGGTCCGACCCGCCGGTGATGGGCGGGGCCGCGATGGGCGGGGTAGCCGGCGGCAGGGCGAGGCGCAGCCCCGCGCCGACCCGGGTGGTGGTGCGGTGGGAGAACAGGGTGCCCAGCATGACCGCCACGAACATCGCCCCGCCCAGCACCGCCAACACGGCGCCCATGCCGACCCCGGCGAGCAGCAGCTGGACCCGGGGATCTTCAAAGACCGTCACCGGGATGGCCGCCTGCTGGTAGGTGATGTCCCACAGGCGCCGCGGCACGCCCAGCTTCCCGGCGGCCATCATGCTTCCGGTCAGGACGGCCAGGCCCAGGGAATAAATGTAGGGCTGCCACCGGGCCAGGCCCGGGAAGGCCAGGGGCCGCTGGCCGATCAGCGGCAGCAGGTAGTAGGCGATGCCCATGAAGGCCACCGTGGTGCCGGCCACCACCGTGGAGTGGAAGTGCCCCGGGACGAACAGGGTGTTGTGCACCAGCATGTTGAGCTGCATCTGGCCCATGATCACGCCCGTCACGCCGCCCACGAAGCCGAACCACAGCACGGACAGGGCCAGGGCGGCGAAGCCGGGCTCGCCCCAGGGCGCCTTGCGCAGCCAGGTGAACAGGCCGCGGTGATGCCCCCGCTCCCGCTGGGCGACCTCCACGGCGCTGGGGATGGAGAAGGCGTGGATCATGCTGCCCACCGTGGCCAGGTACATGAAGTAGCTGGTGTTCATGATGCGGTTGCTGGTGCCCAGGCCGGGGTCGACCAGCAGGTGGTGGATGGAGCCCAGCTGGATGAAGGCCACGTAGAGGAAGAAGGCCAGCCGGCTCAGCCCCTCATGGAGCGGCCGCGCGCCCACCGTCAGGCTGGCCAGGGCATACCACACGCCCACCATGGCGGCCAGGTTGACCTGCTGGGAGCCGTGGCCGAAGCCCCAGAAGAGGAGCCGGTAGACGGCCGGGTCGACCGACGGCAGCCAGTCCATGCTCCACAGGAAGGTCGGGATCAGGGCCAGGGCGCCCGAGACCAGGGTGAAGACCGCCAGCACCGCTGCGGCGAGGAAGGCATAGGTGACCAGGGGCAGGGAGGTCTTCACCAGGCCTTCCGCCCGTGCCCGCAGGACGGTGGCGAAGAACACGCCCACAGCCACCAGCGCCCCCACGGTGAAGACGATGAGCCCCAGGTAGAAGGCCGGGTGGCCCTTCAGGGGCGGGTAGGCGGTGACCATCACGTTGGCTTCGCCGGTGAGCATGGCCGCCTCGGTGACCAGGGCGCCCGCCAGCATGAGCGCGTAGGCGATCCAGCCCGCCCGCGGCGTCACCAGACGGGTATTGAGCAGGACGGCGCTGCCGAAGTACAGGCCCGCCACCTCGAAGAACAGGATCCAGAAGACCAGCATGGTGGTGCCGTGGGCCGTGACGAACCGGTAGAACAGCTCCGCCGGGAGAAGGTGCACCGCCGGCCAGCGGGTCAGGCCGATGAGCAGGGCCAGCAGGCCGCCGAAGGCCAGGAAGACCACCGCCGTGACCGCGTTGACGATGATCAGCGTCTCGGCCGGCCGGTGGACGGCCAATCCGGTGACCGGGCACGTGCGGAAGCCGGCGGCAGGCCCTGCCGGCGCCGGGGTGCGGGTCGCCACCACGGTGCTTGACGCCATGAGCCATCCCCCCCACCTAGTCGACCACGATGAGCCGGCCGCTCATCAGGTGGTGTCCGACGCCGCAGTACTCGTTGCAGACCACGGCGTACTCGCCGGTCTGCTGGGGCGTCAGCTCGATCACGTAGACGTAGCCGGGCAGGACCTGGAAGTTCAGATTCAGCGGCTGGATGGAGAGGCCGTGCTGAAGGTCGGTGGAGGAGACGTAGAGCCGGTACGTCTCGCCGCGCTTGAGCCGCAGGATCGGCCGCCACTGGTAGGCCATGGCCTCCAGGTAGACCTCGCCTCCCGGCTCCGGTTCCACCACCGGCACGCCGAACTCCTCGCCCACCTGGTGCTCCTTGATGAAGGCCTCGGCCGCGGCTTTAAAGTCGGCCGGCGCCATGCGGTAGCTCTCGATGGGCGTGTTCTGGTGGCCCACGTGGGGCCAGATCCACATCATGGCGAACATCACCAGGGCCCAGATCAGGGCCGCGATGAGCCAGACCCGTTCAATCCGGCCCAGGGGACCCCACCACACCCGCGGGGGCGGTTCGAGGGCCGAGGCGCCCCCCGGACCGGCCACGGGATGGAGGGCCGGACCACGTTCCGCTGCGTTCATCCCCTTGACCTCCTTTGCGCGCTGCGGTACCGCCGGCGGCTGCCGCCTCTCCTGGGGCGAGGGGGCGCAGCGCCTGTTATCAGGCTGCCGGCGTTGCCGGTTCCACCGCCCTTGAGCTCACTGCCGCGTCCCGTTCCCGGCTCCGGCCGGGCGGGATCACCGCGGGAACAGGGGCACCTGGGCCAGTTCCATCAGGCCCCACACGATGTAGAGCAGCACCGGGACCATCAGGCCCACGCCGAGCAGGAAGAACTCGTCATCCAGCAGCCGCTGGATCCACGGCACCGGCTCCGGCACCGGGTCCGTCTGCGCCGCCGCGCGCCCTCCGTCCATGGCCTCACCCCCTTCCTGCCAGGGCCAGCGCGAAGACCGCCAGGATCCAGCCCAGGTAGGGGCCGGAAAGCTTGTACAGCCGCCAGGCCAGGCGCTCCCGCCGGCCGGGGCCGGCCAGGGCGACCGCCAGGTTGAGCGCCACCATGACCGCCCCCGCTGCCGCCACTGCCAGGGTGTGCCCGCCCCGGTACCAGCCCCAGAGGGCGGGGATCAGGGAAAGGACCACCAGCGCCAGGGTATTGGCCAGGGTGAGCCAGGCCGCCCGGCGGGGACCCGCGGTGACGGGCAGCATGGGGATGCCGGCCCGGGCGTACTCGTCCCGGACCACCATGGCCAGGGGCCAGAAATGGGAAGGCGTCCAGAGGAAGAGCCAGGCGAACAGGAGCCACGCTCCGGGACCCGGGGTGCCGGTCTGGGACAGCCACCCGGCCAGCACCATCAGGCTGCCGGCGGTGCCGCCCAGGACGATGTTCCACGCCGTGCGCCGCTTGAGCCAGAGGCTGTAGAGCTCGGCGTAGACGGCGATGCCCGCCAGCAGCACCAGGACCACGGCGCCGCCCAGCAGCACCGCGGCGGCGGAGACGCCGGCCAGGGACAGGACCGCCCCCACTTCCAGCGCCCGCAGGGGCTCCAGGCGCCCCGCCGGCAGGGGCCGGGCGGCGGTGCGGTCCATGTGCCCGTCCACGTCCCGGTCTACGAAGTGGTTGAACGCCGCCGCCCCGGCGGCGGCCATGCCGCCGGCCAGGGCGAAGCCGGCGAGCCGGGCCGGATCGGGCTGCCCGCCAGCCCCGGCGTACCCCGCCAGCACCCCCGACAGGACCAGCATCAGGACGATGCGCGGCTTGGTGAGGATGACCAGGTCCAGCATCATCCGGACCTTATCCGTGGGGGCAAGGGCCCGGCACGGAGAACAGCCGTATGGCGTGGCGCCCGGAACCGGAGCCTGCCGGGACGGCAGCACCGGAGCCGTCCTCGGGGCCGCTTGTGGCGGGGCGCCTGCGGCGTCCGTGGTGCTTCCCGTCATGGCGCGTCCCCCCTTGTCCCCGGGCATGGCGCGTCCCCCCTTGTCCCCGGGGTCGGGCGTCCTTCCCCTGGGCGGGGCTTCCAGGATCCACGCTAGGGAGGGGACGGGGAGGCGCCGTGTGACGAAGATCACACGAAATCGGCAGATCGGGTGGGTTAAAGGGCAAGATCCGGCGGAGGAGGGGCGCTTTAAGTCTTTATTGAGTTGAAAGGTAAACTGGGTCTTGGCGCGTGGAACGGGCCCCTGCAGGGAAGCCAGGTAGGGAAGCCCGGGTAGCGAAGCCCAACTGCAGGCCGGTTCGGCGGCGGCGAGGCGAGAGGATTCAGCCAAGTCCCAGGGGGCGACCGCTGGCCGGGGGACCTTGCCCGTCTTGACCGGCCGCGGCGGCCGGGCTAGCTTGTCCCGTCAGGGCTCGCCCCGTCCAGGCGAGAAGAACCGCCAGGATGCCGACCGCAGCGGTCCCGGCCAGGAAGGTCCAGGTGGGATGGCCCAGCAACCCCGCCGCGGCGGAACCGGCCACGACGGCCACCGAAAAGCACGCATAGAACAGCCCGAAGGCCCGGCCCCGCTGCCCCCGGCCCGTGGCATCGACCACCAGGGCCGCAGCCGCGGGGAACACCAGGGCAAAGCCGGTGCCAAAGACCACCATGGCCAGCGCCAGGCCGGGCAGGGAACCGAAGGCGGCCAGGCCCGCCAGGGCCGCCGCCACGGCCAGCAGGCCCGCCAGCAGCGGCCGAACCCGCCCCCAGCGGTCGGACAGGCGGCTGGCGGGGGAGAGGAAGAGGGCGATGGCGGTAAGCCCGAACAGGCTGAGCAACATCCCCGTGGCGGCAGGGCCAGCGCTCAGGGCGGCCACCTTGGCGGGGAGGGTGTACACCAGGAGCCCCAGGGCGAACATCAGGGCCAGGGCCCCCAGGTAGGCTAGGCGCAGGGCTGCGTTCCTCCAAAGGGGGGTGGTGCGGGTGACCGCCGGGGCGCCGGGCTCTGGGGCGGGTCGCCTTCCCCGGGCCGGGGAGCGGGCCGGGGAAGGGGATGAACCCTGCGGGGCCGCAGCCGCGGCCAGGGCCGGGTTGCCGTACGCCGCCATGTCACCGTTGCCGGCGGCCTGGTCGGTCCGGGGGGCGGGCCCGTGGAAGGCCGGTACCTCCTCATCCCGGACCCAACGGGCCACGATCATGGACACCAGGAACAGCAGCGCTGCGGTGGTGGCGAACACCCAGCCCGGACCCAGGCGCTGAGCCAGCAGGCCCCCGTAAGCCGGGCCCACCACCGAAGCCAGGCCGATGGCGGCACCGGCACCGGCCATGATCTGCCCCCGGTGGGTGCTCTCACCGTGGTCCCCCAGGAGAGCGAAGGCCGCCGGCGTCACCAGGCCTGCACCAAAGCCATGCACCAGCCGGGCCAGCGCCAGCTGGGCGGCCGTTTCCGCCGGGGCGTAGGCGCCGGCGCCCAGGGCCGCCAGCGCCAGACCCAGCACCAGCACGCCCTTGCGCCGGCCCCCATCCAGCCAGCGGCCGGCGGCCAGGTTGCCGGCCAGATTGGTCATGGAATAAGCCCCCACGATGAGTCCCGCCAGGAAAGACGGGGCCCCTAGCCGGTGGGCATAGGGGGCGATCAGGGGTATCTGGGCGAACTGGTCGAAGAAGGCGGCCATGACGGCCACATAAAGCAACCGGTGCATGACGGTTCGCTCCCCAGGCCGGGCTCCGGCATCCCGCGTACGGGCCTGGCACTACGAGTGTAGTCGTGCCGGCGGCGCTGCAGCAACGGCCGAACCGGGCTGGTCTCATTCCGGTGGGTGTACACTGCGCTGGTGCACTCCTCCGGTGCACTGAACTGCGTCAAGGAAATGTAGCTTTGGCGTCACGAAACATGTAGCCTTGGTGTAAATGGAAAGACTTGGATGGGCATCCACAATGGACGAGGGGCCTCGCGCCGCACCCTGGGAACACCGGGCAGGACCCCTGCGGGAAGGACCCCTGCACAGGACCCCGGAACCCCCGGGTCCGGTGGGACCCCTGGAACCATGGTCGGGGGGAGGGCGAAGGTGAGGCGGGTGGTCGCAACGGTGCTGGTCGCGGTGGGGGCTGTGCTCCTGGCCGGCGTGGGGTCCGCGTCCCGCGCTTCGCAGCCGTGGTGGTTCGGCCTGCTTCCCGGCGAGAAGCGGGAGCTGGTGGCCCGGGAAGATGCCGGCATGCGCTCTTCTCCTCCGGCACCCAAGGACCAGGTGGGGGCGCGGGAGGCCGTGCAACAGGGTGACCCCGCAAGACCGGCGGGCATCATCGAATCGGGCGAGTATCCGGATCCCACGGTGGTGATCCAGAACCGCTGGCAGGGCCCCGCCGGGGACGGCCATATGGCGGTCTTCGCCGGTGCCTACCGCGACCGGCCGGAGCAGGGCCTGGTGATCGTCCACTGGTACGATGACCAGTGGCGGTTCGTCAGGGGGAGGCCGGTGGAATCGCCCCGTGCGCAGGGCAGCCTGCGGATCACCGGCGCCGGGGACGGGGTCTTGATCCTGCGGGCCGGCTCGGGTGATGAACTGCGCTTTGACCTGGCTACGGCCACGTTCGTGGATTGATCCCCCTTGCTACAGCGGCGGGTCGCAACGGCAGCGGGGCCGATGCCCCAGGCGGCACCGGCCCCGCGGGTGAGGGGAGGGGGCTAGGAGGCTACCTGGCCACGTTGCGGCCGACGGTGCGGTCGGCCAGCTTGATCAAAGCCGAGGCGATCTGCGCCTGCTCCTGATTGCTGGCGTTCTGCCACATTTCCTTCAAGAGCCGCTGCTCGGCGCTGCGCGGCTCCGCTTCCCGCGCCAGCCAGTCGCCGACCTCCGTCACCACGCCGGTAATGCCCTCGCTGGACATCCCCAGGTTCTCCATGGTGCGGACCTTGTCGGCCAGGACGGTCAGTTGCTGGCGGAAGACCTCGCTGAATTCCGGCACCGGTGATTCCTCCCTTCGCCGATGTCTAAGGTGTCACCGGCACCGCAGCGGTATGCGAGGGGCGGGCGGCGGTGCTACGGCCCGTGCTGTACCCCCGGCCCGTCATAGATGCGGGCGGCCGGGGGCACTCCATTGGGGGGCGCGGGGCGGCATGCCAGCGGCTGGATCGTGACAAAGGACCGTGACAAAGGGGGGTGGCAGGTTGGTTCCTCGCGGCGATGGGTTCACCCAGGACCCCGGCCGGTTCCTCCAGGGCGCGGAAGGGCCGGGCCTCGCCATGCACGCCGGCCGGACCCCGACCCGGGAGGCCATGGCGGAACAGGTGGCCCACCAGTTCGGCTTCGACAGCTGGGAGGAATTTCGCGCCGCCGCCGAGCGGCGCCTGGGCAAGGCGGTGGTGCGCCGGCTGGAGAGGGAGCTCGCCCGCTACCCGCGGGCGGGCTCGTAGGCACGGCCCCGGGCCGGGATCCACCGGATGAAGAGCAGGAGGCCCGCGGCCGGCACCAGCAGCGCCAGGGCCAGCTCCCGCAGCATGGCGCTCCCCAGCGGCCCGCCCAGCAGGATCCCCAGCAGGCTGCTGGAGAGGATGCTGCCGATGTAGCGGCAGGTCATGTAGAGCCCCGAGGCGGCCCCCGTTTCCTCCCGGGGGACGAACCGGTACAGGGCAGCCTGCAGCGCCAGGTTGTTCACGCCGTTGCTGGCGCCCAGAAAGGCCAGGACGGCGAAGGGCGCCGGCAGGGGCGCGGAAGGTCCCAGGGCCAGAAGGGCCAAGGTGCCGCCCAGCAGCGACAGCCCCGCCGCCCACAGCGCCGGCCGGTGACCCGCCCGGTCGACCCAGCGGCCGACCAGGGGCGAGGCGACGCTGCTGAAACCCGCCACCGAGAGCATCATCAGGCCGCTGCGCCCGGGGTCCAGGTGGCGGACCTCCTCGAAATAGGCCGGCATGCCGAAGAAGATGGTGTAGAAGGCGAGGTTGGAGAGGATCCACGCGCCGTAGACGGCGCTGCGGGCCCGGTCGCGGCGCAGCACCTCCAGGTCCAGAAAGGGCTCCCCGCCCGCCGCCTTGATGCGCCCTTCCCGGCGTGCCAGGGCCAGGCCCAGGGCCACGGCCACGGGCACCGCCCACCAGGCCGGGCGGGGCTCGGACAGGGAGAGCAGCGCCACCAGCCCGGCCACGACGGTTCCACCGAAGAGCATCATGCCCGGCAGGTCGAGCCCGCCGGCCCCTTCCGCCGCCCGGGCCCCCGGGGCGGGGGACGAACCCGGCCGCCCGGCATACCCGGTCCCGGCGGCGGTGACCCCGCCCAGGCCCGCGGCGCCGGGCCCGCCCCCGGCCGCTTCGCCGGCGCCTGCAGCGCCGGGCCCGCCACCCGCGACGCCGCCCGGGTCCCCGTTGCCGGGCTTCCTACCGGCGACCCCGCCCCGGCCGGCGCCGACGGGATCGCCGCCGGCTGCTCCGCCGGGCGGAAAGGCCCGGGCCGCCAGCACCAGGCTGAGGGCCACGGGCAGGTAGTTCACGTAGAACAGCGCCTGCCAGCCGCCGGCCTTGACCAGGAAGCCGCCCAGGGACGGGCCCAGGGCCGCCGAGGTGGAGGCGAACACCGCCAGGATGCCCAGGGCCTGGTCCGCTCGTCCGGTGAAGGCGTCGCGGACCGCAGACATGCCGGCCGGGTAGAGCGCCGAACTCCCCAGCGCCTGCAGCACCCGGGCGGCCACCAGGGCCCCCAGGGTCGGGGCGTGGGGCGCCAGGGCCGACGCGGCGGCCACCAGGACGAGCCCGGTGAAGAAGACCCGCCGCCGGCCCAGCCGGTCGGCCACCTTGCCCAGGACCGGCTGGCCCACCGCGCTGGCCAGGTAGAAGGCGGCGATGACCCAGGTGAGCCGCCCGATGGGCACCCGGAAGTCCCGGGCGATGGCGGGCAGCGCCACGGCGATCATCGACGAGTTGAGGGGATTCAAAAGGGCGCCGAAGGCCACGGCGGCCAGCAATAGGCCGCGGGCGGCCTCCGGACGGCTTCGCTCCGCCCTTGCCACCTTCCCGATTCACCGTCCCGGATGTTCACGGTCCCCAGGTCATGTTCACGGCCTGTCCCCAGGTCATGTTTACGGCCGTCAGGTCACGGCCCGCGGGTAGAGGCGGGAGGCCACGGCCACCAGGACCACCAGGCTCACCGCCAGGGCGCCCAGGTCCCACCCCAGGCCGAACTGGGCCGCGCCGCCCCGGATCATCAGCGCCCGCAGGGCGTCGACCTGGTAGGTCAGCGGGTTCACCCGCGCCACGCCGTGCAGCCAGGCCGGCATCAGGCTCAGCGGGTAGATGGCGTTGCTGGCGAAGAACAGCGGCATGGTGAGCACCTGCCCGATCCCCATGAACCGCTCCCGCGTCCGCACCAGGCAGGCCACGATCAGCGAGAAGGTCGAGAACACCGCCGCCCCCAGCACCACCGCCGCCAGCACGCCGGCCAGGGCGGCCGGATCGTACCGCACCGCCACCCCCGCGGCCGCGGCCAGGAGGTAGATCACCACCGCCTGGCTGAGGCCCCGCACCCCCGCCGACAGGGCCTTGCCCAGCACCAGGGCCGTGCGGGGCGCCGGGCTGGCCATGTACTTGTGCAGGATGCCCAGGTCGCGCTCCCAGATCAGCGAGATCCCGTAGAAGATGGCCACGAACAAGGTGCTCTGGGCCAGGATGCCCGGGGCCATGAAATCCAGGTACGGCAGGCCGCCGGTGGGGATGCCCCGCAGCCGCCCCATCACCTGCCCGAAGACCAGCACCCACAGGGCCGGCTGGACCGCCCGGGTGAGCAGCTCCACCGGATCGTGGCGCAGCTTGCGCACCTCGGCTTCAACCAGGGCCAGGGTTTGCCGGACGAACGCGGCCGCTGCGGCCAGCGGCCCGGGCTCCAGGGCGGCGGCGGAGCCGGTTCCACCCGGTGTGGTGAGAGCGCCGCCGGCGCTGGCGGTGCCGCCGGGACTCGGGGCCAGGGCACCAGGGGCGTCAGGAGAGGCGCCGGGCGGTGCGGCGGGTGCGGGCGACATCGCGGTAGGTCCCTCCCGTCTCCAGCGAGCTGCCGGTGAAGTGGACGAACACGTCCTCCAGGGCGGCGCCTGCACCCACCTGGGCTTTGAGGTCCGCCGGCGACCCCACGGCCGCGACCCGGCCGCGGTGGAGGATGGCCACCTGGTCGCAGAGTTCGTCGGCTTCCTCCATGTAGTGGGTGGTCAGCACCACGGTGGTGCCGAAGCGGTCGCGCAGGAGGCGCACCTGCTCCCAGACGCCGCGGCGGGCGGTGGGGTCGAGGCCTACCGTGGGCTCGTCGAGGAACAGCACGGCGGGTCGGTGGAGCAGGGACTGGGCGATCTCCAGGCGCCGGATCATCCCGCCCGAGTAGCGACGGACCAGGGTGTGGGCGGCGTCGGCCAGGCCGACCAGCTCCAGCAGCACCATGATGCGCCGGTGGCGCGCCCGGGCCGGGATCCCGAAGAGCTTGGCGAAGATCAACAGGTTCTCGTACCCTGTCAGGGAGCCGTCGGCGGAGAGGAACTGGGGCACGTAGCCCACCCGCCGGCGGACCGCGGCGGGCTGGCGGACCACGTCGAAGCCCGCCACCCGGGCCGTGCCGCCGCTGGGCGGCAGGAGGGTGGTCAGCATCTTGATGGTGGTGCTCTTGCCGGCGCCGTTGGGGCCGAGCAAGCCGAAGATCGACCCTGCGGGGATCACCAGGTTGAGGCGGTCGACGGCCACGAAGTCACCAAAGGTGCGGGTCAGGCCGCGGGTCTCGACGGCGGCGGGAGCGCCCCCAGGGGAGGCCTCCGCCAGGGGACCGGTAATCAACCTTGCGCCACCTCCTCGGCCACCCGCTGCAAGAGGTGCAGCCCCTCGGCCAGGGCCGAGAGCTCGTCGGGGTCGAACCCGGCCAGCCGGGCGGCCAGGGAGGCTTGGGTGCGGCGGCGGGCGACCTCCAGGTTCTCGCGGCCGGCCGGGGTCAGGTGCAGCACCACCCGCCGGCGCTCGGCGGGATCGGTCTCCCGGGTGACCAGCCCCCGTTGGACGAGCCGGCCGACCAGTGTCGACGCGGTAGGACGGGCCACACCCAGGTGCTCCGCCACGGCCGACAGCGACGCCCCCGGATGGCGGTCCAAGAAGACCAGGGTGCGGAACTGGGGGACGGACAGCCGGCCCGGCTGGTGGCGGCGCATCTCTGTGCGGATCAGGTGCATCACCCGCGGCACCACCTCAGTGATGGCGCGGGCGCAGGCTTCGGCCGTGAGGGAGGACGACATGGCAGGATCTCCTTTGCCGACGGGCTACGCGGGCATTCGTTTCGCCATGCTAAAGTTTAGTCTAGCTAACCGATGGGGCGGGGTCAAGGCGGGCCCCGTGTCCCGGCCCCCAGCAGGTAGGTCCCCAAGCTCCCCACCAGGGTGATGGCCCCCTTGAAGCCCGTCTCGCTCGCGCGGCGCCCCTCCTTTCCGGCAAAACAAAGCCGGGACCGCCGCTGGCGATCCCGGCAAGACCTCCGCGATGGGGGTTGGGGGATCGATTGGGGGTCCACGCCTGCCGCCCACGGGTGCGCATCCAGAATGCGGTGCGGCTCGGCGATGAAGGTGTCCTGGGCCGCCGCATCCTCCACCAGGGCCCGCAAGATGGACTCGTACCGTCGTTGCGGACGGTCATGAGCCGGGCGATGTGCGGCCAGGCGGCGACGGCCTGGCTGAGCCCTGCCGGGAGGCTGGTCAGGGCATTGCCGGCGACGCCCACCCTGGAGATGGTCCCCGTGGCATCCACGCGGAAGAAGAACAGCCCGACGTGGCTCACCCGGTCCCCATGGTCCAGGATGGTCCGCGCATCCCCTGCCGTCCCGGCCCACACGCCGGCGGCTTGCTGCGGCGCTGGGCGTCGCAATCCGTGAACTGTACGAGGATGACCGAGGCACGTTCAATCCTGCGGCGCTTTTGGCCCTGGGGCTGCCGTTGCGGCTCCGCAGAGCAAGACTGCTTGCTGGCCTTTCGCGGAAGCAGGCCGGGCAAAAAGCAAACGCTCCCCAACAGGAAGTCGAGGCCTGGGAATCCGGCACCCGCAGGCCGGATCCCGAAGCGCTGGTGCAGCTTGCCAAGTTGTACCGGGTTCCGGTTTCCTATCTATTGGGAGAACCGGACCAGCCCGTCCCGGGCGAAGTCACGCCGGATCCGCGGGATCTGCCCGCGGGGATCGGGGGCGTTCCCGTCCGGCTCGTGCGGGTGCCCGTTGTGGGGCGGGTTCATGCAGGCGAGTCGATGCCTCCAACCGAGCACCTCGAAGGTTACGAATGGATGGCCGAGGACGACGTCCGAGGCGGTACATACTTCTTCCTCATCGTCCGGGGCGATTGCTGGACGGTGGCCCCGCCCCCATCCGTGAGGGCTACCGGGTCCTGGTCCGTGTCCAGCCGGAGGTCGAGGACGGGCAGGTCGCCGTGGTCTTCCTCCCCAGGGGGAGGACGAGGCGGTCCTCCGCCGGGTCCGCAGGGCGAGTGAGCACGTGGTCCTGACCGCTGACAACCCCTCTTATCCGCCCGTGGTACTTCGACCCGACGAGGTCCGGATCGCGGGGTGAGTCACGCAGGTGACATTCGAGCCGGCAGCGGCGCGGGACGTGTGACGGCTTTCGGCTCACATCGGCCGTTTCGCGATGGAGGGGATGACTCGGTGCGTAAGCTGGCCGTGCCCCTGTTCTTGATGCTAGGGTTGGTCTTGGCAGCGTGCGGAGAGGCGGCGGGGGAAGGCCTCGAAGCGGGCCTGCAGGGCGGGCCACCCTCACCGCCTGCCCAGGAGCAACAGGCTTCCCCGCAGCCCCAGCCGGCAGCGGAATCGGGTCAGCAGCCGAAGCAGGAGCCACAGTCCCAGCCCCGGCAACAGGGGGATAAGCAGGCGGCAAAGGCCGAGCTACCTGCTGGCGTCACCCAGGCCAAGGTCCTCCGGGTCATCGACGGCGACACCATCGAGTTTGTCTACATCGCCGGCGCCCAACTGCCAGCCACCCGGGTCCGCCTCATCGGCGTGGATACGCCGGAGAGCACGACCCAGGTGCAGCCCTACGGCAAAGAAGCGCCCGCCTACACCAAGCGCCAGCTCGAGGGTAAGACGGTGCGGCTTGAGAAGGACGTCAGCGAGACCAACCGCTACGGAGGCGGCGGCTCGCCGGTTACCTCATGGATGGGACGTGACGCCATGGACCGTTCGGGCCGAGTCACTTCGGCACCGTGCTGATCTACACAGCTCAGGAGGACGATCGGCATGGCGAAGAACCCATTCTTGCGGATGTTCCTACAATACTGGCACAGGATCATAGGCCTCCGCGATCTCGTGCGTGAACTTGCACCCTTAACCAAAGAGCAGGACAGAAGACGCGCACAGGAGGTTTTTGATGCCTTCTCCCCTTATCTGGACTTGCCAGAAAGAGAGTCAGCGGCTACTTCGAGTCCTCCAAGCCTGAACCAAAGGCAGTTGCTAGAACTACTTGACATCTTTGACGATGCGATCTTTGGTCCGCAGCCCCTCCGCAGCTTGCTACTTTCGGGAAGTATTCTCGTCCTTTTAGTCAGCACCTTTGAACTCTTGATTACTGAACTCCTCCACCAGTACTTAATGTTACGGCCTCAGATATTGGCATCAAAGGACAAAGCTATCTCATGGGAAGAGCTGGTGAGAATGTCCTCCCTAGACGAAGTTATGCAGTACGTAATCGGCAAAAAACTCGATGGTATTATGCGTGGCGGCATAGATGAATGGTGTGAGTTCCTATCCGACCATAACATCTACGTTCAAAATATCGTTCAGGATTGGGACAGCTTTTACGAGACCTTTCAGCGCCGACATATCATTGTTCACAACGGTGGACGAGCCAATACCCATTACCTCAACAAAGTAAGCAAGAAGTGGATTAAGACACAGAACCCTCCGATCCAGGTAGGAAAACAACTATTTCCCTCGTCAAGCTATCTTGAAAATAGAATTGAGTTGTTTCTGTCTAGCGGATTACTGCTCTGTGATGCCATTTGGGCAAAGTTGAGACCCGACGACCCCATTCGAGAGGAGGTTCTATCCAAGGTCAGCTATAGGCTCCTAAGGGATTCCGAATGGCGTGCTGCGTCTTTGCTCTATGAGGGACTCCTAAACCATTCTGTACTAACAGACGAGTCCCGAATGATATTCAAACTTAATCTCTGTTTATGCTATAAGCGAATGGGTCGACTAGAATCGCTCCAGGAAATACTAGGAGAATTTGACCTTCACATTGTCCATCCCAGATTCGCATTGGCCTATTACGCACTCATCGACGACAGGAATAAGTTCTTCGAATGTCTTGATCAGCTCGCTGCAGCAAAGCGAATTTTGAGTAAGGAGTTGGAGGAATGGCCCATCCTTGAGGAAATGCGATCTGACCATCGCTTTTCTCGATATGTTAAGAGGATCAAGTCAGCCGAAAAGAAAAGGATGTTGACCTTGGTGCGGCGCAAACAAGATGGCCTGGCCGTACCATCGATTGATAACGAGCAATGAGTGAAGGAACGTAGATATTGGCAGGCCTAAATTGCGCGTATATGAATAGGGTGGGGACAAAGGAGCGACTTAACAATGGCTTATACAAGAGTGGCTAAGAAAATTGAACAGTACCAGAGAGCTTACTATGATGAGCAATGCATTCTAATCGGACAGTATGCCGGAATTTTAGATGCCCTTCCTCGATTTCTTCGGACAACGTGCCGAGTAGAAGCCCACCTTTCTACCGGTGGAGTGGTCATTCTCCACTACCCAGCATCTACATTCCAATTTTATTGCTGGTCCACATCTGAACCTATTGACCGCATTACGCGACAGGTGACACGGGGAATTATCGAAATCGAACGTGGTAGTAGGCAGTTGCACCTAGACATTGCTGACATCGAAATTCGCCGGCACGACGGTAGTGTGCATTGGAAACCAGAATGGTGCCGGGCTCAAATCTTAATACCATTTAAATCCAGCCACTGGACAAGGGAACTTGGGCGTGCTAATGCAAGAAGTGAGTTTTTATCCTTCGTCACCGCGCATCTAATGAATCTTCGGGAAAGTGATGTGTCTAGAGTTCGCGATCTCACCATCCAGAGACTAAGTCACGCCATAAGGGATTTTAGATCGCTATTGGACTCGGCCAATCGGGAGGAAGAGATTCAATTGTTCTTGGAACAACATCCATACCTATTGGATCCATTAGCGCTTGAGATTCGACCGAAGGTAAAGCTTGGTTCTGAGTATATTTCTGATTTCGTGATTATAAAGCCGAACAGTGAATATGTGCTTGTTGAAATCGAACAGCCTCGATACCCTCTATTCACGAAGCGTGGCGATCCCTCACAGTACCTAAGTCACGCCGAACGCCAAGTCCAAGACTGGTTGACTTGGGTTCAAGACAACATTGCATACGCAAGAAACATTTTCCCGGGGGTAGTAAGTTCGCATGCTTGGGTAGTCATTGGACGACGGTCCAGCCTATCGCGGGATGGAGAGCGCCTGCTAGTTTCTCGGAACTCATATCTACATCGTATTACCATTAAGACATACGATCATTTGATTGAAACTGCGGAGGTGTACTTGAATAGCTTGATGCGGCTCGCTACCGATCACAATCGATGATCTACATTTAAATGCCAAAAATCTGCTCCACGGTTGTAGCGGATTAATTAACTTTGTGACTACTAGCATCGCTGTATTGGGGTCCAACCGTGCTGAGTTAGGAAAGACCGGCCGCGTTTAAGGATCCAACTACATAGACTTCTTTTCATCGTCAGCAACGTCATGGCTAGGACGGGAACATAGTATGTCACCACCGCTGGTTGGCATGTATTGTAGGGTCTCAACCGACGAACAAGCCCGTAACGGCTTTTCCATTACCGCCCAACGCGACCGACTCCTGCCCTTTTGCCATGCCCAGGGATGGGGTGTGGCAGCCGTCTACGTCGACGAGGGCCACCCCGGCGCGACCCTGGACCGACCGCAGCTCACTCGGCTCAGTGAGGACGTGAAGGCCTGCCGGATCAACCTGGTTCTTGTTTGGAAGGTAGACCGCTTCTCCCGGCGCGTCTCCCACCTTGCCCAGCTCATTGAGGAATTCGACCGCCACGGGTGCGCGTTCCGGTCGGTCACCGAGCCCTTTGACACCAGCCACGCGGCCGGTCGGGCCTTTCTCCAGATGCTGGCGATGTTCGCGGAGTTCGAGCGCGAGCTGATCCGCGAGCGCGTGACCCAGGGGATCCACCAGCGGATCAAGGCCGGCTACATTCGCGGCCGCCCCAAAGCCCTGGGATACATCATTCCCGGCAACGGCGAGGTCTGGCGGGTCGACGAACGCGAGGCCGCCGCCGTCCGGTGGATCTACGACCAGTGTCCCCGTGGCGTGGGCTCGATGCGGATCGCTATGGCCCCCAAGGAGGGGTCCCGGAGCTGCCTGCGGACGTGCGACCCTGAACGGCACCCTGCTCCCCAGTCGACACGAGGCGATCGTCGACCCGGACCGGTGGCAGCAGGTTCGGGCGATGTTCAAGAAGCGGCAGGCCTTCGGGCCCCGAAGCAGGCCGTCCCCGTACATCCTAAGCGGGCTCGTCTACTGCGGGGCCTGCGGTTCGCCGATGTGGGGATTTAGCCAAAGCCGCCAACCGCGGGGGCGAACGTAGCCGAAGCGGACGACGCGAACGCGGGAGAGCCGGTATGCGTACTACGTGTGCAAGCAGGGCGGCACGATGGAAGGCCGCCTCCGAACGTGCCGCAACTGGGGCACCCGCAAGGAGCGGGTCGAGGCCGAGGTCCTGAACCGGGAGCGGGCCCGGCGTCACCCCGAGCTGGTGCGCCGGATGATGGCCGAGGGGCACCTGGTGGGCAGTCACACCGAGCACCACCGGCACGCCTACCTGCTGCTGCCGTGGGCCGCCTGGCGCGAGGTCACGCACGGGGCCGAGAGCGTGGCCGCGGCGGCGGGGGTCCGGCCGCGCTGGTTCCGGCCTCCCTGGGGCGCGTTCAACCTGGCGACGCGCGTCGCCGCGACCTTCACCGGGCAGCGGCCCGTGCTCTGGTCCATCACCGGCGGCGACTGGTCCCGGCGGGAGACCGCCCACCGCATCGTCGACCGTGTGACCCGCCGCTTGCACCCGGGCGCCGTGATCGTGCTGCACGACGCCGGCGGAGCCCCGGGGGCACCCGAGAATACGGTGGCGGCGCTCCCCACCATCATCGAGACGGCGCGCCGGCGCGGGTTCCGCTGGGTGCGGCTCGACGAGCTGGTGCCGTAGCCGGCCCCGCCGGTCCAGTAGACGCACGGGCTAGCGCCGAACAGGCGATCCGCTGACGATCCGGGTGCTCCCACGTGCCAACGGGTCGGAAGGGAGCCTCCCGACCGCTCACGGCGACCGCCACCCGCCAGCAGGGAACCGCGCCGGATGGCGAAGTAAATACCCCGTGTGTTCGAACGCACCCATGTCCCACAATCCGCCGGACGAAGAGGGGCCCCAGCCTTGGTTCGCCTTGAACAGATCACCCGCGGGACGCAATTGAAGGGGATCCTGCCCAGCGGGCCGGTGACGGTCGTCGACGTCCGCTGGCACGGGTCCAACGTCATCGAGCTCTTCTACAAGGACCCGTCGGGGCGGCCGGGCACCGAGCTGGTCTTTCGGGACCGGGAACCGGCCCTGGAGATCGTCACGCCCGGCCGGCCGTGGAACCTGGAGGCCGACGGGGCGGCCCTGCGCCTGGTCTCCGAGGCCTTGCGCATCCGCCTGGCCCATCTCTTCGACCCGCTGCTGGCGGTGCACACGTCGCTGATCGAACCCCTGCCCCACCAGATCACGGCGGTCTACGGGGAGATGCTGCGCCGGCAGCCGCAGCGCTTCCTCCTGGCGGACGACCCCGGCGCCGGCAAGACCATCATGGCCGGGCTCCTGATCAAGGAGCTGATGCTGCGGGGCGACGTGCACCGGTGCCTGATCGTCTGCCCTGGCAGCCTGGTGGAGCAGTGGCAGGACGAGCTGTCGGCCAAGTTCGACCTGCCCTTCGAGATCCTGACCAACGACCGCATCGAGGCGGCCCGGACCGGCAACGCGCTGGCGGAGATGCCCCTGGTCATCGCCCGCCTGGATAAGCTGGCGCGGGACGAGGTGCTGCAGTCCAAGCTGGCCCGTACCGAGTGGGACCTGGTGGTGGTGGACGAGGCCCACAAGATGTCGGCCTCCTTCTTCAGCGGTGAGATCCGGGAGACCAAGCGGTACAAGCTGGGCAAGCTGCTGGCCTCCGTCACCCGGCACCTCCTGCTGATGACGGCCACGCCCCACAACGGCAAGGAGGAAGACTTCCAGCTCTTCATGGCCCTTTTGGACGGTGACCGCTTCGAGGGGCGGTTCCGGGACGGCGTCCACACCACGGACGTGTCCGACCTCATGCGCCGCATGGTCAAGGAAGACCTGGTCCGCTTCGACGGGACCCCCCTCTTCCCGGAGCGCAAGGCCTATACCGTCGCCTACGAGCTCTCCGACGGCGAGGCAGCCCTTTACAAGGCGGTCACCGACTACGTCCGCCAGGAGTTCAACCGCGCCGATGCCCTGCAGAACGAGGGGCGCAAGGGCACCGTCGGGTTTGCCCTGACCATCCTGCAGCGGCGGCTGGCCTCGTCCCCGGAGGCCATTTACCAGTCCCTGCGCCGGCGCCGCGAACGGCTGGAGCGGCGCCTGCGGGAGGAAGAGGCCTTGCGCCGCGGTGCCGAGGCGCAGCGGCGCCTGGCTCACCTGGCCCCGGCGGTCGCAGGCGCTGCAGCCGGACGGGGCCCACGCCTAGAATGGTGGGATGAACTGCCGCAACTGGACGCGTCGGAGTGGGCGGACCTGGAGGACGACGCGCCCGCCGGCGAGCTGGAGCAGGTCGAGGAGGCCATCGTCGATCAGGCGACGGCCGCCCAGACCATCGCCGAGCTCCGAGCGGAGATCGAAACCCTCAAAGAGCTTGAAGCCCTGGCCTTACGGGTGCGCCAGAGCGGCACCGACCGCAAGTGGGAGGAGCTCTCCAAGATCCTCCAGGACCGGGAGGTCATGTTCGACGCCCGGGGGCACCGGCGCAAGCTGGTGATCTTCACCGAGCACCGGGACACGGCCCGATACCTGGCCTGGCGGATCCAGACCCTGCTGGGGCGCCCCGAGGCCGTCGTGGTCATCGAGGGCACCATGGGCCGGGAGGAACGCCGCAAGGCGCAGGAGCTCTTTACCCAGGATCCCAACGTGCATGTGCTGGTGGCCACCGACGCCGCCGGCGAGGGGATCAACCTCCAGCGGGCGCATCTCATGGTCAACTACGACCTGCCGTGGAACCCCAACCGGCTGGAGCAGCGGTTCGGCCGCATCCACCGCATCGGCCAGACGGAAGTCTGTCACCTCTGGAATCTGGTGGCCCAGAACACCCGGGAGGGCGAGGTCTACCTGGCCCTGCTGCGCAAGCTGGAGGCGGAGCAGCGGGCCCTGGGCGGGCGCGTCTTTGACGTGCTGGGCAAGGCCATCGACGGGGCGGAGCTGCGCAACTTGATGATCGAGGCCATCCGCTACGGCGACCGGCCCGACGTGCGTGCCCGCCTGAACCAGGTGGTCGCCGTGCGGCTGGACCGGGAGCGGCTGCGCCAGCTGCTGGAGGAGGGGGCCCTGGCCCGCGACACCCTGGACGCCCGCCAGGTCCAGCAGATCCGGGAAGAGATGGAGCGGGCCGAGGCCCGCAGGCTGCAGCCCCACTTCATCGAAGCCTTCTTCCTTGAGGCCTTTCGCCAGCTGGGCGGCGCAGCCCGCCAGCGGGAGCCCCGGCGCTACGAGATCACCCATGTGCCCTCGGTGATCCGGCAGCGGGACCGAGTGATCGGCCGGGGGGCGCCGGTTCTTCCGCGGTATGAGCGCATCTGCTTCGAAAAGGAGCTCATCCGGGTCCCCGGCCGGCCGCCCGCCGCCTTCGTCTGCCCCGGCCACCCCTTGCTGGACGCGACCCTCGACGTGATCCTTGAGCGGGGCCGGCCCCTGCTCAAGCAGGGGGCGGTGCTGGTGGACGAGCGGGATCCCGGCGAGACGCCCCGCTGGCTCTTCTACCTCGAACATGCCGTCCGAGACGGCCGGGTGGACGCCGAGGGCCGCGTGCGGGTGGTCTCGCGGCGCTTGCAGTTCGTCGAGATCGATGCCGAAGGTCGCGCCCGCAACGCGGGCTACGCCCCGTACCTGGACTACCGGCCTGTGGCGGAGGACGAGAAGGCCCTCCTGGCCGCCGAACTCGAGGCCCGGCTGGGGGGAACCCGGGCCCACGATCTCGAAACCCAGGCCGTCTCCTATGCCATCGCGCACCTGGTGCCCGAGCATTTGGAGGAAGTGCGGCGGCACAAGGTGGCCCTGGTGGACAAGACCATGGCGGCCGTCAAGGACCGCCTCACCAAGGAGATCGCCTACTGGGACCATCGGGCCGAGGAACTGCGCCTGCAGGAGCAAGCAGGCAAGGTCAACGCCCGCATCAACTCCGCCCGGGCCCGCCAGCGGGCCGACGAGCTCCAGGCCCGGCTGGAGAAGCGCATGCGGGAGCTCGAGCAAGAGAAGAACCTGGCCCCCCTGCCGCCGGAGGTCCTGGGCTACGCCCTGGTGGTCCCGATAGGGCTGCTGCGGCGGCTGCGGGGGGAGGGGACGTTGGACGAACCCGGCCTGTTCGCCCGGGAGACGGAAGAGGTCGAGCGCCTGGCCATGGAGGCGGTCATGGAGTCGGAGCGGGCCCTCGGCTACGAGCCCCGGGACGTGAGCCGGGACCGCTGCGGGTACGACATCGAATCCCGGATCCCCGCCCAGCCGGGCCGGCTGCGGTTCATCGAGGTCAAGGGTCGCGTCGCCGGCGCCCGGACGGTGACGGTGACGAAGAACGAGATCCTCACGGCCCTCAACAAGCCCGACGACTACATCCTGGCCCTGGTGCAGGTGCAGGAGGGCCGGGTGCAGGGGGTCCGGTACGTGCGGCGGCCCTTCCGGCGGGAACCGGACTTCGGGGCGGCCAGTGTCAACTACGATTGGGATGAATTGTGGGGGCGGGGGGAGGAGCCCCGGTAGGATCCCCGCCTCAAGCCACAGGGCCCCACGCAGGACCCTGCCACCGACTCATCGCCGTATAGGGACGCGTCATCAACGTTCGTGAGGTGCACCCATCGTGACCCGGAAGAAACTCATCGAAGTCGCCCTGCCTTTGCCCGAGATCAACGACGCATCGGCCTACGACAAGATGCCGGGGATCGGGCCGCATCCCAAGGGGATCCATCACTGGTGGGCGCGCCTGCCGCTGCCGGTGGCCCGGGCGGTGCTGTTTGCCTCGGTGGTCGACGACCCGTCGAGTCATCCCGAGCGGTTTCCCACCGAGGAGGACCAGGCGCGGGAGCGGGAGCGCCTCTTTGGCATTATCCGGAAGATGATGCAGAAGCAGCTCCACAAGCACCCCGAGGTCTACGCCGAGGCCCGGGCCGAGATGCTCAAGCACTGTGACGGGAAACTGCCGCCGGTGCTCGACCCCTTCGCGGGCGGGGGTTCCATCCCGCTGGAGGCGGCACGCCTGGGGTTCGAAGCCTACGCGGGGGATACCAACCCGGTGGCCGTTCTCCTCAATAAGTGCAACCTGGAGATCGCACCGCGGTGGGCCGACCACCCGCCCGTGAACCCGGAGGACCGCGGCAGGATCGGTGGAAACGCCCGGTGGCGTGGCACGGCCGGGCTCGCAGCGGACGTGCGTTACTACGGGCGAGTGATCCTCGAGCGGGCCCGCGAGAAGATCGGCCACCTCTATCCCCCGGTCAAGGTCACGCCGGAGATGGCCGAGGGGCGGCCGGACCTCCAGCCGCACGTGGGCAAGGAACTGCCGGTGATCGCCTGGATCTGGGCGCGGACCGTCCCGAGCCCGAACCCGGCGGCCCGGGGTGCCCACGTGCCGCTCATGAGTACCTTCTGGCTCTCGAGCAAGAAGGGTAGCGAGGCGTACCTGGAGCCGGTGGTGGACCGGGCAGCCGGCACCTGGCGCTTCAACGTGCGGACCGGGGCGCCGAAGGATCGGGCAGCGGCAAAGGCGGGAACTAAGCAGACGGGATCTGGATTTCAATGCATTCTAACAGGAACGCCGATTTCATTCGACTACGTCCGGGAACATGCATCGCAAGGGCGAATGGACATCGTCATGGTGGCAGTGGCGGCGGAGAGCCCGAGAGGAAGGGTCTACCTTCCCCCGACGCCGGAGCATGTAGGCGCTGCGAGGTCAGCGAACCCGTCGGCATTCCCGGAGACCGACCTACCTGAAAACGCCCTTGGGTTCCGCATCCAAAAGTACGGCATAACCAAGCACTGGCAAATGTTCACTCCCCGCCAGCTCACAGCGATGGTAACGCTGTCGGATCTCGTGCGAGATGTGCGGGCAGATGTACGGCGGGATGGAATCGCAGCAGGGCTTTCGCACGACGAGGCGGATGCCTATGCCACCGCGGTGGTAACATTTCTTGCGTTGGCGCTAGACAGGTGTGCGGATTACAACAATGCTTTATGCAGATGGGTCCCACAAACCCAGAAAGTGGAGAACCTTTTCGGTAGGCAGGCCATTCCCATGGTTTGGGACTTTGGGGAGGCAAATATTCTGGGCGAGTCGGTCGGTGCGTGGACTACTGTTGTAAGCCGGGTTGCGGACTGCCTTGAGTGTTTGGCACAAGCCAGCCTCAGCAAGGGTACAGCCCGCGTGGTAGAAGCCACTCGGCCGTGGGACGGTTTGAACGACGTTCTCGTCAGCACCGACCCGCCCTACTATGACAATATCGGCTATGCGGCCCTCTCGGGCTTCTTCTACGTGTGGCTGCGGCGTACCATCGGGGATCTTTACCCGGATCTTTTCGCGACGATCCTAGTGCCCAAGGAGCCGGAACTGGTGGCCGCTCCGGAGCGGTTCGATGGAGACAAGTACGCAGCCAAGGAACACTTCGAACAAGGCTTCCGTCGGGCTTTCGCGCAACTGCGCGAGAAGATGGACCCACGCTTTCCCTTGACTGTCTACTATGCCTTTAAGCAGGACCACGAGGAGACTGGCACGGACGAAGGGGCCGGCCAGACGAATGGCAACCGGGTGGATCGTACCACCGGCTGGGAGACTATGTTGGAAGCGTTGATCAACTCGGGCTTTCAGATCACAGCCACCTGGCCGGTGCGGGCGTCGCAGAAGTGGCGGATGCGGGCCATTGGTTCCAATGCTCTCGCCTCCTACATCGTGCTTGCCTGCCGGCCTCGGCCCAAGGATGCGCCGCGGACGGACCGGCACGGGTTCATGGCTGAGCTCAAGCGTGAACTACCCCAGGCGATCAAGCGCCTCCAGCAAGGCAATGTTGCCCCCGTGGACTTGGCCCAGGCCGCCGTCGGCCCCGGCATGGCCGTGTTCTCCCGGTACAGCCAGGTGTTGGAACCGGACGGCCGGAAGATGACGGTCCGTACCGCCCTGGCCCTGATCAACCAGGTTCTCACCGAGGTGCTGGCCGAGCAGGAAGACGAATTCGACAACGCGACCCGCTGGGCCATCGCCTGGTACGAGCAGCACGGGTTCGAAGAGGGGGAGTTCGGCGAGGCCGAGCTGCTGTCCAAGGCCAAGGTGACCACCCTGTCCGGCCTGGAGCAGGCGGGGATTGTGCGGGCGCAGCGCGGCCGCGTTCGTCTGCTGCGACCGGAGGAACTGGATCGCGGCTGGGACCCCGAGCACGACAAGGCGCCCACCGTCTGGGGCGCCGGCCACCAGCTCCTCCGGGTCTACTACCACGAGAACGCCGGCGAGGAAGCCACCGCCCGGCTGGTGGCCAAGCTGGGCGGCCGGGCGGAGATGGCCCGGGACCTGGCCTACCGGCTGTTCCGCATCAGCGAGCGCAAGGGCCGGACCCAGGAGGCCCTGGCCTACAACGCCCTGGTCCTGGCCTGGCCGGAGCTGGCGCGCCTGGCCCGCGACCGCACGGCCCAGCAAGAGTCCCTCTTCTAACGGGGGTGGGGGAGACCATGTCCATCAGCAACTACGAGCGGGTGCGCAGGGCCCTGGAGCTGCTGCGTAACGGGCTGGCGCCCTTCGTCGCCCGGGAGATCCGCCTCGCCCGCAAGGAGGGGCGGGTGGACGACCGCGTCCTGCTCAAGTTCGCCGAGGATCCCCTGGTGGCCGAGAAGCCGGTGGAAGAGTGGGATGTGTCGCTCCTGCTCAAACTGATGTGGAACACGTGGAACGACGTGTTCAGGCATACCCTGGGCCATGCTGAGCGCAGCTTCGTCTCCGAGCTCCGGGAGTGGCGCAACCGCTGGGCGCACCAGGAGCCCTTCAGCAGCGACGACACCTACCGGGTGCTGGACTCCGCCCGGCGCCTGCTGGCCGCCATCTCCGCCCCCGAGGCGGAGGAACTGGACCGCATGACCGCCGAGCTCCTGCGGGTCCAGTACGACGAAAAGGTGCGGCAGCAGCGGCGCAAGGCGGGCGGCTCCCTGATCGAGGCAGCCGCCAGCGGCATGCTCAAGCCCTGGCGCGAGGTGGTGAGCCCCCACGAGGACGTGGCCAGCGGCCGCTACCAGCACGCCGAGTTCGCCGCCGACCTCTGGCAGGTGTACCTGGGTGAGGGCAGCGACGAGTACAAAGACCCGGTGGAGTTCTTCCGGCGCACCTACCTCACCGAGAGCCTGAAGTGGCTGCTGGTCAACGCCGTGCGCCGGCTGTCGGGCCAGGGCGGCGACCCCGTGGTCCAGCTCCAGACCAACTTTGGCGGCGGCAAGACCCACTCCATGCTGGCCCTGTACCACCTCTTCTCCGGCCTGCGGCCGGGGAACCTGCCCGGCGTGGAGGAGGTGCTGAAGGAGGCCGGCTTCACCTCCATCCCCCGGGCGCGGCGGGTGGTGCTGGTGGGCAACCGCATCTCCCCCGGCAATCCCAGCGTCAAGGACGACGGCACGGTGGTACGCACCCTATGGGGCGAGCTGGCCTGGCAGCTGGGCCGGCGGGACGCCTACGAGCGGGTGCGGGCCGACGACGAGCGGGCCACCAATCCCGGCGACACCCTGCGCCAGCTGCTGGCGGACTACGGGCCCTGCCTGATCCTCATCGACGAGTGGGTGGCCTACGCCCGCCAGCTCCACGACGCCGGCGACCTGCCCGCCGGCAGCTTCGACACCCAGTTCACCTTTGCCCAGGCCTTGACCGAGGCGGTCAAGGCCGTCCCCAACGCCCTGCTGGTGGTGAGCCTGCCCGCGTCGGAGAGCCCCACCGCCACCCGCACCGGTGCCGAGGACGTCGAGGTGGGCGGCTCCCGCGGCCGGGAAGCCCTGGAGCGGCTGCGCAACGTCATCGGGCGCGTGGAGGTGCCCTGGCGGCCGGCCACCCCCGAGGAGAGCTTCGAGATCGTCCGGCGCCGGCTCTTCCAGCCCATGACGGACCCCGAGCAGTTCGAGGCGCGGGACGTGGTGGCCCGGGCCTTCATGGAACTGTACAAGGCTCATCCGGGGGAGTTCCCTGCCGAGTGCCGGGAGCCGCAGTACGAGCGGCGCATCAAGGCCGCGTACCCCATCCACCCCGAAGTCTTCGACCGCCTGTACGGGGACTGGGCCACGCTGGTGCGGTTCCAGCGGACCCGGGGCGTGCTGCGGCTCATGGCCGCGGTGATCCACAGCCTGTGGGAGCAGGGGGATCGCAGCCCCCTGATCCTGCCCTGCACCCTGCCCATGGACGACCGGCGGGTGGAGTCGGAGCTCACCCGCTACCTGACGGACAACTGGGTGCCCGTGATCCAAAGGGACGTGGACGGTCCCGGCTCGCTGCCGCTGCAGATCGATGGAGAGTCGTCCACCTTCGGGCGCTACTCCGCCACCCGGCGGGTGGCGCGCACCATCTACCTGGGCTCCGCCCCCACCTACACGGCCGCCAACCGGGGCCTGGACGACCGGCGCATCAAGCTCGGCTGCGTCATGCCCGGCGAGTCGCCGGCGGTGTTCGGCGATGCCCTGCGGCGCCTGGCCGGTCGGGCCACCTACCTGTACACCGACGGGACTCGGTACTGGTACGCCCCCCAGCCCAACGTCAACAGCCTGGCGGAGGAACGGGCGGAACAGCTCAAGTACCAGCCGGACCGGGTGGCGGAAGAGATCGAGCGGCGGGTGCGGGAAGAGGTACGTCGCTCCTCGGGCCATTTCGCCGGGGTGCACCCCTTCCCCAAGTCCAGCCAGGAGGTACCGGACGAACCGGCCGCCCGGCTGGTGATCCTGGGCCTGGACGCCCCCCACCAGCGCAACGGCGAGAGCCCTGCCCTGTCCGCCGCCGCCCAGATCCTGGAGTGGCGGGGCCACCAGCCCCGAACCTACCGGAACGCCCTGGTGTTCCTGGCGGTGGACCGCACCCAGCTGGACGGCCTGGACGAGGCGGTGCGGCGCTACCTGGCCTGGGACTCCATCCTGCAGGAGCGGGAGGCCCTCAACCTGGACCCGCACCAGACCCGCACGGCGGAACAGCAGAAGGCCGCGGCCGACACCACCGTTTCCCTGCGCCTGCTGGAGGCCTTCCAGTGGCTGCTGGTGCCCGAGCAGCCCGATCCCCAGGGCGAGGTGGGCTGGGTGCCCGTGCGCTTGCAAGGGTCCGGGAACCTGGTGGAACGGGCCAGCAAGAAGCTGGTGGCGGACGGTCACCTGTACACCCAGCTCGGCGGGAACGTGCTGCGCATCCAGCTGGACCGGGTGCCCCTCTGGCGGGGGGACCACGTGGAGGCCCGCCAGCTTGTGGAGGACTTCTTCCGGTACGTCTATCTCCCGCGGCTGAGAGACCCGTCGGTGCTGGTGGGTGCGATCGAGAACGGCGTGGGGATGCTGACGTGGCTGCAAGACGGCTTCGCGTATGCCGAGAGCTATGACGAGGCGGCCGGCCGTTACCGCGGGCTGAGGGCGGGGGAGGGGGTCTCCCTGGATGCCCTTGCTCCGGTGGGGCTGCTGGTTCGTCCGGCGGTGGCGGAACGGCAGCTCAAGGCCGAACTGGCCGGGCCGGTGGGAGCGGCGGGGGCGGCGGGAGGCCCGGCCGGGCAGCCCGCGACCGCCGGTGCCGCCGGGGTGACCGTGGCCGGTGTGGTGGTCGCTCCGGGCGGGGGCCAAGGGCCGGGGGCTGTGCCGGGCACGCCGCCCCAGCCCGTCTTTCGCCGCTTCTACGGCAGGGCCACCTTGAACCCCATGCGGGTGGGAGGGGATGCCGGGAAGATCGCCGAGGAGGTCATCGCCCACCTGGCGGCCCCGCCCGGGGCTGAGGTCCGGATCACGCTGGAGATCGAGGCGTCGCTGCCCGCGGGGTTCTCCGAGCCCGTGATCCGGACGGTGCGGGAAAACTGCAACACGTTGAAGTTCGAGGAGCACCACTTCGAAGAAGAGTAGGCCGCGCCCGTGGCGGGGTTGGGGCGGCGGGGTTGGGGCGGGGGTACCTGCCCGATCCCGGCAGGGAATGCCAGAGCACAACCGAACTGAACCCGGTGGGTTCGTTCCGAACGACCGTTTGTAAGCCTCGTTGGAAGCCTCGCGGCGCGGGGCCGCCCGCGCCGGGGGAGCTCCTGACAACAGGGGGGAGCGGCGTGGGCAGCCTACACCACCTCCGGGAGGAGACCCTGGAGCTGGTCCGGGTGCTGGACCCCGACGGCAACCTGGTCGGGGAGCCGGCCCCGGATCTTACCGATGAGAAGCTGGTGGAGTTCTACCGGTGGATGGTCCTGGCCCGTACCTTCGACGAGCGCTGCCTCAACCTGCAGCGCCAGGGGCGCATGGGGACGTACGCCCCGCTGGCAGGGCAGGAGGCCGCCCAGGTGGGCAGCGCCTTTGCCCTGCAGCCCGAAGACTGGGTCTTCCCATCCTACCGCGAGCACGCGGTGACCATGATCCACGGCCTGCCCATGGAGAAGGTGCTGCTCTACTGGATGGGCCGGGAAGAGGGCAACCAGATCCCGCCGGAGGTCAACGTCTTCACCGTGGCGGTGCCCATCGCCACCCAGATCCCCCACGCCGTCGGCGCCGCCTGGGCCGCCAGGATCCGCGGCGACCGCCGGGCCTTCATCGTCTACTTCGGCGACGGCGCCACCTCCGAGGGCGACTTCCACGAGGGCTGCAACTTCGCGGGGGTCTTCAAGGCGCCGGTGGTCTTCTTCTGCCAGAACAACCAGTTCGCCATCAGCGTGCCCCTGCACCGGCAGACGGCGTCGGAGACCATCGCCCAGAAGGCGGTGGCCTACGGCTTCCCCGGGGTCCGGGTCGACGGCAACGACGTGCTGGCCGTGTACAAGGTGACCAAGGAGGCCCTGGACCGGGCCCGGGCCGGCGAGGGGCCGACCCTCATCGAGGCGCTGACCTACCGCTACGGGCCCCACACCACCGCCGACGACCCCACCCGCTACCGCGGGCGGGACGAGGTGGAGGAGTGGCGCCAGCGCCGGGATCCCCTGAACCGCATGCGGCGCTTCCTCATGGCCCGGGGCCTGCTGGACGAGGCCCAGGATCAGACCCTGGCCGAGGAAGCCCGGCAGCGGGTGGCGGCGGCGGTGCAGGCGGTGGAGGCCATGCCCAAGGCGTCGCCGGCGGCCATTTTCGACTACGTCTACGCCCAGCTGCCCTGGCACCTGGAAGAACAGCGGCGGGAGCTGCTGGCGGAACTGGGGGAGGCCGGGGCTGCGGGCGGCAGCTTTGCTGGGGGCGGGGCCCCGGGTCCAGGTGCGGGCGGTCCGGGCGGAGCGGCGGCCGGCGGGAGCGGCACGGCCGGTGGCCAGGGCGCTACCGCAGCGGGCGGGGCCCCGGGCGCCGCACCGGGCCGGGACGGCCAGCAAGGGGGTGGGCGGTGATGGCCAAGCTGACCATCGTCCAGGCGGTGGCCGACGCCCTGCGCACCGAGATGGAGCTGGACGACCGGGTGGTGGTCCTGGGCGAAGACGTGGGGGTCAACGGCGGCGTCTTCCGCGCCACCGAGGGCCTCTACCAGCGGTTCGGCGAGAACCGGGTGATCGACACGCCGCTGGCCGAGTCGGCCATCGTGGGTACCGCCATTGGCATGGCCATCTACGGGCTGCGGCCGGTGGCGGAGATCCAGTTCGAGGGGTTCATGCCGCCCGCCTTTGACCAGATCGTCAACCACGCGGCCCGCATCCGCACCCGCTCCCGCGGCCGCTTCACCTGCCCGCTGGTGATCCGCGCGCCCTGGGGCGGCGGCATCCGGGCGCCGGAGCACCACTCCGACAGCCCCGAGGCCTGGTACATCCACCAGCCGGGGCTCAAGGTGGTGATCCCGAGCACCCCCTACGACACCAAGGGTCTCTTGATCGCCGCCATCCGCGACCCCGACCCGGTGATCTTCTTCGAACCCAAGCGGATCTACCGCGCCTTCCGGCAGGAGGTGCCCGAGGAGGCCTACACCGTCCCCATCGGCCGGGCCCGCACGGTCCGGGAAGGGCGGGATGTGGCCATCTTCACCTGGGGCGCCATGGTGCGGATCGTGGAGGAAGCGGCGGAGGAACTGGCCGGCCGCGGCATCGAGTGCGAGATCATCGACCTCAGGACCCTGAGCCCGGTGGACGTGGACGCCATCGTGGCGGCGGTGCAGAAGACGGGCCGGGCCCTGGTGGTCCACGAGGCGCCCAAGACGGCCGGCTTCGGGGCGGAGATCGTGGCCCTGATCAACGAGCGGGCCCTCCTGTACCTGGAGGCGCCGGTGTACCGGGTGGCGGGCTTCGACACCCCGATGCCCCTCTTCCACCTGGAAGACTACTACCTGCCCAACAAGGAACGGGTGATCCGGGGCGTGGAACGGGTGCTGAACTTCTGACCCGGACTTCCGAGCCGGACGTCTGACCCGGGCTTGTGACCCGGGCTTCTGACCCGGGCCGTGGAGCGGGTGCTGGGCTCCTGGCCCGGGAACGGCCAGGTGCGGCCCCGGAAAAGCGAGGTGCGGCGGATGGCGTACGAATTCCGGTTGCCCGACGTGGGCGAGGGCATCCACGAAGGGGAGATCGTTCGCTGGCTGGTCAAGCCGGGGGACCGGGTGCGCGAGGACCAGCCCCTGGTGGAGGTGCAGACCGACAAGGCCACGGTGGAGATCCCGTCCCCGGTGGCCGGCGTGGTGCTGGAGCTGCGCGGCAACGAGGGCGATGTGGTCCAGGTCGGCAGCGTGATCGTGGTGATCGAGACAGAAGCCCAGGGGGACGAACCGGCTGGGGCGGCGCCGGCTGCTGCTGCGGCCCCTGCGGCCCAGGCGGCGCCCCCGGCGGCGCCGCACCAGGCGCCCCCGGCTCCGGCGGCCGCGGGCCCGGCCGCGGCCCCGGGAGGGGTGCCGGCCGCTTCGCCTGGGGTCACGCCGCCGCCCCCACCCGGCCTGGCCGCGGTGCCCGGGACGGATGCAGCGCCGGCGGCCGCAGCCCCAGGCGCTGGGCCGGCAGCGGAGGCGCGGCGGGTCCTGGCCACCCCGGCCACCCGCCGCCTGGCCCGCGAGCTGGGGGTCGACATCCGGCTGGTCCCCGGGACGGGCCCGGCGGGCCGGGTGACAGCCGAGGACGTGCGGGCCTTTGCCGCGGCCCGGGCAGCCGGGACGCCGGCGGTCACGGCGACTGCGGCCGGTGCGACGGCGGGTGGCGCGACGGTGGCGGCCCCGCCCGCAGCTCCGGGGGCGGCGCCGGCCGTGGCACCTACTGCGCCAGCGGGTGCGGCCCCGTCTGCCGGACCGGCCGTTGCATCCCCTGGCGCCGCCGCGGCGACCCCGGCGGGGGTACCGGGGGTGGCCGCCGCAGCCACGGCGGGCGCGGCCGCCCCGGCGGCCGGGGCCGGTTCGGCCGCCCGGTGGGCCGTTCCCGCCGGGGGCGAGCAGCGCGTACCCTTGCGGGGCCTGCGCAAGCGCATCGCCGAGAAGATGGTCCAGTCCAAGTACACCGCTCCCCACGTCACCCACGTGGAGGAGGTCGACGTCACCGAACTGGTGGAGCTGCGGCGCAAGGCCCTGCCCCTGGCGGAGCAGCGAGGGATCAAGCTGACCTACCTGCCGTTTGTCGCCAAGGCCGTGGTGGCGGCCCTGCAGCAGTTCCCCGTCTTCAACGCCAGCCTGGACGACGAGCGCCAGGAGATCGTGCTCAAGGGTTACTACCATATCGGTGTGGCCACGGCCACCGATGAGGGCCTCATCGTCCCCGTGGTGCGGGACGTGGACCGCAAGAGCATCTTCCAGCTGGCCCGGGAGATCGCGGCCTTGACCGAAGCGGCCCGGGCGCGGCGGATCGCCCTGGACGACGTGCGGGGTTCGACCTTCACCATCACCAACGTGGGCGCCCTGGGCGGCGGCGTGTGGTCCACGCCCATCATCAACTACCCCGAGGTGGCGATCCTGGGCGTGCACAAGTTCCGCGAGACGCCGGTGGTGCGGGATGGGCAGATCGTGGTGCGGACCATCACGTACCTTGCCCTGAGTTTCGACCACCGGGTGGCCGACGGGGCCGACGCGGTGCGGTTCGTCAACCGGATCAAGGAGTACCTGGAGCAGCCGAGCCTGCTGTTCCTGGAGATGGCCTGATGGCGGGGCAGAACGGGAGTGGATGGGATGGTCGTCGGCGAGGTGGCGACGGAGACCGAGGTCCTGGTCATCGGGGGCGGCCCGGGGGGTTACGTGGCCGCCATCCGGGCCGCCCAGCTGGGCAAGGACGTCACCCTGGTGGAGAAAGACCGCCTGGGCGGGGTGTGCCTGAACGTGGGCTGCATCCCCTCCAAGGCCCTGATCGATGCCGCCAAGGCCTACCACCGGCTGGCCCGGGAGGCGGAGCGGGGCATCGTGGTCGAAGGGGCGCGCCTGGACTTCGCCCGGCTGCAGGGCTGGAAGCAGTCGGTGGTCCAGCGGCTGACGGGGGGCGTGGAGCAGCTCCTCAAGGGCAACGGCGTGACGGTGGTGAAGGGGCGGGCCACTTTCACCGGGCCCAACCAGGTGCTGGTGGAGAACCCCGGCGGGGGCAACGAGGTATACCGCTTCAAGCACTGCATCCTGGCCACGGGCTCACGGCCCGTCGAGCTCCCGGGCTTCGCTTTTGACGGCGTGCGGATCCTGGATTCCTCCGACGCCCTGGCGCTGGACCACCTGCCCCTGCGGCTGGTGGTGATCGGGGGCGGGTACATCGGCCTCGAGCTGGGCACCGCCTTTGCCAAGCTGGGGTCGGAGGTGACGGTGCTGGAGCTGGCGGACCAGCTGCTCCCCGGCACCGATCCGGAGCTGGTGCAGGTGGTGGCCCGGCGCCTCCGCCAGCTGGGGGTCAAGGTCCACACCGGCGTCTGCGTCCTGGGGTGGGAAGAGGAGCCCGGCGGCGAGGGGGTCCGGGTGGTGTTCCGGCCCGAGCCCCGCGGGGAGGGGGCGGCGGGAGCCGGTGTACCGGGATCGGCGGGTTCGTCCGGATCGGAAGAACAGGCCGTGGTGGCCGACGCGGTCCTGGTCAGCGTGGGCCGGCGGCCCAACACCGACGGCCTGGGACTGGAGCTGGCGGGCGTGGAGCTGGACGAGCGGGGCCGGGTGAAGGTCGATGCCCGGCTGCGCACCAGCCAGCGGAACATCTTCGCCATCGGCGACATCGTGCCCGGTCCCATGCTGGCCCACAAGGCCAGCCGGGAGGGGATCGTGGCGGCGGAGGTCATCGCCGGGTTGCCCGCGGCGGCCGATTACGTGGCGGTGCCGGCGCCCGTCTTCACCGACCCGGAGATCGCCACGGTGGGGCTGACGGAGGACCAGGCGCGCCGGCAGGGCTACGACCCCGTGGTCGGGCGGTTTCCCTACGCGGCCAACGGCCGGGCCCTGACCCTGGGCGAGCGGGACGGGTTCGTCAAGCTGGTGGCGGATCGGGAGAGCAAGGTGGTCCTGGGGGCGGGCATCGTGGGGCCGGAGGCGTCCGACCTGGTGGCCGAACTGGCCCTGGCCATCGAGATGGGCGCCACCCTGGAGGATCTGGCCCTCACCGTCCACGCCCACCCGACCCTGAGCGAGGCGGTGATGGAGGCGGCGGAGGCGGGTCTGGGCCACGCCATCCACGTGCTGGGGAAGCGGTAACGAGCGGTAACGGAGAGCGGTCACGGGGGGGGGGGCAATGCCTCGACGGTCCGGTGTGCCGGGGGCGATTCCTCCCCTCCGGCATGCCGGCCGCATTCCGGCAGCGATTCCTTTGGATACCGGGGCGATCCCTCCGCTGGAGGCGATCGTCGACGGCGCGACGGTGCATCAGCCCATGTCCATCAGCCCGTGCCAGCCGGCCCGCCGGTTCCGTTCCGCCGGCGGGCCATCACGGTGGACACGGCCCAGATGACGCCGCCGGCGATCAGGAGGAAGGGCAGCAGGCCCAGCCCCAGCGTAAGGGCGAAGATCCCCAGCCGCGCTACCAGCAGGAGCGCCAGCCCGGCCACCACCAGCGTCAATGCCCAGCCCATCCCGATCACCCCACCGGTTCGTCCGTTCCGGTTCACCCGGTTCCGCAGCAATAACCTGCCCGGAACGGCGGGGCCGCAGACCGGAGCCTTGTAACAGCGCGGGCAGGTCGAGGGCACGGCGGGCGACACCTGCGGCTGTTCCAGGTGCCGCCGGATTTCCCGGGCTGGCGGATCTCAGGTCTTGCCGGATCTGTTATAGTCATCTTAGAGGTGGGTTTTCGTCCGGACGGTCCTCACCTCCACATCACAATCCATGACCTTCCTTCGGGGCAGGGTGGAAGTCCCGACCGGCGGTGATGGCGGCGCGCCAGTCCTGGCGCGACCGCACCAGCCCGCGAACCGCGCGCCGGAGCACCCATGCCCGGGCCGAGGCAGGCAGGCCTCCCCGGCGCCGGTGCGGTGAAGGGCGCGGCCGATTCCGGTGAGAAGCCGGAGCCGACGGTGATAGTCCGGATGGGAGAAGGAAGGGACGCGGGATTTCCCGGGAGAGGCGAGCGCGGCCTTGCCGTGCTCGCCGGGTGGAGTGCCGCGCGCAGGTGTGCCGCGTCCTGGCGGTTGTCCCGCCATTGTGCACCGAGCACCTGGCGGACGTCCCGCGCACGTGGTGGTTGCGCTCCGCTACCGCGCACCTGGCACCGGGCGGATGGGCCCTGCTGGCGACGCCGGTGGCGGGGTGGGCCGGGGTCGCCGCGGCGGAGTGCCGCCAGCGTGCCGACCGCGGGGGTTCGGCGTTCGACCGCGGAATGTGCGGCGCGGGGAAGCCGGCCGGGGGTCGTGGTCGACCGCGATGGGCGCTCGCAGTTGCGGCGCCATCTCCCGTGCGGTACGCCCGCGGCCGCATGCGGCCGTGCGGATCACGCGAGCGCGGAATTCGGCGCGTCACCGGGAAATCGTTGACCCAAGCGCAAGCCTACGGGTCCACCTGCGTCCGTTCCCCCGAAGGGCTGGGCGGGACGGGCTTTTTTGATGCCCGCCCGCACGCTCTGCGCAGGGGGTGCATGCCGGTGGTTCGTCGCATGGTGCGCCTGGCGCTCCTGGCGTCCATGGCGTTCCTGCTCATGCTGTGGGAGATCCAGCTGACGCCTCTCCTCCCCTTCATCCCGGCGTACCTCAAGTACGATCCCGGCGATCTGCCCGTGTTGATGGGCGGCTTCGCCTACGGCCCCGCGGCCGGCGCCACGGTGGCGCTGGTCAAGGACCTGCTGTTCCTCTTTTCGGGCAAGTCCACGGCGGGATGGGTTGGCATCGCCGCCAACCTGCTGGCCAGCCTGGCCTATGTGGTGCCGGCCGCGTGGCTTTACCGGAAGATCGGCAGCCGCTGGGCCCTGGCGCTGGCCGTGCTGGCGGGAACCGCCAGCACCAGCGCCGTGATGGCCGTGGCCAACTACTTCGTCTTCCTGCCGCTGTGGGGGGTGCCCGCCGAGCAGGTAGGGGCCACGGTGGTCACCGCCATCACACCCTTCAACCTGATCAAGGGCCTGGCCACCGGGGTGCTGGCGCTGGTGGCCTACCCGCGCATCGCCCGCGTGCTGGACGACCCCGTCTTCGCCACGCCGGTGGCCGAGGGCTGGGCGGGCCAGGCGGCCGGGGAGCCGCGGCGCCCGTAGGGGGAACCCGGCGGGCTGCAGCGCCAGGCGAGCTGCGGAGCCTGGCGCCCGCACGGCGCGGGACCTGGCGGCTGCGGCGCACGGCGGGCCGGGGAGCCCGGCGTCGCGCGGGGGCGCGCCGGGCTCCCCGCGGTGCGGGGCCTGGCGACTGCCCTGCACGACCCGCAGGGCGCTGGGCGCGGGCCCGGGGGGCGCCTGCACCTGGCAGGCCCTGGGCTGGCAGGGCCCCGGCGTCACAGCCCAGGAAAAGGGGGCCGGTTCCCGTGGAGGAACCGGCCCCCTGCCGTGCGCCCGGCATGGGCGAGTGCTAAGGGGTGAAAGTCCCCTGCGGAGGGTGGCCCCGTACAACCGCTAGCCGAAGGCAAGGGTGCCCGCGGCGACGCGGGATCCGAAGGAAGCCGGAGGCAAAGTCGCGACCCGACGACCAGGAACCGCGGGCGAGGCAGTGCCGACTGGGCGAGCCGGCAGCACACGGCGAAGCCCGAGATGGGCCGAAGGGCGGCGCTGTAAACGCGGCGGGTGTGCGACGAAAGTGCTCGCTCTTACCCGGGGAGGCCTGCCGGTAGGCCAGCATGGCTGGCAACCCGCGACCGCAAGGCGCGGCTGAGCCGGCAGGAGTCAGCAGAGGCCGTAGTACCGCCGGCCGGGCCGGCGGGAAGGGCCGAACGTCGAGTCCGGGAGGGTGTTGGCGCGTTCGCGCCGGGTGCGAGGAGAGCAGCCAACCCGAGAGGGCCTCGCCCAGGAGGCGGTGGTGAATCCCACCGGGGCCTGGGCGAGAGCGGAGCACCCGGCCGGGACAGACCGGCGCCCCTCCCCGCGGAGGACGTGGTGGCGTGGACCTGATGGAGCAGGTGGTGGCCCGGGAGAACATGGGGGCCGCCCTGCGACGGGTGGAGCAGAACCGGGGCGCACCGGGTATCGACGGCATGACCGTCGAACAACTGCGGGGTTTTCTGCGGGAGCGGTGGCCGCAGGTGCGCGCCCAGCTGCTGGCGGGAACCTACAAGCCGCAACCCGTCCGCCGGGTGGAAATCCCCAAGCCCGGAGGTGGCACGCGCCTCCTGGGGATTCCGACCGTCCTGGACCGCCTGATCCAGCAGGCTTTGCTGCAAGTGCTGACGCCGATCTTCGACCCCGATTTTTCGGAGCACAGCTACGGCTTTCGGCCGGGGCGCTCCGCCCATCAGGCGGTCGAAGCCGCGCGCCGGCACGTCGAGGAAGGCTACACCTGGGTGGTGGACCTGGATGTCGAGAAGTTCTTCGACCGGGTCCACCACGACGTCCTCATGGCCCGGGTGATGCGGAAGGTTGCGGACAAGCGCGTCCGGATGCTCATCCGCCGCTACCTGCAGGCCGGTGTGATGGTCGGCGGGGTGAAGGTGCGGACGGAGGAGGGCACGCCCCAAGGCGGCCCCCTGAGCCCGCTTTTGGCCAACATCCTGCTGGACGAGCTGGACAAGGAGCTGGAGCGGCGGGGACACCGCTTCGTTCGCTACGCGGACGACTGCAACATCTACGTTCGCTCGGAACGGGCGGGGCACCGGGTCATGGCGGGAGTGCGACGCTTCCTCGAAAAGCGGCTGAGGCTCAAGATCAACGAGCCAAAGAGCGCGGTGGACCGGCCCTGGCGACGCAAGTTCCTCGGCTTCAGCATGTACCGCGGCCGGGAAGGCATCCGCCTGCGCGTGGCCCCGCAAACGGTGCAGCGGCTCAAAGACCGCATCCGCGGCCTGACGAGCCGGACCTGGCCGGTTTCCATGCCCGAGCGCATCCGCCGGATCAATGTCTATTTGCGCGGTTGGCTCGCTTACTTCCGCATCGCGGACATGGCGGACCTGCTCCGCAACGTGGAAGGTTGGCTCCGGCGACGCTTGCAGGCGTGCCTTTGGAAGCAGTGGAAACGGCCGCGCACCCGGTTGCGGGAACTGCGGGCCCTGGGCCACCCCGAGTGGCGAGCCCGGCAGTGGGCCATGGCGCGACGCGGGTACTGGGCCATGGCCGGTGGCCCGCTCAACAGCGCCCTGGGCAAGCCGTACTGGCTTACCCAGGGGCTGCTGAGCCTCACTCGATGCTACCACGAACTTCGCCGTGCTTGACGAACCGCCCGGTGCGGACCCGCATGCCGGGTGGTGTGAGGGGGACGGGGCCTTCACCGGCCCCTCCTACTCGATTTCTCCGCGCCCTGCCCTCCTTAATGGTGGCGGGCCGGCGACCCCGGCGGCCGCCGGGCAGGCGGGCTTGACCGCCCGCCCCCCGACCGCCTCTTCCGGGCTTTTCGCGGGCCGTTGACCCGGGCTTCCGGGCTCCGGCCGGCTCTCCGGTACCCCCTTCTCCCGGCCCCGAGCCCAGCCCATGGCCTCCTCCCCCAGCCCTTCACCCGGCCGCCGGGCCCGGGCTGTCGCCGCCGGCCGCCGCCGCGGCGGGAGCCGGCTCCACCGCCAGGAGGCGTTCCAGGGCGTCGCGCCCCGTCATCCCCGGGTGAATACCCAACTCCCGTGCCGCGCTGGTGACCGACTCCAGCGGGCGCTCCAGGAGATCGCCGAAGTCGCGGACGCCGAGAGCGCGGCCCGCCACGATGCGGCGGGCTCCGAGTAGGTCGTCCAGCAGGCGCACGTCCAGGGCGCCGCACATGATGTACCCGGCGGGGGTCGCGATGGCCACCAGCCGGGTCTTGGGCAGTTCCACCTTCACGCCGACGGCCGTTCCGCCCTTGAGGGGGATGGGCCGAACCTCGACCACAGGCATTCCCTCCCGATGGCGCGGGCGCCTGGTGCGGGCGCAGCGCGCCCGTTCCGTGCGGAGCCCGCGGGTCCGGTTGCGGGCCGCCCCGGTGCCGGGGGCGGGGGCCCTCCGGGGAAACCGCGGCAACCGCGGCGGATCCGGGCTTGAGGGCCCGCCGCTGGCCGGGGTCGCCGCCCGGACCTGGACCCCTGGAACCACTGGCTAGGGCATTGTATGGCCGCCCGTGGGCCGCCGTCCCACGCGGGGCGGCCGGCGGGACTCCTCCCTGCACGTCCCGCTCGCAGGAGCGGGGCTCACCTCTTCGCCGGTACGTCATCTGGCTGCCTCGTGGCCCGTGGCCTGCCCGTCCCGGCGAGACGGCGGTCCTTGACCGGGGGACCGGCCGCCCTTGACCCGCGGAGCCCCCGGCGTGACCGGCCGTGACCGGTAGAGTGACCGGCTTGACCGGCCGGGCTTGACCGGCCGGGCTGCCGGGCGGACGGCCCCCGACGGCTCCGGAAATGGTGGCAACTGGAAGGTATAGCAGCCGGGGGGTTCCGCAATCTAACCGCTGGAAACAGCTAGCCGTCAGGGGGGATCATCGTGGACGAACCCAGCGCCTTTGGTGGCCCGAGCCACGCTCGTTACGGCGCAACGCCGCAATCGTACAACCCGCAGGAGCAGTACACTTCCCAGTGGCAGTCGCCGGCGGGCGGGCAGGGCCTGGGCAACCAGGCTTCGGGCCAGTTCCAGAACCAGGCCGGCCAGGCCGGCGGGCAATTGGGCCAGTACGGCCAGTTCGGGCAGGCTGGCGGCCAGGCCGGCCAGTACGGGCAGTTCCAGAGCCAGGCGGGGGCGTATGGCCAGTTCCAGAACCAGGCCGGGCAGTTCGGGCAGTACGGCCAGAGCGCCCACGCCCAGTACGGCGCCACGGCCCAGAGCTACGACCCCGCGGAAAACTACAGCAGCCGCTGGCAGTCCCCGGCCGGTGGGGGGAATATGAGCAACCAGGCCGGGGGCGCCGGCTATGGCGCCGCGGGGGCCGGGCAGTTCGGCCAGCCGTACGGGCAAGGCGGCGGCCAGTACGGCCAGTTCCAGAACCAGGCCGGCCAGGCCGGCGGGCAATTGGGCCAGTACGGCCAGTACGGGCAGGCTGGCGGCCAGGCCGGCCAGTACGGGCAGTTCCAGAGCCAGGCGGGGACGTATGGCCAGTTCCAGAACCAGGCCGGGCAATTCGGCCAGTACGGCCAGAGCGCCCATGCCCAGTACGGCGCCACGGCCCAGAGCTACGATCCCGCGGAAAACTACAGCAGCCGCTGGCAGTCCCCGGCCGGTGGGGGGAATATGAGCAACCAGGCCGGGGGCGCCGGCTATGGCGCCGCGGGGGCTGGCCAGTACGGCCAGCCGTACGGGCAAGCCGGCGGCCAGTATGGCCAGTTCCAGAACCAAGCCGGGCAATTCGGCCAGTACGGCCAGTATGGCCAGGCGGGTGCCCAGGCGGGAGCCCCGTACGGTCAGTACGGCGGCCAGTACACCCAGAGCACGGCAGGCCAGTTCCAGAGCCAGGTAGGCCAGTACGGCCAAGCCGGAGGCCAGTATGGCCAGTTCCAGAACCAGGCGGGGTCATCCGCCCAGTTCCAGGGCCAGGCCGGCCAGTACGGGCAGTTCCAGAACCAGGCCGGCCCGGGCGGCCATGCCCAGTACGGCGCCACGGCCCAGAGCTACAACCCGGCGGAGAACTACTCCGCCAAATGGCAGTCGGCCACGGCCAACGAGCAGGCGGGCGGCGCTTTCCGGGGTTGACGTGACCGCCGCCGGTGCGGTCGTCCAGGGGGTCGGGTTCCATCCCGGCCCCCTTGTCGCGTTGACGGCCGGTGCTGTGCTGCCGTCGCGGCTCCCCGAGCCGGGGGAGCCCGCGGTGGGAACTGGTGGGCACAACGCGCCGCAAGGCCCCCGCCGCAAGGCCTCGGCCTGAAGGCCCCTGCCGAAAGTCCCCCGCCCGCAGGTACCTGCCCGCGGAAACCCGCCCGGGAGGAACCCGGCGCCCGAAGGCGAAGGCCCATTTGGCAGCCGCGCCGGGCCGGCCGGCCCTGCGGCGGCCACCCCAATGAAGGTGGGATCGCGCCCCATGGAAGCCCTTCACCGGAATGGAAGCTTGCCCGAAACGGAAGCGCTGGCGGGACCGCAGGAGCCTCGGTCCGGCGCCGGCCCGGCCATCGTACCTGCTTCCCCGGCGGCTCGCCCTGGCCAGGCAGGTGCCGGCCAGGAAACCGGTCCGGCTCTTCCCGGGCCCGACGCCGCCGCCACGGCCCAACCCGGCCGCTCCCCCGCTGGGGCCGGACCGGCGCCGGCGGCCGGTGGATCCGGCTCCGATGCCCGTACCCGAGGGTTTCGTGACCTCCCGGCGGCGGACGGCCATGCCCTGGCCGGCGGTCACGCCGGGCGCCGCCATCCTGACTGGCTCAAGGTGCGGCTGGCCCAAGGGCCCAATTACAACCGGCTCAAGCGGCTGCTGCGCGGCATGAGCCTGCACACCGTCTGCGAAGAGGCCCGCTGCCCCAACATCTACGAGTGCTTCGAGAACCTGACCGCCACCTTCATGATCCTGGGGAACATCTGCACCCGGGCCTGCCGGTTCTGCGCCGTCACCACGGGCCGGCCCACCGAGCTGGATTGGGCGGAGCCGGAGCGGGTGGCGGATGCCGTCCAGCGCCTGGGCCTGCAACACGTGGTGGTCACGTCGGTGGCGCGGGACGACCTCCGGGACGGGGGCGCCGCCGTCTTCGCCGAGACCATCCGGGCCATCCGGCGCCGCTGTCCCGATACCGCGGTCGAGGTGCTGATCCCCGACTTCAACGGCGACTGGGACGCCCTGCAGGTGGTCCTGGACGCCGAACCCGACATCCTGAACCACAACGTGGAGACGGTGCGGCGCCTCTCCGACCGGGTGCGCTCGCGGGCCCGATACGACCGGTCCCTGGCCCTCCTGGCCGAAGCCAAGCGGCGGGCACCCCACATCAAGACCAAGTCGGGCCTGATGCTGGGATTGGGCGAGACGTGGGACGAGATCCTGCAGACCCTGCGGGACCTGCGGGCCCACCAGGTGGACATCGTCACCATCGGCCAGTACCTGCGCCCGACCCGGGAGCCCGTCCATCTCCCGGTGGAGAAGTACTACCACCCGGACGAGTTCGCGGAGCTCAAGCGCATCGGCCTGGCCATGGGCTTTTCCCACGTGGAATCCGGCCCCCTGGTGCGGAGCTCGTACCATGCCCACGAGCAGGCCGACCGGGCGCGCCGGCGGGATGGGGCGGGGGACGAAGCCGCACCGGCGCAGGTCCAGGCCGGGCCCCCGGAGACCCACCGCGGGGCCCCAGCCCAGGCGGCCCCCTTGGCAACGGTCCATGGCCTGCAGGCTGCCCGGGCAGCGGGGGGCGCAGCGGGAGCATGAATCCCCCAACCGGTCCCCACACCGGGATACGGACCGGTGGCATCATAAGAACCGCCACCGCCACCGGCGCGGGTGGCGCCGCGGGGCCCCAGCGGGCCGTCCCAGCGGCATCCGCTGCCGGCCCGGCGCTGCCGGACGGCCCGCCCGTCCTGCGGGTCACCTGGCTGCCCGGCCTCACCCCCTACGAACCGGCCTGGCGGCTGCAGGAGCGACTGGCCCGGGCCCGGGGCGAGGGCCGGCTGCCGGACCTGTTCCTCCTGCTCCAGCACCCGCCGGTCTACACCGTGGGCCGCAGCGGCCGCGACGACGAGATCCTGCTCAGCCCCACCCTGCGCCGGCAGCGGGGTGTGGAGGTGTTCCACATCGACCGCGGGGGCAAGGTCACCTATCACGGCCCGGGGCAGCTGGTGGGCTACGGCATCGTCGACCTGAAGAACCTGCCCGGGGGCCTCAAGCGCTATGTCCACGGCCTGGAGGAAGCCCTGGTGGCGACCCTGGCCCGCTTCGGCGTCGTAGCCCACCGGGAGGACGGGCTGGTGGGCGTGTGGGCCGGCCGTGAGAAGATCGCCGCCATCGGCATCCGCGTGAGCCGGGGCGTCACCTGGCACGGGTTCGCTCTCAACGTCGACCCCGACCTGGCCTATTTCGGCGGCATCATCCCTTGCGGCATCACGGACCGGGGCGTCACCTCCATGGCCCGCTTGCTGGGCCGGGCACCGGCCCTGGAAGCGGTGGCGCAGGTGGCCGCGGAGGAACTGGCCCGGGTCCTGGGGCGCCGCCTGGAGTGGACCGGCGACTCAGGCTGGCTCGAGGCGTGGGGGTACCGGCCGGCTGGCCAGGCGGCCGGTCAGGGTGCGGAGGGCGCGGCGGCCTCCCCGGCCACCAGGGAGGGGACCGGGTGATGGAGCCCACCTTGCGGGTGCTGGCCTTTCCCCTGGGACCCGTCCAGGCCAACGGGTACGTGCTGCTGGATGATGCCGGCAAGGTCGCGGTGCTGGTCGACGCCCCCCATGACCCCGATCCCATGCTGGAAGCCGTCCGGGGTTACCAGGTGGCGGCGGTGCTGCTTACCCACGCCCACTTCGACCACATCGGCGGCCTCCAGGCGATCAAGGAAGCCACGGGGGCTCCGGTGTGGATCCACCGCCACGAGGCGAGCTGGCTGGGCGATCCCCAGCTGAACCTGTCGGTCTGGCTGGAGCCGGTGGTGGCGCCGCCGGCGGATCACCTGCTGGAGGGCGGCGAGCGGCTGGCGTTCGGGTCCATGGAATTCGAGGTGCGCTTTACCCCCGGGCACAGCCCCGGGCACGTGGTGTACGTGGGCCGCGGTGCCGCCGAGGGGCTGGTGCTGGCTGGCGATACCCTCTTCGCCGGCGGGATCGGCCGCACCGACCTGCCGGGCGGGGATCTGGAGACGTTGCTCCAGAGCATTCACCGGGAACTGATGGTGTTGCCCGACGCCACCCGGGTGCTGCCGGGCCATGGGCCCGAAACCCGGATCGGGACCGAGCGCGTGGCCAACCCCTTCCTCCGGTTGCGGTCCGCCGGTCGGGGCCTGGATTGATGGCGAGACGGGTGGTGGTCAGGCCTCCCGGTCCGGGCCGGCCGGTTCGTCCGGACCGGTGCCGGGACCCGTGGATCCGTTGTGACCGGCGGCGCGGCGCCAGCGCGGCGGTGAGGACCCCGCGCTGGATCCCCCCGGGCCGATGCCCTCCGGCGCCGCGTCCCAGCCGGCGGGGCCGCAGGAAGCGGAGCCACCGTCCCGTGCGGGTGGGATCGGCTTGCGGCCGCGAAAGCCCTCATGCTCGCCGTGGTAGTAGGCAACCCGGGGCTCTCCCAGCCGCCAGCAGAGCAGCACGGGTTCTCCGTTCAGGCGCGCCGGAAAGTCCACCAGGCCCAGGTCGACATCCTTGACCAGGCAGCCCAGGCTGTGGATCTCCGCCAGCAGCTGGTTGGCCTCTTCCACGGCCGCCCGCAGCGCCTGCCGCGCCAGCTTGTAGTCGTAGGACATGATCAGGGTGCCGTCGGGCTTGTAGCCGACGGCCTTGATCTGCTCCATCTCCCGGTACGACTGGCGCGCCTTCTGGTAGAGGCGGCGCAGGCGCAGGAGCCGCTGCCGGATGACGGGCAGCAGGGCGGTGGCCTCTTCGGGGGTGAAGAACTTGCGGCCTCCGGCGGGCATCGCGGTCACCTCGACTCAAACTGGTGTTATTGTAACATCGCCGCAGGCGGCGGCAACGGCGGGCCCATCCAGCCGGCCGTGCAAGCCGCCGGGGAGTCTGGGCAAGCGGTCGCCGGGCACTCCACTCAGGCGGTCAGGCAATCAGGCGGGGAGGAATGCGCCGATGGCGGAGCAGCAGAGCGCGCAGGATCCACCAGCCCGGCCGGATCAAGCCGTCCGGCCCGACCCGCACCCGGAGCCGGCTCCTCCGGCCGGGTCGCGCCAGGAGGATCCGGCCGACCAGCGGCCCCCCTGGGATGCCTATTTCATGGAACTGGCGGAGGTGGTGGCGAGGCGGTCCACCTGCCCGCGCCGCCACGTGGGGGCGGTGCTGGTGCGGGACCGGCGCATCCTGGCCACCGGCTACAACGGGGCGCCACCGGGGTTCCCCCACTGTACCGAGGCCGGTTGCCTGATGCAAGACGGGCATTGCGTCCGCACCATCCACGCCGAAGCCAACGCCATCCTCCAGGCGGCCTTGCACGGGGTCACCGTGAAGGGCAGCACGCTCTACACCACGGCCACCCCTTGCCTCCACTGCGCCAAGCTGCTGATCGGCGCAGGGGTGGTGCGGGTGGTCTACCGGGACTGGTACCCCGACCCGCGGGCGGTGGAATTCCTGGAGCGGGCGGGGATCCCGCTGGAGCCCATGGCGGGCGGTGCCGGGGGACCGGCCCCCGCATGACGGCCCCCGTGTTGGGGCACGAGCACGCCGGCGGGCCGGTGGCTGCCGGGCAAGAGCCGCTGCCAGGCAAGAGCCGCAAAAAGCAGAGGCGCTGCGCGGGTGGCGCATCGCCTCTGCTGGGGGCATGGGTACCCTCCGGCCCGGCTCCGGGCGGGCGGGGCAGGCGACCGCCCGGCAGGGCCGGAAGCTTTGGGGCCAGCGGTGAGGAACCTGGCCGGTTGACGAGGGGCGGGGCATGCTGTATGTCCCCTCGTCGCTATGGGTTTTCGACACCTCGTTTCGTATCCCTGCTTCTTTCGGGGGGCGAATTGATTAATTCAAACCCTAAACCGCTGGGCTATCTCACCAGGGCGTCCAGATCCTTCAGGATCTCCCCCGTTTTCCGGGCGTACTCCTCATACATTTGACGAGCCTCGGGGTCCTCCGTTTCCAGGGCCCAGCTGGCGAAGTCCGCCTGGAGGGATTCCAGGTCGGCGCCCAGGGTGGCCCGGAGCGAGGGCTGGGTGATGGTCTGGGTGTCCTGCTTGAGGTCCAGGTACAGCTGGTTGCCGATGATCTGGCCCACCATCACCTGGCTCGGGTCGTCGACCCCGTTGCGCAACAGCTCCTGGCGCAGCCAGGCCTCGTCCTTGCCCGCCGCGCGCAGGGAGTTGGGAAGAACCTGCCCGTCCGCAATCACCACATACGGGAATTCGGGGCGGGACGGGGTCAGCACGCCCGCGGTCTTTGCCGTCAGCGGCTCATGTTCGGGCTTCTTGAGAACCGTGAGCTGCCCGTCGGTTTCCATGAGGGCCCAGTCCACCTGGCGCAGGTCGAAGATGTTCTTCTGGCGCAGCAGCTCCATGAGCTCCGCCACCGAGAGCCGGGCCATACGCAAGCCCTTCTCCTGCACCTGGCCCCGGGCGACCACCACCACGGGCTCCCCTTCGATGAACTTGCGCGCCGCGTTGCTGTTTTCCTGCAGGTAGGTCAGTGCGAGCGCAGCCAGCGCCCACACGGCCACGCCCACGATACCGTCGAGCAACCGGTTCTGGGGATCGGTGGAGGCCTGGGCGGCGATGGACCCGATGGTGATCCCCACCACGTACTCGGTGAACGTCAGCTGGGACACCTGCTTGCGGCCCACGAACCGGGTCAGGAAGAAGAGCCAGACGAACGCGATGATCGACCGGATCAGCACCAGTAGTGTTTCCGGCACCCGCACGTCCCCCCAAGCCACCGTCCGGATCACGTCGACGCAAAACCGCGCAACCGGCGGTCCCTCCGCCGGCAAGGCCCGGCAGCGGCACTGATCAGGCCGGGTCGAACGGGCGGTGACGCCCGCCCGCCGGCCGGTCACGCCTGTCCGCTCCCAGTGTCTGCGGCACTGGCGCGAAATACGCACCTCGCCGGCGGGGGATACTCGCAAGCGACGGGCCTTCGCCATGGGATGGATTCCGCAGGAAGCCGCGACCGGCCGTTGCAAGGAGGGCCTGTGGCATGACGACCTACGCCAAGCTGTTGCGGGCGGCGGCGACCCTGAAGCGGGTACGGGCAGGACTGGATTCCCTCGCCGCCAGCGCGCAGTCGGAAGAAGAGCGGGAGCGCCTGCGCCGGGCGGCGGCCCAGGCGCGGGTGATGGAACAGGGACTGGAACGCCGCATTCGCAAGGTGGCGGCGGAGGAACCGGAATACCCGCGCCAGTCGCCTGGAGGCGAGCTGTTCGGCGCCGACGGGCACAACGACCACCGTCCCCCGGCCCGGGAGCGGCCCGAGCCCCCGGCCGAGGCGGCACCCGGCGAGCCGCTCGCGGGAGCCCAGGGGAGTCCCCGCCGGCGGCGGGGCAAGGCCGAACCGGTGGCCGCAGGCCGGGGCGCCGCCGGCGGCGGGGCGGCCGGCGGCGGTAAGGAGTAGCCGGGTCCATGAAGGCACGGCGCTACATCATCGTCACCCTGCTGGTGATCATGGGGATCGCCCTGGGCGTGGCGCCGACGTACTTCCGCAAGCCCCTGACCCCTAGCGGCTCCATCGGCCAGGGCATCCAGGCGACGCGGGAGGCCGTCCAGGCGGAGGACTGGCAGCGGGCCGCCGCCCTCGCCGCGCGCCTGGAATCCGAGTGGAAAAGGGTGAGGGTGCCCGTGGCGGTGAACAGCGATGCCACGGCCATCCGGGACTTTGAGGCCCAGCTGGCGACGTTGCGTGCAGCCATCGAGCTGCAGGACAAGAGCGAAGCCATCACCGCCCTGGCCCTGATGACCACCCTCATCGAAGACATCGGCACCTACTGACGGGGCATGGCGAACCGGGTAACCCAAGGGCCCATCGGCTGCGGGCACGGGCCGGGCACGGCAGGAGGGCGCAGCGACATGGATGACGGGGCACGGTGCTGCGGGGACACGGGCCGCGGGCATGCAGCCGGACCGGGCCGGCCTGAGCCTGAAGACCGGCACCCGGACGGGCTCGGAAGGCGGGACGGGAGGAAAAGGAACCGCCGCTCCCGGGCGTGGCGGGTGGCGGCCCTGACAGGCCTTGTAAGCCTCAGCGTCCTTGTGGCCGGGTGCCGGATGAACCTGGCCCAGGCTCCCGACGGCGACCGGGCGGCCAAGCCCGGCAGGGCCCCCGGCCTGAGCGCCTCCAGCATCCCCGTGGTCGATCCCGATTCCGGTGACACCCTGGCCCGGCTGGACGAGCTGCTGGACCGCGCCCAGCTGCGTCCCGGCGCGCGGCAGCCCGACTACGGCCCCCTGGTGGCCAGGGTGCGGGAGTTCATCGAGACGCGGCCCCAGACCTTCGGCATCTACTTCAAAGACCTGCAGACGGGCGCCACCTGGGGGATCAACGAGCGGGAGCCGATCCACGCCGCCAGCACCATCAAGGTGCCGCTGGTGCTCTACGTGAACCACCAGGTGGCCGCCGGCCGCGCCCGCATGGACGACCGGATCGTCTACGAGCCCGACCGGGATTTGACGGGCGGCGCCGGCATCCTGCAGCGGGACGGCTTCCCGGGCAAGAGCTACTCCCTGCGCGTGCTCACCAACCTGTCCATCACCATCAGCGACAACGTGACGACGAACATGCTGTTTCGCCACTTCGGCAAGGACAACGTGGGCGAGTTCATGCGCCGGCTGGGGGGCGAGGTGATCTTCCCCGGCGGCCGTCGCATCAGCACGGCCCGGGACATGGGGATCTACGTGGAGGCCGTGCTGGACTTTGCTCGCCAGCACCCCTTGCTGGGCGGCCGCATGCTGGACGACATGGGTCACGCCATCTTCCACGTCGGCCTGCCGGGTGAGCTGCCCCCGGATGTGTTCGTCGCCCACAAGGAAGGGGACATCGAGGGTGTGGCCGACGACGTGGGCATCGTCTTCGGCCGGCGGCCCTTCGTCCTGGCCGTCCTTTCGAAAGGCGTGGACAACATCGACCAGGGCTTCGAGGACATCGCCCGGATCAGCAAGATCGTCTACGATTTTCAGGAACAACTCGGCCCGGCGCGGTAGGGTTCATCTTGGAGCCGGGCCGGGCCCTCACTCGGCCCGGCCCGGTTCCGTCATCCGCCGCGGGTCCAGCAGGCGGGCCGTCTCCTCTTCCGAGAGCAGGCCCTTCTCCAGGATCAGCTGCCGCACCGTGCGGCCGCTGGCGTAGGCCTCCTTGGCGATGTCGGCGGCGGTGTCGTAGCCCAGCCGGGGCACCAGGGAGGTGACCATGGCCAGGGACCCCTCGATCAGCGCCTCGCAGCGCTCCCGGTTCGCCTCGATGCCGCGCACGCAGCGCTCGGTGAAGGTGGCCGCCCCGTTGGCCAGCAGCTCGATGGACTGGAGCAGGTTGTGGGCCATCACCGGCATCATCACGTTGAGCTCGAAGTTGCCGTGGGTGTTGCTGACGGCGATGGCCGCGTCGTTGCCGATGACCTGGGCGCAGACCATCATCAGCATCTCGGACATGACGGGGTTGACCTTGCCCGGCATGATGGACGAACCCGGCTGGGTCGGCGGGATCAGGATCTCGCCGATGCCGCAGCGGGGTCCGGAGCCCAGCCAGCGGATGTCGTTGGCGATCTTCATCAGGCTGGTGGCCACGGTGCGCAGCTGGCCGCTGGCTTCCACCACCGCGTCCCGCGAGCCCTGGGCCTCGAAGTGGTTCTCCGCCTCGCGGAAGGGCAGCCCCGTCGCCTCGGCGATGCGGGCGATGGTGCGCCGCGGGAACTCGGGGTGGGTGTTGATGCCCGTGCCCACCGCCGTCCCGCCGAGGGCCAGTTCGGCCAGGTGCTCGCGCAGCGACCGCAGGCGGCGGATGCCGTGGTCGACCATGCTGGCGTAGCCCGAGAACTCCTGGCCCAGGCGGATCGGCGTGGCGTCCTGCAGGTGGGTGCGCCCGATCTTGATGACGTCATCGAAGGCGCGGGCCTTTTCGGCCAGGGCGTCCCGCAGGGACTCCAGGGCGGGGATCAGCTTGCGTTCGATCTGCTCCAGGGCGGCGATGTGGATGGCCGTAGGGATCACGTCGTTGCTGGACTGGCCCATGTTGACGTGGTCGTTGGGGTGCACGCTGCGGGAGCCGATCTGGCCGCCCAGGATCTGGATGGCCCGGTTGGCGATGACCTCGTTGGCGTTCATGTTGGTCGAGGTGCCCGAGCCGGTCTGGAAGATGTCCAGGACGAAATGGTCGTCCAGCTTGCCCTCGATGACCTCGCCGGCCGCCTGGACGATGGCCTCGGCCAGCCGGGCGTCCAGAAGACCCAGCTCGGCGTTGGTCTGGGCGGCGGCGCGCTTGATCAGGCCCAGGGCGCGGATGAAGGGGCGGGGAAACCGGATGCCGCTGATGGGGAAGTTCTCCACGGCCCGCTGGGTCTGGGCGCCGTAGAGCGCATCGGCCGGAACCCGCATCTCGCCCATGGAGTCCCGCTCGATGCGATAGGCCTGTTCTGCCACGGGGTGCCACCTCCACCAGGATGGCTTGTGCCATCCTGATCATACCATGGGCGGGTGGCGGCGTACGGGGCTGCGGGGGCCGGCAAGCGGCGGGCGGAGCGCGCCGGTGCCGGCGGCGCGACCGGTCCGGCCCTCCGCGCCCGTCGCCGGCCCCCACGGAGGTCAGGACTTGTGGCGAGGGTTGCCCGCGGCTTCCGCCGGTTCCCGCGGGGGGAACAGGACCGAGGCCACCACGGACGCCCCCAGAATGAGAGCCAGGATGCCCAGCGAGGTGGCGGGGGCCAGGTGGATCACGTCGATCAGCAACATCTTCACCCCGATGAACACCAGGGTGACGGCCAGGCCGTACTTCAGGTAGCGAATCAGCGGCAGGATGGCGCTGAAGACGAAGAACAGCGACCGCAGCCCGATGATGGCGAAGACGTTGGCGGTGTAGACCACGAAGGGATCCCGGGTGATGCCGAAGATGGCCGGGATGGAATCCAGGGCGAACATCAGGTCCGTGGTCTCGATCAGCACCAGGACGACGAACAAGGGCGTCGCCCACAGCCGGCCGTTCCGCCGGACGAAGAACCGGCCCCCGTGGTACTCCTCCGTGACGGGCAAGAGCTTGCGCACCAGCCGCAGCACGGGGTTGCGTTCCACGTCGCCGGCCTCGTCGTCCTTGTGCCGCAGGAAGCGGATGCCCGTGGCGATCAGGATGACCCCGAAGACGTAAAGCAACCAGTGGAAGCGTTCCAGCAGGGCGGCACCGCCCCAGATCATCAGCCCGCGCATGATGAGGGCACCCAGCACGCCCCACAGCAGCACCCGGGGGCGCAGCTCCTCCGGCACGGAGAAGAACGAGAACAGCGCGATGAAGACGAAGATGTTGTCCATGCTCAGCGCGTACTCCACCAGGTAGCCGGCGAAGTATTCCGCCATGGTGGTGCCGCCCCGGGCCTGCCCCAGCCAGATGCCGAAGCCGACGGCGATGGCCACGTAAAAGAGCGTCCGGAAGACGGCCTGGCGAGCCGTCAAGGTGGCCTGGCGCCGGCCAAGGCCCAGGTCGAAGAGGATCAGGGCGACGACCAGCAGATTGAACAGGACCAGGGCCAACGTCCGTCCCTCCTGTTGGTCTCGAGGTCGGCTACAGCATGGCCGAACCCCTGACGTTCAATAAAAAACCTTCGGGCCGCTGCGATCGCACGGTCGCAAGCGCCCGAAGGTCTTGCCCGCTGGACCTGCGCACCGCGGGCCGGGCGGCGCCTGGTCGCCCCGTATTGACGGCCCGCGGGACCGCGAGACCCCGGCGACCACCCCGGTGCCGTCCCGATGGGCGGCACCGGCCGGTTCGTCCCGCGGCGGCTACTCCCCTTCAGGGATCCTGGTTGTGGGCTCGGGAGCCTGGCGCGGCCCCCGGCCGGATCTGCACCTCGATTATACTGGGGAGGGACGGCAATTGGAAATGGAGTGATCGGTCCTGGTCTGGCTTGGAGTCGCGCTGGGGGGAGCGGCCGGCGCGCTGGCGCGGTACGGGCTGACCCAGTGGATCGCCGAACGGACGCCTGGAGGGTTCCCCTGGGGAACGCTGGCGATCAACCTGACGGGCGCCTTCATCTTGGCGTTCCTGCATCCGTTGCTGCTGAATACCGTGACATCGCCCGCCGTACGCCTGGCGTTGACCAGCGGGTTTGTCGGCGCCTATACCACGTTTTCCACCATGACCTGGGAAGCGCTGACCCTGCTGCGGGATGGGCGCGCCGGGGCCGCCGCCGCCTACCTGGGGGCGAGCCTGGTCCTGGGGATGGCGGCCGCCTGGCTGGGCTGGGGTGCCAGCCAGGCGCTGGGGGTGCGGTCGTGAGGGAGCGGGGGCGGACATCGCGGGAAGAGGGGGAAGGGGCCTTGCGCATCCAGGCGCCGGCCCGGCGCTTGACGGTCTACATCGGGGAGACGGACCGGTGGTAGGGGCAACCCCTCTACCACGCCATCGTGCTCAAGGCGCGGGAGCTGGGGCTGGCCGGGGCCACCGTGTACCGCGGCATCGAGGGGCTCGTAGCTGCTTACCATTCCATCATCATCTCTTATCCGCCGTAGGCGAATCTTTCCCATAACTTGTTCCCCACTCCCGACACTTTCCCCCACTTTCGGCTGACGAACGGAAAAGGTGTTTGGTATTATGAGGAAAGGAGGATGATCGGGCCGATGCAGGCGACCTTTCAGACAAAGATTCAAGACCCGTCTGTTTATCCCGTGCTGGACGCCATCGCCGCCCTGTACGGTCGCCTGCTGCGCCGGTTGTTTGTCGATGTCTATGTGCGGAAGCGTTCCCTTGTCGAATGCAAGCGGGAATACATTGCCCGCTACGGCATCACAGCCCGCCACTTCAACGCGCTGGCCACCGAACTCCAGGCCAAGGTGAAGGCGGCGGAGGAAGCCCATCGGCACCATCTGGTGCATCTGCGCGGCCAGATTCAAGCCACGGAACGAGCGATTGCCAAGTTGCAAAAGCAAGACAAGGCCCTGGCGTCCGGAAAGGGCCGCGGGGCCGGCCTGCCGCCCGAAGAGCGGGCCGAGCGTCGCCGCCGGGTTCGGTTTCGGCTGCACCAGAAGAAGCGACGGCTGGCGATGCTTCGCGCCCGCCTTGAAACGGCAAAAGACCGGACGGGATTGCCGCCGATTTGCTTTGGTTCTCGGCGTTTGTTTCACCGGCAGTTCCACCTTGCAGAGAACGGCTTTGCTTCCCACGACGAATGGCGCAAGACATGGCGCGATGCCCGAAGCCAAAGCTTCTTCTGCATCGGCTCCAAAGACGAGATGAGCGGCAACCAAACCTGCTCGCTCTTTGGGGACAGCTTGCGCCTTCGGGTGCCCAACGCCCTGGCCGACCGTTTTGGGCGGTATGTTTGGCTGCACGGCATCCGCTTTCCCTATGGACAGGATGTGATTTTGGCGGCCATTGCGTCCGGGCAAGCGATTTCCTACCGCTTTGTCCGTAAGAATGGCGCTTGGTATGTCTTCGCCACCACCGAACGGCCCGCGGCTCCGATCACCACATCGCGGAGGGCTGGCGCCCTTGGCGCGGATCTGAACCCCGACCGGCTGGCCGTGGCGGAGGTCGACCGCTTCGGCAACCCCGTGGCGGCTCGCGACATCCGGTTTCAGATTCAAGGCAAACGCCGGGAGCAGGTGAAGGCCATCCTGGGCGAGGTGGTGGCGGACCTGGTGGCATGGGCAAAGGGCGCCGGCAAGCCCATCGTCGTTGAGCGGCTGGATTTTCGGGAGAAGAAGGCTCGTCTTCGAGAAGAGGGCGATCGGTACGCCCGGATGCTGTCCGCCTTTGCCTACGGCGCGTTCATGACCCTGCTGCTCTCCCGGGCCGCCCGGGAAGGCGTGGAAGTGATCCGCGTCAACCCGGCCTTCACCAGTATGATTGGCAAGGTCAAGTTTATGGCCCGGTACGGGCTGTCGCCCCACGCGGCAGCGGCGGTGGCGATTGCCCGCCGGGGCCTTCGTTTGGGCGAGCGCTTTTGCTCCGGAACCGCCCGCCCTCTACCCGCGAGGAATCGAGGGCGGCACGTCTGGAGCGATTGGCGGCGCATCGCCCCGTCGGTGCGCGGCAAGCGGGCGCACCGGCTTTATCAGCGGTCCTCCGAGGACACTCCAGGTCGGGGAGAACCCCGATCCACCCTGGCACCGGCAGCTCACAACCTGCACGGCCCGGGGTGTGATGGTCTGGCTTGGGGTCCGGGGTGCGATCCCCCGGCGCGAATCGTCGGGAGCGCTGTTCGCCCGGCGTCATAGGCGGATGCAATAAATGCCTATGTTTTGAGGAACGGTTCGGTGCCAACAGCCGCGTCCACGCGGCCCGGGTGCTGGAGCTGTCGGCGGACCTGCCGGTCATTGTCGAGATCATCGACCATGTGGAGCGCCTCCAGCCCCTTCTGGCCTTCCTGGACGAGGCGGTGCAGGAAGGCCTGGTCGTCCTCGAGGACGTGGAGATCGTCGCCTACCGGAAGAACCGGCAGCGCTGACGACCGCAAAATTGCGGGCGGGCCCGCCGGGGCCAGCCTCGATGCCGGCGGCAGCACCGGCCGGGCGGAGGCGGCGGAGGGGCTGGTGCAGGCGGGGACGGGCACGCAGGGCGGCCAGGGGCTGGCGGGGCGCGGCGAAGGCGCCGGGTGCGGGCAATGGGGTCGAGGCGCGCGGCGCTTAGCGCTCCCCGCGGATCACCACCCGGGCCACCATGCCGTTTTTCCGGTGGCCCGGCATGCCGCACCAGATGGGGAAGGCGCCGGGCTCGGCGGGCGCGGTCCACTCCACCACCTGCCGCTGGCCGGGCCCCAGCTCCAGGTCGGGTCCCAGGCGGCCGGCGGAGCGCACCTGGTGGGGCAGCCGGGGATCGGTGTTCTCCACCGCGATCCGCACCCTCTCGCCGGGGTGCACCACCAGCTCCCGGGGTTCCATGGTGAACTCCGGCGTCAGGGTCAGGGTGATGGTCCGGGGGCCCCAGGGCCGAGGGCCGCAGCCGGCAAGGCCCAGGGCGACCACAAGCCCGGCCAGGATCGCCGCCAGCCAGCGGTTGGCCGGGCGGGGGGCATGGCGGGGGGCGCGGTGCCGGGTGGATCCGGAGGCAGGGAACCCGCCGGGCCGGCCGCCCACGGTGCCCGGCGCCAGGCAGGCAGCCCCGAGGTCCGCAGGGATCCGCCGGGCCCGGAGATCGCCGGGCGCGGGAGCGGCACCCCCGGGTGCGGGAGCGAAATGCCCGCCCCTCGCCGCGGGCAGGGGGCTGTCCTGGGGCGAGGTCCAGGGGGTCAAGGAGCCGGCTGGGGTGGGGCCGCAGCGCCGGTGCGGCAAGGGATTTTCGGGGCCCCGGCCGCCACCCGGCGCGCGGGTGCCGGGCGGGCCCGTGACGGGGTGCTCGCGGTCCGTGGCATGGGTTCCGGCGGGCCGGTGACAAAGGGCAGGGTCGCGCACCAGACTCCCTCCTGGCCTTCAGGCCGGCCGGGCGCGTTCCGCGGGGGTGCGGCTGCGGGCGCGCGTTCCGCGGGGCCCGTTCATCCCAGTTGTACGCCGGCACCCGTCCCGGCAGACCCGGCGCCCCGCGCCCGGCCGTGCGGCCCGAGGTGTTGACGGGGAGGCTTCCGGAAGGAGGCGGCACCATGGCGGGGGGGCTGCGGCGATACCTGGCCTGGCGGCTGGCGGTGTACTTCCCCCTGGGCGTGGCGGTGGTGGGGACCGTGACCGCCCTGCTGCTGGGGGAGATCCCCCAGCTCTTTTCACGGGCCTTCTTGCCCACGCTGATCCTGGGCCTCGTGGTGGCGGCCTTGACGGGCGCCGGCCTGGGCTGGGCCATGGCGGAGCGCGTGACCCGGCCGGTACGGGAGCTGGTGGCTGGCGCGCGCCGGCTGGCGGCGGGCGAGTTCCACCGCCGGGTCCAGGTGGACGGGCCCGACGAGCTGGTCGACCTGGCCCGGACCTTCAACGACATGGCCGCCCGGCTTCGGGCCACGGTGGAGGAACTGGATGCCGAGCGGGAGCGGCTGGCCACGGTGCTGGCGGCGATGACCAGCGGGGTCCTCTTCATCGCCCGGGACGGCCGGCTGCGCCTGGCCAACCCGGCCGCCCGCAAGATGCTGGACCTGCCGCCCCGGCCGGAAGGGCGGGACTACTTCAGCGTGACCCGGTTCTACCCCCTGGTGCGGGCCGTCGAGGCCGGCCTTCAGGGCGGCGGTACCGTGGAGGAAGAGATCGTGCTGCCGGCCGATCCCGGCGGCTCGCCCCGCCACCTGCGGGTGACGGTGGTGACGGTGCCCGCCGCCGTGACGGGAGCGGCCGGCCCGGGCGGCGATCCCGCCGCTCCCCAGGGGGTGGTGGTGGTCCTCCACGACGTGACGGACATCCGGCGGCTGGAGCAGATCCGCCGCGACTTCGTGGCCAACGTCTCCCACGAGCTGCGCACCCCCGTGGCGGCCATCCAGGGCTTTGCCGAAACGCTGCTCGAGGGCACGCTGCACGACGACCCCGCGGCGGCGGAACACTTCGCGCGGGTGATCCACCGGGAGGCGGAGCGCATGGGCCGGCTGGTGCAGGACCTGCTGGACCTGGCGCGCCTGGAGTCGGCGGAACCCGGGCTGCAGCAGGAGCACCTGGACCTGCGGGAGAGCGCGCGCTCGGTGGCGCAGCGGTGGCGCCCCCAGCTGCAGGCGGCGGGTCTCGACCTGGTCTTGGAACTCCCGCCCGAGCCCGTGCCGGTGTGGGCCGATCCGCACCGGCTGGAACAGGTCTGGACGAACCTTCTGGAGAACGCCCGCCAGCACACGCCGGAAGGGGGCACCGTCACCGTGGCGGTGTACCGGGAGGAGCCGGGAGAGGAAGGCGTATCGGCCCGGCCCGGCGAAGGGACTGCGGGTACGGGGGGGAACGGGGGCCAGGACCATCTCCGGGACCACCCCCAGGACCGTGGGACCCGCAGCCGGGTGCCGGGGGACGGCGCTCCGGGAGGCCGGACGGGCGGCCCGCCGGCCGGCGGGCGCGACCGCGGGCCCGGCGCGGGCTGGGCCGTGGGCGAGGTGCGGGACACGGGCCGGGGCATTCCCCTGGAGGCGCTGCCCCGCATCTTCGAGCGGTTCTACCGGGTCGACCCCGGCCGCAGCCGGGCGGCAGGCGGCACCGGCCTTGGGCTGGCCATCGTCAAACATGTGGTGGAAGCCCATGGGGGCACGGTGGAGGCCGAGAGCGCCCCGGGGCGAGGTACCACCGTGCGGTTCCGGTTGCCCCTCCAGGTCCCGCCGGATGGCACCGGGCCGGGGCCGGACGCGGGCGCCGGCGCGCCAGGCACGGGTTCGACAGATTAAGACACCTTCACAAAATCTTTGCGGAAGTCCCATCAGCCCGTAACCTGCAGCGGCCGCCCCGTGGACTACCCTAAAGGTGCGGCAAACACTCAGCCACGGGAGGGTCGCCTTTGCGACGGAACGGGCAAGTGGACCTGGCGGAAGGGACGGGTCGCCGGCGGCGGGTCACAGGACGCCGTGAGGCGCGGCGCTGGCTGGCGGCCATGGCGGCCGGTTCGGCCCTGTTGCTGGCGGCCTGCGGGCGCGGCGCGCAGGATGCCCAAGGGCTCTCGGGCACCATCCGCATCGACGGATCCAGCACGGTGTACCCCATCACCCAGGCAGTGGCGGAAGAATTCATGATCGAGCACCCCGGCGTCAACATCACCGTGGGCGTTTCCGGCACGGGCGGCGGCTTCCAGAAGTTCACCCGCGGGGAGACCGACATCAGCAACGCCTCCCGGCCCATCGAAGCCGACGAACAGGCCCAGGCGGCGCAAGCGGGGGTCGAGTACACGGAGCTGCAGGTCGCCCTGGACGGCATCGCGGTCGTGGTGCATCCGCAGAACGACTGGGTCGATCACCTGACGGTGGAAGAGCTCAAGAAGATCTGGGAACCGGGCAGCAAGGTGAAGACCTGGAAGGACGTGCGGCCGTCCTGGCCGGACGAGCCCATCCGCCTCTACGGGCCCGGGACCGACTCGGGAACCTTCGACTACTTCACCTCGGCCATCGTCGGCGAGGAGGGGGCCAGCCGCACCGACTATACGGCCAGCGAGGACGACAACCAGCTCGTCACGGGCGTGGCCAATGACAAGTATGCCCTCGGCTACTTCGGCTTCGCCTATTACGCGGAAAACCGCAACCAGCTCAAGGCGGTGCCCATCGACGGCGGGCAGGGCCCCGTGTCGCCCACGGAAGAGACCATCGCCGACGGCAGTTACTCCCCCTTGTCCCGGCCGATCTACATCTACGTGAACAATGAGGCCTACCGCACGCGGCCGGAGGTCAAGGCCTTCGTCGACTTCTACCTGGAGGTTGCCGGGGAGATGGCGCCGGCCGTGGGATACGTGGCGCTGCCGGAGGAGCGCCTCCAGCAGCAGCGGGACAAGCTGGCCGCCCTGCAGTGACGGGGGCGGCGCGGCGGCGACGACGGGTGTGAGGAGGGAGCGGGATGGCAGGTCCCGCGACGGGATGGGACCAGCAGCGCCCGGGGGGGCAGGCCGCGCCGGTGGCGCGGCCGCGCCCCCGGCTGGCTGATCGCTGGATGCCGCGGCTGCTGCTGGTGCTGAGCCTGGTGTCGGTGGTCACCACCCTGGGCATCGTGGCGACCCTGGCGGGCGAGACGGCCGTGTTCTTCCGCTCGGTGAGCCCGGTGGAGTTCCTGACGGGCCGCCAGTGGACGCCGCTCTTTGCCGACAAGCATTTCGGGATCCTGCCCTTGCTGTCGGGGACGCTGATGATCACGGCCATCGCGCTGCTCATCGCCATCCCCCTGGGGCTCGGCAGCGCCATCTACCTGAGCGAGTACGCCAGCGACCGCGCCCGGCGGGTCCTCAAGCCCGTCCTGGAGCTGCTGGCGGGGATCCCGACCATCGTCTACGGGTACTTTGCCCTGACCTTCATCACCCAGGTGGTGCTCAAGCGCCTGTTCCCCGACATCAGCGTCTTCAACGCCCTCAGCGCGGGGATCGCCGTGGGGATCATGGTGACGCCCCTGATCTCGTCCCTCAGCGAGGATGCCATGGCGGCCGTGCCCCGGCGGCTGCGGGACGGGGCCTACGCCCTGGGCGCCACCCGCTGGGAGGTGGCCTCCCAGGTGGTGCTGCCGGCGGCCCTGTCGGGGGTCGTCTCGTCGGTGGTCCTGGCCTTCTCCCGCGCCATCGGCGAGACGATGATCGTGGCCGTGGCCGCGGGTTCGACGCCCCGCCTGACGTGGAACCCCCTGGAGAGCGTCCAGACCATGACGGGCTACATCGTGCAGGCCGCCCTGGGCGACGTCGCCCACGGCGGCCTGGAGTACACCAGCCTCTTTGCCGTGGGCATGACCCTGTTCCTCTTCACCCTGGGGATGAACCTGCTTGCCCTGTACATCCGGGGCCGGTTCCGGGAGGAGTACCAGTGAAGGCGCGGGTGATGGCGGCATGGCAAGGGTGATGGAAGCCGGCCTCGACCTCCGGCGGGGCGCGGATCGCGCGGCGGCCCACCTGCGCCGGCGGCGCCGGGTGGACCGCTTCTTCCGGGGGTTGTGCCTGGCGGCGACCCTGACGGGCCTGGCGGTGCTGGTGATCCTGCTGGCCGATGTGCTGGCCGACGGCTGGCGCCACCTGGACTGGCAGTTCCTGACCCACTTCAACTCGCGGGTGGCCGAGCGGGCGGGCATTTACGCGGCCCTGATGGGAAGCCTGTGGGTGGTCGGCGTGGCGGCGCCGCTGCTGCTCCTGCTGGGGGTCGGCACGGCCGTCTACCTGGAGGAGTACGGCGGGGACAGCTTCTGGGCCCGCCTGATCAAGATCAACATCGACAACCTGGCGGGCGTGCCCTCCATCATCTACGGGATCCTGGGCCTGGCCCTGTTCGTCCGGGGGCTTGGCCTGGGCACGGTGGTGCTGGCCGGCGCCCTGACCATGGCCCTGCTGGTGCTGCCGGTGGTGATCGTCGCCACCCAGGAGGCGCTGCGGGCGGTGCCGGCCTCCTTGCGCCACGCTTCCTACGCCCTGGGGGCCACCCGCTGGCAGACCACCTGGCGGGTGGTGCTGCCGGCGGCCCTGCCGGGCATCATGACGGGCACCATCCTGGCCCTGTCCCGGGCCATCGGCGAGACGGCGCCCCTCATCGTGGTGGGGGCCGTGACCTTCGTGCGCTTCGTGCCCGCCAGCCTGTTCGACCCCTACACCGTGCTCCCCATCCAGATCTACAGCTGGATCATGCTGCCGCAGGATGTGTTCAAGGAGCTGGCGGCGGCCGGCATCGTGGTGCTGCTGGTGCTGCTTTTGCTGCTGAACGGCGCGGCGATCTACCTGCGCAACCGCTACCAGCAGCGGTGGTGATGGGAGGATGAAGACGGTGGCAGAAACCCGAGAAGAGCGCGAGGGCCGGGCTCCTGCGGGGGCGGCCCTGGTGACCCCGGGGGTCGCCCCGGGCGGAGCACCCGGCGGCCCGGCCGCTTCCGCCAACGGCACCCGGGCGGGAACGGAGGGAAGCCCGTTGCCCGTCGCGACGGTCCGGCGAGCAGGGGAGCGGGCCGGAGCCGGGGACGGGACGAACCCGGCGGCGGCTGCCCTGGCGGGCGAAGGCTCCCCCGCGGGCGCGGCCGGCCAGGCCGCCCGGGGAGAGGATGCGGAGCCCGTGGTGCGGGTGGAGAACCTCAACCTTTATTACGGCACCTTCCACGCCCTCAAGGGGATCAGCCTTGCCATCCCGGCGCGGTCCATCACGGCCCTGATCGGGCCTTCGGGCTGCGGCAAGTCGACCTTCCTGCGAACCCTGAACCGGATGAACGACATGATCAAGGGCGTCCGCATCGAGGGCAAGGTCTGGCTGCGGGACGTGGACATCTACAGCGGGGCCATGGAGGTCGAGGAGCTGCGGGCGCGGGTGGGGATGGTCTTCCAGCAGCCCAACCCGTTCCCCAAGAGCATCTACGACAACGTCGCCTACGGCCCGCGGATCCACGGCATCCGCGACCGGCGGCGCCTGGACGAGATCGTGGAAAGCAGCCTGCGGCAAGCGGCCTTGTGGGACGAGGTGAAGGACGACCTGCGCCGCTCGGCCTACAGCCTGTCCGGCGGCCAGCAGCAGCGCCTCTGCATTGCCCGGGCGCTGGCCGTCCAGCCCGAGGTGCTGCTGATGGACGAGCCCACCTCGGCCCTGGACCCTGCGGCCACGGCCCGCATCGAGGATCTCATCACCGAGTTGAAGAAGCAGTACACCATCGTGATCGTCACGCACAACATGCAGCAGGCGGCGCGGGTGGCCGACCGTACCGCGTTCTTCCTGAACGGCGAGCTCATCGAGTACGGGCCTACGTCGGAGATGTTCACCCGGCCTCGGGACCGCCGGACGGAGGATTACATCACCGGCCGCTTCGGGTGAAGGCGGCCGGTGCCCCGGCCGGGTCCCGTCCCGGCATTCCGGCCGGCCCGCCGGCGCGCCGCCGCCAGGGGCGGTGTGGCCGCCAGGAGGAGGACCGCGAATGGCACGGATTTCTTATCACGCCGAGCTGGATGCCCTGCGCCAGGACCTGCTGCGCATGGGGACCCAGGTGGAGGAGGCGATCCGCCTGGCCGTCGACTCCCTCAAGGAACGGGATGAGGCCAAGGCCCGGCGGGTCCTCGAACTGGAAGACCAGGCCGACCGCATGGAACTCGACATCGAGCGGCGCTGCCTCAACCTCATCGCCCTGCAGCAGCCCATGGCCGGCGACCTGCGCCAGATCGGCATGACCTTGAAGGTGATCACCGACCTGGAGCGCATGGCCGACCACGCCCACGACATCGCCAAGGTGACCCTGCGGCTGGGTGGCGAGCCCCTCATCAAGCCCCTGGTCGACATCCCGCGCATGGCGGAGATCGCCGAGAAGATGGTCCGGGACGGGCTCAAGGCCTTCGTGGAGGGCGACGTGGAGCTGGCGCGGGCCATGGTGGCCCGGGACGACGAGCTGGACCACCTGTTCAACCAGATCTTCCGCGAGCTCCTGATGATCATGCGGGAAAAGCCGGGGACGGTGGAACAGGCGACCCAGCTGCTCATGGTGGCGTCGCACCTGGAGCGCATCGGCGACCACGCCACCAACCTGGCGGAGTGGGTGATCTACCTGGTGACGGGCGTGCGGCAGGAACTGAACGACTGATGACGACGGATGCGGGCGGCCAACCGTTGCTCGGCGGCGACCGTTCCTTACGATGGTGAGCCCGCCGCGGTCCGGACAGGCCGTGGGCGGCGGGACACCGGCGGGAGGCAGCGAGATGGCACAACCGGAGGGGACCGCTGAAGGGAAGGGCTTGCGCTCCGGCCGGGTCGTGCTGTTCCTCTGCACGGGCAACTCGGCACGGAGCCAGATGGCCGAGGGGCTGGCGCGGCGCCTTCTCGGCCCCGGATGGGAGGTCCACAGCGCGGGCCTCGAGCCGAGGGGTGTGCACCCCCTGGCCGTCCAGGTGATGGACGAGCTCGGCATCGACATACGAAGCCAGGCGTCCAAGGGCATCGACCCGGCCATACTGGGCCGGGCACGCTGGGTGATCACCCTCTGCGGCGATGCTCGCGAGCGTTGCCCTGCCCCGCCCCCGGGGGCGGTCCACCGGCACTGGGACCTGCCCGACCCGGCCCGGGTGGAGGGTCCTCCTGCCGAGCGCCTGGCCGCCTTCCGCCGGGTGAGAGACGAGCTGGCCCGGCGCCTGGAGGAGTGGGTGCGGGAGGTTCAGGACGCGTAAGGTCGAACCCTTGCGGCGCAAGTCTCCGGCACGGGCTGCCGGCGAAGGGAGAGAAGCCGATGCCGGGCACCACGCCCCACCCCCGCCAGGCCCTGCACCGCTATCCCGTCCTGCCGGCGGTGCGCCGGGAGGACGACCTGGAAGCCGCCCTGGCCAGCCCGGCGGGGGCCGTGTTCCTCCTGCACGCCACCCTGCTGGGACTGCCGGCGGTTCTGGACCGGTGCCGGCGGGCCGGCAAGGCCGTGTTCGTCCATTACGATCTCGTGGAGGGACTGGCGGGGGACCGCAGCGGAGTGGAGTTCCTGGCCCGCTACGCCCGGCCCGACGGCATCATCACCACCCGCAGCAGCGTGGCCCGCTACAGCCTGGAGGCCGGCCTGGAGACCATCCTGCGCATCTTTGCCCTGGATAGCGCCGCGGTGGCCACGGCGGTGCAGGTGATCCGCCGGACCCAGCCGGGCGCGGTGGAAGTGCTGCCGGCGTCCCTGCCCGCCTGGGTGTTCGCCGAGATCCGCACGGTTCACGGCGGGCCGCTGGTGGCGGGGGGCCTGGTGCGCACGCGGCCGGACATCAAGAAGGTCCTGGCGGCCGGCGCCACCGCCGTGTCGACCAGCAACCCCGCCCTGTGGGGGACGGGGCCGGCGGCCGGCAGGAGATGAGCAGCCTGCCGCGAAACCTTCCTTGCAGAACAGGATTCATCATGCAAAATCCGCTGCCTCAAGGCGCGGCACCCGTTGGCATGGGCCGGAGACCTGGGAGAAAGGCCCTGCGCGAGGCGCACCACGCTTCGCGCAGGGCTTTCCTGTTTTGGGCCCGGTGCGGAGACGGGCCACCGGCCGGGGCGGTGACGGGTGGCGCGCCGGCGGGCAGGAAGGGGGGAGGGGTGGGGCGCGGCGGCGCCAGGGGCCAGGCCGCGCCGGCCGCCCGGCGGGGACGGAGCCCGCGGGGCGGGCAGGGCTGAAGGAGCAGGGATAAGAAGGGGAGCGACCGCCCACAACATTCAGGGGGGTTGATCTGTGAGCCCGTTTCTTGGGGAAGTCCTCGGCACCGCGATCCTGATCCTGCTGGGCGACGGTGTCGTGGCCAACGTGCTGCTCAACCGGTCCAAGGGCCAGAACTCGGGGTGGATCGTGATCACCACGGGCTGGGCCCTGGCCGTGACCGTGGCGGTCTATGTGGTGGGACACGTCAGCGGTGCCCACATCAACCCGGCGGTGACCATCGCCCTGGCCTCCATCGGCCAGTTCGACTGGGCCCAGGTGCCGTCCTACATCATCGCCCAGTTGATCGGCGCCTTCCTGGGCGCGGTGCTGGTCTACGTGACCTACCTGCCCCACTGGGGCATCACCGACGATCCCGAACTTAAGCTGGCGGTCTTCTCGACAGGGCCGGCGGTGCGCAGCCCCGCCGCCAACCTGGTGACGGAGATCATCGGCACGGCGGCGCTGGTGTTGGGCATCCTGGGCATCGGCCACCCGGCCAACAACCTGGCGGGCGGCCTCAACCCCTTGCTGGTGGGCTTCCTGGTCTGGGCCATCGGCCTCTCCCTGGGCGGCCCCACGGGTTATGCCATCAACCCGGCCCGCGACCTGGGGCCGCGCATTGCCCACGCCGTCCTGCCCATCCCCGGCAAGGGCAGCTCCGACTGGGGCTACGCCTGGATTCCCGTGGTGGGGCCGGTCATCGGCGGCATCGTAGGCGCTGTGCTCTTCCAGAGCCTGTTCGGCTGATGCCTGGGGCAGTTCACCCCTTTGGCTGATGGTTCCGGACGAACCCGGCCCCCTGGCGCGTGACCGGCGGCCGCCCGCCCGGAGGGCGGCCGCCCCAGCGGGGCACCGCCTCGCAGCGGGGAGGTCGCCCCAGGGGGCGCGGGTGCCCGGGGGAAGGAGGTCCACTGTGAAGAAGCTGATCAACCGGGTGGAAGCGGTGGTGGACGAGGCCACCCAGGGTCTCGGACTGGCCCACCCCGATCTGGTGCGGGTCCAGGCCGAGCCGCGCTTCGTGGCCCGGGCGGACGCGCCGGTGCAGGGCAAGGTGGCCCTGATCTCCGGCGGCGGTTCCGGCCACGAGCCCCTGCACGGGGGCTACGTGGGCCGCGGCATGCTGGATGCGGCCTGCCCCGGCGAGGTGTTCACCAGCCCCGTGCCGGACCAGATGGTCGAGGCGGCCAAGGCGGTGCACGGCGGCGCCGGGGTCCTTTTCATCGTCAAGAACTACACCGGCGACGTGATGAACTTCGAGCTGGCCGCGGAACTCCTGCAGGCCGAGGGCATCGCCGTGCGCTCGGTGCTGGTGGCCGACGGCGTGGCGGTGGAGAACTCTCTCTATACCGCCGGCCGGCGGGGCGTGGGCGGAACCGTGTTCGTCGAGAAGATCGCAGGGGCCGCCGCCGAAGCAGGGGCTTCCCTGGACGAGGTGGAGCGCATCGCCCGCAAGGTCAGCGACAACGTGCGCTCCATGGGCATGGCCCTGACCTCCTGCACGGTGCCGGCCAAGGGCACCCCCACCTTCGAGCTGGGCGACGACGAGATGGAGATCGGCATCGGCATCCACGGGGAACCCGGCCGGGAGCGGATGAAGCTGCGGCCCGCCGACGAGATCACCGAGATGCTTGCCGGCCCCGTGATCGACGACCTGGGCCTCAAGCAGGGCGAGCAGGTGATCGCCATGGTCAACGGCATGGGCGGCACGCCGCTGCTGGAGCTCTACATCGTGTACCGCAAGCTGGCGGAGATCCTCGGGCAGCGGGGCATCACCATCGCCCGCAACCTGGTCGGCAACTACATCACCAGCCTGGAGATGCAGGGCTGTTCCATCACCCTGCTGCGGGCCGACGACGAGCTCTTGCGGCTGTGGGACGCGCCCGTCCACACGCCGGCCCTGCGGTGGGGCGTGTGAGGTGACGCCGGTGGCAGGGGACGCAGCGGCGGCGGTCGACGGCGAGCGGATCCGGGCCTTCATCCGCCGCTTCGCCGAGAAGGTGGCCGCCCAGAAGGACGAGCTGACGGCCCTGGACGCGGCCATCGGCGACGCGGACCACGGCACCAACATGGACCGCGGCCTGCAGGCGGCCCTGGAGCGGCTGCCCGGGGAAGGCGCTGCACCCGGCGACCTGCTCAAGGCCGTCGCCATGGCCCTGATCTCGAAGGTGGGCGGGGCCTCGGGCCCGCTCTACGGCACGGCCTTCCTGCGGGCCGCCGCCGCGGTGGCGGGCAAGGCCACCCTGGAGCCGGGGGACGTGGCGGCCCTTTTCAAGGCGGCCCTGGCCGGTATCCAGGAACGGGGAAAGGCCGGCCGCGGTGAGAAGACCATGGTCGACGCCCTGGCGCCGGCGGTGGAGGCCCTGGACGCGGCCCTGGCCCGCGGGGCTTCCCTGGGCGAGGCCCTGGCGGAGGCCGCCCGCGCGGCCCGGGAGGGCTCCGATGCCACCATTCCCCTGGTGGCCACCAAGGGGCGGGCCAGCTACCTGGGCGAGCGTTCCCGGGGCCACCGCGACCCGGGCTCCCTGAGCGCCACCCTGATGATGGAAGCGGCAGCCGAGACCCTGGCGGGGGGGCCGGCGTCATGACCGGGCCGGCCGCCCCCACCGCCCTGGTGCTGGTCTCCCACAGCCGCACCCTGGCCGAAGGGGTCCGGGAACTGGCCGCCCAGATGGCAGGACCCGGCGTCCCCATCCTCACCGCCGCCGGGCTGGAGGACGGCAGCCTGGGGACCGACGCGGCCGCCATCCTGTCCACCCTCGAGGCGGCCCTCGAGCAGGCAAGGGAGGCGGTGGTCCTGTTCGACCTGGGCAGCGCCTACCTGAACACCGCCACCGCCCTGGACCTGCTGCCCGAGGAGAAGCGCGGTCGGGTGGTCCTGGCCGACGCGCCCCTGGCGGAAGGCGCGGTGATCGCGGCGGTGGCGGCTTCGGTGGGGGACGGGGCGGCCGCCGTGCGGGAGCGGGCCGAGGAGGCCCGGGGCATGCGCAAGGTGCCTGAAGAGCCGGTTCCTCCGGCGGAAGGAAGCCGTTGACGGGCCGTCGCCGGAAAGCACTGGCGACGCGTGCGGAACACCCAGCACCGGGGACCGGGCGCAGGAGCGGCCGGTCCCCGCGGGGCGGAGAAGCCCAGGAGGGATAGGGACATGGCACGTTACGTCCTCGCCCTGGACCAGGGCACCACCAGCTCGCGGGCGATCCTGTTCGACCGCCAGGGCACCGTGGTGGCGGTGCGCAACCAGGAGTTCCGCCAGATCTACCCCCGGCCGGGCTGGGTCGAGCACGACCCCCTGGACATCTGGGATTCGCAGCTGGCCGTGGCCCGGGCGGTGCTCAAGGAAGCCGGTGCCACCCCGGATGACATCGCCGCCATCGGCGTGACGAACCAGCGGGAGACCACCATCGTGTGGGACAAGGCCACGGGCGACCCCGTGTACAACGCCATCGTCTGGCAGGACCGGCGCACCGCCGACCTGTGCACCGACCTCAAGCGCCGCGGGCGGGAAGCTTTGTTCCGGGAGAAGACCGGCCTGGTGGTCGACCCGTATTTCTCGGGCACCAAGATCGCCTGGATCCTGGACAACGTGCCGGGGGTGCGGGAGCGGGCCGAGCGCGGCGAGGTGATCTTCGGCACCGTGGACACCTGGCTGGTGTGGAAGCTGACGGGCGGCCGGGTCCACGTCACCGACTACTCCAACGCCTCCCGGACCCTGATCTTCAACATCCACACCCTGGACTGGGACGACGAGCTGCTGCAGGAGCTCAACATCCCGCGGGCCATGCTGCCCGAGGCCCGGCCGTCCAGCCAGGTCTACGGCGAGACGGACCCGGCCTGGCTCGGCGGCGCCATTCCCATCGCCGGGATCGCCGGCGACCAGCAGGCCGCCCTCTTCGGCCAGGCCTGCTTCCGGCCCGGCATGGCCAAGAACACCTACGGCACCGGCGCCTTCGTGCTGATGAACACCGGCGACCGGCCTGCCCGCTCCGAGCACGGCCTGATCACCACCGTGGCCTGGGGCGTGGACGGCAAGGTGGAGTACGCCCTGGAGGGCTCGATCTTCATCGCCGGCGCCGTGGTCCAGTGGCTGCGGGACGAGCTCAAGATCATCGAGAAGGCGGCCGACACCGAGCCCCTGGCCCGGTCGGTGGACGACACGGGCGGCGTCTACCTGGTACCCGCTTTCGCCGGGCTGGGCGCGCCCTACTGGGATCCCTACGCCCGCGGCACCATCGTCGGCATCACCCGGGGCACGGGGCGTGCCCACCTGGCCCGGGCGGCCCTGGAGTCCATCGCCTACAAGACCCGCGACGTGCTGGGCGCCATGGAGGCCGACTCGGGCCTGTCCCTGAGCGCCCTGCGGGTCGACGGGGGCGCCGTGGTCAACAACTTCCTCATGCAGTTCCAGGCCGATCTGTTGGGGGTGCCGGTGGACCGGCCGGTGGTCAACGAGACCACGGCCCTGGGCGCCGCCTACCTGGCCGGCCTGGCGGTGGGCTTCTGGCGGAATCGCGAGGAGATCGAGCAGTTCTGGCAGCGGGACCGGCGGTTCGAGCCGGCCATGCCGGAGGACGTGCGGGAGAAGCTCTACGCCGGCTGGAAGCGGGCGGTGGAGCGGGCCAAGGGCTGGGAAGAACCGGCCCAGTGAGGGGGCGGCGGGGCGGCCGGCAGACCGGCCGCCCCGCACGCCCTGGGGAAGGAGTGGCAGCCGGCAGCGGCCGGCAGTTCGACGGTGGGAGGCGGTGGCAGTGAATCGCCAGCAGGCGCTGGCCCAACTGCAGCGGGAGACCTTCGACCTGCTCATCATCGGGGGCGGCATCACGGGTACCGGCGTGGCCCGGGAGGCAGCGCACCGGGGGCTCCGGGTCGCGGTGGTGGAGGCGCGGGACTTTGCCGCCGGGACCAGCAGCCGCTCGACCAAGCTGATCCACGGCGGGCTGCGTTACCTCAAGGAGCGGGACTTCCGGCTGGTCCACGAAGCGGTGGTGGAGCGCATGCGCCTGCTGCGCCTGGCACCCCACCTGGTGCGGCCGGAGTGGTTCGTCTTTCCCGTGTACCGGGGTGACCCCGACCCGCTGTGGCAACTGCGCATCGGCCTCTGGCTTTATGACCGGTACGCCGGCCGGAGCCTGGGCACCCTGCGGCACCGGATCCTCAGCCCGGCCCGCGTGCAGCAGGAGGAGCCCCTGCTGCGCCAGGAAGGGCTGGTGGGGGCCGGCATGTACGTCGACGCCGTCACCGACGACGCGCGCCTGACGGCGGCGGTGGCGCGCCAGGCCGTGGCCGCAGGGGCGGTGGTGGTCAACTACGCCGAGGTGACCGGGTTTGTCAAGGACGCGGGCGGGCAGGTGGTGGGCGTCCGGGTCCGGGACCTGCTGGCGGGCGGCGGGACCGGGGTAGGGACGGCGGCGGCCGGCACGCCGGAGGCAGGCGGCGCCGAGGTCGCGCCCGGGGCGGGCCAAGGGGCTACGCCGGGGCAGGAGAGGGCCGCCGGCGGCCCGGCGGTGCAGGCGGCCGGTCAGGCGGCTGCCGGAGGTGCGGCCGGCCAAGCGGGCGCCGGCGGTGCCGAGTTCGTCATCCGGGCCCGCCGGATCCTCAACGCCACGGGTCCCTGGGCCGACCGGGTGCGCCAGCTGGACGACCCCGGCTCGCCGCGCCTCCTGCGGCTGACCAAGGGCATCCACATCGCCTTCACCCGCGACCGGTTGCCCATCCGCCACGCGGTGACCATGCGCGGCCCGGACGGGCGCATCATGTTCGCCGTGCCCCGGGGAGCCTTCGCCTATGCCGGTACCACCGACACCGTATACCGGGACGATCCGGCCCGTCCCCGGCCCGAGGCCGCCGACGTCCGCTACGTGCTGGACGCCCTCAACCGCACCTTCCCCACCACCCGCCTGGGACCGGACGACGTGATCAGCGCCTGGGCGGGCCTGCGGCCGCTCATCGACCCGGGGGATACGCGGGATCCCAGCGCCATCTCCCGGGACTACAAGCTTTACACCAGCCCTTCGGGCCTGGTGACGGTGGCCGGCGGGAAGCTGACGGCCTACAAGGCCATGGCCCGCAACATCGTCGATCAGGTGTTCCCCGAGACCCAAGGGGCACCGGTGGACGAGGAGCCCCTGCCCGGCGGCGCCCGCGTGCCGGCGGAGGCCGAATTGCGGCAGAAGGCGGCCCAGACGGGCTTGCCCGTGGAGGAACTGCAGTGGCTGGCCCGCCACTACGGCGATGAGATCGACCGGGTCCTGGGCTACCTGCGCCCCGAAGACCTGCAGGCGGGGCCGCGGGCGGCCCGGGTCCGGGCGGCGGCCCGGTACGCCGCCGCGGAGGAGATGGCCCAGACCCTGGCCGACGCCCTCTGGCGGCGGGTGCCCGAGGCCCTCTGGAGCACCGACAACGGGCGCGGGGTGGCGGCGGACGCGGCGGCGGCCATGGGCGAGATCCTGGGCTGGGACGAGGAGCGGCGGGACGGTGAGGTGGCCGCGTACCTCAGCCAGGTGCAGGCCATGCACGCCTGGCGGGAGGGCTTCTGACGGTCCGGGCCGCGGGGCGCTTCTCACGGTCCGGCCCACGGGGCTGGGGGTTGCGCGGCTGCGAGAACGAACCGGCAAGGGGCCGCGGCGGCGGCCCCTTGCTGCGCCGGGGCCGGGGCGATGCGACTTCGGGGCCATCTCCGTGCGACGCCAGGCCCACCGCCACGTTGAGGACCATCTCCGCGCTGCGCCATGCCCCTCGCCGCGGCGTTCCCCTCCGCGCTCGGCTGCCGGCAGCGACCCTCAGCGCCGGCCCGGGCGGTGGCCGGCCGGGCCGGGCCGGTCACCGGGCGGATCGGGCAAGTGGGCCAGCACCTGGTCCGGATCGGGCAGGTAGCCCAGATCCGGGGCCCGCCAGACCCAGCGCACGACGCCGCGTTCATCCAGGACGAACACGGCCCGGTCGGCAAAATCGCCCAGGCCCCAGCGGCTGATGGCCACACCGTAGCGCCGGATCACCCGCCGGTTGTAATCGCTGGCCAGGGGGAAGGGCACCTGGTAGCGGTCGGCCCACGCCCGGAGCGCATAGGGACTGTCGGTGCTGATCCCCACCACCTGGGCGCCCCGGGAGGCGAAGTCCGGGTAGCGGGCGGTGAAGTCCTCGATCTCGTTGCAGCAGCCGGGGCTGAAGGCAAAGGGGAAGAACAGCAGGACCAGCGGGCGACCCCTGAGATCGCGCAGCCGCAAGAATTCGTCGCCGGTCCCGGCCAGGGGCAGGGTGAAGTCCGGCGCTTCCCGGCCCGGCCGGGGCATGCGCCGGCGCAGCCAGGCCTCCCGCCAGCGCTGGACCACGCCGGAACCGGCCCCCCGGCTCACAGCCCGGCCACCGGGGAGTTCAGCTTGTAGCCGTGTCCCCGCACGGTGAGGATCCACTCCGGCTGGCTGGGGTTGCGCTCCAGCTTCTCCCGCAGGTGGCGCACGTGGACGTCCACGGTCCGCGGGTCGCCGAAGGCCTCTTCACCCCAGACCCTGTCCAGCAGCTCCTGCCGGGTGAAGGCCCGGCCCGGCTCGGCAGCCAGCGTGGCCAGCAGCTTGAACTCCGTGGGGGTCAGGGCCACCCGCTGGCCGTCCCGGTAGACCTCATGGCCGGCGTAGTCGATCACGATGGGGCCGATCTGCTGGCGCCGGCCCTCGGTGCGGCGCAGCAGCGCCTTGATCCGCGCCACCAGCTCCCGGGGGCTGAAGGGCTTGGTCACGTAGTCGTCGGCGCCCAGCTCCAGCCCCAGCACCTTGTCGATCTCGCTGTCCCGGGCGGTCAGCATGAGGATGGGCGTCTGAATGCCCCGCTCCCGCAGGTGGCGGCAGAGGGTGAAGCCGTCGGTATCGGGCAGCATGACGTCCAGGATGATCACCTGGGGCCGGCGCTCCTCCAGGCGGCGCAGGGCCTCGGCACCGTCCCGGGCCAGCACCGGTGCCATGCCGTTGCGCTGCAGGTTGTACGCCACCAGTTCCAGCAGGGACTCCTCGTCGTCCACCACCAGCACGGTGGGACCGGCCGGTGCCGGCCCGTCCGGACCGGGGCCGGGCCGGGCGGCGGGGGCTGCCGGCGCCAGGGCGGAGGGCTTGCCGCCGGCGGAAGCCGGCGCCGGGCGGGCGTTTGGGGTGGAGGCGGCCGCCGGCGCCGGTGGCCCGGCGGGAAGGCGGCGGGCCGGGGGCCGGGCCTGGCCCGCATCGTGGGCCGGGCCCGCCGGCTCGCCGCGGCCGCGTTCGTCCCGCAAGAACACCGTCACCGGGCCTCCCCGGCGTCCCCGGCGGCCAGCAGGGCCCCGTGGGCCTCCATCTCCGCCAGGGCGCGCTCCCCGTCCCCCGGGGTCACGTCGACGGCCCGCACGGCCGGAACCGGCACCGTGACCCGAAAACCCTCCCGCAGGCCGTCCAGCACCGTGGCCCGCACGCAGTAGTCGGTGGCCAGGCCGCCCACGTACAGGTGCCGGACCCCCTGCTGCCGCAGCCAGCCGGCCAGGGTGACCTCGGGGCGGACCCCGGCCTCACCGGCGGCCAGGGCGCCGTCGAAGCCGCTGTAGGCCTCCCGGTCGGGGTCGAACCCCTTGCGGAAGATGGTGCCCCGGACCTGCAGGTCCGGGTGGAAGGCGGCCCCCGGGCTGCCCTGCACGCAGTGGACCGGCCAGGGCCCGCCCTGCTCGCGGAAGCTCACATGGCCGGAGGGATGCCAGTCCTGGGTGAAGACCACGGGCCGGCCTGCCGCATGGAAGGCCTCGATCCAGCGGTTGAGGACGGGCACCACCTGGTCGCCCTGGGGCACGGCCAGGGCACCGCCGGGACAGAAGTCGTTCTGGACGTCCACCACCACCAGGGCGGCGTCAGGATGCTGGGCGGCTGCCTCGGGGGTCACGGCGCCGGCGGGGGCCGGTGCCGCCCCGCCCCCCGTCGCGGCGCCGCCGGGCTGCAGGCGGTCCATGGCTGGGCTGCCTCCTTGCGCCGTTTTCCCTTCAATTATAGGCTTATAGGCTGCCGCCGGCAGGATGCGGGCCACCTCGGGCCGGCAGAGCCCGGGCCGCAATGGCACGCCGGCGGCCGGCAGGGCCCGCAGCGGGCGACCGCCGGGGATGGCGCGGTTTCAGCCCGCCCTGGGGTGTGGGGGCAGCAGGACTTTCGTCTCCGGCCCCGAATAGCAGTCCCCAATGCCCGCATCCCGCGCGAGGGTTCCGGCCCGCTGCGGGGCCGGGGCGCCAGGCCGCACCTGGGCAACGGGCCTTGCAAGCCCACCGGGCCCACGCCGGCCGGACGAGACCCGGAGGGCCGCGGACCGCGATGACGCACCGCAGGCCGCGAGGCCATGGGCCCCTTCCTTGGCTGCGGGATGCGGAAACCCGGGGGGCCTTGCAGGCCGCAGCGCCTGCAACCCCGCGGTCGCTGACAAGGGAATGACCGGACAAAGCCCTATCGAGAGTGGCCGAGGGACGGGCCCGATGACGCCACGGCAACCGGCCGCCGCTCCAACCAGGCGGCACGGTGCCAATTCCCGCGGGAGGCGTTCCCGGGAGATAGGGAAAGGCGAGGAACCTCTCCTTTCCCGGAGAGGTTTTTCATTTTCAGTCCCATCCCACAAAGGACCCATTCCGCGAAGGAGGCGAGAACCCATGGCCGTGGCAACCAACCTGGGCTTCCCCCGCATCGGGGCCGGCCGGGAGTTGAAACAGGCCCTGGAGGCCTACTGGGACGGCAAGATTTCCGCGGACGCCCTGCTGGCGACGGCGGCGGCCTTGCGGCGGCGGCACTGGGAGCTGCAGCGGGCGGCGGGGATCGACGTGGTGCCCGTGGGGGACTTCTCCCTCTACGACCACGTGCTGGACACCGCCTGCATGGTGGGGGCCGTGCCCGCCCGTTACGGGTGGGCCCCTTCAGCGGAAGCCGGCGCCGCAATCCCCCCGGCTCCTGGTGGCGATGCCGCCGGCGCGGGCCGGGCCACCCCCGCGGCGGGCCAGAGGGCGGAGGCGGGCCCGGGCGCGGCGGCCGCCGCGGCTGCCGGGGAGGTCCCCCTGGACGTCTACTTCGCCATGGCCCGGGGCACCCCCGGCCGGGGCGTCCCCGCCCTGGAGATGACCAAGTGGTTCGACACCAACTACCACTACATCGTACCCGAGCTGGAACCGGGACAGGCCTTCCAGCTGGCGTCCCGCAAGGTGGTGGAGGAGTTCCGCGAGGCCCGCTCCCTGGGTTTTGAGGCCCGCCCTGTGCTGCTGGGGCCGGTCAGCTTCCTGCTGCTGGCCAAGCTCCGCACTCCGGCCGGGGCGGGCGCCGCCGGCCGGGCCCCGGAGGTGAGCCGCGGCGAGGCCGGGGGTCTGGGCGGCGGGGCGGCCGGTTCCTCCGGCGGGGAAGGGGTCGCCGGGCCGCGCCTTGCCTTGCTGGACGGCCTGCTGCCCGTGTACGGGCAGGTGCTGCGGGAGCTGGCGGCCGCCGGCGCCACCTGGGTCCAGCTGGATGAGCCGTTCCTGGCCCTGGACCTGGACGAACCGGCCCGGGCCGCCTACCGCCGCGCCTACGCCACCTTGGCCCAGGCGGCCCCGGGGCTCCGGCTCTTCCTGGCCACCTACTTCGAGGGGTTGCGGGACAACCTGGAGCTGGCCTTGAGCCTGCCGGTGCAGGCCCTGCACCTGGATCTGGTGCGGGACCCCGGCCAGCTGGAGCAGGTGCTGGCCGCCGGGGTTCCGTCCACCCTGCACCTCTCCCTGGGGGTGGTGGACGGCCGCAACGTCTGGCGGGCGGACCTGGAGGCGGCCCTGGCCCTTCTGGAGCGGGCCCGGGACGCCCTGGGGGCCGGGCGGCTCTTCGTCGCCCCCTCCTGCTCGCTGCTGCACGTGCCCATCGACCTGGACCTGGAGACGGATCTGGATCCGGAGATCAAGGGCTGGCTTGCCTTCGCGAAGCAGAAGCTGGAGGAAGTGGCGGTCCTGACCCGCGCCTTGAACCAGGGCCGGCAGGCCGTGGCCGGCGCCCTCGAGGCCAGCCGGGCGGCGGTGGAGGCCCGGCGCCGCTCGCCCCGGCGCACCCGGCCGGAGGTGCAGGAGCGGTTGGCGCGGCTCAACCCGGACGAGGCCCGCAGGCCCTCCCGGGCGCCCCAGCGGCGGTCGCTGCAGCGGGAGCGGCTGGGCCTCCCGCCCCTGCCCACCACCACCATCGGCTCCTTCCCCCAGACTCCGGAGGTGCGCCGGCTGCGGGCGCGCTGGCGGCGCGGGGAGATCGACACCGCCACCTACGAAGAGGGCATCCGCGCCGAGATCCGCCGGGTGATCCGGCTGCAGGAGGAGCTGGGCCTGGACGTGCTGGTTCACGGCGAGGCCGAGCGCAACGACATGGTGGAGTACTTCGCCGAGCAGCTGGAGGGCTTCGCCTTCACCCGCCACGGCTGGGTGCAGAGCTACGGCAGCCGCTGCGTCAAGCCGCCCATCCTCTACGGCGACGTGGCCCGGCCCGGCCCCATGACCGTGCGGTGGATCACCTACGCCCAGTCGCTGACGGACCGGCCGGTCAAGGGCATGCTGACGGGGCCCGTCACCATCCTGCAGTGGTCCTTCGTCCGGGACGACCAGCCCCGGGAGGTGACTTGCCGCCAGATCGCCCTGGCCATCCGCGACGAGGTCCAGGACCTGGAGGCGGCGGGCATCCGGGTCATCCAGATCGACGAGCCGGCCTTCCGGGAGGCCATGCCCCTGCGGCAGGCGGACCGGCCCGCCTACCTGGCCTGGGCCACCGAGTGCTTCCGCCTGGTCACCGGCGGGGTGCGGGAGGAGACCCAGATCCACACCCACATGTGCTACTCGGAGTTCAACGACATCCTGGACGCTATCGCCGCCCTGGACGCCGACGTGATCCTGATCGAGGCCTCGCGCTCGGGCATGGAGCTGCTGGACGCCTTCGTACAGCACCGCTACCCCAGCGACATCGGCCCCGGGGTGTATGACATCCACTCGCCCCGGGTGCCGCCGGTGGACGAGATCAAGGCGCTGCTGCGCAAGGCGGCCGCGGTGCTCGACCCGGGCCAGCTCTGGGTGAACCCGGACTGCGGCCTCAAGACCCGGCGTTACGAGGAGGTCGAACCGGCCCTGCGGCACATGGTCCAGGCGGCCCGGGAACTGCGGGAGGAGTGGGCACCCGCTCCCGCGGCCGGCGGCCGGTAGGCCGGAGCCTGCAGCCCGCAGGCGACGGATGGCGACAGGGTTCGACAACCGGCAAGGGGCCGGCAGGGGTATGGGGACGGCTTCCCTGGGAAGGGGAAGCCGTCCTCTGCATTTTCGGCAAGTATCGTATAAGCGTGATGGACTCTTTGTCGAATAATGACTTGTTTATGGACGCTACTGTGCCTCAATACCGCGTCGAATCAAACAATTTCTTTTAAAAGCGTACACCTACCATAAAAAGGCCAAGCCCAACGAATCCTAAATACTAAACGTCCATTTAGTCGGTATGGGGGAGGGGGAGCATGCGGCAAGCGGAACAGGGCTCCCGCTGGCGGCACCCGGTGGCCTGGGTCGCCAGCGTGGCCCTGGTGGTGGCCACCGGGGGCGGCGTCCTGCTGGGAGGAGGACCGGTGGCCAAGGCAGCCGGCCCGCGCCTGCCCGGCTCGGAGAAGGTGCAGGAGGCGACCCAGGGGCTTCTGGCCACGGGCGGGAGTGCGGCTCGGGATGCGGGAGCGGCAGCCGGCGGGACGGTGGCGGCTGCGACGGGCACGCTGTCCGGTGCCCTGAGCACGGTGACCGGGACCGCCGCAGGAACCGCCGGCACCATCGCCGCCACCGCCGGCGAGGCCGCCGGCCAGCTGGCGGGCGCCCTGACCGGAGGGACAGGCGGTGAGGCGGTCGAGGGCACGGTGGACCAGGCGGGCCAGACGGCCGGTGGGGCGGCCGGGACCCTGGCGGGAGACCCGCTCGGCTCCCTGGTGGAGGGGGTGGCCGGGACCGTGGAAGGCGCCGCCGGCACCCTGACCGGCGCCATCTTGGACACGGCCGGCGACCTCCTGTCCACGGGGGGAGGCGGAGACCAGGACGGCAACACGGGTGGCGGGCCCTCCTTGAACCTGCAGATCGGCGACCAGAACGTGGAGGTCAGCCTGGACGGCGGCCTCCGCATCAGCCCGGACCCGACGGGCGGGCTCCTGTCAGGTTCGGGCGGCGGCAATGGGGACCAGGCCGGCAGCGGCGGATCCGGCGGCGGGTCCGGCGGTGGCGGCCCGTCCGGCGGGGGAGGGGATGAGCCGGTGCGGGCCGACCTGCCCACGGGCACCATCACCGGCCTGGTATGCGACGCCCTGAGCGGTCTTCCCATCCCGGGCGCCACGGTGTCGGTGGGTGAGGAACTGGGCGCCGCCCTGGGCATCGCCCGGACCGACCTGGGCGGGAACTTCAGCCTGGACATCGGACGCACCTCCAGCGGCCGGTTGACCATCACCGCCAGCGCCGGAGGATACGCCGTGACTACTTCCGGCCCCGTCACCCTGGGGCCCGACGGCACGGCCACGGTGAAGGTCTGCCTGGAGCGCGCCAGCACCGGCCCCCAGAACCCTCCCGGCGATCAGCCCGGTGAGGACGGTGACGGGGGATCGCCACCCGGCGGCCCGGGCGGTGGCACTCCCGGCCCTGGTACGGGACCGGGCACGGGCGGGTCAGGTGGCGGGTCCACCGGCAGCGGCCCCGGCGGCGGCGGCGGTACCGGCGACGAGCGGGCCAGCTGGGGCAGCCTGCCGTTCACCGGCGGCAACGGCCTGGCCTTTCTGCTCGCCGGCTCCTTGGCGGCCGGCGCCGGCCTGGCCGTTCGGCGGTGGGCACTGAACGGTGGCGCCCGGGGCGTGCGGGCAGCCTGCGGGACGATGACGGAGGCGGGTGTTGCCGGCCCATTCCCCGCCGGCATGGCGGCCGGCGCGCCCGCACCGCCAGAGGACGGCGAGCCCTCCCCTTCCTGCTGACCCAGCGGGCGGATCCCAGCCTGATGGGAGACGAAAGCGCCGTGGCAGTGCGGTTCACGCGCCGGTGGTGGGGAACCCTGGCGGGCTGGGTGCTCGTCCTGGTGGGGGTCGCCCTGGCCACGGCGCCCGCCTTGCAGTGGGTGTACGGCGCCGGCTGGCAGGCCCACCTGCAGGCGCAGCTGGTACCGCCGGGTCCGGATGATCCGGGCGGGGACCCGGAGGAGCCCGCGCCGCCGGGCTTGGGGCCTGCCGGCCGGATCTGGGCGTCCCCCGCCGCGGACCGGCTCCTCGAGCTCCTGGGCCGCTGGTTGGGCGGGCTCGAAAGGCTTCTCGGCTGGTTGCGGGAGCGTCTGACCGGGGCGGGCGTGCCTGACGGGTGGCTGGCCTGGTGGTGGGAAGACCCCGGCCTGGCCGCCACGGCGGCCGTCCCTGGCTCCGGGGAGCTCCGCGGCGGGGAGCGGCTCCAGGCAGCAGCCGGGCGGGGCGCCGGAGGCGCCGGCGGAGACGCGGCGGCTGGCCGCGAAGCGGCCGCCCTAGAACCGGGGCAGCCCGTGGCGCGGCTGGTGATCCCGCGGGCCGGTGTGGACGCCGTGGTCCTTTACGGTACGAGCCGGGCCGTCCTGGCGCGCGGACCCGGCATCTACCCGGAGGCCGAGCTGCCCGGCGCCCAGGCCCGGGTGGCCATCGCCGCCCACCGGACCACCTATGGCGGCTGGTTCCGCCACCTCGACCGGCTGCAGCCCGGCGACGCCCTTGCCCTGTGGTATCAGGGGCGCTGGTACCGGTACACTGCCCGCCGCGTCTTCGCCACCCACCGCAACGACTGGCGGGCGGTGCTGGAGGGGCCCCGGCCGGGGCTCATCCTCACCACGTGCCACCCGCCGGGTTCGTCCCGGCAGCGGCTGGTGGTGTATGCCGAACTGACCGGCGTTACGCCGTAAGGCTCGTCCTTGGGCTGAGGGCGAGGCCGAGGCGGGGCTCGAGGCCCCTGGGCTCGAGGCCGGGGGCCTCGAGCCCAGGGGCCGGGCCGCCATGCGGGCGAGCCGCCGGCACAGGCCTCCGGCCAGCCGGGAGCACGGGGGGCTCCGCTCTCACGCCTCCTGCCGCGCCCGGCCGGCCAGGATGGCTTCGGCCCGGGCGCGGGCCTCCGCCAGGGACAGGGCCGACGGCCCCTCCAGCGCCTGCTCCAGGTCGGCGGCCAGGTCGTCCACCGCTTCGATGCCCACCGAAAGCCGCAGCAGCCCCTCGTCGATGCCCAGCCGCTCCCGCAAGGCGGCAGGCATCTCCCTGTGGGTGGTGCTGGCGGGGTGGGTGATCAAGCTCTCCACGCCGCCGAAGCTTTCCGCGAAGAGAATGAGCCGGAGCCGCTGCAGCACGTCGCCGGCCCGGCCGGCATCCTGCAGGCGGAAGCTGAGCATCGCCCCGAAGCCCTCCGCCTGCTGCCGGCAGCGCCGGAAGAAGGGGCTTGACGGCAGCCCCGGATAGTACACCGCCGCCACCGCCGGGTGGGCCTCCAGCCAGAGGGCCAGGGTCAGGGCGTTGTGCTGGGCCTGGGCCATGCGCAGCGCCAGGGTCTTGAGGCCCCGCACGGCCAGCCAGGCGTCGTGGGGCCCCAGGATACCGCCCGTGACGGTGCGCACGGAGGTCAGTTCGTCCGCCAGGGCCGGGGTCGCCGCCACGGCCACGCCCGCCACCAGGTCGTTGTGGCCGGCCAGGTACTTGCTGGCGCTGTGGATCACCACGTCGGCGCCCCGGGTGAGGGGCCGCTGGAAGAGGGGCGTGAACAGGGTCGAATCCACCAGCAGCCACAGGCGATGGTGCCGGCACAGGGCGGCCAGCCCGTCCAGGTCGGCCACCCGCATGAGGGGGTTGGTCGGGCTCTCCACCAGCACGGCCCGGGTCGCCGGCGTCAGAGCCTCCGCCACGGCCGCGGCGTCGGTGGTGTCGGCCAGGGTGTAGCCGATGCCCAGGTGGCGGAACAGCTCGTCCAGCACCCGCCAGGTGTGGCCGTACAGGTCCTCGGTCACCACCAGGTGGTCGCCGGGCCGGAAGAGGTGCAGCACCGCCGTGAGGGCAGCCATACCTGAGGCGAAGGCCAGGGCGGCGAAGCCTTCTTCCAGCCCGTTGACCGCCGCTTCGAAGGCCTCCCGCGTGGGGTTGTGCAGCCGGCTGTAATCCCAGCCGGTGGTCTGGCCGGGCCCCGGGTGCTCGTAGGTGGCCGTCTGGTAGATGGGCACGGCCACGGACCCGGTGCGGGGGTCGCGGCGCACGCCCGCGTGCACCACCCGGGTGGCGGGCTGCAGCCGGGGGACGGGGCGGGTCCCCTCCGGGTCCGGGACCGCCCCGCCCTGGGACCGGGCGGGGACCGGTTCAACCGGCATGGTGGCGCACCTCCTCCGGGCTCCGGGCTGCCGGGCCCCGGGCTGCCGCCGCGGGAAGGGGGCCGTCTAGCCGCGCCCGCAAGCGCCGGACGAACTCGGCCACCGGCTCCGCCTTCCCGTAGGAGATCACGACGTAGACCCCGGCAATGTAGGGCCGGGCGGCCTCCACCACTTCCTCGGCCAGCTGGAGGCCCACCTCCAGACCCCGCTCGCCGGCCCGGTCCAGGGCCTCGCGGATCCGGGCGGGGATGGAGATGCCGGGCACCTGGTGGTGCAGGTAATGGGCGTGACGGCCGCTGTGCAGGGGCATCACGCCCATGACGAGGGGTACCGGGCACCCGCCCAGCCGGTCCAGGACCCGCTCCAGGGGCTCCAGCTCGTAGAGGGGCTGGGTCATGACGAAGTCCACCACGCCCACCGCCAGCTTGCGGCGGAAGCGGTCCAGCTCCTGGTCCAGGTCGTCCGCCGACGGGCTCAGGGCGCAGGCCACGGTGAAGTCGGCCGGCGCCCCCAGGGCGTTGCCCCGGGGATCCTCGCCCCGGCGCAGGGCCGCCAGCACCTCCAGCAGGCCGATGGAGTCCACGTCGTAGACCGGGGAGGTGCCGCTGGAACCCAGGCGGGGATGGTCGCCCGTCAGGGCCAGGACGTTGCGGACGCCCAGGGCATGGGCGGCCAGCAGGTCGGCCTGCAGGGCCATCAGGTTCCGGTCCCGGGTGGTGCAGTGCATGATGGCGTCGATGCCGGCGCTGCGGGCCAGCAGGGCACCGGCCCAGGCCGCCATCCGCGGCCGGGCCATGGGGCTGTCGCCCACGTTGACGGCATCGGCTCCGGCCGCCGCCACAGTGCGGGCATCGGCCAGGAACTTGGTGGCCACCGGACCCCGCGGCGGATCCAGCTCGACGCTGATGACGAACCGGCGCCCCAGCTTCTCCCGCAGCGGAGCGGGTCTTCCGGGGCCGGTGGCCCCGCCCGCGCCGCTGGTGGTTGCGCCTGGGAGGGAGCATGCACCGGCAGGCCGGCTCCTGCCCCAAAGGGCAGCGGCGGGCAAGGAGGCGGCCTGCTTGCCGGCGTCAGGATGGCCGGCGTCAGGATGGCCGGCGCCCGGCCCGGCGGGGCCGCTGCCCGGACCCGTCCGGTTCAGAGGGCCGGGGACCGGCAGGGCCGGGGCCGGGCCCTCCGGCTCCGGGTGGACCGCTTGGATGCGGGCGGCCAGAGCTTCCAGGTCCGCAGGCTGCCAGGCGCCGGTTCCACCCACCCAGCCGGGTCCGAGAAGGCGCAGGGCATCCCACGCATCCCACCCGCCGGTGTCCTGGGTGGCCGGCTTGGGCCCGGCCAGCCCACGGGCCCCGGGTGCGGCCCCGCCGTTCAGCCGTCCCAGGGTGACCCACAGCGGGCCGCTCCACCCGGCCCGCCGCACCGCCGCCAGCCAGCGGGCTGCTCGCGCCGGCCCGCCGCCGGTGGCCACACCCAGGGCGTCGGGCCAGCCGGCCGAGTGGAACGCCTCCAGCCAGGGGGAGGGGAGGGCATCCGGCGGCTCCCCCTCCCCCACCAGCAGGACACCCACCGGCAACCGGGCCGCCTCCCGCACGGCCTTCAGGGCGAGGCCGGCCTCCAGGGGGTGGCGGGCTTCGACCCAGAACAGGTCGACGCCCCCTGCCAGCAGCCCGGCCACCTGGCAGCGGTATCCTTCCAGGACGGCCTCCGGCTCGGCACCGCCGCCGGCAGCGGCGGTGGCGGGCAGCGGTCCCAACAACCCCGCCACCAGGCAAGGCCGCCCGGCCAGTTCCCGGGCGGATCGCGCCAGCTTGGCGGCCCAGAGGTTGGTCTCCTCGATCCGCTCCGGGGGCGTGGACGGCAGCCACCAGGGGCTGGCCCAGCGGGTGGCGGTGCGGACCAGGCGGGCCCCGGCCCGGATGGCCGCCAGGTGGACGCCTTCCACCGCGGCGGGTTCGGTGAGGGGCAGGAGGGCGGTGCCCGGAGCCGGTTCTTCCTCCTCCCGGGCCGTGCCCCGGGGCCCCCCGGGCGCCCCGGGGCCAGGCTGGGACGGCGCGGGTCCGCCGCCGGACGGGCTGTCGCCCGCGGGGGAGGGCCGGACCGGGCGGGCGGCCAGGGCCCAGGAGGGGTCGCCATCGGCCAGGGCGGGCAAGACGGGTCCAGGACTCACCACCGGCAGGGTTCGGGGAGCCGGATCCGGGGCGAAGGGCACGAAGGTTCCTCCGCCCCCGCCCCCTGAAACCGGGCGTGCCGGAGGGAGGCCGGCAGGGCCCGCAGGGCCGTTGTCCTCGGGCGGGTGGCCCGCGGCAGGGAAGGCCGCCCGCGGCGGAGCCGCGTCGTCGGGCTGGGAGTCGGCCGTGGCCGGGTGGGCAGGTCGCGGTCCGGCGGCCGGCCGGAAGGGCTGGGTCACCCTGGTCGTCACCTCCAGTTCGCGGCGCCGGCGACAGCGCCCCGGCACGGGGTGCCTGGGCTTCCGCACGGCGCTCGGCGCTGCAGGATGGGGGGGAACGGGCCCTTCCCGGCCCCACCGGCCCCTGGCTCGCCGGGCTCCGGGACCCCTGGGTACCTGGGGTCCCCGGTCCCTTAAGCTCTGGCGGCCAAAGAAGAAGCCCCTTCCGAAGGAGGAAGGGGCTTGGTGATCGCAGCAGGGTCCCCGTCCCCCTTCTCTCATCTCTCGGCTCCCGGAGGGAGCCGCGGGAGTTGGCACCGCACGACCAAGGTCGCCGGTTGCCGCGGCGTCATCGGGCCCGTCCCTCGACCGCTCTGGATAAGAGAGGGGTCGGCCGGCTCGGCCGGCCGCATGCGTTGTCAATGGAGATTAGGGACAGTATAGCCGGGTTCCGCCATCCCGGCAACAGGGCGGAACGCGCGTCCTTCGTTACAATAAGAGACGTGCAACAGGGCACCTGGAACGGTACACTGGCCACCCGGACGGGAGCGTGACCCGGCCGGCGGGCGCGGGATGGGGGAGAGATCCGGTGCACCAGGCGGACGAACACGGCCCGGCCATGGCACGGGCGGCGGCCGCGGGCGCAGGGGCCGAGGCGCCCACCGCCCGCTCCTGGCGCCTGCTGGCCCGGGCCTGGTTCCAGGCCAGCCGCCCCCACCTCAAGCCGGTCACCATCATCCCCGTGCTGGTGGGGATCCTGGTGGCCGGCGGGGAGGGCCACTTCGACCCGTGGCTGGCGCTGCTCACCATGCTGGGCAGCCTGGCCATCCACGCCGGCACCGACATGGCCAACGACTACTTCGACTACATCATGTACGAGGGCGATGCGCCCTTCACCGGCGGCAGCGGCGTGATCCAGGCGGGGTGGCTCAGCCCGGACAGCCTGCGCCGGGGAGCCTGGGCCACCTTCGGCTTCGGCGCTCTGGTGGGCGGCTACCTGGCCGCCCGCACGGGCTGGCCCGCCCTGGCCTTCGGCCTGCTGGGCATCGCCAGCGGACTCTTCTACACGGCTCCGCCCGTCCGCTACGGCTACCGCGGGCTCGGCGAGGTCATGGTGGGACTCAACATGGGCGCGGTGCTGGTGCTGGGTTCGTACTACGTCCAGGCCCGCACCCTTTCCCCGGAGGCGCTGGTGGCCTCCTTGCCCCTGGTGTCCCTGGTGGCCCTGATCCTCTATGCCGAGTCGATCCACGACATCGAAGAAGACCGGGCCACCGGCAAGATGACCGTGGCGGCGCGGCTCGGAGAGACGCGCGCCCTGCGCCTGTACTTCGGGTGGGTGGCGGCCACGGCGGTGCTGATCGTCGCCGGGGTGGCGGCCGGGCGGCTGCCCGCCCTGGTGCTGGTCACGCTGGTGCCCGCGGCCCGCTGCCTGCGGCAGGCCCCGCTCTTCCTGGCCCGACCCTACCGGCACCAGGACCTTTACCGCCTGGGCCGGCTGGCCCTGGGGCTCTACAAGGCGGCGGGGGTCTCGCTGGTGGCGGGATACGGCTGGTGGTGGCTGCGATCGGCCCTGTGGTCCTGACAGGACCGGGGGTTTGCGGGAGCGAGCCGGCCGGCCGGGCCCACCCGCCCGCCATGGGCCGAGCCCATCGCCGGGGCCGCCGGTCTTGAGAGTCCCGGCGACCTGGGTGCAACGGGGTTGCGGACGGCGCAGCCGGCAGCCGGGCGGGGCGAGCCGCCGGGCGAGGCGGGCGCACGGGTGTGGCGGACCCTGCCCGGCCGGGTGGCCTTGAGGAAGGGATCTGGGCCTCGCTCACGAACATCCCTGCTTTGGGTCGCCGGTGAATGAATGTTCACCCAGAGTTCACCGGGGACGCCAGCCGTTGCCGATTCAAGGAACCAGCAATCCGCCGGGTTCGGCGAACTTACGATCCTTAGGATAGAGGGATGACATCCTTGGCCAGGGAAGTGCCCCGTCTTGCGTCCCTCACGGGACCCGTCAGTCGCGATCTGGACCGGCTCCATGCCCGCGCCCGGGACCAGGCCCGGCGCGGGCGGCGGCCTGCCGTGGTGAGCTTCACCGTCGCCGCCGAGGACCTGGACCCCGTCGCGCTGTGGGAGGGCGCCGCCATCCTGACCCACGAGCGGGCGCTCTGGTCGGCTCCGGGCGGCACCATGGCCATGGTCGCGCTGGGGGCGGCAGCCGTCCTGGAATCCGCTCCAGGTCCGGATGCGCCGGCCGGGCCGGAAGCGGCGGGAGCCGGCCCCGGCGCGCCCCTGGCCGCCATCGCCCCAGCCCTGGCTTCCGCCTGGCAGGCCCTGTGCGAGGGTGCGCTCATCGATGCGCCCCACGGCGTGTGGGGAACGGGACCGGTGGTGGTGGGGGGCTTCGCCTTCGACCCCCAGGAGGCGGCGGATTTGCTGTGGGCCGGCTTCCCCGCGGCGCGCTTCGTCCTGCCGGAGCTGCTGGTCACCCGGACAGGCGGCGGGACCTGGCTCACCTTCAACCGGGTGGTGGTCCCCGGGGTGGTGACGGCGGCGGAGAGGGGGGCCGGAACCCCGGATGCCGCAGGCGCGGGTGGCGAGGGAGCCGGGTGGGTTTTCCCCGGGGGCATCCGGCTGCGCGTGCCCGTGGCGGCCACCACCGCCGCCGGCGAGCGCGGTCGCCGCTGGCTCTCGCTGCTGGCCGTCGCTTCCACGGCCGGGCGGGGCCCGGAAAGCGGCGGGACGGACCCCCGAGGGCCTGCCGGTGCCGCGGGCCCTGGCGGGCCGGGCAAGGCGGAGGCCGGGCCAGGCGGCCGGGCCGGTCTTCAACTGGCCGGAGCCGCAGGGCTCGGTGCTGCGCCCGGTGCACCGGGCTGGCCTGGGTCAGCCGGCGGTCGGGAGGGGTCCGGTTCGTCCGCCCGGCCGCACGGGGCCGGTGGATTCCCGTCCCTGCTGGGTGCGCGGGCGGTGCCCGGCCGGGACGAGTGGGAGGCGATGCTCGGCGCGGCGCTGGACGCCATCGGCCGGGGCGAGCTGGCCAAGGTGGTCCTGGCGCGCCGCCTGCACCTGCGGGCCGCGGCGGCCTTCGATCCCGGGACGGCCCTGCGCCGGCTCCAGGCCGGTTACCCCGAATGCTTCATCTTCGCCGTGGCCCGAGACCGGACCGTCTTCCTGGGGGCCACGCCCGAACGGCTGGTGCGGCTGCGGGACCGGCGGGTCGAGACGGCCGCGGTGGCCGGTTCGACCGCGCGGGGGGCGACCCCTGAGGCCGACGCTGCCCTGGCCCGGGAACTGCTGGCCAGTCCCAAGGAACGGGAAGAACACGCGCTGGTGGTGCGGATGCTGCGGGACACCCTGGGGCCGGTGTGCCGGGTGCTGGACGTCCCGGCGGAGCCCCGCCTGCTCCAGCTGCGGAACGTGCAGCACCTGTACACGCCCATCACGGGGGTGGTCGACGGCGCCACGGTGCCGGAGCTGGTGGCGCGGCTGCATCCCACACCGGCCCTGGGCGGCTGGCCGCGGGAGCGGGCCCTGGAGTTCATCCGCCGCTGGGAGGGCGGAAGCCGGGGCTGGTACGCGGCTCCCCTGGGCTGGTTCGACCACCGGGGGGAGGGGGAGATGGCGGTGGCCATCCGCTCGGGGGTGGTGCGGGGGCCCGAGGCGTGGCTCTTTGCCGGCTGCGGCGTGGTGGCGGGGTCGGACCCCGGGCGCGAATGGCACGAGACGGCCCTGAAGCTGCAGCCGCTGGCCTCCGCCCTGGGGGTGGAACCCGGCGCCCCGGAGGTGGACCACGGTGGCTGAGCCGGTGGGAGCGGGCCCCCAAGGGCAGCGGGAGGAGCCCGGCGCAGGAAGGGCCGGCGCCGCGGCCGGGCCCGCCGCGGGGGGTGCGGTGGCCGGTGCATCCTCCGGCGGGGGCGATGTCGGCAGCAGGACCGCGGGAGCCTGGGGCGCCGCTGGGGCGGCTGCGCCCGTGGGTCCAGGCGGGGCTGCCGTGCCTGGCGGTCCGGGTGGATCCGCGGGGCATGCGGGCCCGGCAGGGGCTGCTTTACGTGCCGGCCGTGGCGGTTCGGCCGGGCCTGGAGATCTTGGAGGGGCAGCCGTGCCGGCCGGGCCTGCTGGGTCCGCCGGGCCCTCCGGCCCGGGGGCCATTGCGCCCGCCGTGGCGCCCGGATCTGCCGCCCTCGGGGAACCGGACCGGGGCCGGATCAACCTGGTCTGGGCCCTGGCCCTGGTGGACGGCCTGGTGAGCGCGGGGGTCGAGCACGTGGTGGTGTGCCCGGGGTCCCGGTCCACGCCCCTGGCCCTGGCGGCGGCCCGGCATCCGGGCGTGCGGCTCTGGGTGCAGCTGGACGAGCGCTCGGCGGCCTTCTTCGCCCTGGGGCTCGGGCGCGCCACGGGCCGGCCGGCGGCGGTGGTGGCCACGTCGGGGACGGCGCCGGCCAACTTCTACCCGGCGGTGATCGAAGCGCGCTACGGCCGGGTTCCGCTGGTGGTCCTCTCCGCCGACCGCCCCCACGAGCTGCGGGAGTTCGGCGCCTCCCAGACCGTCGACCAGATCCACCTCTACGGCCGGCACGCCAAGTGGTTCGCCGACCTGCCCCTGCCGGAAGACGCCCCCGCTGCCCGCGCCTACGTGACCCGGGCGGCGGTGCGCGCCGTGACCGAGGCCCTGGCGGCCCCGGCGGGCCCCGTCCACCTGAACGTGCCCTTCCGGGAGCCCCTGGTGCCCGAGGCGCCGGTTGAACCCCGTCCGGCGGGGGTGTGGCAGGTGCCGCCGCCGGCCCCAAGGCTGCAGGCCCCATCGCCGCAGGCCCCGCCGGGGCCTGCCCGGCCGCGGCCCGTCGAGCCGCGGCTGGGGGCCGGTGCCCTGACGGAAGCCCAGGCCCACGAGCTCTTCAGCTTGCTGGCCGGCGCGCGGCGGGGGCTCATCGTCTGCGGGCCCCTTTCCCCCGTGCTGGCGGCGGCTCCGGGCGTGGGGCCGGCGGCAGGCGGCCCCGGCGGCGCGCCGGCCGCCCCCGCGGAGGGGCCGCCCCTGGCCGTGGCGGTGACCCGGCTGGCCCAGCGCCTTGGGCTGCCCGTGTTGGCGGACCCCCTATCCGGGGTGCGGTGTGGCTCCCATGTGGTGCCGGGGCCGGTCCCGGGCCCCATCATCGACGCCTACGACGCGTTCCTGCGGGTCCCCGGCCTGGCAAAGGCCCTGGCCCCCGACGTGGTCCTGCGCCTGGGCGGCATGCCGGTGTCCAAGCCGCTGGCCCAGTTCCTGGAGCGGCACCCCGGGGCCGTGCAGGTGGTGATCGACGAGGGCGGCTGGCCCGACCCCAGCCACGGGGCAGCGCTGGTGGTACGGGCGGACCCCGTGCAGGCCTGCTGGCAGCTGGCGCAGCTAGCGGCGGCCCATGGCGGGGACGAACCGGCCCGGGCCCGGCAGGACCAGCCGGCGGCCGGGCAAGGCGAGCCCCAGGCCCTGGCTGGTGCGGCGGGTGAAGCCGCCCCGGGGACGGAGACCCGGCGGTGCGCCGGGACGGGGGCCGGAGCCGTCGCGGGGACGCAGACCCTGCGACCCCCGGGGACGGGGGCCGAAGCCGTAGCGGGGACGGAGCCCGCCGGGACGGGGATGGCATCCCGGGCGGGCGGCCCGCCGGCGACCCGGGATCAGGGCGCGCTGTCCAGCCCGGGGGCCGCCGGTTCCTCCACAGGTTTCTCCAGCGCGATCGTCCCGGCCGGTTCGGCAGCCGCCGGCGGTCCGGCGGATCCCGTACCGGTGCCCGGCGATGCCTTGAGTCCGGCGGGTGCAGGTTCCTGGCTGGGCCTCTGGCAGCGCCTCAACCACATCGCCCGCCAGGCCATGGCCCGCCAGCTGGCCCGGTGGGACGAACCGGCCGAGCCCCGGGTGGCGGCGGAGCTGGCCCGGCTCTTGCCTGCGGGCACCCTGCTCTTTGCCGGCAACAGCATGCCCGTCCGGGACGTGGACACCTTCTTCCCGGCGGGGCCGCGCCCCGTCCGCATCCTGGCCAACCGGGGCGCCGCCGGCATCGACGGGGTGGTCTCCACCGCCGCAGGGGTGGCGGCGGCCGGCGAGGGGCCCGTGGTGCTGCTGATCGGCGACCTCTCCTTCTATCACGACCTCAACGGTCTCTGGGCGGCCGCCCGCTACGGCCTGCCCCTGGTCACGGTGGTGGTGAACAACGACGGCGGCGGGATCTTTTCCTTCCTGGCCCAGAGCCGGCTGGATCCGGCGGAGTTCGAGGCGCTCTGGGGCACGCCCCACGGGCTTGACTTTCGCCATGCAGCGGCCCTGTACGGGATCCCCTACCGCCGGGTCGACACCTGGGACGAATTCCAGACGGCCATGCAGGAGGCGCTGGACCGGGCGCGGGGCGGCGGTGGAACCGGCCTCCCGGGCGCCGCGGGTACCCCCGCGGAGGGCACCGGCCCTGCGGACGCCAGCATCCCTGGCCCGTCCATCATCGAGATCCGGACGAACCGGCAGCGCAATGTGGACCACCACCGGCAGATCTGGCAGGCGGTGGCGGCCGCGCTGGCAGAGGCTGGGCTGGCCGGCGCGCCGCCGGAGGCGGCCACCGCCCGGGCCCTGGAGCCCGCCGGCGATGGGGCTGCGGCGGGTTCAACCCCCCCGGCAGCGGAAGGCAGGGGGGGGCCAGGCCAGGAGGACCCGGCATCCCGGCCGGCAGAGGTGCTGGCAGTGGCCGGCGGGCAGGTTCGAGCCCAGGGAGCCGGTGGGAAGGCTCCAGAGCCTGGGGTTGCGCCGCCGGCCGGGGGCGCCCGGGCCGGGTTCGTCCGGGTCCGCGGGGCCCGCTATTACGTCGAAGCCGAAGGCTGGCCACTCCGCCACCATCTGGAGCTGGGGCCGCTCCTACCGGCGCTCCTGCCGGCAGGGGGCAGCTTCAGGCTCCCGGAGCCGGCGCTGCTGCTCCACGGCTTCACCGGCAACACCGCCACCTGGGCGGGGGTCTGGTCCCAGCTGGCCGCCGCGGGGCCGCTGCTGGCCGTGGACCTTCTGGGCCACGGCCGCTCGGCGGCGCCGGCCGGCCCGGACCGGTACCGCATGGAGGAGCAGGTCGCCGACCTTTTGGCCCTGCTGGACCGGCTGGGCATCGGGCGGGTGCACCTGGTGGGCTACTCCATGGGCGGGCGGGTGGCCCTGAGCCTGGCGGCCGCGGCGCCGGAGCGGGTGGCTTCGCTGGTGCTGGAGTCGTCGTCGCCCGGGCTGGCCGATCCCGCCGAGCGGGAGGCCCGCCGCCGGTCCGACGAGGCCCTGGCGCGCCGGATCGAGGAGGAGGGGGTCGGGGCCTTCACCCGGGCCTGGGAAGAGCTGCCCCTCTTTGCCGGGCTTAAGGACCTCGACCCCGCGGCCCGGGCGTCGGTCCGGGCCGCCCGCCTGGCCCAGCGGCCGCGGGGGCTGGCCGGCAGCCTGCGGGGCATGGGGGCCGGGGTTCAGCCGCCCCTCTGGGACCGCCTGCCGGACCTGCCCATGCCGGTGCTCTGCCTGGCGGGCGCGGCCGATGCCAAATACGCCGCCCTGGCCCGCACCATGGCCGAGCGGATTCCGCGCGGGCGGGCGGTGATCGTCCCGGGGGCAGGGCACACCGTCCACCTGGAAGAACCGGCCGCCTTCGTCCGGGAGGTGGGAGCCTTCTGGCGGGAGCACCGGCCGTGATCCGGGAAAGCCCGGGCGCGAAAGCCCTGGCGGGCCCCGGGCAGCCGGAGGATGGCCCCGCCGCCCGGTTGCCGGTGCGGCGCGGGTCGCCGCCGCCCCAAGAGTCCGGCCCGCCCAAGGTCCGCCCGGCGTGCTACGATGGCGCGGCGGGTACCACGGCGTGGTAGGTACCATGGCGTGCTACGATGGACAGGCAGCCCGAAGGGACAGAGTCACCGGGGAGGGAAGGGGATGGCGACGGACGTCCAGCTTCCGCGCTGGATCAAGGTCAAGGATTACGAGGACATCATCTACGAGAAGGCCGACGGCGAGGGCATCGCCAAGATCACCATCAACCGGCCCCACGTGCTCAACGCCTTCCGGCCCGAGACGGTCATGGAGATGCAGGACGCCTTCACCGACGCCCGCAACGACCCGCGCATCGGCGTGGTCCTGCTGACGGGGGCGGGAGGCAACTTCTGCAGCGGCGGCGACCAGAAGGTGCGGGGCCACGGCGGCTACGTGGACGAAGGGGGCATGGCGCGGCTCAACGTGCTGGACCTGCAGCGCCAGATCCGCACGCTGCCCAAGCCGGTCATCGCCCTGGTGGCCGGTTACGCCATCGGCGGCGGCCATGTGCTGCACGTGGTTTGCGACCTGACCATCGCCGCGGACAACGCCCGCTTCGGCCAGGCGGGGCCCCGGGTCGGCAGCTTCGACGGCGGTTACGGCGCCGGCCTGCTGGCGCGCATCGTGGGGCACAAGAAGGCCCGCGAGATCTGGTACCTCTGCCGCCAGTACACCGCCCAGGAAGCCCTGGAGATGGGGCTGGTCAACGCCGTGGTGCCCGCCGACCAGCTGGAGGCGGAGGGCGTCAAGTGGGCCCGGGAGATCCTGGACAAGAGCCCCATCGCCATCCGCATGCTCAAGGCGGCCTTCAACGCCGACACCGACGGCCTGGCGGGCCTGCAGCAGCTGGCGGGCGACGCCACCTTGATCTACTACCTCACCGACGAGGCCAAGGAAGGCCAGCGGGCCTTTCTGGAGAAGCGCAAGCCCGACTGGAGCAAGTTCCCGCGGTTTCCCTGATGGGCACACCGCGGTTCCATGCATGGGTTCGGTCCGCCCACCGATGTTGACCGGAGGCCCCGCTGTTCCGCGGGGCCATTGTGTTGCTTCAAGTAGGCACGGCTGCAGCGGGTTCGGTGCAGGCCGGGTTACCGTGACCGGTGTCCCTTGCGCCCGGGAGCGCCCTGGGATGTAATGAGTATGCCGAGCGGATTAGGAGGGATGCTGCGGGACCACCGCGGCGGCCGCAGCAGGGGAAACCGGGCAGGTAAGGAGGATCCCGCAATGGCATGGCTTCCCGTGGCGCTGAACGTCGCGGGCCTGTTCGTCCTGATCGCGGTGCTCTACTGGATGAAGGGCCGCGGGTTCAGCTTTTCCAGCCGGGTGTTCGCCGGCCTCGGGCTCGGCGTGATCTACGGACTCGTCTTGCACACCGCCTACGAGGCGCAGCCCGGGGTGATCCCTGCCTCGGTGGAGTGGTTCAACCTGGTGGGGACGGGCTACGTCAAGCTGCTCCAGATGGTGACCATCCCGCTGGTGTTCGTCGCCATCGTCTCCGCCTTCACCCGCATGGAACTGGCCGACAACACCGGCCGGCTGGCCCTGACCGTGGTCGCGATCCTGGTGGCCACCACGGCCATCGCGGCCGTCCTGGGCATCGGGTCCGTCGGCCTGTTCGGCCTTGACGCCAGCCAGTTCCACCAGGGCCAGGCGGAGGCCCAGCGCATCCAGCAGCTGGAGCAGACCTTCGGCGAGCTGCAGCAGATGTCGGCGCCCGAGCGGCTGCTGGAGCTGCTGCCCGCCAACCCCTTCCTCGACTTCACCGGGCAGCGGCGTGCTTCGACCATCGCCGTGGTGATCTTTGCGGCCTTCGTCGGCTCGGCGTACCTGGGCCTGCGGCACCGGGACCCCCAGGCGGCCGAGACCTTCGCCGGGATCGTCCGGGCGCTGGAGGGCGTGGTCATGGGCATGGTGCGGCAGGTGATCCGGCTCACGCCCTACGGCATCCTGGCCATCATGACCCGGGTGGCCGCCACCAGCGACTACGGCGCCATCTGGCAACTGGGCAAGTTCGTCGTCGCCTCCTACGCGGCGCTGGTGGCCATGTTCCTTCTGCACCTGCTGTTCTTGGGGGCGGCCGGCCTGAGCCCGGCGGCCTACGTGCGCAAGGCGCTGCCCGTGCTCACCTTCGCCTTCTCGTCCCGGTCGAGCGCGGCGACCCTGCCGCTCAACGTCCGCACCCAGGTGGAGGAACTCGGCGTACCCCAGGGCATCGCCAACCTGGCCGGGTCCCTGGGCCTGTCCATCGGGCAGAACGGCTGCGCCGGCGTCTATCCCGCCATGCTGGCGGTCATGGCGGCGCCTTTGGCCGGCATCGACCCCTGGACGCCGGGCTTTTTGCTCAGCGTGGTCGGCGTGGTGGCCATCAGCTCCTTCGGCGTGGCGGGCGTGGGCGGCGGCGCCACGTTTGCGTCGCTGCTGGTGCTGTCCATGCTGAACCTGCCCGTGGGGCTGGCGGGCCTGCTGATCTCGGTGGAGCCCCTGATCGACATGGGGCGCACGGCTCTCAACGTCAGCGGCGCCATGACGGCGGGGATCCTGACCAGCCGCCTGGCGGGACGCCTGGACGTTGACGTGTACCGCGGGCGCCGGGTGCCAGGCCCGGGGACCGGGACCGGGGCGGAAGCCGGCGTCCGGGTGGGCGCCTGAGCGCCGGAAGCCTGCAAGGGTTTGGAAGGCCCGGCGGGTCGAGAGCCCGGCGGGCATCGCGGCGGGACGCGGCGGGAATAGAGAGGACAGCTTTGGACGGGCCGGGACGCGCCGGCCTGCGGGCCGCCGGTTCCCAAGGGGGAACCGGCGGCCCGCCTTTCCGCCAGGGTATGGGGGAGGCGACCAGGGGCCGCTGCGGGGGAGGGCGAAAGAACCGCTCAAGCCGGGAGAGGGAGGGGGATGGTCATGCCCTCGTGGGCGGGCAAGGTGCGGCACTGGAACGGGTGGGGCTATGCCGGGGAAGAACCCGGCCCGGAGGCCGTGGAGCGCTGGCGGCGGTCGCTGGGAGTGCTGGCCGGCGTGCGGGCGGAGGATTACCGGTCACCGGTACCGCTGGACGGCCTGCGCCTGCCTCCGGCGCGCCTCGAACTAGACGGGGCGGGGTGTCTACCTGGCCTGCAGGGGTTCCGGGGGCGCCTGGCCGCCACCCCCTACGAGCGGGCCCTGCACGCCGCCGGCCGGAGCACCGGGGACCTGATCCGCCTGCGCACCGGTACGAACCTGCGCTTCCCCGACCTGGTGGCCTACCCGGCTGACGAGGAGGACGTCCTGCGCCTCCTGGAGTACGCCGCAGCCCGGCAGGTGGCCCTGATCCCCACGGGCGGCGGCAGCTCGGTGGTGGGGGGCATCGAGCCCGACGTGCCCCCGGCTTACACCGGGGTGATCAGCGTGGACCTCCGCGACCTCAAGGGAGTCCTGCACATCGACCGGGTGAGCCGGCGCGCTCGGGTGCGGGCGGGCACCCTGGGCCCGGACCTGGAAGACGCCCTGCGCCGGGAGGGCCTGGCCTTCCGCCATTACCCCCAGTCCTACGCCTGCTCCACCGTCGGCGGGTGGATCGCCGCCCGGGCCGGCGGTCACTTCGCCACCCTGTACGGCAAGATCGAGACGGCCGTGGAAGCCCTGCGTGTGATGACGCCGCGGGGGCGGATCGAGACCCGGGAGGTGCCCCAGTCGGCCTCCGGCCCCGACGGCAAGGCCTGGTTCGTCGGCTCCGAGGGGGCCCTGGGCGTGATTACCGAGGCGGTGCTGCGGTTGCAGGTTCCTCCGGTGCGGAAGCTGGCCACCGGGTTCCGGTTCCCCGCCTTCGCCGACGGGCTCGAGGCGGTGCGGCGTATCGTGCAGGCTGGGATCTACCCGCCGGTGCTGCGCCTGCTGGACGAGTATGAGGCCATGGTGGCCTTCTGGGGCCGGGCGGGGATGGAGCCCGGCGCCTTCCTGCACCTGGGCTTCGAGGTGACGGACTCCGACGTCGAGCGGGCGGTGACGGCGGCCTGGGAGGAGGCCACGCGCCTCTGCCGGACTGCGGGCGGGCGGGAGGTGCCGCCGACGGGGGTCCAGGCGTGGCGGGAGGGGTTCGTCCAACAGCCCTACTGGCGGGACGTGATGATCGACCACGGGCTGGTGGTGGATACCCTGGAGACGGCGACGGTGTGGTCCCGGGCGGCGGCCCTGCGGGGGGCGGTGCGGGAGGCGCTGTTCCGGCGCATGGAACGGTGGTCGCCGGTGGCCATGGTCCTCTGCCGCGTGACCCACGCGTACCCCGACGGCTGCTCGCTCTACTTCACCTTCATCACCCGGCCGCCGCGGGAGGCGATGTGGGCGGCGTGGCGGGACGTGCAACAGGCAGGGTTCGAGGCCTTCCTTGCCCACGGCGCCACCCTCAGCCACCACCACGGCACCGGCCGCGACTTTGCACCGTTCTTCGAGCGGGAGCACGGCCCCGGGCACGTGGCGGCCCTGCGGGCGCTGAAGGCCGCCCTCGACCCGGCGGGGGTGCTCAATCCGGGCGTGTTCTTCCCGGCCGGTGCCGCCTAGGACCCCTTGCGCCGGTGGGCGACTCGATGCGCCAGTACCGGCGGCTCGATGCGCTGGTACCGGCCGCTAGATCTTGTCCCGGCGCTGGCGCTGGTAGTGGGCCCGGCGCATGAAGGCCCACAGGGCGATTCCGGCGGCAACGATCAGTCCCCAGGTGATGACCCAGGGCCAGAGGGTCGGCATGGCGGCGATCCTCCCTCGCGGCGGCTGCCGCATCCGTGCTCCGCTGCCCGGCGGCCTGTCCGATAGGATGACCAAAGGGGCGGGCTCAGACCACGTCGCGGCGGGTCACGGTCAGGACCGCCAGCGCCAGGAACCCCAGGAACAGCGGCGGCAGCTGGACCTACCAGGTGTTAGAATGTTTTCATCAGGATCTGCGTGGGAGGGTTGGCCATGGGGATCCGGCGAATCTTACGGATCGGCCAGAGCCTTGGTGTTACCCTGCCCGCCCGGGAGCTTCATGAGCTGGGGCTGAAGGAGGGTGCTCCGGTCGAGGTCGAGGTGGATCGTGTCCAGCGGCAGGTGGTCATCCGGCCCTTGGACTCCGCGACAGGCGTTGACCCGTCGTTTGTCGAGGAGGCCCGGCGATTCGCCGAAAGGCATCGGGTCATCCTCGAAGAGCTCGCCCGGCGATGAGTCTCACCCCCGCTCAGATCCTCTATTTACACGACCTGGCCCTCGAGTTCGGCGGTGGCGCGCCAGGGGTTCTTGACGTAGGTCGCGTTGAGGTGGCTGTTGCGAGGGCGCTCCAGACTGTCGGTGGACAACCTGCTTACCTGACGCCTGTTGCACAGGCAGCGGCGTGTGCCTATGCCCTTGTGCGCGACCACCCGTTTGTGGATGGAAACAAGCGGACGGCTTTCTTGGCACTCGGCCTCTGGCTTGCGTCCGAAGGTCTCGTCTTCGATCCGCCACCAGCGGAGGCGGTTGAGGTCATGGAACGGGTAGCGGTTGGTCACATGGATGAGCGGGAACTGGCACGATGGGTGGAGCGGTGGGTCAGGAGACGAGACAGTCAGGCGAAGTTGTCGTGAACATCGACCGAGCGCCCCTTACAGACCAACGTGTCGGGGCGGCGCGAGTCCCGCCCGCACCGCCCCCTGCTGCCGGCCGCACGCCGCGGTCGATATCCCTCCGCGGCCCTGCCCACCGGCCCTCACCGGACGAACAGGGACTGGGGGAGGAAGGCCGAGACCAACCAGTTGGGCGCGTCGACCACCTCGCTGATCTTGAGGTCCACGGCCACGCTGGCCAGGGCGTAGGCCTCCGCAGGCTCCAGATGGTAGGTCTCCCCCAGATAGCGGATCATCGCCCGCACGGCCTTGCGGGTGGCCTCCATCAGGTCGTCGCTGATCCCGGTGGTGACGAAGTAGCCCCGCGGGTCCTGGCCCGACGCCAGCGGCCCCGGCACGATGAAGGCCGGTTCGTCCAGGCGCAGGTCGCGGCGGATGCGGAAGCGGCAGGCCACCTGCATGGCCGCCTCGATGGCCGTGCCGCACACCTCCCCGTCCCCCTGGGCGGCGTGGGTGTCGCCGATGGAGAAGAGCGCCCCCTCGACCCACACCGGCAGGAGCAGCCGGGTGCCGGCGGTCAGGTGGCGGATGTCCATGTTGCCGCCGTTCTTCCGCGGCGGGACGATGCTGTGCCGCCCCGGCTCGGGCAGGGCGACACCGATGGTGCCCGGGAAGGGGGCGAGGGGCACGGCGATGCGGTCGTTGAACCAGGCACGCTCACCGGGCCCCGACAGGTCCCAGATCTTGAGGTAGGGTTCCGGGAACTCGTCGGCCAGAAGGCCAAACCCGGGGATGATGGCCGTCCAGCCCCAGCGGGCGGGACCGAACTCCAGGATCTCGACCTCCAGCACGTCCCCCGGCTTCGCCCCCTTGATGAACACCGGTCCGGTGACGGGATTGACCCGCTCGAAGTCGAGCCGCGCCACGTCCGCGGCGGTCGAACCGGGGTTCAGCTGGCCGCCCGAGGCATCGACCACCTCGAACTCAACCGCCTCGCCGGGTTCGACCTCCAGCACCGGCTCAAGGCCGTTGTCCCAGCCGTAGTGGACGTGACGGGAGTGGATGGTGTGGGCCATGGGGTTCCCTCCTTGCAAACGGCATGGTGTCCCTGGATGCCATTTCGGTGGCGACCGGGGAAAGGCCTGTCTTGGTCCGGTGACGAGTCCTATGATGGTGGTGGTGTGGTGGTGCGCAGGGCGGCCGTGACCGCTGCCCGGCCATGACGCCGAAGAGGCAGGTGGAGGTCGAAAGGTGACCACGCCCCAATCCCCCCTTCCCGATCAGGCGGAACGGCCGGAGCACGGTGGGCCGGGTCGACCCGGGACGGCCGGGGGGCCGGCTACCTGGGCATGGACCGGGCCGATGCCCGAGTGGCTTCACCGGCAGGCGGAACTGCAACCCGGCGGGCTGGCCTTGCTGGTGGCCGGCGATCCGGCCGCGAGCCGTGACGAACGCTGCTGGACCTTCGCGGAACTGGACGCCGCGGCGACGGCGCTGGCCGAGCGGCTCCGGGCAGCCGGTGTCCAGCCGGGCCAGACCGTCGCGGCGCTGGCGGCCAACGAGCCCGGGTACGTCGTGCTGATCCACGCCCTGATTCGGGCGGGCGCTGTGCTAGTCCCCCTCAACGTGCGCCTGACGCCGGCCGAACTGGCCTGGCAGGTGGCCGACAGCGGCGCCGGCTGGCTGATCTACGGCCAGGGGTTCGGGGAGACCGCAGCGGCGGTGGCGGCCCACCCTTCTTCCGAGCCGGCGCAAGCCAACCGGGCACCGTCCCGCTCGAAAGGGCGGCCTTGCCTTCTCTCCCTGGCCGATCTGGCCGGTGCCGGGCCCGCTGCGGCGGCTTCCGCCGGTCCCGCCGCCCCACCTTCCACCGGGGACACGGGGGCCGCCGGGGTCCCGGCTTCTGCCGCGGTGCCGTCCACCGCCTCGACCGCGGGGCTTCGCGCCGCCATCGACCTGGCGGCACCCCACTGCATCATCTACACCTCGGGGACCACGGGCCGGCCCAAGGGCGCCGTCCTGACCTACGGCAACCACTTCTGGAGCGCCGTCCAGTCGGCCCTGAACCTGGGCCTGCACCGGGACGACCGCTGGCTCTGCTGCGTGCCCCTCTTCCACGTCAGCGGGCTGTCCATCGTCTTCCGGTCGGCGATCTACGGGATCCCCATGGTGCTGCACCGGCGGTTCGACCCGGCGGCGGTCAACGCCTCCATCGAGCGGCACCGGGTGACGGTGATCTCCGTGGTGGCCACCATGCTCCAGCGCATGCTGGACGAGCGCGGCCCCCGGCCCTATCCCGAGCACCTGCGCTGCGTGCTGCTGGGCGGCGGGCCGGCCCCGCGGCCGCTGCTGGAGGCCTGTGCCGCCCGCGGCATCCCCGTGGTGCAGACCTACGGCATGACGGAGACGGCCTCCCAGTTCGCCACCCTGGCTCCTGCCGACGCCCTGCGCAAGCTGGGCTCGGCCGGCAAACCGCTGTTCTTCAACCGGCTGCGCATCGTGGACGAACGCGGGCGCGACCTGCCGCCCGGCCAGGTGGGGGAGATCGCCGTGCAGGGCCCCACGGTCAGCCCGGGGTACCACCGCCGGCCCGACGCGACCGCCCGCGCCTGGCGGGAGGGCTGGTTCCACACCGGCGACCTGGGCTATGTGGATGAGGAGGGCTACCTCTACGTGGCCGACCGCCGGGACGACCTGATCATCTCCGGCGGCGAGAACGTCTACCCGGCGGAGGTGGAAGCGGTGCTGCTGGCCCACCCGGCGGTGGAGGAGGCCGGGGTGGTCGGGGTGCCGGATCCGGAGTGGGGGCATGTGCCGGTGGCGGTGGTGCGGCTGCGTGACCCCCACCTGGATGCCGCACCGGATGCGGGCCTTGGCTCCGGGAGGCACGCGGTCCCGGAAGCGGGTCGCACTCCAGCCCCTGCCCGAGAGGTGCAACCGGGCCGAACCCCAGTCCCTGCCCCGGAAGCGGAACCGGGCCGCATCTCGACCCCGGCCCCAGGGGTGCGACCGGACCGCACTTCGGCTCCTGCGGCCCCTGCCCGGGACCCGGAGCCGAGCCGCGCCTCAGCCCCCGTCCTGGCTGCGCAACCGAGCCGGTACGGGTCCCCGGCCCCTGATCCGGCCCGGCACCCGTCTCCGGTGACGGAAGAGGCTCTCTTGCGCTTCTGCGCCGAGCGGCTGGCGCGGTACAAGGTGCCCCGCCGGGTCCTCTTCACCTCCGAACCCCTGCCGCGCACCGCCAGCGGCAAGCTGCAACGGCATGTGCTGCGACAACGGCTGGGCTCGGGGTAGGGGCCTGCAGGGCCGGGCGCTGCAATCGCCCTAACCATCAAAGCGGTACCCCACGCCCCAGACGGTGGCGATGAGGTGGCGCAGCCCGAACGGCTCCAGCTTCTCTCGCAGGTTGCGAACGTGGCTGTCGACGACCCGCTCGTCGCCGAAATAGTCGCCGCCCCGCAGGCGGTCCAGGATCTGCTGGCGGCCCAGCGTCTGGCCGCGGTGGCGGGCCAGGATGTAGAGAAGGTCGAACTCGGTGCGGGTCAGCGGGACGGGTTGCCCGTCGACCGTCACCGTGCGGGCGCCGGGATCGATGACCAGCCGGCCGAGTTCAAGGGCCGGTTCGGCCCCCGGGGGCCGGGTCGCCCCGGCAGCCGGTATCCCGCGGCGGAGGAGGGCCCGGACGCGGGCCACGATCTCCCGCGGGTCGAAGGGTTTGACCACATAGTCGTCGGCCCCCAGGTGGAAGCCGTGCAGCCGCTCGTGGATCTCACCGCGGGCGGTCAGCATGAGGATGGGCACCGGGCTGCGTTCCCGGAGCCGTTCGCAGACCTCCCACCCGTCCATGCCGGGCAGCATCAGGTCGAGCACCACCGCCGCCACGGGGCGGCCTTGCCGCCCGGCGGCATCGAAAGCCGCCAGGGCGGACGGACCATCGCCGGCCTCCATCACGACGAACCCGGCCCGTTCCAGGTACAGCCGGAGCAGGCGCCGGATCTCTGCCTCGTCGTCGACCACCAGCACGGCCAGGGCATCCTGGCCGGGCGGGCGCTCCGGTGGAGGTGCATCACCGGTATTGTGGCGGTGGTCTCCCGTCCCCATTTCCCGGGTGACCTCCCCAGGACGTCCACGCCGGTGCCGCGGCGGGGGCGGTCCTCGTGGCCGCCACCCGCCGGGCCGGCAGCCCGAACGCATCGCGAAGGCGCCATCCGAAGAGCGAGCGACCTACGCAACCTGAGCGACCTGTGCCACCTACGATTTCGTGATGTCGTCCTTGATCCGTTCGAACTCCTCGCGGCTGATCTCCCCCCGGGCGTACCGTTCCTTGAGGATGGCGAGGGCCCGGCGGTTCTCGTCGAAAACCGCTGGCTCGGACCCCCGGTCCCCACGATGGCGGTCCCGTCCCAGGAAGAGCCAGAAGATGCCGGCAACCACCACCAGCGGCACGAGCCAGAAGGCCACCATGGCCAGCCACATCCCCCACAGGCCCCAGCCGTTGCTCCACCCGGGATGCATCATCATGTCGACCGGCCTCCCATCCAGGCCCTGTATAAGAGGGCGATAATGCCCGCCAGCAAAACGGTGCTAACGGCTCCCGTCAGGGCGATGATCAACAGGTCGGCAAAGCCTCTGGCCCCCGCCAGGGATACCAGCCGGGGCAGGAGCGCGGCCGTCGCCAGCGCCAGAACGCCCACGATCACCAAGAGCACGGCGACCAGGGACTCGCCGCCGGCCCAGGCACGGTCCCCGGCCCTCGGCAGCGGCCCCGGGGCCGGCTTTTGCACGGAGGCGCGTGGCCCGAGACCGGACGCCGCCCGGCGGCCGGGTTCGTCCGCTGGGAGGACCCCATCACCGCCATCGCCCGCAGCACCGGGGATCGCCCTCCCTGGCCGGGCGGCCGGCGCCGTCGTGGCGGGAACGCCGGCCGGCAGCATCACCGGCAGGCGAAAGCCCACCGAGGCACCCTGCCCGGGCCGGCCGTCGGCATGGACCGTACCGCCATGGGCTTCAATGACCTGCCGCACCGTGGCCAGCCCGAGGCCGTAACCCCGCCGCCCCGGGGGCCGGGGGCCTCCGGAAGCCCTGTCCACGCGGTAGAACGGGCGCCAGATGTTCTCGCTCTCCGCGGGGTCGAAACCGGTGCCCGTGTCGTGGACCGTCACCTCGACCGTTTGCCCGGCGCGGCAGACCTCCACCCAGATCCGGCCGCCCGGTGGGGTGTGGGCCAGCGCGTTGTCGAGCAGGTTCCACAGCACCTGGCGCAGCCGGTCGGCGTCCGCCTGCACGGCGGGGACGGGCGGGTGCACCTCCAGCTCGAGGTCCACGCCCTTTTCCCGGGCGGCCGGGGCCGCATCCTCAACGGCCTCGCCCGCCAGGACGGCCAGGTCGACCGGCCCGGTACGCAGGGAGACGCGCCCCGAGGCCAGGGCTTCCCGATCCAGTAGATCCCCGACCATCCGCCCCAACCGCCGGGCCTCCCGGTCGATGACCGTCAGGTGGTCGCGCACGGCCTCCGGGTCGGCCACCATGCCGTCAAGCAACGACCGGGCGTAACCCTGGAGGTAGGTCAGGGGCGTGCGCAACTCGTGGGCCACCGCCGCCAGGAAGGCGTCCTTCTGGGCCTGTTCCCGGGCCAGTTCGGCCGACAGGGTCTCCAGGGCCCGGGCCAGATCCGCGACCTCCCGGTATGGGGCCGGCGGAAGCTGGACCACGTAGCCCAGGGGCTGCCGGGCAATGGTTCGGGCGGCCTGGCCCAGCCGTTCCAGGGGCCGGGCCAGCCGGCGGGAGATCAACCAGGCGAGGCCGGTGGCCACGGACAGGGCACCGGCCGAAGCCAGGACCATGACCACCATGACGGTCCGCAGCACCGCCTCCCCGCCACGACCGGCCGGACCGGCCTGGGCGGCCACGGGGATGAACACGAAGCCGAGGACCAGGGCGGTCAGCAGGCTCAAGCCCGCGCCGAAGGCCCACAGGCTGAGGAACAGCGGCTTTGGACGCACCGGTCGATCCGCCCTTCCGTTCCAGGTCGCCGGGGATCCAGCGCCGTTGCGACTCGCCAGGGTTCCGGCGTGACCCGCCTGCCCGGCGAACCGGCCGGGCACGCCAGATACCCCGCCGCGATCCGGCCCGCCTCCCAGGGCCAGTGTACCGCCCGCGTGTGCGACCCGGGTGCAGAATCTGTGCAGAAAGCATGAAGAAGGCCCTTCGCGCCTCCACCGATTCTCCCCACCGCCGGCACTGGACTTCCACAGGGGCGTGTTACGGTACCGGTGGGCCGGGGCCGGCACAGCAGGGCCCCGCCAACCTGTCCCGGCCTTCCACGCCGGGAAGGCCGGGCTGCTCCGGAACGGCTGGCCCGCCGCGAAACGGCCGGTACCAGCGACAGGCACCAGCGACAGGAGGTGCAGGGGATGAAGCGCGTGGTGAGGAGAGGTTGGACGCTGCTGTTGGGGCTGGTTCTCGTGCTGGGCGCGTACTCCGCCGCCTTGGCCGCGTCCGGCAATGCCGGACCGCGGGGGCCCAACGGGGCTGCAGTGCCGGCGGGCATGCGCGCCGTTCACCATCCGGCCATGGCGGCCGCGAGGGCCGGTTCGTCCCGGGGACCCATGGCCGGGGCCGGCATGGACGCGATGCACCAGACCATGATGAACATGTCGTATGACGAGATGATCCGCCTCTGCCAGGCCCACCACACCGCCATGACCAGCGGCGCTGCGGCGGCCACGAAGTGACGGGGGACGGTGCACCAGGGGGCGCCCGCATGCCCCCGTGTCCTGCGCGCAGGAAACCCGCCAGTCCGGACCCGTATCCGGCGTTCCGTCCCGGCCGCTGGCCAGGGCGTGGCCCTCCCCAGTGCCGGTGGTGCCTTGAGCCGCCTCCGCGCCCAGGCTATGCTGGGGCTGGAAGTTACGCGCGGGAGTCACAAGAAGGTGCGGGCGGCCGCGGCCATGACGGCGCCCGCTAGCGCCGGTGCTCGTGGCGGAAAGGTGGGCCGCGCCGGGGAGCCAACACCCGGCGACGAACCCCGTCGCCGGCCGGGACGGGGCTCGGGCTGGCCCCCACAGCGGAGGCGATGGCATGGCGCTGATTCGCGAGCAGGACCGGAAGGTGCTGCAGGAACGGCTCCAGGACCTGGCGGGCCCCGTCGATGTGGAGGTATTCACCCGTGACATGCGGCTGTTCGTTCCCGGCCGCGAGTGTCCCGGCTGCGAGGAAACGGTCGAGCTGATGAAGGAGCTGGCCCAGCTACATCCTTCGGTCCGCCTTCAGGTCAGGGACATCGACCGGGAGAGCCAGCGGGCGAGGGAACTGGGCGTCGAGCGGCCGCCCACGGTGGTGATCCACGGCCGGGCCGGCGGCCGGGTGCGGTTCGTCGGACCGCCCCTCGGCTACGAGTTCGCGACGCTGGTCGAAGCGCTGATCGAGGCCTCGGCGCCAGTGCCCGCCGGCGGTGAAGGTGCCGGGGGCGACGCACCCGCTGCCGGCGGGGCGGGGAGCCAGGCCGGTCACCAGGCCGAAGCTCTGGCCCTGCTTGGCGAGGCGGGCCGGCCCGTTCACCTGCGGGTCTTCTTCACCCCCACCTGACCGCATTGCCCGCGGGCCGTGCGCTCCGCGATCAACCTGGCCATGCAGAGCCCGCTGGTGACCGCCGAAGCCGTGGAGGCCACCTCCTACCCGCAGCTGGCCCAGCAGTACCAGGTATTCGCCGTGCCCAAGACGGTGATCAACGACCGTGTCTCATTCGAGGGCGCGGTGCCGGAGGACTATCTCTGGTCGGCCATCTGGCGGGCGCTGGATCTGCACCCCGGGCAGCCGGGAAGCACGGAAGAACCGGCCGGGCCGGGGCAGTAACCTTCCGGCAGGGGCCCGCCCTGCCGCTGGATCGACCTGTAGGTGCTGCCGCTAGACCGGCCCGTAGGGGCCGAACCGCAGCCACCGGAGAGGGCTCTCGCCGGATCGCGGGCTTGCCCTCTCCGGTCACCTGTATCGAGGTGGAGTAGGCATGGACAAGGGGGCCTGGTGATGGCGGTATCCATGCCGGCAATCGATTCCTTGCCCGAACGACGGGGTCCACGGCCCCGGACCACCCCGGCGAACCCCCACCAGCAGCTGGACCAGAACGCTCCCCCCCGGCTGCAGGAGGCGCTGTTTGAGCGGGCCCGGGCTCTGCCCGGGGTGCGCGTGGGGCCTAGCGGGATTTCCGTTCCGGGAGCCCGGGCCTTCATCCTCGATGAGGAGCTGGCGGCGGGGCCACCGGAGGCGTTCATGATCGGCCGGGAGTTCGCCCACCTGCACCCGCCCTACGACGGGAGCCTGCATCTCATGCTGCCCGAAGCCACGGCCCGCGTGGTGGTCGCCAAGGGTTGGGGCGAGTTGCATCCGGTTGCCCGCCGGGGCTGGCTGCCGCCCACGGCGATGATGGTCTACGGTCCCCGGGACGACGATGAGCTGGAGGTCGTGTGGACCATCCTGCAGGCGTGCTATGCCTTCGCCCGCGGCGCGCAACCGGGCGGCCGTGGTTGAGGTGTGGGGGCGCGGTGCCACGTTGGGAGACGGCGCGGCAGTGGCGTCCACCCCGCTTCCTGTTACCGCCGTAGGGGCTGGTTCCGCGCAAGGTTGGCCACGCACGGTTGGCATGGAAGAGCCGGCAGGGGACGCCCACGGTGCGGTGCGGGGGTAGGAGGGGGCTTGCCTGACCAGTGCGCTTGCCCGCCGGGCGCTTCTGGGCAGCGGACCTTGCTCTCCTGCCGACCGTGCCTCCGTCCCACGGGGTGGCCCGCGGTGGGCTCCGGGCGAAGATCAGCGGTGACGTCGCCACCGCCAGAGGTGCCAGCCGCCACCCAGCATGCCGCCCATGGACGCGCCCATGGTGATCATCACGCTGGCGGAGAGCCCGTGCGCCGCCGTGCCGGACCAGAGGTCCATGAACGTCGTCGATGCCGCCGCCAGGGCGCTCCCGGCGAGAGCGCCAAGCCCGGCCAGGGTCATGGCCGCATGTTCCTCCTCCGCCGCGGGCCGCACCGTCAGCGGCGCGGCCAGGGCGAGCACGGTTGCCAGCAACCCGTGCAGCGACAGGCTGTGGTCGAGGAAGCTCCCGATCAGCCCGGCCCAGGCCGAACGCTGGAACAGGGCGTCACCAAGCACCGCGCCACCTCCCCGTGATGCCGAGGTGCGGCGGGCCGCGAGCGGGCTGCACAGGCCACTGTCAGGCGCGGAGAAGGGGGATAGTTTCCAGGGGTGGCCTTCCGCCCGGGCCGTCACTTATGCCGTATGCGCGGCAGGGGCTTTCGATCCCATCCCGTGGTTGCCGTCCAACGGCCTCCCGGGGGGCTCCGAAGCGGCAACCCGGCGTCCCCGGGGAACGCCGCAGCGGAGGGACCGGGGGGTACAATGAAATGAAGGGTGTCCGGTGAAAAGGTAGGAGGGGTCGGGCCGGAGCGAGAAGCCTACCCCGACGCCGGGCCGCCGGTACGGTTGCGGGGTGGGCGGGTCTTCGGCATCGCGGCCGGGAACTCCCGAACCCGGTACGACCACGGCCAGGGGAGGAGTCACCGTGGCAGGCCACCCATTCTTCGCGGCCGTGTACGACCTGTTCCAGCGCCCGGCGGCGCCCCTGATCGATCCCTGGCGCCGGCGCGTGGCGGGTGGGGCGACCGGCCGCGTGCTGGAGATCGGTGTCGGTACGGGCCTCAACCTGCCGTTTTACCGGATGGAGCGAATCACGCGGCTGGTCGGGCTTGAGCCCGACCCCCACATGCGCCGGCGGGCGGCGGCCCGGGCCCGCCGCCTCGGCATCCCCATGGAACTGGTCGCCGCTCCGGCGGAGAACATGCCCTTTGCGGATCAATCCTTCGATACCGCGGTGGCCACCCATGTATTCTGCAGCGTCAGCGACCTGGAGCGGGCCTTGCGCGAGGTCTTCCGGGTGCTCCGGCCGGGCGGGACCTTCCGGTTCCTCGAACACGTGCGGGCCCGGGATGAACGGGCGGCCCGCTGGCAGGACCGCCTGACCCCGGTATGGCGCTTCGTCGCCGCCGGATGCCATCCCAACCGGCGGACGACGGAGGTGATCGAGGCCGTGGGCTTCGTCCTGGAGGAGCTGGAGCGGTTCGACCTGTCGGTGGGTGGTCCCGTCAGGCCGCAGGCTTTCGGTGTGGCGCGGCGCCCGGTGTAGACACGAGGAAGGGTGCTTGCATGGTGACATCCGGGGACGGCGCGTTGCCCCTGTTTCGCGTTCCCGGAGGCGGGCGTGGTCCAGGCGGCGGCCGTTCTCCGGGAGGCGGCCGTTCATAGTCGATCCGCCGCTGCGCCCCCTCGGGCCGCGGCCGCGCCGGTACGGGGAGGGTCTCGATGAACCGGATTCTCGGGGGAGCTGTCCTGCTGCTCGTGGCCATGTTGCTTGCCGGCGGAAGCCTTAGGCCGGAGGCGCCTTCGGCCCCTCCGCCGGGGGACTTGCGCCTGGCACCGGCGCCCGAGGGGACGCCGCCGCCCGCCGGGCAGGGCGGGACGGCGCAGGAACCGTCCCCGCCGGTGATCGCCGTCGGCATGCCCGCACCCGACTTCGAACTGCAGGACGTCACGGGTCGCACGGTGCGGCTTTCGGATTACCGCGGCAAGGTGGTCTTCCTGAACTTCTGGGCCACCTGGTGCCCGCCCTGCCGCGAGGAGATGCCGGAGATCCAGCGGCTGGTCGACAAGGGCGTCCCGGACCTGGTGGTGCTGGGCGTGAACACCAGCGATCCGGCCACGCCCGCCGAGGTCAAGGCCTTCATGGAGCGGAACGGCTTCACCTGGCGCGTTCCTTACGATGCGGGCAGCCGTGTGGCCCGCATCTACAGGGTGGTCTACCTGCCGACCAGCTACTTCATCGGGCCGGATGGCATCGTCTGGGCAAAGTATATCGGGCCGATGAGCCTGCCGGTCATGGAAAGCTACGTAGAACGGGCGCGCCAGGGAGGGTGAACCCCGGCGGGTGCCCCGCGCTGCATGGTCGACAAGGGAGGGACGGTGCTTGTCGCTGCCGGTTCTACCTGACGTGATCGGCCTCGGCCCGCTGGCTTTCCCGACCGGGCCCCTGGCCACTGTGGCCGGTACGCTGGTGGCGTACGTCCTCTCGGTCAAGCTCGCCGAGCGAGCGGACGCGCGCGCCGGCCCGGCGGGACCGGCGGCGCCCGCACCGTCCCCGGCCACGGTGCCGCATTCCCCGCAGGCCCCTTCCCCGGTTGCCGATCCGGCCCTCGTCGACCGGCTGTTCACACGGGTGGCCATCGGTCTCTTGCTGGGCGCCAAGGCAGCCGACATCCTGGGCTCGCCGTCCAGTTACATCCACAACCCCCGCCTGCTGATCGCCTGGCCCGGCGGTTCCACCGCCGCGATCGGGGCCTTGATCGGAGCCTTGCTGTTGGCCGGTCCCTTGGCGCGGCGGTGGCGCGAGATCCCGGCCGTTCTTGACGTGGTCGCGACGCCGTTGCTTCTGGGCCTGGGCGTCGTCGCGCTGGGGCTGCGCGACCCGCGCGCATTTCCCCTGGCGACGGGTCTCGTGCTGGCGGCAGGGATCCTCGCCCGCTTGCGTCCACTGGCTTCGTTCCCGGGCCATGCCGCTTTGGCTGGCGTCGTTCTGGCCAGCGTGGCGGCTGTCGGAGCGGATTTCTTCCGCCCGGCAGCGGTCATGCTTGGCGGCATCAGCCGTTTCCAGGTCATGGCCGCGATCACCGGCCTGCTGGCCTATGGGGCCGCCGTGGCCATCGCACGGGCCCGCGGGAGAGCGGAGCGCGGGGAACCGCAGCACCCCGTCGTCAAGGAACCGTGACCCTCCTCAGCAAGGAAGCGCCAGACGCGGCGCACGGCAAGGTGGCGTGCAGCGCCGCGCCCCGGCGAGGCAGGGCGCCTCGCCACCGTGGGGCGCACGCTCTCCCCTCGTTCTTCACACGCTTCTCACACGACTGGCCTAAAATCGCCGGCGCGGGCCGCATCGGGCCGCATCGGAGCGCGCAGTGGCGGCCCGAGCGGCCAAGCGGGGTGGTCGAACCCGTCGAGGCGGGTTCAGAGTTCCACTCTCATCGAGGAGGAGCCAGCGATGCGCGTGTTGCGGAGGAGATGGACCGCGGCGTTGCTTGCCGCGGGGCTGGCCTTGCTGGCCGGCTGCTCGAGCGTCGGACCGGCCGGCCCCGCAGCGGGCGGCGGCGACGGCGCGGCACCGGTCGACACTGCCGGCAGCGAGATGGCGACGGCGCCGGCGATCTTGCGCCCCGATGCAAACGGTGAGATCCGCCTGGTGGCCAAGCCGGCGAGGCTGGAAGTCGCCCCGGGCGTCGAGAAGGAAGTCTGGGCCTACAACGGCAGCGTTCCGGGGCCGGAAATCCGCGTCAAGCAGGGCGAGACGATTCGCGTCCGGTTCAAGAACGAGCTTCCGGTCCCGACGACCATCCACTGGCACGGGTATCCGGTCCCCAATGAAATGGACGGCGTACCGGGTGTGACGCAAAACCTGGTCAAGCCGGGCGAGGAGTTCGTCTACGAGTTCAAGGCGACCGTTGCGGGGACGTACATGTACCATTCCCACCAGGAGAGCGCCGAACAGGTCGACAGGGGACTGTACGGTGCGCTGGTGGTGGAGGAACCCGAATCCGCGTACGATCGTGATTTCGCGCTGATTCTCGACGAGTGGACCAAGGCGGGAGAAAGCAACGCAGAACCGGCCGGGACCGGGATGGATCACGGGAGCATGGGGGGCATGTCGGGCCCATCGAGCCAGGGAACGGAAGCGCAGGGCATGCAGGGCATGCAAGGCATGCAAGGCATGCAAGGGATGCAGGGAATGCAGGGCATGCAGGGCATGGGCGACATGCCGGGCATGTCCGGGGACACGAACCACGACGGGATGGGTAGCCCGCAGGATATGTCGATGCCCATGCACACGATGCAGTACGACATCTTCACCATCAACGGCAAGTCGGGTTCCCTGGTGCAGCCCCTGACGGTGACGGAAGGGGAACGGGTTCGGATCCGCCTGATCAACATGGGATACCTCCGGCATGACCTGCATCTCCACGGGCATTCCTTCACCGTGGTGGCCCGTGACGGTCAGCCCGTGGCCGGGGGCCGACCGTTGAAGGATCAACTGATCTCGATCGCGCCCGGTGAGCGTGTCGACATCGCCTTTGCGGCGGACAATCCGGGTACGTGGTACCTTGAGGCCCACGACGCGGGCGCTGCGGCCGCTTCGGGGATGAAGGTGGCCATCGCCTACGACGGCGCCTCGCAGCAGACGGGCCAGCCCAACGAGACGGCACAGCTTCCGGTGGTCGATTTGCTGAATTATGGGCAGGATGAGCAGGGGCCCTTCACCCTGGACCAGGAATATGACGTCCAGTACACGATGGAGCTGGGCACGGGCATGGGCGAGAACGGGGTCATCTACACCATCAACGGCAAGACGTTCCCGGACACGCCGCCCATCCGCGTCAAGGAGGGCGATCTGGTACAGGTACGCATCGTGAACCGCTCCCCGACCGATGAGCACCCGATGCACCTCCATGGACACTTCTTCCAGGTTCTGAGCAGGAACGGAAAGCCCTTGACGGGTGCCCCGGTGATCAAGGACACGCTGAATGTCAAGCCCGGCGAAGAATACGTGATTGCCTTCCGTGCGGACAACCCGGGTAACTGGGTGTTCCATTGCCACGAGTTGCATCACGCCGCGGGCGGCATGGTGACACAAGTGCTCTACGACGGATACGTAAGCAACGTGCAGCCGGAACCCGACGCCAGGCCGGAATGACGCCAGCCGTTGCGGGACGTGGAAGACCAGAAGGGGTGCCTCCCTTCTGGTCTTCCGTTTGTTGTTGGGACGGAAACGATGCGCGCCGGCCAAGGCCGGGTTGTCCGTCGATGCCGCCGTTGTCAAGCTGAAGGGGAGCGGATCGGGGATCAGCGGCCGGTGGTGCGTTCCGGGGAACGGGGCCGCTGCATCCTCCAGGCGGCGGGGAGGGCAGACCATGCGCATCCTGGTGGTCGACGACGAGGCTCCGATGCGCGCCTTGCTCCGGCTGTTCCTCGAGCAGCACGGGTTTGCGGTCTCCGAGGCGGAAGACGGGTATGAGGCATTGGAGCGCGTCCGGACCGAGCGACCGGATCTGGTTCTGCTGGACATCATGCTGCCGGGCATCGACGGCTGGGCGGTGTGCCGGATCCTCCGGAGGGAGAGTGATGTTCCGGTCATCATGCTGACGGCCCGGGACGACGTCCGGGACCGGGTCTCCGGTCTCGAAGCCGGGGCGGACGACTACCTCGTCAAACCCTTTGCAGAAGAAGAACTGTTGGCCCGCATTCGAGCGGTCCTGCGCCGCACCCCAAGGGTCGAGGGGCGACCGGCCGACCGGGTGATCGCCGGGCCCCTGCTCATCGACGTGCCGGCCCGGGAGGCATACTGCCATGGACGCCGTTTGAATCTGACGCCTAAGGAGTTCGATCTCCTGGCCTTGTTGGCACGGCATCCGGGGCAGGTGCTGGACCGCGCGCGGATCATCGAGCGGGTATGGGGCTGGGATTACGACGGCGACGTGCGCACCGTCGACACCCACGTCAAGACGTTGCGCGCCAAATTGGTCGCAGCCGGCTGTTCCCGGCACCTGATCGAGACCGTGCGCAGCATCGGGTACCGTTTGAACCCGCACCACGACGGACGTGGTGGGACCATCCCATGAGTCGTCTGCAACTGTCGACCAAACTGGGGCTATTGTTGTTCGCCCTGTTCAGCTCGCTCTGCCTGATCCTGCTCGCCGTCCTCTACGTGGTCTTCAGCCGCTCCCTGGTGGCCCAGGCGGCGGCGGATCTATTGCACCGCGGCCACGGGCATGCCGAAGCGCTCAGCGGCCGGTGGGGGCCGGAGGCCCTGAACCACGTGGTCGCCATGGAGCGACAGACCCCCCTGATCGCAGCCGTCGTGGATCGTGGGGGAACGGTCCTGGCGTCCTCGGAACCGCTGGGCCCCGAGCAGGCGCGCTACCTCCAGGTAGACGGCCGTGCCCTCGCCACGCCGGAAGGGGCCGTCGTCAGTGGCGACTGGCGAGAGGAACCCTACCTCGTTGTATGGTCGCCCGTGTTCAGAAACGGTGAGTGGGTGGCCACGGTGGTCCTCTTCGAACCCACGGAACCCTTCCGACGTGACCTGGAGGCGTTCAAGGTCGCCAGCTGGATCGCCCTCGGCATCATGGCGGTCTTGGCAACGGCGGTGACGGTCGTGTTGTCGAGACGATTGACCCGACCGTTGCGGCAGATGACGGCCGTCACGTCCGCCATTGCCGCAGGGGACTACACGCAGCGCGTGGCGATTCGTGGCAACGACGAGATCGCTCGCCTGGCCGCTTCCATCAACCGGATGGCCGAAAGCCTGCAAACGTACCGCGCCCAGCAGTCGGCGTTCCTGGCCGACGTATCGCACGAACTGCGGACTCCGCTGACGTACATCCAGGGTTACAGCGAGGCCCTCGTCAAAGGTTACGGGGACGAAGCCCAGCGCCGGGTGATGGCGGCCACCATTCACCAGGAGGCGGGCCGGTTGACCCGCCTCCTTCAGGACCTGTTCACCCTGGTGCGGCTGGAGGAGCCGACCTTCTCCCTCCGTCGCCAGCCGGTGGAAGTGGGCCAGACCGTCAAAGCGGTGGTGGCGCGCCTGTTGCCGGCCTTTGCGGAAAAGGGTGTGAACCTTCGGGTGGATGCGTCGGAGGATCTTTGGGTGGACGGTGACGGCGAACGGCTGGAACAAGTGTGGATCAACCTGCTGGACAATGCGCGCCGGCACACCCCTTCCGGAGGAGAGGTGACGGTTAGCATCGGCCGCGAGGGGAGGGAGGCGGTGGTGACCGTGCGGGACACGGGGGAAGGCATTCCACCCGACGACTTGCCGCATATCTGGGAGCGCCTCTACCGGGTCGACAAGTCGCGCTCCCGCGCCGGCGGAGGGGCGGGGCTCGGCTTGGCCATCGTCAGGCGCATCGTCGAGCTGCACGGTGGCCGGGTCCATGCGGAAAGCAGATGCGGGCAAGGGGCGACGTTCCGCGTTTGGCTGCCTCTGCGCCCGGCGTGAGGAGCGGGCGGAAACCTTGGGCGACAAGCACCGTCACGAAGTGAAGAACCCGGAGAGGTACCCGTCTCTCGTTCCGTATATTGCCAGCATGGCGCGACGGCCCTGGCAGGACGTTATCCACGGGGATCGTGCCGGCGCGGGAATCGGGCCGGCACGATCCTAGCCTATGGAAGAAAGGGGGTATCGGGGTGGCGGTTGTTCACACGGACGTGCAGCAGTACAAAAAGTGCATTGACGCCTGCAACAGCTGCATGCAGGCCTGCGAGCAATGCCTGACGGCCTGCCTGAAGGAGCCGGACGCCGCGCAGCGCGGCCGGTGCGTGCAGCTGTTGCGCGATTGTGCAGACATTTGTGCGCTGGCTTCCCGGGTGATGTCCCGAGGCAGCGACTTTGCCGGGGCCATTTGCCGGGTCTGTGCCGAGATCTGTGAAGCCTGCGCCCAGGAATGCGGCCGGTTCCAAGACGAGCACTGCCAGGAGTGCGCGCGCGAGTGCCGCGCGTGCGCCGAGGAGTGCCGGCGGATGGCCGCGTGACCGCGTTCGCCGCGTGGCGGGACGGGACTGGGACAGCGCAGCGGAAGGCCGCTGGATCCTCCAGCGGCCTTCCGCTCTCGCGCCGGGGTTGTTCCACCCCCGCCATGCTCGATCAACGCCCGGTGCGGCCCCGTATCCCGGGTGCGGGAGGACGGGGCTTTCCTTCGCCGCTCCTCCTCGATCGGCGTCGGAAGGCCGCGCTACAGCGGCCGGTGCCCCACGGCCGACCGCCGCGGGGTCGGCGTGGGATGGCCGGCTCTCGTCTTGCTTCCCCACTCGTCGGATGGTAAGTTATTCATGGCTGTGATACCCCGTAGGGGTATCGTGTCGTCGACAGCCGTCATCCCCCAGGTGGCCGGGCCGGTCATAGGGTCATAGGAGGTCGTCGATGACATGGATGAATCGAGCCCACACCGCCATCGCGGTGAGCACGCCCCGCACGATCCGGTGCACTCCCATCCACCCCATCACCCGCATCACCACCATCACCACCCTTCCCATCCTGCGGCGAAGAGTGTTTCGCCGGAGGACAAGCCTTCCCGGAGCGACGGTGGTCGATCTCCACTTCAAAGGGCCGTCTCTGCATCCGAAGCCCAAGGGCTTGAGAAAGGTGTCCACGGCCGTGACCTCCGCGACGCGCAAAGTGTAGACCATCATCACGGTGCCCATGACCACCACGGCGCCCACGACAAGCACGCGGGTCACAGCCCGGAGATGTTCCGGGACCGGTTCTGGGTCTGTCTTGCTCTCACCGTGCCGATCCTCTACTTCGCACCCCTCACCCAGGAATGGCTGGGCTACCGGGCGGTCCAACTTCCCGGGGCGGAATGGGTCCAAGCCCTCCTGGCCACTGCCATTTACGTGTACGGCGGACTGGTGTTCATCAAAGGCGCGGCTCACGAGCTGCGGGCGCGCGCCCCGGGCATGATGACCCTCATCTCGCTGGCCATCACGGTGGCCTTCGTCTACAGCGTGGCGGTGACCTTTGGCTTCAAGGGGATGCCGCTGTACTGGGAGCTGGCCACACTGGTGACCATCATGCTGCTCGGCCACTGGATCGAGATGTCGTCGGTCCAGGGAGCCAGCCGGGCGCTGGAGCACCTGGCGGCGCTGGTACCCTCCCGGGCCCACAAGCTGGAAGGCGGTACGGTGACCGACGTGCCGGTGGAACAGCTGAAGGAAGGGGATCGCATTCTGATCCGGCCCGGCGAGCAGGTACCGGTGGACGGTGTGGTCGAGGAAGGCAGCTCCAGTGTCAACGAGGCGTTCCTGACCGGGGAATCGCGGCCGGTTCCCAAGGAACCGGGCGACGAGGTGGTCGCCGGGTCGGTCAACGGCGAAGGCGCCCTGACGGTCCGGGTCACGCGCACCGGCGACGACACGACCCTGAGCCAGATCCAGCGCCTGGTGCGGGAAGCCCAGGCGTCCCGCAGCCGCTTTCAGAACCTGGCCGACCGGGCGGCGGGCTGGTTGACCTACATCGCCATCGGCGCCGGCGCCCTGACCTTCCTGGCCTGGTGGGCGTCCGGGGAGCCCCTGGACTTCGCGCTGACGCGGGCGGTGGCCGTGCTGGTCATCGCCTGCCCCCACGCCCTCGGATTGGCGATTCCGCTGGTGACGGTCAACGCCACGTCGATGGCGGCGCGCGCGGGCATCCTCGTGCGGAACCGGGAAGCTTTCGAGCGGGCACGGGACCTGAAGATCGTCGCCTTCGACAAGACGGGCACGCTGACGGAAGGCAAGTTCGGCGTGCGCGGCATCTACACAGCCGGCTTGCCGGAAGAGGAAGCCTTGCGCATCGGCGCGGCGCTGGAACGGCGTTCTGAGCACCCCCTCGCCCGGGCGGTGGTCGAACTGGCGGACCAGCGGAATCTGCAAGTCCCGGCGGTGGAGGACTTCCGGGTGGTCGCCGGCAAGGGGGTGGTCGGTTCGGTGGGCGGGAAGGTCTATCGGATCGGTCGCCCCGAGTGGATCGCCGAGCTCGGGCTGGAACTGCCCGTCGCATTGCGCCGGGGTCTGGATGAAGCGGAAGCTCGCGGCGAGAGCGTCATCGCCCTGATGGACGAGCAGGGCGCACTGGCCTTGTTCGCCCTTGCCGACAAAGTGCGGGGGCGGGCCCGGGAGGCCGTGCACAGGCTGCGGCAGATGGGCATCCAGGTCGTGATGATCACCGGCGACGCGGAGGCGGTGGCCCGCTCGGTCGCCTCGGAACTGGGGATCCAGCGGTACCACGCCCGGGTATTGCCGGAAGAAAAGGCGAAGATCGTTCGCCAGCTCAAGCAGGAAGGTCCGACGGCCTTTGTGGGCGACGGCATCAACGATGCCCCGGCGCTGCTGGAAGCCGATCTGGGCGTGGCCATCGGAGCCGGTACCAACGTCGCCATCGAGTCGGCGGACCTGGTCCTGATCGAAGACGATCCGCTGGACGTGGCGGGTGCGCTGCAAGTATCGCGAGCCACCTACCGGAAGATGGTCCAGAACCTGTTCTGGGCGACCGGGTACAACACCGTCGCCCTGCCACTGGCGGCAGGCGTCGGCGCCGCGTGGGGACTCCTGCTCTCACCGGCCATGGGCGCGGTGTTCATGAGCCTGTCGACGGTCGCGGTGGCGGTCAACGCGATGCTGCTGCGGCGACTGCGGCTCGAGTGAGCGGCGGGAGAGCGGGCTGAGCAAGGGGAGAGGCATGGGCCGCCGGCGGCGGGCGCCATGCCTCTCCTTGGCGGACGGGCCGGCCTGATGCGGCCGGCCTGCTTCATTCGATGACCGTGCGGAGGAGCACCTCCAGCTCGAATTGGACCCGGCAGGCCACCTCGCCGGGCGGGCCGACGATGTAGCCGTGCATGAACGGAGGGGCGGGCTCCGTGTGGCGAGGGTTGACGCTCAGGATATAGGTGCGGACCACGTCGGGGACTTGCCCGCGTTCAACCAGCAGCAGCGGCGCGTGGGAGGCGAGGTGCGAGAAAAGGTTGCCGACGATGGCGGACTGCCAGGCGTCGACGGCGGAGAAACGGAAGAAGTGACCCGCGGGTTCGGTTTTGCCCCAGCCGAAGTCGCCCGCCGGGCTGAGGAAGCGGGACAGTTCCACGGAGATGGCGAAGGGTGACGCCCCGGTGATCCGGTGGACCAGACCGGTCGTAAGACCTCGGATGGCTCGCTCCACTTCTCGAGATACGGTCCGCTCGCTGCCCACGATGTAGACGTTGGGATTGCGGGCGAGGGCGATGACCCGCGCCGTGGCCAGGGGTAGCGTGTCACGGCGCGTCAACAGGATGGGCTGACCCGTGTGGGCCGACCACGCCGCCGCCGCCAGCCCCTCGGCGAACTCTTCGCCGGATACGACGATGACGGTCCTGCCTACACCGACGAATTGCGCTACCTGGGCGGCCGTCTCGAAGACGTTGCGGCCTCGCAGGCGCAGGGACCGGAAGCCCAGCCGCCGGACCTGGTGCTCGACGGCGTGCGACAAGTCGCCGACCAGGAACACCTGGACGGGACCCTGGTGCGTGCCTTCCGCCGGACCGGGGGCGGGGGCAGGCTCCAGTTCCGGCAGGGGACCGGAGTCCGTGCCCTCTGCGACCATACCCGCTGGTGTTCCGGCCGGTTCCGCCGCACCGGGCGCCGTGCCGTGCCCTGGCTGCGCGCCCACACCCGGAGGGCGCAGCCGGAGGAGCTCGTCGCGGACGAGCGGGTCCAGTTCGTCGGGGAGGGTCAGCAGAATCGGCCCGTTGCGCGGGTGATGCATCAGAGGAGACGCGACCAGGGCGTCCTGAAAGTGGTCCTCGTCGCCTCGGGCCAGGATGGCGACACCGGGACGAAGTTCGGGGACGGACGGGTCGGGGAACGCCGTCTGCGACGCGGCCACGCTGGTCGCGATGGGGTGCCGGCCCGCCACCCGGGTGGTGTGGTGGGTGTCCGCGGCCAGCGGCAGGCAACGGGGCGCCTTGGCTTGCTCGAGGTGACCCTCTTGCCCCGCGACGTCCGGCATGGGCATCGCACACCGCTCCTTTCGCCACAGGTCTGCCAGGGATCCCCGGCGATAACAGGTGGGGCCGCGGCGGACGTGGCCCCACCTGTCCGCAACCTATGGCCTGAGGGCAAGGAGGGTGCGCTGGGAGCCGTCAAAATGGGCGCGCCGTGGGTCATTGCGGTGCCCCGATCGTTTCCCATGTCCCGCCGCCGTCGGTACTGCGCCAGAGCGTGCCGGTCATGGTGATGGCGTAGATCCGCTGCGGAGCGTCGGGGCGGGCCGCCAGGGCGGCCAGCGGGTCTTGTGGGTCCACCCGCAAGCCCGACCCCGCGGGCTGCCACGTCCGGCCGCCGTCGGTGGAGCGGAGGAGCCCCTCGGCGGCGTCGTAGACCAGGATGGTCCCACGGTCCGTTCCGGGAACGAAAGCCGCCGCGGTCACCACCCCGTCCCGCAGCCGTTCCCAGGTTCGCCCGCCGTCCGTGCTCAGGAGCAGCCCGTTCTCCCCGGCCGCCAGCAGCGTCGCGGGATCGGTCGGATGGGCCACCAACTGCAGCGGGCCCAGGCCGCGGGGGCCGGCCAGATCCGGAGCGGGGGCGCGGGTCCACGTCTGCCCGCCGTCTTCACTGCGGTAGAGCTGGCCGTCACCGTAAAAGTAACCGTAGATCAGGCCGGGGCGGGCCGGGCTCACCGCCATCGCATGGAAGTCGACGACGCCCTGCAAGCTGACGGGTTCCCAGCTCCGGCCGCCGTCCTCGCTGCGGGCGAGGCCCAGGGGGTTGTCCAGGTTCAACTGCGGTCCCGGGTGCCCGCTGGCGTAGAGGCGGCCGTCCGGCCCCGCGGAAAAGCTCATCAGGTCCGCCACCGGGCCCACGCGGCCGCGCCAGCCACCGGGTTCTTCCCAGACCAGCAGGCCGTCGTGGGTGGCCACCCAGAGCCGGTTTGGATCCCCGGGATCCACCGCCATGCCGTGGACGTGGCGGATGGACGGGGACGAGACCGCCCCGCCCCACCCCAGGACCCCGCCCGCCACCATGACGCCGGCCACGGCGGCCACGGCCAACATGACGGCCACCCACACGCCGGTTCTTCGCCAGCGCCCTGTTCGCGACGAACCGCGGCCCTTGCGGCGGCCCTGGCGGCTCATGACGCCGGGCTCCTTTCATCGCGGCGGAAGCGCCGCATGGGATCGAAACGCTTCAGCAGGGTGGAGTTGGTCGTGACCGAGACGGAGCTCAGCGCCATGGCCGCCCCGGCCAGCACGGGGCTCAGGTAGCCCAGGGCGGCCACCGGGATGCCCAAGGTGTTGTAGATCAGCGCCCAGAACAGGTTCTGGCGGATCTTGGCCAGGGTGGCGCGGCTGAGGTCGATGGCGGCCGCCAGGGTGCGCAGGTCGCCCCGCATCAGGGTGACGCCGGCCGCCTCGATGGCCACGTCGGTGCCCGTGCCGATGGCGATGCCCACGTCGGCCGCCGCCAGAGCGGGGGCGTCGTTGATCCCGTCGCCCACCATGGCGACCTTGAGGCCCCGCTCCTGCAGCTCCCGCACCTTGGCGGCCTTGTCGGCCGGCAGCACCTCGGCCAGGACGCGCTCGGCGGGAATCCCCGCCTGCCGGGCGACGGCGCGGGCCGTGCGGGCGTTGTCGCCGGTGATCATCCAGACTTCGAGGCCCATCTCGTGCAAGGCGGCCACCGCCTCGGGGGCCGTCTCCTTGAGGGTGTCGGCCACGGCGATGAGGCCCGCCAGGCGGCCGTCCACCGCCACCAGCATGACCGTCTTGCCCTGTTCCTCCAGGGCGGCCAGCCGGTCCGCCGCGGCGTCCACGGCGACGCCCCGCGCCTCCATCAGCCGCCGGTTGCCCACCGCCACCTGGCGGCCGGCCACCTGCGCCGTCACCCCGTGGCCGGGGACGGCCTCGAAGGCGGCCGGTTCGTCCAGGTCGAGGCCGGCTTCCCGGGCCCGCTCGACGACGGCAGCGGCCAGGGGGTGTTCGGAGGCCCGTTCCACCGAGGCGACAAGGCGCAGCAGGGCCCGTTGGGCGGCATCCAGGCCGGACGACCCGGCCCCGCCGCGGCCGGGGGCTGCCTCACCGCTCGCGGCTTCGCGGCCGGCGGCTGGACCGGCATCCCGTGCATCGAGGCCGTCCGGCAGCGCCAGCACCACCACGTCGGTCACCGACGGCTTGCCCACGGTGAGGGTCCCGGTCTTGTCCAGCAGGACGGCGTCCAGGGTGGCGGCCGCCTCCAGGTGCTCGCCGCCGCGGAAGAGGATGCCGTTCTCCGCGCCGCGCCCGGTGCCCACCATGACCGCCGTGGGGGTGGCGAGACCCAGGGCACACGGGCAGGCGATGACCAGCACCGCGGTGGCGGCCAGCAAAGCGCGGGTGAAGTCGCCGGTCACCGCGAGCCAGCCGCCGAAGGTCACCAGGGCCACGGCGATGACCGCGGGGACGAACACGCCCGACACCCGGTCCGCAAAGGCCTGGATGGGCGCCTTGGAGGCCTGGGCCTCCTCCACGATGCGCACGATCTGGGCCAGGGCCGTGTCCCGCCCGACCCGGGTGGCCCGGAACTTGAAGCTGCCGGTGGTGTTGACGGTGGCGCCGATCACTTCATCGCCCGGGCCCTTCTCCACGGGCAGGCTCTCGCCGGTGAGCATCGACTCGTCCACCGCCGAGCGGCCCTCCAGCACCACCCCGTCCACGGGGATCTTCTCGCCGGGCCGGACCACCACCACGTCGCCCACGGCCACGTCTTCCACCGGGACGTCCATCTCGCGCCCGTCCCGGATCACCCGGGCCGTGCGGGCCTGCAGGCCCAGGAGCTTTTTGATGGCGGCCGACGTGCGTCCCTTGGCGACGGCCTCCAGGTACTTGCCCAGCGCCACCAGGGTGATGAGGACGGCGCTGGTCTCGAAGTAAAGGCCCGTGGTGCCGAGGCCCGGCCAGAGCAGGGCCACCACGCTGTACAGGTAGGCCGCCGTGGTGCCCAGGGCGACCAGCACCGACATGTTGGCGTTGCGGTTCTTCAGGTTGAAGTAGCTGTCGCGGTAGAAGACCCAGCCCACGTAGAACTGCACGGGCGTGGCCAGGACCAGCTGGAGCCAGCCGTTCTGCAGGACGGCGGCGGCCGGCCCGTGCCAGCCGAAGAGGTGGGCCGCCATGGCCAGCACCAGGGGCAGGGACAGCACCGCGCCCAGCAGGAACCGGTTCCACCAGCCGCGGATCTCCCGCTGGCGGGCCGCCTCGGCCTCGTCGCGGGTTTCTCCTACGGGCTGGGCTTCGTAGCCGGCCGCCTGGACGGCGGCGGTCAGGTCGCCGGCCGCCGCCGCCCCGGGGATGAGCCGTACGGTGGCCGTGCCCGTGGCCAGGTTGACGGCGGCGTCGACCACGCCGGGGACCCGGCGCAGGGCCCGTTCGACCCGGTTGACGCAGGCGGCGCAGGTCATCCCGGTGACGGCCAGCTGGATGCTCTCCAGGGGGACGTCATACCCCAGATCCCGCACCCGCGCCGCCATGTCGGTCACCGTCACCCGGCTGGGGTCGAACCGGACCCGCGCCCGGGCCAGCGCCAGGTTGACGGCGGCGTCGGCGACGCCGTCCATCTTCTTCAGCCCCCGCTCGATGCGGTTGGCGCAGGCGGCGCAGGTCATGCCCTCGATGGGCAGGGTGACCTCGGCCGTGGAGGCGGAGGGTGTCGCGGCGCTTGCACCGTCGGCGCTGGCACGCGGGTTCCGGGCGCCGTCCACCGTGCCGTTGCCCACCGTGCCGTTGCCGGGGCCGGTGGGGCCGCCGGTACCGTGGCCGGTGTGGTGGCTGACGCCGTCGCCGGTTCGGTCGCCGGTGCCGGTACCCGGGCCGGGGCGAGGCGTGGGGCCGGTCCCGGCGCCGGCGCGCTGGTGAAGCAAGCTGGTATCGGCCATGGGGGAACCTCCTTACAGGCTGTCTTGCTGTGAACAGGCCAGCGGGCTGAAGACGGCGTGGCTACGGGGTCCGGAGCAGCCGCTGTACTACCGCCATGACCTCGTCGATGGCGGCGTCGCCGTCGCCGCTGCGCACGGCCTCCTGGACGCAGTGGTGGGTGTGCTGCTCGAGGAGCTGCAGGGCGACGGCGTCCAGGGCGGCCCGTACCGCCGCCACCTGGACCAGCACGTCCACGCAGTAGCGCTCCTCTTCCACCATGCGCTGCAGGCCGCGGACCTGGCCCTCGATGCGGCGGAGGCGGTCCAGCAGCTTCTTGCGGTCGGCGTAGGGCGTCATCCGGCGCTGCCGGTTCCCGCCCGCCTGCACCCCGCCCGCGCCGTCGTCGCCCCTTCCGGCGGCGTCCGTTCCACTCCCGCCGGCGGCACCGGTCGCGTTCCGTCCGGTGCCGCCGGTGCCGGGTTCGTCGGGACCGCGATCATCGCGGAGCCCGGCCTGCACCACGGGATGGCAATGTTCACGGATAGGATGACCGGCTGCCCCCGCGGGCTGCCGGCGTGCGTCTTCGGTCGCCACACTCTCGTTTCGGCCGGTCAAGTGGTTCCCTCCCGTTGGTTCCGCGGTGCGCCTTCGACGTGGACTCACGCGACGTTCGCCACGATCATACCCCCATGGGGTATATTGAGTCAACGGTGGGTGCGAACACCGGCCCAGGCCGGTGGCGATAGGTGGGTTTGACAGGGTAGGAGACCCTGGTCTACCATGAATGCAGAATACCCCTACGGGGTATGTTCCGCTTGGAGCCGCTCCGTCAGGGGAGTCGTCCCCTGGGGCTATCCTAAACGCCGGGGGCATCCGGTCGGGCCCTGCAGGGCCTGCCGGTCGCATGCAAGGAGGGGATCCCATGGCGACGCGGGTCTACCAGGTCAAGGGCATGTCCTGCGACCACTGCAAGTCCGCGGTCAAGAAGGCGATCTCCGGGATTGCGGGCGTGAAGGATGTGGAGGTCGACCTGGCCACCGGCCGTGTGACGGTGACCTACGAGGGCGACCTGGACGACACCCGGGTTCGGGAGGCCGTCGAGGACGCCGGCTACGAGGTGGCGTAACGCCTCAAGGCGCTTGGAACCAGAGCGCCGGAGTTGGTGCGCAGGCGCCCCTACGGGCGACCCGCCAGGCTTGGCGGTCCGATGTGGCCCGGCGGCGACCGGCATCCAGCATGGGTCATGCGGATGCCGGTGCCCCGGGCCGTTTTCTATCCCTTCGTCGATCCATTCGCCATCCGGTGGACGTTACAGGAGGCCGCGCACCCCGGGCCGAATCCTTGCCCTGATGACGACCCGATGGCGACGCGACCCGGTCGGGATCCTGCCCGAAGCGAAGCAGGCGGTGCCGGTGGACGTGGCGGCGTCGATCCAGGAGCGGTTCAAGTGCAGCAAGTGCGGCAACGACCAGGCACGGGTCAAGGAATTGGCCATGACCGGTACGGGGCTCAGCAAGCTCTTCGACATCCAGCACAACCACTACCCTTTTGTCTCGTGCCTCCACTGCGGCTACACCGAGGTGTACGACCCCCGCATCCTGGGCGGCAAGTGCGGCACCCTTTCGACGATCCTGGACGTCCTGTTCGGCGGGTGATGCGCCCGCCGCTCACCCGGCCGGCGGCGGGTTGCTCGAACGGCCCGCCGCGGCCGTCTCCCGGTAGAAGCGCTCCATGTCTTCCAGGGTCATGGGGCCGCGCCAGTGAATCCGCACGATCCCTTGCTCGTCGATCCAGAAGGTCTCCGGGTACCCCGTGACCCGATACTGGCGGTAAACGGTCTTGTCCCGGTCCAGCAGCACGGGGTAGGTGGCGCCGAACTCCGCCAGGAAGGCGCGCACGGTGTCCACGGGTTCCGCGACGTTGATGGCGTAGAAGGCCACCCGGTCGCCGTACTGCTGGTAGAAGGCCTTGAGGGCCGGCGTCTCTTCGCGGCACGGAATGCACCAGGAAGCCCAGAAGTTGAGGACCACCACCCGGCCGCGCAGGTCGGAGAGCCGCACTGGCGGGCCGTCCAGCTGGGGCAGGGTGAAGTCGGGCGCAGGCTTGCCCGGTGCCGGTGCCGAGGCCAGGATGTGCCCCATGGACCGGACCCCCACCAGGAAGGCGGCGGCCAGCACCAGGGCCACGGCCAGGGCGATGCGCCGCCGGCGCCGCCGGACGTCAGGCGGCACCGGGAAGGCATCCGAACCGGGTTCGCCCGTCCTCGACGCGGCCGGGGATGCCGCTGCGGCCGTCGTCCCTGTCTGGGGGATTCCGTCATCACGCTTGCTCATGCCGCCGGGCTCCCTCCCTCGCCCGCTGCGGGCCGGTTCTTCCCGTCGTCCCCGCCGTGAGCCGGCGCGTCCGGCCGCGCCGGCAGAGCCGGTTCGTCCGGCTGGGCGTACCACCGTCCGGTTCTTCCGGGTCCGTGGGCGGGGACGTGCCGATCCCACCGCTCCCGTCCCGTGCCCGTCCGGTCCCACCATGCCGGAACGGCCCGCCGGAAATCAATCCGGCGCCAGCAGGAACTCCAGGTCTTCCCGGGTCAGGTCCTTGCCCAGTTTGCCGTCGCCCGCCAGCAGGGCGCCGGCCAGCGCCCGCTTCTGCTCCTGGAGCTGCAGGATCTTCTCCTCCACCGTGCCCCGGGTGATCAGCTTGTAGCTGAACACCGGCCGGTCCTGGCCGATGCGGTGGGCACGGCCCGTGGCCTGTTCCTCCGCGGCCGGGTTCCACCACGGGTCGTAGTGGATCACGTAGGAGGCGGCGGTCAGGTTGAGGCCGGTGCCGCCGGCCTTGAGGCTGATGAGGAAGACCGGCACGTCGCCTTCCTGGAACCGCCGCACCCGCTCCTCGCGGTTGCGGACCCGCCCGTCCAGGCGCTCCCAGCCCAGCCCCAGCCGGTCCAGCTCCCGCTGCAGGATGTCCAGCATGCTGGTGAACTGGCTGAAGACCAGCACCTTGCCGCCGCCGCCGGCCACATGATGGACCAGCTCCCGGAAGGTTTCCAGCTTGGCGGAGCCCGCGTTGCGGCAGCCCGGAAGGTCCAGCAGCGCCGGGTGGCAGCAGGCCTGCCGGAGGCGCAGCAGGGCTTCCAGGATGGTCATGCGGCTGCGGGCGATGCCCGCCCGGTCGACCTCGGCCAGGACGCGGGCGCGGTAGGCGGCCAGCAGCTCGCGGTAGAGCTTTCGCTGGGCGGGCAGCATCTCGCAGTACTGCACCACCTCGGTGCGGGGCGGCAGGTCGCGGGCCACCTCGTCCTTGACCCGGCGCAGGATGAAGGGGAAGACCCGGCGCCGGAGCTCCGCCACCCGCGGGTCGGGGCGACCGTCCGCCGGGGCCGGCTCCGCGGCAGCCCCCGCGTACCGGCGCACGAAGGCCTCCTGCCGGCCCAGGTACCCCGGCATCAGGATCTCGAACAGGGCCCACAGGTCCAGGACGTGGTTCTCCACGGGCGTTCCGGTCAGGGCCAGCCGGTGGCGGGCGCGAAGCCGCCGCAGGGCCTGCCAGGTCTGGGTGTCCGGGTTCTTCACGTGCTGGGCCTCGTCGAGGATCAGGTAGTGGTAGTCGCGCGCTTCCAGGTGCGCGATGTCCCGCCAGATCAGGGGATAGGTGGTGATCAGCAGGTCGTATTCCCCGGCCTGGCGGAACAGGGGCGCCCGCCGCGGTCCCGTCAAGGCCAGCACCCGCAAGTCGGGCGCGAACCGCCGGGCTTCCTCGACCCAGTTGAAGACCAGCGAGGTGGGCACCACCACCAGGCTGGGTGCCGCGGCCCGGCCGGCCTCCTTCTCCGCCAAGAGCAGGGCCAGGACCTGGACGGTCTTGCCGAGCCCCATGTCGTCGGCCAGGATGCCGTGCAGGCCGTGGTCACGCAAAAAGCACAGCCAGTGGTAACCCCGGACCTGGTACGGCCGCAGCCGCGCCTTGAGATCCCGGGGCAGCGGCATCTCGGGGATGCCCTCGAAGCCGTCCAGCAGCCGGGCCAGGTGGCGGAAGCCCTCGTCCGCCTCGCGGCGGTCGGCGGCCTCCAGCAGGTGGGCGGCGACGCCGAATGCCCAGCGGCTGAGGCGCAGCGGTTCCTCCCCGGACGAACGCGGCTCGCCGCCCGCCCCCCGGCGCCGCCGGTGATGGCGGGCGTGCTCGGCCAGGACGCCCAGCCGCTGCAGCCACGCCTCGGGCAGGCGCGCCATGACCCCCGAATCCAGACGCACGTACCGGGAGTGCCGCTGCAGCGCGTCGAGCAGCGCCTCCCAACCGGCCGCGCCCTCCGGGGATGCGAAGGTCACGTCCAGATCCAGCCAGTCGATGCCGGTGGCGATCCGGACCTGGGATCGCAGGGGGCTGCGGCTCACCCGGAAGCGGACCAGCCGTTCCTGTCCCCGGACCTCCCAGCGCTGGGCCAGGCGAGGCAGCGTCTCGGCCAGGAAGTCGAGGGCCTGGTCGCCGAAGAGCAGGGCCCGGCCGTCGGGCCCGGGCGGGGCGTTGACGGCCGCCATGGCGGCGGCGAACTGGTCCCACGCCGCCCGCTCCAGGTCCGGGCGGCGGCGGTACCAGACCCGGACGCCTCCCGGCACCAGGGCCGGCTCGTCGTCGCCGGCGCGGATCGAGGGCTCGCCGTCGCCGTAGGCAAAGGCCAGTTCCACCACCAGGGCGCCTTCCTGCTCGGACAGCAGGATCACGGGGCGGGGCGCCCCGTCGCGGATCTGCTGCTGCAAGACGCCCGGCAGCTGGATCCGCGCCCGCCGCTGGAGCCGGGGCAGGTACCGGCCGATGAAGTCGGGCACCTCGGCGGCCGGGACGGTCACCGGCCGGGCGCCCACGGCCAGGTGGAGGGCCACGTCGCCAGCGGTGAGCACGGGCCGCAGGACCGGCCCCCATTGGACCCACAGGTAGCGCTCGCCCGGGATGCCGACGCTGCCGGCGGGCGGCGACCACGGCCGACCGTCGCCGGTGAACCAGCGGGTGGTGAGGGTCAGATCGTCCCCCGCAGGGACGGCGACGACCTCCACCCGGTAGGGCTCGTGCTCGATGCGCAACGGCTCGCGCCCGTCCCCGGCGAACACGAAGGGCAACCGGCCGAGGAGCTCCAGGCAGAGGTCGACCATCCCGGGCGGGATCTCGTAGAGGGGGTCGTAGGTGGCGGCCCCCGGCCGTCCCGGGTGGGGGACGGGATGCTCCAGCATCCGGAAGAGCAGGCGGTGCAGGGGCCCGGCCGGCGAGGGCAGCCACGGCGACAGGGGGTCGAAGTGCAGCGGCCGCTCCTTGCCAAGCCCCTGCTTGCCCCAGCGGGCGCGGTGGATGGCGATCCGCAGGCCGTCGGGGTAGAAATAGAGGCGGACCACCACCTGGTCGGTCCCGGGCTGCGGCCCGGCACCGGGGTGGCCGTCACGGCCGGACTGCGGGCCGCGGCCGGCCGGAGCATCCGACCCCGCCCGCTCGAGCCACCGGTCCACCTCGGCACGCCACCCGGCGGAACCGGGCCGGCCGGCCGGCGCCGAGCCCGCTGGCGGTGCCGATGCCGGCGGTCCAGGCGGGGGAGACGATGCGGGCGCAGGCGCCGATCCGCCAGAGGGTACGGCTCGGTCCGGTCCGCCGGGGGCCGGGACCCGGTCCGGTCCGCTGGAGGCCACGGCTCGGGCCGGCCCGCCCGCAGCCATGGCACGTTCCAGGCCGCCTGCCGGTTCCCCAGGCCGGGCCCCAGCCGGCGGGGGCGTCCCGTCACCCGCCGTGGCGGCGGTGGGCCCGGTGGTCCCGGGGTCGTCCGGCAGGTCTTCCCCTGCCTCGAACCGGTCCATGAAACGGAGGATGGCCGCCACCACGTGCTTGCAGGGCCACCCCTCATACGGGCACGAGCAGGTCGCCTGCCAGCAGTCGGAGGTGGGGTCCCACCAGACGGCGACCCGGTACGGCTCGCGGGCGGTTCCTTCGACCTGCGCCCGGAGCGCCGGCCCCGGCCCCCAGGCCAGGTCCAGCACGCGCCCGTCGTCGGCGTAGTCGCGACCCCGCCAGAAGATCCGCTCGGGTGCGGCCTCGAGGACCTCCCCCAGCGACTCGAGGACTTCGTCGAAGGAAGGGTTGCGCGTCACCGGCTCTCGCCGCAGGGGATGCTCACCTCTCCTCGATCCGGTTTCTCTGGGATGTGGTGGCGGTTCCGCTGGCTCGTCCTCCGCCCCGCCCGGCCCGGCCCTGCGCCGGGGAGGCCGCCAGGGCGGTCGTCAGCCGATCACCCCGGCCTCCCGCAGCCGCCGGCGCTCCTCGGCCGGCAGGCCGAGTTCCTCCAGCACCTGGTCGGTGTGCTGGCCGAGCAGGGGCGGGGGTGCGTAGATGGCGCCCGGGGTGGCCGAGAGCTTGACCGGGATGCCCGTCACCCGGATGACCCCGGCCCGGGGGTGCTCCAGGGAGACGATCATCTGCCGGTGCTGCACGTGGGGGTCCTGGGCCAGGTCGGCGATGCTGAGGATGGGACCCGCCGGTACCCCGGCCCGGTCCAGGCGCTCGAGCCACTGGGCGGTGGTCCGGCTGCGCATCAGGGCCTCGAGCTCCGGCAGCAGCTGGTCCCGGTGCTCCACGCGCCCGGCGTTGGTGGCGTAGCGCGGGTCGGCGGCCAGGTCGGGCCGTTCCGCCGCCTCGCAGAAGCGCCGCCAGAGGCTGTCGTTGCCCACCGCCACGATCAGGTGCCCGTCGGCGGTCTCGAAGGCCTGGTAAGGGACCAGGTTGGGGTGGGCCGAGCCGTACCGGCGCGGCACCTGGCCCGTGGCGAAATAGTTGCCCGCCACGTAGGTCAGCCAGGCGATCTGGCCTTCCAGCAGGGAGACGTCCACCACCTGGCCCCGGCCCGACTGCTCCCGCTCCCACAGGGCGGCCAGGATGCCGAAGGCGGCCCACATGCCGGCGCCGATGTCGGCGATGGCCACGCCGGCCCGCACCGGCGGCCGGTCGGGCTCGCCGGTGACGTGCATGATGCCGCCCATGGCCTGGGCGATGGCGTCATAGCCGGGCTTGTCCCGGTAGGGCCCGTCCTGGCCGAAGCCCGAGATGGAGGCGTAGACCAGTCGCGGGTTCTCCCGCAGCAGGTCGTCGGGCCCGATGCCCAGCTTGGCGGCGGTGCCCGGGCGGAAGTTCTCCACCACCACGTCGCACTGCCGCGCCATGCGCCGGACCAGGTCGCGGCCCTCGGGCGCCTTGAGGTCGACCACCACGCTGCGCTTGTTGCGGTTGACCGACAGGAAGTAGGCCGCCTCCCCGTTGACGAAGGGCGGTCCCCAGGCCCGGGTGTCGTCGCCCGTCTCGGGCCGCTCGATCTTGATCACGTCGGCGCCGAAGTCGGCCAGCATCATGGTGCAGTACGGCCCGCTGAGCACCCGCGACAGGTCCAGCACGCGGATGCCCTGCAGGGGTCCCTGACGGCCCTTCACCTCGGCTTCCTCCTCCCCGCATGCAACGCGGACCGGCGCGTCGCCGGCGCGGCCCTCCGCTCAGGGCAGGGCCCGGGTGGAACGCTGGCGGGCGCCGGCCACGGACCTGCATCGCCGCCGTGCCTGCATTCAGCGCGCCCCGGGGCCGCGTTCGTCCCCGGAGTCCGTTCCCTTGTCACCTTTGACGGTCACCTTTGACGGAGTCGCGGCCCGTGCCGCCGGCCGGACCGTGGCCGCCTGGGCTGCCGCGGCCCTTGCCGTCGCCATCCGTGCCGCCGCCTGCGTCCTCGGCACCCGTGCCGCCGCCTGCTTCCTCGGCACCTGTGCCGGCGCGTGCGCCCTCGCCACCCGGCCGGCCGGGATCCGCACCCGGGGGCTTGCCCCGCTCCCGGGCGCCCCGCCGCGCCTCCTCCCAGAGCTGCTGGAGCTGGCGCAGGTCCTCCAGCCCCAGCCAGTCGACTCCGGCCAGCGCCTCCACGTGGTGCCGGAGCTCGTGGAGGATCGTCTCCTCCAGCTCGTCGTACCAGACGGCGGGCGGCTCGTCGGCCATGACCCGCTCGAAGGAACCGTAGTAGATCCGGATGAACCGGCCCAGGTAGGGCTCGGTGATGTACTCCCCGAGCAGGTAGACCCCGGGCGGGTCCGACGGGTTGCGCCGCGCCTCGGGGTCGACCTGCACCCCGCCTTCCAGATCCTCCAGCAGGCGGGGAGGCAGGTCGTCGACGATTTCCTCCGCCCAGGCCGTGAACGTCTCGAAGTCCACGGGGACGAACCGGTACCGCCGCAGGCGGCGCCGCCGCCGGCCCCGCCGCCTGCCGGGATCCCCGCTCCCGGCGTTCATCCCCATCACCCCTTCCGGGTGAGCTCCTCCACGGCGGCCAGCAGCCGGTCGATCTCCTCCGCGGTGTTGTAAGGTGCCAGGCCCACCCGCACCAGGCCGCCCGACTCCTTGAGGCCCAGGCGCTCGATCAGGGTCACCGCGTAGAAGTCGCCGTCCCAGACGAACAGGCCGCGCTCGGCCAGGTGGCGCGCCACGTCCGCGGGGTGGCGGCCCGCCACCGTGAAGGACACCGTGGGCGTGCGGGGATGACCCTCGGGCGGGCCGTACACCCGCACCCCGGGCAGGCTCGCCAGCCCCTCCCGCAGCCGCGCCGCCAGGGGCGCCTCGTGGGCCTCGATGGCGTGCATGCCGGCCAGGATCTCGGCCCGGCGGCCGGTGGCCTCGCCCAGCACCGGCCGGAAGGTGTCCAGGTAGCGGCGGCCCAGGCGGGCGATGAAGTCGATGGCCGCGACCACCCCGGCCAGCCCCTCGTGGTTCAGGGTCCCCGTCTCGATCTTCTCCGGCGCCGAGGGCGACTGGGGCCGCACCCGGTAGGTGGCCAGCGCCTCGAAGGCCGCCCGGCGCCCGTAGAGCACGCCCACGTGGGGGCCGAAGAACTTGTAGGCCGAGCAGAGCAGGAAGTCGCAGCCGACGGCCCGGACGTCGACGGGCCCGTGGGGCGCGTAGTGGACGGCGTCGACCACCGCCAGGGCGCCGGCATCGTGGGCCATGCGCACGGCCCGGGCCACGTCGTTGATGGTGCCCACCGCGTTGGAGGCCCAGCCGATGGCCACCACCCGGGTGCGGCGCCCCAGCAGGCCTGCCAGCTGATCCAGGTCCAGGGTGCAGGTCTCCGGGTCCACGGGCAGCCAGCGGATGACGGCCCCCTGTTCCTCCAGGGCCAGCCAGGGGCTGACGTTGGCGTCGTGGTCCAGCTCGGTCACCACGATCTCGTCGCCCGGGCGCAGGGTGCGGCCGATGGCCCGCGCCAGGTTGAAGTTGAGGGTGGTCATGTTGGCACCGAAGGCGATCTCGGCGGGCGTAGCCCCCAGGAAGTCGGCCAGGGCAGCCCGGGCCTCGGCGATGGTTTCGTCGGTGGCCCGGCTGGTCAGGAAGGCGCCGTGGGTGTTGGCGTTCTTCTTGACCAGGTAGGCGGCCATGGCCTCGATCACCGCCTGGGGGACCTGGGTCCCGCCGGGCCCGTCCAGGAAGGCGGCAGGATGGCCGTTGACGGTCAGCTCCAGGGCGGGGAACTCCGCCCGGCACCAGGAGAGGTCGATGGCCCCCGCCGCGGCCGCGGCAGGGGCCGGAATCTGCTTGTCCACGGGCATGACCCTCCAGACGACGCGACCCGAAAGTCGAAGGCGCGCGAAGATTCCTTGAACGGCTGTCCTTTGTGATTGCTTAGGGGCGGGCGGCCCGGTTCCTGCCGAACCCGGCGCTGGCCGGGGCTGCGGGCCTGGTGGGGCGCCCGGCCCGCTCCTGTCCGCACCCGCGCTATCGCGCCGCCACCCGCTAGCCCTCGCCGGCCGTGTTGAAGCCCTGCCCCATCTCAAAGTCGGTATAGCCGCTGAACCGGCTGGCGCGGAGGGCTTCGGTGCCTTCCAGCGGGCGGCCGCCCAGCGCCGGTTCTTCCCCCAGGACGAACCGGGCGACCAGCTCCCCCACCGCCGGTGCTCGCATCACGCCGAAGCCGTTGAAACCCACCGCCAGGTGCAGGCCTTCAACGCCTCCGTAGGGACCCAGCAGCGGGCGCCGGTCCGGGGTGGCGTCGCACAGGTGAGCCCAGCCGTGAACCAGCTCGGCGCCCCGGGCCGCCGGCAGCCGGTGCTCGAGCCGTGCCCGGCAGGCTGCGATGAACTCGGGGTCGGGCTCGCGGCGGAAGGCGGCAGGGTCCTGTTCCACCAGCTGGGTGCCGTCGCCCACGGCCAGGAAGCCCTCCCGGGGCAGCCAGTAATACTCGCCCGTGACGTCGTGCAGGGGCGGCACGGTGGAGGGGTCAAGACCGGCGGGCAGCGCCCAGAAGGACAGCTGGGTGCGATAGGGCTTGATGGGCGCGTCCAGTCCCGCCGTCTGCAGCAGCCGGCGGGTCCAGACGCCCGTGGCCACCACCACCGCATCGGCCGCCACGGGGCCCTGGGGGGTGCGGACCCCGGCCACCGCCGGGCCGCCGGCACCGTGCCCCAGCCCCAGCTCCAGGGCGGGCGTTTCCTCCAGGATGGCCACCTCCCGCTGGCGCAGCCGCCGGGCCAGGGTGCGGGCCACCTCGCCTGGCAGCAAGGTGCCGTCTCCGGGGACGAACCAGGCCGCCTCCACGTCCGCCCAGTTCCAGGCGGGCACCGCCGTCGCACCTTCGGCGGGGGTCAGGTCGTGGACGGCGATGCCGGCTTCCCGCACCATGGCAGCCCGCGCGGCCAGCTGGCGGGCGACCTGTTCGGCCCTGTGCTCCCGGCCTGCCTCGTCCATGGGCTCCTGGTCTGGCGCACCACCCTGGTTCGCCTGGCCGCCGGTGGCCCCCGGCTGCGGCACGGCCCGCGACACCACCACGTACGAGCCCGTCACCCGGAAAAAGGTGCCGCCCAGTTCCGCCTGCTGGGCCGCGTACAGCTCCGCGCTGCGCCGGACCAGGTGGGCGTCCAGCGGGTTCCACGTGAAGTGGGAGAGGAACCCCGCCCCGTGGGAGGTGGCGCCGCCCCCCACAGTCCCTTGCTCGATGACGGCGATCCGCCGGATCCCCGTCTCGCGCAGGTGCCAGGCGGCCTGCAGGCCGGTGATGCCGCCGCCCACGATGACGACCTCGACCTGCAAAGGACATGCCTCCTTTCGCCGGCCGGCCCGGCGGGGCCACCCTGGGGCCCCTCCGCGCCAGGATCGATGGGCACGTCCGGGCCGGTCCCGTGGGCGCCTCCGGGCCGGTGTCGATCGCTGTCGTAACCCGTCAGCGATTCGCCGCGGGTGCGCCGTTCCCTCTGGAAACCACCGGGCCCCGCAACGAAAAACGACAGAAATTCGCCGCTGTCCACAAGGAGTTGACGAGCCGGCCCCGAATCTTTATTTTCAAACGTGTTGCTTGTATTTTTATGCGTTTCCGGCAGGAAGGGTGGGAGAACGTGTTGGCAATCTTCGGTCGTAGGGGGCGCATGGCCCGGCTGTGGGCCGCCCTGGCCCTGGTGGCCGCCCTGGTGATCGTCGCCGGATGCGGTGGATCCGGCCAGCCGGCCGCGGGGGACTCGGGCAGCAGCTCCGGTACCAGCAGCGGCACGGGCACCGGCGCCGGGAGCGAAAGTGGCGAGAAGTCGCTGCTGGATGAGATCAAGGAGCGCGGGTACATGACCTTCGCCACCGACGGCGCGTACCCGCCCATGGAGTTCCCCGACCCGGAGAACCCCAGCGAGCTGATCGGGTTCGACATCGATCTGGGGAAGGCCATCGCCGAGAAGCTGGGCGTGGAGCACCGGGCGGTGGTGGTGGACTGGGACGGCATCCTGGCAGGTCTGGAGTCCGGCCGCTACGACGTGGTGATGAGCTCCATGAACATCACCGAGGAGCGGCAGAAGAGCGCCGACTTCGTCCAGTACTTCGAAATGGGCCAGATGATCGTCGTGGCGAAGGGGAACCCCAAGGGCATCCACTCGCTGGATGACCTGAAGGGCAAGGTCATCGCCGTCCAGATCGGCACCACCAACGAAGAGATTGCCCGGGGGATCGAGGGCGCGACGGTGAAGACCTTCCAGACCTTCCCCGACGCCTTGAAGGAGGTCCACGTGGGGCGGGCTGACGCCACCATCCTGGACGAGCCGGTGGCCCGTTACTACGCCAACATCGAGGGTGACAAGTACGAGTTCGTGGGCGAACCGTTTGAGCGGGCGCCGGTGGGGATCGCCGTGGCAAAGGGCCACGAGGACCTGGTGCAGGCGATCCAGAAGGCCCTGGACGAGTTGAAGCAGGACGGGACCTACGACCAGATCTACGCCAAGTGGTTCGGTGGGCAGTGAGCGGCCGCCCGGCGGGCCGCAGGTGGGCCGGCCCGCCTGCGCCACCACGATCAGCACACAACGCCGGGTGAGATGAGAGTCCGGAGCACGAGCCACGCCGGCGCGCGGCAACCGCAGCGCCGGCGTGCGGTTTCCGGAGCCGCGTGCGGGGCCGGGCGGGCTCTCGACCCCGGGGGATGGGAGGACGGCGACAGAAGATGCCGCAAGAAGGCCTGGTGGATCTGGGCTTGTGGGGTGCGTTGCACCGGGTAACACCGATTTACCTGGCCGGTGCCTGGTTGACGTTGAAGCTGACGGTGGTCTCGATCGCCCTCGGCCTGGCCATCGGCTTGCTGGTGGCCCTCATGAAACTCTCTCGCTTCGGGGTGTTGCGGACCATCGGCTCCGCCTACACGTGGATCATTCGCGGGACGCCCCTGCTGGTCCAGATCTACCTCATCTACTTTGGCTTGTCGGACTACGGGATCGTTCTGGAAGCCTTCCCCGCGGGAGTGGCCGCGCTGTCCATCAACTCGGGAGCCTACCTGGCGGAGATTATCCGGGCGGGCATCGAGTCCATCCCGCGGGGCCAGATGGAAGCCGCCCGGTCCCTGGGGATGAGCTATGGCCAGGCCATGCGCCGGGTCATCCTGCCGCAGGCGTACCGCCGCATGATCCCGCCCATGGTGAACGAGTTCGTCATCCTGCTCAAGGACTCGTCCCTGGTGTCCGTCATTGGGCTGCAAGAGATCATGCTCAACTCGCGGCAGTTTGCCTCTGCCACGCTGAAGTCGGTATGGTTCTTCGGTTATGCCGCGTTCTACTACCTGGTGATGACGACGCTTTTCACCACCCTGGGGTCGTGGCTGGAAAGGAAGTTGAAGGAGTATGAGTGAGGCGCCCATGATCGAATTCCGTGGCGTCAACAAGTGGTTCGGCGACCTGCACGTGCTCAAGGACATCAACCTGACCATCGGCCGCGGCGAGGTCGTGGTCGTCGCCGGTCCCAGCGGCAGCGGCAAGTCCACCCTCCTGCGCACCATCAACTACCTGGAGCCGGTGCAGGAAGGGGAGATCCTGGTCGACGGCGAGCCTATCGGGCGGCGCCGCCAGGGCAACCGCTGGGTGGAAGACTCCCCGGCCGAGATCAACCGCAAGCGCCAGGAGATCGGCATGGTATTCCAGCAGTTCAACCTGTTCCCCCACATGACGGCCCTCGAGAACGTCATGGAGGGGCTGGTGACCGTGCGCCGCATGCCCCGCCAGGAGGCGGAGCGCATCGCGCGGGAGACGCTGGCCCGGGTGGGGCTGGCGGACCGGATGCACCACCGCCCGTCCAAACTTTCCGGCGGCCAGCAGCAGCGGGTGGCCATCGCCCGGGCCCTGGCCATGCGGCCCAAGGTCATCCTCTTCGACGAGCCCACCTCCGCCCTGGATCCCGAGCTGACGGGCGAGGTGCTGAACGTGATGCTCGACGTGGCCCGGCAGGGGTATACCATGGTGGTGGTCACCCACGAGATGGGCTTTGCCCGGGAGGTGGCCCACCGCATCGTGTTCATGGACGACGGGCGCGTGCTGCTGGACGTGCCGCCGGAGCAGTTCTTCCGCGATCCCGGCCACCCGCGGGCCCGGGATTTCCTGGGCCGGGTCCTCTGGCACGCCCAGGCTTGATCCGCCCCCGACCGGTGCCGTGCCGGGCCATTGCCGTTCAGGAAGGAGTGCCAGCCGTGGCAGGCGAGGGTGAGGTGCGCGACAACGCAGGCGGTGCCGGGCATGGGCCTCAGGCCGGCGAGGATGCTGCCGGCGAGGCCCATTTCGTTGCCGAGCTCGACCGCTGGCTGGGCGAGCACCGCCAGGCCATGATCGAGGCCGTCCAGGCCCTCTGCCGCATCCGCAGCGTGCAGGACGAACCGGCCCCCGGCCAGCCCTTCGGGCCCGGGGTGGCCGAAGCGCTGGAGTGGATCCGCCGGCATGCCGAGGCCATGGGCTTCCGAACCCGGAACATCGACGGCTATGCCGTCGATGCCGAGATCGGCGAGGGGGAGGAGTGGATCGCCGTCCTCGGCCACGTGGACGTGGTGCCCGAAGGCACGGGCTGGACCTACCCGCCGTACGGGGCGGAGATCCACGACGGCCGCATCTACGCCCGTGGCGTCGTCGACGACAAGGGCCCCACGGTGGCGGCTCTCTATGCGCTGAAGGCCGTGGCCGATCTGGCCCTGGCCAGAGGCCGCCGGCCTGCCCGCCGCGCCCGCCTGGTGGTGGGTGGCAACGAAGAGTCGGGTTTCGAGTGCGTCAAGTACTACTTCGCCCGCGAGCCCCAGCCCGCCCTGGGCTTCAGCCCCGACGCTATGTTCCCGCTGGTCAACGCGGAGAAGGGGATCTGGACCTTCCGCCTCAGCCTGGAGCTGCCCGGTGAGGCCCAGGCCGCGGGCGCCGGCTGGCGCGCCCGCCTGCTCCGCCTGGAGGGCGGTACCCGGGTCAACGTGGTACCCGAACATGCCACAGCGGAACTGGTCGTCGAGGGTCCCGGGGCCCCCTCCCTGGACGAACTGGCCCGCCGCCTCCAGGACGGCGGCGGGCCGGGGCGGGCCCGCATCACGGCCCGGGTGGAGGGGGAACGGCTGGTGGTCGAGGCCCGCGGCGCCGCGGCCCATGCGATGCACCCGGAGAAGGGCATCAACGCCGTAGCCGGTCTGCTGAACGCCCTGGTGCGGGCGCTGGGCCCCGCCCTGCCGCGCTCGTCCGACCTGGCGTTCCTGGCCGGGGCGGGGGTGCGGACCGACGGCTCGGGCTTTGGGATCGCCGTGGCGGACCCGGTGTCGGGGCCGCTCACCGTCAACCTGGGCCTGATCCGGCTGGTGGGGGACGATCCGGCGCCAGGGGCGGCGCGCCTGCCCGGTGATCCGCCGGGGGAGGCGGCGCCCCAGGCCTCCCGGGGTGCCGTGCGGGCCGGGACGGCGGCTGCCATCCTCTACGCCGACTGCAACGTGCGCTACCCGGTCACGGCTTTGGCCCAGGAATTGGCCCGGCGCGTCGTGGCCGCCCTGGCGGGAACCGGCTGGCGGTTCGAATCCCGGGAGGACATGCCGCCCCACCACGTGCCCGAGGACAGCGAGATCGTGCGCCAGCTGCTGGCCGTCTACCGGGAGGAGGCGGGGGATGCCGCGGCCCGGCCCCTGGCCATCGGCGGCGGGACCTACGCCCGGGTGCTCAGGAACGGCGTGGCCTTCGGTCCGCTGTTCCCCGGGCAGCGGGAGCTGGCCCACGAGCCCGACGAGTACTGGAGCATCGACGACCTGGTGCGCTGCGTCCGGATCTACGCCCGGGCCCTGTACCGCCTGATGTTTGCATCCCGCTGACGCCGGCCCCGGGGCCGGGTTCGTCCCGGTCCCGGGCCTTGTGTGCCCAGGTCGCGAACCGGGTTCGTCCGGAGCGCGAGAGGGCCGCAAGGTCCGGCCGGGGAGCGGCGTGACCGGGAGCAACTGGAGCGAACCGGGTTCGTCCGGAGTGCGAGCAGGCCGCAAGAGGTTGGGGGGTAGAGGCTGTCAGAGCTGGCGACCGGTACCGGCAACTGGTGGCGTCCGCCTCGTTGGATTGCCGGCCGCCTGCGGCGGGTGGCGAGCGTGGCTGCGCCGGGTGGGCCGCCTCGGGCGGCTTACCCGGCGCTTTTGTTCACATTCGCTGATTTGGACAATGCACGACAATTCGCGCCAACATTCGGCAGGAAGTTGACCCATCCCTTGGAATTCTTTCCTGGTGCGTCATATCGCACAGGGGGAGATTTTACCGTTTTTCGGGGGAGTTCCTGGGGGTGGGGGAACCCGATGCCGATGAACCGTGCCCAGCTCCACCGGCTGGTGCACATCGTCGACGAGCTGCGGGCGAAACGCTATCCCAATGCCCGTACCCTGGCGGAGAAACTGGAGGTGACCTCCCGGACCATCCACCGCGACCTGGACGTGCTCCGCGACGACTGGCACGCTCCGCTGGAGTTCGACCGCCGCCGCAACGGCTATTACCTGGCGGACCCGGGGTGGCAGCCGCCGGTGGGCGCGGGGCTGGCCCGGCTGGGCGCCGGTGAGGCCCTGGCGCTGGTTTTGGGCCTGCAGGCCCTGGAGGCGGTGCGGGCCCACGGGCTGGAAGACGCCTTCCGGGCGCTTTTGCAACGGCTGCCCGAATTGCTGCCGGACCAGGTGACGGTCGACCTGGCGTCCCTGGCCCACCAGGTGTCCTTCTTCTTCGAGCCGGCCCGCGGCGACCCGGCAGCCGTGGGCGAGCGGCTGGGAGCCCTGCGGGCCGCCATCGAGGCGTGCCGGGTGGTCCGGCTGCGGTATTACACCGCCTCCCGGGACCAGGAGACCACGCGCCTGGTCGAACCGTACCACCTGCGGTACTACGACGGTGCCTGGTACGTGGCGGGGTTCTGCCGCTGGCGCCAGGACGTGCGGACCTTTGCCGTCGACCGGATCCGGGAGATCCAGGTGCTGGCGGAAACCTTCCCTCCTCCGACCCCCGATCGCTTTTCCCCCGATGTCTACTTCGGCGAGGCCTGGCGCCTGCAGAGGGGCGCCGAGCGTCAGAAGGTGGTGGTGCGGTTCCATCCGCCCCAGGCCCGTTACGTCCGGGGCCGGACCTGGCATCCCAGCCAGGAGTCCCGGGAAGAGCCGGACGGATCGCTGGTGCTATCCTTCCGGGTGCTCGGAACGGAAGAGATCATGCGCTGGCTCTTGCAGTTTGGGGCTGGGGTCGAGGTGTTGGAACCCGCCTCCCTGCGGGAGGCCATGGTTGCGGAAGCCGAGGCCATGGTGCGCCTCTACCGGTGAGCGCAGCCCGGAGCGCTCTACCGGTGAGCGCAGCCCGGAGCGGCGGGATGGCGGCGGGGTAGCGGAGGGCCCGAAAACAGGTCCAGTCCAGGGCGCGGGTGGGGATGACACGTTTTGTCAGCCCGGGTCCCGTACCTTTGAAGACACCCGGATACCCGGGGGGAGATGGCGCAAGGGCTTGACGTGCGGGCGGGGAAGGGGGTGGCGGGCAGCGGTTTGGTACCGAGCCCGGCCGGACCAACGGGGCGTCGGGGCCGGCGCGGAGCGGTGAGGCGGTGCGCCACGGGGCTTACCGGCGGGGGCCGCTGGGCACGGGCCCAAGGAGCGGAAGGACGAGGGGCAGGCGACTGATGTCCCCAGTGGGGGGAGCAGGGGGGAGTCATCCGTGCGGGTCATCATGGAGTTGCGACCGGTTTCGGGCCAGCTGGTTTTGCCGCTACAGTACAACGGTCTACTCCAGGGGCTGGTCTACCACCTTCTCGAAGGCACCGATGTGGCGGGGTTCCTCCATGACCAGGGTTTTACCCGCGGTGCCCGCCGGTACAAGATGTTCACCTTCTCCCGGCTGGAGGGGCTGTACACCATCGAGCGGTCGCCCGGAGGGCCCGCTGGGCATGGAACCCGTGGCGGCCGGGGCTCGGACGGCAGCCCGAACCGCAAGGGCGAGGCGAGCGGTACCACCGGCGCCAGCGGCACCGCTGGCATCCCCGGTTCGGCCGGAACCTCCGGCACAACCCATGCCAGCGGTGGCGGCATTGCCGGCGAAACCGGTGAGGCTGGCCTCGCCAGCGGAACCGGCAGTGCGGCCAGCACGGGCCTCGACGGTGCCAGCGGCACCAGCGGTGCCTCCGGCACCTCCGGCACCGGCTCCAGTGGCGTCAACATCACGGGCGGCACCGGCGGCAGCAGCGGCCCCGACAAGGGCCACGGCCCCAACAACGGCACCGGCCTCAGCAACGGCAACGGCCCCAGCGGGTCCACCGGCAGCAAGGTGATCCGCTTTGCCGGGAGCGTCCGCCTCACGGTGAGCTCGCCCTTTGCTCCGGTGGCCCATGCCCTGGCCTCCCGGGCCCTGCAGCTGGGTACGCTCCGGCTTGGCAGCCAGCTGGTGGAAATCGAGTCGGTTCGCTTTGAAGAGCTGCCTTCCATCACCCCGCCCGTCACCCTGCGGGCGCGGACGCCCATCACCGTGTACAGCACCGTGAACCGGCCCGACGGCAGCCGCTTCACGTACTTCTTCGAGCCGCGCAGCGGGGAGTTCGAGCGGCTGGTGGCCGAGAACCTGGTTCGCAAGTGGGAGGCCTTCACCGGGCGCACCTACCAGGGGCCAGGTATTCAGATCCTCTGGCGGGGCACAGCCCGCGGCCATGTCGCCCGATTTCGCCACGGGATCATCAAGGGCTATACCGGCACCTTCGAGGTAACGGGCGACCCGGCCCTGATCGCCCTCGGCCTGGAAGCCGGCTTCGGTTCGAAGAACGCCCAGGGGTTCGGGTTGTGTGACCTCCTGCCCCCGCGGTCTCAGGCTCCGTACCAGGGGAATGGCCGCGCTACCGGGCAGCCTGTACCCGCCTTCCGCAACGGTGTGGAGACCGCATCGGCGGCGGAGGTGGCCGTGGCCAAGGAGGTGGAAGAGGGTGCTGATTGAGAACCTCGTCCGGCTGGGGCGCCCGTTTCTGGGCCAAAGTGCGGCGGCCCGGGAGACCCTCCTGGACGTCACCGACGTGGGCAGCCCACAGGCTGTGGGTTTCTTCTGCAACGTCATCATCGTGGAAGTTGATGAGAGCCACCCTGATAAGCCCATTGCGGCGTGGCCCATCCTGGACTGGACCTCCCGGCGCGTCCAGGGCAAAGGCGAGGTCGCCGAAACGAAACTGGATATCGCGGTCGCCGCCCCTTTTACAGTGCCCCGGGGTGGGAACCCTCGCCACGCCCAGGGTCGCTACCCTGTCCCGGCCTACATCATTTACGAAGGCGACCTGGCAACCTTTCACGACGGGGGTGCGGTGGAACGCTTCATTCAGGGCCGGTGGGAAAGGACCCTGCACCGTTCCGATGCCGCAGTCGGAAGCATCGCCAGGGCTGCTGCGGCCATGGTGACCGGTGCCTCCCTCGGCAAGGCCGGCAAGGGACGTAAGGTTATGGGGCTCCTTTTGATACTGCCCGTCACCGGCGAAGGACCCTATCGCTACGTCGAGGGCCCGGTTGCCGACCCGACCACCCTAGTGGAACTGGGGTCGAGTCGGTTATATCCCGGCCGCCGGGTGGTGGCTTACCTGCCTGCCCTGGTGCCCCTGGTGTGGGCGGCCAAGGCGGAGGAAGGGGCGACCCTGGGTCAGATGCAGGGTCCGTGCACCCTTTGTCACCGGGAAGGCGATGTGGTCTCGATCTACTCCAAGGCCTGGCCGTGGTTTGCACCAACGTGGGAGGCCCCCTTTCCGGAGACCCTTGCCAAGGACGAACTGGTGGAGGGTGCCGCCCTTTGCACCGATTGCTACGCAGCCCTGACCCAGGGCGCTCAGGTCTTCAACGCGTTGACTCGACCGCTGCCCATGTGGCTCACGCGGGAGCTGTTCGCGCCCGCCGACAGCCCCGGCGGCCGAGAGATGGCCGAGCGCGGGCGGATGCCCGGGACCATTTATGGAACGGGTTTTGTTCTCCCTCTGGCCGACAGCATCCTCCGGGATCCTGAGGCGGTGGAGCAGTTTTGCACGGGGTTCATGTACATGCGGACCGGGGAGGCCGGCTGGACCCGGCACCTGGAGTCCGTCGCCGGTTTCGAGTTTGCTGTGGCCGACGACTTCTTTACCGACCACTATCGCATCACGCTGGTCTACTTCAGCGGTGCGCCGGAACGGGGTGATATCCACCTGCGGGCAATGATCGAGGATGTCGTCCCTGCGGTGGCGTCGGAGATGCGCGATGTTCTGCATGAAGTGGTCAGCACCCACGAGGAGCTGATCCGGGGAGGCCACCGCTTCGCCGATGAAGCCCTCCGGCGGCTCCGCTCCCTTCCTTCGCTACTGATCAATGCCTACGGCCCCGGTTACGTCTGGCAGGGCATGGAGTCCGTACTGCGTCGGCGGCCCGTCTCTTACCGGCGCTTCGTACGCAACCTGGCGCTTCGCCTGACGGAGCTGGCTCACCGGCTGGGTGACCGCCAGGCCATGTACCGCATGCAGGCTGAGGTTCGCCTCTACGTGGTGTTTCGCGACTTCTGGCAGCGCTATCACCGCGACATTGCCGGCCAGTGGCCGGCAGGGGAGGTGTTTGCTATTCGTCCCTGGCAGGAGTTGCAGGCTGAGCTGCGGTCCATTCCTCCGCACGAACTGGACTTGCAGGATGTCGAGGAACTGGGCTTCGCCATTGGCGACCTGACCCGGCAGTTCTCCCGGCAGTATTATGCTGCCACTCGGGGGAAGGAGTTTCTCAAACACCGGGTGATGACCTTTGGCACCAACCTGACGCCGGAGGCCATCATTACACGGGCTCTGACCCGGTTCCCCGAGTACGCTGCCCGCCTCAATATGGCCCTGTCGGAGCGTTTCCGTCACCTGAACGGTGTGCTTCTGGTCAAGGCGCAGCAGGCCCGCCGTGAGATTCAGGCGCAGCCAGACCGGTTCCTGGCCGGCTTCTGGGCCGGCTACCTCCTGGCGGATGCCAACCGCCCGGGCGCTGGCAGCGAGAACGGGGAGTATGACGGGGAGCTGGAGGACGAGGCTTCCGGCGCGACCGCATGACGGGTTCTGAAGTGAACAAAGATCGAGTTCTAAGCGGGGAGGAGAAGCCATGGCCGTTCGAAGCGGGGAACTGCTCTTCGTCAAGTCGGTGAAGGACGGTATTCCCAACCGGGATCCGCTCAACGATAGCGATGCGCGCCGGCTGTTCGACGAGGAGGACGGGCGCATCAGCCTTTCGGACGTCAGCATCAAGCGGGACGTACGGGATTACGTGCTGGCCCGGTATCCAGATGGGGGTGACGGTACCCGCCATATCTACGTCCGGGAGGCCCGGTCGGCCGACGGGAAGCTGCTGGGGCGCAAGGCTCTGGCGGAACAGGTCCTCGGGATCAACCCTGGTGAGGCCCGGGCCGAGTTGCCGCGCAAGGCCTTCGACGTCCGGGCCTTCGGTGTCGTCTACTCTGTCCGGGATGTGTCCTTCCACCTCACCGGCCCGGTGCAGTTCGCCTGGGCCCACTCCCTGCATCCCGTGGAGAGCCGGTACGTACAGGGAACGGTGGTCATGGCGTCTGAGGACGACCGCGGCAAGGAACAGGGCACCATCTGGACCACTTACATCGTTCCTTTCGCCGTCTTTGCCATGCATGGGATCATCAACGCAACCCTAGCGAAGGAGACCGGATTGTCCAGTGAGGATGTCGACCTGGTGCTGGAGGGCCTTTGGAAGGGAACCCGGTTCCGCCAGGCCCGGGGCCGTGGCATTCAGGAGCCGCTCTTCCTGCTCCACGTGGAATACCAGGATCCCTTCTTCCGCATCGGCGACCTGGACCGCCTGGTTCGGCTGGAACCGGGCCGGGAGGCCTGGCTCCAGCCGTCGCGACCCACGTCGGTAGCCGAGGTGAGCCTGGATGTCCAGGCTCTCGGCCAGCGCCTGCTAGAATTTCATGACCGCATTGCCCGGGTCCGCTACTGGCTGAACCCGGCCTTCCGGTTGCAGGGCGATGCAGCACTGCGGGAACTGGGCGGCGAGCCCCAGCCCGCCATGTAGGTGGGGTGATCATGGCACGGTCCTTGCCGTTGCTGGTGTTTGATGTCGCCGGGTCCATCGCCCATTACCGGCGCCCGGACACCGCCGTGACTCATGCCACCTATCCCTTTCCGACCCGCACCGCCTTACGGGGCATGTTGGGGGCCATACTGGGGCTGCCCGAGTGGACCACCCGGGAAGCCTGGACGGGCGTCCGGTGCTTGCGCCCGATTCGTACCCGCTCCCAGGAACTGTCCTTGCTCGGAAAGGGATGGCTGGGCGGGAGCGATAGTTTCAACCGGCCGACGGCCATCGAGCTGGTGGTGGAGCCCGCCTACCGGGTCTACTACGCTGGGCCTGACGCCGATGACCTGGCGGAACGCATCCGCAACCGGCAAAGCGTCTACCCGACATACCTCGGCTCCGCCTTTGCCTTGACGGTGCCGCGGTTTGTGACAGTGGAGCAAGCCGAGGAACTGGAAAGGGCCTCCGAGGTGGCGGGTGCCGCCGTTGTGGAGTCGCCCGCAGTGGTACCTGCGCATTGCGTCGAGGCCGTTGAACCCGTTCCCGGACGGGTCTACGCCCGGGTCGGCGGTGTCCTGCACACCCACCTAGGTGGCCGGCGTTTCCGGCGCTCGATGAGCTTCCTCTACGAGCCCAACGGGGGCAGCTTGCGGTTCCGACCGGCCCTGGGGCCCTACGATCCTCCCGTACGCTGGGTGCGCTGCTCGGATGGGCTGGTTTGTCTCTGGTAGCGCGGCCGAGTGGCTCCGGTTCGGGTGCGGAGTCCACGGGAAGGGTGGCAGGCGGAGGTGCCCGCCAGGAGATGAACACGGCGCGAGGCTGGATACCTCTTGAAAGGTGTGTGGCGCGGCCTCCCGAGGGGGGCCGCGCCTACCCCCTGGTCGATCACCTGGCCGAAGTGGCCCGCCGCGCGGGCGATCCGCAGGGCTCCGTGGACGACCAACTCCTCTATCTGGCGGGCCTGCTGCACGATGCCGGCAAAGCACGTCGCAGCTGGCAGGAACGGCTACTGGATCCCCAGCGCAGGGGACCCGTGGGCCCCCACGCCTTCGTCGGATCCGCCCTGTTCGCTGCGCTGGTTCTTCAGTGGAACCGGGGCTCCGGCGTGCAGGCGGGTGCCGGCAGAACCGTCACCCCTTCGGCCACGCTGGCCGTCGACCGGCTGCTGGCGTTGACGCGGGACATCGCGGATCACCATGGAACGCTGGCGGACCTGGAGACCGACACCCCATGGCAGGCTTTATGGACCCCTGGCGTACTGGCCGAGATGGACGTGGAGGGACTCCTCCGGCTCGTGCGGGCGGCCAATCTCCCCATCGCCGCCGGCCGATGGCCTCGCGACGGTGCCGAATGGGGGCGCTGGGTCGATCTGGCTCGGGGTGCATGGGGGCGGGCGGTCGTCCGCCTGCAACGCCGCAGACAAACCGCATCGCTGGAGGTCCGGCGCCTCCTTCGCCACCATACGGCGCGGCTGATCCAGGCCGACCGGTTTTCGGTAGCCGGGATCGAACCCGAAGCGCTGCTGCCTGGTGAGGCGGCGGCTGCCATCGAACGGCTCGAAGCGTCCCTGGGTGCTGCGGGTTCGGCCGACGGTGATACCACCGGGTCCGGGGCCACCCGGGGAATTGGCGGTGAGCGCCGCCGGTTGCAGAAGGCCGTCCTGGAGGGCTTCCAGAGGCAGCCCCACGCCCCGCTGTACGTGCTGATTCTTCCCACGGGCAGCGGCAAGACCTTGACAGCCTTCCGGGTGGCTCTCGAAGGGTGCCAGCGGGGTGAGCGGAAGCGGATCGTCTACGTGGGGCCGTACCTGACGGTGGTCGAACAGGCTGCCGAGCAGTTCCGGCGCCATACGGGGTTGCCTGTCCTGATCCACCACCACCTGGCCGTGCCCGAGACACACCCTGCCGGCCCAGAGCCGGGCGACGAGGCGGGCCCCGATGCCGTCCCAACGGACGAAGAACGGGCCTTCCTGGTTCTGGAGAGCTGGCAGGCGCCTGTGGTGGCCGTGACCTTTCACCAATTCTTCCGGGCCCTATTTCCACGGCGCGCCCAGCACACGTTGCGCATCCCGGCCTTGCGGGACGCCTTCGTGATCCTTGATGAGCCTCAGATCATGGACCCAGGGAGCTGGGCGCTCCTGGCCGAGATGCTGGCGGCAGCCTGCGAGGCGTGGCATATGCAGGTCCTCATCATGACGGCCACCATGCCACCCTGGCCACCGCGGCACGTGACGCCGGTGGATCTGTCCGTACCCGTGCAGCTGCCGAGCCGCTATGTGCTTCGGGTGGTCGACCACAGCCGGGAGGAAAACGGTTCAGGTAACCCGGGCTGGGACCCCGAGACCCTGGCCCGGCGCCTAGTGGCCGAAGCCGCCGCGGGTCTGCGGGTGGCGGCCATTCTTAACACCATCGCCGATGCCCAGAGCGTGTATGAAGCTGTGCGGCAACACCTCGCAGCGCTCGGCCAGAATGCCACAACGGGTCATACCGCCACAGGCGGTGTGCTCCTGGTCCACGGTCTGATGGTCCCGGCCCACAAGGCGAGGCAGGTTGAGGCCATCCGCCGCGCCCTCGAGGGCAAAGCGGTAGCACCGGACGGGCCAACCAACGGAACGGAGGACGGCGATTCGGATCGTTCTCTCCGCCCTGGCTGCGGCCGTTGGAACGACGGTGCCCGCCTCCAGGGTTGCGCGAAACGCGTGCGAGCACCCAAAGGGGCCCCCATCGTTGTTGCAACCCAGGCCCTCGAGGCCGGGGTCGACCTGGATTTTGACCGCCTCTACCGGGCCCGGCCCGTGATGCCCTCGGTGGTTCAGGCGGCGGGACGTGCAAACCGCCATGGCTTACGCCAGCCCGCCCAGGTGGTGGTCTTCGACTTTATCCGGGCCGACGGGAAAGACAGCAGGCCCTGGGTCTATCGCGACCCCATCGCCCGGGATGAAACCGATGCCCTGCTCCGCCCCGGGCAGGTGTGGAAGGAACGCCAGCTGGACCGGGCAGTGGAGGAGTATTACCGGCGGTGGTGGGAGCGCAAGCCGGGTAGCGACGCCTGGGGACCTCTATCCGAGGCGGCGACCGGGACCTGGTCGGCCCTGGGCGGGCTATTGCCCTTCGATGAGGGGCCTCCGCGCATACCGGTTTTCGTGCCCATCGATGACCTGTTGACCTGCGACGACCGGGCTGTGCTGGACAGCTGGGGGGTCGCTTCGCTAAAGGACCTGTACCAGCTTTACGTACGCCCTGGTTGGCTATCCAGCCGGCGCCAGGGCGAGCGGCGCCGGTTTCTCGGATTGCTGGAGCGTTACGTTGTCGCGGTGCCCTTCTCCCTTGCTCACCAGGTGGCCAGCCCTCACCCCGGCCGGCGAATCCTCTGTCTCGTCGATCTGCAAGCCTACGACCTAGATACAGGGTTTGGAAGGTGGCGTCAGGTGACCGCGGGCGAAGATGGCGTTGCTGGGGTGGCGGTTGACATCTGGTAAGCGCCGTGGGTCCCTAGCCATGGTAATATCCTCTGGTCCGTGGCGGCCAATCACCCAACCCTGGGAGCGCGGCCGCACCGGGACCGACATCGCACCGGGACCAACAGCCGGCGAACCCACAGGTAAGCCCCACCACAGGCGATCCGGGGCCACGGGCGGGGAAGGGAGCTGAACCGATGAGCGAAGTAGCAGAACCGCTGAACAATGCACCAGAAACCCTGGACAGGCTGGCCACACCCCCGGAACCGCGGCAGATCGGGGGCACGCTGGTTTGGTATTACAGTATCTGCCGCCGGCAAGCCTGGCTTATGGCCCACGCCATTTTACCGGACGAAGATGATCCCAACATCGTCTACGGGCGTTTCCTACACCAGTGGTACCGGAATACGGCGGCGCCAAGGAAGTCTCAACGGGAGGTGCTGATCGCCGGCAACCGGCTTGATCTGGTGGTCCAGGAGAACGGGCACGTGGTGGTTGTCGAAGTGAAGAAATCCGACCGGTTCCGCGACAGTGCCCGGCTCCAGTTGGCCCATTATCTCCTTACGTTGGAAGAACACGGCGTCCGAACCGAGGGAGAACTGCATTTCCCGGAGCAGAAAAAGCGGGAGCGGGTCCGGCTGGACGATGCTCTCCGCCGCAAAGTCTTGCAGGTGCGACGCGATCTCCAGGACCTCGTGGAACAACCCGCGCCGCCACCGCCGAAACGCATTTCCTGGTGTGCGAGGTGTGCATATGCGGAGTATTGCTGGACCTGAAGGACCAGAAAGAGGAGGACGCAGGTTTGGAACGAACCCTGTACCTCTTTTCCAAGGGGAAGCTGGTACGCAAGGGAAACACCCTCGGCCTGGAAACAGCCAGTGGGACCCGCTTCGTCCCCGTGGAGGCCGTGCGGGACATCATGGTGTTTGGCGAGGTGGAGTTCAACAAACGCCTGCTGGAGTTCCTGTCGCAGCATGAAATCCTATTGCACTATTTTAGTCACCATGGCTATTATATGGGAACGTTTTACCCCCGAGAACATTACAACTCCGGCTATATTATTCTGAAGCAGGCCGCTGCATACCTTGATTTGGGGGAAAGACTCAAGCTGGCCAGGTTGTTTGTGAGTGGGAGCATTCGAAATATGCAGAAGGTCCTCGGATACTATAACCGACGTGGAACCCACATTGAATCCAGTGTCAACGCTTTGGAGACTTTGGAAAGCCAGCTTGATCGGCCCCGATCGATTCCCGAGCTCATGGCCGTGGAGGGAAATGCCCGCGTGGCCTACTTTGGCGCTTGGGATAAGATTATCGACCATCCGGATTTTCAATTTGGGCAGCGCTCAAAAAGGCCACCAGAGAACCGAACGAACGCCCTTTTGAGCTTTTTAAACTCCCTCTTGTATACTACCGTCTTGTCTGATATTTACAAAACCCACCTTGATCCAAGAATCGGCTATCTCCATGAAACCAACTTCCGCAGGTTTTCTTTGAATCTGGATATTGCCGAAATCTTTAAACCGATTATTGTGGATCGGCTGATCTTTACGCTTATTGGGCGACGCATGATCAGGCCCGCTGATTTCCGCCATCAGGCAGGCGGCATCTTTTTAAGCGAGTCAGCCTTAAAGGTGATTGTGGAGGAGTATGAAAAGCGCCTCAGGACCACGATCAAGGTACGCAAGCTTCGCCGCCAGGTTTCTTATCGACGCTTGATTCGCCTAGAAGTGTACAAGGTCCAGAGGCATGTGACGGGTGATGGCGTATACGAACCCTTTGTGAGCGAATGGTGATTTAGAGTTGGAAGTGTGAGCGAGCGGTGAGTTGAAGAGTACCGGTGAGTCGTCGTGATAGCGGATTGATGGAGTTGGTGGGGATGCGCGGAGGGTGGGTGGATTTCAGGTGTTTGTAATCATTGTATATGATGTTCACGTTAAGCGTGTGGCAAAGGTACTTAAGACCTGCCGGGAGTATTTGTCCTGGGTACAGAACTCCGTGTTCGAAGGTGAGATATCGGAAGCCAAGTTTAAAATATTGTGGAAACGTCTAGAACAAATTGTTGATAAGGAGCATGACAGCATCCTGGCGTATATATTTGAAACCCTCCGGTATAGTCGTCAGCAACGATTGGGGATTCGGAAGGGTGGTGAAGATCATATTCTTTAGGCACGTTTCCTGCCTTGTGCCCGCCCGGATCCCTGCGTTGGGATGGACATCATGACTCTTGCTTCCGAGCACTGGCATGGAGACCATGGCTGTGGCCGACCGCGGCCGTCCGGCCTGGGAGAACGTGGTTTGCCTGCGCCCGCCGGGCACGGAGAAGACCCATACGCCCTCGGCGTGGCCGCCATCCATGCAGGCTGGCGGGTCCGGTTCACCACGGCCGTGGCCCTGGGACAAGAGCTGCTCCAGGCCCACGACGAGGCCCGCCTGCCCAAGGCCCTGAAGACATGGGATCGCTTTGATCTGGTGATTCTGGACGAACTGGGGTACCTGGGGCTGGGTCCCGCGGGCCCGCTGCTGTTCCAGTTCTGCGCGCACCGCTATGAGCGCGGCAGCCTGCTCATCACGACCTACCTGGAATTCTCGCGTTGGGTCGAGGTCTTTGGCGACGCCGCCTTGACCTCGGCCTTGCTCGACCGGCTCACCCACCGGTCCCATGTGCTGCTGTTCAACGGCGAGTCCTACCGGTTCCGCGAAAGCCAGCAGCGCCTGCGAAAGGAGGGCGTCTCCGGCTGACGAACCTCTAAATCCGACACCGGGGTGGTCAACAATTAGGTTAGCACGGTGGTCAAGTTTTCGATTAGCACGCACACCTCATAGGTACCCTACAAACGAGCCTGTCACGCCGATGGTGGGGTGCTCGATGTTGGTTTCGATCCCTCATAGGTACCCTACAAACCCGCAACGTCGCCGTCCGATCCGGCCACGGCGTGGGGTTTCGATCCCTCATAGGTACCCTACAAACTCCCCGACGACGCCGGGCTACACGTCCACGTTTCGGCCGTTTCGATCCCTCATAGGTACCCTACAAACTCTGTCCCCAGTGTACCACGGGAGGATGGCTATGGCGTTTCGATCCCTCATAGGTACCCTACAAACTACAGTGGTCAAGACGACGAACCTGACCTATGACGGGTTTCGATCCCTCATAGGTACCCTACAAACCGAAAGGATGCCGCTGACACGCTCCGGCAGCGACCGGTTTCGATCCCTCATAGGTACCCTACAAACCGACCCGGCGCGACCGGGTGGCCATCATGTCGGCGGTTTCGATCCCTCATAGGTACCCTACAAACGCCGCCGACCTCCTCGCCATGCCTCAACCCCGCCGCGTTTCGATCCCTCATAGGTACCCTACAAACTCCTGGCCCGCATCCGGCGCCCGGCCACGACGAAATTGTTTCGATCCCTCATAGGTACCCTACAAACGGTTATGGCGAATATCCTGTCTCGCAGGATGAGGAAGTTTCGATCCCTCATAGGTACCCTACAAACGATGCAGAACCATCCCTTGCCCAGCGGCGTGATCTGTTTCGATCCCTCATAGGTACCCTACAAACTCGACACCGCACGGCTGCGCAAGGAGCATCCGGAGATCTACCGTTTCGATCCCTCATAGGTACCCCTACAAACACCGCCGTGTCGGCCCCGACGCCGTGCAGGACGCCGGTTTCGATCCCTCATAGGTACCCTACAAACCTGGCTCAGCTGGACGGCCCACAGGGGCGCACCACTGTTTCGATCCCTCATAGGTACCCTACAAACTGGGAATAGGACGTCTCCGGTCAGGAGACGTGCCGTTTCGATCCCTCATAGGTACCCTACAAACGTACGTGCCGCACGAAGGCGACCGGGTGGCGGGCGTAGGTTTCGATCCCTCATAGGTACCCTACAAACCCGTCATTCGCCCCGCCGAAGCCTTGTCCTTCTTGGCTTCACCGACGGCAGTGCTGTCGATCCAGAAAATGGTCAACTGGGTCCTCATGTATGCAAATAGGCGACAAAGCCTTGCTGGCCAAGGGGTGGAAAAACGTGGGTCCTGCTGTCGACCTCCGGGGGTTTGGGGGAATTCGGAGGTCGACAGAAAACATTAGGGTAGGTGGACACTGACTGCGGCAACGGTTACAGAGACGCCTACGGGCGCGGCTGCGCGAACAACCGGAAACAGCTGCATGAAAAGCCGATCCTACGGACCAGCACCGAAAAGAGCGCCGAAAACATCGCGGGGGGGATGATCCCTTGGAGGCGCCGGCCAAGACCTTGCGGGACCACGTGATCCACCTGGTGCGTCGCTTGCGGGCCGCGGGAGTTCCCACAAGTCCGGCCGACGCGGTCAACGTCCTCGCTGCGCTCGAGCACGTGGACCTTGAGGATCCGGCGGAAGTGCGAGCGGCCTTGCGGGTGATCCTGGCCCGCCGGCCCGAGCACCTGGCTGTCTTGGAGCGGGCGCTGGATGCCTTCTTCTGGGGTGAACCGGTGAACCGGCGGGTTCCCGAATGGCTGGCCCGCCGGCGCCCGGGCCAGGCAGGCCCGGTGGCGGATTCAGGCCCTTCAGGGTATCCGGGCGATCCCGCTGGTGGTCCCTGGGGGGCGGGTGATGGTGAGCCGCCGACCGGAGCTCCGCCGTCAGTTGCGGACTTGGCCGGCGCCGCCAACGCCAACGCGGCCTCGGCCGGCGCTGCTGCCGCCAGCGTCGATGCCGCCAGCGCAGATGCCGCTGCCGCATCCTCCGCAGGTGCACCCGCCGCCACCGCAGCCTCGCCCAGCGAGGCAATGGCCGCCGCCGGCCCCGGCTCCATCCCCGGCCTGGGTTCCCCGTACGGGCCGGCAGGTTTCCCCGTGCATGACCCCAGCCTGGCCGGGGTGGACCCCGGAGTGCCCGACATCACCGCCCTTCCCCGCCAGCCCGGCGATCGACACGAATCCTACGGCACGAACCTCGTGGTCGATCCGGCCGAGCTGGCGGATTACCTCATCATGGTCCTGCTCTCGCCGGCGGGCACCGTGTCCCTGGGGGGGCCGGACGGTGCCCCGGGTGCCCGCGGTGACGCCACCGGTCCCGGCCCCGATACCCCCGGCGGCGGCTGGGGTTCGGGAGCTCAAGGCGCAGGCAGCCCGAATCCGGATGACCCGCACACCGCAGGGCATGAGCCCAGCCGGGGCCCGGGCCAGCGGGATGCGGGCGGGCACGACCCCTCGGCTGCGGGTGCGGGAGGCGAGGCGCCGGGCGGCCAGGGGCCGAGCGGCCAGGGACCCGGCGGCCAGGGAGGCAGCCCCGGGTCAGAGGACGCGCCAGCCAGCAGCCTCGCCTGGCGGGCACGGGCAGGAGGAAGCCCCGGCGGCTACAGCCCCTTGGCGGTCCTCACTCGCCGCGACGTCCATTTGCTGGACGACGCCAGCCGCCGCCTGGTCATGGCCGCGGCCCGCGAGCTGGGGCGCTGGCTGGCCACGCGCCCGTCTCGCCGGTTCGTCCGGGCACGGAAGGGCCCCATCGATGGCCGCCGTGCCCTCAGGGAGGCGGCCCGCAAGGCGGGCGACCTGTTCCGCTGGCCCCGCCGGCGCCGGCGTCCCGGCCAGCTGCGCCTCGTCGCCGTCCTGGACGTGTCCGGGTCGATGGACGTCTACAGCCAGCTCTTCCTGCACTTCCTTCACGGCCTGCAGCAGCAGGGCGGGCGGGTTGAAACCTTCGCCCTCGGCACGCGGCTGACCCGGCTGACGCCTGTCCTGCGCACCCCGCGGCCGGAGATCGCCATGGCCCGGGCCGCTGTGGTGACCGTGGACTGGTCCGGCGGAACCCGGCTCGGCGAGGGACTCTGGGTCCTGGCGCAGCGGTACGCATATTTGCTCGACACCGACACCGTGCTGCTGGTCATCAGCGACGGGCTCGACCGGGGCAACCTGGACCTGCTGGACCGGGCCTTGCGCTGGTGCCGCCGCCGGGTGCGGGCCGTGGTCTGGATGAACCCCCTGGCGGGAGATCCTCGCTACGAACCGCTGGCCCGGGGCATGCAGGTGGCCCTTCCCCACATCGATGTCCTGGCGCCGGCCCACAGCCTGCAAAGCCTGGTTGAACTGGCCTTGTGGTTGCGGCGGCATCCTTCGACCTTCCGCCAGCTTCACCGGAGGAACCGGCCCGGCGCCCGCCGGTATCTGTCCCGGACGGGCGCCGGTGCCGGCCCCGGCTCCGGCCGGGGGTTCGGCCGGGGTGTCCGTCACCGGTGAGCGGGCTGTTCAGCACCTTCGGCCCTGGCTGTCAGCGGTGATGAACCTGGATCGCAACATCTGGATTGGACGATTGACAAGGCGGGTCATCGCCACGGGGGATCTCCTGGTCCAGGTCTTCGATGCGAAACACCCGCCAGCTGCCCGGTTCCAGCCGCACGGGGGGCGTTTGCCAGCGCCCCGCCTCGCCATGGCTCGCGCCATGGCTCCAGGGGTGGGGAGCACCTGCGCCCGCCGGAGGGGCCTCCGCGGCCCAGTTGGTGCCGGGAGCCGGCCTGGCACCAGGGTCGGGAACGGCGGCGCGGGGCCAGGGGGCTGGTACGGGCCTTCGGCCGTTCGTATGTATCGCACCACGCTGTGGAGCGGTTTCGGCGCGGGCGTAGAGGGTGGCGCCGGTTTCGGCGTCGACCAGCCGGGCAGGTGCCAGCCCTGACAGGACCACGCTCACGGGTTGCGGGTGGTGGCTGACCACCACGAGATAGCGGGCGGGCCCGGTGACGGGCAGGCTTTCGGGAACGGTTCCGGTGGCCCGGCTGCCCGGCTCGAGTCCGCCGGTCAAGGGCTGGCCCGGCGCGCCCTGGACCAGAACCCCCACCTCCACATCCGGGTGGTCGGCCTCCCATTCAGGGACGATGCCGGCCAGGCGGGCGGCCAGCCGGTACACCTGTTCCGGTCGGGTGCGGCCGGCGGTGGCGAGGCCGGAAGAGCTTGCGGGTGCTTCAGCCCGCGCTTCGCCCTCGGGTCCTGCGCCCCCCTTGCTGCCGGGGCCATCCTGGCTTCTCCCGTACCCGCGGTGTGGTTCGGGCCCGTGGTGTTCGCCACCGCTCCCGCTGGCGCCGACTCCGCAGGCGCTGCTCCCGTAGGCGCTGCTCCCGAAGGCGCCGCTCCCGCAGGCGCTGCTCCCGTGGGCCTGGCTCCCATAGGCGCCGGGCGTGCACGCCAGGATCCATTCCAGGGGGTCGGTGACCAGCACCGCCCATCCCCGCCCGTACCGGTGGACGAACACGGCCGGTTCCTCCAGGGGCCCTGTGGGGTGACCGCCGTGGGCCGCGGCGGCCGGAGGGTGGACCGGACCCGCTGGGCCTGTGCCGGTGGCGGGGGCCGGGCGGATCCAACCGGCTACGCGGGCGCCGGCGGGCGAGGCCACCAGCCTTTTGCGGGGGGCAGGCCGGGGCGCGGGGATCAGGCGGACCACAGGCTGCAGGCCGGAGTGCGCCAGTGTCCCCAATGCGGCACCGTCCCGGCTGCTTTTGCCGCTGGTCTGCGGCTCCGGACCGCCACGCGGCCCCGGGCCGCACCGCGTCTCCGGGCCGCTCTGCGGCTCCGGCCGCAGGTCGAGGTCCAGGACCAGATCCCACGGGCCCGGCCCGTGAACGGCTTCCCGCGGGTAAGCGTCCTCGATGCGGATGCCGAAGACGGCCTCCATCCCGGGCAGGGCGGCCCCGTCGTAGGAGAGGTAGAGGGTGCCGCCCTGCTCCACCCAGCGGCGCAGCCGGTTCCACGTCCGGTTGGACAGGCTGTTGCGCCGGGGCAGGCAGGGGACGATCAGGAGCCTGTAACCGGTCCAGTCGGCGTCGGGGCGCACCAGGTCCACGGGCAGGCCGGCCCGCCGGGCCAGGACGAAGGCGTTGAACAGCACGGCGAAGTTGCGCTCCGGCGTGATGTCGGGGTCCTGGTTCTCGTAATAGCGCTCGGGCAGCAGGATGGCCGCGGGGCGCGGGGCAGGCACCAGTCCCCCGGGCAGCCGCTCCAGCAGCCGGGCGAAGCGGCCGAAAGCCTCGCCGGCAGGCTTGGGCCGGCCCTCATCGTCCAGGATCCCGAAGGCCACCTCGTAGGGCGTGCTGTCGTAGGGCAGGTCTTCCTGGCAGCGGAAATCCAGGCCGCACCAGGCGACGGCCCCCATGCTGCCGTGGAGGAGCAGGCTGCCCAGCACGGCGCTGACGTAACGGCCGTGACGGGCGGGCGACATCATCAGGGTCGTCCCGCCGAACTCCTCGGCCAGGGCCGGCCGTTGCCCCATGGCGGCCACCAGGCGGTCGCCGAAGGGCACCAGCAGGTTGGGCCGGATCGTCCCCACGGGATCGGGGCACCAGGGCGAGTAGATGGGGTAGAGGTGCATGCAGAGGAAGTCCGCCGCTTCGGCCACGTCGGCAGGCCGGAAGCCGCAGTCGTCCACAAGGGAGGCCACGTGGATCCCCAGGGTCACGGGAACCCCCGGGGTCACGGACTTCAGCTCCCGGTAGAGCAGCCGGCACCACAGCCAGCCGGCGTCGGGCGAGGGCGGCCGGGCGAAGATGTCCGGCTCGTTGGCCAGGTCCCAGGCCAGCAGCGCGGGGTGGTGCCCGATGGTCTCGGCCACGGCCCGGATCAGGCGCACCTGGGCCCGCAGCATGGCCGGGTCGGTGTAGGGGCAGCGACCCCGCCGCCACGGCACGTCCCAGTTCTCTCCGCTCATGTGGCCGGTGAAAAAGGTGGGGATGACGGCCAGGCCGACCCCATGGGCCAGGTCGCAAAAGGCCTTGAGCCGGGCCAGGGCGGTGGGGTCCACGCGATCCTCTTCAGGCTGGAAGTGGACCCACCTGAGGAAGAACCGGACCACCCGGCAGCCGGCTGCGGCCAGAGCCCGGAGTTCGGCGGCGATGGCCTCAGGCTGCCAGTCTTGCCACATGGCCACCCCCTGGCCGCTGGCCCAGTAGTTGACGCCCAGCCAGAAGGACGAGGCCGGCCGGGCCGGGGCGCCGGGCCGTATGCCGGCACCCAGCGCGGCCCCCGGCTGGGGGGCCGCGCCCTGAATCGGCGATAGGATCTCGCTGGCCAATGGCTTCACCTCATGTCAGGATTGGGGCCGGTAGGTGGCGACGCCGATGCGGGAATCGGCCATCCCGTAGTACAAAAACCAGGTGCCGTGGTGCTCGACCAGGCCTTCGACGAAGACCACGTGGTCCACCTGGCCGCGGATCTCCTCGGGCGTTTCGGGTTCAAAGAAGGGGATCTCCGACCGCCAGATCAGCTTGCGCGGATCCTTCAGGTCGAACAGCGCCTGCCCCGCGGCGTAGCGTACATAGCCCGAGCCCGCGGGTCCCCCGTAGGCGGGGGGCTCGCCCGGGACGGCCGGTTGGCCCGCGGCGGCAGGCTGCTCCGCGCCGGGCGCCCGGCCGGCGGCAGGCTGGCCCACGGCGACCGGGTTCTCTCCCTCGAGCTCCGTCGCCGGGCCGCCGGCCCCGTTCCCGGCCATGGCGGCCTGGACGCGGCGGCGGACCCGCGGGGCGTCCGCCAGGCGGTGGGCGGCGTTGTAGATCAGCAGGATGCCCCGGTCCGTGACCAGGGGCGAGGGGCCGGGTTCGACCAGCAGGGTGTCAAAGGCGTCGCCGGCCGTGCGGACCTGAAGAACCGGCTCGGGTTCCGGCTGCCAGCGCAGGCCGTCTTCCGAGGTGGCGATCCAGATGGAGGTGTCCCCGAAGTACATCACGTAGCGGCCGTCGATCTTCACCGGGCAGATGGCCCCGGACTTGGACCAGATGCGGCCCGTTCCCCCGTCCCATTCGGGGAACAGCACGCCGTGCTTTTCCCAGCGCACCAGGTCGTCCGAGGTGGCCAGGCAAAGCCGCGCGGAGGTGCCGTCGTAGGCCGTGTAGGTCAGGAAGAACCGCCCGTCGATGCACGTGATCCGCGGGTCCTCGCAGCCGCCGGGCAGCTCGTACGGTTCCGTGGGTTCCAGCACCGGGTCGGGGTAGCGCTCGAAGTGAATCCCGTCGTCGCTGACGGCCAGGCCGATGCGGGACGTCCCGTTCCACTGGCCGGGGCCCGTGTGGTCCTCGGCCCGGTAGAGCATGTACACCCGCCCGTCTTTGACCACCGCGGCAGGGTTGAAGACGTCCTTGGCCTCCCAGGTGGTGCCCTGGGGACCCAGGATGGGGTTCCCGGGGTGTTTCGCAAAGGGCCCCAGAAGATAGGCCCTGGCGTGCTGCGGATCGAGGACGCGAAGCAACCGCTACAACTCCTTTCGGGAATATCAGCCCTCAGCCCTCAGCCCTTGGTCCCGCCCAGCCGGATCCCTTCGATGAAGGCCCGCTGGGCCAGGGCGTAGAGCACCAGGATCGGCAGCGCCACCAGCAGCGAGACGACCATCATCAGGTTCCACATGGGCGCCTCGCTGCCCGGCCCCAGCGACGTCTCCAGGAACTTGAGGCCCAGGGTGACCGGGAACTTGTCCGGCGTGTTCAGGTACAGCAGCGGCGCCATGAAGTTGGTCCAGTTGCCCTGGAAGGCCAGCAGCGCGATCACCAGCAAGGCCGGCCGCACCATGGGCAGCACCACGTGCCGCAGCACCTGCAGGGGCCCGGCCCCGTCCAGCACCGCCGCGTCTTCGAAATCCCGGGGCAGGCTCAGGAGGAACTGGCGCAGCATGAAGACGCTGGCCGGCCCCCAGGCGAACCAGGCGGGTGCCGTCAGGGGGGTGAAGGTGTCGAGCCGCCCCAGCTCGCGCCAGATGAGGAAGGTGGGGATCATCCCGATGACGCTGGGCAGCATCATGGTGCTCAGCATCAACATGAACAGGAAGTGCCGCCCGCGGAAGTTGAAACGTGCAAAGCCGTAGGCGACCACCGCCACGCTGGCCACCTCGGCCACCGTGGCCAGGATGGTGATGAACAGGCTGTTCAGGAAGAACCGGGCAAAGGGCAGGGTCGTCCAGACCTCCACGTAGTTCTCCCACCGCACCGGCGAGGGGATCCACTGCGGCGGGTAGACGTAGAGCTGGTCCCGGCCCTTAAGCGACGTGCTGATCATCCACAGCAGGGGCACCAGCACGAAGGCGCCGCCGAAGGCCAGCACGAAATACGTCAAGGCGTCGGCCAGGCGCCTTTGCACCTCGCGCGGCACGGTCCTCACCTCGCACCTCGCTCTCGTAATACACCCAAAGGGGCGACGAGCGGAACACCAGCAGCGTCAACCCCAGGATCACCAGCAGGAAGGCCCAGGCCATGGCCGAGGCGTAGCCCATGTGCCGGAGTCCGAAGGCCTCCTGGTAGATGTAAACCTGCAGGAAGGTGACGGTGGAGCGCGGCGTCTCGATGAAGAACGCCTGGGTGAACATCTGCAAGGCGCCGATCAGCCCGGTGACCAGCACGTAGAACAGGGTCGGGCTGAGCATAGGCAGGGTGACGTGGCGGAACCGGCCCCAGCCCGTGGCGCCGTCCACCGCCGCGGCATCGTAGAGCTCCCGCGGGATGTTCTTCAAGCCGGCCAGCAGGATCACCGTGTTGGCGCCGAAGACGCCCCACAGGCTCATCAGCACGAACCCCGGCAGGATGGTCTCCGGGTCGAGGAACCAGCGGGGCTTCTCCATGCCCAGCAGCGCGTAGGCCGGCCCCAGCACCGCGTTGACCAGCCCGTCGGTAGAGAGCAGCCAGCGCCAGAGCACCGCGGTGGCGACGGCGGGAATCACGGCGGGGACGTAATACAGCGTGCGCCAGAACCCCACGCCCTTGATGTTGCGGTTGAGCAGCAGGGCACAGGCCAGCGACCCCGCGATCCCCAGGGGCACGCTGAAGAGCGCATAGAGGGCCGTGAACTTCAGGGACGCCGCGAACTTGGGATCGTCCAGCAGGCGGGCGAAGTTGGCCAGGCCGACCCAGCGGGGAGGCGTGAGCACGTCGTAGTCGGTGAAGGCCAGGTAGAGCGAGGCGACGAAGGGAAAGAGCTGGAAGGCCAGGAAACCGGCCAGCCAGGGCAGGACGAAGGTCCAGCCCAGGGCCGTGTCACGGCTACGCCCCAGGGCCCGCAAGCCCGCGTACACCAGGAGCATGAGCGCGCCCAGCAGGACCACCGTGGCCACGTAGTCCCGCAGGGCGTCCGCGTACCAGGACCACACCGCCACCCCCTCCTTTCCGGCAGGGCGGGCGGGGGCCGGTACCCCCGAGCCCCCGCCCCCGCCGGGCTACGCGCTCACGACGACTGCTGCAGGATCTTCTCCAGCTCGGGCCGCACCTTGGGGGCCAGTTCCTCCGGCTTCCCCTGCTTGTGGAACAAAGGATCCAGGTACTGTTCCCAGAGGGCCTGGTCGAAGGCCTTGTACTGCGGCACGATGCGCAGCGGCCGCATGAACTCCAGGGACTGGAGGATCACATCGGCGGCCTTCTCCTTGCGCGGCTCCGAAGCCAGCAGGTGCTCCCGGGTGGCCAGGGACTTCCGCGGGGCCACGATCTTCCAGTGGTGGATGCCCTCGGTCAGCTCGACCAGCGCGTCGACCGCCTCCTCTACGTGGGGCGAGCGGGCGTTGACCACCGTGGCCGCCGTCCAGGCGAAGGTCACGCGGCCTGCGGGCCCGCTGGGCACGGGCGCCACGCCCACGTCCAGGTTGGGCACGCGGTCCAGGTCGTCGGAGGCGCCGCCCATGAACATGGCCACCTTGCCGGCCTTGAACATGTCCGCGAAGCCCTGCTCCGCGATGACCTCCTCGGGCACCGCGTACTTGGGGTTGTAGATCAGTTCCTGGTAGAACCGGGCCGCCTCCAGGGCCTCCGGCGAGTCGATGGGGGCCGTGCGGCCGTCCTCGCCGACGATGTCGCCGCCGGCCTGCCAGACGAACATGGCGAAGGGCGGCCAGCCGTTCATCGTGAACCCGTAGACGTCGGCCTTGCCGTCCCCGTTGGTGTCGCGGGTCAGCTTGGCCGCGGCCTCCTTGAAGGTGTCCCACGTCCAGGTCTCGTCCGGATACGGCACGCCGGCCTCGTCAAAGAGCGCCTTGTTGTAGTACAGGACCACGGGCTGGGCGATCCAGGGCAGGCCGTAGACCCCGCCCTCATGGGTGAAGGCGCCCAGGATGGGCTCGAAGTAGTCGCTCAGGTTGGCCGCCGGCCGGGAATCGCCCTGGAGGTGCTCATCCAGCTTGAGCAGGACGCCGGTGGCGGCAAAGGGGATCACGTCTTCCTGGGCCAGCCAGAAGAGATCGGGGGCGGTGTTGCCCGCCAGCATGGTCTGGATCTTGGTGGCGTAGTCGCTGGGGATGGGCTCGTGGACGATCTGCCAGCGGTCGCTCTCGGCGTTGATCCGGTCCAGGATGGCCTGCAGCTCCTTGGCTTCCTCGGCATGGGCCCAGGTGGCCAGGCGGATGGCCACCTTCTCGCCGCCGGACCCGCCGGCGGCCGGCTCGCTGCTGCCGGTCGAACCGGAGGGCTGGCCGCCACCGGCGGACGGGAGCGAGCAGCCGGTGGCCAGCACGGCCGTGGCGAGCAGCACGGTCAGGGTTCGGGCCCAGCGGCCCAGTGCCCGCTGCTTGAACCAGGTGACGAGATTCACCGTAGCTCCCCCTTTTTCCCGCCCGGTTCCGGCTCCGGGCGGAGTTGGTCTGGACGGGACCCCCCTCCGGGGGATTGCCTGCCGCATCGTCGCAGCAGCCCATCCCGAAAGGGCGAGTTGCCTCTTCGCTTAGCCCCCGGCCCCCTGGGGCACCGGCCCCGAGGGGGGCAGCGCCTCAGCACCCATGGTGAAGGGCGACTGGAAGAGACCCTGCAGCGCCAGCAGCGCGGCCCCGCGGGCCACGCTGGTTCGACCCAGCTGGGTGGTGGCCAGCTTCACCTCCCCCGTGCCGAACCGGCGGCGCCCCAGCTCCCGGCGGGCCGCCTGGAGGAAGGACGGGCTGCGGATGGACCGGCCTCCCAGGACCACCACTTCGGGGCTCACCAGGTTCGCCAGGATGGCCAGACCGGCGCCCAGGGCTCGCCCGCCCCGGGCCAGCACCTGGCGAGCCAGGGGGTCTCCCGCCGCCTCGGCCGCCAGGAGGTCGTCGAAACCGGCGGGCGCCGGGCCGGCAGGCTGGTGCCGGAGGGCGGCGAAGCGTTCCAGCATGGCATCGGTGGAGGCGATGGCCTCCACACAGCCCCGCCGGCCGCAGGGACAGGGCGGGCCGCCCAGCTGCACCGGGCAGTGGCCCAGCTCGCCGGCGCCGCCGGCCCCGCGGTACAGCTGGCCCTCCAGCACCAGGCCCGCGCCGACGCCCGCGTCGGCCAGGACGAAGGCCAGGTTGCGGCTCTGGGGATAGCCGAGGACGTGTTCGGCCAGGGCACCGGCATTGGCGTCGTTTTCGATCCAGACCGGCACCCGGAACCGCTCCCGGAGCAGGTCCCGCAAGGGCACGTAGGACCAGCCGCGGAAGTTGGGCGGCTGGATCACCGTGCCGGCACTGGCGTCCAGCGGGCCGGGCACACCCACCCCGATGCCCACCAGGCGCCGGGGATCCACCCCGGCCTCCTTCAACAGGCCGCCGGCCATGGTGGCCAGCCGGGCCACGTCGTGCTCGGCCGTCTCGCCCCGCGGCTGGCCGGCCTGGGCACGGACGCCGCCCTGCAGGTCGCTGAGCACCACGGAGATCTGGTCCCGGCCCAGCTCGGCACCCAGGACGAACCCGGCCTCCGCCCGCAGGTGCAGCCGGGTGGCGTGGCGCCCGCCCGTGGCCTGCTTCTGGCCTTCCTCCACCAGCCCGTCGCGGATCAGCTGATCGACCAGCCGGGATACGGTGGGCAAGGCCAGTCCGGCCCGGCGGGACAGTTCGGCCCGGGACAGCGGCTGCTGGCGGAGCAGGGAAAGGATCAGGGTGCGGTTGTGGAGCCGCAGCAGCTGGGGCCGGCCGGAAGGTGCGGCCAAGCCCTTGCCCTTGCCCTGCTGTGGGGGCCGGCGCTTCATGGTGCGGTGGCGGACCTCCCAAGATAATTGCTAACAGTAAATAACTTAGTTGGAACCGGCCCCGTTTCCTGCCGGCCCCGGCTCCCCAAGACCCCAGCCGGCGCCCGGAGGGCCGTGGGAGCCGCCGGACTGGGGGGGAATCGGCTGGCCGGCGGCGAATGGCCTTTCCTGACGCAACGCAACGGAGCACGGGGTGCGGAGCCCCGGCTGCGGGAGGGACACGGGGGTGCACGAGGCCGTTCAGGACATCCTGACCCGGCTGGAGGAACGGGGCTACATCGGCGACCGGTCCATCGCCACGGCGATCCACCTGGCGATCCGGCTGGAGAAGCCTCTCCTCATCGAGGGGCATGCCGGCGTGGGCAAGACGGAGATCGCCCGGGTGATGGCCGACGTCCTCGAGACCGATCTGATTCGCCTGCAGTGCTACGAAGGGCTCGACGCTGCCTCCGCCCTGTACGAGTGGAACTACCCGCGCCAGCTGTTGCGGATCCGGATGCAGGAGGGGGACCGGCGGGACGCGGCCGAGCGGGAGGCCGAGATCTTCTCCCCGGAGTTTCTGCTCAAGCGGCCGCTGCTCGACGCCATCACCCGGGAAGACCGGGCGCCGGTGCTCCTCATCGACGAGGTCGACCGGGCCGACGAGGAGTTCGAAGCCTTCCTGCTGGAGGTGCTGGCCGACTTCCAGGTCACCATTCCCGAGCTGGGCACGATCCGGGCGCGGCACCGGCCCTTTGTCGTCCTCACCTCCAACCGGGTGCGGGAGTTGTCGGAGGCGTTGCGGCGGCGCTGCCTGTACCTGTGGATCGGCTATCCCGACTTCGCCAAGGAGACGCGGATCGTGGAGGCCCGCCTACCCGGCATCAACCGGCGGCTGGCCGAGCAGATCGTGCGGTTCATCCAGCGGCTCCGCACCCTCGGGTTGAACAAGCCGCCGGGGGTGGCCGAGACCCTGGACTGGGCCCGGGCGCTGGTGGCCCTGCACCGGGACGAGCTGGACGAGGAGACGGTGGAGGCGACCCTGGGCTGCGTCCTCAAGCACGTGGAAGACGTGGAGCGGCTGGGCCGGGGGGAGCTGCAGAAGATCCTGGCCTCGGTGCGGGGCGAGCCCTAGGCCCGCGTTGAGGGCGCTGTGGGGGCCGGCGCCGGGTGAGCACCGGTTCCCGGCGCCGGGGGCGATGCCGGGCGGCGCGGTGGGTACGGAGCGTGGTACGCGAGGGCGTTCGGGAGAGTCCGGGAGAGGGGTGGAACCATGGAGGCGGTGACGGCAGCCATCCTGGCGGCCCTGGAGGAGGGCCGGGCGGGTGCGGTGGCGATCATCACCCGGGCGCGGGGGTCCACCTACCGGCGGGAAGGGGCCCGGATGTGGATCCCCGCTGCGGGCGAGCCGGTGGGCAGCCTGAGCGGCGGCTGCCTGGAGGGCGACGTCTTGGCCGTGGCGGCGGAGGTCATCGCCACGGGGCGACCCCGGCGGGTCGGGTACGATATGACGGCCGACGACGATGCCGTCTGGGGCCTGGGTCTGGGCTGCAACGGGGCGGTCGACGTGCTGGTCGAGCCGCTGCACCCCGGGCACGGGCAGGTGCTCCGCTGGCGGGAGCAGGGGCATCGCCTGGCCGTGGTGGTGCCCCTGCCGCCCCTGGAGCCCCGGGACCCGGCGGGGGCCGAGCCGGCAGCGGGCACCCCGGGCCGTTCGGACGCGAGCGGGGTGGTGGCCGGCTGCGCGACGGCGTGGCCGGGCGAGGGGGACGGCGTCTCCCCCGGGGCCGGTGCCGGCGCTGCCCCGGGAGCTCCGCTGCCCGGGACGGCGGCGGAGGGCGGGACGGAGACCGGCGCGGCGGGGGCCCGCGGGACCGGCCGCCCGGCAGGGGGCGGGGCCGGCCGGTTCGTCCCCCGCCGGCAGCTGGTGGTGTGGGCGGGCGGTGGCAGCGAAGGCTCCCTGGGCTCGCCGGAGCGGGACGCCCACTGCGCCGCCGCGGCCCGCCAGTGGCTGGCCGCCGGCCGCACGGGCACCCTGGCCGTGCCCGGGGAGGGCGAGTTCTTCATCGAGGTCGTGCTGCCGCCGCCGGTCCTCCTGGTCTGCGGGGCCGGGCACGACGCGGTGCCCGTGGTGGAGGCGGCGGCGCCCCTGGGCTACGACGTGGTGGTGGCGGACAGCCGGCCGGCCTTCGCCCGGCACGACAGGTTCCCCCGGGCACGGCGGGTGGTGCGCACCCACCCCGAGGACTTGCGGCGCCACGTCACCCTGGACGACCGCACCTTCGTGGTCATCATGACCCATAACTTTTTGCAGGACGCGGGCTTTCTCGAGGCCGTTCTGAACAGCCCGGTGCGGTATATTGGCCTTCTGGGCCCCCGCCACCGGGCGGAGCGGCTTTTTGACGAACTTCGCCGGCGCGGGATCGAGCCGGCGGAAGAACAACTGGCCCGGATCCATGCCCCCGTGGGGCTTGACACCGGGGGCGAGACGCCCGAGGAGATCGCCTGCAGCCTGCTGGCGGAGGTGCAGGCGGTGCGGTACGGCCGGAAGGGCGGGTTCCTCCGCGACCGGCCGGGCCCCATTCACCCCCGGGCCGAGGAGGAGCGAGCGCGAGGATGACGTCCCAGACCCGGTCCCAGACCCCGTCCCAGGCCGGGGCGTCCCCGGCACGAGAGGAGGGTCCCGGCGGCCCGGTGGCCCCGGCCGGACCCGCGGCGCCACCCGCCCCTTTCCGGAGCGGGACTCGCACCGGGCTCCAGGGCGGGTTTCCCCCGGGTTCCCCACCGCCCCGGTTCCACCTGGGGGACGAGGTGCGGGAGGCGCTCAGCCGGGGCCGGCCGGTGGTGGCCCTGGAGTCGACCATCATCGCCCACGGTTTTCCCTATCCTGACAACCTGGAGATGGCCCTGGCGGTGGAAGAGGAGGTACGGCGGGCGGGTGCGGTCCCGGCCACGGTGGCGATCCTCGACGGCTGCCTGCGGGTGGGGTTGAACCGGGCGGAACTGGAGCGGGTGGCCCGGAGCCCCGACCTGCCCAAGGCGTCCATCCGGGACTTGCCGGTGCTGTGCGCCCTTGGGCGCAGCGCCGCCACCACCGTCGCGTCGACGGCCCAGGTGGCGGCCTGGGCGGGCATCGACGTGTTCGTCACGGGCGGCCTGGGCGGGGTCCACCGCGGCTGGGGACAGACCCTGGACATCTCGGCCGACCTGCCGGCCCTGGCCCGGCTGTCCCTGGTGGTGGTGTCGGCGGGGGCCAAGACGGTGCTGGACGTGGCGGCGACCCTGGAGTACCTGGAAACCCACGGCGTCACGGTGCTGGGCTACGGGACCAGCGAGTTTCCGGGCTTCTACCTGCGCTCGACGGGGTTGCCCGTGGACGCCCGCATCGACTCCCCGGACGATGCGGCGGCGGTGCTACGGGCCCGGCGGGCTCTTGGGCTCCCGGGTGCCGTGGTGGTGGCCAATCCCATTCCCCCCGCCGACGCCGTGGACGAGGCGGAGTTCAACCGGTGGCTGGCCCAGGCCGAGGCCGACCTGGCGGCCGAGGGGGTCAAGGGCAAGGCGGTCACGCCCTTCCTGCTGGCCCGGCTTCACGCCCTGAGCGGGGGGCGGACGGTGGCCGCCAACCGGGCCCTGGTGCTGAACAATGCCCGGCTGGGCGCAGCCATCGCCCGCAGCCTGTGCGGGCTGCCGCCCCTCCCGGCCGGCCCCGGGCCGGAAGAACCGGCCGCCCGGGGGCGGGGAGGGCGCCCGGCGCTGCGGTGAGCACGATGGATGGAGGGGGTCCAGGGCTGGACATCACGGGGGTGCCGCCCGCCGGCATGGCGGGCGGCCGGCCGTCAGGGCGCCCGTTGCCGCCGGCGGGGCGCCCCGTTCTTCCGATCCGGCGACAAGGGCCCGTGGTGGTGGCCGGTGACCTGGTGCTGGACCTGGTGGTCCAGGTTCCGGAGCGGCTGCACCGCGGCAGTGACACCTGGGGCGCCCTGCACCCCCGCCAGGGCGGCTCGGCGGCCAACACCGCCGCCTGGCTGGCCCGGTTGGGGGTACCCGTGGTGTTTTGCGGCAGGGTGGGCCGGGATCCGCTGGGCCACGCCCTGGTTGTCGCCCTGGAGGCCGAGGGCGTGGAGGTCCGGGCCGTCCCGGACGACCAGGCGCCCACGGGTGTCATCCTGGCGCTGGTGGGACCGGACGGGGAGAAGTCCATGGTGATCGGCCCGGGGGCCAACCACCGCCTGGAGGCGGGCGACCTGCCGCCCGGCCTGGTGGAGGGGGCCGGCCTCTGCTACCTCACCGGCTACTCCTTCTTCTGGGAAGATGCCCGGGATGCCGCCCGGGCGGTGATGGCGCGGGCGCTGGAGGCAGGGGTGCCCGTGGCCGTCGACGCCTCGTCGGCGGCGCTCCTTGCCCGCCAGGGAGCGGAGGGGGTGCTGCAACAGTGGCAGGGCGTCTCCATCCTCTTCGCCAATGAGGAGGAGGCGGCGCTGCTGGCGGGCGGTACTCCCGGGGATGGGGTGGCGGAGCGGCTTGGCGGGCTCTTTCCGGTGGTGGGGATCAAGGCCGGCCCGCGGGGCGCCTGGGGGGTGGCCTGGGGCCGGCGCTGGCGGGTCGAGGCGCTGCCCGTGCCGCGGGTTGTCGATACGACGGGCTGCGGCGATGCCTGGAATGCGGGCATGCTGGCCGGCCTCCGGGCGGGCCTTGATCCTGAGGCGGCCGCCCGGCTGGGGCGATTCGTGGCGGCCTGGGTGGCCCAGCGGCCGGGTGCCGTGCCGCCAGGCTGGACGGCGGCCGACAGGCAGGCGGCCTGGGATCACGCCCGCGAGCCCTCTGCCGGAGGAGGGAGGCCATGATGGAACCGCAAGACGGGCCCGTCAAACCACAAGGCGGCTCCGTGGAACCACCGAGTGGCGCCAGGGGATGGCAAGGCGGGTGGGCTCCGTCGTCCTGTGCACCGGCCGCTGGTGCGCCTGGCGTCGAGTCCCGGCCGGCGGGGCGCCTGCCCGCTTCCCGCGCGGCCGTGGTGGTGGCGGGCAGCCTCAACATGGACCTGGTGGTGGTTTGCCGCCGCGCCCCCGAGCAGGGCGAGACGGTGTCCGGCGAGCGGTTCTTCACCGCCTGCGGCGGCAAGGGGGCGAACCAGGCCGTCGCGGCCGCCCGCCTCGGGGCGCCGGTGGCCATGCTGGGCTGTGTCGGGGACGATGCCTTCGGCGAGCAGCTGGTGGCCGCCCTCCGGGCCGAGGGCATCGACATCGCAGGGGTGCGGAGGGTACCGGGACCCAGCGGTGTGGCAGCCATCACCGTGGAAGCCGGCGGGGCCAACCGGATCGTGGTGGTTCCAGGGGCCAACGCCCGCTTCACGGAGCTGGACGCCGTGGCCCGCCGCTGCATCGCCTCCGCCCGGGTGCTGCTCCTGCAGCTGGAGTCGCCCCTGCCTCTGGTCGAACAGGCCGCCCGGGTGGCCCGGGCGGCGGGGGTGACGGTGATCCTGACGCCCGCTCCCGTTCCCCCCGATCCCCTACCCCCCGGCCTGCTGGAGGCGGTGGACTGGCTGGTGCCCAACGAGCATGAGCTGTGGGCGCTGGTTGGCGGGAAGGGCGGCCCGCCCGGCGCAGATTCCCCGGCGGAGCCTCCGGTCCCAGGGCCGGTGGGCGGTTCTTCCGTTCCCGGGGCCGGGCGGCCGGCGCCGGGCCCGGCGGCGGGGCCCGCGATGGGGGCAGCGGGACCGGCGGCGGGCCCCGGCGGGACCGGGGCGCTGGAAGCTGCGGCCCGCCGCCTGGGCGGGGGCCGGATCCACGTGGTGGTCACCCTGGGCGAGCGGGGCTGTCTCTACGTCCCGCCGGCGGGAGCGGCCCGGGCCATACCGGCGCTACCCGTCGCGGCGGTCGACACCACGGCGGCGGGGGACACTTTCGCCGGTGCTCTGGCGGTGGCCCTGGCGGAAGGACGGCCCGTCGAAGAAGCCCTGCGGTTCGCCACCCGGGCGGCGGGGATTTCCGTCACGCGGCCCGGCGCCCAGCCTTCCATGCCGTCCCGGGCGGAGGTGGAAGCGTGGCCCGGTCCCGGGAGCAGGGAGCCTGCCCCGCCGGTGCCGCCTCGCTGAACGAGGAGGCTCGCCGCATCCACCACCGCCCATGGCGATCGTGGGGCGGCCGAGGGCCGAGCCCGCGGCGGGGCGAGAAGCCCGGCGGGAACCAAACGAGATGACAAGCCTGAACGGAAAAGGGGGCACGCCTGTCGGCGTGGCCCCCTTCGCCGTGCGCCCGGCATGGGCGAGTGCTAAGGGGTGAAAGTCCCCTGCGGAGGGTGGCCCCGTACAACCGCTAGCCGAAGGCAAGGGTGCCCGCGGCGACGCGGGATCCGAAGGAAGCCGGAGGCAAAGTCGCGACCCGACGACCAGGAACCGCGGGCGAGGCAGTGCCGACTGGGCGAGCCGGCAGCACACGGCGAAGCCCGAGATGGGCCGAAGGGCGGCGCTGTAAACGCGGCGGGTGTGCGACGAAAGTGCTCGCTCTTACCCGGGGAGGCCTGCCGGTAGGCCAGCATGGCTGGCAACCCGCGACCGCAAGGCGCGGCTGAGCCGGCAGGAGTCAGCAGAGGCCGTAGTACCGCCGGCCGGGCCGGCGGGAAGGGCCGAACGTCGAGTCCGGGAGGGTGTTGGCGCGTTCGCGCCGGGTGCGAGGAGAGCAGCCAACCCGAGAGGGCCTCGCCCAGGAGGCGGTGGTGAATCCCACCGGGGCCTGGGCGAGAGCGGAGCACCCGGCCGGGACAGACCGGCGCCCCTCCCCGCGGAGGACGTGGTGGCGTGGACCTGATGGAGCAGGTGGTGGCCCGGGAGAACATGGGGGCCGCCCTGCGACGGGTGGAGCAGAACCGGGGCGCACCGGGTATCGACGGCATGACCGTCGAACAACTGCGGGGTTTTCTGCGGGAGCGGTGGCCGCAGGTGCGCGCCCAGCTGCTGGCGGGAACCTACAAGCCGCAACCCGTCCGCCGGGTGGAAATCCCCAAGCCCGGAGGTGGCACGCGCCTCCTGGGGATTCCGACCGTCCTGGACCGCCTGATCCAGCAGGCTTTGCTGCAAGTGCTGACGCCGATCTTCGACCCCGATTTTTCGGAGCACAGCTACGGCTTTCGGCCGGGGCGCTCCGCCCATCAGGCGGTCGAAGCCGCGCGCCGGCACGTCGAGGAAGGCTACACCTGGGTGGTGGACCTGGATGTCGAGAAGTTCTTCGACCGGGTCCACCACGACGTCCTCATGGCCCGGGTGATGCGGAAGGTTGCGGACAAGCGCGTCCGGATGCTCATCCGCCGCTACCTGCAGGCCGGTGTGATGGTCGGCGGGGTGAAGGTGCGGACGGAGGAGGGCACGCCCCAAGGCGGCCCCCTGAGCCCGCTTTTGGCCAACATCCTGCTGGACGAGCTGGACAAGGAGCTGGAGCGGCGGGGACACCGCTTCGTTCGCTACGCGGACGACTGCAACATCTACGTTCGCTCGGAACGGGCGGGGCACCGGGTCATGGCGGGAGTGCGACGCTTCCTCGAAAAGCGGCTGAGGCTCAAGATCAACGAGCCAAAGAGCGCGGTGGACCGGCCCTGGCGACGCAAGTTCCTCGGCTTCAGCATGTACCGCGGCCGGGAAGGCATCCGCCTGCGCGTGGCCCCGCAAACGGTGCAGCGGCTCAAAGACCGCATCCGCGGCCTGACGAGCCGGACCTGGCCGGTTTCCATGCCCGAGCGCATCCGCCGGATCAATGTCTATTTGCGCGGTTGGCTCGCTTACTTCCGCATCGCGGACATGGCGGACCTGCTCCGCAACGTGGAAGGTTGGCTCCGGCGACGCTTGCAGGCGTGCCTTTGGAAGCAGTGGAAACGGCCGCGCACCCGGTTGCGGGAACTGCGGGCCCTGGGCCACCCCGAGTGGCGAGCCCGGCAGTGGGCCATGGCGCGACGCGGGTACTGGGCCATGGCCGGTGGCCCGCTCAACAGCGCCCTGGGCAAGCCGTACTGGCTTACCCAGGGGCTGCTGAGCCTCACTCGATGCTACCACGAACTTCGCCGTGCTTGACGAACCGCCCGGTGCGGACCCGCATGCCGGGTGGTGTGAGGGGACGGGGCCTTCACCGGCCCCTCCTACTCGATTTACCGGTGACCACCGCTTGCTCGAGGCGGGGTCGCCTTCGGGATTGGCCGCGGGCGGGGCGGGTTGGCCGCCCGGATCCAACGTTCCGCCCGGGCGGGTAGCCCCGGTTTCGGCGTGCCCTGGGCGGGTTGCCGCCCGGGTTCGCCGTGGCAGGGTTTGGATACCTGCTTCTGCAGGGCGCTGTTGCTGCCTGCGGGTTGGCCCTTTACCGCTGCGCCGTCCCCGAACCGATGCGGATCTCCAGGTGCCCCCGGCCGGTAAGGCGGGCCGAGGGGGCCGGCTGGGCGCCGCCGCCACCGCCCGGGGCCGGATCCCCGCCACCGGAGCCCGGATCGCCGCCGCCGGGCAGGAGCTCCCGGCTTCCCGCCGGGATGCACCGCACCCCCACCTGGGCGCCGCAGGGCAGTTCGGGGCCCAGCTTGACGCCCGTCAGGGGCACCACAGGCAGCATCAGGCGGGAGGGGTGCTGGGGGCTGAGAACAGCTAGTGCGTTTCTTACCGTTTCTCGCCCAACGTCATCAAATCTTCGCATCCCCTCCCCTCCTCGGCCGGCTCGTTGCCTCAGAACAAATGTTCTGATACGCTGTCCTTGGATGATTTTGGGGGGCTTCCCCATGCGTGTTTTGCAGGCGTACCGCTTCGCCCTCGACCCCACACCCCGCCAGGAACGGGCGCTGGCCTCCCACGTGGGCGCCCGCCGCTTCGCCTTCAACTGGGGCCTGGCCCTGGTGAAGGAGCGCCTGGACGCCTGCGCTCGGGGCGACGACGTGGAAGTGCCATGGACCCTTTCCGCCCTGAGACGGGAGTGGAACCGGCAAAAGCACGTCGTCGCCCCCTGGTGGCGGGAGAACTCGAAGGAGGCCTACTCCTCCGGCCTGGACGGGCTGGTCCGGGCCCTTCAGAACTGGTCAAAAAGCCGCAAGGGTGAACGCAAGGGCCGCCGGGTGGGGTTCCCCCGGTTTCGGAAGAAGGGCCGGGGGCGGGAGTCGGTGCGGTTCACCACCGGCGCGATCCGGGTGGACGACAAGAGCCACGTCGTCCTGCCCCGGATCGGGCGGGTCAAGATCCACGAGCCGACCACGGCCCTGCTCCGGCGCATCGAAGCGGGAACGGCCCGCATCCTCTCGGCCACGGTGTCGCGGGAAGGCGGCCGGTGGTTCGTCAGCTTCACCTGCGAGGTGGAGCGACCGCCGGGACGCCCCCGGTTCCACTGGAGGGTCGTCGGCGTCGATGCGGGCGTCAAGCACCTGGCGGTGCTCTCCACCGGCGAGGTCTGCCCCAATCCCCGAGCGCTGGAGAAGAACCTGAAACAACTGGCCCGGTGGAACCGCGCCCTGGCCCGCCGGCAGAAGGGCAGCCGGGGGTGGCGAAAGGCCCGCCGCCGGCTGGCCCGGCTCCATGGGCGGGTCCGGAACATCCGCCAGGACGCGCTTCACAAGCTGACGCACCACCTAGCGAGCACCTATGGCGTGGTGGTCGTCGAACAGCTGAACGTGGCGGGCATGCTGAAGAACCGGCGGCTGGCCCGGGCGCTGGCCGATGCGGCCCTGGCGGAGATCCGCCGTCAGCTCAGGTATAAGTGTGCCTGGCACGGGGCGGTCCTAGTCGAATCACCGCCCTTCTATCCCAGCAGCAAACGTTGTTCCCGGTGCGGTGCGATCAAGCCGTCGCTGCCGCTTTCGCAGCGTGTTTTCCGCTGTGAGGAATGCGGGCTCGTGCTCGACCGGGACGAAAACGCGGCCCGAAATCTCGCGACCCTGGTGGCCGCCGTCGCCGGGAGTGGCCCGGAGACGTTAAACGCCCGTGGACGGGACGGAAGACCTGCCCTCCGGCAGGCGGTCCCGGAGGAAACGGGAAGCCGGCGCCGGCTCATCGCTGGGTAAGACCGGCACCGTCGATCCGTGAGGGTCGACTGCCTGAAACAGATGACGATGTTTCAGGTAACGGCCGTGGTCGACAGGTAGAGGGTGGCCGTGATGGGTCCGGTGATGAGCATGGGCCGGTCAAAGGGCTTGCTGCGGTATTCCACCTCATCGGGCAGGTGGGCGGTGGTCAGGGGCGGGCCCGCCGACGGCCCCAGCTGGTAGCTCCAGGACTGGCGGCCGGGGCCGGAGAGGTAGCGGGCCGGTTCTTCCGGCGTGGTGGGCGGGGTGGTGGAGAGGCTCCCGTCCCCGTGCAGGTACCAGCTGGTCCAGCGGGTATCCTCCAGAGGGAAGGTGCGGGAGACCTTCCGGCCGTTGGAGGCCAGCACGCCGCCCTGGCGGTGCACCTCCAGCAGGGTGACCACCGAGGTTCGCTTCTGGCTCAGGGTGCCGAATCCGCCGTCGACCCCGCGCAGCCAGTGGTCCATCCATGCCAGCCGGTCCTTCCAGATCTCGGGCGGGTCCATCTGGGTGCCGTGCACGCCGTTGGTCAGGACCAGGCGCTTGGGCACGCCCTGCACCGCCTCCCACAGGTGGGCCGGCCCGCGGGGGCCCGTCTGCTCGTCCTGGCAGGTTCTCCTATCCTCGAGGGGACACTGGCAGAGACCGCGGGTCACCAAGGGGCGGGCCCGGGGGCCTGGGACCCCCGGGCCCGGCTGCAAATGGTGCCTCGCCTTGATTCCGTTTCACCTCGACGCTTTCACCTAGACGCTCTGCCCGAGCCGCTCGACGGCCTCCCGCAGCCGGGTCACCTCCCGCTCCAGCCGCTCCAAACGCCGCAGCAGCTCCGGGTCGGTACTTCCGCCGGTCCCGCCGGCCTGCTGGCGCTCCCGCTGGCGCTGGGCCCGCCAGCGCTGCAGCCGCTCGTAGATCAAGAGTAGCGAGGGGTCGCCCACCACGGCGTCGATGAAGGCGTCGGCGAAGGTCTCCCGGTAACCGGGGATGCCGTGGTCCTTGCCGTAGAGCAGGTGCTTCTCCACCAGCTTGGGAATCTGGGGGTTGTTGGGGCCGCCGCTCTGCCGGAAGAAGGCCTGGATCCGCTCTTCCATCGTCATGCGGCGCCCGTTGCTGGCCGGCATAGGGTCACCTCCCGCCTGGTACCATCTGGGCCGTTACCGGAACCACTTGCGCCAGTCGCCTTCGCCCTCGGCGGCCTCGCCCTGGGGTCCCGTCTCCAGCAGCTCCTGCGGCGTGACCATGCGGGCGGGCGGTTCGGGCGGGAGGTGGGCCGGCCCGCCGGCCTGTTCGCCCGCCGCCGCGCCGGCCGGGGTATCGGATTCCCCGGTACCCCCGCCGGCGCCACCGGCCTCACCGTGGCCTCCGCCGGCACGATCGGGGCCTGCTTCCTCATCGTCGCCTCCGGTGGCGGGGGTGCCTGCAGCACCGGCGGCCTGGGCGGGCGCCGCCGGGCTCCCTACGGCCTGCTTCTGGCGCTCCTCTTCCAACAGGGCCCGGCGCAGCACCTTGCCGATCAGCGTCTTGGGCAGTTCGCTGCGGAACTCCACGGCCCGCGGCACCTTGTACTTGGCCAGGCGCTGGCGGCAGAACTCGATGATCTCCTGCTCCGTGGCGGTCTGGCCGGGCTTGAGCACCACGAAGGCCTTGACCATCTCGCCGCGGTAGGGGTCGGGGGCGCCGATGACGGCGGCTTCCAGAACCTTGGGGTGCTCGTAGAGGACCTCTTCCACCTCGCGGGGGTAGACGTTGTAGCCGCCGCTGATGATCATCTCCTTCTTCCGGTCCACGATCCGGAAGAAGCCGTCCTCGTCCATGGTGGCGATGTCACCCGTGTAGAGCCAGCCGTCCCGCAGGGTCCGGGCCGTTTCCTCGGGCCGGTTCCAGTAGCCCTTCATCACCTGGGGGCCGCGGATGACGAGCTCGCCCACCTCGCCCGGCCCCAGCACCCGGGTCCCGGTCTCGATGTCCACGATGCGGGCGTCGGTGTCGGGCACGGGGAGCCCGATGGTCCCGTTGCGCTTGTACTCGTTGGGGGGATTGGCGTGGGTGACGGGCGATGCCTCCGTCAGGCCGTACCCCTCCACCAGCTGGCCGCCGGTGCTGGCCTCGAAGCGCTCCTGCACCTCCAGGGGCAGGGGAGCCGCCCCGCTGACACAGGCCTCGATGGAGGAGACGTCGATCTTGTGGAACTTGGGGTGGTTCATCAAGGCCACATACATCGTGGGCACTCCCGGCACCATGGTGGGCCGGTACTTGGCGATGGCCTTGATCACCATCTCCGCCTCGAAGCGCGGCAGGGGCACCATGGTGCACTGCAGGGCGATGGCCAGGTTCATCACCGTGGTCATGCCGTAGGAGTGGAAGAAGGGCATGACGCCCAGGATCACCTGCTGGTGCGCCTCATCCCAGCGGCCCCGCAGGGTCCACTCCGCCGTCTGCAGCACGTTGGCCACCAGGTTGCGGTGGGTCAGCATGGCGCCCTTGGCCGTACCGGTGGTGCCGCCGGTGTACTGCAAGAGGGCCAGGTCGTCGGGTTGAACCTCCACCGGCGGCGGCACGGGGGGCGCCTCCCGGAGAAGCCGGCCGAACCAGAGCACGTTTTCATGCCGCCCGATCTCCACCCAGGTGCCGTCCTTCTTGGCCTTGAGGGGGTAGAGCCGCCGCAGCAGGGGCGACATGAACTCGTTGATGCGCGTCACCAGCACCCGCTCGAGGGGCGTGGCGTGGACCACCTGCCGCACCGTGGGATACATCAGGTCCAGGGCGACGATGACCCGGGCACCGCTGTCGTTGAGCTGGAATTCCAGCTCCCGCGGGCTGTAGAGGGGGTTGCAGTTGACGACCACGGCCCCCGCTTTGAGGGCGCCGTAGTAGGCGATGACGAACTGGGGGCAGTTGGGCATCATCAGGGCCACCCGGTCGCCGGGCCGGATGCCCAGGTTGGCCAGCACCCGGGCAAAGCGGTCGGCCAGCTGGTTCAGCTCGCCGTAGGTCATGGTGCGGCCGAAGAAGTGGATGGCTGCCTGCCGGGGCCGCATCTCCGCAGCCCGCTCCAGCAGCCGCTGAAGGGGGATTTCCGGGTAGTTCAGGTGGGGGCGTACCCCGGCAGGGTAGTACCGGAGCCAAGGCCGCTGGCGGACCTCTTCTTCAGGTACCAGCTCGGTGGCATGGACGGTGGCGCCGGCCGGGACCTGGTGCTGCCCGGTGCCGCTGCGGCCGCGGCCCCGGGTTGTACCGGCGGAACCCGGGCCCGCCGCGTCCTCGCCAGGGGTCGCACCCGCGGCGCCATGGGCCTGCCCGTTCATCATCGCGGGGGTCACGATCACCGGCTGCCAGGCCACCATCAGCGACCCGCCGAGGATCCCAAGGATGGCTCCCACGAACAGGCCGCCCAGGGCGCCGAAGATCGACACGATGGAGAACAGGATGACCAGGATTCCCAGGTACGTCGACGCCGCCGGGAGCAGAAAGCCCGCGATGGCCGTGGCGATGACCAGTCCGGAGAAGAGATATCCCAAGAAGATCAGGGTGTCGGGCAGGAACGCGAAGGGAAACAGGTTGAGCGGCATCCACAGGATGAGGAACCCGGCGATCAGGCTCAAGGTGGCTCCCCAGAAGGGCCGCTGGGCCTTCCAGGCGCGGAAGCCGCCGCCGGGCCGGGCAGGAACCCCCTGGGGTCCCCTCCCTGCGCCTCCGGTGCCGGGACCCGCCGGGTCCCGGGCCAGGGCGGTCCCGGGTCCGCCCGGGCCGGAGGCTGTATGCTGCATGGACATGGTCCTTCACCCCTCCCACTTGACTTTTCAGGCCTTGTTCGACCGCAACACGCGCCAGACGGTGTAGACGCCAACTCCCAGGGATCCCCACAACGCGGTGGTGGTCACCGCCGCCAGCCCTGGAATCCGGTCCAGGGCGCCGCTGCCCAGGGCCGCCAGCAGGGCGGAACCCAGGAAGAAGCTGCCCGAGATCAGGCCCAGGGTGGCGCGGTTGACCATCCGGTTCAGGTTCCGGGTCGCCTGTTCGCTGAGCCTCCCTTCCACCGGCAGCTTGAAGTCGTTCCAGGCCGCCCGCTCCAGGATCTTGTTCAGCCGCCGCGGCAGCGTGGCCACAAGCTCCGAAGCCTCGGCAATCCAGGCGGCGTTGGCCCGGTAGTTGAACCGGCGCGCCAGCAGCCGGCGCAGGATCTGCACGTCGGCCGATTCGACCACCGTATGGTAGGTGATCTCCGGGCAGAGCCAGCGGGCCGTGCCTTCCGCCGCCGACCACCCCTTGGCCCAGAGGGAGAGACCGGCGGGGATGCGGCAATGATTCTCCATGGCGATGCGAATCTCTTCCACCAGCAGGTGGCCCCAGTTGTGGGACCCGGCCTGTTCGGTGTCGACGTACTGGATGTAGAGGGAGCGAAGCTGGTCCTTCAGGCGGCCCGTGTCGGTATAGGGCGTGGGCTCGAAGACGTCCAGCATCACCTCGGCGGCATCTTCGGCCTGGTTGAGCCGGATGTGCAGCAGGTGGCGGAAGATGGCCTCGGTGTGCAGGGCGTCCATCCGCCCCACCATGCCCCAGTCGATGACGTACACCTTCCTGGTGTGGCGGCAGACCATCAGGTTCGACCCGTGGGGGTCGGCGTGGTAGCGCCCGTCGAGGAACTCCTTGATGTAGAGGTGGGCCAGGTCGATCATGCGCTCGAAGCGCTCTTCGAAGGTGAAGAAGTCGACGGGGAAGTCCTTGATGTTCCAGCCGTCGATGTACTCGGTGACCAGCACGCGCCGGGTGGCCAGGTAGACCTCGGGTACGGCCAGCGTGCCGAATTCCTCGACGATCGCGCGGCCCTCCTTGGTGTTGCGGGCCTCGATGCGCATGTCCAGTTCGCTGGCCACGCTGCTGTAGTAGTCGCGGATCACCCCGGGCAGGTCGGAGGAGGCCGCCATGGGCGGTGGCAGCAATTTCTGCAGCCGCTTGGCGAGCTTGGTGATGTTGGCGATGTCCGTCTGGAACAGCTTGTCGACCAGGGGACGAACCACCTTGACCGCGCAGAGCCGGCCGTCCCGCAGCTGGGCACGGTAGACCTGGGCCAGGGAGGCCGAGCCGATGGGGTCGGGGTCGATCCAGGCGAAGGTCTGCAGCCCCTCGGGCAGCTCGTCGTCCAGCACGACGGCCATGTAGGGGAAGGGCATGGGCGGGACCTGATCGAGGAGGTGAGCCAGCTCCATGGTGATGGGCTCGGGCAGCAGTTCCTGGCGGGTCACCAGCACCTGCCCCAGCTTGATGAAGGTGGGGCCCAGCTCCTGGAAGGCCAGCCGCACCCGGCGGCCAATCTGCCGTAGCCGTTGGTCCTGAGGGCTGCCCGGCCCGGTGCCGGCCAGCTCCTTCACCGCCTTGCGATCTTGGAGCAGGTGAAGCAGGCCGTGGCGGGCCAGGGTGCGGACCACGGCCCGCAGCCGCTTGCGGGGCGTGATGCCAGCCTCCAGGGCGGCCAGTTCCGCCTTGATGCGCTGCTTCTCTTCCGCCCACCGGGGCGACGACCACCAGGCGGCCGACAGGTCGACCCGCCGGCCGGTTGGGGTGGCCGCCTGCCGCGGGGGCAGGGTGGCCATGGCCATGGGAACCCCCCTCGCTTTCTGGGCGGCGGGCGGGCCCGCCGTGACGGCGGCAGGCTGGGTTGGCCATCGCGGCGCTCGCGCCGTGCCGGCACCGCCCGCCGGTCGCCCGGCCGACCCGCGAGCAGCCTGCAGGCCCTGGGCCGGTTCCACCGAACGGTCGTTAAGGAAACAGGGTGCGATGGGCGGAACGGGCATCCCCCAGAGCCCGCCGGCTCGGGACCGCCCCCGTGCCGGTTGCTCGCCGGCAGGCTCGTTTCGGCAAAGGATATTCGCGGGAGGGATCCCGGTTTGCGCCACGGGGAGCGATGCCACCCTGACGGGAAGCGTCGTGGATGTTCCGCCATGCCCCGGCCCCTGCCGGCCCGGCGGCAGAAGGGTGGGCATGGAACCGGCAGGGCCGGTTCCACCGCCGGTGGGGGCTCCGCCCGCTGAGGGACCTGGAAACCACCAGCTGGGAACCAGGCGGCGGGAGCCAGGAGCCAGGAGGCAGGTCGCGGGTCAAGATGAACCCGGTGCCGGCGGCGCTTCGACGGTGACGTTGACCGTCTCCCAGGTGACGCCGCCGTCTTGCGTCCGGGCCAGGCGCCAACCGTCGTCGCCCTGCACGAAGAGAAGGCTCCAGCCCAGTTCCGCCGTGACAAAGTCCAGCTCGATAAAGGCCCGCACGCCGGACGGCCCCTGGCTCACCTTTTGCCAGGACCTCCCGCCGTCCTGCGTATGCCATACTTCGCCATACCGGGTGGTTCCAAACCAGCCCGTCTTCGGGTCAAGGAAGAACAGGTCGCCCACGTAGCCACCCGTGGGAAGGCCGCCCGGCACCTCCTCGCCATCGCGCTGGACCGCCGCGATTCGTTCCCATGTACGGGCAGCGTCCGCCGTTCGCAGCAGTACCTTGGTTTCGCCGCCCATTCCTTCATCGCTCCCACAAATGAACCAGCCGTCATGGGAACTGATGAAGGAGGCCGCCCAAGCTGCCGGATTCTCGACCGAAGTGCACGGGTTTGTCTTGGGTTCCCAGTGCTTTCCTCCGTCGGTGGTGCGGTACAACTGGAACCGGTCGTCGGTCGCCCAGGCCACGCCGTCGCCCACCAGGTCGACGAAGCCCGGCGGGAACGGCGTCTGGACCCTGGTCCACGACGCTCCCGAATCGGTCGTCGACCAGATGCCGTCCTGGGCCATTGCCCAGCCCACGCTCGCCGAGACGAAATCGATGCGGGTGATCGGCTCATCGAATTCGTGGATCACGTGCCAGGACGTCCCGCCGTCTTCCGTCCGGGCCAGCCGGCCGTCCTCGCCCAGGACAAAACCCGTGTCCGGATCCGCGAGGTCGACATCCACGGGCGCCAGCGGCACCTGCTCCAGCTGCTGCAGTTGCCCCTGCCTGCCTTCACCTGCCGGTGGACGGTCTCCCTCGTGCGGCTGGCTGCCGCGTCCTGGGGTGCAACCCGTCAGCAGCAACAGGATCAGGATGCCGACCCCGATGCTTTGCGGGGGGTGCCGCCGGCTCCTGGGCATCGGCCGCCGCCCTTTCTGTGAAACAGGAGCACATCGTCCCGATTCGGCTAGGGCCAGGATTCGGTGTGCTGGAAATTGATCCTGCTGGTGGCGTCTGGGTCTTTAACGTTGTTGCTAACCGCGCCCACCCTTACGGCGGCGGCGTACCTCTTTGAGGACCCAGCGGGGAGCGTCCAGGGGTACCCCGTGTTCCTCCACAAGCGCCAGCGCCTCCACGGGGTCCTGCGGTGTCACGATCACCGCGCCCCGGTGCAGGTGCAGGCGGACGGCGGGACCCCGGTCGGTGCTCCCCAGCAGCAGCTGGCGGCCCAGGCCGCTGAGGTAGAACCAGCCCACCGCGTACCCCGGCGCATAGGTGGCCAGCAGGCGGATGCCCCCGGCCAGTTCCAGATACTCAGCCCGCTGGATGGCGGCGTACGGGATCACGCGGCGTCCGACCAGGGTTTGGACGATCAGCCGGTCGGGTCCGGCCAGATAGGCCAGCCGGGCCCGGGCCAGGTAGCCCAGGAAGACCAGGGCCGGTCCGAAGGCAAAGAGCCAGGGGACGCGGGTGCCCCAGGCCGCCAGGCCGAAGAGGAGCAGGATGAGGGCGGTCCAAAGGCTCTCGTCCCGCGCCGGGACCAAGGGCAGCGCCCGCCAGGCGGGGGGCTGGGACGGTGCAGACCGGCGGGGTGGCGACATCACGGCTGTTCCTCCTTCTCAAGCAGCCGGCAGGCGGCCAGGTAGTCTTCCCAGGTGTCCACGTCGAGGGTGACCTCCGGTCCCGGTGCCGGCCAGCCGAGCACGCGGTCCCGGTACCGCTGAAGCAGCGGCCGGGCCCCTTCGTCGCCCGCCAGCGTCAAGACCTCGGCGAACAGGGGCCGGCCGAGGACCACGGGGTGCCCCGGCCGGCCCTGCCAGACGGGGCGGGCGGCAACGGGAGCCCTGCTCGGCCAGAAGGTCGCCGGCGAGGTCGAACCGGCGGCCGCCTGCTTCACCGCCCGGTCGAAAGCCCCGGCCAGGCCGGCCAGCGCCCTGGGGGTGATGAAGGGCTGATCGGCCAGGACGATCATGGCGGCCGCCAGGGCGGGTTCGACCTGAAGGAGGTAGCGCAAGCCGAGCCGCAGCGACCGGGCCTGGCCCTGCTCGGGCCAGGGATTCACCACCGGGTGCAGGCAGGGGTGGGGGGGCCGGGGGATGCCGGCCGCGGCCACGGCGGGGTGCAGGACGGCTACCACCGGACCTGCCGTGGCGGCCAGTGCCGCGTCGATCACCCGCTGGGCGAGGGATCGATCGCCCAGGGGCAGGAGCTGCTTGAGCCGGCCCATGCGGGTCGCCTGACCGGCCGCCAGCACGATGATGCCGATCCGGGAGAATGCCGGGGACGTCATGCCGCCGCCCCGAGCCGTGGTCTGGATTTCCAGCACATCCACCCCCCGAATGAGAGCCGGGCTTTTGGCTGGGCCGGTTGCTCGCCCTAGGGGCCGCCCGGTATTCGCCCTGTTGGCCGCCAGGCAGGGACTTCAGCCTGGAGGGACCGGGCTCCGGCTGGGACCCGCCCTTCCCCCTGGGATCGGCGCAGGACGCCGCACCGGCCCGTCGAGATCTGCCGTCGCTATTGTCCACCCTGGGCGGAGCGCTGTCACCGGGTTGCTGGCGGCCGGCGGGGCGCCCTGGGTACGCCGGTACGTCCCCGGAGAAGGAACCGGCGGGGCCGGCAGCGGATGCGGGCTCCCGGCCCCACCGGGGACGGCGCGCTGCCCGCTGAAGCCCTCCTGCCTGCCGGCGGGCACGGGATACGGAGCCGGCCACGGCAGCTCAGAGCAGGATTCCGGCCCGGGATCCGGAAGGAACCGGGGAGCCGGTGCCGAAAAGGAATCTCCAATGCACCCTTAATAAACGTTAAGTAATCCTGCGAGCCAACCGGCCGGCAATCCGGCCACCGGGCGGTCCGGCGGCCCGGCCGGTGAGGTGAACCGGCGGTTGGGGGGACGGCGTTGGCGCAGGGAAAGATCCTCGCACCACAGCAGGAGACCATCCTCCAGCAGGCGGCCAGCCTGTTTGCCCGTCAGGGCTACCCCGCCACCACCATGCGGGATCTGGCGGCGGCGCTGGGGGTCACCCCGGCCGCCCTCTATTACCACTTCAGCAACAAGGACCAGCTGCTGCTCGAGGTGATGTTGCACGGGATCCAGGTGGTCCACCGCCGGGTGGAGGCGGCGATGGCGGCGGCCGGTCCCGGGGTGGCCGAGCGGGTCTGGGCCGGGCTGCGGACCCACCTGCTGGCATGCCTGGAGCACCAGGACTTCGTCGCCGTGATCCTGCAGGAGAGCCGCTACCTGAGCCCGGAGGCGGCCGAACAGGTGGTGGCCGCCCGGGATGCCTACGAGGCGCTGTGGGCTCGTACATTGGAGGAAGGCGCTGCGGCAGGGCTTTTCCAGGCGGACGTCGACCTGCGGCTTCTCCGCCTCTTCGGCTTCGGGGCCATGAACTGGGTCACGGTGTGGTACCGGCCGGACGGTCCCCAGAGCCCGGAGGCCATCGCCGACGCTTTCCTGCTGTACATCGCAAAGGGGGTGTTACGGCCGGAAGTGGCCGGAGCGCTCGTCGCCCAGGTGGCGGCCACGGCCGGCTGCCCGCCGCGGCCGGGTTCGTCCGGTCGCAAGGCAGGGGCGGCCGGTGCCCGTGACGGGGGCCCCACGGCCGCCAGGGGACGGCCGTAGGGGGATCCGGCCGGCCGGCGGGAGAGCGAGGAAAGAGAGCCGGCAGGCCGGTGGCATGCCGGTACCGGTGCGGCAGGTTCCATTCCCGCGATCCGCTCGCTGATCTGTGCACTTCAATTCCGAACCGCGCGTTTTCGGGAGGGGATGACCGGTGGCGTACCAGGCGTTCTCTGAGGAGTGGGCCAAGGCTTACAAGGAGCAGATCAACGCGAACCCCAACTATCGCGAGGCGGCCCGGACCTGGGAGTGGCCCCTGGCCTTCGTCCTGGAGGCGGACCCGTCCCTGGGCATCGAGGAGGAACGGGCCATCATCCTGGACCTCTACCAGGGCGAGTGCCGGGATGCCCGCATCGGCGGCAAGGATGACCTGGAGAACGTACCCTACGTCATCAGTGCCGACGCCTACACGTGGAAGCAGGTGATGGAAGGCCAGCTGGACCCGCTGGCGGCCATGATGCGGGGCAAGCTCAAGATCCTCAAGGGCGACATGGGGGTGCTGTCGGGCTACGTCATCGCCGCCAAGGAGCTGGTGACCTCCGCCCAGCGGGTGGAGACGGAGTTCCCCGAAGGGGTGGCATGACGGCCCCTCGGCGGCCCCATGGCGACCCCATGGTGGCTCCGAGACGGTCCCGTGACGACCCCGGCGGTGCGGCCGGAGCGAGGGAGGGGTGGCCTGACATGAAGGCGGTCACCTACCGCGGCGTGGGCCAGGTGGCCATCGAAGACGTCCCCGAGCCCAAGATCCAGCAGTCCGGTGACGCCATCGTCCGCGTCACCCGCTGCGCCATCTGCGGCTCGGATCTGCACATCTACCACGGTCACATCCCCGGCATGGTGCCGGGGTCCGTCTGCGGCCACGAGTTCACCGGCGTGGTGGAGGAGGTGGGACCCGGCGTCCAGGCCTTCCGCAAGGGCGACCGCGTGGTGGGCACCTTCCACACCGCCTGCGGTCACTGCCCCATGTGCCGGAAAGGCGCCTACAACCAGTGCCGGGAATACGGGGTGTTCGGTTACGGGGTGGCCTTCGGCAACCTGCCCGGATCCCAGGCCGAGTTCATCCGGGTGCCTTACGCCGACGTCAACCTGCGGGCCATTCCCCGGGAGCTCAGCGACGAGAAGGCCCTCTTCTGCGGGGACATCCTCACCACCGCCTACGGCGCGGTCCGCAACGCGCAGCTGCAGCCGGGAGAGACGGTGGCGGTGATCGGCTGCGGGCCCGTGGGCCTGATGGCGATCCAGAGCGCCCTTGCCCAGGGAGCGGCGCGGGTCCTGGCCATCGACCTGCTGCGCGACCGGGTGGAACTGGCCGAGCGGCTGGGGGCGGTGCCCATCGTCGCCAGCGAGACGAACCCCGTGGCCCAGGTCAACAAGCTGACGGGAGGCCTGGGGGCCGACGTGGTGATCGAGGCGGTGGGCGGGCCGAAGACCGTCGCCCTGGCCTTCGAGCTGGTGCGGGGCGGTGGGCGCATCTCGGCGGTGGGGGTCACCACGGCCGAGAGCTTCCCCTTCCCCCTGGCCACCAGCCTGACCCGGGACATCAGCTTCCGCATCGGCCTGGCCAACATCCACCGGGACATCGACGCCACCCTGGCCCTGGTGGCAGGGGGCCGGATCGACCCTGAAGTGATCATCAGCCACCGCTTGCCCCTGACGGAGGCCGTCGAAGGCTACCGCCTCTTCGACAGCCGGGAGGCGACGAAGGTGGTGCTGATCCCCGGCGAGTGACGGCGGCGGGCTGGCCGGCAGGATGGGTCCCTGGGGGGTGGAGCCATCGCCGGCGATCCCGGGAGGATCGCGGGGCCAGATCGCCAGAAAGGGCGGGGATGCACATGGCCGGTGCAGTGACGCCCGGTGCAGGGGCCGCGCCGGAGCCGGGCCGGGGGCGCCCGGCGGTGGCGGCAGCGCGGCACGACGCCTTCACCACCACCAGCAGCCGCGGGCTGAACCACGACCTGCCGCCGATGCGGCTCTACCACAAGGCCAAGAAGTTCGGCACGTGGGATCCGCGGGCCATCGACCTCAGCCAGGACCGGGAGGACTGGAACCTGCTCAGCGACGCCCAGAAGGACGCTCTGCTACGGCTGGTGTCGCTGTTCGCAGCTGGTGAAGAGTCCGTCACCCTGGACCTCCTGCCCCTCATCATGGTGATCGCCCGGGAGGGGCGCCTGGAGGAGGAGATGTTCCTCACCACCTTCCTCTGGGAGGAGGCGAAGCATACCGAGTTCATGCGCCGCTTCCTCGACGAGGTGGCCGGGGTCTCGGGGGCCGACCTGCACCATTACCACACCCCCAACTACCGCAAGATCTTCTACGAGGAACTGCCCCGGGCGATGAACCGGCTGCTGGAAGACCCCTCGCCGGCCGCCCAGGCGGAGGCCTCGGTGACCTACAACCTGATCGTCGAGGGGGTGCTGGCCGAGACAGGCTACTACGCCTTCTACCGCACCCTCCAGCGGCAGGGGGTCATGCCGGGCTTCATCCAGGGCATCCGCAACTTCCAGCGGGACGAATCCCGGCACCTGGCCTACGGGGTCTTCCTGCTGCAGCGCTTGGTGGCGGCCGACGACGCCATCTGGCAGGTCATCGACCGGCGGCTGAATGACCTGCTCCCCTACGCCCTGGGCGTGACCCACGAGATCTACGCGGCCTATGGAGGCCAGCATCCCTTCGAGGTCGACCAGAAGGAGTTCATCGACTACGCCATCAAGCAGTTCAGCCTCCGGGCCCAGCGCATCGAGCAGGCCCGGGGCAAGTCCCTGGCCGAGGTCTACCGGCTGGCCGCCGACCACGTGGAAGAGGCCACCGGCGCCGCGGAAGAACCGGCTGCCGGAGCGGGCCCGGGCGGCCTGGCGGCCGGCGGAGGAGGGTCCGGCGCATGAGTTCGCGGGAGGGGCCGGGTTCGTCCCGGTCGCAGACCCTGGAGCTTCCCTTCGTGGCCCCAGCCCTGCGGCAGTGGCTGAGCTCGCCCAAGCAGCTTTTCATCGGCGGCCGGTGGCAGGAGCCCCGGTCGGGCCGCTACCTGGTGGTGACCGACCCCTCTACGGGCGAGCCCCTGGCCGAGGTGGCCGAGGCGGGGGAGGAGGACGTGGACCTGGCCGTCCAGGCGGCCCGGCGGGCCCTGGAGGGCACCTGGGCGAAGCTGCCCCCGGCGGAGCGCGGGCGGCTGCTCTGGAAGCTGGCCGACCTCCTGGAGGAGAACGCCCAGGAGCTGGCCCAGCTGGAGTCGCTCAACACCGGCAAGCCGGTGACGGAGACCACCATGGCCGACGTGCCCCTGGCCGTCCAGCACTTCCGCTACTTCGCCGGCTGGGCGACCAAGTGGACGGGCGAGACCTTGCCCGTCTCCTTCCCGGGCGAGTACCTGGCCTACACGCGGCGGGAACCGGTGGGCGTGGTGGGGGCCATCGTGCCCTGGAACTTCCCCCTGCTGATCGCCTCGTGGAAGCTGGCGCCGGCCCTGGCCACGGGCAACACGGTGATCCTCAAGCCCAGCGAGCTGACCCCGCTGACGGCCCTGCGTTTGGCCGAGCTGGTGCGCCAGGCGGGCTTCCCGGCGGGCACGGTGAACGTGCTGCCAGGATATGGCGAACCGGCGGGGCGGGCCCTGGTCGAGCACCCCGGCGTCGACAAGATCTCCTTCACCGGCTCACCGGCCGTCGGCCGCAAGATCATGACGGCGGCGGCCCGGGATTTCAAGCGGGTCACCCTGGAGCTGGGCGGCAAGTCCCCTAACATCGTCTTCCCGGACGCGGATCTGGACAGCGCCGTGGCGGGGGCGATGATGGGCATCTTCTTCAACCAGGGCGAGGTCTGCTGCGCCGGCTCCCGCCTGTTCGTCCACAAGGAGCAGTTTGACCGGGTGGTGGGCGCCATCGCCGAGCGGGCGGGCCGGCTGCGCCAGGGGCCGGGGATCCACCCCATGACCCAGATGGGACCCCTGATCAGCCAAACCCACATGGAGCGGGTGCTGGGCTACATCGAAAAGGGTCGCGCCGAAGGGGCCGAGCTGCTGGTGGGCGGGGAGCCCAACCCCGAGGCGGGAACGGGCTATTTCGTCAAACCCACGGTGTTCCTGGGCCGGGACGACATGACCATCGCCCGGGAGGAGATCTTCGGGCCGGTCCTGACGGTGCTGCCCTTCGAGAGCCTGGACGAGGTGGTGCGGCGGGCCAACGACACCCCCTACGGGCTGGCGGCCGGGATCTGGACGCGGGACGTGGCCAAGGCCATCAAGGTGGCCCACCGCCTCAAGGCGGGGACGGTGTGGATCAACGGCTACAACCTGCTGGATGCCACCAGCCCCTGGGGCGGGTTCAAGCAGAGCGGGATCGGGCGCGAGATGGGGCGCTATGCCCTCGAGCACTACACCGAGGTGAAGAGCGTCTGGATCAATCTGGGTTGAACCGGCAAAGCGCCGGGCGCGGGTGGGGTCCTTGGGGGGAGACGGAGTGGGGGATCCGTTGCGGTCCATCGCCGTGACCTACATGATGGCCGGGGCGGGAGCCATCGTGCTGCCCGCCCTCGTTTTCGCCGCGGGGTATCGCCGGTGGGGGTGGCGGGCCCGGGTGGCACTGGTGGGGGCGGCCACGTTCCTCGTCTTTCAGGGCGTCCTGCGGCTGCCGTGGCAGCCGGCCTTCAGCGCCTGGGCCACCGCCCGCTGGGGCGTGGCGGCCGCGGGGCTTCTGGCGTCGTTGACGGCGGCCCTGTGGGAGGAGACGGGGCGCTATGTGGCGTACCGGGTGGCCGTCCGGCGCCCCCGGCTGGCCGATGCCGCCGCCATGGGGGTCGGGCACGGCGGCTTCGAGTCGGCGGTGCTGGTGGGGCTCTCCTTGCTCGGCACGGGGATCGCCTTGCTGGCCCTGCCGCTGCTGGGGGCGGGCGGGAGCGGTCCCGGCCCCGGGGGTGGGACCGCCCCGGGGCCGGGATGGCCAGCCCTGCCCGCCGAGGCAGGGCCGGCACTGGACCAGCTGCGGCAGGTCGCCCTGGAGGGCGGGGTGCTGGCTCCCGTCCTCGCCCTGGTCGAACGGGCCGCCGCCCTGACCCTGCACGTGGGTCTCAGCATCCTGGTGGCGGCGGCATGGGTCCAGCGGCGTGCCGTGTTGTGGCTGGCGGCGGTGGGCATCCACTTCGCGGCCAATGCGGCGGCCGTGGCCCTGGCCCAGATGGGCCACGCCGTGGCGGCGGAGGCGGTCGTGCTCGTGCTGGCGGGCCTGACCCTCTACACCGGCCTGCGCTGGGGGCCGCTGCTGGATGCGGCGGCGGGGTGGGACGGCCCGACGGGGGAGCGGCCGGCGGCACCGTAGAGCAGGGGATCCAACGCCGTGCCGCCGACCCCGTGACTGCCCCGTGGCGCCGGCTACCGTACGGGGCGCGGGCTCGGTCCCGAGATCCGCACGGCCGCCCGCTGCGTTGAACGGGCGAGAGGGGGTGCGGGCCGGGCAACCATCCCTAAGACGGGTGCGGTTTCCGGCGTCCCTTGCCCATGTCGTGGTGCCCGTCGCGGGCGGCCCCCGGAGCCTGCCAGCTGGCCCGCAGCACCAGGACCAGCGCGATCACCGCGCCCAGGCCGGCCGCGCCGGCCGCGGCCATGACCGGCGTGCCCCAGGGGACGGCCCGTCCCGTCAGGGTCTGGCCAAGGCCGGGCAGAACCCGCAACAGGGCCGCCAGCGCTGCCAGGGCCACGGCCACGGCGACCCCCCCGCGGCTCCGCAGGCGTCCCCCGCCGAAACCCGGCAGCATGGTGGGGGCAACGCCCATGATGAGCAGGGTCATGAAGCCGGCGCCCACGGCATGGAGCGCCGCGTCGGCGGGCGGGATGCTGGCAGCCACCTGCACGCCCAGCGTTCCCAGGCCCCGGAGCCCCAGCAGGAGCGCCGCCACCAGGGCCCAGACGTAGGCCAGCACGGCGGCCACTCCGGCGGGATCGCTCCACCAGCGATAGCCCCCTTTATCGCCGGGGAACACCAGCCGGGGCTCGAAGACGCGCACCCCGATGGTGCCGAGGACCAGGGCTGCACCCCAGGCCAGGTCGGCGGCTGCCGACACCCCGGGCGAGGCGGGCCGGCCGGTGAGGAGGGCGCCCGTTCCCGCTGCCGCATCCAGCAGCAGCGCTACCCCGAAGGCGCCGGTCGCCGCTGCCAGCCACCCGGGTCGTGCTGGGCGAATCCGGAAGAACAGGCTGAACACCCGGGCGGACATGGCTACCGAGATGGCGCCGATGAAGCCGAACAGGAGGAGCCGCAGGGCGGCCGCATCCACCGGCCCCGGTAGGGTGGCCGGCACGGCGGCGGGGAGGCTGGCGGGAGCCGCCGCTCCCGAACCGGAGGCCGCGTTGAAGCCCGCGGCCGCCCGCAGCGCCGCGGTGGCTGCGCTGAAGGCGCCTAGGGTCCACAGCAGGAGGCCGGCCAGCAGGCTGGCGCCGGCCAGGACGAACAGGGGGGCCACCTGGGCAAAGGCCTTCTTCTGGCCCAGGGGCGGGCCCTGGCGCAACGAACGGGCCAGCAGCCCGGCCAGCAACCCCGCCGCCACCGCCTCAAGGGCGGCACCGGCGGCCAGGATGCAGAGGCCCGCTGCCCGCGCGGCGGGTGCCGCCGCCAGGGCGGCCAGGACCTGGCCGCCCACCCTCAAGGCCAGACCGGCGGCCAGGAGCATGAACCCCAGGGGCACGCGCCGCGGGTCGCTCAACGTGCTGCCTCGCAGCCGGGGCAGGAACTGCAGCGCCACCCCCAGGATCAGCGCGCCGCCCCAACCCAGCAGCTGGGCGTGGCCGTGGGCCTGGGCCAGGGCCGGGTAGGCGGAAGCCCAGCTCCATCCCTGCCAGGCAGCAGCCGCCAGCACGCCCCCCAGCAGGAAGCCCGGAACCAGGGCGGCCACCACCGCCAGGTCGAAAAAGGGAAGCCAGGGCCAGTGCCGGTTCGCCCGGTGCCGGGAGGCCGGCGCGCTGGGGCGCCGGCTCCGGGGGGCCGCACCCCTGGGGCCCGCCGCCCGCTCTCCCGGAGCCGCCGCTGTCGGGGCCGCCCGCGGCTCCTCCGGCGCCGCCGCCTGCCGGGGCGGGCCGCCGCCCGCGACGACTGAGGTAAGGGAGCCTGTTCCGGCGGCTCCCCCTGCCGTTTCTCCCCCGGCCGGGCGGGGACCAGGTTCGGATGGGCGGGGGCGGGGTGCGGGTTCGTCCACGGGATGGGCAAGGGGCCGCGCCGGCTCAAGGGTGTGCCCTGCGGTCCCGCCCTGGGGAGCCTGGGGTTCACGGGTCATGCTGGCCACCTCTCTCGGTACCTTGTCCATTCATCCTGCGCCTTCCACGCCGCGTGCCACCGGCCCCGCGTGCCGGTTTCCATATGCTGCTTCGCCCTGATCATACCCCACAGCCTGCCCGCCCCGCAGTGCGCTGGGTCACAGGGGGGCGCCGGCAACGGCATCGGGGCGGCGCAACCCAGCCCTGACGCGGCATCGCCACGCGGCGACCCCGCGAGGGCGCGGCACCTGGATGGCACGGCCCCCGCCAGGGCGCCGCACGGGACAGCGGAGGCGCCGGCGCGGCAACGCGGCCCCGGCCCCGCCGGCAGGAATGGGCTGTGCGGGAGAAAACCTATGCTGGGGAAGACCCGGGGAGGATCGTCATGGACCCCATGGACCAGCCCGTACCGCCCTCCCGGCGGGGGGCCTTCGACACCCGGGAGGCGGTGGTGGCCGCTCTGCGCCGCATCCACCCCTTCGACCAGGTGCCCGCCGAGCTGGTGGCCCGGGTGGCCGAGCAGGTGCGCTGGCGACCGTGCCACGCCGGCGACGTGCTGTTTCGCGAGGGCGAGCCGGTCAAGGCCGTGTTCCTCCTGCGCCAGGGGCGCGTCAAGATCGTGGCCGTCGACGACGAGGGCCGCGAGTACATCATGCATCTTCTGGGACCGGGTGATCTCTTCCCCGCCGTGGGGCTTTTCACCGGCGGCGGTTACCCCGCCACCGCCGAGGTGATCCAGGACGGCGTGGTGGGGACGGTAACCCGGGAGGCCATCCTCGACCTGGTGCGCCGGCACGGGGATCTGGCCATGGCCTTGCTGATGGCCCAGGAAGAACGCATCCGCTACCTGCAGGATCGCATCCGCAGCCTGGTCTGGCGCGATTTGCGCACCCGGGTCCTTGAGGTCCTGGTCAAGCACATGGGCGACCAGCTCACGCACCAGGAGATCGCGGCCCTGGTGGGGGCCGCCCGGGAGAGCGTCAGCCGGGTGATCAGCGAGTTCAAGCGCCAGGGACTGGTGACCCGGGACCCCAGCGGCCGCTGGCGCGTGCGATCCCGAGGGGGCGAGGGGCGGTAGCGGCCGTTACGCGCGGCAGGCCCTGCCCCACGCCGGCGGCGATCCCGCCGCCGGCCGGCCCATCGGGCCGCAGCGGGGCAGTATGGCCAGAACGGGGGAGCAACGGCCGCCAGGCCGCCACTCCCCCGCAGATCACCCGTGCCCTGCCTGGACCCTTCCGGTCGTTGGCTCCGGCCGTTTGCACCCGCCGGGACTTCCGGAACGGCGATCCCTACTCCTCCACCTGGAGCACCTGGATCAGGCCCATCATGTTGCCCTGGGCGTCTTCCACGTGGGAGATGATGTGGCAGTGCCAGACCCACGTGCCCGGACGGTCGAAGTGGACCAGGACGTCATAGGTGTCGCCCGGCATCATGTCCAGGGTGTTGGCCTTCATGGGTTGGGGCAGGGGCTGGCCGTCCTTGGCGATGATGGTGAAGTCCGCACCGTGCAGGTGCATGGGGTGGACCTGGTCGCCGATGTTGATCAACCGGACGCGGGCCGTCTCGCCCACCTTCATCTTGATGGGCGCCGTGTGGGGGAAGGACTTGCCGTTGATCACGTAGCCCAGCTGGCCGTCGGAGATCATCAGGCTGTAGTCGGCGTCATACTTCCACGGTTCGGGGTCCTTGGGCTCGACGATGAAGGTGCCGTAGAGCCCCATGCCCTTCTGCTTGATCGTGTTGTGATGGGTGTGGTACATGTGGGTTCCCGCCGGTTGGGCCACGAACTCGTAGACGAACTGGCCTCCGGGCGGGATGGGATCCTGGGTCACCATGGGGACCCCGTCCATCTTGTTGGGTACGGCCAGCCCGTGCCAGTGGACCACGGTGGACTCGGGCAGCTGGTTCTTCACGATGATGCGGACCCGGTCGCCCTCCTTGACCCGGATCTGGGGGCCGGGCACCGTGCCGTTGAAGGTCCAGGCCTCATATTCCTTGTCGCCCACGGACCACTTGACGGGCAGCGCCGTCAGTTCGAAGACCTTGACGCCATTCTCCACGCGGTACCGGGCCAGCTGCTGCCCCTCGGGCAGCGCCTTCTGGCCCTCCGAGCCCGTGCCCGCGGGGTAGATGGTGTAATCCGCAGCCGCTTCGCCGCCTGGCTGGCCATCGTGGCCCGTCCCGGCAGCGCCGGTGGTGTCCCCGGCGGACGAACCGGCCCCTGCCGGGGTCCCGTCGTTGCCCGAGCCCGAGGCGCCGGCCATGGGCTAGACGGCCCAGAGCACAAGGCCCAGCACCACCACACCCGCCAGCATCCACCAGCGCAAGCGGGCCGTCGCCTTGCCCCGGTGCCCGCCCGTGCCGCCTGCACCACCCTGGCGGTCCATTGCGCCCGTTCCCATCACTGCCGCACCTCCTGCGACGTGGGCTGGATCAGCGTCCGCAAGGCCATGGTGGCAGGTGATCCTGAGGGGTACCTAAGGCAAACCTGAGGAGCACCTGAGGAATGGGTGGCCCGGCCGCAAATGCGAACCGGCGCCAAATGCAAGCCGCCGCTAAATACGGGCCGCCGCCGGGAAAGACCGGCGGCGGTTGCGAGGACGCATGTGCCCGAACCGCGCGGGCGCCGGGGAACGCAGCCGGAAGCGGGCCGCCGGGCCCAGCCGGGCAACCCCGACCGCTGGGAGGCGGCGGGGCCGCCCGGCCTCAGGCGCCTTCCCCGGCGAACACCAGCTCCGCCACCGCCGCGGTCCCGGTGCCGGGATCGTAGGCACAGGTGGGCTCTTCCGCCAGCGGATCGCCCGTCAAGGCGTAAGCGCGGGCCCGGGACCCGCCGCACAGCTGGCGGAAGGGACAGCGGCCGCACTTCCCCTTCAGCTGGGCGGGGTCGCGGAGGGAGCGGAAGAGCGGGCTGTCCCGGTAGATGCGCGCCAGGGAGCTGGTCCGTATGTTGCCCGCCGCCAGGGGCAAGAAGCCGCTGGGGAAGACGGCACCCGTGTGGGAAACGAAGCAGAACCCCTTGCCGTCGCCGATGGCCGGGCGCGGCGGCCGGCCGCGTTCGACCAGCACGCGGCGGTATGCCGGCGCCTCCGTGGTCTTGATGGCGAAGGGGACCTTGCCTTCCAGGTCCGCCAGCCAGCGGTACACCGCCTCGTGCTCGGCGGCGTCGAGGGGCTCCAAGGTCGCGCCCCGGCCCGTGGGCACCAGGAAGAACACGCTCCACCGGCCGGCGCCCAGCTCGGCCACCAGGCGGGCGATCCGGTCCAGTCGCCGCCAGTTGAGCCGGGTCACCGTGGTGTTGATCTGCAGGCGGAGCCCGGCCTCCCGCACCGCCCGCGCCGCCTCCAGGGTGCGGGCAAAGGATCCCGACCAGCCGCGGAAGGCATCATGAAGGGCGGCCTCGTCCCCGTCCAGGCTGAGAGCGATGGCTTCGGCGCCGGCTTCGGCCATGGCCCGGATGCGCTCGGCGGTCAAAAGGGGCGTGGCGCTGGGAGTCACCGAGGGATGCAGGCCCCGGTGCGCCGCGTGGCGGATCAGGACGTTCAGGTCCGGGCGCTTGAGCGGGTCGCCCCCGGTGAAGACGAAAAGGCGCGTCCCCATCTCCGCCGCCTCGTCGATCAGCCGGCGCGCCTCGTCCGTGGCCAGTTCGAGAGGGTGGCGGTGAGGCTGGGCCGACGCGCGGCAGTGACGGCAGACCAGATCGCACGCCTGGGTGGTCTCCCAGATGAGGATGACGGGAGCGCGGTCGAAGTCGATGGGTGGGCGGGCGCGGGCGACATCCGGGGGTTTCGGCAGGTGGTTCACGACCAGCACCTCCGTTTGGCGAAGGATCTCCGCGGGCTCCGCGGGTTCCGCCGGCCGGCTCGGTCCGACGGGCTGCCGCCGTCCATCGTGCCCCCGTCCATCGGGCTGCCCGGCGCGGATGGGGCGCGGCACCGGCCCCAGCGAAAGGGCGATCCGGCGGCGGGGCCGCCGGATCGCCGCGGCTGGTTCGCCCGCCCGGTCAGGGCCGGCGGAGGGACCGGGATCAGTGCCCCTCCGCCGTCATCTCGGGCGCGTCGAAGACCTCGGGGTTCGGATCGCCCTCCACCACGATCTGGGCCAGGGCGCCCTTGTCGATGGACCGGCTGATGGAGTGGTCCACCAGGGTGTAGGTGCCCGGGACGTCGACGGTGAACTCGACCCAGGCCGCGCCGCCCGCGGGGATCAGCGTGGTCTGCACGTTGTGCACCGCTTCCGTGGCCCCCTGGTCGTGGACCGCGTCGAAGACCTCACCGATCACGTGGAAGCTGGAGATCAGGTTCGGGCCGCCGTTGCCGACGAAGATCCGGATCCGGTCGCCCACCTTGGCCTTCAGCGCCCGCTCGCCCGTCCAGTAGGCGCTGGCGCCGTTGAAGACCACGTAGTTGGGCTCCTCGTCCAGCAGGGCCTCATAGTCGTATCCGGCATGGCCCTTCTCGCCGTGCTTCAGGTCGGTGTAGATCTCGCCCTGGACGATATAGAACTCCTTGTCGACGGGCGGCAGGCCGCCTTCCGGCTCCACCAGGATCAGGCCGTACATCCCGTTGGCGATGTGGGTCGGGATGTGGGGCGACGCGCAGTGGTAGATGTACAGGCCCGGGTTGAGCGCCTTCCAGGTGAAGACCTTTTCCTCACCGGGCTTGACCTGGGTCGCCACCGCGCCGCCGCCCGGCCCGTTCACGGCGTGCAGGTCGATGGAGTGGATCTGGCCGCTTTGGGGCGAGTTCTTCAGGTGCAGCTCCACCGTGTCGCCGACCCGCACCCGCAGCATGGGCCCGGGCACCTGGCCGTTGAAGGTCCAGTAGGTGTACGTGGTGCCGTCGGCCAGCTGGCCGTCCAGTTCCACCGCCTCCAGGTCGATGCGTACCGTCTTGGGCGGCCGCTTGCCCACCGGTTCCGGGACGGCCGTCGGATCGGCGGCCACCACCTTGGCGTCGGCACGGGCCGGTTCGACCTGCTGGGCCTGCTCCGTACCCGGACCGGACGAACCCGCCTGCCCCTTGTTGCTGTCGCCGGCGGTGCTGCTGCCGCAGGCCGTCACCGCCACCATGCTGAGACCTAGAAGCAGCGCCAGCCATCCGCGAGTACGCCGCCTGTTCTGTGCCGCGCGGCCCTGGGGACCGCTCGTTGGACGTGCCATCGGAGACCCTCCCCTTTCGGAAGTTGCGCACCGCTCTGCCCTCGCCGGCATCCCCGCCGCTGGTGCGCTCCGCTCCTTGGTGATCCCGGAGCGCGCTGCGGTGCTCACTTCCGATGCTGGGGGAGGATCCTGAGTCTGCGCTGAGGCGGGTGTGAACGCCGCCTGAGGATTGGTGCTCGCCGTCAGCGAACCAGCTGCACCGCCAGGAACACCACGACGAGCGCCAGCAGCGCCGTCAGGCGCGCCAGGTGCCCCGAACGGCGCCGCAGGGTGGTGGCATCCGCTCCGCTCCGGGCGGCTCGCTCGGCGGCCGGTCCGGCCACGAAGTCGTGGAGGGCCGTCAGCAGCATCATGACGAACACGGCCAGCAGCTTCGCCCCCATCACCCGCCCCCAGGGGCTGTCGAAGAAGGTGCCGTCCAGGACGCTGGCCAGCGTGGCGCCGCGGGCGGCCATCTGGATTGCGCCCGTCACCACGAGGATCCCCAGGGCGGTCCAGCCCACGTTCCGGAACCGGCGCCCCACGTCGGTGAAAAGGCGCGCCCGGACGTCTTCGGGATAACGCCGTGAGGCCGGCACCACCACGAGGCTGAGGAACAGGATGCCGCCCACCCAGACCATGGCGGCAAGGATGTGGATGTAGACGATCAGCTCGTACCCGGTCATCGGCGGCCTCCTCCTTGCCCAGGATGTCTCCGCCGGCGGCGGCCGTCACCGATGTAACGGTACCATGCCGGTCCGGTGGGGCTGTGACTGCTATCACAGCCTCGGCCGGCGCACCGGCGATACGCTGGCATCGACCCGCAGGCGCAGGGTCGCACTGCGAAGGAGGGGGTCTACGTGACCACGCGCAACGAAACGGTGGCGGCGCGGATCCGCGCCCACCACGACGCCATGGCCCGGGAGCTGGACGGGCGGCTGGACGCCCTGGTGGCGGCCGTCCGCCGGGGTGAGCCGTACCGTCCGGCCCTGGAGAACGTGCTGCAGTACGTCCGCCAGGAGATCCTGCCCCACGCTGCAGCCGAGGAGGAAACCCTCTACGCCGCCGCGTCCCGGCGAGAGGCGGGGCGCGCCCTGGTGAAGGGGCTGACGGCCGAGCACGGGACGATCCAGGAGACCCTGCGGCGGCTGGAGGGGGCCGGGGACGCCCTGGAGGCCGTCGCCCTGGCGTCCGCGCTGACGGCTCTCTTCATCAGCCACGCCGCGGAGGAGAACGACGCCCTGCTTCCCGTCTTGATGGAAGAACCGGCAGAGGACCTGGAGGCCCTGCTGGAAGGCATGCACGAGCGGCTGACGGGTAAAGCCCCGGAGGCCGGCGGGAAAGCGGGCACGAGCGGGGGAGCCGTCGCGGAGGAGGACGGTACGCCGGAGCTCGACGTTCGCGCCCTTCCACCCTTCCAGCGCCACCAGCTGATCTTTGCCACCTACGAGGCCATGCGGCCGGGCCAGGCCTTCATCCTGGTCAACGATCACGATCCCAAGCCGCTGTACTACCAGTTCGCTGCGGAGCATCCGGGTGCGTTCGAGTGGGAATACCTTGAGCAAGGTCCCGAAGCCTGGCGCGTGCGCATCGGCAAGGTGTGACCTGCCCGCGGCAGGTGCCGGCGGGGCGTGACCGGCGTCACGGCGGCCGGCGCCGGCCGGTTCTACCGTCAAGGTGGAGGTGAGACCCGTGATCTACGTGATCTGCGAGCCCTGCATCGGGGTGAAGGACAAGTCCTGCCAGGAAGTCTGTCCCGTCGACTGCATCTACGAGGGCGACGACCAGTTGTACATCAACCCTGAAGAGTGCATCGGCTGCAGCGCGTGCGCGGCCGTTTGCCCCGTGGAAGCCATCTACGACGAGGACGAGGTCCCCGAGCAGTGGAAGAGCTACATCGAGAAGAACCGCAAGTTCTTTGAGCAGTGACGGCCACCGTGGGGAGAGCAGGGGCGGGCGGTGTCACGGCTGAGGGCTGCGCCGGGTGCCGGTGGGTGCCCGGCGCTTGATGCTTGAGTCGAACCGGCCCGTGGTGCGCGCCCCGGGCTGAGCGCAGCCCATGGCACGCACCTCCGGCCGGGGCCCGCGAGCCGGCCGCCTGCGGTCAGGCGGCCGGCCCACGGGGGAGGACCGGCGCCGGGGGGATGACCGGCGCCGCCCCCAGCGCGAGGGCGGCCCGGGAGGAACACCGGCCGCCCCGTGCGGGCGGCGGCCGTCAGCGGACCCCGTCGGCCCCGGCCGGCTGCGGGACGCCCACCCCCAGGCGCTCGGCGACCCGGGTGGCCAGCTCGGCAAAGGCGGCGCCGGCGCCGGATTCCGGGGGAAAGAGGCCGTCCCGGCGCAGTCCGGGCGGCGGGGGTTCCATGGGGATCCGGGCCAGGACCTCCGTACCAAGGGCCGCCGCCACGGCATCCCCGCCGCCGCGTCCCAAGAGGTATTCCCGCTGCCCGCAGCCGCTGCACTGGCGGTAGGCCATGTTCTCCACCACGCCCATCACCCGGTGACCCATCTTCTGGGCCATGGACCCCGCCCGCTCGGCCACCCGGGCGGCGAAGGGGTCCGGGGTGGTCACGATCAGCACGTCCATGGGCGGGAACTGCTGCTGCACGTCCAGCGCCATGTCGCCCGTGCCCGGGGGCAGGTCCAGCACCACCACGTCCGGGTGGTTCCACACGGTGTCGAACAGGAACTGGCGGAGAGCCTTGCCCAGCATGGGCCCGCGCCACACCACCGGGCGGTTGTTCTGGACGAAGAACTCCATCGACATGACGTCGACGCCGTGGCCGTGACCGGGAATGACCTTGCGGTCGTCATCCAGGGCCGGCGCCCTTTCCAGGCCGATCAGGGCGGGGACGCTGAACCCGTAGATGTCGCAATCGAGGACGGCCACCTTCAGGCCGCGCCGCGCCAGGGCCACCGCCAGGTTGACGGTGACGCTGGATTTGCCCACGCCGCCCTTGCCGCTGGCCACGGCCACGACGCGCGCGCCCTGCAGGCCCTCGGGCAGTTTCCGGGCCGGGGCGTCGCCACCCCCCGGGGCGGGCGCGGCGCCGGGCACCGTCACCCCCCGGGCGCGGGGGCGCGGCCGCGGGACGATGCGCACCGACGCGACCCCCGGCATCGCCAGCACCGCCTGCCGCAGGCGCTCCTGGGCGTCGGCCGGCGGCGAGCCGCCGTCCCAGTTCTCATCGATCAGGATCGCCACGTGGGCCCGCTCGCCGTGCATCTCCACCAGCACGTCCTGGATGCGGCCGTCGGCCAGCGGATTGCTGCCGTCGGCCAGTCGCACCCGGACCAGCTGCTGCAACACGTCGCGCTTGTTCATGGGCCGGCTTCCTCCTGTTGTCAGGCCATTGGCTCCTGCCGGTTCCAGCGTACCGCGCGAGCCGGGCGCGGTCGGTGATGGGGGTCACAGGGGAAGCCGCTGAAGAGGTGGGGGGTGCCGGAGACGCGGTTCTCCCAGGCAGGGTGCCGGCGCGGCCGCGACAGGCGGTCGGGCCCGTCGCGCTGGCGGTGATCGCTGAGCCCGGCCCTGCCCCTTGGGGCGATTGGGGCCCCGTCCCGGTTGGTGACCGGGTCACCTGGCCGGGAGGGGCCCTGCCGGTCCCTGACCACCCGCTTTCGCCACCAGGGTGATGGTGGCTCCTACCGCCGGAAGGCGCGCCCCGGCTCCCACGGCGTGCCCAGCAGGGGCAGGAGCCAGCGATCCAGCCCGATCCATCCCGCCACCCGCCAGGCGAGCACCAGCGCGGTGGCGACGGCAAACATCACCGGGTTGGCGCTGGACGTGCCCGCCAGCATGAAGCTGAAGTTCATGAAGCTTCCGAAGAAGGCCGCGATCCCGGTGAGCATGCCGGTCAGCAGGGCGATGCCCACCAGCAGCTCTCCGTAAGCCACCAGCTTGGCCCACGTGGCGGCGTTGGGGAGCACCACGTCGCGCAGGAAACGGGCGTACCAGCCCGTCACTTCGGGATGTGGCCCCCCCGCGCGCTGCAAGGCGCCCTGGATGAAGCCTTGCAGGGCCGCGCCGGCCTGCGGACCAGTCCACGCCGGGTCCCCCACCTTGCCAAGGGCGGCCTGGAGCCACTGCCACCCGAGCCAGAGGCGCGGCAACAACCATACCCACCCAGCCCGTGGATTGGCCAGGAGCCAGCGTACGGGCGCAGGCTCGTGGATTTCCGGGAAGACGTCGCGGGCCACGGTCCCCCTCCTGTCCTTTCCGCCCCTGCGTCCTACGTTACTGTGCGCCACGGCGGCCCGTGGTACTCCCGCCGCCGGTCACCGGGGGCACGTGGGTTGACATTCCATGGCCCCATGATGCAGGACGAGGGGGAGAAAAGCAACGGAAAAAGGAGTACGCAGGCACCGGACGACGCCTGCCGGCGCAGAAGACCCCATCTTCCCGGCCACCCGTCACCACCGGGCCGGCGGACCGGGCGGGGTCCGGGGAGCGGCGGCGGGGGCCGCGGACGGGAGCCGGCGGCACAGGCCTTCCGCCGGCACCGACCGGTTCGGCGCAGGGCCCTCCACCGGGTGCGCCGGGGATCAACCGCCGCGAGCTTCTTTGGGAACCGGCGGCAGCCGGGGGAACGGGCCGCCCGTGACGGCAGTGGCGGCACAGCCCCTCGAGCACCAGTTCCTGGCCCGTAATCAGAAAGCCCGTCTGTTCCCGCACCTGGCGGACGATCTCGTCCAGCTCGGGCAGCGCCACGTCCTGCAACCGGTGGCAGCGCACACAGGCCAGGTGCGCGTGGGGTGCCGGATCCCCGTCGTAGCGGTCGGGCTCGCCCGGCATGACCACCCGCCGGGCAAGCCCCGCCTCGACCAGCGCGGCCAGGACCCGCCGGGTGGTGACGGGGCTCAAGGTCGGCAGGGAGGGCCGGAGGGTCGCGTGCACCTCGTCGGCCGTCGGATGGATCCCCGCCCGGGCTGCGCGCAGCAGGGCCTCGTAGACCGCCACGCGCTGGATGGTCGGGCGCTGGCCGGCCCGGCGCAGGTGGCGGGCCAGCTGCTGCCACGCTCGTTGTCGGGCCATGCAGGTTCCTCCCATCTCAATGGCCGGCGTGACGGGGGTGGGTCGCACCGGTCAGGGCGTGGAGCAGGCCGTTGAGGCGCTGCGCTTCCCGGGGGAAGTCGTGGCGCAGCAGGGACCAGGCCTGGGCTGCCATCATGCAGGCCCGCTCCGGTTCCCCGGCGGCGGCCAGCTCGCGCAAGGCCTGGACGAACAGGCGAACCAGGGGCGGGACCACGGGAGCCTCCCGGGAGGGCAGGGCCGGGCCGGTTGGCGCCCGCCCGCTACCCGCTTCAACCGCTGGAGCAGCCGGCCCCGCTGGCGCCCCGGGGCTGCCGGAGCGGGGGGTGGCGATCGACCGGCCCACGCCGGCCGCCGGGCGTCTGCCTTGTAGGGATGGCAGGATGGGCCGCCCGGCTCCGTCCCCTGGTTCCCGGCGGCTGCGGCCGGCGTCCTTGTGGCCGCCGGCGATGTCCTCTCGGGCCGCCTCGCTTCCCGGCGCCTCTGGGCCGTGTTCGGCCTGGCGGGGTTGCCACAGCACGGTCGTCTCCCCCCGTCCCGTTCCACCACAAGGCCCGGCGTCCTGTGGGGCCGTCCTCGCGCCCCGGTTTCCGCGTGCCCGGCTCGCGCCGGGTTTCCATAGCCTCCTGTGACCAGGGCCACGCTGCTACGGTGGCCACCGCGCCAGGTTGCCACGTTGCCGCTTGGCGGCCTCGCGACCTCGCGACGCCGCGACCTGGCTACCTGGCTGCGTGACGACCCGGCGACGTTCCCGCCCCCCGCTGGATGAGGAACCGGAAATACCGCCAGGGCCAGATGCGCCTTCGCTCGCGGAAGAGCAGCCGGTGCCCGTGGACTTCCAGCCAGGCCGGCAGTTCCCACCAGGAGATGGGATCGGAACTCAAGAGCTCCAGCACCTCGCCCGGCGCCATGCCGGCCAGGGCTTCTTCCACGTGGACGAACCCGGCACAACCGGCGCCGCGCCGGTCGAGACGCCGTACCGGGGCGGCCGCGGCCGCCCCGGGCAGGGAGGCGGCGGCTGGACGGCCCGCTTCACCCCGCCGGCGCAAGGCACGGCCCCGGCTCGTTCCAGCAGTTGGACCGGCCAGTTCCTCCAGATCGCACATCCCCTTGATCGGCGAGCAGGCGCGCCACAGGGGGCAGGTGATGAAGATGACGAAGAGGGCCGCCACCAGCCCCAGCTTGACCAGGGCCAGGCGCCCCACCCAGTTCCCGGGCCAGGCCAAGGGGTTCCACCCGGCATAGGCGGCCGCCTGGGCAAGGCCGGTCGCCAGCAGCAGGGGCAGGAAGACCCGGACCCGCTTGCGGAAGCGTTCCAGCTGGGTGGCCGAGGCGGCCACCGTGGCAAAGGCCAGCTCGTCCCGGGCGGCGGGCACGGCGACGAAGATGTTCCACACGGCCCCGCCCAGCCAGAGGCCGAAGGCCCCCAGGTGAAGGGGGCGCAGGACCCAGGCTGGCCACCAGGTGCCGAAGGTCAGGGCCGCGTCCAGAAGGCCCATGGCAACCAGGAGGGCGGTGGCGGACCAGAGGACGGCCAGCGCCTGGCGGCGTGCCGCCAGGGCCTCGCCGTCCGGCAGGCTTGACAGCGCCAGCGTGGCAGCGACCAGGCCGCCGTAGAGCGCGACGACGAGCAGCCAGAGCCCGACCCAACCGCGGGCGGCGGCCACCGGGCCGACCCAGGCGGCCCAGAACCCGCCGCCGGCCAGCGCCGCCACCAGTCCTCCCGCCATCAGCGGCCGGTAGTGGCGGGCCTGGGCGGCCGCCAGCCGGGCCACGGCGGCGGGCTGGGTGTCCCGGGGCACGACGAAGCGCGACCACCACATGGTGCCGCCGGCCAGAATGCCAAGCCCGACCAGGCCCGCCCAGCGCGGCACGACCAGCCAGGGCGGCATGCCCTGCATGCGCAGGGTCAGGTAAACACCGACCAGCGAGGCCAGGCTGATGACCGTCAGCGCCACCCGGGGAAGCAGGTAGCGGTTGACGTAGCGTCCCAGCAGGGAGTCGGCCGTCGCGGCATCTCCGGCCGCGCCGGGCGCAGCAGGCCCGGCCGGAACCGCCGGGAGGGACATGGGCGGAGCCGTCGATGAACCGGGTTGGGCGGCGGTGCTCGGGGACGGGACGCCACCCTTTCTGGCGGGGGACGGGCGACCTGCCGGGGCGGGTGCGGGCCCCCGGGCAAGCCGCTCAGGGCCGGCGATCTGCGTGGGGACCGGCATCATCCGTCACCTCCGTGTTCCCTTCGCTTCTACCCTGCCCCAAGGCGGACCGGCCGGGCTGTGACGGCCGTCACCGCCGGCGGTGGTCGCCGCCCGGCGGGGCGAGGGGCCGGGCCAGGTCAACCGGTCCCCCGGGCAAGGTCACCGGTCCCGCGGGCAAGGTCAACCGGTCCCGGCCCGCCGGGCGTGGCGCCTCGGAGCACGGCAAGGAGGCCCTCCGGCCACGGTCGCCGCGGCCCGCAGGCTGGGGGAGGGGTGGCGCCGCGGCCCGGGGCGGGATCTTTCGGCGGCTCCGGCCGCCACACCCAAAGGCGGGACCCGTGGTGGGGGACCGGCCGCCACACCCGGAGGCGGAACCCGTGGTGGGGAACTTGCTGCAGGTCCCGAGGCGGGATCCGCGGGAGGACCGGCCGTAGGCCATGGCCCCACGGCCGCGTTGCCTCGCGGCCCGGTGACGGGCGTCACAGCCGGTGCCCCTGCGATCGGGCACCATGCCCCTGAGGGACGTTCCGAGGACACGTGGAGGTGGGAGCATGTTCTTCCGCAGGGGCAAGGGTGCCGGCCGGGCCGGACCTGCCGGGGAACGCCCAGGGGCGGCGGGCGGCACGGAGGCTTCGCCGAACGGGCAGGCTGCGCCGGGCGGGATCGCGCGCGAGGGCCTGCGGTTGCCGCCCTCTCCGGCCGAACCGGCGCTTCAGCTGGACAACCGCGGGCTGCAGCCGCCCGAACCCATGGTGCGGATCCTGTCCGCTCTGGACCGCCTGGAGCCCGGCCAGGTGCTGCAGGCCCACAACGACCGCAAGCCCATGTTCCTCCTGCCCCACCTGGACGAGCGCGGTTTCGAATACGCCATGGCAGAACAGGACGACGGATCGGTGATCATCCGCATCTGGCGGGCCGGCGCGGCACCGGGTCCGCAGGATGCGGCCGCCCTGCCGGCGGGGAGCGAGCCGCCCGCCCAGGAGGTGCCGGGTTCGGCCGAACCGGCTGACCCTGCCGGACAGCCCGCAGCGGGCGGCAAGGAGCAGGATCCCGGGACGTCGGCGGCTGGCGCGGGCGTGGAGCCGCTGGTCATGGACGTCCGGCCCTATTTCGCCCGCCGTCAGGAGCCCTTCCGGGACATCATGGCCAACGTGGCACGCCTCAAGCCGGGCCAGCCCTTCGTGCTGATCGTCGGGTTCGAGCCCGTGCCCCTCTACTGGGTGATGAAGCGCAAGGGGTTCGAGCACCGGGCGGAGCGGCAACCGGACGGGGCCTGGCGGGTCACCTTCTGGCGGCCGGAATAGGCGGCGGGAGGCTGGCGGGGTCGCTCCCAGGCGGCGCGAGCACCACGCGGGCCGGGCCCCCGAAGACCCGGCCCGCGTTTTCGAATTGCCGGGGGCGCCGCCGAAGGCGGGTTCGGCCGGCCGGCGGGGCGCGGTCTGGGCACTGTCCGAGCAGCCGAGCAGCCTGCTCTGGCGACCCGGCAGGCCGCCACGGTGCCCGGGTGCCGAATCCGGGATCCCGTCCCGGTCACCGGCCGCCACCGGCAGCGGCTAGCCTTCGATCAAGCCGAAGAACCGCTTGGCCCGGTCGCTCATCAGGTCGGGCGTCCACGGCGGCGACCAGACCACCTGGACGTCGACCTCCTTGACCCCGGGGACCGCCAGCGCCCGTTCCCGCGTGCCTTCCTGCAGGTAGTTGGTGGCCGGGCAGCCCGGGGTGGTCATGGTCATCACGATGTGGACCTTGCCGTCTTCCACGGTAATGCCGTAGATCAGACCCAGGTCGACGATGTTGAACCCCAGTTCGGGGTCGATGACGTCCATCAAGGCTTCGCGGATGTCGTCCTCCGTCACCATGGGCTCCGCCACACCCTTCACCTCCCTTGCACGGCGCCCTCACCGGGACGAACCGGCGACAGGCTGCCGCTTCCCCCTGGTGGAACCCGGCCCGCGGCGCCGGCCCGCCCGCGCTGCCCGAGCCAGGGGGGTGGCACCGGCGCGGCCTGCGGCTTGGGGTCGGCCCGGCGCGCCCGCCAGAGCTCCAGGGCGATGGCCAGCGTGCTCACCAGGGTCAGGCCGGTCATGGCCCGCCAGAGACCGGCCCAGCCGGCCAGGGCCGCCGCGGTGGCCGCGGCCACCGCCGCAAAGTAAAGCCAGAACCAGGGCCGGGCGCGGTCCTCGTTGACCAGGTCCTGCACCCGGACGGCCGGGCCGCGCCCGAGGCGGGGCCCGAACCTCTCCAGCCAGGTGAGGAACGGAACGATCTTGTAGAGCTGGGTGAGCCCCAGGCCGGAGAGCCAGCCGAAGAGCAACAGGTACACCAGTGCCGGGGCCAGGCCGGCCAGCCGGCCCAGCACGGCGCCGGCGGCCATCAACACCACACCCGCAGCCAGCGCCCCGAAGGCGATGGGGGCGTACCGGGCGTTGAGTTCCAGCGCCTGCCGCCGGCGCTGCCGGTACAGGCGCCGCATGTCCCACAGGTAGAGCAGCACCCCCGCGCCGGCGGCGACCCAGCCGGTGGTGGCCAGGCCTGCCAGTCCGGTTGCCAGCGCATCCGTCCCTGGGAGACCTGGGGCGCCGGGCGCCGGGATGCCGGCGCCCGCCGGATCCGGCGTCCCGGCCCCCGCCGGGCCGGTGGCGCCGGCTCCGGCCCGCAGCAACGATGCCAGGCCGCCCAGCCAGGCGACGGCCAGGCCCGCGCCGGCCAGGCGCAGGACCCAGCGCCCCACGGGGCCGCGTTCTTCCGGCGCCAGGGTGAACATGCTGAGCAGCTTGTAGGCGACGCCCATGGCCGTCAGGGTGAACCAGCCGCCAAGGCCCGCCGCCATGTGCAGGGGGAGCCCGCGGGCCAGCAGCTGGGCCGCAAGAGCGGGCGACAAGTGGCGGCCGGCGACGTCCGGAAGGGCCAGGACCAGAGCCAGGCTGACCCCCAGCCCGCCCGTCAGGAGGAGAAAGGCGAGGCCCACCGCCACGAAGCGCGCCGGCAGGACCAGGGGCCGGGCCCGCCAGAGGCCGATGGCCAGGTTGACGGCGGCGACGGTGAAGCCGGCCAGCACCAGGGTGCCCCCCGCGGGCAACGCCGCCACCAGGAGCCCGCCGCGCAGGGCTGGCGCAGGCGCCGCCACGGCCAGTGACCCGCCGGCCGGGCCCGGGTCCGAAGCCGGGCTGCCGGCCAGCGGGCCGCCCGGCAACGCCAAAAAGCCCAGCACCATGCCCGCCAGGCCGGTCAGGATGAGGCCCAAAGCCCAGGCCGCCGCGGTGTCGCTGGCCAGGGAGCGCTCGGTGATGACGGGCACGAACTGCTGCAGGGCGCCCAGGATCAAAAGGCTCAGCCAGCCGATGGTCAGGAGGTGGACCACGGCCAGGGTGGACGGAGCCCCGAGGCCTGCCTCCGGGTAGGCCCAGCCAACGGCCAGGACCCCCTGGGCGACGGCGAAGCAGGCCAGGGCGGCGGTGAAATAGGGGAGGGTCCAGCGGGAGACGCGCACGCCCATGGGAATTGCCTCCCTTTCCTGCCTGGTGCGCCGGGTGCGGGCGTAGCGGCCCGGCGGCACCAGGACCGTCCCGGTGCGGTGTCGCCTTTAGACTAGGGGATCGCCCGGGGCCGGTGCCGTGATGGCCGTCACAAGGGGACATGCTGCCGCAGGGAGCCTGGACCGGGCCGTACGGAGCCCCGCCGGGGCAAGGCCCGGTGGGTCTCGGCTGCGGGGTCTGGCGGCGGCGCGGGCTGCGGCGCGCCGGCCGGTCAGCTGCCGGGCGGGTCTTCCTCGTCCGGGGCGTCCTCCAGGGGGCCCCAACGCAGGGCATCGAGCTCTTCCACCACGCCGTTCTCCCAGCGGACGACCACCACGGGCATCAGGCAGGCGGGGTTGGTGCGGACCGCCAGCACCAGACCGCGGAGAGGCAGCTCGGGGTGGGAAACGACCTGACCGGGCCGGATTCGCATGGGCACTCCTTCCCGGGGCGGGGCATGGCCGGTGGCGAGGGCAGACCCGTCCGGTGATGCGGGCATCTTGCCGGTCAAGCCCCGGCCCCTTGCCGTATACGTTTAATGTATAAGAAACGAACCCGGCTGTGCGGGACCGAGTCCGCAGCCGGTGCCGGCGGCGGGGCTGACGGGGCGCGGCCCGGGGCACGCCGTGGGGAGGGAGCCGCCCGTGAGCTGGATCGGCCGCATGATGGGCCACGCCGGGGAAGCCGACCTGGAGCGGGTTCAACAGGAATACCGCGTCCTCCTGGCGGAAGGGGAGCGGATCGAGGCCGCGTACCAGGTGATCCGCGACCTCTTCATCTTCACGAACAAGCGCCTCATCCTGGTCGACAAGCAGGGACTGACCGGCAAGAAGGTGGAGTACCTGTCCATCCCGTACCGCAGCATCAACCGGTTCGCCGTCGAGACGGCGGGCCACCTGGATCTGGAGGCCGAGCTGAAGATCTGGCTGGCGGGTAGCCGGGAGCCGCTGGTCAAGACCTTCCACCGCGACCTGGACATCTACTACGTGCAGCGGCTGCTGGCGACCTACGTCCTTCGGTGAAGGGCGCCCCGAATGACGAAAAGCGGCTGTGCATCATGCTGCTCTACCCTCCACCGGCGGCGCCGCATGCGAAGGGTTATTGGCATGGGGGGATGCGTATGCAAGCAAGGGTTCCCGAAGGGGGTGCCGCCGGGACGGCTCGGGTGGTGCCCCGGACCGAACAGGCCGCGGCCGCCGGCGGCCCGTCTCCTTTGGCATAACGGAAGAAGCTGATGCTCAACGTTACTACCGACGGGCCGTAGTGGACGGCATACGCTTTGGCACACCGCCCCGCCTCTTGGCTACTGCGGCGGCTTTGGCGGCGGAGAAGTGATAAATCGCGGATTCGGTCAAAGAAGAGATGACAACGGGGGCAGCGAGGGGCGTGGCTGCGGCACTGGGTCCGGACGAAGTTCACGTGTGGATGGTGAAGTTGGACGCGATGGAGTTAGAGTGGGAGGCCGCTTTCCAACTAATCGACCCCGCAGAGCGTGCGCGAGTGTTGAGCTTTCGACGCATTCAAGACCGGTGACGCTACGTGGTGGCGCACGCCGCACTACGGTGCATCCTGGCCAGCGGCACGGTTTCACCTCGGTGGTGGCCGACTATTCTTCCCGGCCCTTCGCCCAAAACGTCGAGCTCACTCGCAAGGTCGTGGAGGCTGCCCACGCGGCCGGCGTGGCCGTGGAGGGGGAGCTCGGCTACGTCCCCCCCACCGGCGAGCAGGCACCGCCAGCCTCGACAGGGGACGGCACAACCGGGGGGGATACCCGGGACTCCTTCACCCGCCCCGATGAGGGCCGAGTCCGTCGTCGCCCGTACAGGCGTGGACAGCCTTGCGGTATCGATCGGGACGGTACACGGGGCATACCGCGGTGAACCCCAATTGGACATGGAGCGATTGGAAGCGATCCGGTGCCGGGTTCCGGTACCGCTGGTCCTGCACGGTGGGTCGGGAGTACCGGGGGACTTGCTCCGGGAGGCCATCGCCCGGGGCATTACCAAGATCAACTTCGCAACGGAGTTGAAACACGCTTGGAGTCATACCGTGCGCTCCGCCCTCGCCGGCGCAGCGGCATCGGACCCCAGGCACGTGTCACGGGCGGGGCTTGAGGCCCTCAAGGTCGCCGCGGCGGGAAAGATCCGGCTCTGCGGAGCGAGGGGGCGGGCCTGAGCGATGGACCCGCGTACGGCGCGTGTACGAGCGCCCCGGCGGCATGGCGGTGAACGTAGCCAGGGTCCTCGGCCAGTTGGGGGTGCGTACGACGGTTGCAGGATTCGTCGGGGGCACGACGGGCCGCCGGATCGATGCAGCGCTGACGGCGTCCGGCTATGAGACGCGCTGGGTATGGATCGACGGCGAGACCCGGCGTTGCGTCGCAAATCCCGTGGGCGCCGGCGATGCCGTGGTGGCCGCCCTCGTGGACGCGAGCCTGCGAGGGTGGTCCTGGCCGGAACGATTGTCTCATGCGGCGGCGGCCACGGGCGCTGTCGTGGCGGCTCCCGTGGCCGGGGAGATCGACGCCGGCGTCTACGGGGAGCTACGCGGGCGCGTACGCCTTAAGAAAATTCGTCGGCCGTGGGCCCAGGAAGGAATTTGTTGTTAAGTCGCGAAGACAACGAAACCGAACCACGGCACCGTGGCTGGGGGAGAAGACACGGGGCGGGGAGCGGCCGACGTTGCTCTCCGTATCGCCGCACAGTCACTGCAGTTCCCAGGTCGTCGCTACATCTCTGGAGGGTCCAACCTTGTCCCGTCCCCAGTGCCCCGTTTGGGCGTGCAAGGCGCCGCTCCCCGCATGCCCGGAAGAATCGCGATAGGGGGAGTGTCATGATTACACCGCCTTTCGACTACGTCGCACCGCGTACGGTGGCCGAGGCGGTGCAACTGTTGCGCAAGCACGGTTACGAGGCCAAGGTGCTGGCGGGCGGCCAGAGCCTCATCCCCATGCTGCGCTTCCGGCTGCTGGAGCCCGCCCTGCTGGTGGACATCAACCGCATCGAGGACCTGGCGTACCTCCGCGAGGAGGACGGGTTCCTCCGCATCGGCGCCCTGACCCGGCACGCCGACGTAGAAAACGCGCCCGGCCTCGAAAAGCGCTACCCGCTGCTGGTCGCCACGGCGCGGGTCGTCGCCGATCCCCTGGTGCGAAACCGCGGGACCGTGGCCGGCTCCCTGGTCCACGCGGACCCTGCCGGCGACTGGGGTGCGGCCATGCTGGCCGCCGGGGCGCAGGTGGTGGTGACGGGGCCGGACGGTTCCCGCACCCTGTCCATCGACGAATTCCTGGTGGACACCTTCACGACGGCGATGGGCGAGGACGAGCTGCTCACCGAGGTGCGGGTGCCCATCCCGCCGGAGCGGTCGGGTGGCGCCTACCTGAAGCTGGAGCGCAAGCTGGGGGACTTCGCCATCGCCGCGGTGGGCGTGCAGGTCACCCTCAACGCGGCGGGCGAATGCACGCGTGCCGGCATCGGCCTGTGCGCGGTGGGGCCCATCTCCCTGCGGGCCAGCAGGGCGGAGGAATACCTGGTGGGCAAGCCCCTGACGGCGGACACCATCGCCGAGGCCGCCCGGCTGGCCGCGGAGCAGGCCGAGCCCACTTCCGACCAGCGCGGGCCGGAGGAATACAAGCGTGACATGGTGCGGGTGCTGACCCAGCGGGCCCTGCAGGAGGCCGCCGAGCGGGCCCGGGCCGCGTGAGGAGGTGTCGCCGTTGGAGACGATCCGGAAGCGCATGAAGGTGACCGTCAACGGGGTGACGTACGAGCGCGAAGTGGAGCCGCGCCGCCTGCTGGCATACTTCCTCCGTGAAGAACTGGGCCTGACGGGGACGCACATCGGTTGTGACACGACCAGTTGCGGCGCGTGTACCGTGATCCTGGACGGGCGGCCCGTCAAGTCGTGCACGGTGTTCGCCGTGCAGGCGGACGGCAGCGAGATCATGACGGTGGAGGGCCTGGCCCAGGACGGCCAGCTCCACCCGCTGCAGAAGGGCTTCTGGGATCAGCACGGGCTCCAGTGCGGCTACTGCACGCCGGGCATGCTGATGACCGCCTACGCCCTGCTGCAGCGCAATCCGAACCCGACGGAGGAAGAGATCCGGTTCGCCATCTCCGGCAACCTGTGCCGGTGCACCGGGTACCAGAACATCGTCAAGGCCGTCCAGCAGGCCGCGGCGGAGCTCCGGGGGGAGACCCCGGCCGCTGCAGCTGGCGAGGACGTGGCTGTCGCCGCGGAGCCGCAGGCGCGAGGGGGGAACTGACCGATGGCGGTTGCCGAGCGCGTTCTTGGCCAGCCCGTAAAGCGGAAGGAGGACCCGCGCTTCATCCAGGGCGCCGGCCGCTATCTGGACGACATCGTGCTCCCGCGCATGCTCTACATGGCGATCGTGCGCAGCCCCTACGCCCACGCGCGGGTCAAGGCGGTCCCCAAGGAAGCGGCGCTGTCCGTTCCCGGGGTCGTCGCCGTGATCACCGGGGAGGACCTGGAGAAGGCCGGCCTGGCCTGGATGCCCACGCTGGCCGGCGACAAGCAGATGGTCCTGGCAGTGGGCAAGGTGCTCTTCCAGGGCCAGGAGGTGGCGGCCGTGGTCGCCGAGACCCGCGAGGCGGCCTTCGACGGCGCCCATGCCCTGGCGCAGGTGGTGGAATACGAGCCGCTGCCGGTGGTGGTCGACCCGTTCAAGGCCCTGGAGCCCGACGCGCCCATCCTGCGGGAGGACCGGGAGCAGAAGACCAACCATATCTGGCACTGGGAGGTCGGCGACCGTGACCGCACGGAACGCGCCTTCGCCGAGGCGGAGGTGGTGGTGCGGCAGGAGGTCTCCTACCCGCGTGTGCACCCCGCGCCGCTGGAGCCTTGCGGCTGCATCGCCGACTACAACAAGGCCACGGAGCGGCTGACCTTCTACGTCACCTCCCAGGCGCCCCATGCCCATCGCACGCTGCTGGCGCTGGTCTCCGGGTTGCCCGAGCACAAGATCCGGGTGATCTCGCCGGACGTGGGCGGCGGCTTTGGGAACAAGGTGCCGGTGTACTCCGGATACGTCTGCGCGGTGGTGGCCTCGTTGCAGCTGGGCCGGCCGGTCAAGTGGGTGGAGACGCGGACGGAGAACCTCCAGAGCACCCACTTCGCCCGCGACTTCCACATGACGTGCGAGATCGCCGCCGACCGCGACGGCAGGGTGAAGGCGCTGCGGGTCAAGACCATCGCCGACCACGGCGCCTTCGACGCCGCGGCCAACCCGTCCAAGTTCCCATCCGGTCTCTTCAGCATCGTGACCGGGTCCTACGACTTCCCGACTGCCTTCGTCGAGGTGGACGCGGTCTACACCAACAAGGCGCCCGGCGGTGTCGCCTACCGCTGCTCCTTCCGGGTGACCGAGGCTTCGTACCTGATCGAGCGGACCATGGATGTCCTGGCCGACGAGCTGGGGATGGACCCGGTGGAGCTGCGCCTGAAGAACTTCATCCCGCCGGAGAAGTTCCCATACCCGTCGCCGCTGGGGTGGACCTATGACAGCGGCAACTACGCCGAGACGCTCAAGAAGGCGATGGACATCATCGGGTACTGGGATCTCCGCAAGGAGCAGGAAGAGAAGCGGAAGCGCGGCGAGCTGATGGGCATCGGCGTATCCACCTTTACGGAGATCGTCGGTGCCGGGCCGGCCCATACCTTCGACATCGCCGGCATCAAGATGTTCGACTCCTGTGAGATCCGCGTGCACCCCACGGGCAAGGTGCTGGTGCGGACCGGCGTGCGGCACCAGGGCCAGGGCCACGAGACCACCTTCGCCCAGATCGTCGCGGACGAACTGGGGATCCCCGTGGACGACGTCCTGGTGGAAGAAGGCGACACCGATACGGCACCTTACGGCCTGGGCACCTACGCGAGCCGCAGCACGCCGACGGCCGGCGCTGCCACGGCCATGGCGGCACGCCGCGTGCGGGACAAGGCACGGAAGATCGCCGCCCACCTGCTGGAGGCGTCCGAGGAGGACGTGGTCTGGGAGAACGGCCGCTTCCACGTGGCCGGCGCGCCCGGGCGGTCGGTGAGCTTCCAGGAGGTGGCCTTCGCCGCTTACACCGACCCGCCCGAGGGCGTGGAGCCCGGTCTCGAAGCCGTCTACTACTACAACCCGCCCAACCTGACGTTCCCCAACGGCGCGTACATCTGCGTCGTTGACATCGACAAGGGCACCGGGCAGGTCAAGGTGCGCCGCTTCGTGGCGGTCGATGACTGTGGCACGGTCATCAACCCGATGGTGGTGGAAGGGCAGGTCCACGGCGGGCTGACCGAGGGCTTCGGCATCGCGTTCATGCAGGAGATCGTCTACGACGAGAACGGCAACAACCTGTCCAGCGATTTCTCCACCTACCTGCTGCCCACGGCCATGGAGACCCCCAAGTGGGAGACGGACCGCACGGTGACGCCGTCGCCCCACCATCCCATCGGCGCCAAGGGCGTCGGCGAGTCGCCCAACGTCGGCTCTCCGGCCGCCTTCGTCAACGCGGTGGTAGACGCCCTCTCCCACCTGGGCGTGCGCCACATCGACATGCCCATCACGCCGTGGAAGATCTGGAAGATCCTGCGCGAGCACGGGATCGAGTGAGGCGGGTTCGCGGAGGGCCGCCGGCAGGCCGGCCGGCGGCCCTCCGGGGCGGGCCCGTGTCCCGCCCCGCAGCCACATCATCCGTAGAGGGGGAAGAGACGGCATTGCACCTGCACTACGACGGTGAACTGACCATCGAGGCCCCGCAGGAGAAGGTCTGGGCGTTCATCAACAATCCCGGCCAGGTCGGTCACTGCTTGCCCGATCTGCAGGAACTGAACGTCAAAGATGACCGTCACTTCGATGCCGTGGTGCGCATCGGGGTCGGCCCCGTGCGCGGCCGGTTCAAGATGGAGGTGGAGCTGCAGCCGGAAGAGGCGCCACGCCGCGGCGGCCTGCGGCTCCGGGGGAGCGGTATGGGGAGCGGGCTCCAGTTGACCGCACGCATCGAGCTCGAACCCGCGGGGGAGGGCGCGACCCGCTTTCGCTGGGGAGCGGACGCGGATGTCAGCGGGCCGCTGGCCACGGTGGGCGGCCGGCTGCTGGACAACCAGGCCCGCAAGATCACCGAGCAGCTCTTCGCCACGATTCGGGCCAACCTGGAGGATCAGGCGGGTTCCGCCTTAACCGGCACGGGTGGCGCTGGCGGGGGGGCCTGAATCCGGTGGAAGTGGGAACGGCGGGGCGACCTGACGCAGTTCTGGCCCGGGCGGCGGCGTTGCGGGCCCGGGGCCATTCCTTCGCCCTGGCTACGGTGATCCGGCGACGTCCCCCCGTTTCGTCCAGAGCGGGGGACAAGGCGCTGATCACCGCGGACGGTCGTATCGAGGGCTGGATCGGGGGCAGCTGCTCCGAGTCCATCGTCCGGCGGCAGGCGCTGGCGGCGCTGGCCGACGGGCAGCCGCGCCTCATCCAGATCCGTGTCGACGTACCGGCCGATGCCGCCACCGCCGAGGAGAGCGACGAGGGGCAGGAACCCGGAGCGGCCGGCGGGGAGGGGGACGCCCGGGTCGTCACCGTCGCCATGACCTGCCCCAGCGGCGGCGAGGTGGACGTATACATCGAGCCCTTCGTTCGGCCGCCCCAACTGATCGCGTGCGGCGATACGCCCCTCGCCTACGCTCTGGTGCAGATGGCCGCCATGGTGGGCTTCGAGCCCGTGCTGGTGTACGGCCGGGAGGCGCCGCCGGAAGCTGCCGTGCCCGGCGGGCGGGCCATCTCCGTGGATGCCCTGGAGGACTTCGAGCCGGTGCCGGAAGCGTACGCCGTCGTGGCGACGATGGGGCACTTCGACGAGGAGTGCCTGCAGCGCTGGCTCGCGGCCGGCGTTCCCTACGTGGCGCTGGTGGCCAGCCGCAAGCGGGCGGCGGCCGTCAAGGAGGTGCTGGCCGGGGCGGGCGTGCCGGCCGCCGATCTGGAGCGGGTCCGCAATCCGGCCGGCCTGGACCTGGGGGCCGTCACCCAGGAGGAAATCGCCGTCTCCATCCTGGCCGACATCATCCGGCAGCGGCGGGCCCGCTTGCGGGCCCACGCGGGGATGGTCGTCGGCGATGAGGTCGCTGCCAGACTCGGGGCCGAAGGTGCCGGTACGGCAGCGGGCGCCGCGGAGAGAGCCGCCGAGCAACCCGCGGCTTCCACGACCCACACGGCCTCCCGGCCCGTCTCGACCGGCGCTGCAACGCAGGTGGCTGCTGCGGCATCCGGGTCAAGGGCGGCGTCAGACGGGGCGGCAAGGGAGGCCGAACTTCCCGCCGTCGCTCGCGATCCGGTGTGCGGCATGGAGGTCGTGCCCGGGGAAACCCGCCACGTGGCCGAATACGAGGGGCGGCAGTATTACTTCTGTTGCCCCCATTGCAAGGCCACCTTCCTCAAGGATCCGGAGCGCTACGTCGAAAGCGCCTGATGGCAACCGCACGTGACGGCACAATCGCCCAACCGCCACGCCGGGACCTGTCGGCCGCCAAGGCCGACAGGTCCCGGCATTCTTGTTTGACTGGCAGGCCGCTCAGGCGCTGTCCCACCAGTCCCGGATCTCAGGAGGGAGGGCGGCTCGCACGGCCTGCTGGGTGCCCGCATCGAGCCGCTCCTTGAGGGTGGCGAAGACCGCCTGCATCCGGGTGGCGGCGTCGTCGTCCATGTACGCGGCCACCAGATCCAGGCCGCCCACCGTCTGGTCGTAGCCGTACTCGGTGTCCATGTGGTTGACCAGCGGCCCTACGAAGACCTGGCGGTCGATCAGCGGGTCCGGCCGGTCCGGTGCCCGTGCCAGTTCGGCCGCCAGCTCGGCCGGCAGGGCGGCCGCCAGGGCGCCCGCGGCTTGCCGCCCCAGCACTTGGGCCATGCTCTGCAGGGTCATGCGGGTGGCGGCCGCCGCCTCCTCAGACGATCCCATCCGCCCGCGCCGCTGTACCGCCTGGTAGATCTCCCGCGCATCCACGCCAAGGACGCCTCCTCCGAAGGACTCAGAAGAACTCGGCCTTGAGCCGCTCCAGCCCCTCCTCGCCCAGCTCGTCCAGCGGGCGTTCCACGATGGGTGGGTCTACGGGGAGCCCGGGGACCCGCTCCTCGTAGGCCGGGACGGTGTCATTGCGCCACAGGATGCCGATGGGGATCCGCTCCCCCCACTCGTTGCACTTCGCCCAGGCCGCCTCGGGGTCCGTGGGGTCGTGCCCCTCCTCCTCCACGGAATAGGCCCGCTCGGCGTACCAGTCGTAGGTGTTCAGCTTGTTGAAGGTCACGCAGGGCTGGAGCACGTCGATCAGGGCGTAGCCGCGGTGCCGGATGGCGGCGGCGATGATGTCCGCCAGCTGGTTGGGCTGGCCGGCGAACCCCCGGGCGATGAAGCTCGCCCCGGCGGCGAAGGCGACCCGCGTCGGCAGCACGGGGTCCTCGGGCGCGCCGGTGGGCGAGGTGGTGGTCTTGAACCCCCGCTCGCTGGTGGGCGAGTACTGGCCCTTGGTCAGGGCGTAGATCTGGTTGTTCTCCACGATGTCCACCAGGTCCACGTTCCGGCGCATGGTGTGCAGCCAGTGGTTGCCGCCGATGCCGTAGCCGTCGCCGTCGCCGTGGACCACGATGACGTGGAGCTTCGGATTGGCCAGCTTGATGCCCGTGGCCACCGCCAGAGGCCGGCCGTGGATGGTCATGAAGCCGTTGGCGTTGATGTAGTCGGGCAGCTTGCTGCCGCAGCCGATGCCGGAGACGATCATCACCTCGTGGGGCCAGATCTCCAGGTCCACCAGCGCCTTCTTCAGGGCGGTGAGGATGCCGAAGTCGCCGCAGCCCGGGCACCAGGTGGGCCGGTGGTCGCTGGCGTAGGCCTTGACCGTCAGCTTTTCGGCCCGGTCGGCCACGGCCACCCGGGCCGGGGTGCGGCTGCCGCCGGCCGCGGGCCGGGCGCCGCCCAGGCCGGCCCCCGTGCCGCCGGCTTCACCCCCGCGGAAGGCGCTGGGTGGAACCTCCCCCGCCGGGACATACCCGCCTTCGACCCCCGCGGCGGCTCCGCTCGCCCCGCCGGGTGCGGGAGCGCCGGGCACCTCCCTGCGCGCCCCGTCCGGCCCGCCCGCGCCGGCGCCACGGGCACCCAGCGACGAACCGTCGCCGCCCCGGCCGCCGCCCAGGTCGGGGTCGACCCGCTGGGTCTTGCCCCAGCCGGCGCCGTGGGGCGAGGCCGGCCGCTTCACCGCCCCGTGGAAGTCGCTGGCGGCGGGGCGGGCGCGCGAGGGCTGGCCCCCCTTACCGGCCGGGCCGTCCGGGGGCACGCCGCGGGCCCTCCCGGCGCCCGTACCGCGTCCCTGGTCTTCAGGCATGGACCGGCACCTCCCCTTCGATCTGGGTCAGGATCTCCTGGGGTGCGATGGGCCGCCCGTCGAACTTGTTCACCGTGGCGTGGACCTCAAAGCCCGTCATCATCCGCAGCAGCCGGGCGAACTGGCTGGTGTAGTTCTGCTCGACGGCCACGGCCCGGCGGATCTTGGGCAGCTCGGCCAGGGTCCGCTCCACCGGGAAGGGCCAGATGTCGGTGAAGTGCAAGAGGTTCAGGCGGGCCCCCTCGCCCTTGTCGCGGTTGAACAGGTCGACCGCCTCCCGGCAGGGCCCGTAGGTGGAACCCCAGCAGATCAAGGTCAGGTCCGCGTCTTCCGGCCCGTACCAGGTGGGCCCGCGCATCTCCGCCTGGGCGGTGTCCAGCTTGCGCATGCGCTTTTCCATCTGCTGCCGGCGGTTGCGGATTTCCTCGCTGATGTGGCCTTCCTCGTCGTGCTCGTCGGTGGTGATGGCGTAGACCGCCCGGGGGTGACCGGGGATGGCCCGGGGCGAGATGCCGTCGTCGGTGTCCTTGTAGCGAAGGTAGGGCCCGTCCAGCCGGTCCAGCTGCTCGTGGGTCAAGGTGGTGGCCCGGTCGTGGCGGACGTCCTCCCAGCGGAAGGTGTCCGGGTCCACCGAGCGCAGGTGGTTCGACAGGAACTGGTCGAGGAGGACGATGACGGGCGTCTGGTAGTGCTCGGCGAAGTTGAAGGCCCGCACCGCCGCCTCGAAGCACTGGTCCACGGTGCCCGGGGCCAGGACGATGCGGGGGAACTCGCCCTGGGAGGCGTGGATCGCGAAGAGCAGGTCGCCCTGCTCCGTCCGGGTGGGCAGGCCCGTGGAGGGGCCGCCGCGCTGGGAGACGACCAGCACCACGGGGACCTCGACCATCCCGGCCATGCCCAGGGCCTCGACCATCAAGGAGAAGCCGCCGCCCGAGGTGGTGATCATGCTGCGGGCACCCGCGTGGCCGGCGCCGATGGCCATGCAGATGGCGGCGATCTCATCCTCGGCGTGCTTGGTGACGATGCCGAGCTCGTCCGCGTGGGCCACAATCCACTCGAACAGGCTGGTCCCGGGGGTCATGGGATAGGCGGCGACGAACCGGCAGCCGGCCGCCACGGCGCCCAGGGCGAAGGCGTGGTTGCCGTGCAGCACCATGCGGCGCGTCCGGCCTCCCGGGTCGGGCAAGGTGTAGGGGAAGTCGCCCGCCGCGTCCCGGGCCAGCTTCCACCCTTCCCGCACCACCTTGAGGTTGGCCTCGACCACCCGGTCGCCCTTGCTGGCGAAGTTCTCCTTGATGACCGATTCCAGGTACTCGATGTTGTAGTTCATCAGCCCCGCCGCCGCGCCCAGGGCCGCGGTGTTCATCATCACCTTGCTGCCGTGCTTTTTGGCCACCTCGCCCAGGGGCAGGGGCACGGGCTGGACGTGGTGCCGCCGCAGCGCATCGGCGTCCACGTGGCGGAATTCCTCGTCGTAGATCACGGCGGCGCGGGGTGCCAGGTTGTCCAGGTGGATCTTGATGGTCTCCTCGGTCAGGCCGATGAGCACGTGAACCGGATCCGCGTGGGAGTACAGCGGCCGGTCCGCCACCCGGACCTGGTAGAAGTTGTGGCCGCCGCGGATCCGTGAGCGGTAGTCCGTGACGCTGAAGACGTGCAGGCCGCTGCGGGCCAGGGCCTTGGTGAAGCCGGCGCCGCTGGACTCCACGCCCTGGCCGGCATCGCCGCCGATGGTGATGCTCAGGTCCAGGGTGCCGGCCTCCGGGGTGCCGGCCCGGCGGGCCCCGGGCGCCACGGCGAGGGCCGCGCCGGCTTCGCGGGGTCCGGGCTCTGGTGCCAGGGACTCGCCGGCCGCAAGGCGGGGCGTGGATCCGTGACGCTGGGTCCGGCCGTGATCAGCGGACATGGGCAACCCTCCCCAATGCGCTGGCACTGGTCAGGATGCCGAAACGGGGGGCGATTATACCCGCCGGCGGGCGACGGCCGGGCGTTGCGCTGCCGTTGCGGGGTGGGAAAACGGGGCGCCGGCCGGCTGGGTGGGCCTTCCTGCCTGGATGGGCCTTCCCATTGGTCCGGTGGGGCGGCTGGGCTACCATCAGTCGTAGACTGCCGGCGCGGCCGCCGCCGGCCGGCGGAGAGGAGACGGAGCGAAGGATGACCCCGGCCTTCTGGGCCCTGGCCGCGGGGCGGTTCATCAGCGCCCTGGGCGACGGCTTCTTCTTCCCCTTCATCGCCGTGTTCCTCCAGCGGGTCCACGGCCTTCCCCCGGAGCAGGTGGGGTTGATCATGAGCACGGCCGGGCTGTTTTCCCTGGCCGCCCGCATGCCGGCGGGCTGGCTGGCCGACCGGTTCGGCTTCAAGCCGGTGGTGGTGGCGGGGTTGGCAGGGGCCGGCGTGGCGGTGATGCTGGCCGGCTGGGCGCCCGGGCCTTGGGCCTTCGCCTTCTGCTACGCGCTGATGAGCGCCATGGTCTGGGGGTCCTTCCCGGCCCTGCTGCACGGTGCGGGGCTGCTGGTACCGCCGCGGCGCCGGGAGGAGGCCTACAGCATCATGAACCTGCTGTCCAACGCGGGGATCGCCATCGGGCCGGTGCTGGGCGGCTACGTGGTGAACCGGGACATCCGGCTGATCTTCCTGCTGGATGGGCTGTCTTTCCTTGCCTTTTCCGTCATCGTGGCCCGCTGGGTCCCGGCGCTGCGGGAGGGAGCGGCAGGGGCCGGAGCCCGGCCGCGTCCTGCCGGCGGCGGTCCCGGGGCCGCCTGGCGCCGGGCACTGCAAGGGTTCCTGGCGTTCTTCCCGCCCCTTTCGCACACGGCCTTCTGGCAGCTGGCGGCCGGCGCTTTGATGATGAACCTGATCTACAGCCAGATGGGGTCGAACCTGCCCCTGGACCTGAACCGGCGCTTCGGCCCCGTGGACTGGTACGGCTGGCTGTGGACCCTCAACGGCACCATGATCGCCCTGCTGCAGTACCCTGCCACCCGCTGGCTGCAGCGGTACAGCCCGCGGCCGCGGCGGGTCGTGGCGGCCTTGCTCTATGCGGTGGCGGCCCTGCTGATCCTGGTGGCCAAGCCGGTGGGGCCGTTCCTGGCGGCCTTTGCGGTGTTGACCGTGGGGGAGATCATGTTCACCCCGCTGCTGCAGGCGGGCGTGGCCGCCATGGCGCCACCCGGTCAGGGCGGCCGGTACCAGGCGGCGGCCAGCCTGCTTTTCGGCATGGGCTGGACCCTGGGGCCGCTGGTGGGCGGGGTGCTGCTGGGCTCCGGGGGCCCGGGGCTCCTCTGGCCGGCCATGGCCGCCCTGGGCGTGCTCGCGGCGGCGGTGTTCGGCCTGGGTGCCCTGGGAGCGGGAGGTGGCGCCCGGCGGCCCCGGGGCACCAGCGGCCCGGCGCCGGCAGGCCGGGCGGCGGGTGGAGCCGGAGCCCCAGCCGCCCGGTGAAGTGCCCGGCGCGGCCCGCAGCTCCGCGAGGCCTCGCCCGGAGCACCCCGGAACCGGCGCCCCAAGGGGCATTGGCCCGGCCCCGGGCCCGGAGGCTTCGGGCCTTCCCCGGGCCGGTGCCACCCCCGTGCCACGGCCGGAAGGGCCGGTTCGTCCCGTCAACTCCCGGCCGCGTCCGACTCCAGGCTGGCCCGCATGGCCTGCCACGCCTGGCGGGCCTGCTCCACCGCCCCTTCATCCTCGATGGTCGAGATGTCGCCGGGGTCGCGGTCCAGTACCACCGCCTTCAGGACCCGCCGCATGATCTTGCCGCTGCGGGTCTTGGGCAGCAGGGGCACGAAGTGGAGGTCGCCGATGACGGCCACGGGGCCCAGGTGGTGCCGGACGGTGGCGATGAGCTCGTCCCGCAGGGCGGCGGACGGCTCGTAGCCCCTCTTGAGGACGATGAAGGCGACGATCACCTCGCCCCGCACCGGGTCCGGGCGGGCCGTCACCCCCGCTTCGGCCACGGCCGGGTGGCGCAGGAAGGCCGTCTCCACCTCGATGGTGCCGATGCGGTGGCCGGCGATCTTGATGAGCTCGTCGCTGCGCCCGCTGAACCAGACGTAGCCGTCCTCGTCCATGGCGGCCGCATCGCCGGTGAAATACACGCCGGGGATGCTGCCCCAGTAATCGGAGGCGTACCGCTCGGGATCGCCCCACAGCTCGGCCGTCAGGCCGGGGAAGGGCCGGGTGATGACCAGCACGCCCTTCTCGCCAGGGGCGCAGGGTGCCCCTTCCGGCGTCCGCACCTCCACCTGGCGCCCCGGCAGGGCGATGCCGGCCGAGCCCGGCTTGATGGGCAGCAGGCCGATGCCGTAGGGATTGCCGATCACCGGCGCCCCCGTTTCCGTCTGCCACCAGTGGTCGATGACGGGCACCCGCCCGCCGAAGACCTGGTTCTGCAACCAATCCCAGACCGGCGGGTTGAGCACCTCTCCCGCGCAGAACACCCGCTCCACCGAACGCAGGTCGAACCGGCAGGCCGGTTCGGTGCCGTAGGCCATCAGCATCCGCACGGCGGTGGGCGCGGTGAAGATTCCCGTCACCCGGTTCTCCTCCAGGATCCGGTAGAAGGTCTCGGGTCCGGGGTAGTCCAGGGCGCCCTCGTAGGCGATGGTCGTGCACCCCACCAGCAGCGGCGCGTAGACGATGTACCCGTGGCCCACGATCCAGCCGATGTCCGAGGTCGACCACCAGATGTCTCCCGGCCGGAGCCCGAAGCCCATGGTGGCGGCGTTGTAGACCCCCACCTGGTAGGCTCCCTGGCTGTGGACCACCAGCTTGGGCTGGGCCGTGGTGCCCGACGTGGCGAGGATGAAGGCGGGTTCGTTGGCCTCCATCCACTCCACCTCGGGCGAGCCGTCGGCGGCCAGGGAGAGGAACTGGTCCCAGGTCATGTCGCGGCCCGGGGTCAGGGCGAGGCGGAGGCCGCTGCGGGGCAGGACCACCACCCGCTCCACCGGGCAGCCCGGCGTGGCCAGGGCGTCCAGGGCCAGCCCCCAGAGGTCGACTTCCCGGCCCTTGCGCCAGGTGACGTCGGCCGTGACCAGCACCCGGGCCCCGGCCAGCTGCATGCGCTGGGCCAGGGCGGCGCTGCCGAAGCCGGCGAACACCACCATGTGGATGGCGCCGATGCGGGCGCAGACCAGCATGGTGCAGATGGCTTCAGGGATGGTGGGCATGTAGAGGGCCACCCGGTCGCCGCGCTGCACGCCCAGTCCCCGCAGGGCGGCCGCCACCTGCCGGACCTGGTGCCAGAGCTGGGCATAGGTGTACACCCGCCGCTCGCCCCGCTCGTTCAGGGCGATGAGGGCCGCGTGGCCGCCCCAGTCCCGTTCCAGGTGGACGTCCAGGGCGTTGTGGGCCAGGTTGGTCAGGCCCCCGACGAATCAGCGGAAGGAAGGCGGCTCGGGCTGGAAGACCCGGTCCCACGGGCGGAACCAGGGCAGCTTGCGGGCTTCGCGGGCCCAGAATCCCTCCCAGTCCGCCAGGCCCTCTTCGACCCGCCGCCGCACCAGCGGGTTGAGCCCCGGCAGCGGGACCGGGGCGGCCTCGGAAGGCATGCCGTCCATGACGCTCTCCCCCCGGTGGGGGCGGGCCGGTACCCGCCCCCGCGTCATCCTGGGGCGGCCATTCGGGGTCCGACCTGCCCGATCCTGCCAGGACCGGGCCGCCCGAAGGGGGTGCCGCCAAGGTTGTAAAGGGTTCACAAGGGTCTGCGGGGTCCCTGGTGGAACCCTTTGGGAAGTCTCGCCGGACACCGGGCGCTGGACGGCCGGCGCCGAGGATGAAAGCGCCGGGAGTGAACATGGATGCGGCGCCGGCCGGACCGGCGCGGCGCTGCGGCGGGACGCCGGGGCCGTGGAAGGGGGCGAGGACATGGGGTTTTTGCGGGTCGACGAGGACGGTGCCGTGGTGACCATCACCATCGACCGTCCCGAGCAGCACAACGCCATCAGTTTCGCCATGTGGCGCGACCTGGGGGGCATCCTGGACCGGCTGGCGGAGGAAGCCCGCCGGTACAGCGACCTGCGGGTGGTGATCCTGCGGGGTGAGGGCGGGCGGGCCTTTTCCGCCGGGTCGGACTTGAAGGAGTTCTCCACCATGACCATCGACGAGGTGCGGCGCTGCTTCTTGACCATGGAGCAGACCATCAGCAAGGTGGAGCGCCTGCCGTATCCGGTGATCGCGGCCATCGGCGGCTACGCCCTGGGCTCGGCCTTCGAGCTGGCCTGTGCCTGCGACCTCCAGGTGGCCTCGGAGCGGGCCCAGGTAGGGATGCCGGTCGCCCGGCTGGGCATCATGCTCAGCCCCGAATTCACCCGGCGGCTGGTGGCCCTCATGGGGCCCAACCAGGCGAAGGACCTCCTCTTCACCGGCCGCCTGCTGAACGCCGCTGAGGCCCGGGCGGTGGGCCTGGTGACCCACGTGGTGGCCCACGAAGAGGTCGATCCCTTCGCACGCCGGCTGGCGGAGAACATGGCCCGCCTCTCGCCGTCGTCCATCCGGGCCGCCAAGCGCTCGGTGCTGTTGTCCCAGCCCGCTCCGCCGCCCGATCCGGCCGGTGAGCCGGTGCCCTATTACATCGACGAGGACGACTTCCGCGAGGGCGTGCGGGCCTTTCTCGAGAAGAGGGCGCCGCGCTTCGACCGGCCGGCCCGCCCGCTGCGCCCCGCGCTCTCCCCGGATTCGCCCCGCTCCGCCGGCCCGGCCGAGCGCAACGGTCACCGGCCCGAAGCGCCGCGGTGACCGCCGGGCCCGCCGGCTCAGGAACCTTCCTGGCCGCGCCGTCCCGGGGCAAGCCGCCCGGAACCCGGAGCCGCGGCCGGGGCGCCGCGCGATTCGCCGGGCCCTTCCCATGCCGGCCCCCCGTCCAGCAGCGGCAGGGCGCGAAGGGCCACCTGCAGGCTCAACAGCTGGTCGGGGTCCTTCAGGTCGAGACCGGTGATCTGCCGGATCCGGCCCAGCCGGTAGGCCACGGTGTTGTAGTGGGTGTAGAGGGCCTGCGCCATCCGCTTCATGTTGCCGCCGTAACGGAAGTAGGCCTCCAGGGTCTCCAGCAGCTTGCCGTCGTGGCGGCGGTCGTAGGCCAGCAGGGCGCCCAGGTAGTCGGCCACGAAGCCGGCCAGTTCCTCCCGGGGCTGGTGGTGCAGCAGGCGCAGGATGCCCAGTTCGGCAAAGAACTGGACGGGCTCGGGGGCTCGTCCGGTGCCGCGCCCGGGGGAGCCGCCCGGGATGCCGGCTGGGGCGCGGCGGGAGGAGCGTCCTGGGACGCCGGCGGCAGGGCGGCCGGTGATGCCGGCCCGCCCTGTGATGCCGGCCCGGCCGGTGATGCCGGTTCCTTCGGCCCTGCTGTCCCGGTGGGCGGCCGTGGCCCGGGCTGCCTGAAGGGCGGTGCGGGCCTCCCGGTAGCTGCGGGCCAGGGCAGCGGGTCCGGGCGCCACCCGCCCCACGCCTGCGGCGGCCATCCCGTCCCCCCAACTGGCGGGCGATCCGGCGCCGGGCGTCCCTGCCGGCCCGCCGTCCCGGACCGAACGCCGCTCGGGTCCAGCTGTGCCGGTGGCGGGAGGGATGCCGGCCGCGGGGCCATGGCTTGAGGGCAGCGGGCCGCGCGACCCCCGGGCCGCGCCCGTGCTCGAGGCATAGGAACGAAGCACCGCCTTGGCCACCGTCAGGATGCGGTGACGCCCGGCCAGATCCGCCGGGTCGCCCGGGATCAGGGCCACCACCAGGCCGTCGCGGATGCCGGCCACCGGCTCGCCGCCCTCCATGGAGAGCACCATCTCCGCCGCCCGCAGCAGGGGCTGCAGGTCCCGGTCGGGGCCGGGTTCGTCCCGGGGGCACGAACCGGCGCTCCCGCGGGCCGGCTGCCCGGCGGCCGCGTCCGGACGACCGGCCGCCGGTCCGGGGCCGGGGGGTGCCAGGGGGCCGAAGACCACCACGGTGTGGGGGCGGTTCAGGTCCCAGCCCAGGGCGCGGCACCGCTCCGCCAGTTCCGCCGGGTGGGGGAGGTCGCCCGAGAGCAGCCGGTCCAGGAACTCCGTCCGGAAGCGGCGCTGGACTTCCACCACCGCGGCCTGCTTGCCCCACTGCAGCGCCAGAATGGCGGCCCCCCTCTCCAGCAGGCCGGCTTCCACGGCCAGGGGAGGGCGGCCGGGTGAGGCCGCGCACAGGGTCCCGAAGAACCGGTCACCGGAGGCGACGGGGACCCGCCAGGCCGGGCCGCGCTGAAGTCCGGCCGCGGGGTCCGGGGTGACGGTCGCTGGGGTACCGCCTTCCTGCAGGGCCGGTGGCGGGCCCGGCAGCCCCGGCACGGCCTGGCTCACCAGGGCTCCTGCGGCGTCTTCGATCCACACCGGGCGGGCCAGGTGGCGGGCCACCACGGCACACAGGTCGTCCAGGCTCGCCCCCCGCAGGACCAGGTCGAGCAGTTCCCGCTGGAGGCCGTCGGCGGCCAGGGTGGCCGCGGCCTGGCGGTGGGCGATGGCCTGCATCACCGGGCCGATGACCTCGGAAAAGGAGAGATGGTAGGGGATCTCCAGCAGGGGAAGACCGCACTCCTCGGCCTGGCGGATGGCTTCACCCGGGACCTCGGCCATGTAGCGGCGGGGCTTGATGCCCAGGCCCGCCGCTCCTTTGGCTGCGAGGCCGGGAACGAGCGCCGCCAGGTGCCCCGGGTCGTCCCGGAAGGTGAAACCGGTGGTCAGCAGGAGCTCGCCTTCCAGCACCCAGTCGACGATGTCGGGCACCTCGATGACGTTCACCAGGCGCACCGGCCGGTGCAGCGATCCGTTCCCGGCCAGTACCCTGATCTCGCGCAGCGGCTCCAGGCGCAGCACCTCGGCCAGGGTCACGGCGTCGGCGGCCCCGCCGGGAGCCGGGCCGCCGCCGGCACACCCCGTCATCCCCATCCCTCCCCCAGGCGTCTTGCCTCGTACGAACCGGCTTGCCCCCCCTTGACTTACCTTTGACAGCGATCCGGACGAACCCGCATTACGCTTGGCTTCTTTACGTGGCATTACCGCGGGGGATCACGGTGTTGCGTGGCACGACAAGGGCGCTGAGAGGGGGCGGCTTATCGGGCGCCGCCCCCGCCCGCCCACAGCACGATGCCCGACCGGGGCCGGTGCCAGCGGATCCGCCGGGCGCTCACTTCCGTCACGGTCCCATCGGGACGGACGCAGACGATGGTGCCCCGGCTCCTGATGGCGGCCACCACCACGGGCCGGCTTTCGCCCTCCAGCCCGACGAGATCCCCGCAGGTTACCAGCTCCTGCCGCGGGACGCCCTTCCGCTCGCCCGCCCGGAGCACCTGGGGTCTGGCGCCAAGGCGCACGCCCGCGTTGACCCGCACCGGCCGTGCCCACCCCGAGGAAAGCCGCACGGCCTGGCTCGGCCGCTTCCCCTCGCCGTAGCGCTCGGCCTTGTACACCTGCCGCGGCCGTCCGGCCGCGGGCCGGGCCTGCAGCCGAAGCCCCGGAAGCGGTACGGGAGGCGCTTCGGGGCTGGGATAGTCGCTCAAGGCAATCAGCCCGGCGTCGGTGATGTGGCTCTTTTCGGCCCCGCGGACCTTTCGGGCCCAGGCCGTGTAGGCGCCAAAGGTGATGCCCACCTCCAGGCCCAGGTGCCGGAGCTGCCAGAGCAAATAGCCCTTCCCCTGCTGCGTCCAGGTCGCCATCCGCAGCGCCTTGCCCAGAGGCTTCGGTCGAACCCGGGGCCGGACGCCCCACTCCTCCGGCGTGCGGTTGCCCTTGGCCTGGTTGCACGGCCGGCAGGCCGGAAGCAGGTTCTCCCAGGCGTTCGTCCCCCCGCGGCTCCGGGGCCGCACGTGGTCGATGGTCAAGGGCCCTGGCCCGCCACAGTAGGCGCACCGGTCACCGTAGGCCGCTACCAGCGCCGCCAGAGTGCTGTCGTGCCCGTAGCGCGGGCCCCGCTGGTACGCCTCGCCCCCGATGTCGGGATCCCGGAGCTTTTGCAGGTCGAACCGCCCGACCTCCACGGTCACCCGCCGGATGGGCAGAAACGCCTGCAGCTTCGCCAGCACCCGGAGCAGGACGTCCTCCCGCGCCTTGACCGAGGGCGGGAGCCACGGCGCCGCCTGGGACAAGCCCGTGCGCGGCGTGCCCCGGTGGTGGCGGCAGGTGTCCGTCCCCGGACGGGCGTTGCCGCCGCACACCCAGCACGTCGGCGGCCGCCGGTTCGCAAAGCGGGCCGGCCGGCCACGCAGCCGGTACCGGCGCAGCCGGCGGTAGCCCCGCCGCTGCTCCAACCGCCGCCGCACCTCCCCCTGGGGCACGGGAATCGCGACGGCCAGCACTTCTTCCGGGCGCCGCCGGGCCCGCGGTAGGATGACGCTCAGCGCCCGGGTCTTGCCGCCCGGATCGTCCCCGGCCCAAAGGCCCGGAACCGCCGGGCGTGGCAGATCATAGGTCAGCTTCACGGCGAAGATCATCCCGTCGATCCAGACGGCCTTCGCCTTGCCCCGCTTGAGCAGGTGCCGGGCCCGGTCGGGCCGGCACGGCATCAGCGGCTCTCCCCGGCGGGAGAGCACGGGAACGCGCCGCATGGCGGCATCCTCCTTCCTTCCGGCCGGCAAGGCCGGGGCGGCGCAAGCCGCCTTCCCGATCCCCGGGCCGAAGCCCGGGGCCGTGACTCCCGCCCCCTGCGGCGGGGTCGCCGCATGAGCGGGCGCGCCTCGCCCAACCGCACCGGTAGCCGCCTGCGTCGTTCGGCGACACCCCGCATGCCCGGGATGCCGCCGCCCTCCGCTTCCAGGGTCCGGAGCTGGCGCATCACTCCGGAGTGGCACTTGGGCAACCCGGTACGGGTAGCTCACCCTTATCCCGCCGGACGTGTCGGCCGGCGGGGTTCGTCGCTCGGGCTGACTCACGTCGAGCAGCGCTCATCGCGCGGCATGGCACTACGCGCTATCAAACGTGAGCTTGAGCGGGCTTCCCGCACCAAGAGGGTCTTTGGCCCGCCCCCCGGCGGTTTCCTTCCGTAGGAGCCCGTATCCTCGTAAAAAATCGCCAACCCGCCTTGATGGTCTTTAGGAAAACCCACCAAAGGGTCGATCGCCCGGAGGGACGAACCCACCGGTACCCTGAAGGGCCGAGAACGCGCCCGGCCATGGGCGGGAGAAAGAGGGACGTGCCATGAAGCCGCCGCGGTTCGCTTATCACGACCCCCGGTCGCTGGACGAAGCTGTGGAGCTGCTGGGCCGGTACGGGGGGGAGGCCAAGGTCCTGGCGGGGGGGCAGTCGCTGATCCCCCTCCTGAATTTCCGCCTGGCCCGGCCCGCGGCGCTGATCGACATCAACCGCATCCCGGGACTCGACTCCCTGACCCTGGCCGGCGGCCGGCTGGAGGCCGGCGCCCTGGTTCGGCACCGGCAGGTGGAGCGGTCGGAGCTGGTGCGCCGCCACTGTCCCCTCCTGGCCGAGGCCATGGGCTGGGTCGGCCATCCGGCCATCCGCCAGCGGGGCACCCTGTGCGGCAGCCTGGCCCACGCCGACCCGGCCGCCGAGATCCCCGCGGTCTGGGTGGCCCTGGACGGCGTGGTGCGAGCCCGAGGGCCGCAAGGTGAGCGGGAGGTGCCGGCGGCCGAGTTCTTCCTGACCTACTTCACCACCACCCTGGAGCCCACCGAGCTGGTCGTGGGCGCCGGGCTGCCCCTCCTGCCGCCGGGCGCCGGTTGGGCCTTCGTGGAGGTAGCCCGCCGCCACGGCGACTTTGCCCTGGCTGCGGTGGCGGCGGTGGTGGAACTCGACGCCCAGGGACGGATCGCCCGGGCCCGGCTCGGCCTGGCGGGCATGGGGCCGGTCCCCTGCCGGGCCCGCGGGGCCGAGGCCTACCTGGCCGGCCGGGAACCCGGGGAGGCCACCTGGAAGGAGGCGGCCGCCCTGGTGGAAGACGAGGTCGAACCCGATTCGGACCTGCACGCCAGCTCCGCTTACCGGCGCCAGCTGGCGGGTGTGCTGGCTCGCCGGGCCCTGGATCAGGCGGCCCGGCGGGCCGTGGTGCCGGCGAGCGGCGGAGGTGAGGGCCGGTGACGGCAGAACGGTACGGTTTCGGGACCGGGGGACCGGCGCCGCATCACGAAGCGATGGACGCGGCGGGCTCCGCGCGGCAGCCGGCGGGCCCGGCGGAAGCCCGGCCGGACGCGGGGGGCCGGCCGGGGCAGGCCCGTGGTGGGCTCGAACGGGCGGCGGGCGAAGGGGACGTCCGGGAGGTGCAACCCGGCTCGCCGGCGGCCGAGACCGGCATGGCCCAGCCGCCCGGGGCCCTAGAGGCTGCCGAACCCCGCAGGGAGATCACTGTCTGGGTCAACGGGATCCGCTACCGGCGGCAGGTGCCGGTGCGCATGCTCCTGGCCGACTTCCTCCGCCACGAGCTGGAACTGACCGGCACCCACGTGGGCTGCGAGCACGGGGTTTGCGGTGCCTGCACCGTGCTCTGGGACGGGGAACCCGTGCGGTCGTGCCTGCTGCTGGCCGTCCAGGCCGACGGCGCCCACCTGACCACCGTGGAGGGCCTGGCCTCCCCCGACGAAAGGCTGCACCCCGTCCAGGAGGCGTTCCGCGAGGCGCACGGGCTGCAGTGCGGGTTCTGCACGCCGGGATTTTTGCTGACGGTGGCCGCGTTCCTCCGCGACCACCCGGACCCCGACCCCGATGAGGCGGCCATCCGCGAGGCCTTGTCGGGCAACCTGTGCCGGTGCACGGGCTACCAGCACATCGTGGCGGCCGTCAAGAGGGCGGCCCGCCTGCTGGCCGAGGCCGGGGTGCCCGCGGTGCCGCGGCACCAGCCCGCGGGAGGGGAGGGCGCCTGAGATGACCACCCGTTCCTTCGGCCTGCCGGTTCCGCGCAACGAGGACCCCCGCCTGCTGACCGGCCGGGGCCTGTTCGTCGATGACGTCCACCTGCCGGGCATGCTGCACGCGGCCGTCCTGCGCAGCCCCCACGCCCACGCCCGGATCCTCCGCATCGACACCTCCCGGGCCTGGGCCCTGCCCGGCGTCCATGCCGTGTGGACGAACCAGGACCTGGGGCCTTTGGCCGGGCCCCTGCCCCTGTTGATCCCTCATCCCACCCTGCGGGCCCGGACCCAGTACGCCCTGGCGCCGGGGGTGGTCCGCCACGTGGGGGAGCCGGTGGCCCTGGTGGTGGCGGAGAGCCGGTACCTGGCCGAGGATGCCCTTGATCTGATCGAAGTCGAATACGAGCCCCTGCCGGCCGTGGTGGACCTGGAGGAGGCCACGCGGCCCGGTGCCCCGCTGATCTACCCGGAACTGGGGGACAACATCGCCGCCCACTACGTGCAGGAACGCGGCGACTTCGCCGCCGCCATCCGCCGGGCGCCCCACGTGATCCGGGCGCGCTTCTCCCTGGAGCGGGGGGCCGCCTCCCCCATGGAAACCCGGGGGGTGGTGGCCCACTTCGATCGCCAGGAAGGCAGCCTGACGGTGTGGGACTCCACCCAGGCCCCCATCCCCATCCGCAACGGGCTGGCGGAGATGCTGGGCCTGCCCCAGCAGCGGGTGCGGGTGGTGGCCCCCGACGTGGGGGGCGGCTTCGGCTGCAAGGTGATGATGTTCTACCCCGAAGAGGTGCTGATCCCCTGGGCGGCCATGCGCCTGGGCCGGCCCGTGAAGTGGATCGAGGACCGGCGGGAGCACTTCGTGGCCACCAACCACGAGCGGCTGCAGATCCACGACGTGGAGGTGGGGTTCGACGACCAGGGCCGCATCCTGGCCCTCCAGACCGTGTTCCTCCACGACTGCGGCGCCTACACCGCCTACGGCCTGATCATCCCCATCGTGGCCGAGTGCACCCTGCCGGGGCCGTACAAGATCCCCCACTACCGGGCCGAGTTCAAGGCGGTGTACACCAACAAGACCCAGACCAGCCCCTACCGCGGGGCGGGGCGGCCCCACGGGGTCTTCGTCATGGAGCGGGTGATCAAGCGCATCGCCGAGCACCTGGGCCTCGATCCCAACGAGGTGCGGCGGCGGAACTTCATCCAGCCCCACGAGTTCCCCTACGATGTGGGCCTGATCTACCAGGACAACGCGCCCCTGGTCTACGACAGCGGCAACTACCCCGCGGTGCTGGAGAAGTGCCTGGAGCTCATCGAGTACGACCAGTGGCCCGCCCGGAAGCGGCAGTTCCAGGCCGAGGGCCGCTACGTGGGCCTGGGCGTGGCCTTCTACGTGGAGGGGACGGGGATCGGCCCCTACGAGGGCGCCCGGGTGACGGTGGAACCCAGCGGCAAGGTCTTCGTGGCCACGGGCGTGGGCACCCAGGGCCAGAGCCACGCCACCACCTTTGCCCAGATCGTGGCCGACCAGTTGGGGGTCGACCCGTCGGACGTCACCGTGGTGACCGGCGATACGGCCCTGTTCGGCTGGGGCACGGGGACCTTCGCCAGCCGTGGGGCGGTGGTGGCGGGGAACGCCTGTTACAATGCGGCGGTCAAGGTTCGGGAGAAGGCCCTCCAGGTGGCGGCTGGGCTTCTGGAATGCCGGCCGGAAGACCTGGAGCTGGCGGAGGGGAAGGTGCGGGTCAAGGGGGCGCCCCAGCGGGCCGTGGCCCTGGGGGACGTGGCCCGGGCCGCCAACCCCCTGCGGGGGACCATCCCGGAGGAGTGGGAGGGGCCCGGTCTGGAAGCCTCCGGCTACTTCGCTCCACCCCGGGGTACTTTTGCCGCCGGTTGCCACGCGGCGCTGGTGGAGGTCGATCCGGAAACGGGCATGGCCCGCTTCCTGCGTTACGTGGTGGTCCACGACTGCGGGAAGGTGATCAACCCCCTTGTCCTGGACGGGCAGATCCACGGGGGCGTCGCCCAGGGCATCGGCGGCTGCTTCTACGAGCGGCTCGTGTACGACGAGCACGGCCAGCTGCTCAACGCCTCCTTCATGGACTATCTCCTGCCCACGGCGGCCGAGATCCCGCCCATCGAGACGGCCCACGTCGAGACGCCCTCGCCCTTGAACCCCCTGGGCATCAAGGGCGCGGGGGAGGCGGGGGTGATCCCCGTGCCGGCCCTGTTCGCCGACGCCATTGAAGATGCTCTGAAGCCCTTCGGCATCCGGGTCGACCACATGCCCATCGACCCCAACTGGCTAGCGGAGCGGATCCGGGAGGCGCGGGTACGGGTGCAGGAGGCCGGTTGAATCTCCGTAGGGCGGCACCTCTGCCCCGAAAGGCAGGTGACGAACGGCGGCGGGCTGTTGCGGGGCGAATCCCCGTAGGGGCCCGCCGCCGTTGGTTCGCCAGGGCACGGTTCTGGGCGGTGACTGGCGGCCTTGTCGGGACCTGGGTTCCTGGATGCCGACGGGGGCCGTTGCCGTGGTGACGCCGGAGTGGCAGGAGCTGCCGGTGGAGCCGCCCTATGCACAGAACACAAATAGCCATGTCGATGTTTGGTCCGATTTTACGTAGGTAGTGCAGACGAATATACGGTAACCGTCCAGACAATCACGCCTTGTGTCGTATTTCGGAATGAGGTTTCAGTGTTGAAGCTGTGTGTTGCGGCGGAACTGGAATGGGAGGCGGGGGAAAGTGGACACCGTCATCAAGCATTGTAAGCTCCGGGACCGTTCCGATCTCGTCGATATTGCCATCCGGGACGGGATCATCGCAGCCATCGAACCTCGGTACGAGGGCCCGGCGGGAAAGGAAATCGATGCTGCGGGCCGCCTGGTGATACCGCCATTGGTCGATCCGCATCTGCATCTTGATGCTGTGCTCACCGTCGGGCAGCCGCGCTTCAACGAGAGCGGAACGTTACTAGAGGGCATCGCCATCTGGGCCGAGCGCAAGGCCATGTTGACCGAAGAGGATATCATTCGCCGGGCCACGGAGGCCGTGCGTTGGGAGGTGGCCCAGGGCGTCGGGTTCATCCGTACCCACGTCGACGTGTGCGACCCGAACCTTACCGCCCTAAAGGCTCTGCTGCAAGTGAAGGAACGGGTGCGTCACCTTTGTGCGATTCAGATCGTGGCGTTCCCCCAAGAGGGTATCCTTGCATATCCGGGCGGTCTCGACCTCATGAGGGAAGCCTTACGCATGGGTGCCGACGTGGTCGGCGGGATTCCTCATTACGAGTATACCCGCGAAGACGGGGTGGCCAGCGTCCATGCCGCCTTTGACCTGGCGCTTGAGTTTGATCGTCTTATCGATATTCATTGTGACGAAACAGATGATCCACACTCGCGCTTTGTTGAGACAATGGTTGCACGGACCATACGGGACGGTTTGGAAGGGCGGGTGACGGCGAGCCATACCACAGCCATGGGATCCTATAACGACGCATACGCCTTTAAATTGATGCGTCTCATGGCGAAGGCCGAACTCCACGTGATCACCAATCCGCTAGACAACATCATCCTCCAGGGCCGATTCGATTCCTATCCGAAGCGACGTGGTTTGACTCGTGTTAAGGAACTTCTCGAGATGGGTGTCAACGTGGCCACAGGTCATGATTCCATCATGGATCCGTGGTACCCCCTTGGCATAGGAAACATGCTACAGGCTGCATGGTTGCTGTTGCATGTAGCGCATATGAGTGGTCGTACGGAGATGAAGAAGGTATTCGACACCATCACGGACAATGCCGCTCGGTGCCTAGGAATTGCGCACGAGTACGGCATTGGGGTTGGTAATCCTGCCAATCTCGTCATCCTTGACGCCGTCGACGAGATCGATGCTTTACGGCGCCAGGCGGTGGCACGCTATGTACTGCGCCGCGGACGCGTTGTGGCCGAGACGGTACCATCGCAGAGCCGCGTATACGAAGCGAGCGGCGACGTACGAGACGTTACCTTTCGGATGTAGCATTCGGATCAATCATCCCTGACTGGGGAGAGGGGTGCGTGGGTATGAACCGTGGAACGGGTGTGATGCAAGACGGGCGAAGCAACAAGGGTCGTGTGGACCCCGATTTCCCGCTCACTCACGTTCCTGCAACGGCACGGCAAGGACTATGGTCGGTAAGCATCATCCTCCTTGGCTTCACCTTCTTTACACCAACCATGCTCGCGGGAGCGCGCTTGGCCACGGCCTTCCCCTTCGCAGAACTCGTGCAAATCATCATCTTTGGCAGCCTTCTTCTCGCAGGGTATGTTGGCGTGCTCAGTGCGATCGGGGCGCGTACCGGCCTCACCACGGTGCTGATGAGTCGCTATACGCTCGGCCACTATGGGGCGAAATGGGCGGATCTGCTTCTAGGAGGCACCCAGGTAGGTTGGTATGGTGTGACGGCGGGCGTCATGGGGTCACTGCTGGCGGTGGCCTTGGGTGTGGGGTCGGTTATCGGCATAAAGATCCTGGTGGTTCTTGCAGGGGTGCTCATGGGCATCACAGCCTATTACGGCTACAAGGGTATGGAGCTTCTTAGTGCCGTATCGGTTCCCCTCTTGCTCATCATGGCAGCATGGGTCACTCTCCGCTCCGTCGCCGAAGTAGGAGGGTGGACCGGACTGCTTGCCATGGAACCTCAGAACTCAATGTCGTTGGCTGCAGCGATTACCGTGATCGTCGGTACCTTCGCCAGTGGGGGTACTCAAGCGCCGAACTGGACGCGGTTTGCCCGTTCGGCTGGTGTTGCGTTCTGGGCTGCGCTGATCGCCTTTCTTTTAGGGAACGGCGCGATGTTGTTCTTTGGTGCCGTGGGAAGCACGGCTTACCCAGCCTCTCAGGGAGACTTCGTCAACATTTTGTATGAAATGGGACTTATCGTGTGGGGTGTGATTTTCCTTATTCTCAATCTGTGGACGACGAATGATAACGCCGCATATGCGTTTGGGGTAGCGGGCGCCGAATTCTTCAATATACCGAATAAGAAGCCTTTCGTTGTGGCCGGGGTGGCCACCGGCACGCTGTTGGCCGTTCTAGGCATCGATCAGGCCCTGATCCCATGGCTAGTTGCACTGGGTGTGCTGATTCCACCGTTGGGTGGGGCGATCATAGGAGACTACTTCTTCGTGTGGAGGCAGCAACTTCCCAGACTCGACCGCGTCCAATTCCGGGCAGTTCGCTGGGACGCTGTTCTGGCGTATCTGCTTGGAACGGTTGCAGCCCAGTGGAGCAGCAGTGCCGGTATTCTAGTGCCTCCCCTGGTGGGCATCGTAGTTGCTGCTCTGGCGGTGCCTGCACTTCGGGCCGTTTTCCTTGGTTTGGGGCGTGCACAGGAGCATCGGATTGCTGAAGAGCCCATCGCGCCGGAACCAGCGTGACACCAAGGCAAGGTCTACGAGAGAAAGGACAGCGGGATGCGCAAGGGGACGACTCCGGCGCATCCCGCTGGTACTGCTCCCGTCCTGCTGGGGCGCGGTGGGGTCGCCTGCGCCTGTAACATGTCAAGTGGTCGTGGTGTCTTGTCCGGCAGGGCTGACTGCTTCGGCGAGTGCCACGATGGCCTCCTCGAAGCACTCCATGGGCGGTTCCACGAGCCCCGCGCCGATCTGGCCCACCCCGGCCTCCTTGTGGGCGATGCCGGTGTTGACGCGGGGCAGGAGGCCCGTTTCCACCACCTTGCGGATGTCGATGCCCGTGGGAGTGCCCCGGAAGTCCAGCACGGGGATGCCGAAAGCCGGGTTTTCCCCAACCGTGATGGCGTACATGTCCAGGGTCGCCTGCAGGGCATCGCGGGGGCTGCCGCCGACGAACTGGACGATGGCCGGCGCGGCGGCCATGGCGAAACCGCCCAGGCCGGCGGTCTCGGTGATGGTGCTGTCCCCGATGTCGGGATTGGCGTCCTCGGCCTTGAAGCCCGGGAAGTACAGGCCCCGGGGCACGCGGGAGGGAGCGGTGAACCACCGGTCCCCCAGGCCGCTGACCCGGATGCCGAAGTCCGTTCCGTTCCGGGCCATGGCGGTCACGAGGGAGCAAGCCGGGATGCCGTGGGCGGGGTCCATGGTGGCCTTGCAGGCGGCCATGACCAAGTTCAGGGCGAACATCTCGTTGGCAGCCAGAAAGTCGAAGACCTCCGCCAGCCGGTCCCCGAGCCCCGGCCGGCCGGCCCCGGCGCTCCGCGCCAGGGCGGGCGCCAAGGCCCGCAGCAGCAGGGCCGACCCCGCCTTGTTGCGGTTGTGGCCCTCGTCCCCCATGTGCAGGGCCTGCGCGATGAGCATCTTGAGGTCCAGCCCGCCGGGCAGGGACTCCAGGGCCGCCGCCAGGGCAGGGCCCAGCACGTCCCGCATCCAGGCGAGGCGCTGCAGCACTTCCTCGCCGTAGGCCCCGTAGCGCAGGACCTTGCCCAGCCCCTCGTTCAGGTTGCAAAAGGCCCGGTTGCCGAAGGTCCGGTTTTCCACCACCCACACCGGCATGGAGGGGGTGGTGACCCCGGCCATGGGCCCCACCGCCTGGTGATGGTGGCAGGGTTCGAAGCGGATCTGGCCGCGTTCGACCAGGGCGGCGGCCTCGGCCTCCGTCCGGGCCCAGCCTTCGAAGAGGATGCCGCCGATCACGGCGCCGCGCAGGGGGCCTGACATCCGGTCCCAGGTGATGGGGGGGCCGGCGTGGAGGATCACGCCTTCCGTCAGGCCGGGCACCACCCGGCCGGCGGGGGCGACGCCCACCAGCACCGGGTGGGCCTCCAGGATGCGGCGCAGGGCCTCGGCATTGGCAGTATCGACCTGCGACACGGCGCTCACCTTCCCGTGGATTGTCCGTGCAGCTGCCCAGGACGCCCGGGGCGGGCGGTCCCCGGCGGCCCGGGGCTCGCGGCGGAAACGCGGCCGGCAAGAACCGGCCCCAGGCCGGCCGGCTTTTTCAGCTGCGCAGTCGCCGCAGGGCTTCCAGCAGCCGCGGGTTGCCCCCGGCCGGCGGGCGCCAGTCCACGTGGACCACCGGCACCTGCTGCTGGGCCAGGCTCTCGGCGAAGAGGGGCACGCCGATGTTGACGGCCACCACGCCCTGCAGCAGGTTGCCGGGGAGGGCGTCCCCGCGCGCCGTTCCGGTGCCGGCGGTGGTCCCGGTGGGCGGGGTCTGATCGGGTCCGGCGGCGGCCGGCAGGACGGCATCCCCCCGGGGAGCCAGCCAGCGGTGCAAGCCGGCCGCATCGATGGTCCGGCCGGCGGCCAGAGCCGCCACACACCCCGCCAGCAGCGCGGCCTCGGCGTGGGAAGGCAGGACCACGGCCCCGGCCGCCTCCAGGCGCCGGGCCTGTTCCGCCAGGCCCTGGGGATCCGCGCTCGTGCCGCAGAGGGCGACGACCACCACCAGGTGGCGGCCCGAGGCTGCCGCCGTGGCCCGGGCGTCCACGATGGCCGGGGCCAGCTCGCCCGCGGGGTCGGGATGGGCGCCGTAGCCCAGGACCACATCCAGGAGGACCACGGCCACGGCCGGATCCCGGGCAGCCATGGCCAGGTAGCGCAGCCGGGTCTCGGCGTCCAGCATGGGGTGGAGCCGGCCGGTGGTGAACTCGTCGGCTCCCAGGTCCAGCAGCAGGTGGGTAGGGGGGACGGGCTCCCCGGGCCGGTAGGCGGCCCGGCCGGGGAGCGGGGCGTTGGAGGCCACGGGCCCGGCCAGGTGTTCCACCAGCCCTTGTCCCTCATAACAGAGGGTTCCGCCGCCGTACAGGCCCCAGACCCGGCGCTGGTCCGGGTGGAGCCGGGAGGCCAGCCGGCGGGCCCGGGCCAGCAGCTCCCCGGCTTCGATCTCCGCCTGCCGGCCGGCGCCGGGCGATCCGGTCGACTCCGCCGGGCCGCCAGCGGCCTGGGGGGCCGCATCTCGCGTCCGGGCGTCGTGAGCCGCCAGGGCCGCCGCGGCCCGGGCCGTAGCGGCCAGGGTGGGGCAGGGCTGGTCCGGCTCGCCGAGGAAGTGAACCACCACCGGCTTGCCGCAGGTGGCCAGGGCCTCCAGCACCTGCTGCTTGACGGCCGGCGACGGCGGTTTCGACAGAGCCACGATCAGCCGCGTGCCGGGGTCGCGGGCCAGGGCCGCCACGGCGGCCCGGAAGGTGGCACCGCCCACCGCCTCGTGCAGGTCGCGGCCGCCGGTGCCGATGGCGTGGCGCACGCCCACGCCCAGGCGATCCAGCTGGCAGGCTACCTCCTGTAAGCCGGTGCCCGAGGCGGCGACGATGCCGGCGGGTCCGGGCCGTACGGCGTTGGCGAACCCCAATCCCGTCCCCGCGATCAGGGCGGTCCCGCAGTCGGGGCCCATGAAGAGCAGTCCCCGGCGGGCGGCCTGCGCCTTGAGGGCCACCTCGTCATCCAGGGGGACGTTGTCCGAGAAGCAAAAGACGTGCAGGCCCAGGTCCAGTGCCTCTTCCGCCACCCACCGGGCGAACCGGCCGGGCACCGAGATCAGGGCCAGGTTGGCGCCGGGCAGCAGGGCCACGGCCTGGCGCAGGGTGCGGGGCGGCGGACCCGTAGATTCCCGGACGCCGGGTCCCGGGACCATAACTTGAGGGGCCTCTCCCTCCGGCCCTGGGGGGACGAACCCGCCCGCCTCCAGCGGGCGGCCGGCGGCGCTCCAGGTGCCCGGGCGCTGCCGCAGCAGGGTGTCGACCTGGCCCAGCGCCGCCTCAAGCCGGTCCGGGTCGGCGCCGCGGACGGCGACCACCAGGTCGCCGGGGCCGGCGGCGACTCCCACCTGGTCCAACAGGCCGGCCATGGCGAGCAGTTGCTTGTTTGCCTCAGTGGCCATGACAGCTCCGGCTTCCTCGACACCCGGCATCTCGCGCAGGCGCCGCTGCAGCTGCATCAAGGTGATGGAGTCGAAGTAGGCTCCCGGGCGGACCAGGCTGCGGACGAGCCCGGCCTGCCCGGGCGGTGGCAGGGTTGTCATCGGGCCGCGCCTCCCGTACCTCCCTGCGTGGGGCGGTGCGCCGCGGCAACCGCCCCACGCAGGGGCTGGTGGGATCCCCTTTCCCCGGTGAAGCGGCCCGATCTTTGGTGAAAACCACACAAACTGTCATGGTGGGGATTGCAACGCAGAAACAAAGGCGGCGAACCGTTCGGGGCGAACGCATGGTCGCCAAGAGGAAGTCTCCTCCCGGTGCCGAATGGCGCCGGAAGTGCGCCCCTGGGCCGCGCCCGCGGCGGGCGCGGCCCAGGGGCGGCGGGTTCTTCCATCATGTAGGGGAGGTGCCGGGCATCTCCCAGGGGGGCGTTGCGTAATGGCGGCAGAGCGGGAACGGGTGGTGGGGTATCTCCCCCAGGACCGGCCGCCCTTCGGCGCACTGGTCAGCCTGGGCTTCCAGCACGTGCTGACCATGTTCCCGGCCACCGTGCTGGTGGCCATCCTGACGGGGTTTGACGTGGGGGTCACGCTGTTCGCCTCGGGCCTGGCCACCATCGTGGCCGTGGTGGGTTCCCGGGGCCGGATCCTCCTCTACTACGGCGGCAGTTTTGCCTACATCGCCCCGGTGCAGTCGGTAGCCCAGACCTCAGGGCTCGCCGTGGCCCAGGTGGGCGTGGTGGCCACGGGCGTGCTGAACGCCATCTGCGGGTGGCTCATCCAGCGGGCCGGCAAGGCCCGGCTCGACCGGGTTCTGCCGCCGGCGGTGACGGGGGCGGTGGCCATCGTCATCGGCATCGCCCTGGCCAAGACGGCCATGGACATGGCCTCGAAGAACTGGGGCATCGCCCTGCTGACCCTGGTCCTGACCATCCTGTTCTCCGTGTACCTGCAGGGGCGGGGGCTCCTGGGCATGCTGCCCGTTCTGCTGGGTGCCGCCTGCGGCTACGTGGTGGCGGCTGCCACCGGCCACGTGGACTTCACCCCGGTGCTGGAGGCCCCGTGGTTCGCCCTGCCCAGGTTCCAGCTGCCGGCCTTCACGGCGCCCGGCGCCTGGCAGGCCATCCTGGCCATCGCACCCATCGCCATCGCCACCATTCCCGAGAGCACGGCCCACCTGTACCAGATCAGCCTCTACATCGACCGCCTGGCCGAGGAGAAGCGGCAGCGCCCGCTGCGCATCAAGAACCTGATCGGCCTGAACCTGATCCTTGACGGCCTGGCGGACATCGTGCACGGCATGCTGGGAGCGTCGTCGGGCACCAATTACGGCGAGAACAACAGCCTGATGGCCATCACCAGGAACTATTCCACGGCGGTGCTCATCGCGGCCGGCGCCATCGCCATGATCCTGGGCTTCTTCAGCAAGCTGTCGGCCCTGGTGGGCACGCTGCCCGAGTTCGTCACCGGCGGGCTGGCCATCTATCTCTTCGGCGTCATCGGCATGCAGGGCATCGCCCTGATGATGTCCGAGCGCGTGAACCTCTTTGACCCGCGGCAGCTGGCCATCGGTGCGGTGATCCTGGTGGTGGGCCTGGGCGGCAACGCCTTCGAGGGCGGCAACATTCCCATCTGGGGGATGAAGCTGCCGGCCATCGCCACGGCGGCCGTGGCGGGCATCCTGCTCAACCTGATCTTCGTCGCCTTCGACCGGAACCGCGCTGCGGGACAGGAAGCGGGTGTAGCGGAACCCGCGCCCTCGCCCGCAGGGGGCGACGACTGAAGCCAGCGGGCCGATACGCGGGCTTCGTGGCCGGCGTCCGGTGGGACAACGAATGCCGGCTCGGACCGACCCGAGGAAGGCGGCGGTACGGCGGCGGGGCAAGGTCACAGGATCCGGTCACGGGTCACGAAAGGGGGGTGCCCGGGCGGTGAACGGCAGGCAAGCCGAAGCCGGCGGCCGGGTGCCCCCTCGGTTCACGGGCAGGGTGGTCGCGGTGCACCGGCAGGGTGTGTACGCCGAGGGCGTCGCCGGATGGGACGAACCCGGCCCCGGCCCCTGGTCCCCGGCTCCCCCGGCCTTCCCGGCCCCCCTTGCCCCGGTGACGGTCATTGCCCTGGGCGACGGCGCCTTGCCGCCCGGCCCGTGGCACCTGCGGTTGCCCGCGGGACCCGGCAGCGTGCCCGCCGCACCGGGCAGCAGCACCCCGGCGCCCCCTGACGGCGGCTGGCGGCGATGGTTCGCCGTAGGCGACCCGGTCCGCTGGGGGCGCGGGGGTGGGCAGGCGGGCAGGGGCACCGCGGCCGTGGCCATTCCGCCACCTGGCCTGTGGCGGCGGTGGTTTCCTCCCGGGGGGGCGCGGGGTGCGGCCAGGGCCCGGCGCCGGGCCGCGGCCGTGCTGGGCCATCTGCTGGCGGTCGCACCGCCGCCGGGCTGGAAGCCCCTGGCCCAAGCGGTGGCGCAGCTGGAGCGGGCGGTGGCAGCGGGACGCTGGGATGAGGCGGCCCAACCAGCCCGGGCCCTGCTGGGTGCCGGGCCGGGGCTCACCCCCTCGGGCGACGACTGGCTGGCGGGCTGGAGCGCCTACTGGGCCTGGCGGGCCGGCGCCCGGCCGGGGAGGCCGGCCCCTCCGCCGGGGAGCCCGGCCTGGGAGCCGGCCGCCGGCGGCGGGCCGGGCGGTGGTGGCGGGGGCGCCGCCTTTCACCCGTGGGCGGCCTGGCTCCGCAACGAAGCCGCCCGCCGGACGGGTCCCGTCAGCCGTGCCCTGCTGGATGCCGCGCTGGACGGCGAGCTGCCGGAACCGGCCGCCGGCCTGCTGGCCGCCCTCTGGTCCGGCGACGCCCCTGCCGTCCCCCGTGCAGCCCGCCGCCTGTTTCGCACCGGCCACTCCTCAGGCATCGACCTGGCCTGGGGGCTATGGATGGCCGCCCGCCGGGATGCCGGCGGGGACCACGCCCGTCAGGAGGGTGCCGGTGCTGCCCATGGCGAGAACGGCAGATGGTGAGCTCAACCCATTCCCGCCGCTTGTCCCTTGTGAACACAGCACAAAGGGTTCGCCCCGCCGTCACCCTAACCCAGCTCCGAACCGGGTAAAGGAGGCGCGCCCATGAACCAGCCCATCGTGCCTGTGGATCTCCGTCACGTCGAGCTCATCGACCTGTCCCATCCCTGGGGCGTGAACACCCCGGCCTTCGCCGGGTACGACGGCCCGGTGGTGAAGTGGATCAAGCGCCCCGCCTTCGACCGGGTGGGTGGCCAGAAGATCGAGACCACCTTGCACGTGGGGACCCACCTGGATGCGCCCATCCACTTCATCACAGGGGGCAAGGACATCGCCAGCCTTCCCCTGGACCGCCTCTTCGGCCCGGGGGTGGTGGTCGACATCAGCGACGAGGTGGGCGACTACGACATCTACACTCCCGAGCACATCACCCGCAAGGTGGAGGTCCGCAAGGGCGACATCCTGATCATCCACACCGGTTACCACCATTACTACAACCACGGCGACCGGCCCGACGAGGAGCGGTACTTCTGCAAGCACCCCGGCCCGACCCGGGAGTTTGCCGAGTGGGCCCTGTCCATGGAGCTGCGCTGGATCGGCATCGACGCCGGTTCCGCCGACCACCCCATGAACACCGTGATCCGCAAGCTGCGCCCCGACCTGGCCCGGGAGGCGGAGCGGAAACTGGGCCGGCCGCTGGACGAGATCTTCCCCGATCACGAGTTCCAGCTGATGCACAACTTCCTCTTCCCCCATGACCTGGTCCACGTGGAGAACGTGGGCGGGGACATCGACCGGGTGCTGAACCAGCGGGTCTGGATCGGCTGTTTCCCCTGGAAGTTCGAGGGCGGCGAGGCGGCCTTCTGCCGGGTGGTCGCCTTCGTCCAGAGGCAAGGGGCGTAGGACCCGGCGGCCTCCGGCCGGCGGGCGGGGCGACGGAGGGGCAGGGCCGATGAAGGGGCGTGGCGGGAGAAGGGGCGTGGCAGGCGTGAAGGGCAGGCAGGCCGGGGAAGCCGGACCCGTCTCCGGCACGGACCAGGGCAGGGAATCACGGCAGCCGGGGGCCGACGAGGGGACCGGCTGCGGGGCCGGTGGGCCCCTCTGGGTGGTGGCCCTGGGCGGCAACGCCATCCTGCGGCATGGACAGCGGGGCACCTACGAAGAACAGGCAGCCAACCTGGCGGCCACCGCCGGGCAGCTGGCCACGCTGATCGCCCGGGGGGACCGCCTGGTCATCACCCATGGCAACGGCCCCCAGGTAGGCAACCTGCTGATCCAGCAGGAAGAGGCCGCGTCCCGCGTCCCGCCCCTGCCCCTGCATGCCTGTGGCGCCATGACCCAGGGGCTGCTGGGGTTCATGCTCCAGCAAGCGCTGGAGCGGGCCCTGGCGCGGCGGGGCATCCGGCGGCCCACGGCGGTGCTGGTGACCCGGGCCCTGGTGCATCGGGACGACCCGGCCTTCGCCCGTCCGGACAAGCCCATCGGTCCCTTCTACCCCGAGGACGTGGCGCGGGCCCTGGCCCGCGAGCGGGGCTGGGTGGTGGCGGAAGACGCCGGCCGGGGCTGGCGGCGCCGCGTGCCGTCGCCTGATCCCGTGGCCGTGGCCGAGGTGGCGGTGGTGGCCCAGCTGGTGGCGGCCGGTGTCACCGTGGTGGCCGCCGGCGGTGGCGGGGTGCCCGTGGCGGGCGACGAGCCGGTGGACGCCGTGGTCGACAAGGACCTGGCCGCGGCGCGGCTGGCGGTGGCGCTGGATGCGACGGGCCTGTTCGTCCTGACGGACGTGGAGCACGTCGCCCTTGATTGGGGCACCTCCCGGGCCCGACCGCTCCAGCGGGTCACCGCCTCCGAGCTGGCTGCCTTCCGCGACGCAGGCCACTTTGCAGCGGGCAGCATGGGGCCCAAGGTGGAGGCGGTGCTTCGCTTCGTCGAGGCCACGGGCCGCCGGGCGGCCATCGGCCCGCTGGAGCGGGCGATGGACGTGGTGGACGGGCGGGCCGGCACCCAGGTGGTGCCGGCCACGGCGGCCACCGTGGTCTGAGGCCCGAAGGCCGGTGGCACGACTGCCGCCCGTCCCTGTGGGCGAAAGCTCACGACGGTGGCAGGGCGGTGCTTCAGGGTAGGGCGGGGGCTTACCCGGCCGTCCGGCCGAGAGCCTCCTCGGCAAAGTGGCAGGCCACCCAGTGGCCGGGCCGGACGGCCCGCCAGGCCGGTTCTTCCAGCCGGCAACGCTCCCGGGCCAGCGGGCAGCGGGTGTGGAAGCGGCAGCCGCTGGGGGGCCGGGCCGGGCTGGGGACGTCCCCCTGCAGGACGATCCGCTCCCGCCGCCGCTCGGGATCGGGTTCGGGGATGGCCGACAGCAGGGCCTGGGTGTAGGGATGGGCCGGCCAGGCATACAGCTCGTCGGCGCCGGCCAGCTCCACCAAGCGCCCCAGGTACATCACGCCCACCCGGTCGCTGACGTGGCGCACCACGTTGAGGTCGTGGGCGATGAACAGATAGGTCAGCCCCAGCTCCCGCTGCAGCTCCATGAGCAGGTTGAGGATCTGGGACTGGATCGACACGTCCAGGGCGCTGACGGGCTCGTCGCACACGACCAGGCGCGGGTTGAGGGCCAGGGCCCGGGCGATGCCCAGCCGCTGGCGCTGGCCGCCCGAGAACTCGTGGGGCAGCCTGCGGGCGTCCTGCGGCGACAGGCCCACCCGCTCCAGGAGCTCGGCCACCCGCCGCTGGCGCTCGGCCCGGGGCACCCCGTGGACCAACAGGGGCTCGGCCACGATCTGCCCCGCCGTCATCCGCGGGTCCAGGGAGCCGAAGGGGTCCTGGAAGATGATCTGCATCTCCCGGCGCAAGCGGCGCATGGACGCCGGTGGCAGGCGGGTCAGGTCCTGGCCGCGGTAGATGATCTGCCCGGCCGTCGGTTCCTGCAGCCGCAGGATGGTCCGGCCCAGGGTGGTCTTGCCGCAGCCGCTCTCGCCGACCAGTCCCAGGGTCTCCCCCTGGCGGAGGGTGAAGGAGACGCCGTCCACCGCCCGGATGAAGCCCTCGACCCGTCCGAAGAGCCCCCGCCGGATCGGGTAGTACTTTTTCAGGTCGCGCACCTCGAGGAGCGGTTCCCCGGCGGCTAAGCCTTGCAAGCGTTGTTCCTGGGGCGCGCTGGCCAGCGCTGCGTTCACCGGGCCGTCACCTCCCGAGCCTCTTCGACATGAACCCAGCACCGCGCGCCGTGGCCGTCCCCCAGCTCCACCCAGGGCGCCGGTTGCTCCCGGCACACGCCGCGGGCTTCAGGGCAGCGCGGTGCGAAGGGGCAGCCCGGAGGCCTCCGGGACGGGTGGGGCACCACCCCTTCGATGGCCGGCAGGGGGGCCTTCCGCGGCGTATCCCGCCGGGGGATGGAGCGGAAAAGACCGGCGGTGTAGGGGTGCCCCGGGCGGCGGAAGATGGCCTGCACGGGACCTTGCTCGACCACCTCGCCGGCGTACATCACCACCACCCGATCGGCCATCTCGGCCACCACGCCCAGGTCGTGGGTGATGAACAGGATGCTGGTCCCCAGCCGGGCCTGCAGGTCCCGGAGGAGGTCCAGGATCTGGGCCTGGATGGTCACATCCAGGGCCGTGGTGGGTTCGTCGGCGATGATGAGCTGCGGCCGGCACGCGATGGCCATGGCGATCATCACCCGCTGCCGCAGCCCGCCCGAGAGCTCGTGGGGGAACTGGTCCAGGCGCCGCTCGGGATCGGTGATCCCCACCTGGCGAAACGCTTCCAGCGCCAGCTCCCGGGCTTCCTTCCGGCTGCAGCGCCGGTGGGTGCGGATGGCCTCCGCCACCTGCTCCCCGCAGGTGTACACGGGGTTGAGGCTGGTCATGGGTTCCTGGAAGATCATGGCGATGCGATTGCCCCGGATCTGGCGCATGGCCCGCTCGGAAGCCCCGGCCAGGTCCTGGCCCTCGAAGAGGATCCGGCCGCGCCGGATCTGCGCCTGCGGCTCGGGCAGGAGCCGCATGATGGACAGGGCCGTCACGCTCTTGCCGCACCCGCTCTCACCCACCAGGGCCACCGTTTCCCCGGGGTTGACATGGAAGGTCACGCCACGCACCGCATCAAAGGGCCCGTCCTCGGTCCGGAAGCGGACCCAGAGATCGTCCACCGCCAGCACCGGGGCGGTGGAACCGGCCCGCCGTTCCGCCGCCATCTCCCGGCCGGCCTCCCCCCGGCGCCCGGCCTCGCCTCCGGAGGCCGGTGTGTCCCGGCCCGGCCGGTCCGGTGGCGCCCCGCCCGGCGGCGGGGTGTGAGCCGCCTGCATCCTCATGCCGCCGCACCTCCTCCCGGTGCAGGTTCGTTCCGTCAGAAGCCCAGCGCCACGCCGCCGTCCCGCGGGTCCGCCGCGCCCTCGTAGACGCCGCCCTCCAGCACCCGGATCAGCATGGCCGAGCCGCCGGCCGCCCAGGGGCCGATCCCGCGCAGGACGTGGCCGCGCTGCAGCAGCTCCGCCGCCGTCTCGGCCGGGAAGCGGGACTCCAGCCGCAGCTCAAGGGGCGCCTTGAGGTTGATGGGATCGGTCCCGGGGAAGCTGGTCCAGCGGGGTGCCGCCACCGCCTGGTAGGCGTTGAGCCCGAAGTCCAGCACGTTGACCAGCACCTGGAGGTTCCACTGGGGCTGGCCGTCCCCGCCGGGGGTGTTGCCCACCAGGACCAGCTCGCCGTCGCCCGCAGGCCGCCCTGCATCGTGCCGGGAGCTGCCGGCACCCTGCTCCGGGGCGGCGGGCTGCGGGTGACCGCCCTCCTCCAGATCGGGGGATTGCGGGCGGGTCACCAGGTAGGTGTTCAGGGTGTGCATGGTCCGCTTGCCGGGTGCGAGGCCGTTGGGGTGCTCCTCGCTGAGGACGAAGCCGCGCCCGGCCCGGTTGTTCATCAGAAAGCCGGTGCCCGGCACCATCACGCCCGCACCCCAGAGGGCGGAGATGCTGTGGATGAAGGAAACGGCGTTCCCCTCCCCGTCGACGGCGACGAAGGACGTGGTGTCCCCGTCCAGGTCGCCCCCCGAGGGGGCGTTGTTGGCCCGCCGGAGGTCGAGATCCTGGCGGCGCCGGGCTGCGTAGGCCTTGCTGATCAGCTTCTCCACCGGCGCCTTCACGAAGCGGGGGTCGCCCAGGTAGGCGTTGCGGTCCGCAAAGGCCAGCTTCTTGATCTCGACCAGCAGGTGCACCACGTCGGGATCGGTGGGCGACCCGCCGGACAGGTCGAAGCCTTCCGCCAGGTTCAGCATTTCCAGGAGGATCAGGCCCTGGGACGGCGGTGCCGTTTCGAAGACCCGGTATCCCCGGTAGGTGGTGACCAGGGGCCGGTAGACCTCCACCTCGAAGGCCGCCATGTCCTCCGCGGTCAGCAGGCCGCCGGCGGCGCGGGACGCTTCGCCGATGCGGCGGGCCAGGGTTCCCTTGTAGAAGCCCTCGGCCCCTTCGGCCAGCACCTGCTCGAAGCTGCGGGCCAGGTCGGGGTTCTTCAGGATGGTACCCGGCCGGGGGCGGGAACCGGCGGCGAGGAACACGGCGGCTGCGGCGGGATCCTGCGCCAGCTTGTCCGCCCCGGCGGCGATGTTGGCTGCCAGCCGGGCGTCGATGGGGAATCCTTCCCGGGCGTAGCGGATGGCGGGCGCCCAGACCTCTTCCAGGGGCAGCGAGCCGTACCGGGCGTGCATCTCCAGGTAGACGCCCACCGCACCGGGAACGGCCACCGACCACCAGCCTTCGAAGGGCATCTCGGTGTAGCCGGCGGCCCGGTACCGTTCCACGCTGGCGGCCAATGGAGCGGGGCCGCTCCCGTTGAAGGCCGTCACGGTGCGGGTGCGCGCGTCGTACACCAGGGCGAAGGCGTCACCGCCCAGCCCGCACATCTCGGGCATGGTCACGCTGGTGACGGCGGCCATGGCCAGGGCGGCGTCCACGGCGTTGCCGCCCCGCAGCAGCATCTCCAGCCCGGCGGCGGTGGCCAGGGGCTGGCCGGACGCCACCATGCCGCGGGTCGCCCACACGGGCCGGCCGGGATCCGACGTGAGGGCGGGATCGATCACGGGAGCTCACCTCACCAAGCCTGTTTTTTTGTGGAAGGCTTTTGCGGCGCAGGCGCCGCTAGATCCGGAACACGGCCCCGGCGACCAGGGCCAGGGCCACCACCAGGGCCGGGTTGACGCCGGCGAAGAGCAGCACGGTGCTGGCGACGCCGACCACCCATGTGGCCACACCCGGGAAGGAGCGGGTGCCCAGGTCCCATGCCACCTGCAACATCAGGGCCACCGCCACCGGCTTGACCGCATTGAGGGCTCCCGCCACGGCGGGAGAGTGGCGGTAGGCCTGGAAGACGCCGACCAGGGCGATCATGGCGATGGCCGTAGGGGCCACTGCCGCCGTGACGGCCACGAGAAGCCCCAGCAGCCCGGCGACCTTGAAACCGATGAAGGCGGCCAGCTTGGTGGCGATGGGGCCCGGCAGGGCGTTGCCCAGGGCCAGGGTCTCGGCGAAGCCCGCTTCATCCAGCCAGTGGTAGCGATCGACCACCTGCTCCTTGATGAACGGCACCACGCCCGGCCCGCCGCCGAATCCCAGAAGGCCGCTCTGCCCGAAGGCGACGGCCAGTTGCCATAATCGCTCCCACGACACCGGGGTCCCTCCTCCTGCCATCCGTTGCGTGCGATCTTCCCGGCGCGGCCGGGCGGGCGTACCGCCCGGCGTGCCTCAAGGGCGCCGGCGCCTCAGGGGCGGGCCGCCCACAAGGTACGGGCACACCGTCTCAGGACCGAAGGCGCGGATCCAGCAGGTCGCGCAGCCCGTCGCCCAGCAGGTTGAACGCCAGCACCGTGACGAAGATGGCCAGGCCGGGCCAGTACGCCATCCACGGCGCCACGTGCAGGTATCCCTGGGCGGTCCTCAGGTCGTAGCCCCAGCTGGGATCGGGCGGCTGCGTACCCAGGCCGAGGTAGCTCAGGCTGGCCTCGCTGATCACGGCGGCGGCCAGGCTCAAGGTGGCCTGGACCAGCACCGGGCTCAGGATGTTCGGCAGGATGTGGCGCCCGATCTGCCACAGGTGGCCGGCGCCCACCGCCCTCCCCGCTTCCACGTATTCCAGTTCCCGCACGGCCAGCACCTGCCCGCGGACCAGCCGGATGAAGGTGGGCGAGAGGCTGATGCCGATGGCGATCATGGCGTTGCCGAAGCTCGGACCCAGCACGGCGGCGATGGCCAGCGCCAGGACCAGGGACGGGAACGCCATCAAGGCATCCGTCAGGCGCATGATGATCCACTCGTCCCAGAAGCCGCGGAAGTAGCCCGCCACCACGCCGACGGGCAGGCCGATGGCCAGGGCCAGCCCGACGGAGATGAGCCCGGCCATTAGCGACACCCGGGCGCCGTAGATCAGCCTGGACAGAATGTCGCGGCCGAGCTCGTCGGTGCCCAGGGGGTGCTGGGCCGACGGCGGCTGGAGGACGGCCCCGTAGTCGGGTTCAGCCGGGTCGTAAGGAGCCAGCAGCGGGGCCAGGACGGCCACCACCACCAGCAGGGCGACGACCACGGCCCCCACGGTGGCCAGGCGGTGGCGGACGAACCGGCGCAGCAGCCGCCGCCAGCCGGCGGCCGGGCGGCTGGCGGGGGCCGCCGGTGCCGCCGGGGAGGAACCGCCGGGTTCCGGTACCGGCAGGGGCTCGGGGTGCAGGCTCATCACCGGCTCCCTCCCGTGACCTTGATGCGCGGATCGAGCCATGCGTAGAGGATGTCGACCACCAGGTTGACCAGCACCACCAGCGTGGCCGCCACCAGGACGGCTCCCTTGAGGGTGATCAGGTCGCGGCTGTAGATGCTGTCGACGATCAGGCGGCCGAAACCGGGGATCACGAAGATCTGCTCGGTGATCACCAGCCCGCCCAGCAGCCCGGCCAGCTGCAGTCCGCTGACGGTGAGCACGGGGACCAGCGCGTTGCGGGCGGCATGGCGGACGATCACGCCCCAACCGCCCAATCCCTTGGCCCGGGCGGTGCGGACGAAATCGAGCCGCAGGACCTCCAGCAGGCTTGAGCGCATCATGCGCATGAGGACCGCCGACTCCCGCAGGCCGGTGACCACGATGGGAAGGATCATGGTCTTCAGGTTTTGCACCGGATCCACGGTGATGGGCACGTAACCGGACGCCGGCAGCCAGTTCATCCGCACGGCGAAGAAGATGATCAGCAGCAGCCCGAGCCAGAACTGGGGCATGGACAGGCCGGCCAGCGCCAGCACCGTGCCCGTGTGGTCCACCGCCGTACCCTGGCGGGTGGCGGCCAGGATCCCTGCCGGTATGGCGACCAGGGTGGCCACCAGCATGGCCCCCACGGCCAGCTCGACCGTGGCGGGAAGGCGCTGGGCGATCAGGGTGGTGACGGGCGTCCCGTCGACCAGGGACCGGCCCAGATCCCCGCGCAGGACCCCGGCCAGCCAGGTGAGATACTGGACGTGCAGGGGCCGGTCGAGGCCGTGGGCACGGTTGAAGGCTGCCACGGCTTCGGGCGAGGCTTCCGGACCCAGGATGGCCCGCCCCGGGTTGCCCGGCACCACATGGATCAGGACGAAGACCAGCAAGGTGACCAGGATGAGTACCGGAAGGCTCAGCAGCAGCCGGCGAGCCACAAACTGAAGCAAAGGTTCACCTCCCCTCGCCGGGGCGGGGCGAAGGTCGCCCCGCCCCGGCGACTCCGGGTGCTGGGAGTACCGCCAGGGCCCGGGCAGCCGGGGCAGCCCAGCGGGACCCGGGCCCTGGCGGTTGGGACGGCGTCGGCGCCGGCCGGGGTCACCGCACCTTGGTCAGGTTCTCCGTGCGGATGATCCCGTCGGGATAGTTGACGAAGCCCTGGATCTGGGCCGAGTACGCCTTGACGTTCTTCGGGTAGTACAGGTAGATGTACGGCGCGTCCTGATGAACCTGCTCCATGACCTGCCGGTACAGCTCCACCCGCTGGTTCATGTCCAGGACCTGCCGCGCCTGGTCCAGCAACCGGTCGACGCCGGGGTTGCTGTAGCGGGAGTCGTTCTGGCTGCCGCCGGTGTACAGCCACGGGTAGATGTTCCCGTCAGGGTCCGGGCGGCCGCTCCAGCCGAGGGCGGCAGCCTGGAAGTTGCCGTTGTCGGTGTCGTCCAGCAGGCTGCCGAACTCGACCTGCTGGATCTCCATCTGGATCCCCGCGTCGGCCAGCATGTCCTTGATGACCTGGGCCACCTGCTGGGTCACGGGGCCGGTGGCCGTCTTGAGGGTGAACTGGAAGCCCTCGGGGTGGCCGCCCTGGGCCAGGAGGGCCTTGACCTGGTCCAGATCGCGCTGGGGCGGTTCCCCGGAAGCGGCCGCGGCGGGACTGGACGGCGGGAAGGGACCGTACCCGGGTTCCGCCGTCTCCTGGAAGACCACCTGCACCAGGGTGGACCGGTCGATGGCCAGGTCCACGGCGCGGCGCAGGTAGGGGTTGTTGAAGGGCTCCTTCTCGGTGTTGAGGTAGATGCCCTGGAAGCCCAGGCCGGGCCCGATCTCCACCTTGAGGTTGGGGACCGACCGGAGGTCGGCGATGGACTGGGCCGGGACGGTGTCGATGATGTCCAGCTGGCCGGCCTTCAGGTTGACCACCTTGATGTTGTCGTCGGTGACCACCTTCCACACGATCCGGTCGGCCTTGGGGAGGCCCTCCCGCCAGTAGTCCGGGTTCTTGACCAGGACGATCTGGTCGCCCTTGATCCGGTTTTCAAACTTGAAAGGGCCCGTCCCCACGGGGTTCTGGCCGAACTGGTCGCCCGCCTCCTGGATGGCCTTGGGCGAGCCCATCATGCCGGCCCGGTCTGTCAGGGTGTAGAGCAGCGGGCTGTACGGCTGCTTCAGGACGATGCGGACGGTGTAGTCGTCCACCTTTTCCACCCGGTCGACGGCCGACAGCTCGCTGTAGCGGGCCGAATCCGGGTTCAGGTACCGCTGCAGATTGAACACCACGGCGTCGGCGTTGAAGGGCGTGCCGTCATGGAAGGTGATGCCCTGGCGCAGCTTGATGGTATAGACCGTGCCGTCCTCCGACACCTCGGGCAGGGACTCGGCCAGTTCGGGCACCACCTGCAGGTTTTCGTCCAGATCGTACAGCTTGTCGAAGATGCTGTTCTGCACGTAACGATCGACCAGGGCGCTGGACATGGCGGGGTCCAGGTTGGGCGGGTCGGCGTTGATGCCGATGGTGATGGTCACCGGCCCGCCGGCGCCGCCCTGCGCCGGCGGCGTGGAAGCGCCTTCGCCGCCACCGCCGGTGGCGCCGCCGCCGCATCCCGCCAGGATCAGTACGACGGCCGCTGCGAGGGCCAGCACCCGCTGCCGGGCGCGGGCATGCGCGCCGGCCCGTGCCGCCTGGCGCAGGGTCCGGATCCGACGGCCCACCAGCCATCTCACCATCTGGGCTATCCGAGGCATGAAGGGGCCTCCTTTCCAGACAAGGACGTTACGAGTTCACGGCGGCCGGCGTTTGCCGCGCCGCCGCCCGCCCGGGCTGGGTACGTCAGGGCAAGGATGGGGTCGAGGATCGTCTCCGCTGCCCGGGCCGGGCCGGTGGCCAGGGGGCCGGCCAGGTCCCCTGCCACCCCAGGAGGCGGCTGAGCTCCCGGGCGGCATCCTGAACGGCCGCCACCATGGCGGACGCGGGTCGCTGCGCCATCCGCTGCCGGGGCCCGGCGATGCTGATGGCCCCGGTCACCCACCCGTACGCATCGAAGACGGCGGCTCCGAAAGCCTGGATGTCCACTTCCACCTCGGAATCGCTCTCGGAATAGCCGCGCCGGCGAATCTCGGCCAGGTTGGCCAGCAGCTGCTCCCGGTCGGTGATGGTGCGGGGCCCCCGCCGCACGAAGTAGGGCGAGCGCAGGTAGGCGTCGATCGCCTCCTCGGGCAGATAGGCCAGGATGGGCTTGTTGGACGCCCCGGAGTGCAGGGACGCAAACCGGCCGACCTCCGCCGCCATTCGCACGGGATGAGGGCTGTCCACCTTCGCCAGGCAGATGCTGCGCCATCCGGCCTGGACCATCAGGATCGACGTTTCGCCGCTGGCTTCGGTGACCCGCCGCAGCAAGGGCAGGGCCAGCCGGGCGATGTCGAGCCCGTTCTCCGCCATCCGCCCGGCCACCAGCAGGGCGGGGCCCAGCCGGTACCGGCGGGTGACCGGGTCCTGGATCAGGTAGCCATGCTCCTGAAAGGTGGCCAGGATCTTCGACACCGTGCCCTTGGGGAGCCCGGCGGCCGCCGCCAGCTCCCCGACGCTCCACTCGGGGTGCGAGGGGGAGAACTGCTGCAGCAGGCGCAGGGCACGCCCCAAGGACTGTATGGTCGAGCGTGGCGCGGCCCTCACCTCCCCGCCACCGCCCGGTGGCGATTTTCGTTTCCTAATACGAAACGGTGTTTCTCTCCCGGGAGATTGGATTCGCCTATTCGCGCCTTTCGCTGCGATTCCTGCTCGGCCACCCGGTTTCTCGACAAAAAAAGACGGTTCCCAGCGCGGGAACCGCTGGAACGCGGGGCCGCGGACCGGGCCGGGACGGCCGCGGCGGAAAGGGGTGCGGGGGACCCTGCCTGGGGACGGGCCGCCCGCCGGCGGTGCCTTCACTCGACCCGCAGCACGATCTTGCCCGTGTTGCGGTTGCGCTCCATGTAGCGGTGGGCTTCGCGGACCTGATCCCAGGGGAAGATGCGGTCGATCACCGGCCGGATCGCTCCGGAAGCCAGCTTGGGCAGGTACCGCACGGCGAACTCCCGGGTCAGCTGCACCTTGTATTCTGCGCTGCGGGAGCGCAGCGTGGTGCCGGTGATCTGCAGGCGCTTGCCCATCAACCGGCGCAGGTCGAAGCGGTCGACGACCCCGCCGCCCATGGTGGCGATGAGCACCAGCCGCCCGTCCATGCCCAGGCAGTCCAGGTTCTGTTCCCAGTAGGGCGCGCCGACGAAGTCCAGGATGAGCTGGACCCCGGCCTGGCCCGTGGCTTCGCGTATGACGGGGGCGAAGGGCCCGAGCTTGTAGTTCACCGCCACCTCGGCGCCCAGCTGCCGGCAGGCCTCCAGCTTCGGCTCGGTGCCGGCCGTCACCGCCACCCGGGCGCCCGCATCGCGAGCCAGCTGGACGGCGGCCGTGCCCACGCCGCTGGCCCCCGCATGAATGAGGACCCATTCACCCGCCTGCAAGCCGCCGATCCAGAACAGGCACTGGTAGGCGGTGAGGAAGGCCTCCGGAATGGCCGCCGCCTCTTCAAAGCTGAGGTTGGGCGGGATGGGCAGGGCCATGGCCGCCGGAACGGTGACGTACTGGGCGTAGCCGCCCCCGGGGAGCAGGGCGAACACCCGGTCCCCGGGGTGCCACCCCTCGCAGCCCGTGCCCAGCGCCACCACCTCTCCGGCGGCCTCCAGGCCCAAAAGGGGGCTGGCCCCGGGGGGTGGCGGGTACAGGCCCCGCCGCTGCAGGATGTCGGCCCGGTTCAGGGCCGTCGCCCGCACTCGCACCAGCAGCTCGCCGGGTCCGGGCTCGGGGTCGGGAACTTCTCCCATCACCAGGTTTTCTACCCCGCCCGGTTGTCGCACCAGGATGGCTTTCATCACCGAACCTCCCCACGCGGACGGTCCTCTTGCGGGCGGGCCCCGTCGCCTTCCTCCCCTTGCCGGAAGACGCGGCCCTGTCCGGCCGTCACCAGTCGCCCGTCCGCCGCCCGGCGAACCTCCAGCCGGTAAAGGGCCGTCCGCCGGCCGCAGTGCTCCTCCCAGGCCTCGGTCACCAGGCGGTCTCGGCCGGGCCGGACTTCACCCGCTCACCTGGCGGCGGTCGACCACCCGGACGGCCTTCCCTTCACTGCGGGGAACCGACCCCGGCGCCACCAGCCGGACCGCCACCTGCAGGCCCAGGGCTCCGCCCAGCACGTCTTCCACCTGCTCCTGCAACCGCCGGGCCGCCTCGGCCTCGGGGTCGAACCCGCCCCAGGTCGCCGTGACGGCGGGCGCCGGTTCGACCCACACCTCGATCCGGTCCAGGACGCGGCCCCGCTCGACGACCAGCTGGTAGTGGGGCGCCAGCTCGGGAATCCGCAGGAGCTGGTACTCCACCTCCGAGGGGAAGACGTTCACTCCCCACACGACCAGCATATCGTCAACCCGGCCCTTGACGCGGCTCATCCGCACCAGGGTGCGGCTGCAGCGGCAGGGTTCCGGGTAGAGGGCGGCGATGTCGCCCGTGCGGTAGCGGATCACCGGGAAGGCCTCCTTGGTCAGCGAGGTGAAGACCAGCTCCCCGTACTCGCCGGGGGGAAGGGGCTCGCCGGTGCTCGGGTCGACCACCTCGGGGAGGAAGTGGTCCTCGTTGATGTGCAGGCCGTCCTTCGCCTCCCGGCACTCGCAGGCGACCCCCGGCCCGATCACCTCGCTCAGGCCGTAGATGTCCACGGCGTCGATGCCCAGGCGCTCTTCCAGGGCCTGGCGCAGCGACTCGGACCAGGGCTCGGCGCCCAGGATGCCGTACCGCAGGCTGGTGGACCGGGCGTCCAGGCCGTGTTCGTCCATGTAGTCGGCCAGGTTGAGCAGGTAGGAGGGGGTGCAGGCGATGCCGTGGGGTTGCAGGTCCTGGATCAGAAGAACCTGCCGGGCGGTGTTGCCGCCCGAGGCGGGAACCACCGTGGCGCCCGCCCGCTCGGCACCGGCGTGCAGGCCCAGGCCCCCGGTGAAGAGGCTGTAGCCGTAGGCATTGTGCAGGATGTGGCCCGGCTCGCCGCCGGCCATGCAGAAGCAGCGGGCGACGCACTCGGCCCAGACCTCCAGGTCGTGGCGGGTGTAGCCCACCACCGTGGGCTTGCCCCGGGTTTCCGAGGAGGCGTGGATCCGGGCGACCCGGTTCAGGGGCTCGGCGAAGAGGCCGAAGGGGTAGTGGTCCCGCAGGTCCTGCTTGGTCATGAAGGGCAGGCGGGCCAGGTCTTCCAGGTGGCGGATGCTGGCCGGCGTGAGGCCCCGCTCCTCCATGCGCCGGCGCACCAGCTCCACCCGCTGGTATGCCCGCTCCACCGTGGCCTGAAGCCGCTCCAGCTGCAGGCGCCGCAACGCCTCCCGGGACGCGGTCTCCCCATCCCGGTCCCAGATCATGACGATCCCTCCCGTGACGCTGCCGCCCGCCGCCCCCAGGCCGGAGGGCGGCGATCCCCAGCGGGGACTTCACCGCCCGGGGCGGGAGCCCCTGCCCAGGGTGGTAGTCCCTACGCGTGGCGGGAGCCCCTGCCGGGGCGGGGCAGGGGGGGAAGGGGGGCGTTGCGGGGCGAGGGCCGGTGGGGGGCCGGTTCAGGCGAAACAGTACAGCGAGGGATTCGGTTGCGCCACTTCACAATCACTGCAGTAAAAAGCAACGAACCTACGCCCTCTGCGGCGACCGCCCCAATCGTCCCGATACGCCATCGGTCGAGATGGTACCCCGCGACCCTACTGGGCTCTCACGGTGAAGGCGAGCCGGTGGACGGGAACATCCGGCGAGTCCAGGCGTCCCAGTCGCCCGGGGTATTCAGGTTCGTCAGGGAGGATAGGGCCGGGTCGATCTGGCGCAGGCGGTCTTCGGCCACCCAGCGCACCCGGAGGTCGGGTTCGTCCAGCAGCGACCGGAGGGGACCGCCCCCTTGCTCCAAACGGCGCCGGACCCAGGGTGCAAGGCGCCGGGAGTAGACGGCCAGGAGCGGTTCGGGGCGCCCGTCCCGCAGGGAGACCACGGCGTCGGGCGGGCAGCCGGCGGCAGCGGCCGCCAGCGCCTCAGCTAATAGGAAACGGCCCACGGCAGGGGTCAGGCCGGGCATGTCGCAGGCGACGAACAGGCCGTAGGGGTAGGCCATGGCCTCCAGGCCCGCGTGGAGACCGGCCAGGGGCCCCAGACCCGGGTAACGGTCCAGGACCAGTGGCAGGCCCAGATCACCATAGCGGCCGGGGGGCCGGTCGACCACCAGCACCTGGGCACAGAACGAGGCCAGAATGCCGGCGATGTGAAGGAGCAGGGGGCCGTCCGGTGTAGGGAGCAGGGCCTTGTCCCGGCCCATGCGCCGGCTGAGGCCGCCGGCCAGGATGACCCCGGCGGCGGGCAGTGGCCCCGCCTCCTTGACGCCGGTAGTTGACAGAGGCCTAACCTCCTCGTTTCCGGGGTGCGGCGGGTGAAGCCGGTTCATCCAGTTCCCTTCTCCTGACAATTCTTTGCCGGCCGGACTTTCCGTCCCCCCGGCCGGGTTTGGACGTCGGGCGCCCGCGAGGGCCAGGACCTTGCGCACCTGGATCCTTCTGGTAAAATGAAGTTTAACGTATGCACCGTAGCGGGGCAGCTCCTCAAACCACAGGCCAGCGGCTCCCACCGCGGGGCGGCGCTTTCCGAGCGGGGGCGGCCCAGGGCCCCGGCCCGGCTTGAGGTACCAGGGCCTGGTCGAATACTTTCCTGGCAACACCGCGTACACCTCTGGGGGAGGGGAACGGCGGTGGAGGCGGTGCGGACCAGCACGGTCCGCCGGCGGGTGCAGCGGTGGCAGCAGGGCCGCTGCCGGTGGGCGGACGACGTGCTGGTGACGGAAGAGCCCCTGGAGATCCGCTTACGCCCGGCCGGCCAGGCCGAGCCGGTGCGGGTGGCCGTCACCATGCGGACGCCGGGGCACGATTTCGAGCTGGCAGGCGGGTTCCTCTTCACCGAAGGACTGCTGGACGATCCCCACCAGATCCAAGCCATCACCTATTGCACCGATCCCGACGTGGACGGCGACCAGCAGTACAACATCGTCAACGTCTGGCTGCGGCCGGGCGTGACCGTCGAGCCACGGACGCTGCAACGGAACTTCTACACCACCTCCAGCTGCGGCGTCTGCGGCAAGGCCTCGCTGGAGGCCATCCACAGCCGGGGGGCCTGCGTCCTGCCGCAGTCCCAGGAGGCCATGGTCCGGCCCGAGGTCCTGGCGACCCTGGGGGAGACCCTGCGCCGGCAGCAGGCGCTGTTCGACCGCACGGGCGGGCTGCACGCCGCAGCCCTCTTCGACCTGGACGGGCGGCTCCTGGCCCTGCGGGAAGACGTCGGCCGCCACAACGCCACCGACAAGCTCATCGGCCACTTCTTCCTGCAGGGGCGGACGCCCCTGGCCGGCACCATCCTCATGGTCAGCGGCCGGGCCAGCTTCGAGATCGTGCAGAAGGCGGTGGTGGCCGGCATCCCCGTGGTGGTGGCCGTCTCCGCCCCGTCCAGCCTGGCCTGCGACGCGGCCCGCGAGTTCGGCCTGACCCTGATCGGCTTTGCCCGGGGCGACCGGTTCAACGTCTACACAGGCGCTGCCCGGGTGGGCCATCCCGCCTCTACCCCGGGCTAGGCCGGGGGCGGAACCGGCCGGCCGGGATGGCGGGGTCTGCCGGCCCGGCCGGGTCTGCCGGGGGAGGCTGGACAACCGGCTGCCGGCAGGTGGCCGCGGACCGGTGGGAGGCGTGACCGTGATCCCCCTGGACCAGGCCTTTGCCATCCTGCTGAATGCCGCCGTGCCCGTGCCCGGCGAGCAGGTACCGGTGGTGCGGGCGGCGGGCCGCATCGCCGCGGAGCCCGTCAAGGCGCCCTGGCCGGTGCCGGTGGCGCCGCGGGTGATGATGGACGGCTTTGCCTGCCGGGCCACCGACCTGGCGGGTGCGGCACCCGGGCGGCCCGCCCGGCTGCGGCTGGCCGGGTGCCGCTGGGCGGGCGTGGAGGCGGGGCGGGGACCCGGGCCCGCCGGGCCTGGCGAAGGCGCTGGGGAGGAGCCCGCAGGGCCGGTGGCCGGGCAGGAGGTGGGGGCGGGCCAAGCCTGGCAGGTGTCCACCGGCGCCCTGCTGCCGCGGGGGGCGGACGTGGTGGTGCCCATCGAGCACGCCCGCCGGGCGGGTGAATTCGTCGAAGTGCCCACCCGGCTCCCGGCGGGCCGGCACGTGGCCCCGCCGGGGGAAGACGTCCTGCCCGGCCAGCAGCTGGTCGCAGAGGGCGAGCGGATCACCCCGCGGGGGGCCGGCCTGCTGGCTGCCGCCGGTGTGGGCTGGGTGAAGGTCCGCCGCCGGCCGCGGGTGGTGCTCTTGGCCACCGGGGACGAGCTGGTCCCGCCGGGCCGCTGGTCACCCCCAGCCCAGCCCGCCGCCGTACCCAACAGCAACCTCCTCACCTTGACCGCAGCCCTGGAATTCCTGGGCTTCCTGGTCGAGGCGGCCGGCATCCTTCCCGACGAACCGGCCGCCCTGCGGGCGGCCCTCGCCCGGGCGGCCGCCGCGGGCGCCGACGTGGTGATCACCACCGGCGGCGTGTCGGTGGGCCCCCGGGATCGGGTTGCCCGCGCCTGGCTGGATCTGGGCTGCCGCCGGGTGCTGGGCCGGATCGACCTCAAACCCGGTGGCCCCTTCTTCGCCGGGCGCCTGGGTCCGGTGTGGGCGGTGGGGTTACCGGGCAGCCCGCCGGCCTGCCTGGCCGTCTTCGAGGTGCTGGTGCGGCCCTTCTTGCTTCGCCTGGCCGGGCAGCGGGCCATCGCCCGCCCGGTGGTGCGGGTGCACCTGGCCGGTCCCTGGCCCCGGGGAAGCGACCGGACCCGGGTCCTGTGGGCCCGGCTGGACCGGGCGGCAGGGACCGTGGAGCCGCTGGTGCCCGCCAGGGGGCGGCTGGTGGGTGTGGGCCAGGCCAATGCCCTGCTGTACCGGCGGGCCGGCCAGCCGGTGCCGGAGCCGGGGGACTGGGTCGAGGCGCTGGACCTGGAGGCGCCCGAGGACCGGGGCTGGCCGGACTGGTTCCCGGTGGGCCGCGACCACCGGGCCTGGCCCGGCGGCGCCGGGGGCGGGGACCACCGGGACTGGCCCGGCGGGACCGGGGGCGGGGATCGCCCTCAAGCCCTCCCCGCTGCCGCCGGGCCCGCCATCCCCGGGCTGCCGCCGGTGGTGGCCGTGACGGGCCGCTCGGGCAGCGGCAAGACCCAGGCGGCGACCGGGCTCATCGCCCTGCTGGCGGCCCGGGGCCTGCGGGTCCTCGCGGTGAAGCATGCAGCCCATGGTTTCGCGCTGGACGTTCCCGGCAGCGACAGCCAGCGGCTGGCGGAGGCGGGGGCCGCCGCCGTGGCCCTGGTGGGGCCCGGCGAGGCCGCCCTGCGGCTGCTGGGTCTTGAGGGCACGGGTCCGGGCTGCACCGTCACGGGCCCTGACGCCGGGGCCGGACCGGCCGGCGGCACCGGCCAGCCTGCCCCGGGGACGGCAACCCCGGGTGGCGCCGCGGGAGCGGCCCCCGGCTGGACCCGCTGGATTGCCCGGCTGGTGGCGGCCTACCGGCAGCTGGCCGGGGAACTGCCCGATCTGGTGCTGGTGGAAGGGGGCGCCGGAGCCGGCTGGCCTGAGATCCTCACCGGCGACCCCAAGACCGAACCGGCAGGGGAGGTGATCACCCGGCTGCCACCCGGATTCGGCTCCGCGGAGCTGGTGGCGGCGGCAGCGGCCCTGGAACGGTGGCTCGCCACCCGCGCCCCCGCCCTGCCGTTGAGGAGGGCGGCCCCCGCTCTACCGCCGGGGACGGCGGCCACTGCCTTGCCGCCGGGGGCCGGGGGCGCCGGGCCACGCAGCGGAGCGCAGGACGGGACGGAACGGGTTGGAACGGCTTCAGGCAATGGAGCGGGGCCGGCGGGGCCCCGGGAAAGGAGGGACGGTCATGGCGGCGGAGCTTGAGCCTGCCTCCGGTGCTGCCGGCCAGGAGCCCCAGCGGCAGCCGGGCGCCGGCCAGGGACGGCGCCGCCGGTTCGACCGCAGGAACTGGGCTGGGCTTGTGCCCTACGGCATGGGCCAGCAGCGGCCCAACCACTACCTGGAGATCCTCAAGACCATCTGGGAGAACCGCGATCAGCTGGGCTACGCCTGGCGGATCCTGCGGGACGGCTGCTGCGACGGCTGCTCCCTGGGCACCAGCGGCATGCGGGACTGGACCATCGACGGGATCCACCTGTGCACCATCCGGCTCAAGATGCTGCGCCTGAACACCATGCCGGCGGTAGACCCGCGGGTGCTGGAAGACCCGGCCGCCCTGCGCCGCTTGACCAGCCGCCAGCTACGGCAACTGGGACGGCTGCCGTACCCCATGGTCTGGCGCAAGGGCGAGCCGGGGTACCGGCGGGTCTCCTGGGATGAGGCCCTGGATCTGATCGCCGGCCGCATCCGGCGCACCATCGAACGCGACCCCGACCGGCTCTACTTCTACATGACCTCCCGCGGCATGCCCAACGAGGCCTATTTCGCGTTCCAGAAGGTGGCCCGGTTCCTCGGAACCAACAACATCGACAACGCCGCCCGCATCTGCCACGCGCCCAGCACCTCGGCCCTGGCCAAGACCATCGGCTACGGCGCCACCACCGTCTCGTACAAGGACTGGATCGGTTGCGACCTGATCGTGCTGGTGGGGACGAACCTGGCCAACAACCAGCCCGTGACCACCAAGTACCTCTACGAAGCCAAGAAGGCGGGGACCCGGGTGGCCGTGGTCAACCCCTACCGCGAGGAGGGGCTGGAGCGCTACTGGGTTCCCTCCAGCGTGGAGAGCGCCCTCTTCGGCACCCGCATCATGGACGAGTTCTTCCAGATCAACCAGGGTGGGGACGTGGCCTTCTTCAACGGGGCGCTCAAGCACCTGGTCGAGACGGGCCGCCTCGATCATGCCTTCATCCGGGAGCACACCGCGGGCTTCGACGAACTGGCGGCCTTCCTGCGGGAGCTGTCCTGGGAGGAACTGGAGCGGTCGGCGGGCACGACGGCGGCGGAGATGCGCCGCTTCGCCGAACTCTACGCAGGGGCCCGCACCTCCATCACCGTCTGGAGCATGGGCGTCACCCAGCACCGCCACGGCACCCACAACGTGCTGGCCATCTCCAACCTGGCCCTGGCCCTGGGCCGGATCGGCAAGCCCCACTGCGGCCTGATGCCCATCCGCGGGCACTCGGGCGTCCAGGGCGGGGCGGAGATGGGTGCCGTGCCCAACAGCTACGGCATGGGCCGGCCCGTGGGCGATCCGGCCACCATGGAGGCGATGAAGGCCATCTGGGGCTTCGATGTGCCGGCCCGGCCCGGACTGACGGCCACGGCCGCCATTGACGCCATGTACCGCGGGGAGATCGACGTGCTCTACTCGGCGGGCGGCAATTTCCTCGAGACGCTGCCCGACCCCGCGTACGTCCGGGCGGCCCTGGAGCGGGTGCCCGTGCGGGTCTTCCAGGACATCGTGATCAACCCCATGATGCTCCTCGACCCCGCCGACGTGAACGTGATCCTGCCCGGGGCGACCCGCTACGAGACGCCGGGGGGCGTCACCCAGACCACCACCGAGCGGCGGGTGATCTTCAGCCCGGAGATCCCCGGACGCCGCATCGGCGAAGCCTGGCCCGAGTGGGAGATCCCCGTCCGCATCGCCGAGCGGGTCGATCCGGCGCGAGCGCACCTCATTCGTTACGAGGGCCCCCAGCAGATCCGCGAGGACATCGCCCGCACGGTGCCCCTGTACGACGGCATCCAGCACCTGCGGCAAAAGGGCGACCAGTTCCAGTGGGGCGGGCCGCTGCTCTGCGCGGGGAACCGGTTCAACACCCCGGACGGCAAGGCCCACTTCGTGCTGGCGCCGCTGCCCGAGCAGGACGTACCCGAGGGCCGGTTCCGCGTCAGCACCCGCCGGGGCAAGCAGTTCAACAGCATGGTGTGGGACGAGGTGGACCCGCTCACGGGTGCCCGCCGCGACCAGGTGTTCATGGCCCGGGAAGACGCCGAGCGCCTGGGGCTGAAGGACGGGGATCCGGTCCTGCTGCGTTCGGACCACGGCGAGTTCCGCGGGCGGGTGCGCCTGAGCCGCATCCGGCCCGGCAACCTGCAGGTTCACTGGCCCGAGGGGAATGTGCTGATCCCCACGGGTGTCTGCGACCCGTACTGCGGAGAGCCGGACTACAACGCCATCTGCGAGCTGGTGCCGCTGCGCCAGGGGGATGCGGCGGCGGCACCGGCGGCAGGAACCCAGGTGGCACCGTGACGGCCGCCGGGGCGCCCTGTCCCCACCCTGCTCCCGGGGCGGCCGGGAGGGAAGGCGCGGGCGGGGGCAGGGGGCCCCAGGCCCTGGGCCCGGTTCGTCCGGACCGGCCGCCCTGCAATCGGGGAGGGGTGCGTCATGACCACGGCGGCGGGGGAGCGATTGCCCAACCGCTGGTTGATGGTCGTCGCGGCCATCCTGATGCAGCTCTGTCTTGGTGCTGTCTACGGGTGGAGCGTCTACGTCAAACCCTTGATGGATGCGTATGGCTGGAGCCGGTCGCAGGTCACCCTGGCCTTTACCCTTTCCATCGCCTTCCTGGGCGTCGGCACCATCATCGGGGGCTTGCTCATGGACCGGCGTGGGCCGCGCCTCGTGGCCACCCTGGCCGGACTGATCTACGGCCTCGGGTACACCCTGACGGGGACGGCCGATCGCCTGTCCGAGCTCTACCTCTGGTACGGCGTGGTGGGGGGCCTGGGCATGGGCATGGGCTACATCGTGCCCGTGGCCACGCTGGTGAAGTGGTTCCCTGACCTGCGCGGCCTGATCACCGGCCTGGCCGTCGCCGGCTACGGTGCGGGGGCGCTGGTGATGAGTCCCTATGCGGCGGTGAGCCTCCAATCCCGCGGCATCGCTCCGACCTTCTTCACCCTGGGGCTCGTGTACCTGGTGGTGGTCGTCGCTGCCGCCCAGTTCTATCGGAACCCGCCCGAGGGCTGGGCGCCGCCAGGCTGGAAGCCGTCGGCCCGGCAGCAGGCGGCCCGGGCCGCCCGGGATTTCACGGTCAGGGAAGCCCTGGGGACCTGGCACTTCTGGGTCCTCTTCGTCACCCTGTTCCTCAACGTGTCCGCCGGCATCATGATCATCTCCCAGGCCTCGCCCATGGGGCAGGAGATCGTGGGGATGACGGAGACCGAGGCGGCGGCCCTGGTGGTGGGGACCATCTCGATCTTCAACGCCCTGGGCCGGATGTTCTGGGCGGCGCTGTCAGACTACATCGGCCGCCGGGCCGTCTTCCTCACCATGTTTGCGCTGCAGGTGGCACTCTTCGCCCTGCTTCCGGCTCTGCGCACTCCCTTCCTGTTCGTCGCGGCCACGGCCCTGATCGCCCTGTGTTACGGCGGCGGGTTCGGGACCATGCCTTCCTGGAGCGCCGACTACTTCGGGCCCCGCTACGCGGGCAGCATCTACGGGATCATGCTGCTGGCGTGGGGGCTCGGTGCCATCCCGAGCCCGCTGATGATCGCCCGGGTCCGGGAGCTGACGGGCACTTACACCACCGCCCTGTACGTCATCGCCGGGGCGATGCTGGTGGCACTGATGCTTCCGCTGGTGGCGAGGCCGCCGGCGGCAGGTGCGCGGAGGGCGGCGACGGGGACGGCGGAAGCGGCGGGATCCTGATCCAGCCTGAACCCAACGGGACGAACCCGGCCAAAGGGACGAATTCGGCCCCTGGAGGGCCGGGGCCGTCCGGCAGGACCCGGCGGCGGGAACGGGTGCGCGGGGACGGATGGGAGGGGTCGAGAAGGTACGGGACCGGACCAACAAGGAGACGGTGGTACCGGCCGGCGGCCATGGGCGTTCATGCGGCCTGGTCCTGGCCGGCCCTCCGGCCCGCAGCGGTGGGCCCGGCGCCGAAAGCCGGCCCACCCTGTAACGGGCTCGTGGTTCCGGCTTCCTTTCGTAACCGGCTTCTTTTACAGAACGTTTACAGCCCCTTGCCCCCTCGGCAACGGCCGGCCCGGGTCGCCGGGTTAAAATGACCTCGGTGAAGACTGCAGTGACATGGCATGGGAAGCTGGGCGGGCGGTCGGGGCACAGGCTGCCCGCGGGAAGGAGCCGGACGCCATGGATCGCAATGACGGCAGCCCGCTTGACCGTCCTCTGAACCCCCTGGTCCGGTCCGGCCTGGACCCGGAGTCACCCCAGCCGGCGGTGCCGGACCGGCCCGGACCCGATGGCGGCGACGAGCCCTCGGACAGCGACGGCCCCGCCTGGGCCCGTGCCCAGGCGGGCGGGTGGAGCGGCGACCGGTACGGTGGAGGCGGTGGGTACGGCGAGGACGGGGGCAGCTACGAACCGCACGCGGCCGGTGCCGTTGCCCGGCAGCGTCCTCAGGAGCGGCATGGCTGGTGGTCCCGGCTGGTGACCGCCCTGGTGGGTGGGCTGGTGGGAGGCGGCCTTGTCTTCTACGCCGTGACGGCCGGCCCCCTGGCGGCCGCGCCGGGCCGGGCGCCCGACGCCAGCCCAGGCGGCTCGGGGACGGGCAACGGCGCGCCCGCCCCGGTGACGGAGCCTGCGCCGTCCGGCAGCCCGAGTGCGCCCGTGGTCGATTTTTCGCAGGTCTACGCCCAGGTGGCGCCGTCGGTGGTGCGGGTGGTGCGCACCGCCCGAGGGGTGAGCCCCTGGCTCGGCATCGTCCAGGAGGAGAGCTCGGGCTCAGGGGTGGTGATCGATGACCAGGGCCACGTGGTGACCAACTACCACGTGGTCGAGAACGCCTCCCGGCTTTGGATCGTGCTGGACGACGGCACCCAGGTGGAGGCGCGCCTGGTGGCCCAGGACCCCAGCCACGACCTGGCGCTTTTGCAGGCCGACCTGCCCGCCGGCCAGGTGCGCCCGGCCCGGCTGGGCGACTCCGATGCCCTGCGGGTGGGCGAGCCCGTCATGGCGGTGGGCTACCCCTTCGGCCTGCCCAAGACGGCCACCACCGGGGTGATCAGCGGCCTGCACCGCAACAACCTGCAGGCGCCCAACGGCCGGATCATCCGCGAGGTGATCCAGACCGACGCGCCCATCAATCCCGGCAACTCGGGCGGTGCGCTGGTCAACGCCCGCGGCGAGGTGGTGGGGATCAACACCGCCATCCTCTCCAACGTGGAGTCGCGGCCCGGGTCCATCGGCATCGGCTTCGCCGTGCCGATCAACATCCTCAAGCGGGAGCTGGACCTCTTCCTGGCCGGTGGCACCGTCCAGCACCCGTGGCTGGGCATCGGCGGCGTGGCGGTGGATCCGGCCTCCTACCGGGAGCGCGGCCTGGCCGTCGACCAGGGCATCCAGGTGGCCGAGGTGGTGCCGGGCGGCCCGGCGGACCGGGCGGGCCTGCGGGCCGCCGAGCCCCGCCGCCTGGGCGGCACGGTGATCCCCTATGGCGGGGACGTGATCCTGGCCGTGGACGGGCAGGCCGTGCGGGATGTACCCGATCTGGTGGCCTACCTGGACCGGAAGCGGGTGGGGGACCGGGTGACCCTCCGCATCAACCGGGACGGGCAGGAGCTGCAGGTCCTGGTGGTGCTGGGGGCTTTCCCCGACGAGCTGGGCGGCGACTGAGGCCACTGAGTTGACATCGGCGGCGGGTCCTTCTACAATCCGAGGTAACAGTTCAGTTCGCCAAAGGCAATGCGCGGGACGAGTAGGCGTGTACCGGCGGCCAGCGAGCCGGCGACCCGGGCACCCGGGATGGTGGGAGGCCGGTCCGTCACAGGGCACGCTGAATGGACCCGCAAGCCGCAGGCCGAACGCGGCGCCCGCCCGGCGGGACCGCCAGTAGGCCCTGCCGGAGCCCCCACCGTGACCCGGGGGAGGGTATCGGCCGAAAGCCCGTACCCGAACGAGTGAGGCCCACCGGCCTAACTCGGGTGGCACCGCGGAAGCTCCCTTTCGCCCCGAAGGCGAAAGGGGTTTTTTGTTTGGGCCGGTCTGGATCGCGCTGTGCAGGCACCGGCGCGGTCCCTTCCGGCTGGCGCCGCGGTCCCCGACAGCCAGCCCACCGCTCCCCGCCCGCTGCCACGACGGCGGCCGGGCCGGGCGGCGAGGGCGGGCCCGGTGGACCTAATTGGGGTGGCACCACGGAACGGCGCCTTCCGTCCCCGGACGGAAGGCGCCGCTTGTCTTCCGGCCCCCGCTGACCGGGCGGCCGCCAAGGGAAGGGAGAGGAGACCGCCATGGCCAGTGCACCCGCGACCCTGGTTCTGGAGCTGGCTCTGGATCAGGAGACGCCCGTGACCCTGTTCCGGCGGCTGGCCGGCGACGGGCCCGGATTCATCCTGGAAAGCCTGGGCGGCGGTGAGCGGTCGGGGCGCTATTCGTACGTAGGTGTCCGGCCGGTCCGGGAACTGGTCTGCACCGGCTCGGGGTCGGTGATCTATCACCGGGACGAACCCGGCGGTACCGTCCTCGACGTCACGCCCGGTCCGGCCGACCCCTTCGCCGCCCTGCGCCGGTTCGTCCCCCGGCGCCCGGTTGCCCCCGGCTTCCGCTTCGCGGGCGGCGCCGTGGGATACCTGGGCTACGATGCCGTCCGCTTCCTCGAGCGGCTGCCGGGGCGGCCGCCCGCCGATCCCCTGCTCCCCGTGGCCCGGTTCATGGAGTGCGCCCTGCTGGCGGTGCTGGATCACCGCACCCACCGGCTCTACCTCATGGCGCCCGTGCTGGACCTTCCCGGGCGGTCCGAGGAAGAAGCGCGCCGGGCCGCCCGGCGCCGGCTGGAGGAAGCGCTGGCCGCCCTGGAGGCGCCCCTGCCGCCCCGGCCCCTTCTTCGCCTGGACGGCGGCGCCGGGGCGCAGGCCATGGTCCCGGCCGGCCTGCACAGCAACATGGCGGCGGGGGACTTCCTCGCGGCGGTGCGCCGGGCCCAGGCGTACATCCGGGCCGGGGACGTGTTCCAGGTGGTGCTCTCCCGCCGGCTCGAGTTCGCCTGGCCTCCCGCAGCGGGTGCCGGGGACGGGCCGGCGGTGGCCGGGCCCGCCGGCGCCGGGAGCGCGCCGGCGCCGGGCGTGCCGGCCGGGGACGGGCCTGCCGGCGCTGGGAGTGCGCCGGTGACGGGCGCGCAGGCCCGGGACGGGCGGGCCGGTGGGGGCCCGCCGGCGCCGGGCCTTGCCGGTGCCGCCAGTGCGGTCCCAGAGGATCTCGACCTCTACCGGGCCCTGCGGGTGATCTCGCCCTCCCCTTACATGTTCTTCCTCCGCTTTGACGGGGACACCACGTTGCTCGGCGCCTCGCCCGAGCTCCTGGTGCGGGTGGAGGGCCGGCGGGCCCTGACCCGGCCGCTGGCGGGCACCCGGCCCCGGGGCGCCGGCGAGGAGGACGATCGGGCCCTGGAACGCGAGCTCCTGGCGGATCCCAAGGAGCGGGCCGAGCACACCATGCTGGTCGATCTGGGCCGCAACGACCTGGGCCGGGTGTGCCGCCCGGGCACCGTGCGGGTCGAGCGGTTCATGGCGGTGGAGCGCTACTCCCACGTGATGCACCTGGCCTCCGACGTGGCCGGCGAGCTGGCGGAAGGCCGCGACGCCGTGGACGCCCTGGCCGCCTGCTTCCCCGCCGGTACCCTGACGGGGGCGCCCAAGGTGCGGGCCATGGAGATCATCGACGAGCTGGAACCCGTCGCCCGCGGTCCCTACGGCGGGGCGGTGGGGTATCTGGGCTACGACGGCGACCTGGACATGTGCATCGCCATCCGGACCCTGGTGCTCCATGCCGGCCGGGGCTTCCTGCAGGTCGGGGCCGGCGTGGTGGCCGGTTCGCAACCGGAGGGCGAGTGGGCCGAGACGGAGGCCAAGGCCCGCTCGGGGCTGCGGGCCCTGGCCCTGGCGGCCGCCCTGGGCAAGGCCCCGTCCCGTCTACCGGACGAACCCGGCTCGGCGCCGGCCGCCGCCCGCGTTGCCGGCGGCCGCCGGGGGCTCGCCGCCGGGGGCCCGGCCGCCGGTTGGGCCCCGGCCGGTGGCTCCGGCCCCATCGCCGGGCCCGCTGCCCCCGGCCCCGTCGCCCAGGGGGCACCCGCCGGGCCCGCGGCCGCGGCGGTGGCGGCTGCCGAAGGGGAAGGAGGGGGTCCTGCGTGAGCCTGCGGGTGCTGGTGATCGACAACTACGACTCCTTCACCTACAACCTGGTCCAGCTGCTGGCCGAGCTGGGCGCCCAGGTGGAGGTCTTCCGCAACGACGCCATCGACGGGGAGGGAGTGGAGGCCCGGGATCCCGATGCGGTAGTCCTTTCCCCGGGACCCTGCACCCCCCGCGAGGCCGGCTGCTCCATGGAGGTGGTGCGCCGGCTGGACGCTCGCCGCCCCCTGCTGGGGGTATGCCTGGGGCACCAGGCCATCGCCGCCGCCCTGGGGGGCCGGGTGGTGCGGGGCCCCGAGCCCGTCCACGGCATGGCGTCGGCGGTTTTCCATGACGGCACGGGACTGCTGGCGGGCCTGCCCTCGCCCCTGGAGGCCGGCCGGTACCACTCGCTGGTGGTCGACCCTGCCAGCCTGCCCCCCGAGCTGGAGGCCTGCGCCTGGACCGCCGACGGCCTGATCATGGGCCTGCGGCACCGGCACCGGCCGGTCTACGGCCTGCAGTTCCATCCCGAGTCGGTGCTGACGCCCCGGGGCCGGGACATGCTCGAGCAGTTCCTCGCCATTGCCGGCCGGTTCCAGGCCGAGCGCCGCCGGGTCCAGTCCCGGCCCGCGCCGTCCGGGCACCAGGGCCGCCCGGCGGCGGTGCCGGCCGCCGCGGGCCCGCAGGCAGTGCCGGCCGGTTCGTCCCCACGGGTGGAGGAGGGGTCCTGAATGGAGAGCAACGCCCTGCAGGCGGCCCTGGCCCGGGTGCTCTCGGGCCGCGACCTGACGGCCGCCGAGGCCGAAGCGGCCATGGACGTCATCATGTCCGGGGCGGCCACCCCGGCCCAGGTGGCCGGCTATCTGGTGGCCCTGCGCATGAAGGGGGAGACGCCGGCAGAGATCGCCGGTTCGGCCCGGGCGATGCGGCGCCACGCCACCCCGGTGCCCACCCGGCGCCAGGGGGTGATGGACACCTGCGGCACCGGGGGCGACGGCCGCCACACCTTCAACATCTCCACCCTGGCGGCCATCGTGGCGGCGGCCGCGGGGGTGCCGGTGGCCAAGCACGGCAACCGGTCCGTTTCCAGCCGCTGCGGCAGCGCCGACGTGCTGGAGGCCCTGGGCGTGCCCCTGGACCTGGAGCCGGCGGCCCTGGGCCGCTGCCTGGACGAGGTGGGCATCGCCTTCCTCTTCGCACCCCGGCTCCACGGGGCCATGCGCCATGCCGCCGGCCCCCGCCGGGAGCTGGGGATCCGGACCATCTTCAACCTGCTGGGCCCGCTGACCAACCCGGCCGGAGCCCGCTACCAGCTGCTGGGCGTCTACGCCGCCGAGCTGGTGGAGCCGGTGGCCCGGGTGCTGGCCGAGCTGGGGGTGGAACGGGCCCTGGTGGTCCACGGGGCGCCGGGCCTCGACGAGATGTCCGTTTGCGGTCCCACCCTGGTGGGCCGGGTGGACGGCGACCAGGTCACCCTCACGACGGTGGAACCGGCCGCCGCCGGGCTACCGGTGTATCCCCTCGAGGCCATCGCCGGCGGCGATCCCGCCCGCAACGCGGCCATCGCCCGCCAGGTCTTGGAGGGGCGCCGGGGGCCGTACCGCGACGCCGTCATTTTCAACGCTGCCGGCGCCCTTCTGGCCGCCGGCCGGGTGGGCGACCTGCGGGAAGGGGTGGCCGAGGCGGCCCGGCTCCTGGACAGCGGTGCGGCGGCCGCGAAGCTGGAGGAGTGGGTGCGCCTGGCCCAGGCGCTGGCCCCCCGGCCAGCCGGGGAGGTGGCGGGATGACCCAGGGCGCCCTGGCGGGCCGGCTGGCCGCCATCGTGGCCAGCGTGGAGCGGCGCCTGGCGGAGCGGCAGGCCCGGCGGCCCGAGGCCGTGCTGGAGCGGGCGGTGGAAGAGGTATTAGCCCGGGAACCCCGCCGCAGCCTGGCTGCGGCCCTGGCCGGAGGGCGCCGGCGGCCGGTGCCGGCGGTGATCGCCGAGATCAAGCGGGCCTCGCCGGCGGCCGGGCGCCTGGCAGGCGCCGGCGGCGGGAGCTTCGACCCCGAGGGGCAAGCCCGCGCCTACGTGGAAGGCGGTGCGGCGGCGCTCAGCGTGGTGACCGAACCGGATCACTTCCAGGGCGATGTGGCGGATCTCGGGCGGGTGCGGCCCCTGGGGCTGCCGGTGCTGCGCAAGGATTTCATCGTCAGCCGGTACCAGCTTCTGGAGTCCGTGCTGGCCGGGGCCGACGCCGTGCTGCTCATCGCCCGCATCGTGCCGCCCCGGTTGCTGGCCCGGCTGGTGCGGGCGGCTGAAGAGGCGGGCCTTGAGCCCTTCGTCGAGGTCAACGACCGCCGGGACGTGGAGGCGGCCGTCGCCGCGGGGGCGCGGCTGATCGGCGTGAACCACCGGGACCTGGACACCTTCACCCTCGACCCCGGGCGGTTTGCGGAACTGGTGCCCCTCCTGCCGGAGGAAGCCATCCGGGTGGCCGCCAGCGGCATCGCCACCCCGCAGCGGGCCCGGGAGCTGCACGCCCTGGGAGCCGACGCCGTGCTGGTGGGCGAGGCGCTGATGCGCAGCGGGCATCCGGCCGGGTGGCTGCGCCAGCTGGCGGCGGGCGCAGGGGGTGGGGCTCCGTGAGCCGCGGTAGCGGCGGCTTGTATCCGAAGGGCGCCCGGGACCGTTGGCCGGAGGCGAAACCGGTCCGGTCGCGCCCACCGGTCCCAGGCTGGTCGCGGGGTGCGGCACCCGTCCGGCCCCGGGATCCGGTGCCGGACGGGCTGTCGGACGGGCTGCGGAACCTCGCATGGGGCCGGTCGCGGGACCCGGTGCTGAGCCGGTGGCCCGGCGCGGCGGGGGACCGCACCCCGAAGGTGCTGCCGGGAGGCGGGGAGCGGTGAGCACGGCCGGTCTCTGGATCAAGATCTGCGGCCTGCGGGATGCGGCCACCGCCCGGGCGGCCCTGCAGGCGGGCGCCGACGCCCTGGGCTTCGTCTTTGCTCCGAGCCCCCGGCAGGTCGACCCGGCCACCGTGGCGCGCATCGTAGCCGGGCTACCGCGGGAACTGCCGCTGGAGAGGGGACCGGCGGGGGCCGGCAGGGCCGGTTCCGCCGGCGATTTCGGACCGCGCCCTGCCCTGGTGGGCGTGTTCGTCAATGCCTCGCTGGCCGAGATCCTGGTCGTCGCTCGCCAGGCGGGGCTGACCCACGTTCAGCTCCACGGCGACGAGCCGGAGGACCTGGTGGCTGCCCTCCAGGCCGAGGGGCTGCGGGTGATCCGGGCGGTGGCGGCGGCGGCCAGGGGTGCTGCGGGCGGGACCGCCGCGGCCGCGGGCCGCGGTGCAGCCGTGGCCTATGGCACGGTAGCGGCCGCCAGCGAAGCCACGGGCACCTGCAGCCAAGACGACCCCGGCGAAACCGCGGGGGCCGACGGGGCAGGGCACTCCAGCGCAGCGGCGACCACGGCCGGGGAAGGGGAGTCCCCCGAGCTGCAGCAGGCCCTGGTCACCCGGGCCGACCGCGTGCTGCTGGATGCGGCGGTGCCCGGCCAGCGCGGGGGAACGGGGCAGCGGGCCGACTGGGCGGCAGCCGCCTGGCTGGCCCGCCGGCGGCCGCTGATCCTGGCCGGGGGGCTCAATCCCGAGAACGTGGCCGAGGCGGTGCGGGCTGTGCGCCCCTGGGGCGTCGACGTCTCCAGCGGGGTCGAACGGGCCCGCGGGGTCAAGGACCCTGAGCGGATCGCCCGCTTCATCGCCGCCGCCCGGGCGGCGGCCGGCGGCGGTCCCGAGCCGGTCCGGGAGAAGCCGCCGGCAAGCCATGCGGACAAGCGATGGGCGGGCTTGAGATAGGAAGGGACCGTAACCCAGATAGGAAGGGACCGGGGCGGTGAGCGCCGCCTGGAGCAGCGGCAGCGACCACCATCGCCGGCATGCCGGGAAGGAAACCATCGCCAGCGAGCAGGGCAGGAAAAGAGGGAGAGAGCGATGCACCACCACGCAGCCCAGGGGGCGGCGGCTCCGGGCGGGTCGGGGACGGGGCCCGACGCCCGGGGCTACTTCGGGCCCTTCGGGGGCCGGTTCGTCCCGGAGACGGTGATCCCCGCCCTGGAAGAACTGGAGCAGGCCTATGGGGAGGCCGCGGCGGACCCGGCCTTCCGGGCGGAGCTGGAGGGCTACCTGGCGGAGTTCTGCGGCCGGCCCACGCCCCTCTACCGGGCGGACCGGCTGGCGGCCGCCTGCGGCAACCCGGGGGTGCGGGTCTACCTGAAGCGGGAAGACCTGAATCACACCGGGGCCCACAAGATCAACAACGCTCTGGGCCAGGCGCTGCTGGCCCGGCGTATGGGCAAGCGGCGGGTGATCGCCGAGACGGGGGCAGGGCAGCACGGCGTGGCCACGGCCACGGCGGCGGCGGTGCTGGGGCTGGAGTGCGAGGTCTTCATGGGCGCCGAGGACATGCGCCGCCAGCAGCTGAACGTCTTCCGCATGGAGCTGCTGGGTGCCCGGGTCCGGCCGGTGACCTCGGGAACGGCCACTCTCAAAGATGCCACCAACGAGGCCATCCGCCACTGGGTGACCCACGTGCGGGACACCCACTACATCATCGGGTCGGTGGTGGGTCCCCACCCCTATCCCCGCATGGTTCGGGATTTCCAGTCGGTGATCGGGCGGGAGGCCCGGGCGCAGGTCCTGGAGAAGGAGGGGCGCCTGCCCGACGTGCTGGTGGCCTGCGTGGGCGGGGGCAGCAACGCCATGGGCCTGTTCTACCCCTTTGTGGACGACGCGGGGGTGGCCATGATCGGGGTGGAGGCGGCGGGAGAGGGCCTGGAGACGGGGCGCCACGCGGCCTCCCTGACGGCCGGGCGGCCGGGGATCCTCCACGGGGCCCTGAGCTACCTCTTGCAGGACGAGGACGGCCAGGTGCAGCCGGCCCACTCCGTCTCCGCCGGCCTGGACTACCCCGGCGTCGGGCCCGAACACGCCTACCTCAAGGCCAGCGGCCGGGCCCGGTACGAGGCGGTGACGGACGAGGAGGCGCTGGAAGCCTTCGAGTTGCTCTGCCGGACGGAGGGAATCGTCCCGGCGCTGGAGAGCGCCCATGCCATCGCCTACCTGCGGCGCCTGCTGCCCCAGCTGCCGGCGGGCAGCGTCGTGGTGGTCAGCCTGTCGGGGCGGGGCGACAAGGACGTGGCGGAGGTGGCGCGGCTGCGGGGCCGCGCCGGCCGGGGCGTGAACCAGAGCGCTCCCGGCGGCAACCCGAGCCACGACGCCGGCCGCTCCGTACCCGGCAACCCAGCGGGAGCCGGGATCACGGCGGGACCTGTGGGGCGGGGGATGCCCGCAGCGGCGCCGGTGGCTGCCGCGGCCGGGGCGCCCGCGGCGGCGGCCGGGGCCGCGGGCCCCATGGCGCCAGCAGCGGCTTGCGGGACCACGGGCCCGGCGGGGTCCCGGGGAAAGGAGGAGAGCCGGTGGATCCAGCGGTAGCGGGTGGGGCAGTAGCCGGTGGAGCGGCGGCCGGTCGGGTGGCGGCCGGTGGGGTGGAGGCCGGCGCGGAGGTGCCCGAGCCGGTCAACCGCCTGGACGCCGCTCTGGCCCGGGCCCGCTCCGAGGGGCGGGCGGCGCTGATCGTGTACGTCACCGCTGGGCACCCCGACCTGGCGGTCACCCGGCAACTGGTGCCCGCGCTGTTCGCCGCGGGCGCCGACGTGGTGGAGGTGGGGATGCCCTTTTCCGATCCCCTGGCCGACGGGCCCACCATCCAGCAGTCGACCCAGAAGGCCCTGGCCCGCGGGGTGCGGCTGGCGGGGGTCCTGGATCTGGTGCGGGACCTGCGGGTCCAGGGCGTGGACGGGGCCCTGGTGCTGCTGACCTACGCCAACCCCCTCTTGGCCCGTGGCCTGCTGGATGACCCCAGCCCCCTGGCCGCCGCCGGCCTGGACGGGGTGATCGTCCCCGATCTGCCCATGGTGGAGCGGGGCCGGGCCGAGATCGCCTTCCGCACGGCCGGTCTGCACCTGATCCCCATGGTGGCGCCCACCAGCTCGCCCGAGCATGTGCGGCGGGCCGCGGCCGGGCAGGGCGGGTTCGTCTACTGCGTCTCGGTGACGGGGGTGACGGGGGCGCGGAAGAACCTGCCCGAGGAGCTGCCCGCGTGGCTCGACCGCATCCGGGCGGCGGGGCCGCGGCCGGTGGCCATCGGCTTCGGCGTCTCGGGTCCGGAGCAGGCCCGGGCCCTGGCCGCCCATGCCGACGGCGTCATCGTGGGCTCCGCCCTGGTAGAGCGCATCGAGGAGGCGGCCCGGGATGGCTCGTCCACAGACGAACAGGCGAGGGTCCGCGCCGTGGTGGATGCGGCGACCGCCTTCGTGGCGGCCCTCCGGCAGGCACTGACGGGGAGCCGGCCTTGAGGAGGGCGAGGCGGACGCCGGGCAGCAACCCAGCCGCACCGGAGGCCTCCGGGAGGCCTAAACCGTGCAAGATGGGCAACAGAACTCTCACTTTTCTCTGCAGCCGTTGCCTCGCACCATGGGAGTAGAAATCCCCCGGAGGTGATTCGAATGCGGGTTCACGTCGGCCTCCCCGTCACCGACCTCACGGCGTCCGTCGACTTCTACCAGCGCTTCTTGGGTCGGTCGCCGAGCCGCGTGCTACCCGGTTACGCCCAGTTTCTTCTGGACGAACCGGCCCTCAATCTGGCGTTGACCGCAACCAAGGCGGCAGCAACCGGTGATGGTACGCCGACGCCGGCCACCCCAGGGCACCACTTTGGGATCGAAGTGGAGTCGGTGGCTGCCGTCCGGTCCGCCTTGCAAAGGTTGCAGAACAGCGGCCTGAAGGCGAAGGTGGAAGAGGACGCCCTGTGTTGCTACTCCAGGCAGGAAAAGATCTGGGTGGAGGACCCTGACGGTCACCGCTGGGAAGTCTTCTTCGTAGCGGAACGATACGGCAGCGACGCGCCAGGTTCCGGCTGCTGCGAGCCCGCCGGCGCCTCTGCCTGTTGCGCCGGATGCTGTGCGGGATGAGCGATGAATCCGCCACCTCTCAATCAATTACGGAACAGGGAAGCGGCTCGAGATAAAGCCCCGGCTCGCACGACCGGCAAGGCCGGGCTTGTCCTGGAACGGTTCATCGCCCTCGCCCACTGGTTGGGCCAGCGGGGTGCCGAGCCCACCGGTCCTGGTCGCGGTCAGCTTGGAAGGGAGCCGTTCGGTGCCCAGGTCACCGTGGATGAGATCGCCCGAGTCTGGGGATGTTCTCGCCGTGCCGCCCAGCAGATGCTGCGGCGTCTGGCCCGCTGGGGCCTTGTCGCCTGGCGGCCCCAACCCGGGCGGGGCGGAAGGTCCCACCTGCAGGTGATGGTCCATCCCGTCCACGCCTACTTTGACCGGGCGGCGGTTGCTATAGAACGCCAGCAGTGGGCGGAAGCCGCCTTCTGGTTGTCCGAGATCCTGAGGGAATGCCCCTGCATCCCCCAGGTACCTTCCTTGCTGGCAGAGGTCCGGATCCGGCTGGGGCTGCCGCCCGCCACCAGCGGATGGGCCTGTTGCGGGGGATGAAAGGCGGGCGCGGGGCAGCATCGCCGGTTTGCCGAGGAACCGTGTGCCAAGGGCAAGCCGGTCGTGGGGCCCGCGACGAGGGGCACGGGGGTGGGGGAACGGCCGGCTAGCCCTTGCCCCCGCCCTCGGGTTCGATGATGGCCGTCTCCCAGGCCTCGGGATCCTCGATCAGCGACTGGGCCACCCGGTGGAGGACGTGGCCCAGTTCCGTCCAGCGGTCGGCAGCGTTCTTCCCCAGGGGAAAGACGGAGGCGTTGCCCTCCCGGTCCCAGCTGACCAGCACCGACGCCGTCTCCCCCGAGGGCGGCGACGGCAGGGCATACCCCGCCCCGCGCAGCAGCGACAGCACGATGCCGAACCAGAGGGTGGCGCTGACCGGTCGCAGGGTGCCCTGGGTGGGGGTGCGGGAGGCGCCGGGAATGTACCCGTAATGCCAGGTGGTGCTGGCCGGGTCGAACATCAGCACGTGCACGGGACGAACCCTCCCCGGCGCCCCACCCTCCGCAGGGGTGGCCCGCTCCCGTGGTGGGGCGCCGGTTCCAAGGTGCCCACGCCTTTCCAGGACTATGCATGGCGCAGGCCGCCGGGCAGGGGCGCGGGGGGTGTCCTGAACCGGCAGGCGGCCGGAGGCGGCCGGGCCGTCAGGCCTCGCTTTCGCCATCCCGACCGGCACCCTCCAGGACCTCGAGCCAGCGGTCGGCCTCTTCCACCGTGAGCTCTCCTCGGGCCAGGGCCTCCAGCACCTGGCGCGGGTGGTGGTAGGGGCCGCGGCCTCCGCCCTCGGGGACCGGCGACGGACCGGCCGGAGCGGGTACATCCCCCCTGGGCCCCGTGGTCTCGGGGGTTCCTGCGGGGGCCGGAGTCCCGCCGGCGGCGGCCGCACCGGCGCCGGAGCCGGGGGCGAAGCCCAGGGCGGCACCACCGGGGCCAGGATGCCCCGGCGCGGGGTGCCCAGGACCGGATCCCGCTCCCGCTGGCGGCGAGCCGGCTCCGGCCGGGCCGGGACTGGGGGCCGGATCCTCCGGCCGGGCCGGTCCGGCGGGCGGAGCCGTTGAGGGCCCCGGCACCGGTCCGGCGCCCTCACCCCCGCCGGAGCGGTCCGCCGCACCATAGCCCACCACCCGGATGTTCCCCGCTCCCGTGGTGATCTCCACGGTGCCCTCGCCGGGCCCCAGGCTGTCCACGACCCGCTGGCCCAGGCCGCCCCGGCGGCCCACGTGGATCCCCCCGGGCACGTGGATCGTCCCCGCCCCCGTTTGCAGCTCCAGGCGCCCGCCCCGCACGCCGGCTAAGTCGAGGACCACGTTGCCGAACCCGGATCGCGCCTGGATCCGGGCCGCCCCCTGGTTGTGGGGCCGCAGGTCGACGGAGCCGGCCCCGGTGGTCACCTCGGCCTCCGCCTCGACCTCCGCGTCGAGGAAGACGTCGCCTGCCCCCGTGCGGATGCGCACCCTGCGCAGCCGGCCGCCCCGCACCGCCACCTCGCCGGCCCCCGCCTGCACCTCCAGGTCCCCGTGCTGGCCCACCAGGGTGACGTCCCCGGCGCCGGTGCGGATGCGCCAGCGGCCGCGGCAGCCCGAGGCCCTGAGATCCCCCGCCCGCACGTGCAGGTCGCCCTCCAGGTCCAGTTCCCGCAGGTCGACCTCGCCCGTACAGCGCACCACCAGGGCCTCCACCGCCGGCGGCAAGGTCAGGCTGAGCTGCTCCTCAGGCCCAATCCAGCCCGTCCAGCGGCGGGGGTGGGGGGTGCGCAGGACCAGGGCCTCGCCCTCCCGTTCTGCCACCAGGGAGGGCGGGCCCTCCCAGTCAAGCCCGTAGCCCGGACGAACCCGCACCGCCAGCCGCCCGCCGTGGACCTCCACCCGGCGCACGCCTTCCACCAGCCGGGACCCGGCCGTGTGCTCCTTCATTGTGGTTCCTCCCCTTCCCCAGGCCGAATACGGTGGTCCTCAAGGTCCGGGCCGCCGCCCGAGCCGGCTGCCGGGCGGGAGCCGGGCCCCGGGCTGCTGGCCGGACCCGCGGCGCTCAACAGTTCCAGCGCCTCGTCCACCACCAGCTCGCCCCGCCGCACCCGCTCCAGGATGGCCTGCCGGGTTCGTCCCCGGGGGGAAGCGGTGCCGGGCGAACCGGCTCCCCCTTCGCCGGAGCCCGCAGTGGCGGGGCCGCCCAGGGCCTCGATGATCTCGTCCAGCTTCTTGCGCACCGTGGGGTACGACACCCCCAGCATCCGCTCCATCTCCCGCAGGTTGCCGGCTGCCCGCAGGAAGAGCAGGGCAAACCGCCGCTGTTCCGGATCCAGGAGGTCGAAGGGGCTCAGCCGGTAGCGGGACCGGATCTGGGTCGCGCAGGCCGGGCAGGCCACCTCCCGGACCTCCAGGTCATGGCCGCAGTGGGGGCAGCGGGCGGGAACTTCAAAGGGCGGTCTCATCCGCGATTCACCTCCACAGCCCCGGACCCGCTCGCGGCGGCGTTCCCGGCGGCGGGGTGATCCAGCAGGGTGCGCATGGCCGGGGCCCGCCACCAGGCCGCCGCCACGGCGAGCACGGTCAAAAGGGCCGTAGTGGCGAAGATCATGGGGACGGGGACCCGGTCGGCCAGGGTGCCGCCGGCCATCTGACCCAGGGGTTGCAGGATCATGGCCACGGTGTAGAGCAGGCCGAACACCCGGCCGCGGAGATCGGGGGTCACGGCCTGCTGGAGCATGGTGGTGGCGGCCACGTTGACCAGGGCGTTCACCACGCCGAAGAGGCACCCGGCGGCGATGCTGGCGGGCAGCCAGCGGCTGGAGCCCAGTACGGCGCCAAGGAGGGCCTGGAGGACGATCAGTTGCATCCAGCCCCGGGCCCGGCGCGGCCCTCGACCGGTCCCCGCCAGCAGGCCGCCGGCCAGTGCGCCTACGGCCAAGGATGCCTGGATCCACCCGAGCACCTGGGGTCCCCCTTGCAGCACCCGCTGCACCACCACGGGGATCAGGACGAAGGAAGCGGCGAAAGCCAGGTTCAGGACCGACACCAGGATGAAGAAGGGGCCCAGGTCGGGCCGCCCGAAGACGGCCGCCACCCCCTCCCGGAACTGGGCGGCGAAGGACCCGTGGGGGTCCCCGGCCGGGCCCGCCGGTCGCCTGCCGGTGCCACGGCCCGCCCGGGGCGCCGCTGGGCCGCCGGCCTGCGGTGGGGCCCCCGATCCACCGGCGACGCCCCCGGCCGGCGAAGACCCCGCAGGCGCTTTCCAGCCCAGGGCCCCCGCCAGCAGGATGGCCACGGCCGAGACGGCGTAGGAGACGGCGTCGACCAGGGCGGCCCAGCCTGCATGCCGGCTGGCCAGCATGCCGCCCAGGGCGGGACCGGCGATGCGGCCGACGCTCTCGCCGGTGGCCACCAGGCCGTTGGCCGCCGCCAGCTGCTGGGGCGGCACCAGTTCCGGCCAGATGGCGCTGCTCAGGGGCATGAAGAGCGCCAGGCCGGCGGCGTCCACGGCGAGAAGCACCAGGACCGCGGGAAGGGTCGCGTGGCCGGTGAAGAGCAGGGCGGCCAGGGCGGCCATCACCAGGCCGCGCCCGACCTCGAGAACCAGGAAGAACCGGCCGCGGTGCCAGCGGTCCACCAGCACGCCGGCGGGCAGCCCGGCCACGGCCATGACCAGGGCGGCCACCGCGTTGACGCTGGCCATCCGCTGGGCCGAGCCGGTGGTCTCCAGGACCCACCACTGGATGGCCATCATGCTGGCCATGCCGCCGGCCACGGAGACGATCCGGGCCAGCCACAGCACGACGAAGGGGCGGTGGTGCCAGAGGGAAGGCCCACGCGCCGAGGGTGCAGGCGCTGCCTGGCGCGCCGGAGGGCGGGCCGGGCAGGCGTCAGGGGCCGGGGCGCCGGTGGGGGTGCCGCTGGCCGACACGGGGATTCCTCCTCCCGTTCCTGGGAAGGCTTCCATGACGATGATGAACAGGATAGTCGAAGATGTCAATCATACAATAAAAATTTTTAATTAGATTACGTCGCCGATGCCCCGCCGCGGCTCAAGGGGGCAGGCAGGTGCCCGGAGGATGGCCCGGCCGGGGCACCCCGCCGCCGGCTCCGAAGGGACAGCACGTACCCCGAGGATGTCCCGCCCGGTGGCCGCGGCAACGGCGGGGCAGGGACCCCCGGTCCAGACGGTGAACTGGAAGGGTTGGGCAGTTGCGGCAGCAACCTGTACTGTGAGCCGCCGGGCCTGAAAGGGCCGTGGCGACGGTCCGCGCCGTTCTGGGGGAAGCGGGAATCTCAACGCGACGATGATCTGGATCGGTCGAGGTTAGAGGGCGTCTAGAGGGTTAGAGGGCGTCTAGAGGGTCAAGGGCCGCGAGGGAGGGACGGCCATGCGGGTGGTCATCAGCGGCGGCACGGGCCTGATCGGATCGGCCCTCGCCCGCCGGCTGCGAGCGCAGGGGCATGAGGTGGTCATCCTCACCCGGGGGGCGAAGGGCGGGCCCACGGGTACGGCGGCCGGCGCGGCGGCCGGGGAGGGGGCGGATGGCGGCGGAGGGCTGTTGCGCTACCTGTCCTGGACGGCGAAACCGGTGGCGCCCGGGGACCCCCGGCCGGGCTGGTGGGAGGCGGTGGCCGGCGCGGGGGCGGTGGTCAACCTGGCGGGGGAGTCCATCGCCGCCGGCCGCTGGACCCCGCGCCAGAAGGAGCGGATCCGAGAAAGCCGCATCCAGGCCACCCGGGCGCTGGTCCAGGCCATCGAGGCGGCAGAGCCCCGGCCGGCGGTGCTGGTGAGCGGGTCGGCGGTGGGCTACTACGGGCCCCGGGGCGACGAGGTGATCGACGAGGAAGCGCCGCCGGGGGACGACTTCCTCAGCCGGGTCTGCGTGGATTGGGAAGCCGAGGCCCGCAAGGCCGGAGCGGCCGGCGTGCGGGTGGTCCTGGTGCGGACGGGGCTCGTCCTGGCCCGGGAGGGGGGCGCCCTGCCCCGGCTGGTTCTTCCCTTCCGGCTGGGTGCCGGTGGGCCGCTGGGTCATGGGCGGCAGTGGGTTCCCTGGATCCACCTGGACGACCTGGTGGCCCTTCTGGTCTTCCTCATCGAAACGCCGGACCTGGAAGGCCCCTTCAACGGCACGGCGCCTGAGCCGGTGACCAGCCGGGACCTGGCCCGGGCCCTGGGGCGGGTGCTGCGCCGGCCGTCCTGGCTGCCGGCACCGGCCTTCGCCCTGCGCTTGGCCCTGGGGGAGATGGCCGACGCCCTGCTCTTGAGCGGCCAGCGGGCCGTGCCGCGCCGGGCCCGGGAAGCCGGCTTCCGCTTCCGGTTCCCGGAGGTCGAACCGGCGCTGCAAGATCTCTTAGGCCGGTAGCACCGGGGGCGGTCGCGGCCCGTGCGGGTCGAGCCCGGGCCCGTGCGACCCGTGCCGGTTGGGCGGCAAGCCCCATCTACCATACCTCGACGATGTAGCACTTGAGGTAGTCGCTTTCCCCCGCCCCCAGCAGGACGGGATGGTCGGGGGCGGCGCCCCGCCGCTCCAGGATCCGGACCCGCCGGCCCACATCCCGGGCGGCGTCCAGCAGCATCTCTTCGAACAGGTCGCGGGTCATGTGGTAGGAGCAGGAGCAGGTGACCAGGATCCCTCCGGGCGGCAGCATCTTCATCGCCCGCAGGTTGATCTCCTTGTACCCGCGGTAGGCACCGGCCAGCGCCTGGCGGTTTTTGGCAAAGGCCGGGGGATCGAGGATGATCACATCATAGCGCTCGCCTTCGGTCGCCCGAGCCCGCAGAAAGTCAAAGGCGTTGGCGTGGTGGAAGGTCACCCGGGCCTCGCCGCTGCCCAGCTGGCGGCGCACCTGCTCCACGTTCTCGCGGGCCACGGCCAGGACCTCTTCCTGGATGTCCACCGCCACCACCTCCCGGGCGCCGTACACCAGGGCGTGGCAGGTGAAGGCCCCGGTGTGGCAGAAGGCATCCAGGACCCGGGCCCCCCGGACGTAGCGCCGCAGGGCGGCCCGGTTGTCCCGCTGGTCCAGGAAGTGGCCGGTCTTGTGCCCCCGGGCCACGTCGACCACCAGCGGCAGGCCGTTCTCCCGGATCACCACCCGCGGGTCGAACCGGCCCCTGAGGAACCCGGCCCGCTGGGGCAATCCCTCCAGCTCCCGGACCGGCACGTCGTTGCGCTCGTAGATCCCCTCGGGCGCCACCAGCTCGTCCAGCAGCTCGACGAGCAGCGGCTGCCAGCGGTCGATGCCCAGGGCCAGGGTCTGGACCACCAGCACCCCGGCGAACCGGTCGACGATCAGGGCGGGCAGCAGGTCGGCCTCGGCGAAGACCAGCCGGAAGCTGTCGGTGTCGGGCTGGGTCGCCTGCAGGCGCCGGCGCAGGGCCAGGGCCCGCTCCAGGCGGCGGCGGAAGAAGGTGCGGTCGATGCCTTCGTCCGGGTCGGCGGTCAGCAGGCGGACGAAGATCATGGACCGGGGGTTGATGTAACCCTTGCCTACGAACCGCCCCCGGGCGTCCACCACCTGGACGATGTCGCCGGGGTCGTAGGCGTCGTCGGAGACGGTGTAGACGTCGGTGCGGTAGACCCAGAGCCGGCCCTGGCGCAGGGCGGCATCCCGCCCCGGCTTGAGCTGGACCCGGGTCGCCCGTTCCCGCGGCAGGCTCGCCACGGCGGGACCGGTGCCGCTTCGTCCTGCGTCCCCTGCGTCCGAGGAGGTTGGAGGCAAGCTTGGACCCTCCAGATCAGGCAATGGAATTGTTTCCTCCGCACCAGCCGGCAGGTCCGTCGCCGCATCAAGCCCGGCCTGCCGTTGCGTCCGGTGCGGCACAGGCCGGCTGCGGGCCGCCGGTGGCCCGGCCCGCGCCGCGGTACGCCAGCCGTCACGCCCGCCGGCGCCCCGCCCGGCCCAGCGGGTCCGGGCCGGAGCCCGGCCGGCCCGGCTCGGAGCCGGGCCGCTCCGGCGGCCGGTGCCGGTGCAGGGCGTAGCTGCCCTGGGCCGTGGCCACCAGGCGGCCGGCGCCGTCCCGCACGTCGGCCTGGGCAAAGGCGATCCGGCCACCCAGGCGCAGGACCCGTCCCTCGGCCATGACGGTGCCCCGGACCGGCTCCAGGAACCGGATGGACAGCTCGATGGTCCCGCCGATGCGGTCGCCGGCCGGCAGCAGCGACAGGATGGCGTTGCTCATGGCACCGTCCACCAGGGTGGCCAGGGCCCCGCCGTGGACATTCCCGAAGCGGTTGCCGATCTCGGGCCGGGCGGGCAGGCGCAAGAGGGCCCGCCCGGCGGCCGCCTCGACCACCTGGATGCCCAGGTGGCGCCGGAAGGGGATGGCGTCGTCGGGATGGCGCGGGTTCGCCAGACCAGCGGCGTCGGGGCCGGCGCCGTGGCCGGAACCGGGGTCCGCGCCGGTGCCGCCCGCAGGCTCGCCGCCCGGAGGGGTTCCGCCCTGGGGCGCCCCGGGCCCCCTGCCCGGAGGGGTTCGGCCCTGGGGTGGACGGGGCTCCCCGCCCCCAGGGGTTTCGCCCTGCTGTGCACCGGGCTGCCCGCCCGGCACCGCGGCCCCCGGCGCCGGGACTTCCCGGTGCGTCATGGGCCCGATCCTTCCCCGGCCGCACCCCGCCAGCGGGCGGTGTGGCGGTCGATGGCCTCGGCCAGGGTGAAGTCCAGATCGGTGAGGCCCCCGGCGCTGTGGGTTGTCAGGGCGAGGGTGACCTGCCGGTAGCGGATGTCGATGTCGGGATGGTGGTTCATCCCTTCGGCCAGCCCGGCCACCACGCCCACGAAGAACACGGCGTCCCGGAAGGAAGCCAGCCGGTACACCCGGCGGAGGGTGTGGCCCTGGCGCTCCCACCCCGGCAGGGACGCCAGCCGCTCCTGGATGGCCGGCTCGTCAAGACGCTGGGGCATTCCCATGCCTCCCCCCGTCCAGGCGGCGGCCCAGACCCCGGGCCAGGCCGCACCGCCGCCCCATCCGGTCCGGGCCCTGAACCGCCATGGGAGGAAGGTCCTGAAGGCCCGCCCCCCCTGGAGGGCCCGGGTTCGCCCTTCCATGGTACACCACGCCGGTACACCACGCCGCCGGGCCGGGCTTCAACGGTCCCGGACGGCGGTTTTTCCGGCGTGGCCGGCGTGGCCCGGGTCCTCCGGGTGGCCGGGGTGGCGGGCGGCAGCCCCGGCGAAGGATGCCGCGGCGTCGATTGCGGCCGCGGGGCCGGCGGCCGCGATCAGGGCCGCCAGCTCGGCCGAGCGGGCCGCGGCCCGGTGGACGGCCCGCCGCACGGCGTCGGGGACCGCCATCTCTTCCAGCACCGCCAGGGCGGCGGCGGTGGTGCCGTTGGGGGAGGTCACCTGGCGGCGCAGTTCCTCGGGCGGCAGGCCCGTATCCCGCAGCATGCTGCCCGCCCCCACCACCGTCCAGACCGCCAGCTGGCGCGCCACCTCGGCGGGGAGCCCTAGCTCGTGGGCGGCGGTGAGCATGGCCTCGACCAGCAGGTAAACATAGGCGGGGCCGCTGCCGCTCAGGGCCGTGACGGCATCGAAGGCCGGTTCGTCCACCTCGACGGTGGCCCCCACCAGGTCGAAGAGCCGCCGGACCCTGGCAAAGGCTTCCTCGCTGCACCCGGGCGCGGCGCAGAGGGCCGTGACCGACTGACGCAAGCGGCTGGCCGTGTTGGGCATCGCCCGCACCAGGTGCCGCCGGCCCGGCAAGCGGCGGGCCATGTCCTCCAGCCGGATGCCCGCCGCCACCGACACCACCACCGCCCCGGGGTCCAGGTAGGGCGCCACCTGCTCCAGCGCCACCGCCATGTCGGCGGGCTTGACCGCCATCAGTACCACCTGGGCACCGGCCAGCACGGCGCCCTTGTCGCGTTCCGCCCGGACGCCGTACCGGGCCGCCAGTTCGGCCAGCCGCTGGTCGTTGCGCCGGTTGGTCACGGCCAGGGCCTGGGGGTCGAACCCGGCATCGACCCAGCCGGCGATCAGGCACTCGGCCATCTTGCCGGCACCGATGAGGGCCACCGGGATGTCAAGGCCGGTCATGGAGGCCACTTCCCTGGGATGTGCTTGCGGCTTCGGGTTTGCTTCCTGCCTCGGGGCTGTCCGGGCGGGCGGCGGGCCGCCCCAGGTCCAGCCGGCCCGGCAGGAGCTGTTCCGGTGCCGCCGCGCCGGGAAATCAAAAACCCCCGCCCTGCAAGGGCGGGGGTACCGCGGTACCACCTTGCTTCACCGGACGGCCGGCCGCGGCAGGGCGTGATCCCATCCTTGCCGCGCCCTCCCCGCCAGGCGCGAAGGCGAGGGGGCGACGGCGCCGGGGCGAGGGGCGCCGGCGGCGCCGGCCCGCCCGATCCGGGGCGAGACCACCCGCGGCGGCCGCCGGCGGCAGGCCTACCAGGGGCCGGACCTGCCAGCCGCCCGTCCGGTCTTGAGGGATGGCGGGATGGCGCCATCCCCTGGCCCGCGTAACGGGCGGGCGCCGGTGCGGTTCGGGCCGGTTCTTCCTGCGGCGGTTGGTCCTGCAGGGCGAACACGGCCGTTGCCGCACGGCTCAGGGGTGGGTCGAGGCACCGGGCCGGGCCGGCCCTTGCAGCCGCCGGGGCCGGCTCTCTGTCCCGGCCGTGGGGGTGCCTCCGGGTCCCGTCATCGCCAAGGCCGCATAGGTGCTTTCGGATATTTATACATGCCGGCCGGCGAGATTACAAGCCTGCGCGAAGCCGCCGTCCCGCCGAACCGGGCCGAGCCGCCGCACCAGCCACCGGCGGGTGCCTGTCCGGTCCTGTGCAACCGGCGCGGGGCCGCCGCCTGAGGGCCCAGGGGCGGTCGAAAGGGGTCGCCCGGCCGCTGGCAGCAGCAGGGTTTGACTGGTTTCTGCCGAAAGCAAGGATCTATCGCCGAATTCCGGCGGCGGCGGGCCGATTGAGTCCCTGGGCCCGCGGGATTCCTCAACGCACCAGTCTCCTGGGGGTGGTCTTTTTGTCGTTACGGCGCATTCGGGTGGCCGCGGCCGCCCTGGTGGCGGCGGTCGCCCTGGTGGCGGCCGCCTGCTCCAGCGGCGGCTCCCAGCCGGCCGGTTCGACCGGCGGTGGAAGCGGCGGCAGCGGGGGCACGGGGGACCAGGCGGGGCAGAGCCGGCTGCAGGTGGTGCTCAGCCGGGGCAAGCTGATCTGCGGGGTCAACGGCCAGCTGCCCGGCTTCAGCTACCTGGACCCCAGCGGCCAGATGACGGGCTTCGATGCCGACTTCTGCCGCGCCATCGCCGCGGCCCTGTTTGATGATCCCAACGCCGTGGAGTTCCGGCCCCTCAGCGCCCAGGAGCGGTTCACCGCCGTCCAGTCCGGCGAGGTGGACGTCCTGATCCGCAACACCACCTGGACCCTGGGGCGGGACACCGTCAACGGCATGGAGTTCCTGCCCACCACCTTCTACGACGGCGGCGGCGTGATGGTCCGCAAGGACCGCAACGTCAAGAGCCTGGCGGACCTGGACGGCGCCACCATCTGCGTGCTGAGCGGCACGACCAACGAGATGGTGCTGACCGACCGGATGCGCGCCCTGGGCGCCAGCTTCACGCCCAAGACCTTCGAAGATGCGGACCAGCTCTATGCTACCTATGAATCGGGCGGCTGCGATGCGGTGACCAGCGACAAGTCGCAGCTGGCCGGGCGGCGGGCGGTCCTCTCGGATCCTGACAACCACGTGATCCTGGACGAGATGCTGTCCAAGGAGCCGCTGGGACCGGCCGTCAAGAACAACGACTCGACCTGGTTCGACGTGGTGAAGTGGATCGTCTTCGCTACCATCCAAGCCGAGGAGTTCGGCATCAACTCGCAGAACGTGGACCAGTTCAAGAACAGCGACAACCCGGACATTCGGCGCTTCCTGGGCGTCGAGGGCGAGCTGGGCAAGGGGCTGGGCATCAGCAACGATTTCGCCTACCGCGTGATCAAGCACGTGGGCAACTACGGCGAGATCTACGAGCGCAACCTGGGACCCGACACGCCCTTCAAGCTGGAGCGGGGCCTCAACGAGCTCTGGACCAACGGTGGTCTCCTCTACTCGCCGCCCTTCCGTTGATGCCGCGGGCCGCTGGCGGCGGGAACGTGGCGGTTCCCGCCGCCAGCGGCATCCGGGCAGGCGCCCGGCGTGGTCGCCTCGGGCCCGTTCCGCTGGCCCCGGCGCTGCGGGCCCCCAGAGGTTCGGCCGATCCGCCGCCGCGGCGAGCAGCGGTGCCGGCCCAGGACGCGGGCCCGGAGCCGCCGGGCCACGCCGCCGGGCGTCAGGGGCGTCCGCAGATCCCGCGTTTTCTGGTCAAGAGGAGGGGGGTTTATGACGGCATGGCCCACCCGACGGGTGCGGTCCGGGGTGGGTGACATCCGCCTGCGGAGGCTGCTCCTTCAGCTGGCCGTGGTGCTGGTTACGGTAGCAGCGGGTACCTACCTTTTCGGCAACGTCCAGCGCAACCTGCAGCAACTGGGCATCACGCCCGGCTTCGACTTCTTGCGCCATCCCGCCTCCTTTGCCATCGGGGAAAGCTCGATCCCCTACCAGGCGACGGACCCCTACGGCCGCGCTTTCCTGGCCGGCCTGGTCAACACCCTGCGGGTGGCCGTGCTGGGGGTCGTCCTGGCGACGGCGGTGGGGGTGGTGGCGGGGCTGGCTCGCCTGTCCGCCAACGGGCTGGTGCGGCTCCTGGCCTCCCTGTACGTGGAGGTGACCCGCAACACGCCCCTCCTGCTGCAGCTCTTCTTCTGGTACGGTGCCATCGTCTACACCCTCCCGCCGGCGAGCCAGGCCCTGGCCCTTCCCGGGTCCGTGTTCCTGATGAACCGGGGGCTGGTGCTGCCGGCCCCGCGGCCGGGTCCGGGCTTCCCCACGGCGGTGGCCATCCTGGGACTGGCGCTGGTGGCAGCGGCGACGGCGTACCGGATCCTCCTGCGCAAGCGGCTGGAGGAAGGCCGGGAAACCAGGCCGGGCCTGGTTGCCCTGGGCCTGCTGGCGGCGGGCGGTCTGGCGGCCGCGATCCTCCCCGCGGGCCCGGCCCTGGTGCTGGAGAGGCCCCAGCTGGCCCGGTTCAACTTCCAGGGCGGCCTCATGCTGTCCGCGGAATTCACCGCCCTGCTGCTGGCGCTGGTGATCTACACCGGAGCCTTCATCGCCGAGGTGGTGCGGGGCGGCGTCCTGGCCGTTCCCCGGGGCCAGTGGGAGGCGGCCCGGTCGCTGGGGCTCTCGCCTTTCTTGGTGCAGCGCCTGGTGGTGTTCCCCCAGGCCCTCCGGATCATCGTGCCGCCCCTGACCAGCCAGTACCTCAACCTGATCAAGAACTCGAGCCTGGCCATGGCGGTGGCGTTCCCCGACCTGCTGAACGTGAGCAGCACTATCGTCAACCAGACGGGCCGGACCCTGGAGATGCTCCTGCTGGTCGGCGCCACCTATCTGGCCTTCAGCCTGCTGACGTCCCTGCTGATGAACCTCTACAACCGGTCGCTGCGGCGGGGGGTGGCGTAGATGGACGAACCCGCGACGGGTCCTGCCCTGCCCGAACCGGCACCGGTCCGGCCGGCGGCAGGGCAGGCCGGCCCGGCCGCAACCACGGTGGCGGTGCCGCCGCCCCAGGCGCCCTGGCCGCAGCGGGCCGCCGCCTGGGCCCGCCAGAACCTGCTGGCCAGCTGGTATCACGGCCTGCTCACGCTGGTGGCCCTGGCCATCCTGGCCCTGGCCGGCCGGGCGGTCCTGTCCTGGGCCTTGGGTCGGGCCCGGTGGGACGTGGTGACCGACAACCTGCTGCTCCTGCTGGTGGGCGCCTACCCCCGCGACCAGCTGTGGCGGGTGGTGGCCGCCCTGGTGCTGCTGGCGGTGCTGGCGGTGGTCAGCGGCCTGGCGTGGGCCGGACCGGCCCGCTGGCGGCGCGCCCAGATGCCGGTGGTGGCGGCCTGGGTCGTGCTGGTGCCGGCGGCCATGGTGCTGGTGCTGTCGGTGCCGCGACAAGGCGGCGCGGGCACGGGGTACGGTTTGATCCTGACCCTGGTGCTGGCGGTGGCCGGCATCACGCTGTCCTTTCCGCTGGGGGTGCTGCTGGCCCTGGGCCGCGTCAGCTCCCTGCCCGTGGTCCGGGCCCTGTCCATCGCCTACATCGAGCTGGTGCGCGGCACGCCCCTCATGGTGGTGCTGTTTTTCTCCATGACGGCGCTGCCGCTGTTCCTGCCGCCGTCGGTGCGGCCGGACCTGGTCACCCGGGCGGCGGCCGGGCTCGTGCTGTTCACCGCGGCGTACGTGGCCGAGGCGGTGCGCGGCGGCCTGCAGGGTGTGCCCCGCGGGCAGGTGGAGGCCGCCCAGGCCCTGGGCCTGACGGGAACCCAGGCGGTGCTGCTGATCATCCTGCCTCAGGCCCTGCGGGCGGTGATCCCCGCCCTGGTGGGCCAGTTCATCAGCCTGTTCAAGGACACGTCGCTGGTGGCGGTGTGGGGCCTGCTGGAGTTCGTCGGCGTCGCCCAGAGCGTGCTGTCCAACCCCTCCTACCTGGGCCGGCACGTGGAGATGTATGCCTTCGTCGCCGCAGTGTACTGGGTCTTCTGCTACGGCATGTCGCTGGCCAGCCGGCGGCTGGAGCGGCGTCTGGGCGTGGGGGAGCGCTGAGGCCCCGGCGGGTTCAAGGACCCCGGCTATCGGACGGCGGGTCGCCCCGGCAGGCCGGGGGCGCGGGCCGGCGCGGGCCGGAAGGGCGCGGGCCCGCCGCCGGCGGCGACCGGGAGGGAGGCGAGACGGATGATGCCCAAGGGCATGGCCAGTGAGGGCGCCCGGAACGGCAACCGGCCGGGCGCCACGGGGCCGGAAGGACGCGGCGGAACCGCATTCCCGGCGACGGGCCGGGCGGCCGCGACCGGCGGTTCGGCGACGCCGGCCGCGGCGGGTGGCACGGCGCCGGCAATCGGAGCCCAGCCCATGGTGATCTGCGAAGACGTCCACAAGTGGTTCGGTGCCGTCCACGTGCTCAAAGGGGTGAGTCTTCAGGTCCAGCCCGGCGAGGTGGTGGTGATCATGGGCCCCTCGGGTTCGGGCAAGTCGACCCTGATCCGGACCATCAACGCCCTGGAGCCCATCCAGCGGGGCCGCATCGTCGTGGACGGCATCGAGCTGGGGCCCGACCTGCACCGGATCGAGGCAGTGCGCCGGGAAGTAGGCATGGTCTTCCAGCAGTTCAACCTGTTCCCCCACCTGACGGCGTTGCAGAACGTGACCCTGGGCCCCATCTGGGTGCGCAAGTGGCCCCGCCGCCGGGCGGAGGAACTGGCTCGGGAGCTACTCGCGCGGGTGGGCCTGGCCGACCACGCCCACAAGTACCCCGCCCAGCTGTCGGGCGGCCAGCAGCAGCGAGTGGCCATCGCCCGGGCCCTGGCCATGCAGCCGCGCATCATGCTCTTCGACGAGCCCACCTCCGCCCTGGACCCGGAGATGATCAAGGAAGTCCTGGACGTCATGCGGGAGCTGGCCGCCTCGGGCATGACCATGCTGGTGGTCACCCACGAGGTGGGCTTTGCGCGGGAGGTGGCCGACCGCATCGTCTTCATGGACGAGGGCATGCTCCTCGAGGAGGCGCCGCCCGACCGGTTCTTCCGCGAGCCGGCCCACGAGCGGGCCCGGCGCTTCTTATCCCAGATCCTGCACCCCTGACTGGTTCAAGATCCTGCAGCCCTGGCCGGGAACCGGCGGCAGGGGGCAGGGGGATGGCGGAGGCGGCCGCCACGGGATGCCGCCGCGTAGGGCTACAGGGGACGGGCGATTGGTTGCGCTGCCCACGACAGACCAACATAATGGATGTGGTCTGCATACCGGCGCGCCGGGTGACGGGCGCGGGACGAACCGGCCCCAAGGTGGCCGGGCCCGCGGAGCCCCGGGTGGCCGCCCCGCGGGGCGCCGCCCTCGGCGCCCGCCGGGGGCGGCGAGGAGGAGCGTCGATGGCCGACTCGAAGCGATACGTCATCGTAGGCAACGGTGTCGCCGGCACCACGGCGGCCGAGACCATCAAGAAGCTGGAGCCCCAGAGCCAGGTCACCCTGCTGGCGGCCGAGCCCTACCCGCTCTACAACCGGGTCTCCCTGCCCCACTACCTCAAGGGCACGGTGTCCGAAGACAAGGTCTTCATGCGGTCGGTGGAGCAGCACGCCGACAAGGGGATCGACCTGCGCCTGGAGACGCGGGTGGTTTCGGTCCACCCGGACGAGAGGGTCGTGGTGACCGAGGCGGGCGAGACCTATCCCTATGACCGGCTGCTGATCGCCACCGGGGGCCGGCCGCGGCCCCTGCCCGCGCCGGGCGCCGACACCCCCGGCGTCTACTATTTTCAGACCCTGGACGACACCCGCCAGATGGTCGAGCGCTTCGCCACCGCCCGGCGGGCCGTGGTGGTGGGGGGAAGCTTCATCGCCTACGAGCTGGCCGAAGGGTTCCGCCGCCGCGGCCTCGAGGTGGTGTGGCTGATCCGCGGCCCCCGCTGGCTGCGCCGCATCCTGGACGAGGACGGCGGCCGGCTGGTGGACCTGCTGGCCCGGGACCACGGAATCGAGATCCTCTACGGCGAAGAGGTGGCCCAGGTCCACGCCGCCGGCGGCACCGTCAAGGCCGTGACCACCACCGGCGGGCAGACCATCGAGGCCGACATGGTCGGCTGCGGCCTGGGCCTGGACTTCTACACGGAGCTGCTGGCGGGCAGCGGGGTCGAAGTCCAGGGCGGCGTGGTGACCAACGAGCGGCTGGAGACCAGCGTGCCGGGGATCTATGCCGCCGGGGACGTGGCCCGCTTCTTCGACGTGTTCATCGGGCGGCACAACCAGATGGGCACGTGGAACAACGCCATGACCCATGGCCGTGTGGTGGGCGCCAACATGGTGGGGGCCAACCGGCCCTACCGCGAGGTGCCCGTCTACTCCAGCGGTCTCTTCGACTCGAAGATCACGGCTATCGGCGCCACCCCCGAGAACCACCCCGAGGTGGAGGCCGTCTCCCACGTCGACTGGGAGAACCGCCAGTACCAGCGCCTGTTCTTCCTGGACGGGCGGCTGGTGGGGGCGGTGTTGATCGGCGACCTGCGGGCGCGCAAGAAGATCGTCGACATGATCACCCAGCGGGAGACGGTGGACGATCCCAACCGGCTGATCCTGTCCCTGACCTGATCCCGGAACCCATCCCGCACCACGGACCCCCCCGGACCTCCGGGGGGAGGCTGGGGGGGCCGGCGGGCAGCAAGCCGCCCCCCCCACGGCGATGCCCGCCGTGCCCGGCCGCCCCGGGCATGGCAGCTCCTGCCTGCCGTGGGGCCCCGCCCACGGGCGGGGCCGCCCTTTCAGCCCGCCGGCGGCTGCTCGCGCCCGGGCGGGTCCGGCCGGCCCGGGCGAGCCCCCCTGCCGTTCCTCCGCCGGCCTCGCCCTGCCGTGCCACCTCCCACCGGCCTGGGCCGCCCTTCCGGGCCCAGGCCGCCGCACCGCTGGAGAGTTCCCTCGCTGCCGCTCCGTCCCCGTGCCGAACGCCCCTGATGCCCGAGCCGATGGGCGCCGATCCCCGCTGTGCCCGGACGGGCGCTCCCGGCTGCCCGGCGCCGGCGACGGGCCGCCGGGGCCCGTGGGCTGCAAGGGGCGGCTTACCCAACTTGCTTGGGACTGCGGCGGGTGCAAGTCCGATGCTCCCCACTTGCAGAGAAGACCCCCGGATGCGCTGTGCAAGTCGTTCCGCCATGGCAACGGATGGTTCTTCCGGTACAAACCTGGCGCCGCCAGCGGTCGTTCCCCGGAGGTGAACGGTCGGCCCTCGACGGTGAAATGCATGGCAGCGGCAGGATGCCTTAGAATCATCGCCAACTGGTGGTATAGTGGTGTTAGGCAAAGGGGTGAGGGCAGTGGCCAGGGAGTTGCACGACCCTGCAACGGGTGCACCCAGGACCTTGACCGGCGAGTTCAACTGGAAGGTGGGCGGGCAGCAGGGCGAGGGCATCGACAGCACGGGCGAGATCGTGTCCCAGACCCTCAACCGCCTGGGCTATTACGTCTACCAGTACCGGCACTTCATGTCCCTGATCAAGGGCGGCCACACCAACTACAAGGTGCGGGCCGCGGACCATCTGATCCGGCATCACGGGGACGAGCTGCACGTCCTCATCGCCTTCGACCAGAAGACCATCGACCACAACCTGCACGAGCTGGTCCGGGACGGCGTGGTGGTCTACGACGACACCTTCAAGGCGCGGGTCCCCGAGGGCCGGCCGGTGCGGGTCTACGGCGTGCCGCTGACCAAGATCGCCCGGGAGCTGGGCAACCCCATCATGAAGAACATGGTCGCCGTGGGCGTGACCGCCGCCCTGGTGGGCCTGCCCGTGGAGGAGTTCCGGCCCACCATCGAGGCGCGCTTCGGCGGCAAGGGCGACCAGGTGGTCGAACTCAACATGGAGGCCCTGCGCCGGGGATTCGAGTACGGCGTTCGGGAGATCGGCCAGGTGGCCACCCTGCCCCGGCGCCCCCAGGTGCAGCGGCGCCTGTTCATCTCCGGCAACGAGGCCATCGCCTTCGGCGCCCTGGCGGCCGGCTGCCGCTTCCTGGCCGCCTATCCCATCACGCCGGCCACGGAGATCATGTACTGGTTCCTCAAGAACTTCCCGAAGTACGGCGGCGTGGTGGTCCAGGCGGAGGACGAGATCGCGGCGGTCAACATGGCCATCGGCGCCAACTATGCGGGCGTCCGGGCCATGACCTCCACCTCGGGGCCGGGCATCTCCCTCATGCAGGAGGCCGTGGGCCTGGCCGGGATGTCGGAGACGCCGCTGGTCGTCGTCGACGTGATGCGGGGTGGCCCCTCCACGGGCCTGCCCACCAAGACGGAGCAGAGCGACCTGAACGAGCTGATCTTCGGCACCCACGGCGAGATCCCGCGCATCGTGCTGACCCCGGCCACGGTGGAGGACTGCTTCTACCTGGCGGTCGAGGCCTTCAATCTGGCGGAGCGCTACCAGTGCCCGGTCTACCTGGTGAGCGACCTGTCCCTGGGCATGTCGCGCCAGTCCATCGACGGCTTGGATTACAGCCGGGTGCGGATCGACCGGGGCGCGCTGATCACCCAGGAAGAGCTGGACGCCATGGAGCGCGGGGCCTACAAGCGCTATCTGGTCACCGAGTCCGGAATCTCCCCGCGCAGCCTGCCGGGCATGCGCAACGGCCGCTACGTGGCGCTGGGCAACGAGCACGACGAGGCGGGCACCGAGGAGATCGAGGACACCGCCACCCGCGAGATCCAGATGAAGAAGCGCATGCGCAAGCTCGACAGCCTGGATCTCAGCGACTACGTCGACTACTACGGGGACGAACCGGCGGAGCGGGTCGATCTGCTGCTGGTCGGCTGGGGATCCACCATCGGCCGCATCCAGGAGGCGGTAGCCCGCCTGGAAAAGGACGGCTACAAGGTCGGCCACCTGCACCTGCGGGCCCTGCACCCCTTCCCCCGGGCGAAGGTTCGCGGCTACCTGCAGGCGGCGCCCCGGGTGCTGGTGGTGGAGAACAACTACACCGGCCAGCTGGCGGGGTATCTGGCGCGGGAAGTGGGCTTCCACGACAAGATCCAGAACTGCACCAAGTACGACGGCGACCCCTTCCTGGCCAGCGAGATCTATTCCCGGGCGCGTGAGGTGTTGCTCCATGGCTAAGGTGGCGGATTTCCGGGCGGCCCGGCCCACGTGGTGCCCGGGTTGCGGTGACTTCGGCGTGCTGAACGCGCTGGCCCGGGCGGTGACCGACCTGGGGCTGGAGCCCGAGGACGTGGTGGTCGTCTCGGGCATCGGCTGCTCGGGCAAGATCTCCCAGTACTTCGGCGGATATGGGTTCCACGGCATCCACGGCCGGGCGTTGCCCATCGCCCAGGGCGTCAAGCTGGCCAACCGGGAGCTGACGGTCATCGCCGCCGGCGGCGACGGGGACGGCTACGGCATCGGTCTGAGCCACGTGATCCACGCCATCCGGCGCAACGTGGACCTGACCTACATCGTGATGGACAACCACATCTACGGCCTCACCACGGGCCAGCTGGCGCCCACCAGCGACAAGGGCATGAAGACCAAAACGTCGCCCTACGGTTCGGTGGAGGAGCCCATCCGGCCCCTGGAGCTGGCACTGGCCCAGGGTTGCGGGTTCGTCGCCCAGGCCTTCTCCGGCGAGATCAACCACATGGCCGAGGTGTTCAAGAAGGCCATCCAGCACAAGGGGTTCTCCCTGGTCAACGTCTTCAGCCCCTGCGTGACCTTCAACAAGCTGAACACCTACGACTACTTCAAGGCGCGGCTGGTCAACCTGGACGAAGACCCGGACTACGACCGTCACGACCGGGCCGCCGCCCTGCGCAAGGTGATGGAAACGGGCGGCATGGTGATCGGCGTGGTCTACGAGACCGACAAGCCGACCTTCGAAGAGCAGCTGCCCGGCTTTCCGGAGGAGGGCCTGGTCCAGCAGGACCTGGAGCTGGGCGAGGACGACTACCAGGAGCTGGAGGCCCAGTTCGCGTAAAGGTTGGGGCAACGCTGCCGAAGGGCACAGGGGGCCGGGTCGTCCACAACGGGATGGGCCCGGCCCCGTCCCTTGGTACGCCGGGGTGGCGGGCCGGGCGGCGGCTCGCATCGAGGGGCGGCTGGCATCCGGTCGACCGCCCCGTGCCGCAGCGCAGCCTCCACCCATTGCGATAGGTCCCCTGCCGCCGGCCGCCGGCATCGGGCGGCTGTGATAAGGTGTATGAAAAAGGGGGTGGGCGGCCCGGCGGCCGCGGCCCGGTTCGCTTGTCCCCGGCCAGGGAGGTGAGGGCATGATCACCCTGACACCGGAAGCGGTGGCCAAGGTCAAGGAACTGCTGGCCGAGCGCCAGCGGGACGACCTGGCCCTGCGCGTCTTCATCCAGCCCGGGGGCTGCAGCGGCTTCAACTACGGGCTGGCCCTGGACTCCAACCTTCACGACGACGACACCGTGATCGATCAGGACGGGGTGCGGGTGGTGGTCGACTCCGCCAGCGCCCGCTTCCTCAAGGGTGCCCGGGTGGACTACGTCGAGTCGCTGTCGGGCTCGGGCTTCGCCATCCACAATCCCAACGCCGTCCACACCTGTGGCTGCGGCCAGTCCTTCCGCACCCGGGACGAAGCCGGCCAGCCGGCCTCCTGTGACGAAGCGGGCGCCGCCCTCTGAAGGGCGGCGCCCCTGCTCTCTCCGGGGACCTGGGCGGCCCGTTCCTGGCGGTATGGCGGGTCCGGCACCGCCGTGAGACTGCGCTTCACGCCTGCCGCGCCTGTCTCCCCTGTGCCGGCTGCGTTGCCGGCGCTGTGTGCCTCGCGGCGGCGCCGGGCCGCGCGGGTACGGTGGGCCCGACTTCCGGGCCCGGGTCCGGTCCGCCGGGGACCGGGGCCGTGGCCAACCCCAGGAGGTAATACCGCAAGCCGTCGGCCAGAGCTTGCCACGAGGCGTCAAGAATGTTGGTGGAGACGCCCACCGTCCCCCAGCGGGCCCGGCCGTCGGTGGACTCCACCAGCACCCGTACCCGGGCTCCGGTGCCGGCGTCCCCTTCCAGCACCCGCACCTTATAATCCACAAGGCGCACCTTCCCAAGATCGGGATAGACCTCCGACAGCGCCTTGCGCAGGGCGGCATCCAGGGCGTTGACCGGGCCGTTGCCTTCGGCCGCCGTGTGGACGACCCGCTCACCCACCCGGACCTTGATGGTGGCCTCCACCCGGGATCCCGCCGCCGGGTCGTGCAGGGCGGTGACCCGGTAGGACTCCAGGAGGAAGGGCCACCCGGGTCCGGCCGTCTCCGGGGCGGGGCCTTCCGGGAAGGCCGCCGGCCTGCCCGGGGTGCCGGCGCTGCCCGCCGCCTGCTGCACTTCCCAGGCCAGCAGGGCCAGGGTGCCCTCGGCGCCTTCGAACTGGTAGCCCTCGTGCTCCAGCTCCTTGATCCGCTCCAGCAGCCGGGCCAGGGCCGGCTCGTCCAGCTCCGCTCCCAGCACATAGCGAAGGTTGGCGCGGCCGCTCAGCTCCGACACCAGCACCCGGCGGTCGTTGCCCACCCGGGCCGGATCCACGTGCTCGTAGAGGGCCGGCTCCTTGAGGAGGGCGGAGACATGGATGCCCGCCTTGTGGGCGAAGGCGTTGGCCCCCACGTAGGGCGCTTCCTCCCGGTGGGGGAGGTTGGCCACCTCGCTGGCGAATCGGCTCACGGCGGTCAGTTCGGCCAGGGCCCCGGGGGGCAGGCAGCGCAGGCCCAGCTTGAGCTCCAGGTTGGCGGCCACGGTGAGCAGGTTCGCGTTGCCGCAGCGCTCGCCGTAGCCATTGATCGTGCCCTGGACCATGCGGCACCCGGCGGCCACGGCGGCCAGGGAGTTGGCCACGCCGAGGCCGGCGTCGTCGTGGCAGTGGATGCCCAGGGGGGTCCGGGTGGCGGCGGCCGCCGCCCGGACGGCCCGGGTCACGGCGTCCGGCAGGGAGCCGCCGTTGGTGTCGCACAGGACGAGCCAGCTGGCGCCGGCTTCTTCCGCCGCGGCCAGCACGGCCAGCGCATACTCCGGGTTGGCGGCAAACCCGTCGAAGAAGTGCTCCGCGTCGAAGATCACCTCCCGCCCGTGAGCCACGAGGTGCGCCACCGTCTCCCGGATCATGGCCAGGTTCTCCTCCAGGCGGGTGCCCAGGGCGACGGTCACGTGCCGGTCCCAGGCCTTGCCCACCACGCAGACCACCGGCGTGCCGGCGGCCAGGGCGGCCGCCAGGGCTGGGTCGTGCTGGACCACCACGCCCGGGCGGCGGGTGCTGGTGAAGGCGACCAGCCGGGATCGCTGGAGGGGCTGGTCCTCCAGGGCCCGGAAAAAGGCGGCGTCCTTGGGGTTCGATCCCGGCCAGCCGCCCTCGATGTAGGGGATGCCGAAGTCGTCCAGGCGGCGCGCCAGGCGCAGCTTGTCGGCCAGGGTGAGGTGGATGCCCGCCCGCTGGGTGCCGTCGCGCAGGGTGGTGTCATAGAGCACCACGTCAACGGGCCCAGTCCCTGGTCCCGCGGCGAGGGATCCGGGGCCTGGACGCACTGCCGGGTGGGTGCGGCCGGGGGAACGCGCCTAGAGCGGGGCGCCGCCGGCCTGGGGGAGACGGGCTGCCTTGCCGTCGCCCATGGGGAATCACCTCCTGGGGGGTCTGGATGCAAAAAGCCCCCGTCCCGAGGGACGGGGGCTTTCCTTTGCGATGCCATCCGCGGTACCACCCTCATTGGCCTGCAGCCCCGCCGGACCGTTCCCACCGGGCTGGGCGGCAGGAGCCGGTGCGGGAGGAGACGGAGCAAGGGCTGCCGGCCCTCTCGCCAGGCACGGCCCGCAAGGGGCGATGCCCTGTCCCGTTAACGGGAGAACCCGGCCGCGTCTACTGGGGTGGAACCCGGACGCGATGCAGGCGGCACCTGAACGCGATGCAGGGAACCACCCGTTCGGGCGGCGGCGGGCCGTTTCCTGCCCCTGCAGCGGCAGGGGCAGGAAACGGCCTGGGAGGGGATCTTCCCGCGGGGCCGCCGGACGGGACTTTCAGCGCTCAGGTCCCGCTCTCTGGCCGGGCGGCCGCCGAGTACTCGTCCTCCCGGCGCCGTTGGGCACGATGGGGCCGGTCACGGCCGTTGTCACGGGGCTACCACGGTTTGCCGATTACTATGGGGTCCCGGCGCCGGCCTGTCAAGGGGTCAGGCGGCTCTGGCCGGCGGGCCGGGACCTGGCGTTGGGGCCGCCGGGACGGCCCCTCACACCGCCGGGGTCGACCCGGGCCTGCGGATCCAGCCGCGCCGCACCAGCTGGTAGTAGATGGTGCAGCCCAGGCAGAACCCGCGGGTGGCGATGAAGGCCACCGTCGCCACCGCCAGCAGCGCCCCCCAGCCCACGATGGCGCCCGAAAGGGGCGCCACCGGCGCCAGCAGGTACAGGCCCGCGGCACCGATGCCGAAGAACAGGCTGGCCAGGGTCTGGTTGAAGCGCTGCACGTGGGCGTCTTCCCGCTCGGCCCCGGGCAGGCGGCGGGCCAGCAGCGGCCGGGCCAGGTGGAACACCAGGTGGGCCCGGGGACCGAAGACCAGAGGCAAAACCAGCACGACCAGCCCGATCAGGGCGCCGGGGCGGAACTGGAACAGGAAGCTCAGCACCGCGGCCAGGATGATGAAGGTCTGGTTGGCCCGCACCAGGGGCACCGGGATGCCGTCGCGCACGGTGGGTCCCTCCTCGGGGTAGGCGGCCAGGGGCCATCGGGCAGGCAGTGGGGCTGCTCACACCTTGCCTCGAAACCCTATCGCCTTACTCGATATTCCCTGGCCCGATTATGGGACCCCGCCGTCATCCTCGTCAACGGCAAACTGCCCATCCGAAGACCCGCTGCTCGAAGCGCCGCCGTTCGAGGCGCCCGCAGTGGCACCCCGGCCGGCGTCCCGGCCGTCACGGCCGGCGCTGCGGCCGTCACGGTCGGGGCTCACCGGGTCACCGGACCTGCTGTCCCCCCAGACACGGGAAACCCGCTCCTCAGGCTGCCGCGGGAACGGGCCGGGGCTTGGGCCGGTGCGGGCGGGCGGTGCGGCCCGGGCGGTGGGGCTCACACCCGGCGCAGCACTTCGTAGACCCCGAGCTCGCTGCGGGCTCCGGTGGCGGCCCCGGTGTCGCGATGGGCATGCTGGAAGTGGGCGCTCCGGCGCCAGGCCTCGAACGCCTCCCGGGACTCCCAGCGGGTCACCACCAGGTACTCGCTGCGGCCGCCGGCGCCGCCCGCAGCATCCGCTGCGCCGGCCCCGGGATGACCGGCCAGGCCGGTCGCTTCCCTGCGCCAGAACTCGAATCCCAGGCAGCCGGGGACATCCTTCATGCCCGGGGAGCGGGAGAAGGCCTCCTCCAGGCGCTGCTCGGAGCCTGGTTCGGGCCAGATGCGGTTGATGACGATCAGCATGGCACCTACCTCCTCCTTGCGGCGCAGGGGCGCCCCGGGGGCATGGCCCTGCGCGGGGGTGGCCCGGGGCACGGGCGGGCGGCCCCTGGGCCCGGTGATCCTCGGGGTGAAGGGCGCCTGCCGAATGCCGGTCGAACGCCGGCGGCCCCCTGGCAACGGGCGCCATGGGGGCGGCGCCTTGCCCCAGGACCGCCCGGCCGCACGGGTCGCGCCGGGGGCGGCCGCTCCGCCGGGGGCCGTCCCCGTAGCGTGCAGGGTGGGCGGCGGGCGGCTCCCCTTCCCAGGGTTCCCCGGGCGGCCACAGGGCTCCTGCCGTCCCGCCCGCCGCCAGGACCGTCCCGCTCGCCGCCAAAAACCGAACATTCTCCCCGACAATTCAGGATTGACATTCGATAATGATCCGCCTGAAATGGGAGGTGGACGAGGAACGTACCCACTATAGAACCGAACAATGCTCGGCAACCCGTTGCCATCCACGTACCGGGGAGGGATCACCGTGGAACGGGACGAACCGGCGGGCAGCCCGGCCGAAGCCCTGGGCGGGCGGGCCGCCGCGCCCCGGGTCGGCATCCTGATGGGGAGCGATTCGGACCTGCCCACCCTGCGCGAGGCCTTCGCGGTTCTGGAGGAGCTGGACATCCCCTTCGAGGCCACCGTCGCCTCGGCCCACCGCACCCCCGAGCGCGTAGCCCATTACGCCACCACGGCTTCCGAGCGAGGCCTGGAGGTCCTGATCGCCGCCGCGGGCAGTGCCGCCCACCTGGCCGGCGTGGTGGCGGCCCATACCCTCCTGCCGGTGATCGGCGTGCCCCTCAAAGGCGGCGCGGCCGGAGGCCTGGACGCCCTGCTGGCCACGGCCCAGATGCCGCGGGGCGTGCCGGTGGCCACCGTCGCCCTGGACGGTGCAGCCAATGCCGCCCTGCTGGCGGCCCGCATCCTGGCCCTCAAGGATCCCCAGCTGCGCCGGCGCCTGGAGGCCTACCGGCAGCGCATGCAGGCCCGGGTGGAGGAGGCCGACCGGCGGCTGCAGGCCGAGCTGGGGAGGGCCACGGCCCACCTTCAGGAGGCCTCCGAGCCCCCGTCGCCGTCGCCGGCCCGGCCGGTGTCCCAGCCCCCGTCTCATCCCCAGCCTCATCCTGGGCCCGAGCCGCAGCCCGAGCGCCAGCCCCAGCCCCGGTTTGGCGGCGGGCGGGCCACCCCCGGAGGGCAGGCGGTGGCCTCATGATCGAGCGCTACACCCGGCCCGCCATGGGCCGCCTCTGGACCCTGGAGCACAAGTACGCCACCTGGCTGGAGGTGGAGCTCCTGGCCGTCGAGGCCTGGGAGGAACTGGGCACCGTGCCCCGCGGCACCGCGTCCCGCATCCGGCAGCGGGCCCGCATCGACGTCGACCGCATCCTGGCCATCGAGCGCCAGGTGCACCATGACGTCATCGCCTTCACCACAGCCATCGCCGAGCAGGTGGGCGACGACGCCCGCTGGGTCCACTACGGCCTGACCTCCTCCGATGTGGTCGACACCGCCCTGGCCGTCAACCTGGTCCAGGCCGTGGACCTGCTGCTGGGCGAGGTGCGGGCGCTGCGCCAGGCGGTGGGCGAGCAGGCGCGGCGCCACAAGCACACGGTGATGATCGGCCGCACCCACGGCGTCCACGCCGAACCCATCACCTTCGGCCTGAAGCTCGCCCTCTGGTACGCCGAGCTGGGGCGCAACCTGGAGCGCCTGGAGCGGGCTCGACGCACCGTGGCGGTGGGCAAGATCTCGGGGGCCGTGGGCACCTACGCCCGGGTCGACCCGCGGGTGGAGGCCTACGTCTGCCGCCGCCTGGGCCTGGAGCCCGAGACGGTCTCCAGCCAGATCGTGGCCCGGGACCGCCATGCCGAGCTCCTGGCCGCCCTGGCCATCCTGGCCGGCACCTACGACAAGATGGCCGTGGAAATCCGCCACCTCCAGCGGACCGAGGTCCGGGAGGTGGAAGAACCCTTCCGCGCCGGCCAGAAGGGCTCCTCGGCCATGCCCCACAAGCGCAACCCCGAGAAGTGCGAGCGCATCTCCGGCCTGGCCCGGGTCCTCCGCGGTTACCTGGTCAGCGCCCTGGAAAACCAGGCCCTCTGGCACGAGCGGGACATCTCCCACTCTTCGGTGGAGCGCATCATCCTGCCCGACGCCCTGATCCTGGCCGATTACATGACGGCCCTGCTGGCGGAGATCGTCCGCGACCTGCACGTCTATCCCGAGGCCATGGCGGCCAACCTGGAGCGGACCGGCGGCCTGATCTACTCCCAGCGGGTGCTGCTGGCGCTGGTCGAACGCGGCCTGCGCCGCGAGGAGGCGTACGCCATCGTCCAGGAGCTGGCCATGCGGGGCTGGCAGGGGGAGGCGCCCTTCCAGCAGCTGGTGGCCGCCGACCCCCGGATCCGGCGGGTCCTGGCGCCCGGCGAGATCGAGGCCCTGTTCGACCCCCGGGACGACCTGCGCCACGTGGATTTCATCTTTCGCCGGGCCGGCCTGGAGCCCGGCGAGGACGGCTGACGCGGCGTTTCAGGGAGGGGAGCAGCCGTGGCGATGGCGGAACCGGCCCTGCCCCCGCGCGGGGAGCGGCTCTACGAGGGGAAGGCCAAGGTCGTCTTTGCCACCCCGGATCCGGGGCTGGTGCGGATCTGCTTCAAGGACGATGCCACCGCCTTCGACGGGCGCAAGCGCGGCACCATCGGGGACAAGGGGCGCCTCAATGCGCGGATCAGCGCCCACCTGCTGAGGGTGGTGGAGGCGGCGGGCATTCCCACCCACCTGGTGGCCGAGGCGGGCGAGCGGGAGCTCCTGTGCCGGCGGGTAGAGATCATCCCGCTGGAGGTGGTCGTACGCAACGTGGTGGCCGGCAGCCTGGCCCGCCGCCTGGGTCTGGAGCCGGGCCGCGTGCTGGACGAACCGGTCACCGAGCTCTACTACAAGCGGGACGATCTGGGCGATCCCCTGATCAACCGCGCCCACGTGCGGCTGCTGGGGCTGGCGACCGCGGAGGAAGTGGACCGCATCGAGGCCATAGCCCTGGCCGTGAACCGCGTGCTGCGCTCCTACCTGCTGGAGCGTGACCTGGTGCTGGTCGACTTCAAGCTGGAGTTCGGGCGGGCATGGACCCCGGCGGCTCCGCCGGCCGCCGCCCCCGCCGCCGTGCCGGCTGAAGGCGCGGGGGCGGTCCCGCCCACGGAACCTGGGGCCGGTCCCTCCGGTCAGAGCACCGGCCCCGCGCCGGGCCAGGACGGAGGCGGCGGGTCCGGCCCGGGCACCGGCTCGCGGGGCACCCCGGGGCCGGGTTCCACCTTACTGCTGGCGGACGAGATCTCCCCCGACACCTGCCGCCTCTGGGACCGGGTCACGGGCGAGCCCCTGGACAAGGACCGCTTCCGGCAGGACCTGGGCGGCGTGGCCGGCGCCTACGCCGAGGTGTGGCGGCGGCTGGAGGGACAGCGATGAGTCGCCTGTGCGAGGCCGGCGAAGGCCTGGCGGCGGGCCGCGGCCCGGCCCGGGACGGCGCCGGGGCGGCGGCCCCCGTTCCGGGGCGGCACGGACGCCCGGTGGCAGGCCGGGCGCCTTCGGGGACCGGCGGCAACCCGGCGTCAGGGGCTTCCCGCAAGTCCGGCCAGGGCGAAGCCCTCCGGCCGCAGGGGAAACCGGCCCGGGGACGGTCGAGAGAGAAAGGCCGGTCCGCCATCGCGGCGACAAGCGGTGATCCAGGGTCCCCCCCCGGCGGGCCGGCCCCCGGCGTGAGGCCGGCAGGGCGCCGGTTCTTCCGGGTGGTGGTGGAGGTGAGCCTGCGCCCCGGGGCGCTGGATGCCCAGGGGGAGGCGGTGCGCTCGGCCCTGCGGGCCCTCGGCTACCCGGGCGTGGCCGCGGTCCGGGTGGGCAAGCGCATCGAGCTGGACCTGGCGGCGCGGGACCCGGGGGCGGCGGCGGAACAGGCCCGGGCCATGGCCGAGCGGCTCCTGGCCAACCCGGTGCTGGAGGTGTACCGGGTGCGGGTGGAAGGGGGCCTCGACCCGGCCGCCGCCGGGGTGTCGGCGGAGCATGGTGCCGATCGCGGCGTCTAAGGGAACCTGCGACCCGGGCCGGGGGAACCAACCTTGGCTCGGGGCGGGACGCGGGCGACGCGCAGGGAATGGGGGATCGCCGGTGCGCCTGGCCGTGGTGCGCTTTCCCGGTTCGAACTGCGAGCACGACGTGGCCGTGGTGCTGGCCCGGGAACTGGGCCAGCGGGTGGAGGTGATCGACCACCGCCGGCGGGACCTGCGCCCCTTCGCGGGGGTGGTGCTGCCGGGCGGGTTCGCCTTCGGCGACTACCTGCGGGCCGGCGCCCTGGCCGCCCGGACGCCGGTGATGGAGGCGGTGCGGGACTTTGCCGCCGCGGGCGGCCCGGTGCTGGGGATCTGCAACGGCTTTCAGATCGTGTGCGAGGCGGGGCTTCTGCCCGGGGCCCTGCGGCCCAACCGTCAGGGCCTCTTCCAGTGCCGGCCGGTCCGGGTGCGGGTGGAGGGGCCCTCCGCCCTGACGGCGGGGCTGCCGCCGGGACGGGTCGTGCGCCTGGAGATCGCCCACGGCGAGGGGGCGTACGTGGGCGAGGGGCCCCAGGGTGCCTTCGTACCGGGGCGGGGGGCCCGGGTCATCCTGCGGTACAGCGACGCCGCGGGCCGGATCGACCCGGACGCCAACCCCAACGGGTCCGTCGACAACGTGGCCGGGATCTGCAACGCGGCGGGCAACGTGGTGGGCCTGATGCCCCACCCTGAGCGGCGGCCGGCGGAAAGGCCGGGGACCGGCTGGGCCGGTGGGGACGGCGGGCGGGCTGCGCCGGGTGGGAGGGCCGGCGGGGGACCCCGATCCGGTGCTCCTTCCCCGGTGCCCGGTGGCCAGGCCGGAACCGGCACCGGCGCCGGAGCCGCCGGCGGAGCCGCCCCAACAGGCCCAACAGGCATACCGGACTGGCATTGCTGGGACGGCCTCGACCTGCTGGCCCGGTGGGTGGCGGCTGCCGCAGCCTGGTGGAGCCAGCGCCGGGCCGGCCCGCGCAGCGGCCCGAGCCACGCCGCCTTGACCGGCCGGGCCGGAGGCTGAGATCCATGGAGCGCCAGGTTCGAGAACCGCAATCCCGATCGAAGCCCCAGGGCGGGCCCCGTAGCCGGCACCGGGCCCAACCTCCGTCCGGGGTGCCGGCGTCCCAGGACCCCGCGGGCCGGGCCCCCGGCGCGGCCGGCGAGCCCTGGCAGGCGGCCGGCCTGACCGCTGCCGAGTACCGGCGGGTCCTGCAGCTGCTCGGACGGGAACCCGGTCCCGCCGAACTCGGCCTGATCGGGGTGCTCTGGTCGGAGCACTGCGCCTACAAGCACTCCCGGCCGCTGCTGCGCCGGCTGCCCACCCGCGGGCCCCAGGTGCTGCTGGGGCCGGGGGAGAACGCCGGCGCCGTCGACCTGGGCGACGGGACGGCGGTGGTCTTCCGCATCGAGTCCCACAACCACCCGTCCTTCGTGGAACCCTTCCAGGGCGCCGCCACGGGCGTGGGCGGCATCCTGCGCGACGTGCTGGCCGCAGGGGCCCGGCCCGTCGCCCTGATGGACTTCCTCTGCTTCGCGGAGCCCCGCCATGACCGGGACCGCCGGCTGGTGCGGGGTGTGGTGGCCGGCATCGCCGCCTACGGCAACCGCACCGGGGTGCCAGTGGTGGGCGGCCGGGTCCTGTTCGAGCCGGGGTACAAGACGAACCCCCTGGTCAACGTGCTCTGCGCCGGGGTGGCGCCGGCCCGGCGGCTGCTCAAGGGCGTGGCGGCAGGGCCCGGTGCGCGGCTGGTGCTCATCGGCCCGCCCACGGGGGCCGACGGCGTCCATGGCGCCACCTTCGCCTCGGCCAGCCTGGGCCCGGATGACGCCGCCGGCCGCCGGCCCGCGGTGCAGGTGGGCGACCCCTTCGCCGGCAAGGTGCTGATCGAAGCGTGCCTGGAGCTGGTGGAAGCCGGTCTGGTGGCCGCCTTCCAGGACCTGGGGGCGGGCGGCCTGGGTGCCGCGGCGGCCGAGCTGGCGTCCCGGGCAGGCACGGGTGCGGTGCTGCACCTGGACCGGGTGCCCCTGCGGGAGCCGGGCCTGCCCGCGGAGGTCATCCTGCTCTCCGAGTCCCAGGAGCGCATGCTGGCGGTGGTCGAACCGGCCCACCTACCGCGGCTGCGGCGGGTGACCCGGCGCTGGGGCCTGCCCGCCGCCGTGGTAGGCCGGCTGGAGGAAGCCCGGGACCGGGGCACCCGATTCCGGGCCCGCCACCGGGGCCGGTGGGTGGTGGACCTGCCCGTCGACCTGTTGACCCGCCAGGCGCCGGTGTACGGGCCGCCCGGGGTGGAGCTGCCGGGCGAGGGCCGGCGCGGGGATGGTGGGCCCGGGGCCGGAACGGAGGGCGGCCCTGAGGCCCGCCCTGACGGCGGGTCCGGAGCCTGGTCTGGCGGCCGGCCCGTGTCCTGGCCTGACGGTGGGCCCGCGGCCGCCGCGGCCCTGGCGATGCTGCCGGGAAGCCCGGACCGTGCCCCGGCGGCATGGGGCGCGTCCCAGCCCGCCGGAGCGCCGGCCGGTCCACGGCCGGGGTCGACCCCGGCACGGCCGGGGGCAGGTCCCGGGCCCACCGGCGCCACCAGGGCGGCGGGGGTGGGGCTGCACCCCCGTGGGGACAGGGACGGCCGGGCAGAGGCCCCGGATCTCAGCGACCCCCAGGCCGTGGCCCGCACCCTGCGCGGCCTGCTGGCATCCCCCGCCCTGGGCAGCAAGAGCTGGATCTACAGCCAGTTCGACCACCTGGTGGGCGGCCGCACCCGGCTCCGCCCGGGGGCGGGCCCCGCGGCGGTCCTGGAGGTCCCGGGCAGCGACCGGCTGCTGGTGCTGGCCATGGCCGGGACGGGCCGGCAGGCGGCCCTGGACCCCTTCCGGGCCGCCGCCCTGGCCGTGGCCGAGGCGGCCCTGCGGGCCAGCTGTGTGGGCGGGATTCCCCTCGGCCTGACCAACGGGCTCAACCTGGGCGACCCGGGACGGCCGGCGGTCTACGCCCAGCTGGCCGGCCTGATCGACGGTATGGCCGCGGCCTGCCGGGCCCTGGACCTGCCGGTGACGGGCGGCAACGTCAGCCTCTACAACGCCACGGGCGAGCACGACATCGACCCCACGGTGGCGGTGGGCGTGGCCGGGGTGATTCCCCCGCCGGGCCGCTGGGCGGCCGGGTTCTTCCCCGGACCGGGGCTCCGGGTGGCCCTGCTGGGACCTCTGGCTGGCCACCTGGCGGGCAGCGAGTACGTGAAGGGGGGCGGGGCGGCCGGCCCTTCGCCGGAGCGGCCCGCGGGCCTGGCCGGCCATGCGGCCCAGGCCCGGGGCGGCGGAGACCCGGCGGCACGGGCCGGGGATCAGGTGCTGCGGTCCGGCGACCAGGTGCCGCGGCCCGGGGACCGGGTGGCACTAGGCGGGGGCCAGGCGGCCCTGCCCCAGGTGCCGTGGGAGCTGCAGCGCCGGCTGCAGCGGCTTCTGCAGGAGGCGGTGGCCCAGGGCTGGGTGGTGGCCGCCCGCCCGGCCGGCCGGGGCGGGCTGCTGGTCACCCTGGTGGAGATGGCCTTTGCCGGCGGCCCCTTGCCGCCGGGCGAGACGGCGGAAGGGGCGGCCCTGGGGCTTGACATCGCCATCCGGCGGCAGCCGGGTGCGCCCGCCCCGCGGCGGGACGCCCTGCTCTTCGGTGAAGGACCGACCCGGGTGGTGGTGGCCGTCCCGCCGGGGGCATGGGATGCCCTGGCCCGGCGGGCGGCCGCCCTGCACGTCCCACTCCACCCCCTGGGCCTGACGGCGGAACCCGGCGGCCGCATTCGGGTCCGGCTGGACGGCGGGCTGTGGCTCGACGAACCGGCGGCTTCCCTGCGGACCCTGTGGGAGGAGGCGCTCCCGTGCCGGCTGGACGGTCCGGAATCCCAGGTAGCGGCGGGGTGACGGCCGGCGCCCTTGCAGCGGGCGGCTTCCCGGCGGCGGGCGGCAGCCATGCGGCGCTTGGCAGCCCCGCGGGAAGCCGTTGCGACGCGCCGGCCGGGCCCTTCGGCCCCCGGGAAGCCTGCGGGATCTTCGGCATCTGGGGCCATCCCGAAGCGGTGGCGTGCACCGTGCGGGCGCTGGTGGCCCTTCAGCACCGCGGGCAGGAGAGCGCGGGAATCGCCGTGCTGGACGGCTCGGGGAGGCTGCGGGTGCAGCGGGGCCCGGGCCTGGTTGGCCACGTCTTTGGCCGTCCGGGGCGCCTGGCGCGACTGGGGGAGGGGGCCATGGCGGCCATCGGCCACGTTCGCTACGCCACCGCCGGCGACCCCGGTCCCCGCAACGCCCAGCCCGTGCTCTTCGGGGGCGACTTCGCCCTGGCCCATAACGGCCAGCTGGCGGGCGGCGACCGCTGGCGGGCCGTCCTGGAGCGCCTGGGGGTTCCCCTGGCCACCACGGCCGATTCGGAGGTCATCGGCCGGGTCGCCCAGCGGCACGCGGCCCGGGCCTCGCGCCTGGCCGTCTCGCGGAGCGCCCGCACCGGGACCTGCCCGGCCCGGCCGGCGGCGCCGGAGGGCGGTGGCGCCATGGCGGGGCCGCCCGGGCCGGGTGGGACCAACCCGGCCGGCCCGCCGGCCCCCTTGCTCAAGGCGCTGGCGGCGGTGCCCGGAGCGTATGCCGTGGTCATCCTGACACGCCGCGGGCTCCTGGCGGCCCGCGATCCCTGGGGCATCCGGCCGCTGGTCCTGGGCCGCATCGGCGACGCCTGGGCCGTGGCCTCGGAGAGCTGCGCCCTGGAGACGGCGGGGGGCCGGGTGGAGGAGGAACTGCCGCCCGGCAGCTGGGTGTGGCTGGGCTGCGGGGAGGCCCCTGGACCCGCCCGCGGCGCCCTGCCCGGCTGGGACCGGGCCGGGCTTGCCCGGGAGGCCTTCTGCGTCTTCGAATACATCTACTTCGCCCGGCCCGACAGCTGTTTCGCCGGCCGGAGCGTGTACGCCGTGCGCAAGGAGCTGGGCCGGCGCCTGGCCCGGGTCCACCCCGCCAGCGCCGACGTGGTGGTGGGGGTGCCCGACTCCAGCCTCCCCGCCGCGGCGGGCTACGCCGAGGCGGCGGGGCTGCCCCACGAGCTGGGCCTGGTGAAGAACCGGTACACCGGCCGCACCTTCATCCGCCCGGGGGCGCGGGAGCGGGAGGAAGCGGTGCGCCTCAAGCTCCATCCCGTGCCCGGCGTCCTGGCGGGGCGGCGGGTGGTGCTGGTCGACGACTCCCTGGTCCGCGGCACCACCGCCCGCTGGCTGGTGACGGCCCTGCGGGAGGCGGGAGCCCGGGAGGTGCACCTGCGCATCACCGCCCCACCCTACCGCTTCCCCTGCCACTTCGGCGTGGACACGGGCCGGGCCGAGGAGCTCCTGGCCGCCGGCCGCTCGCCCCAGGCCATGGCCCGGGCCGTGGGGGCCGACTCCCTGGCCTTCCTGCCCCTCGATCAGGTGGTGGAGGCCACCGGCCGGCCCGCAGGGTCCCTGTGCCTGGGCTGTTTCACCGGGCACTACCCCCTGGATCCGGAAGGCAAGGTGCGCCGGATAGGGCACCGTGGGGACCCCGGCGACCGTGGGATCCCCGGCGGCGGCGCGGGGGGCGGCTGAGGCCGGCTGGACGGCCAGGGCCGGCCGGGCGGGCAGGGCCGGACGGGGTTGGACGGTGGACCCGCCGGACGGCGGGCCGACGGCTCCCCGTAAACGGGGCGGCGCAGGGGGACAACCAGGCAGGGCCGGACACGGTGCAGAGGGGGCAGGGTGGGGGAGGAAGGAGGGCCGCGGGATGCACGACAGGGCGCCCGGGGAGGTGGTCCCCGGGAGCAAGGGGGGCGGGGGCAGCAGGCTCACCTACCGGGAGGCCGGGGTCGACCTGGAGGCGGCCGAGGCGGCCGTCGGGGCCATCGCCCGGGTGGCGGCCACGGCCCGCCGCCCCGAGGTGGTGGGCGGCATCGGCGCCTTTGCCGGGTTCTTCCGCTGGGGCGGGGCGGGGGGCGGTCTCCTGGCCGCCACCTGCGACGGCGTGGGGACCAAGCTGGCCGTGGCCCTGGAGCGGGACGCCCTGGAGACCGCCGGCTGGGACCTGGTGGCCATGAACGTCAACGACCTGGTGGTCCACGGGGCCGAGCCGCTGTTCTTCCTGGACTACGTGGCGGTGGGGCGGCTGGATCCCCAGCGGGTGGCGCGGGTCGTCCAGGGCATGGCGGAGGCTTGCCGGGAGGCGGGTTGCGCCCTCTTGGGGGGCGAGACGGCGGAGTTGCCCGGCCTCCTGCCGCCCGGCGGCATGGAGCTGGCGGGCTTCGCGGTGGGCCACGTGCCGGGCGGGGAACCCCTGGACGGGCGGGCGGTGCGACCCGGGGACGTGATCCTGGGCCTGCCGTCCAGCGGTCCCCACAGCAACGGGTTCGCCCTGATCCGGCGGGTGGCCCAGGTGGCGGGCGCCCGCTGGGACGACCCCCTGCCGGGCACGGGCGCCAGCCTGGGCGAGGCCGTGCTGGCCCCCACGCGGCTCTATGTCGCCGCGGCCCGCCGCCTGCGGGAGGCCTTTGAGGTGCGGGCCATGGCCCACATCACCGGGGGCGGCCTGCCGGGCAACGTGCCCCGGACCCTGCCGGCGGGGTGCCGGGCGGTGCTGGCATGGGGAAGCTGGCCGGTGCCCCAGGTCTTCCACTGGCTCCACCGGCGGGGCGGGGTGCCGTGGGCCGAGATGGTGCGGGTCTTCAACGTGGGCATCGGCATGACCGTGGTGGTGCCGGCGGCCCAGGCGGAAGGGGCCCGCCGGCTGGCGGCGGAGGTGCTGGGGACCGAGGTGCCGGTCATCGGCCGGGTGGTGGCGGGGCCCCGCGGGGTCGACTTCGAGCCGCCGCCGGGGACGAACCCGCCGGGGGGTGCTGGGCTGTGACGCAGGGGGTAGCGCCCGCCGGGCCGGGGCCGTGCCGGATGGTGGTGATGGCCTCGGGGGCCGGGACGAACCTGCAGGCGCTCCTCGACGCGGAGGCGGCGGGCCGCCTGGGCGGGCAGATCGCGGCGGTGCTGTCCGACCGCCCCGGCGCGGGGGCCCTCGAACGGGCACGGGCGGCGGGCAAGCCCGCGATACTGCTCCGGCCGGCGGGGGACTGGGACCGGGCCGTCCTGGACGAGCTGGCACGCTGGCAGCCGGACCTGGTGGTCCTGGCGGGGTTCATGCGCCTGCTCGGGCCGGCGGTGGTGGCGGCGTACCGGAACCGGATCCTCAACATCCACCCCTCCTTGCTGCCGGCCTTCCCGGGCAAGGACGCGCCCCGCCGGGCCCTGGAGCACGGCGTCAAGGTGACGGGCTGTACCGTCCACTTCGTCGACGAGGGTGTGGACACCGGCCCCATCCTGCTGCAGGCGGCGGTGCCGGTGCGGGACGGTGACGATCCCCAGACCCTCCACCGCCGGATCCAGCGGGTGGAACACCGCCTCTACCCGGCGGCCGTGCGGCTGGTGGCCACGGGGCGGGTGCGGCTCGAGGGGCGCCGGGTGCGGATCCTGAAGGGGCCTCGAGGGGGGCGGGGCGCCGGCCCGCGGCCGGGCGCCCCGGTGCGGGAAGGAGGCGTGGCGGGTTGACGGAGCAGCAGCAGAAGGGCAGCCGGCCAGGACCTGCCGGCGAGGAGGACCGCCCGGAGGTGGCGTCCGGCCCTGGCCGGCGCCTCGCCCGGCGGCGGGCCGTCCTGAGCGTGGCCGACAAGCAGGGCATCGCCGAACTGGGCCGGGCCCTGCACCGCCTGGGCTGGGAGCTGGTCTCCACCGGGGGGACGGCCCGGGTGCTGGAAGAAGCCGGCTTGCCGGTGACCCCCGTCCAGGCGGTGACGGGCTTTCCCGAGCTGCTGGAGGGGCGGGTGAAGACCCTGCACCCGGCCCTCCACGCCGGCATCCTGGCCCGGCGCCGGCGGCCGGACGACATGGCGGCCCTGGCCGCCCACGGCATCGTGCCGGTGGACCTGGTGGTGGTCAACCTCTACCCCTTCGCGCAAGCGGCCGCCGCCGGCGTGGCCGGCACCGCTCTGCTGGAAGAGATCGACATCGGCGGGCCCGCCCTGATCCGGGCCGCCGCCAAGAACTGGCCCCACGTCGCCGTGGTGGTCGATCCGGCCGACTACCCGGAGATCGTCGCGGCCCTCGCGCAGGGCGGGCTGCCGGCGGCCCTGCGCCACCGGCTGGCCGTCAAGGCCTTCGCCCACACCGCCGCCTACGATGCGGTCATCGCCCAGGTGCTGGCGGGGACCCGGCCGGAAGACTTTGTGCCCGCAGACCGGATGCCGGGGGAGGTGCTGCCTCTTGAAACGGAGCGGCCGGCCCCTGCTGGAACGGTGCGGCCGGCCGGGGAGGAGGCGCCTGTCGCCGGGGCCGCTTCCGCCCAAGGCGCTCCGGACCGGGTGGGGGACGGCGCCTGGCCTCAACTCCTGGTGCTGCCCCTGCGCCGGGAAAGCGTCCTCCGTTACGGCGAAAACCCCCACCAGGCGGCGGCCGTCTACCGGCCGCTGCTGCCGCCGGGAGGTTTCCACACGCCTCAGGACGGCGGCGCGGCCACCGGCGACCTCGTGACCGCCGCCGCGCCGGCGGGGGCGCCGGGCGGGTTCGTCCAGCGCGGCGGCAAGCCCATGTCGTACAACAACTGGCTCGACACCCTGGCCGCCTGGCGGGCCGTCCAGGAGTTCGCCCTGCCGGCGGCGGTGGCGGTCAAGCACGCCACACCCTGCGGCATCGGCGCCGCCCCGACCCCGGCGGACGCCTTCCGGCTGGCCCGCGACGCCGACCCCGAGTCCATCTTCGGCGGCATCGTCGCCTTCAACTGCACCGTGGACGAGGTCACCGCCCGGCTGCTGGCGGAGATCTTCCTGGAGGTGGTCGTCGCCCCGGGCTTCAGCCGGGAGGCGCTGGCCCTCCTCGCCGGGCGGAAGAACCTGCGGATCCTGGAGGCGCCGGGCCCGGCGGCGGCCGCCGGCGGATCACCCCCACCCGGGCCGGGGCATGCCGGTCCAGCCGGAAGGGCCGTAGCGGCCACGGGCAGCAGCGGGTCCTGGGGGGCCCGGGAGGTCCGGGGTCTGGGCGATTGCTGGCTCGTCCAGGAGGCCGACCCGCCCCTTCCCGCCGGCGTCCGGACCGGCTGGCAGGTGGTGACCCGGGCCGCCCCCTCGCCCGGGCAGTGGGAGGCCCTGGACTTCGCCTGGCGGGCGGTGAAGCCCTGCCGCTCCAACGCCATCGTGGTGGCGGCCGCCCAGCCGGGCGGCGGCTGGCGCACCCTGGGCATCGGCGCCGGCCAGACCAGCCGGGTGCGGGCGGTGGAACAGGCGCTGGCCCTGGCGGGCGAGTCGGCCCGGGGGGCGGTGCTGGCCTCCGACGGGTTCTTCCCCTTCCCCGATTCGGTGGAACGGGCGGCGGCGGCGGGGATTGCCGCCATCGTGCAACCGGGCGGGTCGGTGCGTGACGCCGAGGTCATCGCCGCCGCCGAGCAGGCGGGCATCGCCATGATCTTCACCGGCCGGCGCCACTTCCGGCACTGAGGCGCCCGCCCGGTCGTGCGGCGACACCGCCGGCCGGTGGCGCCTGGAGCGGCACGCCGTGAGGTCCCAAGGGGAGGGAGGAGGGGCATGCGGGTCGCGGTCATCGGCAGCGGCGGGCGGGAACACGCCCTGGTGCGGGCGCTCATGCAGAGTCCCCGGGTGGAGCATGTCCTGGCCCTGCCCGGCAACGACGGCATGGCGGCTCTGGGTGCCGAGTGCCTGGGCGGCGATCCCCTGGACCTGGACGACACCGCCCGGCGCCTTCAGGCCCGGCGGGTCGACCTGGCCCTGGTCGGGCCCGAGGCTCCCCTGGTGGCAGGGCTGGCCGGCCGGCTGGAGGCCGCCGGCATCGCCGTCTTCGGACCGAGCCAGGCGGCCGCCCGCATCGAAGGAAGCAAGGCTTTCGCCAAGGCCTTCATGGCTCGCCACGGCATCCCCACCGCCCCGGGCTGGGTCTTCGACGACCCGGCGGCGGCGGAGGACTTTCTCCGCCGCCACCCGGGCCCGTGGGTGGTCAAGGCCGACGGCCTGGCGGCGGGCAAGGGCGTGGTCGTGTGCGACGATGCCGCCGGAGCCCTCGAGGCGGTCCGGCGCCTCATGCGGCAGGGCGTGCTGGGGGCCGCAGGCCGCCGGGTGGTGATCGAGGAGCGGCTGGAGGGGCGGGAGCTCTCGGTCCTGGCCGTGACCGACGGCCGCCGGGCCCACCTCCTGGCTCCGGCCTGCGACTACAAGCGCCTGGAAGACGGCGACCGCGGACCCAACACCGGCGGCATGGGGGCCTTCTCCCCCGTGCCGGGCGTATCGCCCGCCCTGCTCGAGGCCATCCGGCACTCCATCGTGGAACCCGCGGTGGCGGGCCTGGCAGCGGAAGGCTGCCCCTTCCGCGGCGTGCTTTACGCGGGGCTCATGCTGACGGCCCAGGGACCCCGGGTGCTGGAGTTCAACTGCCGGCTGGGTGATCCGGAGACCCAGGTGCTCTTGCCGCGGCTGGCCGGCGACCTGGCGGAGCTGGCCTGGCAGGCGGCCACGGGCCGGCTTCCGGCCGAGCCGCCGGCCTGGCGATCGGAGGCGGCGGTGTGCGTGGTGCTGGCGGCGCCCGGCTACCCGGACGAACCCGCCCGGGGCCTGCCCATCAGCGGCCTGGAAGGGGCGGCGGGCCTTCCCGGGGTGTTCATCGACCACGCCGGCACGCGGCGGGAGGGCGGCCGCTGGGTCGCCGCGGGCGGCCGGGTGGTGGGGGTAACGGCCCTGGGTTCTTGCCTGGAGGAGGCGCGGCGGAAGGCCTACGCCGCCGTCGAGCGGATCCGCTTCCCGGGGCTGCGGTTCCGCAGGGACATCGCTCGGTTCCACCACGGGGAAGGAACGGGCAACTCCCTCACCGATCAAGAGCAGGACCCGGCCAATGGCAGGACCCGGCCGTTCTCTGTGGAATGACTATTGTGAAACCGATCACAAGTAGCGGACAACCGAGCCGTGTCTCCTTCGGGGCAGGGTGAGGTCCAGGAACCGGCCCGCCGAGGCTGGTTCCTGCGCGCCAATTCCCGACCGGCGGTGATGCGCGGCACCTCCGGTGCCGCGACGAGCCCGCGAGCCCGGTGGCGGGGATCCAGTGACCCCCGCAGGGCAGGAGCCGGTGCGATCCCGGCGCCGACGGTAAAGTCCGGATGGGAGAAGGGGGCAGGGCGTCGGGCCGTGGAACCTTTGTCCTTTCCCGCGGCCTGCCGTTGACCTGTCTCGTCCCGCCCCGGCGTCTGCTGGGGCCTTTTTCGTGGTGGGGCGATGGGGTTTCGTGCGCATCCCGACCGGCGCCAGGCCGGGCGGGTGCCCGCCTGCCCTCGCCCCGCCTACGGGGCCTGCTTCTCCCTTTTCCCCCATCCCTGGCAACGGTTTCACCTGCCCGTGGGGCGAGGGCTCGCCGGCACGGATCCCGGTCCGTGTCCCGGCTTGGGCCCTGGCGGGCGCCGGCCTTCCCTCACCCCGCACCTGACGTGCCGGGCTGGGGTCCATCGGCAAGGCAGGGCGCCGGCCATCGCCCGGCAGCCCGTGGGGGCGGCTCTCGAGGGGGTTGGCTGCACGATGGGCGACGATCGCGCGCCCGGGTCTTCGCCCGGGACAATCCTCCCGTCCCGTGCCTCCGCTGGCGGGGCGGTTCCTGTGGCCGGCCGTGCCCGGCTGGCGGTGGACCGGGAGACCGACCGCCACTTCATGAGGCGGGCCCTGGACCTGGCGGCGAGAGCCGCCGGGCGGACCCATCCCAACCCCATGGTGGGGGCCGTCATCGTCCGGGACGGGGTGGTGGTGGGCGAAGGGTACCACCGGCGCGCAGGGGAGGCCCACGCCGAGGTTGAGGCCCTGCGGTCGGCAAGAGACCAGGCCCGGGGGGCGACCCTGTATGTCACCCTGGAACCCTGTTGCCATCATGGCCGGACGCCACCCTGCACCGAGGCCATCCTGGCGGCGGGCCTGCGGCGGGTCGTGGTGGCCATGGTGGACCCCGATCCGCGGGTGGCGGGCCGCGGCCTTTCCGTTCTGGCGCAAGCGGGCGTAGAGGTTGCCGTCGGGGTCGAGGCGGACCGCGCGCTGCGCCTGAACGAAGCGTATGTCGTGCACCGCGTGCTGGGTCGTCCCATGGTGACGGCCAAGTATGCGATGACCCTGGACGGCCGGATCGCCACCGCTCGGGGCGAAAGCCGCTGGATCACGGGTCCCAGGGCCCGCCGCTGGGTCCACCGCCTCAGGGACCGGGTCGACGCCATTCTGGTCGGGGTGGGAACGGTCCTGGCCGACGACCCCAGCCTTACCGTCCGCTGGCATCCAGGAGGCCGGGACCCCGTCCGGGTCATCCTGGACAGTCACGCCCGCACCCCCCCGGACGCCCAGGTGATCCGGGCGGCCCGGCATTCCCCGGCGCCCACATGGGTTGCCGTGACACCCCAGGCTCCCGCCGTCCGGACCGCCCGCCTGGAGGCGGCGGGGGTGCAGGTCTTGCGGGTGCCGGCGGATCCCCACGGCCGTGTTTCGATTCTCCATCTCCTGCGGGAGCTGGCGTCCCGCGGGATCGTGCACCTGCTGGTCGAGGGAGGGGCGTCGGTCCACGGATCCTTCTTCGCCGCCGGGCTGGTTGACCGGGTGGTGGTCTTCATCGCGCCCAAGCTCGTCGGGGGCCGTGCGGCCCCGGGGCCCATCGGGGACCCGGGGGTGGATGCGCTGGCTGCCGCGCCCGCCCTGCACCGGCCCACCTGGCGCCGGATCGGCGAGGACTGGATGATCAGCGGCTACCTTCGGGATCCCGCGGCCCTGGTCTGCGATCAGCCGCCGGCCTGCCGGGAAGGCCCGCCACCTGCGCCCCGGGCTCCCGGCGGTACACCGGGGCCGGCGACTCCAGGAGAGAGCGCGGGAACCCACTAATACGTCCTGCCCTCCTGTCCGGAGGCCGTCTCGGTCCCTCGCGGGGTGGGGCAAGGGCACGAGGGAGGTCTGGTGATGTTCACCGGTATCGTTCAGGGCAGGGGCCGGTGCGTTGACCTGAAGGCGACGGGCTCAAGCCTGCAGATCTGGATCGAAGCGCCCTTTCTCGGCCAGGTGCGCCCCGGCGACAGCGTGGCCGTGGACGGGGTGTGCCTGACGGTCGCCGCCATCCGAGGGAACCGGCTGGCTTTCACGGCGGTCCCCGAGACCCTGCGTGTCACCACCCTGGGCGACCTGCGACCCGGCGACGAGGTCAACATCGAACCGGCCTTGCGCTGGGGCAGTCCCTTAGGAGGACACCTGGTGATGGGCCACGTGGACGGCACCGGCACGGTGATGGCGGTGTCGGCTCAGGACGCCGGCGTGTCGATGGAGATCGAGGCACCGGCAGACCTGGCCCCCTTGATCGCGCCGAAGGGCTCGATCGCGGTGGACGGTGTGAGCCTCACGGTGGTCGAAGTGCGGGGCCGCCGCTTTACCGTGGCGCTGGTTCCCCACACCCTCGAGTACACGACGTTGGGCCGGCACCGGCCTGGTGACCGGGTCAATCTGGAGGTCGACTGGCTGGCCCGGTATGCCGCCCGGCATCGGCCGGCGGCGGGGGCCCCGGTGCCGGAACCGCCGGCCCGCTTGCCGGGAGCGGCCATGACCCTGGCCACTCTGGAACGGCCCAAGCGCGGCGCCGGCCCCCACGGCCAGGAGCCCGACGCGGTCGGGCGGGTCCGGACGGCCCTGGCCGAACTGCGGGCGGGAGGCATGGTGGTGGTCCTTGACGACGACGACCGGGAGGGCGAAGGGGATCTGGTGCTGGCGGCGCAGCATGCGACCCCGGACCGCATCAACTTCATGTTGCTTCATGGGCGCGGGCTGATCTGTGCGGCCATGGCGGCGGACCGCTGCCAAACCCTCGGGCTGCCGCTGATGGTGGATCCGCCCGCCGATCCCATGGGTACGCCTTTCACCGTCAGCATCGACGCCCGGCACGGTGTCACCACCGGCATCTCGGCGGCCGACCGGGCACGGACGTTGCAGGTGCTGGCAGATCCGGCCAGCACGGCGGCGGACCTGGTCCGGCCCGGCCACGTCTTCCCGTTGCGGGCGCGCCCGTGGGGCGTCATGGAACGCCGGGGCCACACGGAGGCCGCCGTGGACCTGGCGCGCCTGGCAGGGATGGAACCGGTGGCGGCCATCTGCGAGATCCTGGGGGGCGACGGCACGCCCCTGCGGGGAACGGAGATCATCGCGTGGGCCATGGCCAACGGCCTGCCGTGGGTCACCGTCGGCGATCTGGTGGCGTACCGCCTTCGCCATGACACGCTGGTGCGGGCGGTGGCCGAAACGCGGCTGCCCACGCGCTATGGCGAGTTCCACTTGACGGCCTTCGAATACATGCCGGACGGCACGGTCCACCTGGCTCTGACCTGCGGCCTGGACCGCCCGGCTTCGCGGCACCACCCGGCGAGGTCAAGCGCGGTTCAGCCGAGTCCTGCGGCGGCCGGGTCGGCGCCCGTCCTGGTCCGCATCCATAGCCAGTGCCTAACGGGAGATGCCCTGGCATCCTGGCGCTGCGACTGCGGAGACCAGCTCCATGCCGCCCTGGAGCGGATCGGCTCCGAAGGCAGGGGTGCCCTCGTCTACCTGGCCCAGGAAGGACGCGGCATCGGGCTGGCGGCCAAGATCAAGGCGTACGCCTTGCAGGACCGCGGGTTGGATACGGTGGATGCCAACCGGGCCCTGGGCTTCCCTGCGGACGCCAGGGATTACGGAGTGGCGGCCCAGATCCTGCGCTCCCTGGGGCTCCGCCGGATCCGGCTCCTGACCAACAACCCGGACAAGATCGCCCAACTGGAGGGTTACGGCATCGAGGTCGCAGAACGGGTCGCCCTGCCGGCCGCCTACCATGCGGAGAACCTTCGCTACCTGATGACGAAGCGCGACCGTCTCGGACACTCTTTGGACTGGCTCCCGGCCACGGAGGCCGCGGTGCCGGCCGGCCCCTCTGGAGGGGACGGGCGGCGCCGGGTAAGCGGAGAGCCTGCACAGGAGGGGGAATAACCGGTGGCCGTTTACGAGGGGCGGTTGGATGCCGGCGGACTTCGGATGGCTGTGGTGGTCGCCCGGTACAACCGGCCGATCACCGCGGCCTTGCTGGCAGGAGCCCAGGACGCGCTGCGGCGCCACGGGATCGGGGATGAGAACGTGGACGTGGTCTGGGTGCCTGGCTCTTTCGAACTCCCCCTGACGGCACGCCGTCTGGCAGAAACAGGGCGCTATCAGGCGGTGATCGCCCTGGGCGCGGTGCTGAAAGGGGCCACGGCCCACTTCGAATACGTGGCCGGTGCGACAACCCAAGGGCTGATGCAGGCCGGCCTTCTGAGCGGCGTGCCCGTGATCTGCGGCGTGCTCACCTGCGAAACCCTTGAACAAGCCCTGGACCGGACCGGCCTGCGGGCAGGCGACCGGGGCGCCGAGGCGGCGCTGACCGCCCTCGAGATGGCCAATCTGTTTCGGCAACTCCCCGTGCGAACCTGACCCAGGATACGGCGCCGGACGGGCGATGGGAGGCGGTGTCCGGTACCCGGGCCGGCCGGCCGCCTCCCATGTTGGATTCCGGCCCCGCCTGGATCGGAATGGCGCCCCTGCCACCGGCACATGCTGAACTCGTGCCGGGGGTGGGGCTCATGGTGCGTGGCGCCGGGCTGGACGGGCAGCGACATGCCCGGCTGGCCCACCAGGTCAAGGAACTGACCCGGCTGTCGTCAACTTTGTCGGAGCGGCTGGGCGATCTGGTCCAGCAGCTGGAGTCCGCCAACCGGGCGGGGTTCACCGGCGGGTTCACCGGGGTGGTGGCCGTGGATGTGGAGCGGCTGCGGGCAGCCCTTCACCACACGGCCGACCTGAACGTGCGGGCCTTCCGCTGGCGCGGGCGGCCGGTGGCCGCCCTCCTCTTCCTTGAGCCCCTGGTGGACACCCGGCGCCTGGGCGGGCTGGTGGAAGACCTGGACAAGTTCCTGCGCCAGGGAACGGCCAAGGCGGCCCTGGACCCGGCCTGGTGGCGCCTGGGCGACGAGGTGGAGACCCTGCCCGGGCTGGACGAGGCGGTGATCCGGTTGCTCACGGGTCACGCCGTCCTCTGCCTGGAAGGGCAGCGGCGGGTCTGGGTCTTCGAGGTGCGCAGCTTCCGGCAGCGGGCCGTGGACGAGCCCCAGGCGGAGCGGCTGGTGCGGGGCCCCCGGGACGGGTTCGTCGAGAACGTCGAGGTCAACGTGGCCCTGATCCGCCAGCGCCTGGTCACCCCAAACCTGGTGCTCAGGACCTACCGCCTGGGGGATGTGGCCCGCACCCGGGTGTGCATGGTCTACCTGGAAGGGATCGCTCCTGCGGAGCTGGTGTCGGAGGTCGAGCGGCGGTTGGCTCGCATCCGCTCCGACGCGGTGCTGGATTCGGGGCAGCTGGAACAGTGGCTGGAAGACCGGCCGTGGTCGCCCTTCCCCCAGCTGATGGAGACGGAGCGGCCGGACCGGGCCGTGGCCAACCTGCTGGCCGGGCGCATCGTGCTCTTTACCGACGGGAGCCCCTTCGCCCTGGTGGCGCCTGCCCTGTTCAGCCAGTTCTACCAGTCGCCCGAGGACTACTACCAGCGGTGGATCATCTCCACCTTGATCCGGCTGATCCGGGTCCTGTCCATGACCCTGGCCCTTTTGGTGCCGGCCCTGTACATCGCCTTCGTTTCCTTCCATCCGGAGATGATCCCCACGCCCCTGGCGGTGCTGCTGGCTTCCATGCGCGGCGGCGTGCCCTTTCCCGCCATCGGCGAGGCGCTGCTGCTGGAAACGGCGGTGGAGATCCTGCGCGAGGCCAGCATCCGGCTGCCCGGACCCATTGGCCCTGCCATCAGCATCGTCGGCGGCCTGATCATCGGCGAGATGACGGTCTCGGCGGGCCTGGTCAGTCCCGCCATGGTGATCGTGGTGGCCGTGACCACCATCGGCTCCTTTGCGACGCCCAACTACAGCGCGGCCATCGCCCTGCGCATCCTGCGCTATCCTCTGATGCTGGCCGCGTCGGTGTTCGGCCTCTACGGGGTGGTCGTCGGACTCCTGCTGATCATCGTCCACCTGGCGGACCTGGAATCCTTTGGACTACCCTACCTGTATCCCTTCACCCCGCCCCGGTCGCTGAAGGAACTCAGGGACACCCTGGTGCGGGCGCCCCTGCCCGCGGTGCAGCGGGGTGAGGGTGCCACCCGCCCGTAGCCCGGCGGGGGAGGTGTCGCCGTTGCAGAACAGCCAGGCGGTCACCGTACGGGGGGCCCTGACGGTGATCGTCAACGTCATGATCGGGGTGGGCATCCTCACCTTGCCCCGGGAGGTGGCGGCCCGCAGCGGCCCCGACAGCGTGGTGGCCACCCTGCTGGGGGCCCTGCCGGTGGCCGTGGTGCTGGCCGCCCTGAACGGGCTCTCCCCATGGATGCACCGGCGCCGGCTGCAGCACGGGCTGGAAATGCTGGTGGGGCGCTGGCCGGCCCGGATCCTGCTCGTGGCCTACGCGATCTACTTTGGCGTGCTGGCATCGGTCATCGCCCGGGCCTTTGCCGAGGTGGTCAACGCCAACGTGCTGCGCAACACCCCGGTCGAGGCCATCATGATCCCCATGCTGCTCGCCGCGGTCTTCCTGGTCCACCACCGCACCGTCACCGTGATGCGGGCCATCGAGCTGACCTTCCCCGTGCTGGTGGTGACCCTGGTGCTGCTGGCCCTGGCCACCATGGGCCGGGTCAACCTCATCTACGTGCGGCCCCAGTGGGCGCTGGGCGCCGGCCCCCTCATCCAGGGCGCCGCGGCGTCGCTGTTTGCCTATTCAGGGTTCGCAGTGTACCTCTTCCTGCTGCCCGAGCTGGAAGCCCGGCCCCGCCGGGCCATGCCCTGGCTGGTGGCAGGCCTGGTCGGCCTGATCTACAGCATGGTGGTGTTTTCGGCGGTGGGCACCTTCGGGGTGGTGGAGGTCCAGCGCATCACCTGGCCCACCATCGAGCTGGTGAAGGTGACCCAGATCCCTGGCCGGGTGTTCGAGCGGCTGGAGTCGGCCTTCCTGGCCGTGTGGGTGACGGCGGTGTTCACCACCGTGGGTCCGGCCCTCTTCGCCGCGGCCAAGGCCTTGCAGGCCCTGTTCGAGATCGACGAGCACCGGGTCCTGGCCCCCATGGCCCTGCCCCTCATGTACGTGGTGGCGCTCCTGCCGGCCAACTTCGCGGCTGTGGGCCAGCTGATGACCGTGCTGGGCTGGGTGAGCCTGGGCCTGGAGGTGGCCGTGCCCCTGCTGCTCTGGGCGGTGGCAGCGATCAAGGGCCGGCGCCTGCAGCGGGCTCACCGCGGCCCCGCGGCGGCGGCTGCCGCCGGGGCCGGTCCCTCCCCCGTCCGCCCGTCCGGGGGTCCATTCGGGCGGGTCGCCGGTGCTGGATCGCCCGCCGGGTCCGGGGCGGCCTCCGGCCCCGAGCGCGGGGTGTAGCCCGTGGCCCGGTGCTTCCAGGGCGCCCGGCGGGCGGTGGCTGCGGACCGGCGTCCCTCTCGCCGCCCCGGCGGGCGGCTGGTTCTGGTGCTGGTGGCGGCCGCTCTGGTGCTAGGCGGGTGCTGGGACGCCCGGGACGTGGAAGATCGGGCCATCGTGGTGGGGGTCGGCCTGGACCGGGCCCGGGGCGGGCGCATCGAGGTGAGCCTGGAGGTGACCATTCCCGGGGGCACCACCACGCGGCCGGGCATCAGCGGCAACCAGCCGGGGCAGCGTGGCGGCCTCCAGGGGGGCACCAAGGTGGTGCTTGCCGCTACGGGAGCCACGATCCACGAGGCGATCGCGCACCTTCGGGATGCCGCCCGCTTTGACATCTTCCTCGGCCACGTGCGGGTGGTCCTCGTCGGGGAGGACCTGGCCCGGGCTGGGGTCCTGCAACACCTGGAGATGCTGGTGCAGAACCCCGAGATCCGGCGGCTGATCCCGTTGGCCGTCGTGCGGGGCCGGGCGAAGGATTTCCTGACGACGGCCATGGCCCAGGACGCCACGGCCGCCCTCTACCTGAGCCAGATGCTGGACGATTTGACCCGCACCGGCCGTGCCCCCAACGTAGACCTGTCGCGGTTCCTCACCGATGTCTCGGAGCCCGGCGTCGATCCCGTGGCCTCCGTGCTGCGGCAGGCGGCGGGAACGGAAGCGGGCATCGACTGGGCCGGCCTGGCGGTGTTCCGGGACGACCGCCTCCAGACGATCATCCGGCCGCCCGAGGCATGGTACCTGATGTGGGCCATGGGCAGCCCGCGGCGGACCACCCTGTACGTCCCCGTGCGGGAGCCTGTATCGGGCGGCGTGGTGCTCGACATCTTCCACGTGGACTCGCGCCTCAACCTCCAGGGGCCGCCGGACAGCCGTGAGGCGGTGCTTCGCCTGCTGGTGGAGGGGCGGGTGATCGAGCACCGGGCCGGCGGGATCGACCTGACGGACACCGCCACCATGCGCCGGATCCAGGCCCGTACCCAGCGGGACCTGCAACAGCGGGTGCAGCGGATCGTCGCCCGCGTCCGCGACCTGGGGGCGGATCCCTTCGGCATCGGGCGCGCCTTACGGGTGGTGGAGCCGTCCCTCTGGCGGCAGCCGGGCAGCGCGACGCGGCAAGCGGCAGAGCGCATCGAGGCCCGGGTCGAGGTCGTGGTCCGGGTGCGCCGCACCGGCTTGACCATCCGGTAGAACCGCGCCCCTGGGCCCGGGGTGCCGGCCCAGCCGCAAGGCGGGACCGTCCCCACGGGAGGGGCACCAGGACGGGGCAAGGGAGGTGCCGGCATGTCCATCATCCTGGCGGTGGTGGCCCTCTTGGCCGAGGCCGCGGAGCCCGTGACGGCTCTGGCCTTCCTGGGCAGCGGCCTGTTCCTCTTGCGGTTCGAAGCGACGGCCGGGGACCTGGGACCCGCCGCCCGGCGGCTGGCCCGCCGGGTGGGCTGGGCGTACCTGGTCCTGGCCGGCGTGATCGGTGTCCTGCTGATCACCGGCATCGTGCCCTGGGGCCTGGCAGAACACGGGTGACCGGCGTCCTGCCCCCTACTGGGGGATCGGGCCCGCCGGGCGGGCCGTGACGGGCAGGGACAGGCTCAGGCGCCCGGCCAAGCCGCCCCGAGCCCCCGCAGGCAGAACCCTACCAGCGGCTCTACGGCTTCGGCCAGATCGGCCGGCACCTCCGCCTGCAGCCAGCTGATCACCACCTCGTAGAGGGCGCCGATCAGGGCGCGGGCGGCGATGTCCGCCGGCTGGTCAGGGAGCAGGCCCTCCTCCACCGCCTCGCGGATGTCTTCCGCGACAAGGTCCCAGAGCTCCCGGTGGATGCGGGCCAGGAGCTCGTCAAAGAGGGGATGGGCGCCCGGCGCCCGGACCAGGGCGATGTGGGCCAGGTTGCGATGGGCGCCGAAGACCCCCAGAGCCGCCCGGATGGAAGCCGCCAGCTTATCCAGCGTAGTGGCCATGCCGGCCCGGGCCGCCACCACCTCCGCCAGCACCCGGCCGTACAGGCGCTCGATCAGGGCGATGCAAGACTGCTCCTTGTTGGCGAAGTAGAGGTAGAAGGTCCCCGTGGCCACTCCGGCCCGCTCCACGATGTCCTTCACCGTGGTCTGGTGGTAACCCCGGGTGGCGAACTCCGCGGCGGCGGCTTCCAGCAACTGCTCGTACCGTTCCTGGAGGCGGGGGTCGTTGCGCCCCGCCAGGGGCGGCTGCTTGGCCATGATCCGGGCTCCTTGGCCTCCTGTATGCCTCACGGGTCTCCTACGTGCATCACGGGCAAAGCCTCACGTGCGGAACCGGCCTCGCAACTGGTTCATTGTAGCATGGCGGCCTGCCCCCGGACATAGGCATGAAAGGGCGCCGGGGCCCGGCCCAACGCCCAGGAACGGCGCACCTTGCCGGCCGGTCCGGCCGGAGGATCCCGGCGCCCGGACCGCCTCCGCGGCGCCGGCCCGGGCCGGCGCGGCATGCCGCATTCCGGTCCGGCAGCCTTGACGGACCCGGCCCCGGCGGGCGCAGGGACGGAGGGACCATCGTGGCAGGGGAGGAACGCCGCTGGTTTGCGGCCGGGCTGCTGGCCGGCCTGTTCGTCCTGGTCCTGGCGGTGCGCATGGCCGCGCCCACCCCGGCGGACGACATGGTATCCCCCGCCGGCCCGGCGCCGGTGGTGCCGCGGTTTGCCGCCGGGGAGCCGCCGGCTCCCGCCAAGAAGAAGCTGCCCATCTACAGCGTCCAGACGGACGCCAGGCGGATCGCCATCTCCTTCGACGCCACCTGGGGCGCCGACAAGACGCCCAAGATCCTGGAGATCCTCCGCCAGCACAACGTGAAAACCACCTTCTTCCTGGTCAGCATGTGGATCCGCAAGTATCCCGAGGAGACCCGCATGATCGCCCGGGAGGGGCACGAGATCGGGCTGCACTCCGCCACCCACCCCGACTTCCGCACCCTCTCCGACGCCGAGATCCGGCGCGAGCTGGAAGACAACCTCCGGGCCGTGCGGGAAACCGCCGGCTTCGAGGCCCGGCTGTTCCGGCCGCCCTTCGGCGCCTACGACGACCGGGTGATCACGGTGGTGGAGAGCATGGGCATCATCCCCATCCAGTGGGACGTGGATTCCCTGGACTGGATGGACGTGACGCCGCAGCAGATCGTGGACCGGGTGACCCGGCTGGTTCGTCCCGGTTCCATCGTGCTCTTCCATAACAACGCGGAGTCGACGCCCGCGGCCCTGCCCGAGATCCTGCGGCGCCTCCAGGGCGAGGGGTACGAGATCGTCCCCGTCTCCCAGCTCCTGCACAAGGGGCCCTACTACATCGATCACACCGGGCGCCAGATCCCCACCGGCCCGCCGCGCCTGGCGCCGGCCCCGTCTCCCGGCCGGGAGCCTGAAGGCGGCGGGGGGCGAGAACGGGAGTGAGAACGCATCGTAAGAGCGGCCGCCGCGAGGGCGCCCCAAGCCGGTCCCGGGCCGGCCGGCCCTGGATGGGCTTGGCGGTCCGGCTGCGCCATTCCTGTGACCCGCCGCCGGACCGGAAAAGGAATCCCGCCCTCCCGTCCGAATGGTAGGGGAAAGGGCCGCGGGAGGGGGCGGGTTCGGCCGCCGGACGAACCCGGCCTGCCGGGACCCGCTGGGGGTGAGGCCATGACGCTGGGAGGGCCGGAGCCGGCCGCCGCAGCCGTGCGGACCGTGATCAGCCGGGCCACCGATCCGGCGCCGCCGGGGATGCCGACCACGGGCCCGCTGGTCGACCGCTTCGGGCGGGTCGTGCGCAAGCTGCGCATCTCCCTGACGGACCGCTGCAACTTTCGGTGCGTCTACTGCATGCCCGAAGGGGACATCCCCTGGATACCCACGACCGAGATCCTGACCTTTGCCGAGATCGAGCGGGTGGTGCGGATCGTCGCCGGGATGGGGGTGGAAAAGATCCGCCTGACCGGCGGCGAGCCCCTGCTGCGACCCGGCGTGGAGGAGCTGGTGGCGCGGCTGGTGCGGGTGCCGGGGATCCGTTCCGTCAGCATGACGACCAACGGCTTCTTCCTGCGGGAAAAGGCCGGGGCCCTCAAGGCGGCGGGCCTGGCGGGCGTGAACGTCAGCCTGGACTCGCTGGACCGCGACCGCTTCCGGCAGCTCACCCGCCGGGACGAGCTGCACCGGGTGCTGGACGGGATCGCGGCGGCGGCCGCCGCGGGCCTGGAGCCCATCAAGATCAACGCCGTGGTGATGCGGGGCATCAACGACGGCGAGGTGGAGACCTTCCTGCGCTGGGCCAGGGAACAGCCCGTCCGGCTCACCCTGCGCTTCATCGAGTTCATGCCCCTGGACGGTTCCAACGTGTGGACCCGCGACCTGGTGTACACGGCGGAGGAGATCCTCCAGCAGGCCCAGCGCATTGCGCCCGTGGTGCCCCTGCACAACGACCCCGCGGACCCGGCCCGCCTCTACCGGTTCGCCGACGGCAGGGGCACCTTCGGCATCATTGCATCGGTCTCCCAGCCCTTCTGTTCCAGCTGCGACCGGATCCGGCTGACGGCCGACGGCAAGATCCGCAACTGCCTGTTCGCCGTCGAGGAGTTCGACCTGCGGGAACTTTTGCGCGGCGGGGCCGGTGATGAGGCGGTGGCGGCGGCCATCCGGCGGGCGGTGTGGGTCAAGTGGGCCGGTCACCTGATCAACCAGAAGGGTTTCGTCAAACCCCAGCGGGCGATGTACGCCATCGGCGGCTAGAGCAGGCGATGGGGCCGGCCGGCGGGGCGGATACCGGGCCCGGCGCCGCGGGGCTCGCTGTGGCTTCGCGAGCCGGAGGTGCCGCCCGGGCCTGCCGGCTGGAGGCGGCCGGGAAGACTGGCCCCCGTCCCTCCTTCGCGCTATCCTGGTGGCAACTGGAGGGATGGCAATGGCCGAATCAACCTTCGACCGCCAGGCCGCCTGGCAGCTGTTGACGGAGTTTACCCAGTCCCCCCACCTGATCAAGCACGCCCTGGGGGTGGAGGCGTGCATGCGCTACTACGCCCGCCTCTTCGGCGAGGACGAGGAGAAGTGGGGGATCACCGGCCTGCTCCACGATTTCGACTATGACCGCTACCCCTCCCTGGACGACCACCCCTTCCGCGGCGCCGAGATCCTGCGCGAGCGGGGCTGGCCCGAGGAGATCGTGCGGGCCATCCTTTCCCACGGGGATCACACCGGCGTGCCGCGGCAGACCCTCATGGAGAAGGCCCTTTACGCCGTGGACGAGCTGACGGGCTTCGTCATCGCCTGTGCCCTGGTCCGGCCCGCCGGCCTGGCCGACCTGACCGTGCAGTCGGTGAAGAAGAAGTTCAAGGACAAGGCCTTCGCCCGCGGGGTGAACCGGGAGGACGTGATCCGCGGGGCGGAGGACCTGGGCGTCCCCCTGGACCAGCACATCGCCCACGTCATCGAGGCGTTGCGGGGCATCGCGCCGCAGCTGGAGCTGGCCGGGTAGGCCTGCCGCCCGCCCTGGACGGCCGCCCGGTGGCGGCGGTCCGGCCCTGCCGGCATGCTGCCGCCGGGGGCCGGCCGGGCCGGCAGGCCCGGTTGCGGGAGGGATTCGCCGTGCGCATCGTCTCCCTGGCCCCCAGCAACACGGAGATCGCCTTTGCCCTGGGCCTGGGGGAGTTCGTGGTCGGGGTCGACGACCACTCCGACTACCCTCCGGAGGTGGCGCGCCTGCCCCGGGTGGGACCGGACCTGACCGTCGACATCGACCGGGTGGCCGCCCTTGAGCCCGACCTGGTCCTGGCCTCCCTCAGCGTTCCCGGCATGGAGCGCAACGTCGAAACCCTCCAGCGCCGGGGCCTGCCCCACCTGGTGCTCAATCCCCAGCGCTGGCCCGAGGTGCTGCAGTCCATCCAGGCGGTGGCCGCCGCCACCGGACGGGAGGAACGCGGCCGCCGGCTGGTCCGGCAGCTCCAAGCCCGGGCCGCCGCGGTCCGGCAGCGCATGGCGCGGCTGGCCGCCCGGCGGGGGCGGCCCTGGCGGCTCTACCTCGAATGGTGGCCGCGGCCGCTGATCACACCCGGCCGGCGAAGCTGGTTCACCGACATGGCCGAGATGGCCGGAGGGCAGAATATCTTCGCCGATCTCGACCGCACCAGCGGCGTCGTCGAGCCGGAGGCGGTGGTGGCCCGGGCGCCCGACGTGATCCTGCTGTGCTGGTGCGGGACGCTGCAGGGGCACATGGACCCCTCGCGGGTGGCGGCCCGGCCGGGCTGGAGCCGGCTGGAGGCCGTGGCCCGAGGCCGCGTCGTGCCCCTGCCCGAAGCCCTGTTCGGCCGGCCCGGTCCCCGCCTGGTCGAGGGGCTGGAGCGCCTGGCCGGCCTCCTGGCCGGGTTCGTCCAGGAGGAGGCAGGGGAAGGAGGGCCCGGCGAAGATGGATCTTCAGGAAGTGCAGCTGTCCCACCCGGCCGCTGACCCCGCCTCGGCGACGGTGGTGAACGAGGTGCGGCGCGTGGCGCCCGGGGTGCAGCCGCAGGGCGATCGCCTGCGCTTCGAAGCCGATCTGGTGGCCCGCATCGAACCCTTCACCCGTCCGGGCAAGGTGGAGATCTACCGCTGCCCGGAGGGCTGGCTGCTGTACTGCTACGATTCGGCCAAGGACAACTGGGCCTGCTCCGGTTCCACCCTGGAAGAGATGATCGGCCGGCTGGAGGAAGACAGCCTGGCCCACCTGGTGCGGGCGGGGCTGGAGCGCAGCGGGCACCTGGCCGCCCGGCGGCCGTAGCCGGCGCGCGGGGCCGGCGGCTATCCGGGCTGGCCCGGCCCGGCCGCTCCCCCGGCGCCGCCTGCCTGTTCGTCCCGGGTCCGGGCTCGGGGCCGCCCCTTCCTGCCCCGGGCCAGCAGGTAGGCGGCCCCGGCGACGGCGGCGAGCGGTGCCAGCACCACCACGATCTCGACGACCAGGAGGGCCATCTCCCGCAGGCCCCACCAGAGCAGGCCCTGGCGGGCCATGATCAGCGGGATCAGCGCCAGCAGGGCGAAGTACGCCATCCCGGCGTAGCGGAAGAAGCGGTGCGCCCGCTGGCGGGCCCGCTCGAGGCGTTCCTCGTCCGGTGGAGCGGGCGGCTCGGTGCGCTGCTCGTGACGACCCCCGCCGGGCTGCGCGGGACCGCCCCGGCCGGGTAACTCGTGACGGCCCTCGTCCGGCTGCTCGTGCTCGTGACGGTCCCCGCCGCGGCCCTGGCCGGGGTGGCCCCCGGCCGGTGCGGCGGCCCCGTCATGACCCTCCAGGCGGGCCGCCGGGGCGGCGCCAGCGGGGCCTGCCTGGCCTGGGGTCCCCGCAGGGGCCCCGGGGCCCTCCGGGTGGCGCCCGGCCGTCGCGGTGGCCGGGCCGTGGGACGAGGCTTGGCCACCGCCGGGCCCTCCACCTAGGAGCGCTTCCAGCTCATGGGGTGCGAGCTGCCACGCGGCGGCGGGATCCTCCAGCCGCCCGGCGGCGGCCAGGTCCCTTCCGGCCCCCAGCACCGCCCGCCGCCACCAGGACCTGAGGACCAGCATGTGGTAGCCCATCTCCGCGGCCACCCGGGTGGTGGCCTCGGCCAGCCGCCGGGTCTCCTCGATGCGGCCCCGGTCGAGGGGCCGCCGGGCCAGGTGCCGGCGGATGGCCTCCTCCAGCTGCTGCTGGCGCCGCTGGGCGTTGATCTCCGCAGCGATGGGGCTGAGCCCCCGGTCCTGGAAGAACCGGGCCAGCCATGCCAGGGCGGGCTCGGGGTCTTCCGCCCAGGTGGGCTCCGCCAGCTCGGCCGCGGGCAGGGCCACATACCCGTACCGCTCGAGGAACTGGCCCCACAGCTCCAGGAAGGCGGCCACCGGCCCGCCGTGTTCCGGCGACGCTCCTGCGCCGGCACCGGGGGCGTCCTGGGCAAGGCGCGACAGCCGGGGGTGGTAGGGCGGTTCCCGGAAGACGGCGGCCACCGCCCCTGCTTCCCGGCCGCGGGCGGCCAGGTGCCAGAGCCGCTGGCCCATCTCCGCCACCACCGCCGGAACGGGGACCAGGTCGCCCGCCCGCGGGGCACCGGGCAGCTGAAAAGCCTGCAAGAGGGCGTCCAGCTGCCAGAGGCTAAGGGTCGCCAGGGCTTCGAGGCGCAGGAGCCGGTCCAGGTGAGCCCGCCAGATGTCCCGGCAGCGTTCCAGGGTCCGCCGCCATTCCTGGAACCGTCCGAACTCGCCGGAACGGCCGGGATCGCCGGGGGTCCCCCCGGCCCGCTCCAGGGGGATCACCCGCAGCCGCAGCTCGCCGGCGTCGGCCAGCAGGGTCCGGGCACCCTGCTCGTCCCACCAGCGAACCAGCTCGGCCGCCTGGCGGGCGGCGATCCAGCCGTGGCGGGCGGCCCGCCAGGCCAGGGCCCCCGGCCAGGCGGCGGCCGGGAGGGGGCGGGCCAGGAGATGGCCCTGTTCGTCCACGGTCAGGTCGACACCGGCGCTGGGCAGCGACAGGTCCCGGCTGATCCGCCCCGTCAGGTCCGGCAGCTCCTGCCGCCACAGGGCGGCGGAATAGCGGGTCAGCGGGCGCGGCGCCAGAACCTCTTCCCGGCGCCACGGGCCCGGGCGCCCGCCGGCCGGCTCCAGCCAGGCATGAGGTAGAAGGCTCCAGGGTGCCAGGGGTCCGGTCCCGGCGAGGTTGAGGCCGCTGCCCTCCCCCCTGGGGGCGTCGCCCGGCCTGCCGCCGGGTGGACCCGCCGGGGTTGCGGCCACCGGCGGTGCGGTGGAGGGGGCGCCATCAGGCGGAGCCCCAGGAGTCCCGCTGGCGCCTGCCGGCCTGGCGCCGGCTGGCTCCGGGTCAGGGGCGGCCGTGCCGGTCACTGTGCGGACCTCCGGACCGGCACCCGGCCGGGGTTGCGGGTGGGCGTTGCTGGTCACGGGCTCGTTCCTCCACAGGGGCGTTCAAGGGTTGGTGCCGCGGGCGGCACCCTGCTCATCATAGCAAAGCCGCCGCACAACGGCTGAGGCCGCTGCCTGCCGGCGCCGCAGGGAACCGGTTCCTCCCAGGCGAATGGATGGGCGGAGGTGACCGGGCTTGACCGCAACGGAGGACGGAGCGGACCGCCGTTACGAGTACCTGCTGGTGGAGACCGACGGGCCGGTGGCCATCGTCCGGCTGAACCGGCCGAAGGTGCTCAACGCCCTGCGGCGGGACCTCATTGAAGAGCTGGCCGGGGCGCTGGCCGGGTTCGACCGCGACCCGGACATCCGCTGCATGGTCCTGACCGGCAACGAGCGGGCTTTCGCCGCCGGCGCCGACATCGCCGAGATGGCGGGCAAGGGCCTGGCCGAGGTGACCGGGGACGACCTGCTGGGCGCCTGGCAGCGCCTCTGGCGCATCCGCAAGCCCGTCATCGCGGCGGTGCAGGGCTACTGCCTGGGCGGCGGGTTCGAGCTGGCCATGGGATGCGACATCATCATCGCCGGCGAGTCGGCCCAGTTCGGCCAGCCGGAGATCAAGATCGGCGTGATCCCCGGCGCCGGCGGCACCCAGCGGCTGACCCGCGTGGCCGGGAAGTACAAGGCCATGGAGGCCATCCTGACGGGGCGGATGATCCCCGCCCGGGAAGCCGAGGCGTGGGGGCTCGTCACGCGGGTGGTGCCCGACGAGCAGTGCCTGCCCGAGGCCGTGCGGCTGGCCCACGCCATCGCGGGCATGCCGCCGCTGGCGGTGCAGATGGCCAAGGCGGCGGTGCTGCAGGCTTACGAGACGCCCCTGGGGGCGGGGCTGGAGTTCGAGCGGCGGCTGTTCTACAGCCTGTTCGCCACGGAAGACCAGAAGGAAGGCATGCAGGCCTTTCTGGAGAAGCGGGCCCCCCAGTGGAAAGGCCGGTAAGGAGGCGACGGGACACGTTGTCCAGGGATCGCAGCGGCGGGAACGGGGGCCGCGGCGGGCTTCCAGGCGGCGAGCCTCTCGGCGGCGCTTTCCCCGGGGTCGGGGACGAACCCGGCTCCCGGGAACCGGAACCGGGAGCCGGAGAATCGACCCTGCCGGCGTTCCGCGCCCAGGTTCCCGTCCGCCTGGTGGTCAACGGGGAGACCTGGGTGGGGGACGTTCCGGCGAGCCTCACCCTGGCCGCGTTCCTCCGCGAGCGGCTTGGCCTGACGGGGACCAAGATCGGCTGCGGGGAAGGCAATTGCGGGGCGTGCAGCGTGATCGTCGACGGGGAGCTGGTGTACAGCTGCCTGGTGCCCGTGGCCGCCTGCGACGGCAGCCGGGTGGAGACCGTGGAGGGGCTGGCCCGGGGCGATCGCCTGCACCCCATCCAGGAAGCGTTCATCGCGGAGGACGCCCTGCAGTGCGGTTTCTGCACGCCCGGGCAGATCATGGCCGTCAAGGCCCTGCTGGACCGGGAGCCCCACCCCACCCGGGAGCAGGTGGTGGCCGCGCTGTCCGGCAACCTCTGCCGGTGCGGGGCCTACACCCGGATCGTGCAGGCCGCCCTGCGGGCTGCCGGGGCGCTGGGTGGGGCCGGTGGCGGAGGAGGGGTGTCCGGTGCCGCGACTGGTTAAGACCCGCTTCGAGTTCGAGGGCCGGGTGCAGGAGCGGTTCGTGGTGGTCGAGGACGACCCCGCGGGGCCGCTGCCCGGAGAAGACCGGCTGCGTTACATCGGCCGGCCCGTGCCGCGGGTGGACGGCTGGGAGAAGGTCACCGGGCGCGCCCGCTACACCCACGACGTGCGGCTGCCCGGCATGGTCCATGCGGTGGTCGTACGGAGCCCTTATCCCCACGCCCGGATCCGCTCTGTCCGGGCGGAGCGGGCCCTGGCCATCCCGGGGGTCCTGGCCGTTTTGACCCATGAGAACTGCCCGCCCATTCCCTGGGGCCGCGAGGGGGATCGCGTCCTCAACCCGGTGGTGCGCTACCACGGGGATGAGGTGGCGGTGGTGGCGGCCCGCGACCTCGAGACCGCCCGGGCCGCCGCGGCGGCCCTGGAGGTGGAGTACGAGCCGTTGCCCTTTGTGGTCGACCTGGAAGAGGCCATGAAGCCCGATGCCCCGCCCGTGCGGCCCCAGGGCAACGTGCGCTGGGACCGGGCGACCCGCTACAGCCGCGGGGACGTGGAGGCCGGCTTTCGCGAGGCGGAGGTGGTGGTGGAGGGCACCTTCCGCACCCCGGTGCAGCTGCACAACTGCATGGAGACCCACGGCAGCGTGGTGGACTGGCAGCAGGACCGGGTGACCATCTACGACTCGACCCAGCACCTGTTCGGCGTCCGGGACCGGTTTGCCCAGCTCTTCGGGCTGCCCGTGCACCGGGTGCGGGTGGTCAAGGAGCACATGGGCGGCGGTTTCGGCAGCAAGAACGGGCTGCACAAGTACACGGTGCTGGCGGGCATCCTCAGCCGGCAGCTGGGGCGGCCGGTGCGCTGCGTGCTGGACCGGGAGGAGGAGAACCTGGCCGCAGGCAACCGCCACAGCACCCTGCAGCGGCTCAAGCTGGGCGCCCGGGCCGACGGCCGGCTGGTGGCCCTGGACCTGGAGACTTATGCCGCCGTGGGGGTCCTGGGCAGTCCCGGCAGCATCGGCGGCCCGGCCCGCCAGCTGTACGCCATTCCCAACGTGCGCACGGTCGAAGTGCCGGTCCACACCAACACCGGGCCCACCTCCGCCTTCCGGGCGCCGGGCTACGTGGAGGGCACGGTGGCCCTGGAGGTGCTGATGGACGAGCTGGCGCGCCGGCTCGACCTGGACCCCCTGGAGCTGCGGCTGCGCAACTACGCGGAGGTCGACCCCACCAGCGGCCGGCCCTACTCCTCCAAGGGGCTGCGGCAGGCCTACGCCATGGGCGCCGCCATGGCGGGCTGGCAGGCCAAGCGCGGCGGAAGAGGATGGGGTGTGCCGGGCGTTGTCGCCCTTGAGGCCGCTGCTCAGGGGGCCGGCGGCGACGGGACCGCCACCGGGACCGGTGCCGGGGCCCCCGCGACGGGGGGAACGGGCGGCCCGGTTGTGGAAGGCGGAGCCGGCCGCCGGCGCCGGCTGCGGGGCATCGGCATGGCCAGCCAGATCTGGGGTGGCGCGGGCGGTCCTCCGGCCCAGGCCGAGGTGCGGGTTCATCCGGACGGTACGGCTACGGTGGTGACGGCGGGCCAGGACATCGGAACCGGCACGCGCACCGTGCTGGCCCAGATCGCCGCGGAAGAACTGGCCCTGCCCCTGGAGCGGGTGCGGGTGCAGCTGGGGGACACCGACGGCGGGCCTTACGCTCCCATCAGCGCCGGCAGCATGACGGTACCTTCCATGGGACCGGCGGTGCGGTCGGCGGCGGCGGATGCCGCCCGCCAGATCCTGGAGCTGGCGGGCGGGCTCCTGGAGGCCGATCCGCGGGATCTGGAGCTGGTTCCTCCGGGGCGGGTGCAGGTCAGGGGGGCTCCCGACAGGGCGGTCACCTTCCAGGAGCTCGGCAAGACCCTCGGCCAGTACGTGATCACCGGCCGCGGCAGCCGCGGCCCCAACCCCGACGAGTACGCCATCCACACCTTCGGCGCGCAGTTCGCCGAGGTGGAGGTCGATCCGGCCACCGGCGAGGTGCGGGTGCTCGACCTCTGGGCGGTCCACGACATCGGCCGGGTGGTGAACCCCCTGACGGCGGCGGCCCAGATGGAGGGCGGCATGATCCAGGGACTGGGGTTCGCGCTCATGGAGGAACGGGTCATGGATCCGCTGAGCGGCCGGGTGCTCAACCCCAACCTGGAGAACTACCGGGTGCCCACGGTGGCCGACATCCCGCGGCTGCACGTGGCCTTCACCGGCGAGCCCGATCCTCATGGCAACAACCTGGGGGTCAAGGGGGCGGGGGAGCCGCCCATCATCCCCACGGCGGCGGCCATCGCCAACGCCTTCTACCACGCCACGGGCATCCCCGTGCGGGAACTGCCCCTCACCCGCCATCGGGTGCTGGCCCTCTTGCGCCGCCACGGCATCGGCCCCGACGGCCGGCGGCAGCGCCAGGCTGCGGGGGGAGGTGATCCCCGGTGACGGAGCGCTGGGGAGAGGAACGGAATTCCGCTGCTGCGAGCGGCGGCGCGGCGCCGCCGGCCCCGCCGGCGGCAGCGGCGGAAGGAGCCCGCCGGGACGAGGGGCACCTGCCGGCGGCCGGCCCGGCCTATGGCCGGGCGGTGACCCTGGAGGACGCCCTCCAGGCCCTGGCCGCTGCCCACCAGGGCGAGCGGCCGGTGGCCCTGGCCGGGGGGACGGACCTCCTCACCCTGATGCACCAGGGCCGGGCGCGGCCCCGGTGGCTGCTGGACATCCGCCGGATCGGCGGCCTGCGCGGCATGGGACCTTTGGACGACGGGCGGTGGCGCATCGGCGCCCTGACCACCCTGGCCGACTTGGCCCGGCCGGGTGCCCTGCCCGGACCCTACCGGGCCCTGGCCCAGGCGGCGGCCGCCTCGGCCACGCCGGCCCTGCGCAACCGGGCCACCCTGGGAGGGAACCTGGAGCAGCAGGTGCGCTGCTGGTACTTCCGCACCGGCCTGCCCTGCCGCCTGGCGGGGCACGACCACTGCACCTGTGCCGCTCCCGGTGCCGCCGGTCCCTTCCAGGCCGTCTTCGGCCACGGTCCGGGCGAAGACGGGGCAGGATGCGGGGCCGTTCACCCCTCGGACCCCGCCGTGGCCCTGGTGGCCCTGGGGGCCGAGGTGGAGCTGGCCCGGTGGCAGGCGGGGGGGATTGGCCGCCGGCGGGTTCCCGCCGGGGAGTACTTCACGGGGCGGGTGCCGGCCGGCCGGCCCTCACGGTCCGGGAACCGGACGAGCTGGTGGTCGCCATCGACCTGCCGGCGGCCGGTGGCGGAGCTCACTGGACCAGCGCCTACCGGAAGCTCACCGACCGGCGGGCCTGGCAGTTTGCCCTGGTGAGCCTGGCGGCCTCCATCCGCTGGGACGAAGGCGGTGAACCGGGGACCGGGCCGAGGGTCCGGGTGGCCCGGCTGGCGCTGGGCGGGGTCGCCCTCAAGCCCTGGCGGCTGGAGAGCGTGGAGGCCTGGCTGGAGGGGCGGCGGCTGGATCCGGAGGCGGCCCGGCAGGCGGGCGCCCTGGCCGTGGAAGGCGCCCGTCCTCTGCCGGGCAGCGAGTACAAGGTCGAGCTGATCCGGGCGCTGGTGGCCGATACCTTGCTGGAGCTGGCGGAGGAGAGGGCCGGTGCCCGGGCGGTGGCCCGGTAGGTTTCCGCTCCCGGCAGGGCGCGACAGCTGGCAGGTTGCGGGTCCGGCAGGTCGGGTCCCTCGCCGGCCGCGCCTTCGGCAGGTTGCAGTACGTCGCCGGTCGTGGGTCCGGATGGCGCGGGCCGGCAGGCCGCGGCACCCCGGGTGGGCCGGGGTGGGCTGAGGAGGGACGGGGATGCCCTTGGTGCTGATCACGGGTGCCGGCAGCGGCATCGGGCGGGCCAGCGCCCTGGCCCTGGCCCGCGCCGGGTGGACGGTGCTGGCCGGCGTCCGCCGCCCGGAAGACGGCGAGGCCCTGCGGGAGGCGGGTGGGCCGGCGGTGGAGCCGCTGCTCCTCGACGTGACCGACGAAGAGCAGGTGCGAGCCGCGGCCGAGACCGTCCGGCGCCGCGCCGGCGAAAGGGGTCTCCAGGGGCTGGTCAACAATGCCGGCATCGCCGCCGCCGGTCCGGTGGAGCTGATCCCCGAGGCCGTCTGGCGCCAGCAGCTGGAGGTCAACGTGGTGGGCGTGGTGGCCGTCACCCGGGCCCTGCTCCCGGCCCTCCGGCAGGGGCGCGGCCGGATCGTGCTCATGGGCTCCGTATCGGGCCTCGTGTCCCTGCCCTTCATGGGGCCTTATTCCGCCTCCAAGTTCGCCCTGGAGGCCCTGGCCGACGCCCTGCGCATCGAGCTGGCCCCCTGGGGCATCGCGGTGAGCCTCATCGAGCCCGGCTCGGTGGTGACGCCCATCTGGACCCGGTCGGCGGAGGCGGCCCAGGGTTACCTGCTGGCGCCTCCACCGGGTACGGAAGCGGTCTACCCTGCGGCGGTCGCCGCCACGACCCGGATTGCCCAGCGCAACGCCCGGCAAGGCCTGCCGCCGGAGGCCGTGGCCCGGGCGGTGGTCCATGCGCTGACGGCCCCTCGCCCCCGGGCCCGCTACCTGGTGGCCGCCCCGGAGCGGGCCCGGGAGGTGCGCCTGCTGCGGTGGCTGCCCACGGGGCTGCGGGACCGCCTGGTCCTGGCCACCGTCCGCCGCATGCTGGGCCGTGGTGCGGGGCAGGGCCCCGGTGCGCCGGGGCGGGCCCGAGGGTAGCCGGACATGCCGGCGACAGGGTGGTCACCGGCGTGTCCGGCGGTGATGGAACGCGGCCCGGCGGGCCCTGGGCCTGGCCGGCCGGTGGACGGCCGGATCCCGCCTGGATGCCCCAGGCCCACCGGGCCGCGAACCCATGCCTGGCCCGGCCGTGGACCGGCAAGGTGGCGTTCCGCCGCCCCAGCTCTTGCCTGGGCCGGCTGCACCGCCCTCCCGGGCCCCGGACCGGTTCCGGTCTGGAGCCTGCCGGCCCGCGACCGGCTCGGGACCGGTCGCTCCGGGCCAGGGGGGGCGCTCCCGCCGCTTGCCTTCGGGGGGAGCGTGGCCTGACGCCGCACCCGGCCGGTTCGTCACACCCGGGTCACCAGGCTCCCGTCGATCTCGGCCACGGAGCGGACGCCGCAAAGGCCCATGGTCAGGTCCAGATCGGCCAGCAGGTGCCGCAGCAGCCGGGCCACCCCCGCTTCCCCGGCGGCGGCCAGGGCATAGACGTAGGGCCGGCCGACCAGCACCGCCCGGGCCCCCAGGGCCAGGGCCTTGAGGACGTCCGCCCCGCGCCGGATGCCGCTGTCGAACAGGACGGGAACCCGGCCGGCCACCGCCTCCACCACCTCGGGCAGGGCGTCCAGGGCGGCCACGGCCCCGTCCACCTGCCGGCCGCCGTGGTTGGAGACGATGATCCCCTGCACCCCGTGCTCCACCGCCTGGCGGGCGTCGCCGGGGTGGGTGATCCCCTTGATGAGGACCGGCAGGCGGGTCTGGCCTCGAATGAAGGCCAGCTCGTCCCAGGTGAAGGACGGGTTGACGAAGACCTGGAGGAACTGCAGGATGGCCCCCTCCCGGTCCTCTTCCGGCGGCCGGGGCAGGCGGGCCCGGAAGGCCGGGTCCGACAGGTAGTTGGCGATCCCCTCCCCCAGCAGGAAGGGGAGGTAGGCGTTCTCCAGGTCGTGCTCCCGCCAGCCCAGCATGGTGGTGTCGACGGTGACCACCAGCGCCTCGTAGCCCGCCGCTTCGGCCCGCCGGATCAGGCTGGCCATGATCTCCCGGTCCCGGGCCGGGTAGAGCTGGAACCAGCGCGGCCCGTCGCCCATGGCCTCGGCGATGCCCTCCAGGGTGACGGAGGAGACCGTGCTGGCGATGAAGGGAAGGCCCAGCCGGGCCGCGGCCCGGGCGGGCGCCCGCTCCGCCTCGCCGTGGACCACCGAGAGTACGCCCACAGGCACCAGCAGCACCGGTGCCGGCAGGCGGCGGCCCAGGAGTTCGGTGGAAAGATCCCGCTGGGCCACGTCCCGCAGCATCCGCGGCCGCAGGCGCCAGCGGTCGAAGGCCTGGCGGTTGGCGGCCATGGTGGCCCCGCCGCCCGCTCCGCCCTCCACGTACCACCAGGGTCCGTCGGGCAGCACGGCCCGGGCCCGTTCCCGCCACCGGTCGACGCTCACCGGAAGCCGCTGGGCCTGCCCCGCCGACAGGTAGATCTCCACCTGGGCTTGCAGGCCGAAGTTCCCCTGGGATGAGGGAAGGCTGCTCATGCGCGTCACTCCTTTCGCCGCGGCGGGGCTGGCCCGCACCGGCAGACCGCCACCGGCGGGTTTCCCCCGCGGGGCACCCCCGCGCCACCCCCTGGTACCAGGCCGTCCCCCCACCGCGACGGGGCGGGCCAGGGAGCGGCGGCCGGCGCGGAGCCGGCCCGTGCCGGCACCCCGGCCACCGGCTGCACCGGGTCCGGCCCCGAACCCCGGATGCCCGGACCGGCCGCCGCGCCCCGCCGGAAGCTCTAGCGGCGGGAGGTGGGGAACAGGCTGGCCCGGACCCGGAGGGCCAGATCGGGCCGGTCGGTGACGATGCCGTCGACCCCGGCCAGGAACATCTGCTCCATCTTGCGCGGGTCGTTGACGGTCCAGGTGTGGACTTCCACCCCGCGGTCGTGGGCGAGTCGCACCAGGCCCCCGGAGAAGACCCTGAGGATCCCGTGGTATTCGGGCACCTGCAGGGCGACGCCCGCCGGCCGGTGGTAGGGCGTGAGCCCCAGCCGCTGCAGGATGACGAAGCGCAGGGCTTCGCCGCTGGCCAGGCTGGTGGGAACCCGAGGAGCCACCTGGCGGAAGTGCTGGAGGGTCCGGTCGTGGAAGGAGGCCACCATGACCCGGTCCGTGGCGCCGTGCGCCTCCAGAACCCGGGCCACCGCCTCGGCCAGCTGCAGATCGTCGTCCTTGAGCTCGATGAGGAGTCGCTGGCCGGGCAGGGCCTGAAGGACCTCTTCCAGCGTGGGGACGGTCAGGCCCCGGCCGCGATACGGGTAGGTCCGCCCCCCGTCGGGGGTCCACCAGTACCCGGCATCGAGCGCCTTGACCTCGGCCAGCGTCATGGCGTGGACGTCCCCGCTGCCGCTGGTGGTCCGGTCCACCGTCTCGTCGTGGAGGACGACCAGCGACCCGTCGCGGATGCGGTGGACGTCCAGCTCGATCCAGTCCGCGCCCAGGGCGGCGGCGTACCGGAAGCTCTCCAGGGTGTTTTCCGGCCGCTGGTCGCCGCCGCGGTGGGCGATGACCAGGGGCACCGGGCGGCGGGCCGGCTCGCCCGCCATGGGGCCGTATTGGGCCCGGTCAAGGGGAGGCTGGGCCAGGGCGGCGCCCAGCGCGGTGGCGGCCAGGAACCCCGCCGCCAGACGCAGCAGGGGACGAACCGGCGCCGCCAGGGCGGCGGCGCCGGCGGCCGGGCCTGCCGCCGCGGGCTGGATGCGGGCGCCGGCCAGGGCGGCGGACCCGGTTCCACCAGGCACCACCAGGCCCTCCGCCGCGGGCGTCTCGCCGGCCGTTCCGGGCCCTCCTCCGGCCAGGCCCAGCCGCCGGAAGAGCCACGGCGCTCCCGCCGTGACCCACAGGCCCAGCAGCGCATAGCCCGGCAGTTCCGGCAGCCCGTTGGGAATCAGCGCGCCATGCAGGACGTAGAGGACGGCAAACCCCGCCAGCCCCACGCCCAGGCGGGCCGCGGCCACGGCAGGCCGCGCCGGCGTGGAGTAGGGCAGGGCCTGCATGGCGTAGAGGTCGCCGGCCAGAAAGCCCATGAGGAAACCCAGGGTCTGGTAGGCGACGGATTCGCCATAGAGGGGCAAAAGGATGACCGGCACCACCAGCGCCAGCAGGAGCTTTCGCCGCCGGGGCCAGGCTCCCCCCAGGCCTCGGGCGAAGCCCCACCGGAAAAGGACGAGCACCGCCAGGCCGATCAGCAGCCCGCCCAGGGTGTCGCCCAGGTAGTGCACGCCCAGGTACGGCCGCGAGAAGGCGATGAGCACGATGAGCACCGCGCAGAGGGCCCGCCACCAGCCCACCGGGTATTCCGCGAACAGGTACCCGAACACCGTCATGGCACCCTGGGCGTGGCCTGACGGGAAGCCGTTGCTGCTCTCCCGCACCAGCACCTGCACCCCGTCCAGCAGGGCCGACGGGCGGGGCATGTTCGCCACGTCCTTGAGCAGGCCGTTCAACCACATGGAAACCAGGAACAGGAACGCCAGCTGGTGGCCGCGCCGCCGGTCGGCGCACCAGTACCACAGCGGCAGGATCAGCATGTAGAAGTACTCGCTGCCCAGGTAGGTGAAGATCCGGGCCACGGCGTCCAGCACCGGGTGGGCCGCCTGCTGGAACCAGAGGACCCCGCTGCCGTCGAACACCGCACCGCCTCCGTTCCGGCGCAACGGTTTGGGTAGGATGGGGCACATTTCGCGCCCGCCGGACCCGGTTCCTACCGGCGGCTCACGGAACCAGGAACTTGGCTGCGCGTCGTGAATAAGAATCCCAGTACCTTCCCGCACAAGAATCCGGAATCCGGTCCGGACATCCCGTCATGACGGCAGGGTGAGGCGGGGCCCGAGGCCCCATGACCGGCGCTGGGGGAGCAACCGGGGGGATCGCCATGGCGGCGGAGGCGGAGACGGGTTCCTTTCTCACGGCCCTGAGCCGGATCTACCCGCCGGGGTCGCTGCATACCGATCCGGCCCAGCTGGCGGCGTACGAGTGCGACGGCCTGACGGTGTTCCGGGCCCGGCCGGTGGCGGTGGTCCTGCCCACCCGGCGGGAGCAGGTGGAAGCCACGGTGCGCCTCTGCCGGGATTACGGCGTTCCCTTCGTGGCCCGGGGCAGCGGCACCAGCCTCTCGGGGGGTGCCGTGCCCGTCCCCGGCGGGATCGTCATCGCCCTGAACCGGATGAACCGCATCCTCCACCTGGATCCCGCCGACCGCCTGGCGGTGGTGGAACCCGGCGTGGTCAACCTGCAGATCAGCCGGGCCGCCGCACCCTACGGCCTCTACTACGCCCCCGATCCCTCCAGCCAGGTGATCTGCACCATCGGCGGCAACGTGTCCTTCAATTCCGGCGGGGCCCACTGCCTGAAGTACGGCATGACCGCCAACCACGTGCTGGGCATGAAGGTGGTGCTGGCTACCGGCGAGACGGTGACCATCGGCGGCAGCAGCCTGGACGTGGCCGGTCCCGACCTGCCGGGGCTGTTCACCGGCGCCGAGGGCCAGTTCGGGGTGGTGGTGGAGGTGACGGTCCGGCTGCTGCCGCGGCCGGAAGCGGTGCGCACGGTGCTGGCCGCGTACCGCCGCCTGGACCAGGCGGGCGACGCCGTCGGCGCCGTGGTGAAGGCGGGGCTGCTGCCCGCCGCCATGGAGATCATGGACCGGCTGGCCATGGACGCGGCCGAGGCGGCGGTGGGCGCCGGCTACCCCCGCCAGGCCGGCGCCCTGCTGATCGTGGAGCTGGACGGGCCCGCCGGCGAGGTGGAGGCCGACTTCCGCCGCCTCATGGAGGTCATCGCCGCGTCCGGGCCGACGGAAGTGCGGCTGGCCGAGGACGAAGCCGAGCGGCAGCGCCTCTGGAAGGGGCGCAAGAGTGCCTTCTCCGCCGTCGGCCACATCAGCCTGGGCTACCTGGTGCAGGACGGCGTGGTGCCCCGCACCCGCCTGGGCGAGGCCCTGGCCCGGATCGAGGAGCTGGCCGCCCGCCACGGCTTCCGGGTGGCCAACGTCTTCCATGCCGGCGACGGCAACCTCCACCCCTTGATCCTCTTCGACGACCGCTCCCCCGAGACCGTGGAGCGGGCCGAGGAGCTGGCGGCGGCCATCATCGAGACCTGCATCGAGCTGGGCGGCTCCATCACCGGCGAGCACGGGGTGGGGCTGGAGAAGCGCCGCTTCCTGCCCCGCCTGTTCGACCCCGTGACCCTGGACCTGATGCGCCGCATTCGCCGCACCTTCGACCCTCTGGAACTGGCCAACCGGGGCAAGGTCTTCCCCGACGAGCCGGCTCCGCCGGCCGGCATCCCGGCGGGAGAGCCGGCGGCCTGGGGGCAGGCGGGGGTGGTGGTGCCCGCGGGGGCAGGGCCCCTGGTCGAGCCGCCTGCGGTGCCCGGGCCCGCGGGCCGGGGGAGGGATGTTCGGTGAGCGAGCCCCTTCCCGCTGCGGCGCCTGCGGGCGGGCCGGTGGCGCGGCCGTCCACCCTGGAGGAGCTGGCGGCCCTGGTGCGGGAGGCGGCCCGGGTGTTCCCCCGGGGCGGCGGGACCAAGGCTGGCCAGCCGGCGTTTCCAGCTGACGAGGACCAGAGCTCGCCCGGGTTGCCCGCCTTCCCAGGCCCCGAGGGCCCAGGTCCGGCCGGGCAGCCGGTCCCGGCGGCGCAGGGGCTCGGCGGCCCGGCCGGCGACCGGCACCAGAGCCCGGAAGGCGGCCGGGGCCCCGCGGGCGTCCTGGTGGTCGACACCACGGGCCTGGCGGGGGTGGTGGACTACGACCCGGCGGAGTTTACCGTCACGGCCCGCGCGGGAACGCGGGTGGCGGTGCTCGAGGAGCTTCTGGCCCGGCACGGCCAGTACCTGCCCTTCGACCCGCTGCTGGTGCGCGCGGGAGCGACCCTGGGCGGGACCGTGGCCACGGGCGTTTCGGGTCCCTGCCGGATGCGCTACGGCGGCGTGCGGGACTTCGTGCTCGGCGTGACCCTGGTGGACGGCCGGGGCCAGGTGGCCCGCGGCGGCGGGCGGGTGGTGAAGAACGCCGCCGGCTACGACCTCCCCAAGTTCCTGTGTGGCAGCCTGGGACGTTTCGGCATCCTGGCGGAGCTCACCTTCAAGGTGTTCCCCCGGCCCGAGGCCTTCGCCACGGCCTGCTTCGCCTTCCCCTCGGCGGAGGAAGCGGCGACGGCCCTGGCGGCCGTCTACCGCTCGCCGCTGGAGCCCCACGCCCTGGAGGTGGCCGGTCCCGGCGTGATGATGCGAAAGGCCGGTGCAGGCGCGGACGGTGCTCCTGCGGGCCTGGAGGGCTTCGGCGAGGCCTATACCCTGCTGGTGCGGGTGGGCGGGCCGGCCGCCATCCTCGCCGCCTGGGTCGACCGGGTGGTGGCGGTGGTGGGCGGAGCCGCCGCGGCCCGCCAGGCCGAGATCTTGCAGGGGGAGCCGGAAGAGCGGCTGTGGCAAAGGCTGCGGGAACTGGCCTGGACCGCCGCCGAGGACGACCCCGGTCCGCCGGTACCGGCGGCCGGGCCGGCACCGGAGGCCAGGCGGGCACCGGTTGCCGGACCGGCACCGGCCGCACCCGCTGTACCGGCCGCCGGCGCCGCGGGACCGGGGCGGTCACCGGAGGCGGGCGGTTCCGAGGGATCCCGCCGGGGGCCCGACCTGCTGCGGCTGTATTCCCGGCCCGGCTTGCTGCCGGCCCTTGACGCCCTGCTGCGCCGGCACGGGGCCGTGGTCCTGCACACCCAGGCGGGGACGGCGGCCTGGGCCCTGTTCCCGCAGGCGCCCGGCGCCGGCGAGCGGACCCGGCTCCTGGCCGAACTGGCCGGCCTCGGCATCCCGGTCCTCTGCTGGCGGGGCCGCGGCTGGGCCAGCCAGCCGCCGCCCGCCTTCGCCGTGCCGCCGGCAGGAACGGCGGTGGCCCGAGCCCTCAAGCAGGTGTTCGATCCCCACGGGCGCTTTCTGGACCTCCCCTGGGCGGAACCGCCGGCGGGAAGCCCCCCGGGCTGACCTTCCCGGCGGCGGCCGGTTCGGGACATGGCGCGGGTTGCGGCAAGAGGGGGGCAGACCGTTGCAGCACCAGATTCCCGTGGAGCAACTGGGACCGGCCGGGCCGGCCATGGCGGCAGCCGTCGATGCCTGCGTCCACTGCGGCTTCTGCCTGAGCGCCTGCCCCACCTATCTGGTGCTGGGCGAGGAGATGGACTCGCCCCGGGGCCGGATCTACCTGATGAAGGAAGCCTTGGAAGGCCACCTCCCCCTGGCGGGCAGCGTGAGCGAGCACGTGGACCGGTGCCTGGGGTGCCTGGCCTGCGTCAGCGCCTGCCCGTCGGGGGTCCAGTACGGCCAGCTTTTGACCCCCTTCCGCGCCCTGCGGGAGGAACAGGCTCCTCGCCCCTGGATGCAGCGCCGGCTGCGGCAGGCCTTGCTGGCCACCCTGACCCATCCCCGCCGCTTCCGCCGGGCGCTGGCGCTGGCGACCGCCGCCCGGCCCCTGCTGGCCGCCTGGCTGGAGGGCCGGGCAAGGCCGGGGAAGCGGGCGGAGGGGGAGGCCCCGCAGGAGGTTCCGGTCGCACCCGGGGAAGAACCCGGCGAGCCCGCCGGAGAAAGTCCGGCCCGTTCCCGGGGCGGGGAGCTGGCCCGGCAACTGGCTGCCGTTGTGGCCCTCACCCCGCCCCGCGTGCCTCCGCCGGATCCGCTGCCGCCGGTGATCCCGGCCCGCGGGCCCCGGCGGGCCCGGGTCGTCTTGCTGGCGGGCTGCGTGCAGCAGGTGCTGGCACCGGAGATCAACCGGGCCACCGCCCAGGTGCTGGCCGCCAACGGGGTGGAGGTGGTGGTTCCACCCGCCCAGGGCTGTTGCGGGGCCCTGCCCATGCACGCCGGCGAGCTGGAGCAGGCCCGGCGCCTGGCCGCCGTCAACCTGCGGGCCTTTCCCGCGGACATCGATGCCGTCGTGGTCAATGCCGCCGGTTGCGGCTCGGCCATGAAGGAGTACGGCCACCTCTTCGCCGGGCACCCCGAGGAGGAGGCCGCCCGCCGCCTGGCCGCCCGGGTCCGGGACGTGGCCGAGTTCCTCGACGAGCTGGGGCCCCGGGAACCGGGCCCCCTGCCGGCCGCCCTCCGGGTGGCCTATCACGACGCCTGCCACCTGGCCCACGGCCAGGGGATCCGCACGGCCCCCCGCCGCCTGCTGGCGGCCATCCCCAACCTGGAGCTGGTGGAGCTGGACGAACCCGACCTCTGCTGCGGCTCCGCCGGCACCTACAACCTGGAGCACCCGGAGGTGGCCCGGGTCCTGCAGGAGCGCAAGGTGGCCAGCATCCGCCGCAGCGGTGCCGCAGCCGTGGCCACGGGGAACATCGGCTGCCTGGTGCAGATCCGCCAGGGGCTGGAACAGGCGGGCCTCCCGGTGCCGGTGGTCCATACGGTCCAGTTGCTGGCCGAAGCGTACCAGGCCCTCCCGGCGGCACCGTAAGGCGGTCCCGGCCCCCGGGACCGGCGGCCGGCGGCAAGCCTTCCCGGCCGGTGAGCACGAGAAGGGAGGATGGGGCGTGTTCGACTCCCCCGCGTCGCAACCGTCGTCACAGCCTCCGCTGAACCGGCCCGGCCCGGAGCAGCTGGAGGAGCTCCGTGCCCGGCTCGGGGACCCGCGCAAGGTCACCACCGGCCGGGCAGCCCGCGAGCACCACAGCCGCGACTTCAGCTACCACCCGCCCCACTTGCCCGACGCCGTGGTCTATCCCGAATCCACGGCCGACGTCCAGGCGGTCCTGGAATGGGCCGCCCGCCACCGGGTGGCGGTGGTGCCCTTCGGCGTGGGCAGCAGCCTGGAGGGCCACACCGTGCCCCTGGCCGGGGGCATCAGCCTGGATCTCACCCGGATGGACGCCATCCTGGAGGTGCGGCCCGAGGACTTCCTGGTCCGGGTCCAGCCGGGCATCACCCGGTCGCGGCTCAACCAGCGCCTGGCCCGGGAAGGCCTGTTCTTCCCCGTGGATCCGGGCGCCGACGCCACCATCGGCGGCATGATCGCCAACAACGCCAGCGGGACCAGCGCCGTCCGGTACGGGGCCATGAAGCACCAGGTGCTGGGTCTGGAGGTGGTGCTGGCCGGGGGCCGGGTCCTCCGCACGGGGAGCCGGGCGGTGAAGTCCTCGGCCGGATACAACCTGACCGCCCTCTTCGTGGGGTCCGAAGGCACCCTGGGGGTGGTGACGGAAGCCATCCTGCGCATCTACCCGCTGCCCGAGTTCGTGCTGGCTGCCCGGGCCAGCTTCCCCGACGTGGAGGCGGCGGCCCGGGTGGCGGTGGCCCTGATCCGGGCCGGCGTGCCCGTGGCCCGGGTCGAACTGGTGGATGCCGCCACCATCCGGGCGGTCAACGGCTACAAGGGCACCGCCTACCCTGAGCGGCCCACGCTGTTTCTGGAGTTCGCGGGTACCGAGGCGGCCGTCCGGGAAGAGGTGGCCCTGGCCCGGGAGCTGGCGGCCCTGGAGGACGCCGTGGACTTCACCTTCGAGACGGACCCGGCGGCCCGGGAAAAGCTCTGGGAGGCGCGCCACCAGGCGGCCCTGGCCATCGCTGCGGCCGCTCCGGGCCGGCGCATGATGGCCACCGACGTCTGCGTTCCCCTCTCCCAGCTGCCCGCCAGCATCCGCTTCGCCCGCCAGGTGGCGGAAGAACACGGCCTGGAAGCCGCCGTCCTGGGGCACGTGGGCGACGGCAACTACCATGTCACCTTCATGGTCGACCCCGAGGACCCCGCGGAGGTGGCCCGGGCCGAGGCCGTCAACCGGCGCATCGTCGAAGACGCCCTGGCGCGGGGTGGCACCTGTACCGGCGAGCACGGGGTCGGCATGGGCAAGATCCGGTACCTGGTGGCCGAGCACGGGGAGGAGGGCGTCCACTGGATGCGCTCGCTGAAGGCGATGCTGGATCCGCTGGGGATCCTCAACCCCGGCAAGGTGGTGGCGCCCGCCGGCCAGGCATAGGGGTGAGAAGGCGGGTGATGCCGGGAAAGGGGGGATGCCGGGCCGGGTTCCTCCGGCGGCCGCCGCCGGCAGGCGCGCTGGTTGCCGGGCCGCCGGGCGGGTGCAGTGCAGGGTGTACCCCGGGCGGCGGTGCCCGCCGGGCGGAGGTGCCTCTGGCCGCCGGGGGCCCGGTTGAGGGGTTCCGAGACCGGCAGGGCGCGACCCGGCACCGGAAACGGGAGGTACAGAGCGGGCGGAAACCCAGAGGAACCGGGACCGTGCCGGCATAGCTCGTGCCGGCCTCCAAGGGCTCGTGCCGGCCCGCTGGGGGACGGGCCGGCGGCCCAAGATGCGGAGCCCGGCCACCGGCCGCGTCCGGTGACGGCCTCCGCGGACCACAGCGCGGGGCAGCAACCCTGTGCCTGAGGCACCGGCATGCCCCGCCCAGGGAGGGGTGAACCGTGGCGAAGGCTGTTCGTACCGTCCCCATGGGCTACGGCCCGCCGATGGAGATCGGCGAGCTCCCGGCGCCGCCGCCCTTCAACTTCCGAAACTTCATCCGCATGATCGGGGTCAGCGCCATCCTGATCAGCATCTCCATCGGCAGCGGCGAGTGGCTCCTGGGCCCGCGCTCGGTGATCCAGTACGGCCCGGCGCTCTTGTGGATCGCCACCGTGGCCACCGTGCTGCAGACGGTGTTCAACCTGGAGTGCCAGCGCTACACGCTGGCCACCGGCGAGTCCATCATTCCCGGCCTGATGCGCCTCTGGCCCGGCCGGTGGGTGTGGGGGCCGGTGTGGGCGCTCATCTGCCTGCTCTCGGTGTCGCCCGGGTGGGCGGCGTCGTCGGCCACGGCCCTGGCCGCCCTGCACCTGGGGCGCTTGCCCACGGATGCGGATCGGGGCCTGGTGCTGGTCTACGGGATCCTGGCCATGCTGCTGGTCATGCTGGTGATGGCCTTCGGCTCCCGGGTCGAGCGGACCCTGGCCCGGGTTTCGACCCTTGCCGTGGCCTTCATCTTCACCAGCCTGGTCATCCTCGACCTGTGGCTTGTGCCCCTGGAGTGGTGGGGCCGCGTGGCGGCCGGGTTCTTCCAGTTCGGGTACCTGCCGTCGGGGTCCGGCGGCGGGGTCGACTGGGCCCTCATCGGCGGGTTCGCCGCCTACGCCGCCACCGGCGGCGTGCTGAACATGGCCGCCTCCAACTGGATGCGCGTCCGCGGCTGGGGCATGGGAAGCCAGGTGGGTTACATCCCGGCCCTGGTGGGCGGGCGCAAGGTGGAGGTTTCGCCCACCGGCAAGATCTTCGACCTGACGGCCGAGAGCCTGGCGCGGTTCCGGGAGTGGCTCCGGTACAGCCGCTGGGAGCAGTGGACCCTCTACTGCGGGGGTTGCCTGCTGGGCATGTACCTCTGCGTGCTGCTGGCGGTGGGCCTCATCGAGCCGGGCACGCCCCTGAAGGGGAACTACGACGTCGCAGCCATCCAGGCCCATGCGGTCTCGCAGGTGATCGGCGGGCTCGGCTGGGTCTGGGTGCTGCTGATCGGCTTCTGGGTCCTGTGGGGTACCCAGATCAGCGCCACCGACGCCGTGGTGCGGCACCTGACGGACACCCTGTGGTCCGCCGGCCTGGGGCGCTGGACCCGCAACGACATCCGGGTCGTCTACTACATCATCATGGCCGTGATCACCGTGTGGCTCGCCATCCTGTTTGCGTACAACCCCCTGACCCTGGTGCTGCTGGTGGCCAACATGGCCGGCGTCGCCTTCGTTCTCGGCGGACTCACGCTGCTGTGGCTGAACACCCGGGTGCTTCCGCCCGAGTTGCGCCCCGGCTGGCCGTCGCGCCTGGGCCTGGTGTTGCTCTCGGCCTTCTACGCCTTCTTCGTGTACCAGACGGGCCAGCAGGTCTTGCGGCAGCTCTTCGGCGGCTGACGGGGGAGCGGGGCGGGCGGCAGGGGCTCGGCGGATGGGAGGCGCTCGGGTGGATGGCCGCCTCCCCCGCCGCCCTGCCGTTCACCCCCCGGGGGCGGCCGCCTGCCCCCTGCGGGCGGCTCCTGGCGCCGGGGGGAAGGAACGGCTGTCACCGGCCGCGAAGCGGAGACAAGCGCCGATGTCAAAAACCACCACCCGGCCGGGTCCTGCCGCCAAGCCGGTCGAACCCGGCACCCGATGGCGGGGCCTCCGGGCCCCGGCCTCCGGGCGCCCGGCGGCAACCCCCGGACCGGCCGGATGGAAGGCCCCTCTCTGGGAGGATGGGGCAGGGCGGCGAGCGAGGCGGGGTCGCCGGCGAACCGAGAAGGAGGTATGGGCATGGCATTCCTTGACGGCATCGAAGTGCGGGGTCCAGTCCGGGAGCGGTACGACCAGGTCCTGACCCCGGAGGCGCTGGCCTTCGTGGCACGGCTGCAACGGGAGTTCAATCCCGTAAGCAAGGACCTGCTGCGGCGCCGCGCCGAGCGGCAGCTGGAGCTGGCAGCGGGGGTCCGGCCCGGCTTCCTGGAGTCGACCCGTGCCGTCCGGGAAGGCGACTGGCGGGTGGCGCCGGTGCCCGCCGACCTGCAGGACCGCCGGGTGGAGATCACCGGGCCCGTCGACCGCAAGATGATGATCAACGCCTTGAACTCCGGGGCCCGGGTCTTCATGGCCGACTTCGAAGACGCCAACACGCCCACCTGGGACAATTGCATCCAGGGGCAGATCAACCTGATCGACGCCGTGGCGGGGACCATCGAGTACACGAGCCCCGACGGCCGGGTCTACCGCCTGGGCGAACGGGTGGCCACCCTGGTGGTGCGCCCGCGGGGCTGGCACCTGGAAGAGAAGCACGTCCTGGTCGACGGCGAGCCCGTATCCGCCAGCCTCTTCGACTTCGGCCTGTACTTCTTCCACAACGCCCGGCGCCTTTTGGAGAAGGGGACGGGGCCCTACTTCTACCTGCCCAAGCTGGAAAGCCACCTGGAGGCGCGGCTCTGGAACGACGTTTTCAACCTGGCCCAGGACGCCCTGGGCATCCCCCGGGGCACCATCAAGGCCACGGTGCTGATCGAGACCATCCTGGCCGCCTTCGAGATGGACGAGATCCTCTACGAGTTGCGGGATCATGCGGCCGGGCTCAATGCCGGGCGGTGGGACTACATCTTCAGCGTGATCAAGAAGTTCCGCCACGATCCCGCTTTCCTTCTGCCCGATCGGGCCCAGGTGACCATGACGGTGCCCTTCATGCGCGCCTACACCGAGCTGCTGGTCAAGACGTGCCACCGGCGCGGGGCCCACGCCATCGGCGGCATGGCGGCCTTCATCCCCAGCCGCAAGGACCCCCAGGTCAACGAGGTGGCCCTGGCCAAGGTGCGGGAAGACAAGATTCGGGAGGCCGGGGACGGCTTCGACGGCACCTGGGTCGCCCACCCCGACCTGGTGCCCGTGGCCATGGAGGTCTTCGACGGGGTCCTGGGCGCCCGGCCGAACCAGGTGGAACGCCAGCGGGACGACGTGCAGGTCTCGGCGCAGGACCTGCTGGACGTCCGGGTCCCCGGCGGGCGCATCACCGAGGAGGGCCTGCGCAACAACGTCAGCGTGGGCATCCAGTACCTGGCGTCGTGGCTGCGGGGCAACGGCGCCGCGGCCATCTTCAACCTGATGGAGGACGCGGCCACCGCCGAGATCGCCCGCGCCCAGGTCTGGCAGTGGACCCGCCACGGGGCGCGGATCGACGGCGGTCCCGCCATCACCGCCGAGCTGGTGCGGAAGGTGGCGGATGAGGAGATGGAGGCCATCCGCCGGGCGGTGGGGGACGAGTTCTTCCGCGGGGGACGTTTCGACGAGGCCCGGGAGCTCTTCGAGCTGGTGGCCCTGAGCCCCGAGTTCATCGAGTTCCTCACCCTGCCGGCGTACGAGCGGATCGACTGATCCCGGCCGGGACCGGCCGGGCGGGATGGGGCGGGCGACCCGGCGGAAGCCCTGCGGGGGACACCGCCGGACGAACAAGCCCGGGGCGGGGACCGGCGGGTCCCCGCCCCGGGCGCTGTTGGCTCGGCCGGCAGGTGATCGGTGCTGCCCGCCCGGTCGCCCCGTCCCTGGCGTCCCGGGGCGACCGGCGGGCCCGTCAGGGCGACCAGCGGGCCCGTCAGGAGGACTTGTCGCTTCCGGCATCCCCCGCCGGTGCAGCCGTGCCGGCCTCGGCGGTGCCTTCCCCAGCGGGCTTCTCACCCGCGGCGGCCGCACCGCCCTGGGCCTCAGGGGTCGCGGCTTGCTGCTTGGCCCGCTCCGCCTTGAGCCGGGCCGCCTTCTCCAGGGCCGCCTGCACCCGCGCGTCCCTGTCGCCGGCGGCCGCAGCCCGCGGCCGCCCTGCGGCCGCCGGACCCGCCTGGTCGCCGCCGGCCCCTTCGCCCTGGGCGGTCGCTGCCTTACCGGCGCTCCCGCCTTCGCCGGCCGCGGCCTTCTGCTTCGCCCGTTCGGCCTTGAGCCGGGCGGCCTTCTCCAGGGCGGCCTTGATCTTGGCGTCCTTGTCGCCGGCGGCGCCCCCCGCGTCGCCCCCCGCAGCGCCCCCGGGCGCATCGGACTCGTCCGTGGGGACGGACGTCTTCACGTCCTCGACGAACTTGGCCAGAAACACGTCCAGCTGCCGGCGGACGTTGTACGCGATCAGTTCGGGGTCGGAGTTGACGATCAGCGGCTTCATGGTGGTGATCAGCTTGCCGTTGCGGAAGAGGGCGACCCCCGGCACGTGGGCCAGGTCGTAGGTCTGGTTGATGGCCCGGCGCCGGTGGTATTCCTGGATCAGATCGCCGTACTCGTCCACGTTGATCCGGACCAGCTTGACCTCGGGATGCCGCTGGGCCTGTTCGGCCAGGGCCCGGGTGAAGAACTCCGTGTCCTTCCCGGGCCGCCACAATTCCACCAGGACCTGCCCCTTGTGTTGCAGGACCTCCTGCTCAAAACGGTCGCGGGGAATCTCCACGGGCCGGGTGAGAGATGGGGTCGCAGTCGCCATCGCCCTGCACGCTCCTTCGTCCCGAGCAATCGACATGACTACCAGGAAACATTGTACTACAAGGAGGAGGGCCTCCGGCCGGGCCGGGGCGGGATCCCGGAGCCCGGCGAAAGGACCCCGCTCCCTGGGGAGGTGACAGCGTGCGCGTCCAGTTGACGCCGAAGGCCGCGGCCTTTGCGGCGCGCGAGCTGGCGCGGCGGCCGGAACTGAACTACACCCTCACCGTGGAAGCGTTCCTGGTCTCGGGCTGCTGTTCGCCGAACCTGCCTCCCGAGGTGCACCTGGGGCCTCCGCCCAGCGGTGATTTCCGGGCCGTGACGGTGCCCCTGGCGGTCCCCGGCGGCGGGCCCGCCGGCGCGGGCCGGGAATCCGACCGCGGTCTTGCCCCGGGTCGTGGGCCGCTCCCGGCGGGCGACGGTGCCGCGAGCCCGGCGGCTGCCCGGGCGGCAGGCGCGGCGGCCGGGTCGCCCCAGCCGGCGGTGCCGGCAGCGGAGGTATACATTGACCCGCTGGTGGATGAGTTCGTCCGGGAGTGGTACGGGGAAGGTGGGCAGGAGCAGGCCCGGCGGGCGGTGCTGCGGATCGACCTGGCCCGGTACGGCGAGCGGGAAGAACTGGCGGTCCGGCCCTGGCCTCCCCGGGCCGAAGAGGCCGGAGAAGGCGGTGCGGCCACCACAGAACATCCCGCGCCGTGACGAGGACCCCGGACTGCCGCGACGGCAGGCTGCGTCAGGCCGGTGGGCCGCAGGCGCCCCGAAGGCCCGCGGAACAGAACCCGGAGCCGGGTGGGCCCCCAAAGCCCGGTGGCCCGGCCCGGGCCCGGCCCCCGCGGGCCCGCCGGGTTCTACCCCCCGCCCCCGCTTCGTAAGGTGCAGCGGGGGGATGTCCCGCCATGGGGCCCAAGGCGTGGTGGGTCTGGGCGCACGACCTGGGGGCCGTGCTGTGGCTGGGCAGCGTCCTCTACCAGCTGCTGGTGGTGGCGCCCGTCCTGGCCGGCCAGCCGCCCCTCTTGCGCCGGCGCCTGTGGTTGCAGCTGGTGGCCCGGTTTCACGGGGTGGCCGTCGTGGCCGCCACAGCGGTGGTCGCCAGCGGCATGGCCCGGGTGCTGGCCCTGCCCTGGCCCCTGGCCCAGCTGCCCGGAACCCTGTACGGGCGCCTGCTGCTGGCCAAGATGGCCGGGGCGGCAGGCATGCTGATCACCGGGGCGGCCCTGGCCTTCGGGGTGACGGCCATGCTGCGGGATCCCCGGGGCATGGAGCGCTTTCCCCTGGCGGCCCGCTGGCTGGTCCTGCTGCTGGCCCTGGAGGCCGGCCTGGGGGCCGTGGTGCTGTGGTGTGTGGCGCGCATCCACGGCGGCTGAGGCGGCGTCGTGCCGCGGCCATCAAGCCGTCAAGGCCTGGCCTGGGGCGCCGCGGGACGCCGGGATCGGGCGGCTCCGGGAGGCGGCGCGGGCCGCCGGCGCCGGGCCGGACGGGCCGCCCGGGCCGGGGTGCGCCGCCGGTGCCGGGGACCGGCATCCGTTGGGCTACAATGGGGGCGTACCGCGGCGGCCGGGTCGGACGAGCCCGGCCGTGCCGACTTCGCCTAGGAAAGGGGACGCCCCATGCCACGACGGGCTGAAGAATTCGACCTGGACCGGATCAAGCGCGCGGTGCTCGACATCCTCGAGGCGGTGGGCGAGGACCCCCGGCGCGAGGGGCTGGTGGACACCCCGCGCCGGGTGGCGGAGGCCTATCAGGAACTGTTCAGCGGTCTCGGCCGCGATCCCGCCGACGAGCTCAGCGTGTTCTTCGAGACCGACCACGATGAGGTGGTCCTGGTCAAGGACATCCCCTTCTACTCCATGTGCGAGCACCACCTGCTGCCCTTCCACGGCCGGGCCCACGTGGCCTACCTGCCGCGCAACGGCCGCATCACGGGGCTGAGCAAGCTGGCGCGGGCGGTGGAGGTGGCGTCCCGCCGCCCCCAGCTCCAGGAGCGGCTGACGGTCCAGATCGCCGATGCCATCGAAGAGCGCCTCAACCCCCGGGGCGTGGTGGTGGTCATCGAAGCCGAACACCTGTGCATGACCATGCGGGGCATCCAGAAGCCCGGGTCCTATGCCGTCACCTCCGCCGTCCGGGGGCTCTTCCGGGAGAACGTGGCTAGCCGTCAAGAGGTCTTCGCCCTGATCCGCAGCGACCTGCGGCCCTGAGGGCGCCAGCCCCGGACGGGCGCGCCCGGGCCGGGTTCGTCCCGCCGGCGGCCGCGGCGGCGCCCGCCCCCGGGTCCCGGCAGGAATCGGCGGCCGCGCGGGGAACGGGAATGCCCATCGACAAGGAGGGATCCCCTTGACCGACCGCCGCGACCCCTTCCGCGAGTACTCCATCGAGACCCTGGCGGTGCATGCGGGCCAGGCGCCCGATCCCGCCACGGGCTCGCGGGCCGTGCCGCTCTACCAGACCACGTCCTTCGTGTTCCAGGACACCGACCACGCCGCCCAGCTCTTCAACCTGGACGAACCCGGCAACATCTACACCCGCATCAGCAACCCGACCACGGAAGTGTTCGAGAAGCGCATGGCCTACCTGGAGGGCGGCGTGGCGGCCGTGGCCACGGCCAGCGGCCAGGCGGCGACGACGCTGGCCATCACCAACATCACCCGCGCCGGCGAGGAGGTGGTGGCCTCCTCCAGCCTCTACGGCGGCACCTACCAGCTGTTCGCCAACACCTTCAAGGACCTCGGGATCACGGTGCGCTTCGTCGACCCGTCGGACCCGGAGAACTTCCGCCGGGCCATCAACGAGCGCACCCGCTGCATCTACGCCGAGATCATCGGCAACCCCAAGCTGGACGTGCTGGACGTGGAGGCCGTGGCGCGGATCGCCCACCAGCACGGGATCCCGCTGATCGTCGACAACACCTTCGCCACCCCCTACCTTTGCCGGCCCTTCGAGTGGGGTGCCGACATCGTGGTCCACTCGGCCACCAAGTGGATCGGCGGCCACGGCACCTCCATCGGCGGGGTGGTGGTGGATTCCGGCCGGTTCGACTGGGGGAACGGCAAGTTCCCCAGGCTGGTGGAACCCGATCCGGGCTACCACGGCATCTCCTACTGGAACGACTTCGGCACGCTGGCCTACATCACCAAGCTGCGCGTCCACCTGCTGCGCGACGTAGGCGCCTGCCTGAGTCCCTTCAACGCTTGGCTGTTCCTGCAGGGGCTTGAGACCCTGCACGTCCGCATGGACCGCCACTGCGAGAACGCCCTGGCCCTGGCCCTGTGGCTGAAGGAGCACCCCGCTGTGGCGTGGGTGGCCTATCCCGGCCTGCCGGACCACCCCACCCACCACCTGGCGCAGAAGTACCTGCGGCCCGGGCGGTACGGTTCCATGATCGTCTTCGGCGTCAAGGGCGGCCTGGAGGCGGGTCGCCGGTTCATCGACAACCTGTCGCTCTGGTCCCACCTGGCCAACGTGGGGGACACCAAGTCCCTGGTGATCCACCCGGCGTCCACCACCCACCAGCAGCTGACTTCCGAACAGCGGCTGGCCGCCGGCGTGCCCGACGACCTGGTGCGCCTGTCGGTGGGCATCGAGGGGCTGGCCGACCTGCAGGCGGACCTGGACCGCGGCCTGCGGGCCGCCGCGGGATTGCCCCCGGCCCAGGGGGACGGCGACCCGGTGTCGACCCTGCGGCTCAACGACGAAGGGGTGATCCGCGAGGTGGTGGGCCGCGCCACCGTGGACGAACCCGGCGGTCCCCGGGCCCGGGTGGTGGCGGTGGTGGGACTCTCGTCCGATCCGGGGCGGCCCAGCTACCGGGTGGCACGCAAGCTGCAGCGCATGGGTTACAAGATCGTGCCCGTGAACCCGCGGGCCAGCGAGATCCTGGGCGAGAGGGCCTACCCCGACCTGGCCTCGGTGCCCGGCCCGGTGGACGTGGTGGTGGTGTTCCGGGCGCCCGAACACGCGCCGGCGGTGGCGCGGGAGGCGGTGGCCCGCGGCGCCCGGGTGTTCTGGCTGCAGGAGGGCGTGGTGAGCCCGGAGGCGGCGCGCATTGCGGCCGAAGGCGGCCTCGCCGTGGTGATGAACCGCTGCATCTACAAGGAGGCCCAGCGCTGGCGCGGCCACGTGGCCACCTTCCGCGGCACCTCCTGAAGGAAGGCTGCAAATTGCCCCTTTCCAGACCGGTCGGATGGGATAAAATAGCCTTTGGCTGCTGGCAACTCGGGAGGTCGGTTGGATGGCACGCTACACGGGCCCCAAGCACGCCATGTGCCGGCGTGTGGGCCGGCCGCTCTGCGGGTCGCCCAAGTGCCCCGCCCTGAAGCGGCCCTATCCGCCCGGACAGCACGGTCCGGGCCGGCGGCAGAAGCTCAGCGAGTACGGCCGCCGCTTGCTGGAGAAGCAAAAGCTTCGCTTCATGTATGGGGTGCTGGAGCGCCAGTTCCGGCGCTACTTCGAGCGGGCGCAGCGGTCCAAGGGCAACACGGGGGAGCGGCTGCTGCAGCTGCTGGAGACCCGGCTGGACAACCTGGTCTACCGGATGGGTTTTGCGCCGACCATCTGGGCGGCGCGCCAGCTGGTGGTCCACGGCCACATCCAGGTGAACGGCCGCAAGGTGGACCGCCCGTCCTACCAGGTTCGTCCCGGCGATGTGATCGCCGTGCGGGAGAAGAGCCGCCGGATCCCCCTGATCCAGGAGAGCCTGGAGAACGCCCAGCGGGCGCCGGATTACCTGAGCGTCGAGCCCGAGAGGTTCCAGGGCACGCTGCTGCGGGTGCCCGCCCGGGACGAGATCCCCATCGACATCGAGGAATCCCTCATCGTCGAGTTCTACTCGCGCTGACGCACGGCAAGGCCGGTGCCCGGGCACCGGCCTTGCTTTTTCGCGGGACGTTCACCGGCCATGGCGGCCGGGCCAGCGGGAGGGGACGGCAGGTGCAGATTCAAGCGGAAATGGCCGGGATCGTCCAGGAGGTCCTGGTGCAGGAAGGCCAGGCGGTGGAGGCCGGCCAGGACGTGGTGATCCTGGAATCGATGAAGATGCAGATCCCCGTGGCCAGCCCTGCCGGGGGCACCGTCCGGGCGGTGCGCGTGCAGCCGGGCGATTTTGTCAACCAGGGCGACGTGCTCATCGAGCTGGACACCTGAGGCAGCCAAGGCCACGGTCGAGCGCGGGAGGGGAGTCCATTGACCGGCGGCACCGGCGAGCTGGACCGGCAGCTGCTGGAGCGGCTGGCTGCCGTGCGCCGCGGCGGCCCGGAACGCTATCACGCCAGGAACCGGGAGCAGGGCAAGCTCTTCGCCCGGGAACGGCTCAGGCGGTTGCTGGACCCGGACAGCCTGGTGGAGGATGCCACCTTAGCCAACGTGCTGGCGGGGGATCTGCCCGCCGACGGGGTGATCACCGGCATCGGCCGCATCGCCGGCCGGCCGGTGGCCGTCATGGCCAACGATTCTACGGTGAAGGCGGGTTCCTGGGGCGCCCGCACCGTGGAGAAGATCCTGCGCATTCAGGAACAGGCGCTGCGCCAGCGCATCCCCATGCTCTACCTGGTGGACAGCGCGGGGGCGCGCATCACCGACCAAGTGGAGATGTTCCCCGGCCGGCGGGGCGCGGGGCGCATCTTCTACAACCAGGTGCGCATGTCGGGCGTGGTGCCCCAGATCTGCCTGCTCTTCGGCCCCTCGGCGGCCGGCGGCGCCTACATCCCCGCCTTCTGCGACCTGGTGATCATGGTGGAAGGCAACGCCAGCATGTACCTGGGCTCGCCGCGGATGGCGGAGATGGTCATCGGCGAGAAGGTGACCCTGGAGGAGATGGGCGGCGCCCGGATGCACTGCACCGTCTCGGGCTGCGGCGACGTGCTGGTCGCCGGCGAAGAGGAGGCCATCGCCGCCGCCCAAGCCTATCTCTCCTACATGCCGAGCCACTGGGAGGAGCGTCCACCCCGGGCGGAGCCGCGGCCCCCCGCCCCGGGACCGGCCATCGACAGCATCATCCCGGCCAGCGCCAACGTGCCCTTCGACATGTACCGGCTCATCGACCGCCTGGTGGACGAGGGCTCCTTCTTCGAGATCAAGCGCCTCTTTGCACCGGAGCTGATCACCGGGCTGGCGCGCCTGGACGGCCGGGTCGTGGGCGTGGTGGCGAACCAGCCCAGGGTGCGGGGTGGCGTGCTGTTCGTCGACTCGGCCGACAAGGCCGCCCGCTTCATCTGGCTCTGCAACGCCTTCAACATTCCCCTGCTGTTCCTGGCCGACGTGCCGGGGTTCATGATCGGCTCGGCGGTGGAGCGGCAGGGCATCATCCGGCACGGGGCCAAGATGATCGCCGCCGTCTCCGAGGCCGAGGTGCCCAAGATCTCGGTCATCGTGCGCAAGGCCTACGGCGCCGGCCTCTACGCGATGGCAGGCCCGGCCTTCGGCGCCGATGCCTGCCTGGCCCTGCCCACGGCCCAGATCGCAGTCATGGGACCCGAGGCGGCGGTGAACGCCGTCTACTACAACCACATCGCCCAGCTGGAGGGGGAGGAGCGCCAGCGCTTCATCGACGAGAAGCGGCGGGAGTACGCCCGGGACATCGACATCTACCGCATGGCCTCGGACCTGGTGGTGGACGAGGTGATCCCGGCGGCCCGGTTGCGCGAGGAACTGGTGCGGCGCTTCGCCCTCTACGAGAACCGCCGGCGGGATTGGCCCGCCCGCCACAACCCGGTGCACCCGGTCTGAGCCGCGGGGCTCCGCAGCCGCCGGCGCCGTCCCGGCGTCGGAGCGGGAGCCCGGAGCCGGCTGCCCCTGCCGGCCGCTGGACCCGGTGTCCGGGCCGGTTGCCCCGCGTCGCGGTAGGCTGCCCGGGCGGAGGCCGCCTGCAGGCGGCGTGTCGAATCCTGTCTTTCGTTCGACACCGGCAGGAACGGCCCGGGGCAGGCGGTATCCCTGTTTGTATGGGAAGATACGTCCCGGCCCGGAGCGGAGCTGGACGGGCCCGGCGAGAGGCCGGGACCCGCGCAAACCCACGGTGGGCCGGGTGGGGAGGTTGAGGGGGTGCCGCCGGAAGAACCCAGCGGCGGGCGCCGCGTGCTGGTGGTCGACGATGTGCCCGCGGTGCGCGCCTTTCTCCAGCTGGCCCTGGCCGAGCAGGGCTATCAGGTCATGCTGGCCGGCGACGGCCAGACCGCGCTGCAGATGGCCCGGGAGGTTCAGCCGGACCTGATCCTCCTGGACTGGGTGATGCCGCGGATGAACGGGGCCCAGGTGCTGCGGGCCCTGCGCCGAGACCCGCGGCTGAAGCAGGTCCCGGTCGTGCTCATGACCGGCAGCGTGGGTGTGGACGAGATTGCCGCCGGCTACGGTGTGCAGTGGATTCTGGAAAAGCCTTTCGGCGTGACCGACCTCTTTCTGATCCTGGAAGAGGCGCTTTCTGCCGTGGAACCGGCCTGACCGGCCTGCGGTGCGGGCCGGAGGCCGGTTCGGGCGGTGGAGCCTCACGGGAGCCAGCCGGGGGGCAGGCAGGGCGCGAGCCCGCCTGCCCCCCGGCTGGCCTTTCCCGCTGCACACCGGTCCGGCGCAGCAAGGGCCGAAAGAATGCGGCCTCCGAACGAGGCCGCGGGAGATGGGGCTGGGGCTGGTGCTGGGTTCCGTCCCGGTGCTGCCGGAGGTTGGTCCCGGGGTGGGCGCCGCGGGCGGATGGGGCCGGGGTACGGCCGGGTCCGGCCTGGGGCCGGGCGGCTCAGCGCTGCAGGTAGCGGGCGTCCACCCAGCCCTCGTACGTCCGGCCGTTGGCCTGGTAGCGCACCCGGGCCCAGCCGTTCTGTTCCTCCAGGACCTGGACCGTGCTCCCCTTGGCCAGGGTACCGACCCGGGTGGATTCCTGGGTGGGTTCGGCGCGGACGTTGAGGTACTGGGTGGTGACGGTGGCCGTCTGGCCGGTGCTGGCCTGGGGTTCCGCCGGCTCGGCCGCCTGGCCCCCGGAACCCGTGGAGCCGGTCTGGTCCCCGCCGGCGGCCTGGTCATCCCCGGTGCTGCCCTGGTCCGGCCAGCCGGCGGCCAGGTCGCCACCGCCCGCCAGGGCCGCGGAGATCTCGGCCTGCTGGGCTTCGAGCTGGGTCATGCGCACCGTCAGGTCGTCGACGGTGGTCATCGTCTGCTGGACGTTGTTGAGCCAGCCCCCGACGCTGTAGGCCATGAAGGCCACCACCAGGACGGCGACCACGACCCAGAGGCGATTGAGTCGCTCCATACCCGCACCCTCCTCTCGTGGTACAGGAATATGGGGGGCTGTCAGCGATTATTCCGCCCGTCCAGCCCCGGCGACGGCCCGTTGTCCACCGGGGCGGGGTGGGCTAACCTGGGAGCGATGGGGATTCAAGACCGGGCTGGAGGAAGGGAGCCTTGACGGTCTCGGCAACTGATTCCCAGGCCGCGGTGGTCCATCTGGTGACCCCTGGCCTGGAGGGCGAGGAGGAAGACCTGCCGCCTGCCCTGGTGGCCGCCCTGCGCCGTCACTGGCCGCGGGTCGCCGTCTGGCCCGTGGCCGACGGGGAGGCGGAGCAGATCCGCTGCCTGGCCGCCCTGCCCCCGGGCGAGCCCGTGCTGCTGGTGCCCGCCCGGGACGCGGGTCCGGAGCTGGGGAAGCTGGTGGCAGGCCGGGTGGCGGTGGCCGCGGGCCGGGTTCTTCCCGGCAGCCGGCTGGATACGTGGGTGGTGGAAAACTACCGGGCCGGATACCTGGCCGGCAAGCACCTGGTGAACCTCAAGCACCAGGAGGTTGCGTTCCTGGGCCCGGCAGGCGAGTCGCCGGCGGCGGGCGAGCGGCTGCGGGGTTTTCGCCAGGCCCTGGCCCATAACGGCCGCCAGCTGCCGCCGAAGCGGGTCGCCCAGGTGGCGCCCGATCCCGTCGCCGTGGCGGAGGCCTGCCGCCGCTGGTGGTCCGAGGAACCCGGCCCCACGGCCCTCTTCGCGGCCTCGGCCCAGCTGGCGGCCTGGGCGGTCGAGGCCCTTGAGGAGCTGGGCAAGACGGTTCCGGGGGATGTGGCCCTGGTGGCCTACGGCGGCGGGATGCTGGCCCGGGCGGTGCGGCCCCGGCTCACGGCCGTCGTGCCGCCCCTCGAGGAGCTGGCCCGGCAGGCGGCCGCGGCGCTGGCCCAACGGGCCGCTGCCGGCCGGCAGGCAGGGGACGTCCGGGCGGAGCCCGAACGCCTGGCCCCCCGCCTGATCATTCGCCAGTCCTGCGGCCTGCGGGCGGCGGGTGCGTGAATGCCCCAGGCCGGAGGCCCCGCCGGGTCCTCTTCCCCCTACCCGTAGCAACCGGCCGTCGCAACCGGCGGCACCGGAACGGCGGGAGGACGGAACCGGGCCCCTGGCAACGCAAACCCCGCCGGCCTCGGGCCGGACCGGCAGTGCCGGTCCCCGGCGGGGTTCTGTCCTGGTGGCCGGTAGCGCCCCCTGGCCCCCGCCCTGTCCTGGGTGCCGGGCATTGCGGGCCAGCGGGCCACCGGATGGAAGCCCGGCCCGGGCGCTCAGCCGCTGATGCCCGGCTGGCGCTGGATGACCTTCACCAGGGAGCTGGCGATGGCCTCCTGTTCCTGCTGGTTGGCCACCTGCCACATCTCCTTGAGCAGCCGCTGTTCGGGCGTGCGGGGTTCGACCTCCTGCGCCAGCCAGTCACCGATCTGCTGGGCGCGCGCCTTGATGTCCTGCTGGGACATCCCGGCCTGCCGGGCGGCCTGGATGCGCTGGGAGAGTTCCCGGGCGAACTGCTGGAACTGGTCGGTCACGGGCATGGGAAACCGCCTCCTTCCCGTTGGGTCGGGCGTAGTATCCGCGTACCCCCGCGGCGGTATTCCTAAGGAAGAACCGGGCCGGAGCGTGGGGCCACCGCGGGGCAGGGGCCGGCCGCGCTCCGGTCGAGCTCTGGCCGCGCGAGCCCGGCCCGGCGGCCCGAGGTGGCGGACCTGGAGGGCGTGGAGGGGGGCGGAGGGCGGGGTGCCGCAGGCGGATGGAGGAGGTGTGAGGGCGTGCAGCTCGAGGAGCGGGTGCTGCCGGCCCTGGACGAGCGGGTCTATGAAGCGCGGGTGGAACCGGGCGCCGAGGTGGTGGTGATCCGCAAGCCGGGATTCGGGAAGAAATACGCGACCTATGCCACCCGGTACGGCAGCATCGACCGGGTGCTGCAGGACCCGGAGACGGGGCGCCGGATGGAGATCCCGCCCGGGGCGGCCCATTTCCTTGAGCACAAGATGTTCGACAAGCCCGAGGGCAGCATCCTCGAGCGCTTTGCCCGGCTGGGCGCCAGCATGAATGCCTACACGGGCCACTTCTACACCGTCTACCTCTTCTCGGTGGTGGAAGCCTTCGAGCCCTGCTTTGAGCTGCTGCTGGACTACGTGCAGGACCCGCGCTTCACCCCGGAAAGCGTGGCGAAGGAGCAGGGGATCATCGGCCAGGAGATCGCCACGGCCTACGACCACCCGGTGCACCGGCTCTACTACGACTTCCTCGAGGCCATGTACCGCGAGCACCCCGTGCGCGACTGGATCCTGGGATCGCCCGAATCCATCGCCACCCTGACGCCGGAGTTGCTGGAGGCCATTCACCGCACCTACTACCACCCGGCCAACATGACCGTCTGCGTGGTGGGGGACGTGGATCCCCGGCGGGTGGTGGACATGGTGGCCGCCGACCTGGCCCGGCGCCGCTTCCCGGCGCGGCCCCGGCCGCGCCGGGAAGTGCCCGAGGAGGGTCCCGACCTGGCGCGTCCCGCGGTGGAGCGGCAGATGGCCGTTTCCCGCCCCTACGTGCAGTGGGGCATCAAGTTCGGTCCCTTCCCGGCCGCGGAAGAGGGCTTGCGCGATGCCGTCCTGGGGGATCTGGTGGCGGAGGCGCTGTTCGGCCGCCTGAGCCCGTGGTATGAACAGCAGTACCGCCGTCACGTGATCACCGACCGCTACTGGTTCGGCCTGTCGGTGGTGCCCGGCGCCGCCCACTGGGAGGTGGGCGGCGAGACCGGCGACCCCGACGCCTTCGCCGCGGCCTGCAGCCAGCGCCTGGGGGAGGCTCTGAGCGGAGGGCTCGACCCTGGCCTTTTCGAAGCGGTGCGGCGCAAGGCCCTGGGCGAGTTCCTGTCGGTGCTGGACTCGCCGGAAGACCTGGCCCACGCCTTCCTCACGGACCGCTTCCTGGGGTGGGACTTCTACCGGCGGCTGGAGATCCTGGAACGGGTCGATGTGGAAGCGGCCGACCGCTGGCTGCGGGAGCACGCCGACCCGCGGCGCACGGTGCGGGCCGCGGTGCTGCCGGGGAAGGAGGCGGCATCATGAGCGGCGGCCTGGATCTAGGGCGGGCGGCGGGCTTCATCCGGCATGACCTGCCCGGCCTGCGCGTGCACGTGCGGCCCGACCCCCGGTTCAAGCGGGTGGCGGCCGTCCTGGCCTGGCAGATGCCCCTGGCGACGGACACCGCCAGCCCCTTCGCCCTGCTTCCCCGGTTGCTGCGCCGCGGGACCCGGCACCATCCCGACCTGCCCGCCCTGGAGCGGGCGCTGGCGGAGCTCTACGGGGCCAGCCTGGGCGCGGGCGTGGAAAAGATGGGCGACCGGCACGTGGCCACCTTGACGTTGACGTGGCCCGCGGGCCGCTTCGTCCCGGGGGCCCGGGAGGAGGGCGCCGGCGGCCTGGTGGCGCGCGCCGCAGGGCTGTTGATGGAGGTGTTCACCGACCCCTACCTGGACGGCACGGGGTTTCCGGCGGACCGGGTCGCGGAGGAGAAGGAGGCGCAGATCCAGCGCATCCGGGCCCTGGTCAACGACAAGGCGACCTATGCCTTGCGTCACTGCCTGGAGCATCTTTGCGCCGGCGAGCCTTACGGCCTCAGCGAGCTGGGGGACCCGGAGCGCCTGGCCATGCTGGACGGCGAGGACCTGCTCCGCATGCACCGGCGGGTGCGGGCCGTGGCTCCCCTGGACCTGTTCGTCGCCGGGCCGGTCGAGCCCGGCTCCCTGGTGGAGGCGGTGGCCGCCGCCTGGGAGCGGGCGGGCGGCGGGCCCAGGGAGGTCCTGTCCCTGCCTCCGGCGGTGATCCGGGGCCCCCGCCCCGAACCCCGGCGGGTGGAGGAGACCTTGCCCATGGAACAGGGATGGCTGGTCCTGGGGCTGAGGGCCCCCATCGGTTTCGACCACCCGCTGCGGCCGGCGCTGGAGATGTACAACGGCATCCTGGGCGGGTTCGTCCACTCCAAGCTCTTCCTCAACGTGCGGGAGCGGGCCAGCCTGGCTTACTCCGCCTGGTCCCGCCTGGTCCGCGGCAAGGGGCTGATCCTGGCCATGGCGGGCATCGACCCCCGCCGCCGCCAGGACGCCGAAGCCATCATGCTGCGCCAGGTGGAAGACATGGCGGCCGGCCGCATCAGTGACGAGGAACTGGAGGCCACCCGCCGCTCGCTGGTGGAACGCCTGCGGGCGGAGCTGGACCAGCCGGGTGCCCTGATCCGCGCCGCCCTGGAAGCGGAGGTCCACGGTCACCGGGACGACCCGGAAGAGCTGATCCGCGCCTGGCAGGGCATGGGCCGGGCGGACATCCAGGCGGTGGCCCGGCAGGTGGGGCTGGATACCGTCTATTTCCTGCACGGCGGCTCCGGAACCCAGGGCAGTGAAGGTGGCCATGGCACGGCCTGAAAAACCCCGTTCCCTGGAACCCGAAGCCCCGGGCCGGGGGGCGGGTCCCGCCCGGTGGCTGGTGCCCGTGGCCGCGGCGCTGGCCCTGGGCGCGTTGACGGCCCTGGCCGTGTTCCTCTGGCCGGGGCCCTTCCGGCGGGAGGTCCTGGGCCGGGCCCTGGCCGTCGAGGTGGCCCTGGTCCTCCTGTCGGCCCTGAACTACTCCGGGTTCTTGTGGGGCCGGCGGACCTTTCTCGAGCTGGTCACGGCCCAGCCCCACCCCCCGCCCGAAGAACTGGCCCGGCGGGACGAGCTGTTCGTCCAGCTGGCGCTGGCGGGGGCGGTGCTGTTCGTGTTGTGGCTGCTCGCCGGCGGCTGAGGAGGGCCGGGTGGGCAGGGGGCGGGGCGATCGGCTGGCCAGGGCCAGCGGGGTGGAGGGAAGCCTGCCAGGCCGACGGGGCCCGAGCCTGCCCGCGTGCGGGGACGAACCGGGTCCCCGCCCTAGGGACCGGTGCGCTACAATAGCGACGAAACCTTGAGGGACGAGGCCGGCCGCCCGCGGCCGGTGGGGCGCTCCCCTGGGATGGGGGAGCGGCCCGAGGAGGTGCCAGCGTGGGACCGATTGGCTTGCCAGAGCTCCTGTTGATCGGCGCGGTGGCTTTGATCGTCTTCGGCCCGGCGCGCCTGCCCGAGCTGGGCCGCTCCCTGGGCCGGGCCATGCGCGAGTTCCGCTCGGCGGTCCGGTCTCTGGACGACGGCGACGAGGACGCCTCCCCAGCCCGCGGGACGGCCGGAGGGACGGCGACGGCCGGAAAGGGCAGCACGGCAGCGGCCCGCACGGCCGGGGCCGGGGCGGGCGTGCAGCCGGCGGAGGGGGCTCCGGCCGGCGAGCCGAGCCGCCAGGAACCGGCCGGATGAAGGATGGCCCCAGCGGTGGAGGAGACCGGAGGAAGCGGCTTCTGGCCCTCCCTGGCCGCGCACCTCAGCGAGCTGCGGCTGCGCCTGATCTACAGCGGGCTGGCCCTGGTGGCCGGCGTGGCGGTAGGGTTCGTCTACGCCCGGCCGGTTTTGGAATGGCTGATCGAGAAGGGCCCCGAGGTCAAGCTGGTGGCCCTGGCTCCCGCGGAGGCCTTCCTGGTCACCCTGCGCATCGCCGTGCTGCTGGGCCTCGGCCTGGCGTCGCCCGTGGTGGTCTACCAGGCCCTGCGCTTCATCTGGCCGGGGCTCACCGAGGCGGAGCGCCGGTACGTGCGCTGGTACGCGTTCCCGGCCCTGGTCCTTTTCGCCGCGGGGCTGGCCTTCGGCCTCCTGGTCGCGGTGCCCATGGCGCTGGACTTTCTCCTGGGGTTCAATGCCGGCCCCATCGAGCGCACCCTCTCGGTGCAGGCCTACGTCGACTTCGTCACCGGCCTGGTCTGGCCCTTCGGCTTCATCTTCGAGTTGCCGGTGGTGGTGGGGATCTTGACGGAGATCGGGCTCCTCACCCCGCCGTTCATGGCGCACCTGCGCAAGTACGCTCTGCTGGCCTCCCTGGTGGTGGCGGCCTTCCTCACGCCGACCACCGACATCATCACCCAGCTGGTCTTCAGCGTGCCCCTGGCCGTGCTGTACGAGGCCGGTTACGGCCTGTGCTGGCTCATCCACCGGCGGCGGTCGTCGCAGGGGCGGCCCGCGCCCCAGGGAGGCGGGCCGCAGGGGGGAGGAGTGGCCGATGCCTGAGCCGGAGGGAGGCGGCCACCGCTTGCAGGGAGGCGGGCGCCGCTTGCTCTGCCTGACGGCCCACCCGGATGACGAGTCCTTCAGTCCGGGCGCCTCTCTGGCCCGGTACGCCGCCGAAGGGGTGGAGGTGACGGTGGTGTGCGCCACCCGCGGCCAGGCCGGCAAGGCGGGTGACCCGCCCCTCTGCAGCCGGGCCGAGCTGCCCCGCGTGCGGGAGCAGGAACTGCGGGCCGCCTGCCGGGAGCTGGGGGTGGCCCGGGTCCATATGCTGGACTACGAGGACGGGCGACTGGCCCAGGTGGCCCCGGCGGAGCTGGTCGCGGTCCTGGCCGGCCGGATGGAGCGGCTCGAGCCCGACGTGGTGCTGACCTTTCCGCCGGGGGGTATCTCTGGCCATACCGACCACCGGGTGCTGTCCCGGGCGGTGGAACAGGCCTTCCGCCAAGTGCTGGCACCAGGGGACCGGTCGCGGCTCTACTACTTCACCCTGCCTGCCGCCGTCTACCGGCTCAACGGGCTGGGTCGCCCGCCCCATCCCCTGGACGCCACCGTCACCACCGTGGTCGATGCCCGCGCCTGGGCGGAGCGCAAGCGGGCCGCCCTGGCCTGTCACCGCACCCAGCACCGGTCGGTGGAACGGGCCTTCGGCGGCTTCCCGCCGCCACCGTCACCGCGGCTGGGATGGGAATTCTTTTACAGGGCGTGGCCGCCCCTCCCGGCAGGCCTGCCACCCCACCCAGAGGCGGTGGCCGCGGCGGCGGCGGCTCCCGAGGAGGTGCGCCCGGCCGTAGCCGGCGCGGTGGAGTGGGGCCTCTTCCCTGCGGCCGCCGGCTAGCGGGCGGGTCCAGCGGGCGGCGGCGGCGAGGCGGGTGGCGCCGGCGAGGCGGGCCGCGCCGGCAGCGATCGCAGCAACCCAGGAGGCGATACCGTGGACGATCGGGAGCGGAACCGGCCGGAGCCGGAGAGGGTAGGGGGAAGCGACGCCGCAGGCGGCCCGGGGCAGGCCAAATCCGCAGGGGCGGCGCCTCGGGGCGAAGGGCGCCCGCAGGCCGGGGACCCGGGTGCGGCCGGGCCCGCCGGGAGCGAGGCGGGGCGGGCCGGTTCGTCCGGCAGGGGCCATGCGGGACAGGGCGCGGACGCAGGCGCGACGCCGCCGGCCGGTCCAGGCGCCACGGGGCCGGCCACAGGCCCCAGCGACCCGGAGGCCCTTATGGATCTTTATTACGAGGTGTCCATGGAGGGCGTCGATCTTGAGCAGTTCCTGCAGCGACTGGACGCCGGCGAGTGGGGACCCGTGGAGCCGGAGGTGGTGGCGGACTTCCTGCGGGACCTGGAGGCGGTGATCCTGAGCAACATCGAGGTGAAAGCCATGGAAGGCCCCCACTACGCGGGTCGCCGCCTGGAGGTGATCGAGGAGACCCTGCGGCAGTTCGAGGAGCTCATCGCCCGCTATCTCAGCCGGGGATCGGGCGCTTAACGGCCCAGGCGCAACTCGCCGACCCCCCGGGTGTCGCCCGGCGCCAGGGGCGGGAGCCACGTGACCGTACCGACCTCGGCCAGCTCCTGGGGGTCCAGGCGGCCGTCGCGGGTGGCCTGACGGTACTCCTCCCGGGTGAGGGTCACCGCCGCCACCATCTGCTCGCCGGCGCGGGTGGTGGGGTACGTGGCTCCCACCGACACGGCCTGCCACTTCTCGTACTCCGGCCGGCCGAAGACCACGTCCATGATCCGACGGCAATCCTCAAGGATGGCGGCCTTCAGCGCCTCGCGGGAGGCCGCCCGGTCGGCCCGCAGGGTGACCAGCAGCGTGGTGCTGGCCGCCTGGGATCGGCGGTGATCCTCGGGCCCTTGCTGGACGAAGACCTTGCGGTTTTCGCCCCGGTTGGACGGGGTCACCGCTGCCTGGAGGTCGGCGCTCAGCAGGGGGCCCTCGTTCCACCGCGGCTTGGTGAACACCGCCGCCCTGCCGGCGCTGTGAGGCTCCCAGCCCACCCACACCGCCAGGGAGAGCACGGCCAGGGAGACGGCCGCCGTCAACCAGCCCGCCGCATGGCTGCGCAGGCGGAACAGGCTGCTGCGGCCGGTGACGATGGCGGTGACCCCCGCCACCATACCGGCCAGGGCGACCAGTCCCAGAATGCCGAGCACGACATAGGGCACCGGTTGGAGCAGAAACCGTGTCACCGTGGGGGCCTCCTCCGGGCGGCGGACCGCCTTAGAGGGCGGTGCACCGCCGGGGCGGGCTGCCGGCGCCTGGCGCACCGGGCCGCCTGCCGCCTTGTCCGGCCCTATTGTTCCCGACCGGAGGATTGCGATGCCGCGGCTCCCGGAGAGGCCGCGCTGGAAGGTCCCGCCGCTGCCCCCGCTGCCCTCCCGCCGCCGGCCGCCGCCCAGCCTACCGTCGCCAGCAGGGCCAGGAGCGCCAGCCGGAGGCCCCGGTCCAGGCCGGATCGATCGATGTACTCGTCCAGGGTGTGGGCGCCGTCGCCGTGGCGGATGCCGAAGGTCACGGCAGGGATGCCGCGGCTCAGGGGCAGGTTGGCGTCGGTGCTGGCCGGCAGGTCGTGGGCGGGGATGCCGCAGGTGCGCATGGCTTCCCGCACCAGGGCCACCAGGGGGTGGTCCGGCGCCAGGGCGCCCTGGGGCCGGTCACCGGCCACCGCCACGTCCACATCCACTCCTTCTTCCCCGGCGGCCTTTGCCAGCACCTGGCGCACGGCCTGTTCCAGGCTCGCCAGGGCGGTGGCGTCTTCCGACCGCAGGTCCAGCTCCAGCTGGCAGGTGGAGGCGATGGTGTTGACCGACGTGCCGCCGCTGATGCGGCCGGCGTTCCAGGTGGTGCGGGGCTCGGAGGGCATCGGCAGGCTTGCCAGCCGGGCCAGGGCGCGGCCCGCGGCGACGATGGCGCTGGGCTGGCCGAAGTCCTTCCAGCTGTGCCCGCCGGGGCCGGTGAAGGTAACCCGCAGCCGCCGGCTGCCGATGCCCCGGTAGCACAGCATGCCCAGGCCACCGTCCAGCACGAGCATGGCCGCCGGGGGGACGGGGCAGGCGTCCAGGAAGGCGCGCATCCCCCGCAGGTTGCCCAGTCCTTCCTCCCCGGTATTGAACAGCCAGATCACCGGCACGGGCGGCGCGAAGCCGGCGTGGGACAGGGCCTCGGCCAGCAGCAGCAGGCACGCCACCGAAGCCGAGTTGTCGCCGATTCCCGGCCCGTACAGCCGCCGGCCCTGGCGGCGCACGGTCAGGGGGGTCTCCGGCGGGAACACGGTGTCCAGGTGGGCCGAGATCACCACCGGGGCCGGGGATCCGGCACCGTCCCCAGTGCCATGGCCGGTTGGGCGGCCGCGCCCCGCGAGGTCCCGCGGGGCCGGGGCCGGGGCCGGCTTGAGTGCGGGCCAGGGCGCCCACACGTTGCCCGCCTCGTCCCGCCGGACCGCCAGCCCCAGCTCTTCCAGGCGGGCCGCCACATAGCGGGCGCGGGGTTCTTCCGCAAAGGTGGGAGCGGGGATCTGGGTGATCCGGACGATCTCTTCCACGTAGCGGTCCAGCTGGCGCCTGAGATAGGACCAGGCGTGGCGCCAGGTGGGGTCCTGCAGGACCTGCCGGACCAGCGGGCCGGCCGCCGCGGCCGCGGCGGCTTCCCCGGCGGAGCGGGCGGGAGTCGGCGGCGGCATGCTCACGGGTGCCCGTCACGCTCCCCCCGCCCTTCCGGCCCTGCAACCTCCGGACGGGTGCCCGGCGCGCCGCGGGTCCCGGAAGGGAGATTCGCCCGGACGCCGGGCTCGCCCGACGCGCCGTCCGGATTGCAGGGGGCCATGCCGCCCCGGGAGGCAGCGCCCCAGGGGGAAGGAACCGGCGGGGCGGTACGGGACGAACCGGCTCCCCACGGTGTGGGCTCTCCGGCCAGGGCGGCCAGGGCGGCATCGGTCAGGGCCACGCGATAGCGGAAGAGACCGCGCCCGGTGGCCAGCATCCGCTGGCGGATGGGCCCGGCCAGTTCCTCCAGGGTGACGAAGCGCGCCTCGGCGATCTCCCCGGGGTCGTGGGGGTCCAGCCGGGACGACGCGGTGCGGGCCGCGAAGACGTGGCTTACCCAGTCCTCCCACTGGTCCCCGCAGGTGAACCGGGCATGGATGCGCAACAGGTAGCGCGTGGGTTCGATGTCAAGCCCCGTTTCCTCCCACGCCTCCCGCCGCAGGCCTTCCAGCAGCGGCTCGCCGGGCCGCGCACCGCCGCTGGGTGCCCGGTAGATGCCGGGGGGGAAAGAGGGCTTGCGGATGGCGGCGACCCGTCCCGCGGGGTCGAAGACGAAGAAGGTCAGATCATGGTGACGCCCGCGCCGGGTGCTGGCCCGGACCAGTTCCAGCTCCTCGGGACCCACCTCGCCGGTCCACTGCAGGCACTGGGGCCGGCCCAGGCGGGCCTCCACGGCAGCCAGCTCCTCTGCGGGGAAATCGGGGTCGAACAAGGCCCGGGACTCCTCTCCGGCGGTCTCCCATGGGGTTCTGGCCGGCTCCGGCGGGGCTGCCAGCCCGATCCGCTATCCCCAGTATAGCACCCGTCCCCGGCGAACCGGCCCTCCCCCGGGGCCGCCCGAGCCCCGGCGGATCCTCCCGGTGGCCGCCGCCATGGCCGCTGCCGGGCCCGGCCTCGCCAGCGCCGTGCCGGGCGGGCCCGCCCTGGGACCACCGTGCCCACCGCGGCAGCGTCAGCGGGCGCCAGGGCCGTAACCGCCGCAACCGCGCCTCTTCCCGCCGGCGTTCCGACCTCGTGCCCGCCTGCCCCGGCGCCCGCCGCTGCCGGCAGGAGCCCGGCCGGGCACGTGGTAACCCCTTAAGAATATGAACAGGATTCTTCCTGCCCCGGCGTGGGCTGGTTCCGGCGAGCGGGGGGCCTTCGCCCGCGGGCTGGTGGCGGGTATGCCCATCGTCGCCGGCTACCTTCCCATTGGGCTGGCCTACGGGGTGGTCGCCGTCCAGGCGGGCCTGACGCCCCTCGAGGCGCTGGCCATGTCCGTGCTGGTCTTTGCGGGTTCGGCCCAGTTCGCCGCCGCGGGGATGATGGCAGCGGGCGCGGCCACGGCCACCCTGGTGGCCACCACCTTCCTCATCAACCTGCGCCACGTCCTCTTCGGCGCCGCCCTGGCCCCGCGCCTGGCGGAAAGGCGCTGGGGCCGCCTGGCGTTGGCGGCCTTCGGCTTGACCGACGAGGTGTTCGCCGTGGCCCAGGCCACGCTGGAAGGCGTTGCCCGGCCCTGGCCGTACCTGCTGGGTCTGGAGGTGGCCGCCTATGCCTCCTGGTGCGGTGCCTCCTGGCTGGGAGCCTGGATCGGCGACGCCCTGACCGGTCTGGGGGACTGGGGACTGGATTACGCGCTGCCGGCCATGTTTCTGGCCCTGATCGCCCTCCAGCTGGGCGGGCGGGTGGGCCGGGGCCTGGTGGTCGCCCTGGTGGCGGCCGGCGTGTCCCTGGCTCTGGGCGCTGCCGGCTGGCCCCACTGGCGCGTCCTGGGTGCCGCCGTGGCAGGCAGCGCCGTGGGGGTGGTGATGGACCGGTGCGCCCGTCGGTGGTGGCGGCCTTCCTCCTGATGGGCATCGTCACCTACCTGCCCCGTTGCCTGCCGCTGGTGGGCCTCAGCCGGGTGCGCCTGCCCCGGCTGGTAGAAGATGCCCTGCGGTACGTCGGCATTGCCGTCATGGCTGCCCTGGTGGCGCCGGACCTGGCGGCCACCTGGGGACAGCCGCCCTGGGGACTGGGGCCCCGGCTGGCCGCGGCGGTGCCGGCGGCCGTCGTCGCCCTGTGGACCCGCAACATGGCCTGGACGGTGGTGGTGGGGGTTGCGGCCTACGCGCTGTTGTCGCGGGGCGTGCCCGCCGGCTAGGGGAGCGCCCGGGGCCGGAGTGTCCCCGTCCTCCGCGGGGGTACCCCAGGGCGCGGCGCGGCGGGCCTTGTCCCCCGGTGTGGTGCTCTTCCCGGCGGCGGCGCCGTGCCCCGGGCCGGGGGTCCTGGTTCCTTGCGCCTTGCGCCCTCGCCCCCCGCGCCGTATGCTGGCGATGGCGGGATCGGGTGCCCAACCGGGTGGAGCCGGGTCTTCACCGGGTCGTTTAAGGGCCGTTGCGACGCACCATCGGCTCTCTGCCCGGTGGAGTCGGCGCCGCCTTCCGGCTGCCGTCCGATGGACGGGCAGCCGGCGCGGGCGTATCATACCCCCGCCATGGGCGAGGCTCCGCGGATGCGCTGGATTTACGCCATCCACAATCGCTTGAACATTTTCCAGAAGGTCCTGATCGCCAACGCGGTCCTGCTGGTGGCCACGGGGATCGGGGCGGCGGTGCTGGCGGCCCATGTGCGGCAGCTGCCGCTGGTCCAGCGGTGGCTGCAGGACCAGGCGCTGACCGTGGTGATCCTGGCTTTCCTCACCGCCGGGCTGGTGGTGAGCCTGGGGATCAACTGGGTCATCCTGCGGGTGGCCTTCCTGCCCCTGTTCCGGCTGCGGGAGATCATGGACGACGTGCGGGCCGGCCAGTTCCACGCCCGGGCGCCGGCCATCGTGGGGGACCCGGACGTGGCGGCCATGGGCGCCATCTTCAACGAGGTGCTGGACCGGCTGGACGAATACCGCCGGGCCACGGCCTCCCAGGTGCTGCGGGCCCTTGAAGAGGAGCGCAAGCGCATCGCCCGCGAGCTGCATGACCAGACCAGCCAGGTGCTGACCTCCCTGCTCATCCACCTGGACCTCTTGAAGGAGCGGCTGGGCGGCGACGCCCCCGAGGACGTCCAGCGCAAGCTGGCCTTCATCCGCCAGCTGACCAGCGACACGCTGGAGGAGATCCGCCGCCTCACCTTTGACCTCCGCCCGACCATCCTGGACGACCTGGGGCTGGTCCCCGCGGTGCGGTGGTACGTCCAGAACGTGCTGGAGCCGGCCGGCATCGAGGTCGAACTCAGCGCCAGCGGCTTCAACGGCCGGTTGCGGGACGAGATCGAGACGGCCCTCTTCCGCATCGTCCAGGAAGCCCTGACCAACATCCTCAAGCATTCCCGCGCGACCCGGGCCCAGGTCATGCTGCGGCGGGAACCCGGCGGCGTGTCGGCGGAGATCCGGGACAACGGGGTCGGGTTCAATCCTCGCCAGATGATTCCTGGCGCGGGTCCCGATCCGGGACGTGGCCTGGGGCTCTTCGGCATGCGGGAGCGGGCCGCCCTGGTGGGCGGCCGGATCGAACTGCATTCCCGGCCGGGCCAGGGCACCCGGCTGCGGGTCTGGATCCCCCTGGAGGGCCTGCCGGGCCATCCGGCCGGGGACGCCGCGGCCCCTGGGAAAGGAGCCGGGACGCACCCTGCCGGAGTGCCGGATGCGCCCGGGGCGCCGGGTTCCCTCGCGGGGCCGGCGGCACCCGTGACCGTCGCCGGCAGTGGCGGCGGGGAAGATGCCCGGGAGGAGGCGGCCATGGGCCATGTCTGAGTTCGCAGGACGGACCGGCCCCGGCGGCGCGGGCGACGCCGCCGGCCGCCGGGCGGACCCGGCAGGGGGGGCGGGCGCGGCGAGCGGGGCAGGCGGCCGGGAGCCGGGGGGGCCGGAAGCTGGCGCGGGCCGCGAGGTCCAGCGGCCCATCCGGGTGCTGGTCTGCGACGACCACGCCATCCTGCGGGACGGCATTCGGACCCTGCTGGAAGCCCACCCCGACATCGCCGTGGTGGGGGAGGCGGCCGACGGCCGCGAGGCGGTGGAACTGGCGCGGCGGCTGCAGCCCGACGTGGTGCTGCTGGACATCGGGATGCCGGGGATGAACGGCATCGAGGCGACCCGGGCGATCCTCAAGCAGCGCCCCGAAACCCGCGTGCTGATCCTCTCCATGCACGACAACGAGGAGTACATCTTCCCCATCCTGGAAGCGGGGGCGGCGGGCTACGTGCTCAAGCGCTCCGCGGCCACGGAACTGGTGTCGGCCCTGCGGGCGGTGGTGCAGGGGCACACCATCCTGCATCCCGATGTGGCGGCCAAGGTGGTGGGCGGCGCCGCCCGGCGCCAGAAGGGGGAGGGGGCCGGCGAGGGGGCGCCCCGCCGGGTGGACGGCCTCACGGAGCGGGAGACCGAGGTGCTGACCCTGATCGCCCAGGGGCTGACCAACCAGGAGATCGCCGACCGCCTGTTCATCAGCATCAAGACGGTCCAGGCGCACCGCTCCAACATCATGGAGAAGCTGGACCTGCATGACGCCGTGGAACTCACCAAGTACGCCATCCGCCACGGCCTGATCTCCCTGGACGACTGACGGGACCGGGGCGGCGGGCCGGAGGCGGCGGAGGGCGGAGGCTCCGGGGACGGGGGGCTGGAGGTGGAGGAGGCGCTGGTGCCACGCCGGGTGGCCGTGGGTTCGACCAACCCCACCAAGGTGGAGGCCGTGCGCCGGGTGATCACCGCCGCCTGGCCGGGCGCGGAGGTGACGGGCCACCAGGTGCCCAGCGGGGTGCCGGACCAGCCGCTGGGAGCCGCCCAGACGGAGGCGGGAGCGCGGCAGCGGGCCCGCCTGGCCCTGGAGTGGGCGGGCGGGGTGGCGGATCTGGGGATCGGCTTGGAGGGTGGGGTTGATCCGGCCGGGTTCCTCCTCAGCGCCTGCTGCGCCCGCGACCGGAAGGGCCGGGAAAGCGTGGCCTGGAGCCTGCGGATGCCCCTGCCGCCGGTGGTGGTGCGGGCCGTCCTCCACGGGGAGGAACTGGGCCCGTTGCTGGAGCGCCTGGGCGGCGTGGCCGGCATCGGGCGTGGCCCCGGAGCCGTGGGCCTGTTCACCCGGGGGCTGGTCGACCGCACCCAGCTCTGGCAAATGGCCGTGGCCGGCGCTCTGGCGCCCTGGCTCACGCCCCAGTGGGACTGGTTCTCGTCCCCGGCCGGATGATGCCGGCGCCGTGAGCGCCCGCCACGGCCGGCGCCTCTTCGCCAGCGTGCCAGGTGCCGCCGGGGCCAGCGCCCGGGCGGGCCGCCCTGCTGGGATGTCATCAGCGGCTTCGCCGAGGTCCGGCGCCGGGAGTCCGGACGGCGGTGGAGGGCGGCGGGGCTCAGCGGGGGTCCTGCGGCAAGGGTTCCATGGCACCCTGCTGGACCCAGTGGCGGGCGATGCGTTCCAGCTGGCGGGCGTGGACGTTCTCGTGCAAGCCCACGAAGTGGATCCACTGGGCGGCGTTGAAGGGCCAGCCGTAGAGAGGGTGCGGCTCGATCACCCGCTCCACGTCGTACCGCGGCAGGTCAGGGAGAATGGCTTCGAGGCGCCGGCGGCTGGCCGCCAGCTCCTCCGCCACCTCCTCGTCGTGCCAGCGGCCCCGGGGTTCTGCCCACACGGGCGCGCTGTAGGTCTTGCCCTCGGCGTCCAGCATGACGGGGCGGGCATCGACCCACTGGACGGGCAGGCCGCGGCTCATCCGGCCCTCGCGCCGGGCCCTCTCCAGCATGCGCTCCAGAAGATCCCCGCAAAACCGCTCGGTCAACACCAGGTGTTCCAGGTTGTCCAGCACCGACCAGCGATCGGGGGCCGGGCGCTGGTGCCACAGGGGTCGCGGCACCTGCACGGCCAGGCGCAGCACCTTGCGCCGGGAGTGGTCCAGGTAGCTTTGCAGATCCTCCAGGGTGTGCACCGGCATGGCGGGCACCTCCCACTGGCCGCCGGGCCGGCCGCCGCCCGCGGCCGGAGCCCCAGGGCAGGGCGTCACGGCTTCCGCGGCGCCCGTCCCTTGTAAGGTTTGTTCGTATTGTACCCAAGCATCGACGTCCATGCGTGGCCGGGCCCGCACCGGCCGGTGGCAGCCGGTGAGCAGTGGCGCCGGGCCGCCGGGTGGCGGCATCCGGCGCGCCGGCCCAGGCGGCGCCTGGCGGCGGAGCCCGCGGGTCAGCAGGGCGCCTGCACGGCGCTCCCGGGAACGGCTGCCCCGTGGCTTTGCCGGCACCCCTCCGGTCCCGGGCGGGCCGGGGTTGGCGGAGCCAGGAGGCCCCGCCAAGAACGCGCCCCCGGAAGCACCCGGCCGTGCCGCGGCCGGGTGCTTCCGGGGGCGTGCAGGAGCGTCACGCTGTCGCTGCCGCCGCGCTGACCGGCGGCCGCCGCCCGCCGGTCAGCGCGGCGGCAGGGGCCCGGGGCGCCCGGGTCAGGCGAACTCCTTGAGGATCGCCTGCCAGTGCTCGGGCTCGTATTCCAGCCGGGCCTTGACCAGGGGCTCTTCCGCGTAGCCCGGCAAAAGGTCCTGGTACGAGGGCTGGCTGTCGTCGATGTAGATCCGGCCGATGACCAGCTCGTCGTACTTGCGCACCGTCTCCACGGCCAGGTCGTAGTTGCGCGGGTCGTAGTCCGGGTCCTCGTCCAGGTTGACCAGGTTCTCCTTGTAGAAGTCGTAGGTGTTGACCTTGTTGTAGGTCACGCACGGGCTGATGCAGTTCACCAGCGAGAAGCCCTTGTGCTGGATGGCCTCGGCGATGATCTCGGCCATGTGGTCGGGATGGGACGAGAAGGCCTGGGCCAGATAGGTGACCCCGGCCGAGAGGGCCAGCTGCAGGGGCTTGATGGGCCGGTCCGCCGTGCCCGCGGGCGACGAGGTGGTCTTGAAGCCCTGGGCGCTGGTGGGCGAGAACTGGCCCTTGGTCAGCCCGTAGATGTGGTTGTCCATCACGATGTAGGTGATGTCGATGTTCCGGCGCACCGCGTGGATGAAGTGGTTCAGGCCGATGCCGTAGCCGTCGCCGTCGCCGCCCGCGGCGATCACCGTGAGGTCCCGGTTGGCCAGCTTGATGCCCATCGCCACGGGCATGGTGCGGCCGTGGACGGTGTGCACGCTGTACGACCGGAAATAGTCGCCGATCTTGCCCGAGCAGCCGATGCCGGCCACCAGGACCACGTTCTCCGGCGCCAGGTTGAGCTTGGCGGCCGCCTCCTGCAGCGCGCGCAGCACGCCGAAGTCGCCGCAGCCGGGGCACCACCAGGGCGCCGCGTTCGTCCGGTAGTCCTTGGGCGTGCGGATCACCGTCGCCATGCCTCATCCAACCTCCTTGGCCGACGCCGCCATGGGCGACACCGCGGCCAGCACCGGCTCCACGATCTCCGCCGGCAGGAACAGGGTCCCGTCGTACTTGTTCACGGTCCGCAGGCGCGCCTTGTCGGCGCTGTCAATGTGCTGGCGCATCAGGGCCGCCAGCTGGCCCTGGGCGTTGTTCTCGGCCACGAACACGTGCCTGGCGCGGCCAAGCAGTTCGGCCACCGGCCCCACGGGGAAGGGGGCCAGCAGCCGGATGTGGGCGTGGCCCGTGGCAACGCCGCGCTCCGTCAGGATCTCCCGGGCTTCCCGCAGGGCGCCGTAGCTGGCTCCCCAGCCGACCAGCAGCACCTCGGGCTGCTCGGGGCCCTCGTAGCGCACCGCCTCCACCCCGTCCACCTGGGTGAACTTGCGCAGCCGCTTCTGCATCATGCGGACGCGGTTTCCGCGGTCCTCGGTGATATGACCCGTTTCGTCGTGCTCCAGGCCCGTGGCCAGGTGCAGGCCGCCCGGCATGCCCGGCAGGGAGCGGGGCGAGATCCCGGTGTCCGTGAACCGGTAGCGCTTGAAGTCGCCGCCTTCCCAGTTCAGGTCGTCGGGCAGCGCCACGGCGCCGCGGTCGATGCGCACCCTCTCGAAGTCGATGCCTTCCACCGTCTGCTTCGCCAGGCCCAGGGCCAGGTCCAGGGCCAGGATCACCGGCGTCTGGTAGCGGTCCGCCAGGTTGAAGGCGTCCACGGCGCCGTAGAAGCAGTCTTCGATGGTCACCGGCGCCAGGACGATGCGCGGCAGGTCGCCGTGGGAACCCATCACCATCTCGAACAGGTCGGACTGCTCGTGCTTGGTGGGCATGCCCGTGCTGGGACCGGCGCGCTGCACGTTGACGATGACGCAAGGCGCCTCGATCATCCCCGCGTAGCCCAGGGCCTCCTGCATCAGGGAGAAGCCCGGGCCCGAGGTGGACGTCAGGGCGCGCACGCCGGCGTAACCGGCGCCGATGACGGTGCTGATGGCGGCGATCTCGTCCTCGGACTGGACGACCACGCCGCCGTACTGGGGCAGCTTCTTGACCAGCCAGTGCATGATCTCCGAGGCCGGGGTGATGGGATAGGCCGCCACCAGACGGCAGCCCGCCACCAGCGCGCCGAAGGCTGCCGCCTCGTCGCCGGTCATCAGGTAGCGGCGCCGGCCGTCGGCCGGGGCCAGGTGCAGGTGGCCGTCCGCCTCGCCCAGGGCTTGCAGGGCCGCATCATAACCCCGGCGCAGGGCGGTCTTGTTGGCCTCCACGAGCTTGCCGCCCTTCCCGGCGAAGCGCTCGTCGATGATGGGCTCGATGTCTTCCGGGGCCAGCCCCAGCAGCGCGGCGGAGACGCCGACGCCGACCATGTTCTTCATGATCGGGTTGCCCAGCTCGCGGGCCAGGTCGAGCATGGGGACCTCGATCAGCCGGACGCCCTCCACACCGGGTGGCAGCTTGCCCCGGCCGCCCTTGCCGTTAAAAACAACGACGCCTCCCGGGGCCATCTCGCCGGCGAGGCGGTTGATGCTGTCCTGATCGAACGCGATGAGGACGTCGATCTGGGGTGCAATGCCGTAGACCGGCCGCTGCGCGATACGGATCCGGTAGTTCGTATGCCCGCCTTTGATCCGGGACCCGAAGGTCCGATAACCGTAGATATAATAGCCAAGGCGGTTCAGCGCCGACGCCAGGATCTCACCCGTCGTATCGATCCCCTCGCCCTGCTGGCCGCCTACCACCCAGGTGAGCTCATTGCTCACGGACGCTGCCTCCTTAGAAGGATTCGGCGGAAGCCGCCATCCGTTCTTTGCCGCACCGTCATTGTACTACGACCGCTCCGCAACCGCCCATGCAACTTTGCAGGGGGACGCAACGTTTCCTGCACGTCTGCCATTCCATTCCACAACGTCGCCGGCGGCGTGGCGCGCCGGGGGCCGGATCACCCGCGCACCTTGCCGCGTGCCGGCTCTTGAGGCGGCCGGAACCGGATGCCGGTGAAGAAGCCTGAGCTTGGCAGCATGAAGGGGGAAGGCCGTCCTCATGCTATGACTGCCTCGGGCAACGACGGCCCTCAAGAAGCCGTAAAAGGAGGTGCGACAATGGCCCAGGGTCAGCAGCGGAACCGCGCCCTCTTCCGCGGTGCGGAGCAGGCGCTGGACCGCTTCAAGTATGAGGTGGCGCAGGAGCTGGGGATCCAGGTCCCGCAGGACGGTTACTGGGGTGACATGCCCACCCGCCTGACCGGTGCCGTGGGCGGTCACATGGTGCGGCGCATGATCGCGCTGGCGGAGCAGCAGCTGGCGCAGCAGGGCACGCTGCCGCCGGTGAGCCAGCAGATCCCCGGCCAGCAGACCCGGTAAGCGGGCATGAGCATGCCGGGTGACGGGCCCGCATCCGCGGGACGAACCGGCTCCCGGCTCGGCCCCAGGACACCCCGATGAGGCGGGGGCTCAGGTCCCCGCCTCCTTCCTGTGTGCGCCCGGCATGGGCGAGTGCTAAGGGGTGAAAGTCCCCTGCGGAGGGTGGCCCCGTACAACCGCTAGCCGAAGGCAAGGGTGCCCGCGGCGACGCGGGATCCGAAGGAAGCCGGAGGCAAAGTCGCGACCCGACGACCAGGAACCGCGGGCGAGGCGGCGCCGTCTGGGCGAGCTGGCACAACACAGCGAAGCCCGAGATGGGCCGAAGGGCGGCGCTGTAAACGCGGCGGGTGTGCGACGAAAGTGCTCGCTCTTACCCGGGGAGGCCTGCCGGTAGGCCAGCGGAGCTGGCAACCCGCGACCGCAAGGCGCGGCTGAGCCGGCAGGAGTCAGCAGAGGCCGTAGTACCGCCGGCCGGGCCGGCGGGAAGGGCCGAACGTCGAGTCCGGGAGGGTGTTGGCGCGTTCGCGCCGGGTGCGAGGAGAGCAGCCAACCCGAGAGGGCCTCGCCCAGGAAGCGGTGGTGAATCCCACCGGGGCCTGGGTGAGAGCGGAGCACCCGGCCGGGACAGACCGGCGCCCCTCCCCGCGGAGGACGTGGTGGCGTGGACCTGATGGAGCAGGTGGTGGCCCGGGAGAACATGGGGGCCGCCCTACGACGGGTGGAGCAGAACCGGGGCGCGCCGGGTATCGACGGCATGACCGTCGAACAACTGCGGGGTTTTCTGCGGGAGCGGTGGCCGCAGGTACGCGCCCAGCTGCTGGCGGGAACCTACCAGCCGCAGCCCGTCCGCCGGGTGGCGATCCCCAAACCCGGGGGCGGCACGCGCCTACTGGGTATCCCGACCGTCCTGGACCGCCTGATCCAGCAGGCTTTGCTGCAGGTGCTGACGCCGATCTTCGACCCCGACTTTTCGGAGCACAGTTACGGCTTTCGGCCGGGACGCTCCGCGCACCAGGCAGTCGAAGCGGCGCGGCGGCACGTCGAGGAAGGGTACGCCTGGGTGGTCGACCTGGACCTCGAACAGTTCTTTGACCGGGTGAACCATGACGTCCTGATGGCCCGGGTGATGCGGAAGGTCGCGGACAAGCGCGTCCGCATGCTGATCCGCCGCTACCTGCAGGCCGGCGTGATGGTCGGTGGGGTGAAGGTGCGGACGGAAGAAGGGACGCCCCAGGGCGGCCCCCTCAGCCCGCTCTTGGCCAACATCCTTCTCGACGACCTGGACAAAGAGCTGGAACGGCGGGGACACCGCTTTGTCCGTTATGCGGACGATTGCAACATCTACGTCCGCTCGGAACGGGCAGGGCACCGGGTCATGGCAGGCGTACGGCGCTTCCTCGAGCAGCGGCTTCGGCTCAAGGTCAACGAACAAAAGAGCGCGGTTGATCGGCCGTGGCGACGCAAGTTCCTCGGCTTCAGCATGTATCACGGCCGGGACGGCGTCCGCCTGCGGGTGGCCCCCCAAACGGTGCAGCGGCTCAAAGACCGGCTTCGCACCCTGACCAGCCGGACGTGGTCCGTTTCCATGACCGAGCGGATCCGCCGGATCAACACTTACCTGCGGGGCTGGCTTGCGTACTTCCGGATTGCGGACATGGCAAGCCTCCTCGATACCGTGGAAGGTTGGCTCCGGCGACGCTTGCAGGCGTGCCTTTGGAAGCAATGGAAACGGCCCCGCACCCGTTTGCGGGAACTCCGCGCCCTGGGACATCCCGAGTGGAAGGCCCGGCAGTGGGCCTTTTCGCGCCGGGGTTATTGGGCCATGGCTGGCGGCCCGCTCAACAGCGCCCTGGGCAAGCGCTACTGGCTTGCCCAGGGGCTGCTGAGCCTGACCCAGTACTACCACCAACTTCGCCATGCTCGACGAACCGCCCGGTGCGGACCCGCATGCCGGGTGGTGTGAGAGGACGGGGCCGTGACCGGCCCCTCCTACTCGATTGCGCAGGATCCGCCGCGGCGGAACCTGCCCCCCGCCGGGATCACCTCGCCCCCCAGGAGCCCTGACCACCCCCCGCGCCGGTACGCGGCTCTCGCCAGCCCAGCCACGCCAGCGCGCAGGCCGACGAAGACGAGGAGGGCTGCGGCCCCGTTCTACCCCCGGGCGGGCGGCGTCACCGCCCCGTCGCCGGAAGCTCCGGCCGCGTCCGCGTCCTGGCGCGCCAGGTGGGCCATCACGGCCTCGGCGGTGCCCAGGTTGGTGGCGATGGGCAGGTTGTGGACGTCACACAGGCGCAGCAGGGCGCTGACATCGGGCTCGTGGGGATGGGCCGTCAGCGGATCGCGCAGGAAGAAGACCACGTCGATCCGGCCCCCGGCGATCTCGCTGCCGATCTGCTGGTCACCCCCCAGAGGTCCGGAGAGGTAGCAGTGCACCGGCAGGCCCGTCGCCTCGGCCACCATGCGGCCCGTCGTGCCCGTGGCCACCAGCTGGTGGCGGGCCAGCACCTCGCGGTATCGCTGGACGAACCGCAACAGATCCGGCTTTTTCTTGTCGTGGGCAATGAGTGCCACCCTCAAGCCAAACCGCCTCCCCGCTGCCATTATGCCCTGCCGGGCCGGCTAGCGGCCAGGCGCCAGCGGGCCGGCGGGGGCGGCCGCGTTTCAAGAGCCCCTGCGGGCCGGGAGGAGACGGCCGCCCTCCCCGGGTCCCGTGCCTCCGGTCCTGGCCAGGGGGGCCTTCATGCCCCCCGTACCCTCCCTCCGGCGGGCGCTTACGACGGCAGCGCCGTCCGGGGTGGCCGGGGCGGCGCGGCGGCGACCCAGGCGATGGCGGCCACGGCCGCGCCGGCAGCGCTCCAGCTGAGCAGCCGGCCTGCCAGCCCGGAACCCAGCAGGGGGGCCAGGCCGTCCAGGATCCCCAGGGCGGCCAGCCCGGCGCAGGCCGGCAGGACGACCCAGCCCACCAGGTCCGGGGCCGTGCCGGTCCGCCAGAGGGCGCAGGCCAGGTTGCCACCGCCGGCCACCACCACGTCGGCGACCAGGGAAAGGCAAACCACGCGCACCGCCGCGTCGGGCGGCATCCCCGGGCGGATGCCCCAGGCGATGACGGCGATGCGCACTCCCGCCGAGGCCAGGTCGACCACCATGGGTTCCAGGGGGCGGCCCAGACCCCGCATCACCGCCGCCGCCACCTGGTCGGCGTACAGCAGCAGCGCCGCCGGAGCGATCCAGTGGATCAGGCGACCGGCTCCCGGGTAGTCGCCACCGGCAGCGCCGGGGAAGAGCAGGGCGGCCAGGGCGGTTCCCTCCCGGGCGAACAGCACGGCGGCCAGCACACCCAGGTGCAGCGCCACCGCCACCACGCGTCGCACCTGGTCCCGCAGCCTGCGGGGATCGTGTTCCGCCTGGGCCACTGCCGGGACGATGGCCGCGGCCAGGGCGCCGCTGAAGACCGTGGGCAGCAGGAGCAGGGGCGCGGCCAGCCCGCCCAGTTCGCCGTACACGGCCAGGGCCTGGGTGACCGTCAGGCCGGTCTGAACCAGGCGGGTGGGAATCAACGTGGCCTCCAGCAGCCGTGCCGCAGACAGCAGGATTCGCTCCACCGTGGCCGGGCCCGCCAGCGCCAGCACCTCCCCCAGGCTGGGAGCCGGACCGCCGCCCTGCCCGGGCGGGCCCGCCGGCCGCATGGCCGCCGCCCCGTGCCCGGGCCCGCCGGCAGGGGGCGGCGGCTGCCCCACCGTGCCCCGCCCGGGCGGCGAGCCGCTGCCCGCCGGCGGCGCGACGGACCGGTAAGCGAGCCAGGTGGAGAGGAAACCCACGGCCTCCCCCGCCACCAGAAGGCCGGTGAGGAACACCAGGGGCGGCCAGGGCAGCCGGACGCCGGGATGGACCGCCAGGGCCAGGGCGCCCACCCGCACCACCTGTTCCACCAGCTGGGCGATGACGATCCAGGCCGAGCGCCCGTCGCCGAGGAACTGGCCTCGCAGCACGGCCGAGGCCGCCGCCAGGGCGATGGCCGGGAGCAGCAGCACCAGGGGCACGGCCTGGCGGGCCTCCACCCAGCCCGGGCCGGGCGGCGTCCAGCCCGTGAGCAGCAGCCAGGCGGCAGGCAGGGCCACGCCGGCCACCGCCAGGGCGGCGGTGCGGGTGATCACCCGGGGAAGGGCCGGATGCCCGGCGCTGCGGGCCGTCACCCGGGCCACGGCGTCGGGCAGCCCGGCCACCACCGGGGTCAGCAGGGAAAAGTACAGCGACATGGCCAGCTGGAACAGGCCCAGGCGAGCAGGGTCGAGAAGCCGGCCCAAGAGGAGCCGGTAGAGCAGGCCCAGGATCCGGTTCGCCAGGTTGCCCGCCGTGAGCCACAGGGTGGCGCGCAGGATGCCCCCCATGCCGATCCCGTCCCCTCTCACGCCACCATGCCTATGCCGCCGGGGACGGGCTCAAACCAGGAGGACGCGCGGGCCAGGCCCGCCGGAAAAACAAGACCGCCGGCGGTCGAACCGGCGGTCCGGGTGCGGGTGATGGAACCATGTGCGGGTGAGGGAACCACGGGTCACGGGAGCAAGAGGTCGCCGCTCCGCAACAGGTGGCCGTTCACGGAACCCGTCTTGCCGCCTGCCGGGCGGTCGCCTGCCTGCCGCCCGCTGACCGGTCCTCGGGCTTACCAGCGCTCGAGCCGGGCGTCGCGCAACTTCTTCTCCGACTGCTTCAGGAAGTCGGCCAGCTTGCGCTCGAAGTCGCGATTGTCGCGCCGGGGCCGGCGGCCGCCGTCAGCCGGCGCCGGCTGGGTCGCCTTGATGGACAGGGCGATCTTGTTGTTGGCCTCGTCGATGCGCAGGATCTTGACCTTCACCGTGTCGCCGACCGAAAGGTGGTCGCTGACGTTTTCAACCCACCCGTGGGCGACTTCCGAGATGTGGACCAGCCCGGTCCGCCCATCGGGCAGCTTGACAAAGGCGCCGAAGCCGGTGATCCCGTCCACCGTGCCCTCGACGATGTCCCCGACCGAATATGCTTCCGCCATGCCGCGCCTCCTAGATGCCAGGATGGGCCTATTATCTCACATCCGGGCGCGGAACTGAAGAGGAGGGGCCCGAGGAGGGGCCGTCCTCGCCCAGCAGGCGCCGGTAGAGGGCTTCGTAGCGCGGGATTACTGTCCCTGCCGCGAAACGGCGGTGGGCGGACCGGGCGGCGGCGCGGGAGAAGACCGCGTGGCGGGCGGGATCCTGCAGCAGTTCCAGGGCGCGGCGGGCCATGCCCTCCACGTCCCCGGGCGGCAGCAGGTAGCCCGTGCGGCCGTGTTCGACCACCTCGGGCAGGCCCCCGGTGCGGGCGGCGATCACCGGTACGCCGCACGCCATGGCCTCCAGGGCGGCAAGGCCGAAGGCCTCCTGTCGGGACGGCAGCAGGAAGAGGTCCGCGGCCGCCAGCAGGCGGGCCACGTCGGTATGCTCGCCGAGAAAACGCACCCGGTCTGCGATTCCCAGCCGCCGGGCCATGTGGGCGCAGCGGTCCACGTCGGGACCGTGGCCGATGAGCAGCAGCCGGGCCGGCACCTCCCGGCACACCCGGGCGAAGACCGCGATGACCGCCGGGGCATCCTTGGCCGGGCGGAAATTGGAGATATGCACCAGCACCCGCTCCCCTGGCTCGGCCAGCCCGCGGCGCAGGGCCGGATCGCCGCGCCGCCCGGGATGGAAGACGGCCGGATCCACGAAGTTGGGGATGACCTCCAGCTCCCGTTCCACCCGGAAGGCGGCCAGGGTGGCCTCCCGCAGGTAGTGGGATACCACCGTCACCGCGTCGGACTGGTTGATGCTGAACTCCACGATCCGCTGGAAGGACGGGTGGGTGCCCAGCAGGGTGATGTCGGTGCCGTGAAGGGTCGTCACCACCCGCAGGTGGTGCCGGGGCGCCAGCATGGCCCGTGCCAGGTAAGCGGCGGTGGCGTGAGGAATGGCGTAGTGGACGTGGAGCAGGTCCAGCTGCCGTTCCTCGGCCACCGCGGCCATCTGGCTGGCCAGGGCCAGGTCGTAGGGCGGGTAGGTGAACAGCGGGTAGGAGGGGACCTCCACGGGGTGGAAGTGGATCCCCGGCCGGGTCAGGTCCAGGCGGAAGGGCACGTCGTGGCTGATAAAGTGGACCTGGTGGCCCCGGGCGGCCAGCTGGTGGCCCAGTTCGGTGGCCACCACGCCGCTGCCCCCGGAGGAGGGATAACAGCTGATGCCGATGCGCAGGGAGCGTGCCGCTCCGGGGGCCAAAGGCGCCCACCTCCCGATCTGACCCTGGCCCGCAGGAACCCCGGTGCGGGGACCGGCCCTCCGGGGGATTGCGGGTTTTCCGCCGCCATTGTACCAGCAGGCGGCCTGCCAACAACCACTGGCGTCGCCCCGGCGGGCCGGCAAGGGCCGCCCGCGACGGCGGCGAAGGGAGGGAGAGCACGGTGCAAGAACCCCCGAGGGACGAACCGGCATCCTCCGCCGGGCCGGCTCCGGCGGGCGCCCCGGCCCGGACCGCCGTGCCGCCGCGGGCCGCCGCCCCGGCCGCCATCCGGGCCCTCCTGCCCAGGCTGGAAGGGGCCCTTCCCCGGCAGGAGCTGGTCCCGCTGGCCCAGGCGTTGATCCGCGCCCGGACCGTCAACCCGCCGGGCGGCGAGGCCCAGGCGGCGGCCGTGGCCGTACCCTGGCTGCAGCGCCACGGTTTTGACGTGGCAACCTACGAGCCCCGTCCCGGGCGGACCAGCCTGATCGCCCGCCGCCAGGGCGCCGAGCCCGGACCCACCCTGCTCTGGTGCGGGCACCTGGACGTGGTCGAGGCGGGGGACCCGGCCGCCTGGCCCCATCCCCCCTTCGCCGGGGTTCTGGACGGCGACCGGATCTACGGCCGCGGGGCGGTGGACATGAAGGGGCCGGTGGCGGCTGCCCTGGCGGCGGCTGCGGCCGTCGCCCGCCTGGGCGGCCCCCGGCGCGGCCAGCTGGTGCTGGCCCTGGTGGCCGACGAGGAGGCCATGGGGCGTCATGGCGCGGGCTGGCTGGCCCGGCGCGGGCTGCTGCGGGCCGATGGCGCCATCGTGGGCGAGCCGACGCGCCTGCACCTGGTCCGGGCCCAGCGGGGGGCGGCCTGGATCCACCTGCGCCTGCAGGGGCGGCCCGCCCATGCCGCCGTGCCCCACCTGGGGGCCAGCGCGGTGGCGGCCGCTGCCCGGCTGGTGCTGGCCCTGGAGGAGCGGGTCTGGGACGCCTTCCACCCCCTGCTCGGCCCACCCACGGCCAGCGTGGGCCGCATCCGCGGCGGCGACAGTCCCAACCGGGTCCCCGAGCGCTGCGAGCTGGTGATCGACCGGCGAGCGGTGCCGGGGGAGACCGCAGGGTCGGTGCGCCAGGAGGTGGAAGCCGTGGTGGCCGAGGTGCTGGCCCGCCATCCCGGCGTGACGGCCGCCATCACCCGCTGGCAATGGGCCGAGCCGGCCGAAACTCCCGCGGATGCGGCCATCGTGGAGCTCGTCCGGGCGGCGGGACTGGCGGTCACGGGCCAGGACATGCCCGAAGCCGGGACGGTGGCGGTAACGGACATGCGTTACCTGGTGGCCGCGGGCATCCCCACGGTGATCGCGGGACCAGGCCGGCCCGATCTGGCCCATGCCCCCGGCGAGTTCATCACCGTGGACGAACTGGTTCAGGGCGCCCTTTTCTATGCGGCGGCCTTTGCCGGGTGGCTCGGCGTCGCCGGATGGCCGGCGTGAGGGGCAGGCGCGTGCCCGGCACTCCCCGGGCCGCCAGGTGCCCCGTGGGGTCCGGACCGGCCATGCCTGCAGCGGAACGGGGGAGGGTGAGGATGGACAGGCCGTCCGGAGGCGTCCAGGCGGCAGGCGGTGCCGGGCTGCGGGCGCCGGCCGGGCATGGCGCCGCCCGGCCCGTGGCCGGAGCGGAGGCCCGGGGGACCGGCCACGCCCCGAAGGGGGCGGGGTCCGGCCGGCAGGGCGCCCGTGCGCGGCCGGTGGGTCCGCGGGCCGCCACGGCGCCACCGGCGCCCGGGCCGGTCCGTCCCGTGGTCCTGAGCTGGAGCGGTGGCAAGGACTCGGCCCTGGCCCTGGCACGTCTGGCCGCCGACCCGCAGGTCCGGGTGGCGGGCCTGCTGGCCACCGGCAACGAGGTCACGGGGCGGATCAGCATCCATGGGGTCCGCCGGGCGCTGGTGGAGGCCCAGGCCCGGGCCCTGGGCCTGCCCTTGTGGTGGGTACCCCTGCCCGACCCCTGTTCCAATGCCGACTACGAAGAACGGATGGCCCGCGCCCTCGCCCGGCTGGCAGGCCAGGGCGTCCGCACCGTCGCCTTCGGCGACCTCTTCCTGGCCGACATCCGCGCCTACCGGGAACGGCAACTGGCCCGGGCGGGGATGACCGCCCTGTTTCCCCTGTGGGGGAAAGATACCCGGGAACTGGCGGCCGAGGTGGTGGCGTCGGGGATCCGCGCGGTGGTGGTGGCGTCGGGTCCGGAGCTCGGGCCCCGGTGGCTGGGCCGGCCCTACGACGCCCGGTTGCTCGCGGAGCTGCCGGCCGCCGTGGACCCTTGCGGCGAGCGGGGCGAGTTCCACACCTTTGTCTATGACGGGCCCGCCTTCCGGGAGCCGGTGGCCTTCCGCCCCGGAGAGCGGGTGGAACGCGGCGGCTTCTGGTACCTGGATCTGCTGCCGGCGGCGCCGGGGGAACCTGACGGGCCGCCGGGGAGGGCGCTTTGACCCGCCCCGCCCCAGGGGCCGGCGAGGAGGCGGAGGGATGGCGGCGACCAGCCGTTACCAGCGGTTGCGCAACCTGCGGCGGTACCGGGAGATTGCGGCCGTCCTGGCCCGCCACGGCCTGACGGTGCTGGTGGAACAGGCCGGCCTGCCCCGCCAGGGACGGCGGGACCGCTGGCCCTGGCCGCGGCGCCGGTGGCGCCTCCGGCGCGACGGCACGGCGGCGGTGCCGCCGGCAGGGGCGGCCGCCCCGCCGGCCGGGGGGCCGGCGGGGCGGGGCGGGCCAGGGGCAGGGGAAGCCGTCACCCGGGGGACGCCGGGGGCCCGAACCGCCGGCGACGGGACGGTCCCGGCCGCGGCAGGGAAGGTGGCGGCCGCAGAGGGAGGCCGCAGATTTGGCGTCCACCTGCGCCAGGCCCTGGAAGAGCTGGGGCCGACCTTTGTCAAGCTGGGGCAGCTGCTCAGCACGCGGCCCGACCTCCTGCCTCCCGACGTGCTGCGGGAGTTGGAGCGGCTGCAGGACCGGGTGCCGCCCTTTCCCTTCGAGGAGGCCGCCGCCCAGATCGAGCAGGAGCTGGGGCGTCCCCTCCACCAGCTGTTCCGCCGTTTCGACCCGCGCCCCCTGGCCGCCGCCTCCATCGGCCAGGTCCACGCCGCCCAGCTGCCCGACGGCCGGGCGGTGGTGGTCAAGGTCCAGCGGCCCGGGATCCGCCGCACCGTCGAAGCCGATCTGGCCCTGCTCATGGATCTGGCCGAACTGGCCGAGCGCTACAGCCCCTGGGCGGCCTTCTACCCCTTCCGCGACATCGCCGCGGAGCTGGCCGCCAGCCTGAGGGCCGAGCTGGACTTCGTCCGGGAGGCGCGGAACGCGCAGCGACTGGCGCGGCTTCTGGCCGGCCGGCCGGGAATCCAGGTGCCCCAGGTGATCTGGGAGTACACCACGCCGCGGGTCCTCACCCTGGAACGGCTGGAGGGCGTCCGCCTGGCGGAGGCGGGGCGGCTGGAGCCCGCCGGGGCCCGTCGCCTGGCCCGCACCCTGGTCGATGCGGTGCTGGACCCCCTCTTCCGGGCCGGGTTCTTCCACGCCGACCCGCACCCGGGCAACATCCTGGTGCTTCCCGGGGGCCGGGTGGGCCTGGTGGATTTCGGTATCACCGGACAGCTGGACCGCATCACCCGCCGGCGACTGGCCGCCATGGTGATCGCCCTCTGGCGCGGCGACGCGGGCGGGCTGCTGCAGGCGGTGGAAGGCCTGGCCGTCATTCCGCCGGGTACGGACCGGCGCCTGCTGCGCCGCGACCTGGAGCTGCTCCTCGACCGGTACCTGGACGTTCCCCTGAGCCGGCTCGACCTGGGGGAGATCCTGCCGGTCTTCTTCGACCTGCTGCGCCGCTACCGCATCCGGGTTCCGGCCGATCTGGCCCTGGTGGGCAAGACCCTGCTGGCCCTGCAGGGCGTAGTGCGGGCCATCGACCCCGACCTGGCGGTGCTGGACCTGGCCCGGCCCCTGGGGCGGCGCCTGCTGCGCCATTACCTCTCGCCGGCCGAGGTGGGCCGCCGCTGGCTGGACCGCTGGGAAGAACGGGCCGAGCCCCTGCTGGACCTGCCCGCCCAGCTCCATGCCCTGCTGGTGCAGGCACGGGCGGGGCGCCCGGTCTTCAAGGTGGAGGTTGTGGAGCGGGAGGAGTTCCACCAGGGGCTGAGCCGGCTGGTCAACCGCCTGGCCTTCAGCGTGCTCCTGCTTTCCTTTACTATCTTGATGGCGGCGCTGGTGTTGGCGGGCGCCTTGCTGGGCCGCAGCGAGCCGGTGTTGCGCTTTCCCTTCCTGGAGGTGGGGGTGGCGGTGCTGGCCCTGGCCACGGCGGCGCTGCTGTGGGCCATCGTGCGGTCGGGGCGGCTTTGAGCCGCAGCACCAGGGTGGCCTCGGGGCCGGCAGGAAGGAGCCGTGGATCCATGCAGCGGTGGCGTGGCACCCGCCCCCGGCCGGGGTGGCGGGAATGGGTGGAGATCGTCCGGCTGCTGAAGGACCCCCAGGCGGGCACCGCCTCGCGCCTGGCGGTGCTGCTGGCGGCCCTGTACCTGGTCTGGCCGGCGGACCTGCTGCCGGGCCTGCCACCCGCCTCCTGGCTGGATGACGCCACCGTGTTGTGGCTGGCCTATCTCTTCCTTCGCCGGCAGCTGGAGCGGCGTCGCCAGGGGGATCGCCGGGGAGGAAGGGGCCCCGGCCGGGCGGGCGGGCCGGACCCCGCCGGGGGATAGGCCCCCGGCCTCCCGGCGGTGCCGGGATCCCGGACACCGGGGCGCCGGCTGCGGCGCGACTCCCAAGGGCTGGCGGCGGGGGCGGGACGTTCCCGGCGGGGGGCGGTATGGCGCCGGGCCGCCGGCCGCCGCCGGAGCTGCTGGCCTTCACCGCCGGTCGGGCCGGGTGGGCGGTTCGTCCAGCAGGCGCCGGCGCACCGGCTCCCGGAGCCGGCGCACGGCCTGCTCCAGCTCCTGGCGCTGGCCGGGGGAGAGGTCCCGCATGTGGGCCACGTCGTTGCGGGCATGGCGCAGCCGGTCGAGCAGGTCCAGGGCCGCGCCCAGGTCCAGGGGACTCAGCCAGGACCGGAACCACCGGTCCCAGCCGGCTTCCACCAGCTGGCGCAGGTCGTAGAGGTCGACGTAATCCAGCGGGTCCGACCCGCCGTCCCGGCGGCAGTACTCCTCGATCCGCCGGGCCTGGGCGGGCGGCAGCAGGGCGAGCCAGCCGCCGCGGGGGCCCGAGGCTTCGAGGCGGTACAAGAGGACCCGCAGGACCTGCTCCAGCTCCCGCAGCCAGAGGTAGGGCGCCGCGTCGCGGACCACGTCGACATAGGTGATGATCCCGGGTGGCCGGCCGGGGGCGGCCACCACCACGGCGGGAGCGCGGGCGAGCCCGTCCAGCACCTCCAGCAGGCCGGCGGCGGGCGTCACCTGGGGCAGGGGCGGCTCCTGCACCTGCGCGGCCGTCACCCGGTCCGGATCGAGTCCTTCGAATAGCAGGCGCTGCCAGGTGCGGGCGGTCAGGGCGCCGGTGACCTGCCGGCCGTCCCATACGGGCGCCCGGCTGAAGCCGGCCTGCTTGAGGGCCGCCAGCACCCGGCCCACGGGGTCCTGGGGCCGGGCATAAAGGGCGGGGCGGGCGATGCGACCTGCCTGCCAGAGGGTCGTGGGCATGGGCGTCGACCTCCTTCGGCCAGGTTGATTGTTCCCCGCCGGGCCCCTGCGGTCCTGGGCCCTGGCGCACCCCGCGGCCCTGGCGGGACCGGCTCCGGCAGGGGCGCCTGCGGCGAGCCGGGCTCCGGCGGCCTGGAGAGACTAGGCAGCGGAGGTGAAGGCGTTGGCCGAAACCAGCGTACGAGACCGGGTGCCGCCCGGCCAGGTGGTGACCGAGAAGTTTCCGGTCCTGCACACGGGCTAGGTGCCCCGCTACCGGGACGACCTGAGCGACTGGAGCTTTCGCGTCTTCGGCCAAGTGGAGCGGCCCGTCACCCTGACCTGGAACCAGTTCCGCCGCCTCCCTGTCCGCGAGGTGGTGGTGGACATCCACTGCGTGACCCGCTGGAGCAAGCTGGGCACCCGCTGGCGCGGCGTCCCGGCGGCCCGGGTCCTGGAGGAAGCCGGGGTCAAGCCGGAGGCCCGGTTCGTCCTGGTCCACGCCGACCCGGACTACACCACCAACCTGCCCCTGGCCGACCTGTACCGCGACGACGTGCTCCTGGCCTTCGAGTTCGACGGCCGGCCCCTGGCGCCGGAACACGGCTACCCGGTGCGGCTCCTGGTGCCCCACCGGTACTTCTGGAAGAGCGCCAAGTGGGTGCGGGGCTTCGAACTGCTCCCCCAGGACCGGCCGGGCTACTGGGAGGAACGCGGCTACCACAACGAGGCCGACCCCTGGAAGGAGCAGCGGTACGGCTTCTTTTAAGCAGGAGCAAGGACGAGGCACCGGCCGCCGCAACGGCGGCAGGGCGGGGAGGGCCGGGGCGTGCCGGGGGAGCGCATCCTGGTGGTGGACGACGAGCCGGGGATCCGGGAGGTCTGCCGGCTCTACCTGGAGCGGGAAGGGTTCGCCGTGCGGGAAGCGGCCAGCCTGGCGGGGGCCCGCGCCGCCCTGCGGGGCGAAGCGCCGGCGCTGGTCGTCCTGGACCTGATGCTGCCCGACGGCAGCGGCCTCGACCTGTGCCGGGAGCTGGTGGAGGCCGGGACTCCGGTGGTCTGCCTGACCGCCCGGGCCGACGAGACGGACCGGGTCCTGGGCCTGGAGCTGGGCGCGGACGATTACGTGACCAAGCCCTTCAGTCCCCGCGAGCTGGTGGCCCGGGTCCGGGCCGTGCTGCGCCGGGCCCGGGCCGCCAAAGAGCCGGCGCCGGTCACCGTGCGGTTCGGCCGGTGCGCCGTCGACCTGGCCGCCCGGCGGCTCTGGGTGGGCGGCCGGGAGGTGGCCTGCACCCCCAAGGAATTCGACCTTCTGGCCCTGTTCGTCACCCACCCCCACCGGGTCTTCACCCGCCAGCAGCTGCTGGAGCGGGTCTGGGACTTCTCCTATGCCGGCGATACCCGCACCGTGGACGTCCACGTGCAGCGGCTGCGGCGGAAGATCGAGCCCGATCCCCAGCACCCGCGCTATCTCAAGACGGTGTGGAGCGTGGGGTACCGGTTCGACCCCGAGGGCGAGGCGAGCTGACTTGCGGCTGGCCTGGCGCATGGCGCTGGTTTATGCCTCCATCCTGGTGGCGGTGGCCCTGCTGCTTCTGGTGGGCGCTCCCGCCCTGGCCGAGCGGGCCATGGTGGACGCCCTGGGGCCCGTGCTGCTGCGCCAGGCCCGCAGCGTGGTGGCCCTTCTGGACGTGCAGGCGTTCCCCGGGCTGCCCGCCACCTACCTGGCCGACCTGGCGGCGGTGCGGCTGTCGCGCCTTTATGTGGACGGGGAAGTGCTGGTGGTCGATCCGGCCGGGCGTATCCGCTGGAACTCCGCTACCCTGGTGGGCGATCTGGAGGGCTGGCAGCTGGCGCCCGAGGTGATCCGGGGCATCCGGGCGCCCGGCTACGGCGTGCGGGAGATCCTGGCCAACGTGCCGGCAGTGGTGGCCGTGGCCCCGATTCCCGTGCCCGGCGGCCAGGGGAGCCTGGGCACCGTGGTGGTCTTCCGGCCCCTGCGGGAACTGGGTGGCGTGCGCCGGGAGATCGGCACCTGGCTCGCCCTGGGCACCGGGGCGGCCGTGGCCGTGGCCCTGGCGGCGGGCTGGGCCGTGGGCTACCGGATGGTGCGGCGGCTGGCGGCGATCCAGGAGGCGGCGGCGGCCCTGGCCGCGGGCGACCTGTCCCGGCGCCTGCGGGTGGCCGGCCGGGACGAGATCGCCGGCCTGGCGGCCGGGTTCAACCACATGGCCGAGCGCATCGAGGGGCTGGTGGGCGAGCTGCGCCGCTCCCAGGCGCTGCGGCGGGCCATGCTGGCCACCATCTCCCATGAGCTGCGCACCCCGGTGACGGTGATCCGCGGGCTGGGGGAAGCCCTGAGGGACGGGCTGGTGGAAGCGGGACCCGCCGCCCGCCGCCAGGCGGGGCAGATCGTGGCCGAGGCCGAGCGGCTGGGCCGGCTGATCGACGACCTCTTCCAGCTGGCCCAGATCGAGACGGGCCAGCTGGACCTGCGGCTGGAGCGCTTTGCCGCGGGACCGTGGCTGGAGGAACGGGCCACGGCCCTGGAGGCGCTGGTCCGGGAGCGGGGCGCCCGCTGGCAGGTACGGGTCGACCCGGACCTGGCCGGGGCGTGGCTGGAAGCGGACCCCCACCGCCTGGCCCAGGTGCTGGGCAACCTGGTGGACAACGCCGCCCGGCACGCCGGCCCGGAGGGCCAGGTGAGGCTGGACGCGGTGCTGGTGCCCGGTGGGATCCGCATCGAGGTGGCCGACAACGGCCCGGGCATCGATCCCGCGGACCTGCCGCGGATCTTTGAGCCCTTTTACCGGGGCCGGGAGGCGGCCCGCAGCCGTGGTGCGGGCCTGGGGCTCAGCATCGTGCGGGCCCTGGTGGAAGCCCACGGGGGCCGGGTCGGCGTGGAATCCGCCCCCGGGCAGGGCACGCGCCTCTGGTTCGTCCTGCCCCGGGCCCCGGAACCCCGGGGCGGGTCCCGGGCACCGGAATCCCGGGGCGGGCGGTCCCCGGGAGCGGAAGCACGGTCCGTGGGGGCGGAAGAGTCCGGGGCCGTCACGGGCTCCCCCGGCGATGGGGCCGGAGCCCCCGGTGGCTGAAGGTGGACGGGCCCGGGAGCTTGGGCTGGATGGCCTGCGGGGACAAGGTCCGGCGCCTGCCGTGGCGGTGGGCCGGGGCGGGCTGCCGGCCACCCCGCCGGCCCGGCGGCCGGCGCCGTGGCGGGCAACGCAGGGGACCCTGCTTACCCTCCGAACCCTGCCGAGCCCTGCGATGCGAGCGGCCGGCAGCACCGGCCGCCCGCCCGGCGGCCCCAGGGGGGCGGGGGACCGTCCCGGGCCAGCGGGAGAGCAGGGGAGCGTTCCGGGCCGGCGGGAGCGCGGCAGCCCTGGCAGGGCCGCGGCGCTCCCGCCCGCGGGGAGTCCCCTGTCACCCGGAGGCCGTCACCGCCGCCGGATCAGGATGCGGTAAAGGCCCGGCTCCTTTTCCTCGATGCGCAGCACCTCACCCAGGCCCGACCGCTCCACCGCGGCGGGGACGGTGTGGGTGGAGATGGTGTGATCCGTCAGCTCGGCCAGCACCTGGCCCGGCGCCATCCGGGCCAGCGCCTCCAGGGCAGCGTCCACCGGGTAGGGGCAGATCTCGCCCGTGACGTCGATCTCCCGGTCGGCGGTGACGGCGGTGCCGGCGCCGGTCCGGTCCACCAGATTGGCCTGGCCCAGGGCCGCCAGCCGCTGGCGCGCCTGCTCCAGGTTGGGCCGCTTGAACAGGGCCATGGTATCCACCTCCCTTGCCGTTCCCCGTGCCCTCAGATTCCCGCCGGCGGTGCCGCCGCAGGCTTCGCCGGCGTGCCGGTCCCCGTGCCGGCGGTCGCCGGCTCCACCCGGCACGAGCTCAGCAGGGCGGCCTGCCGCAGGTGGGCGATCTTCCACGCCGTGTAGATGCCCGCCGCGATGCCCGCCGAAGCCAGCAGGCTGTGCAGGGAGAGGGCGGGGAGGCCGCTCAGCAGGTTGCCGATGTTGCACCCCGGGGTGAGCCGGGAGGCGAAGGCCAGCAAGAAGCCTCCCGCCACGGCGTTGGGCAGCCGCCGCAGCCGCGGCCTGCGCCAGCGGAAGGTGCCGTTCAGCCGGGCCGACAGGGCGGCGCCGGCGATGATGCCGGCGATCAGCACTTCCTCCGGCCCGGGCACCAGGCCGGGGTAGCCGCGGAACAGGCTCGCCACGTACGGGTTGGCCGCGACGCGGGCCGGATCGTCCACGGCGGCCCAGGCCACGGCCACCCACCGGGTCTCGGGCCCGGTGATGCCCCAGATGGTCCACAGGCTGAACTGCAGCGTTGACACCAGGCCCAGCAGCAGCCCCACCGCCCGGGTGTCCCAAGACCGCAGGCGGAGCAGCACGCCCGGCCCCTGCCGGAAGAACCCGGCCAGTTCCGCCAGCGAGCGGCGGATGGCGCCGGGCCCGGCCACCAGGGCCACGCCGGCCAGCAGCACGGCCACGGCCAGCAGGGCCGTCAGCAGCGGCGGCCAGGGCAGCAGGCGGTAGAGGGTCACGGGGCCCGCGATCTGCAGCGGCTTGAAGAAGTGCGGTTGCAGGACCGTGGGGAAAAGGCGCAGGAAGGCGTAATAGCCGGCGCCCATGCCCAGCAGGGTGATCCAGAACTGCCCGTACCCCATGCCGGCGCGGTAGAGGGTGCCGGATGCGCAGCCGCCGGCGACATACATGGCGATGCCGAACAGGAAGCCGCCCAGCAGGCTGTTCCACCCCACCGGCGGCACCCACAGCCGGTCGGGCGTGGCCCAGCCGGCGGACAGGGCGATCCCCCAGCCCAGGGTGGTCACCGCCACGGCCGTGACGATGCCCTGGAGCACCCGGGTGTGGCGGAAGGCGTACAGGTCGCGGAACGCCGAGGTGAAGCAGAAGTCGCCTCGCTGGAGCAGGAAGCCGTAGGCGAGACCGAAGGCCGCGCCCAGGAGCAAGAAGACCGGCCCGTGCAGATCCATGGCGTTCTCCCCCGCTTCGCTGGAGGGTGCTGCAGGGCGCAGGGTCCCGAGCCGGGCCCAGAGGGGCCGGTGGCACCGCCCCACAGCGGAAGGCGAACCTGCAGGTTCAGGGCGATTGTACCGGCGCCGCGGTGGCGATGTCAATAATACCGATTAACTAACATGGGATTTGGTTCCCCGCCCGCCGGCCCGGGAGGACCCCGGTCCTGGATCGGAAGTCCTGCGGGACGGCAACAGGGGTAGGACTGCGGGTGCATTTTCGGCCGCCGAACCTCAACGACCCCGCAAAGACCGCCGGTTCGTCCGAAAAATTGCAGGGAACGGGGAAGGAGGCCCCGGCGGGCGCCGGCCCGAGCCTGCCGAGGTCTTGAAGCCCGTCCTGCCGGGGGCGATTCCTTCTCCGGCAAGAAGCGTTTGGGAGGTGGCGCGATGGTGGAACGCGACCCATGGCCGCGCAGGGCAAGCCGGCGGGTGGCCGTCGCCCTGCTCTGGGTGCTGCTGACGATGACGGCTCTGCCGGGACTGGCCATGGCCTCGTCGGGTGATGGTGCAGTGGCCGGCCAGCCCGGGGCTTCCCAGGCCACGGCCGGCGTGCCGGCGGATGCGCCGGGATCCTCCGGGGAGCCGGGGTGGTTCTTTGCCGTGGCCTACTACGCCCGTTACGCCTCCGAGCAGGTGCGCCTCTGGGTCAGCCGTGACCCGGCCGGCGACGCGGCGCTGGCGGCGTCCTTTGCCGCGCAGAGGGCCGGCCGCCTCGCCGAGCTGGCGCCGGCCTCGGCCTGGTTCGAGCGCCTGGCCGCCGACATCGCGGGGTACCTGCGCCTGGCCCAAGAGCGGCTGGTGCAGGCGCGGGCGGAAGGCGCGGCCACGGACCGGGCTGTCACCGCCCTGGAGGATGCCGTAGCCCGGGTGGAGGCCTTGCCGCAACGGGTGGCGGCAGGCCGGGACCGTGACCAGGGCGCCGTCGAGGCGGCGCCGGCCGCCGGCGACCAGGGCGACGGCGGGACCGGGGCCGAGGAGTCCCTGGCCGCGGAGCCCGTGGAGGGGGAGGCGGTCCCGGAGCAGGCGGCCTCTGACGGCAGCCCGGCAGGGGACACCGCCGAAGCGGGCGGCACCGGGGCCGCGGCGGAGGGCACCGGCGGCCAGGATCCCCTGGACCAGGCCCTGGAAGCCGCGGCGGAAGCCGAGCTGGTGGCCGGCTCGGTGGCCATGATGGAGCCCGCCGAGATCATCGCCCTGCGGGATCAGGGTTACGGTTACGGGCAGATCGCCCTGCTGTACGCCACCGCCCAGGCCATCCGCCAGGCCACCGGTGAGGAGGTGACGGCCGCGGACGTGGCGGCCCGGCTCGCTTCCCTGGCCGGCGGCGAGGGTGACACGGCCGAGCCCCAACCGGTTCCTGGGGAAGACGGGACTCCTTCGCCCACCGAAGACGGCGACGCCGGCACCCCGGAAGGAGAACCCGGTTCACCCGCAGGAGCAGGATCGGCCGGCACCGGCGAGGAAGCCACCGGCGGCGCGGGGACGGCCCTGGCCCAGGGGGTGGCCGCCAATCCGGTGGTGAAGGTGAAGGCCTTCGGCCGGACGCTGAACGAGCTTCTGGCCCTCTACGGGATCCACCGCCGGGATCTGAAGCCCGGCCGCTGGATCTCTGCTGCCCACCGGCCGGCCGTGCAGCCGCCCGCGCAGGGGGAGCCGGAAGACACCGCGCCCGGTGAACCCGAGCCGGACAACAGCGGGGAGGAGCAGCAGCCGGGCGACGCCGACGAGGAGCAGCCCGGTCCGGGGGAGACGGAGGTCACGGCGCCGGGCTCGTCCCAGCCGGAGGAACCGGCCGCCGGAGAGGACGAGGAAGAGTTCCGGGAGGACGGCGACGAGGAGCAGGCCGCCACGACCGCCGCAGCCACCCTCCAGGAACAGGAGCGGGAAAAGGCCCCGGTCCAGCGGGAGCGCGAGGACCGGCCGGGACGCGGCCAGGGTTCGGCCCGCCACGGTGAAAGGGCCGGTTCGGCCCGGGGTGCCGGCGCAGGGCGTTAGGAAGCCGGCACAGCCGGGAACCATACAAGGCGTCCTTCCGGGCGGCAGGGTGCCCAGCCGGGGCATCCTGCCGCCCGGCTCTTGTGGCGCAGCCTCCAGCGGGCCGTGCCCGGGGGGCGGCCCGGGGGGCGGCCCCAGGGCCGGGGGTGCGCGGACGGTGCGGCCCTGCCGCAGGGCGCGGCACCGGCGGCAGGAGTGGCTGCCGCAGGGAGGGAATTCCCTAGAGTTACCTGCCCAATCCCCGGTCACCGGTGTCCGGCCTTCCCGGACGGGTCGCATGTGGTCGGTGTCCCGGCAAGGCCCCGGTGCCCGCCCTGGAGGGATGAGGTTTGCGGTTTGTCCGGTTCGAGCGGGCCGGCCAGGTGCGGATCGGGCTGGCCGAGCTGGACGAGCAGGGGCGCCTGCGGCGGGTCCTCGACCTGGGGGCGGCCCAGGCGCGCTGGGGCGGCCCGCCGGTTCCTGAGGACATGGTCGCCTGGATCGCCCTGGGTGACGAAGCCGTGGCCGCCGCAAGGCGCTGGTGGGAGCGGGCTGCCGGTACCACCGGGGACGATGCCGGCTCCCTCTGGCATCCCGGCGACGGCGTGCGCCTGCTGGCACCCATCGCCCGGCCGCCCAAGAACGTCTTCGCCATCGGCCTGAACTACCGGGACCATGTGTTCGAGATCAGCGGCCGGGACGTACCCCAGCACCCCGTGGTGTTCACCAAGGCGGCGTCGGCGGTGCAGGGACCCGGCGACCCGATCTACCTCCACCCAGGGGTGACGGAGGCCGTCGACTATGAGGGCGAGCTGGCGGTGGTCATCGGGCGGCGGGGCCGTTCCATCCCCAGGGAGCGGGCCCGGGAGCACATCTTCGGCTACATGATCCTGAACGACGTCACGGCCCGGGACCTGCAGCGGCGGACCAGCCAGTGGCACCTGGGAAAGAGCCTGGACACCTTCTGCCCCACGGGGCCCTGCCTGGTGCACCGGGATGCGGTGGGCTGGCCCGTGGAGGTCGACGTCCGCACCTGGGTCAACGGCGAGCTGCGCCAGGAGGCCAACACCCGGCAGCTCATCTTCGACATCCCCACCTTGCTGGCCACCATCTCTGCCGGCATCACCCTGGAACCGGGCGACATCATCGCCACCGGAACGCCCAGCGGTGTGGGCATGGGGTTTGATCCACCCCGCTTCCTGCGGGCGGGCGACGTGGTCGAGATCGAGATCGCCGGGCTGGGCAGGCTGCGCAACCCGGTGGTCGACCGCTGGCCCGGTGACGCCTGAACCGGCGGCCGGTGCCCGGAGGGGCACCCCTTGGGCGGCTGCCGGCGGGCGGGCCTGCGGGGCTCGCTGGGGGCGGGGTCGAAGCGCCGCCGGAGGCCAGGGGCCGTGCCGCCGCCCCGGGCGGGCTGGCACCGGTGGGCCACGACCGACGTGAACGGGGGTGAACACCATGCGGATTGCCGTGATCGGAGCCGGGGGCGTGGGAGGCTATTTCGGCGCCCTCCTGGCCCGGGCCGCCCAGTGGGCCGAGCCCGGTACCGCCCTGCACGGGGCACGGGTGGGGTTCCTGGCCCGCGGGCGGCACCTGCGGGTCATGCGGCGCAGTGGCCTGCACATCGAGAGCGTGCACGGGCGCTTCAGCCTCCGGCCCGTGGCCACCGACCGGGGCCTGCGGCTGGCCGAGGAACTGGCCCTGCCGCCCGGCCAGGGGGCCGATCTGGTGCTGGTCACCGTCAAGACCTACAGCCTGCCCGGGGTGCTGGACGAGATGGCCACCCTGGTGGGCAGCGAGACGGCCATCCTGCCCCTGATGAACGGGATCGACCACCTGGAGGTCCTGGCCGGCCGGTTCGGGCGCCCGCGGGTGCTGGGAGGCCTCTGCCACATCGAGACGGCCCTGGTCGAGCCCGGCAAGATCCGGCAGACCAGCGTCCGCCGCGACATCACCTTCGGCGAGCTGGACGGCCGGGTCACGCCCCGGGTGGAGCGCATCGCCGCCGCCTTCGCCGCCGCCGGGATCCCCCACCGGGTCTCCGACCGCATCCTGGCCGACATGTGGATGAAGCTGATCTTCATCTCGGCCATGGGCGGCATGACGGCGGCGGCCAACCGGCCCCTGGGAGCCGTGCTGGGCGATCCCGACGGCCGGGCGGTGTACGAGCGCATGGTGCAGGAGGCCGTGGCCGTGGCCCGGGCGGCCGGGGTCGAACTGCCGCCCGACGCCTTCGAGCAGGTGATGGCCACCACCCTGGGCATGGATCCCGCCATGACCTCATCCCTCCAGCGGGACCTGGCCGCCCGCCGGCCGGTGGAAGTGGACGCCCTGTGCGGCGCCGTGGTCCGCTACGGCCAGCGCTACGGAGTCGACACGCCTTGCCAGCGGGCCGTCACCGCTGCCATCCGGCTTCGGGCCGGTGCGGAGGCATGAGATCGCCCGCCGGTTCGGCCGGAACCAGCAGCCGGTGCCCCTTGACGTCCCACAGGCCCGCGGGCGTCAGCCGCGGGCCCGGCAGGTGGTCGGCGGTGAGGAACAGCAGGGAGTAGATGGGGTCGTGGAAGGGATGGCCCCGCTCCCGCAACAGGGCCGCCAGCTCCCGGCAGCGCCGGGCCAGCCGGGGCACGTCCAGGTCCGAAAGAAAGCCGCCGATGGGAAGCGGCAGGTGGAACAGGATCCGCTCACCCTCCACCAGCGCCATGCCCCCGCCGGCCACGCTCCCCGCGGCCCGGGCCATGGCCTCGGGATCCCGCCCCAGCACCAGGAGCCCGCCCGACATGGTGTAGGTGGTGGCGAGCCCTTGGATCCCCGCGCCGAACCCCGCCAGCAATGCCCGGGTCACGGTACCGCCTGCCGGGGCTCCGGCGCCGGGGTGGAACAGCACCGCGTAGAGCAGGTCCTCGCCGGGCGGCAGCACGGGCACCCCATGCGGGTTCAGCTCCACGTCCCGCCACTCCAGCCGGCCGATCACCGCGTTGAGCAGCCGGATCACGGGCAGGGCGACCCGGCCTGAGGGGTCCCCGGTCCCGGCACCCGGCACCACGCTCCGCCCGGGCCCGGCAGGTCGCCCGGGGGTCGCGGGCCCGCTTGGCCCGGTGGCCCCGGTACCCGGCGGCCGGGAGGGAGCCTTGGTCACAGGGCGCAGGATGATGCGGCGGGCCAGGTCTTCGCCGGCCGGTAGCCGCCGCGGGCCCAGCCCCAGCGCCGCCCAGTCCAGGGGGGCCGGTTCGTCCAGCAGGCGCCCCTGCCGCGCCACCTGCCGTCCGTCGATCCACACCTCCACGGGGACGGGGTTACCCGGTTCGGACAGCAGGTTGATGTCGGCCAGCCGCCCGGGGGCGATGGCGCCCAGGTACCGGTCAAGGCCCAGGTACATGGCGGGGTTGACGGTCACCATCCGGTACGCCGCTTCCGGCGGCAGGCCCCCTTCCATGGCCACCCGCAGCGCCAGGTCGAGGAACCCTTCCTCCACCATCTGCGGGGTGGGGCCGTCGGTGGTCAGGGCCAGGCGGTGGCCGTAGCCGCGGTCGAAGGCCTCGCGGGCGGCGGCCACCAGTTCCGGCAGGTCGGGGCGTAAGGAACTGTGGCGCAGGACGGCGAAGAGACCCGCCCGCACCCGCTCCAGGACTTCCTCCGGCCGGATGCTCTCGTGGCAGTCCCCGACCCCGGCGGCGGCCAGGGCGGCCAGGGTTCGGGCCGAGGCGCCGGGAGCGTGGCCGTCCACGGGCAGCCCGCGCTCCAGGCCCGCGGCCAGCAGGGCAGGCAGCGGTTCCCCCCGCCGGAGGGTACCCGCCCAGCTGGTCCATTCGAAGATCTCCACCACCCGGGGATGATGCAGCAGAGCGATCCCCTGCTCCACGGTCATGCCGTAGGCGGCGGTGAAGTCGGCGGCCCCCGCGGGGGAGCCGTCCTCCGTGGGGCGCTGGTCCTGCGGCAGGGACTCCGGCTCACCCTCCGGGCCCGCCGCGGCGGCCGGGGCCGGCCCCGCCCGCCCGGGGGTCATGGTCTGGGGGGCGACCCGCAGGCCCCACAGGTCCCGTACGGGCGCCAGCAGGCCGGCATCCAGGGCTTCGGCCAGGCGCGGGCCCATGATCTGGCCCAGCAGGAGGGTGTCGCTGACCAGGGTGGTGGTACCGCGGGGCGCTATGGCCGCGCCCAGCGCCCGCGGCGAGTACAGCTGGAAGGGGTGGGCGTGGATCTCCAGGTATCCCGGTACCAGGTAGAGGCCCCGGCAGTCGACGACGCGGGTGTCGGGCCCCGGTTTGGGCTCGTCGGGGCCCGTGTAGGCGATGCGCGGCCCCGCGACCCAAACTTCCGCCGGCTCCCAGCGGCCCGTGTAGACGTTCAGGATCGTCCCCCCGCGGAACCACACGTCGGGCGGCTCGTATCCCAGGGCGACGCGCACCGCCGCCTGCCGCAGGTCCGGCGACTCGTGGCGCCAGTCGCGGCCGGGGCGGGCCGGGCGGGTACCGGCTTGCACCCGCGCCACCTCCTTCGAACTTGCGCAAGGGAACACCGGCCGGGGCATACCGGCCGGCGCCCGGGTCAGGCCCGGCGGCGCCGGGCCGCCACCACGGCGCGCAGGAAGCGGGCGACCCCTTCCTCGGCGTGGTGGCCGATGACCAGGCGGGCGGCCGCCCGCACCTCGGGCCGGGCGTTGGCGACCGCCACGCCCAGCCCCGCCCAGCGGATCATACCCAGGTCGTTCTCGCCGTCCCCGATGGCGATGACCTGTTCCCGCCCGGTGCCCAGCAGGCGGCAGAGTTCGGCCAGGGCCGCTTCCTTGGTGGCGTCGGGCCGGATGATCTCCAGCAGCCCGGGCAGCGTGGCCACGACGGCGGCGGGAAGTCCCTCCAGCCCGCGTTCCACCGCCGGGCGAGCGGCATCCGCAGCCTGGGGCTCGCCGGCCAGCACCACCTTGAAGACCCGGCCCCGCTCCCAGGCGGCCAAGCCCGCCGCGGCCGCCGGATCCTCCGCGATGACGGGAATGGGGATCTCGTTGAGATGGGCCAGCCGGTCCCGCCAGGGGTGGCGGCGACCGGTCACGATGGCTCCGGCGCCGTACAGGAAGGGGATCAGATCGAGCTGGCGGGCCAGCTCCAGGGCCCGGTCGACCACCTGGGGTGCCAGCGGGCGCTCCCACAGCGGCCGGCCGGCACTAGGCCAGGCGATGACGGCCCCGCCGCAGGCGATCACCGGCCGGGTCAGCCCGGCCCGCAGCCACACGCCCATGGCGGCGGGCAGCGCCCGGCCCGTCACGATCACGGGGTGAAGACCGGCCTGCTCGGCGGCCTGCAGGGCCTGCAGCCCTTCGGGGCTCACCCGCCCGTCCGGGCCGGCAGCCGTGCCGTCCAGGTCGACCGCCACCAGCCGGAAGGCGTTCCAGTCGATGCCGGCCGGCAGCTCTGGCATGTTCTGGGCGTCGCTCATGTCCCGATTCTACCACGGCGGGGGAACCGGGGGGTGCGGCGGGGCGCGGGACGGCGAGGGCAGCGGACCCGCCGGGCTAGGGCAGCGGGCCCGCAGCGGGCCGGGGCCGGCCCCTGCCAAAGCGCCGGTGCCAGCCGACGATCAGATCGTCCAGACGGCGGCTGAGTTCGACCACCTGAGGGTCGGCGTAGCCCCGCCGCCGGGCCAGGCGGTAGAGTTCCCGGCGCATGGCTTCGATCTCCGCCTGGTGCGCAAGCGCCGGCTGCAGGGGTCGCGGCCGCGACCCGGCGGGTCGAGGAGCAGCCACGGGAAGCACCTCCCACGGGCGAGGAACACCGCCCGCTCGCTGCAGAACCGGGCCGGAGGCCGCCCGCCCTCCCCCTGGGCGCCTCCAGCCCGGCGTGCAGGCCGCTACCGCCCTGTCCATTCTTGCGCCCTGCTGTCGCTCCTTGTTGACAAGCTGTGGGCAACTGTCGATTCCTGGGGATATCGGCCGCCCGGATGGGGATAACCTGCCCCGGATCTGGGGATGACAAGCCCCTTTTTGTGGATAGGGGAGTGGATACCGGGGCGGGGATGCCGGCCGGGATACCGGCCGGGGCCGAGCCTGCGGCCGGGCAGGGACCGGCACCCCCGGCCCGCCGGCGCCATACCATGGGCGTGAATCGCGCCGGTCCCGGGGAGGGTCAAAGGCCCAAAGGAGGTGCCGGGCCGGAGCAGGCCAGGGGGTAACTGCCGGGGCGGGCGGCGGGGCGGCCGCAGGCCGGGGACCGCCGGGTGCCGCGGGCTGCTGCCGGCGGTCCCTCGTGCCCGCCGGCCATCCTGCTGGGCCGCTCGCCCGGCGAGCTCCCGGCGACCCGGGGGCCGTCCCGGGGCCGGCGCCACGGCCGGGAGGTGTTTGGCATGTTGCCGGTTCCCAACCGGTTTGCCCTGGTCACGGGCCGGGCGGAGGGCGAGACCCCCCTGACCGCCTTCGATGCGGCGCTGCTCGACGCCGGGGTGGCCAACGTCAACCTGATCAAGGTCTCAAGCATTCTGCCGCCCCATGCCCAACCGCTGGCCGAACTGGTCCTCCCCCCGGGCGCCCTGGTTCCCATCGCCTACGGCCGGCTGGTGTCCGCCGAGCCCGGTACCCGGATCGCGGCGGCCGTCGCCGTGGGACGGGACGAACCCGGCCGGTTCGGCATGATCATGGAGCACACGGCATATGCCAGTGCCAGCGAGGTGGAAGCGACCATCCGCCGCATGGTGGAGGAGAGCTTCACCATTCGCGGGGGCCGCCCCAGGGAGATCCTGGTGCGTTCCGTCGAGCACGTGGTCGAGCGGTGTGGCTGCGTCTTCGCCGGGTGTGTCCTCTGGTACGGAGGCTAGCGCTTCCCGGCCGGGCCGGCCGCCGGCAAGCGCCGCCCCGGCCGGCGTGACCGGCAGCCCGCCGCCACCCGCTGTCGTTGGCGCCCGGATTCGTGGCCGCCACCGGGCGGCACCGGCACGGGCGGTGCCACGGGGCGACGGGCGGGCCGGGTGACGGGGGCGGGCGGGACCGCATTGCTCATGGTCCGGCCTGCCCCGCCCCGGGCGGGCTCCCTACCGGGGGGAGCAGGCTGGTGCAGCGCCGGCACGCGTCCAGGAACCCCGTGCCGCCGGGCCGGCGAGCCGCCGGTGCCCTGTCGTCCCGGCTTCCGGGCGGGGAGGGGGGACAGGGTGCGGCGGCCGGCCGGGGATGCCCCGAATCCCCGGCCCCGGTGGCCTTCAGGGAGGCGCCTTGGGCCGGAGACCCGCCGGCGCGGCAAAGGGCCGGCCCGGCGGCCGGTTCGGCCCCCTGGCCCCGGGGCGGACTGGCGGGTGGCGCCCGGGGGTGGGGCCTCTGGCTGCGGCGGGCCCTTGCGGCCGCCGGGGCCCAGGGGGAGGCATCCCAAGCCCCCGCCCGGGGACATGGACCCGCAGGGCGCCCGGCAGGGGACCGCCCCTCCACCGGGCGGTGGAGAGCCAAGGGCCGTCCCGGCTCGAGCGGGCCGGGACGGGACGGGCTCCGTCCCCTGCCCTGGCTCCCTGTGGCCATCCTGGCCGGCCTGCTCCTCCTGGCCCTGGGACGGGTGGCCGGAGTGGCCGCCTCGCCCGGAGAGGGCCCGCTGGCCGGCACCCTGATCGTGGTCGACCCCGGTCACGGCGGCATCGACCGGGGCGCCTGCCACCTGCCGTCGAACACCATCGAAAGCGAGATCAACCTGGAGTTCTCCTTCCTGCTGCGCGACCTCTTGCGGCAGCAGGGCGCCCGCGTGCTGCTCACCCGGACCACCGACGAAGACCTGGACCTTGATCCGCGGATCGAGATCGCCAATGCCAACGGAGCGGACTACTTCCTCAGCATCCACGTCAACTGGTTCCCGGATCCCACCTGCTTCGGTGCCCAGACCTTCTACTTCCCAGGGCGGGAGGAGAGCCGCCGCCTTGCCCTGCTGGTCCAGGACGAGCTCAAGAAGGTCGACCCCGCCAACTACCGGGAGATCCAGACGGGCCGTTACCGCGTGCTGCGCCTGACCCGCATGCCCGGCGTGCTGGTCGAACTCGGCTTCGTGGACAGCCCCCACGACCGCGCCATCCTGCACGACCCCTCCCGGCGACGGGCCCTGGCCGAGGCCATCGTCCGCGGTGTGATCCGCCACCACCGCGGCGAGCCGGGGCCGGAACCGGCGCCCGATTTGCGCGATCGTTGACCGGTCAGAGCCCTGCCGGATCGGCCGGCGTTGAGGACCGCCTCAGGTCGTACCGGCCACCCGTGACTCAGCCCCGCCGGCGGTTGCAGGTGCCAGCCTCGTGACGGCCGGCCCGGCCCCTGCATATGGTGCGGATGCGCCGCGCCGGGCGAATGTCCCAACAGGTTCCCCCGGTGTCCCGGCCCGAGCGCGGTGCAGGGGAGGAACGACCTTGCGCTGGCTGGCATGGACCCTGGCCGGCCTGGCCGCCGGTCCGGCCGCCCTGGCCCTCTACATCCGCCGCCAGGGCGACGCCGACGTGCGGGTCGACGCCCGCGGCGTGACGATCCTTGACACCCACCGCGACGCGGGCCGCTGGCAAGTCCGCTTCCGCCTGCCGGTGGTCAACCGGGGCCGGCAGAAGGGGATGCTCTACGAGATCCTGGTGCGGCCCGAGTTCCCCGGGCGATGGGCCGCTCCGGCCCGCTGGTCCGTCGCCTTCTTCTGGCCCGGGGTGCAGGAGACCGGGTACTGGAGCGCCACCTTGCTCAAGCCGGGACAGGAGGTCCCCCTGGAGATCGAGCTGACGGCCTACGGGCCCGAGGAGGTCCTGGACCGCCTGGCCCGGCTGGAACGGCTGGACCTGGTGGTCCGCCACGGGGTGATCGGGCGGACTCCCTTGCGCTGGTATCTCACCGACGTCCACCTGCCCCTTGCGGGGGCCGGGGTGGCGAAGGCACCGCAGCCGTTCCGGGCGGCCGAAGAGCCGCCGGCGACCTGGGGTTCGGTCCCCGGCGGGCGGCCGCCTGCCCCAGCCGGTGGAGCCGGACGGGCCGCCTCGCCTGCCATCTCGCCCGGCGACCGGCGGGGACGGCCGCGGCCCACCCTGACGGTGGTCGCCCGCCGCGCTCCCGCCCCGGTGCCGCCCGCCCGGTCTCCGGTCCCGCCGCCGGCATGGCCTCGGGAGGATGCCGCGGCCCGCCCCGGAGTGGCGCCCGGCCGGGCTGCGGCGGCCGGGAGGAGGGGATCGCCATGGCCGCGGTGAGGGGAAGGGCGGGCGGCCGCCGGGCCGCCGGGGCGGCCGGTTCGTCCCGCTTTGACGTCCAGGTGATCCGGACGGAGATCATCACCCCCCGCCACGACCTGGAGGAGGTGGTGACGCGGTATACCCGCGACCGGCTGCGGCCGGGGGACGTGGTGGCCGTTTCGACCAAGATCGTGTCCATCACCCAGGGGCGCCTGCTCCGTCCGGAAGATCTCCGGCCGGGGACCCTGGCCCGGGTGGTCTCGCGGTTCATCGACCAGGAGGGAAGTTGCTCCTCGCCCTACTCGCTGCAGGCGGTGATCGAGCACACGGGCCGCCTCCGGATCGCCCTGGCCTTCCTGGTGGGCGGGCTGAGCCGGCTCCTGCTGCGCCGCAGCGGCGACTTCTACCGCATCGCCGGCTACTACGCCCGGGTGATCGACGACGTGATGGGCACCCTGCCGCCCTTCGACAAGCACATCGTCCTGCCGCCGGCGGACCCCGACGGGGTGGCCGCCCGCCTGGCCCGGGCCCTGGGACCCGGGATCGGCGCCTGCATCATCGATGCCAACGACCTGGGCAAGGCGGAGGTGGTGGGGGCGAGCCCGGGCGTCGACCGGGACGCCGTGCGGGCCGTGATGTGCTCCAACCCCTGGGGCAACACGGACCAGCAGGCGCCGCTGGCCATCCTCCGGCCCCGCCGGGACGAGCCCGGTCCCGGCGCCCAGACCGGCGCCGCCGCGGGCGGGCCCCTGACCGGAGGGGAGCCGCCCGGCCGCCCAAGCTCGCCCCGGTCCGGGAAGGGGAGGGCATGAAAGGCGGGCAGGTTTCTGCTCCCGGGCCGCGAATTCCGTAAACGGAGTGGCGGGTGCGGAGCCATTCGTGCGGGAGGGGGCCTCAGTATGGCGGAAAAGGTGTGGCTCAAGCACTACCCGGCCAACGTGCCGGCCCACCTGGACTATCCGGAAATACCACTTCACGAGCTGCTGGCCCGGACGGTCCGGGAACATCCGGACTTACCGGCCCTGCGGTATTACATGGTCCGCATGACCTACGCCGAACTCTGGGAGCGGGTCAATCGTTGCGCCGCGGCCCTGGCCTCCCTGGGGGTGCAAAAGGGCGACCGCGTGGCCATCATGCTGCCCAACTGCCCCCAGTACGTCATCAGCTATTACGCCACGCTGCGGCTGGGGGCCATCGTGGCCCAGGTCAACCCGCTCTACACGCCCCGCGAGCTGGCCTACCTGGTCACGGACAGCGGCAGCAAGGTCCTGATCGTGGGCGACGCCCTCTATCCGGCGGTCCAGGCGGCCCTGCCCGACCTGGAGCTGGAACACATCCTGGTGGTGCGCCTGCTGGGCAATGTCCGGCCGGGGCCCGAAGCCCGGTCCTTCGAGGAACTGCTGGCGGGGGCGGGCGGCGAGCCGCCGGCGGTGGACGTAAGCCCCCGGGACGACGTGGCGGTGCTCCAGTACACCGGCGGCACCACGGGCCGCTCGAAGGGCGCCATGCTGACCCACTTCAACCTGGTGGCCAACGTGGTCCAGGTCCGGCACTGGTTCCCTGCCGAGGAGCGGAAGAAGCCGGGGGAGGGCCGCATCCTGACCATCCTGCCCCTCTTCCACTCCTACGGCATGACCGTGTGCATGAACTACGGCCTGGCGTCCGGATATGAGCTGATCCTGGTGCCCCGTTTCGAGCTGCCCGAGGTCATGGAGATCATCCGGGCGACCCGGCCCAACTTCTTCCCCGGCGTGCCCACGATGTACGTGGCGGTCAACAACTACCCCAACGCGGAGGAATACGGGGTGGGTGCCATCGAGTTCTGCAACTCCGGCGGCGCGGCCATGCCCGTCGAGGTCATGAATGCCTTCGAGCGCCGTTTCGGGGCCCAGGTGCTGGAGGGTTACGGGCTGTCGGAGGCCTCGCCCGTCACCCACTGCAACCCCGTCCACGGCCTGCGCAAGGCGGGCAGCATCGGCATTCCCTACCCCGACACCGACGCGGAGATCGTCGACGTGGAGACGGGGACCCGGGTGCTGGGACCGGGCGAGGCGGGCGAGCTGCGCATCCGCGGCCCGCAGGTGATGAAGGGATACTGGAACCGGCCCGAAGAGACGGCGGAGACGCTGCGGGACGGGTGGCTCTACACCGGCGACATCGCCACCATGGACGAAGACGGCTACTTCTACATCGTCGACCGCAAGAAGGACATGATCATCGCCTCGGGGTACAACGTGTACCCGCGGGAGGTCGAGGAGGTGCTCTACGAGCACCCCGCGGTCGCCGAGTGTTGCGTGGCGGGCGTGCCCGATCCCTACCGGGGCGAGACGGTGAAGGCGTACATCGTGCTGAAGCCCGGCGCCTCCGCCACCGCCGACGAGATCGTGGCCTTCTGCCGCGGCCGGCTGGCGGCCTACAAGGTGCCGAAGCTGGTGGAGTTCCGCGGCGAGCTGCCCAAGACGGCCGTCGGCAAGGTCCTGCGGCGGGTGCTGGTGGAGGAAGAACGGGCCCGCCTGGCGGCGGCCGGGGGGCCCGCCGGGGGTCAGGCCGGCGGCTCGTGAGCCCGGCGGCGCCTCCTGCAGGCGGCGCCGGTGGCGCGGGCCGGGGAAACACCGCCCGGCAGCAGTCAACGCCAGAATCCAGGGGGAGTCGCCGTGGCCCATGTGCATGCGGGGCGCGTGATCGCCCAGGCCCTGGCCCGGGAAGGGGTGAGGGCGCTCTTCACCCTCTGCGGCGGGCACATCATGCCGATCTATGACGGCTGCCTGGACGAGGGGATCCGGGTGGTCGACGTACGCCACGAGCAGGCGGCCGTCTATGCCGCCGACGCCTATGCCCGCATCACCCGGCGGCCCGGCGTGGCGGCCGTGACGGCGGGGCCGGGGGTGATGAACGCCGTCACCGCCATCGCCAACGCCCACCGCGCCCAGTCGCCGGTGGTGATCCTGGGCGGGCAGGGGCCCCTGGAGCACGCCGGCCGGGGGAGCCTGCAGGAGATGGACCACCTGGGCGTGGTGCGGCCCATCACGAAATGGGCGGTGCAGGTCCAGGACCCCAAGCGGCTGCCGGAGATCCTCAATCTGGCCTTCCGGCGCAGCCTGCACGGGGTGCCCGGGCCGGTGTACGTGGAGATTCCGCTGGACGTGGTCTTCGCCCAGGTCGATCTGGAGGGCGTCCGCTTTCCGGCCCCCGTGCCCGGTCGTTCCGCCCTGCCCGCCGACCCCCGGGAGGTGGAGCGGGCCGCCGCCGTCCTGCGCCGGGCCCGCCGCCCCGTGGCCCTGGTGGGCAGCCAAGTGCACTGGTCCCCGGACCCCCAGGCGGTAAGCCGCTTCGCCGAGGCGGCCCAGGTGCCGGTGTTCACCAACGGGATGGCCCGCGGCGTGCTGGCGGCGGGCGACCCCTTCTTCTTCCAGTTGTGCCGCAAGCAGGCGCTGGCGGAGGCCGACGTGGTCCTGGTGGCGGGGACTCCCCTGGATTTCCGCCTGGACTACGGCCAGGCCATCCGGCGGGAAGCCCGGATCGTCCAGATCGACCTGGACCCCGGCGAGCTGGGCCGCAACCGGGACGTGGAAGCGGGCCTGGCCGGCGACACGGCCACCGTATTGGACCAGCTGCTTGAGGCAGGGCTCCGCCCGGACGAACCCGCCGAGCGCCGCCAGTGGCTCGACCGCCTGCGGGAGGAGGAAGGCCGGCGGGCGGCCCGGATGCAGGCGGGCCTGACCAGCCACGCGGTGCCCGTCGACCCCCTGCGGCTGTGCGCCGAAATCGATGCCGCCCTCCCGCCGGGCGCCACCGTCATCGGCGACGGCGGTGATTTCATCGGTACCGCGGCCAAGATCGTGCGGCCCCGCCGGTATCCGGCCGGCTGGCTCGACCCCGGGCCCCTGGGCACCTTGGGCGTCGGGATGGGCTTCGCCCTGGCCGCCCGGGTGCTCCGCCCGGACGACCCGGTGGTGGTGCTGCTGGGGGACGGGGCCGCAGGCCTCGACCTGCTGGAGTACGAGGCGGCCGTGCGCCAGGATCTTCCCTTCGTGGCGGTGGTGGGCAACGACGCCGCCTGGACCCAGATCCGGAGGCTCCAGGTCCAGCTTTTCGGCACCGACCGCGCCGTCGCCACCCAACTCAGCTATGCCCGCTACGACCAGGTGGTGGCGGCCCTGGGCGGCCACGGCGAGTGGGTCGAGCGGCCGGAGGAGATCCGCCCGGCCATCGAGCGGGCCCTGGCCTCGGGCAGGCCGGCCCTGGTCAACGTGAAGATGGGGGTCAGTGATTTCCGGGCCGGTGCCATCGCGGTCTGACGTCTCGCCTGCGAGTGCATGAAGGCCGGCAGCCGCAAGCGCGGTGGCCGGCCTTCGTTGCTTTCCTCTCCTGTGGATCCCTCAAAAGCCGCCGGACTTCAACAACCAACGAGTGCGCAAGTCGATCGTCCGCGTGCGCAAACCCATCGCCGGCAGCAGGGATTTGACGCCGGGTGCCGAATCTTGTCCGCCAAACTCAAATAATGAACGTTTGTTTCAATATGTGGACCAAGTGTTTCCGGGGGATGACGATGCCGCGGGACGGGCAAGGCGGGACTGTCGGCAAGGCGATCAACTTGCTGGACCTCTTCGACGAGTCCCGGCTCTCCATCAGCGCCGCGGAGGCGGCCCGGGCGACGGGGATGCCCAGGGCGACGGCGTACCGCTTGCTGGAGCAGATGGTGGCCGCGGGCCTGCTGACCAAGCGGAGAGTGGAAGGCGGGCGGGGTGCCCGCTATGCACCCGGTCTAAGGCTACTGGAGTTGGGGAGGCTGGCGGCCCGGTCGCTGGATCCCGACGGGATCATCCGTGCCGCGATGGAGAGGTTGCGAGACCGGTGCGGGGAATCGGTCCAGTTCGTTGTCGCCAGCGGGGATTCCGCCATCTACGCCCATGTGGTTCCGCCGCGGGCGCCCATCCACCTGTATGTCGCGTGGGGCCGCCGTGCTCCCCTCTACGCCGGCGCGTCGACGCGGCTCTTGCTGGCGTGGCAACCGGAGGAGGTCGTCCGCCGGATCCTGGCAGGCCCGCTGGTGGCCTACACACCGCACACGCCGACGGACCCCAGGGACCTCCTGGCCCGGCTGGTGGAGATCCGGCGGACAGGGTATGCCGTGAGCTTCGGGGAGCTGGTCGAGCACACGGCAGAGATGGCGGCACCGGTCGTCGACGGTCAGGGAGTGATAGGCTCCCTGAGCCTGGCAGGTTTCGAGGAGCGCTACCGTGATCCGGCCACCGCCGCCGGGCTCAAGGACGAGCTCCTGGCGGCGGCGGAAGACCTGTCTCGCCGCCTCGGTTACCGGGGCCCGTGGCCCTACGTGGAGCCGGTGGCCGGCCGGCATTCAGTGGGCCATTCACCCTCGCCACGGGCAGGGCAGGAAGGGGGGAGCCACGCCAGTGGAGCCGCTTCTGGAAGTCCGTGACCTCCAGGTTCAGTTCACCAGGGGAGGGCAAGCCGTCACGGCGGTCGACGGTGTGAGCTTTCACGTGGGCGCCGGGGAAACGGTCGCGCTGGTAGGCGAGTCGGGCTGCGGCAAGTCGGTCACTGCCCGGTCCATCCTGCGGCTGATCCGGCCCCCGGGCCGCATCACCGGTGGCCGGATCGTCTTCAAGGGACGCGACCTGCTGTCCTTGGGCGAGGCGGAAATGCGCCGGATCCGGGGCAACGCCATCGCCATGGTGTTCCAAGAGCCCATGACGTCCCTTAACCCCGTGTACACCGTGGGCCGCCAGATCGTTGAGGCCTTACGGCTCCATCGGGGCCTGACGGGCTCCCGTGCCCTGGCCGAAGCCATCGACCTGCTGCGCAAGGTCCAGATTGCCGACCCGGAGCGCAGAGTTCACGAATACCCTCACCAGCTGTCGGGCGGCATGCGCCAGCGGGTGATGATCGCCATGGCCCTCGCGTGCCGTCCCCAGCTGTTGATCGCGGACGAACCCACCACGGCCCTGGACGTCACCGTACAGGCGCAGATTCTGGAACTCATCCGCCAGTTGCAGGCCGAGTTCGGCATGGCCGTCCTCATGATTACCCACGACCTGGGTGTCGTGGCCGAAGTGGTCCAGCGGGTGGTGGTGATGTACGCCGGCAGGGTGGTCGAGGAAGGCACCGTGGCCGAGATATTCCGGCGCCCAGGCCATCCCTACACCATGGGGTTGTTGCACTCCGTGCCCCGGCTCGGCCAGGGCAAAGGGCGGCTGCAGCCGATTCCCGGCGCCGTGCCCGATCCGGCCGCGTTGCCGGGCGGCTGCCGCTTTCACCCGCGCTGCCCGCTGGCGGACGAGCGGTGCCGCATGGAGCCTCCGCCCCTCGAACCGCGGTCGGAAACGCACCGTGTCGCTTGCTGGTGGGCAGGGCAGACCACCGGTTCGGGGGTGGCATGATGGGTGGCGTCAGCGACGGCATGGTGCGGCCGATTCTCGAGGTCCGGGACGTCAAGAAGTATTTCCCCACGGGCCGCCGCCGCCCGCCGGTCAAGGCCGTCGACGGTGTCAGCTTCGATGTCTATCCAGGGGAGACCGTGGGGCTGGTGGGGGAGTCGGGGTGCGGCAAGTCCACCCTGGCGCGGCTCATTGTGCGCCTTCTGACACCGTCGTCGGGCACCATCCGCTTCGACGGCCAGGACGTGGTAGCCGCCGGTGGTTCCCAGCTGCGAAGGTTGCGGCGGGACCTGCAGATGGTCTTTCAGGATCCCTATTCCTCCCTCAATCCCCGTCTCACGGTGCAGGAGATCGTCGGCGAGCCGCTGCTGGTCCACGGGGTCGCCCGGGGGCGCCAGATGGAACGGCAGGTGGAAGAGCTGCTGGAGGCTGTCGGGCTGCGGCCTGAACATGCCCGCCGGTATCCCCACGAGTTCTCGGGTGGCCAGCGCCAGCGAATCGTCATTGCCCGGGCGCTGGCCCTCAAGCCGCGCCTGGTGGTGTGCGACGAGCCCGTGTCCGCTTTGGACGTCTCGGTGCAGGCCCAGATCCTCAACCTTCTGCAGGACCTGCAGGACCGCTTCGGGCTGACCTATATCTTCATCGCCCACGACCTGGCCGTGGTACAGAACATCAGCGATCGCATCGGTGTGATGTACCTGGGCCGCCTGGTGGAACTGGCACGGGCGGACGAGCTGTTCGAGCGGCCGCTTCACCCGTACACCCGGGCCCTCATCTCCGCGGTACCCGTTCCCGACCCCGAGGGTGCGGCGCGGCGCGAGCGGATCGTCTTGCGCGGTGAAGTGCCGAGTCCGGCTCGCCCGCCGGCCGGGTGCAGGTTCCATACCCGCTGCCCGCTGGCGGTGGATCGTTGCCGGACCGAGGTGCCCGAGTGGCGGGAGGTTGTCCCGGGGCACTGGGTGGCCTGTCATCTGGCCGGCGAGGGTGAGGTCGCCGGGAGGGGGGTGACTGCGGCGCCGCCCGTCGCCTAGCGCCGGCGGTCCTACGTCCCGCCGGGAGGATGCGGCATCGCAGGGCGGCCGGGTACGACGTGCCACCGCGGTGCAGTTGACGACACTGCCGGGATGCCATTTTGGGCCCAAGGGGGTTTGGACCAAGTGATGCAGCAGGCTTCGACGCGCCGTTCGGCCCTCCGCATCGCCGTCGGATTGATGCTGGTTGCCGCCCTTCTGCTCTCGGCGTGCGGGTCGGGAAGCGGCGGCGGGACCGCCGGCAGCGAGACACCGGGCGCACAAGGGCCGAACCCGGCCAGCGAACGCGGTAACCACCTGGTCGTGGCGCAAGCCCAGGACCCGGGCAATTGGGACCCCATCGATACGTTCTTCGTTGCCTGGGCTTCCGTGATGAACAACGTCTTCGAAGGGCTGGTGTTCCGGGGGCCCGATCTGAAGCTGCAGCCCGGCCTGGCGACCGAGTGGAAGTGGATCGACGAGGACACGTTGCAGTTTAAGCTGCGGCAGGGCGTTACCTTCCACAACGGAGAGCCCTTCAACGCGGACGCGGTGGTGTTCACCTTCGAGCGCCTCCTCGGGGAGGAAGGTGCCAAGGGGCCGCAGCAGGGCAACTACGCCAGCATCGACCGGGTCGAGAAGGTCGACGACTACACGGTCAACTTCCATATGAAGACCAAGGACCCGGTCATCCTGACCAAGCTGGCCGGGTACGGTGCCGTCATTGTTCCGCCCCGGTACCTCAAGGAACACGGCGACGAGTACTTCGACAAGCACCCGGTGGGTACCGGCCCGTACAAGGTGGTCGAATACAAGCAGGACGACCACATCACCCTCGAGCGTTTCGCCGACTACTGGCGCGGGCAGCCGAAGATCGAGAAGATCACCTACCGGTTCATCCCGGAGGAAGCCACGCGGATCGCCGAACTGACCACGGGCCGGGTGGACATTGCCGTCATCAGCCCCAGCCAGGTGGACAATGTGAAGAACTCGGCCTTCCTGGAAATCGTCACCGCGGACAGTCCCACCGTGTACGGGTTGCGCTTTGACGTCTCCAAGGACCCGGTCGACGACGTACGGGTGCGAAGGGCCATCGCCCAGGCCATTGACGCCCAGGCCATCATCGACACGATCCTGAATGGCTACGGGAAGCGCATCTCCACGTTCCAGAGCAGCCTTTCCTTCGGCAACGATCCGTCCCTGGAGCCGTATCCGTATGATCCGGAGGCCGCCAAGAAGCTGCTCCAGGAAGCGGGTGTGCAGCCGGGTACGAAACTCACCCTCAGCTATATCGGGACCGCGACCGTCTTCGGAGAGATCGCCCAGGCGGTCCAGTCGTACCTGAAAAACGTGGGCCTCGAGGTGGAGCTGAAGACCTACGAGACCAACACTTACTACAACGACATCATCCCCAATGCCCAGGCCGGCCACCTCTATCAGGAGGGCTGGGGCGGCTGGACCCTCGACTTCGACAATACGGCGTACCTGCTCTACGGAAAGGGCCAGTTCTGGAACCCCACCTTCTACGACGAGGAAGTGCAACGCCTGTTGGAGGCGGAGCGCTCCACGTACGACCAGGACAAGCGATTGGAGATCTTCAAGCAGCTGGACCGCCGCCTGTACGAACTGGTGCCGACGGTTCCGCTGTATCAGGACGTAACCGTGTGGGCGGTGAACCGGCGGGTTCAGGACTTCGTACCGCCGCCCGATACCCGCTACTGGTTCTTCGAAACGTCCATCGCCTCGGACCAGTGATGCGCCGACGGTGGCCGAGCCACGTGGCAGAGGGGCGCGGAGCGGGAGGGGCCGGCCAGGCCGGGCCCTCCCGCCCTGCCGGAGGGGAGAGGAGTCCTCATGTGGCGTTACGTGCTCCGGCGCCTGACGGGGGCAGTCGTGGTCCTGTTCCTGACCACCCTGTTTGTCGCGTACGCGGTACGGCTCTCGGGCGACCCCACTGTGGCCATGTTCCAGGGCGGATCCGCACCAACCCCCGACCAGTTGGCCCAGATGCGTGCCGCCCTCGGCATCGATCGCCCCTTCTGGCAGCAATACACGGACTTCGTCGTCGGAGCGGTGCAGGGTGACATGGGCACATCCTTCCGGACAGGGCAGCCGGTCTGGGCGATGATCGTAGAGCGGTTGCCGGCCACGGTGATGCTGGCGGTCTCTGCCATGGCAGTCGCCATCCTGATCTCGTTCCCGTTGGGGGTGGCCGCTGCCCTCCGGCGCGGCCAGTGGGTCGACTCGTTCAGCCGCCTGCTCAGCCTGTTCGGGTTGTCCTTTCCCAACTTCTGGCTCGCCATCATGTTTATGCTGATCTTTGCCGTGCGCCTGGGGTGGTTCCCGCCATCAGGCTTTGACGGCTGGCGGTCCCTGGTGCTGCCCGCGGTCACCCTGGGCATCATCCTGTCGGCCACCCTGGTTCGCCTGGTGCGCTCCAGCATGCTGGAGGTCCTGGGCCAGCCGTACATCGAGACGGCGCGGGCCAAGGGCGTCCCGGAATGGCGGGTGGTGGTCGCCCACGGCTTGCGTAACGCCCTGATCCCCACCGTCACCTTCGTCGGGCTCCAGTTCGGGGCGTTGCTGGGCGGGACGGTGATCCTGGAAAAGGTGTTCGCCTGGCCCGGCCTGGGGCAGCTGGCCCTGGACGCCGTGGGCTACCGCGACTACCCCGTGGTGCAGGGTGTCGTCACGGTGCTGGCCGCCGTGACGGTGCTCACCAACCTGCTGGTCGACCTCAGCTACGGCCTGCTTGACCCGCGGGTGAAGGTCGAAGGGGGTGCCTCCTCGTGAGCGTCGCCCAAGGGCAGGCAGCGGCCCCCGTCGCGGTGCCGGCGAGGCGGGAGCGACGCTGGTATCGTTCCTTCGTCCGCCCCATGCCGATGCTGGGCGCCTTCCTGGTCACCGTGGCCGTGGTGGCGGCCCTGGCGGCACCTTACCTGGCGCCCTTCGACCCCGAGGTGGGCGAGCTGGGGAACCGGCTGCTGGCCCCCGCGTGGGCGACGGACGAGCCGTCGCCTTTCCTGCTGGGGACGGACACCGTCGGGCGGGACCTCTTGAGCCGCATCATCTACGGGACCCGGATCTCCCTGCTGGTGGGCATCTGTTCGGTCGGACTGTCCGTGCTGGTGGGCGTCTTGCTCGGCCTGGTGGCCGGGTATGCCGGCGGCCGCCTCGACGACCTGCTCATGCGGTTCGTCGACGTGCAGCTGTCCTTCCCCTTCATCCTGCTGGCCATTACCGTCATGGCCGTGCTGGGTCCCGGGTTGTGGAAGGTCATCGTCCTGATGGCCATCGCCCAGTGGGGCCAGTATGCCCGGGTGGTGCGGGGCGAGGTGATGGTGGTCAAGCAGATGGGGTTCGTGGAGGCCGCGCGCTGCATCGGGACCCCGCCGTGGATGATCCTCCGGCGCCACATCCTGCCGAACGTGGTGAACTCCGTCGTCGTGCTCGCCACGCTGAACATCGCCAACAACATCCTGCTGGAGGCCGGCCTGACCTTCCTGGGGCTGGGGGTCGACCCCTCGACGCCGTCATGGGGCGGTATGCTGGCCTCCGCCCGGGAGTACGTGACCACGGCGTGGTGGTTCGCCACCTTCCCGGGGCTGGCCATCATGCTCACCGTGCTCGGATTCAACCTGCTGGGCGACTGGCTCCGGGACGTCCTGGATCCGAAGCTGGACGCCTAGCCGGGGCCCGCCGCGGGCGGCCGGTGTCCGGGCGGCCGGGAGTGGACGACTGCCGCCCGGAGCCGGTGGGGACGGCTGAGCCGCCGCGGCACTCCGACGGAGGGATCTGCGTTGAAGCTCGAGGAGCTCTTTGCGCCGGGCGGGTTGCTGGCCCCCGGCCGGCGCGAAGGTACAGGAGCCAGGATGCCCAGGGCCCAGTTCCTCCTGAGCGGGGAGGACGACGTATGGACCGGGCTGGCCATGGTCGAACTGGCTGCGCGCCTGGGATACGAGTGCGAGGCCGGCGATCCGGAACGTCTCGTGGTCCGGCCGGGCCAGCACCCGTCCGCCGGGGCGGTGCCCGTCGTCCTGCTGGCCGGGACGGGCGGGGCAGGCGGCCCCAGCGGGCGGTCCGGCCGGGCCGGGCCGGACGCCGGCTACGGGCGGGTCGAGGTGGTCCCTCAACTGGCCGGTGCCGAGTACGGCCTGCGCTTGTCTGCGGCCAGCCCTCGCGAGCTGTGGAAGCTGGCGGCCTGGCTGGCTGCCGTGGGGACCGAGTCCCTGGCCCCGGCCGGCGAGCCGGGGTGCGGCGGTGCCGGCAGCCCGGACCGTTCCCGGGACCTGGCTGCTGACCGCAGTGCGGACCGTGGTCGTGGCCGGAAGGGGGACGCGGGGCCATGGCAAGCCGCTGTACGCCTTGATGCCTCGGGGCGCCGGGCCGAGGTGGCCCTGCGGGGTATCGAGTGGGCGCCGTGGCAACCGCGGGGCGACGGCAACTCCAGGGACATCCGCGAGGAGGGCCTGGATCTTGAGGAGGCCGCCATGCCCCTCGCCGACCTCTGGACGCCGCGAGGCTTTCTGGGCAGCAGCGACGGCCTGCAGCCCGACCGGGTGGCGGTGCACATCGAGCCCGATGCTGCCACGGGGACCTGGGATCCGGAAGAGCTGGCCGGCCTCATCATGTTCGCCTTCCGGCTCGGTCTTGAGAGTACGGGCATGTCCTTTCCCCTGACGGCTGCCGGGTCGCTTGGCCGGCCCTTCCTCGTCAAACTGGCAGCCTCGCCGGCGCCGGATGGTGGTGGGGAACCCGGCGGCCGGGGCCACATCCGGCTTTACCGGCGGGCGGGCGGGGCGGTGCTTCGGATCACGGGCGATGCCGCCGGCCGCGGGCGCGCCCTCCAATGGCTCGCAACCGTTCATGCCAGTGAGGTCCTGCGGCCGGTGGGATCGCGGCGGCCTGCCCTTGACAGCCCGGTGGTCGCCCTTGAGCGGGAAGCCGCCCGCCACGGGTGGGAGGTCGCAGCCAGGGAGCGACCCCGCCTTCTGTTCGAGGCGGCCATCCCGCCTGAGGGAGAGCGGTTCCGGAGGGTGTGGTACGAGCGTGCCTTGCCGGCGATACGGGCGCGCTGCCGGCCCGATGACGAGGTGTGGGTGGACCTCCGTCTCGACCAGCCCGACGATACGCTGCAGGAAGTGGCCGTGGAGGTCCATCGCTCCCTGACCCAACTTGGCTTCGCGCCGGACCGGGTGCACGTGCGCGGCTTGCCCGCGTTCCGCCAGGGGCTGTTCTGGCTGCTGCAAGTGGTGCCGCCGGTCGTGGCGCAGCATGCAGGGGCCCACACCGTCATCATCGAGTTTGCCCGCGTCGAGCCCGAGGCCCGCAGCGGGGTGGGCCAGGAGGGCCAGGTACGGGCGGGCGGGGAGTCGGATGCCGGTGCCCCGCATCTGGACCTCCCCATTCGGTGGTTGCAGCCCCTTTACCCCGTGGACGAACTGCTGTCGGCTCGCACGGGCCTGCCCGTGGAGCGGATTGTCTTCCAGGCCATGGCGCCCTCCGGCGGGTCCGGGCCCACCTACCGCGTCACCGTCGCCGATCGGGATGGCCAGGCGGTCTGGCGAGGCGAGTTCCGGGTGGCAGCCCGCCGGCGGCCGTACCAGGACGTGAACCCCCACCTGGGTCACGTCTACGTGGAGACAGGTCTTTGCCGTGTGGAGCGGGGCGATGGCAGCAGCGGAGGAGGGCGGCAGCCGGTCTTTGAGGAGCTCCTGCCCACGGGTGCCGAGTTGTTCTGGGACCGCTACCAGGCCGAGGCCCTTCCTCTCGTGGCCCGGCACCTGGAGGAGGCGCTGGGAGGGGACCTGGGGGCCCATCAGCAGCCCTTCTTCCTGACCCTGGAGGTCGACGTCCAGCTGGATACCCGGGCCGACGAGCCCTTGGGTGTCCGGCAGGAATCCCTGAGCTTGGCCGAGGGATTGCACGAGGATGTCTATTTCAACACCCTGGATTTCTTCGAGGAGTGGGGCAGGAAGCTGGCGGGAACACCCTTCACGGCACCGGGCAAAGTGGTGCCCCGCGTCCAGGCCCGGCCCGGCAAGGGCACCGCGGCCAAGGTTCGCCTCACCGGTGTGGGCATCGGGGCCCGGCTTCTGGAAGCCGCCTCATCCGATGGGGGCCGGCCCCGCGTGAACGTCTACGGCGTGACCGTCGAGGCCGCAGGGCGGGCGCGGGCGACGCTGGCTCGTGCCGGCGGCACCGCCCCGACGGACGCGACGGAAATGGATTACGACGAAGCCGTCCAGCGGGCAGCCCGCGCCATCGGGGCACGTGTGGCCCAGGACTCGGCTCCCGCCGGCGGGGAGGCGGCTGTGTCCTGGCAACGGACCCTCTTCGACGACGAATCCCTGGGGCAGTGGTTGGCCGGGGGTGCAAATCGTTCCGTTCGCTGGTCCGTGGCGGGACATTCCTTCGAGGGGCGACCCTTGTACCACGTGTTTACGGTCGGCCCGGGGCGCGGCGGGATCCCTGCGCCGGTGCCCGGGCAGGGGGCGGATCCGCGGGACCCGGATGTCCTGGTGGTCCCGGCAAAGGCCACCCTCTTCCGCCCCACCGTACTGTTCAAGGCCCGGCACCATGCGAACGAGGTGTCGAGTACCAATGCATTGCTGGCGCTGGTGGAGCGGCACCTGGATGCCACGGCCGGGGTCAACTGCGTCATGATGCCCCTGGAGAACACCGACGGCGCCGCGCTCCACCGCCGGTTGAGCCAGGAAAACCCGCGTTGGAGCCTGCATAGCGCCAGGTACAATGCCTTGGGACAGGAGTACGCGGCGGAGTACTTCGGCGACAGGCCGCGAGCACCCGAGACCCGGGTGTTCCCCGACCTGTGGTCGCGGTGGTTGCCCGACGTCGTGGTGGATGAGCACGGGGTACCGTCCCACGAGTGGGTTCAGCCCTTCGGCGCCCACGGCGGAGGTCGCAAGTTCACCTCCTACTGGCTGCCGCGAGCTCTGATCTACGGGATCCTGCCGGTGTTCGCCACGGAAGACGGGGACGGGTGGGGCGCCAGGCAAAACGAAATGGCCGAGTTCGTCGCCCGGTTCCTGGAGGACTGGCCGGTCATCGCCCGCGAGAACCGCCGCTGGCTGGCGGTCTACCGCAAGTACGCCGCCGACTGGCTCCCGGAGGTCTTCACGGTCGAGATGGTTCGGGCCTTCGTGTGCTACCGCTGGCCCGTGCGCCCCGATCCTGGCGGCCGCTACGCGATGCAGCGCCATCCGGAGATCACCGGGGTGGAGTTCATCACCGAGGCAGCCGACGAGACCGCCACGGGCCCCTACCTTGAAACCTGTGCCCTGGCGCACCTGGTCGTGGACCTGGCCATACTGGCCTGGCTCAAGCGACAACCGGTGACCGTCGAAGAAACCGTGACAATCCGGGGCGAAAGGGTCCACCGGGAGCGCCGGCGCCGGCGCCCATGGCCAGCAGGATGCCGAGGGCCGGCGGATCCGGCGCGAGCCGGTGGATCCGCCGAAGGACGGTGGACGTCATGAACGCCGCCATCGACCTGAACTGCGACCTGGGGGAGAGCTTCGGGCCCTACACCATCGGCATGGACGATGCCGTCCTGCCCCTGGTTACCTCCGCCAACATCGCCTGCGGGTTCCACGGCGGCGACCCGAGGGTGATGGAGCGCACGGTGGAACGGGCTGCGGAACTGGGGATCGGCATCGGCGCCCACGTGGGCTACCCCGACCGGGTGGGCTTCGGGCGGCGGGAAATCCATGCCACGGCCGGCGAAGTCCGGACCGACGTGATCTACCAGATCGGGGCCCTGTACGCCTTCTGCCGGGCGCTCGGCGTGGAACTGCAGCACGTCAAGCCCCACGGCGCCCTGTACAACCAGGCCGCCCGCGACGCCGTGCTGGCCCAGGCGGTGGTCGCCGGGATCGCGGCCTTCGACCGCCGGCTCATCGTCCTGGCTCCGCCGGGGAGCCAGCTGGCCCGGGCGGCCGTCGCGGCGGGGCTGCCGGTGGCGCTGGAAGGTTTCGCCGACCGGGGCTACAACCCCGACGGCAGCCTGGTCAGCCGCCGCCAGGACGGGGCCGTGCTGCACGACCCCGCGGAGGTGGCGGCGCGCGCCCTGCGCATGGTGCGGGAAGGCAAGGTCCGGGCCGTCGACGGCAGGGATGTGACCCTCACGGTGCAGAGCCTCTGCATCCACGGGGACAACCCCGCCTCGGTCAGCCTGGCCCGGGCCGTCCGCCAGCGCCTGGAGGCGGCGGGCGTGGCCATCCGGCCGCTGCGGGCCATCGTGGGCCACCAGGCGTAGCGGGCATGGTCCGGGCGTCACGACGCCTTGCCGGCCGAACCGCATTTCCATGAGGCCTGCCAGGCCGTTGGGGGGAACCGGATGACCGCAGGAACCGGCGGGGAGCCCGCCCGGGATGCGGGCGGGCGGGCGGAAGAACCCCGCTTTCTCCGGGCGGGTGATTGCGGCCTCTACGTGAGCTTCGCCCAGGTCATCGACCCCGCCGTCAACCGGCAGGTCCACCGGCTGGCCCGGACGGTGCAGTCCGGGCGCTGGCCGGGGGTGGTGGACCTGGTGCCGGCTTACGCCAGCCTGTACATCCGTTACGACCCGTTGACGGTCACCTTCGAAGAGCTGGTGCGCCGCTGCCGGGAGCAATTGGAGATCCGCAGCGAAGCTCCCCCCGAGCCGGCCTGCGTCTGCCTCCTGCCCACGGTGTACGGCGGCGAGTGGGGGCCCGATCTGGAGGAGGTGGCCCGGCAGCACCTCCTGACCCCCGCCGAGGTGGTGCGCCTGCACGCGGGCCGCGACTATTTCGTCTACTTTCTGGGCTTTACCCCGGGCTTTCCCTTCCTCGGGGGCCTCGACCCCAAGCTGGCGACCCCCCGTCGCCCGGTGCCCCGGACACGGGTTCCGGCCGGTTCGGTGGGCATCGCGGGTGCGCAGACGGGCGTCTACCCCGTGGAGAGCCCGGGCGGGTGGAACCTGATCGGCCGCACGCCGGTGCGGCTGTTTGACCCGGCCGCCTCGCCCCCGGCCCTGCTCAGGCCGGGCCACTTCGTCCGGTTCGTGCCCGTGGACGCCGAAGAATACCGCCGCATCGAGCGGGCCGTGGCCCTCGGCACCTACCGGCCCCAGTGGGTTCCGCGGGAGGTCCCGCAAGTGGAACGGGACGACGGCGCATGATGGAGATCCTGAACCCCGGCCTGTACACCACCATCCAGGACCTGGGACGGCCCGGCCTGCAGCACCTGGGCGTACCGGTGCAGGGGGCCGCCGACGTGGCCGCCCTGATCCTGGGCAATCGCCTGGTGGGCAACGAGCCCGGCGCGGCGGCTCTCGAAATCACCCTGCTGGGCCCGTCCATCCGGTTCCACGCGCCGGCGGCCATCGCCCTCACCGGGGCCGACCTGGGCCCCACCCTCGACGGCCGGCCGCTGCCCACCGGCCAGGTGGTCCTGGTGGAACGCGGCAACGTGCTGGCCTTCCGTGGCGGTACCCGGGGGTGCCGGGCCATGCTGTGCGTGGCGGGCGGCATTGCGGTGGAACCGGTGGCCGGCAGCCGCTCGTCGGATCCCCTGGGGCGCTTGGGCGGGCTGCCCGGACGGCCCGGCCTGCCCCTTAAGGCGGGCGACCGCCTTCCTCTGGGCCGGCCGGCGGTGCCTCTGGAAACCCTGGCCGGCCGGCGGGTGCGGTGGACCTTCGTCCCCGACGCCTTTGTGGCCCGGGTGGTGCCCGGCCCCCAGGCCGGGTTCTTCCCGCCGGAGGCCTGGAAGGTGTTCTGGGAAAGCGAGTATACGGTCACCGCCGCGTCGGACCGCATGGGCATCCGGCTGGAGGGACCCCCCGTGCCCCGGCCTCCCGGGGAGGTCCTCTCCGAAGGCCAGCCCCTGGGTGCCATCCAGGTACCGCCCAGCGGGCAGCCCATCGTGCTGCTGGCGGGCAGGGCCACCGTGGGGGGCTACCCCAAGCTGGGAGTGGTGGTCACCCCGGACCTGCCGCTGCTGGCCCAGGCGCGGCCGGGCGACCGCATCCGCTTCCGCCCCATGGACGGCTCGCAGGCGGAAGAACTGTACCGCCACTGGTGGAGGCTGCTGCACAGCCAGCGGGTGATCGTCCCGGGGCCTGCCACGGGTGACCAGGGGCCGGCTCCGGACGCCGGTCGCCGGGAGGGCCGGCTGCCCGGCGCCGGCCCGCCACCCCCGCTGTCGTAGCGGGCGCTCCCCGTCAGGACCGCGCCGGGGTGACCCGGCCGGCCCCTCACCCTCACCCCAGGCCGCCCGGCTCCACGCCCATGAGCCGGGCCAGCATGAGCACCTGGCCGGCGTGGTAGGCGAAATGCTGGATCATCTGGTTGACGACCCACAGCACGGTCAGGTGTTCCGGCGGGGTGCCCCGGAAGCCCGGCGGCATGGTGCGCGGCTGCAGTAGGTAGTCCAGATCCCACTCGGCCATCCGGGCGTCGGTGTGGGCCCACACCGCCTGCAGATAGCCGAAGAGGGCCTCCCGGGTGGCTAGGTCCCGCGACCGCCGGGGCTGCATGTTCTTCTGAAGGATCACCGCGTTGACGAACCAGTCCTCGGACTGGGCCAGATGGCGGACGCACCAGGCGGCGGAGTTGACCCCGCCCGGCGGCACCCAGTGGAGCTGCCGGTCGTCCATGGCCGCGGTACACTGCACGAGCACCTGACGCCACCCGCGCAGGTTGGGCAAGAAGAGCTCCGCCGCGGTGAGCGGGCGGCCCTCCGTGGTTGCTGCCGTTGCCATGCGTTCTCCCCCCGGTCAACAGTCTCATTTCCTGCCCTTGCCGAGAGCGACCCCGGGACAGCCTGGACGGAGGGGCCGGGACTCGACTCAAAGCAACCCCGCGCCCGCCCCGCGGCCGGCCGCCTCCGCCGCCAGCTCGATGAGGCCGCGGGCCATGGACCCGAAGCCGGCGAAGCGGGGGTCCCGGGTCTGCCCTGCCCTCCACCGGTAGTAGATCTGCTGAAGGATGACGGCCAGCTTGAAGTAGGCGAAGACCAGATACCAGCCGATGCCGCTCACGTCGCGGCCGGTGCGCAGGGCGTACCGGTGGACGAACTCGCTCCGCCGCAGAAAGCCCGGACAGGTGGTCACCGCAGGCAGGCCGTTGCGCAGGACCTCGGGATCGTCGGGGTGGACCCAGTAGCTCAGGCTGACCCCCAGGTCGAAAAGGGGATCCCCCACCGTGGCCATCTCCCAGTCCAGCACCGCCACCACCCGGTCCAGGGACGGGTCGAGGATCATGTTGTTCAACTTGAAGTCGTTGTGGATCAGGGAGGTGCCCACCGGCTCGGGAACCCGTTCCTCCAGCCAGGGCAGCAGGCGCTCCAGGGCGGGGATGGGTTCCGTCTCCACCCGCCGCCAGCGGCCGGCCCAGCCCTCCAGTTGCCGGCGGACGAACCCCTCCGGCCGTCCCAACCCCGCCAGCCCCGCCTGGCGGTGGTCCACGGCGTGGAGATCGGCCAGGGTGTCCACCACCCGCTGGGCGATGCGCCGGCAGGTTTCGGGAGGCGGGGTCCGGCCGCCGGGGAACCGGTCGTCGACCACCACGCCGGGCCGGTATTCCATGACGTAAAAAGGCGCCCCCAGCACGGAGGGGTCGGGACAGACGGCCAGCGGCCGCGGGGCCAGGGGGAAGACGGGGTGCAGGTGGCGCAGGATGGTGGCCTCCCGCACCATGTCGTGGGCCCGGGGCGGCAGGGGGCCGAAGGGCGGCCGGCGCAGCACGGCCTGCCAATCCCCGGCCCGCAACCAGTAGGTCAGATTGGACGCCCCGGCGGGGAACTGCCTCACTTCCACAGGAGGTCCCGGAAACGCGGGCACCTCCCGCTCCAGGAACGCCGTCACCGCATCCAGGTCCAGTTCCTCTCCCGGCCGCACGGGAATGGTGCCGGGCGGGAACCCACCCCCACCCGGACCGGCCAGGCGCCGGCTTTCCGGCTGGCTCATGGCTGGCCTCCCAGCTCCTTGAAGATCCGCCGGGCCACCACCACCCGGTGGACCTCATCGGGGCCGTCATAGATGCGGGCCGCCCGCGCCTCGCGGTAGAACAGCTCCAGGGGCGTGTCCCGGGAGTAGCCCAGGGCTCCGTGCACCTGCAGGGCGCGGTCCACCACTCGGTGGAGCACCTGGGCCCCGAAGAACTTGATCAGCGAGATCTCCTTGCGGGAATCGAGCCCCTGATCCATGCGCCAGGCCGCATACAGGGTCAAGAGGCGTGCCGCCTGGATCTCGGCGTAGGAGTCGGCCACGAAGTTCTGGATGGTCTGGAACTCCGCCAGCTTCTGGCCGCGGGTCTCCCGGGTCAGGGCCCGCCGCACCATCAGCTCGAAGCTGCGGTTCATCACGCCGATCCAGCGCATGGCATGGGTGATCCGCCCGGGGCCCAGGCGGGCCTGGGCGATGCGGAAGCCCTCTCCCACGGGCCCCAGGGTGTTCTCCACGGGCACGCGGCAGTCCTCGAGGACGATCTCGTCGTGGGTGCCCAGGCCACCCCCATCGTCCATCACGGGGATCTGGCGGACGATGCGGAAGCCGGGGGTGTCCGTGGGCACGATGATCATGGTGGCCCGCTGGTGGGGCGGCGCGCCGGGGTCGGTGACGGCCATGACGATGGCAAAGGCCGACCGGGAGGCGTTGGTGATGAACCACTTGTGGCCGTTGATCACCCAGTGGTCGCCGTCGCGCACCGCCCGGGTCCGGATGGTGGTGGGATCGGAACCCGACACCTCGGGCTCGGTCATGGCGAAACAGCTGTAGATCTCGCCGGCCAGGTTGGGCCGGAGGAACCGTTCCTTCTGCTCGGGCGTGCCGAACATCCAGAGGATCTCCTGGTTGCCGGTGTCCGGGGCGCTGGTTCCGAAGGCCCGCGGCGCCAGGGGGCTCCGCCCCAGGATCTCGTTCATCAGCGCCAGGGTCACCATGCCCATGCCCAGGCCGCCGGCCTCCCTGGGCATGTGGGGGGCCCAGAGCCCCGCTTCCTTCACCGCCTGCTGGATGGCCTTCATGCGCTCTTCGGGCAGCGTGCCGGTCCGGAAGAACTCGGCCTCGGCCGCGTAGACGTGCTCGTCCATGATGGCGCGGGTGCGTTCCAGGACGGCTTCCTGCTCGGGGGTCGGCCGGAAATCGTACACGAGCATCACCCCGGTGGCGCTTCGCGCAGCGGGCCCCGCCCGAACCGCCGCCTTCCGGCGGGCGGGCCGCCTGGCGGTAGGAGTTGGCTTCGCTGCCGAGAAGGAAATACCTGCATGCCCGGCGCCGGCCGGGTGGCGGCCCGTCTCCGGCCGCCCGGCCGGGTGGAAGGAGGCGGCCGTCACGTGGGCGTTCTCGATCGTTTCCGGCTGGACGGGAAAGTGGCCCTGGTCACCGGAGGCAGCCGCGGTCTGGGCCTTCAGATCGCCCAGGGTCTGGGGGAGGCCGGGGCGGCCGTGGCGATCACGGCCCGCAAGGAGGAGGGCCTGCGCGAAGCGGAGGAACAGCTGCGCTCCCAGGGGATCCGGTGCCTGGCCCTGCGCTGCGACGTGACCGACTACGACCAGGTGGTGGCCACCGTCAACCAGGTGGTCGAAGCCCTGGGCGGCCTGGACATCCTGGTCAACAACGCGGGGGCCACCTGGGGCGCCCCCCTGTTCGAGATCCCCCTGGAAGCCTGGGACAAGGTGATCCGGACGAACCTGCACGGCACCTTCTACATGAGCCGCGAGGCGGCCCGGGTGATGGTGGACCGGGGGCGGGGAGGCCGGATCATCAACGTCGCCTCGGTTGCAGGCCTGCGGGGCAGCGACCCGCGGGTGATGCAGACCCTGCCCTACAACACCTCCAAGGCCGGGGTGATCAACTTCACCCGCGACCTGGCGGCCAAGCTGGCGGAATACGGCATCACGGTGAACTGCATCGCGCCCGGGTTCTTCCCGACCAAGATGACCCGGGGCATCCTGGCCCAGTACCGGCCCCTCATCGAGCAGTCCGTTCCCTTGCGGCGGCTGGGCGGCGAGCGGGACCTGCAGGGCGCGGTGCTTCTGTTCGCGTCCGAGGCCGGGTCCTACATCACGGGCCAGGTCCTGGCCATCGACGGGGGGATCACGGCCGTCTGAGGGCGCGGGCGGCCGGCGGCGGCCGGGCCGCGAGAGCCCGGTGGTCGGGGCAGGGCCCGGGCGGCGTCCCCGGCGGCGGGTGGCACGCACCGCCGGCACCGCCCGGGAGGGCCACTGCCGCGAGGACACGGGCCAAGGCACACGGGCCCGGAGGGCCGGGGCTGCTCTTAGACCGCCCGCCCCCACTTCCTGGCCCGGCCTGGAGCCTGACCGCCATTGACGCCCGCCGTGCCCGGGCCTATGATCAGGGTGAACAAGACCATCGGGAAGTCGGTACCGGGGGTGCCCTGACGGGCTGAGAAGCGCCGGGAGCCGGGACGCGGCACCGCGCTACCCTTCGGACTCGATCCGGGTCATACCGGCGTGAGGAAGGTACCGCATGACCGCCTGGGGCGGCTTCACGCGACCCACCTCCAGCCGGGGGTGGGTTTTCTTTCCTCTGCCTCCCGCCGGACCGGAACGGGCAGGTTCTCCCTGCCGTCCCGGCCGGGGGGTGCGCCTCGCCGGCCCCGCGAGCCCCCGGTTCCGTCCCGGAACCGCAAGGGGGGCTCGCCATGGCCGGTTCGTCCCGTCACCTGCAGTTCCGCGAGATCGTGATCCTCACGTTCATCGCAGCCGCCTGTTCCGTGGTGTTCATCAACGCCTGGACCCTGTGGTCGGTGGCCCAGGCCGTCCATCCCGTCCTGGCCGAAACCACCTACGGCATCTGGTTCGTCGCCAGCACCCTGGCCGCCTACATCATCCAGAAGCCGGGGGTTGCCTTCGTGGCGGAGCTGGCGGCGGCCGCGGGCGAGCTGGTCCTGGGCAGCCCGGACGTGCTCTGGGTGCTGCTGTACGGTGGGCTGCAGGGGCTGGGGGCCGAGGCGGCCTTCGCCCTGCTCCGCTACCGGCGGTTCGACCTGCCGGTGCTGGCGCTGTCCGGCGCCCTGGCCGCCGTCGCCAGCATCCCGCTGGACGCCGTCACGGGGTACTTCACCGGCATGCAGCCCGGCGTGCTGGCGGGCGCCGTGGCCGTGCGGCTGCTCAGCGGCGCCGTGGTGGCCGGTGTCTTCACCAAGGTGCTGGTCGACGGCCTGGCCCGCACCGGGGCCCTCAACGGCTTTGCCGTGGTGAGGAACCGGCGGGACCGGGGCGCAGGGCTGGCGGGCTGAGATGGGGCGGCATGCGGTGCGGCCGGGCGCCCCGGCGGGCCCGGCGGCCAACCCCCCGGCGGCCACCCCTGGGGCGGCCGGCGGCTCGACCCCGAACCCGGCGTCCCCGGGCCAGGGGCTGCCGGCGCCGTCGCGGGCGGCGGCAGCCTGCCGCGATCTGACCATCCGCTACCCGGACCGGCGCGACCCGGCCCTGCGGGGCGTGAGCCTGTCCATACCCGCCGGGCAACGGGTGCTGCTGCTGGGCCCCAGCGGCTCCGGCAAGAGCACCCTGGCGCTGGCCCTGGCCGGATTGATCCCGGCCGTGGTGGAGGCCGAGGTGAAGGGGGTCCTGGAACCGGCGCGGCAGGCCGGCGTGCTCTTCCAGGACCCCGAGGCCCAGTTCTGCCTGTTCACCGTGGACGAAGAGGTGGCGTTCGGCCTCGAGAACCGGTGCGTGCCACCGGCGGCCATGCCGGCCCGGGTGGCCCGGGCGCTGGCGGCCACGGGCCTCGACGTTCCCTTCGGGCATCCGATCCACGCCCTCTCGGGCGGGCAGAAGCAGCGCCTGGCCCTGGCGGCGGTGCTGGCGCTGGAGCCGGACATGCTCATCCTGGATGAGCCCACGGCCCAGCTGGATCCGGCAGGGCGGGCCCTGGTGCTGGAAAACCTCTACGGCCTGGGGCGGCAGGTCACCGTCCTGGTGGTCGAGCACAACCTGGACGGGGTGGTGGACTGGGTCGACCGCGTGGTACTGCTCGGCCCCTCGGGCACCCTCCTGGCCGACGGCCCTCCGGACCGGGTCCTGGCCGAGCAGCGGGCCGCCCTGGACGCCTTCGGCATCTGGCGGCCCCGCTCCTGGGGCCCCTTCTGGGCACCCCTGGTGGAGGCGTTCCGCCGGTCCGCCCCGCCTGCCGAGCCGCCCGCCGCCCTGCCCGGTGCCGCCTCCGGCCGGGCGTCGAGCCCGGCGCCGGCGGGAACGCAGCGGACCGGCGCGGGCGAGCAGTCCCTGGACGCCCCCACCGCCGCACCGCAGGCGGCGCTGCCTTCCGGTCTGGACGGCGCAGCCTCCCCAGGCTCTGGCCAAGGCTCCGCGGGGGCGGCGGCCGGCTTCCCCGGGGCGGGGAAGGGGCCCGCCGCGTCCCCGGACCGCACCGCCCTGCCCCTGGTGCGGATGGAGGGCGTCACTGCAGCCCACGGCTCGCGCACCGTCTGGTCGGGGGTCAGCCTGACCCTCCGGCCGGGGGAGTGGGTGGCCGTACTGGGCGCCAACGGCAGCGGCAAGTCGACCTTCCTGCAGGTGGCCGCAGGCCTGCACCCGCCCGCCGCCGGCCGGGTCGTCCACGGGCCGGCCCTCAAGGGGCGGCGCGGCGAGACGGCCCGGATCGGCTTCGTGTTCCAGAACCCCGAGCACCAGTTCGTCACGGACACCGTGCACGACGAGATCGCCCTGGCCGGGCGGCTCGCAGGCGTGCCGGAGGCGGAGCTGGCAGCCCGGGTGAAGGCCCTGGTCCAGCGCTTCGGGCTGGAGGGGCTGGAGGCCGTTCATCCCTACACCCTCTCCCAGGGCCAGAAGCGGCGCCTCAGCGTGGCCAGCATGCTGGTGGTGCCGCGGCCGCTGCTTTTCCTGGACGAACCCACCTTCGGCCAGGACGCCCGCACGGCGGCCGCCCTCGTAGGGGAACTCGTGGAACTGTACCGGCAGGGAACCACCCTGGTCATGGCCACCCACGACCTGGAGCTGGCGCTGGCCGTGGCGACCCGGGTGCTGGTCTTCGGCCAGGGCCGGCTCGTCTATGACGGCCCGCCGGCAGGCCTGGCGGCCGACCCGGCGGCGGCCGCCGCCGCTGGGCTGAGGGGCCTGGCGGGCCCGGGGACGGTTCCCGGCGGCGCGGTGGCGCCCCCGGGGCGGGTTCCGGCCTGTTACGGGCCGCGCGTGGCGGGCTCCGGCCCGTCCCGGGCGGATCGGCCTTCGCCGGGGGGCCCGCCGGCGGGGCGGCCGGAACCCGGGCCGGGGGAGGCCGGCGCAGGGACCCCGGGCGGGCTGCCCGGGGCCGGTGGGCGGTCCTGGCTGGCCCGGGTTCATCCGGCGTGGAAGCTGGCGGCCCACCTGGCTGCTGCCGCCCTGGTGCTGGCGACGGGCGATCCGGCGGCGCTGGCCCTGCTGCTGGCGGTGCCCTTGCTGCTGGGCTGGATCCTGGGCGGGCTGGGACTCCGGCGCTGGCTGGTGTCCATGGCGCCCTTCGTCCTGGTGGCCGCCACCCGCATCTGGACCCTGGGCGCCTTCGGTCGAGGCGAGCACGTGGTGGGGCAGGTGCTCTGGTACCGGTTCACGGCCGAGGGGCTGGAACACGGGCTGGTGGTGGGCCTGCGCCTGCTCACCCTGGGTGCCCTGGGCGTGCTCTACGCCCGTACCACCGGCCTCAGCGACCTGGTGCTGGGCCTGGTCCAGCAGTGGCGGTTGAGCCCCCGCTGGGCTTACGGCCTCCTGGCGGCCCTGCGCTTCGTGCCGCTGTTTCAGGAAGAGCTCGGCCGGGTGCGCCAGGCCTTCCGGGTACGGGGCCTGCTCGAGCGGGGTCCCGCCGGGCGCCTGCGGGCCCTCTATCGGTATAGCCTGGCCCTGCTGGTCCACGCCATCCGCACGGCCGAGGTGGTGGCCGTGGCCCTCCAGGCCCGGGGCTTCGACGGCAGCCGCCACCGCACGTACTATCGCACCCTGCCGGCAGGGTGGCGGGAAGCGGGGTACGCCGTCCTGCTGCTGGGAGCCGGTGTGGCGGCCTTGATGGCCGCCCGCGGGCTGCAAGGGAGCTTGCCGTAGGGACGGGAGCTTGTCACAGGGGGGATGGGCTTTGATGAAAGGGCGCAGCGGGCAGGAAGGGAAAGGGCAGGGGCCCGGAGGGGGGCCGGACCGGCCGCCGTCGGGCCCGCCATCAGGCCGCCGGCAAGAGCGCGCCGGCGTGGAGCAGGGTGCCGGCGAGCCCGCAGGCCTGGCGGCCGAGCTCTGGCGCCAGAACCAGGACCTGGCGGCCGCCTGCCTGGACCATCCCTTCGTCCAGGGCATCGCCCGGGGCGACCTGCCCCGCAGCAAGTTCATCTGGTACGTGGGCCAGGACGCGACCTACCTGGAGTCCTTTGCCCGCGCCTATGCCCTGGCCATCGCCAAGGCGCCGGACCGGGAGACCATGGCGACCTTTCACCGCTTGCTGGAGGGCGTGCTGCAGGAGCTGCGGCTGCACCACGGCTACGCCGCCCGCTGGGGAGCCGGCCTCCATCCCGAACCCTCCCTCGCCACCAGGGCCTACACCGGTTTCCTGCTGGACGTGGCCTGGTCCCGGGGCGTGGGGGCCATCGCGGCGGCCATGACCCCCTGCATGCGGCTCTATGCCTTCCTCGGCCGGTCCCTCCTGGACCGGGTCGCACCCGGCAACCCGTACCGGGAATGGGTGGAAACCTACGGCAGCCCGGATTTTGCGGCGCTGGCCGCGCAGCTGGAGGGAGTTCTCAACCGGTGGCACGGTGAGGCGGGCGGCCCGGCCGGGGTGGCCCCCCTCTACCGCACGGCCATGGAGCTGGAACGGGCCTTCTTCGATGCGGCATGGCACGCCGGCTAGCGGCCCGGCGGGCCGGCCGGGCGGTGCCGGGCTGCGCCTGGCGCGCCGGGGGGCCGGCGGTGGGGCGGAGCGGGGCCCATCGCCGGCCCCTCACCGCCCCTCTTCGCCCAGCACCAGTTCCAGCAGCACCAGCTCGGGCCGGCAGAGCAGCCGGATCCAGGGACGGGGGGTGCCCAGGCCTGCGGAGATGAACCACCAGGTGCCGCCAACCTGGAACCAGCCCCGGTCGTAGGTGGGGAACCAGCCCTGCCCGGGAATCCACAGGGCGCCCAGCAACGGCAGGCGAACCTGGCCGCCGTGGGTGTGGCCCGCCAGGACCAGCCCGGCGAGGCCGGCGGCGGCCCGGCGGATGCCCCCGGCCGGCGCGTGGGCCAGCAGGACCACGGGCCATCCCGGCGGCGCCCCGGCCAGAGCGGCCCGCAGGTCGTCCCGGCCGGTGTGGGGGTCGTCCACCCCCGCCAGATAGACCCCGGCCGGCCCCTGTTCCAGGCGGGCTCCCTGGTTGACCAGGAGGTGGACGCCCGTCCCCTCCAACTCGCGGCGCAGGCGGCTCCACCCGTACAGGTGGTCGTGGTTGCCGGGGACCAGGTACACGGGCCACCGCCGCGCCAGCCGCCGCAGGAGCTCGACCCCCCGCCGGGCAGCGAGCCCCTTGCCCTCGGCCAGGTCGCCGGTGAAGACCACGGCATCGGGTTGCCACGCCTCGATCCAGCGGAGGAGCGCCGCCTCGGACACCCGGTACACCGGTGCATGGAGGTCCGTCAGGTGGGCGAGGCGCAGCCGGGACGGCCGCGCTGCCGCGGCCCGCAGGGTGGCGGGCGACGCGGTGACGCCCTCCCGGGCGGCAGGGGATGGAGGGGCGCCCTTGGCCGCCGGGCCAGCGGCCCGTGTGCTGCGGGACCCTACCGGCCGCTTTGGGGGCCGGGGGATCGGAAGGGGTACCGGCCGCCCGCCGCGGGCGTCGGCGCCCAGGGAGAGGCGGTAGGCGCGGACCCTGAGCCAGCGGGGCTCAACCAGATAGCCCCACGCCACCACCGCCAGGACGAACACGGCCAGTAGCCGCAACAGATCCGGCAAGGCGCTGCCGGCCCAGAAGGCCGGTACCGCCAGGGCGTGGATGCCCAGGCCCGGGATCCCCTGGGCGGGGACGGTCCGGGGATGCAGCCCGGGGGTGGGACATGCCGAGGCCGGGGACACCCAGGTGGGGATGCCCGGTGCCCTCACCCGGCGCTCCTCCCGCCGGCGGGGACGGGGGCCTGCAGGAGGCTCGCCCCTCCGGCGCCCGTCCCCTCACGGGGCCCCTCTCCCCGTCCCGCCAGGCGACCGGACTCTCCCCGGGGCGGGCGCCCTGGCCCCGGGGCGCCTTCCGGGGGCCAGGCACCCTCCAGGCGGAGAAGGCGTTCCTTCACGGCAGGCCCTCCGCCCGAGTACTGCCCCAGCCGGCCCCCAGCGCCCACCACCCGGTGGCACGGGACGAGCAGGGCGATGGGGTTGGCAGCCACGGCGTTGCCCACGGCCCGCGCGGCGCCGGGGCGCCCCACGGCCCGGGCGATCTCGCCGTAGGTACGGACCTGCCCCCGGGGAATTCGGTGCACCTCCTCCAGGACCTTCCGGGTGAAGGTAGAAAGTCCCGCGCCCTCCAGATCGAGGGTCACCGGGACGGGCTTGCCGGCAAACCACGCATCCAGCAAGGCTTGCCAGTAGGGACGGCGGCTGTCGTCCCGCCGGGCACCGGCCGCCCACCGGCCTCGCGCCGAATCGGTGCGCGGAACGGGCCTGGCCGCCCCGCAGGGCCTGCCACCGGCCGGTCCGGGCGCCGGTTGCCCGGCCGGGGAGGGTTCCTGGACGGGCCCGCCGGTACGGCCGCCGCCGCGGGCCGGGCGGCCGGGTTCCTCCAGCTCCAGGGCCCGCAAGCCCCGCGGGGACCAGACCACCCGGGCAAGGCCCACGGGGGTGGAAACCACCGTATACCGCAAGTCGCCTTCTGCCGCGGGACGGGATGCCTGGCTGCCGTTCTTGCCCATGAAAGGGTCCCTCCCACCCGGCGATCCCCGCGGCCGGCCACCCGGGCCACCCGGGCCCTTGGCCCGGAGGCGGCCGGCGCCAGGCGGCCGGCCGCGGCAGGACCTGCCTTGCCGGAATCGAACCTTCCTGCGGAAACCCGAGCGCCTGGGCGCAGGGTCACAACCTGGAGGGGTCGGAATCCACCGCCATGGTCGAATCCATCCTGCACAAACTCTTCGCCTGGGGGTGCGCCATGTACCTGCCGCCCGAGCCGGAGGAAGACGCCTTTTTCCGCGCTCGCTACTACGCCGTGTACCGGTTCCTCCACCGCAACGACGTCACCATCGTGCAGGACCGGGAACGGCGCTACTTCCTCTGGGAAGGGGGACCCGAGCTGCGGCAGGTCGGGATGGAAGAACTGGGCCGGCTGCTTTTGGCCGGTGCCGTCCTGCCCATGTCGGAACCCCAGCCCCTGCCCGGACTTTACGCCCACATGCGGCCTGTCTACAACCCCATGCGGCGTACCTTCGAGTTCCGCCGGCGGTGAGGGAGCCGGAGCCGGGTCCCGGCCGGAGCCCTCCCGCGCCGTGGGGGAACCTTGGCGCCCCGCTGCCGCCGAGGGGGGCGCGGCCAGGGCCCGCCCGCGGGCCGGAGCAGCCGGGCCGTCCTGGACGCGGGCCGGGGGCGGAGCCGCGGCGCAGGGGATAAGGGGCGAGGGGGGCGGTGGCGCGGGCGCTGCAGGCGGCCCCGCCCGGATGCTCCGGCGGGGTGCTCAGGCCGGCGCCACCACGTCGCCCGCTCCGCCGCCGGCCTCGCCCAGGCCGCGCCACCGGGCCGGTCCGGGGAAGTACCGCTGGCGGAACTGGCGTGCCAGCTGCACGGCGCGCCGGGCCGCCTCTTTCGGCGTGGCGGCGAACTCCAGCGGGATGGTGCGGCGGTGGTCGAGGAACCGGCCGTCGGTGAGCACCGTCCGGATCCGGTCGGACCAGCCGCCGGTCCCGGCCAGGACCACCACGGGACGCCCGTTAAGATAGGAAGCGGACAGCTCGCCCAGGGTGCCGTTGCCGCCGCCCATCATGAGGACGGCGTCGGCGCTGTGGACCAGCACCAGGCTCCGCCACTCCATGCCGAGCCCCGTGGTCAGGGGAACGGCCAGCCAGGCGTTCCCCTCCCGGGGGTCGTCACCCGGCAGGATGCCCACCGTCAGGCCCCCGGCTTCCCAGGCGCCCCGGGACACGGCGGCCATCACCCCGTCGCGCCCTCCGCTCAGCACCACCGCCCCCAGGCGGGCCAGGGCGGCCCCCGCCTCCACCGCCGCCCGGTGGAGGTCCGCCGGGATGGCGCCCGAATCGCCGATCACCGCCACCCGCAGCGGCGGCTGGGCGGGGGGCATGCCTCCAAGGTGGGCGGGCAGGTCGTCCTGCCGGTACTCCACAGGGTGATCCACGGGCAACCCTCCTTGCCGTCAGGCGTCGCGCCGGGCCCGCCCTTCGGCCCCGGCGGCCAGTTCTTCCTGCTCGCCGTGCTGCAGCAGCCAGAGGCGGTGGTAGAGGCCACCCCGGGCCAGCAGCTCCCGGTGGGTGCCCACCTCCCGGATGCGTCCCCGGTGCAGCACGATGATGCGGTCCGCGTGCTGGATGGTGGAGAGCCGGTGGGCGACGATCAGCGTGGTCCGGCCCCGGGTCAGCTGCCGCAGCGCCTCCTGGATCAGCTGCTCCGTCTCCGTGTCGATGTTGGCCGTGGCCTCGTCCAGCACCAGGATGGTGGGATCGTACGCCAGGGCGCGGGCGAAGGCCAGCAGCTGGCGCTGGCCCGCCGACAGGGTCGAACCCCGCTCCGTCACGGGCTCGTCGTAGCCCCGCGGCAGGCGCCGGATGAACTCGTCGGCCCTGGTGAGCCGGGCGGCCCGCTCCACGGCGGCGTCGGAGATGGCCGGGTTCCAGAGGCGGATGTTGTCGCGGATGGTGCCGGTGAACAGGAACACGTCCTGCTGGACCACGGCGATGTGGCGGCGCAGCTCCTCCTGGGGCCATTCCCGCACATCGATGCCGTCCACCCGCACGGCGCCCCGCTGGACGTCGTAGAAGCGGGCCATCAGGCTGAGGATCGACGTCTTGCCGGCGCCCGTGTGGCCGACGAAGGCCACCGTCTCGCCGGGTTCGACCCGGAAGGACACGTCCTGCAGCACCCACTCCTCGTCCCGGTAGGCGAACCAGACGTGATCGAACTCCACGGCTCCCCGCACCCGGGCCGGCACCCGGGGACGGGCGGGGTCGACCACCGCCGGCGGCGTGTCCAGGACCCCGAAGATGCGCTCCGCCGAGGCCATGGCGGACTGGAGGATGTTGAACTTCTCGGCCAGCTCGGTGATGGGCCGGAAGAACCGCTGCACGTACTGGATGAAGGCCACCAGGACGCCCAGCTCCAGCTGCCGGCCCAGCACCTGGGCGCCGCCGTAGGCCACCACCAGGGCCAGGGCCAGGGACGACAGGAAGTCGATCACCGGGCGGAACACGGCGAAGATGGTGACCTGGCGCATAGTGGCCTGGAAGTAGGACCGGTTGATCTGGTCGAACTCGGCGAACTGCTCCCGCTCCCGGCGGAAGACCTGGATGATCCGCATCCCCGAGATGTTCTCGGACAGGAAGGCGTTGATCCGGGCCAGCCGCACCCGCACCTGGCGGTAGGCCGCCCGCGCCTGGGTGCGGAACACGGCCGCCGCCACCACCACCAGGGGCAGCACGGCAAAGGCGGTCAGGGCCAGGCGGGCGTTGTAGGCCAGCATGATGCCGGCGATGCCCAAGAGCACGAACAGGTCGCGGAAGAGGTTGACCACCACGCTGGTGTACATCTCGTTGAGGGTCTCCACGTCGTTGGTGACCCGGGTGACGAGCCGCCCCACGGGGTTGCGGTCGAAGTAGCCCAGGTGCATCCGCTGCGGGTGGCCGAAGACCTGGCGGCGGATCTCGGCCACGATCCGCTGGGCCGTCCGGTGCAGCAGGTAGCCCTGGGTGTAGGCCAGCAGGAAGGCCGTGGCCGCCAGCGCCAGGTAGAGCCCGGCGATGCGGGCCACGGCGGCCCGTTCGGGCTGGCGGAACTGGTGCAGCTCCGTCCGGCTGAGCAGCCGCGCCGGCAGGGCCCGGGGCGCCGCGCCTGGACCGTCTCCCGCCCCCGCGGGGGCGAGGATCACCGTCTGGCCGCCGGCCTCCGCTACCTGGAGGCGGGCGGGCGGTGCGGTGACCGGTTCGTCCCCGACCTGGACCAGGTAGTGCTGGCCGCCCTGGGCCTCCAGGACCTGGTAGCGGCCGGCGGCGCGCTGGGCGGGGCCCAGGAAGCCGTCCGGCAGGCGGTCTTCCCGCAGGAAGAACCGGCCCTCGAAGGCCACGGCCTCGCGCTGCAGGCCCTCGGGCAGCTGCTCCAGGGCCGCGGGGGCCAGGGCGATGCGCGGCCGGTCGGCCGCCCGCAGGTGGTGGTCGATGGCCGTACGGATGAGCAACGGACCCGCCAGGTCGGCGGCCGTCACCAGAAGGAGCAGGCCGATGCTGACCAGGATCCACCCCAGGTGCGGCCGCGCATAACCCAGCAGGCGCCGCATCAGGCGACCGTCGTAGATCTTGCCGAGATGCTCGTCTTCCCGGTAGTCCTCCATGATGCCGCAAAGGCTCCTCTCTCGCTGCCATGCCCTCCGCGGCGGGCTCCTGCCCGCGGCTTTGGCCCCGGCACCGGCCGCAGGTCCAGGCGCCGGCAGGCCGCCGGGGCGGGTGCCGTCACTCCGCGGCGATCTGTTCCTCCAGCCGCTGGCGGCGGTAGAGCCGGTAGTACTCGCCGCGGCGGGCCAGCAGCTCCTGATGGGTGCCCCGTTCGATGACCCGCCCGCCGTCCAGCACCAGGATCTCGTCGGCGTGCTGGACCGTCGAGACCCGGTGGGAGATCAGGATGGTGGTGCGGCGGGCCATGATCTCCCGCAGCCGCTGCAGGATGCGGCTCTCCGTCTGGCTGTCCACGGCGGAGAGGCAGTCGTCCAGGATCAGGATCGGCGGGTCCTTGAGCAGCGCCCGGGCGATGCTGATCCGCTGGCGCTGGCCGCCGGAGAGGGTGACCCCGCGCTCGCCCACCGGCGTGTCGAAGCCCCGGGGAAAACCGCGGATGTCCTCTTCCACCTGGGCGTCGCGGGCCGCCGCCACCACGGCCTCCCGGGACCACTGGCCGGGGGCGAAGGCGATGTTCTCCGCGATGGTCTTCGAGAAAAGGAAGTGATCCTGGGGCACGTAACCGATGTCCCGGCGCAGCACCTCCAGCGGGATCTGGCGCACGTCGACGCCGTCGATGAACACCGTGCCGGCGGGCGGGTCGTAGACCCGGACCAGCAGGTTGGCCAGGGTGGTCTTGCCGGAGCCCGTGCGCCCGATCAGAGCCAGGGTGCGGCCGGGCTCGACCGTCACCGTCAGGTCCTGCAGGGCCGGGGGCAGCTCGGGGCGGTACCGGAAGGTGAGGCCGCGGATCTCGATGCGGCCGGCCAGGCGCTCCACGGGGGCCGGCCGGGGAGCGTCGGTGATCTCGGGCCGCTCGGCCAGGATGGCATCGATCCGCTCCATGGAGGCGGCGCCGCGCTCCAGCAGGTTGACCACCCAGCCCACCGCCAGCATGGGCCACACCAGCATGCCCAGGTAGCTGATGAAGGCGACGAAGTCGCCCAGGCTGATGATCCCGTCCAGCACCAGCGACCCGCCGTAACCCACCACGATGACGAAGCCCAGGCCGGCCAGGAAGTCGATCAGGGGGTCGAAGGCGGCATCCACCCGGTGGAGGTGCAGGTTGGCCTCCAGGTAGCGCCGGTTGACCCGCTCGAAGGCCTGTTCTTCCGCCTGGGTGCGGGAGAAGGCTTTCACCACGCGGATGCCCGAGAGGTTCTCCTGCACCCGGTCGGTGAGGTCGCTGAAGATGTCCTGGACCCGGCGGAACCGGGCGTGGATCGCCCGGCCCAGCCCCCAGGAGGAGAGGGCCAGCAGCGGCAGGGGGGCCAGGCCCAGCAGGGTCAGCCGCCAGTCGATGGTCAGCAGCATCACCGCCAGGGTGCCGGTGCTCATCATCAGCGAGTCGGCCAGCATGAGCACTCCGGGGCCCACGGCCATTCGCACCGCCTGGAGGTCGTTGGTGGCGTGGGCCATGAGGTCGCCCGTCTTGTGATGATTGAAGTAGTTGGCGGAGAGGCCCAGCAGGTGGCCGAACAGGCGCTCCCGCAGCTCGCGCTCGATCCGCCACGAGGTCCCGAACACGTAGATCCGCCAGAAATAGCGAAAGATTCCCACGCCGATGGCCAGGCCGACGATGAGCCCGGCGTAGCGCAGGACGCCCGCCATGTCCAGGGCGCCGCGGTCCAGGGCGTCGGTGAAGCGGCCCACCAGCCGGGGAATCACCAGCTGCAGGACGTCGGTGGCCAGCAGGGCACCCACACCCAGGGCATAGCGGTGCCAGTGGGGGCGGATGAGGCGAAGGAGGAAGGTCATGCGCTTGCCCAAGGGGGCTCCATCCTTTCCCGTTCTCCCGGCTCCCGAAAATTCCGGCAAGCTATGAGTATAGCACAGGAACCGGACCCTTTCGGGGCGGCGACCCCCTCATTGCCCGGCGGTCCTGCGAAGGTTATCGGTAAGCGGCCGGGGCCGGTCGTCCCGGCCGGGCCCATCGGCTGCGATGGTCCACCCCCCAGGGTACTCCCCCTGTCTCGCGCGAAGGGGGCCGCCGGCGGCGGTCCCCTTCGCGCGCATGGTTCTCGGTTGTGCCCCGGTTGTCGCGGGCGGTGCCGCATCCTGCCGGCCCGCGGGCCCCGCCTTGACGGCGCCCCCGCAGGCATCGCACGGGAGCCGGCCCGCCCGGGCCGGCGGCCGGCCTACTCCTCGCCGCGGCTGTAGTGGGTTCCCACCGCCGCCGGCGGGGTCGACCGCCGCATCACCCCGGCCAGCACCAGCAGGGTCACCACGTAGGGTACCATCTCGAGGAACTGGTAGGGAATGGCCACGTTGGCCTGGATAGAGAGCGCCTCGGCGGCGCCGAACAAAAGGGAGGCCAGGGCGGCGCCCACCGGGGACCAGTTGCCGAAGATCATGGCGGCCAGGGCGACGAAACCCCGGCCCTGGGTCATCCCCTCCACGTACACGTGGTTGAGCTCGACCACCAGATAGGATCCGGCCAGCCCGGCGAACAGGCCGCTCAGCACCACGCCGGTGATGCGCATGGCCTCCACGTTGACCCCCAGGGTGTCGGCCGCCAGGGGGTTCTCGCCGCACGCCCTCAGGCGCAGGCCGAAGGGGGTCCGTTGCTGGACGTACCACACCAGCAGGATCAACAGCAGGCCCGCCGGGACCAGCGGCGAGATGTCCCCCAGGTAGGGTACGGGCAGCGCCGGCAGCCCTTCGACCCGGGGGGACGTGGTGGCCGTGCCGAAGGCCCGGTAGCTGCCGATGCGCACCAGGCCCGCGGCCAGCAGGTTGATCGCCACGCCGCTGACGATGTGGTCGATGCGGAAGCGGACGGCGGCCACGGCGTGCACCACGGCCAGGGCGGCGCCCGCCAGGGCGCCCGCCACGATGCCGGCCAGCGGCCCGGCGGTGATGCCCACCCAGGCGGAGCAGAAGGCTCCGAACAGCATCATGCCCTCGAGGCCGATGTTCACCACGCCGCCCAGCTCGGTGAAGGTGGCGCCCACGCTGGTGATCAGCACGGGCAGGGCCAGGCGCAGGGTGGCGGCGATGAGGGCCACCAGAGCCACCAGCAGGGCCGGGGACGACGCGTCAGGCGCCGGCATGGTGTCCCTCCTCTCCCGTGGCGGCGGCCGCCTGGGCCTCACCGCCGGAGCGTGGCCGGGCTTCGCCGGGCCGCCCCGCCTGCGGGCCGGCGGCCGGGGAGCCGGTTCCTCCCGCGCCGGTGGCGCCCCGTTCCTGGCCGGCCAGGATGCGAGCCCGCTCCCAGCGGCGCAGCCAGCGGCCCGCCACGGCCGAGGTGATCAGCATGGTCAGGATGATGACGCCTTCCATCACCGTGATGACCTCGCGCGGCACGTCGGCCAGGGCCTGCACGCCCAGGCCGCCCCGCTGCAGGAACGCGAAGAGGAATGACGCCAGCACGATGCCCGCAGGGTGGTTCGCTCCCAAAAGGGCGACGGCGATCCCCGTGAAGCCGTAACCGCGCGGGAAGTCGATGTCCAGGTAACCGAAGTAGCCCAGCAGGTCCGACATGCCGACCAGGCCGGCCAGCGCGCCGCTGAGCAGGAGGGCCCGGCGCTGCACGGCGGGCACGGGGATCCCGGCCGCCCGGGCGGCCTCGGGGTTGAGTCCCACGGACCGCAATTCGAAGCCCAGGGGGGTCCGCCAGAGGAGCAGGTAGACCACCAGGGCCATGGCCAGGGCCACGGGGAAGAACCAGTCCAGAGCCACCGACGGGCGCAGGTGGATGCCCAGCGCCTCGGCCAGCCCGTGGATGCGCGGGATGCGGGCCGTGGCGGCGATCTCGGGCATGCGGACGCGCGTGGTGCCCGCCTGGCTGGGGTCGCGGAAGACGTCCCCGATCAGCCAGAGCAGCAGCGACGTGGCGATGAAGTTCAGCATGATGGTGCTGATGACCTCGTGCACCCCGCGCCGCACCTTGAGCTCCGCAGGCAGCCAGGCCCACAGGGCCCCGCCGGCCACGCCCGCCAGGACGGTCAGGGGCAGGTGCAGCACCGCCGGCAGGCCCGCCAGGTGGATGCCGGCCAGGGAGGCGGTGAAGGCGGCGATGAGGTACTGGCCTTCCACCCCGATGTTGAACAGGCCGGCGCGGAAGCTCAGGGCGACGGCCAGGCCCGACAGGATCAGGGGGGTCATGCGCGACAGGACGCCGGCGATGCTGTCGGCGCTGGAGAGGTTGTAGGTCAGCATCACCTGGAGGACTTCCAGGGGATGGCCGCCCGTCAGCAGCACCACCACGGCCCCGATGAGCCCCGCCAGCACCAGGGCCACCACGGGGACTGCGGCGTAGAGCAGCGTGCGGGCTACCTTCATGCCGTCTCACCCCCCGCCAGCATGAGCCGGCCCAGCCGCTCGGCCGTGGCCTCTTCCCGGGAGAGCTCGCCCGCCAGCCGGCCCCGCACCAGCACGCCCACCCGATCGGCCAGGGCCAGGATCTCCTCCAGGTCCGCCGAGATCAAGAGGATCCCCAGCCCGCGGGCCCGGGCGGCCAGCAACTGCCCCCAGACGAACTCGATGGCACCCACGTCCAGGCCGCGGGTGGGCTGGGCCGCCACGATCAGCCGGGGCTGCCGTTCCAGCTCCCGGGCCAGTATCAGCTTCTGCTGGTTGCCCCCCGAGAGGGCGGCGGCGGGCACGTCGAGGGAAGGGGTGCGCACGTCGTAGCGGGCCACGTACCGGGCGACCCGCTCCCGGATGGAGCGGGGGTGGTAGAACCAGCCGCGGCGCCAGGTGCGGTCGCGGTGGCTGCCCAGCATGGCGTTCTCCCACAGGGTCATGGGCAAGACCAGCGCCTGGCGGTGGCGGTCTTCGGGAATCACCGCCACACCCTCGGCCCGGCGCCGGGCCACGCTCCACCCCGAGGCGTCCCGGCCGAAGATCTCGACCCGCCCGCGGGTCACCGGGCGCAGTCCGGTGACCACCTGGACCAGCTCCGCCTGGCCGTTGCCCTCCACCCCGGCGATGGCGTAGATCTCGCCGGGGTACACCGTGATGCGGATGTCCTCAAGCACGGTGCGCGACCCCTCGACGCAGGTCACGTCCTGCAGGGAGAGGAGGGGTGCCGGTTCTTGCTGCGGCGGCGGCGCGGGCCGGTCCAGGTGGAAGAGCACCGGGCGCCCCACCATCATCTCGGCCAGATGGGGCTTGGTGGCTTCCCGGGCCTCCACCGTCCCGATCACCCGGCCGCGGCGCAGCACCGTGATGCGGTCGGCGATGGCCAGCACCTCGTCCAGCTTGTGGCTGATGAAGAGCACCGTCTTCCCCTGCTGGCGCAGCTCCCTGAGGTGGCGGAAGAGCTCCTCCACCTCCTGGGGCACCAGCACCGCCGTGGGCTCGTCAAGGATGAGCAGCTGGGCGCCCCGGTAGAGCACCTTGAGGATCTCCACCCGCTGCTGCTGGCCCACGGAAAGCCCGGCTACCCGGGCATCGGGGTCCACGTCCAGATGGTAGCGGCGGGCGAGCTCGGCCACCCGGGCCCGGGCGGCCGCCAGGTCCAGCCGGGCCGCGGATCCCGGCTCGCTGCCGAGCACCACGTTCTCCGTCACGGTGAAGCGCGGCACCAGCATGAAGTGCTGGTGGACCATGCCGATGCCCAGCTGGGCCGCGTGGCGCGGGCCGCGCAGGCGTACCGGCCGCCCCTCCAGGCGCACCTCCCCGGCATCGGGCTCGTACAGCCCGGCCAGGATCTTCATCAGGGTCGACTTGCCGGCGCCGTTTTCGCCTACGATGGCGTGGATCTCACCGCGGCGGACGGCAAAGCTGATGTCGTCGTTGGCCACCAGGCCCGGAAAGCGCTTGGTGATGTGGCGGACCTCCAGCATCCACTCCGCGTCGGGCACGACCGGCACCTCCCTGCGCCGCTGCCGCCGGGCACGGGCAGGGGACGGCCCCGTGCCGTCCCCTGCGGTGGAATCCGGCCAGAGGTTCCCTGCCCCGGCCGCAGCGCGCTGTGCCCGGCACGCCTGCAGCGGCCGCGCGGCTCACACGTCGCCCGGCGTCTCGGGCACCTGAATCTCGCCGCTGATGATCTTCTCCTTGAGCTCGTCCAGCTGGGCGGTGATGTCCTCGATCAGGGAGCGGTTCTTGTCGTTGACGGCGTAGCCGACGCCGTCTTCCTTCAGGCCGTAGGCGTGGAGGCCGGCCTTGAAGTTGTCTTCCACCACGGAGCGGATGACGTCGTAGACGGCCACGTCGACCCGCTTCACCATGGAGGTCAGGATCACGTCGGCGTAGTCCGGCGCCGTCAGCGACTGGTCGGCGTCGACGCCGATGGCCAGCTTGCCCTGCTGCTTGACGGCCTCGAACACGCCCTTGCCGGTGCCGCCGGCCGCGTGGTAGATCACGTCGGCGCCCTGCTGGATCTGGGCCAGGGCCAGCTCGCGGCCCTTGGTGGGATTGTTGAACGCTTCGCCGGTGGTGCCGGCGTAGTCGGACAGGACCTTGATGTCGGGGTTGATGTACTTGGCACCGGCCCGGTAGCCGGCCTCGAACCGCTCGATCAGAGGCGTCTTCATGCCGCCCACAAAGCCGATGGTGCCGGTCTGGGTCTTCAGGGCCGCGGCCGCGCCGACCAGGAAGGAGCCTTCATGTTCCTTGAAGGTCAGGCAGGCCACGTTGTCCAGGGGCTCCTCCGGGCAGGAGTCGACGATGGCGAACTTGACCTCCGGATATTCCTTCGCCACGGCGGTGATGGCATCGGTGAAGAGGAAGCCGACGCCGATCACCAGGTCATAGCCCTGGTCTGCAAAAGTCCGCAGCAGGTCTTCCCGGTTCTGGCCGCCGGCGTCGGGTTCGGCGTCCTGGGCCTCGACCTTGTCGCCGAACTCCTGGATCGCCTTTTCCAGGCCGGCGTAGGCCATGTCGTTGAACGACTGGTCTCCCCGGCCGCCCACGTCGTACACCAGGCCGACGCGCACCTTGGTTTCCTGGCCGCCGCCGCCGGCGTTGCCACCCTGGTCCTGGGAGCCGCCTCCACCCCCGCCGCACGCGGAGAGGATGAGGGATCCCGCCACCATGAGGGCCAGGCCTAGCGTCCGGCCTCGGGCTCGCCCGCGCATAGAAAACCCCCCGTCGAAGGCTTTGATGCTGACGCGCGGCTCCGCGAAGGATGTCGAAGCCGCAAACCATGGACGTGTTCCCCGCGCCGAACCAAACTCCTGCCACCATGCCGTTCGCGCACGCCAGAACATTCTGGGGCGTGTGGCGGAGAATACGACGGCTGGCGCCCCATGACAGCCCCGAGCGGTGATCCGTCACAGAAGTGGGGGCGGAAGGAAAAGGACGGCCCCCGTCCTCCGCGGCCCGTCCCCGCCGGGGACGGGCGGAAGGGTGGCCCCCATGCCCCCGGCGCCGGGCCCGACCCCTTGAACCCGGTTACGGGCGGGACACGTGGGGGTTGCCGGCCACCCAGAACCGCCAGGGCACGTCCTTCCACTCGCCCGCGTAGTCGATGTTGATCCTTGGCCCGCGCGCCACGGCCGCCACCGTGAAGGGCGGGCGAGGGTAGTGTATCCGCAGGGGAGAGGCCGGATCGAAGAGGGGCAGGCCGTACTGCCCGCGGGTGATGCCCAATGCCTGGCAGAGCCGGCCGGGTCCGCCCGTGAGGACGCCGGGCCGCGCGAGCCGGTCCCCGCCGGCGCAGCGGCGGCGGGCCATGAGGGCCAGGCCGCGCCGGGGTTCCAGGGCGCGCACCAGGACGGCCTGCGGCTTGCCGGGCTCGGCGGCCACCACGTTGAAGCAGTGGTGCATGCCGTAAATGGAAAACACGTAGGCATGGCCGGCAGGGCCGAACATCACCTCCGTGCGGGCCGTGCGGCGGCCGCCGAAGGAGTGGGCGCCCCGGTCTTCCGGTCCCTGGTAGGCCTCGGTCTCCACGATGATGCCGCTGGCCAGGCCTTCCGGCGTTTCGTGCACCAGCTCAAGGCCGAGAAGGGCCGGTGCCAGCTCGGCCGCAGGCCGGCGGTAGAAGGAGGCCTCCACCACGGGACCCAGGGGGATCGCGTCCACGCCGCCCGCCTCCCGGGGTCCCCCGGCCGGGACGTTCCCGGCGCCCTGGATGCCCTGGGGCGAGCCTCGCGCTGAACGCTGGTTGGAAGGCACGCCGTGCCGCTCGTCCATGGACAACAGTGTAGCGCAGCCGGCGGCCGAGCGGCGGCCGGCGCGGCCGGAGGCGAGCCGGGATCCACCCGGGCGGGTCGGGGGCGGATAAGGGGTGGCAGGTCAGGGCAGGTTAGGGGGGTGGAACCGGCCGGCCCAGTGGGACCTGCCGGCCCGCCCGCGCTGCCAGGCGGGCGGCGGGCCGGGGCCCGGCAAAGGAGGCGGGGGCGCCATGGCGGACAAGGTGCCGGGCCGGGCGGGCAGCCCGCTGCTGGAGCGGGACCCGGCCTACACGGCGTCGCTGCCCGATCCGCGCGGCGACGCCCGCGTGGAGCTGCGCTACCTGGACGACGAGGGCCAGCACATGGTCCTCAGCATGGGGCCCCAGCACCCCAGCACCCACGGCGTGCTGCGGGTGGTGCTGACCCTGGAGGGCGAGACCATCGTCCATGCCGAACCGGACATCGGCTTCATGCACCGCAACTGGGAGAAGCAGGCCGAGTACCGCACCTACGCCATGAACGTCCCCTTTGCGGACCGCAACGACTACATCGCACCCTTCCATAACGAGCGGCTGATCTGCGAGGCCATCGAGCGGCTGCTGGGCGTGGAGGTGCCCGAGCGGGCCCGGTGGCTGCGGCTGGCCCTGTGCGAGATGGAGCGGATCGCCAGCCATGTGCTCTGGGCGGGCACCATGGGCCTGGACCTGGGCGCGGTGACGCCCTTTTTGTTCGCCTGGCGGGACCGGGAGATGTACTACATGCTGGTCCAGGAGCTTTCGGGCGGCCGGCTCTTCCCCCAGTTCATGCGCATCGGCGGGCTCCGCAACGATACCCCCGACGGTTGGGTCGAGCGGGCCCTGGCCTGGCTCGACCACATGGAGAGGGAGGCCTGGCCGGAGTACGTCCAGCTCCTGTTCGACAACGAGATGTACGTCCGCCGCACCCGCGGCATCGGCGTCCTGGCGCCCCGGCAGGCGGTGTCCTGGCAGGCCAGCGGTCCTGTGCTGCGGGGCTGCGGCGTGCCGCGGGACCTGCGGGCCTCGGACCAGGGCGTACCCTACCGGGAGCTGGGCTTTCGCCCCGTGGTGGCCGAAGGCGGCGACGTGTGGGCGCGCAACCAGGTCCGGATCCAGGAGATCCTGGAGAGCGTGCGCCTGGCCCGGGAGGCCCTGCGCCGGCTGCCCGGGGGGCCGGTGATGGCCAAGCTGCCCCGGGCTCTCCGCCCCACGGGGGAGATCTACCACGAGATCGAATCGCCCCGGGGCGTCATCGGCCTCTACCTGGTGGCGGGGGGCGACGTCATGCCGTATCGCGCCCACTGGCGCTCGCCCTGCTTCGTGCACCTGCAGCTGCTCCCCCTCATGGCCCGCGGCCATCTGGTGGCCGACATGACGGCCATCATCGGCAGCATCGACATCGTCCTGTGCGAAGTGGACCGCTAGACCAGGGGCACCAGGCTGCGGCGCGGGGTCCTGCGCCCACCCGCAGGACCTGGAGGGCGCGGTGGTAACTGCAACCGGAGGCCCCGGCCCCGCCCCCGCGCCGCCGCCTCGAGGGCTGGGGCCCGCCGGCCCGCCTGGCCGCAGGCCCACCGGCCCGCCGGCGCCCCGGTGCATGCGGCCCACCACCCTGCCGGCCGGACCCGCCTCGCGCGTCGTGGCATCTCGCTGGCCTTCCCTGCAGCTTGGCCATGCTGGCCTCCCGGCCCGCCTGCCCTTGACAACGGGTGCCTGCCCTGCCTACGCTGGGCACGATGGTTGTGACCGCGGTCACACTATGACCATGGTCATCACAGCCGCCGGAGGTGGCCGGGAGGTGAACCTGCGCCAGGCCCAGCGGGAGGCGGTGCGCCAGGCCCTCATCCGAGAAGGGATGCGCCTTCTGGCGCGCGAGGGCTTCGCTGCCACCACGGTGGACCAGATCGCCAGCGCCGCCGGCGTCGCCAAGGGCACGTTCTACAACTACTTCGCCACCAAGGAAGACCTGGCCCTGGCGGCTCTGCCGCCCCGCCTGGAAGCGCTGCGCCGCGAGCTGGAGGCCGCGGGCGCGATGCCGCTGCGCGCCGCCCTGCACCACCTGCTGTCCCGGCTGGTGGAGTGGACGCAACAGGTCCACCCGGACGTGATCTGGCTTTGGTGCATCGAGAACCTGCGCCGCGGGGCGGACGAGCCGGCATCGCGCTTGCTCCACCGCCTGGTCACCGACCTCTGTGCCCGCGGCCAGGCGCGGGGCGAGCTTCAAGACTCCCGCCCGCCGGAAGAACTGGCCCTGGACATCGAGGGCATCGCCCTGGCCCGCCTGGCCGCCTGGTACCACAGCGGGGCGCCGCCGGGACTCCTGCCCCACCTGCTGGCCGCCGTCGACACCTACCTGGCGGGAGCCGGCCTCCGGGAGGAGCCGGCCGGCCGGGCGGGCGGATCATGGCCCGCTGCCGGCCCGGGTCCGGTTCCGCCACCCCCACCGCCGGACCCGAACCGCCAGGGTCCGCCGCCGTCTTCTGAAGGCCCGGAAGGTACGCAGGCCAAGGGAAAGGAGAGCGGAGGGCCGTGATCCACGCGCTTCCCCAGTTGTACACCGCGCCCCAGCCTGGGCCGGAGGCGGGGCCGCAACCTGGATCCCAGACCGGACCTCAACCGCAAGCGCAGCCCGAACACCGCTTTCGCGCCGGGCACCACCCTGAACCGCCTGCGGGCCTTCACGGCGCCGCCCGGCCGTGGCGCCGGCCGGCGGCTGCCGCCCTGCCGCCCGGCCGCGGCACCCGGGAAGCGGGCGGGCCGCCGTCTTGGTTGCGGCATCCCGGGACGGGGATGTCCCGCCGGGGGCGGCGGCCCCCGAAGCGGAGAGGGCCGGGGTGGCCCCGCTTGACCGCCCTGCTGGTGGCTGGGACCCTGCTCCTGGCGGCCTGCGGCAGCGGGGAAGGGGGCGAGGAGGCGGCGGGCAGTGGCGCCAGCCCGGAGGCCGTGGTGCCGGTGGAGGTGGTCACGGCGGTCGAGGGCACGGTCGCAGAGCCGGTGGAACTGGCCGGCCGGGTCCGGGCCCGTTCCGAGGTCGCCGTGCGGCCCCAGGCGGCCGGTGCCATCACCGCCGTCCACGTGAGGGTGGGCGACCGGGTCAAGGCCGGCCAGTTGCTGGTCGAACTCGATCCCACCGTGGCTCGGGCTCAGGTCGATCAGGCGGAGGCGGCCCTGGCGGCCGCCCGGGCCGCCGCCCGGCAGGCCGCCCAGGCCCGGGAGGCCCAGATCCTGCAGGCCGACGCCGAGCTGCGCCAGGCGGAGCTGGCAAGGGAAGGGGCCCGGGTCCAGCTGGACGGTGCCCGGCAGAGGCTGGCAACCTTGCAGGCCCAGTGGCAGGCCCTGGAGTGTGCGGCCGGCAGCGGCCCGGCGGCCACGGCGGCCGGCAGCGGGCTGGCCGGCACCGGCAGCTCCGGTTGGGCCGGTAGCGCCCCGCAGGCCGGCGGCACCGGGACGGGCGGACCCGGAACCGGTGGGGAAGGGGGCTGCCCGTCGCTGGCCGCTTCCCTGGCGGAGGCCCAGGCGGCGGTGCGCCAGGCGGAGTTCAACCTGCAGGCGGCCCGGGTGCGCCTCGATGCGGCCCGGCGTGCCCGGGACCTGGCGCGGCAAGGGGATCCGGCGGCGGCCGCCCGGGCCCAGGTGGAGCAGGCCGAGGCGGCCCTGGCCCTGGCGCGCCACCAGCTCGATCTGACCCGGGTGACCGCCCCGGTGGCCGGGGTGGTGGCGGCGATCCATGCCCAGGTGGGTGCCCTGGCGTCGCCCCAGGGGGTGGATCCCCTGGTGGTGCTGGTGGACCCGGGACCCGCGCAGGTCGAGGCGCAGGTGCCGGCCGGTTTGTACGGCGCCGTGGAGGTGGGCGGCACCGTGGAGGTGACGGCCGGGTCGACCGCCTGGCAGGGCCGGGTGATCGAGAAGACCCTGGTGGCCGACCCGCGCACCGGAACCTACACCGTGACCGTGGAGCTCCTGGGCCAGGACGGGCGTGAATGGCCCGTTTCGGGGCAGCCGGCCACCCTGCGGTTCACGCCTCAAGGTGGGGCGCGGGGCGTGGTGATCCCCGTGGACGCCCTTCAGGAGGGGGACGAGCCGGGCCAGGGCGTGGTCTTCGTGGTCGAGGGCGATCGCGCCGCCCGCCGGGAAGTGCGATACGGCGCCGTCACCTCCCGGCAGGCCCTGGTCCTGGAGGGGCTGCGGCCGGGGGACCGGGTGATCACCCGGGGCGCGGCGGGCCTGGCCGGCGGCGAGCGGGTCCGGATCGTGGAAGAGGGCGGTCCGCGGTGAGCGTCGCGCGCTTTTCCGTCCACCGTCCGGTCTTCGTCACGGTGCTGGTGATCGCCCTGGTGCTGCTGGGCGCCTTCCTGCTGCCCGCCATGCCCGTCGACCTCCTGCCCCAGCTGGAGCTGCCCGTGGTGGTGGTGGCCACCTCCTACCCCGGCGCCTCGCCCGCCGAGCTGGAGGCCCGGGTGGTCGAGCCCCTCGAGCAGGCGGTCAGCACCATCAACGGGGTCAAGGGGGTCCGCTCCATCGCCCAGCCCGGCTCGGCCCTGGTCATCCTCGAGCTGAACTGGGGCACCGACCTGGACTTCACGGTGCTGGAAGTCCAGAAGCGCATCGACGCGGTGCGGGGCCTTCTGCCGGACGATGCCGGCAGCCCGCGGGTGCTGACCCTGGATCCGTCGGCGGAGCCCGTGGTGACCGTGGGCGTCACGGGAGACCTGCCGGCCGGGCAGCTCCAGGCCCTGGCGGAAGACCGGGTGGCGCCGGCGCTGGAGCAGGTGGACGGCGTCGCCTCCGTCGGCGTGGTGGGCCTGCGCCACAGGGAGGTGCGGGTCATCCTCGATCCCGCGCGCCTTGAGGCGTACGGCCTGAGCCCCGCCCTGGTGGCGCGGGCCCTGGGGGGCGGGGCGACCCTGGCCACGGCGGGTTCCGTCGACCGCGGCAGCGCCGCCCTCTCGGTGCGGCTCGACGCCCAGTACACCAGCGCCCGGGACGTGGCCGAGGCCGTGGTGACCACGCCCGCCGGGGCGGCGGTGCGCATCGCCGACATCGCCACCGTGGAGGAGGCACTGGCGGACCCGGCGCAGCTGGCTTACCTGGACGGCAAGCCCGTGGTGCAGCTCCAGGTGCTGAAGGCCACCGACGGGAACACCCTGGCCGTCTCCCGGGGCGTGGAGCAGGCGCTGCAGCGGCTGGCACCCCAGTTGCCGCCGGGGGTGGAGCTGCGCACCATCCTGGACCAGGGCGACTTCATCCAGGAATCCGTGCGGACGGTGGCCGAACACGGCGTCCTGGGCGGTCTGATCGCGGTGGCCGTCCTCTACCTGTTCCTGGGCAACTGGCGCACCACCCTGGTGGTGGGCCTGATGCTGCCCGTCTCCGTGGTCGGCTCCTTCGCCATGCTGGCCGCCGCCGGCCAAACCCTCAACATCGTCTCCCTGGGCGGCCTGCTAATCGGCATCGGCTCGCTGGTCGACTTCGCCATCGTTGTGATCGAGAGCATCCACCGCTACAGGATGCGGGGCACGCCCCCCCTGCAGGGTGCCGAGGAGGGGACGGCGGAGGTCGCGGCGGCGGTGACGGCGTCGGCCATCGCCCAGGGGGCCGTGTTCTTCCCGATGATGCTCACCGGTGGGCTGGCGGCGGAGCTGTTCACGCCGCTGGCGCTGGCGGTGATCTTCTCCCACGTGGCGGCCCTGTTCGGCGCGGTCACCTTCGTGCCCATGCTGGCGGCCCGGGTGCTGGGGAGCCACTACCAGCCGTCGGGGCTGCTGGCCGGGTTCCACCGGGCCATCGAGCGGCTGGAGCAGGGCTACCGGCGGCTGCTGGCCGGCAGCCTGCGCCGGCGGGGGCTGGTGATGGCGGCGGGCCTGGCGAGCTTCGTGGCCAGCCTGGCGGCGGCGCCCTGGCTGGGGTCCGAGTTCCTGCCGCCCTCGGACAGCGGGCAGATCCAGGTGACGGTGCGCACGCCGCCCGGCACGCGGCTGGAAGAGACGGCGTCGGCGGCGCGGCGGGTTGAAGAGCTCCTGATGGCCCTGCCCGAAGCCGACCGGGTGGTCACCACCGTGGGTGCCGCAGGGGGGGCCTTCACCACCGGCGCCGCCGCGGCCAACGAGGCCGCCGTCACCGCGGTGCTGGTCCCGGTCCAGCAGCGGGACCGCTCGGTCTTCCAGGTGCTGCAGGCCCTGCAGCCCGAGCTGGAGGCCATTCCGGGGGCTGAAATCCAGGCCACGGTAGCGTCGTCGGTCATGGCAGGGGGGCTGCAGCAGCTGGAGGTGCAGGTGGCGGGCGACGACCCTGACCTGCTGGCCGCCATGGCCGACCAGGTGGTGGACCGGGCCCGCCGCCTGCCCGGCGTGGCGGCGGCGGACAACAGCCTGCGCCAGACCCGGCCGGAGGTGGTGGTCCGTCCCGACCGGGAGGCCCTGGCGCGGGCCGGCCTGACGGTCCAGGAAGTCGAGGTGGCCCTCCGGGCGGCCCTGGGGGGCGTGACGGTGGCCCGGGTGCGGACCGGCACCGACCAGTGGGACGTGCGCCTGCTGTTGCCCCAGGACTGGCAGCGGCGGTACGGCGCCCTGGACGACCTCCCCCTGCGGTCCGCCCTGGGTGGCGTGGTGCGGCTGGGCGACGTGGCCCAGGTGACGGTGGAACGGGCCCCCCTGGCCATCACCCGCCAGGACGGCCGCCGGCAGGTGATCGTGGCGGTCCACCTGGACGGCAGCCGGCCTCTGGGCGAAGTCTCCGCCGCCCTGCAGCGGGAGCTGGCGTCCATGGACTGGCCCGGCGGCATGACCTGGACGGTGGCCGGGGAGGCCGAGCGGATGAACGAGACCTTCCGCTCCCTGGGCCTGTCCATCGTGCTGGCCGTGCTGCTGGTCTATCTGATCATGGCGGCCCAGTTCGAATCCTTCTTCCACCCGCTGGTGATCCTGTTCAGCCTCCCTCCCACGGTGGTGGGGGCGGTGGCGGGCATGGCCCTGCACCGCCTGCCCATCGGGGTCACCGCCCTGCTGGGCTTCCTGATGCTGGTGGGCGTGGTGATGAACAACGCCATCGTGCTGGTGGACTACACCAACGTGCTGCGGCGGCGCGGCATGCCCCGGGACCAGGCGTTGCTGCAGGCGGGCCCGGTGCGCCTGCGCCCCATCCTGATGACCATGCTGACCACCAACCTGGGCTTGGTGCCCTTCGCCTACCTGCCGGGCCCGTCGTCCGAGCTGTTACGGCCCCTGGCGGTGGTGGTGATCTACGGCCTGTTGATGTCCACGCTGGTGACCCTGGTGCTGGTCCCCGTGGCCTACAGCCTGCTGGACGATGTCCTGCGGCGGTTGGGCCGGATCTTCCGGCGGGGCGCCGGGCGGGACGAGGCGGTTACCGGTGCGGGGCTGGCGGAATCGGGCCAGTAGGTCCGCGGCGCCGGGGCTGGTGAAAGCGGGGCCGTAGCGCCGCGGCAAGAACCTATCGGAAGCGGGGCCCTCGTGCCGCGGCGGGGGCTGGCGGTAGCGCCGTAACGGCCGGCGGCGCCGGGGCTGCAGCTTCGCCGTGCCGGAGGCGTGCGGGCGGCCGGTGCGCGGCCGAGAGGTCTGGGGCTTGAAGGTACCGCGCGGGCCCGAGGGCCGCCGGGGGTGCCTTGCTGCAGGGCATCCCCCGGTGGCCCTGCCGCCGTACCCCCGGCTACACGCCCATCATGTTGTAACCCGCGTCGACGAAGAGCACCTCGCCCGTGATGCTGGACGAGAGGTCGCTGACCAGGAACAGGGCCGCATGGGCGACGTCTTCCTGGCTGATGCTGCGCTTAAGGGCCGAGCGCTCGGCATGGGTCTTGATGAAGTCCGTCAGGTTGCGGACGCCCCGGGCGGCCAGGGTGTTGATGGGTCCCGCGGAGATGGCGTTGACCCGGATGCCCTGGGGGCCCAGGTCGGCCGCCAGGTAGCGGACGCAGGCCTCCAGGGCGGCCTTGGCCACCCCCATCACGTTGTAGTTGGGCACGGCCTTCTGCGCGCCGTAGTAGGTCATGGTCAGGATCGACCCGCCGGCGGTCATCAGCGGCCGGGCGGCCCGGGCCAGGGCCACCAGGGAATAGGCGCTGACGTCCAGGGCGATGCGAAAGTCGTCCCGGCTCGTTTCGACGAAAGGATTCTCCAGGGCCTCCTTGGGTGCGTAGGCCAGGCTGTGGACCAGGACGTCCAGGCGGTCCCAGCGGCCGGCGATGGTGGCGAAGGCCCGCTCGATCTGCTCGTCGTAGCTGACGTCGCACTCCACCAGCAGCGGTTCCCGGCGCAGCTCAGGGACCAGCTTCTGGACCCGCTCCCCCAGCCGCTCGTTCTGGTAGGCGATGGCCAGCTGGGCGCCGGCCGCGTCCAGGACCCGGGCGATGGCCCAGGCGATGCTGTTCTTGTTGGCCACCCCGAAGACCAGGGCGCGCTTGCCCTCCAGGAGCTGGGCAGGAATGGTCGCCGCCACAACCGTCACCCTTTCTACTTGTCCAGCTTACGAGGGGGTTGCGCCGATCACGGGCCGGCGCGGGGTGCGCGTCAGGATCCGCGGGCCCCCTTCTTCCACCACGATCATCTCTTCGATGCTGTAACCCCCCAGGCCGGGCACCCGCAAGGCCGGCTCCACGCACAGCACCATGCCGGCCTCCAGCCGGTCGTCGACCCCGGGCAGCAGGAGCGGTTCCTCCACGGTCTCCAGCCCGATGCCGTGCCCCAGCAGCGGTGCCAGGGCGTCCCCGAGCCCGTGGCGGGCCGCCGCCTCCGACGCGGCAGCCAGCAGCTCGGCCACGGTCACCCCTGGGCGGCAGCGGGCCAAAACGGCTTCCAGGCAGTCTTCCGCCGCCGCAGCCAGCCGCGCGAGTTCCGGAGGAACCGGCTCCACCAGGGCAGTCCGGAGCACGTCGAACTGGTAGCCGCCGCGGGCGCCGATGATGTCCAGGGCGACGGGTTCGCCTGCCCGGACCCGCCGGTCCGTGGCCTGGGGCCAGCGGAAGCTCAACAGCGACCAGGCGCCGGTGTGCACGCGGAAGTAGCGGACGAAGTCGGCCCCCGCCGCCAGGGCGGCGGCGGTGCCGGCGGCGCCCAGCTGCTGCTCGCTGAGTCCGGGCCGGAGAACCTCCAGGGCAGCGGCCAGGCCCACGTCGGCGGCCTCGGCCGCACGGGCCAGGAGGGCCTGCTCCTCCGGTTCCTTCAGGCGGCGGGGCCGGTTGACCAGCGGGTCGGCGGGCACCCACTCCGCTCCGGGGACCGCCAGGCTTGCGGCCCGGAAGGCGGCCCAGGACCAGAGATCCGATCCTGCCACGCCGATCCGGCCCGTGGCGAGCCCCAGGCGCCGGATCCAGCCGGCCAGGGCGGCCGGGTGGGCGGCGGTCAGTTCGATCTGGTCGGCCACCACCGTCTCCGGGCGGGCCGCGTCGGCGATCAGGACCACCGGCCCCCGGCAGGGCACCAGAAGCAGCGACTGGCCCCAACCCTCGTAGCCCGGCGCGGAAGCCGCCGTGGGCGCGGGCGCCAGGTGGCCGCACAGGAAGGCGACCGGGGCGCCCCGCTCGTAGAACGCCCGCCCCACGGCCAGCACCGCGTCCAGGCCCTCCTGGGCGGCGGCGGCGCGCAGGGCCTCCTGCCGGCGGCGATAGAGTTCGGGCGGCAGGACGGGCCGGTCGATCCCCGCACCCCGCGCCCCGGCGGGCCGGTACGGCGCAGTGCCTGTCGTCCCCCAGGCACCCCCTGGTTCGGACAACGACGCCACCTCGCTTCCGACACCCTAGTTTTCCTTCCGCCGGCAGGAATCCCTGCCCGCGCCACGGGGAGGTCCCGGGAGCCCCGCGGCACCGGCTTGAGGCCTGGGGCCGGCAGGTGGATAATGGCGCCGTCGAGGTGAATGCCATGCCCGGTTTGTTCGACCCCATCACCTTCCGCGGGCTCACCCTGAAGAACCGCATCGTCATGTCGCCCATGTGCCAGTACAGCGCCGGCCCCGATGCCCTGGCCAACGACTGGCACTTCGTGCACTACGGCTCCCGGGCCGTGGGCGGGGTCGGCCTCATCGTGGTGGAGGCCACCGCGGTGGAGAGCCGCGGGCGGATCAGCGACGCCGACCTCGGACTTTACCGGGATGACCACGTGGCACCCCTGGCGCGGATCGTCGAGTTCTGCCATGCCCACGGCGTGCCGGTGGGCATCCAGCTGGGCCACGCCGGGCGCAAGGCCTGGTCGCCCAACCAGGGCGTGGGACCGGAACCGGCGGTGGCGCCCTCGGCCATCCCCTTCGCCGAGGGCTGGCCGGTGCCCCGGGAGCTGGCCGCCGCGGACGTTCCGCGCATCGTCGACGCCTTCGTGGCGGCCGCCCGCAGGGCCCAGCGGGCCGGGTTCGACCTGATCGAGATCCACGCCGCCCACGGGTACCTGCTCAACCAGTTCCTCTCGCCCCTCAGCAACCGGCGCACCGACGGCTACGGCGGCGATCTGGCCGGGCGCATGCGCCTGCTGCTGGAGGTGGTGGAGGCCGTGCGGTCCGCGTGGCCGGCCGACCGGCCCTTGTGGGTGCGGCTCTCGGCGGTGGACTGGGCCCCCGGCGGCATCACCCTGGAGGACACCGTGGCCGTGGCCCGGGCGCTGCGGGAGCGCGGCGTCGACCTGGTGGACTGCAGTTCGGGCGGGGTGGTGGTGCCGCCCGAGCCCATCCCCCAGGGCCCCGGCTACCAGACGGCCTTTGCCGCCGAGGTGCGGCGGCGGGCGGGCGTGGCCACGGGGGCCGTGGGGCTGATCACCGAGCCTGCCCAGGCCGACCACATCATCCGCACGGGCCAGGCCGACGTGGTCCTGCTGGCCCGGCAACTGTTGCGGGAACCCTACTGGCCGCTGCGGGCCGCCAGGGAACTGGGCGTGGAGGTGCCCTGGCCGCGCCAGTACCTGAGGGCCCGGACCTGAGGCGGGGCGGCGGGGGGCCGTGGGCTGGAGCCGCCGGCATGGTGCCCCCGGCCCGGGTGACACCGGCACTGGGAACTGGGTGTGGGCCTTCCCGGGCAGGCCCGGCAGGGGCGGCACGGGCGTCCCCGGGCACCCGCCCCACGGCGGGTGCCCCCGGTGCCGGGCGCCGGAGGCGGGCCGTCCGGGAGCCGGGGCCGCCTCGGCCGCGGCGCGCCCTGGCGCCGGCTTCCGTTGTTCCCCCTGCCAGGCCCTGCTAGAATGGTTGCGGACAACCGAATCTGCGTGACGGTCCAGGTGCCCCCGGAGACGGGGGAGAATAGGGAAGTCCGGTGCGAATCCGGCGCGGTCCCGCCACTGTGACCGGGTAGTCGCTGCCCCTCGCGTGCCACTGCGGATCCCCCGCCCTGCGGGCGGGGGCGCGGGAAGGCCGGGCGGCGGCCATGATCCGGGAGCCAGGAGACCTGCCTGGACCGTGTACGTACGCCTTCGGCGGAAAGGAGGTACGTACCGGGTGCACCCGTGGAGAGGAACCTGAGCCCCGGCCTGCTGACGCCAAGGCCGGGGTTTCCTTTTTATGGATGCAGCAACCCATTCCGGGAGAGGAGATCGGGCCATGATTCGCATCTTCCTGCATGGGATTTGGGGTCGAACCCGGCCCCGGGGAGCCGGTCGCCGCAGCCTGGCCCTGCTGGCCACCCTGCTGATCCTCGCCCTGCTGGCGGCCGGCTGCGGCGGCGCCGGCCAGGCGCCCGCCGGGACGGAGCAGGGACAGGCCGGCGCCCAGGCCGGTTCGTCCGGCGCAGGGGCGGACCACGAAGCGGCCGCTGCCACGACCTATCCCTACACCTTCACCGACGACGCCGGGCGGCAGGTCACCCTGGAGGCCCGGCCCGAGCGCATCATCTCCCTGGCGCCCAGCAACACCGAGATCCTCTTCGCCATCGGCGCCGGGGACCGGGTGGTGGGCGTCGACTCCTTCAGCGACTACCCCGCCGAGGTCAAGGACCTGCCCAAGCTGGGCGGTCTGACGGACACCAACTACGAGCAGATCGTCGCCCTGGAGCCTGACCTGGCCCTGACCATCGGGGGCACCGAGGAGCAGGTCAAGAAGCTGGAGGAGCTGGGGATTCCCGTGGCCGTGATCCAGCCCGCCACCCTGGACGACGTGCTGGACCGCATCCAGCGCATCGGCGAGCTGGTGGATGCCCAGGCGGGCGCCCGGCAGGTGGTGGCCGACATGAAGGCCCGCATCGACGCCGTGCGCCAGGAGGTGGCGGCGATCCCCCAGGCGGAACGGGTGCGGGTCTTCTACGAGGTGTGGAACGATCCGCTCATGACCGTCGGGCCGGGCGGGTTCATCCACGACGTCATCGTGGCGGCCGGCGGGGTCAATGTGGCCGAGGGCACGGGCCAGGCCTGGCCGCAGATCAGCCTGGAAGAGGTGGTCCGGCAGGATCCCCAGGTGATCGTGGTGCCCGCCACGATGAAGTCCTCCTACGACCAGCTCAAGGAGGGCAGCCGCCCGGGCTGGGAGGGCATCACCGCGGTGAAGGAGGGCCGGATCTACCTGATCGACGACAACCTGATCAGCCGGCCGGGGCCGCGCCTGGTGGAGGGGCTGGAGCAGCTGGCCCGCTGGTTCTACCCCGACTGGTTCCAGTGAGGGGAGACCCTGTGGGAGGGACGGGAGCGTCCTGGGAGACCCCGCGGCCCGGCCGGCCGGCTGCGGACGAACCGGCTGCCGGCGGGCCGGCCGCCAGCGGGCGCGCCGGCGAGGCAGCGACCGGTGGACCGGCTGCGGCCCCACCGGTAGCGGACCAGGCCGCCGGCCGGGCCGGGCCTGCCCGCCTTGACCCCGGCGGGGGGTCCCCCGGTGCCGCTCGCCACCGGCGCCGGGCCGGGGAAGCGACAGGCTCGGGTGCAGCCCGGCGGCGGGGCAGGGGCGGGATGCCGCCGGACCCTGGGACGGCGGGTCCCCGCAGGGAAGACGACCGGCGCCCGGTTTCGCCTGCCGCCGCGAGCTCCAGGCCCGGGGCCCCGGCCTCGCCTGCCCGGCGGGGGGCCGCCGTGCTGGGGCTCCTCGGGCTGGCCCTGGTCGTGTCGCTGGTGGTGGCCACCGGGCTGGGGGCCGTCCATGTTCCGCCCGGGCAGGTGCTGGGGGTGCTGGCCGGCGCGGTGGCCGGCGGGCCCGACGGTGGAGCCGGTGCCGGCACGGCCGCAGACCGCATCGTGCTGCAGATCCGCTTGCCGCGGGTGGTCCTGGCGGGGATGGTGGGCGCTTCGCTGGCGGCGGCGGGCAGCGCCTTCCAGACCCTCTTCCGCAACCCCATGGCGGACCCCTACGTGCTGGGGGTATCCAGCGGCGGTGCGCTGGGGGCGGCGGTAGCCCACCTGGCCCTGGCGCTGGCCGCAGGCAGCGGATCAGGGGGCGGTCCGGTGGGCTCCTGGCCGGCGGGCGGCGGGGGGCTTTCGAGCCTGGCGGCAGCGGCGTCCCGGGCCGCCGGCTTTGGCCTGGTGCCGGCCTTGGCCTTCGCCGGCGCGGTGGCGGCGGTGCTGGTGGTGAGCCGGCTGGCCCGGGTAGGGGGCCGCCTGGCGGTGGGCACCCTGCTGCTGGCGGGGGTGGCGGTGGCCTCCCTGCTGGGGGCCCTGGTCTCCTTGCTGGTCTTCCTCTGCGGCGACCGCCTGCGTCCCCTGGTCTTCTGGTTGCTGGGCAGCCTGTCCGGCGCGGGCTGGCAGGACGTGCTGGTGCTGGCCGTGGCCATGGCGGCGGGGCTGGGCGTCCTGGCGGCCCAGGTGCGCGCCCTCAACGCCCTCTGGCTGGGTGAGGAACCGGCCCACCACCTGGGCATCGACGTAGAGGCCGTGAAGCGCCGGCTGGTGGCGGCCGGAGCCCTGCTGGCCGCCACCGCCGTCAGCGTCAGCGGTGTCATCGGGTTTGTCGGGCTCATCGTCCCCCATGGTGTGCGGATGCTGGTTGGCGCCGACCACAGGCGCCTGCTGCCGGGCGCGGTTCTGGCCGGGGCCACGGTTCTGATCCTTTGCGACACGGTGGCCCGGGTCGCGGTGGCGCCGGCCGAGCTGCCGGTGGGGGTGGTGACGGCCCTGGCGGGTGCGCCGTGGTTTCTCTGGCTGTTGCGCCGGCATGCGGCCGGCCGCGACCATTGACGCCGGACGGAGGTGCAGGGCCGTGGGGTTCGCCCTGGAGGTGCGGGGGGTCCGGGTCGGCTACGCCGCCGATCCCGTGCTGGACGGCCTGACCCTGGAGGTGCGGCGGGGCGAGTGGCTGGGGGTGGCCGGACCCAACGGTTCGGGCAAGACCACGCTGCTGCGCACCCTGTCGGGGTACCTCAAACCCTGGGCGGGGCAGGTGCTGCTGGACGGCACGGTCCTCGGCGCCTGGCGCCCGGACCGGCGGGCGCGGCGCCTGGCGGTGGCCGGGGTGGAGGCCGGCTCGACCCTGTCGCTGACGGTGGAAGAGTACGTGGCCCTGGGACGGACCCCCCACCTGCAGGGCCTCTGGGCATGGGAAAGCGCGCGGGACCGGGAGGCGGTGACCCGGGCTCTGGCGTGGGTGGGCCTCGAGGCCCTGGCGGGCCGCCCCCTGGCCACCCTGAGCGCCGGCCAGCGGCAGAAGGCGTTGCTGGCCCGGGCCCTGGCCCAGGAACCGGTGGTCCTGCTGCTGGACGAGCCCACCAGCCACCTGGACCTGCGGCACCAGGTGGAGATCATGGATCTTCTGGATCGCCTGCGCCGGCACCTGGGGCTTACCCTGGTGGCCGTGCTGCATGACCTGAACCTGGCGGCCCTGTACTGCCAGCGCCTGGTGCTGGTGAAGGACGGCCGGGTGGCAGCGGCGGGCGAGCCGGCCCGGGTCATGCGCCCCGAGATCCTGAGCCGGGTCTACGGCTGCTCCGTGCTGGTGGTGCCCCACCCCCAGCTGGGGGTGCCCCAGGTGGCCTTGCTGCCCGGGGGACCGGGCGGCCCGGGGGCCGGTTCGTCCCCGGCGGCCGAATCGGCTGCGGCGCATGGGGCCTGAGGCAAGAAAAGGGCGGGCGGTTGCCGAATCCTCCCGGCACCGCCCGCCCTTGCTGTTTGCCGTCCTGCGCTGCCCCCCGCGCGCCGGGGTCGGGCAGGGCCCGCGCTAGCGCTGGTCCAGGGGCACCCACTCCCGGCGGGTGGGCCCGGTGTACTCGGCCCGGGGCCGGATCAGCCGGTTGTTGGCGAACTGCTCCAGCACGTGGGCGGTCCAGCCCGAGATGCGGCTGACGGCGAAGATGGGCGTGTACAGCTCGAAGGGGATGCCCATCACGTAGTAGGTGGAGGCGCTGTAGAAGTCGACGTTGGGATAGAGCCCCTTCTCCGCCGCCACCACCTTCTCCACGGCCTGGGAGATCTCGAACCAGCGGGTGTCGCCGGCCGCCTCGGCCACCTTGCGGGAGAGCCGGCGCAGGATGGTGGCCCGCGGGTCTTCGGTCTTGTACACCCGGTGGCCGAAGCCCATGATCCGCTTCTTGGCCGCCAGCGCCTCCTTGACCCAAGCTTCCGCCTTGTCGGGGGAACCGATGGCCAGCAGGGTGCGCATCACCTGCTCGTTGGCGCCGCCGTGGAGCGGGCCCTTCAGGGCGCCGACGGCGGCGGTGATGGCCGAGTACATGTCCGACAGGGTGGCGGCCACCACCCGGGCGGCGAAGGTGGAGGCGTTGAGCTCGTGGTCGGCGTGGAGCACCAGGGCCACGTTCATGACCTCGGCGTGCAGCGGGCTGGGTTCCTCCCCCCGCAGCATGTACAGGAAGTTGGCCGCCAGGGGCAGGTCGCGCCGCGGCGCCACCGGTTCCTTGCCCTGCCGTACCCGCTCGATGGCCGCCACCAGGGTGGGGAACTGGGCCACCAGCCGCGTGGCCCGGCGCAGGTTCGCCTCCTGGGACTGGTCTTCCTGATCGGGGTCCAGGGTCCCCAGGTAGGAGACGGCCGTGCGCAGGGCGGCCATGGGATGGGTGGCCGGCGGGATGCGCTGGATCAGGTCGAGCACCTGGCCGGGCAGCGCCTGGACCGACCGCAGCTGCTGGACGAAGGCGTCCAGCTGGGCCCGGTTGGGCAGCCGGCCATGCCAGAGGAGGTAGACCACCTCTTCGAAGGAGGCGTGCTCGGCCAGGTCGCGGACGTCGTAGCCGCGGTAGAGGAGCCGCCCCTCCTTGCCGTCGATGAAGCAGATCTCCGAAGTGCCCGCCACCACATCTTCCAGACCGGCGGGATTCGGCTGGGTCATGCCACATCCCCTTCCCGCCATGAAGATGGACCTGCCCCGGGGACGAACCGGCTGAGCCCTGGCACGGGCGGCGCCCGGGGCGGGATGGCGGTGCCTGGTGAGAGTCGCCGGGCCGCCGTCGCAGCCGGCGGCCGCGGCCCCGGCCGGTGCCCGGCCGCCGCGGCACCGCGGGGCGGCCGCGGCCGGGGGGTGCGGGTTGCCGCACCAGGATGGCCACCGGCAGGGGGGCCCGCCGCCTCGCACCCGGCACCGGAAGCCCGGGTGGGGTCACCTGCAGGGTGACGCCCGTCCAGGCAATTCGGTTTTGCCGGCCGGCTCTCCTCCCACGGGCCCGGCGCCTCAGTCGCCGGCCCGGTGGGCACCCGGCTGGCGCACGGGAGCGCTCGACCGCCGGCGCCACATCGGGAACGCCGGGGTGCCGAAGCGGCGGGCCCCGGCGGCCCGCGGGGGCCGGCCCTCTCCCGCCAGCCGGTCGGCGTCGTCCAGCCCGTGGCGCCAGCGCAGGGAAAGCAGGGCGGCTGCCAGCAGCAGGAGCCCCGCACCGTGAAAGGCGGGTCCAAGCCCCACCCATTCGGCCAGGGGGCCGAACAGAAGGGGACTGGTCAGCTCCGCCAGCCGGTTGCCCGTCAGCCGCACCCCCATGGCCAGGCCCCGCTCGGCGGCGGGTACCGAGTTGGCCGCCGCCAGCATGCTGAGGGGCATGGTCAGGCCCGTGGCCAGGCCCAGCAGGGCGGCGGCCAGGGTCAGGGAGGCCACGTCCCGCAGCAGCGGCGTTACGCCGAGGGCGACGGCGCCCGCCGTCATGGCCAGGAACAGAACCCGGAAGCGCCCACCCGCCAGGGCCACCAGCGGCCCCATGTACGCCCGCACGGCCAGGGCCATCACCGCCCGTACGGCCAGCAGCATGCCCAGGGTCGCGGTGCTGAATCCCAGCACCCGGGTGACGTACACCGAGTAGAACGACTGGTTGACGCCCAGGGAGAAGATCAGGGAGAAGGCGGCCAGGATGGCCAGTCGCATCTCCGGCAGGGCCAGCAGCTCCCGCGCCCGGCCGGCCTGGGCCCGCCAGTCCGGCGCCGCCCCCGGCGTGGGCGGCACGTGGACCCGGCGCGCCAGGAAAAGGCCGGAAAGGCACAGGAGGCCGGCCACGGCAAAGGTGGCGCGGAAACCGGCGTGGTCCGCCAGGAGACCACCGCCCAGCGGCCCCACCAGCTGGCCGGCGGAGGTGGCGGTGGTGAACCAGGCCAGGTGCTGTTCCCGCTCCCGGGGCTCCCCTAGGCTGGTCACCAGGGTCTGGGTGCAGATCACCATCAGCATCTGGGCCATGCCCGCCACCAGGGAGGCGGCCACCATCCAGGGCAGCGACGGGCTGGCGGCGGCCATCCACAGGCCGGCGGCCAGGCCGGCGGAACCGGCCATCATCAGGGGCCGCTCGCCCCAGCGGCTGACCAGCCCGCCCGCGGGGAGCGAGAGGAAGAGGGGCACCAGAGCGTAGGCGCCCGCGATGACGCCCAGCCAGGTGGCCCCGGCCCCCAGCTCCTGCACGGCGAAGACGGAGAACAGCGGCCGGGACATGGTGACGACGGCAAAGGTCAGGGCGGCCAGCAGGTTGACGCGCCACAGGGTCTCGCGCACCTGCCGGCGCGCCAGCGGGGCCGGCTCGTCATGGGCCGGGTGCCGGGCGGGCAACCCGGTATCGCCCCCCGCCGTTCCGGGATGGCCTGTCCCGCAGGTACCCCTCCTCTGCACCGTCTCCACGACCGCCCTGGCCCTCCTCCGCCGCGGCTCGACCCGGTGGCGCCGGCGGCTTCCCGGCGGTGGCGAGGCACACCGTACCCGCCGCAGGGCTCGCCGGAGCGCCTCCAATCCTTCGTGCCTCGAACCATTTCCGTACACCGGCATACCACATTGCCGGGGTGGAGGGAAGGGAGCGTCAATGGAAAGCCCCGCCGCGGCTGATGGTCAGCCGCACCCGCACCTCCACCCGCGCCCGCGCCCACAGCTGGTGCCAGTCCTGTTCCGCAAACCGCCTCGGGAAGGCGATGCGCCAGCGCTGGCCGAAACCCAAGGGGTCGCTGCCCATGGCCTGGAGTCGCCGGACCAGCCGGGTCAGGGAGCGGGTGAGGTCGCGGCGGGCCTCGCGTTCCAGCTCTTCCGTGGGACCGGCCGTGCCGCCGTACACCTCGACCAGCGTCATGTCGAGGGTGACATCGAAGCGAAAGCGGGGCGCGCCACCGGCACCGGGCGGGAGGGGGACGATGCGGACATCGGTGCCCAGGGCACGCAGGGCAAGACGCCGGCGGCCCTCCTCGAGGTCGACCTGCCAGAGGGTGCTGCGGGCATCGCGCAGCAGGGCGAGGAGGCGGGTCTCCCGTTCGGTGAGGATACCGGCAAGGCGGCTCCCGCGGAAGGCGGCGGCCTGGGCTACGCGCATCTGCTGCCGGGGGCCTGGCGTGACCACCGGCACCAGGGCATCCCGCCCGGGCAGCAGGGTCTCCACCCACACCCGCCAGTAGGGGATCGCCAGAGCCCCCGTAGGCTTACCGCGGGCGCGGAAGACATCGTCTAAATAGAACTCGGGAAAGGTCTGCTGGGGCGGCTTGACCGCCAGCACCCGGGCCGGGTCGCCCTGCGCCACCACGAACCAGGCGGCCCGGGGGATATCGGTGTTGTTCATGAGAAACGCCAGCAGGGAGCTCACGCCCTGGCGCGCCAGGCGCTCGGAGACCCCCACCACCAGGATCTGGCCCAAAAACAGGTCGCGGCTGGTCACTTCGCGGAGGGCCGCCAGGTTGTCCGATGCCGTGCGGCCCCGGGTCTCGAGCACCACGAAGGCGGGCTCCTGGGGTTGGGGGCCGATCACCGTGCCCCCCGAGGGCACCAGGGCGCGGGGGTCGGGCAGCGAGGCCACCATGCGGAGGCCCCCGTGCGGGTCCGTGTCGAAGGCGAGCCCCAGCACCACCGTGCGGCGGTCGATCTCCTCCAGGTCCCAGCAACCCGTGAGGACGGCGGCTACCAGCAGCAGGAGGACCAGCAGGCGGGCCCTGGCGCCCCTCATGAGGCCGCCCCCACCCCCGGCCGCCGCCAGCGGGCCACCAGCCAGAGCAGCGCGGGATAGAAGGCGGCGCTGTAGAGCCCCCCGTACATCACGACCTGCCGCATGAGATCAAGCTGGGTTTCATCCTGGGGGGCCAGGCAGAGTGCGGTGACGGCCGCGGCCAGCACCGGCAGCAGCCAGGGCATGGACCGCGGGCCGAGCCCGAGCCAGGCCGCCAGGCCGACGTAATCGCTGACAAAAAAGACCGCGCTGGAGACAAAAAGTACCACCTGGTACACCACCAGGCCCGGCAGGCCCAGCTCCTCCAGCAGGGCCAGGGGCACCTGGACCAGTCGCAGGGCCTCCAGGGCCGGCCAGGCCAGCATGGCCGCTCGGCGGTGACCAAAGATGGCCAGCGTCGCTGCCGTGGCGACGACCTTGAACAGGGCCACGGCCACATAGGTCAGCAACACGGGGCCCAAATGATCCTGGGGCTGCCGCACCATGGCCAGCTGGACCGGCAGGTGCTTGATCGGGATGAAAGGTGAGAAACCGGTCGCGGGCACAGCGGCCAGCACCGCGGCGGGGATGGGCCAGAGGGGCTGAAGCAGCAGAAGGTCGACGTTGCGCATGGCTATGACCAGCATGATCCCGGAGGCCCCCACCACGGGGAGGAACAGCATCTGGGCCAGCCGGTTCAGGGCCAGAGGCCCCAGGCTCACCACGAGCACGATGCCGGCCACCACCAGGCCGGTGATGGCCCAGACGGGGGTGCGGGGCAGCAGGTAGGTCTGGACCACGATGACGAACTGGCGCAGGAAGTAGCCGAGGAAGATGATGCCGTAGAGAAGGCTCAAGCCGTTGAGGACGAAGGCCACCGGCCGTCCCAGCAGGACGCGGGCGTACTGGTACACGGTCTGGCCGGGAAAGCGGGAGGCCAGGTCGACCATCATTAGGACCAGGGGCAGTCCCATCAGGGCGCCCAGCAGCTCCAGCGCCCAGCCGAACCGGCCGGCCGCCCGTGCCAGCCACATGGGCCCGTCCAGCAGCTGGAACTGGAACAGGGTGAAGAAGAAGAGGGCCACCAGGCCACGGCGGGAGAGCCAGGCCCCCGCCCGGCCAGTGCTGCGGGTCGCCTCCGGCGCGGCGGCTGTGGCGACCTCGCTGCGGGCTGCCGTCGCGGTGCCGGCGACCCTTGGCGCCCGGGGGCCGGTGGCCACTGAATTTGCTTCCCGCTGGGCCATGGCTTTCACCCCGCCTCCCTGCGCAGGCGTCGAGACCCGGCTTACCGCCAGCGCGTCGCCTCAGGGCCGGGCCGTGGCCCCCTTTTCCCAGTGGGGCGGCCGCACCGCCATGCGCAGCAGCCGCTTGGGCCGCATGGGCCCGAAGGGCGTCATGTAGGGGGCGCCGGCGGACTCCGCCGCGGCCAGGTGGGCCGCCACCAGCAGCATGCCGGCCACCAGGCCCGTCAGGCCGAAGGTGGCGCTCAGGGCGATCAGGGCGAACTTCAGAATGCGCCAGGTCAGGCCAAGGAAGTAGTTGGGGATCGCAAAGGAGGCGATGGCGGTCCCCGCCGTCACCACGATCACGATGCCCGAGACGAACCCGGCCTGGGCGGCGGCGGTCCCCAGCACCACGCCGCCGGCGATGCCCACCGTCTGGCCGACGGCCGCCGGCAGGCGCAGGCCGCCCTCCCGGAAGAGCTCGAAGAGCAGCTCCATGGCCAGGAGCTCGACGGCTGCCGGCATGGGCGTGCCCTGGCGGATGCCGGCGCTGGCCAGGGCCAGCTTGGTGGGGATCAGCTCGGGGTGGAACCCTATCAGGGTGATGTAAAGCCCGGGCAGGGCCAGGGAGATGAACAGGCCCACGATGCGCAGCAGCCGCACGGCGGTGCCCTGCCAGAAGTTGACGTAATAGTCGTCCGGGCTCTGGTAGAGCTCGGCCAGGGACGTGGGCACGAAGAGGGCAAAGGGGCTGCGGTCCACCAGGACCACCACCCGTCCCTCCAGCAGGGCGGCCGCCACCTTGTCGGTGCGTTCGGTGGCGTGCACCAGCGGGAAGATGGACCCCTTCCGGCCCGTCAGGTACTCCTCCACCGTGCCGCTTTCGATGATGGCGTCGGCGTCGATGCTCTGCAGCCGCTCCCACACCTCGTCCACGGTGGCCTGGGGCGCCAGGTTCTCGATGTAGACCATGGCCACCGGGGTGCGGGTGAGCTTGCCCAGCTTGATCTTCCGCACCCGCAGGGACGGGTCCCGGATGAACCGCCGGATCAGGGCCAGGTTGTCCGAAAGGGTCTCCACCAGCCCCTCCCGCGGCCCGCGGATGGTGCGCTCCGATTCGGGCTCGTCGGGCTGGCGCTTGGGCCAGCCCTCGGCGCCGAAGGTCAGCATGTCGGGCACCCCCGCCACCACCAGGACGGCCTTGCCCTCGACCACGGCCTGGGCCGCCTGGCGGTAGGACCGGGTGCGCCGGACCTCGGTGGCGATGGTGAGGGCCTGCTGGAGCTGCCGGCCGAGGCGGCCGGCCTGCTCGGCCGGCAGGACGCTCTGGCGCTGGCGGGCAGGCCGCCCCGCCGGCTGGCGGGTTGGGGCTTGCGGAGGGCGCGATGCCGGAACTCGTCCCCGTTCGGGCGCAGGGTCCGGATCCGGCCGGCCGCCCCCGCGGGCGGGCCGGTGGGCTCCCCGCGGGCCGGCGGGCGGCACCGTGGGCCCGCGGGCCTCCGCGCCGCCCGGCGCGGTGGGCGGGGCCCCGGGCTGTCCGCCGGCGCTGGCGGCGCCGGCGGCCGCGGCCGCACCCGCTGCCCAGCGGGCGGCGGCCAGGCGCTGCAGGGGTTCCAGCACGGCCTCGCTGACGAACTGGGGATCCACCACGCCCTCGGCGTAGACCACCAGCCCTCGCAACAGCGCGAAATGGAAGGGCCTGTAAACGATGTCGTCGCTGGGACCGATGTAATAGGCAAGCTGGCGGCGCGCCCGCTCCAGGTCCCGCCGGGCAGGGGCGTCGAGGCGCCGGTAGCCGCCGGGGGCCTCCCGGACGTGAACCAGGAGGGTGTCGATGGCCGCCAGGGTCCGGCGGGTATGGCGCCGCAGGAGCTTGAGCGCCCTGCGGGAGGCCGGGTCGACGCGGGCCGGCGGCGCGTCGTGCCGCTTGCCCCCGCCGGCAGGGGCCGGTGCGAGCATGTTGGCCACGGCCCACCAGCCGGCCGGGCCGTCATGCCGGATCTCCGTGGGACCCGTGGCTGGGCGGGCGGCTTGGGCCCGGGGACGCGGTGGCCGGACCCCCGCATCCGGGGTGCTGTCCTTTCCCGGCCACCACCGGTGGATCCACGGTAACCTGCGGCCCATGCTCCCCACCTCCTGACCGTGGGATAGCTTTTCCGACCGGTGGCCCCTTCAGCCGGGCGGTGGCAGGGTCACGGGGCAGGGGCGGCGGGGCCGGCGGGCAGGGGCGGCAGCGGGCAGGGGACCGGCGGGGCGCTGCCCTGCATATCCTGGCACGGCGGTGGCGCGGTTGGCCGGCGCCGGATCCGCCCCGGGGCGGGCGTCCGGCAAAGGATCCCGCAGGGGCTCCGATCAGGGACCGGGACCGGCGAGTCCGGCCAGGGGATCCGCCAAGGGGGAGGGAGGCAGGTCATGAACGCCGATGCGGTGCTGTCGGGGGGCGGCGTCCGGGTCATCGCCCTCGTCGGTGCCCTGGAAGTGGCGGAAGAACGGGGCTACCGCTGGGTCAACCTGGGCGGCACATCGGGGGGCGCCATCGTGGCCGCCCTGCGAGCGGCCGGCTACACGCCGGCCGAGATGCGCCAGCTGATGGAGTCCACCGACTTCAGCCGGTTCCGGGATCGGGATGCCCTGGACCGGGTGCCCCTGGCGGGCACCCTGCTGAGCCTGCTGCTTGAGAACGGGCTCTACGAGGGCCGGGCCCTGGAGGCGTGGCTGGAAGACCTGCTGGCCCGCAAGGGCGTCCGCACCTTCGGCGATCTGGAGCTGCCCGCCGCCCTGGCCGGCGACGATCCGCGCTTCCGCTACCGGCTGCAGGTGGTGGCGGCCGATGTCACCCGGCGGCGCCTGCTAGTGCTGCCCCGCGACCTGCCGGACTACGGCCTGGACCCCGCCGGGTTCTCCGTGGCCCGGGCGGTGCGCATGAGCGCAGCACTGCCGTACTTCTACGAGCCCGTCCCGCTGGTCTACCCGGGCCCGGACGGCCCGGAGACCAGCCTGGTGGTGGACGGCGGCCTTGTGGCCAACTTCCCGGTCTGGCTCTTCGACGTGGAAGGCGTGCCGCCCTGGCCCACCTTCGGCTTCCGGCTGGCCGACCCGGTGGACCAGGCCGTCCCCTTCGACGGGCCCGTGGGCTACCTGATCGCCCTGGTCAGCACGGCCCTGGAGGCGCGGGAGGAGCTGGCCAACGCCCACACTGCGGCCCGCACCGTGGCCGTGCCCACCCTGGGAGTGCGGACCACCGACTTCGACCTGGACCTGGCCATGCGGCGCCGCCTCTACCAGGCGGGCCGGGAGGCGGCGGCCCGGTTCTTCCGCCAGTGGGACTTCGGCCGTTACAAGCAGGCCTTTCGCGGCCAGGCGGGGCCGCTGGCGGTGTAGGCGCCACCGCCCCGGCCCCGCCGGTGGCCTGGCCAGCCTGGGCACGGCGTGCCGCCCGCCGGTTGCGCCTGCGGCCGGTCCGTCATCAGGACCCGGTGGTGGCGGGCCGCTCTGGAGCGCCGGCGTCCTGCGGGGCTAGCCTCGGGCCGCCCCGCCCGCGGCCCCCGTTCCGCCCGCCGGGCCTGCCGGGCCCGGCGCCCCGCCCGTGCCGCTGCCGGCGGCGCCGGGCGCCTGGGCCGCCTTGCGTTGCATTTCCCGTTCCCGCAGCTCCACCCGCCGGATCTTCCCGGAGATGGTCTTGGGCAGGTCGGGCACGAACTCGATCTCCCGCGGGTACTTGTAGGGTGCGGTGGTGTTCTTCACGTGCTCCTGCAGCTCGGCGGCCAGGGCGGGGCTGGGCTCGTAGCCCGGCGCCAGCACCACGAAGGCCTTGACGACGCTGCCGCGGACGGGGTCGGGGCTTGCCACCACGGCGGCCTCGGCCACGGCAGGGTGCTCCACCAGGGCGCTTTCCACCTCGAAGGGGCCGATGCGGTAGCCGGCGCTGATGATCACGTCGTCGGCCCGGCCGACGAACCAGAAGTAGCCGTCCTCGTCCATAATGCCGCGGTCCCCGGTGATGTACCACGGACCGACGCGGCGGGCGGCCGTGCCCTCGGGGTCCTTCCAGTACTCGCGGAAGATCCCCACCGGGCGGTGGGGCTCGACCCGGATGGCGATGTCACCCTCCTGCCCCGGCGGCAGCACCCGTCCCTCCTGGTCGATGATGGCCACCTCGGCATGGGGCGAGGGCTTGCCCATGGAGCCCGGCTTGACCGGCAGACCGGGCCAGTTGGCCACCACGCACACCGTCTCCGTCTGGCCGTAGCCGTCCCGGATGGTGACGCCCGTGGCCTTCTCCCAGATGTGGATCACCTCGGGGTTCAGGGGCTCGCCCGCCGAGACGCAGGAGCGCAGGCTGGAGAGGTCATAGCGGTCCAGGGGTTCCAGCACCAGCAGGCGGTACACCGTGGGCGGCGCGCAGAGGCTTTGCGGCCGGTGGCGCTCGATGAGCCGCAGGGTCCGCTGCGGATCGAACTTGCCCGGCTTGTGGTCGACCAGCACCTGCGCCCCGGCCACCCACGGTCCGCAGAAGCTGGACCAGGCGGCCTTGGCCCAGCCCGTATCGGAGACGTTCCAGTGCAGGTCGCCGGGACGCAGGCCGCACCAGAGCTCGCCCGTCACCCGGTGGCCCAGGGGATAGCTGTGCTCGTGCAGGACCATCTTGGGATAGCCGGTGGTGCCCGACGTGAAGTAGATCAGCATGGGGTCGCTGGTGGCGGTGTCCTCCCCCTCGTCGGGGCCGGCGGCGGCCACGGCCTCCTCGTAGGGGATCCAGCCGGGCCGCGGGCCGCCGGTGACGATGCAAACCCGCAAGGAAGGGCACTGGCCGGCGACGGTGTCGACCCGCTCCGCCACCTCGGGATCGGCCACGATGGCCGCCGCCTCCGTGCGCTGGATCCGGTAGGCCAGATCCCGGGCGGTGAGCAGGGTGGTCCCCGGGGCGGGAATCGCACCCAGCCTTATCAGTCCCAGCATGACCTCCCACCAGGCGACCTCCCGGCCCAGCACCACCAGCACCCGGTCGCCCGGGCCGATCCCCAGCGAGCGCAGAAGGCCCGCCACCCGGCGGGAGCGCTCGGCGAAATGGCGGAAGGTATAGGGATGGCCGCCGCCCTCGTCGTCCACCCACAGCATCGCCAGCCGTTCGGGATCTTCCGCCCAGCGGTCGACGGTGTCGCGGGCGAAGTTGTACCGCTCGGGCACCTCGATGCGAAAGGTCCCCATGGCGCATCCCCCTCGGACGTGGTCTCCGCCACCGGGGTTCGCCGGCGGCGGCAGGATTTCCTGGCGATGGCAGAACCTGCCCCGACCTCGACAGGCCGCCGGCCAGCCTGTACAAGAAGGGAGGAGGTGAGGACCGTGGCGGGCGGGTGGGATCCGGGGGCCGTGCTGCTGGACGTCCAGGGCGTGACCCGCAGCCTGGGCGGGCGGGAGATCCTCCGGGGCGTCGATTTGCGGGTGCGGGCGGGCGACCGCCTGGGACTGGTGGGTCCCAACGGCGCCGGCAAGTCCACGCTGCTGCGCATCCTGGCCGGGGTGCTGGAGCCGGACGGCGGCCGGGTCCACCGGGCCCAGGGCCTGGCCGTGGGCTACCTGCCCCAGGATCCTGCGGCGATCCAGGGGGGCACCGTGCTGGAAGCGGTCCTGGACGGCTTCGGCGAGTTGCTGGTCCTGCGTCGCCAGCTGGCGGAACTGGAAGATCGCATCGCCCGGACCGCATCCCGGCCGTCCGCGGCGGCGCCGGGCCCGCAGGGCGAACCCCTCCAGGGGCTGCTGGACCGGTACGGGCGGCTCCAGGAGCGGTTCCAGCAGCAGGACGGCTATGCCATGGAAGCCCGGGCGCGCCAGGTCCTGCTGGGGCTCGGCTTCCACCCGGACGAGTTCGAGCGCCCGCCGGCGTCCCTGAGCGGCGGCCAGCGGGTGCGCCTGGGCCTGGCCCGGGTCCTGGTGGCCCGCCCGCCCCTGCTGCTCCTGGACGAGCCGACCAACCACCTGGACGTGGCGGCGGCTGCCTGGCTGGAGGACCACCTGGCCACGTACCCCGGGGCCGTGGTGCTGGTGTCCCACGACCGGGGCCTGCTGGCCCGGGCCTGCAACCGCATCGCCGAGCTGGTGGACGGGCGGCTCGAGCTGTACGACGGCAACTACGACGCCTACCGCCGGGAGCGCAGCCTGCGCCGCCAGCAGGCGGCTGCCGCCTACCGCGCCTACCAGGAGGAGCGCCGCCGCCTGGAGGACTTCGTGGCCCGCTACCGGGCCGGCAACCGGGCCACCCAGGCGAAGGACCGGGAAAGGAAGCTGGACCGCCTGGAGCGGCAGGCGCCCCCACCGCCCCCGCCACCGCCGCCGCTGCCCCGCATCCGCCTGGACGCGGGCAGCCCTTCCCACGAGGTGGTGTTCCGCCTGGAGGGGGCGGGCCACCGCTACGGGGAAGGCCCGTGGCTCTTCCGCGATCTCCATGCCGTGGTGCGGCGGGGACAGCGCATCGGGGTGCTGGGTCCCAACGGGGCCGGGAAGTCGACCCTGTTGCGGCTGCTGGCGGGCGACCTGGAACCCGTGTCGGGCCAGGTGGTGCGCGGCGAGGGCGTCCGGGTGGGCTACCTCGACCAGCTGCTGGGCCTGACCGACCCCCGGCGCACGGTCCTGGAGGAGTACGTGGCGGCCACGGGCATGACCGTGGCCGAGGCCCGTCACGCCCTGGCGCGCTTCCTCTTCCGCGGGGAGGCCGTCCACCAGCCGGTCGGTTCCTTGAGCGGCGGCGAGCGCAGCCGCCTCATCCTGGCCCGGCTGGCCGCCCTGCGGGCCAACGTGCTGATCCTGGACGAGCCGACCAACCACCTGGACCTGGAGACCCGCGAGGTCCTGGAGGAGGCCCTGGCCCGCTACCCCGGGACGCTGGTGGTGACAAGCCACGATCGCGCCTTTCTGGAGCCGCTGGTAGAGACCATCTGGTGGGTGGAAGACGGCCGGGTCGAGCAGGCGCCGGGGCCTCTCAGCCGGTGGCTGGCGGCCCGCCTGAGCCAGGGGGCGGAACCCGCCGGGCCGGAGGCCGGTACCACCGTGATCCAGCCGCCGCCCCGGGGGCCGGCCGCCGGCGCCGCAGGACAAGCGCACGGCGGAGCCGCCGGGGGCGGGCCGTCCCGGCCAGCGCCGGCCGCCAACCTCTCCCGCGACCGGCTGCGCCGGCTGGCCCAGCAGGTCCGGTCGCTGGAAGAGGCGATTGCCCAGCTGGAGCAGGAGCAAGCCGGCCTGGTGCAAAAGCTTTCGGACCCGGCCTTCCTGGCCCGGGGTGGCGCGGCGGTGGCGTCCGCGGCGCGCCGGGCGGAAAGCCTGGCCCGGGAGCTTGAGGCGCACATGGCGGAATGGGAGAGCTTGAGCCGGCTGCTGGAACAAGCCGCCGTGCCGGGGCGGGGGCGCGAGGGCGGCGGCGCCGCCGCCCTGCAGTGACGCCAGGCCCGTGACAGGCGCGGTCTACGGCCCGGGACGCCCCTTCCGGGCTGCCGGCGATCGATGACGGTGATCCTGCAGCGGCGTATAATGCTGACGGAAGACTTGCTCCGCGCGCTTCACCGCGCATTGACCGGTATGCAGCGGGTCGGAGTGGCCAGCACGAGCCCGCGAGGGGGAACAGCGCACCATGCCGGAGGCACAGCACTCGCCTCTGAGGGCTGCCCAGAAGCAGCTGGCCGCCGTGGTCGAGCGGCTGGGGCTGGGGCCCGACGTATATGAGTTGCTGAAAGAGCCGGCCCGTGTCATCGAGGTGTCCATTCCCGTCCGGATGGACAACGGCCGGCTCAAGCTTTTCAAGGGCTATCGTGCCCAGCACTGCGACGTGCTGGGACCCACCAAGGGAGGCATCCGCTTCCACCCCCGGGTCGACCTGGACGAGGTCAAGGCCCTGGCCATCTGGATGACCTTCAAGTGCGCCCTGCTGGGGCTCCCCTACGGCGGGGCCAAGGGCGGCGTGATCTGCGATCCGCGGGAGCTTTCCCGGCGGGAGCTGGAGGAACTTAGCCGCGGCTACATCCGCGCGCTGGCCGGGTTCATCGGTCCCGACCGGGACATCCCGGCACCCGACGTCAACACGTCGGACCAGGTGATGGGCTGGATGCTGGACGAGTTCTCCCGGATCACCGGCCACCCCAACCCCGCGGTGATCACGGGCAAGCCGCTGGTCTTGGGCGGTTCCCGCGGCCGGGGCGAGGCGACGGGGCGGGGCGTGGTGGTTACCATCCGGGAGGCCGCCCGGGTCCTGGGCATGGACATGCAGCAGATGACCGCGGCCATCCAGGGCTTCGGCAAGGTCGGCAGCTGGGTGGCCCGCTACCTGCACCGCGCGGGTACCCGGGTGGTGGCGGTGGTGGACGCCTACGGCGGCGTCTACAACCCGGCAGGGCTCGACGTCGAGGCGCTCTTTGCCTACGGCCGCCAGAACGGGACGGTGCGCGACTTCCCCGGCGGCCAGCCCATCGACAATGAGGCCCTGTTCCGGCTGCCGGTGGACGTGCTGGTCCCCGCCGCCCTGGAGAACGTGATCACCGAGGAGAACGCGCCCCACATCCAGGCGCGCATCATCGCCGAAGGGGCCAACGGCCCCACCACTCCCGAGGCCGACGAGATCCTCTACCGGCGGGGCATCTTCGTGCTGCCGGACATCCTGGCCAACGCCGGCGGCGTCACGGTCTCCTACTTCGAGTGGGTCCAGAACCTGATGCAGTACTACTGGTCGGAAGAACAGGTGGTGCGGCAGCTGGAGCGCCTCATGGTCGGCGCCTTCAAGGCGGTCTACCGCTGTCATGTGGAAGAGTCCGTCCCCATGCGCCTGGCGGCCTACATGGTGGCCATCGACCGCCTGGCCGAGGCGCTGATCGCCCGGGGCTGGGTGCCCGCCACCGACTACCACCACGTGCCCCAGCCGGAGCCGGCGGAAGCGGCCGTCGACGTCTTTCGCGAGCCCGCCACGCCGGTGTAACGTGGAAGGAGAACGTGCGGAAGTCGGGTGGGGCCGGCCCGCCGCGGCCGGCCCTTGCCGCGCAGGGAGGCGGTCATGGCAAGCTTCGCGGAGCGCCTGCGCAAGCGGGCGGGGCGGTTAAGCCGGGCCCAGCGCCAGCTGGCCGAGTTCATCCTGCAGAACGAGCCCCGGGCGGCTTTCATGACCGCCGCCCGCCTGGGGGCGGCGGTAGGGGTCAGCGAATCGACGGTGGTGCGGTTCGCCATCGCCCTGGGCTACAGCGGCTACCCCGAGCTGCAGCGGGACCTGCAGGACCAGCTTCGGGCCCGCCTGTCCGCCGCCGACCGCCTGGTGCTGGCGGAGGAGCGCGGCGAGCGGGCGGAGACCATCCTGGACACCGTCCTCCGCACCGACATGGACAACATCCGCGCCACCCTGGCCTCGCTGCCGCGGGACCGCTTTGCCGAGGCCGTCAGCGCCCTGCAGCGGGCCCGGGCCATCTACGTGGTGGGCCACCGCAGCGCTGCCGCGCTGGCCCACTACCTGGGCTACTACCTCCAGCTGATGCTGCGCAATGCCCGCACCCTGACCCACGCGGGGACCGCCCTGGAGGAGCTGATGGCGGCCGGTCCGGCCGACGTGGTGGTGGCCGTCACCTTTCCCCGCTACGCCCGGGCCACCGCCGAGGCCTTTCGCCTGGCCGCCCGGCGGGGAGCACGCACCGTCCTCATCACCGACAGCGTGGTCTCGCCGCTGGTGGAAGACGCCGCCATCGTGCTTCCCGCCCGCTCCGAGTCCCCTTCCTTCGCCGACTCGCTGGTAGCGCCGCTCAGCGTCATCAACGCCCTCATCACCGCCGTCGCCCTGGCCCAGCCCGAGAAGGTGCGGGCCGCCCTGCGGGAGCTGGAAGACCTCTGGGACCGCCAGGGCACCTACCTGAAGGAAGAACGCCGCTCCGACCGGATCGTCGGGCCCGGCGAGGCAGGCGGCGACGCCGGGTCCTGACGTGCCGCCCGCCGTGCCCGCCGGCCACCGTGCCCGCCCGCCAGGGGCGCCGGCCGGGACGCCGAGCGCCGGTTGCGCGGGCCAGCCGGCCCCTGCGCCGCCTCGCCCCCTATTCCGGCACCACCGGAATGGGGCCCAGAAGGCTGATCCCGGCGGGGCTCACCCGGCAGCGGTAAGCGTACGCCTCGACCCCGGCCGCCCGGGCCCGGGCCAGGGCGGCGGCAAAGTGGGGGTCCGCCCGGCGGTGGGGTGCCAGGCGGGCAGCGTCGTCCCGCTGGACGAACCAGACCACGGCGGCCCGCCAGCCCTGGCGGACCGCCTGGGCCAGCTCCTCCAGGTGGCGGGCGCCGCGGGCGGTGGGGGCGTCGGGGAAAAGGGCCGTGCTGTCCTCCACCAGGTTGCACGACTTGGTCTCCACCAGGCAGGGCCGGAGGGGCTCTCCGGCCCCCTCCAGGCGAAAGTCCAGCCGGCCGGCGCCCCAGGGAACCTCGGCCTGCCAGCGGCGGTAGGCCGCGAAGGGCAGCAGGGCGCGGCGGTCGAGGGCGGCGGCGAAGAGCCGGTTGGGCATCCGGGCGTCGACGGACACCCACCGCCCGTTGAAGGACACCAGCAGCAGATCGCCCGCCGTCCGCCGGCCCGCCGCCGCAGCGGATCTTGCCCGTCCCGCGGTTCCGGAAGGGGGCGGGGGCTGCCGTACTGCGGCCGCGGCCGGGCCAGGGAGAGGCTGCGGCGGGCCCAGAGGGGCGCGGGCCTGCGGGCGGGAGGCGGCGGGGGTGCCGCTCGCCCGCTGCCCTGTTTGCGGGGCCGCGGCGGGAATCCATGCCAGGCCGGGGGTGCCGGGGACCAGCAGCTCGGCCATGCGGCCGGAGTTGGGCAGGTGGAGCCGCAGGACCTCGCCGGTGGTCCCGTCGCCGGCCCCGCCAACCGCTGCGGCGGCGTTCCTGCCGGCGGCATGGCCCGGCTCACAGGGCCCGCCCCGCGGCGGGTCCGTTGCGGCGCGGCCGCCCGCCGGGCCGGAGGTGCCGGGGCTGGCCGGAACCGCCTCCACCGCAAAGCGGTTGAGGCGCCGCAGGATGATCACGGGCACCAGGGGGGAAGGCCAGGGCAGGGCGACGTTCACCGGGCCGCTCACCGGGACCCGGCCCCGGGAGGAGCCCCGGCGGGCCGCAGGCGCTGCACGTCGCCCGCCAGGACGCGCTGGCGCCGGCCGCCGGCCTGTTCGACCACCAGGGAACCGTCGGGTGCCACGTCCAGGGCGATGCCGGCCACCTCGCCGGCGGGCAGGGCCACCCGCACCGGCTCCCCCAGCCAGGCGGCACGGCTGCGCCAGGCGGCCAGCACCGGATCCGGACCGTGCTGGTGCAGCTGGGCGTAACGTTCCTCCAGCCGCTGGAGGATCGCTTCCGCCAGCTCGTTCCGCGTCACCCGGCGGCCCGCCTCCCGGGCCAGCCAGGTCAGGCGGCCGGCCAGCTCGGCGGGCACCGGCTCGCCTTCCACGTCCAGGTTGACTCCGATGCCCGCCACCACGTACTCGGCACCGTGGGGGTGGCTGACCGTCTCCAGCAGGATGCCGGCCACCTTCCGGTCGTCGACCAGCACGTCGTTGGGCCACTTCACCTGGACCGGCCGGCCGGCCAGGCCCTCCGCCGCTTCGGCCACTGCCGCCGCGGTGGCCAGCGTCAAAAGGGGCAGGTGCTCGGGGGGCAGGGCGGGGCGCAGGATCAGGGACATCCACAGGCCGCCGGGCGGGCTCCACCAGGCCCGGCGCAGGCGCCCCCGCCCGGCCGCCTGGCGATCCGCCACCACCACGGTGCCCTCGGGTGCGCCCGCCTCCGCCAGCCGGCGGGCCACGTCGTTGGTCGACCCCACCTCGGCGAGCCAGTGGACGGTGTGGCCCAGGCGCGCTCCCGCGCGGCGGGCCTCCAGCAGCTCAGGGACGAACCGGCGGGCTGCCAGCCGCCCGGCGGCCCCGAAATCCAGGGTGTAGCCCTGGTGGGGGCGGCCTTCCACAGGCCAGCCGTCCCGGCGCAAAGCTTCGATGTGCTTCCAGAGGGCGGCGCGGGTGATGCCCAGGCCCTCCGCCAGGGTCGCGCCCGAGACCGGCTGCCCGCCGGCGGCCAGCAGGGCCGCCAGCACCCGGCTGCGCGGCCGGGGCCCGTCCCCTCTCACGGCATCCTTTGCGGGCATGGCGTTTCCTCCCGGCAACACCATACCACGCCGGGCCCGGAGCAGGGTGTCGCGGCGCCTCAGCGCTGGGCGTCGGCCGGGTGGACCACCAGGATGCCGCGCATCCCCTTCTCGTAGTGGCCGGGCATGTGGCAGGCCAGCTCGAAACGGCCTGGAAGATCGGCATTGAAGATCAGCCGGACGCTGGTTCCCGGCCGCAGGCCGGCCACCTCGATGCCATAGCCGTCGATCTCCAGCTCGTGTTCCTCCCGCCCCGTGTTGATCAGCGTCAGGCGCACCCGGGTCCCCTGCCGGACCTCGATGACCGCCGGCTGGTAGGCGTACTCGGACAGCCGGATCACCCGGTCGGCCACGGGCCGCCCCGGTGCGGTGACGCCGGCCACGCCGGGGCGGGTCGACCGCAGGTGCAGGCCCAGGGCGCCGGCCAGCAGGGCGGCGGACACAAGCAGGGCGATCACCGAGCGGGCGGCGGGCCCCGGTGCAGCCCCGTCGGACACGATGGCACCTCCCCGCAAGGGGCCGTTTCCCGGCCGGTTGGGGGGCGGCGGCCGGGCGCCCTTACGGAACCAATGTATGCCGGCCTGGTGACTCTCCATGCGCAGCGGCCGCCGGGGCCGGGCAGCGGTTGTCCACAAGGGGGCGGGCAACGGCCGGGCGAACCAGGACAGAGCGACCGCGATGCGGGCTTCGGGGGCGGCCCGGGGCGGGTCCGCCTGCCCGCCCGGGCACGCGGCGCGGCCGGGCGGCAACGGAGCCCGACGGAGCCTGCCGCCGGCCATCGCCCGCGAGGAGAAGGAGGGCGACGCATGGGCGAGGGGTCCAGGGACGGGGATCGGGGGCTGCGGCCACCGGGGGGCATGGGGCAGGGCGGGGCCGGATCGCAGGGCCTGCCCCCCTACACCGTCCGGGTCAGCTCCAGGGCGCGCCGGGTGCGGCTGGTGCTTTCGCCGGCCGACGGCCTGGTGGTGGTGGTTCCGCCGGGGTACCGGCTGCAGCGGGTGCCCCAGGTGGTGGCCCAGCATGCGGCCTGGATCCAGCGGGCCCGGCAGCGCCTGGAACAGCAGGCCCGGGCAGCCGGCGGCGGGGCGGGCGATCCCTTGCTCCGCCGGGATGCCGCCGGCCTGGCTCCTCCGGCCTGGCTGTGGCTGCGGGCTCTGGGGGAGGTGTGGGCCGTGGCACCGGCGGGCCGGCCCACCCTGAGCGACGCCGCCGGCGGGGGGCGCAAGGCCGCCGCCGGCCGGACCCCGCAGCAGACCCTCTTCGCCGGCGGGGCCACCGGCGATCCAGGGGAACCGCCGCCCGCGGGCGCACCCCTGGCCGGGCAGGTCCGCCTGCCGGCCCGAGCCGGGGAGCAGGGTCCTGCCGCCTGGGGGCCTCCCCTCAGGGGCTGGCTGGCCGCCCGGGCCCGGGCGACCCTGCGGCCCTGGCTGGAACGGCTGGCGCGGGAGCGGGGCTTTCGCCTGGCGGGTTCGTCCGTCGGCTGCCCCAAGACCCGCTGGGGCAGCTGTTCCGCCGGGCGCCACGTGCGCCTCAGCCTGAAGCTGCTCTTCCTGCCGCCCGAACTGGTGGAACACGTGCTGATCCACGAACTCTGTCATACCGTCCACCTCAACCACGGTCCCGCCTTCTGGGCCCTGGTGGAACGGCATGACCCCCGGGCGGCGGAACACCGGCGCCAGCTCCGGGCGGCCTGGAGCTATGTACCGGGCTGGCTGCGGCCGGCGCGCTCCATCGGGCCTTCCCCGGCCGATGCCCGATGGTGAGGGGCGCCGGCGCGCAAGGCCGGCCGGGTCGCGGCCGGGATCGTTGACCTGCAGGGGCCGGCATGATAGCATCACTTTCAACAATCACAGAGCGCGTCTGCTCTCTTATCCAGAGTGGCGGAGGGACTGGCCCGATGAAGCCCGGCAACCGCCGGCCGTGCCTGGACGGCCGGTAAGGTGCCAACTCCTGCAGGATCCGTGCGGATCCTGAGAGATGAGAGGGCGCCGGAAATCTTTTCGGCCCTTCCCTCTCGGGAGGGGTAGTTTCTTATCCGGGACCCCTTCGGGGAGCGGGCGCGGGAGGGAGGGGGACGCGGTGATCCCCTGTCGCGGCCTTGTCGAGGTGGGGCCCTTGCCCCTGGAGCAGGGCGGCCACCTGCCCCGGGCCGAACTGGCCTACGAGACCTGGGGTCGCTGGGACCCCCAGCGCCAGAACGCCATCCTGATCTGCCACGCCCTGACGGGCGACGCCCACGTGGCCTCCCACCATCCCGGCGACCGCCCGGGCTGGTGGGAGGCGGCGGTGGGTCCGGGCCGGCCCATCGACACCCGCCGCTGGTTTGTCATTTGCAGCAACGTGCTGGGAGGCTGTTACGGGTCCACAGGCCCGGCCAGTCCTGAGGAGGCCGGCCACGGGCCCTGGGGCGGGCGGTTTCCCGTGATCACCGTGCGGGACATGGTCCATGCCCAGCGCCGGCTCCTGGATGCGCTGGGCATCGGGCGGCTCGCCCTGGTGGTGGGCGGTTCCCTGGGCGGCATGCAGGCGCTGGAGTGGGCCGTCACCTACCCCGAGCGGGTGGGAGCGGCGGCCGTCCTGGCGGCGCCGCCGGCCGCCTCGCCCCATGCCATCGCCTGGAACGAGGTGCAGCGCCAGGCGATCTTCGCAGACCCCGCCTGGCAGGGCGGCGACTATCCCGCCGCCCGCCCGCCCCGCCGCGGGCTGGCCCTGGCCCGGATGCTGGCCATGACCACCTACCGGGGTCGCGAGGAGTGGGAGGCGCGCTTTGGCCGGGAAGAGGTCCCGGCGGGCGCCGACCCGGTCGCCCAGCGGCTGGGCTCGTACGCCACCGCGCCGGCGGGCCCGGCCGAGGCCTTCCGGTTCCAGATCGAAAGCTACCTGCACTACCAGGGGGAAAAGCTGGTGCGCCGGTTCGATCCCGCCACGTACGTGACCCTGACCCGGGCCATGGATCTCCACGACGTAGGCCGGGGCCGGGGCGGGCTGGAGGGCGCCGCGGCCCGGGTCCAGGGCCGCATGTATGTGCTCAGCATCACCTCGGACCTGCTCTACCCCGTGGACGAGCAGCGGCGGCTGGTCCAGGCCCTGCGCCGGGCGGGCAAGAATGTCACATGGCAGGTCTGGAAGGCTCCCTGGGGCCACGACAGCTTCCTCGTGGACCCCGCGGGGGTGGCCCGCCGGGTGATGGACTGGCTGGAAGAACCCGGTGCTACCGCCGCGCCCGCGCAGGCCGGGGCGGTGGCGGCGGTGGGGGAGGGGCGCCCGTGAAGGGTCCCGTGGTGGCGCTGCTGGGTCTGGGCACCGTGGGCAGTGCGGTGGCGCGCCGGTTGCTCAACCCGCCACCCTGGCTGGTGGCGCGGCTGGGTGGCGTGCCGCGGCTGAAGGGGATCCTGGTACGCCATCCCGGCAAGCCGCGGCCGGCGGCCGTCGACCGCAGCCTGCTCACCACCGATGCCGACCAGCTGCTGGGCGATCCTGAGGTCGACGTGGTGATCGAGCTCATCGGCGGTGTCGAACCGGCCCGCCAGTACGTCCTGCGGGCCCTGGAAGCCGGCCGCCACGTGATCACCGCCAACAAGGCCCTTCTGGCCGAATCCCTGGCGACCCTGTCGGCGGTGGCCCGCCGGCACGGGGTGGAGCTGGCCTTCGAAGGGGCGGTGGCCGGCGGGGTGCCCATCATTCGCCCGCTGCTGAGGTGCCTGGCGGCCAACCGGGTGCGCCGCCTGCGGGCGGTCCTGAATGGCACCTGCAATTTCGTCCTCACCCAGGTGGAGCAGGGCGCCACCCTGGAGGACGCGGTTCGTGCCGCCCAGGCCGCCGGCTATGCGGAAGCCGATCCCAGCGACGACTTGTCGGGGCGCGACGCGGCCCGCAAGCTGGCCATCCTGGCGACCCTGGTGACGGGCGAGCCCGTGGCCTGGACCGCCGTGGCCCGTCGCGGGCTGGACGACCCCGCCTTTCGCCGTGCCCTGCAGGAGGGAGGGGGCGGGGGCGAGGCGGCCCGCCAGGGCGGCGGCGCTGCCCGCTGGCGCCTGGTGGCCACCGCCGAGTGGACGGGGCCCGCCCCCCGGCTGGCCGTCGAGCCGCAGATGTTGCCGCCCCACGACCCCCTGCTGCAGGCGGCCGGGGTGGAGAATATGATCCTGATCGAGGCGGATCCGGTGGGCACGGTGCGGTTTGCCGGGCCCGGGGCCGGCGGCGATGCCACCGCCAGCGCCGTCCTGGCGGACCTGATCGCCATCTGGCGGGGCGACCGCCTGCCGTTGCCGGACCTGGAGGCCGGCCGGTCCGTGGCCGTGGAGCCCTCGGCGGCCGTGCCCCGTGCCGGGTTCGACACCGAGTGGCAGGATCCGGCGGCTGCGGCGGTTAAACTGAGGTTGACGGAAGGTTGAACGGCTCACCGGCCGCCGGGCTCCGCGGCCGGGCGGCCGCGGCAGGGGGGAGCGGCATGGGCCCCAGGCATCTCGCCCAGTGCTATCGTTGCCGGCGCACCTTCGAGGCCGACCGCCGGGGGGCCCGCTACTGCCCGGAGTGCGAGCGGGAACAGCGGCGCCGGTTCCGGGTGTTGCCGGGGGGGAAGGATCCCCGCTACGGCTGGGGGGTCGCGCCCGCGGCCCGGCCGCGGGCTGCGCGGCCGGGCCCGCGAAGCGGGCGCTGGCCGCTGGGCTGGCGGCAAGCGCGGCGGGGCGGGCCGGTGTCCTGGCGGAGCCGCTGGACCTGGCGGCGGTGGCACCAGCTCCTGCGCCTGGTGGCCGTGGTGGCCGCGGCCGCGGCGGCGCAGGTGGCCTGGGAACAGGTGGACGCCGGTTCCTGGCCGGTCGAGTGGCTGGTATACCTGGCAGGAGCGGCCTGGATTTGGAACCGGCGGGATCAAGCGGCCTAGGTCGCGACACCCAAGCGGCCTGGGTACCGGCACCGGGGTACACATGGTCCGGCGGCGGGTATCCCGCCGCCGGTTGCTTCGTCCCGCGCCCTTTCCGGCCGCTTCCCTCCACTGCGCCCCGGTGCACCTGCGGGCCCGGCGACGCCTGGGGTCCCGGCGCCATGGCGAACCCCAGGGGCATGGGGAGCCTCGAGCGGAGGTTCCCGCCCGGCCGCGCCCTCAGGCGCCCTCCTCCGGACCGTCGCCGGGTTCCACGGCCAGGCCTGCCTCCCGCAGCCGGGCCGCCAGCTCGGGCCGGGTCCCCCTGAGCCGGATGCGGCGGGGGCCTAGCGCCTTGAGCAGACCGGCGGCCAGGTCCTCCCGCTCCAGCGGTACCCGCGGGTCCAGGTGCCCCTCCAGAAACTCGCGGTAGAGGGGCGGCCCGCCGGGCTCCCGGATGACCAGGTCCCGTCCCTGCCCTTCCACCCAGAGCTCCTCGGGCCCCTCCTCTACCGGGCGCAGGGTGCCGAGGAACTGCTCCAGGGCCCGCTCCAACCAGAGCTGCTGCAAGCCTGTCCGGGCCAGCTCGCCCACCAGGCTGCGCAAGAACCGCTCGCCGCGAAAGCGTAGCCAGCCCAGAATGCTCAGGCGACCGTGCTGGAGCAGTTCGGGCAGCAGCAGAGCCGCCGTTCCGCGGGCCAGGGGCGGCTGGGCCAGCAGGGGGAGGCTCTGCTTCCAGACCTGCAGCCGGTCATCGGGGTCGACTGCCGCGTAGCGGGAATCCAGGTGCTCCAGCAGCATCTCCGGCAAGAGGACCTGGTGCACGAAGTGGGACGCGGCCTGGGCCGCCGGCTGGGGCACGTATTCGGTCAAAAAGACCCACCGCTGGCGCGACCGGAACACGGTATAGACCAACCGCTCCCGCTCCAGCACCCGCTGGAACTCCGAGGGGTGGGTCTCCACGGAGATGGCCAGCTGTCCCTGCGCGCCCATCAGGCCAACCTCCCGCTGTTCGCGGCCACCGCCGGCGGCTCCAGCGGGCGGCCCTGGCGGGGTGGCCGGCCCGCGGGGCGCCGCCACCGAGGTGGCCCTGGTTATCCCTTAGTCTATGCGGACTCCCCACCCCGCTCCTGCCGGTGGTGCGACGCCCGCTTCCATTCCGTCAGCCGCCGCCCGGCGTGGCTGACACCCGTACCGGACGGGCGCGCACCCCTCCGTCGAGCCCAGGGCCCCGCCGCCTCCGGCCCCAGGGGCCGTCCACACCCGGGCGCGGTCCTGCGAAGCCAGGGGCGGTGGAACGATTCACCATCCCTGGGTCTTGAGCCGGCGGGAGGAACCGCCCCGGTCCTTGGCCAAAAGCCTGAAGGATATACCGTGTCGCCCGGGCCCCTGTGGGGTCCGGGCGGGCGGCGGGCCGGTGGCCCGGGCGTCCCCTGCCAGGGCGGCGGCCGGGCGCGTCAAGAGGCCGGCGACGCCGCCGGACTGGAAGGCAGGGCCGCCGGACTTGCCGCGGCCCGGGCAGCGGATGGGCTGCGGCCCAGGCCCGCTGGTGGCCTGGCGCCGGACCAGGCGCCCGAAGGCTGGAGACCGGTCTTCGGCGTACGGCAGCAAGGAGGTGCCATGCAGGTTGCCGGCTGCAACCAACCGGCGGCCCTCCGCAGGCCGGTGGGGGAGGGGCGGTCATGGAGGGCGCCGGCAGGCGGGGGGATGCGCGCGGTGGCAACAAGCGGTGCGGCGCGGCGGGTTCGTGCTGCTTGCCGTCGCCCTGGGGCTGGCGGTCCTGGCGGGCGCGGTCCCCGGGGTCCCGGCGGCCCGGGTCCGGGCGGAAGGGTCCGCACCCCAGCAGCCGCCATCCCAAGACGCCCGGGCGGCCATCCTGGTGGACGCGGCCACCGGGCAGGTGCTCTACGCGCGCAACGCCGACGCCACCATGCCTATGGCCAGCACGACCAAGATCATGACGGCCCTGCTGGCCATCGAGCGAGGGGACCTGCAGCAGGTCATCACCACCAGCCAGCGGGCCTTCGGCGTCGAGGGGTCCAGCCTCTACCTGGCCCTAGGCGAGCAGCGGACCCTGGAAGAGCTTCTCTACGGGCTCATGCTCCAGTCGGGCAACGACGCGGCGGTGGCCATCGCCGAAGGCCTGGCCGGGTCCGTGGAGACCTTCGTCCAGTGGATGAACCAGCGCGCCCGGGAACTGGGCCTGGAACACACCCGCTTCGCCGATCCCCACGGGCTCGCCAGCCGGGACCACTACACCTCGGCGCGGGACCTGGCCACCCTGGCCCGGGTAGCCCTGGCCAATCCCACCTTCCGGCGCGTCGTGGGAACCAGGGAGTACCGGATGCCCTGGCCCGAAAAGAACTCGGAGCGGGTGCTTTACAACCACAACCGGTTCCTCTGGCGCTACGACGGCGCCACGGGTGTGAAGAACGGCTACACCAGCGCCGCCCGTGGAGCCCTGGTGGCGTCGGCGCAGCGCGGCGGCGTCGAGCTGGTCGGGGTCCTGCTGGGGGCGCATCCCACGGGGATGTACCGGGACATGGCGGCCCTGATGGACTGGGGTTTTGCCCGCTTTGAGCCCCTGCCGCTGGTGCAGGCCGGCGAGCGGGTGGGGCAGGTGCCGGTACGGGGCGGCCGGCAGGACAGCGTGGCGGCCGTCGCCGCCTACGGCGTCCGGTGGCTGGTTCCTCGGGACGAGCCGGCGCCGCCGGTCCGGCGCCAGGTGGAGCTGGAGCAGGCCTTGCAGGCGCCGGTGGGCGAGGGCGCGCGGGTCGGCACCCTGGTGGTGCGGGTGGGCGACCAGGTCGTCGACCGGATCCCCTTGCTCAGCGGCGCGGCGGTCGAGCCGCTCACGGCCTGGGAAGCCGCGGCCCGGGCGGTCAAGGCGCGGCAGCCGTGGCCCTACACCTGGGGCTTGGCCTTGCTGGCGGCGGCCTGGGCGGTCCTGCGGCGGCGGCGAGCCATGCTGGCGCGGCGTCGCTGGCGGCGCCGGGTGGCGGCGTTCGACCCGCTGTGGTACGCCTTTCGCGCGCGGGATCCGGGAGCTGACTGAAGCGTCAGCGGGCAGGCGCCCGGCGGGCCGACCGCCTGCCGGACGGCAGCCTGCCCCACCGGCGCCAGGCATCGGGGGTATCGGCCCGGCGGGCCTTCTCACACTACAAATGGCCCGTCTTTCGCGGCCGAACACCGAACCCGAGGTGGTGCCTGCATGGCCAGACGACGCGGCGCCGGCGACCTGCTGGTTCCCGGCGCGCAGCCGGGGCTGGACCGCTTGAAGATGGAAGTCGCCCAGGAAATCGGCCTGTTGCCGCCCGGCGCGGCCTCGCCCCACGCCTACGACGCGGCCCTGGACCGGCAGAAGTGGGAGGTGGCCGAGGAACTCGGCCTGGCCGACCGGATCCGCCAGGTGGGCTGGGGGGAGATGACGACCCGGGATTGCGGCGCCATCGGCGGGCGCCTGGGCGGCCGCTTGGGCGGCCAGATGGTCCGGCGGATGATCGCCCTGGCCGAACAACAGCTGGCAGGGGCGGGAGGCCCGCCCACCACCGGTCCAAGCTGGTGAGTCGGCACCCCGGTCGGTAGACGGTACAATGAAGGAAAGACGGGGTCGGGCGGCGACCCGGGCAGCCGGGTGGCCGCCTTTTTGCGCGTTCTCCCTGGCGCGCCGGGACCGGGCCCCGAGGGGAGGGATGCCCATGGCTTTTACCGATCCGGCCGGCCTCAAGCGGGCCCTCCTGGCCGAGGCGCGCCGGCTGGGTTTCGTGGCCGCCGGCGTGGCGGCCGCCGCCCCCCAGGTGGATCTGGAGAGGCTCCTGCGGCGGCGCCAGGCGCAGGGGATGGCCACCCCCTGGGAAGATCCGGACCCGGCCCGGCGAACGGACCCTTCCAGCCTGTTGCCGGGTGCCCGCTCGGTGGTGGCCGTGGCCATGGCCTACGACCCGCCCCGCACCCGGCGCCGGGCGGCGGAGGGGCAAGGACCCCGGGAGGGCACAGGCGACCGGGGTGGGCGCCGCGAGCCGCCCTCCCTGCGGGGCTATGTGGCGGCGGCGGGCCGGACCCGCTCGTACCAGCACGTCATGACCCGGCGGCTCCAATCGCTGGGCCGCTGGCTGGAAGCCACGGTGCCGGGTGGCTGCCGGTGGGCCGTGCAGGTGGACACCGGGCCGCTGGTGGACCGGGCCTGGGCCCGGCAGGCGGGGATCGGCTGGATTGGCAAGAACGCGTGCCTGATCGTGCCCGGGGCCGGGTCCTGGGTCTTCCTGGGCGAGCTGGTCACCGACGTGGAACTTCCCCCCGACCAGCCCCTGGCCGATGCCTGCGCCGGCTGCGACCTCTGCCTGCGGGCTTGCCCCACGGGCGCCTTCCTTGCGCCGCGGCAGCTGGATCCCCGGCGCTGCATCTCCTTCTTGAGCCAGAAGCCGGGCATGCTGGACGAGGAGGAACGGGCTGCCCTCGGCCAGAGCCTGTACGGTTGCGATGCATGCCAGGCGGTGTGCCCGTTCAATCGCCGGGCCGTGCCGGGCCATCCTGCCCTGCGGCCACGGCCCGGTGACCCCGAGGACCCGGCGGCTCCCCTTCTGCCGGACCTTCTGGCCATGGGCCGCGCCGCGTTTCAGGCGAGATACCGGCCCCTGACGGGGGCATGGCGGGGCCGCAAAGCCTGGCAGCGCAACGCCATCGTCGCCCTGGGCAACCGGGGTCCCGCGGCCCGGCCTGCGGTTCGGGCCCTGGCCCGCGTGCTCCTGGGGGACCCGCGGCCCGACCTGCGCGCCCTGGCTGCGTGGGCCCTGGGCCGGATCGGCGGCCATGCCGCCCGGGAGGCCCTGGAAAGGGCCCGGGCGCAAGACCCGGATGCGGCCGTCCGCCTGGCGGCGGCCAGGGCCCTGGCGGAAGGGGCTCGGCCCGCGCGGAAGCCGGTCTGAGGGAGCAGGTTCAGGGCGGGGGTCAGGGTCCTCCGGCAGGGTCCCCCGGCGTCGGCACGACGACCGCCCCGAGGAGGGCCGCGCCCCCGCCGGGCTCCGGCCCTAACGCGCAGGACGCGGCGGCCTTCTTGACGAACCAATTGGGTTACAGGCTCCTCGTTGGGCCGGCGGACCCGCAGCCGCCGCGCCGGCGCTCCCGCCGGCGGCGGGCCGGATGCCGCCCCGACCCCGGGACGCGACCCGGGGTGGCCATGCGGGGCCCGCGGCACGGGCACGGGGCTGGCAAAAAGGGGTCCGCCGGTGGATATACCGGCGGGGAACCGGTTCAGGTTAATTTCGACAGGGCACGGCACGGGCCGCGAGGCCCGCGGGAAGGTGGTGAAGTCGGCCGTGCGGGTATTTGTCAACAACCATCCGGTGGACGTCTATCCGGGCGCCAGCGTGCGCCATGCACTGCTCCGTTATTCTGAGACCGTCTACCAGGACACGGTGGCGGGGAAGCTGGTGGTGACCGACCGCCACGGCAACCGCCTGGGCCTGGGCGGTGTCCTGGAAGAGGGGTTGCGCCTGACGGTGGAAGGGCCGGGCGGCTTCCGGCCGGGACCGGCGCGGCCCGCCGCCGGGGAGGTGGCGGCCACCGGTGCACCCCACGGGACCAACGGCACGGTGCGGCCCGCCGCCAGCAGCCTGGCGGCGGGCCAGCCGGCGGGTGGGCGGCCGGCCGGCACCCCGGCCATGGGCATGGAGGCGGCCGGGGCCAACGGCGTGACCCATCCCCAGCGGGGGGAGGGGCGCCGGCGGCGGCGCGGCCGGCGGCGGGGAAACCGGCGGGGGCGTCACCGCGCCCATCCCGGGGCGGGCCGCCAGGGGAGCGCCCCGGGGGGACAGGCCAGCGCCAACGGTGCGGGCTGACGGCCGGTACAGGCCTGAGAAGGAAGGGGCGGGCCGGGGACCCTTGGATGGACCCTGGCCCGCCGCTCTTTAAGGGCAGCGCCTTTACAGCCCCTGGGCCGGTTCGACCACCAGGCGCTCGCTGCGCTCCATGGCCTCTGCCAGTAGCGGCTCCCAATCCCGCACCGCCTCGGCCTGCTCCGCCTGCTCGGGCCGGGGCCGGGTGGCGGGGTGGGCCGGAACGAAGAGGGTGCAGCAGTCTTCATACGGCAGCACGGAGATGTCGTAGGTGCCGATGGCCCGGGCCCGCTCGACGATCTCCGCCTTGTCCATGCCGATGAGCGGCCGCAGCACGGGCAGGGTCGTCACCGCCGAAATGGTGCGGATGCTTTCCAGGGTCTGGCTGGCCACCTGCCCCAGGCTCTCGCCCGTGACCAGGGCCAGGGCCCGCTCCCGAGCCGCGATGCGCTCGGCCAGGCGGAACATCATCCGCCGCATCAGGGTGATGGTGAGCTCCGGCGGGCAGTCCAGCTGGAGCGCCCGCTGGATTTCGGTGAAGTGCACCACCCAGAGGGGCAGTGGTCCACCCCAGCGCGCCAGCACCCGGGTGAGGTCGACCACCTTTTCCCGGGCCCGCTCGCTGGTGAAGGGCGGGCTGTGGAAATGGACGCAGATGGGGACAAGGCCCCGCTTCATGGCCATCCACACGGCCACCGGGCTGTCGATCCCGCCCGAGAGCAGGGCGCAGGCCCGGCCCGTCACCCCGACGGGCAGGCCGCCGGGTCCCGGCACGGACCGGGCATACACATAAGCCCCGTCGTGGCGCACCTCCACGTGCACCGTGATCTGGGGACGCTGGACGTCAACCTTCAGCTCCGGACGGGCCGCCAGCAGCCGGCTGCCCAGCTCGCGGTTCAGATCCAGCGACGTCAGGGGGAACCGCTTGTTGGAGCGCCGGGCTTCCACCTTGAAGGTCGGCGCGCCGCCGGCGCCGACCCCGGCGGCCCCGGCTCCAGCGGCCAGGGCGGCCTCCAGAACCCGGGCGGCCGCCGCGGCGATGGCCTCCAGGTGGAGGTCCACCCGCTCGGCCGGCGCCACGGCCACGATGCCGAAGACCCGTTGCAGGCTCTCCAGCAGGGGTTCCGGATCGGTGCCGGGCGGCGGCTCCACCCAGACCCGGCCCGGCGTGCGGTAGACGGCGACCCCGGGCCAGGCGGCCAGGGCCCGCCGGATCTGGCGAACCAGGGCCTGCTCGAACTGGGGACGGTTCTTCCCCTTTAGACCGATCTCGCCATAGCGGACAAGCAGGACGGAATCCAAGGTGTGCCTCCTCCGGACCGGCCGGGACGAATCGGCCGGTTAGTGGCGGGCGCGCACCGACGCCACCGCCCGCACCTCGGCGGCTGCCTCCCGCAGGGCCGCGACGAAGCGCTCCACATGGTCCTCGGTAGTCTCCCGGCTCAGGCTCACGCGCAGGGCCGAATCCAGCCGGGCCGGCGGAAGCCCCAGGGCCTGCAGAACGTGGCTGGGGGCCGTGCGCCGCGAGGTACAGGCCGATCCGGTGGACACGTACACGCCCCGCTGGGCCAGGGCGTGGACCAGGACCTCGCCCCGGGCCCCCACCACCGAGAGGTTGACGATGTGGGGCGCACCCTCCGCCGGGTCGGGCCCGTTGACATACACCTCAGGGATCTCCGCCTGGACCCGCTCCACCAGCCGCTCCTTGAGCGCCTGCAGCCGGCGGCCCAGCTCGGGCTGCTCGGCCAGGATCAGCCGGGCCGCCACGCCGAAGCCGGCGATGCCCGGCACGTTGTGGGTGCCGGGCCGCAGGCCGCCCTCCTGCTCGCCGCCCGTCAGCAGGGGCTGGATGCGCACGCCGCGGCGTACGTACAGGGCGCCGGTGCCCTTGGGCCCGTGGATCTTGTGGGCGCTCACCGTCAGCAGGTCCACGCCCCAGGCCCGGGGGCGCACCGGCATCTTGCCGAAGGCCTGCACGGCGTCCACGTGGACCAGCACTTCCGGCTGCCGGCGGCGCACCGCCTGGACGATGTCGGCGATGGGCTGGATCGACCCGATCTCGTTGTTGACCAGCATGACGCTGACCAGCACGGTGTCGGGCGCGACGGCCGCGGCCACCCGCTCGGGGTCGACCCGGCCCCGGCCGTCGGCGGGCACCACGGTGAGCCGGTAGCCTTCCTGCTCCAGGCAGCGCGCCGTGGTCAGGATGGACGAGTGCTCGATGGCGGTGGTCACCAGGTGGCGCCCCCGCCGCGGGTAGGCGGCCAGCACCCCCCGCAGAGCCCAGTTGTTGGCCTCGGTGCCGCCGGAGGTGAAGTAGAGGTCGTCGGCCGGAACGTCCAGGGCACGGGCCAGCACCGCCCGGGCCTCCTTGACCAGCCGCTCGGCCTCCAGCCCCGCCGTGTGCAGGGAGGCGGGGTTGCCGAAGCGGTTCTGCAGGGCGTCGACCATGGCCTCGACCACCTCGGGGCGTGCCCGGGTGGTGGCGGCGTTGTCCAGGTAGACGCCGGGGCTCGTCCCCGGCGCAGGCTGGGTGGCCATAGCAACCCTCCTCGGCGGAAGGGCGGCAAAACCGGCCCCCCCTTCCGGCAAAAGTATTATACTTTTCCTCTGACGGAGCCCGGGGCGAAAGGTCCCGGCGCTCCACGCCTTAGGGAGTGGTTCACTCCGGAAGGGGCACCGCCTGATGTTGCGTTACGAAGACCTGTGCGACGTGCTCTTCGACGCGGCGGAAGCCGCCGGCCTGGAGATCCGGCGCGTCGAGCACCACGTGGAGACCCAGACCATGGACCGCCACTGCCTGTTCGTGTGCGTCCCGGAAGGGGACGAGCCGCCCCACCGGGTCCGGGCGGAGATCAGCTTCACCTGGGACTCGGTGCTGACGGCGGAGACGGTCTACGGGGGCAGTTGCGGCCTGTATCATGCAGAAGAGGACGACTGCACCCACAAGGAGGGGCAGCCGGACCTCACCGTCGACGTGGAGATCCGCTACGTGTTCGACGTGCCGTCGGCCGAGCAGGTGCCGCCGCTGGCCAACTCCATCAAGCAGATCCTGTTCGAACACATCGAGCACGACAACATCCCCGAGGTGAAGTTCGTCATCTCGGTGCTTCCCGACGGCCGGGTGGCAGTGCACGAGGCGTACGCCGTGTACGTCTGGCAGGTGGACTGCAGCGAGGAGCCCGACGTGGAGCCGATGTTCGCGGAGGTCCACCGCATCATGGAGGCGTTGATCGGCTCGGGTTACTTTCCCAAGTCCGGCGAGATGCTGCTCTAGCGCCGGGCACGGGCGCGGCCACCGGCGGGAGGCGTACCGTCATGGAACACAAGCGGGACACCGGGGACGAACCGGTGAACCGGCACCCGGCCCCGTCGCCGGGGCCGGCGGGTTGCGCCGGCCCCGGCGGGGGCCGTGACCCGCGCGGCGGTGGCCCGGCCGCTGCCGGGGACGAGCAGGCGGCGGCCCGCGAGCCGGCGGTGCCGCCTGTCCCTGGGCCCGGGACGGCCTGGATCCCCGCCGTGGGCAGCGAGGGAACCCGGCGCCTTCCCCTCCTTTCCCCGGGCGGCGGCACCGCCCTGGAAGAGGAGGAGCGGCAGGTGCTGGCCCAGGTGCTGGCTGCCCTCGGGGAGCGGGGATACGACCCCGCGCGGCAGCTGGCCCACTTCCTGGTGACCGGCGAGCCGGCGTACATCACCGCCCACCGCGGCGCGCGGGTGCTGATTCAGAAGCTGGACCGCGTGCGGGTGGTCGAGGCCCTGGTGCGGGCCCATCTCGACAGCGGGTTCGGGCCGCCGGGGCGGTAGAAGCCGCCGGGCAGCCCGCATCCCGGCCACCGCCGGCCATGGCAGGATGTGGCTGTGTGGGGCGCCGCCCGGCGGGACAAGGTATGCCTGCGCGGGTCACAAGTTCCCTATCCGGATCGGGTGCCGAGGCGCTTGTGACCCCGCCGGGGGAGGCGGTCAAGCCGCCTCCCCTGTTTTTGTCCTTCTGACATCTTCTCCCATCTCTGGCTGGCCTGTCGAATAAGCGGCCAGGACGTGACTGCATACTAACCCCACCAGTGCCCATGGCCCGAAGGCCGCATGCTGGCGGGCCGGTCACGCCTCGTTGCCGGCCCCGGTGGCACCGGGCCGGCGTTCCGGTGCCGGGCTCCGTGGCGGTTGCCGCCAGGTGGCGCGGGCCCCAGGCGGCTGGCCCTGGCCCATGGGGCTGCCACGGAAGCACCGCGGCCTGGGCGCCGGGCCGGTTCTTCCACACCACGGCAGAAGAGGTGACGCCATGAAGGCCACTGGGGTGGTTCGGCGCATCGACGACCTGGGGCGGATCGTGATTCCCATCGAGATCCGCCGGAGCATGAACATCCGCGACGGTGATCCCCTGGAGATCTTTGTTGACAAGGGCGGCGAGGTCATTCTCAAGAAGTACTCGGCCATCGCCGACCTGGAGGAGATGGTCAGCGGTATCGCCCAGTCCCTGGCCGATGCCTCGGGCCTGGTCGCCATGGTGACGGACCGGGACCAGGTGGTGACCGTGGCCGGCGCCGCACCGCGGGAGTTCGCCGGCAAGCCCATCGGTTCCGTGGTCTACCAGGCCATGGAACAGCGCCAGGTGCTGCACTTCACATCCGACCGGCACCGCCACCCCGGGCCGCTCATCGGGGCCGACGAGGACAAGCCGTGCCCCTTTGCCAGCGAGGTGATCGCCCCCATCGTGGTCGGGGGCGACCCCGTGGGCGCGGTGATCATCGCCTCCCGGGAACAGGGGCGGGACACGGGGACGCTGGAGCTGAAGCTGGCGGAGACGGCGGCCGGCTTCATCGCCCGCCACCTGGAGGAATAGCCCTGCTGCGCTGCCAAGGTCCAAGTCCTCTGCCGGGCGGGTGCCTGGCATGCCCCGGTCGCGGCGGGCGGCCTCGCCGCCCGGCCGGAGCCGGCGGCCAGGCAGCGCTCCCGGATCCTACGCCCCCGCGGCCCGCGGCGCGGGGGCCTTCTTGTTTCCGCATGCCCAGAGGTGGCCGGCCTGTTCAGCGGAGGGCCTTGCGCTGCCGGCCTTTCCCCAGATCAGACCAGGAAAGGACGGGTCCGGCCTCTTTAACGTGAAGGCCCGCCCGCTCCCGTCTCCCGCTGCGGCGACGGGCGCCCGCGGCCGGGGACCGCCGCCACGGCGACCACCGATCCCGTACGCCGATCCCCGCTCCACAGGTGGGCTTTGAACGTAACAGGTGTAATATGCCTTGCTAAATTATGGATGACAGAGGCATAATATGGTTGATGGGGATGCCCGCCGGCCGGACCCACCAGGGCGGGAGGGGTGGCGGTGGCGGCGGGGGCCGCCCGCCGCGGGCAAGGCCGGGCCGGGAGCGGCCCGTCCAGCGGCGGGACCGGCGCGCGGCCGGGCCCGATGCCAGCGGGCGGCCGGTCCGGGGCGTGGCCTCTCCGGCCCGGCGGGCCCGGGGCGGAACCGGTGAGGGGGAAGGCATGATGGGGAGGCGGTACGGTGCGGCCCTCCGGCTTGCCGGGGCGGCGGCCGTCGCCCTCGTGGTGGCGGGGGTGGCCCAGGCCGCGCCGGTGGTCTGGGACGGTGGGCCTCCACGTGGCGCGGGGCTGGCGGCACCGGTCCTGCAGGCCGCTCCGGGAGGCGGCCCGGCGGCGGCGGGGGCGGTGGCTGGCTTGCCCCTGCTGCGCGGCTACTGGCGCCTGGAGCTGCGGGCCGCCGGCGGCGGGAGCCTGGAGGTGGCCTGGGCGGCGGGCCGGGACGCCTCCGGCCGGTGGCTGTTCCTGGAGGGGCAGCGGGAAGGGGACGCTTGGGTCTTCCGGGTTCCCGGGGACGCAGGTTACACCCAGGTGCGTTTCGGCGCCCGGTCCGGCCCCGGCGCTGCCGGTCCGGGCGGTCCCGCGGAGCCCGGCGATCCCGACGCAGGGGCGGCGTCCCCCGCCCTGGCGTGGCGGGTCAGCTGGCAAGACGAAGGCGCCGCGGGACCGGGAAGCCCCGCGGGCCGGGTTCTTCCGCCGGCGCCGGAATGGGCCGGGCCCGGGGGCACCGGGCCGGATCCGGGACCGGCCGGCGGCGCGGCCGATCCCTGGCTGGCCGGTCCCGGCCTGGACCCGGAGGCGGTGGAACGGCCGCGGTGGTCGCCTCCGGCCCCACCCTTCCCGAGGGCTCCCCGGCGGGGCCCGGAGGCGGGTGGGCGCGGGGAGCGGCGCGTCCACCGGTCCCCGGCGATCCCGCCGCTCCCCGGCCAGGGAGTGCTGGACCTGCCGGCCGGCATGCCCGCCTTCGAGGTCACCCTGCCCACCTTCCAGACCACCCACTGGAAGCCCCTGGAGCGGGGCCATGTCCTATGGCGCTGGTCCTTCGGCGACGGTTCGTCCTGGGTGGATCCCCTGCCCGCCCATGCCATCGTCCGCCAGCCCCACCGGTTTCCCAGGGCGGGTACGTATCAGGTGGAGGCCGTCTCCTACGACGTCACGGGCCGGGCGCTGATCCGTCACCGGTGGCGGGTGGTGATCCCTCCGGCGGAGGCGGTGGCGCGGGCCGTAGGAGCGGCGGTGCCGGGGATGGTGGACGACGCCGTGCTGGCGGCGGCCCAGGAAATGGCCTTGTGGCGGCTTTTCAATGCCGCCGCACCCCAGGCACCCCGGGTGACCCTCCGCCTGGAGGGGCCCCAGGACTGGGTGACCGGCCGGCCCGCCGTGTTTCGCCTGCAGGCGGACATCCAGAATCCGCCTTTCACGGAGCGGGTGCAGGTGGACTACGACCCGGCCCCCGCGTTCTCGGTGCGCTGGCGGCGTCCGGGGACCTACACCGTCGACGGTGCGGTCCGGGTGCGGGTCTACTACCGCATCTACGGCCAGGCTCTGGCCCTGAGCCACGTCTACCGCACCCGCCGGCAGGTGGAGGTGCATGCCCTGCACCTGGAGGAGTAGGAGGACGCGCCGCCACCCGGGGCACACCGGCCGGCGGCCGGCCGGTGCCGGCTGCGCCCCGGCGAGGGTGCAGGCGCGGGCCTCGGGCCCGCGCCCGGTTGTACGGGCATCCCGGCTGCGCCTATAATCGGGTGACCGTGCCTAGACCTGCAAGGGCGGTGACGGTGTTGTCCATCCGTGTGAAGGTGGCTGCGGCCGTGCTGGTGGTGGTGGCGGGTATCGCCTACCTCTCCTTGATGGGTTTTCAGAGCGCCAAGACCTACTATCTCTCCGTGGACCAGGCCCTGGACCAGGCTGCCGGTCTGGGCGACCGGTTCGTCCGGGTCCAGGGCAAGGTGGAACCGGGAACGGTGGACTGGGCCGTGCAGCAGGTGACCCTCCGGTTTGCCATGACCGGGGATTCGGGCCGGACCCTGCCCGTGGTCTACAAGGGCGTGAAGCCCGACCTGCTTCAGGACGGCGTGGACGTGGTGGTGGAGGGGCGCCTGCAGGGCGCGACCCTGGTGGCCGACCGGGTGATGGTGAAATGCCCGTCCAAGTACGAGGCGGCGGGGACCCAGGCGGCCCGGTGATCAGGCGCCCGGGACCGTCCGCATGGCGGGACCGGTCCCGGCCGGACGGCCCGGGCAAGGGCGTGAACGCTAGGGGCTGGAACGGCGGAATGCGAAGATCTGGTAAGGAGACGGCCGCCGCCCGGGGCAGCCGGCACCCCAGCCCGGGGTGCCTGGAGCGCCCCTCCGCCGGGGTGGCGGGAAGAAAGCCATGGGATCGCCGCACGCAGGCCTGGACCGCCACCGTGCTGGTGGTGGTCTTCGTGCTGGGGATTGCCTTGGCCCTGGCCGGAGGAGGAACCCGCCCCGCCGCGGCGGCGGAAGGGGCCCCACCGCGCGACGGCCAGGTGCCGGCTGGTCCCGGGGCCGGCACCCCCCGGGGGCAAGAGGCAGGGGCTGAAGCGGTGACGCCGGGGACCTGGGAGCGGGTCGCCCTGGTGGTCCACCCCGAGCCCGCCGGCCAAGGCATGGCCGTGCTGGTGCTGGCCCGCTGGCCCGGCCAGGAGGGACCGGGCGCCGGTGCCGACGGGGCCCTGACCTTGCCGTCGCTCCGGCTGGCCCAGCCTTCCCGGCCGCTGCCCGAAGGCCTCCGCTGGACGGGGGAGACGCTGGAGGACGCGTCGCCGCCCCCGCCGGGCGAAAGCCGCGACTACGCGTATGCCTTCATTGCCGATACCCGGGCCAGCCGGGGGCGGCTGGTGGTGGACCTGCCCGCGGCCGTGGACCAGCTGCTGGTGATGACGGTGGCCGGAACGCTGGAGGCAGCCGGCAACGGGCTGCAGCCCGCCGGCACCGTGCCGGGAACGGACCTGGGCATGCCGGGCAACGACCTGGCGGTGTGGCGGGCAGGTCCGTTGGAGGCGGGCACCTACACGATCCTTCTCATGCCGCCGGGAGTTGCCGCGGGGCAGGCGGGCGGCTCGCCCCAGTCCGGGACCGGTGAGGGTGGCGGGACGGCACCGGGAACGGGCAGCCCGGGGAGCGCGCCGGGGAGCGACCTCCTCCCGGGCCAGGGTGACTTGAGGGCCCGGGGGGCCACCGTTGCAGGCGGGGCCGGTACCGGCGGCGGGGCGGGGGTCGCCGCCGCGATGGCCGCCGGAGCGGTGGTGGCCCTGGCGCTGGCGGGCGCCGCCCGCTGGCGGCGGGGCCCGCGCCGCTGGTGGCTGCGCCGCCGGCTCTTGATCGAGGCCATCGTCGACCTGGACCGGGCCCATGCCGCCGGTGAGGTGCCGGAGGCCCTCTACCGGGAGGAGCGCCGGCGCCTGGTGGAGGCGGCGGTGGCGGCCACCCGGCGGGCGTGGACGGCCGGTGGCCCCCGCCTTCCGGGAGCCGGCGAGGCGGTCGCGGCGGAAGCCCCTCGAGGGGAGGCGCCGGTCCGGTGACGCAGGGGGCGCCCCGGCCGGTCATACCGGCCGGTGACCTGGCGCCCGGCTCCCGGCCCGGACGCGGCGCACCGGTGCTGGAGCTGGCGGGCCTGGAACGGGCCCACGGTGACCAGGTGGTCTTCCGGTCCCTTCACTGGAGGCTCGGCCCGGGCGAAGTGGGCGCCGTCATGGGGCCCAACGGTGCCGGCAAGACCACCCTGCTGCAGGTGGTGGCCGGCCTGCTCTGGCCCAGTGCGGGCACGGTGCGGGTGGCCGGTGCCCCCGCCCGGCCGGCGGAGCCCGCCTGGCGGCGCCGGGTGGGCTACGTGGGGCATCGTCCGCTGGCCTTTCCCGAGCTGTCGGCCTGGGAGAACCTGATCTTCTTCGGCCGCCTTTACGGATTGTCCCGCCAGGAGGCCGAGGAGCGGGCCCGGGAGCTCCTGGACCGGCTTAACCTGGACGCCGTCGCCGCCCGGCCGGCGGCGCACCTCTCCCGTGGGCTGGCCCAGCGGCTGGAAGTGGCCCGGGCCATGATGCACCGGCCGCTTCTGTGGCTGTGGGACGAGCCCTTCACCGGCCTGGACGCCGGTGCTGCCCGGTTGCTGGAAAACCTGGTAGAGGAGCATGCGGCGGCCGGCGGGACGGCCGTGGTCGTCCTGCACGAGCCGGACCGGGCGCTGCGCCTGGCCGGCCGGCTGCTCCTGCTGGCGGGGGGGTCCGGTCACGACGTCCCGGCGGCAGGCGTCGGGACGGCGGACCTGGAGGCCTGGCTGGCGTGGGCAGCCCATGCGCCGGGGCGGGCCGCTGGCGGCCCCGCCGGCGGCCTGGTTTCGCCGGCCGGCGCGCCGGGTTCCCGGGGGGCACCCGCGGCGAGCAGCTCCGGCTCCGGCGGCGGGCCCGAGGCGGGCCCACCGCGGTCCGTGCCGGCGGGGCTGCCGGCGCCGGATCCGCGCCCGCTGCCGCCGGGGGCCCCGGCTCCGATGGCAGCGGGCGCGGCGCAGCCGCCCGAGCCGGCCCCGACGCCGGTGGGGACCGTCCTGAGGACCCTGGTGGAGCTTGATCTCCGCCAGGAATGGCGCCGGCGGGAGGGCCTGGCCAACCTGGCCACCTTCGTCCTGCTGGTGGGGCTGGCTTTGGCCTTCGCCCTGGATCCCGGCCGCCATGACCTGTCGCCCCTCATGGGGGGTCTGGTCTGGGTGGCATTCTACTTCGCCGCCGTCCTTCTCTTCGGCCGGGGGTTTGCCCGGGACGCGGACCGGGGCACCCTGGACGGCCTGCTGCTGGCACCGGCCGACCGCAGCGCCCTCTACCTGGCCCGGGTGGTGTCCCAGGGCGTTCAACTGCTGGCCCTGGAGCTCGTGCTGGGACCGGTGGTCATGGCCTGGCTGGGGTTCCAGGGACCGGTGCGCTGGGACGGCTTCCTCCTGGTCCTGGGGCTGGGGACGGCGGGGCTGGCGGCGGTAGGCACCCTGCTGGGCGCCTTGACGGCCGCCGTGCGGGGGCGGGAGGCGCTTCTGCCCGTGCTGTTGTTCCCCCTGACGGCACCGGTGCTGCTGGCGTCGGTGCAGGTCGCCGGCGCCGCCCTGTCCGGGGCCCCCGAACAGGCGGCCCTTTGGTTTCGGGTGCTGGCGGTGTATGATACCATGTTCCTGGTCGCCGGCGCCCTGCTGTTCGACTATGTGGTAGCCCGCTAGGAGGCGAGCCATGTCACGCCTGGCGGCAGCTTGGACGGTGACAACCTACGGCGCGCTGGTCGGGGCCCTCTACATGGCGTTTCGCTACGCACCGCCCGAACGGGTGATGGGCAACGTCCAGCGCATCTTCTATTTCCACGTGGCGGCGGCCTGGGTCGGCTTCCTGGCCTTCGCCATCGTCTTCGCGGCCTCCATCGCGTACCTGCGGGGCCCGCAGCGGCGCTGGGACCGGCTGGCAGAGTCGGCTGCCGAGCTGGGGGTCCTCTTCACCACCATCACCCTGATCATGGGCTCCCTCTGGGCGCGCGCCGTCTGGGGCGTCTGGTGGACCTGGGATCCCAAGCTCACCACCACGCTGATCCTCTGGTTCCTCTACGCCGGTTATCTGCTCATCCGGGCGGCGGTGGACGATCCGGCCGCCCGGGGCCGGTATTCGGCGGTCCTGGGCATCGCCGGGTTCCTCAACGTGCCCATCGTCTACATGTCGTCGGTGTGGTGGACCTCCATCCATCCCGTCCTGCGGGGCGGCGGCGACATGAACCTGGACCCGGCCATGCGCCTGGCCCTGCAGGCGGCGGTGGCAGCCTTCACCCTGCTGTTCTTCCTGCTGCTCAACCAGAGGCTGCGGCTTGCCCGCCTGGCCGATGGCGTGCGGCAAGCCCGGGCCGGGACGGAGGAGGGGTAAGGTGCCGCCCATCACCCCGGAACTGGATCAACAACTTCTGGTTTATTTGTTTTGGGCCTACACGGTGGCGTTCGGCCTGCTCTTCGCCTATGTCTGGCGCCTGGTGCGCCGGCTGGGCGAGCTGGAGCGGGAGCTGGGCCGCCTGCAGGCCCCGGGTTCACGACCGGCCCCGCGGGCACCCGGTACGGGTGCCGGCGCCTAGCGCCCGGCGGATGCAACGGCCCGCTGCCCGGCCGGCGGCCCGCGCCGGGGGCCGCTGAGCCGCGGCGGGTCCGGCCGGTTCCACCCGCAGTTCCGTCGCAGAGGGGGAGGCTAGGTTGAAGCGACCCAAGGTCAGCATCGTCGGCGCCGGGAACACGGGCGCCGCTCTGGCCCACTGGCTGGCCATCAAGCAGGTGGCCGATATCGTCCTGGTGGACGTGGTCGAGGGCATGCCGCAGGGGAAGGCCCTCGACCTGATGCAGGCGGCCCCCGTGGAAGCCTTTGACACCATCCTCACCGGGTCCAACGACTATGCCGACACGGCGGGCTCCGACGTGGTGGTGATCACCGCCGGGGCTGCGCGCAAGCCGGGCATGAGCCGGGACGACCTGGTGAACATCAACACGGGCATCGTCCGCGACATCACCGCCCAGGTGGCCCGGTACTCGCCCGACGCCTACTTGATCGTGCTGACGAACCCGCTGGACGTCATGTGCTACGTGGCCTACAAGGTCAGCGGCTTCCCCAAGCACCGGGTGATGGGCCAGTCGGGCATCCTGGATTCCGCCCGCTTCCGCACCTTCATCGCCCGGGAGCTCAACGTCTCCTTCGAAGACGTCCACGCCCTGGTGCTGGGCGGCCACGGCGACTCCATGGTGCCCCTGCCGCGCTATACCCACGTGGGCGGCATCCCCGTGACCCAGCTGCTCCCCAAGGAGAAGATCGACGAGCTGGTGCAGCGGACGCGGGACGGCGGTGCCGAGATCGTGCGCCTGCTGAAGACGGGTTCGGCCTTCTTCGCCCCCGGTGCCGCCATGGCCGAGATGGTGGAGGCCATCCTTCGCGACCGCAAGCGCGTCCTGCCGGTTTCGGCCTATCTCGAGGGAGAATACGGCGAGTCGGGGATCTTCATGGGCGTGCCCGTGGTGCTGGGGGGCGGCGGCATCGAGAGGATCCTGGAGATCGAGTTGACCGAGGAAGAACGCCAGGCCTTCGCCCGCTCGGCGGCGGACGTGCGGGAGACCCTGTCCAGGCTGGAACTGTAGCCCGCCGGCCCGGCGGCCCGGCAGCGGGGCGGGCCGGCGACCGGGCAGCCCGGTGGCCGGGCGGGCGGGACGGGCCAGGCGGCCAAGAGGGGATGCACGGCATTGGCCGGACCGGTTGCCCACGATCATGACGAGCGCCTGCGGGCCCAGGCGGTGGCGCTGCACCGCCAGGCCCGGGGGAAGATCGAGATCGCCAGCAAGGTGCCCCTGCGGGATGGCCGGGATCTCAGCCTGGCCTACACGCCCGGGGTGGCGGAGCCTTGCCGCCTCATCGCCGCCAACCCCGACGAGGCCTTCGAGCTGACGGCACGGGGCAACCTGGTGGCGGTGGTGTCCGACGGATCGGCCGTGCTGGGGCTGGGGGACATCGGCCCCGCGGCCGCCTTGCCCGTGATGGAGGGCAAGGCGATCCTGTTCAAGCTCTACGCCGCGGTGGACGCGGTGCCCCTCTGCGTCCAGGCGCGGGAGGTGGGCCGCCTGGTGGAACTGGTGGCGGCCCTGGCTCCCAGCTTCGGCGGGATCAACCTGGAAGACATCGCAGCCCCCCGCTGCTTCGAGGTCGAGGCCCGGCTGCGGGCGGAGCTGGACATTCCCGTCTTCCACGACGACCAGCACGGCACGGCCATCGTCACCGCCGCCGCGCTCTTGAACGCCCTGCGGGTGGTGGGGAAGCAACTGGACCGGGTCCGCATCGTGGTGAACGGGGCCGGGGCGGCGGGGATCGCCACCAGCCAGCTTTTGCTGGACATGGGCGCCCGGGACCTGGTGCTGTGTGACAGCCGGGGGGCCATCTATCCCGGCCGGCCCTACGGGATGAACCCGTACAAGCAGCGGGTGGCCGAGCGCAGCAACCCCGCAGGCCTGCGGGGCGACCTGGCCAGCGTGCTGGCTGGGGCCGACGTGTTCATCGGCCTCTCCCGGGCGGGGGCCGTCACTCCGGAGATGGTGCGCAGCATGGCGCCGGGGGCGATCGTCATGGCCATGGCGAACCCCACGCCGGAGATCTTCCCGGACGAGGCGGCGGCGGCGGGGGCGCAGGTGGTCTGCACGGGCCGCTCGGACTTCCCCAACCAGATCAACAACGTGCTGGCGTTCCCCGGGGTGTTCCGGGGTGCCCTGGACGTCCGGGCCCGGGAGATCAACGAGGCGATGAAGCTGGCGGCGGCCCGGGCCATCGCCGCCCTGGTGGAGCCGGACCGCCTGTCGGCGGGCTACATCATCCCGGAAGCCGGGGACCCGCGGGTGGCACCGGCAGTGGCGGCCGCGGTGGCGGAGGCCGCGGTGGCCACGGGGGTGGCCCGGATCCCCCGGGATCCCGGCGAGGTGGGCCGGGAGACGGCCGCCCGGGTGGAAGCCGTCCGGGCGCGCCTGGCGGCCGGTTCGTCCAACAACCTCCCTGCGAGGTGAGATCGGTTGAAGTTCTTCGAGTACATGGCCAAGGAGGTCTTCCGGGAGCGGGGCATTCCCACGCCCCGGGGCCGGGTGGCGGCGACGCCCGAGGAGGCCGCCCGGGTGGCCGCCGAGGTCGGCGGGCCGGTGGCGGTGAAGTCCCAGGTCCTGGCCGGGGGCCGGGGCAAGGCTGGCGGCATCCGCTTCGCCGACACGCCCGACCAGGCCCGGCAGGTGGCGGCGGACCTGCTGGGGCAGGAGGTGCGGGGCTACCGGGTCGAGCGGGTGCTGGTGGAGGAGAAGCTGCGCATCGACCGGGAGCTGTACCTGGGCATCGCCGTCGACACCGGCCGCAAGCTGCCGCTGGTCATCGCCTCGGTCCACGGCGGCGTGAACATCGAGGAGGTCCCCGAGAAGGACATCGTCAAGCGCCCGGTGGACATCACCCTGGGCCTCTACCCGTACTTCGCCCGGGGGATCGCCCGGCGGCTGGGCCTGGAGGGTGCCGTCGCCCGCCAGTTCGCGGACCTGCTCACCCGCCTCTACCGCATCTTCCGGGACTACGACGCCGAGCTGGTGGAGATCAACCCCCTGGTGATCTCCGGCGACCGCCTGATTGCCGCCGACGGGCGCCTGAACATCGACGACGACAGCCGCTTCCGCCATGAGGACCTGCCCGAGGTCAGCGAGGCCACCGAACTGGAGCAGCGGGTGCGGGAGATCGGGCTGTCCTACGTGGAGCTGGACGGCGACATCGCCGTGATGGCCAACGGCGCAGGGATCACCATGGCCACCATCGACGTGCTGGCCGAGTACGGCGGCCGGGCCATGAACTTCCTGGACGCGGGCGGCGGAGCGGCCGTCGAGCCCATGGCGAAGGCCATGGCGGTGCTGGTTTCGACCAACCCCAAGGCCATCTTCGTCAACATCTTCGGCGGCATCACCCGCTGCGACGACGTGGCCAACGCCATCGTCACCGTCAAGCAGCAGCAGGGCATCCCCGTGCCCCTGGTGGTGCGCCTGGTGGGCACCAACGAGGACAAGGGCGTGGCGATCCTGCGCGAGCACGGCATCGAGGCCTTCCGGGACATGGGCGAGGCCGCCCGCAAGGCGGTCGAGCTGGCCCGGCAGGGAGGGGAGCGGTGAATGGCCATCCTGATCGATGAGCGTACCCGGGTGGTGGTCCAGGGCATCACGGGCCACCAGGGCAGTTTCCACACCGGCCAGATGATCGAGTACGGCACCCGCGTGGTGGCGGGCGTCTCGCCGGGCAAGGAGGGCCAGGAGGTCAAGGGCGTCCCCGTCTACGACACCGTGGAAGCGGCGGTGGAGAAGCACGGGGCCACGGCCTCCGTCATCTTCGTCCCCGCTCCCTTCACCAAGGACGCCGTGCTGGAGGCCCTGGAGGCGGGGATCAAGCTGGTGGTGGTCATCACCGAGCACGTCCCCCTGCACGATGCCATGGAGATCATGGCCCGGGCCCGGCTGAAGGGCGCGACCATCATCGGCCCCAACACCTTCGGGGTGATCTCGCCGGGGAAGAGCAAGATCGGGATCATGCCCAATCAGATCTACACCCCCGGCCGGGTGGGCATCGTGGCCCGCAGTGGTACCCTTTCCTATGAGATCGCCGCGTCGCTGAGCCAGGCCGGCTTCGGCCAGTCCACCGTGGTGGGCATGGGCGGCGACCGGGTGGTGGGCCTCTCCTTCATCGACGTGCTCAAGATGTTCGAGCAGGACCGGGAGACCGAGGCCGTGGTCCTGGTGGGGGAGATCGGCGGTACCGCGGAAGAGGAAGCGGCGGAGTACATCAAGGGGATGAACAAGCCCGTGGTGGCCTACCTGGCGGGCAAGCATGCCCCGCCCGGCAAGCGCATGGGCCACGCGGGGGCCATCATCGAGCGCGGCCGCGGCACGTACCAGAGCAAGGTCGAGGCCCTGGAGGCCGCGGGAGCCCGGGTGGCCGCCCTGCCCTGGCAGGTGGCCGACCTGGTGCGGGAGGCGCTGCGATAAGAGGCGCCGGGAGGCGCTGCGATAAGAGGCGCTGCGATAAGAGGAAGGGACGTGCATGGGGGCTCAGAGCCCGGCCCCGGGCCGGGGCGCCGACAAGGCCACGTACATCCGGGAGCTCTTCGACACCATTGCGCCCGGCTACGACCGGATGAACCTGCTGATGACCCTGGGGCAGTGGCGCTACTGGCAGTGGCGGCTGCGCCGGCGGCTGGAGGAGCTGCCCCTGGACGGGGCGCGGGTCCTGGACGTGGCCTGCGGCACCGGCGAGATCACGGCCATGCTGGCCCGGCGGGTGGGGCCTGCCGGCCGGGTCACCGGCCTGGATTTCTCCCCGGGCATGTTGGCCGTTGCCCGGCACCGGCTCGAGGCGCTGGGCCTCTCCGGCCGGGTCGAGCTGGTGCAGGGGGACGCCCTGGACATGCCCTTTGCGACGGGCGAGTTCGACCTGGTGACCATGGGCTTCGCCTTGCGCAACGTGGCCGGCCTCGACCGGGCCCTGGCCGAGATGGCCAGGGTCACCCGCCCCGGCGGCCGGGTGCTGATCCTGGAGCTGTCCCACAGTCCCTGGCCCTGGGTCCGGGTGCCCTTCCGCTGGTACTTCGAGCGGGTGGTCCCCGCCATGGGGCGGTGGGCCGCCCGCCGCTGGCGGGGGCCGGGTCCCGATCCCTACGCCTGGCTGCCCCTGTCGGTGCAGGGGTTTCCCGGGGCGGAGGAACTGGCCCGCCTCATGGCGGCGGCCGGCCTGGAAGGCGTCCGCTTCTGGCGCATGTCGGCGGGCATCGTCTGCTTGCATGAGGGGCGGCGACCCTGATGGGCGTGATGGTGCTGGGCATGAACCACCGCACGGCGCCGGTCGCGGTGCGGGAGCGCCTGGCGGTGGCGGGGGAGGACCTGCCGGCGGCCCTGGCGGAGCTGGCAGCCTGCCCGGCCGTCGACGAGGTGGTGCTGCTCTCCACCTGCAACCGGGTGGAGGTGTACGCGGCGGCCTCCCACCATGGCCAGGGCCGGCGCCAGGTGCGGGACGTGCTGGCGCGCTGGGCCGGCATGGACCCGGACCGGTTGGAGACCTATCTCTATGCCCGGGAAGATGCCGCGGCGGCGCGGCACCTGTTCCGCGTGGCGGCGGGCCTGGACTCCATGGTCCTGGGCGAGAGCCAGATCCTGGGTCAGGTACGGGAAGCCTACCACGGGGCTGCCGCCGCGGGAACCTGTGGCAAGGTGCTGCACGGTCTCTTCCAGCAGGCCCTGGCGGTCGGGAAGCGGGCCCGGACGGAGACGGCCATCAGCCAGCACGCGGTGTCCGTCAGCTACGTGGCGGTGGAACTGGCCCGCAAGGTCTTCGGCCAGCTGGACGGGCGGCGGGTGCTGCTGGTGGGCGCCGGCGAGACGGCGGAACTGGCTGCCCGCAGCCTGGCCGAGGAGGGTGGCTGCCGGCTGGTGGTGGCCAACCGGACCCTGGAGCGGGGCCGGCAACTGGCCGCCGCTTACGGCGGTGAGGCGGTGTCCCTGGGCGACCTACCGGCGACCCTGGACCGCTGCGACGTGGTGATCAGTTCCACCGGCGCCGGGCGGCCCCTGATCACCGCCGCCATGGTGCGGGAGGCCATGCGCCGCCGGCGGGGCCGGCCCCTCTTGCTTGTGGATATCGCCGTGCCCCGCGACATCGAACCGGCGGCGGGCCGGTTGGACGGGGTGTTCCTGTACGACATCGACGACCTGCAGGCGGTGGTGGAAGCCAACCTCCGGCTGCGGCGCGAGGAGGCGGCGCGGGTCGAGGCCATGATCGACGAAGAGGTCCGGGGCTTTGAGGGGTGGCTGCACAGCCTGGACGTGGTGCCTCTGATCCGCTCCTTGCGGGCCAAGGCCGAGGCCATGCGGCAGGAAGAGCTGGCCCGCGCCCTGCGCAAGCTTCCCCACCTGTCGGAGCGGGACCGGCAGGTCATCGACGGCCTGACCCGGCTGATCGTCAACAAGCTGCTGAACGATCCCATGGTGCGCCTGAAGGAGGCGGTGGCCGGAGGGCGCGGCCCCGTCTACCTGGACGAAGCTTTCACCGAGCTCTTCGCCCTGGACGAACCCGGCCGCGCTGAACGCCGGCCGGCGCGGCAGGCCGGGGCGGAGCCGGCTGCCGGCGGGCCGGAGGGCACGGCGGGCCGCCGGGCCGGGCGGGGACAGGCCGCCGCCGCAGACGGCGCGGAGCCCGCACCGGAAGGGGGCACCGGTGCCGCGGGCCCGGCCGGTTCGGCGCCCGGTGACCCGGTGCTGGCCCTGCCCCTCCGCCGGGCCGGGGAAAGCGGCAGCGGCCGGGCATGAGCGGCAGGTGAGGCCGGGTGCAGGGCTGGCTCGCGTGGGGGTACGTGGGCATCACCTTGGGCTACCTGGGGGCCGCGGCCTGGCACGCCTGGGTCCTGGCCGGTTTTGCCCGGGACGGCCCGGCCCGGTGGCTTGTCTGGGCGACCTGGTCCGCCCACACCGCGCTGCTGGGCGGGGCGCTGGCGACCGGCCACATCCCCTTCACCAGTCCCCAGGGATCGGTGTTCTTCCTGAGCTGGGCATGGATCCTTAACGGCATCGTGCTGGAGGCGCTGCTGCCCTTGCGACCCCTGGGGGCCTTCATGCTGCCCCCCGTGGTGGTGTTGCTGGTGCTGATGGCGGCGGGCGCCCCGCTGCTCCCCGGCGGCGGCCTCGCCGACGGCCTGCCGGCCGGTGCCGCAGCCGGCGCCGGGGTACCGGGGCCTGGGCCCGCTCCGGGGCAGGTGCAGGCAGCGCCAGCACCCGGCACCGCCGGGTCGCCGCTGCTTGGCGCCGGTCCATGGGTCTGGCTCCACGCCACCATCGCCCTTCTGAGCTACGGAGCCTTCGGCCTGGCCTCGGCCCTGGCGGCCATGTACCTGCTCCAGGAGCGGCAGCTGCGGGTCAAGGCCTTCAGCCGGCTCTACCGCCACCTGCCCGCCCTGGAGGAGATGGACCGGGCCTGCTGGTGGCTGGTGGGCAGCGGCTTCGCCCTGCTCACCCTGGCCCTGGCCAGCGGCACCCTGCAGGCCGGCCGCCTCTGGGAGGGGCCCTGGGCCCGTGACGGGAAGGTCCTTGCCAGCGCCGGCGTCTGGCTGTTCTACGCCGCCTGCCTGGCCCTGCGGGCATGGGCCGGCTGGCGCGGCCGGCGGCTGGCTTACCTGTCCCTGCTGGGCTTTGCCGTCATCCTGGTGAACTACCTGGTGGTGGGGCCGCACTGGTCGGCACGCCACGTGTTCTGACCCGGCCCGGCGGCCCGGAGCCGCGGGGGGAGGGACGAGGTTGACAGCAGCGGTCCTGCGCATCGGCACCCGGGCCAGCGCCCTGGCACGCATCCAGGCTCAGTGGGTGGCCCGCCAACTGGAAACCCACCATCCCGGCCTCCGGGTCGAGCTGGTGCCCGTGACGACGCTGGGCGACCGCAACCGGTCGCGGCCCCTGTACGCCCTCAGCAGCCCCGGCGCTTTCGTCAAGGAACTGGAGGAGGCGCTGCTGGAGGGGCGCATCGACCTGGCCGTGCACAGCGCCAAGGACGTCCCCACCCGGCTGCCCGAGGGCCTGGAGCTGGCGGCCTTTCCCCAGCGGGAAGACCCGGCCGACGCCCTGGTGATCCCCCGGCCGGCGACGGGCCGCCTCTCGGTGAGGGGTCCCGGCGGAGAGGAGCCGCCGGGCAGCGAGGCCCGTGACCTGCTGGCGGCCCTGCCGCCGGGCGCTCGCGTGGGCACCAGCAGCCTGCGCCGCCAAGCCTGGCTGCGGGCCCGCCGCCCGGACCTGGAGGTCGAGCCGGCCCGCGGCAACCTGGACACCCGCCTGCGCCGCCTGGACGAAGGCCACTGGGATGCCCTGCTGCTGGCCGCCGCCGGTCTCCGCCGCCTGGGCTTCGCCGCGCGCATCTCCGCGCTGGTGCCGCCCCTGGAACTGCTGCCGGCCCCCGGCCAGGGGGCCCTGGCCGTGGAGATCCGGGCCGGGGATGAGGCGGTGCGCCGCCGGGTCCAGGTGCTCGACCGGCCCGAGGTCAGCCGGGCGGTGCGGGCGGAACGGGCCTTCCTGGCCGAACTGGGAGGCACGTGCCGGGTGCCCCTGGGGGCCTGGGCACGGGTGGAGGGCGGCCGGATCGTCATCGACGGCATGGTGGCGGGTCCCGCGGGAAGCCCCTGGCTCACCGGTCGCGGCGAAGGGCCCCTTTCCGATCCGGAGGGCACGGGGCGCCGCTTGGCGGAACAGCTGCTGGCCAAAGGGGCTGCCGGCGTCCTGGCCCAGGCGGGGGTCATGGTGGAGGCCGCGTCGCGGCCGGCGGCCGGAGCGGGCGGCCCCGGGGGGCCGGCCCCCCGGGAAAGGGGAGCGGGTGGCGGTGACGGTGACGGGGGATGAGGGGCACCGCAGGAAGGATCCGGCCGGCCCCGCCGGGTCCCGGGAGCCGGCCGGGGCCGGGGTGCCCCCGGAGGCGGCCTGGCCGCGGGTGCAGGCCCCTGCGCCGGACCAGGGCCCGGTGCAGGGAAAGGAGGCGGTCCTGCCCTCCGCCATGGCAGGGGGTGGGGACGACGGCGCCCCCGACCTGTGGGCGCCCCCGGGCTGGATCTACATCGTGGACGGGGGACCGGGCGATCCCGGGCTGGTGACGGTACGGGCCAGCCGGATCCTGCAGGCGGCGGAGGTGGTGGTGGCCGATCCCGGCCTGGAGGCGGTGGTCGAGGCGTGGCGGTCCCCCACGGCCGCCCTGTGGGTGGTGCCATCGCCGGCGGCGGCCGTTTCCGCCTCCGTGCCCCTTCCTTTACACCTGCAGGCGGCGGGCCGGCTGCCGCCCCAGCACCTTCCCCAGCGCCTGGCCCGGTGGGCACGCGCCGGGCTGCGGGTGGTCCGGCTGGTTCGGGGCGGTCTCCCGGGCGGGGAGATGGAAGCCCTGGTTGCCGCGGGAGTGGGCCTCATTCCCGTGCCCTGGCCCGGTCGGCTGGCCGCGCCCGGCGGCGGACCTGCCCCCGGGGAGGCCCCGGCACCGGGTGGGCCGGGTGGGGCGGCGGCCGCCGCGGCTCCGCCGTTGCCCGGGCCCGCCGGATCCGGGGCGGCAGGCGCGGTCGCCGGCGCGGGGAGCGGGGAGGTGCCTTCCGGCACCGGGGCGCCAGCCGCGGTGGCCGGCTGGGCGGCCCCGCCGCTGGCCGGATGGCGGGTGGCGGTCACCCGCGCTCCCGAACAGGCCGCGGGCCTGGCCGAGCTCTTGCGGCAGCTGGGGGCCACGGTGGTGGAAATCCCCCTGATCGGCGTCGAGCCCGCCGCCGGCGAGAGGGAGCTCGACCGGGAGCTGGAGTCTGCCTCAGGCAGCTGGTGGGTCCTGACCAGCGGCAACGGCGCCGCCGCTCTGGCCCGCCGGCTGGACGCCCTGGGCCGGGATGCGCGCGCCCTGGCGGGCGCCCGGGTGGCGGTGGTGGGGGAGGCAACCCGCCGCTTCGTGCGGGAGGCTTTGGGGCTCCGGCCCGATCTGATGCCGGCGGAGTTCACCGGCGCCCGGTTGTGGGACGAACTGGCCCGCCGCATCACCCCGGGGCAGAGGGTGGTCTGGCCCCGGGGCGACCGGGCCGCCCTGGCGGCCGCCCGGCCGGTGGAGGCGGCCGGCGGCGACCTGCGGGCTCCGGTGGTCTACCGGACGGTGCTGCGGCATGATCAGGCGGCGGTGCTGGTGGAGCTGCTGGCGAACCGGCAGGTGGACGTGGTGACCCTGGCCAGCCCCTCCGCCGCCGAGGCGCTGGCCGGGGCAGCGGGCCCCGGGGGGCCGGGCCGGTTCTTCCGCGGTGATGGCCAAGGGGATGGGGCGGGCCGGCCCCGGGTGGTGTGCATCGGCCCCCGCACGGCCCAACGGGCGGCCGCCCTGGGGCTGCCGGTGGACGGCGTGCCGCGCCGCTACACGGCGGCAGGACTCGTGGCAGCGCTCCTCGAACTGAAAACGGCTGGCGGAAAGGCTTAGAACGCCCAAGGGGCGGAGTCCCGGCCGGCCAGATCCCGGCTCCCGGCGGGATGCCCGGCCCTGGCCGCTGCGGCGGGGGCTGCACACGGACCGGCCCGGCCGGGGCCGGACGCGGATCCGAGGTGACTTCCATGGCGTTCCCCGTACACCGGCCGCGCCGGCTGCGCGCCACCCCCGTGGTCCGCAGCCTGGTGCGCGAGACGGACCTCACCGCCGACCGGCTGATCTACCCCATGTTTGTGGTTCCCGGCAGGGACGTGGTGGAACCCGTGCTTTCCATGCCGGGGGTCGAGCACCGTTCCGTGGACCGGGCGGTGGAGCGGGCCCGGGAGGTCTATGATTTGGGGATCCGGGCGGTGCTGCTGTTCGGACTCCCCCGGCAGAAGGATGACCGCGGCAGCGAGGCCGCCGACCCGGACGGCGCAGTGCAGCAGGCCGTTGCCGCCCTCAAGGAGGCCTTGCCGGACCTGCTGGTCATCACCGATGTGTGCCTCTGCGCGTACACCAGCCACGGCCACTGCGGCATCCTGACCCCCGACGGCCGCATCGACAACGACGCCACCCTGGAGCAGCTGGCCCAGGTCGCCCTGTCCCACGCCCGGGCGGGCGCCGACTGGGTCGCCCCGTCGGACATGATGGACGGTCGCGTGGGGGCCGTGCGCAGGGTGCTGGACGAGAACGGCTTCCAGGACACGGCCATCCTTTCGTACGCCGTCAAGTATGCGTCCGCCTTCTACGGGCCTTTCCGCGAGGCGGCCCACTCGGCGCCGGCCTTCGGCGACCGGCGGACCCACCAGATGGACCCGGCCAACGTCCGGGAGGCCCTGCGGGAGGTGGCCCTGGACCTGGAGGAGGGGGCCGACCTGGTGATGGTGAAGCCCGCCCTGGCCTACCTGGACGTGATCCGCGCCGTGCGCCAGCAGTTCCCGGTCCCGGTGGTGGCGTACAATGTCAGTGGCGAGTACAGCCTGATCAAGGCGGCGGCGGCCCAGGGCTGGGTCGACGAGCGGGCCGTGGTGCTGGAGACCCTGACGGCCATGCGCCGGGCGGGAGCGGATGCCATCATCACGTATCATGCGCCCGAGGTGGCCCGCTGGCTGGCTTAGCTTCTGGCGGAGGGTGATGGCGGCTGGCCCCGCCGGCCGCGGCGAAGGGGGCCATGCGGGGGCGGGCGGCGCGACCTGGGCCGCAGGTGGCCGGGAAGGCTGCGGGGCGGTGCGGGCGGCCACCGCCTGGCCGGCCTGCACGGCGCGGGGTCCGGGCGCGGACCGTCCCGGTCCCGCCCGGGCAGCGGCGGCAGGGGCGACGGGGTCGGGGATCCACCCGGTCCCGGAGCCCGGAGGCTGGGAGAGGGGTGAACCGGGATGGTGAAGGAACCGGCAGCGGGCGCCCCGGCGGGGGCCGCGGCCCCGGGGCGGGAGCGGCGGCCGCGTTTTGAGACCTTGTCGGGGATCGAGGTCAAGCGCTGCTACGGGCCCGAGGACGTGCCGGGCGCGGCGGCCGCCCGGCGGCTGGGCGTGCCGGGCCAGTGGCCGTACACCCGCGGCATCCACGACACCATGTACCGCGGCCGGCTGTGGACCATGCGCCAGTTTGCCGGCTTCGGCACCGCCGAGCAGACGAACCGGCGGTTCAAGTACCTGCTCAGGGAGGGCCAGACGGGGCTGAGCGTGGCCTTCGACTTCCCCACCCTGCTGGGGTATGACTCCGACCACCCCATGTCCGAGGGCGAGGTGGGCAAGCTGGGGGTGGCCGTGGACACCCTGGCGGACATGGAGGTGCTGTTCGACGGCATCCCCCTGGACCAGGTGTCCACGTCCATGACCATCAACGGGCCGGCGGCGATGATCTTCGCCATGTACCTGGCGGCGGCCGAGAAGCAGGGGGTGCCCTTCGACCGGCTGCGGGGGACCATCCAGAACGACATCCTCAAGGAATACATCGCCCAGAACACCTACATCTTCCCGCCGCGCCCCTCCATGCGCATCATCACCGACATCTTCGCCTTCTGCGCCGACCACGTTCCCCAGTGGAACACGGTCAGCATCTCGGGCTACCACATCCGCGAGGCCGGGTCGACGGCGGTGCAGGAGCTGGCCTTCACCTTGGCCAACGGCTTCGAGTACGTGCGGGCGGGCATCGAGGCCGGGCTGGACGTGGACCGCTTCGCGCCCCGGCTCTCCTTCTTCTTCAACGTGCACAACGACTTCTTCGAGGAGATCGCCAAGCTGCGGGCGGCGCGGCGCATCTGGGCCGTCGAGATGCGGGAGCGCTTCGGGGCCAAGGACCCACGCTCCTGGAAGATGCGGTTCCACTGCCAGACGGCGGGGTGCACGCTGACAGCCCAGCAGCCCGAGATCAACATCGTCCGGGTCACCCTGCAGGCGCTGGCCGCGGTGCTGGGGGGCGCCCAGTCGCTCCACACCAACTCCTTCGACGAGGCCCTGGCCCTGCCGACGGAGAAGGCGGTGCGCATCGCCCTGCGGACCCAGCAGATCATCGCCGAGGAGAGCGGCGTGACCAGCACCGTCGATCCCCTGGGCGGCTCGTACTTCGTGGAGTGGCTGACCGACGAGATGGAGCGGCGGGCCCGGGACTACTTCCGCCGCATCGACGAGCTGGGCGGCGTGATCCCCGCCATCGAGGCCGGGTTCTTCCAGAAGGAGATCGCGGACGCTTCCTACCGCTACCAGCAGCAGGTGGAGTCCGGGGAGATCACCGTGGTGGGGGTCAACAAGTACGTCCTGGAAGATGAAGAGCAGCCCGAGATCCTGCGGGTGCCCGACGAGGTCCAGCAGCGGCAGGTCCAGCGGCTGCGGGACATCCGCCGCACCCGGGACAACCGGCGGGTCAGCCAGGCCCTGCGGGATCTCAAGGCGGCGGCGCGGAGCGGCGAGAACCTGATGCCGCGCCTGCTGGAGTGCGCCCGGGCCTACGCCACCCTGGGCGAGATGTGCGACACCTTGCGAGAGATCTTCGGCGAGTATCGCGAGCGGGCGATCTTTTGAGCGAGGCGGGAGAGGCCATGGAAACCACACCGGTGACGGTGAACGAGGCGCCGGGCGCCCACGGCCCCATCCGCGTGCTGGTGGCCAAGCCCGGCATGGACCGCCACGACCGGGGTGCCAAGGTGATCGCCCGGGCGTACCGGGACGCGGGGATGGAGGTCATCTACACCGGCCTCCACCAGTCGCCGGCGCAGATCGCTCGGGCGGCGGTGGAAGAAGACGTGGATGTGGTGGCGCTGAGCATCCTTTCCGGCGCCCACAACACCCTGATCCCCCGGGTCTGCCAGGCCCTGCGGGACGTGGGGCGGGATGACGTGGTGGTGCTGGTGGGCGGGGTGATCCCCGCCGAGGACGTGCCCCGGCTGCTGGAGGCCGGCGTGGAGCGGGTTTTCGGTCCGGGTTCCAGCACCGAGGAGATCGTGGCCTTCACCCGGGCCGCCGTGGCCCGCCGGCGGGGGGAGGCCATGTGAGCCGGGCGGCACGACCCGATCAGCTGGCCGAGGGGGTGCTGGCGGGGGACCGGCGCGCCCTGGCCCGGGCCATCACCTGGGTCGAGAACCGCCACCCCGGCGCCGACGAGCTGCTGCGGCGCGTTTATCCCCACACGGGCCGGGCCCATGTGGTGGGGCTGACGGGCGCGCCAGGGGTGGGGAAGAGCACCCTGGCCGCCGCCCTGGCGCGGCACCTGCGGGACACCGGCCAGCGGGTGGGGCTGGTGGCGGTCGATCCCTCCAGCCCTTTCACCGGCGGCGCCCTGCTGGGCGACCGCATCCGCTTCAGCCACGGGCCCGTGGATGACGGCGTGTTCTTCCGCAGCCTGGCCTCCCGGGGGCAGGTGGGGGGCCTCTCCCGGGCCACGGGAGACGTCATCCACCTGCTGGATGCCGCCGGCATGGACACGGTGCTGGTGGAGACGGTGGGAGCCGGCCAGTCGGAAGTGGAGATCATGCGCTACGCCCACACGGTGGTGGTGGTGCTGGCCCCCGGCCTGGGGGACGACGTCCAGGCCGCCAAGGCCGGCATCCTGGAGGCGGGCGACATCCTGGTGGTCAACAAGGCGGACCAGCCCGGCGCGTCCCGCACGATGCAGGAGTTGCGCCAGATGCTGGACCTGGGAGCGCCCCGGGATCCCGGGTGGAAACCGCCGGTGCTGGAGGCGGCGGCGACCGCCGGGACGGGTGTGGACGAGCTGGTGCAGACCCTGCGGCGGCACCGGGAGCACCTGGAAAGCACGGCAGCGGGCGCTTTGCGCCATCGCTGGCAGGCGGAAGAAGCGCTGCGGCAGCAGGTGCTGGCCCGGCTGTGGGAGCGCCTCAAGGCCGGCGGCCGCTGGGACGAGCTGGCCCGCGCCGTGGCCGGGCGGCAGCTGAGCCCGGGGGAGGCCGCGGAACGGCTGCTGGCATTCCTTCGCCAGGAACCGGCCCGCCCGGAGCCGGCACCTCCGGGAGCGACACCCGACGCCCTTCGGTTCCACGGCACCTGAGGAGGCAGGGAGATGGGGAGCCCTCCTTTTCTGCTGGATCCGACCTATGAGGAGATCCGCGCCGCGGTACGGGAGTTCGCCCAGCGGGAGCTGGCGCCCCGGGCCGCCGCCTACGACGAGTCCGGCGAGTTTCCGTGGGAAAACGTGCGCCGGCTGGCGGAGCATGGCTATCTCGGCATGATGATCCCCGAGGCCTATGGGGGCGGGGGCATGGACACCCTGGCCCACGCCATCTGCCTGGAGGAGGTGGCGCGGGCCTGTGCGGCGACGGCCGTGGTGATGGACGTCCACAACAGCCTGGTGGGCGAGCTGATCAACCGCTGGGCCGGCGAGGCGATGAAGGCCCGCTGGCTGCCCGTCCTGGCCCGGGCCGAACGGCTGGGAGCCTTCTGCCTGACGGAGCCCGACGCGGGGTCGGACGCCGCCGCCCTCAAGACCACGGCGGTCCGGGACGGGGAGCACTACGTGCTGAACGGGCGCAAGACCTTCATCTCCAACGGCGGCGTGGCGGGCCTGTACGTGGTCTTTGCCGTCACCGACCCGGCGGCCGGCTCCCGGGGCATCAGTGCCTTCCTGGTGGAGAAGGGCACGCCCGGCCTCTCCTTCGGCAAGCCTTTCAAGAAGATGGGCATCCGCGCCTCGGCCACCACCGACGTGATCCTGGAGCAGGTCCGGGTGCCCGCCGAGAACCTGATCGGCCGCGAGGGGCAGGGGTACAAGATCGCCCTGGCCACCCTGGACAACGGCCGGGTGGGCATTGGTGCCCAGGCGGTGGGCATCGCCCAGGCGGCCCTGGACCGGGCGGTGGCCTACGCCGGCCAGCGGCGCCAGTTCGGACGTCCCATCGGCAGCTTCCAGGGCATCCAGTTCAAGCTGGCCGACATGGCGACCCAGGTGGAGGCGGCCCGGCTGCTGGTCTACCGGGCAGCGGTGCTCTACGACCAGAGCGTGCGCACGGGCCGGCGGGCCAGCAAGGAGATCGCCATGGCGAAGCTGTTCGCCTCGGAGGTGGCCATGAAGGTGACCACCGAGGCGGTCCAGATCCACGGCGGCTACGGCTATCTGCAGGACTTCGAGGTCGAGCGCCTGATGCGGGACGCCAAGATCACCCAGATCTACGAGGGGACCTCCGAGGTCCAGCGCATGGTCATCGCCCGGGCCCTCCTGGCGGAAGCGGGCCAGGCGGTGGAAGCCCTGGCATGAGCGCGGCCGGAGAGGGCGGCGCCCGGGTCCGGGGGATCCCTTCCCAGGTGCATCGGGATGCCGCTTCGGGGGCCGGTGCCGCCGGACGCATCCGGCGGGCGGCGGCCGGCCTCTTCCTGGAGCAGGGCTACCACGCCACGGGCCTGCGCCAGGTGGCGGCGGCCGCCGGGGTGGCCGTGGGCACGGTGTACGCCCACTTCCCGGACAAGCCTTCCCTGCTGCGGGCCGTTCTGGAGGAACAGGCCACCCGCCTGGGGCGCCAGCTGGCACGGGTCCACCTGACCCCGGGCCTTCCCGCCGGGGAGCGCTGGGCGGCCTTCCGGCAGGTGCTGGCGGAGGCCCTGCCCTGGCTGGCCTGCGAGGCGGAAGCGGCCGTCGAAACCCGGGCCGCGGGCCGCGCGGCGGGTCGGCAGACGGCCGCCGCCGGGGGCCTGTCGGCCGGCTGGCCGGTGACGGCCCTTCTGGTCCAGGGACTGGCCCGCTTGCTGGACGAGGGCGCCCGGCGCGGCGAGGCGCGGCTGCTGCAGGAAGGCGGGGTGCCCGGGCCCGGAGCCGGCCCGTGCGGATCCGGGAGCGGAGAGCCCGGCAGGCCTGAACCGACCGTCCCGGGCGGCGGCGGACTCCCAGCCGCTCCCTCGCGGGGGGCCGGGGGCCTGCGGCCGGGCCGGCCGGGTACAGGGGGCGGCACCGTCGCCCAGGGTGGGGCTGCCGCCACGGCGACGGCCCGAGCGGTCGTGGCGGCAGCGGTCGGGCTCTGGCAGGCGGGCTGTGCCGGGGACCTGGACTGGCTCTGGTACGGGCTGGGGCGGCCTCCGGCGGGGGAGCCGGCGGCCGCCGCACCTAGAGTCCCCGTGTCATTCCCGTCAGGACCTGGTGAAGGACCCAGTAGTCCGTGGGCGTGAAGGGGCGCCTGCCTTTCCAGGTGATGGTGGCCAGGGACCGGATTTCTTCCTCGGGCACCTCGGGGTGTTCCTGCCAGAAGACCCGCAGCGCCCAGGGAAGCTGATCCAGGGCCCTCGGAGTTCCCTCCGGGGTCGGCGTTCGCTCCGGGACCCTGTGGCCGGCCTGCGGGGGGCCGGGCGCGAACCCGGAGGCTGGCCGCGGCGCACGGGATCCGGTCGCGGGCGGAGCACCGGACGAACCCGGAGCCGGGGAAAGCGGCGCCAGGGTGCGATCCCCGGCCGCCGCCACTTCTGCCCGGGCCGCCCCTTCCCATGGCGGCGGGGGGCCGGCTTCGCCCGGAGGGGGTCCACCAGCCCCGGGCGCCTGCTCACCGGCGCCATCGCCAACGGTGGCGGGTCCTACCAGCTCCGCCAGATCCACCTCAAGGGCGGCGGCGATGCGCAGCACCACGTCGACGGAAGGCTTGCGGGCAGGGTCGTTCTCCAGCTGGGACAGGTAGGCCTTGGACACCCCGGAGCGGCGTGCCAGGTCGCGCAGGCTGATCCCGCGTTGCCGGCGCAGATCCCGGATCCGCTTGCCAACCTCCACGGGGCTCACCTCGGCGGTTGCCAGCCGGCGGGTTCGTTTACCATTATAGCATGAGGCATATCCATCCTTTGGCGGGCCAGCCGCCCGGTGGGAGGGATGGGCGATGATCGAACGGCAGGCCGCCGGCGGCGTGGTGTACCGGCGTGCCGGTGCCCCCGCAGGCGCCGGCGGAGCGCCGGGGCCGGATGCGCCCGGACCGGGTTCGTCCGGTGAAAGGGACCGCCGACCCGAGCCGGCCGTAGAGGTCCTCATGATCCTCGACGCTTACGGTCACTGGGCCTTGCCCAAGGGCGGCATCGAAGCGGGCGAGACACCGGAAGCGGCCGCCTTGCGGGAGATCCGGGAGGAAACGGGAATCGTCGGGGCCCTGGAGACGCGCCTGCCGCCGGTGCGCTATCGCTTCCGCGACGGCGATGAGGAAGTGGACAAGACGGTCCACTACTTTCTCGTGAGGGCGCTGAACCACGGCATCCGGGTGCAGCGGGAGGAACTGCGGGACGCCCAGTGGCTGCCGCTGGACGAGGCCATCCGCCGCTGCACCTACGAAAACCTGGTGCCCACCCTGGAGGCGGCGCGCCGGGAGCTGAGCGCGCGCCCGTCGGAACCGGAGGCGCCGGCCCGGGTGAAGGCGCCCGGCCCGGCGGATGCCCCTGCAGGCGCGGCTGCGGCCGGGGCTCCGCCGGAGGCCGCGGCCCTCTCCCCCGAGGAAGGCACCCAGGGGGACCGCCAGGCAGGATCCGGCGCGCCGGCGGATGCCGAGACGGCGGGGGCGGGCGCCGGAGGAGGCTCCGCGGAAGGACCTGCCGCACCGGAAGGCTTGCCTGCGGCCAGGACCGGCACCGGACCGGCCGCCGCGGGCGGCGGCGAGAGCGAGCAGGTGGGAGCGGGCGGTGCCGCCCTTCCGGGCAGCGGGCTCCAGGGATAGACGGCGGGCTGCACGGTGGCGCTGGGCGGCCTGTTCCGGGCGTTCTTTTGTGGGCGCTGGCGCAAGGCGGCCGCAGGGGAACGGCCGGGGGGACCGGGCGGGTCCACCAGGCCGGGCGCCTGAAGGCCAGGAGGCCGGACCCCGACGGGGTCCGGCCTCCTGGCCTCGTGTCCGGCCGTGTCGAGCGGTCGGGCCGGCCGGATTTGAACCGGCGACCTCCACGTCCCGAACGTGGCGCGCTAACCAAGCTGCGCTACGGCCCGCGGTTCCAAAAAACACAAGGCGGCGTGCAACCGCAACTGGCATTATAGAGGCGGCGCCGCACCGTGTCAACGAAGACCGGTGCGCGAAACACCAGCCCTGGCGAGGAAGGATGGCATTCATGATCCCGACCGCTGAACCCCACGCCGGGCCGTCCGGCGGGCTGTTGCCCTTCGTCATCGGCACGGCCGGCCACGTGGACCACGGCAAGACCACCCTGGTCCGCGCCCTCACCGGGGTGGACACCGACCGCCTCCAGGAGGAGAAGCGGCGCGGCATTTCCATCGATCTGGGCTTCGCGCCCTTCCGGTTGCCCGGCGGCCGGCCTGCGGCCATCGTCGACGTGCCCGGCCATGAGCGCTTCATCCACAACATGGTGGCCGGCGTGCACGGCATGGACCTGGTGCTGCTGGTGGTGGCCGCCGACGAGGGGGTCATGCCCCAGACCGTCGAGCACCTGGACATCCTCGAACTCCTGGGCGTGCGCCACGGGCTCATCGCCATGACGAAGGTTGACACCGTGGACGACCCTGCCTGGCTCGACCTGGTGGAGGAGGACATCCGGGCGGCCCTGCGGGGGACGTTCCTGGAGGGGGCACCGCTGGTGCGGGTCGCGCCGCCGGCCGGCACCGGCCTGGACCGGCTCCTGGCGGTGCTGGAGGAGGCGGCGGCCCGCGTTCCCGTCCGGGATGCCGGCGGCTTGCCGCGCCTTCCCATCGACCGGGTCTTCACCGTGACCGGCTTCGGGACGGTGGTCACGGGCACGCTGGTCTCCGGCACCTTGGAGGCCGGCCAGCGGGTGGTCATCGAACCGGGCGGCCGGGAGGCGCGCATCCGCCAGCTGCAGGTGCACGGCCGGACGGTGGAACGGGCCGTGGCCGGGCAGCGGGTGGCCGTCAACCTGGCCGGGGTCGACCACCACCACCTGCAGCGCGGCCAGGTGGTCCTGCAACCCGGTACGCTGGCCGCCACCACATGGCTGGCGGGGCGCGCCCGGTGGCTGCCCCGGGCACCCTGGCCCCTGCGCCACCAGGAACGGGTACGGGTCCACGCCGGTGCAGCCGAGGTCCTGGGCCGCGTGCGCCTGCTGGAGCCCGCCCGTCCGTGGGCGCCGGGCGAGGAAGGCTGGGTGGCGATCCGGCTGGAGGCGCCCCTGGTGGTGGCCCCCGGCGACCGCTTCCTCCTGCGCACCTACTCTCCCCCGCACACCGCGGGCGGCGGCATCGTGGCCGACACCGGCCGGCCCTGGACCCGGCGCCAGCGCCCGGCCCGCTGGCTCGAGGCCTTTCTTGCGGACGAACCGGCCCGCGCCCTGGCCGCCCGGCTGGCCTGGGCCGGGCGCCCCGTGACGGTGGCGGGCCTGGCCCGCGAAACCGGCCAGCCGGTACCCCGGGTGGAAGCCTGGCTGCAGGCCGCCCGGCGGGCCGGCGACGCGCGCTCCCTGGGGCAGGGGGTCTGGATCGACCCGGCCGCCCTGGACCGCCTGGCGGGCCGGCTGGCGGAGGTGCTGCATGCCTATCACCAGGAGCATCCCCTGGACCGGGGCATGCGGCGGGATGCCCTGCTCCACGCCCTGCAGGCCGGAGGCGATCCCGCTGCCGGCCAGGCGCTGCTGGAACACTGGCTGGCGGAGGGCCGCCTGGCCCTCGACGAGGACCGGTTCCACCGGCCCGGCTGGCGACCCGGTGGCGACCCCGGCGTAGAAGCCCGGCTGGAGCGCCTGGAGGCCGTGTACCGCGAGGCGCACCTGGCGCCGCCTGACCGGCCGGAGGCCGCGGCGGCCGCCGCGGGGCTTCCGGAGCAAGAGGTGGCGGCCCTGCTGGCCCTGCTGGAGCACCGCGGCCGGCTGGTGCGCGTGGCGCCCGGACTCTGGCTCACGCCCGCGGCCCTTGCCGATGCCCGGAACCGCCTGGCGGATCTGCAGCAGCGGGTGGGCCCGTTCACCGTGGCGGAGGCGCGGGATGCCCTGGGCGTGACCCGCAAGTGGGCATTGCCGCTGCTGGAGTACTTCGACCGGCGGCGCTGGACCCGGAGGGACGGCGACCTCCGCCAGCTGCTGGTCGGGCCCGCCGACGAGGACGGAGGCGGCCCGGTCCCGGCGCGGGTGCCGCCAGGGACGGGAGGCCAGCGGGATCCCTCCCCAAATCGGGGCCTGAACAGGTAGGAAGTGTCACTGCCGACACCGAATCCCATGGCGGTCAGCACCAAGAGACATTGGGGAGGACGGTCCGTTGGGTCGAGCGGGGGATTCGCCAGATGGCGTGAAGTCGTACGGTTTCTTTGAGATGCTCCAGCGGTTCCACGCCTACCGCCGCTACTGGCTGGCCATGGCCGTGTCCTGGGCGGGCGACCGGTTCAGCGCCGTGGCCCTGGCCACGCTGGTGCTGGACCGCTTTCCGCACCAGCCCATGGCCATCGGCATCGTGCTGATGATGCAGCACTTGCCCCAGGCGGTCTTCGGCTTGCTGGCGGGCGCCCTGGCCGACCGCTGGCCGCGCCGGCGGGTCATGGTGGCCAGCGACCTGGTGCGCGCCGCCGTGGTGCTCCTGGTGCCCTTTGCAGACCAGCTGTGGCAGGTGTATCTGGCCGCCCTGGCCCTGGGCACGGCCAGCACCTTCTTCTTCCCGGCCTGGCGCAGCACGTTGCCCGCGGTGGTCAGCCGCGACGCGCTCTTGGAGGCCAACGCCTACCATTCGGCGACCCGCTCCTTCGTGGACATCCTGGCGCCGGTGGGCGCCACGGCTCTGATTGCGGCGGGGCGCGCCCTTCATCCCGTGCTGTACATGGCGCCGGCCTTCTGGCTGGACAGCCTGTCGTACCTCATCTCGGCGTGGCAGCTGGCCGGCCTGGCCCTGGATGAGAGGGCCCGAGCCGGGCGGGCTCCGGCCCGGGGGGCGGCCGGCGTCTGGCAGGACGTGGTGGCGGGACTGCGCTACCACCGCCAGAACCGGACGGTGTGGGCCCTGCTGCTGCTGATGGGCAGCTTCGCCTGGGGCGCCAACGGTGCCAACGCCCTGATGCAGAAAGCCGTGCCGGCCCTGCTCCAGGTGCCTCCCGAGCGCTGGGGGGTGCTGCTGGCCGCCATGGGTGCCGGCATGATCGCCGGGAATGCCGTGGTGGCCCGGCGCGGCAAGGTCTGGCCGCGCCGCGTCATCATCGGCACGGGCTACCTGGGGGCCTGGCTGGCCCTGGTGATCCTGGCGGGGACCCGGGATTTCGAGGTCGCCATGGTGGCCTACGTCCTGATGGGCGTGAGCAACGCCGCCTTCCTGGCCCCCCAGGTGGCCTGGGTGCAGGAGGCCACCGACCCGGCCTACCTGGGGCGGGTCGAGGCCACGCGCAACGCCCTGATCTACGTGGGCATGACGGCCAGCCCGCTGCTGGCGGGCTGGCTGGAGCAGGCCCTGGGCTCCCTGCCGGGCGCCATGTGGGGGATCTCGGTGCTCTTCCTGGTACCGGCGGTCCTCTCCTTCGTGCACCCCGCCCTGCGGCAGCCGCCCGCGCCGGTGCCGGCCCGTGCGGCCAGCGGGGCTTGACGGGCTGCGCCCGGCCCAAGGCGCCCTGCTCTAGACCCGGCCGCCGTGCTGCCGCACGATGGCGGCCGCCTGGTCCCGGCTTTGTCCGGGCTCCAGGGGTACGGTGAGCAGGTAGGGCACGTCCCCCACCAGCTCATCGTCCGACCAGCCGCTGACCGTAGGGGACATGGCGGCCAGGGCCCGCCGGTCCCGGTCCATGGCGCCCGTCAGGGTGTCCGGTACGGGCTGGTCCCACTGGTTTCCCCGTTCTTCCCGGACCGGCTGCAGCCGGTCGATCTGCACGTGCCGGTAGCCGGCGGCCTTCAGCGCCTCGGCCGCGCGCTGGGCGCCATCCGGGTCGCGGAAGCTTGCCAGGACGGCCGGTTGCTGGAAGTGGGGCTCCCGGCGCAGGGCGCCGGGCTTCGGGATGGGGGCCTCGCCGGCCGGGCCCTGCTGCGCGGGGCTTTCAGGCCGATCGGGTGACTTCATGGTTCCATCCTCCTGGTGGCAGCTTCTCCGCCGGGACGGCGCCGGGCTCCGGGCCGGCGCGCGCCGCCTGGAAGGAGGGCGCCGGCCGGCGGGGCGAGGGCCTGCCGGGGGCGTGGACCCCGGGAGGCCTCCGCTGGTCACAAGGTTCCCTGGGGACCCCCTGGGAAACCACGGCTTCAAGGGGCCGGGGTGCGGTGTTATAATCGGCTTCGGATCTTGCGGCCCCTGGTTTTTCCGCCGGCCGTCGCCGGCCGCGGTGGCGCCGGCCGCCGTGCGGCAGCTCGCGGGGGACGGCCGCCGGCACCGGCCGCCGCCTTCCGCAGCGGCCGCCCGTGGAGCGCCGCGAGGGTCCCACCCTGGGCGCGCCGGGTTCCCGGGGCGGGCGCCCCGCCTGGGGCCCCGGCCCGAACCCAGGCCCGGCCCGAAGGCGGACCGGTCCGGCCGCAGGCGGCCCGGGGGTGGCGTCCAGCCGGACCCGGGCCCCGGCGAGACGGGGCGGGGCGCATGGGGGACGCGGCCACCGGAGACCCCGGCCGGGGCCGCTTTTTTGTGCCGGCGGGTATGGCTGCGAGCCGGGGCCGCCTTGGGGCGGCTTCGGGTCCAAGTCGTTGCAGGGAGGGGGCGGCCGCATGCGAGCGCGCCGCAGGTGGCGGGCGGTACTGGCCCTGGTCGCCAGCCTGGCGGTCCTGGGCGGTATCGCCGCGTGGACGCTGCTGGACTTCAAGCTGCAGAACCGCATCAACCGCGGCCTGGATCTGGCCGGCGGGGTGCGGGTCGTGCTGCAGGGCGTGGACAAGCCCGGCAACCCCGTGACCCGCGAGAAGATCGACGACGCGGTGGAGATCATCCGCAACCGGGTGGACGCCCTGGGGGTGGCCGAACCGGTGATCCAGCGCCAGGGCGAGGACCGCATCGTGGTGGAGCTGGCCGGCGTGGACGATCCCCAGAAGGCCATCGAGACCATCGGGCGCACGGCGCGCCTGGAATTCCTCGGTCCCGACGGCAGCGTGGTGGTGACCGGCGACCAGCTGGTGGCCGGGGGCATCCAGGTGGCGGCCGACCAGGCCGGCCGCCCCGTGGTGCAACTGCAGTTCAACGCCGAGGGCACGGAGAAGTTCGCCGAGGCGACCCGCAAGTTCTACCGCCAACCCATCTTCATCGTGCTGGACGAGCAGGTGATCTCCTCGCCCACGGTGGAGGCCGTGATCACCAACGGCCGGGCGGAGATCACCGGCATCCCCACCTTCGAGGAGGCCCAGCGCCTGGCCGTGGCCCTGCGCTACGGCGCCCTGCCCGTCGACCTGCAGGTGGTGGAGAACCGCACCGTGTCGGCCACCCTGGGCAGCGATTCCCTCCAGCGCAGCGTCGAGGCGATGATCGTCGGCGCGGCTGCGGTGGCAGCCTTCATGCTGGTGATCTACCGGATCCCCGGCTTCTGGGCGGTGGTGGCGCTGGCCGTCTACATGCTGATCACCGCCGGCGCCCTCTACGGGCTCAACGCCACCCTGACCCTGCCCGGCATCGCCGGGTTCGTCATGTCGCTGGGCATGGCCGTGGACGCCAACGTGCTGATCTACGAGCGCATCAAGGACGAGCTCAGGGCCGGCAAGACCATCCGGGCGGCCCTGGAAGCCGGTTTCCGCAACGCCTTCTCGGCCATCCTGGACTCCAACCTGACCACCCTGATCGCCGCCGCCGTCCTCTACGGCCTGGGCACCGGACCGGTGCGCGGCTTTGCCGTCACCCTGGCCGTCGGCGTGGTGGCCAGCATGTTCACCGCCATCACCCTGACCCGGTTCTTCCTGCGGAACCTGGTGGACTCGGAGCTCTTCCGGCAGCCCGCCCGGCTGTTCGGCGTGAGGGGTGAGGCGCGGTGAAGGGCTTCTCCTTCGTGCGCACCCGGGGCGTGGCCTTTGCCCTGAGCCTGCTCTTGCTGGCCGCCGGCATGATCGCCTGGGCGGTGCGCGGGCTGAACTACAACGTGGAGTTCACCGGCGGCGCGGCCTGGACCCTGCGCTTCGAGCGGCCGGTGGAAGCGGGCCCGGTGCGGTCGGTGCTGGAGGAACAGGGCCTGGACGACGCCATCGTCCAGCTGGCCGAGGGCGGCAAGGTCGCCCTGGTCCGCACCCCCCACGTGGACCAGGCCACCCAGCAGAAGGTGCTGGAGGCCCTGGGCAAGCAGGTGGCCCCGGTCCAGCTGGAGCAGTTCGACAGCATCAGCCCGGTGATCGGCCGCGAGATCAAGGAAAAGGGCCTGCTGGCCCTGGGGCTGGCCACCGTCGGGATGATCGTCTACATGACGGTGCGCTTCGAGTTCTGGTTCGCGGTGGCGGCCATCCTGGCCATGCTCCACGACGTGTTCATGGTGGTCGGCCTCTTCGCCCTCCTGCAGTGGCAGGTCGACTCCTCCTTCATCGCTGCGATCCTGACGGTGTTCGGTTACTCGATCAACGACACCGTGGTGGTCTTCGACCGGATCCGCGAGAACCTGCGGCTGCGGCGGAAGGAGCCCCTCGAGGAGCTGGTCGACCGGTCGATCCGGCAGGTGCTGCGCCGCTCGCTCTTGACCGGCACCACCACCCTGATGGCCCTGGCCGCCGTCTTCGCCTTCGGCGGCGAGACGATTCGGGCCTTCGCGGGCGCCATGTTCTTCGGCATCCTGTTCGGCACCTACTCGTCCATCTTCGTGGCGAGCCCCCTCTGGTATGTCCTGCGCCAGCGCGCGGCCCGGCGGCAGGCCCAGGCGCGGGCGGCGGGGTAGGGACCGGCCGGACCGGCCGGACCGGCCGGGGCTGCCAGTGCCGTTCCGGGCCCCTGGCGGCCTACGGCTAGGGGCCTGCCGGCCGGGCGGCCCGGCACCCGGGCCCACCGGCCGCCGGGCCGCGGGGCGGCGTCCGGACAACGGAAAAACGTGGCCACCACCGGGCCTTCCGGTCCGGTGGTTTTTTTCTTGAGGGCGCGGCCAGACTAACCTGCGCCGCCGGCATCCGCCGTTCCGGCCTGGTGGCCCCGCAGGCTGCGTACCGGGGCAACCCGCAGCCGTTGCCGCCCAAGGGGACCCGGACGGCGGGGCCTCCCTGGGACGGGCCGGCGGGCGGGCGGTCCGGCCGGCCCTGGGTGAGCGGTCAACGCCCGGTGGCCGGGCGGGGAGGCAGGCCGCACGTCCGGCTCCGGGCGGGTGTTCGGCGCCCGGTGGCCCGGCGGCGAGGCGGGCGGACCGGGCGGGTTCGTCCGGGCACGAAGGTCCCGGCGAGCCGCCGTTCGGGGATGCCGATCACGGCGGGCGGGGGTGTGGCTGCATGCAGGATTACGCGTCCCTCATCCGGCACGAGGGCAATCGCCAGCTCTTCGAAGCGGTGGAGATGTCCATCATCGCCCAGCTGTGGGGCGAACCCCTCCACCTGCACGCCGAGGGCGTGCGGGGGACGGGCAAGACCACCATCCTGCGCGCGGCCCGGCGGATCCTGCCGCGCATCGAGCGCATCCGCGGCTGTCCTTACAACTGCGATCCTCAGGCCCCCCACTGCCCGCTTCACGCCCACTGGACCCCGGACCGGATCGCCGCCCACGGCACCGAGTGGATCCCCATGCCCTTCCGGGAGATCTCGCCCTCCGCCAAGGTGGGGACGGTGACGGGCAGCCTGGACCTGGGACGGCTCACCGACCCCGCCCGCCCCGAGGCGGCCCTCCTGCCCGGTACCCTGGCCCAGGCCCACCGGGGCATCGTGCTGGTGGACGAGATCAACCGCCTGGCCGACGTGGCGCCCGAACTGGCCGACTGCCTGCTGGACGTGATGGGTACCAAGCCCGGCCGCCTGCAGATCGAGGAGACGGGGCTGCCGCCCGTGGAGATCCCCGTGCGGGTGGCGGTCTGGGCTGCGTCGAACCCCGACGAGGAACCGGGTCCCCTGGAGGAGATCCGCCGCCAGCTGTCCGACCGCTTCGACCTGGTGCTGGACGTGCGGCGGCCGGGAGAGCCGTGGCTGGTCAAGCGCATCCTGCTCCTGGGCGAGGCCCGCACCCGGGCGCTGGCCGAAGCGGCCCGGGCCGGCTGGGCGGGTACCGGGGCGAACCGGCCGGCTGGGCTCCCGGCGCGCGAGGCGCGGCCCGCCGTGCTGCCCGGGCAGGAGGGGCGTGGTGCCCCCGCGCTCCCCGAAGGGGCCGCCGCGGGCGGGGCGCAGGAGGCCGCGGTGCAGGCGGACGGCGGGCCGGGTACCAGGGGGCAGGAGGCGGAATCCACCGCCCGGCTGGAGGGAGAGCGGCCCGCGGCGCCGTCCGGTGCGGGGACCGGCCCGCGCCGGGAGCCGGACGGGGCCTCCGGGGCCGCCGGGATCGCGCCCCCACCCGATCCTGCTGCTCCGCTGGGTACCGGGCTCACCGGCGCGGAACGCGAGGGACGATGGAACGCTCTGGGAACCGGCATGACCGAGGTGCGGCGCGGTCCGGCCGGGGGGGCGTTTGACGCCGGGGAGGCGGCGGCCGCGGCCGTGCAGGAGGCGCCCCCGGCAGCCCGGTCCCTGGCGGCAGGGGAGCGAGGGGAGCGGGAGCCTGCCGGCGCCGGGGCGATGGACGACCCCTGGGACCGGCGCTGGCGGGAAGCAGCCGCCCGGCGGCCGGAGTTTCCCGAGTCCCTGCTGGAGCTTTTGGCGGAGATCTACGTCCAGTTCCGGCTGGAAAGCCTGCGGGCGCTGGAAGCCTGGCGTCACGGGGCCGCCCTTTACGCAGCCCGGGCCGGGCGCCGGCAGGTGCTGCGGGCCGATGTCCTGGAGATCGCGCCCGCCGTGTTGCGTCACCGGGTGGAAGCCGGGGTCCTGAGCGAGATCCTCGAGTACCTGGCCCGCGCCGCGGAGGACGGGGGGGCCCGCCACGACGGCACCGCCGGGCACCACGCCGGCGAGCTGCCGGGCGGCGAGGGTCATCCGGTCCCGGGTGCAGGCCCGGGTCACGCCGGCTTGCCCTGGCAGGCGGTGCCCGGCGGCGGTGCGGTGGCCGGGATGCCCGGCGGAGCCGGGTGGGCGCGGGGCGAAGATCTGGACGAGGCCGGGCTGCCGGCCGCGCAGGGAGGGACCCCGTGGAGGGCGGGCGCTCCAGGGGGCGCCGGAGGCGATACCGGCCCCGGGGGCGTCTGGAGCCGCCTGCGGGAGATGCTCTCCCGGGCCGCCGGCCAGGGGGCCGGCGGCCCGGGGAGCCCGGCGGCGCCGGCCGCGGCGGGCCCTGCCGGCCGGGGCGGCGCCGCCGGGGCCTGGCCCGCCGCGGATTCCGCCGCCCCCGGCGGCGGAATCCGCGGCAGCGCGGCCGGAGCCGGGGGCGCCCCCGGCGCCCCCGGCTCCGGCGCGGGCGCCTCCGCCGGCCTCCTGGCGGCCCACCCCGCCGGCAGCGGGGGCCCCGGCAGCGGCCCGGGCGCCGGGCCCGTCCGGCCCGGCGCCCGGGAGGGCACCACGCCGCCCCACCGGGCCCGGCCGCTGGTGGAGCTGACGCGGGACCGGGCCATCCGGTCCTGGAGCCACCCGTGACGCCCCTGGTGGCCGGCCTGGAGCGGCTGACGGAGCGCCTGGGCCGGCAATCCGACCTGACGGCCCGCCTGATGCAGGCCCTTCCCCGGGGCGCGGCCAGCATCGGCGAGGCGGCCGTGGCCAGCACCTGCGTGCACCTGCTGGTGGCGGGCCGCCCGGGGGTCGTCCAGGTGCTGGAGGACGCCGATGCCGGCCGGGTCTTCTACGGCCGCTCCCACCCCGGCCAGATCCTGCACATCGACATCTTCCACGCCGAGGGGGAGGTGGACCACCGCCTGGTCGCCCGGCAGCTCGGCCGGGCCGCCCGCGTCTTCGCCCGGGACGCCGGTTCCTACCGCGTCGCCGGCCTGCCCGTGGAACAGATCCCCGACTACATCGACCTGCAGACCGGTACCGGCGGCGGGCGGGCGTCGGGGTCGCTGATCTATGGTCGCCGGCTGTCCCTGCGCCTGGCCCACCGCAACCACGTCCACCTGGCCATCGGCCTGCCCCGCGCCCTCTGGGGGTTTGCCGTGTACGCCGTGGCTGCCGTGGAGGAAGCGGTGCTGCAGACCGGCCTGGAGCTGCGCCGGGTCGACGCGGTGGAGCTGGTGTGCGGCCGCGGCGGGGCGCCCCTGGACCTCAGCGACTACGAGACGGCATCCGACTCGTTCCTCCGGGAGGAGCGACGGCCCCGGCCGGGGGCGGGCAGCGGGCCGTGGGGCGGGGCCTGGGGTGAGCCGCGCGGCGGCTCCCCGCCCCGGGGCGCCCAGGGGGCCCCCGGGGCGCCGGGATGGGGTGGTGCCGCCGCGGGCGGCGGGGAAGGGGAGGCCGGTGGGGCCGGTGGGCGCGGCGGCGCGACCGGGGGGAGCCCGGGCGGTGGCGGGCCCGGCGGGTGGGCTCCGCCGGGGGAGGAAGTCATCCTGCGCGGTCCCGCGCCCTGGCCGGGCCGTGCGGGCACCGGTGATCCCTCGGAGCCGGGGGACGGAGGCGCCTCCCGGCACCGGGCGCCCGGCCTGCGGGGCGCCGGTTCCTGGCGGGAAGTCCCCGTCGGTGGCCCGGACGGGGGCTGGGGGAGCAGCGGGCGGCTCCGGGACGGCCGCAGCGGGAGAGGCCGGGAGGGCCCAGGGTCCTGGCGGGTCCTCTGGCGCGCCTGGCGGCGCGGCCCGGCGGAGGAAGGCCGCGCCGGTACAGGTTCCGCCGCCGGCCCGGCGCGGGGCCGGCCCGGCCATCCGGCCTCCACCGGCGGCCTCCCCGAGGGGTTCCTGCCGGCGGTCGGGGAGCCGGGCCCGGGGACCGGGCCGGAGGGGTACCCGGACCCGTGGGGGTCCCAAGCCCCGCTGGTCCGGGGGGTGCCCGGACGGCACCGGATACCGGGAGAGGGCGGCGCTTCCGCCTCCCCGGAGGGGAGTCTCCGGCGGGGCGCCGCCCACCCGCCGGCGGGGGACGGGCCGCGGCCGCAGGAGGGCACCGGCACCGGAGCAGGCCCGGCGCACGGGGAAGGGGCCGCCTCCGGACCCGGCTCGGCGGAGCCCGGCGCCGGGGCGGCGGCCGGTTCGTCCGGTGGGGCAGCGGTCTCCGGCGCGGGGGGCCCAAAGCCCGGAGCCTCTGCGAGCCCCGGCGGGCTGGCCCGCCGCCAGCGCCTTTTGGCGCGATCCCTGAACTGGCTGCGGGAGACGGGGGTCGACCTGGGCGCCGCCCTGCTGGAACGGCTGGGGCCGGGCGCCACCATGCGGGACCTGCAGCTTCCCGGTGCCAGCTACGAGGACCTGCGCCGCTGGCTCAACGACCTGCGCGAGGCGGGGCTGGTGGAACGGGACGGGGAGCGCTACCGCCTGAACCCCCAGGGGTGGGAACTCATGGCCTACCTGCTGGAGGAGCCGGGCACCGTGCGCACCGCCCTCCGGCGCCTGTTGCGGGTGAGGCCGGCCCGGCCCGACCCGCGACCTGGCAACAGCCCGGTCACGGTGTACGACGACGAGCGGGGCCGGCAGGCCAACCGGCGGGTGGTGCGCCCCTGGGAACCGGGTGCCGGGGGCGACGGCTTGGCCGTGGCCGAGTCGGTGATGGCGGCCCTGGCCCGGGGGGGCCTGCCCCTGCGCGTCCAGCCCCAGGACCTGCGGCTGTACCGCCGCCTGCGCCGGCACCCCGTGGACGTCTGCCTGGTGCTGGACGCCAGCGCCAGCATGGCGGGAAACCGTATCCGGGCCGCCAAGGACCTGGCCCAGCAGCTTCTGGTCTCCACCCGCGACCGGGTGGCGGTCATCACCTTCCAGGAGCGGGTGGTGCAGGTCCAGGTCCCCCTCACCCGCAACACCAGCCGGGTCGAACGCGGCCTCAGCCAGATCCAGCCCTACGGCCTGACCCCCCTGGCCCAGGGCCTGGAGGTGGCGCTGCTCTACCTCGCCCAGAGCCGGGCACGCAACCCCCTGCTGGTGCTCGTCACCGACGGCATCCCCACCGTCCCCTACCGGACGGCGAACCCGCTGGAGGACGCGGTGCAGGTGGCCCGGCAGCTGGGCGCGGGGCGATTCGGCCGGGTGGGTTTCACCTGCATCGGCCTTCAGCCCAACGAGCGGTACCTGCGGGAACTGGTGCGGGCGGCCGGTGGGCGCCTCTATGTGGTCGACGAGCTGGAGCGGGAGACGTTGATCTCCATCGTCCACCGGGAAAGGGCCCAGCGGAAGGAACGCGCCCGGCCCTGATCTCTGTCGAACGCGGCCCGGGGCGATCCGGCACACCCGCCAGGGGCCCGGCGCAGGAACACCCCCCTGCCTGTCGAAGACCGCCTCCCTGTGGAGGCGATGTCCGTGCCATTTTCTGGCACCCCAAGCCCGGCAGGAAGGGTTCAAGCAGGAAGGGCTCGAGATCCGCGTCAAGACCGGCGCCGTGGCCCCCGCCGCGGGGGACGGGGCCGGTGAGGGTTCCCCTGGTGGGCCGCCGCTGGCAGGTGCGCCCGGCCGATCCGGCCGCCGCCCAGCGGCTGGCCCGGGCCCTGGGGGTGACACCCCTGACGGCCCGTGTGCTGGCCGCCCGCGGCTGGACGGACGTGGCGGCGGCCCGCCGCCTGCTGGACGGCCATCCCCTGCTGCACGACCCCTTCCTGCTGCCCGGCATGGAGGCGGCGGTGGCGCGGATCCGGACCGCCCTGGCCCGGGACGAGGGGATCCTGATCGTGGGCGACTACGACGTGGACGGGGTGGCGGCGGCGGCACTGCTCTACCGCGGCCTGCAGGATTTCGAGCCCGGTGCCCGGGTCCAGGTCTACATCCCCGACCGGCACGGGGAGGGCTACGGCGTCCCGCCGGGGGCGCTGGAGGCCGCCCAGGCCATGGGCGCGACCCTGCTCATCACCGTGGACAACGGCATCGCGGCCCACGGGCCGCTGGGCGAGGCGGCGCGGCGGGGGCTGGACGTCATCGTCACCGATCACCACCAGCCGCAGGGGGAGTTGCCGCCGGCCCTGGCCGTGATCAACCCCCACCGTTCGGACAGCCGCTACCCCTGGCGCGGCCTCTGCGGCACCGGCGTGGTCTTCAAGCTGCTGCAGGCCCTGCTGGGGGACGAACCGGCTTCCCCCGTCTGGTGGCAGCTGGCCGCCCTGGCCACCGTGGCCGACGTGGTCCCCCTCCAGGACGAGAACCGCACCCTGGTGCAGCGGGGCCTGGCGGAGCTGGCCGCAGCGCCCCTGCCGGGGCTGGCGGCACTGGCGGAGGTGGCGGGCCTGGGGGACACGCGCCTCGACGCCCACGGGGTGGCCTTCATCCTGGCGCCGCGCCTCAATGCGGCCGGCCGCATGGGCTCCGCCTACCAGGCGTGGGAGCTGCTGGCCACCGACCAGCGGGAACGGGCCCGGGCCCTGGCCCTGGCCGTCGACCAGCTCAACCGGTTGCGCCGGCAGCAGGAAGACCTGGCCCTCGGGCAGGCCCTCCAGCGCCTGGAGCGGGGCGAGGGGCTGTACGGCGACGAGGTGATCGCCCTGGCCCACCCGGGCTGGCACCAGGGGGTGCTGGGGATCGTGGCGTCCCGCCTGGTCGACCTGTTCCACCGCCCGGCCCTGGTGGGCCGCCAGCAGGCCGAATGGATCACCGGTTCGGGGCGCAGCATCGCCGGGTTCCACCTGTTCCGGGCGCTGGCGTCTTGCGCCGGGCTCTTTGCCCGCTTCGGCGGCCATGCCCAGGCGGCGGGGTTCACCTTGCCGGCCGCCCGGTGGCGCGAGCTGGGGGAGCGGCTGGCGGCAGAGGCGCGCCGGTCCCTGACCCCGGCCCAGCGGGTGCCGGTGGTGGAGGTGGACGCCGTGGCCCGCCCGGAGGAACTGACGGTAGAGGCCGTCCGCCAGCTGGAGCGGCTGGCCCCCTTCGGGGAAGGCAACCCCGAGCCTGTGATCGCCCTGGCGGATCTGCCGCCCGCCGTGGCCCGGGCGGTGGGGGGCGGCGAGCACCTGCGGCTGGAATGGCCGGGGGGCTGGTCGGCGGTGGCCTTCGGCCTGGGGGAGCTGGCCCGGCAGCTGGCCCAGGTGCCCCAGGTGGAGGTGGCCGTGCGGCCGCGGGTCGACGCTTACCGCGGCAACCTGCGGGTCGATCTCCGGGTCCAGGACCTGCGCCCCGCCGAGCCTGCCCGGGCGACGTGGCTGGCGGCCGAGCTGGAGCGGCGGCGGCGGTGGACGGCCGAGCTCTACCCTGACCGCGCGGCCCTGGTGCAGGTCTATACCGCCCTGGAGGAGGTCGCCCGCGGAAGGGAAGGGTTGGCGGTGCCAACCTCAGGGGGCTGGCTCCTGCCCGCGGGCCCTCGGGCCCTCTTGGACGCCCTGGCCGCCCGGCTGCCCCGGTGGCCGCGCCACACCCTGCAGGCGGCCCTGGAGATCCTGCGGGAAGCCGGGGTCCTGGCACCGGCGGGCGGCGGCGGGCCGGGACGGCCACCCGGCGGGCCTGCAGGCGGCCCCCCGCCGGCGCTGCCGCCGGGTGCCGGGCCGGAGGCAGCGGCGGTCGCCGGCGGGGCGTGGGTGCTGGCCCCGCGGGGACAGAAGGCCTTCGACCTCAACCGCAGCCCCCGCTACCGCACCGGCACCCTGCGCCGCCAGGTGCTGGACCGGGTGGCCGCTGCGCTGGCGGCAGGCCGCTGGGGCGAAGCCGAAGAGGTGCTGGCCCAGCCTCTGGCTGTACCGCTCCCTCTGGGATACAATGAACTGATAAGAAACGCCAACGGGCAGCAGGGAAGGATCAACGGGCCGGGCGCAGGGAGCCGGGACGGTCCCGGGGGACAAGAGGCGCCGGGCGGCCGCTGAGCCTGCGGGCGCCGGAAGGGCCGGACGGGCGATCCGGCCGGAGGAAAGGGGGTGCGGGCCCGTGGCCGTGGAGCTGCAGCCTTCCGTCACACCCGATGAGCTGATCCGCCGGGCCGGGCGGTATCTCGGCCCGGAGGACCTGGACTGGCTGCGCCGCGCCTTCGAGTTCGGGAAGGCGGCCCATCAGGGGCAGAAGCGGGCCTCGGGCCAGGACTTCATCGAGCACCCCCTGGCGGTGGCCCTCATCCTGGCCGACCTGGAGCTGGATGCCGCCACCCTGGTGGCGGCCCTGCTCCACGACACCGTGGAAGACACCGCGGTCACCCTGGAACAGGTGGAGCGGGAGTTCGGCTCCGAGGTGGCCCTTTTGGTGGACGGGGTGACGAAGCTCAACCAGATCGAATGGCGCACCCGCCTGGAAGAGCAGGCGGAGAACCTGCGCAAGATGTTCCTGGCCATGGCCCGGGATATCCGGGTCGTGCTGATCAAGCTGGCCGACCGCCTGCACAACATGCGCACCCTGGCCGTGGTGCCGAGGGAGAAGCAGATCGCCAAGTCGCGGGAGACCCTGGAGATCTTCGCGCCCCTGGCCCACCGCCTCGGCATGTCCCAGATCCAGTGGGAACTGGAAGACCTGGCCCTGCGCTACCTGGAGCCCGAGCGCTACCGGGAGCTCTCCGAGCGCATCCCCCGCAAGCGGGCGGAGCGGGAAGAGCTGGCCCAGGTGATCATCCGCACCCTGCGCGCCAAGCTGGCCGAGGCCGGCATCCGGGCGGACATCCAGGGGCGGGCGAAGCACTTCTACAGCATCTACCGCAAGATGTACGAGCAGGGCAAGGACCTGTCCCAGATCTACGACCTGATCGCCGTGCGGGTCATCGTGGATACGGTGAAGGACTGCTACGGGGCGCTGGGCGTGGTCCACACCATCTGGCGGCCGCTGCCCGGCCGCTTCAAGGACTACATCGCCACCCCCAAGTCCAACATGTACCAGTCCCTGCACACCACGGTGATCGGGCCCCAGGGCGAGCCCTTCGAGATCCAGATCCGCACCTGGGACATGCACCGCACCGCCGAGTACGGCATCGCCGCCCACTGGCGGTACAAGGAGCGGGGGCGCACCGACAAGGACTTCGACGCCAAGCTGGCCTGGCTGCGCCAGGTGCTGGAGTGGCAGAACGACCTGGGCGACGCCCGGGAGTTCATGGAGTCCCTGAAGATCGACGTCTTTTCCGACGAGGTCTTCGTCTTCACGCCCAAGGGGGACGTGATCGACCTGCCGGCGGGTTCCACCCCGGTGGACTTCGCCTTCCGGATCCACACGGAGATCGGCCACCGCTGCGTGGGCGCCAAGGTCAACGGCCGCATCGTGCCGCTGGACTACCGGCTGAAGAACGGGGACATCGTCGAGATCCTGACCAGCAAGCAATCCAGCGGTCCCAGCGCCGACTGGCTCCAGTTCGTGCGCACCTCCACGGCCCGCAGCCGGATCCGCCAGTGGCTCAAGAAGCAGCGGCGGGACGAGAACCTGGAGCGCGGGCGCCTCATGCTGGAGCACGAGCTCAGGGCCCACGGCCTGCCGGTGAAGGAGGTCTGGCGCAAGGACTGGCTGGATGAGGTGGCCGCCCGCTACAACCTGCCGGACGGCGAGGAGCTGCTGGTATGCATCGGCTACGGCGGGGTGGCGGCGGGCCAGGTGGCGGGCCGCCTGCGGGACCTGTACCGCCGCCAGGGGGCCGCGCGGGAAGGGGGCGAGGCCGTCCCGGCCGTGCCCGAGGAGGTGCGGCGCGCCCGGCCCGCGCCGGTGCGCGGCGCAGGGGTGCGGGTAGGCGGCCTGGACCATGTCCTGGTGCGCTTCTCCCGCTGCTGCAACCCGGTTCCCGGCGACCCCATCGTGGGCTACGTGACCCGGGGCCGGGGGGTCTCGATCCACCGGGCCGATTGCAATATGCTCAAGGCGAGCCCCGAGGCCGGCCAGCGGCTGATCGACGTCGGCTGGGACCAGGTGGCGGGGCAGGCCTTCCCGGTGGCGGTGGAGATCGACTGCTACGACCGGGTGGGGCTGCTGTCCGACATCGCGGCGGTGGTGGCCGATACGCGGCGCAACATCCTGGCGGCGCGCACCCGCACCCACCGGGACGGCACGGCCACCATCGACCTGGTGGTGGAGGTCCAGAACCTGGAGCAGTTCGACCACCTGCGCCGGCAGCTGGAGCGGGTGCGGGACGTGATCCGGGTGGAGCGGGTGGTCAACCGGTAAGGGCCGCGGGCCGGGGCGGCTGCCGGACCGCGGGGACCCGCAGTGGGAACGGAGGTCGGGTATGCGGGCCGTGATCCAGCGGGTGGCCCGGGCCTCGGTGCACACCGCCGGACAAGCCCCTCGCACCATCGGTCGAGGGGTCGTTGTTTTGCTGGGGGTGCAGCGGGACGACGGTCCGGCCGACGTGCAGTGGATGACCGAGAAGATCGCCAACCTGCGCATCTTTCCCGGCGAGGGCGCGGCGGCCGGGAAGCACTTCGAACGGTCCCTCCAGGAGACGGAGGGCCACGTCCTTGTGGTGTCCCAGTTCACCCTGCTGGGGGATTGCCGGCGGGGGCGGCGGCCTTCCTTCAGCGCCGCCGCGCCCCCCGGGCAGGCCGAGCCCCTCTACCGGGCGGTGGCCGAGACCCTGGCGGCGCGGGGCCTGTTCGTCCAGACGGGCTGGTTCGGTGCCGACATGCAGGTGGAGCTGGTCAACGACGGGCCGGTGACCTTATGGCTCGACAGCCGGGCGTAGGGCCGGCAGCAGGGCGATGGCCGGCCCGCCGGCCGGCAGGGCCGGCGGGCCCGAGGAGGGAAAGGTTTGGAGCGCATCCAGCGACCCCGAGGCACCTATGACGTGACCCCGGAAGAGGCGCCGCGGTGGCAGGCCCTGGAGGCCCGCATCCGCCACGTGGCCGCCCGCTTCGGCTTCGGCGAGCTGCGCACGCCCGTCATCGAGGCGCGGGAGCTGTTCCAGCGCACGGTGGGCGAGACGACGGACATCGTCCAGAAGGAGATGTACGTGCTGACCCCGCCGGGCAGCGACCGCCAGCTGGTCTTGCGGCCGGAGGGCACGGCGGCGGCGGTGCGGGCCTACCTGGAAAACGGGCTGCACAACGGCCCCCAGCCGGTCAAGCTCTTCTACATCCAGCCCATGTTCCGCCACGAGCGGCCCCAGGCGGGGCGCTACCGCCAGCACGTCCAGTTCGGCGCCGAGATCTTCGGGGCGGGGGAGGCGACGGCCGATGCGGAGATCATCGCACTGGCCATGACCCTCTTCGCGGAGCTGGGGCTGGAGGGCCTGGAGGTGCACCTCAACAGCATCGGCTGCCCTGCCTGCCGGCCCCGCTACCGGCAGGCCCTGCTGGAGTATTACCGTCCCCGGGCGGCGGAGCTGTGCGCCGACTGCCGGGCGCGGCTGGAGACCAACCCGCTGCGCCTGCTGGACTGCAAGGTGCCGGCGGACCAGCCCCACAAGGCCGGGGCGCCCCGCACGGTGGACTACCTGTGCCAGGACTGCCGGGCCCGCTTTGACCAGCTGCAGTCGGCGCTGGACGCCCTGGGGATCGCCTACCGGCTGGACCCCGGCCTGGTGCGCGGGCTGGACTACTACACCCGGACCGTCTTCGAGATCAAGTACGGCGGCCTGGGGGCCCAGGACACCGTGTGCGGCGGCGGCCGCTACGATGGCCTGATCGAGCTTTTGGGCGGGCCGCCCACGCCCGGCGTGGGCTTCGGCATGGGCCTGGAGCGCCTCCTGCTCACCCTGGAGGCGGCAGGTCGCCCGCCGGGGGCCCGCCGGCCCCTGGACGCCTACGTGGCGGTGACGGGCCAGGTACCGCGGACGCGGGTCCTGGCCCTGGTGCAGGCGTTGCGCCGCCAGGGCCTGGCCGTGGACATGGACCATGTGGGCCGCAGCCTCAAGGCCCAGCTGCGGGCGGCCGGGCGGCTCCCGGTGCGCTATGCCGTCATCCTGGGGGATGACGAGTGGGCCCGCGGCGAGGCGGCGGTGCGGGAGCTGGCGTCGGGCCAGCAGCGACGGGTGCCCCTGGGGGAGCTGGCCGCGGTCCTGCGGCCTGCTGGGGCGGCCGCCGCGGCGGAGACGAGGGGATCGGCGGAGGTGGACCGGGCATGAGGGCGATGGACGAATCCGGCCGGGAAGGGGCGACCCTGGCACCGGCCCTCAGTTCCTGGCAGGGGGATCGCATGGGCCGGGACCTGGGATGCGGCGAGGTGCGGCCGGAGCACGTGGGCCGGACCCTGACGGTGGCCGGCTGGGTCCACCGGGTGCGGGACCTGGGCGGGCTGCGCTTCGTGGAGGTGCGCGACCGCACGGGGCGCCTGCAGCTGGTGATCAACCGGGCGGAAGCGCCGCCGGAGGTGGTGCAGGCGGCGGAAGGGCTGCGGGCCGAGTTCGTCGTCGCCGCCCGGGGCACCGTGCGCCGCCGGGCGCCCGAGGCGGTGAACCCGCGGCTGGCAACGGGCGAGGTGGAACTGGTGCCCGCCCAGCTCTGGATCCTGGCGACCAGCAAGACGCCGCCCTTTGAGCTCGATGCCGCCGCCGAGGTGGACGAGGGCCTGCGGCTGCGCTACCGCTACCTGGACCTGCGGCGGCCGGCCATGTTCCGCAACCTGTGGCTGCGCCACCGGGCCTATCAGGTGGTGCGCCGGTACTTCGACCGCAACGGCTTCCTCGAGGTGGAGACCCCCATGCTCACCCGGAGCACGCCCGAGGGAGCCCGCGACTACCTGGTGCCCAGCCGCCTGCATCCCGGGCGCTTCTACGCACTGCCCCAATCGCCCCAGCTGTTCAAGCAGCTTCTGATGGTGGGAGGCATCGAGCGCTACTTCCAGATCGTGCGCTGCTTCCGGGACGAGGACCTGCGCGCCGACCGGCAGCCCGAGTTCACCCAGATCGACGTGGAGATGAGCTTCGTCGACGTGGACGACGTGCTGGCCATGGCGGAGGGCATGATGGCCGAGCTGTGGCAGGAGCTCTTGGGCGTCCAGGTCCCCCTGCCCTTGCCGCGGCTGACCTATGCCGAGGCCATGGCCCGGTATGGCAGCGACAAGCCGGACCTGCGCTACGAGCCCGTCGTGGTGGACGTCAGCGACGTGTTCGTCCAGACCGGCTTCCGCGGGTTCCAGGCGGCCCTGGCGTCCGGCGGGGCGGTGAGGGCCCTGCGCGCTCCGGGCGGCGCGGCCCTGTCCCGCAAGGAGCTGGACGCCCTCAACGAGACGGCCCGCGCCGCGGGCAGCCCGGGCGTGGCCTGGATCGCGGTGCCGGAACCCGATCCCGAGGCCTGGCGGGGTCCGGTGGTGAAGTTCTTCACGCCGGAGGAACGAGCCGCCCTGGCCGGCCGGCTGGAGCTCAAGGCGGGCGACCTGGTCCTGCTGGCGGCGGACGAGCCCGAGCGGGCCTCGGTGGTGCTGGGCAAGCTGCGCCTGCAGCTGGCGGAGCGGCTGGCGTGGCCGCGGGTCAAGGAATGGGCCTTCGCCTGGGTGGTGGACTTCCCCCTGCTGGAGTGGGACGAGGAAGAGCAGCGCTACGTGGCGCGCCATCACCCCTTCACCTCGCCCCGGGACGAGGATCTGGACCGCCTGGAGTCGGATCCGGCCGGCGTGCGCGCCAGGGCGTACGACCTGGTGCTCAACGGCTACGAGATCGGCGGCGGCAGCATCCGGATCCACCGGCGGGACGTGCAGGAGCGGGTGTTCCGGGCCATCGGCCTGCCCCCGGAGAAGGCCCGGGAGCGCTTCGGCTTCCTCCTGGAAGCCTTTGACTACGGCCCGCCGCCCCACGGCGGCATCGCCTTCGGCTTCGACCGCATCGTGATGCTGGCGGCGGGCGCGTCCAGCATCCGGGACGTCATCGCCTTCCCCAAGACGGCCCGCGCGGTCGACCCGCTGACCGGCGCCCCGGCGGAGGTCGACCCCGGCCAGCTGGAGGAGCTGCACCTGCGCATCCAGCAGCGGTAAGCCCGGTCCGCGGCGCCGGCCATCTCCAGCCTTTCACCGTTGAAGGGGTCGGGGGCCCGTGCTACGATGAAGGCGCGCGAGCGGAGCGGAACGAGCCACCCTGCGGTGCGCGTGGTGCGCAAGAAGTCTTGATCCAACACCAAGACAAAGGGAGCCCGGCTCTCCGCGGCCTGCGTCCATGCCCCCACGGTCAGGGGACGGGCAAGACGGTCGTGGGAGGGCACCCACCTGTGGGGGAGCGGGTTCAAAGACTCTGGCGCCACGGCACACGCGGGGTGGGCCTTTTGACAGGCATCCGGCCGGGCAGGGACCCGGCCGGTTTTGTATTCTGTGCGGCGTGCCGCCGCGGTGCCCTGGCGGGTGCCCGGTGGCGCCGGTGGCGGACCGTTGTCCCGGCCCGGCCGTTGTGGTTTAAGATGGTGCTGTACCCAGACCCGCCGGCAGGACCGGCGCCGGCCTCGGGACCCGGCGCCGGGACCTCCCGCTGCGGGGGCGGCCGCCGGTGCCGGGGCCGGGGCCTCGCGGTCCGGGCGCCGGTGCCGCCATGGCTCGCCGGCGGCCCCAGGGTCAGGAAGAAGGAGGCGCAGGCATGGCAGCGGGCATTCTGGATCTCACCGCCGAACAGTTCGACGCGGAAGTGCTGCAGTCCGACCAGCCGGTGCTGGTGGACTTCTGGGCGCCCTGGTGCGGCCCGTGCCGCATGATCGCTCCCATCGTGGAGGAGATCGCGCAGGAGTATGCCGGCCGGCTGAAGGTCGCCAAGCTGAACGTGGACGACCACGGCGTCATCGCCGGCCGCTACGGCGTCATGTCCATTCCCACCCTCCTGGTCTTCAAGGGCGGCCAGCCCGTGGCCCGCATCGTGGGCTTCCGTCCCAAGGAAGAGCTGGAGCAGGAGATCCTCAAGGCCATCGGTTGAGAAGAACCGGCCCCGCCGCGGGGCTGCGGCCGCCAGGGCCGCAGCCCCGCCCGTGTATTCCGGGCCAGCGGGGATCCTGGGAACCCGGGGGCGTGGGCCGGAGCGGGAGGCTGGGCCATGGACGGGCACCACCGGGAGGGAGGGGCGGGGCCACCGCCCGCCGCGGGAGACGGGCCGCCGGGGAGCCGGTCCGGCCCCAGCGGCTTTCCGTTGCACCGGTCCGGCCCGTCCCCGGCCGGTGCCGGCGGCCCCGCCGCGCCCTCGGCGCCGGCGGCCTCGCCGTCGCCGGCGGGCGCATTGCCTTGTCCCGCCTGCGGAGCGCAGCTGGCGCGCCGGCCCTGGGGATGGCTCTGCCCCCGGTGCGGGTTCCACCCCACCTGAGGACAGGATTGCTGACCGCCCGGGAGGCGGTCGGGAGAGGAGAAGCAGCCGTGGCGGACATCATCGACTTCCGCAGCGACACCGTCACCCAGCCCACGCCCGCCATGCGCCGGGCCATGGCCCAGGCGGAGGTGGGCGACGACGTCTACGGCGAGGATCCCACGGTCCGGCGCCTGGAAGAGGTGGCGGCCGAGCGGCTGGGCAAGGCGGCCGGCCTGTTCTTCCCCAGCGGTACCATGGCGAACCAGGCGGCGGTGCTGGCCCACACGCGCCGCGGCGACGAGGTGCTGCTGGAGGAAGAATCCCACATCTATTACTACGAGGTGGGCGGCGTGGCCTTGCTGGCGGGCTGCCAGGTGCGGCCCCTTCCGTCCCGACGCGGGGTGCTGGATCCGGCGGTGGTCGAGGCCGCCATCCGGCCCGCCAACATCCACTTCCCGCCGCCGCGGCTCCTTTGCCTGGAGAACACCCACAACCGCTGGGGCGGCACGGTGATGACGGCGGAAGAGACGGCCGCGGTGGCCGAGGTGGCCCACCGCCACGGCCTCAAGGTCCACCTGGACGGGGCTCGCATCTTCAACGCGGCGGTGGCCCTGGGGGTGCCGGCCGGCCGCCTGGCCGCCCCGGCCGATTCGGTGATGTTCAGCCTGTCGAAGGGACTGGGCTGCCCCGTGGGCTCCGTGCTGGTGGGTGACCGGGAGTTCATCGCCGAGGCGCGCCGCTACCGCAAAGCCCTGGGTGGCGGCATGCGGCAGGCGGGCATCCTGGCGGCGGCGGGCCTGGTGGCCCTGGACGAGATGATCGACCGCCTGGCGGAAGACCACGCCCTGGCGCGCCGCCTGGCCGAGGGCCTGGCCGGCCTGCCGGGGGTCCGGGTGGACATGGAGACGGTCCAGACCAACATGGTGATGGTCGACGTCAGCGGCACGGGCCGGACGGCCTACCAGCTGGCCGGGGAGCTGGCGGCCGCCGGGGTCAAGGTCAACGCCGTGGACGCCCACCGGCTGCGCTGGGTCACCCACAAGGACGTGGGACCGGCCGACGCGGACCGGGCGCTGGCCATCTTCCACCGGATCCTGACCCAAGGCTGACGCGGGCGGCCCGGCCGGGAAGGCCGCCCGGAAGGAGCGGGGCGAGGGTGGTGCCGAAGGGCACGCCTGGAGCCGGCAAGGACAAGCCGGAACAAGACCTCTTCGCCAGGGCGGCGGAGGAACGGGCCCGGCAGCAAGCGCCCCTGGCCGAGCGCATGCGGCCCCGGACCCTGGAGGAGTTCGTGGGCCAGCAGCACCTGGTGGGCCCGGGGCGGCTGCTGCGGCGGGCCATCGAAGCGGACCGCCTGGGGTCGATCATCCTCTGGGGCCCGCCGGGCTCGGGCAAGACGACCCTGGCCCGGATCATCGCCCGCACCACCCGGGCCCACTTCGAGCCCCTCAACGCCGTCACCGCGGGGGTGGGCGACCTGCGGCGGGTGGTGGAGGAGGCCCGGGAGCGGTGGGCCCTGGAGGGCCGCTCGACGGTGCTCTTCGTCGACGAGGTCCACCGCTGGAACCGGGCCCAGCAGGACGCCCTGCTGCCCCACCTGGAGAGCGGCCTGGTGGCCCTGATCGGCGCCACCACGGAGAACCCCTACTTCGCCTGCGTCCCGCCCCTGGTTTCGCGGGCCCGGATCTTCCGCTTGGAGCCCCTTTCCGATGACGACATGCGGCAGCTCCTGCTGCGTGCCCTGGCCGATCCCGAGCGGGGCCTGGGAAGGTACCGCGCAGAGGTGGACCCGGCCGCCCTGGAGCACCTGGTGAGGGTGGCCGGCGGGGACGCCCGCACGGCCCTGAACGCCCTGGAGCTGGCCGTGCTCACCACGCCGCCGGGGGCGGACGGGGTGCGGCGCATCACCCTGGCGGCGGCCGAGGAGTCCATCCAGCGGCGGGCCCTGGCCTACGACCCCGCGGGCGACGAGCACTACGACCACATGTCGGCCCTGATCAAGAGCATCCGCGGCTCCGACCCCGATGCCGCCGTCTACTGGCTGGCCCGGATGCTCTACGCGGGCGAGGATCCCCGCACCATCGCCCGGCGCCTGCTGGTCCATGCGGCGGAGGACGTGGGGCTGGCCGACCCGCGGGCCCTGCAGGTGGCCGCCGCGGCGGCCGCGGCGGCGGAGCAGGTGGGCATGCCCGAGGCCCGTATCCCCCTGGCGGAAGCCGTGCTCTACCTGGCCACGGCACCCAAGAGCAATTCGGTGATCCGGGCCATCGACGCGGCCTGGAGAGCCGTGGAAGAACAGGCCATCGCCGGGGTCCCCCGGCACCTGCGGGATGCCCACTACCGGGGCGCCCGGGCCCTGGGGCACGGCCAGGGCTACCGCTACCCCCACGACTTCCCGGGCCATTTCGTGCGGCAGCAATACCTGCCGGACGAGCTCCTGGGCGCCCGCTTCTACGTCCCCAGCGACCAGGGGTACGAGGGCCGCCTGGCGCCCGTCATCGAGGCCCGGCGGGGACCGGCCGGACCGCCTGGACCGCGGCGAGGCCGGCCGGCGAGGGAGCCGGGCCGGCCCGATGATGTCGATCGGCCGTCCCGCCAGGGGAGGTCGCGGGCCGGGCAACCTCGAGGGGCGCAGGCACCCTCCACGGACGGGGAACCTGAGGGCGGAGGAACGCCCGTCACGCCCCGCGAAGAGTAGCCCGGCGGCCGGGGCCCGCCCGGCGAGCAGCAGCCCCGGCCGGGGAAGGAGCGCATCGGCGATCGCGATGGCAGGCTATCTCGAGGTGATCACCGGCGGCATGTTCTCGGGCAAGACGGAGGAGCTGCTGCGCCGGGTCCAGCGGGCGCGCATCGCCCGGCGGCGGGTCTTCCTGTGCAAGCCCGACCTGGACCACCGCTACCGGCGGGACGCCGTCGCCTCCCACGACGGGCGCGACCTCGAGGCCGTGGTGGTGCCCGCCGGCCGCCCCGAGGAGATCCCCGTGCTGGCGGCCCGGTCGGCGGCGGAGGTGGTGGGCATCGACGAGGCCCAGTTCTTCGCACCGCCCATCGTCCAGGCCGTGCTGGACATGGTCGCCGCCGGCCTGCGGGTCATCGTCTCGGGGCTCGACATGGACTTCGCCCGCCGCCCGTTCGGCCCCATGCCCGAGCTGATGGCCCTGGCGGACGAGGTACTCAAGCTGAAGGCCATCTGCGTGGTCTGCGGGGAGCCCGCCACCTTCACCCAGCGGCTCATCGGCGGCCGGCCCGCGGCCCCTGACGACCCGGTGATCCTGATCGGCGGCCACGAGTCGTACGAGCCCCGGTGCCGGCGCCACCACCAGCTGGGCGAGCCCCAAGCGGCCGCCGGCCGGCAGGCCGCCCCGGCCCGGGACCGGGGGCCGGCGGATGACGCCGGTGGGCTCCGGTCTCCGTAGACCGGAGCCCACCGGCGCGGGCCAGGGCGGGAGCGACGGCCCTTGCCGCCCGCGGTGGACCCCCGAGCCCGCGGGCGTGTCCGCCTGGCGGCGGCAGGGGGGACGGCGCCGCGCGGCGGGCGCGGGGAGAAGGGTTGAGAGGAGGGCGCCTATGGAGGACCGGGGTTCGGGTGCACCGGCGGGCGCGACGCCGCCGGCCCTCGGCCGGCGGCAGCTGGCGGGCCTGATCGACCACACCCTGCTCAAGCCCGAGGCCACGCCCCAGCAGGTGGAGCAGCTCTGCCGGGAGGCGGTGGAACACGGCTTCGCCTCGGTGTGCATCAACCCGGTGTACGTCCCCCTGGCCGCGGAGCTCCTGGCTGGGGCGGGGCCGGTGGTGTGCACCGTGATCGACTTTCCCTTGGGTGCCGGGTCGGCCGCCGACAAGGCCCGCCAGGCAGAGGCGGCCCTGGCCGCCGGGGCGCGGGAACTGGACGTGGTCCAGCCCGTCGGCCTCCTCAAGGCCGGGCGCCACCGGGAGGTGGTGGCCCACCTGCACGGCGTGGTGGCGGTGGCCCGGCCGGCGGGAGCGCTGGTCAAGGTGATCCTGGAAACGGGCCTGCTGCGTCCCGAGGAGATCGACCTGGCCTGCCGGCTGGCCCTGGAGGCGGGGGCCGACTTCGTCAAGACGTCCACCGGCTTCGGGCCGGGCGGGGCCACCGAGGAGGCGGTGCGCCGGATGCGGGCGGCGGTGGGGCCCGGCAAGGGCGTCAAGGCGTCGGGCGGCATTCGGGACTATGAGGCGGCCTGCCGGATGGTGGCGGCCGGTGCGAACCGCATCGGTGCCAGCGCCAGCCTGGCCATCCTGGCCGGAGCGCCCGACGAACCTGCCTGAAGCTGCCACCCGCCGGGGCGGGCGGTGCCGGCAGGGCGGTGCCCGGCCCGGCCCCAGGTGCGGGCGCGCCCGAGAGCGGCGAGGGAGGCGGGGCGGTTGCGAGCCTACGACCTGATCCTGAAGAAGCGCGACGGCGGCACCCTGACCCGGGAGGAGATCGAGTGGTGGGTGGACGGCATCGCCCGCCGCACCATCCCCGACGAGCAGGTGGCGGCGTGGGCCATGGCCGTGTTCTTCCGCGGCATGGATGCCCGGGAGACGGCGGACCTGACCCGGGCCATGGCCTTATCCGGCGAGACCGTCGACCTCAGCGACATCCCCGGCGTCAAGGTCGACAAGCACAGCACGGGCGGCGTAGGTGACACCACCACCCTGGTGCTGGCGCCGCTGGTGGCGGCGGCGGGCATCCCGGTGGCCAAGCTGTCGGGGCGCGGCCTGGGCCACACGGGCGGCACGCTGGACAAGCTGGAATCCTTCCCGGGCTTCCGGGTGGAACTGAGCCGGGACGAGTTCGCCCGCCAGGTTCGCGAGCTGGGCATCGCCGTGGCGGGCCAGACGGCCGACCTGGTGCCAGCGGACAAGCGGCTCTACGCCCTTCGGGACGTGACGGCAACGGTCGACAGCATCCCGCTGATCGCCGCCAGCATCATGTCCAAGAAGATCGCCGGCGGCGCTGACGCCATCGTCCTCGACGTCAAGACGGGCTCCGGCGCCTTGATGAAATCCCTGGACGGCGCCCTGGAGCTGGCCCGGTTGATGGTCGACATCGGCCGCCACCTGGGCCGCCGCGTGGTCGCCCTGGTGACGGACATGAACCAGCCCCTGGGGCGCGCCGTGGGCAACGCCCTGGAGGTGCGGGAGGCCATCGCCACCCTGCGGGGCCAGGGGCCGGCGGAGCTGGTGGAACTCTGCCTGGCCGTGGGCGGCACCATGGCCTGGCTGGCCGGCAAGGTACCGGATCCCGAGGCGGGGCGCCGGCTCCTGGCCCGGCACCTGGAGGCGGGCGACGGCTTGGCCATGCTGCGCCGGCTGGTGGAGGCCCAGGGGGGCGACCCCCGGGCCGTCGACGACCCCGAGCGGCTGCCCCAGGCCCGTTACCGCCAGGTGTTCACCGCCCCGCGCAGCGGGTACCTGACCGCCATGGACGCCCAGGCGGTCGGGACGGCCGCCATGGTCCTGGGGGCCGGCCGCGCCCGCAAGGACGACGTCATCGACCTGGCCGCCGGCCTGGTCATGCTCAAGCGGCTGGGAGATCGGGTGGAGGCGGGCGAGCCGCTGGTGGAGCTGCACTTCAACGATCCCGCGCGGCTGGAGGCGGCCCGCCGCTGGCTGGAGCGGGCCTTCACCCTTGCGGACGAACCGGCTCCCGTGCCGCCCCTGATCCATGCCGTGGTCGGTGCAGAGCTGGCGCCGGGGACCCCGGCGGCGCCGGAATCGACCGCGGCCGCGGGGTCCGGCGGGGTTTCCCGGGCCGGCGCGGCGGCCGGGGTGACGGGTGCCTCGCCGGCGGAGATCCGGGTGCCGGAGGTCGCCCGGCCGGCCGGGTCGTCCGCTCCGGTCGGGGCAGGGGCCGGGGCCGGCGCAACGGGTGCCGCCTCCCCACCTTCCGGCTGGGAGCCCCTGGTGCAGCTGGCCCGGGCCGCCCGGCATTCGGCCATCGCCCCCTTCTCCCGCTACCGGGTGGGGGCGGCACTGGAGGCGGCGGACGGCCGGATCTTCACCGGCGCCAACATCGAAAACGCCAGCTTCGGGCTGACCATGTGCGCGGAGCGGGTGGCCCTGTTCAAGGCGCTGTCCGAGGGGGTGCGCCAGTTCCGGCGCATCGTCATCACCGCCGACGGCCCCGAGCCCGCCTTCCCCTGCGGCGCCTGCCGGCAGCTGCTGTTCGAATACGCGCCGGGCCTGGCGGTGTGGGTCGACGGCCAGCCGGCGCCCCAGCCCATCGAGACCCTGTTGCCCCACGGCTTCCGCCTCCAGCGCTGAACCGTGGCAGGGCCGGCCGGGGCGGAGGGGCCAGCACGCGCGGCGGGCGATGCCTCCCGCGTGGTGGCCGGCGGTTACCTGACCGGGCCGCAGTCCGATGGCGGCACCCTGACGGTCCACTACATCCTGCGCGGGCGCTGAGGGAAAGGGCCGCACCGGCCGCAGTCCTGCGGCATCCCGGCGGCGGCCCCGGCGGCGGGCCTTTGACAGGGCCCGCCGCGGCATGCTAGCATGGCCGTGAGAAAACCCAGTGAATCAGTGGGAATTGGCACGCCCGGCCGGTGCTTCCGGCCGGGCGCGCGCTGTGCACGACTGCGAGGGTCAGGTCATGCAACTTTCCACGCGGGGTCGCTACGGCGTGCGGGCGATGTACGAGCTGGCCCGCCGCTACGGACAGGGGCCGGTGCCCCTGCGGGAAGTGGCCGACGCCCAGCAACTGCCGGAGAACTATCTGGAGCAGCTGATGGCGCCGCTGCGCAAGGGCGGGCTGGTGCAGAGCGTGCGTGGCGCCCAGGGCGGCTACGTGCTGGCGCGGGATCCCGCCCAGATCACCGTAGCCGATATCGTCCGCCTGCTGGACGGCCCCATCGGCCCGGAGACGGACCAGGAGGCCACGGGAACCCCCTCGGTGGCGGACCCGGTCTGGGAAGAGGTCCGGCGCGCCATCACCGGGGTCCTGGAGGGCACCACCCTGGCGGATCTGTGCCGCCAGGCGGAAGAGCGCCAGCGCCGGGGCTACATGTTTTACATTTAGTGGTTACAGCCCATTGCTGGGGGAAAACAGTGGAACCCATGGTGGGGGGAAGGAGGTGGTGACGGTGACCCGCCGCGTCTACATGGACCATGCCGCCACCACGCCCGTGCGGCCGGAAGTCCAGCAGCGCATGTTCGAAGTCCTGGCGGAGGCCTGGGGCAACCCGTCGAGCCTCCATTACGCCGGGCGGGCGGCCCGGGCCGTGCTGGACGAGGCGCGGGCCCAGGTGGCCAGTCTGCTCCACTGCCGGCCGCGGGAGATCATCTTCACCTCGGGCGGCACCGAGGCCGACAACCTGGCCTTGAAGGGCGTGGCCCTGGCCCACGCCGGGCGCGGGCGGCACATCGTCACCACCGCCATCGAGCACCATGCGGTGCTGCACGCCTGTGCGGCCCTGGAGCGGCAGGGCTTTGCCGTCACGTATGTTCCGGTGGATGACCAGGGCCGGGTCGACCCTGAGCAGGTGCTGGCCGCCCTGCGACCCGACACCATCCTGGTCTCCGTCATGCTGGTCAACAACGAGGTGGGGACGATCCAGCCCGTGGCCGAGATCGCCCGGGCCGCGCGGGCGCGCGGGGTGCTGGTCCACACCGACGCCGTCCAGGCGGCGGGGGTGCTGCCGCTGGACGTGGAGGCTTTGGGGGTCGACCTGCTGAGCCTCTCGGCCCACAAGATCGGCGGGCCCAAGGGCGCCGGCGCCCTGTATGTCCGGGCCGGCACCCAGCTGCTGCCCTTGCTGGACGGCGGCGGGCAGGAGCGCCGCCTGCGGGCAGGCACCGAGAACACCGCGGCCATCGCGGGCTTCGGCCTGGCGGCGGAGCTGGCCGCCCGGGAGCGGGAGGGCAAGGCGGCGCGGCTGGCGGCGCTGCAGCGGCGCCTGGAGGAGGGCATCGTGGCCCGCATCCCCGGCGCGCGCATCCACGGCGCAGGGGCGCCGCGGGCGCCCCATATCAGCAGCATCGGGCTGCCCGGGGTGACGGCCGACACGGTGCTGATCCAGCTGGATCTGGAGGGCATCGCCGCGTCCAGCGGCGCCGCCTGCAGCGCGGGCACGCCCGAGCCCTCCCACGTGCTCCAGGCCATGGGCCTGCCGGAGCGGGAAGCCTTCAGTGCCATTCGCCTTTCCCTGGGCGACGGGACCAGCGAGGAGGACGTGGACCGGGTCCTGGAGGTCCTGCCCCGGGTGGTGGAGCGGGCGCGCCGCGCCCAGGGCCTGGGGCTGGTGGCCGGCCGCTAGAGGTTTCGCGGACGGGGTGGCGGTGCGACCGGATTTGCCCGGCGCCCGCCGGCAAACGCCAGGAACGCGACGCGGAAGGGAAGGGGGTGGCGGCGTGAGCCAGGGAAGGAAGGGGCGCGTGCTGGCGGCCATGAGCGGCGGGGTCGACAGTTCGGTGATGGCGGCCCTGCTGCGGGACCAGGGCTACGAGGTCATCGGGGTCACCATGCAGACGTGGCCCGCCATGGAGCCCGAGGACGAGGCCCGCTACGGGGGCTGCTGCTCCTTGAGCGCCGTCGACGACGCCCGCCGGGTGGCGGAGCGGCTCGGCATCCCCTATTACGTCATGAACATGCGCCAGGATTTCGAGGAGAAGGTGATCGACTACTTCGTCGCCGAGTACCTGCAGGGCCGCACGCCCAACCCGTGCATCGCCTGCAACCGCTACATCAAGTTGGACGAGTTCCTGCGCCGGGCCGAGGCCCTGGGTTGCGATTACGTCGCCACAGGGCATTACGCCATCGTGGAGTACGACGAGGCGCTGGGGCGGTTCATCCTGCGCAAGTCGGCGGACCGGCGCAAGGACCAGACGTACGTGCTCTACAACTTCACCCAGGAGCAGCTGGCGCGCACCCTGTTGCCCATCGGGCGTTTCGAGAAGAGCCAGGTCCGGCAGCTGGCCGAGGCCTACGGCCTGGTGACGGCGCGCAAGCCCGAGAGCCAGGAGATCTGCTTCGTCAAGGACAACGACCACCGCCGTTTTCTGGAAGAACGGGCCGGCGACCGCATCCGGCCCGGGCCCATCTACGACACCCGGGGCCGGCGGGTGGGGACCCACCGCGGCCTGGCCTACTACACCGTGGGCCAGCGCCGGGGCCTGGGCATCCAGAGCGACCGGCCCATGTACGTGGTCCGCATCCTGCCGGAGAAGAACGCGCTGATCGTGGGCCCGGATACGGCCACCTATGCCCGGGGCCTGCGGGCGGTGGAGGTCAACTGGGTGTCCTGGCCCGGCCTTGCGGGCGAGGCGCGGGTCACCGCCCGGGTCCGGTACAAGTCGCCCGAGGCGCCGGCGGTGGTGCGGCCCCTGGTAGGCCGCCAGGATGCGGTGGAGGTCTGGTTCGAGGAGCCCCAGCGGGCCATCACCCCCGGGCAGGCGGTGGTCTTCTACGACGGGGACCGGGTGGCCGGCGGCGGTGTGATCGCCGAGGTGCTGGATCCCGTGGCACCCGGCGACCTGGATGACACCGGGCCGGCCTTCGCCGCCGAGACCTGCGAGCGGCCGGACGGCGCCCAGGCCGTGGCGGCCGGGCGGGGTGCGACGGCGTAGAACCAGCCCAAGCCGAGGCCGGGGGGAAGGTCGAGCCCGAGGTCGCACCCGAGGCCGAGCCCAGGGTCGAACGGGCTTCCAGACCCCCCACCAGGCCTTGCCCGATGCGGCGCCGGAGCCCCGGATCCCCCCGATCCGGGGCTCCGGCGCCGCATGGCCCTTCCCCTGCCCGCGCAGATTAAGGAGGAAGCCGAGGGGGGACGGCACCATGCGCTGTCCGGTCTGCGCGGGCAATGCCACCGGGCGCATCGGCCAGAACGAGTGGTACTGCTGGGACTGCTGCATCGAGTTTCAGGATCTGGGGGCGGGACGGGTCGACTGCTTCGTCCTCGATTCAGAGGGGAACCGGGTGCGGCTGGCGGCCGGGGCTCCGGCGGCGGCCGAGCCCGTGGAGGGGTGAGAAGGATGGGCGGCCGCTTCTGGGCGGGCGTGGTGGTGGGCAGCCTGGCGATGGCGGCCCTGGAGTGGGCGGGGGTGCGGCCGGGCCGCTGGCTGGCGCGGGCCGGGCGGTGGAGCCAGCAGTGGCTGGAGGTCCAGGTACCGCGGCAGCGCCGCCGCCTGGTCCGGTGGGTCAGGCCGCGGGCCCAGCGGCTGCTGGCCAGGGCCGGCGCGCGCTAGGCCGGCCCGATGCCGGCGGTGTCCTGGCGGAGGATCCTGGGCGGGGCTGCCCTGATCGCCGCGGGCCTGGGCCTGCTTTACCTGCTGCGGGGCACCTGGCCGCCCTTCGTCCTGGCCCTGGTCCTGACCTACCTGCTGGCGCCGGCCGTGGATTTCCTGGAAGCCCAGGGGTTACGGCGGGCCACGGCCATCCTCCTGCTCTACCTGCTCATCACCCTGGCCGCTGCCGTGGCGCTGGTCTACCTTCTGCCCGGGTTTCTGGACGAGCTGAACCGCCTGGGGACGCAGTTGCCGGGATACGCCCGCCGGTTGCGGCTGCTGGTGGAGGGGGTGCGCCAGGATGCGGCCCGGGCCACCCTTCCGGCGACGGTGCGCCAGGCGCTGCTGCAGCAGATCGACCGCACCGAGGGATGGGTGACGGCCCGGCTGGCCGACCTGACCGGCGGCCTGGTGGAGGGGCTCCTGGGGGCCGCCCCGCTGCTGCTGGCTCCGGTACTGGCCTTCTACCTGCTCGACGACCTGCCGCGGCTCCGCCGCTGGGCGCAGGACCGGCTGGGGCGGGGGCACCGCCGCCGGTGGCTTGAGCTGGTGCGGGCCGTCGACCAGGTGGTGGGCGGGTTCATCCGGGGCCAGCTGCTGGTGGCCGGCTTCGTGGGCCTGATGGTCACGGCCGTGGCCACCTTCTTCGGCTTGCGCTTTGCCGTGCTGCTGGGGGCGCTGGCGGCCCTGGCCGACCTGATCCCCTATTTCGGTCCCATCATCGGCGCGGTGCCGGTCCTGGCCATGGCGGCCCTGCACTCCCCGGCCACCGCCATCAAGGTGGCCGTCGCCCTGGTGATGGTCCAGTGGGTGGAAAACAGCGTGCTGTCGCCGCGCATCCTGGGACAGCGGGTGGGGGTCCACCCCCTGGTGGTGATCAGTGCCCTGCTGGTGGGGGGTCACCACTTCGGCCTGGCGGGCCTTCTGTTCGCGGTGCCCGTGGCCGGGCTGGCCCACGTTCTGCTGGCCTTCGCCTCGCCGGACTGGGTGGGCGGGCTCGACCGGCTGGTTCGCCGGGATCCGGACCCCGGTCCCCTGCCCGCAGCACACGGCGAAGGCCCTTCCTCTGGCCCGGCCCCCAGCCACCACGGCAAACCCGGGCGGTCCGCTGGGGCCGGTCGCGGTGCGGGGCGGCTTGCCGGCCCGCCTCCTGTTGCAGGTCCGGCGACGCCGGATGCGGCCGGTTTCCGCCGCCTCCTGGGCCTCCGGCGCCGCCACCGGGAGCCCGCCCCCAAATAAGGCTGCGGGAAGGGGCGGCCGGGGGCCCCTGGCCCCCCGGCCGCCGCGGAGGGGACGTGGCGCGACGGGTCGCCGACCGGTCCGGCCTGCCCGCAGCGCCCTCCGGCCGGGACGGCCCGCCCGGGGCCGGCTGCCCGCCTCCCCCGGCCGCCCTCAGGGGGCGGGCGAATCCTGGGGGGCCAGGCGCTGCTGCAGCGCTTCGATGCGGCGGCGGAAGGCGTCCCGTTCCAGCACCACCTGCACCTGCCGGCCCTCGGCGATCTTCTCCAGATCATTGTAGGCTTCGACCCGGCAGATCACCCGGTTGCCCTCCACCGCCTCGAGGACGGCCACGGCCCGCACCCTGGCGCCCACGGGGGTCGGGGCCAGGTGCCGCACCTCCACGGCGTAGCCCACCCCTTCCTCATGGGGCTCGAGATACGGCTCCAGCACCCGCCGCGCTGCGTGCTCCAGGTGGTGCACCAGCGACCAGGTGGAGTAGAGGGGGTGGATCACCCGCCCGTCGAAGGCGGCCTGCATGCCGGCGTCGACGGTGGCCTCCACCTCGGCCCGCAGGCCGGGAACGAACCCGGGTTTCACCGGCATCACCTCGCACACCCCTTCGCCGCCGGGTCCGGAGCCCCTGCCGGTGGGCCAGGCGCCGGACCTCGGGGCGGGGCGCCGCCCGGGCCGAGTTGACGAGCCCCTCCGGAAATGGCAAAATGCCGGTGATTCCATGGGGTTGCTGCCCTTCAGGCGGCGGCCCCCGGCGATGAGGGGACCAAGCCGCCCGCCCGCCCTGCAGAGAGGGAGCCCCAGGCTGCGAGGCTCCCGGGCGGAGGCGAGCACGCCATCCCGGAGCCCGGTGCACCAAGGAAAGGGATCCCGCGACGGCCGGGCGCGCCCAGCCGGTCCGGGCCCCGCCACGTGGGGCCGGCCCGCCCCATGGGGCCGGGTCCCGGCCCCCGGTCGCCGGCCGGTGCGGAACCCGGCTTCCCAAAGTGCACCCGGCGGCGCGCCGTTACCGCGCGGATCGGCAGGGCCCGTGGCCTGCTCCAGCCCGGCCCGCGCCCGCCGACCCACCGAGGCCCCGCCCGCGAGGGCGGGGCGAATCCGGGTGGTACCGCGGCACGCCCGCCCCGGCCCAGGGCCGGCGGCGGTTTTTTCTTTGCCAAGACAGCGGGATCCTGAGGGGAGGTGCCAGCCTGTGGCGGCGACCGTGACACCGGCCTGCCGCCCGCATCCTGCGGGGATGCCGGCCGCGGAGATCCGCGAGCGCTTCCTGCGCTTCTTCGAGCGCCATGGCCACACCATCGTGCCGAGCTCGTCCCTGGTTCCCAAGGACGATCCGACGCTCCTGTTCACCAATGCCGGCATGGTGCAGTTCAAGGACGTGTTCACCGGCAAGGAGAAGGTCCCGTACAAGCGGGCGACCACGGCCCAGAAGTGCATGCGGGCCGGGGGGAAGCACAACGACCTGGAGAACGTCGGCAAGACCGCCCGTCACCACACCTTCTTCGAGATGCTGGGCAACTTCTCGTTCGGCGACTACTTCAAGCGGGAGGCCATCCACTTCGCCTGGACCTTCCTGACGGAGGAACTGGGCCTCCCCCGCGAGCGGCTCTGGGCCACCATCTTCCGGGACGACGACGAGGCCTTCGGGCTCTGGCAGGAGGTCACGGGCATTCCCGCCGAGCGCATCGTCCGCCTGGGCGAGAAGGACAACTTCTGGGCCATGGGCGATACCGGCCCTTGCGGTCCTTGCAGCGAGATCGTCTACGACCGCGGCGAGGAGTTCCGCTGCGATGCCGAGGTGTGCGGCATCGGCGCCTGCGACTGCGACCGCTGGCTGGAGATCTGGAACCTGGTCTTCATGCAGTTCAACCGGGACGAGAGCGGCCGCCTGGAGCCGCTGCCCCGGCCCTCCATCGACACGGGGATGGGCCTGGAGCGCATCGCCTCCGTCATGCAGGGTGTGGGCTCCAACTTCGACACCGATCTCTTCCGGCCGCTGCTGCGGGCGGTGGAGGACCTGACGGGCCGGCCCTACGACGGGGGTGAGGCCGGCTTCCCCTTCCGCGTCATCGCCGACCACGCCCGGGCCTGCACCTTCCTCATCGCCGACGGCGTGCTGCCCAGCAACGAGGGCCGCGGCCACGTCCTGCGCCGCATCCTGCGCCGGGCCGTGCGCTTCGGGCGGATCCTGGGTCTGGAGGAACCCTTCCTCTACCGGCTGGTGGACACGGTGGGCGAGGTGATGGGCGACGCCTATCCCGAGGTGCGCCAGCGGGCGGACTATGTGCGCCGGGTGATCCGCGGCGAGGAGGAGCGGTTCTTCCGCACCCTGGACCAGGGGATGGCGATCCTGGCCGAGGTGATCGAGCGCGCCCGGCAGCGGGGGGACGGCCTGATCCACGGCGAGGAAGCCTTCGTCCTCTACGACACCTACGGATTTCCCCTGGACCTGACGGAGGACGCCGCCGAGGAAGCCGGCCTGCGCGTCGACCGGGAGGGCTTCGAGCGGGCCATGGCCGTCCAGCGCCAGCGGGCCCGGGCGGCGCGGGAAGTGGAGGAGGGCTGGGATCCCGGCTCCCCCCTGGCCCGGGCCCTGGCGGACGAACCGGCCACGGAGTTCACCGGCTACGAGCGCCTGGAGGACGAGGGCACCGTGCGGCTGCTGGTGCGCCGGGACGAACCGGCCGACCGGGCGGACGCCGGCGAGGAGGTCGGGGTGATCCTGGACCGGACGCCCTTCTACGCCGAGCGGGGCGGCCAGGTGGGGGACACCGGCTGGCTCGAGACACCGCGAGCGCGCCTGGAGGTGCTGGACACCCAGCCCTTGCCGGGCGGCCGGATCCTCCACAAGGCGCGGGTGGTGGAGGGTGCGGTCCAGGTGGGCGACCGGGTGCGGGCCCGGGTCGACGCCGCCCGCCGGGCGGCCATCATGCGCAACCACACCGCCACCCACCTGCTGCATGCGGCCCTGAAGCGGGTGCTGGGCGACCACGTCAACCAGGCGGGTTCGCTGGTGGCGCCCGATCGCCTGCGCTTCGACTTCACCCATTTCGAGGCGCCGACGGCCGGCCAGCTGCGGGCCATCGAGGACGAGATCAACCAGCAGATCCTGCGGGGCATTCCGGTGCGCTGGTACTGGACCAGCCTGGAGGAGGCCCTCGAGGCGGGTGCCATGGCGCTGTTCGGGGAAAAGTACGGGAACGAAGTGCGGGTGGTCCAGATCGGCGACTACAGCCTGGAGCTGTGCGGCGGCACCCACGTGGCCTCGACCAGCGACATCGGCCTGTTCAAGTTCACCGCCGAGGGCAGCGTGGCTGCCGGCGTGCGCCGGGTGGAGGCGGTGACGGGCTGGGGCAGCCTGGAGTACCTGCGGCGGCAGGAGGCGGTCCTGGACCGGCTGGCCGGTACCCTGCGGGTGCCGGTGGACGACCTGCCCGCCCGCCTGGAGGCCCTGGTGGAGAGCCACCGGGAGCTGGAACGCCAGCTGCGCCAGCTGCGCAGCCGGCTGGCCCGCCAGGCGGCGGACGGCCTCCTGGAAGCCGCGCCCCAGCTGGCAGGTGTCCGGGTGATCGCGGGCGAACTACCAGTGGACGATGCCGAGGTGTTGCGTGAAACGGCCGACTACCTGCGACAGCGGGCCGGGGAGGCCGCCGTCCTGCTGGGAGCCCGGGCTGGCGGGCGGGCGCTGCTGGTGGCGGCGGTGACGGCGGGCGCCCAAGAGCGGGGCCTGCACGCTGGACGCCTGGTGGGCGAGGTGGCCCGGCGGCTGGGCGGTGGCGGTGGCGGGCGTCCCGACCTGGCCCAGGCGGGCGGCCGTGATCCCGGCCGGCTGCCGGAGGCGCTGGAACACGGCCGGCGCCTGTGGATGGAACAGCTGGCCGGAGGAACGACGGGCGCCGGCCCCAGCTGAGCCCGGTTGCCTGCGGGCACCGTGGGCGCCGCGCCCTCCCCAGGCGCCGGGGCGCCGGCGGGGGCGCAGCCGGAGGTCGAAGCCAGGAGCGGAGGCGAAAGGCGTGCACCAAGGAGCGGAACCGGCCCGGCCGGTGACGGACGGCCAGCCCACCATGTACGGGGGCCTGCCCCTGGCCGCATCCGGCTCCGGCCGACCGGCCGACCCGGCGGCCATCCTGGCCGCTGTCTACGAGGCGCTGGAGGAGCGCGGCTACGATCCCGTGCGGCAGCTGGCCGGTTACCTGCTCTCGGGCGACCCGGCGTACATCACCAGCCACCGGGGTGCCCGGGCGCTGGTGTCGCGCATCGAACGGGATCAGCTGCTGGCGGAACTGGTCCGCACCTACGTGGCCGGCCTGCGGGCCCGGGCGGCCCGGCGCGAAGCCTGAGGGCGGGCCACCCCGCGGCGGGAGAGACACGGCCTGGAGCCGTGGGGCCCCGAGAGCCGGCCGGCGGCCCCGGGGTCAACGCAGGTGGGCGGCGGCGGCCAGCTGGTGACCGAACCAGGTCCCGAGAAGAAACCCCGCCGCCAGGCTGCCCAGGGCCACTGCCAGCCACAGGGTCTTGAGGCTGGCCACGTAGGCCAGCTCGGCTTTGAATCGCTCCCACCAGCCGGTTCCAGGGCGGGGCTCCGGGGGCATCGGGGCCCCATGCGTGCCGGCGCTTCCGTATTCGCGCCGCCCTGGCCGGCCCGGCCGGCGCCTGCGGCGCAGCCGGGGCGGGCGGGAGCTGGGCGCGGGAACCATCGGCTGGGTCACGGGGTTCACCTCGCTTTGCGCGGAAAGCATCCGGCGCAAGGATCGGACGCGGGCCGGCATCGGGCGTTCCCGTCAAAGGGGTTCGTACCGGTGCGGTGACAAGTGCTCTCCCGGGTCGGTTCGTTCCGCCGCCCCAGTTCCGCGCGGACCGGCAGGAAGGAGCAAGCCATGATCCCGTTACGCGACACCATTCGCTCGCGGCGCTTCCCGTGGATCACCGTACTGATCATCGCCCTCAATGTCTATGTGTTTTACGTGGAATGGACCACCGGCCCCACGCCGGAGGCGGGGATCGGCCTCCTGGCGGAGAGGTTCGGGGTCGTTCCCGCCCGCATCCCGCCCCTGGCCCTGCTGCCCCAGGTGGGCCTGGAGCCTTACCTCCCCCTCGTCACGGCCATGTTCCTGCACGGCAGCCTGGTCCACTTGCTGGGCAACATGTTGTTCCTCTGGGTGTTCGGCGACAACGTGGAAGACCGGCTGGGCCGGGGCCGCTATCTCCTGTTCTACCTGCTTGCGGGCTTCCTGGGGAACTACGCCCACGTGGCGGCCAACCCCGGTTCCACCATCCCGACCATCGGTGCCAGCGGCGCGGTGGCCGGCGTGCTGGGGGCGTATTTCCTCGCCTTCCCGCGCTCGCGCATCGTCACCTTGATTTTTCTCTTCATCTTCATTACGGTAGCGGAAGTGCCCGCCTGGGTCTTCCTGCTGGTCTGGTTCGGGCTTCAGGTCCTGAACGGGCTGGCCGCTCTGGGCGCTCCCAATGTGACCCTGGTGGCCTGGTGGGCCCACGTGGCGGGCTTCGTGGCCGGGGCTGCCGGCTGGCTTCTGCTGGCGCCCCGCCGGCGGGAGCCGCGCTGGCTGTGAGGGGCCGGCCGGCCGCAAGCGGGTGAACGGTCATGCGCTGGTTGGGGCTCGATCTGGGCAGCCGCGTCATCGGTGTGGCCATCAGCGACCCCGAGGGGATCCTGGCCCGCCCGCTGGCAAGCCTGCCCCGGCAGGGCGATGACCGGGACATCGCCAGGGTGGTCGAACTGGCCCGCCAACACGGCGCCGAAGGCATCGTGGTCGGCTGGCCCCGGCGGCTGGACGGCCGGCGCGGCCCGGAGGCGGAGGCGGCCGAGGCGTTCGCCGCCGGGCTGCAGGCGGCCGGCGTTTCCCGGGTAACCCTATGGGACGAGCGGCTGTCGACCGTCCAGGCGGAGCGGGTGCTGATCGACGCCGACCTCTCCCGGCGCCGGCGCAAGGCGATCATCGACCGCATGGCGGCTACGGTGATCCTGCAGGCCTTTCTCGAAGCCCAGCGCAGGCAACGGGCAACCGGTGGCGAATCTCCCCGCGGGGCACGCAGGCAACGCCCCGGCGGCGGTGAATGTCTCAGCCAGCAGCCTGTGGAGGAAGGTGGTGGGGCAGTGATGGACCTGCCGGAGGAACGCCGGATCGTCACCTTCCGGGACGAGAACGGCGAGGAGCAGCAGTTCGTGGTCATCGACCTGGTGGAAATGAACGACCGCAAGTATGCCATCGTCGCCGACCCCGACGACGAGGAGGAGGCCTTCATCTTCCGCCTGCTCCACGAGGATGACGGCACGCCGGTCCTGGTCGAGATCGAGGACGACGAGGAGTGGGACGCCGTCGCCGAGGCGTGGGAAGACATGGTGGCCGAGGAAGAAGACGAAGCCTATGCCGACGAGGTCCTCGGTCCCGACGAGGATGAGTGGGAGGAAGAGGACTGGGACGAGGAGGACCTGGACGACGACGTCCTGGACGACGAGGACCTGGACGACCTGGAGGAGCTGGACGGCCTGGACGAGGAGGACGACGAGGAGCCGGCCGAGGATGAGGACGGCGACGACGAGGACGGAGGCGGCCCTTCCGGGCGGCGGCCTTGACCACGCCCCAGGGCGGGGCGACCGCATACCGGCCCCGCGGGGAGCCCGCGGGGCCTTGCCGTTCCCCGCGTGCCGGGGCGGTGCGGCAGCGGCGGCGCCGGGCCTCCTGCCGGGGCGCCCCGGCAGGAGGCCCGGCGCCTGTCACGAACCTTGCGGGAGGTGAGGAGGGCGAGCGGTGCGGCGCACCATCTGGCGGGTCGTGGGGGCGGTCCTGGCGGCGGCGCTGGTGCTGGCCGCCGGGACGGCCGGCTGGCTCTACCACCGGTATGTCAACGCCCTGGAGCCACCCCGGCCGGGGTCGCCCGTCACCACGGTGGTGCGGGTCCCCCGAGGGGCGTCCACCGCGGAGATCGCCGGCCTCCTCCACCGGCAGGGATTGATCCGGGATCCGCTTGCCTTCCGCGTCCTGGTCCGGCTGCAAGGGTACGACGGGCGCCTGCGGGCCGGGGTCTACCGCTTGAGTCCCGCCATGCCGGCCCAAGCCGTGCTGGACAAGCTGGCGCGCGGCGACATCCTCACCGCCCGCTTCACCATTCCCGAAGGGTGGACGGTGGCCCAGGTTGTCGAACACCTGGCGGCCGAGGGCCTGGTGACCCGGGAAAGCTTTCGCGCCGCCCTGGACCGGGCGGCCGCGGACTGGCCCTACCTGCCCCGGGATGCCGGCACCCGCAACGCCCTGAAGGAGCCCCTGGAAGGGTACCTCTTCCCCGATACCTACCGGGTGCCCGTGGACGAGCACGGCCGTGCCGATCCGGCCCTGGTGGTGCGGCTCATGCTGGACCGGTTCCGGCAGGTGGTGGGTCCGGAGGAGGAGGCCCGGGCCCGGCAGATGGGCTTGAGCGTACACCAGGTCATCACCCTGGCCTCCATCGTGGAGCGGGAGGCCCGGGTGGCGGAGGAACGGCCGCTCATCGCCGGCGTGTACCTCAACCGGCTGGAGCGCAACATGACGCTGGATGCCGACCCCACCGTGCTGTACGCCCTGGGCCGGACCTCCGGCCGGCTCACCTACGCCGACCTGCGGGTCGATTCACCCTACAACACCTACCGCTACCCCGGCCTGCCGCCGGGCCCCATCGGTGCCCCGGGGGAGGCCGCCATCCGCGCCGTTCTCCACCCGGCCGACGTGGACTACCTGTACTTCGTCCTGCGCCCGGACGGTTCGGGGCGGCACCAGTTCGCCCGCACCCTGGCGGAGCACAACCGCAACGTCCGTGCCTACCGCCAGTCCCTCCAGGAGCAGGACCCGCCGGCGGGCCAGGACCGGAACCCGGACCGCTGAGGCCACCGCCCAAATCCGCCCCGGGACAGGTACAGCGGCATCCCGGCATGCATAGCGTGGCAGTGCCCCGCCTGCTGGCCGGCGGCGCGCAGCCGGCCGGTTCGTCCAGCGAACGGGAACAGCCGGCACCCCCGGCCGGCGCGACCGGGAACCGGGGGCCTTATCCGTACAAGGAGGCGCTGCCATGGGACCCGGATGGCTGCTGCTCCTGGGGGCTGCGCTGGTGCGCGGCCTGCTCTACCTGGTCGGCTACCTGCAGACCGGTCGCAGTTTCCCCCAGCCCCTTTCCCCCGAGGAAGAGGCTCACTACCTGGAGCGCATGCGCTGCGGTGACGAGAGGGCACGGGATGTGCTGATCGAACGCAACCTCCGGCTGGTGGCCCACATCGCCAAGAAGTTCGACGAAACCGGCGAGGATCCCGAGGACCTGATCAGCATCGGCACCGTCGGCCTGATCAAGGGGGTGGACACCTACGACCCCTCCAAGGGCACGCGGCTGGCTACCTACGCCGCCCGCTGCATCGAGAACGAGATCCTGATGCACCTGCGGGCCACCCGCCGCAACCGCCGGGAGGTGTTCCTGCAGAACCCCATCGGCGTCGACCGGGAAGGCAACGAGGTGACCCTGATGGACATGTTGCCCGCCGACGATGACGCCGTGGAGGAGACGGTGGGCCGCCGCCTCCTGGCCCGGAGGATCCGCGAGGCGGTCCGAGAGCTGGGTCCGCGGGAACGCCGGGTGCTCGAGCTCCGCTTCGGCCTGGACGGCCGGCGCCGCTACACCCAGCGGGAGGTGGCACGGGTGCTGGGCATCTCCCGGTCCTACGTCTCCCGCATCGAGAAGCGGGCGGTGCGCAAGCTGACCCGCCACGTGCTGGACGAACCCGGCCCCTTGCCCGAGCCTGCCGGCGAGGGTGACGAGCCCTAGAATCGCCGTATAATGGGGCGGGATGGTGGGAAAGGAGCCCCTGCTGTGCGGCGGTTGTGGCGGCTCTTGACGCCGGATCTGGTGGCCCCCTCGATCTATGCCATCCGCTGGGATGCGTTGCGCGCCCGCGGGGTGCGGGGCCTGATCCTCGACCTGGACAACACCCTGGCCCGTCGCGATCAGCCCCTGCCCGACGAGGCCCTGCGCCGCTGGCTGGACGAGGCCCGGCAGCAGGGCTTCGCCGTGTGCATCCTCTCCAACAACCTGGAACAGCGGGTGCAGCGCTTCGCCCGGGCCTGCGGCGTCCCCGCGGTCCACTCGGCCACCAAGCCCCGCCGGCGCGCCTTCCTCCGCGCCCTCCAGACCATCGGCACCGAGCCTGCCCAGGCGGCGGTGATCGGCGACCAGATCTTCACCGACGTCCTGGGCGGCAATCGCCTGGGAATGGTCACGGTGCTGGTCACGCCCCTGCCCGGTCGCGAGTTCATCGGCACCCGCCTGGTGCGGCTGGTGGAGCGGTGGGTCCTCCGGCGGCTGGTCCCGCCGGGCGGTCCCCCGGCATGATCGGGGGCCGGCGGTGGCCTTGGCCTGCCCTTAATGGCTTTCCCCTTCGCCCCGATAATCCGGGCAGAATCCCGATCATCCGGGAAGAACGGGGCACCGGCGCCCGCCGGCGTCCGGTGCCGGCCGGCGGTGGTGCGGGTGGAGGCGGCGGTCCCGGGTTCCCTCGACCCCGTGGCGCTGGACCGGGTCCTGCGCGAGACCCTGACGGCCGTGGAGCGCGGGCGGGAACAGGTCTTCTTCATCGCCGAGCAGGCCCGGGAGGAATACCGGGAAGCGGCCCGCGAGCTCGACGAGGTCCGGGCGCAGGTGGCAGAGCTCATCGCCCAGGTGGACGGCCTGGCCCGCCGGCAGCAGCAGGCCCGGCTGCGGCTGGTGGAGATCTCCCGCCACTTCCAGCGCTACGGCGAGGAAGCCTACCGCGAAGCCTACGAGGAGGCGATGCGGCTCCACGAGGAGTGGGTACGGGCCCAGGAGCGGGAAGCCCAGCTGCGCCATCGCCGGGACGAGCTGGAACGGCGGTTGCGCCGCCTGGGCGAGACGGTGCGGCGGGCGGAGGAGCTGGCCGGTCACATCCGCCTGGCGCTGGAGCTGCTGTCGGGCAAGCTGGGGCAGCTTTTGGGCCAGGCGGCGGACCTCCAGCGGCGGCTGCAGGTGGGCCTGATGCTGCTCCAGGCCCAGGAGGAAGAGCGGCGCCGGCTGGCCCGGGACATCCACGACGGCCCTGCCCAGATGCTGGCCAACGTGGTGTTGCGGGTCGAGGTCTGCCAGCGGCTTCTGGACGAGGACGTGGGCCGTGCCCGGGAGGAACTGGAGCGCCTCAAGGCCCTGACCCGGGAGAGCCTGCAGGACGTGCGCAAGATCATCTTCGACCTGCGGCCCATGGCCCTGGACGACCTGGGACTGATTCCGGCCCTCCGGCAGTATGTGGCGGGCTTTATCGACAAGACCGGACTCGAGGTGGATCTGGTGACCCGCGGGGCGGCCCGCCGGCTCGACCCCGCCGTGGAGATCACGGTCTACCGCGTCCTTCAGGAAGCGCTGAACAACGTGTGGAAGCATGCCGGCGCCAGCCGGGTGGTCATGCGGGTGGAGTTCGCCGCACGGCGGCTGTGGGCGGAGGTAGCCGACGACGGCTGCGGGTTCGACCCCGCAGCGCCCCGCGGCGCCGATCGCTTTGGTCTGGCCAACATGCAGGAGCGGGTGGCCATGGTGGGCGGCCGCATCGACATCCAGAGCCGCCCGGGGCAGGGCACGCGGGTGCGCCTTGAGATCCCGCTGGGGAGGGAAGAAGACGGCCATGCCGATCCGGGTCCTGATCGCTGACGACCACGCCCTCCTGCGGGAGGGCTTGCGCCAGGTGCTCCACCTGGAACCGGACATCGAGGTGGTGGGCGAGGCGCGCAACGGGGCCGAGGCCGTCCGCCAGGCCGCCCGGTTGCGGCCCGACCTGGTGGTGATGGACATCAACCTGCCCGACATGTCGGGCATCGAGGCGACCCGGCAGATCCGGGCGGCCTCCGCCTCGACCCAGGTGCTGGTGCTGACCATCCACGACCAGGAGGAGTACCTGCTGGAGGCCATCGCCGCCGGTGCCAGCGGGTTCGTCCTGAAGGACGTGGAGCCGCGCACGCTGGTGGAGGCGGTGCGCCTGTGTTGCCGGGGCGAGGGTTACGTCCACCCCACCCTGTCGGCTCGTGTCCTCAACTTGGGCACGCGGCGCCGGGAGCGGTGGACCCCCCTGGGCGGGGGCATCCCCGAGCCCCTGACCCGCCGGGAGTTCGAGGTGCTGCAGCTGGTGGCGGAGGGCGTTTCGAACCGGGAGATCGGCCAGCGGCTCTTCATCAGCGAAAAGACGGTGAAGAACCACATCACCTCGATCTTCCGCAAGCTGGGCGTGGCCGACCGCACCCAGGCGGTGATCCACGCCATCCGGGAGGGCTGGGTCAAGGTCTAGCGGAGCGCGGTGAACGGGGAGACGAACCGGCTGGGTGGGGGCGGCCGGCCCGGAGGGGGCCGGCCGCCCGGCTGCTTTGGGCGACCCCCCCTCTCCGCTACCGTCCGTGCCCCTGCCGCGGGAACCGCCTGGAAGCCACCCGGCATGGCCCGCGCGGGTGGCCCCCTGGGACCCGGGTCCCGGCCCCCCATTGGGACCGGGGGACCGCGGAAACGCGACCTTCAGGCCATTGGCCGCCCCCGGCCCGCCCCGTAGGCTGGAATCAGCAGGACACGCCGCGCGGGTGCCGGGAGGACGGGTGGCACCAGCAAGCCCGGTGGTCCGCCGGCGGGGAAAGGAGGGCGGTGCCATGCTGCGGCTCATGGCCTGGTGGGAGGGTGTGAAGTTCCGCCTGCGGGATGAGGCGGGACAGGGCATGGTGGAGTACGGGCTGATCATTGCGCTCATTGCGGTGGTCCTGATCGGTGCGCTGGTGGCCATGCAGGGCGGCTTGAGCAAGATTTTCAACGGCGTGGCCAATACGCTGAACAACCCTCAGGGTGCCACTGGCAACTGAGGCAGCGGTCTCACCGGCGCCGCGACGGAGAAAGCTACAACCCAGTTTTCCCCCCACCCCATCATAGGACTCCCCCCGCGCGGCGGCGGGGCCGCGGCCTGAGGCCCGCGCCCCGCCGCCGCGCTCCCTATCCAGGGAGGTTCGGATCACCGTGCCGTTCCGGGCGGCTCGTTGCCAACCAAGGTGCCATAGCCACCGGCCAGGGGGGCGTCGCCTGGACCGCCGCCAGGAGGGCCAGTCCCTCGTGGAGCTGGCCGTGCTGTTGCCCGTCCTCTTGCTGATCCTCATGGGGGTTCTGGATTTCGGGCGCTACTTCTACACGGGCCTCACCGTGCGCCATGCTGCGCGGGAGGGCGCCCGCTACGGCGCGGTCCACCCCGGGGACGACGCGGCGATTCGCCAGCGGGTCGAGGCCGCCGCCACCGGCCTCGATGCCGGTCGCCTGGTGGTCCAGGTGGATCCGCAGCCTGCGCAACGCAGGGTGGGGGAGGCCCTGACCGTCCTGGTTCGCTACCCGTTCCAGTTCATCACGCCGCTGGCCGGCCTGGTGGGAGAGGAGCACCTCCTTCAGGCGGCCGTGGTGGTCCGCATCGAGTGACCCCGGGGGCCGGGGCGGGACCCGTCCGTATCCGGACCGGGTTTCCCCATCCCGGGGCGAGGGGAGGCCGCAGGGGGATGAGATGTCATCGCCGAGTGGGCTTCCCCGGGGCCGGCGACGGGAGCCGTTCCCAGCAGGGCGGCGTGGCGGTCCTGGTGGCCATCAGCCTGGCGGTCCTCCTGGGGATGGCCGGCCTGGCCGTGGACGGAGGCCGCCTCTACGCCGAGCGCACCCGCCTGCAGGCGGCCGCCGACGCCGCCGCCCTGGCGGGGGCTGCCGCCCTCCCGGAGGAACCGGCACGGGCCCGGAACCTGGCGGAGGAGTACCTCCGCCGCAACGGGGTCGATGCCGGCGGCGCGCGGATCCAGATCGGGCCCGGCGGCCGCACCCTGAGGGTGGAGGCGGCGGCCACGGTTCCCCTCGGCCTGGCCCGGGTTCTGGGTCCCGAGGCCGTGCCCGTGCAGGCGGCCGCCACGGCGGCAGTGGCCGCCGCCCGGGCGGTGCGGGGGGTGCAGCCCTACGGTGTGGACGAGCAGGAGTTCCTGCCCGGCCACCGGTACACCCTGGTGCTCGACCGCCCGGACTCCCCCGGCAACTTTCACCTGCTGGCGCTGGGGGGCCGCGGGGCCGACACGGTACGGGACAACATCCGCCACGGTTACCCCGGCTGGGTGCGGGCCGGCGATGAGCTCGAGACCGAACCCGGGCGCAATACGGGTGCCGTGGCCGCCTACCGGGAACGCCTGGAGGCCGATCCCTACAGCACCTACGAAAACTTCCGCGCCGACTCGCCGCGGGTGGTGATCGTTCCCGTGATTCGCGGGTTCGGCGCCGCCACGGGGCGCGACCGGGTCACCGTGACCGGTTTTGCTGCGTTCTTCCTGGAGGAGGCTCGGGAAGCCGAGGGCCAGGTGGTGGGCCGCTTCATCCGCCTGTGGGTGGAGGGTGAGGCCGGGGGCGATCCGGAGGACGCGGGGGTGCGGGTGGTTCGCCTGGTCGATTAGCCGGGGTGGGCGGGCGGGGCGTGCCGCCCGCTTTCCCGGTGCCGCCGCCGGTCCGGGGGTCGAACCGGCCCGAACCCGAGGGGGTCCGGTCCTGCCGGCGGGGGCGCGGGGGCGGCCCGCCGGCCCGGGGCAGGGTGGCGGTCCGGCTGCCGGTTCGGGCCGCGGCCGGGCGACAGGGGTGGACCGCAGCCTGGGGGCAAGGCGCGGTCCCGCGGGAAGGAGACGGAGCATCGTGAGCCGTGGACGAATGGTGCGCTACCTGCTGCTGCCCGTGCTGGCCGGGCTGGCGGTGACCATCCTGGTGGCCTTCTACGTCCGGGTGCCGGCAGGGGAGGCGGGGGAGGAGCCGAGGGTGCCCGTGGTGGTGGCCACCCGGCCCGTTCCCGCCCAGACCCCCCTGCAGGCCGACATGCTGGCCGTGCGCCAGGTGCCGGCCGATGTGGTGGGCCGGGGTGCCGTCAGCCGGATCGAAGAGGCCGCCGGCAAGGTGACCAAGGTGCCCCTGGCCGAAGGCGAGTTCGTCCTGACCAGCAAGCTGGCGCGCGGCGATGGCAGCGATGGCCTGGCCTACCGCCTGCCCGAGGGGACCCGGGCCCTCACCATTGCCGCCGATCCGGTCCTGGCGGTGGGCGGGTTCGTCCAGCCTGGAGACCGGGTGGACGTGCTGATCGGCCTGCCCGGCGGGAAGCCGGGGGTCGAACAGCCGGAAGCCCGGATCCTGGTGGAGAACGTGCTGGTCCTGGCCGTGCAGCAGGACACGGCCGCCGAGGGGGAACCGGCCGGGGACGGGCTGACCCACCTGACGCTGGCCGTGGCGCCGGCCCACGCCGCCGCCATCGTCCTGGCCGAGCAGGAGGGCCGCTTGCGGCTCCTGCTGCGTCCCGCCGGGGACGGCCGGCCCGCCGGAGCCGTCACGGCCCGCCTGGCCGACCTGGTCCGCTAGGGCGTGCCCGACCAGGGCGTGCCCGGCGGAGCGAAAAGCGGGGGTGCCGCGCCGGTTCCCCCGCGCCGCCGCCGTGAGAGCCGGCCCGGCGGCGAGGTGGGGGGCCGAGTTCAATGCCTGCGCAGGGAGGGGAGGGAAAGCGGGATGGTGGGATGGATGGGCCTCGGGTCGAACGGCCGGGAGGCCGGAAGAGGAGCGGCCGGACCTGCGGATCGCCACCACCCTGAACGACCGGTTCCGGCCGAGGGGGCCGCCAGGGAGCCGGTGCCCGGGCCGGGCAAGGCGCCCGGCGCCATACCGGGGGGCGGGGCAGGGGCGGGGCCGGTACCTGCCCCGCGGCCGGAGCGGATCCGTGTCCTGGTGGTGGAGGACGCCGAACCCGTGCGCCGCAGCCTGGTGGAGATGCTGGAGATGGAACCCGACTTCCACGTGGTCGGGGAGGCCGCCGACGGGGAAGCGGCGGCCGCCATGGCGGCGGACCTGCGTCCCCACGTCATCCTGATGGACATCAACCTGCCGCGCCTGGATGGGCTGGCGGCGGCGGAGCGGATCCTGCGGCAACTGGATACCCGCATCGTCATGGTGTCCGTGGAGAACGGGCCGGAGTACTTCCGGCGGGCGATGCAGGCGGGCGCCTGCGATTTCCTGGTCAAGCCCTTCTCCCCCGATGCCCTGGCGGAAGCCGTACGGCGGGCGGTGCCCCCTGCCGGGGAACCGGCCCTGGTCACCCCGCAGGGAGGCCGTGGCCGGCTGATCACCGTCTTCTCCGCCAAGGGCGGCGTGGGGAAGAGCACCCTGGCGGTCAACCTGGCGGTGGCCCTGGCCAAGCGGCCCGACCGGCGCACGGTCCTGGTCGACCTGGACCTGGAGCTGGGCAGCGCCGCCATGCTGCTGGGGATCCGGCCGCGGGCCACCCTGGCCGATCTCTGCCGCCGGGAGGGTGCTCTGGACCCGCAGGCCGTGGCGCCCGCCCTGCATCCCGTCAGCGGGTTCCGCCTGTCCCTGCTGCCCGCACCCCTCTTTCCCCACGAGGCGGCTGAGATCGAGGGCGAGGGCCGGCGGGATCCCGCCCGCAACTACACGGCGGAGGTGCTGGAAGCCCTGCGGTCAACCCACGATTTCGTCGTGGTGGACACGGCGGCCAACTACCGGGATTCCAACCTGACGGCGTTCGACATGTCGGACCTCCTGGTGGTGGTGACGACCAGCGACATTCCGGCGGTAGCCAACACCGCCAAGTGCCTCGACCTGCTGATCCAGAAGCTGGAGTACCCCGAGGAGAAGGTCCGGGTCGTCCTGAACCTGCATGAACCCTCGGGTCTGACGCCCGATGAGGTGGCCCACGGCCTCAACTTCCCGGTGGCCCACGTGTTGCCCCGGGATCCGGTGGCGGTGCAGGCGGCCAACGCGGGGGTCCCCTTTTGCGCCCGCCGGACCCGCTCGCCGCTGGGGGATGCCGTCGAGGGCCTGGCCGAGAAGCTGGCCCCTTCGGGCCTGGGCGCGCCGGTCCGGCCCGCGGGGCGCCGCCTTTCGCTGCTGGGATTGTTCTAGTCCCGGGCGTGGAATGTTCGGGGCGCCGGTTCAGGCCGGCCAAGGGGGGGAATGCCTGTGGGTTCCAGCCTCTACCAGCGCCTTAAGGACAAGCCCTGGGAGCCGCCGGTGGAGCTGGAGGCGGAGCGCTCGTCCCGGAGCCGGGACGGTGGCCGCGGCGACGGGCCGGCGGCGGACGATCCCCACCGGGCGTTGAAAAACCGAATCCAGTTGCGGCTCATCGACGAGGTGGACGCCCGGGCGCTGGTTCGTCCGGAAGGTCCCAGCGAGGAACAGCGGGCGGCCATCCGCGCCAAGATCCTCGAGTACCTGGCGGAGGAAGAGTCCGTCTCGCCCCTGGAGCGGGAGAGCCTGGCCGAGACCCTCATGGCGGAGATCCTGGGCTACGGGCCGCTGGAACCGCTGCTGCAGGACCCGGAGATCAGCGAGATCATGATCAACGCCCGGGACCAGGTCTACGTCGAGCGGCGGGGCCGGCTGGAACGGGCGCCGGTCCAGTTCGAGGACGACCGGCAGATCCTGCACCTGATTGAAAAGATCGTCGCCCCCCTGGGACGGCGGATCGATGAGGCGAGCCCCATGGTGGATGCCCGGCTACCCGACGGGTCCCGGGTCAACGCCATCATCCAGCCCCTGGCCCTGCGCGGGCCGTGCCTGACCATCCGCAAGTTCAGCCGCGACCCGCTGCAGGTGGACGACCTGATCCGGTTTGGCACCCTCAGTCCCCGGATGGCCGTGTTCCTGGAGGCGGCGGTCCGCGGCCGGCTGAACATCATCGTCTCCGGCGGAACCGGCTCGGGCAAGACCACGACCCTCAACGTGCTCTCGTCCTTCATCCCGCCGGACGAGCGGATCATCACCATCGAGGACGCCGCCGAGCTGCAGCTCCGCCAGGAGCACGTGGTGTCCCTGGAGACCCGCCCGCCCAACATCGAGGGCCGGGGTGAGGTGACCATCCGGCAGCTGGTCCGCAACAGCCTGCGCATGCGCCCCGACCGGATCGTGGTGGGTGAGGTGCGGTCGGGCGAGGCGCTGGACATGCTGCAGGCCATGAACACCGGCCACGACGGCAGCCTGACCACGGCCCACGCCAACAGCCCGCGGGACCTGCTGTCGCGCCTCGAGACCATGGTGCTGATGGCCGGAATCGACCTGCCGGTGCGGGCCATCCGGGAGCAGATCGCGTCGGCCATCGACCTCATCGTCCACCAGAGCCGGTTCAAGGACGGCACGCGCAAGATCACCCACATCACCGAGGTCCAGGGCATGGAGGGAGACGTCATCGTCCTGCAGGACCTCTTCCTGTTCCAGGCGTACGGGGTGGACGCCAACGGCCGGGTGATGGGCGAGTTCGTCGCCACGGGCATCCGGCCCCGATGCCAGGAGCGGCTGGAAGCGGCGGGAATCGTCCTGCCGCCGGGGCTTTTCGACTGAACCGGTGCGGGGGCGGGGCCGCCGGACGGGCGGGGGCTTTCAGGGAACGGCCTCGGCGGAAGGGAGAGGGTATCATGCGGGGCTTCTGGCAGGAGCTCGCCCCGATGCTAGGCGACCTGGGGGCCGCGGCCAGGGACGGCCTGGAGGCGGCCTGGCAGGCGCTGGTGTTGGCGGGGGACTGGGGCTTTTGGCTTCTGCTCGGGGTGTTTCTGGGGTCGACCTACCTGGTGTGGGGGCTTCTGCAGGCATGGGACGGCTGGCGCGGGGCCCGGGTGGCGCGAAGGCTGGAAGCGGTGCACCGCCACAGCCGGCAGCGGGGCCTCCGCCTGGCACCCATGCTGGCCATGGAGGATGTCGCCCCGGCGGCCCGGGAAGCCCGATCGTGGCGGCAGCAGCTGGTGGAGCGGGCCGAAGCCCGCCTCCGGGGCACCCGCTGGCTGGACGGCGTGCAGCGCAAGTTGAACCGTGCCCGGCTGCGCTGGCGGGCCGTGGAGTTCGTGGCCCTGCAGGCGGGTGCCGGCCTGGCCGGGGGGCTCCTGGGCCTGGCCATGGGAGGCCGGTGGCCGCTGGCCCTAGCGGCGACCGTCGCGGGCATCCTTCTGCCCGACGCCTACCTGGCCCGGCGTTACCAGCAGCGGCTGCGCGCCTTCGATGGCCAGCTGCCCGACGCCCTGACCTTGATGGCCAATGCCCTCAAGTCGGGTTACTCCTTTCTTCAAGCCGCCGACGTGGTGGCGCGGGAGATGCCGCCTCCCATCGCGGACGAGTTCGCCTGGCTGGTCAAGGAGACCCGGGTCAACATCCCCCTGGAGGACGCCCTGGCCAACCTGCTGGACCGGGTGCCCAGCGCCGACCTGGACCTGGTGGTCACGGCGGTCCTGATCCAGAAGCAGGTGGGCGGCAACCTGGCAGGGGTCCTGGAACGGACGGCCGAGACCATCCGGGAGCGGGTCCGCCTGCAGGGGCAGATCCGCACCCTGACGGCCCAGGGACGGCTGTCGGGCTGGATCGTTGGTGCCTTGCCGGTGGCCCTGCTGGTGCTGCTCAGTGCCATGAACCCGGCTTACTTGCAGCCGCTCCTGGCCACCCCGCTGGGCTGGACCTTGCTGGGGGCCGGGGTGGTGATGGAGGCCGCGGGCGTGCTGGTGATCCGGGCCCTGATTCGGGTCGACGTCTGACGCCCGTGGGCGGCGGAGGGGGGATCGCCGTGGCAGGCGGATGGAGCGGGCTGGCGGCCCATGGCTGGGTGGAGCCTGTGCTCCTCTGGCTTGTCTTCATGATCGTGGCCCTGACGACCCTGGCCCTGCTGGCTCCCTCGGAAGCGGAGCACATCGCCCGGAAGCGGCTCCGGGATCTGCGCCTGCGGGGTGTACCACCCGACCAGGCCGAGCAGGAGGAACTGGCCCGGCCCTTCAGCCAGCGAGTCCTCCGGCCGGCCTGGGAGCGGATGGTCGAAGCGGCGGAGCGGTGGACTCCGCAGGGGGTGGCGGCCCGCTGGGAACGCCTGCTGGCTGCGGCCGGCCGGCCCCTGGGGCTCGGGACCCTGGCCTTCCTCAAGGCGGCCGGGGCCGCGGCGGGACTGGTTCCGGGGTGGGTGGCCGGGGGATGGCTGGCCGCCGGGATGTCGGGGGCCGGCGCGGCCGGAGCGGCCTTCCAGCCGGTTGTGGCGGCGCTGGGAGCCGCCACGGGCTGGATCCTCCCGGACGCCGCCCTCAAGGCCCGGGCCACCCGCCGCAAGCGGCAGCTGGCCCGGGCCCTGCCCGACGTGATGGATCTTCTCAGCGTCGCCGTCGAGGCCGGTCTTGGCCTCGACGGCGCGGTACAGAAGGTGACGGAAAAGTTTCCCGCACCGGTGAGCACCGAGTTTCGCCAGTACCTCAAGGAACTGCGGCTCGGGGTGAGCCGGGAGGAGGCCCTGCGCTCGCTGGCCGACCGGGCAGAGCTGCCGGAGTTGCGCAGCTTTGCCGCCGCCGTCATCCAGGCGGACCGCCTGGGCGTGAGCCTGGCCCGCGTCCTGCGGGTCCAGGCGGAACAGCTCCGCTTCCAGCGCAAGCAACGGGCGGAAGAACAGGCGATGAAGACGCCCATCAAGATGCTGCTGCCGCTGGTCCTGTTCATTTTTCCCACGCTGTTCATCGTGCTGTTGGGCCCGGCGCTGATCCAGATCCTGAGCGCCTTCGCACGCTAGGACCCCCGGCGGTCACCGTCCCCGGGATGCGCTCCGGAGGCCCCGGGGCGGGAAGGCGGGCTGGCCGCGGGAAATCGCGCAGGCCGCCGGCCCCGGGTTGCGGCCCTCACTGGGACAGATGGAAGACGGGCTCGCCGCGAGGGATGCCGCCGATCTCCAGGCGCAGGCTCGTCCGGGCCGTGGCGCTGCCGCGGCGGGCCTCAAGCCCCAGTCCCAGGATGCTCCCGGGCGGTACTCCCGCCGGTACGGTCCAGCGGATGATCCAGCGCCCTGGGCCGTCCGGTGCGAGGTCCATGGGGCGAGCCTCCCCCGGCGCGTGAAGGAGGACCCGGGTGGCGCCGGCCGGTGTTTCGGCGCGTACGGTGACCGGGGAGCCCGGGGCCGCGGGGTTGGGTTCCGCCCAACCCCGGATCCAGAGGGTGGGCAAAACCTGGACGTAGAGGGTTTGCTCCCGGTGGACCGGCGGAAAGGCAGCCCGGACCACCAGCGGGTAGGTTCCAGGGGGCAGGGCCGCGGGGACCGTCCAGGCCGCCTCCCACCGGCCGGGCGCCACAGGGATCATGGGCCGGGCCCCGGTGCCCGGTGGCTCCAGGGCGACCTGCTGGACGGGACCTTCGGTGAGGGCCGTGACGCGAACGGGCTCGCCGGGTTCCACCACCACGGGAGAGGCCGTGGCGGCCAGGCGGTGGTAGACCAGTTGTACGGGCTCGACGGCAGATAGGAAGCGAGCTCCCTGGCGGGCGGTCAGAACGCCACGCAGGAGGTAGAGTCCGGCGGGCAAGGGCCGCCCCTGCTCGTCGTGCCCGTCCCACGACCAGCGTGCCGGCAGGCGGGTGCCTGCCCAGCGATAGCGCACCGTCCCATGGATGTCCAGCAGCTCAACCTGCCAGGACACCTGGTTCCGGTTGAGGAGGGCCTGGGCCTCAAGGGTGGTCTGCTCATCCTGGCCGTCGCCGTCGGGCGAAAAGACGGGTGGCTCGGCTCCTACCCGCATCAGCGCGGACTTGTAGATGAGCGTTGCGCCCTCGGCCCGGGTCAAAGGGCGATCGGGGCGCAGGTAACCATCGCCGTAACCCACCATGATGGCCAGGTCGAGGGCGGCCGCTACGGCCCGCCGCAGTTCCGGCCGGATCCGCTGGGCGTCGGCGTACCTTCCCAGCAACCCCTGCAACCGGTCCTCCGTAAGGCTGTCGGCGTACCAGCCCAGGTCCAGGGCATGAACCAGCATGGCCGCCGCTTCATCCCGGCGGATCCCTTCGCCCGGGCGAAAGCGCCCGCCAGGTTCATTGGAGAAGATGCCGGCCCGGCCACCGGCCTGGATCCAGGGAAAGGCCTCAAGGCCACCGCCTGCCACGTACTCCGGCGGTACATCCCGGTAGACGGGCGGCCCCTGGGGATCGGGGGCCAGGCCCATGACCTTCGCCAGAAGTACGGCAAACTGGGCCCGCTCCATGAAGGCGTTGGGCAGGAAAAGCCACTGCCAGCGTCCGAGGGCATCTTCCCGCGGGTAGCCGTCGGTGACCCCTTCCTCCCACAGCACGCGGACCTCGTCCTCGGCCCAGTGCCCCTTGAGGTCCGCGTACCACGGATCGGCCGCCTCGGCCGGGAGGGCCAGCGACAACAGAAAAAGGAAGGGAACGAGGAGACGGTAGCACCGGGGCCGGCGGCGTGGGCTGCCAGGCGAACCACCCTCGGTGCACCGGCGGCCCGCGAGCGCTCCTCCTTCTTCCGGCAAATCGATCCTTGTCGCGACGGCGACCGCCGCCGAGCCAGGCCTGCCCGCCGTCACGCGCCGGCCCGCTCTCTCGCCCCCCAGGCGTCTCCCGCTGCCCCGATTGCCCGCTTCGTCCGGCCGCGGCATGCCCGCATCACCTCCTGACGAAAGGAGTCTACCATACTACGGTTGAATTGGAAAGTGTTGACTGATATGGTTGGGGTATGGTATACTGTGTCCGGTTACGCCAATTAGTGGAAGGGGGGTGAGGGCGTGCCGCGAATGTCGTGGCGGGCTGCAGCCAGCCTTGGGGTGGCCCTTCTGGCCGGAACCACCGCCTACCTGATCTACCTGGACGCCACCGCATCCTTGCCCGTGGTGGTGGCTACCCGCCCGCTCCGGGCACCCCTCAAGGTGGAGGCGGACATGGTGTCCGTGGTGCCGTTGCCTGCCGCGGCGGTTCATCCCCGGGCCGTGGGGGATCCATCCCGCGTCATCGGCCACGTCCTGCGCCGGGACGTGGAGGCCGGCGAGCCGCTGCTGGAGGCCGACGTGGTGGCGGGCGAAGGGGCAGGTCTTTCCGCCTTTCTCGAAGAGTACCAGCAGGCCTTCTTCATCCCCACCCGGCTCGAACAGGGATTGGGCGGCGCCGTCGAACCCGGCGACCGGGTGGACGTGATCTTTGTCGGCGGGGAAGGTCCTGGCGCGGTGGCGCGCACGCTGCTGGAAAACCTCCCGGTGCTGCAGGTGCGGGATGAGGAAGGCCGGCGTTATGAGGACGGCCGTCCCCTGGGCGTGCTGGTGGGTGTCACCCCGGCCGAGGCAGAACGGCTTGCGTACGCCCTGACCTACGGGCGGGTCTATCTTGCCCTGGCTCCTGCCGGCGGCGCGGCAGGGGGCGGATCGGGCGTCACCTGGGACAACCTGTTCCTCTTCCCCGATGACCTCAAAAGTACAGGGTCCGCTGCGACACCGGCCACCGGGCCGGCGGCGGGCTCCCCGCCGGCTCCTCCCGCCCGTCCGGTTCCGCCACCCCAGGGTGCCGTTCCCCCGCCGGGTGCCGGGCCTGCCGAAACCCCGCCGTTGGAGCCCGGCGAGGGCTCCGCCGAGGCCAGCGGCCCGGAACCTGCGATCCCCCTGGTGGACCCCCAGTGGATGGAGGAAGGAGCGGATGGGCCATGACGGGGAACAACGGCACCGTTTTCTGGTACGGCATCGGCCTCCGGCCCGGCCAAATCGAGCGGCTGGCCCGCCACCCGGGCTGGGAACCTGCTGGCTTGGCCCGAGCTGCCGACACGGTGGCCGCCCCGCGGGAGCCGGTGGATGTATGGCTGCTGCAGGCGCCGGACCTGGCGGAAGCGTTGCGCTGCGGCCGGCTGGTCCGCAGCCGCCACCGGGAAGGTTCCCTGTGGCTCCTGCCCCCGCCGGAGGCCCCGGCCGACGTCTGGCAGGCGGCAGCCGCCGCCCTGCTGGGCAGCGAGCCGTCGGTCCGGGTCGTCACCTCGCTGGACCAGGCGCTGGCCGAACCCAGCCTGCTCGCCGGCATGGCACCGGGCATCACCGGCCGGGGAGCGGTACACCACCCCCAGGCGGCGGGCCGTGACGGGCATCCCTCAGGTCCAGCGCCTTGCGGTCCCGAGGCCACGTACAGGGTGCCCGCCGAGACAAGCCGCCCGGAGATCGGGACAACCCGTTTGGACGGCCTGCCGGAGGGACGCACCGGAGAGGCGGCCACGCCCGGGAACCGCCGTTGGGTCGCAGGGCCGGCATCCGGACAGCGTCTCCCGGTGCCGGATTCCGGTCTGGCCGAACGGCCTGCCCGTCCGCCGGAGCCATCGGCATCCCCCCGGAACCTGCCACCGGCCGAGGGCCCTGGGCAGGCGGACCATGCCGCCAGGGGCGCTGCCGGCAGCGAATCGCCGGCAGCCCGCCGGCCGCCCGCAGCCCCCGCGTCCCCGGACCCGGGCGCCGTGCCTCCCGCCGCCGGCCTTAGCGGAACCGCTTCCGGGGTGCTGGTCGCGGTGGCCGGTGCCAAGGGTGGCGCCGGCCGGACGTGGCTCGCCTGCGAGCTGGCGGTGGCCGCCGCCGCCCGTGGGCTGCGGGCGGCCCTGATCGACGCCCACTGGGCGGCGGCCGATGCGGCGGTGGTACTGGACCTGCCGGCCGGCCCAACCGTGCTCGACCTGCAGCCCTTGCTGGACGGCCCGGAAGAGGCGTGGCTGGACCAGTGGCTGGTTCATCCTCGATCCGGCCTGCGGGTCCTGGCTGGACCTCCCCGGCCGGACCTGGCGGGGTTGGTGGAAACCCAGACCCTGGTGCGGGTCATCCGGCGGGCGCTGGGATGCTTCGACCTGGTGGTGGTCGACACGCCGGCCGCTCCAGCCTGGCTGGAGGACGCGGGCCTTCACGGCTGCCCGGCTTCGGGGATCCTGGTCACCACACCGGAGGCGGCGGCCCTGCGCCGGACCCGCCTCTGGCTGGAGGAAGCGGCCCTGGCCGGAAAGGCCGATTGGAGCTGGTGCGTGGTGGTCAACCGCTGGTCCGGTTCCCATGGATCCCGCCAGGACACCGAAGGCTACCTGGGTGTACCCGTCACGGCCTGGATACCGGACGACCCGGGAGGGGTTCAGCAGGCGGCGGCCGCAGGCCTGCCCCTCGTGCTGGCGGAGCCCGGCCACCCCGCGGCCCGGGCCGTGGGCGCGCTCCTGGCCCAGCTGCTGGGGCAACCCCTTCCCGGACCCCGCCCCGGGAGGCTGGCCCGGCTGTGGCGGCGCTGGCGGGCAGGGGGCCGGCAGGCGGGGGCTGTCACCGGGGAGGGGGTGACGGCCCATGCCGGCTGAGCCGCAGCCGATCACCACCTGGGACGAAAGGCGGTTTCTCCAGCTGGTGGAAGCCGTTCGGGAGCGCCTGCTGCGGGAGCGCCCCCAGTTGCTCCGCGAACCGCCTGGGCCCGACCTGCGGCGGCGGCTTGAGGCGTTCATCACCCAGGTCCTGGCCCGACCCGGGGGCCTGCCCGCATCCCTGGTGACGCCTGGCCTGGTGCGGGCAGTCGCGGCCGAAATGGTGGGGCTGGGGCCCATCGACCGGCTGCTGGATGACGACGCCGTCACGGAGATCATGGTCAACGGCCCGCATCGCATCTTCGTGGAGCGGGAGGGACGGATCGAACCTTTCGCCGGCCGCTTCCGTAACGCCGACCACCTGGTGGAGACCATCAACCGCATCGTGGCTCCCCTGGGGCGCCGGGTCGACCCCGCCCATCCTTTTGTTGACGCCCGCCTGCCATCGGGCGACCGCGTTCACGCCATCGTGCCGCCCCTGGCGGTCGACGGTCCGGTTCTCACCATTCGCCGTTTCCGGCGGGAGCGCCCCGCCCTTGAGGAACTGGTCCGGATAGGAACGCTGCCGGACGCAGCGGCGCGATACCTGGCCGGCGCCGTGCGCAGCCGCCGCAACGTCCTGATCGCAGGAGCCACCAGCTCCGGCAAGACCACCACCCTCATCGCCCTGCTCCGGGCTGCGACCCACCCGCTGGAACGCATCATCGTACTGGAGGAAGCGGCGGAGATCGACCTGGGCCCGGACCGGCACGTGGTGCGCCTGGAGGCGCGGCCCCCGGGCCTGGATGGACACGGTGCCGTGCCCCTGCGCACCCTGCTGCGCAACGCGCTGCGCATGCGGCCGGACCGGCTGGTGGTGGGGGAGGTCCGCGGCGAGGAGGCCGCCGATCTCATGCAGGCCCTCAACACGGGTCATCTGGGTTCGGTTTCGACCATCCACGCCAACAGCAGCCTGGACGCCCTGCGCCGCCTTGAACAACTGGTGCTCATGGCGGGGGAGAACTGGCCGCCGGAACTGGTGCGGGAGCAAGTTTACCGGGCGATCCACCTGGTGGTCCATCAGGTGCGGCTGTCTTCGGGCCGGCGCGTGGTGGCCGAGATCGTCAGGGTTCGTCCTGAAGGAAGCGTCGAGCCCGTGCTGCCGGCCGCGCTCCCAGCCCGAGCCCGGGCGGTTCTGCCGCAATCAGGGGGTGTATCTGCCGAGGTTCGGCAGGGAGGAGGGACATCGGGTGAGTCCCGTTCCGGTTAGCATGGGCGCCCTGGCCTGTGCCCTGTCGGTGGGGCTTGCAGCCTGGCTTGCCGCCGGGGCATGGCCCGAACTGCAGGCGGCGGTCCGGCAACGGGGGAGCGGTGCCTTCCAGGCCTGGCGGGGCAGGCTGCACCGGCCCTGGCGGATCGTCCCCGGCCGGTTCACCATCCTGAACCCGGCGCGGGGCCGCCCGTCGGGGCGCGGAACCGAGCGGGCCGCCGAAGCGCTGGAGGGATTGCTGGTGACGGTCATCGCCCACCTGCAGGCCGGCCGCCCTCTACGCCAGGCGTGGATTGAGGCGGCCCGGGAGGTGGCGGCACCCGTGCTGGAACCGGCCAAGGGCGAATTCCTGGCGGCCCTGGGAGCAGGCCTGCCCCTGGAAGAGGCGCTGGGTCTATGGCACGGCCAGACCGGCCTGCGGGCCCTGCGCCGGTGCCAGGCCGTTGCCTCGGCGCACCGCCGTACCGGTGGCGACGTGACCGGTCCGACCCTGGCGGTCATCCAAAGCCTGCGCGAGCAGCGCCTGGCCTGGGCTGAGGTAGCGGCGCGGACGGCGGAAGCTCGCCTGTCCGCCCGCCTGCTGGCCCTGCTGCCGGTGGCGGTGGCGGCGTACGCGCTGGCCATGGACCCGGCCTTCCTGGGCCCGCTGTGGGAAGATCCGCTGGGCCGTGGGGGCCTGCTGTATGCCGTCGTATCATGGCTGGCCGGTCTCTACCTGCTGCGCCGGCTCACCGCTGCCCTGAACGGCGCGGGGGAGGAATGATCCCGTGACCGGTTATCTTCTGGCGATCTTGGCCGCCCTGGCGGGCGGAACGTCCTCCTGGTGGCTCTCAGGGTGGGGAGCGGACGCCCGGCAGCGGTGGCGCCGCGTCTTGAGGATGGGGCCCGGGAGGTGGCTGCCAGGCCCGGCCGCCCGGCCCAAGGTGGCGCTGTGGGCCGAGCGTTGGCCTTGGCCGTCGCGCCCGCCAGCCGGCGCGGACCTGGTGCTGTTGCTTCGTCGCGCCGGCTGGCACCGCTGGGCCGGGGACGACCCGCTGGCCTGGGCCTGCCGCGCCCTGGGGGCGGCCGCCTGGTCGGGTGCTCTGGCGGGAGGGCTGGTGGCTCTCGGTGTCCTGGCGAGCGGCGGGTTCGGCCCGGCGGCCGGGCTCTTGCCGGCTGCAGGTTATCTGGCCGGCCGCCGGTGCCTGCTCGTCCTGCTGGCTGCGGCCGGCCGTCGGCGAGCCACCCGGGTTCGGGTGGGTTTGCCCGGGTGGCTAGAGGACATCGCCCTGGCCGCCCGGGGCGGCCTCAGCCTGCGCCAGTCCATCGAGGTGGCCAACGACGTGGGGGAGGGGCCGCTGGTCGACGACGCCCGGGATGCCTTCGCCCGCATTCGCGCCGGTCAGCCCCTGCGCCAGCCTCTGCTGGAACTGGCCCAGCTCTACCCCCATCCCGAGGTCACCGTAGCCCTGCGCACCCTGGTGGAGGCCGAGGTCCGTGGCCTTCCCTTGCCCCAGACCTTGGACGAACATGTGCGCCTGATGCGGGCCCTCCTGGCCCGGCGCTGGCAGCGCCAGGCCGACAGCCTTCCGTTCTGGCTCACGGTGGTCACCATGGGGCTGTTGTTGCCCCCGGTCCTGGTTGTGGTCCTGCTGCCCAACGTGATCCAGTTCCTTCGGCTCTACCACTAGCTGAACCGTAGAGGCTGGTCACCTGGTCCTGAGGAGCGCGGCGGGACGAGCCAGGCCCCTGCCGGAGGGGGCAGCTCTTGGGTGTGACCACCGGTCACGACCATCGCCCGGCTGGGGACCGAAGGGTTCTTCAGGGCGGGAAAGGGGGTGATGCAGGCCCAGCCCTCAACCGAACCCCGGCCGCGGCCGGGTGGCCCCCGCGGCCGGGTGGTGGGCGGCCTAGACGGTGGCCACCGATCACCCTTGCACGGAGGAGGTAGGAACCGGTGGCATGGATGGCGATGCGAACCTTGCCGGCCTGGTTGGGCCGGATCCGGTGGCGGCGCAAGCCTGGGACCCGCCGGGGCGGCCAGGAGGGTGCCGCCTCGGCCGAGTACGCCCTTCTGCTGGCCCTGGTGGTCATCGTGCTCATCACGGCCCTCACGGACCTGGGAAGTGCAATTCAGGCCCGCCTAGAGGGGATTACCGATGCCCTGACCGGCGCGGGCGGCTGACAACCCGACCGGGCCGGGTGGTCCACGATCGCGGCATCGTGCGGCGCCGGGCGGAACGGGGGGCCGCCGCTGCAGAGTTTGCCCTGGTGGCCGGCCTGCTGGCGCTGCTGGTGTTCGGCCTCTTCGACCTGACGGTCCTTCTCAACCGGCAAATCGTGCTGGTTCAGGCGGCGCGGGAAGGTGTCCGCCGCGCCATGGTGGAGGGTGGCGACACGCCGGAAGTGCGCGAGGTCATTGCCCGGCAACTGCGCGCGGGCGGAATCGACCCCGCCGCCGTGGCGGTGGCCATCGAACCGCGGCGCCCGGCTTATGGTAGCCCCTTGACGGTCCGGCTGCAGCTGACGGTTCGTCCGGTCACGCCCGTCCTGCGCCGGTTCCTGCAGAGTGGTGTACCCCTGCAGGTCGAGATGGACGGGCGCAACGAACGCATCCGGCCGCCGGGGACATGAACCCCCGGGTCGCCCACCCGGCCCGAGGGGGCCCGGGCGGGACAGGCCCGGGGCGGCCGTCAGACCTCAGGGGAGGACCGCGGCGGCAGAAGAGGAGCGCCCCCAGCCGGTACGACGTCCCGGCCGGTTCTTCGAACCGGCCGGGACCCACCGGCGGGCCGGAGACGTCTTGGGGCGACGGGTGCCAGATAGAGCGGCGCTTCGTGCCGGCTGCAGGCCCGTGCCGACGGCGGCCCGGCGACGAGGGCTGCGGGACGTGCCCCTTCGCCGCTGCCGGCCGGCCGCGAAGCGAGGGCTGAGGAGACCGGAAGAGGCCTCCCACGGGGGGATCGGCCATGGAACCACCTGGAGGGCGGTGCCGGACCACCGCCGGGCGGGACCCGCAGGGTGGGGCGGTGGGCGCGGCCTTCCTGCTCCTATTGCCGGTGATTCTGGCTGCCCTTGGTCTGGTGTTGGACGGGAGCCGGCTGGTACTGACCCGGGCCCACGCCCAGGCGGTGGCCGACTTCGCCAGCCTGGCCGGGGTACAGGAGGTCGACGAAGAGGCCCTGGCCCGCGGCGAGCCGGCCTTGCGGGCGGGGGCAGCGGCGGCCACCGCGCGCCTTTGGGCGGAAAGCGGGTTGCGGCGGGCATTTGGAGAGGAAGTGGCTCGGCGGGCGGTGATCGAGGTGGTGGTTATCAACGGCTCGCCCTCCCAACCCCGCCGGCATCCCTGGTCGGGACGCAGGGTGGAGGAACCCACCGTGGGCGTGCGGCTGGTCGTTCCGGTGGCACTGGCCTGGCGTCCAGCGGCCGGTGCCGTGCGCCTCACGGTGGCGGCAGACGCCAGCGTGGCCCGGGCGCCTTGATCGTGAGGGCGGCGGCACGAGGTCTTTCAGTCCAGGCGGGAGGGCAGAGCCGGGCCGGGTAGGGCCGGGTAGAGCGGGGCGAAAGGCAGCGGCATCCATGGGGCGGCACTTCCCACCCCGCCGCCGGTGCGCTGCCGGTTCGCAGCGCCATCTTTCTTGGCCCCTGTGGCCAGGGCGGGCCCGTACAATACCTTGCCATGACTGCCACGGCATGGTGACGATGGACTTGAATCGACCTCGACCGTCTAAGGCACAAATGGGAGGAACGAAACAGCCGAAACCGTCGAGACAGTAGCATTGGATTTCGGGTGATACGGGACCGGTTTGAGGGTCCTACGCGACGGCATGTCGTACGATGGGACATATGAACCCAGGGGGCCATTGTAGGGGAAACATTTGCAGAACGATCTATACACGGGAACGCCAGGACGACGGCCTCCCGACCCCTCGAGAAGCGCGGCCGGAAACCGTCACCACCGCGGGGACACGGTGGTAGCCTTCCCCAAAGGCCCGCATCATGGGAGTCCGGTGACCCGATGCACATGGCAGCCACAAAACGTGCCCTGATCCCGCCATCAAATCCCATTTGACCGCCGCGCCCATTTCCTGACCAGCAAGACACCGCCCTTTCAGCCTGCGGGCGGGACGGCCCAGCGAAGGGCTCGTCCAGCCGTGTTCTGCCTTGCTGCGGCGGTCGTGCGGCAACCGGATGGGCAGGATTTGCACAGGACATGTATCCCGGCGTCGTGGGACATCGACGAAAACCCGCTTTCCGGCCGTGTTGTGCCCCAGGTTCCGAAGATCGGATCCTTGGAACCAACGTAGGGGGACAATCCGGGACTGAAGTGAGCCCGCCAAGTTCCCAGACTTCGTCATGGCCTTTTGCATGGGTGATGCCATACCCCTTGTTAACCTTGAACGTCACGTATAATATACGCAGCGGGTCCAATATCCTTCGGGAGCGTGATGGTACGTGGCCATTGAATGGATCCGGAAGTCGGACGAGCGGGAAACCCGCAATGCGGGTGCGCTGGCTGTTCACATTCTTCCCAACGCGGTGAGCCTTTCGGCCAGCCTGCGGGAAGCACTCATGTCGACTAACGGAAAGAAGCCCGGCGTCTATGTGCTGTTCGGCGTCAAGGGCCAGAAGCTGGCCCTGGTGAAGGCCGAGCCCGACGATCGGGATGCGTGGTACTTCAACCCCAAGACAGGACGCACCCACAACAAGAAGTTGCTTGCCCTGCTGGCGGAGAAGGGCTTCGGCCAGGGCCGCTACATTATGGAATGGAACAAGCGGGCCAAGTGCTATCTCTCCGTGGAGGCCCAGGCCATCACGCCCCGCCGGCGCCGCACCGCCCGGGCGAGCGCGTAACCGCGGGGACCTGGCCGGGACTCCGGAACCCTGGCGTGCAGGGCCCGGGAGGGCCCCGGCCGGCCAGCAGTGGCGCTTAGACCCCGGAGTTCAATCACCCGTCTACGTTGAACGTGGAGGACCGCTGCGGTGATGCTTGATGCTCGCTACCCGCCTCGCCGCGCGGTCCTCCATGCTCTCAAAACCGCGGGCGGGTGCGCGTCGCCCCGTTTCACCGGGTGGGCGGCTGGCGAGGATGGCACCTGGCGAGGCCTAGCCCCATGCCGCATCGGGGTACCGCCGGCCTCCTCCGGCGGTGGTGGGGCGGCCCCTCCGTGGTGGTATGATATCCTGGATCTGGCGCGGGGCCGGGAAGCTGACACCCGGTGCGGGGTGTGGCACCTGGTTCAGGCAGGGCTGCTGGTGGCCCGTTGGGCCCGCGCCGCACCCTGGGCGCCGGGGGCCGGAAGCCGCTGCGCGCCCTGGTGCGGGGCCCGGTTCGGCCGCTGCCACGGGACGATGCCGGTCCACCCGGTGGTGCCGTCGGGTTGCACAAAACGCCGGCAGCGCCGGGGAAGCGCGGCAGGCCGGGGACCGCACCGCAGCCCGGCGGCGCACCCCCGGCCCCGCCAGGCACCGGCGGCAAGGAGGGCGGCAACCACCTTTATGCGAATCGGGATGTTCAGCGACAGCTACACGCCGTACATCAGCGGCGTGGTGCGCTCCATCCAGACCCTGCGACAGGGGATGGAAAGGGCGGGCCACGAGGTGTACGTGTTTGGCCCGCGCTATCCGGCGGCCCTGGGCGGTCCGGGCGACCCCCAGGAGGAATCGCGGGTGGTCCGCTTCCCCTCGGTAGCCGCACCCCTGTATCCCCAGTTTCGCATCCCTGTCCCGCGCCAGAGCCGGGTGCGGGAGGCGGTGGCACGCCTGGGCCTCGACATCCTGCATACTCACACGCCCTTCGTCATGGGGCGCATGGCCCTGGATGCGGCGCGCACGCTGAACCGGCCCCTCTGCTTCACCTTCCACACCCGCTATGACGTCTACCTCCGCCACTATGCTCCCGGCGCGGGCTCCGTTCTGGCCCCGGCGCTGAACGCCTACGTGCGCCGCTTCTGCAATGCGTGCCAACTGGTGATTGCGCCCACCCGGGCCATCGCCCGGGAGGTGGCCGGCCTGGGGGTCCAGGCGCCCATCGAGGTCGTGCCCACGGGCATCCCCGTGGGACGGTTCGCGGGGGTCGACCCCGCCGAACGGATGCGGGTGCGTTGCCAGCTGGGGTTCGCCAGCCAGGACGTCGTCTTGCTTTACACGGGACGGCTAAGCCGCGAGAAGAACCTGCCCCTGCTCCTGCAGGCTTTCCGGTTGCTGGCGGCCGAGCGGCCGCAGGCACGCCTGGTGCTGGTCGGCGACGGCCCCCTGCGGGAGAGCATGGAGCGGGCGGTGGCCGCCTGGGGCCTGTCGGGCCGGGTCCGGCTTCCAGGGGCCGTACCGCCTGAGCGGATCGCCGCGTTCTACCGCGCCGCCGATGTCTACGTGTTCCCGTCGGTGACCGAGACCCAGGGGCTTGTGGTGATCGAAGCCATGGCCGCGGGCTTGCCCGTGGTCGCGGTGGCCAGCGAGGTGTCCCACGAGGTGGTGGCGGCAGGGAAAGCGGGACTGGTGGTGGCAGAAGAGGCGGGCGAGCTGGCCGCCGCTTGCCGGCGCCTGGTGGACGACCCCGCCCTGCGCGCCAGAATGGGCCGGGCCGCCCAGCAGGCGGCCCAGGCATACGATAGCGATGTCATCCTGGCGCGCATCCTGAAGCTGTACCAGGAGCTTCTGGCGGTGCCCCACCGGCGACCTGCCGCCGTGCCGTGAATGACGGGCCTCGGCCATGGCACCGCGGACCGGCAGGTACCGTGCCGCGGCCTGGGCCCGCGGCCGGGTGCCGTAGACCCGCCCTCGCGTGCCGTGGGCTGGCGGCCCGGGCGCCGCGGTCCGCCGGCCGCCCGAGATCGGGTGGCCGGTACCCCGTCTCCGGGGGCGCTGCCGGCCCCGGGGCGGCCGGCGCGGCGCGGGCGTGAGCCGGAGGCGCCGCCCGGGACCCGGTTGCCACGCGCGGCGGCACCGCCGCACGGAGTGGCCGGGGCGAGCAGCCGCTGCAGGTCACTCGGTACCGGGCAGGGTTTCCTTCAGCCGCTGAAGCTCCTGTCCGAGTTCCTCCACCTCGCGGCGGGCCAGGTCGAGGAAGAATTCCAGCTCCTCGCGGCGCTGCGGGTCACCCTGCTCCAGCTGGCGGCGGCACTCGTTGTAGATGTCAAGGGCACGGTCGACCCGCTCCCGCAGTTCCTCCAGCCGCTCCCGGGGACTGGAGGTGGCCGCCGGCTCGTGCGGGTCCAGGACCGCCTCCAGCCACGGGGGTCGCGGGCCGGTATCCAGGGCCAGGTAGATGTCGATGTCCCGCTCCGCCAGGACCGAGATCAGCAGCACCGGGTCGGCCACCTCGGTGGTGCCGACCCAGGCCCGGAACCAGCGCCCCGTCCAGATGCGGGCATGGGGGGTGGCCAGGACGATGCGCGCTGCGGCCGGGTCGGCCCCTTCGGCGGCGGCGACGAAGTGGAGGCGATCCAGGCGCGCGGCCAGAAAGCCCAGCAGCATCATGAGGCCGGGGTGCTGGGGGAGCATCCGCGAGAGGTTCATCAGGGCGATCATCTTCTCCCGTTGCCGCTCCATCTCCCTCGCCTCCTGAATCTAAGTGTACACCGCGAAGGGGAAAGGGGGACCCGGCATGGCAGGACCCGGAACGGCGGGCCCGGTTCCACCGGTGGAGGTTGAGTGCTGGACCCTTCATGGCCAGCGGCGCCGCTATCCCGCCGAGCAGGTGCGGTTTCGCCCGGCCGTCTACGGCGTGGCGGTGGATGGAGGCCGGGTGCTGCTGGGACGATCCGCCTTCACCGGCCGGCTGGACATTCCGGGCGGCGCCGTGGAACCTTGGGAGTCGCTGGAGCAGGCCCTGCGCCGCGAGTTCCGGGAGGAAACCGGGGTCGAACCCGAGCCCATCGAGCTCTTCCACTTCACCGAGAACTTCTTTGCCTTTTTCAACCACCCGTTCCACTCCCTGCGGTTCTACTACCTGGTCCGGGTTCCCGCGGGTGCCACCTTCACCCCGCAGCCCGGCGAGGTGACGGAGGTCTCCTGGGTGGATCTGGCCATGGCGCCGGCCGACGCCTTCGCCCCAGGGGATCGGGAGATCCTGGAGAAGGCCGTCCGCAGGGCCGCGGGCCGGCGGTGAGGGACACCGCCAGGACGCCGGGGTGGCGGGGCGGGGCGGGACGCCTCCGCCGGTCGGCCCGGCTGCGAGCTCCAGGAAGGGCCGGCGCCGGGCGCGAGCCCGTCCCGGGCTGCTGGAGGAGCCGCCCGCCGCGGGGGCGCACCGGTGGGGCCGCCGAGGGACCGTCCGAGAGGGTTGGCCCCGGGCAGGGAACCGCCCCGGGCTGTCGAATGGCAGTGCCGTTCCGGCCGGTCCGGAGCGGGCCCCACCGCCGCCCGCAGCCGCCGGAGGCCAGGAAGGAGGGCGTCCTTTGAGTGGGGATCGCACCGCGGCGGGCGGGTTGCGCCGCACCCCCCTGTACGACGAGCACCTGGCGCTGGGAGCGCGCATGGTCCCCTTTGCCGGCTGGGCCATGCCGCTGCAGTATACCGGCATCATGGAGGAACATCGCGCCGTCCGCCAGGCCGCGGGACTCTTCGACGTAAGCCACATGGGCGAGATCGAGATCTCGGGGCCTGGCGCCCGCCAGGCGCTCCAGCGCCTGGTGACCAACGACGTCGAGCGGCTGGCTCCCGGCCGCGCCCTGTACACGGTGATGTGCACCCCCGAGGGGGGCATCGTCGACGACCTGCTGGTCTACCAGGTGGCCGAGCAGCGCTACATGCTGGTGGTCAATGCGGCCAACACCGCCTCCGACCTGGACTGGGTGCGGGAGCACGTGGCCGGTCCTGAGGTGACCGTGGCCGACCGCAGCCTGGAGACGGCCCTGATCGCCCTGCAGGGGCCGCGGGCCCAGGCCATCCTGGCCCGGGTGACCGACGGCATCGACCTGGAGTCCCTCCGCCCCTTCCATTTCGTGGGCGGCTGGGAGGGCATGATCTCGCGCACCGGCTACACCGGGGAAGACGGTTTCGAGATCTTCCTCAGCTGGGAAGGCGCCCCCGCCATCTGGCGCGGAATCCTGGCGGCCGGCCAGGACGAGGGGCTGGTGCCGGCGGGCCTGGGCGCCCGGGACACCCTGCGCTTCGAGGCCTGCCTTCCCCTGTACGGCCAGGAGCTGGACCGGGAGACCAGCCCGCTTGAGGCCGGGCTGGATTTTGTCGTGAAATGGGACAAGGGGCCGTTCATCGGCCGCGAGGCGCTGCTGCGCCAGCGGGAGCAGGGCCTGCGCAAGAAGCTGGTGGGTCTGCGGCTGCTGGAGCCGGGGGTGGCCCGCACCGGCTACCCGGTCCTGGACGACGAGGGGCGGGAGGTGGGCCGGGTGACCAGCGGCACGGTGGCGCCGACGCTGGGGGCCAGCCTGGCCCTGGCCTACGTGCCGCCGTCCCTGGCGGTGCCGGGCCGGCGCCTGGCGGTGGGCATCCGCGGCCGGGCCGTGGCGGCTCAGGTGGTCGAGACTCCCTTCTATCGCCGGCGGCGGGGAGGTTGATGAGGGTGGCTCACGAGGTGCCGGAAGGCCTGTACTACACCGAGGAGCACGAGTGGCTGCGGGTGGAGGGCGAGGAGGGCGTGGTCGGCATCACGGCCTACGCCCAGGACCAGCTGGGGGATGTGGTCTTCGTCGAACTGCCCCAGGTGGGCGCCGAGTACCGGGCCAAGGAGGCCTTCGGCGTCGTGGAGTCGGTGAAGACCGTCTCCGACGTGTACATGCCCGTTTCGGGGCGGGTGGTGGCCGTCAACGGAGCGCTGGCCGACCGGCCCGAACTGGTCAATCAGGATCCTTACGGCGAGGGCTGGCTCGTCCGCATCCAGATTCTCAACCGGGACGAACTGGCCGGGCTCCTGGATGCCGCGACCTACCGCCAGCGCACCAGCTAAGGTAGGGAAAGCCATCATGGCGATCAGCTACATACCCCACACCGGCGAGGACCGGCAGGCCATGCTGGCCGCCCTGGGCATCCGGTCGGTGGAAGAGCTGTTTGCGGACATTCCACCGGATCTCCGGCTGCAGCGGCCCCTGGCCCTGCCGCCCGCCCTCAGCGAACCCGAGCTGGTGGCCCACCTGGAAGGACTGGCCGCCGCCAACACCGGGGCGGCCAAGGTCTGCTTCCTGGGGGGCGGCGTCTACGATCACTTCATCCCGTCGGTGGTCCCCTACCTGGCCGGCCGGGGAGAGTTCGCCACCGCCTACACGCCCTACCAGCCCGAGGTCAGCCAGGGCACCCTGCGGGCCATCTTCGAGTTTCAGACCATGATCGCCGAGCTGGCCGGGCTCGACGTGGCCAACGCGTCCATGTACGACGGAGCGACGGCACTGGCCGAGGCCGCCTTCATGGCCGTCAACATCGCCCGGCGGGAGCGGATCGTGGTGCTGGGCGGCGTGCATCCTGAGGCGCGCCAGGTGGTCGAGACCTACGCCGGCGGGCAGGACCTTCCCGTCACGGTGGTGCCCGTGGACCCCGGTCTCGGTACCACGGACCTCAAGGCCCTGGATGAGGTGCTGGCCGCGGGCGACAGCGCCTGTGTGCTCCTGCAGCAGCCCAACTTCTACGGGTGCCTGGAGCCGGCGCCCGAAATCGCGCGCCGGGCCAAGGCGGCAGGCGCCCTGGTGGTGGTCAGCGCCGATCCCGTCAGCCTGGGGCTTCTCGAGGCGCCCGGCCGCTACGGTGCCGACATCGTGGTCGGCGACGGCCAGAGCCTGGGCTTGCCCATGGCCTACGGAGGACCCCACTTCGGGTATCTCGCCTGCCGGGGCGAGTACGTCCGGCGCCTGCCGGGGCGCATCGTCGGGCGGACCCTCGACCGCGACGGGCGGGAAGGGTACGTGCTCACCCTCCAGACCCGCGAGCAGCACATCCGGCGGGACCGCGCCACGTCGAACATCTGCACGAACCACAGCCTGATGGCGTTGACCGCCACGATCCACCTGGCGGCCCTGGGCCCGCGGGGCCTGCGGCGGCTGGCCGAGATCTGCCTGCACAAGGCCCACTACCTGGCGGAGCGGATCGAAGGACTCCCCGGGTTCCGCCGCGTGTTCCAGGCCCCCTTCTTCAAGGAGTTCGCCGTGGCTTGTGAGCGGCCGGACTTCGACCCCGCCGCCGCCGCCCTGGCGGCCGGCTACCTGGTGGGACCCGACCTGGGCCGCTGGGAGCCCGAGCGGCGGGGACAGCTGCTGGTGGCGGTCACGGAGCGCCGCACCCGCCAGGAGATGGACGGCCTCCTGGCGGCCTGGGGGGTGAGGGAATGATGGACCACGACCAGCCGCAGCGTCCTGGCGGACCCCAGGCGGCCGCCGGGGTGCCTGCGGGTGCCCAGGCGGCGGAGGGCGTGCCGGCCGGGCCCCAGAACCGGGGACCGGTGGCGGACCGGGGCTCGCCGGCGCCGGCCGCCATGGCGGCCGGAACGGCGCCCGGGCAGGCCGAACCCGCCCCCGTGGGGGCCGAGCCGGAGCCGCTGATCTTCAGCTACAGCCGGCCCGGCCGCGGAGGCATGGTCTGGCCCGAGCCCGACGTCCCGGTGCGGCCTGTGGAGGAACGGGTGCCGGCCGAACTGCTGCGCCAGGAGGCCCCCGCCCTGCCGGAGGTGGCCGAGGTCGACCTGGTCCGGCACTATACCCGCCTGAGCCAGATGAACCACGCCGTGGACACCGGGTTCTACCCGCTGGGCTCGTGCACCATGAAGTACAACCCCAAGGTGAACGAGCGGGTGGCGGCCTTGCCCGGCTTTGCCGGCCTGCACCCGTACGTGCCCGACGAGCTGGCTCAAGGGGCGCTTCGGCTCATGTGGGAGCTGGAACGGGCGCTCTGCGAGATGGGCGGCATGGCCCGGGCCACCTTGCAGCCGGCGGCCGGGGCCCACGGGGAACTGACGGGCATCCTGCTGATCCGGGCGTATCACCGCGCCCGGGGCCAGGGCCACCGCCACAAGGTCATCGTGCCCGATTCCGCCCACGGGACCAACCCGGCCACGGCCGCCATGGCCGGCTACCGGGTGGTGGAGGTGCCCTCCGACGCCCGGGGCGGGGTCGACCTCGGCGCCCTGGAGGCCGTGCTGGACGACGACGTGGCCGCCCTCATGCTGACCAACCCCAACACCCTGGGGCTCTTCGACGAGAACATCCACCGCATCGCGGAGATGGTCCACGCCGCGGGCGGGCTTCTCTACTACGACGGCGCCAACGCCAACGCCATCCTGGGCATCTCGCGCCCGGGGGACATGGGCTTCGACGTGGTCCACTTCAACCTGCACAAGACCTTCTCCACGCCCCACGGCGGCGGCGGGCCCGGGTCGGGCCCGGTCGGCGTGAAGGAGGAGCTGGTGCCCTTCCTGCCGGCGCCCCTGGTGGAGCGGGACCCGGCCACGGGCCGGTTCTACCTGGACTACGAACGGCCCCAGGCCATCGGGCGGATGCGTTCCTTCTACGGCAACTTTGCGATCCTGGTCCGGGCCTACACCTACATCCGGGCGCTGGGGGCCGAGGGCCTGCGCCGGGTCAGCGAGGACGCGGTGCTCAATGCCAACTACGTCATGCGGCAGCTGGCCGGCCTGTTCCGGCTGCCCTACGACCGCACCTGCATGCACGAGTTCGTCCTCTCGGCCGCCAACCTCAAGGAGCGCACGGGGGTACGGGCCCTGGACGTGGCCAAGCGGCTGCTGGACTTCGGGATCCACCCGCCGACCATCTACTTCCCGCTCATCGTGGAAGAGGCGCTGATGATCGAGCCCACGGAGACCGAGAGCAAGGAGACCCTCGACCGCTTCGTGGCCGTCATGCGCCGGATCGTACGGGAGGCCCAGGAGGAACCCGAGGTGGTCCGGCAGGCGCCCCACACCACGCCGGTCAGCCGCCTGGACGAGGCCCTGGCGGCGCGGCGGCCCGTGTTGCGCTGGCGGCCTGAAGGGGAGGACGCGCGATGAGCCGCGGGGAGGAACGGGTGCCGGGCGCCCAGGACCGCGCCGGCGAGGCCGGTCAGGGAGTCCGGGAGGGAGAGGCCCGCCGCCCTGCGCCCGGACCCGAGCCCGGCTCGCGTCCGGGCGGCGGTGCGGTGGAGGCGTCGTTGCGGGCGCGGATCCGGCAAGTGCCCGGCTATCCGGTCCCGGGGGTGACCTTCCTTGACATCACCCCGCTCCTGGCCGACGGGGCGGCCCTGGGCCAGGCGGTGGAGGCCCTGGCCGCGGCCGTGGCGGGGATCGAATTCGACCGGGTGCTGGGTATCGAGGCCCGCGGGTTCATCCTGGGGGCACCGCTGGCGGTGCGCCTGGGCAAGGGCTTCATCCCCGCCCGCAAGCCGGGCAAGCTGCCCCTGGAGGTGGCCCGCCAGGAATACCAGCTGGAGTATGGCCAGGCGGCCATCGAAGTCCACCAGGACGCCATCCGGCCCGGCGACCGGATCCTGATCGTCGACGACGTCCTGGCCACCGGAGGAACCAGCGCCGCTGCCGCCGCCCTGGTGGAACAGCTGGGCGGCCGGGTGGCCGGATTCGCCTACCTCATCGAGATCGTTGCCCTGGGGGGCCGCCGGCGCCTGGGAGATCGCCCGGTGCGGGTCGTCCTGCCCTCCTGAGGAGCGGATCGGCCGGGCGGGCACGGGCCCGCGGCCCGGCCCCGGCCCGGGGGCCGGGCCATTCCATGCCCCCGGGCCAGGGGCCGGAGGATTCCATGCCAGGGGAGGCGAAGCATGATGGCCTTGACGGTGCCCGCCGATCGCGCAACCCAGACGGCCCAGCGCCTGGCACGGCTGCGGGAGCGGATGGCGGCAGAGGGACTGGAAGCGGTCTGGATCGGCAGCCCGGCCAACCGCCGTTACCTGAGCGGCTTTTCGGGCAGCTCGGGGTGGCTGCTCATCACCGCCACCGGCGCCCAGCTGTGGACGGACTTCCGCTACCTGGAGCAGGCGGCCCAGGAGGCCCCGGGCTATGAGGTGGTGCGCCACGAGGCGCAGGTGTACGCCCACCTGGCCCGGCACCTGCAGGAGGTGGGGGTCCGCCGGCTCGGCTTCGAGGCCGAGCACGTGCGCTACGGCGACTGGCAGCGCCTGCGGGCGGCCCTGCCGGAAGAGGTCGAGCTGGTGGGCATCAGCGGCTGGGTCGAGCAACTGCGCCGGGTGAAGGATGAGGTGGAACTGGCCCTCATTCGCGAGGCCGCGCGCCTGGCCGACGAGGCGCTCCTGGAGGTCCTGGCGGGGCTGCGGCCGGGGGTCACGGAGCGCCAGCTGGCGCTGGAGCTGGAGTTCGCCATGCGCCGGCGCGGGGCGACGGCGGCGGCCTTCGACCTGATCGTGGTCTCGGGCCCGCGCTCGGCCCTGCCCCACGGGCAGCCGGGGGACCATGCCATCGAAGCCGGCCAGTTCGTCACCCTGGATTATGGGGCCGTGGTGGGCGGGTACTGTTCCGACTGCACCCGGACGGTGGTGGCCGGGCGGGCCACGCCCCGGCACAGGGAAATCTACCAGGTGGTGCTGGAGGCCCAGCGCCGCGCCGTGGCCGCCATCCGGCCCGGGGTCAGCGGGGCGGAGGTGGACCGGGCCGCCCGCCAGGTGATCGAAGAGGCCGGCTACGGCGACCGGTTCGGCCATGCCACGGGCCACGGCGTGGGCCTGGAGGTCCACGAGGGTCCCCGCCTCTCGGCCCTGGCCGAGGAGGACCGGCTGGAACCGGGCATGGTGGTGACGGTGGAGCCCGGCATCTACATTCCGGGGTGGGGCGGCGTGCGCATCGAGGACCTGGTGGTCGTCACCGCCGACGGCGGCGAGATCCTGACCCGGGTCAGCAAGGAGCTGCTGGAGGTGGGCGTGGCCTGAAGGCAGGCCGGGGCCTGCAGGCGTGCCCGGAAGGAGGCTGGAGGCATGATCCAGGCAGGGGATTTCAAGAACGGGATGACCGTGATCATCGACGGCCAGGTGCACCAGGTGCTGGAGTTCCAGCATGTCAAGCCCGGTCGCGGCCAGGCCTTCGTGCGGGCCAAGATCCGCAACCTGGAGACGGGGGCCACGGTGAACCGCACCTTCCGGCCGGACGAGCGCTTCCCGCCGGCGCCCATCGAGAAGCGGGAGATGCAATACCTGTACGATGCCGACGGCCAGTACTTCTTCATGGACACGGAAACCTACGACCAGGTGGGCCTGAGCGCCGCCCAGCTGGGGGACGCGGTCAACTTCCTCAAGGAAGGCATGGTGGTGAAGGTCCTGCAGACGGGCGAGAAGACCCTGGGCGTGGAGTTGCCCACGGCCGTCGACCTCAAGGTGGTGGAGACGGAACCCGGGGTCCGGGGCGATACCGCCCAGGGCGGCTCCAAGCCGGCCCGGCTGGAGACCGGAGCCGTCGTGCAGGTCCCCCTCTTCGTCAACGCCGGTGACGTGATCCGGGTGGACACCCGGACGGGCGAGTACGTGGAACGGGTTTCCTGAGAGCCGCCCGCTTCCCCGCGGCCAGACCCGGCAGGAGGCGCGACTATGGCGCCCGCCTGCCGGGCACATTTTTTATGAGAAGGGGGGCGACGCCATGGCCCGCTTGCGCCAGCGGGTAGCCTACCTGAACGGGCTGGCCGCGGGACTGAACTTGTCCGCCCAGTCGGCCGAAGGCCGGGTGCTGGCCGGCATCATCGAGGTCCTGGATGCCATGGCCGAGGAAATGGAACGGCTCGACGGGCGGTTGGGCGAGCTGGCGGAATACCTGGGCGAGCTGGACCAGGACCTGTTCGACCTGGAAGAGGCCGTTAGCGGCGAAGGGACGGGCGACGGCGACCTGTGGGACGAAGAGGACCTTCCGGAGGCGGCGGACGGCGAGGCCGGCGACCAGGACGAAGAGGCGGCCCCGGGGGACTTTGAGGGGGCCCTGGTCTTTGACGCCGGGATCCCCACCCGCCACCGCGAGGACGGCACCGGGCCCGGACGAACGCGGCAGGGGGACGGGCAGCTGGTGGACGGGCTTTTGCTGGAATGTCCCCACTGCGGCACGCAGTATGCCGTCGCCATGGACGAGCTGGAGTTCGACCGGGAGCCGGAAGAAGACGAGAACGAGTTCGAATGGGTCTGCCCCCACTGCGGGGAGGTGGTCCACGACTTTCTGCCCGATGCCGACCCCGACGACAGCGACGACCCGCTGGAGGCGGGCCCCCGCCAGACCGCAGCCATGGAGCGGCCTGCGGGCGACGGCGCCGCCGCCGGGGCCCCGCCCGGGCGCCGGGAATCCGGGACGAGCCCGGCCCCGGTGGCGCCAGCCGGTGCCGGCACGGCGGCCGCCACCGCCGGTGGCGCCACGCCGGTGGCCCCCTTCTAGCCCACCCATCCGCTTCCCCTCGATGCCGATCCCGTTCCCCTGGCCGCAGCCCGGAGGTGCTCCGGGCTGCGTTTTTTTGCTGCCCCCCGGCGGCCTGTGTTAAAGGGGTCAAGCCCCTCATATACCTGGGAACGAGGTTGGACAGGGGGGGCAAGCCCATGGCCACGGACCGGCACGCCACGGCCTGGCGGCCCGTCTTCGCCACCCGGACCCGGCCGGGTGCGGAAGCGGCGAGGGCGGTGGTCGCGGCTCCTCGGGAAGGAAGGGGAGCGGCCGCCACCGGCGGCCCCGGCGCGATTCCGGGCGGCCCCGGCGCGATTCCGGGCGGCCCCGGCGCCGCTTCGGGCGCAAGAGCCACCGCCGCTCCGGGCGGGGGAGCCGCCCCCGGTCCGGATGCCGCCTCCCCGGGGGCGGAAGCCACGTGGGCGTCGCTGCTCGAGTCCCTGGCGCCCGCCCTGACGGAGCGGCTCCGGCGAGTGCCGCCCCAGGTCCACCGGCAGGTCGACGAGGTCCGGGTGGTGGCCGGGTCCCCCGTCTGGCTGCTGCTGGCCGGGGGCGAGGGTTTCGTGGACGCTGCCGGGCGGCTGGTCCCCGTCCCCGGCCAGGCCCCGGCGGTGACCCCGGCGGAGGTGGCGGAATGCCTGGAACGAATGACGGCCAGTTCCTGGTACGCGGTGCAGGAACAGGCCCGGCAGGGGTTTCTCACCCTTCCCGGCGGGCACCGGGTGGGGCTGGCCGGAGAGGTCCAGGTGGAAGGGGGTCGGGTGGAGCGGTTCCGCCGGGTGCGCGGCCTGGTCATTCGCCGGGCGCGCCCGGTCAGCGGGTGCGCGACCCCCCTGCTCCCCTACCTGGTCGAACCCGCCCGCCCGGGCCCGTGCCTGGCCAGCACCCTGCTGATCGGCGCGCCCGCCAGCGGCAAGACCACCCTGCTGCGGGATCTGGCCCGGCTGGCCAGCGCGGGCGTGCCCGGGACCCTGGCGGGCCGGCGGGTGGCGGTGGTGGACGAGCGGGGAGAGCTGGCCGCCGGCGGTGCCTTCGACCTGGGACCCCGGACGGCGGTCCTCGAGCACTGCCCCAAGGAGGCCGGCATCCCGCTGGCCCTGCGCGCCCTCTCCCCGGAGGTGCTGGTCACCGACGAGCTGGGGGGACCCCACGATGCCGCAGCCGTGGCGGAAGCGGTCCACGCCGGGGTCACGGTGGTGGCCACGGCCCACGCGGGCAGTGTGGCCGACCTGGAGGCCCGGCGGCAGCTGCGGGCCCTGGAAGCAACCGGCGCCTTCCGCCGTCTGGTCCAGCTGACCCGCCACCCCCGGCCCGGGACGGTGGAAGCCGTCTACGCCCGGGGTCCGGGCGGACGCTGGATCGCCCTGACATCCGGCGGGAGGGGGTGACGGGCATGGGGTGGCTGGGTTTTGCCCTGGTGCTGCTGGCCTGTTCGGCCTGGGGGTGGCAGCGGGCAGCCGAGCTGGCCCGGCGACCCGGGGAGCTGAGGATCCTGCGCAGCGCCCTGCAGGCCCTTGAAAGCGAGATTGCCTTCGGGGTGACGCCGCTGCCCGAGGCCTTCGGGCGCATCGCCCGGCTCTACCCCGAACCGGCCGCGACCTTGTTCCGGCAGGCGGCCGCCCTGCTGGCGCCGCCCCGGTCCCAGACCGCGGCGGCTGCCTGGGAGGGGGCGGTGGACGCCCTGGCCCGCACGAGCGCCCTGACCCGCGAGGATGGTGGCATCCTGCGGGCCCTGGCCCCCTACCTGGGGGCCACGGGCCGGGACGACCAGGTCCGTCACCTGCGGCTGGCCATGGCCCGGCTGGAGGCGGCCGAGACCCTGGCCCGGGACCTGGACCAGCGGTGGGGGCGGCTGTACCGCTACGGCGGCGTGCTGGCGGGGGCCTTCATCGGGCTGCTTCTGCTGTAGCGGCGCGAGGGGAGGAGGCGCGGCGGTGATCGACCCCAACCTGATCCTGCGGCTGGCCGGCATCGGCATCATCGTCACCGTGGTCTACACCTTGCTGAAGACCGCGGGACGGGAGGAGTACGCCTTCACCGTCCTGCTGGCGGGACTGGCGGTGGTGCTCTGGATGACGGTCCAGGTCATCGTCGAGCTGTTCGAGACCATCCAGAACCTCTTCGATCTGGGCTGAGAGCCATGACCGTCGCCCAGGTGGTCGGCATCGCCCTGGTGGCCAGCGTTCTGCTGGTGCTGCTGCGGCAGGCGCGGCCGGAGTGGGCGCTGCTGCTGAGCATCGTCACCGCCGTGGCCGTGTTCCTCCTGCTGGTGGACGACATCGCAGCGGTGATCCGCGTCCTCCAGCAGGTGGCGGACCGGGCCGATCTGGACGCCCGCTACACCGCCACCCTGCTGAAGATCGTCGGCGTGGCCTACCTGGCCGAGTTCGGCGCCCAGCTTTGCCGGGACGCCGGCGAATCGGCCCTGGCCGCCAAGGTCGAACTGGCGGGCAAGGTCGTGATCCTGCTGCTGGCCGTGCCCATTCTCATGGCGGTGCTGGAGCTCCTGGTCGGCCTTCTGCCGGACTGACGCGGGCCAGAGGGGAGGTGGCAGACCGTGGCAAGAGAGGCGCGGGGGCAAGGGCTGCAGGTGAAGGCCGCGAGGCCTGCGGTGCACTGGCGCCGGGGCTTGCAGCCTCCATCCCGGGGATGGCCGGTCCCACCCCGGGCCGGCAGCGGACCCGCCGCCGGCCCGGTCCTGGGCCTCTGGGCCCGCGGTGCCCTAGCCCTCCTCGTGCTGCTGGTGCTGCCCTTCCTACCCGGGACGGCCCTGCTGGCCGGGGCCGCCGCCCCGGCCCCGGATACCGGCCCGAGCCCGAGCCCGGCCGATGAGGGCGCACCGGCGGGGGCGGGCCGGGGAGCGGGGCAACCCCTCCCCTGGACCGCCGGCCTGGCGGCCGGTGCCGTACCGGTCGAGAGCCCCCGGGCCGGTGCTCTGCCGGCCGCACCGGCGGGGAGTGGAGGCCCGGGGTCCGGGGGGATCGCGGCCAGCCCTGCCGGAGGGACCGCGGCCGGCCCCGGCCCGGCGGCGGCCGCCCCGCCCGCTGCCGTGGACGTGGAGCAGCTGGCCCGGGAGCAGTGGGAGGAGACCGAAGGCGCCACCGGTTTCCTGGAGGCCCTGGACCGGGTGCGCCAGCAGGTGGGGGAGGCCATCCCCGGCCTGGACTGGGAGCACACCCTGGACGCCCTGCGGCGCGGCGAGCTGCCCTGGAGCGCCGGCGACCTGCTGGGGGCCCTGCTCCGGGCACTGGCCGGCGAGGTGCTGACCAACGGGGGCCTGCTGCTGCGCCTGCTGGTGCTGGCGGTGCTCCTGGCGGTCCTGCAGGCCATCGAGAACGCCTTCGACAACGAAGCGGTGGCCCGGGCCGCGTATGCGGTGACCTATCTGGCGCTCATCGCCCTGGCCCTGGTCAGCTTTCGCGATGCCCTCACCATCAGCCAGCAGGCCATCCGCGGCCTGGTGGACTTCCTCCTGGCCAGCCTGCCGGTGCTGCTGACCCTCATGGCGAGCACCGGTGCCCTGGCCACGGCCGGGATCCTCCACCCGCTGGTGGTGGCCACCGCCCACACGGTGAGCGTCATCGTGGGCCAGTGGGTCCTGCCCCTGATCTTCCTGGCGGCGGTGGTGGACATCGCAGGGCACTTCCCGGTAGGAAACTCCCTCTCCGGCCTGTCCCGGCTGCTGCGCCAGGCGGCGCTGGTGATCCTCGGCCTGGCCGGCACGGTGTTCCTGACGGTGGTGGCCATCCAGGGCGCCGCGGGCAGCGTGGCCGACGGCATCGCCCTCCGGACGGCCAAGTACCTGGTGGGGACGTTCATCCCGGTGGTGGGCGGCATGCTGTCGGACTCGGTGGAACTGGTGGTGACGTCCTCCCTGCTGCTGAAGAACGCCGTCAACCTGCTGGGCATGCTGGCGGTCTTCGCCCTGGTGGCCTGGCCCCTGCTCAAGCTGGTGGCCCTGGTCTTCGTCTACCGCCTGGTGGCGGCGGCGATCCAGCCCGTGGGGCCGGGGCACGTCGCCGGGGCCCTGCAGTCCATGGGCGACCACCTGGTGCTGGTGGGGGCGGCCACGGCCGTGGTGGGGCTGATGTTCTTCATCGTCATGGCGGTCATGCTGGCGGCGGGCAACGCCGCCGTGATGATGCGCTAGGAGGGCCGGCATGGGGGCGCTCAGCGACTGGGTTCGCCAGGTGGTCATGGTCCTCGTCCTCACCGGGGTGGTGGAGCTGGCGCTGCCCACCGGGGCCCTGCGCCGGTACGTCCAGGTGGTGCTGGGGCTGCTGGTGCTGCTGGCCATCGTGCGTCCGGTGCTGGCCTGGCTGGGCAGCGAGCCGGCGACCCTGGTGCCGGCCTGGCAACAGGTCTTAGAGGGCATGAGCGCCGGGCCGGGCCGGGCAGGCGGCCCGGCGGGGGCCGTGGGTCCCCAAGACCTCCAGGCGGCCCGGGACCGGACCCGCAGCCTGGCCCTGGACCTGCACCGGCAGCGGCTGGTGGCGCTGATCCGGGATGAGGTCCGGGCGGTGGTGGGCACGGAGCCCCTGGCCATCGACCTGGACCTGGTCACCGACCCCGGTTCGCCCCGCTGGGGAGCGGTGACCGGCCTGACCGTCCACCTGCCCGCCCGCCGGCCGGCGCCCGCGCCGGGGGGCTTCCCGCCCGGTGCTTCCCCGGACCCGTCCAGCGGCCCGCCCGCCCCCGGCGACTCCGCACCGGACCAGGGTCCTCCCGGGCCGGGCAGCGCCGTCCGCCCGGTGGAACCCGTCCGCATCCCGCCGGTGGTTCCGTCAGGGAGCAGCGGGCCGCCTGCCCCGGGCGGCGCGCCGCAGGGTCGGGGAGGGCGGCCGGCGGGTCCTGACCTCGCGTCCGGCGGCGGGCCGCTCCCCGCAGCGGAGCGCCGGGCGCTGGCCCAGCGCCTCCAGCAGGCCCTGGCCTCACGCCTCGGCCTGGATCCGGCGGCCGTGGGGGTGGTGTGGGTGGAAGCCGTGGAGGGAGGTGATGGCGGTGGCCCAGGGTGACGGCCGGCGCCCCGCCCTGGCGCTGGCCCTGGACTGGCGGGATCCCCGCCGGCGACAGCAACTGCTGCTCGCCGCCGCCCTGATGGTGGGCGTGGGCCTTCTGGTGGCAGGCCAGTGGCGCCAGGGGGGTGCAGGCCCGGCGCCGGCGGTGGCACCGGCTGGGACCGGGACCGCTTCCGCCCCCGCTGCGACGACGGACCCGCTTCAGCCCATGGCCGCGGATCTGGCGGCGCGGCTGGAGGCGATCCTCTCCGGCGTCCAGGGGGCGGGCCGGGTCCAGGTGGAGGTGCACCTGGCCCGGGGACCTCGCTACGAATATGCGGCCAACCAGGTGGCCACCGAACGCCGCATCGAGGAACAGGATTCCGGCGGGGGCCGCCGGACGACCACCGAGCAGCGCGACGAGCGCCAGCTCTTGAGAGGAGGGGGGGACGAAAGGGCACTGATCAGCGAGGTGGACGCGGTGGAGATCGCAGGGGTCCTGGTGGTCGCCGAAGGCGCCGCCGACCCCGATGTCCGCGCCGCCCTGACCCAGGCGGTGGCGACGTACCTGCACCTGCCCCTGCACCGGGTGATGGTGCTGGCAGGGCAACCCAGCCCATGAGGAGGGAACGGGCATGACCAAGGCTCAGGCGGCATCGCCGGCACGGTTTCTCGTCTTCCTGGTGGTGGTGGCAGTGGTCTTTGCATACATCGCCGCCAAGTGGGACGACTTCAACCACCAGAGCGCCCTGTACGACGGCAGCTCGGGTGTGGCCAGCTGGGACCAGCAGGGAACGGGGACCGCGGATCTGACCGGCACCTCCGGTGAACCCGGCTCCACCGGGTTGCCGGGCGGCGAGGCGGGTGCGGGCGCCACCGGGAGCCAGGCCGGTGCCGTGCCCGACGTGGAGGCGGGCAGCTTCGCCGAGCTGCGGGTCCAGCGCACGGCGATCTATGACCGGCAGATCGAACAGCTGCAGGCCATCGCCAGCGACCCCAACGCCAGCGCCAGCGCCCGCGAGCAGGCCCAGCAGGCCCTGGTGCAGCTCACCCAGCGCCAGGGGGTCGAGCAGCAGATCGAGCAGCTGATCAAGAGCAAGGGCTATGAGGACGCGGTGGTATTCGTCTACGACCAGGCCGCCATCGTGGTGGTCAAGGCCGACCGGTTCGCCCAGGCGGACGCCGCCCGCATCGCCGACATCGTCCGCCAGGTCACGGGCATCGGGTATGAGGGCATCCGCATCGTCACGCGGAACAGCTGAGAAGGGCCGGCATGCTGCCGCGCGGGCCGCCCTTCCGGGCCGGACCCGGCGCTGGCGGGGCGGCGCCCCGCCCCGGGGCGCCGCCCCGGGCGTGCGCGGCCGCGGCAACCGCGGCTGGCCGCGGTTGCCGCGGCCGCTGTATAATGACAGCGCTGCGGCGGTTCCGGGAGCCGGCCCCCGGGGCGCGGGAGGTGGCGCGGATGGAGGAGCAGGGCGAATTTCTTCCCCTTCCGGGCGAGGATGAGGGAGGCCACGTTCGCATCGCCAGCGAGGTGGTCAGCGTCATCGCCGGGATCGCCGCCATGGAGATCGACGGCGTCGCGGGGATGGCCAGCGGCGGCCTGGTGGGCGGCCTGTCGGAGATGCTGGGTTGGAAGAACCTCGGCAAGGGCGTCAAGGTCGAGGTGGGCGAGCGGGAGTGCACCATCGACCTCTTCATGATCGTCCACTACGGGGTGCGCATCCCGCAGGTGGCCGAGCGGGTGCAGGATAACGTCAAGCGGGCCGTCGAAACCATGACCGGGCTGCGGGTGCGCGGCGTCAACATTCATATTCAGGGTGTGGCCTTTCCGGAGGCCCAGCGGGAGCAGGAGGCCCGGGCCAGGTAGGGCCTGCCAGGCCGGGGGCCTGCGGCTGCGGCCCCCGGCCGGCGCCGGCAGGGGCAGGATCCCGGGCCGGCCCCCAGGCCCCTGGGGCTGGGATGAACCCGGTGCCCTCCCGGTTCCGGGTCTTCCCCGCCGGGGCGGCGGTGGACAGGCCCTGCGGCCCGTTCGGCCGTGCCCTGCCGGGACGGCGGGGTCCCACACCCGGAGGGGGGCAGCCGATGGCCCCGTGGAACGCAGCACTGGCGGTAGTGAACTCCCTGCTCCTGGCAGGCGTGGGCGGGGTCTTGCTGGCGGCTGGCCTGGCGGGCTGGCTGCCTCCGGGCACCCTGCCGCCCGCCTGGTTGCCCGGACCGCCCGCACCCGGCGGGTGGCTGGTCGCTATCGTGGGCTTGGCGTTCGTCCTCAGCGGGCTGCATGTGACCTACCACGCCTTGCGGCCCCGCCGCCGGGACGCGGTGTCGGCGGCTACGGAGCTGGGGGAGGTCCGCACCGCCCTGGCGGCGGTGGAGGAGCTGGCCCGCCGCACCGGGCTGCAGGTCCCCGGGGTGCGGGACATCCGGCCGCGGGTCCAGGCCGGACGGGATGGCATCCGGCTCCGGGTCCGGGCGGAGGTCCTGCCGGATCATCCCATTCCCGATGTGGCACCGCAGCTTCAGGCGCGGCTGCGGGAGGCGGTGGAGACCATCGTGGGTGCCCGGGTCGCGGAGGTCCGCGTGGTGGTCGAGCGGATCGCTGCAGAACGGCGCCGCCGGGCCGAGTGAAGCCGGCGCTCCGGGTGGCGCCTTGCCGGCGTTGAGGGGACCCGGCGGGCCGGAAGGCGGTGGGGATGTGGAGGACGACCGGGGGTTCTGGCAGCGCCATGCCGGCAAGATGGCCGGGGCGGCAGCGGGCTTCCTCGTCGCCCTGCTGGTCAAGTGGATCGGCCTCGGATGGACCCTGCTCGGCTTGGCCCTGGCGTGGCTGGGCCTCCAGGTGGGAAGCCGCATCGACGAGGGCGACTGGGAATGGCCCGAGGCCTGGGAGCGGCTCTGGAACCGGTGGAGCAAGCGGGCGTAAAAGGCGGTTCCTCCGGTCCCGGAATGCGACCGGGGCGGGGGGCCGCCGGGAGGTGAGGGCATCTTTGGCGGCGGGAAGCGGTGGACCGGCCGGCGGGCCCCGGCGGAGAGGGCGTGAAATCGCCCTGCAGGTGCTGTTCCAGTGGGAGGCGGCGGGCCACCCCCTGGAGGCCGGCCTGCAATGGGCGGCCGGCGAGTACAACCCGGGGGAGGAGGTCCTGGCCTTTGCCGCGGACCTGGCCGGCGGTGTCACCCGCCACCGGCTGGATATCGACGGGCTCATCGCCCGCTACGCCCGCGACTGGGACCTGGAGCGCCTGGCCCGGGTCGATCGGAACATCCTGCGTCTGGGGATCTACGAGCTGCTCTATGCCGGCCGTCCCGACGTCCCGCCGCCGGTCGCCATCAACGAAGCGGTGGAACTGGCGAAGCGGTACAGCAGCGAGGACGCCGCCCGCTTCATCAACGGGATCCTGGGCCAGCTGGCCCGGGACCGGGGACTGGCGGGTGAGGGCCGGCCCGCAGCGCCGGCCGCCGCGGGACAGGGTGAGTCGGCAGGCGGGGCGCCCGCCGGTGAGGGCGGGAGCGGGGCGGCACCTTCTGCCCCGATGACCGCCGGCGCACGCCCCGCCCCGGCCCCAGGTACCGTGCCGGGCTCGGGCCAGCTGGGCGGTTTAATCCGGCAACCGGGGGAGGGAACCGGGGGTTGACGGCGGGACATCTTTGGGACGGCCGGCCCGTCGCGGCGAGGGTGCGGGCGGAGGTGGCCGCCCGCGCCGCTGCTTTCCGCAGGCAGGCCGGCCGCCCGCCGGGGCTTGCCGCCATCCTGGTGGGGGATGACCCGGCCTCCCGGCTGTATGTGGCCAACAAGGCCCGGGCCTGCCGGGAGGCGGGACTTTACTCCGAGGTTCACCACCTGCCCGCGGGAACGCCGCAAGCCCAGCTGGTGGACCTGGTCCGGTGGCTCAACGGGCGCCCGGACATCGACGGCATCCTGGTTCAGTGGCCCGTGCCCGCCGGGATCGATTACGAGGCCGTGCTGGCGGAGATCGATCCCGGCCGGGACGTGGACGGGTTCCACCCGGTGAACACCGGCGCCCTCTGGCGAGGCCGGCCCCGGCTGGTGCCCTGTACCCCCCTGGGCATCCTGCTGCTCCTCCGCGCCTACGGGATCTCTCCCCGCGGCCGGCGGGCGGTCATCGCCGGCCGCAGCCCCATCGTGGGCCGCCCCCTGGCGGGCCTGCTTTTGATGGAAGACGCCACGGTCACCATCTGCCACTCGCGCACGCCCCAGCTGGAAGAGGCCACGCGGGCGGCGGACATCCTGGTGGTGGCGGTGGGTCGGCCCGGACTGATCGGGGCCGGGCACGTGCGGCCGGGGGCGGCGGTGATCGATGTGGGGATCAACCGGGTCGACGGCCGGGTGACCGGCGACGTGCGCACCGCGGAGGTGGCCCGGGTGGCGGCGGGCGTCACCCCGGTACCCGGCGGCGTCGGGCCCATGACGGTGGCCATGTTGCTGGCGAACACGGTGGAGGCTGCCCGGGCGCGGGCAGAAGGGCGCCCGCCCGACAGCCTGGCCGCTTGGGGCCGGCTGGGGGAGGCCTGGTCATGAGGAGCCCTGAACCCCGGCCCCTGGCCTGGCGCCGCCCGGCTCCGGGGAGCGAACCGGCCGCCGCAGCCCGGCCCCTGGCCTGGCGCCGCCCGGCTCCGGGGAGCGAACCGGCCGCCGCAGCCCGGCCCCTGGCCTCCGGGGGAGCGGGCTGGCCGGTGTGGGAGCCGGATGCCGGTGTCCCGGGGGGCGTCCGGCCTGCAGACCCGCCGGCGCCCTGGCCGGGAGGCGCCCTGGTTTCAGGCGGGGTACCGGCCGGGGTCCTGACGGTATCGGAGCTCACGGCCCGCATCCGCCTGCGGCTGGAGTCCGACGCCCGGCTGCGGCAGGTCTGGGTGCGGGGCGAGCTAAGCAGCTGCAAGCGCCACTCCTCGGGGCACCTGTACTTCTCCCTGCAGGATGAGGGGGCCACCCTGCGCTGTGTCATGTTCCGCAGTGCCGCCCGGCACCTGGGCTTCACGCCCGAGGACGGGATGGAAGTGCTGGCCCTGGGCCGGGTGGGGGTGTACGAGCCCGCCGGCACCTACCAGCTCTACGTGGAGACGCTGGAACCGGCCGGTTTGGGCGCTCTGTACCTGGCCCTGGAGCAGCGCCGGCAGCGGCTGGCCCGGGAGGGGCTGTTCGACCCCGCCCGCAAGCGGCCCCTGCCGGCCTGGCCGCGGTGCATCGGCGTCATCACCTCGGCCGACGGCGCCGCCCTGCGGGACATCCTGAAGGTGGCCCTGCGGCGCAATCCCCGCCTCCAGGTGGTGGTGGCTCCCGTGCCCGTACAGGGGGAAGGCGCGGCCCAGGCCATCGCCGAGGCGATCCGGCGCTTCAACCGCTGGGGCCGGGCCGACGTGCTGATCGTCGGGCGGGGAGGGGGCGCCCGGGAAGATCTGTGGGCCTTCAACGAGGAAGAGGTAGTCCGGGCCGTTGCCGCCAGCCGGATTCCCGTCGTTTCCGCCGTGGGCCACGAGGTCGACGTCACCTTGTGCGACCTGGCGGCGGACGTGCGGGCGCCCACGCCCTCGGCGGCCGCGGAGGTGGTGGCGCCCGAGCTGGCGCCCATGGAGCGGCGGCTGGCCGAGCTCGCGGGCCGCCTGGAGGGCGGTGTCCGGCGCCGGCTGGAGCGGGCTCGCCGGCGCCTGGAGGAACTGGCCGGCCGTCCCGGCCTGCGCCACCCGGCCCAGCAGGTGGCCGCGTGGCGCCAGCGCCTGGAGCGGCTCCGGCAGGATCTGGCCCGGGCCGCCGGCTGGCGGGTGGCCGGGGGGCGCCAGCGCCTGGCGAGCGCCACGGGCCGGCTGGAAGCGCTGAGCCCCCTGTCGGTCCTGGGCCGGGGCTACAGCATCACCCGGACCCGGGACGGGCGCGTGGTCACCCGGGCGGGGCAGGTACGGCCCGGCGACCGGGTGGAAGTGCTCCTGGCCCGGGGCCGGCTGGATGCCCAGGTGCTGGCCAGCTGGCCCGGTGAAGGGACCCCTTTGCCCGGCGGTGATGGGGGCGAGGAGGAACGGTGATGCCTCGTCGGAGGAACATCAACGAAAGCCGGGATCGCGGCTCGCAGCAGGCCGGGCCGGCGTCCGGCCCGGAACCGGTGATTCTGGCGGGCGACGCGGTGTCCCCGGGTTCGACGGAGGCGCCGGCCGGTGCGCCCGCAGGGGACCCGCCGGCGGTGGGGAACCCGCCGGCTGCGGGGACCGGCGGGCCCTCGGCGGCGGCTCGGGCCGGGACCCGGACGGTCGAGCCCGCCGGCAGGCCCGGGGACCAGGGAGCCGGGGCCTCCGCGGCCCCGGACGGCGGGGGCTCTCCTGGTGAAGCCTCGTTTGAAGAAATGCTGGCCGAGCTTGAGGCGATCGTGACGCGGCTCGAGTCCGGCGACGAGCCCCTGGACCGGGCGCTGGCGCTGTTCCAGCGGGGCATCGGCCTGGTTCGCCGGTGCAACCAGCTCCTCGATGCCATGGAACGCAAGATCCAGTGGCTGCTGGAAGACGCGGCGGGGACCGTCGTGACCCGCGAGGCCCCGGAGCTGGAGCCGGCAGCCGCAGAAGGCGAGGGCCACTGATGGCGGAAGGACGTGAAGAACGCCGCGCAGCTCTACCGCCCGTGCAGAGCGCCGCCCGGGAGCCGGCTGGCGCGCCGCCGGGCGCGGCGTCCTGGCGCCGGGAAGTGGACCAGCTGGTGCTGCGCGCGCGCCGTGCCCTGGACCAGGTGCTCCCCCCGGTCACCGCGCCGCCGTCGCGCATCCACGAGGCCATGCGCTACAGCACGCTGGCGGGCGGCAAGGCCCTGCGCCCCGTCCTGCTGATGGCCGCCGCGCGCTGCGTGGGCGGTCCCCAGGCCGTCACCCCGGCGGCGGAACGGGCGGCGGCCGCCGTGGAGCTGGTCCACACCTACTCGCTGATCCACGATGACCTGCCGGCCATGGACGATGACGACATGCGCCGGGGGCAGCCGGCCAACCATGTGGTCTTCGGCGAGGCCATGGCCATCCTGGCGGGGGACGCCCTGCTGACCCTGGCCTTCGAGGTGCTGGCCGGCTTGCCCCGCTGGGGCGCCGATCCGGCGGTCGCCCTGGCGGTGGTGGAGGAACTGGCCGTGGCGGCAGGGACGGCCGGGCTGATCGGCGGCCAGGTGGACGACCTGGCCGCTACCACGGCGGCGGGCCTGGATCTCGCGGGACTGCAGTCCATCCACCGCCGGAAGACGGGCGCCCTGTTCCGTGCCTGCGTGCGCATGGGCGCCCGCCTGGCCGGCGCAACGGCTGCGGAACTGGACGCCCTGACCGCGTTCGCCACCGCCTTCGGCGAAGCCTTCCAGATCGTGGACGACATCCTGGACGTCACCGGAAACGAGGCGGAGCTGGGCAAGCCCGTGGGAAGCGACGCGCGCCAGGGCAAGGTCACGGTGCCCGGCCTGGTGGGTCTGGAGGCGGCCCGGCGGCTGGCGGCGGCGGCGACGGAGCGCGCCGTGGCCAGCCTCGAGCCCCTGGGCGACCGCGCCGGCCTGCTGGCCTGGCTGGCCCGGGACCTGCTGGAGCGCCGGCGCTGACGGCAGGCGCCGGCGTGGACACTGCGAGGTCCCCGGTGCGGCGCGGCCGCCGCACCGGGGAAGCACGGACCGCCGCACCTGGAAGGGAATGGTGTCGCCGGCGGCGAAAGGTCCTTGCGGCGGCGGCGCGGCCATGATATCGTAAGCGACCTGCGGCGCGGCGTGATCGGGCGCGGCGCGGGGCATCGCCCCCGGACGGGACCGGTGGCCGTCGGCGGTGATTGCGATACAATAGGCTTTGAACAGGCCTTGCACTGCAAAACAGGCCGGCACGACCAGGTTTTGCAGGATTCATCTTTGACAACTTTTGTCTGCGGGTGGCGCAGTATCCTAGTCGGCACCCGTGCTTCTGAAGGCGGGCCTAAAAATCCGCCATACGGGCACATCGATGAAGTTCCTGGTGGCGGCTGCCGACGCCCAGTCGGGGGTCGCTGCTGGGGGTTAAGGGGCCGGGGCGATCTGCAATGGCATGCAGGCGTTGACCCTGACCCCGCGGAGGCCCATGGCCGTGGCCGGTTCGACTTGCACGCGCCGCTACGGCATGGGGTATGAACCTGCATGCGGGATGACCGTGTGCAGCGTAGCCCGCCCTGCGTGGGCCGGGTGGAGGAAGCAGGACGGCCTCCGGTTCCGGAGGGCCCCCGGGCCGGGAGGCTTGCTCTGAAACCCGGCCTGCTAAACGGGCTAGGAAGCACCGGGGAGCCGCCGGGGAAAACCCCTAGGCTGTTTCCCGCACGGGAAGGCACGCTGGGGATTACAGTGCGCGCTAAGTGGCAATCTAGCCCTGCCGGCGGCGACGCGGCAGGCTGGCCGCGCAAAGGGAAACCGCCGGGCCGGCGACGGCCCGGTCGGCCAGTGGGAAAGCCTGCTAGACCTCAAGCCGCAACGTTTACTCAGCGTGCTGCCACCCGCAGTGCTTTTGGCCTCGTGGCCAGCGCAGCCTTTCTGGCCCAGTGGATGCGATCCGCCTGGGCCGTTTGTTTCTATGTGCTCCATGGGAGCGTCGCTTCGCGCCGCTTCCGGCGCTTCCGGTGCGGGCCGGACGGGAACGGGTTGATGGAGGGATGGCCGGTTGGCGCGCGGTCAGGCCTCACGCTACACCCCGGGATGGAAGCGGGGCGTGGGGCTCGGTCTGCTCACCTTTGTGATCGCCCTCGTGACCTCACCCTTGTCGGAGTCGGCGGTTCGGGCCCTCAACCTGCCGCTGGCCGTCCTCATCGTGGTGGTGATCGTCGCCCTGGGCGTGGTGTTCGATATCATCGGCGTGGCGGCCACCGCCGCAGGCGAGGCCCCCTTCCACGCCATGGCGGCCAAGCGCAGGCCGGGTGCCCGGGCGGCGCTGGGCCTGGTGCGGCACGCCGACCGGGTCGCGGCCTTTGCCAACGACGTGGTGGGCGACGTGGCGGGGACCCTGTCGGGTGCCGCCGGTGCCGCGGTGGCGCTGCGGCTGGGCCAGTGGCTGGACGGCCTGGGGACGCACCTGGTGGTGGGGCCGCTGGTGCTGGCTCTGGTGGCAGGGATCATGGTGGGAAGCAAGGCGGCCGGCAAGGGCTTTGCCCTGCGCGAGCACCAGCGGATCCTGCTGACCCTGGGAACCCTGCTGGAGGGCATCGAGCGGCTGGCCCGGATCCGGTTGTACCCGGCCCCCCGCCGCACGCGCCGGCGGGCGCGGGAACTGGCCGGGCCGCGGAGGAAGCGAAAGGGTGGCCGGTCGCAGGCCATCGCGCAGGAGAAGGGGTGAGCCACGCTGGCCGAGATCCTCCCGCGGCTGCAAGGGCCGCAGGACCTCAAGGCGATGGATGAGGCCCAGCTCACGCAACTGGCGGCGGAGATCCGGCGGGTCATCATCGACACCGTAGCCCGGCAGGGCGGCCACCTGGGGGCCAGCCTGGGCGTGGTGGAGCTCACCCTGGCCCTGCACCGGGTCTTCGACAGCCCAAAGGATCGGATCATCTGGGACACCGGCCACCAGGCCTATCCCCACAAGCTGGTGACCGGCCGGTTCCACCGGTTCGCCACCCTGCGCCAGACCGGCGGTCTCAGCGGCTTCCTGAAACGGGACGAGAGCCCCCACGACATCGTCGAGGCAGGCCATGCGGGCACCTCCATCTCCCACGCCGTGGGCCTGGCCCGGGCCCGGGACCTGCGCGGGGAGAAGCATCACGTGGTGGCGGTCATCGGCGACGGCGCGCTGACCGCCGGCATGGCCTTCGAGGCGCTGAACCATGCCGGGCACCTGGGCACCGACCTGCTCATCGTCCTCAACGACAACTCCATGTCCATCGCCCCCAACGTGGGAGGCCTGGCCCGCTACCTCACCCAGATTCGCACCGATCCCGCCTACGAGCGCATGCGCGCGGAACTGGAACGGGTGCTGGAGCAGCTGCCCCGGGTCGGCAGCCAGGCGGTGCGCTGGCTCCAGCGCTTCAAGGACAGCCTCAAGTACCTGGTGGTACCCGGCATGCTCTTCGAGGCGCTGGGCTTCCGCTACATCGGCCCGGTGGACGGCTACCGGCTGCGGGATCTCATCCGGGTCCTGGAAAGCACGCGGTCCATGCGGGGGCCCGTCCTGGTCCACGTCATCACCCAGAAGGGCAAGGGCTACGCGCCGGCGGAGGGCGATCCGTGGACGTGGCACGGGCCGAGGCCCTTCAACCCCGCCACCGGCAAGATGGAGCCGGCCCGGCCGGGCGAGCCGCCCTCGTACACCAGCGTCTTCGCCCGGACCCTGGTGGAACTGGCCCGGAACGAGCCGCGCCTGGTGGCCATCACCGCCGCCATGCCCGACGGGACGGGGGTCGCCACCTTTGCCCGGGCCTTTCCGGAACGTGCCTTTGACGTGGGCATCGCCGAGCAGCACGCGGTGACCTTTGCGGCCGGGCTTGCCCTGGGCGGGCTCCGGCCGGTGGTGGCCATCTACTCCACCTTCTTGCAGCGGGCCTTCGACCAGGTGGTCCATGACGTGGGGCTGCAGCGCCTGCCGGTGATCTTCGCCATCGACCGGGCGGGCATCGTGGGCGCCGACGGCGAGACCCACCAGGGGCTTTACGACATCGCCTACCTGCGCCCGCTGCCCGGGTTCGTGCTCATGGCGCCCCGGGACGAGAACGAGCTGCAGCACATGCTCAAGACCGCCGTGGCCTACGAGGCCGGTCCGGTGGCGATCCGCTGGCCACGGGGCAGCGGGGTGGGCGTCCCGCTGGAGGAGCCGCGGGTTCTTCCCATCGGTCGGGCGGAACTGCTGCGCTCCGGCCGGGACGTGGCCCTCATCGCCTATGGACCCCTGGCCCATGCCGCCCTGAAGGCCGCCGGCCAGCTGGCCCAGGAGGGAATCCAGGCGGCGGTGGTCAACGCGCGGTTTGCCAAGCCCCTGGACGAGGCGTTGCTCTGCGACCTGCTGGCCACGACCCGCTGCGCCGTCACCATCGAGGAGCACGTGCTGGCCGGCGGGTTCGGCAGCGCCGTCCTGGAGATGGCGGCCCGGCACGGCCTGGATGCACGCATCCGGTGCCTGGGCGTGCCGGACCGGGTGGTCGAACACGGCGACCCGGCGCACTTCCGCACCCTCTTCGGCCTTACGCCAGAGGGCATTGCCAGGGCCGCCCGGGAGCTGGTGGGCGCCGCCGCCCCCAGGCGGCGCCGGGCCGGCGGATGACCGCGGGCCGGGACCACCGCGCCAGGGGAGGCCGGCCGGGGTGAGCCCGCGAGGGATACGGCTCGATCAGCTCCTGGTGGAACGCGGTTACTTTCCGACCCGGAACCGGGCTCGGGCCGCCATCCTGGCCGGGCGCGTGCGGGTCGAGGGCCAAGTGGTGGACAAGGCGGGGGCGGCGGTGTCGCCCGATGCCCGGATCGAGGTGGCGGGCGATCCCATCCCCTACGTCAGCCGGGGCGGGCTCAAGCTGGAGCATGCCCTGCGCGCCTTCGACCTGGAGGCGGCGGTGGCAGGGGTGGTGGCCGCCGACATCGGCGCCTCGACCGGGGGGTTCACCGATTGCTTGCTCCAGCATGGCGCCCGCCGGGTCTACGCCATCGACGTGGGGTACGGCCAGCTGGCCTGGCGGTTGCGCCAGGATCCCCGCGTGGTGGTGATGGAGCGGGTCAATGCCCGCTACCTGTCGCCCGGCGCCCTGCCGGAGCTCGTGGACCTGGTCACCGTGGACGTGTCCTTCATCTCCTTGCGCCTGATCCTGCCCGCCGTCCGGGGCATTCTGGTGCCGGGGGGCGGGGTGATCGCCCTCGTCAAGCCCCAGTTCGAGGCAGGCCCCGGCGACGTGGGCAAGGGCGGGATCGTCCGGGACCCGGCGGTCCACCGGCGGGTCCTGGCGGAGGTTGCCGCGGCGGCCGACCAGCTCGGGTTCACCCTGCTGGGTCTTGCCGCCTCGCCCATCCTGGGAGCCGACGGCAACCGCGAGTTTTTGGCCCTGTGGCGGGCCCCCGCGGGCAGTGATGCGGCGCCGCAAGCCGTCGTGCCCCCGGACGGCCCGGCCGCCGCTGCGGGGGTGAGGGTCGCCGGCCCGGTCCCCCGGGAGCCCGGCTCGGCGCTGGTCAGGGCGCTGGCCGGACGTGCCGAGCTGGCCGGGGAAGCCCGCCGCCGGCGCATCGGCGAGCTGGCCCCGTGAGCCCGCCCGGCGAACCGGCGGGCCGACAGGGACGGGCGGACCCGGCGGACCGACAGGGACGGGAGGACTCGACAGGGAAGACATATGCGCGACGGCGCGGCCTGGCGCCCGCACGCCCGGCCGCCGGGGCCGCCGGGCCACGGCCTCCGGGGATGGCGCCGGGGCTCGGTCCCCGGCCGCCGCGAGGCAGCGGGCCGCCGGAGCCGCCCCAAGCGCCAGGGGCAGGAGGTGGGGAGGGTGGCGCTGGAGCTTGACGGCATCTGGGCTCCGCTGGTGACCCCCTTCGCGGAGGATGAGGCGCTGGACCTGGAGGCGCTGGCGTTCAACGTGCAGCTCTACGGCCAGACGCCCCTGCGGGGCTACGTGGCCCTGGGTACCACGGGCGAGTTCGTCCACCTGAGCGACGAGGAGCGGGGCCAGGTGATCGAGACGGTGGTGCGGGCCGCGCGGGCCGATGGCCGGCCGGTGATCGCGGGGGTGGGCGGCCACGCCACCCGGGTGGCCATCGAGCAGGCGCGACGGGCAGCCGACGCCGGGGCGGCAGCCCTGCTGGTCTGGCCGCCGTTCTACTACAAGGCCCGGATGCAGGCCGAGGCCTTGATCGACTACTTCGCCGCCGTGGCCGACGCCTCGCCGGTGCCGGTCATCCTCTACCACATCCCGCAGAACACCGGGGTCAACCTGTCGCCGGCGGTGGTCGGCGAGCTGGCGGCCCATCCCAACATCGCGGGCATCAAGGACAGCAGTGGCCAGCCCGCCCAGACCATCGCCTTCCTGCGCGAGGGCGGGCCCCGCTTCCGGGTGTTCGTGGGGTCGACCACGGCCCTCCTGGCCGGCCTGGCCGCCGGGGCTGCCGGCGGCATCCTGGCGGCCGCCAACCTGGCTCCCTATGAATGCTGTGAGGTGTACGACCACGCCCGGGCGGGTCGCTGGGCCGAAGCGGCGGAGATCTACCGCCGGGTGGCGGCCGTGGACGAGATGGTGGCCGGCATGGGATTGGGTGCCCTGAAGGCGGTGCTGGACATGCTGGGTTATCGGGGCGGCCATCCCCGCCGCCCGCTGGTGCGTCCCGATGAGCCCCAGCTGGACCCGCTGCGCCTGCTCTTGCGGGAGCAGCGGCTTCTGGGATGCTGAGGCCGGGGGGGCAGCGCGACGGAACGCTGGCCGCCGGCAAGGAAAGCGTGGAGGCAGGCAAGGTGAACGGAGAACCAGCGGGTGGAGCAAGGGGCTCCGGGCAAGGGCCTGGTGCCGGGTACGGGCAGGGCGGCAGCGGGCGCACGTCCGGCGGGCCGGCGCCGCGGGCCGGGGGCGGTGCGGCGTCTGTCCCCGGGCCGGCGGCCGGTCCGGGCCGGTACAAGCCCGGGGCCGGCGCCGCCGGGCCGGCTCCGGCCGTGGCCCGGCTGGCAGCCCGCCTGGCTCGCCTCACCGAGGAGGCGCGCCCGGCCATGGAGGAGCTGCTGGCGGACCTGGTGAACCACGACTCCCCCAGCGACCACAAGCCCCTGCTGGACCGGCTGGCCGGCCGGCTCCAGGAGGAACTGATCCGCAGGGGAGCCCGGGTGCGGCGGATCCGCCAGGAACAGGCCGGCGACCACCTGGTGGCCCGGCTCTTCCCGGACGCCGGGACCCGCGGAGCCGCCGGGCCAGGAGGGGAGGCGGCCATGGCGGCCGGTTCGCCCGGCCCGGGGAGCCACCGCCGGAGGGGCGTCCTGCTCCTGGCCCACTACGACACCGTATGGCCCCCGGGGGAAGCGGCGCGGCGGCCCTTCCGCCGGGAGGGCGGGCGGGGCTACGGGCCCGGTGTCTTCGACATGAAGGCCGGGATCGTCATCGGCCTGGCCGCCCTGGAGGCGCTGGCGGCGCTCTGCGGGGCAGCAGGTGCGGATGGGGCCTTGGAGCCCCCGCCCGTGACCTTCCTCCTCACTTCCGACGAGGAGACGGGGAGCCGCACCTCCCGGACACTGATCGAGGAACTGGCCCGGCAGCACCAGGCGGTGCTGGTGCTGGAGCCGGCCGCGGCGGGGCGGCTGAAGACGGCCCGCAAGGGAGTGGGCGATTTCCGGCTGGTGGTGGAGGGCCGGGAAGCCCACGCAGGCAACGATCCGGACCGAGGCGTCAGCGCCGTGGAGGAACTGGCCCGGCAGATCCTGCGCCTGCACGCCTTGACCGATCCGGGCCGGGGCACCACGGTCAACGTGGGCGTGGTGCGCGGCGGCCTGCGCCCCAACGTGGTGGCCGGCTGCGCCGAAGCGGCCGTCGACGTGCGGGTTGCCACCCTGGACGAAGCCCGGCGCATTGAGGATCTCTTCCGCCGGTGGGAGGCGGTTCTCCCGGGAGCGCGGGTGCAGTTGCTAGGCGCTTTCGAGCGGCCGCCCATGGAGTTCACGCCGGGCAACCAGGCCCTGTTCCGGCGGGCCCAAGCGGTGGGACACCGGCTGGGGATGGACGTGGAAGGCACCGCCGTGGGCGGCGCCAGCGACGGCAACTTCACTTCCGCCCTGGGCGTACCCACTCTGGACGGGCTCGGTGCCACGGGCGACGGCGCCCACTCCCAGGATGAGCACGTGGATCTGGACGCGATGCCGCGGCGCGCGGCGCTGGTGGCGGGCCTGATCCTGGACCTGGGGGAGCGCCCCTTGGACGCCGGCGCCGGTTCAGGGCAGGACGGGACCCGATGACGATGGAATATACTGGATCTCGCGGGCCACTGCGCTGGGTGGGACTGTTCGCGACGAAACCGGCCGGTCAGGAAATGGCTGCCCGGCTCGCCCCCTGGCTTGACCGCCGCGGCGTGGCGGTGGTGCACCTGCCGGCGGCGGGGGTCGACGGGCCGCGGGAAACCCGGGGGTGGCCGGCAGAGGCGGGCGTGGTCGTCTCGTTGGGAGGCGACGGCACCTTGTTGCGGGCGGCGCGGGTGGTGCCGGCGGCGGTGCCGCTGCTGGGCGTCAACCTGGGCCGGGTGGGCTTTCTGGCCGAGGTGTCGCCCGCCGAGGTCTGGGACATGCTGCCCGCGGTGCTGGAGGGCCGGTTCGTCCTGGACGAGCGCCGCCTCCTGGAGGGGACGGCGGGCGGCCAGGACCTCTGGGCGGTGAACGACCTGGTGGTGCGCAGCGGGGCCACCGCGCGCCTCCTGCGCCTGCGCCTGACGGTGGACGGCCAGCTGGCGGCGGAGATGGCCGGTGACGGCGTGGTGCTGGCGACCGCCACCGGGTCGACGGCCTACGGGCTGGCGGCGGGCGGCCCGGCGGTGCCGCCGGACCTGGAATGCCTGGTGGTGGTGCCCCTCAATTCCTTCAGCCTGGGGGTGCGGCCGTTTCTGGTGGCCCCGCAACGGGCGGTGACGGTGGAACTGGTGGAAGGCGATGCGCTGGTGACGGCCGACGGCCAGGAGAGCCGCCCGCTGGCCGCCGGGCAGCAGCTCGTGGCCCGGCTGGGCCGCCGCACCCTGCGACTGGTACGGCGGAGCCCGTGGCCTTTCTATGAGGTCCTGCGGGCCAAGCTCTTTACCACGCCCGAAGGAGGGGGGCGCCGGTGAAGTCCAGGCGCCAGCGCCTGATCCTGGAGATCATCCAGACCATGCCCATCGAAACCCAGGAAGAACTGGTCCGGGAACTGGAACGGCGGGGATTCCCGGCTACCCAGGCCACCGTCTCCCGCGACATCAAGGAGCTGGGGCTGGTCAAGTCGCCCACGGGCGACGGCCGCTACTGTTACGCTTTGCCGGAGGCGGCACCCGGCGGGCGCGAGCGCCTGCGGCGGCTCTTCCGCGAGTCGCTGCTGGACATCGACGTCAGCGAGAACCTGGTGGTGGTGAAGACCCTTCGCGGCACCGCCGCCGCGGCGGGCGAGGCCATTGACCAGCTGGGCTGGACCGAGATCGTGGGCACGGTGGCCGGAGACAATACGGTGCTGGTGGTGGTCCGCTCGCGGGAACTGGCGCCGGCGGTGGCCGAGCGGTTCCGGGAGCTGGCCCGGTAGGGCGGAGCCGCCGAGAGCCGCCGGGCGTCGACGGGAGGGAGCCGGGTGCTGGCGGAGCTGGTGATCGAGAACATCGCGTTGATCGATACCGCCCACGTGGAATTCGGTCCCGGCCTCAACCTGTTGACCGGCGAGACGGGGGCGGGCAAGTCCATCCTGATCGACGCCCTGGGCCTCGCCCTGGGGGACCGGGCCAGCCCCGACCGGGTCCGCGAGGGTGCGGAATCCGGCCGGGTGGACGCCGTCTTTCACATCGGACGGGCCCCGGGCCCCCGGCTGGCGGCGGTCCTGGAGGAGGCGGGACTGCAGCCCGACGAGGACGGCCGGCTGATCCTGACGCGGGAGGTCAGCCGGGCCGGGCGCAGCACGGCGCGCATCAACGGCCGGCCGGTCACCACAGCCCTGCTGCGCCAGGTGGGAGCGCTGCTGGTGGAGGTTCACGGCCAGGGCGACAACCAGGCCCTGCTGGATCCCGACCAGCAGCTGGAGTGGCTGGATGCCCTGGGGGGCGGCGAAGTGGCGGCCCTGCGCGCGCAGCTGGCCGACAGGGTCGCGCGGCTGCGGGAACTGGCCGCCCGCCTGCGGCACCTGGCCGCGGACCCGCGGGAGCGGGAGCGCGAGCTCGACCTGCTGCGCTTTCAGCGCGACGAGATCGACGCCGCCCAGCTGGTGCCCGGCGAGGAGGACGAGCTGGCGGCCCGCCGGCGGCTGCTGGCTGGGGCGGAGCGGCTGGCCCGCCACCTGGGCGAGGCCTACGAGGCCCTGTACGCCGCCGGCTCCTCCGCCGCCGACCGGCTGGGCGAAGCAGCCCGGGCCCTGGAGGAAGCCAGCGCCATCGATCCCGCCCTGGCCGGCCTGGCCCAGCGGGTGCGGGGTCTGGAGTACGAGGTGGAAGAGGCGGCCCGGGACGTCCGGTCAAGGGCGGCGGCCGTCGAGTATGATCCCGACGCTCTGGCCCAGGTGGAGGAACGCCTGGCCCGCCTTCAGGACCTCAAGCGCAAGTACGGCGATTCCATCGAGGAGATCCTGGCCTACCGGCGCCAGGTGGCGGAGCGCATCGCCGAGCTGGAGGGCGCGGCCGAGCGGGTGGCCATGCTGGAAGCGGAACGGCAGCGGATCCTGGCCGAGGCGGCCGGCCTGGCGCGCCAGCTCCACCAGGCGCGCCGGGAGGCGGCCGGCCGGCTGAGCCGCCAGCTGCGACCCATCCTGGCCGCCCTGGGCATGCCGGGAGCCGGCTTGTCGGTCGCCTTCCAGACGGTCCCCGACCCGGCTGGTGTCCCCTGGGAGGGCGGCACGGTCCGCCTGACCGAAAGGGGCGTCGACCGGGTGGAGTTTTTGCTGGCGCCCAACCCGGGCGAGCCGCCCAGGCCCCTGGCGCGCGCCGCTTCCGGCGGCGAGCGGTCGCGGGTGATGCTGGCCTTGCGCAGCCTGCACGTGACAGCCGGAGAGGTGCCTACGGTGATCTTCGACGAGGTCGACACCGGCGTGGGCGGCGAGACGGCGTGGGCCGTGGGCCAGCGCCTGGCGGCCCTGGCACGGGCTCGCCAGGTCCTCTGCGTCACCCACCTGGCACCCATCACCGCCCTTGCCGACCGGCACCTGGCGGTCCGCAAGGAGACCCGCGGCGGGCGGACCCGCACCACGATCCGCACCCTGGCAGGAGAAGAGCGGCTGCAAGAGCTGGCCCGCATGCTGGGCACGGGTTCGGGCCAGGAGGGAACCGGGGCGGCGCGCCTGCTGCTGGAGCGCGCCCGGAAGCTTCGCCAGGCTGGATGAGCCGCCGGCCGGGGTCCGGCGCGGCGCGACCCTGCGCGGCGGGAACGGTCCCGCGCGGCGCGGACCCGCGCCCTCAACGCCGCGCCCGGGCCTGCCCCAGGGGTGCCCGACAAGGCGCCCGGCCCGGACGGCCCGGCCACCCGGCTTCCGGCTCCCCCGCCACGGCCCCCGCCGCGCCCGCCCCTTCACGCCGGCGCAAGCCCTTTGATCCCCAAGCGGGCCGCCCAGAGCGCCCGCGCGCGAAACTAAGGCGCGCCCGCGCGTCCAACGAAGGCCTGCGCGCACGGTGCCGGGCACGTTCTGCCCTGTGCACCGGCCGGGACGTCGAGGCCAGGGCTTCCCGGGCGTCGTGCCGCGAGCCGTGCCGCCCCCGTGCCGCCCCGCCCCACGCCGGCCCTCGCCCGGATCCGGCCGCGGTGGCGGCCCGGCCTGGGGGTGGTAGCCCGGGGCGCCGGCTTCCACCCCTTGCAACCTTTCCGTAACATCCGCCCGTGCCCTTCGCCCGACACTACCCCTGGGCGGCGTCCTGCTCCTTGGGGAGCGCCGCAGCCGCCGGCCGTTCCTTGACAAGCGGAACAACCGGCCGTTTCCTGCGTCGCCCGCTCTTTCCCCCGGGCGTAGCAGGATGCAGCGAAGGTCCCGGCAGGAGGCCACGGGGCACGACCCGGCCGCGCGCGGGGACGGGGTCCCTCCAGAAAAGGAGGGGATGCCCTTGCGCCCAGCGCGAGTCCGGAGGGCCGGGGTGTGGGGCGCGGCGGCGGCCGCGTTCCTCCTGGTACTGCTGGCCCGCTGGCAGGTGGCGATTCCCGGTCACGTCCGGCTCACGCCGGATTCGGTGCAGAAGCTCGGGCCTGGCCTTCCCATCCCCATCTCGGTGCGGGCCGAACCGCCCGGTGTGCTGGACGTGGGCGGGGGAACCGGCGGCACCACCCGCCTTCCCCTGTCGCTGGCGGCCCAGCGGCCCGGCGTGGCCCGCCTGGAGATGAGCCTCTTCGGGTGGATGCCCCTGCGGCCCGTCACCGTGGAGGTGGTGCCCCGGGTCGAGGTGGTTCCGGGGGGCCAGGCGGTGGGCGTGATGGTGCAGGCCCGTGGCGTGCTGGTGGTGGACTACGCGCCGGTGCCCCTGGACGGTGGCGGCACGGCGGAGCCGGCACGGCAGGCCGGGCTGAAACCGGGGGATCTGATCACCCGCATCAACGGCGAACCGGTGGACAGCGATGCCGAAGCCGTCCGGCTGATCGACCGGGCGGGCCGGCAGGGCGAACCGGTGGAGGTGGAGGTGCGGCGCGGGGACCAGGTGCTTACCCGCCGCATCGACCCGGTTTACAACCGGGACCAGCAACGCTTTGCCATCGGCGTCTGGGTACGCGACCGGGTGGCCGGGGTGGGAACCTTGACTTTCTACCATCCGGGCACCGGTCGTTACGCCGCCCTGGGTCACGTGGTGGCGGACCCGGAAACCCAGGTCCCCCTGCCCGTGGGTGACGGCCAGATCCTGCCCGCCCGGATCACGGCCATCGAGCCGTCACGGCGGGGCGATCCGGGGGAGAAGATCGGCGTGGTGCCGCCCGGGGCCACGGCCCTGGGAACCATCGACCGCAACACGCCCGTCGGCATCGCCGGCCGGCTGCTGGCCGAACCGCGCCCGGGACCCGTCCGCCACCCGATCCCGGTGGCCACGGCCGGCGAGGTCCATCCCGGGCCCGCCCAGATCTTGACCGTTCTGGACGGGGAGCAGCCGCGGGCCTTCCAGGTGGAGATCCAGCGGGTCACCGGCGCCGGAGACGGCCGCGACCTGGTGATCCGGGTGACCGATCCCGAACTGCTGGCCCGGACGGGGGGTATCGTCCAGGGCATGAGCGGCAGCCCCATTCTCCAGGACGGGCGCCTGGTGGGGGCGGTGACCCATGTCTTCGTCAACGATGCCACCCGCGGCTACGGGGTGCTGGCGGAGCGAATGCTGGAGCCGGCCGGCCTGGCAGGGCCGGCTGCAGCCCTCACCGCCCAGGGCGAGCTGCCGGCACCGGGCGGCGCGCAGGCGGTGCCCGCGGGGGTGCGGTGGGGACCGGCGACAGGCGCGGTGCCCGCGGCCAGGGCGGTGGAGGAACCGGTACCGAACGGCCTGGCGATGGCGCCGGGGCCGGGGTCCCTCAAGGGGTCCCGGCTTTCCGGCTTTTCATTCCACCCGCCGTTTGGGGCCGGGGCCGCCGGCCTGGGGGGAAGCGGGCCCTGGCCCCACAAACTCCCGGGACCCCGGCGAAGGTTATCCGTAACGCATGCTTTAAGTCGAACCGGCGCGGTGTCATGTCGGATTTCGTCGACAAGTTTTGTTGTCATTCCGGCAGGAGTTGCCAGGGCGGCTGACAAACACGATGAAGGACCCCGGGGATCCTGAAGGAGGCAGACGGAGGCATGGTGCAGGCCGCAACCGCTATGGCACAGCCGGCGCCCGCCCTGCCGGCGGAGCCGATTCGCGTCCTGATCGCCGATGACAACCGGGAGTTTTGCGAGCTCCTGGCCACCTACCTGGAACAGCAGCCGGACATGGAACTGGTGGGCATCGCTCATGATGGCCAGGACGTGGTGGAGCGGATCCAGTCCTCCGCACCCGATGTGGTCCTGCTGGACGTCATCATGCCCCACCTGGACGGCATCGGGGTTCTGGAGACCCTGGCGGCCATGGAGCTGCCACGCCGTCCCCAGGTCGTGATGCTGACGGCCTTCGGGCAGGAGTCCGTCAGCCGGCGGGTGGCGGAGCTGGGTGCCAGCTATTTTGTTTTGAAGCCCTTCGACCTGGACGTCCTGGCGGACCGCATCCGCCAGGTCGCGGGAGCCGGGCGGCAGCCTGCACGCCGGGCGCCTGCGCCGGCCCGGGACCGCAACCTGGAAGTCGAAGTGACGAACCTGCTCCACCAGATCGGGATCCCGGCCCACATCAAGGGGTATCTTTACCTCCGGGAGGCCATCCTGCGCGTGGTCCACCGGGTCGAGCTGCTCGGGGCCGTGACCAAGGAGCTCTATCCTTCCATCGCCGTCAAGTACGACACCACGCCCAGCCGTGTCGAGCGGGCGATCCGGCATGCCATCGAAGTGGCGTGGAACCGCGGCAACATGGACGTGGTGAACCGGCTCTTCGGACATACGGTGCATGCCGACCGGGGGAAGCCGACCAATTCGGAATTCATCGCCATGGTGGCGGACCGCCTGCGGATGAACATGAAGTAGCCCGCCAAGTAGCCCGCCAGAGCACGGCCGGCCAAGGAAAGGCAGGGCACCCCCTCCCGGCGGGGGCCCTGCCCTTTTCTTTCCCTCGTCGTTCCCGGCACCCCCCAGGCCTGCGATAACCGCCGGTGGATTTGGAAATATTCAGTGGCGGAACCGGTACGGGGAGGGCATCCCATGCGGGTGACCGGTCCGGCGCGGGTCGACCGGCGGACCAAGCGGCTGGTGCGGCGCCTCCGCCCGGGCGACATCGCCGTAGTGGCCCACCGGGACATGGACGAGGTGGCCGCCCGCTCGCTGGTGGACGCCGGTGTCCGTGCCGTCCTCAACGCCGAAGAAACCCTGACGGGCCGGTACCCCGCCACCGGGGCCGCCGTCCTGCTGGCGGCCGGCATTCCGGTCCTGGACGGCCTGGGGGAGGCCCTTTTGAACAGCATCCGCGACGGCGACCCCCTGCGGGTGGAGGAGGCCACCGTCTGGTGCGGCGACCGGTACCTGGGCCGCGGCACACCTCTGACCCGCCGGTACGTGGAGGAACGCATGGCCCGGGCCCGGGCCAACCTGGACCTGGAGCTGGCGCGGTTCCTGGAAAACACCCTGGAGCGGGCGCGCCGCGAGCGGGACCTGGTGCTGGAGCGCTGGGAACTGCCGCCCCTGCGCACCCGGCTCGAGGGGCGGCAGGTGCTGCTGGTGGCGCGGGGGCCAGCCTACCGGGAAGACCTGGCCGCCATCCGGCCCTACATCGAAGAGGTGCGGCCGGTGCTGATCGGCATCGACGGCGGCGCCGACGCCCTGCTGGCGGAAGGCTACCGCCCGGACCTGATCATCGGCGACATGGACAGCGTCTCCGACCGGGCCCTCTGCTGCGGGGCGGAGCTGGTGGTCCACGCCTACCCCGACGGGCGGGCCCCGGGGGCGGAGCGGCTTCGTTCCCTGGGGCTCCCTGCCGTGCGCTTCGCCGCGCCCGGAACCAGCGAGGACGCGGCCATGCTGCTGGCCTACCAGGCGGGGGCCGACCTGATGGTGGCGGTGGGCACCCACACCAACCTGGTGGACTTCCTGGACAAGGGGCGGGAGGGAATGGCCAGCACCCTGCTCGTGCGGCTGAAGGTGGGGACCCACCTGGTGGATGCCAAGGGCGTCAGCCGGATCTACCGCTCGCGGCTGACCGGCCGGCACCTGGCCCACCTGGTGGTGGCGGCCCTGGTTCCCGTCGCGGCCATGGTGGCCGTCTCCCCCTGGCTGCGCACCTGGCTGGAACTGGTCTGGCTGCAGGCGCGGGTGGCCCTGGGGTGGTGAGGGGCCACAAGCCCCCAAGGGACGGGGCCCCGGCCCGCATCTGGCGCCGGCATGGCGCGTCGACCGCCGCGTTGACCAAGGGAGGAAGCGTCGTGGGACGACCGGGTCCCCTGGGACTGCGATATCACCTGCTCACGTTGATGGCCGTGTTCCTCGCCCTGGGCGTGGGAATCTTCATCGGCGCGGGGATGCTGGACGACCGGACCCTGCTGGAGCGCCAGCAGGCCCTCATCCGTTCCCTGGAAGAGGACTTCGCCGCCCTGCGCCGGGACACCGCCCTCCTGCGCAGCGAGAACCGGCGCCTGAGCAGCGAGCTGGCCCGCTACGGTCAGGCCGAGCAGGCCCTGGCCTCCCTGGCGGTGGAGGGCCGGCTCACGGGCCGGAGGATCGCCCTGGTGGTGCTGGGCGAGGCCGAGGCGCCCCTGGCCCAGGAGGCGGCCCAACTGCTCCAGGCTGCAGCGGCCCGCCCGGGTGCCCGGCTGGTGGTCGACCCCGGCCTGGCGCAGCTGGCCGGCCGCTGGCCCGAGGTGGCGGCGGCTGCCCTGGGTACCCCGGGGGCGGGCCGGCAGCGCCTGGTCCAGGGTGTAGCCGGCGCCCTGGCGGAAGCGCTGGTCCAGGGTCCGAAGGCCGAGCCACCTGCAGGGGTGGCCGGGCTGGCGGCCGTGGGCGGCCTGACCTGGCAACCGGCCCCCGGCGACGGGCCGGCCCGGCCGGACGGGGTGGTCATCGTGCACGCGGCGGGTCACGAACCGGAAGCCATCCTGGGGCCCTTGCTGGAAGCCCTGCAAGGGGAAGGGCTCACCGTGGCCGGCCTGGCGGCCCCCGGCGGCCAGCGGGCCGCCGTGTACGCTGGTGCCGGGGTCCCGCTGGTGGAAGCCGGCTCGGCCGCAGCCCGGGTCACCCTGATCCTCACCCTGGCCGGCCAGCAGGACCGGCTGGAGGGTCTGGGGGTGGGCCGGTGAGTACGGCCCGCCCGGAGCTGGCGCGCCAGGAGCCGGCGGTGGAAGCGGTGGTGCCCGCCTACAACGAAGAAACCACGGTGGCGGAGACGGTTCAGGCCCTGGCCCGCTGTCCTGCCGTGGGTACCGTCTGGGTGGTGGACGACGGCTCCACCGACTCCACGGTCGCCCGGGCCGCGGCGGCGGGCGCCCGGGTCCTCCGGCTCGGGCGCCGCCGGGGCAAGGCCCAGGCCCTGCTGGCCGGAGCCGCCCGCACCCGGGCGCCGTGGCTGCTGTTTGCCGACGCCGACCTGGGCCCCTCGGCTGCTCGCCTGGCCGTGCTGGTGGAACGGGCCCTGGCGGGCCAGGCCGACATGCTCATCGCCGCCCCGCCGCGGCGGCCCGGACGCCACGGCCTGGGGGCTGCCGTAGGCCTGGCCCGCTGGGGGCTGGCCCGTCTGGGCGGCCGGGTGCTGGAGGCCCCCCTGTCGGGCCAGCGCATCCTGCGCCGCACCCTCCTCGAGCTGGTCCAGCCCCTCCCTCGGGGCTGGGGCATCGAGGTGGCCCTCACCCTGGCGGCGCTGCGGGCCGGCCTCTCGGTGGTCGAGGTGCCCGTCCCCATCGCCCACCGGGTCACCCGCATGGACCTGGCCGGCTTCCTGCACCGTGGCCACCAGCTGGTGCACATCGCCTGGACCCTGGCGGCTTGCGCCTGGCAGCACCCGGCAGCCCGGCGCCGGGGAGGGGTGGCGGCCCCGTGATGACCCCCGCCGAGCTGGGCTGGATCCTGGCCGTACCGGCGGCTGCGGCGGGGACCGCGGTGCTGGCCCTGGCCCTCCTGGAGCGCCTGGCCCGGGCCGGGCTGGTTCGTCCCAACTATCGTGGCCGGCCGGTGGTAACGGGGCTGGGGGTAGCCCTGGTGGCTGGTCCCCTGGCTGCGCTGGCCGTGGCCGCGGCCGTCACCGCGTGGGCGGCGACGCCCGGTTCCCGGCCCGGCCCGGACCTGCCCGCCTCCGCATCCCTGCCGGCCGCCTCGGTAGGAGTTCCTGCGCCCGGCGGCATCCCCTCGTCCCCTGGTCCCGCTGGCCCGGAACGGCGGGGCGAGGCCGCCGCCGGCGGCAGTGCGCCCGCCGCCGCCCCCGGGGAGATGGCGGCGGATCCCGCCGGCCCCCTGGCCCTCCTCCTGGCATCGGGTCCCTCCCTGCTGGGCCTGGTCGCCGCCACCGCCCTGGTCGGCCTGGTGGACGACCTGCTGGATGAGCCGGTGCGCGGCTGGCGAGGACACCTGGGCGCCGGCAAAGCCCTGACGGGAGGGCGCCTCAAACTGCTGATCCTCCCCCTGCTGGCCTGGACCCTGCTGCCCCCGGCTCCGGACCTGCCCGGGCGCGCGCTGGCGGCGGCCCTGGTGGCGGCCAGCGCCAACGGGATGAACCTGCTGGACCGGCGCCCGGGGCGGGCCCTCAAGGCCTTCTTTGCAGCCTGGCTGGCCCTGGCCGCTTCCCTGCCTGCCGCCGCCCTCGTCCTGTTGCCCGTGGCCGTGGCGGCCCTGGTTCTCCTTCCCCTGGACCTGGGCGAGCGGGCCATGCTGGGCGACGCCGGCAGCAACGCCCTGGGGGCTGCCCTGGGCTGGGCGCTGGCCGCCCTCGCGCCGGCCGGCACCCAGGCCGGGATGCTGGTGGGGCTGGCGGCTCTGCATCTGGCCGGTGAATTCCATTCCCTCAGCCGCCTGATCGACGCCCTGCCGCCCCTGCGCTGGGCCGACCGGCTGGGCACCCAGTCCCTTTCGTCCCCAACCCCACAAGGATCTTCCTGGCCGAAAGAGTAATCTTGCTGGGGATACGGTACGCGCCGCTTGACGAAAGGGGTCGGAGGCCTGGAGGCCGTCCCGAACCGCGAGCCCGGCGCCGCTGGACGGCGGCGGGTACCCGTCCCGGGACGGCCCTTCCTTGTGCCCGCCGTGCCCGCCGCCTGCCGCGGCGGCAGCCCGGGACCGCGGGTCACCGGCCCAGGATGCCGGCCCATATGCTGGGAGGGAACCACTCAGGGGGATGACGTCACGGGGGGATGCGCGTGTCCGTCTTCGAGGCCATGGCGGCTGGCGGCCACCGGCAACTGGTCTTCTGTTATGACCCGGCGGCCGGGTTGCGGGCGATCATGGCCGTCCACGATACCACGCTAGGCCCCGGCCTCGGCGGCTGCCGCATGTGGCCCTATGCCGGCGAGGAGGAGGCGATGGAGGACGCCCTGCGCCTGAGCCAGGGGATGACCGCCAAATCCGCCCTGGCCGGGGTGAACTACGGCGGCGCCAAGGTGGTCATCTGGGGCGACCCGGGACGGGACAAGAGCGAGGCCCTGTTCCGGGCGCTGGGCCGGTTCGTCCAGACCCTGGGCGGGCTGGTGATCACCGGCACCGACGCCGGCACGAACCCCGAAGACTTCGTCGCCGCTCACTGGGAAACCCCGTACCTGGTCGGCCTGCCGCCTGCCTACGGAGGAAGCGGGGACAGCTCGGAGACCACCGCGTACGGGGTGTTCGTGGGCATCCGGGCCTGCCTGGAAGAGGTATACGGCGACGGCGATCTGAGGGGGCGTCGTGTCGCGGTCCAGGGCTGCGGCAAGGTCGGCGGCAAGCTGGTGCGCCGGCTGGCCGAGGCGGGGGCGGAGGTCACCGTCACCGACGTCGACGGGGAGCGGGCCCGGGCGGTGGCGCGGCGGCATGGTGCCCGGGTGGTGGAACCCGGCGCCATCTACGACGTGCCTTGCGACGTCTTCGCACCTTGCGCCCTGGGCGGGGTGATCAACGACCAGACCATCCCCCGCCTTCGCTGCCGGGTGGTGGCGGGGGCGGCCAACAACCAGCTGGCCGAGCCGCGCCATGCGGCGGCCCTGCAGGACCGGCAGATCCTCTACGCGCCGGATTACGTGGTCAACGCGGGCGGCCTGATCCAGGTGGCCGACGAGCTGGACGGTTACGACCGGGACCGGGTCATGCGCAAGACCGCTGCCATCGGCCCCATGCTGCGGGCCATCTTCCGGATCGCCCGGGAACGCTCCATCACCACCCTGGAGGCCGCGGAATGGATGGTCCGGCGGCGGCTGGCGGGGGCCGCTGCCCTGCGCACGTTCTACCGGCCGGGGGACGGCCCGGAGCCCGGCGGCCCGCCCCCGGCGGGCGGCGAGGCGCCCCGCTGAGTCCGGCCGGAAAGGAGCGAGAGCCTTGGTGTTCGACAAGCTGGAAACCATGGGCCACGAGCAGGTGGTGTTCTGCTACGACCGGGCCACGGGGCTCAAGGCGATCATCGCCATCCACGACACCACCTTGGGTCCCGCCCTGGGCGGCTGCCGCATGTGGCCCTACGCCAGCGAGGAGGAGGCCATCGTCGACGCCCTGCGCCTGGCCCGCGGCATGACCTACAAGAACGCGGCCATGGGGCTCAACTTCGGCGGCGGCAAGAGCGTCGTCATCGGCGATCCCCGGCGGGACAAGTCGGAGATGCTGTTCCGCGCCTTCGGCCAGTTCGTCGAGTCCCTGGGCGGCCGGTACATTACCGCGGAAGACGTGGGCACGGGCACCGAGGACATGGCCTACGTGGCCATGGAGACGCGGCACGTGGTGGGCCTGCCCGGCCGTTCGGGCGACCCCTCGCCGGCCACCGCCTACGGGGTCTTCCGGGGCATGAAGGCCTGCCTGGGAGAGGCCTTCGGCGACGAATCCTTCCAGGGCCGGGTGGTGGCGATCCAGGGAATGGGCCACGTGGGCTACCACCTGGCCCGGCTTCTCCATGAGGCCGGCGCCCGGCTCGTGGTCACGGACATCGATCCCCAGCGCGCCCAGCAGGCCGCCCGCGAATTCGGCGCCGAGGTGGTGGAACCCGACGCCATCTACGGCGTGGAGTGCGACGTCTTCGCCCCCTGCGCCCTGGGCGCCATCCTCAACGACCAGACCATCCCCCGCTTGCGCTGCCGGATCGTGGCCGGGTCCGCCAACAACCAGCTGGCGGAACCCCGTCACGGGGAAGAGCTGGCCCGGCGAGGCATCCTCTACGCGCCCGATTACGTGATCAACGGCGGCGGCGTGATCCACGTGGCCGACGAGTACACCCCCGGCGGCTACGACCGGGACCGGGCCTACGCCCGGGTGGCGACCATCTACGACAAGGTGAAGGCGATCCTCACCATGGCCCGGGAACAGGGCATCACCACGGCGGAAGCCGCCGACCGGCTGGCGGAGCAGCGCATCCACGCCATCGCCCGGCTGCGCCGGCTGCACATGCCCGGTCGCGGGCCGCGCTGAGCCGGGCTCCGGCCGCCTTGACGGGGCCGGCTGCCGGGAAGGCACCGGGCAGGCCCCGGCCTGCGACTCCGGAGGGGCCGGCTCCGGCGGGAGGAACGCGGCACCTCCCCGGCGAAAGCGACGGGGACCCAGGGAGGAGACGTGGGGATGGCAGCAGAGCCACCATCGCGCGGCGGAACCCGGGCGGCCGGCGGCCGGCCCGGGCCGGCCAGCCGGGTCGGGCGGGGGCCGGCGATCCGCCCGGCGGTCCGCCGCTCCGACATTGAAGACCTGCTCTCGCGCCTGCCGGGCGTCCTGGCGGTCCGCCTCTCGGTGAACGATTGGGGCGCCATCCAGACCGTCCACGTGCTGGCCACGGTGGACCGGAGCGCCAAGCAGATCGTTCGCGACATCGAAAGCGCCTTGCAGGCCCGGTTCGGCCTGCGGCTCGACCACAAGAAGGTCAGCGTGGCCCAGGTGCGTGGCCTGGGGCCGCTGCGGGAGCCCGTGCGGCCCGAGCTGGCCGGGTTCGTCACCCAGTCCGATGCGGTGACGGGCAAGACCCGCATCGAGGTCACCTTCCGCGATCCCCGGGATGAAACGGCCCGCTGGGACGGCGCTGCCACGGGCGGGTCGCGGCGCAAGCAACAGGCGCACACCGCCTTGCTGGCGGTGCTGGACGCCCTGCGCCCGCTGCTGCTGGCCCCCGAGCGGGACCTGGAACTGGTGGACTGCGAGCTTTTGACCCTGGCCGGCCAGGAACTGCTGGTGGGCCTGTATGCCCTGCCCAATGCCCGGACGGGCGAGGCGACCCACCTGGCGGGGGCGGCCCCCCTGGCGGGCGGCGTGGTGGAGGCCGCGGCGCGGGTCTTCCTTGAGGTGTATGAGCAGTTGCTGGAGATGCGGGACCGGCGGGTACGCCAGTCGCCGGTCTACCGCCTGCTGGAGCTGGGGCGCCAGATGCGGGCCCAGATGGCCGCAGAACGGGCAGCGGCCCGGGGGACCGCAGCTGGGGAGCCCGGCGGCGAGGGAGAAGCGCCCGCCGGGTATGCGGCGGACCAGGGGACCCCGGGGCAGGCCGCTCCCCCGTTCCCGGCGGCCGGGGAAGGGGACGATGAACCCCTGAACCTGGAGGCCACCGCCGAGGCGGCGGTCACAGCGGACGCGGACGACGGCGACCCCGAGCTGCATCTGGAACAGGGCGGGGAGGAAGAGCAAGGGGAGGACCGCTAGCCGGATGGCGGCTCCGGCTGACCGGCCCCGGGCCGGGGCCGGGAGGCGCCCCGCCGTGGTGGCACCTGGCCTGGGGCGCCACGGGCGGCCGGCACGAGGCGCGACCTGGAGTCAAGAGCCCCTCCCGGCCTTCCGGTGCCCGCCTCGGTCCGGCCCCTGCACCAGGCGCGGGCCGGAGCCCGCCACCTCGCCGGTCTCTCGCACCCGGCTCCGGGACCCCTCCCGGGGCCGTGTCTTTGGGCGGGACGGGGAGGGAGGGAGCGGCGCCCTTGCTGCACACCCTCTGGGGTACGGTGGAACGGGTACTGGCCTCCACGCCCAGGCGCCAGGAGCTCCTGGTGCGGGCCGGCGAGGAATGGCGGCGGGCCATCGCCTTCCCCGACCTGGTCGGCAAGGCCGAGCCCGGCGACCGGGTCTGGCTCAACACCACCGCGGTGGACCTGGGACTGGGCACGGGCGGCTACGACCTGGTCATCGCCATTCCCGGGCGGCGCCCTCCGCCCGGCACGGGCGAGGCCATGAAACTGCGATACACCCCCCTGCAGGTGCGGGTGGAGGCCGCGGAAGAGCGGCTGGGCCCCCTTCCCGGCGGCCTGGGTGGCTTGCCCGTGGTGGCCGCGGAGTTGCACAGCCAGCTGCCGGCCGTGCTGGCGGGATGGCGGTGGGCGGGAGGACAGGGCGGCGCGGTCTACGTCATGACCGACGGCGGTGCCCTGCCGGCGGCTTTCAGCCGGCTGCTGGAGGATTTGCGGGAGCGGCGGTGGCTGGCGCGGGTGGTCACCGCCGGACAGGCCTTCGGCGGGGACGACGAGGCCGTGCACCTGGCCTCCGCCCTGCTGGTGGCCCGGGCACGGGGAGCCGCCCTGGTGGTGGCGGGGATGGGGCCGGGCATCCTGGGGACGGGGGAGACCCTGGGCCATTCGGGGCTGGACCAGGCCTGGATCCTGGGTCTGGCCGCCGCCCTGGGCGGCCAACCGGTTCTGGTCCCGCGGCTCAGCCAGGCCGACCGCCGGCCGCGGCACCGGGGCCTCAGCCACCACACGGCGGGCGTTTTGGGGGTCCTGGCGGCTCCGGCCTGGCTTGCCCTCCCGCGGCCCCTGCCACGGGAGGCCGCCCGCCGGCTGGGGCAGCTGGCGGCCGGGGCCGCCGTGACACCGGTCGAGGTCTTCACCGCGCCGGCCGCCGCCTGGTGGCGGGCTCAGGGCGCCAGCGTCACCAGCATGGGCCGGGGTCCCGGCCAGGACCCCGCCTTCTTCCACGCCGGGCTGGCGGCCGGGATCCTGGCCGCCTGGCTGGCACGGCAGCGAGAGGGCGGCGGTCCGGCCCGGCCCGCCCACCACCCAGGAGAGGAGGCGGCCTGTGGAGACACCCCTGGAGACGGAAACCGTCTGGAACGGCAGGATCTTTGAGGTGCGGCGCAGCCGGGTCCGCCTGGAAGGCGGCCAGGAGGCCCTTCGGGACTGGATCGACCATCCGGGCAGCGTGGTGGTGGCAGCCGTGACGGCGCGCCGGGAGGTCCTCCTGGTGCGGCAGTACCGCCTGCCCGCCGGGCAGGAACTCTGGGAGCTGCCGGCCGGCCGCCGGGAACCCGGGGAAGACCCCCTGGCGGGAGCCCGGCGGGAGCTGGAAGAGGAGACGGGCCTCCGCGCCCGGACCTGGCGCCTGCTGGCCCGGTTCTACGCCTCGCCGGGGTACAGCAGCGAGTACAAGTGGCTGTTTCTGGCCCAGGACCTGGAGCCGGGCCACCGCCACCCCGATCCCGACGAGGAGATTGCGGTCCGGGCGGTGCCTCTGGCCGAGGCCCTCGCCATGGCAGAGCGCGGGGAGATCGCCGATGCCAAGACCTTGATCGGCCTGCTGCTCCTGGAGCGGGGCGGCCTTCTGGCCGAATCCGCCCCGGAGCAGCCGTGAGGGCCGAAATGGGCGGGAGCGGCCGTTCCGGCGCGGGACGGCCCGGCGTGGCCGGCCAGGTCCCGGGGGCCGTCGAGGCTACGGGCCGGTCCGGCCCCCCGCCCCCCGCCAGCCGGGCCCTCCCGCCTGCCAGACCGGGTCACATGGACAGGACGCCCGGCGCATAGGGTGATAGGGACCGGCCGGGGACGTCCGGCTGCGGGAGGGCGGCATCCCATGCTGCAGTACCTGCCCCGAGCTCTGGCCCTCACCCTGCGGCAGCACCAGGCGGCACTGGTCCTGGCGGCGCTGATCCTGGTGGTGGGCATCGTCACCGGTGCCCTGCACGTGGCCCAGCTGGACGCGGGGCAGCAGGCCCAGGTAGGCCAGTACCTGGACTACCTGCTGGCGACGGCGGCCGCAGGCCCCGCGGACGGAGGGTCGGGGGCCGGCGCCGCCCCCGGCCCTGCCGGGCCGGGAGGGGGCAGCCCGACCGCCAGGGCCTGGCCGGGTTCCTCCCTGCCGTGGCAGGCGGCGGGCAGCAACCTGCGCCAGGTGGTCCTGGCCTGGGGGGCGGGCTGCCTGGTGCTCGGCCTGCCCGTGACCCTGGGCATGCTCTTCCTGCACGGGTACAGCCTGGGCTTTGCCGTCGGGGCCCTGGCCGCCCACTGGCAATGGCGGGGCCTGGTCATCGCCCTGGCCGGCATCTTCCCACCCAACCTGTTGCAGGTCCCTGCTCTCCTGGTGGTGGCCGCCGCCGCCACCCGCCTGGCGGTGCAGGTGGCCGCCAGCCGCTGGCGCCGGGCCCTGCCGGCCCTGGATTCCCCCTGGTCGCCCTATGTGGCCCTTGGCCTGGTGGCGGTCGTCCTGGCCACCGGCTCCGGGCTCGTGGAAGCTTACCTAGCCCCCCGCCTGCTGGCCTTGGCCCAGCGCCTGGCCTTCTGACCCCGTCGTCCGGCCTCGCGACCCGCCCAAGCGGCCCGCAGGCCGGCCTCCCGGCCCTGCCGCGCCCCCTGGCCACCCGCGGAGAGGGGCCCCTGCCCGGCGGGCGGGTCAGGGGAAGACGCCGGCTGCACCCTGGCCCGGTCCGGCCGGGCAAGCGGCCACCCCTTCACCGCCCGGTATCGCCCGGGTGGACCTCACCCCGCCGCAGGCGGGCCGGGTCCGCCTGCCGGCCTTTACCTTGCCGGCAGCACCTGGCTGTGCTACCATCGCGTCGCAGTCAGGCCGTGGACGGGCCTGACCGCCCGGCCGCGGGATCACCGGCGCTGGGGGCAGGGTCCCGGGGCAGGGTCCTGGCCGGGTCCGGCGGCTTCCCTGCCGGGTGGGCCGGGTTCGTCCGCAGGTCAAAGGCGGGTTCCTGCCGCCGCCCGGACAGGGGCGCGGCGGGCCGGAAACCCGGTCCAGCGGGAGGCGCAGCAGCATGCCCGTCGTGATTGGCGTACCGCGGGAAATCAAGAGCAACGAGAACCGGGTGGCCCTGACGCCGGCCGGCGTCCACGCCCTGGTCCGGGAGGGCCACACGGTCTGGGTGGAACGGGGTGCGGGCGAGGGCAGCGGCTTCTCCGACGACGACTACGCCCGCGCCGGAGCCCGGCTGGCCCCCGAGCCCGAAGCGGTTTGGGAGAATGCAAGCCTGATCCTCAAGGTCAAGGAGCCCCTGCCCGAGGAATACCGGTTCTTCCGGCCCGGACTGACCCTCTTCACCTACCTGCACCTGGCGGCGGACGAGCCCCTGACCCGGGCCCTGCTGGACCGCGGCGTGACGGCCATCGCGTACGAGACGGTGCAGCGGCCCGACGGCTCGCTGCCGCTTTTGACCCCCATGAGCGAGGTGGCCGGCCGCATGGCACCGCAGGTGGGGGCCCACTTCCTCGAGAAGGTGCACGGCGGCCGGGGCGTGTTGCTGGGCGGGGTGCCCGGCGTGCCGCCGGCCGACGTGGTGATCATCGGCGGCGGCACCGTGGGGCGCAACGCCGCCCGCATCGCCCTGGGGCTGGGAGCCCGGGTCACCGTGCTGGACGTCCGGGCGGAGGTGCTGCGCTGGTTTGACGACATCTACGGCGGCCGCATCACCACCCTGATGTCCAACGAGTACAACGTGGCCCAGGCCGTGCGGCGGGCCGACCTGCTGATCGGGGCCGTGCTGATCCCGGGGGCCCGGGCACCGCGCCTGGTTTCGGAGGAAATGGTCCGGTCCATGAAGCCGGGGTCGGTGATCATCGACGTGGCCGTCGACCAGGGCGGTTCCATCGCCACCATCGACCGGGTCACCACCCACGACCACCCCACGTACGAAAAGTTCGGGGTCGTCCACTACGCCGTGGCCAACATGCCCGGGGCGGTGCCCCGGACGTCTACCCTGGCGCTGACCAACGTCACCCTGCCTTACGTCCTGGACCTGGCCCGGCTGGGGGTGGAGGAGGCCGTACGCCGGGATCCTGCCCTGGCCCGCGGGGTGAACACCTACCGGGGGCACCTCACCTACCGGGCGGTGGCGGAGGCCCACCAGCTGCCCTACACCCCCCTGGCCGAAGCCGGCCTGGAACCTGCAGCAGGCGCCGCGGGCACGCGGTGAGCCGGCGCCCGGTGCCTCGGGGTGGCGCCGCCCGTACCGGGACCTGGGGGGAGGCCACTGGCATGCCGGCACAGGAGGACAGCGCCGCGACCCGGGCCTGGCAGGAAGCGACGGCCGACTACCTGGAGATCCTGCGGGTCGAACGCGGCCTGGCCGCCCACACCCTGGCAGCATACCGCCGGGACCTGGCCGACTTCGCCGCCTTCGCCGCCGCCCGGCAGGTGGAGCCTGCGGGCGTCACCCGCCCGCTGATCCTGGCCTACCTGCACCAGCTCGAGCGGGCCGAGCGGTCCCGGGCCACGGCGGCCCGCCGGCTGGCGGCCCTGCGCGGCTTCTTCCGCTACCTGGCCAGCGAGGGGAAGGTGGAGCACGATCCCGCCGAGGGCATGGCCACGCCCCGCGGCGGCCGCCCCCTGCCCCGGGTCCTGGCGGTGGACGAGGTGGAACGGGTGCTGGAGCTGCCGCAACCGGCTTCTCCGGCGGGCCTGCGGGACCGGGCGGTGCTCGAGCTGCTCTATGCCACCGGCCTGCGGGTCTCGGAACTGGTCGGCCTCGATCTGGACGACCTGCTTCTGGATCACGGCCTCCTGCGCTGCCGGGGGAAGGGGGGCAAGGAGCGGGTGGTTCCCGTGGCCGCGCCGGCGGTGGAAGCCACCCGCCAGTACCTGGCACGGGGGCGGCCCGCCCTGGCCCGCCGCCCGGGTCAGCGGGCGCTGTTCCTCAACCAGCGGGGCGGGCGCCTCAGCCGGCAGTGGGTCTGGCACCTCTTGCGCCGGGCGGCCCGGCGGGCGGGTGTGCCCCGGGCCGTGAGCCCCCACACCCTGCGCCACTCCTTCGCGACCCATCTGCTGGCGGGCGGTGCCGACCTGCGGGCCGTGCAGGAACTGCTGGGCCACGCGGACATCTCCACCACCCAGATCTACACCCATCTGACACGGCACCACCTGCTGGAAGCCTATCTCCGGGCCCACCCCCGGATGGCGCCGGGCGGCGGCCGTCCCGGGTCCGGAGCAGGGGGAAGGACGTGATGGAATCCGGACGGTCCGGTCCGGCGGAGGGCCTGCGCGGCCTCCCGGCGGTGCACCGCCTGCTGGGGCACCCGGCCGTGCGGGCGGCCGCCGCGGGTCCTGCCGCAGGCTGGGCGACGGCCGTCGTCCGGGAGGTGCTCGAGGACGAGCGCCGGCGCCGCCGGCAGGGAGAGGAACCCCGCACGGCGGACGAGCTGGCGGCCCTTGCCGCCCGGCAGCTGCAAGCCTTGACGCGCCCCTCGCTGCGGCCCGTCATCAACGCCACCGGAGTGGTTCTGCACACCAACCTGGGCCGGGCCCCCCTGGCCCGGGAGGCGGTGGAGGCCGCGGCCGCCGTGGCCGGCGGCTACTCCACCCTGGAATACGATACCGGGTCGGGAGGCCGCGGCTCGCGGCTCGAGCACGTGCGCCACCTGCTGCGGCGGCTGACCGGCGCAGAAGACGCCCTGGTGGTCAACAACAACGCCGCGGCCGTGTTCCTGGTGCTGGCGGCCCTCGCCTCCGGCCGGGAGGTGGTGGTGTCCCGCGGCCAGCTGGTGGAGATCGGCGGTTCCTTCCGCATCCCCGAGATTTTGGCCGCCAGCGGTGCCCGGCTGGTGGAGGTGGGGACCACCAACAAGACCCGCCTGTCGGACTACGAGGCCGCCATCGGTCCCGACACGGCGCTGCTCCTGCGGGTCCACACCAGCAACTACCGCATCATCGGCTTCACCGCCAGCGTCCCCCTGTCCGACCTGGTGGCCCTGGGCCGGCGGCACGCCCTGCCGGTGGTGGACGACCTGGGCAGCGGCCTGCTGCTCCCGCCCGCCGGGCCGGAGGCAGCAGGGCTGGCCAGCGAGCCGGCCGTTCGGGACAGCGTGGCCCAGGGCGCCGATCTGGTGACCTTCAGCGGCGACAAGCTGCTGGGAGGACCCCAGGCGGGCATCATCGCCGGCCGGGCCGACCTGATCGCCCGCCTGCGCCGGCACCCGCTGATGCGGGCCCTGCGCTGCGACAAGCTGGTGCTGGCCGCCCTCGAAGCCACCCTGCGCCTTTACCTCGACCCCGAAGCGGCCCGCCGCCAGGTGCCGGTGCTGGCCATGCTGTCCCGGTCGCCGGAGGAACTGGCCCGAGCGGCCCGGCGGCTGGCGGCCCGCCTGCGCCGCGCCCTGGGCCCCCGGGCCCGCATCCGGCTGGCCGCCGGCGAGTCCCAGGCCGGTGGGGGGAGCCTGCCCGAGGTCCCCTGGCCCACCACCCTGGTGGGCATCGAAGCGCCCGGTCTTCCCGCGGCCGCCCTGGCGGCGGCGCTGCGCCAGGGGGAGCCGCCGGTGGTTGCGCGGGTCCAGGACCAGGTCCTGTGGCTCGACCCCCGCACCCTGCTCCCCGGGGACGAGCGGGTGCTCGTCGACACCGTAGTCGCTGCCCTGGATCGCCTGGGGCCGGGCGCATAGGGGGCCTGCCCCGGGAAAACCTACCTCCCAGCGAAGGCGTGATCCGCGAGGAGGGATGTGGGGTGCCCGAGCCGCGTCGGCGGCCCGGCGGGGGCCGATCCGGGGGGCAGCGACGGCCGGAGCGACGGCCAGAAGGGCTTGCAGGGTGGAAGCGCGGCATCGTCGCCCTGGCGGTGACGGCGGGGGTGATCGGCAGCGTGCTGGCCATCGCCCCGGCCGCCCCGGCGGCGGCGGCCCCGGCCCCCGGGCCGGGCGAGCGGCCACCGGCGGGGAATGCCGGGGAGGCAGGAGGTCCCGGCTTCCCAACCCGGTCCGCCGCCCTGCTGGTCATGGACCCCGCCAGCGGCCAGATCCTCTGGGAGAAGAACGGCGACGAGCCCCGCCATCCGGCCAGCATCAGCAAGCTCATGACCCTCCTGCTCACCCTGGAGGCCATCGATGCCGGCCAGATCCGCCTGCAGGACCAGGTGACGGTGAGCCCCCGCGCCCAGGGCACGCCGGGGAGCACGGCCTTTCTGGAGGCCGGCGAGCGGATCACCGTCGAAGACCTGATCAAGGCCGTGGCCGTCGCTTCCGCCAACGACGCCTGCGTGGCGCTGGCGGAGTACATCAGCGGCGACGTGGACCGGTTCGTCCAGCGGATGAACCAGCGGGCGGCCGAACTGGGCCTGACCCGCACCCGCTTCGTGGACCCCCACGGCCTGACCGACCAGCCGGGCAACCGCATGAGCGCCCGGGACGTGGCCCTCCTGAGCCGCTACCTGATCAACCACCACCCGGAGATCCTGCACTACACCTCCATCTGGGAGGACTGGCTGCGCAAGGGGACCGACCGGGAGTTCTGGCTGACCAACACCAACAAGCTGGTGGCCTGGTACGAGGGGGTCGACGGCCTGAAGACCGGCCTGACCGACGAGTCGGGGCCGTCGGTGGTGGTCACGGCCCGCAAGGGCGACGACCGCTTCATCGTGGTGGTGCTGGGCGCGCCGGACAGCAACACCCGCTGGCGGGAAGCCAGCCGCCTTCTGGACTGGGCCTTTGCCTCCTTCGATTCGGTGCCCGTCGCCCGGCCCGGCCAGCCCCTGCGGGCGGTGCGCGTCGCCGAGGGGCGCCAGCTCAAGGTGCCCGTCACGGTGGAAGAGGTCTTCGGGGTCACCGTCCCCCGGGGTGAGGGGGGCCGGGTCCGCTGGGACCTGGAGGTGACGGAGCCCGTCCCGGCCCCGGTGGCACCGGGGCAGCGCGTCGGGCGCATCGTCGCCCGGGACGGCCAGCGGGAGCTGGCCTCGGCCCCCGTGGTGGCCGCCCAGGCGGTGGAACGGGCCGGCCCGCCCACCTTGCTGGCCCGCCTCTTCGGCTGGACCTGGCCCATGCGCTAGGACCGCCGCCTGCCATCCGTCGTCCCCGGCAAGCCGCCGCCGGCAGGGATCCCCGGCCCGGCGGCGAACTGTTGTCCGGGGAAATCGGGGAGAGAGGGCGATAGGAGGCGTTGGCGTTGCAGGTCCAGCTGGACTGGACGGGACGCACCCTCGTCGCCCGGCTGGCGGGAGATTTCGACGAGCATGGGGCCGAGGTCTTCCGCCTGGAGATCGAGCGCGCCGTCCGCCGGCGCGCCTACGACCATCTGGTGGTGAACCTCCAGAAGGTCCACTTCATCGACAGCTCCGGCCTGGGCGCCCTGCTGGGCCGGTACCGGCGGGCCCGGGAAGACGGCGCCCGGGTGAGCATGGTCAGCGCACCGCCCCACGTGCGGGCGGTGCTGCAGATGGCGGGGATCCTGCAGTGGATTCCCCTTTACGACGACGAGCCCACCGCGCTGGGTGCGGGCCGGGGGGTGGTTCAGGGATGAGTCGCCGTGCCGAGCCCGTGCATGCCTTGCCTCGTGCCGCCGCACCCCAGCCTGGGAAGGAGGGCCGGGCCATGTCCCGCCGCGCCACCGCACCTCGCTGGCTGGAGCTGCGCCTGTCCAGCCAGGCGGAAAACGTGGGGGTGGCGCGGGTGGCCGTGGCCGCCTTCGCCGCCCAGCTGCCCTTCACCTTGAGCGAGCTGGAAGAGATCAAGGTGGCCGTCTCCGAGGCGGTGACCAATGCCGTCGTCCACGGTTACGGCCACGACCATGGCGTGGTGACCGTCCGCGCCGGGCACGACGGCCGCCGCCTCTGGGTCGAGGTGGCCGACAGCGGCCGCGGCATTGCGGACATCGAGCAGGCGCGCCAGCCCGCCTTCTCCACCGACCCCGAGCGCATGGGCATGGGCTTCGCGTTCATGGAGGCCTTCATGGACCAGGTGGACGTGGAGTCGGTGCCCGGCGCCGGAACCACGGTCCGCATGTACAAGCGGCCCCGGCCCCAGGAGGGCAGCGGGACGCCCGGAGAGCCGGCCCGCCCGGCCGTCGCCGGGCCCGGCCCCGCAGCCCTGCCATCCACCGGAGCGCCGCCGTCCCAGGCGGAAGCGGCCGCAGGCCGGGTGGAGGAACCCGGCCCTGCAGGCCCCGCTGCCGGCCGCTAGGGGGCGGGGGCCGTGGAGGATCGGTTATGGGAGCGGGCGCGCCAGGGCGACGGGGAGGCCCGGGAGCGCCTGGTGGCCCTGCACATGCCCCTGGTACGCCATGTGGCCCGCCGTTTCGCCAGCTTCGGCCACGACCTGGACGACCTGATCCAGGCCGGGACCATCGGCCTGCTGCAGGCCATCGACGGCTTTGACCCGTCCCGCGGTTACCAGTTCTCCACCTACGCCGTGCCCGTGATCCTGGGGGAGATCCGCCGCTGGCTGCGGGCCAGCGACCCGGCGGGGTTGAGCCGCGCCATGCGCGCGCGGGTCGCCGAGATCCGCAGGGTGGCGGACGCCATGGAGCAGGAACTGGGACGGCGGCCGCCGGCGGCCGCCGTCGCCCAGCGGCTGGGCTGCGATGTGGCCGATGTCACCTTCGCCCTGGAAGCGGCCCAGAGCCCCGTGTCCCTGGACGAGCCCCTGTCCGCCGAACCCGACGCCGCCTGCCGCGGCGACCGGCTGCCGGCGCCGGGGGATCCGGACTGGAGCGACACCATGGCCGTACGGGCCGCCCTGGCCCAGTTGCCTCCGCGGCTGCGCACCATCATCGCCCTGCGCTTCTTCCGCGACCTGACCCAGGCGGAGGTCGCTGCGGCGGTCGGTCTTTCCCAGCCCCAGGTGTCGCGGCTGGAGAAGATGGCCCTGGCCCGGTTGCGCAGCTTGCTGGCGGGTGAGGGGGTGGCCGCCGCCGCCACGGGTGACGCCGTGCGGGGCGGGCCTTGCTGACGCCCGGGCCCGCAGGTCCTGGGGGAGCGTGGCGCCAATCCGCAGGTCCTCCGGGGAAAGCGAAGGACCGGGCCGCCGCCGGGGCGGGCGCCGGACCGCGCCCAGCATGCCGCAGGCGGGGCGCCGGACCCCACCAGGGGCGTGACGGTGCACCGCGCCACCGGTGCAGCGTGCTGGGGCTACGGGCCTTGATCGTGGGGCCTTTGTCGATCTTTCGGTCTTGCTGGATGTGCAGGCAGGGGGCCTCCCTTGAGGCCCCCTGTCGTTTGGGCGCCGGGTGCTGCGAGGCGGTGTACCCTGGGGCGCCGGGCGGGCGCAGCATAGGGCTCCGGGGGGCCGGGAAGGCTAGCAGCGGAACGCTCCAAGGCCTATACCGGCCGGGCCGCGCCCGGCGGCCGGGTTCGTCCGGCCCGCGGCGCTTCCCGGCGACCCACGTGGAGGAGGGTGCGCCGTGCCTGACGTGGTGAAGGTCATCGAGCTGGTCGGCGAGTCCACCAAGGACTGGACCGATGCCGTCAGCAACGCGGTGGCGGAAGCCTGCAAGACCATCGACAACGTCTCCGGCGTGGAGGTCGCCAACCTGACGGCGAACGTGGACAACGGCCGGATTGTCGAGTGGAAGGCCAACGTCAAGGTGGCCTTCAAGGTCGACAACAGCCGGCGCGGCGTCTGAGGGCGCCGCGCCGGTCGTCGCGGGGAACGTCCATGGCAAGGGCAAGCAAGGAGCAGACCCAGGCGTACCAGAAGGCGGTCCAGCGCATCCTGCCCCCCAAGCCCATCGCCCGCAACGCGTTGATGGCCTTTCTTGTCGGCGGCAGCATCTGCACGGCCGGGCAGGTGGTCCTCAACCTGCTGAAGAACGCCGGCCTGCCGGCCACCGACGCCGCTTCCTGGACCGCGGCGGCCTTCATCCTGATCGGGCTTTTCCTGACGGGGCTGGGGGTGTACGACGACCTGGGCCGGGTGGGTGGCATGGGGGCCTTCCTGCCCATCACGGGCTTTGCGAACTCCATCGGCTCGGCGGCCATGGAGTTCAAGCGCGAGGGCTGGGTGCTGGGGCTGGGGGCCCGCATGTTCCAGATCGCCGGCCCGGTCATCGTCTACGGCGTCGCCGCCGCCACGGTGATGGCGGGCTTGCTGACCCTGCTGGGCGGCACCCGGGCCGCCCTGGGCGGGCCCTGACGCGGCGAGGCGGCGTCCGGTACCTTGCGCGTCCGTTACCTGGCGCCCGGCACCCGGTGGGGGCGACGGCAGCCCCGCACCCGGTGGGGGCGACGGCAGCCCCGCGGTGATCGGGCAGCCTCCAGGCACCAAGGCGACAGGATCGAGGATCGAGGTGGGGTCAGGGGGGGGATGGGGGTGGCTTCGCTGACGGCTATTGCGAGCTTGCTGGAAAAGGGGCGGAGCGCGCACCTGGGCCCGGCCCGGCGGCAGGGCCAGGGCCGCCGGGCCGGCCAGCAGACCCTGGTGTTCCACAACCGCCCGCGCATCGCCGCCGCTGCTGCCGTGGCCGGGCCCAAGGAAGCGGAAGGTCCCCTGGGCGCCTACTGGGACCGCACCTACCCCGACCGGCTGCTGGGGCAGCGGTCCTGGGAGCGGGCGGAGCGGCGGATGTCCCTCGACGCGGCGGTGCTGGCCCTGGAAAAGGCCGGGCTGGAGCCGGCGGACATCGATCTCCACCTGGCCGGGGATCTGATGAACCAGCTGACGTGTGCCAGCTTCACGGCAGCCGAGCTGGATATCCCCTATCTGGGCCTGTTTGCCGCCTGCGCCACCTGGGCCGCCGCCCTGGGCCTGGGGGCCCTGCTGACCGACGCGGGGTATGCCTCCCGGGTCCTCTGCACCACCTCCAGTCACCACGACACCGCGGAACGCCAGTACCGGTTCCCCACGGAGCTGGGCAACCAGCGGCCGGCCACGGCCCAATGGACGGCCACGGGGGCGGCAGCGGCCGTGCTGGTGGGGGAGGCCCGCCCCCTGCCGGAGGGATGGACCGCCGGGGAGAATCCCTCGGAGGCACGAGGCACGTCACCCCCTGACGCCGGCCGCGCCACCGGCGGTGCCGGGGAACCCGGCCCACGGAACTGGGTCGGGGCGGGTGCGGGGGCGGACCGGCCGGCCGGAGGCGCGGCGGCAAGGGGCGCGGGCCACGGCCGGCCCGGCGGCGGCCTGCCCGTGGTGATCACCCACGCCACCTTTGGCCGGGTCATCGACATGGGGCTTACGGACCCCTTCGACATGGGCTCGGCCATGGCGCCGGCGGCGGCCGACACCATCCGCCAGCACCTGCAGGACACGGGGCGGCGTCCTGGTGATTACGACCTGATCGTGACGGGCGATCTGGCGCGCTACGGCCACCGGCTGCTGGTGGAACTGCTGCGCGAGCAGGGGTATGACGCCGAAGGGGTGCTGGCCGACTGCGGCCTGATGCTGTACGACGCCTCCCAGGGAGTCTACGCCGGCGGCAGCGGCACCGCCTGTTCGGGCATGGTCAGCGCCGGCTACCTTTTGCGGCGCATGGAGCAGGGCGATCTTGACCGGATCCTCCTGGTGTGCACCGGCTGCCTGCACAGCACCACGACCTACAAGCAGGGCGACAGCCTGCCCACGGTGGCCCACGCCGTGGCCCTGGAGGTGGACCGCGTCCCGCCGGGCACCAGCCCGCAGGACGGTCCCCGCGGCGGGACCGGCGGGGGCACAGGCGGCGGGAGGGACGGCCAATGAGCTACTTCTGGGCCTTCGTGGTGGGCGGGGCCCTTTGCACCCTGGCCCAGCTGGTCCTGGACCTGACCCCGCCCCGCTTCACCCAGGGGCATGTGATGGTCCTCTTCGTGGTGCTGGGCGCCATCGCCGGCGGTTTGGGCCTGTACCGGCCCCTGGTCGAGCTGGCGGGAGCCGGCGCCACCATCCCTCTGCCGGGTTTCGGCTTCGCCCTGGTGGAAGGTGCCCTCAAGGGCGCGGGGCAGGGTCTGGCCGGGATCCTGGCCGGCGGCCTGGCGGCGACGGCCCTGGGCCTGACGGTGGCGGTGCTGGGCGGCCTGCTCACGGCCCTGCTGTTCAATCCCAAGGGTTGATCGACCAAGGGGGTGTGCGCCCGGTGGCAGGGGCTTGGCGCCTGCCGGAAGGCGAGGTCCGGCGCCCGGCGGCGAGCGCCCTTCAGGGCGCCCTTTGAGACCACCGCGCCGCCGGGATCGAGAGGCCCCAGGCCGCCGGGACACCCGCGCCAGGTCGCCGCACGGGGGCGGCATCACCACCGGCCGGCGCGGAAGGGAGGGCGGTGCCATGACGCAGCGGGCGGGTTCGCCCGGACGGGGTGCCGGCCAGACGGCGGCATCCATCACCCGGACCGTCCACCACCAGGAGCAGAAGCACCGGATCCGGCGAGAGCTGGAAGCCAACCTGGAGTACATCCGCCGGACCCTGGGAGCGGGCGAGACCTTTGACGTCTTGATCAAGCCCTCCCGTTTCGCAGGGCGCGACGCCGTGCTGGTGGGCATCGACGGCCTGGTCAAGACCGACGTGCTGCTGCGCATCATGCAGGCCCTGGCCGTCTTCGAGCCCGACGAACCGGCCCAGGAGGACGAGCGCCTCTGGTTCACCCAGGTCTTCGTGGAAGGCATCGGCTTCATCGAGGTCGACCCGGCGGAAACCCTGGACGACGTGATCGACAAGGTGCTGATGGGGCCCGTGGCCCTGCTGGTGGACGGCCTGGACCACGCCTTCATCATCGACGTCCGGACCTACCCCGGGCGGGGGATCGCCGAGCCGGCCCTGGAGAAAGTGCTGCGCGGGCCCCATGACGGGTTCACCGAGACCCTGGTCCACAACACGGCCCTGATCCGCCGGCGCCTGCGGGACCCCCAGTTCCGGGCGGAGGTCCTGCGCATCGGGCGGCGCTCCAAGACCGACGTGGCCATGGTCTACCTGAAGGACGTGGCCAATCCGGAGCTGGTGAAGCTGGTTCGGGAGCGCCTTAAGGCCATCGAGACGGACGCCATCCCCATGGCCGAGTCGGCGGTGGTGGAGCACCTGGCGGGACCGCGCCGGTGGTGGAACCCCTTCCCCCTGGTGCGGTTCACCGAGCGGCCTGACGTGGCCGCGGTCCACCTGATCGAGGGCCACGTTCTCATCCTGGTGGACACGAGCCCCTCGGCCATCATCCTGCCGACCACCCTGTTCCACCACCTGCAGCATGCCGAGGAGTTCCACGAGAACGCCACCGCCGGCACATGGGCCCGGCTGATCCGGTACGCGGGGGTGCTCCTCTCGTGGCTGGGGCCGCCCCTCTGGGTGGCCCTGGTGCTGGACAAGGGCCAGTTGCAGGGCCTGCCCGACCAGCTGGTCTCCATCCTGGGCCCCCGCAAACCGGCCGGTATCGGGCTGGAGTGGCAATTCATCCTGGGCGAGGTGGGCATCGAGCTGATCCGGCTGGCGCTGATCCATACCCCGGAGGCCCTGTCCACGTCCCTGGGCATCATCGGCGCCGTCCTCATCGGCCAGCTGGCGGTGGAGGTGGGCATGTTCACCAACGAGGCCATCCTGTACATCGCCCTGGCGGCCCTGGGGACCTTCGCGACGCCCAGCGTGGAGCTGGCCCAGGCCTTCCGGCTGCTGCGGGTCGGCCTGCTGGTCCTGGCCGGCGCCCTGGGCATCCCGGGCTTCCTGATCGGCCTGCTGCTGTCCCTGGTGCTGCTGCTCGGCACGCGTTCCTTCGGGGTGCCCTACCTGTGGCCGCTGGTCCCCTTCGACGGCCGGGTCCTGGCGCGCATGCTGCTGAGACAGCCCATGACGGTCCGGGTGGCCCGGGACCGAACCTTCCCCCGGCCCGCCGGGGAGGCGGAAGAAGCCGGCGGGCCGCAGCCGGCCTGAACGGGTGGGCCGCCGGTGCGGTCAAGATGCCGCCGCCCGGTCCGGCCGCCCCAAAACCCTGCGCCGCCGCGGCCCCCTCCTGGCCGGCCGCCCCCGTTGGGCGCCGGCCTCTTGTGCCAGTTCAATAACAGGACCCGCCGGTCCACATAGAACCAAGCCCCTGCGCCCTAAAACCAGCCCCTGCGCCGCCTCCACGCCAGCCCGGCAACCTGGGGCGGCGGCCCCGCCCCTCAGGCCGTTCCTCGCCGGTGCCGGAGCAGCCGCCGCAGGTTGTCCCGCCCGGGGCGGCCGCCGGTTCGGGTCCCGCGCCGCAGGCGGCGCGCCGTGAGGGGGCGCCGCCTGCGGGTGGGCCGGCCGATCCGGACACCGTGTCGCAACACCGCGACCAGCAACGCTTCCAGGACCACCGATGCAATCCGGCACCAGCAGTCGCCGCCGGTTCCGGTCTGGGCCTGGAGCACCGGTCCACCTCCCCTGCCGCCTGGATGGGACCGCCGCCCAAAGGCGTTCCCTTCCGGCCCGGTGGGACGCGTCGGTCCCCGGCCTCCCCCTGCCGTGCCGCCAGGGGAGGGGTCCCGGCATGTCCATGGTGAGCCCCAGGAGGCGGAACACGCCGTGCCCGCCACGCACCGGCGTGAGCTCGGACCGGACGGAACGGGCCGGCCGGCAGGGGGCAGGGGAAGCGGGGCCCGGGGACAGGGCGGCCAAACGCGTCGCCGTGTGCTGCCCATCGGGGGGCCGCGCCTCCCACCCGCTCCCGCCCGGCCCGCCATGCCACGGGACCGGCCGGCGCTGACGGCCTTGCTGCGGGCGGGCTGCCGCGGCGGCGCCGGTTCCACCCCCCCGTCCTTGACCCGGCGGGCGCCCCTTGGCTAGACTCGAGCCAGATTGCCGGGCTGGCATGCCGGATCTGGCAGATTCCGGCGGACACCCGACCAGCCGGGGAGGGCGGTAGCGGGCGTCCCGGGGCCTTGCCCCGCCGGGCAGCGGGCGCCGCCGCGAACCGCCGGCGCCGGCCCGCTGCAAGGAGCGTTGCCCGTGCCGGGGCTCTTCGACCCGATCGGAATGCTGGTGGCGGCGCCGGGGCTTTTGCTGGCGCTGGTCCTGCACGAATACGCCCATGCCCGGGTGGCCCACCAGCTGGGCGATCCCACGCCGCGGGCCATGGGCCGCCTGACCCTGGATCCTCTGGCCCACCTGGACCCGGTGGGCACCCTGTTGCTGGTGGTCTTCGGCTTCGGGTGGGCGCGACCCGTCCCCGTCAACCCGTGGCACTTCCGCAACCCGCTGGCCGGCATGGCCCTGGTGGCGGCCGCGGGCCCGCTGACCAACCTGGTCCTGGCCTACCTCACCCTGGTGGCCTGGTATCTCTGGCAGCCTGCGGGACTGGTGGGGGAAGCCGTGACCCACATCGCCGTGATCAACGTCTACCTGGCGGTGTTCAACCTCATCCCCATCCCGCCGCTGGACGGGTCCCGGGTCCTGCGGGCCGTGCTCGGCCGCGGCGGGCACTGGCTGGACGCCCTGGAGTCCTACGGGTGGCTGCTGGTGATCCTGCTGGTGGCCACCGGCGTGCTGGGCGCCGTGCTCCATCCGGCCGCCACCGTAGTGCTGGCGGGGCTATCCCAGGCCGCCGGCACCATCACAGGGGCCCGTTGAGATGCCCGGAGCCGGCCGCCCCCCAGGTCCGGCCCCGGACCGGCAGGGACCGGGCCGGGCGCGGTCCGCGGGCAGGACGTCCCGCGGGTGAGCGGAACCGCGGGCGGGTGGTCGATTCCCTTGCCCGGCCGCTGGACGATCCCGCGGCCGGGCGCCTCTTCCAGGCGGTGCCGCCTGGCGGCCTGTTCGTCCCGGGAGGATCCATCCATGGCTTATACGGTGCGGCTTGACCAGTTCGAGGGGCCGCTGGACCTGTTGCTTCAGCTCATCGAAAAACAGGAGATCGACATCCACGACATCCCCATCGCCCGGATCACAGAGCAGTACCTGGCCCACCTGGACGCCATGCGCCAGCTGGACCTGGAGGTCACCAGCGAGTTCGTGGTGCTAGCCGCCCAGCTCATCGACATCAAGGCGCGCATGCTGCTGCCGCCGGAGCCGCGGGACGGGGACGGCGAGGAGGCCGTCGAGGAAGACCCCCGGGAAGAACTGGTCCGGCGCTTGCTGGAGTACCGCCGGTACAAGGAAGCGGCCCAGTACCTGAGCCAGCTGGCCGAAAGCTACGGGGGCCGCTACCCGCGCCTGGCGGAGGCCGTGGCTCCCCTGGCGGGGGACCTGCAGGGTCTGGAAGGGGTGACCCTGGACGACCTGGTCCAGGCCTTCGCCCGCATCCTGGCGTCCATCCGCGAATCGCCCGAGGTGGTGGTGGAGCGGGAGGAGGTCACGGTGGCCCAGCAGATGGAGGCGATCATGGAACTGGTCGCAGCCACCGCGGGTCCCGTGACCTTCCGGGCCTGCTTTTCCGGCCGCGCCCGCCGCATCGAGGTGGTGGTCACCTTCCTGGCCCTGCTGGAGCTCATTCGCCTCGGCCGGGTCCGGGTCCGCCAGGACCGGGCCTTCGGCGAGATCGTCCTGTACCCCGGGCCGGCCGCCGGCCAGCCCCTTGATCCGGAACGGGAGCCTGCGGCGCCGGGCACCAACCCGGCCCATGGCGGCGCGCCGGGGGGGACGCCGGCATGAGCACCGGTCCGGTCCGGGGAGCGGTGGAGGCCCTGCTCTTCGTGGCGGGGGAACCGCTCCCTGCCAGCCGCATGGCCCGCATCCTGGGCGTCAGCGAAGCCGTGGTACGGGAGGCCCTGGAAGAACTGGCCCAGGCCTGCCGCGCGCCCGGGCGGGGCATCGAGCTGGTGGAGGTGGCGGGCGGCTGGCAGCTGGTGACCCGGCCCGAGTACAGCCGCGCCGTGGAGGAGCTGCTGCAGCCGCGGCGCCAGGCCCTTTCCCGGGCCGCCCTGGAGACCCTGGCCATCATCGCCTACCGCCAGCCCGTCACCCGGGCGGAAATCGAGGCCATTCGCGGTGTCCAGTCCGATGCCGGCCTGCGCGCCCTGCTGGAACGGGGGCTGGTGCGTGAGGTGGGGCGCAAGGAGGCCCCCGGCCGGCCCATCCTCTACGGCACCACGCCGCTGTTCCTCCAGCAGTTTGGCTTGCGCGACCTGAGCGAGCTGCCGCCGCCCGGCACCTTCGCAGCGGGCGCCAGCCCGGAGCCGGAGCAGCCCGCCGGCGGCGGGCACGTGGCCACGCCTTCCGGCTCCCCACCGGATGCCGAGCCCCAGCCGGATACGCCACCGGCTCCCCGGGCGGCTTCCTAGGCGGCCCGTGGTCGCCACGGCGGGCGGGTTGCCAGGTGCAGCGTCCGCGGCCCCGGCCTGTGGCCGGCCCGCGGGTTCCGGCCGGACACCGCCCGTTGCCGGACCCTGGTAGCCCATCCGGGATCCGGGCACCCTAGGGGCGGAGGTGCGTCCCGTGCCCCCGCTGGGCAGCTGCCCGCCGTGCCCACCGGCGCCTGGATCCGGCACACCGTATCCGGGGCGGTCCCTGCCGCCCCCTGCCAGCCCTTTCGCCCCCGCTCCCCGGCCCACCCCGCGGCGGAGGAACCCGGCTGCCCCCGTGCTTCTGCTGGCGCACGCAGCCGGCGGCGCGGCGGCGGCCGGGACCGGCTGGCTGCCCGGGACTGCCCGCGCGCCCGCCGTTCCGGACGGGCTCCACGGGCGACTGCTGGTGACCCTGGCCGGGCTGGCGCTGGCGGCCAGCCTTCTGGTCATGCTGTTGCGCCGCCCGGTCCTGCCCGTCCGCCTGCGGGGGCGCTGGCATGGTGGCCGCCTCACCCTGACCCTCCAGGTGGGCTGGTCATGGCTTGCCTTCCGCTATCACCTGGCCTGGAGGCCACCCGGCCCCCTTCAGCTCCGCCGGTCCCTGCGCCTGCCGCCGGTGCTGCCCCGCCGCCGGGTGGTGCTGTACCGGCGCCGCCTCATGCCCCGGCCCGCGTGGCCCTGGCCTTTGCCGGAGGCGACGCCGGCCCGCCAGTTCGTGCGGCTCGTCACGGCGGGCCGGTGGCAGCTGCGGCGCCTGATGGTCAAGGCCCGGGCCGGCCTGGCCGATGCGGCCCAAACGGCCTGGCTGGCCGGAACCCTGTGGGCCCTGGCAGCGGCCGCCTCTGCCGCGGCGGCAGGGGCGGCCCCCCGGCGCGCGCCCTCCGCTCCCGACATCCGGGTGGAACCCGCCTTCGGCAGGCCCGAGTGGGCTGTGGATCTGGACTGCATAGCCCTGGTCGCCCCATGGGAGGCTATGAGCGCCGCCCGCGCCCTTCTGGGGGTCCGGCGCCGGGCCCGCAATGGGGCGCCGGGCGCCGGAGCGGCCGGACCGGGCGGCACTGGTGCGGCCCGGTGCGCTGAGGGCCCGGGACCTGGGGCGCCACCGGTCCCGCCGCGCCCTGGGGGCGCGGCGGGACCGGCCCAGACCGGATCATCCGCAGCCCGGGGCGCTCGCGCCATCCTGCAGGGGCCCCTGGGGCGATGAGGGAGGAACGGCGGAGTGAGCCAGCATCCCATCCAGGGCTTGATGCAGACGGCAATGGAAAGCCTCAAGCAGATGGTCGACGTCAACACGGTGGTGGGCGATGCCGTGGAGGCCAAGGACGGCACGGTGATCGTGCCCGTGTCCCGGGTCTCGGTCGGGTTCGTGGCGGGCGGCGGCGAGTACGGCCGCGAACCCCGGCGCACCGAGGCCGGCGGCGCCGCCTGGCCCTTCGCGGGCGGCAGCGGGGCGGGCGTGAGCGTCCAGCCCGTGGGCTTCCTGGTGGTGGGGCAGGGCCGGGTGCGCCTGCTGCCCGTGGCCGAGGGGGCCTTCCTGGACCGCATCATCGACGCGGCACCCGAGGTGCTGGAGCGGGTGCGCCGATTCTGGGCGGCCCGGGACGGCATGGCCGGCGGGACGGTCGGACAGGCGGGTGGCGCCGGGGCGCCCCGGACCGCTGCCGGTGGCGGTGGCACCTGGGGGAATGGCGGCGCCGTGGGGCAGCCGGGGGTGGTGGGAACGGCGGGAGCCGCCGGCACGGGCGGGCCTGGCACCGCCACGGGCGGAACCGGAGCCGCCAGCCGGTCCCCGTGGTCCGCCGATGCCATCGGCGACGAGAGCGGGGTGCTGGACTAGCCCGCCGCCCGGCGGCGCCAGCGCCCGGCGCCGCCAGCGCCCGGCGCCGCCAGCGCCCACCAGGAAGGGAGGGACGGCCGATGCGCAGCCTCTGGCGGGGTGTGATCAGCTTCGGCCTGGTCAACATCCCCGTGCGCATGTACCTGGCGGTGGAGGAACGGGCCGTCCACTTCCGGCAGCTGCACCGCCTCTGCGGGACCCCCATCCGCTACCGCCGCTGGTGCCCGCGTTGCGACGTGGAGGTGCAGCCGGAGGAGCTGGCCAGGGGCTACGAGTACGCCCCCGACCGGTTCGTCCTGATCACCGACGAGGACCTGGCGGGCCTGCCCTTGCCGACGGCGCGGGCCGTGGAGATCCTGGATTTCGTCCACGGCGAGGACATCGACCCCATCTACTTCCAGCGGACGTACTACCTGGAGCCTGCGGAGGGCGGCGAGAAGGCCTACCGCCTTCTCCGGCGGGCCATGGACCTGCGCCGCTGCGTGGCGGTGGCGCGGGTCGCCCTGCGCAACAAGGAAACCCTGGCCTGCCTGCGCACCTACCGCCACCAGGCTCTGGCCCTGGTGGCCATGGCCTACCCCGACGAGATCCGGCCTCTGGAGGCGCTGCCGGCCTTCGCGGCCCTGGGCGCTCCGGAGCCGCTGGCCGCGGGGGGCGATGGCCAGTGGGCGGGGACGGGCCGCCCGGTGACCGGCGGCGGGCCGGTTCACGGCCGTGCGGGCAACAGCCTGCCTCGGGCGTACGGGGACGGCGCCGCCCTGGCCCTGCCCGGTTCCCCGGACGGAGCCGCCGGTGCCGGAACCCCGGGTGACGGCACCCGGCCGGCGGGAGAGCCGGTGGCGGACCGGGAGCTGGAGCTGGCCCTCCACCTGATCGACCGCTTGACGGCCCCCTTCGACCCGGGGCGATACCGCGACCGCTACCGCGAGGCCCTCCTGGCCGTGGTCGAGCGCAAGCTGGCCGGCCGGGAAGAGGTGGTGGCACCGCCCGAACCGGCGCCCGTCCTCGATCTGATGGAAGCCCTGCGGGCCAGCCTGGCGCAGGTGGAAGCCCGGGGTGGCGGAAACGGCCGGGAGGACCGGCCTGACCCGCTCCGGGGCGCTCCCGCTGGGGAACCGGCCGTGCCGGGCGGCGACGGCAGCCCCGGCGGCCCCGGTGCCGTGGCCGCCGCCGGCCGCTCCCGCGGCCCGGTACCGTGGCCCGGCTACGGGCCGGGGGATCCCGGGGCGAAAGATGCCGGGTCCGGCCGCTGATCGCCGCGGAGGAGGGAGTGCGGGTGGCGGCGGGACCGCCCATTCCCCGCAGCTGGGACGAGCTGTGGCAGCCCGGCCGCATCGCGCCCATGCTGGCCCGCCGGGCACCCGGACCCTTCTCCTCGCCCGCCTTCCGGTTCGAGATCAAGTGGGATGGCTACCGGTGTCTGGTGTTTGCCGATCCGCGGTCCGGCACCACCTTCCTGCAGTCCCGTCACGGCTACGACCTGACGCCCTTCTTCCCCGAGCTGGCCGGGCTGCACCGGCTGCTGGCCGCCCCTGCCGTGCTGGACGGCGAGATCGTGGCCCTGGCCGGCGGCCTGCCGTCCTTCGCCGCGCTGCAACGGCGCCTGGGCCGCCCGGCCGGCAGCCGGCGGCCGCCGGGTCCCCTGCCCGCCCTGCTGGTGGCCTTCGACCTCTTGGGGGACGGCGGCCAGGTCCGGCTGCGGGAGCCCCTGGCCGAGCGGCTCCTGCGGCTGGCCCGGCTCGTTCCCGGCGGTGCCGCCCCGGGCCTGGTGCTCTCCCAGGGCGTGGACGAGGCGGGCGAGGCATTCTTCGCCCGGGTGCGGGCCCAGGGCCTGGAGGGGGTGGTGGCCAAGCGGCTGGACAGCCCGTATTTGCCGGGATGGCGCACCGCCTACTGGCAGAAGATCAAGGCCGAGCGGGAGCTGGAGGCGGTGGTGGGGGGCGTGGTCCCCGGCGGCCGCGCCGCCGGGGTCGGCACGCTGCTGCTGGGCCTGTTCGGCCCCGGCGACGCGCTGCATTACGTGGGCCATGTCAGCACGGGTCTGGGCAGCGGGGAGGGCCGATGGCTTCTGGCCCGCCTGCGACCCCGGGCGACCTGCCCCTTCGCCCGCATCCCCGAGCGGGCCCGGGGCCAGCCGGTGGTCTGGGCCGAACCGGCCCTGGTCTGCCAGGTGGGCTACCTGGAGTGGACCCCCCAGGGCCACCTGCGGCACCCCGTCTTCCGGCGCTGGCGGGACGACGTGCCCGCCTCCCGGTGCCGCCTCCCCGGCCACCACCCCGCCCGGATGGCCGCCGGGCCCGAGCACGTGCCGGCGGCCGCCGCAGGCCCCGGCCCTGCCGGCGGGGGCGGTCAGGGCGAAGCCGGCGGCCCCGGAGCCGGCGGCCGCGGAGATGGAGATGGCGGCGGTTCCCCCGCGCCGGGTTCCCGGCCACGGGATGGGGACCGGCCCGGGCACGGGAACAGGCCACGGGCTGCGGACTCGCCGGGCCAGGGCGCGGACCGCCAAACGGCCGGGCCATGCGCCGCGGCCGGTGCGGCCGGCGCCCCCGGCGGGGACGAGGGGCCCCGGCCGGGTTGAGCCTCGACCGGGTTGAGCGGAGGAGGGATGGGGTTGCCCGGCGAGCGCCCGCGGGCTGAGGAGCGGCTCCGGGTCCGGGTGGCGGGCCGGGAGTTGGAACTGTCCCATCTGGACCGGCTGCTCTGGCCCGAGGACGGGCTGACCAAGGCGGACCTGATTGCCTACCTGGTGCAGGTGGCACCGCACCTGCTGCCCCACCTGCGGGACCGCCCGCTGGTCTGCACCCGCTACCCGGACGGCGCGGCGGGGGCGGGGTTCTATCAGAAGGACGCCCCGCCCGGTACACCGTCCTGGGTGCGCACCTGGCCCTACCGGACGCGGGAAGGCCGGGTCATCCGGTTCCTCCTGGCGGACGAACCGGCGACCCTGGCCTGGCTCGGCCAGCAGGCGGCCATCGAGATCCACCCCTGGCTGTCCACCATCCGCCATCCCGACCGCCCCGACTGGGTGGTGTTCGACCTGGATCCCGGGCCGCAAGCCTCCTTCGACCTGGCGGTGGAGGTGGCCTTCTGGGTGCGCCGGGTGCTGGAGGCGCTCGACCTGGAGGGCTTTCCCAAAACCTCGGGTGCCACCGGGCTGCACGTGTTCGTCCCCATCCTTCCGGAGCATCCTTATCCCGTGGTGACGGAGTTCGCCCGGCGGGTGGCGGTCCTGGTGGAGCGGATGCGGCCCGACCGGGTCACCACCGTCCGCGCCGTGGCGCGCCGGCCGCCGGCGGCGGTGTATCTGGACTTTTTGCAGAACGGCCTGGGCAAGACCCTGGTGACGGTCTACGGGCCCCGGCCACGGCCCGGGGCCCCGGTGTCCGTGCCGGTGACCTGGGCGGAGCTGGAGCGGGGGGTCGATCCGGCGGCGTGGAACGTCCGTACGACCCCCGCCCGCCTGGCCCGGGTGGGCGACCTGTGGGCGGCCGCGGCGGCCCGCCGGCGGTCGCTGGCCGCCGCCTGCCGGCGGCTGGGCATGGGCGAAGCGGGAGGCCGCCCCGTACGGGATCCCGGCCCCGTACCGGATCCCGTGGGTCCCGTCGGCACCAGGCCCAGGTAAACCCCCGGCCCGGTGAAGCCCCCGGAAGGAGGTGACGGCCTTGGCCCTGCGATGCTGGCCCGAGCTGCGCCGGTTGTGGGAGCGGAAGGGTGTCCACTACCTGGGTTACCAGGTGGAAGCGGCCCGGCGTGTGGTGGAAGACCTCCAGGGGCGCGCCATCCTGGCCGACGAGGTCGGCCTGGGCAAGACCGTCGAGGCCGGTCTGGTGACCCGGGAGCTGATGGCCCGCCACGGCGTCCGGACCGTGCTGGTGCTGGTCCCGACCCCGCTGGTCAGCCAGTGGGCCGCCGAGTTCCGGGACAAGTTCGACCTCAAACTGGCCGCCAACCCGAGGGGGGCCGCCCTGCGCCAGGCGGAGCGCCTGGTGATCTCCATCGACCTGGCCAAGCGCGACGAGCAGCGCCGGGTGCTGCAGGCCCGGTCCTGGGACCTGGTCATCGTCGACGAGGCCCACAAGCTGAAGAACCGGAACACCCAGGTCCACGCCTTCGTCAGGGGGCTGGAGGCGAAGTACCTGCTCCTGCTGTCGGCCACACCCCTGCAGAACGACCTCACGGAGCTCTACAGCCTGGTCAGCCTAGTCCGGCCGGACCTGTTCGGTTCCTACAGCGAGTTCTGGCGGAACTTTCTTCTGGACAAGCGGACGCCCAAGGATCCCCAGCAGCTCAAGCAGGTGCTGGGGCAGGTGATGATCCGGAACCGCCGGGCCGAGCTGGACCTGCCCTTCCCGGCCCGGGAAGTGGAGCTGGTGGGCCTGGAGCCCTTCCCCGAGGAACGGGAGCTCTACCAGGCGGTGCTGCGGGCCGTGCGGGAGGAGTATGCGGAGCGGCGGCTTTACAACGGGACCGTGCTGCCCCTCCTGATGCTCCAGCGGGAGGTCTGCTCCAGCTCCCACGCCCTGCGGGCCACCCTGGACCGGCTGGCCGGCAGCGAGGGGTGGCAGTCGCTGGCCTGGGCGCGGGTCCGGGAGCTGGCCCGCCAGGTGGAGGAAAACCACAAGGCGCTGATGCTGGAGCGCCTGGTCGAGAAGCTGGACGAGCCGGTGGTGGTGTTCACCGAGTTCCGGGCGACCCAGGACTACCTGGCCCGCCGCCTGCGCCGGGCGGGCGTCGAGACGGTGGTCTACCACGGCGCCATGGGCGCCTGCGAGCGGGATGCGGCCAAGGCCCGCTTCCGCAAGGGAGCCCGCGTCCTGATCAGCACCGAGTGCGGCGGTCAGGGCCTGAACCTGCAGTTCTGCCGGAACGTGGTGAACTACGACCTGCCCTGGAACCCCATGCGGGTCGAGCAGCGCATCGGCCGGGTCCACCGCCTGGGCCAGGAGGCGGAGACGGTGCGGGTCTTCAACCTCTATGCCCGCCGCACCATCGAGGAGTACATCCTGCGCCTGCTGGACGAGAAGATCAACCTCTTCCGCCAGGTCATCGGCGAGATCGACCTGATCCTGCGCAGCCTGGACCGCGAGAAGTCCATCGAGGCCCGCATCGCCGAGATCACCCTCACCTCCCGCGACGACGTTGAGATGGCCGAGCGCTTCGAGCGCTTCGGCAACGAGCTGGCCGCCTTCATGGAGCGGGTGCGGCACCGCACCCTGGCCTGGATGGGTTCGGGCTGACCCCGCTGGGATGAGGTCCCCCCGGCCCGCATATGGATTGGCGTGACGGTGCTGGTATGGTCCCGGCGCGCCCCCGGGCACCGGCGGCGCGTTCCCCGGTCAGCAAGGGGCACGTTCCCGGGCGCAAGCGGCCGGCCCCGGCAAGGGCGTCACGGGCGAGGGGGGAGCGGCGTGATCGACCTGATCTGGCTCGGCCTGCTGGTGGTGGGGCTGGCCGTGGCGGCGGCCACCGGCCGGGTCGACCAGGTGACCGAAGCCGTGATGTCCTCCTCCCAGGTGGCCGTGGAGACGGTGATCGGCTTCCTTGGCATCACCTCCCTCTGGCTCGGCGTCATGAAGATCGCCGAAGAGGCCGGGCTGGTGGCCGCCCTGGCGCGGTGGCTGGAGCCCCTGCTGCGCCGGCTCTTCCCCGGCATCCCCGCCGGCGACCCGGCCCTGGGCGCCGTGGTGATGAGCATCAGCGCCAACATCCTGGGCGTGGGCCCGGCCGCCACCCCCCTGGGCCTGAAGGCGATGCAGGAGCTGCAGCGGATCAACCCCCACAAGCACGCCGCCTCCGACGCCATGGTCACCTTCCTGGCCATGACCACCTCAGGCATCACCCTGATCCCGGCCACGGTCATCGCCGTGCGGGCCGCCGCCGGCTCGGCCCACCCCGCGGAGATCGTCGGGCCGACCCTGGTGGCCAGCACGGTGGCCACCTGTGTGGCGCTGCTGGCCGACCGCCTGCTGCGCCCCCTGGCGCCCGTGCCGCCCCCGCCGCCCGGCCCGGAGGAACCGGCCGGGCCGCCCCAGGAGCCGCCCGCTGCACCAGGTCACGGCCCGGAGGCCGCGGCCGGCCCCGCGGGTACCGGCGCCGCCCCGGCAGGCCACCGGTCACCGGGCACCGCGGCACCGGGCGCCCGGGAACGGGGGCGGGTATCCGAGCCGCCCCGGCGGCGGGGGAGCCGGCCTGCGCGGCCCGGCGCCAATCCGCCCGGCCGGCGGGCCGGCTGAGCCCGGGGACGCCGGAGGGAAGGGCATGTTCTGGGACGCCCTGCAGTTCATCTCCATTTGGTCGATTCCCGCCATGCTGGTGGGCATCCCCGCCTATGGCTACCTGCGCGGGGTGCGGGTCTACGAGGCCTTCGTGGAAGGCGCCAAGGACGGGTTCTGGATCGGCGTGCAGATCATCCCCTACCTAGTGGCGATCCTGGCGGCCATCACCGCCTTCCGCGAATCGGGCGCCATGGACCTCCTGGTGGGGTTGGCCGAGCCCGTGCTGCGCCCCCTGGGAATGCCCGGCGAGGTGCTGCCCCTGGCGCTGATCCGGCCCCTTTCCGGCGGCGGGGCCTTCGGGGTGATGGCCGACCTGGTGCGCCAGCACGGCCCCGATTCCCTCGTCGGCCGCATGGCGACGGTGATGCAGGGCAGCACCGACACCACCTTCTACATCCTCACGGTGTACTTCGGCTCCGTGGGCATCCGCGCCTCCCGCCACGCCCTGCCCGTCGGCCTGATCGCCGACGCCGCGGGGATCCTCGCCTCCGTCCTGCTGGTCCGCGCCCTGTTCGCCTAGTGCCCGGACCGGGCCGCCGGCCGGGGCCGGGCTCCTCCACCCGGGACCCGGCCCGGCGCCTCGCCACCGTGGACGACCCTGGCAAACCGGGCCAATATAAAGGGGAGAGCGGAAGGAGGGTCCTTCGTGTCCTTCGAACGGCGGCTGGAAGAACTGGGCCTCCAGCTCCCCCCGGTGGCCCCGCCGGTGGCCGCCTACGTCCCGGGGGTTCTGCAGGACGGCTGGCTCTACGTCTCCGGACAACTGCCCCTGAAGGAGGGGCAGGTGGTGTATCGCGGCAAGGTGGGGCGCGAGGTCAGCCCGGAAGACGGCTATCAGGCGGCCCGCCTGTGTGCGCTCAACATCCTGGCGGTGGTCCGGTCGGTCACGGGTTCCCTGGACCGGGTCCGCCAGGTGGTGAAGGTGGTCGGCTTCGTCAACAGCGCGCCCGGGTTCGCGGGCCAGCCCCAGGTGGTGAACGGCGCCTCCGAGCTGTTGGGCCAGGTCTTCGGCGAGCAGGGGCGCCATGCCCGCTCCGCCGTGGGCGTGGCGGAACTCCCCCTGGATGCCGCCGTGGAAGTCGAAGCCATCTTCCGCGTGGAGGGCTGATCCGTGCCCGCCGAGCGGTTGCAGAAGCTCCTGTCCCGGGCGGGCGTCGCCTCGCGGCGGCAGGTGGAGGCGTGGATTGCCGCCGGTCGCCTCACCGTCAACGGCCGGCCGGCCGTCCTGGGTACCCGCGCCGACCCGGCCCGGGACGTCATCGCCCTGGACGGCCGCCCACTGGCCGGCCTGGCAGAGCGCCTGGCCCGCAAGCGCTACGTCCTCTTTCACAAGCCGCGGGGTATGGTGACCACCCTGCGGGATCCCCAGGGCCGGCCCAACGTGGGCGACTTCTGCCGGCGTCACGGGCTTCAGGGCTTGCACCCCGTGGGCCGGCTGGACTTCGACAGCGAGGGCCTGCTGCTGCTCACCGACGACGGCGAGCTCACCTTCGCCTTGACCCACCCGCGCCATGAGGTGGACAAGGTCTACCACGTACTGGTGCGCGGCGACCTGGACCCTGCCCGCCTGCGCCGGCTGCGCGACGGGGTGCTGCTGGACGACGGCCCCGCCCGCGCCCGTATCGCCCGCGTGCTGCGCCCCCGCCCCGGCGGCGGCTGGGTCGAGGTGGTCCTGCGGGAGGGGCGCAAGCGGCAGGTGCGGCGCATGTGCCAGGCGGTGGGCTGGCAGGTGGTGCGGCTGGTGCGGGTGGCCGTGGGCCCCCTGCGGCTGGGCCGCCTGGCGGCGGGGGCGTGGCGTCCCCTGTCGCGGCAGGAGGTGGAGTCCCTGCGCGTGGCGGCGGGGCTGCCGCCCCGGCCGGACGAACCGGCTCCCCGCCACCGGCAAGCAGGGGAAGGGCGGCCGGCCCGCGGGCCGGCGTGGGGGCGAAGGGTGCCCGCCGGCCTGGCGGGGCGACCCCCTGGGCCCGCCCGGCCCGGGGCCGCTGCCCGACGCATCTCCGAAGGACCTGCCCTGCAGGGACAGGGTCCGCGGGGCAGGGTGTCCCGGCCCCCGTCAGGGCGCAACAGGAGGAGGAAGGCGAACCATGAGGGATAGCGAGCGGCTGCCCGGGAGGCCGGAGGGGGCCCTTCCCGGCCAGGACGGCCACCACGGCGGGGGACTGGGCGCCGGGGCCCCGTGGCCGGCCGCCGGCGACGGAGGGCGGCCCGGGGCCGCACCTGGGCCGGCGGCCGGGCGGCCCGCGGCCGGTGGCGACCCGGCGACCCCGGGGGCGGCCCCGGGTGCCTTCCTGGTGGATTCCTTCCGGGCCCTTCAGGCGGTACGGCCCGCACCGGACCGGCTCCACTCGGCGACCCACGAGGAGATCCGCAGCGGCGCCACCACCGACGTGTACTTCGTCAAGACCTACGAGGTCCTGCGGCACCTGGGCGCGCTCGACACCCCCGTCACGGCGGACATCTTCGCGAACCGGCCCGGCATCCTCTGCGGGGTGGAGGAGGCCCTGCAGCTGTTGCAAGGGTTGCCGGTGGCGGTCTGGGCCGTGGACGAGGGGCGCCCCGTGGAGGCCGGCCAGGTGGTGATGCGGATCCAGGGGCCATACGGCGCCTTCGGCCTCTATGAGACGGCGCTGCTCGGCATGCTGGCGTCGGCCACCGGCTGGGCCACCGCCGCCCGCCGCATCAAGGACGTGGCCGGCGATGCCCCTGTGATCTGCTTCGGTGCGCGCCACGTGCATCCCGCCGTCGCTCCGGTGATGGAACGAGCGGCCCTGGTGGGCGGCATGGACGGCGCCAGCTGCATCCTGGGGGCCCGCCTGGCCGGCAGGGACCCGGCCGGGACCCTGCCCCACGCCGTCATGCTGATCGCAGGCGACACCCTGGTGGTGGCCCAGGCCGCCGACCGGGTCTTCCCGCCCGAGGAGCGGCGAGTGGTGCTGGTGGACACCTTCCAGGACGAGGCGGTGGAAGCGGTGCGGGTGGCCGCGGCCCTGGGCCGGCGCCTGGCGGCGGTCCGGCTGGACACGCCCTCGGAACGCGGCGGTGTGACGCCGGGTCTGGTGCGCGAGGTGAAGGCCCGCCTGGCCCAGGCGGGGTTCGGCCACGTCCAGGTCATCGTATCCGGAGGCATCACCCCCGACCGCATCCCGCCCCTGCGGGAGGCCGGGGCCGATGCCTTCGGCGTGGGAAGTTACGTGTCCGCGGCCCCTCCGGTGGACATGACCATGGACATCAAAGAGGTGGCGGGCCGGCCCGTGGCCAAGCGGGGCCGCATCCCCGGCGCCGCACCCGATCCGCGGCTGCGCCGGCGCCTCTGACCCGCGGCCGATTCCGGTCCCGCGGCCGCATTGAAACCCTGGCCCAAGAGGCATACAGTGAAGTTGGATAGTGAAGTTGGATAGTGAAGTTGGATCCCGTACGCAGCGCCCGTTTGCAGGATCCAGCAGCTGACCACCGGGTGGAACCGGTCCGGACCGGAGACCGGTCCCCAGCCCCGGCGGCGATGCCCGGCGACGGGGAAGCCCAGTCTGAAGAAGCAGAAGGCGCAACCCCTCGCGAAGCCGGATCTCGCGCAGGGCGGCTGTTGTCCCGCAGGTCGATGGCTGCGCCAGGCCTGGCAGCCGGGGTACAAAATGGCCCGGGTGCGGGCCGGCGAGAAGCAGGCATTGGCCGCGTCCATGCGGAACCTTCCTCCCGGTGGGGACGGTTCGCCGGAACGATCCGTGGTACCGCGGTTGGCGGGAGTTCGCGGGTTCATCATGAGCCCGTATGTGAACGATGTCACAAAGTAGCGGCCGTCCCCGGGCCGCTCCTGCAGCGGCCGGCCGGCCGGAAGCGAAGCCCCGCGCGCCGTGCCGCCCCGAGGCCAGCCGGCGCGGGAAGGATGGTGGAAGCATGCACATGGTGGTCTGCCTCAAGCAGGTGCCCGACAGTTCGGAGATGCGCATCAACCCGAAGACCGGCACGCTGGTGCGCCAGGGCGTGACCTCGATCATCAACCCGTATGACGTCCACGCCCTGGAGGCGGCGTTGCAGATCAAGGACCAGTGGGGCGGCCAGGTCACGGTGGTCAGCATGGGACCGCCCTTCTTCGAGCAGTCCCTCAAGGAGGCCGTCGCCGTCGGGGCGGACCGTACGGTGCTGGTCAGCGACCGCGCCATGGCCGGCGCGGACACCTTCGCCACCAGCCGGGTGCTGGCCGAGGCGATCCGGCGCATCGAGCAGGAGTTCGGCCCGGTCGACCTGATCTTCTGCGGGCGGCAGACCATCGACGGCGACACGGGCCAGGTGGGGCCGGGCATCGCTGCCCGCCTGGACATCCCCGTGCTCACCTACGTCATCCGGATCCGCGAGGTGAACCCCGAGGGCCGGTACATCGTGGTGGAGCGCAAGGTGGAGGGCGGCCGGCAGGTGGTCCGTTCCGCCCTGCCCGCCCTGCTGACGGTCGAGAAGGAGCTCAACGAGCTGCGCTACGCCTCGCTTCCGGGCATGCTCCGCGCCGCCCGGCACAAGCCCATCGTGTGGAACCGGGAGACCCTGGGGCTGGAGCGGACCGAGGTCGGCCTGCTGGGCTCCCCCACCATCGTGGCCCGGTCCTTCACGCCGCCCGAACGGAAGCGCGAGACGGTGCTGATCGACGGTAGCGACCCGGAGCGGGCCGCCCGGGAGCTGGCCGACCGGCTGCTGGCGCACCCCACCTTCCGCAAGGCGGTGGTCGACGCGCGGCGCACCGCCAGGATGGCGGAGGCCATGGCGGCCGGGACGGGTGCCGGTGCCGGTTCGTCCCGGGGACAGTGACGGCCGCGCCAGGGAGGGGAGGACGACCGTGAGCGAGGAAGCCTTGCTGAAGCAGGAAGGGACCGGCGGCCAGGGGGTCGCCGCGGGCGGCGGGCAGGCCGGGGCCCGGCCGGGCGGGGCCGTCCTGGAGGGCGCCGGTGGCGCCGCCGCCGAGGCGGCGGCGGGGCGGGACGGCAGCCCTGCCGCATCCGCCCGGAAGAAGGCCGCCGCGGCCCGGGGTGCCGGCGAGACACCCGACTTGGAGTCCTACCGCGGGGTGGGCATCTTCATCGAGCAGCACGGCGGCCAGGCCGCGCCGGTCGCCTGGGAACTGGCCGGCATCGGGCGCAAGCTGGCGGATAAGCTGGGCGTGGAACTCATCGGCTTCGTGGCCGGCCACCAGGTGGAGGCGGTGGCCCAGGAGGCGGTGGAACGCGGCTGCGACCGGGTTCTCGTCATGGACCACCCCGCCCTGGGGGTCTACCGCAACGAGGCCTACGCCCGGGTGCTCACGCCGGTGATCCGGGAGGTGAAACCCGAGATCTTCCTGCTGGGCGCCACCACCACCGGCCGCGACCTGGCCGGCACCATCGCCACCACCCTCCAGACGGGGCTGACGGCGGACTGCACCCAGCTGGACGTAGACCCCGAGACGCGCCTTTTGGATGCCATCCGGCCGGCCTTCCTGGAGAAGCAGCTGGCGGTGATCCTCTGCAAGAAGCACCGGCCCCAGATGGCCACCGTGCGGCCCAAGATGATGGAGCCGGCACCGCGCCAGCCCGGCCGCCAGGGGGAGATCGTCAGGGTACCGGTCGACCTGGACGAGAGTACCCTGCGCACCCGCGTCCTGGGCGTCATCGACGAGCCCGACCCGCAGGCCCAGCTGGAGCGGGCGGATGTGGTGGTCGCCGGCGGCCGCGGCCTGCAGGACCCCAAGAACCTCAAGCTGCTCTTCGACTTCGCCCAGGTGGTGGGCGGCGTGGTGGGCGCCTCCCGGGCCATCGTGGACGCCGGCTGGATCGGCCGCGAGCACCAGGTGGGCCAGACGGGCCTGACCGTCCGGCCCAAGGTCTACTTCGCCTTCGGCATCTCGGGCGCCATCCAGCATACCGTCGGCATGGAGAACTCCGAGCTCATCGTCGCCGTGAACAAGGACCCGGACGCGCCGATCTTCAAGGTGGCCGACCTGGGCGTGGTGGGAGACCTCTTCGCCGTCGTCCCTGCCCTTCAGGCGGAGCTGGCCCGCCGCCTGGATGCCCTGCTGGCGGAGGAACCCGAGGCCGGTGGCTCGACCGGCGGCCAGGAAGACGGGGAAAGCCAGGGCGCGGCGGCGGCAGCCCGGGCCGGCGCCTGACGGAGGGATGGCTGTGGCAGAGCGCTTTGACGTCGTGATCGTGGGCGCCGGTCCCGCCGGCCTGTCGGCGGGCCTGGTGCTGGCCCGGGGCGGCGCCCGGGTGCTGATCCTGGAGCGGGGGGAGTACCCCGGATCCAAGAACGTCATGGGCGGCGTGCTCTACCGGCACCAGCTGGACGAGCTCCTGCCCGGAGCCTGGCGGGAGGCGCCCGTCGAGCGCACCATCGTCGAGCAGAACTACTGGCTGCTCACGCCGGACTCGGCGGTGACCTTCGGCTACCGCACGCCCCGCTGGGCGGACGATCCGCCCAACAACTTCACCGTGCTGAGGGCCAAGCTCGACCCCTGGTTTGCGAAGAAGGTGGAGGAAGCGGGTGCCACCCTCATCACCCGGACCACCGTGGTCGACCTGATCCACGATGACCGCGGCCGGGTGGTGGGCGTGGTGGCCGGCCGCCCGGAGGGCGAAGTGTACGCCGACGTGGTGATCCTGGCGGAAGGCGTCAACAACCTGCTGACCCAGAAGGCCGGTCTTCACGACGACTGGGCGATGAACGAGGCCGCGCTGGCGGTCAAGGAAGTCATCGAACTGCCCCGGGAGAAGATCGAGGACCGCTTCGGCCTGGAACCCGGGCAGGGCGCCACGGTGGAGATGCTGGGCGACGCCACGGCCGGCATGCTGGGGATGGGCTTTCTCTATACAAACAAGGAATCGGTGTCCTTCGGCCTCGGCGTGCTGGTCAAGCACCTGGTCTACAGTCAGATGAACCCCAACCAGCTGCTGGAGCGGCTCAAGCAGCACCCCAAGGTCCGCAAGCTGATCGAAGGCGGCAAGGTGATCGAGTACTCGGCCAAGCTGATCCCCGAGGGCGGCTACAAGGCCATCCCCCGCCTGTTCAAGGACGGCCTGATGGTGGTCGGGGACGCGGCCGGGCTGACCAACGCCATCCACCGCGAGGGCTCCAACCTGGCCATGACCTCCGGCCGCATCGCCGGCGAGGTGGCCCTGGAGGCCCTGGCGGAGGGCGACAGTTCCACCCGGGTCCTCTGCCGGTACCAGCAGCGGCTGGAAGAGACCTACGTCCTCAAGGACCTGCGGAAGTACAACTACGCCAACGAGTTCTTCGACGAGAACCCGCAGTTCCTGCGGCAATATCCCGAGCTGCTGAGCCAGGTGATGCGGGAGTTCTTCACCGTCGACAGCACGCCCAAGTGGGATAAGCAGGCCAAGATCCTGCGCATGGTGCGCCGCCAGCGCCCGCTGTGGCGCATCGCCTATGACCTCTATTCCATGTGGAGGGCGATCGGATGAGCGCGCGGGCTGCGGCCGCTGCGGCGGCCCCCATGGACACGGAAGCCCCCGAGGCCGCCGGCGGGCAGGCGCCGGCCGGCGTGCGGCCGATGACGATTCAGGATAAGCTGTACCTGGACCGCTTCAACGCCGACAAGCAGTCGCACCTGTTCATCATCGACCCGGACGTGTGCCTGAACAAGTGCCCGGAGCAGTACTGCACCAAGTTCTGCCCGGCCGACGTCTACGAGTGGGACGACGAGGCGCAGAAGATCCTGGTCGGTTACGAGGGGTGCGTGGAGTGCGGCACCTGCCGCATCGGCTGCCCCTTCCGCAACATCAAGTGGCTCAACCCCCGGGGCGGCTACGGGGTCCAGTATCGCCAGGGCTGAGGGCCGGGCCGGTCCGCTGGGGACAGGCCGCGCGGACCGGCCGCGCCGGCGGGTTCTCCCAGGCCGGCCGCCGGGCTTGCCGCCCGGTGGATCGCGGCGGGGGCGCCAGGGGGGGGGCCGGCGGGTGGGGAAGAACGGGCCGCCCGGCCCGGCCCAGCACGTCCCACAGGAGGTTCGCCATGGCCATCACGCGGGCAGAACTGGCCCGCCGGGCCCGGGAGCTGGCCCGGCGGGTGCAGGAGGAATGGCTGGAGAAGGAGGCGGGGAGCGGAGCGGGAGGTGAGGGGCAGCCCGGGGAGGATTCCGGCTGGGCGCTGGCGCTGGCCGGCTCCGGCGCCACGGGCTTCCGGGACACGGTCTCACGCCTCGACCTGGTGGCCGCCGGCCCGGCGGAGGCCGTGCAACGGCTGCGCAACCGCCTGGCGCCCCACGGGGAGCCCGGAGGACCCGGCTCCCTCCACCGGCTGCCCGCCTGGGCCGGCGGTGGCCACCTGGCCCTTCTGGCCTGGGAGGAGCTGGCCGCCGCCGCCCGCCGGCCCGATGAGGCCACGGTGATCCTGCTGGGCGCCGCCGAGCCCCTGCTGGACCCCGGGGGCCGGCTGGCAGCCCACCTGGCCCCGTTGCGGCAGCTGCCGCCGGACTGGTACCGGCAGCAGGCGGCCCGGCGTTATCGCGCCCTGCGGCGGCGCACCGCCTCCATGGCCTGGAACCTGCGCCGGGGCCAGGCCTTCGCCTTCCTGGCCGGGTTCGTCCAGTGGCTCGAGCATTTCCTGTTGCTGTGCCGCTACGCCGACGGCGAGCCGCCCGTCGACCGCAAGTGGCTCCTGCAGGCGGCCATGCGCACCTCCCTGGGGCGCCAGTGCCGGGCCGATCTCTACGCCCTCTTCTCCGGCCTCGGCGAGATCGCCACCCTGGGAGGAAGCTACGATCCGAAGGAGAACCGGCTTTACGGGACCATCGCCCGGCTCCACGGCCTGCTGGCCGCCGCCCTGCGCCAGCGGGGGCTGCTGGACGAGCGGGACGAACCGAGGGACGACACCAGGGAGGAGACCCCGTGAAGCTCTTCGCCTATGGGACCCTGCGGCGCCGCGGGCGGATCGAAGCCCTGGTCGGCCGCCGGCTGGACGAGCCGGTGCCGGCGGTGCTGGAGGGCTACCGCCTCTACGATACCGGCCGCGGCTACCCGGTGATCCTGCCCGAGCCGGGCCACCGGGTGCAGGGGGTGGTGTGGACCATCGACGAAGCCGACCTGGGCTACCTCGACCACTACGAGGGGGCCGACGAGGACCCGCCCTACTACTACCGGCGCATGGTCCAGGTGCAGGTGGCGGGACGGCCGGTGCAGGCGGTGGTTTACGTCGGCAACCCGGCGGTCTTCGACCGCCTGGTGCCGCTGGAGGCGTACTGAACGGGCCGCACTGCGCACCGCAAGAAACCGGCCGGCCCGGCGGCGGAGGCCGCCGGGGGTTTTTGCGCTTATGGCCCCACGTGGAGCCCGCGGGAGCCGTCTCCCCAGCTCGGGGCCCGGCGTGCCCATCCCCGTCCCCGGCCCCCCGACCGGCGGCCGCCGCCCGCGGCGCCCGGCAGCGGGCCTCTTCCTCCAGGGCCTGGCGTTCCGTCCCGGCCGGCACCGCCAGAAGGGAGGCGGCGAGCCGGGCCCGGGTCCGCTGAGCGTACCAAGCCTCCGTAGCCGCTGCTGCTTCGCGCTGCGCCTTGACCGCCAGGTGGCCCCTTCCCGCCGTGCACCCGCGCACAAGGCCGGCCGCCATCCCGCATACACTGCCCCGGAGCCGGTCCCGCCGGGCCGGACCGGCAGGGAGGTGGGGACATGGCGGGCCGCACGATGCACGACCCGTCCCATCATGGGGAGGCGGAACCGCCGCGGGCCGGGCGCAGCCCCCTGCCACCGGGCTGGCCGCGCTGGCTGGCGGCGGTGGAGGATGGACTGGTGCGAGCTGCGGTGGCCGGACTGGTGTTGCTGGTGGTGATCCAGTCCCTGATGGCAGGCCAGGGGCACCTGGCGCTGGACACCTACGGCCGGGTGCTGGAGGACTGGGGATACCTCCCGGTCGCGGCGGGCCTCGAGCCTGCCGCCCCGGGCGCCGGGCCCGGCCATGGGCAGGCCGTCCTCACCCTGACGGGGCACGGGCCGGGAATGGTCCTGGTCCTGATCAACGGGGTGCCGGTGGCCCACCTGGAGCCGGGTCAGACCCGCCCCGTGGTCGTCCGGCCCGGCGACCGGCTGGTCCTCCGTTCCGCAGCTCGTGCGGCAGCCCTGGTGGAGGTGGTCCACGTGGCAGGCCCCCTGCACCGGCCCTGGCCGCATACGCGCTGGCAGGCTCTCCCCCAGGGCACGCCCCTGCCCGTGGCCTGGCAGTGAGCAGGGCCCGGCGGGGTCACGGCCGGCGGGACCGGACCGCCGGCCCGCACCTTTCCGTGGTATAATTGCGGGCGATTGGAATGGCGCCACCCGCCGCAGAACCCGGAGGCGGCCTTGGCGATCCCGAGGCGCCAATCCAGATACAAGGAATCCGGCGGGCGGTGTCGAAGAAGCGGAGGGAACCGGCGTCGTTGAAACGCGTGATCGCCATCGATGGCCCGGCGGGAGCCGGCAAGAGCACCGTCGCCCGGCGGGTGGCCACGGCCCTGGGTTACCTGTACGTCGATACCGGTGCCATGTACCGGGCCATGACGCTGAAGGTGCTCCGGCATGGCATCGATCCAAGAGACCGCCAGCGGGTGGCCCAGCTGGCCCGCGAAACGGACATTGCGCTGGCAACGGGGCCCGAGGGGGCCCCGCAGGTCGTTCTCGACGGGGTCGATGTCACGGCCTACCTGCGGGAGCCGGGGGTCGATCAGGCGGTGTCCGTGGTGGCCGCCATCCCCGAGGTGCGGCAGCGCCTGCTGGAGGTCCAGCGGGAACTGGCCCGCCGGGGCCGGGTCGTCCTGGAAGGCCGGGACACCGGGACCCATGTGGCACCGGAGGCCGATCTCAAGATCTTCCTCACGGCATCGCCGGACGAACGGGCCCGGCGCCGGTACCTTGAGCTGGTGGCGGCAGGCCATCCGGTGACCCTGGAGCAGGTCGAAGAGGCGCTGCGGCAGCGGGACCGGCAGGACATGACCCGCCCGGCCGCGCCGCTGCAGCGGGCTGCGGACGCCATCGAGATCGACACTACGGGGCGCACCATCGACGCCGTGGTGGAAGAGATCCTGCGGTACTGCCGGGAGGGCGAGTAGGTGCTGTACCGGTTCGCCAAGGGACTGTTCTGGCTGCTCTTCGCCCTGGGGTACCGCTGGGATGTGCGCGGGCTGGAGCACGTACCGGCCCGGGGACCGTTGCTGGTGATCGCCAACCACTTCAGCTGGCTCGACCCGCCGCTGGTGGGTACGGTGTTGCCGCGAAAGGTGCATTTTATGGCCAAGCAGGAACTGTTCCACAGCCCGGTGGCCGCCTGGGTCCTGCGGCGCCTGGGCGCCTTCCCGGTGCGCCGGGGCCAGCCCGACCGCTGGGCCCTGCGCCACGCCCTGACCCTGCTCGGCCAGGGCAAGGTGGTCGGCCTCTTCCCGGAAGGGACCCGCAGCCGGGGCCCCCTGCGGCCCTTCGAACCGGGCGCCGCCCTGCTGGCGGTGAAGTCCGGTGCGCCGGTGCTGCCGGTGGCCATCACCGGCCCCTACCGGCTGGGCCGCCGGGTCCGGGTCCGCATCGGGCGTCCCTTCCGGGTGGACCGGGCCGGAGGGGAGGGGACCATCGAGGCGGTGGCAGAAAGGATGCGCGAGGCCATTGCGGCGCTGCTGGATGAACCCGCTCCGGCGGGTCGCCACGACGCCGCATCCCTGTAGGTTAAGCCGTTCGAAGGGGGTCGTGTCGAGGATGGACCAGATCCGCGATCCACAGGCGGCGGACCGGGACGGGACTCCCGGCGCCGCGCCGGAACAGGGGGTGACGCCCGCCAGCCCGGAGCCGCACCTGAGCCCGGCGGCGGAGGAGGCCGCCGCCGGGGCGACGGAAGCCCTGGCGCAGCTGAAGCAGGAGGCCGAGGAATCCGCCGAGGCCGCCGCTGAGCGGGAGGCCGGCGTGGCCGAGACCGAGGGCGCCGACCGGCCGGCGGGCCAGCCCGAGGGCGAGCCCGGCGACGCCCAGTCGCCGGATGAGGCACCCGCCGCTGCAGCCGGCGAGCCGGGCGGTGCCGCCCCCGCAAGCCCGGGTCCCCAGGGCGAGGGCGCGGGCGACACGCCGGCCGCCGCGGCAGGGGAAGGGGCGGCCGCGGCCGGCGAGGGAGAGCGGGAGGCGGCGACCTCACCCGCCGAGGGTCCGGGCGCGGACACGGCTGGAGCGGCCCGCGGAACCATGGACGAGCAGCTGGCGCCAACCCGCCTGAGCCGCGGGCAGGTGGTGACGGGCACGGTAGTGCAGGTGGCCGACGATCACGTCCTGGTGGACGTGGGTCACAAGTCCGACGGCACGATCCCCCGGAACGAGCTGCGGCTGCTGGGCGGCAAGCAACCCGAAGAGGTCTACCAGGTGGGCCAGGAGATCCCCGTGGTCGTCCTGGGCTTCACCGACAAGGGGGAAGGGGGCCTGCTGCTCTCCCACCGGCGGGCGGTGGAGCGGGAGGCCTGGGACTCCCTGCGACGGGCTTACGAGGCTGGCGAGCCCATCGAGGTGCCGGTGGTCGAACAGGTGAAGGGCGGCCTGGTCTGCGACGCCGGGGTCCGTGCCTTCATGCCCGCCTCCCACGTGGAGCGGGGCTACGTGGCCGACCTCAGCCATTACGTGGGCACCACGGTACGGGCCAAGATCATCGAGTTCGACCGCAACAAGCGGCGGGTGATCCTCTCCCGCAAGGAGCTGCTGGAGGAGGAGGCCCGGCGCCGGGCGGAGGAGACCCTGGCCAGCCTGGAGGAAGGCCAGGTGCGCACCGGCGTGGTCAAGGGCCTCACCGACTTCGGCGCCTTCATCGACCTGGGCGGGGTGGACGGGCTGCTCCACGTCTCGGAGATGCACTGGGGCCGCATCGACCATCCCCGGGACCTGCTGAAGGAAGGCGACACCATCCAGGTCAAGGTGCTCAAGGTCGACCGGGAACGGGGCCGCATCTCCCTCAGCCTGAAGGAGCTCATGCCCGACCCCTGGAGCGACGTGGAGCGGCGCTACCCCGTGGGGGCGACGGTCAAGGGTACTGTGGTCCGCCTGGTCCCCTTCGGCGCCTTCGTGCGGCTGGAGCCCGGGGTGGAAGGCCTGGTCCACATCTCCCAGCTGGCCGACCACCGGGTGGAGTCGCCCGACGAGGTGGTCCACGAGGGTCAGGAAGTGGAGGTGCGGGTGCTGCGGGTCCAGCCGGAGGAGCGGCGCATCAGCCTGAGCATGCGGTCGCCGGCCGAGCCGCGGCGGCCCCGGACCGAGCGGCCGCGGCGGTCACCCGAACGTCCCCAGGCCCAGGCGCAGGAATCGACCCCGGCCGGTGACGCGGGCGGGATCACCATCGGCGAGATGTTCGGCGATCTGCTGGAGGAGACCCGCGACCGGCTGGCAGGCGAAGGGGAATGACCAGCCCAGTGCGGGGCCGGTGCGGCTGCCGCCCGGCCCTTTGAGGCGGTCGCAAAAACCGCACGTGTCGACCGGGAGGGGGCGTGTCCCCGTGGGCGCGCCCCCTCCCGGCTTTGTCGCCGTCCGGGCAGGCCCGGGACCAGGCCGGGGACCCCGCGGTGCAGCGTGGGGAATGCTTATGGCGAGGTGGTGACCTTGACCGGAACGGGGATGCTGGCGCTGGCCGCGGTGTTGCTGGCCCTCGAGGTCGTTCCCGGCACCCACCGCCTGGGCGTGCCACCGGTGCGGTTGGCCGCCTGGGGGCTGGCCTGGATCGCCGCCGCCTGGGCCGCCACTTGGCCGCTGGCGACGGGCCCCGGCTGGCTGGGCATCAGCCCTGGTGGCGCCGCCTTGCCCCTGGTGGCCGCGGCCTGGTGGCTGGCCCGCCTGCCTGCCCGGGAGCGTCGCCGGGGGCTGTCCGGCCTGGCGCTGGTGGCCGGTCTTGGGTACGCGCTGATGCGGGTTCTTCCCACCAGCTTGCCGGGGTGGGTCTCCCCGGCCTGGGCAGCGGGGGTCATCACCGGCGTGCTGGCCTCCCTGATCCCCCTGCCGGCCCCGGGCAGCCTGATCCTGGCCACGGCCGGCATGGTGCTGGGCCAGGGCGGTCTGGCCGCCGTCCTGGCCGTTTCCCTGGCGGGCGGCGGGCTGCCCGCCGCCGCGGCCGTTCCCGTGCACTTCACCGTGGCGGGGGGCGAGGCCTATGACGCCCTGGCCGCTGCGGCCCTCACCGCCGGCGCCATGACCATCCTGGGTGGTGACCTCCCGCCGCCAGGGGAGGAAGGAGACCAGGAGGCCGGTCGCCCGTGACCGGAGGCCCAGGTGGTGTCGGCAACCGCCTTCCGGCCGCGGCGGAGGAAGGAGCATGGAAGGGGGACGGGGGCGGCCCGCCTGCCGGCAGCCTGCCGCTGGTGGTCTACTACTGTTACGGGGGCACCCACGCATCGGTGGTGTCGGCGGCCCTGCACCTGGGCCTGCTTGACCCGCGCCGCCCCCCCGAGACGGCCGAGCTCCTGCGGCTCGACTTCTTCGACCGCAACGAGCGGGAGGAACACGGGCGCCTGCTGCCCATGGGCCACGGCAGCGGCGCCGACGGCGTGTTCGTGCTGGGCGCCGAGGGCGCCGGCGATGCCCTGGCCCGCTGGTGCCTTGGCCTTCTGGCCCTGGCCGGGGACCCCCACCGCTGGCTGTTCGTCAACGTGCTCTCGGAGGTCAACCTGGCCATGAAGGTCGCCGGGTTCGTCTCCCGGCGGCTGGGCTGGCCCCGGCTAGCGCGACCCCTGCTGATCCAGGGGGTGCGGGCGGCCTTTCCCCACCTGGTCCGGCGGGTGGAGGGGGCGCGGCGGGCGGCGGCCCGGGGCCAGGCCGGTATCCTGTACCCGGGGCATCACCCCGCCACGGCACCCGGCCGGCGGCACGACGGGGTTGCCGGGCCGGCGGGCCGCTCCCCCGGACCGCCGGCCGGACCCGGCCGCGCGGTGGACCCGGCACCGGCCGGCCCGGGCGACCGGGCGGTGTTCTACGTGGCGGGAGGAACGGCCCACCGGGCCCTCCTGGCAGCCTACCTGCACCTGGGCCGGCTCGACCCGCGGCGGGCGCCGCGCCCCGGAGAGGTGGCCGGCCTGCCCCTGCTGGCCGTACCCGAAGCGGCGGAAGCAGGGCGCATCTTCCGGGTAGGAACCGATTCTTGCGGGCGCCAGGTTCTGGCGGCGGGGGCCGGCGGGCCGGATCACCTGGCCGTCCGCGCTGCCGGCTCGCTCCGCGCCCTGGGGTACCTGGGCGGCCGCGGGGCGCCGCAGCCTCCTGGTGCCATGGACCGGGGGCCCCTGCCGGCCTGGCGGTTCGTTCCCGTGGGAGACAGCCTGGCCTGGTGGGAGAAGCCGTGGCTGGCCAGGCCCGCCGGGGCCGGGTTCGGCGGCGGCACCCCGCCCGTTCGCGGCGGCAAACCCCGGCCGGCGCCGCCAGGGACGGCCGGTGGCGGCTGGCGGTGGCGCTGGCAGGTGCGGGCTTGGACCCGCCACTGGCAGCGGCTGGTCGAACTGGTTGAATCGGCCCGCCGGGCGCCCTGACCGGGCGGCAGGGCCCCAGGATCCCCGGCCGCCGGACCGGGGGCGCGGCTCGCACCCGGCGCGGACCGTATCCTCCCCCAGGGCGCCCCGGCATCGCCATGCTTCGCGTTGACGCTGTCGCGCGGCCCCTGGCATGATGATACGGGCAGGCCGGGGAGGGGAGGACAGGCGTGAAACCCGTGGTGGCCATCGTCGGGCGGCCCAACGTGGGCAAGTCGACCCTGTTCAACCGCATCATCGAGCGTCGCCTGGCCATCGAGGACGACGTGCCCGGGGTCACCCGCGACCGCCTCTACGCCGACACGGACTGGGCGGGCCGGGAGTTCACCCTGGTGGACACCGGCGGCCTGGCCGAAGGGGACGACCCGCTGACCGTGCAGGTTCGGCGCCAGGTGGAAGCGGCCGTCCGGGAGGCCGACCTGCTGATCATGGTGGTGGACGGCCAGGCCGGCGTCACCCCCGCCGACGAAGAGGTCGCCCGCCTTCTCCGCCAGTCCCGCAAGCCCACCATCCTGGCCGTGAACAAGGTGGACGACGCCCGCTGGGACGGCGTCCAGTACGACTTCTTCCGCCTCGGCCTGGGCGAGCCGATCCCGGTGGCCGCAGGCCCGGGGCGCAACGTGGGCGACCTGCTGGATGCCGTGGTGCGCGGGCTGCCCGCTCCTCCGGCGGACGAACCCGGCGACGCCGGAGACCGCGGCCCCTGGGGCGAGACGGGAGAGATCGCCGTCGCCATCGTGGGGCGGCCCAACGTGGGCAAGTCGTCGCTGGTCAACCGGCTGCTGGGCGAGGAGCGGGTGGTGGTCAGCGACATCCCCGGGACCACCCGGGACGCGGTGGACGTGCTCTGGCGCCGCGGCGAGCGGGTGTTCCGGTTCATCGACACCGCCGGCCTGAGGCGCAAGAGCCGGGTGAAGGACGACGTGGAGTTCTACAGCACCCTCCGGACCCAGCGCGCCCTGGCCCGCGCCGACGTGGCCTGCCTGGTGCTGGACGCCCGGGACCCGGCCACCGAACAGGACAAGCGCATCGCCGGCATGATCCTGGAAGAAGGCAAGGCCTGCGTGCTGGCGGTGAACAAGTGGGACCTGGTGGCCAAGGGGCCCGATACCGCCGACCGGTACCGGGAGGCCCTGTACCGGGAGTACGACTTCCTGCAGTTTGCTCCCGTCGTGTTCCTCTCGGCGCTGACGGGGCAGCGGGTGGACCGCCTGGTGGAGGTGCTGGCCGCCGCCGCGGAGAACCACCGGCGCCGGGTGCCCGAACCTGTGTTGCGCAAGGTGCTGGATGACGCCCTGCTGGTCCACGAGCCTCCCTCCCGCAAGGGCCGGCGCCTGCGCATCCACCGGGTGCGCCAGGTGGCGGAACGGCCGCCGACCTTCCTGTTCCTGGTCAACGACCCCGAGATCGTCCACTTTTCCTTCGAACGGTTCCTCGAGAACGTCCTGCGCCAGGCCTTCGACTTCACGGGAACGCCGGTCCGGCTGATCTTCCGGGCACCTGCGCGGGGCAAGGGAGCAGCCGCCGACGATTGATCCCGGGCGGCCGGCGAGGGGGGCAGGAGCCGGCGTCAGGGGTGGAAGAGGGGAGAGCGCTCCATCCATGGTTTTTTTGGCGGGTATGGGATGGTGGGGGATGGCCGTCCTGGGCTATTTGCTGGGCTCCCTGCCCTTCGGCCTCTGGCTCGTGCGGGCCACGCGGGGGGTTGACATCCGCCGCTACGGCAGCGGCAACATCGGCACCACCAACGTGCTGCGGGTGGCCGGACCGCGGGTGGCCGCCCTGGTCCTGCTGGCCGATGCCGCCAAGGGCTGGTTGCCCGTGGTCCTGGCCCGGGCAGCGGGCCTGGGCGAACCGGCGGCGGTGCTGGCCGGCGTGGCCGCCATGGCCGGGCACAGCTGGTCCATCTGGCTGGGCGGCAAGGGCGGCAAGGGGGTCGCCACGGGGCTGGGCGTGCTGCTGGGGCTGGACCCGCGGGTGGCCCTGGCCGCCTTCGGCGTCTGGATCGGCGTGGTGGCGCTGAGCCGCTACTCGTCCCTGGGCTCCATCAGCGCCGCCGCCAGCGTGCCCCTCTGGATGATCCTCTGGCATGCCCCCGCGGCCCACCTGGTCTTCGGGGTCGCCGCGGCCCTGGTGGTGCTGGTGCGGCACCGAGCCAACATCCGCCGCCTGCTGCGGGGCGAAGAGTTGCCCATCACGCTGAAGATCGACCCGCGGAGGGAATAGCATGCGGGTGGTGGTGGCCGGCGCCGGGGCCATCGGCTGCCTCCTGGGTGGCCTCCTGGCGGCCGGGGGGCACGAGGTGATCCTGGTAGGCCGGCCCGGCCGCCTGGAGGCGGTGGCCCGCCACGGGCTGGTGCTGGACCCGCTACCCGGCTCCCCAGGTAACCCACCGGGACCGGGGGCGGGAGCGGGCCGGGACGGTCCGGGGATGGCCGGCGTGGCTCCCGGGGCGGGCCCCTGGCCGGTGGCCGTGGTCCCGTCGGTGTGGGAGGCCGCCCGCGGCCCCGCTCCGGACGCCGTGCTGGTCACGGTGAAGATGCCGGCCCTGCCCCAGGTCCTGGCCCAGGTGGCCGCTGCCTGGCCGCCCGCAGCCTCCTCCCGCCCTCCTCGGGTGGTCACCTTCCAGAACGGCATCGGCGCGGAAGAACAGGCCGCACGCCTTCTGGGCGCCGGCCGCGTCATCGCGGGCACCGTCACCCTGAGCGCCGCCCTGGAAGGCCACCGCGTCCACATCTACAATGCCCGCCGGGGCGGCATCGGCCTGGCTCCCGTGCCCGCCCCCGCAGCCCGGCGGCCCGCGGGCCCGGCCGCCGGGGGGCCGGACCGGGAGGCGATCCTGGCCTGCCGCGCCCTGGCCGCGCGGTGGCAAGCCACCCTGCCTGTACCCGTGATCACGGCCCGCGACGCCGCCAGCCTGAAGTGGTCCAAGCTTTTGCTCAACCTGGTGGGCAACGCCGTCGGTGCGCTGCTGCAGTGGGACGTGGACCGGGTCTTCCGCCACCCGCTGGCGGCGGCCGTCGAGGTGCGGAGCCTGCGCGAGGCGGTGGCCGTGGCCCGCCGGGCCGCCCCCCGGCTGGTCGACCTGCCGGGTTATCCGGTGCGCTTGTTTGCCCGTTGCGTCCAGTGGCTGCCCCCACCCCTGTTCCGCACGGTGGTCGGGCCCCGGGCCGCCGGCGGGCGGGGCGGCAAGCTGCCCTCCGTGGCCCTGGATGTGGCCGCCGGCCGGCATCCCACGGAAATCCAGGCGCTGCACGGGGCGGTGGCCCGGACGGCGGCCTCCTGGGGAGGCGAGGCGCCCCTCTGCGCAGCCCTGGCCCGGCTGGTGGACCGGGCGGCTGCCGACCCGGCCGAGCGGGCCCGTTTCCGCGACCGGCCCGATCAACTGCTGGCCGCCCTGCGCCAGGAAGGGGCCTGGCCTGCCTGAGGGCGGCCGCAGGAGCCTGCCGAACCGGCCGCCTGCCGGGCAGCCCGCCCGGCGGCCCCGGACCCATCGGGCTGGACCAAGGCACGCCGCGGACGGCGGCGGCCAACCTCCCGGACCGCAACTCGTACCCGTCGGCAGGGGCTTCCCGGGGCCCCGGGCCGGAGGTCCCGGCCGCCCCGGGCCGGCCGGTTCGTCCCACCCCGCGACATATCCCCTCCCACCCCTCATATACATGGTACTGGCCTCGGACAGGGGCTGGCCGCTGTCTGACCGACCAGCCGGAGCCGCGGGCACGGCGGCAGCATCGGGAGGGAAGGCGCGTGGAGCGTTACGACATCTTTCAGGACATTGCCGAGCGCACCGGCGGCGACCTCTACATAGGCGTGGTCGGTCCGGTGCGGGCGGGGAAGTCCACCTTCGTGAAGAAGTTCGTGGAGCTGCTGGTCCTGCCCAACATCGCCAACGAGCACGACCGGCAGCGCACCCAGGATGCCATTCCCCAGAGCGGGGCCGGCCGCACCATCATGACGGCGGAGCCCAAGTTCATCCCCGACGAGGCGGTGGAGATCCAGGTCAAAGAGGGCCTGACGGTTCGGGTGCGGCTGGTGGATTCCGTCGGCTTCCCCGTCCCCGGGGCCATCGGCTACACCGAGGCCGACGGGCCCCGCATGGTGACCACCCCCTGGTTCGAGCAGGACATCCCCTTCGAAGAGGCCGCCGTGGTCGGCACCCGCAAGATCATCAACGAGCACTCCACCCTGGGCATCGTGGTGACCACCGACGGCAGCTTCGGCGAGATCCCGCGGGAGAATTTCGTCGAGGCGGAGCAACAGGTCATCCGCGAGCTGAAGGAGCTGGGGAAGCCCTTTGTGGTGCTCCTCAACACCGCGGACCCCCTGTCGCCGGAGACGGCCCAGCTGGCCGAAACCCTGGCCTTCGACTATGACGTGCAGGTGATCCCCATCGCCCTGAACCGGGTGGGCGAGCGGGACCTTTTGGTGGTGCTGGAGCAGCTGCTCTTGGAGTTCCCGGTGCGGGAGCTGGTGGTGCGGCTGCCCGCCTGGGTGGAGGAGTTGGACCCGGACTTCTGGCTGCGCCGCCACTACGCCGAGGCCATCCAGGCCACGGTCCAGAACGTGGAGCGCCTGCGGGACGTGGAGCGGGCCATCGACCAGCTGGGCGAGTACCAGCACATCGAGAAGGTCGAGCTGCAGGAGCTGGATCTGGGCACCGGGGTGGCCACGGTGGACGTGACGGTTCCCGAGGAACTCTTCTGGCAGGTGCTGGGCGAGATCAGCGGCATGGAGATCCGCGGCAAGGAGACCCTGGTGCGCCTGATCCGCGAGCTCAGCCAGGCCAAGGCCGTCTACGACCGCATCGGCCGCAGCCTGGAAGAGGCCGACGAGCGCGGCTACGCCGTGGTGATGCCCTCCCTGGACGACCTGGTCTTCGAGGAGCCGGAGCTGGTGCGCAAGGGCGGCCAGTTCGGCGTCCGGCTGCGGGCCAGCGCGCCCACCCTGCACCTGTTCCGCACCGTGGTCAGCACCGAGGTGGCGCCCATGATCGGCTCCGAGAAGCAGTCGCAGCAGCTGGTCAACTACCTGATGGAGAAGTTCGAGGACGACCCGCGCAAGATCTGGGAGTCCGACATCTTCGGCAAGTCCCTGGACGAACTGCTCAAGGAAGGCATCGAGGACAAGATCCGCTCCATGCCTGAAAACGCCCAGGGGAAGATCCGCGAAGCCCTCGAGCGCATCGCCAACGAGGGCAGCGGCAACCTGATCTGCATCATCATCTGATGCCGCCAGAGGGGGTGGGGCAGGTGGACCCCCATTCCACCGGCATTGCGGTCGCCGTGCCCCTCATCGCCGGCCTGGTGGAACTCCTCAAGCGCCAGGGCATGCCCACCCGGTGGGCGCCGCCCGTGGCGCTGCTTTTGGGCACGGCGCTGTCCCTGGGCTACGCGGTGGCCGGCCAGACCCTCTGGTTCGAGGCACTGATCCAGGGGCTGGCCCTGGGGCTGGGCAGCATGGGCCTCTACAGCGGGGTCAAGTACTACCGCCGGCCCCGGGAATGAGGGCCGGCGGTCTCCTTCCCGGCAGCGGGAGGAACCCGGCGGCACGGGGCCGCCGGATCGTCATGCCTGGGGCGGCACCTGGTCCCCCCCGACCGCCAGCGGGTACTCGGTGATGGTGCCCTCCACGATGCGGAAGGCCCGCAAGACCGGCGGTTCCGAAGCCAGGGAGGCGATCAGGTAGTACGCCTCGGGGTAGTAGGCGTAGCGCACGTCGGTGGCCGAGGGGTAAGCGGGCGAGCGGGGGTGGCTGTGGAAGATGGCCCACAGTTCCTCGCCGCGCTCCTCCATGGTGGTGAAGATCCGCAGCTGGTCCTCCGGATCCACCGTGTAGCGGACGGGGGAGCGGTCGGCGTTCCGCGCGGGGTAGTAGGCCACGGGTTGTCCCTGGCGCCCGCCCACGATGCCGCAAGCCTCCAGCGGCGCCTCGGCCCGAGCATGGTCCAGCATGGCCGCCACCAGCGCAGGGGGAAGGACCAGCGGGGGAGTGTCCCCCGCCCCCGCCTCCAGCCCGCCGCGCCCCGGCCGCCCGGGTTTCCCGCTCACCGCCCCGATCCCGCCTCCACGGGCAGCCGGTGATTCCGCCAGGCGATCATGCCGCCCTTGAGGTTGTACACCGCCGGGAACCCCGCTTCGTGGAGGAACTCGGCCGCCAGGCGGCTGCGCTCCCCCACCTCGCAGACCATGAGCAGCGGCCGCTCCGGATCGATCTCCTCCAGCCGGGCCCCCAGCTGGGACAGGGGCAGGAGCCGGGCGCCCGGAATGTGATCGCGCTCGTACTCCCACGGGTCCCGCACGTCGATGATCTGCACCCGGCCCGCCTCCACCAGGCGCCGCGCCTCCACCGGCGAGAGCTCCTCCGGCCCCTGGCCGGTGCCGGGCAGGGCGGCGACCCCGTCCGCGGCCGATTCCCCCTGTGCCGCACGCGCCCCGGGCGCGCCCGCTGCCGCCGGCCGCGCCTGGCCCGCCGCCTGAGCGGCAGCGGGGACCGGTTCGTCCTGCGGCCGGCTCGCGCCCGTTGCGCCCGGCCGGCCACCGGTGGCGTGCGTCGCCGCCGGCGCGGCCGGGGCGGCCAGGCGCCCGCTGGCCCGCTGCGCCGTGCTGCCCGGCAGGGGCACGCCGCAGAAGGCCTCGTAGTCGATCAGCTGGGTGATGGTGGGGTGATCCCCGCACACCGGGCAGCCGGGGTTGCGCTGCCAGTGCAGGATCTGGTAGCTGGCGCTGAGGGCGTCGTAGATGAGAAGCCTCTCTGCCAGGGTCTCACCGATGCCCAGCAGGATCTTGATGGCCTCCAGCGCCTGGAGCGTCCCCATGTGACCGGCCAGGGCGCCCAGCACCCCCGCCTCCGCGCAGCTGGGCACCATACCGGGCGGCGGCGGGGCGGGGAAGAGGCAGCGGTAGCAGCCCCGCCCGGGCATGAACACCGTGGCCTGCGCCTCGAAGCGCAGGATGCTGGCATCCACCAGGGGCTTGCCCAGCAGCACGCAGGCGTCGTTCACCAGGTAACGGGTGGCGAAGTTGTCGCTGCCGTTGATCACCACATCGTAATCCTTCAGGATCTCCAGCGCGTTCTGGGAGTTAAGGAAGGTGCGGTGCTCGACCACCCGCACGTCGGGGTTGATGTCCTCCAGGTGGCGCCGGGCCGCCTGGGTCTTGGGCCGCCCCTGGTCGTGGTCGAAGTAGAGGATCTGCCGGTGGAGGTTGGAGACCTCCACCCGGTCGCCGTCGATGATGCCGATGGTGCCCACGCCGGCCGCGGCCAGGTAGATGGCCGCCGGCGAGCCCAGGGCGCCGGCCCCCACGATGGCCACCTTGCTGTCCAGCAGCTTGCGCTGGCCCTCGACGCCCACCTCGGGCAGGCGGACGTGGCGGGAGTAGCGCTCCATCTGCTGCTCGGTGAGGAGAGGCCCGGCGGCCGGCTCGCCCGAGCCGCCCGCCATGGCCGGAATCAGGGCCACCTCGTCGCCGTCCTGCAACGGGGTGTCGGCGCCCTGCAGGGTCCGGATCTCCCGCTTGTTGACGTAGACGTTGAGATGGTGGGCAATGGCCTCGCCCTCGAAGAGCCGCGGGCGCAGGTCGGGATACCGCTGGGCCAGTTGCTCGAGGAGCTCCCGGACGGTGGTCGCCTCGACCTGCAAGCGCGCCTCCCCGGTAATGGACCGGTACGGCGTGGGAATGTACACCTCGACCACGCGCAACACCTCGCCCTCCTGGGGGTCGACGGCGGCGGCGCCGCCCGAAGCCACCCAAATGCAATCTCACTGACTACTATACATGGAATTGGCGGCGATGAGGAAGGTATAGCAAAACCCCGCGGGATGGACCCGCGGGGTTTTGCGGTCGGGCTGCCCGGATTTGAACCGGGGACCTCTACCACCCCAAGGTAGCGCGCTAACCAAGCTGCGCCACAGCCCGCCACGAACTCGACGCCATTCTAGCACGGGCTTCCCGATCCCGCAACACGGTCCCTGCCACCCCGCCACCCGCCGGCGACCGGCGCCGGCAGGTACCGGGCAGCCCGGGTCGCCGCCGCGCCGGGGCGGCCGCCCGGCACAGGGGCGGTCCCGGCCGCCACGGCGCGCCGGGTGGAACCTCGCGGGAGCCGGCCGGCGGAGCCGGCGGGCCCGGTCCCCGGCCGGCCAGGTCCCGGCCAGGGGCGGCGCCCGGGCGCTGCATAGAGCCGCCCGGCCGGGGGCATCTTCTGGCAGGGAGGTCCAGCGCATGCACCGGCACCCTTGCCCGGATGAACCGTCTTCGCCCCCGGGCGGCACCATCTGGTGGCTGGCCGGCCCCGCGGCCGGCGGGGTCGGGACCTACGTGGAGGCGGTGGGGCGGCAGCTGGCCGCGGCCGGCGCCAACTGCCGCCTGATCACCGTGCCGGCCGGCGGGTCCATGGCCTGGGGCGCCCTGCGCACCCTGGGTGCCCAGCTGCGCCACCAGGCCGGCTCGCCCCGCCTGATCCATGCCCACGGCCTGAAGGCGGCCCTGGCCGCCTCCCTGGCGTGCCCCCGGGTGCCACTGGTCATGACCCTTCATACCTTTCCCACCGGCTGGTGGCAGCGGCAGCTGGCCCGCTGGGTGGCGCACCGCTGCCGGGCCGTGGTGGCCGTCTCCCGGGCGCTGGCCACCTGGGCCGCCGTGGCGGGGATCGTCCCGGCCGCGGCCCCCGGCCGGCCGGCCCAGGTCCACGTCCTGGTCCCGCCCCTGCAACGCGTTGGGACGGCGCTCCTGCCGCGCCAGCGGGCGCGCCGGGAACTAGCCCTGCCCGACGTGGGCCCGGTGGTGGGCACCATCGCGCGCCTCAGCCGGGAAAAGGGCGTCGACGTGCTGCTGCGCGCCGTGGCCCTGGTCCACCGTCACGGGTTGCCCGTGACCTGCCTGGTCATCGGTGCGGGGCCTGACGAACCGGCCCTGCGCCGGCTGGCCGGGCGGCTGGGCATCGGCGCCTGGGTGCGCTGGGCCGGCCACCGCCAGGAGGCGGCCCGCTGGCTGCGGGCCGTGGACGTCTACGTCCAGCCGTCCCGCCAGGAGGCATACGGCCTGGCGGCGGCGGAAGCCATGGCGGCGGCCTGCCCGGTGGTGGTCAGCCGGACCGGTGGCCTGGAGGATCTGGTCCGCGACGGCATCGACGGCCGCCTGGTACCCCCCGGTGATCCCGTGGTGCTGGCCCGGGTCCTGTTCGGCCTCCTGCGCGACGAGGCGGCGCGGCAGCGCCTGGCCCGGGCGGCAGCCGCCAGGGCGAGCCGTTGGCCTGACGCAGCGCAGGTTGCCCGGCAGCACCTGCAGCTGTACGGTCAGCTGGCGACCCCGCCGGCCGCGGCCCGCCGCACCGGCCGGCTCCATCCGGCGGAGGAGAGGCGGTGACCGTGGCCCCTTCCGCGCGCACGGCTTCCGGTGCCGGCTCCCGGCCAGGCGCCGCGGCGGGTTCCTCCTCGAGCCCCGGCCTGTTCCCCCCAGGTGCCCCCGGCCGCGCGGCCCCCGGGCCCCGGTCGCGGGCGAGGGCCGGCGACCCGCGGACCCCGCCGGCGGCCCGGCGGGTGGCAGCCGTGCTCCTGGTGGCGGGGCTGCTGGCCGCGGGAACGGGGCTGACCGCGCGCCAGCTGCAAGGTACCCTGGACGGGGCCGGGAGGCTGGTCCTGGATGAAGGCCGCCCGTGGGTCGCGCCCGCCGCGCCGCCCGGCCAGGGTACGCAGCGCCGCGTGGTGACCCTGGTGACGGCCCCCGGCCTCGACCTGGCCCTGCTCCACCGCCTGGCGGCCACCGACCCCACGTGGCAGAGCCTGCTCCAGGGGGCCGCCATAGGCCTCATGACAGCCCACACCGGGGGTTATTACGGGCGCGAGGCGGCGTACCTGACCCTGGGGGCCGGGGCGCGGGCCGTCAGCGGCCCCACGGCCGGCTGGGTGCTCCCTGGCGACCAGGTGCTGGCGCCGGGGACGGCCGCCAGCCTGTTCGACCGCTGGTGGCCCGGCCCCTCGGGCACGCCGCCTGCTGCACCGGCGTCATGGCCCGGGAGCGCGCCGTCCGGGGCGGAACCTGCCCTGGCCGGCAGCCCGGCCCCAGCCCCCGCGGCGGCCGGGGTCCGGGGCGCGCCGGGAAGGAACGGCGGAGCGCAGGCGGCCGGTGGGCCGGAGGCCGGGGTGGAGGCCGCAGGCGAAGGGGCCGCGGGCGAGGCGGCAGCGAGCACGGGTCTTCCCGGGCTGCCACCTGTGGTGCACTGGGGCTGGCACGCCCTGCAGCGTGCCAACCAGGATCTGGATCACCCCGTGCCCCTGGGGTCCCTGGCCGCCGCCTTGCACGCAGCGGGCCTGAAGGTGGCCGCCCTGGGCAACGCCGACCTGCCCTCGGGTCCCTGGGCCTCGGCCCGCCCCGGCGCCGCGCTGCTGGCGGCTGACGGCCGCGGCCGGGTCGACCTCGGCCTGGTCGACGGCCGCGCCCTCGAACCCGATCCTTCTTTCCCCGGCGGCTGGCGGACCCGGTGGGACACGGTTCTGGACGCCTGGGCGCTGGCGCGCCGGCAGGCCGCCCTGGTGGTGGTAGAGGAAGGGGACCTGGCCCGGCTGGAGGACCTGGCGCCGCTCCTGCCCGCCGGCACCCTGGAAACGGCCCGGTGGGAGGCGGCCCGCCGGCTGGGACGGGCGCTGGCGGTCATGCGAGCGGGCCTGGGCCCCGAAGACCGGCTGATCCTGCTGAACCCGGCCCCCGGCAGCGAGGCCCGGGCCACGGGCGAGACCCTGATGCCCGTCATCACCTGGGGGGCGGGCTCCGGCCTGCTGGCCAGCCCGTCCACGCGCCGGGCCGGCGTGGTGGCCAACACCGACCTGGCGCCCATGATCGCGGCCCACCTGGCGGCGCCGCCCCACCCCGCCTGGGTAGGGCGGCCCTGGCTGGTGGTGCCCGGCGAAGGGCCGCCGGGGGCCGAGGCGCTGGCCGGCCTCCACCGGCTCGATGCCGGCCTGGTGGTCAACTACCAGCGGCGAGCCGCCTTCATCCGCCTGTTCGTGGGAGCGGGCCTGGTGTTGACGGCCGGCCCGCTGCTCGGCCTGTGGCGCCGCAGCCGCCGGCTGGGCCGCTGGGTGCAGCCCCTCCTGGCCCTGGCCGCCTTCCCCCTGGCCAACCTCCTGTTGCCGGCCTGGCCTGCCGGACCGGGGTGGAGCTGGTGGTCCGGGACGCCGTCGGTGTTGCTGGCGGCGCTTTTGGCCGTCGCCCTGGCGGCCCTGGCCCGGCGCCTGGCGGGGTCGACCCTGGGGGCCTTCGGCGCCGTAGGGTTCTGGACGGCGGTGGTGACGGTGGCCGACGCCCTGGCCGGGGCCTGGCTGGCCCAGCTGACGCCCTTCGGCTATTCGCCCATCGGTGGCGCGCGCTTCTACGGCATCGGCAACGAGTACATGGGGGTGCTGATCGGCTCGGCGGCGGTGGCCGCTGCCGCCTGGGCGGAGATGCGCCGGCGGGCGGCCGCGGCGGCGCCCGGTCACCGCCGGCGGCCCGGGTGGCAACCGGCCCGGCCGCCCATGCCCGGCCAGCCGCCCGCCGGCAGGTCAGGCCGCCCGTCGGCAGGCGCCGCGGCGGTGTGGCTGGCGGCCCCGAAGAGACTCGCCACCTGGTGGCGGCTGCCCGCGGCACTGGGGGTTCCGCTGACCCTGGGGGCCGTCGCCGCCGTCCTCGCCAGCCCCCGGCTGGGCAGCAACTTCGGCGGCGCCCTGTCGGCCGCCGTGGCGGCCTGCGGGCCCGCCCTGGCGTCGGCCCTGGCCGCCCGCCGGCAGCGCTTGCGCCGGCGGGCGGCTGCCGGGTTCCTCCTCCTGGGGGCGCCGGTGGCAGCCGGGCTGCTGATGGCCCTGTGGGACCGCCAGCTGGGTGCGGGGGCGACCCACGTCCTGGCCACCTGGGAGCAGGTGGAGAGCGTGGGACCCGGCGCCCTGGCGGACGTGGTGGTGCGCAAGATCGGCATGAACCTGCGGCTGATGCGCTACACCAACTGGAGCTACCTATTTGTCATGCTGGTCTTCGCCTATGCCTTCGTCATCTACCGGCGCGCGGCGGTGGTACGCCGGCTGGAGCGAAGCGCGCCCGAAGCCGTGCGGGGGCTGGCGGCCGTGGCGGCAGGCAGCCTGGCGGCCCTGCTCCTGAACGACAGCGGCATCGTGGCGGCCGCCACCACCCTGGTCTACGGGGCCACCCTGCTGCTGGCCCTGGCCGCCGGCCTGGAGAGCCCCGGCACGGCGCCCTTGTCCGCCGGCCCGCCCGAAACGGGCGCGGCCCCGCGGCCGGCCCTTCCCGCAGGATCCCAGGGGCCGGCGGCGTCCGGCCGGGGCCAGGCACCGGGCAGCCGCGGCGTCGCCCCCGATCCCGGGCGGTAATCCCGGCCCGCCGTCCACCGGCGCCCCAGGACGGCAGTCCCACCAGCAATCCCTCCACGGCGCCTGCCGGTCGCCGCCCGCCGACAAGGACAACGGCCGGCAACCGGCACCCCCGGCGTTGACGCCCCGGATCCCCCGCCACCGGTGAAGATCGGTGCCGCCATGTTGTTGACACGGCGGGGCAGGTTGCTACAATGAATCCTGGTTCTCATGGACCGGGCCGGGGAATCCGCTTTTTCAGGCGGGTTCCCGAAACTGACGCCGTCAGGCGGCGGAAAGGTTGTGAAATTCGGTCACGAAAAGGGGGCGAGGCGCATGCGGGCGCTCGGGCGGCACATCTTGGCCGAGGCATACGATTGCGACCCGGCGGTGCTGGATGACGTGAATCTGGTGGAGTCGATCATGGTAGAGGCGGCACTGGCCGCCGGGGCCGAGATTCGTCAGGTCGCCTTCCACAAGTTCGCCCCCCAGGGCGTCAGTGGGGTCGTGGTGATCTCGGAGTCCCACCTGACGATCCACACGTGGCCGGAGTTGGGTTACGCCGCCATCGACGTCTTCACCTGCGGGGACCACGTCGATCCGTGGGACGCGTGCCACTACATCTTCGAGCACCTGCGGGCGGGGCGCGTCGCGGCATCGGAAACCCAGCGGGGCATTCTGGACGAACAGGACAGCCCGAGGCTGCAGCCGGTGGCCCTGCGCCGGGACGCGGCGGGTTGACTGGTGACCGCCACACCCCGGGCGGGGCGGCAGAAGTGCGGGTTCCCCGCACTTCTTTTTTTGCCCTCCAGGGCATCCTGAAACTGGTACCCCTTCAGCCGGCCTTGCCAGGGCCGGGCGGCGGCCGTGCCGCCGGCCGGTGCCGGTCCGCATCCAAGGGCCGGCCGGGCCGCGCCTGGGGCGGGCCCGGTGGACCGCCAAGCCTGCAAGCACACAGCCTGTAAGGAGGAGTGGCCGTGGAACGCACCTTCGTCATGGTCAAGCCCGACGGCGTCCAGCGCGGCCTGGTGGGCGAGATCATCGCGCGGCTGGAGCGCAAGGGCCTCAAGCTGGTTGGGCTCAAGATGGTCCAGGTCAGTGAGGAACTGGCCCGCCGCCACTACGCGGCCCATGAGGGAAAGCCCTTCTTCCCGGGGCTGATCCGCTTCATCACCTCGGCACCGGTGGTGGCCATGGTCTGGGAGGGCCGGGAGGCCGTCAACGTGGTGCGCAATCTCATGGGTCCCACCGACGGGGCCAAGGCCGCGCCCGGCACCATCCGCGGCGACCTGGCCAACGACATCGGCTTCAACCTGGTGCACGGCAGCGACTCCCTCGAGAGCGCCCGGCAGGAGATCGAGCTCTGGTTCCGGCAGGATGAACTCATCGACTGGGAAAATCATAGGGAGGCCTGGCTGTACGACCGCAGCTGAGCCATCGCCGGCAGCGGGGTGCCGGGGATCCGGGCCGGTTCATCACGGTGTCCTTGCGGGGCCGAACCGGCCCGGCCGGGCCTGCGCTGCCGGGTGCGACGGAGGCCGTCCATGACCCGGGGTCTGGAACCACAAGGCGACCGGCTGGTGGTGGCGACCGCCGAGCAGCACCTGCGGGCGGTGGCCACCCTGATCCGCCACCACGGGCGGGCCATCCTGGGACAGTTTGACATCACGCCGCCCCAATTCGATGCCCTGCTCGTGCTCATGCGGCATCCCGACCTCACCATGGGGGAGCTCTGCCAGCACCTCTACCTGGCGTCCAGCACCGTCACCGACCTGGTCGACCGGCTGGAGCGACAGCAGCTGGTGCAGCGGGTCCGGGATCCGGCCGACCGCCGGGTGATCCGGCTGCGGCTCCTTCCCCGCGCCCGGGAACTGCTGGACGCGGTGCTGGAGGCGCGGCGCGCCTACCTGGCCCGGGTGCTGGCCCACCTGGATCCCGTGGACCGGCGGGTGTTGCTGCGTTCCCTGGAGCGCCTGGTGGACGCGATCCAGAGGGAGAGCAACGGCCAGCTTCCCGCCCTGGCCGGCAGCCCCGTCTCCCCGGGCCCCCGGCCGCAAGGGTGGGGCGGGACGGCCGATCCGGCCGGGGAGGGCGAGGCCGCAGCCGAGGCCCCGGAGCAGGATCCCGTCCCCGGCCGGAAGGGCCGCGGGGGCGGGGAAGGGAGGAGCGGGCCCGTGCGACTGGCCATCATCGGAGGAACGGGCGTATACGATCCGGAGATCCTGGACGACGTGCGCGAGGAGACGGTGGTCACGCCCTACGGGCGGGCCACCGTGCGCATCGGCAAGTTCCGCGGCCTGGAGGTGGTCTTCCTGGCCCGGCACGGCGCCGGGCACACGGTACCACCCCACAAGATCAACTACCGGGCCAACATCTATGCCCTGGCTGCGCTGGGGGTCCGCCGGGTCATCGCCACCGCCGCCGTGGGCTCCCTGCGCCAGGCCTTCGGGCCGGGCCACTTCGTCCTGGTCGACCAGTTCCTCGATTTTACTAAGAACCGCGTCTCCACCTTCTTCGAGGGCGGGGAGGCCGGGGTCGTCCACATCGACGTCACCGAGCCCTACTGCCCGGAGATCCGCAGCCACCTGGAGGCGGCCGGCAAGGCCCTGGGCCTGCCCGTGACCAACGGTGGCGTGTACGTCTGCACCGAGGGGCCGCGCTTTGAGACGCCCGCGGAGATCCGCATGTTCGAGCGCCTGGGCGGCGACCTGGTGGGCATGACCAGCGTGCCGGAGGTGGTGCTGGCCCGGGAGGCGGGCCTGTGCTACGCCACCATCGCCATGGTGACCAACTACGCCGCCGGCATCTCGGGCCAGCCCCTGACCCACGAAGAGGTGCTGGAGATCATGGCGGCCAACGGAACCAACCTGCGGCGGCTGATCCTGGAGGCCCTGCCCCGCCTGGCCGCCGAACCGGCCTGCCCGTGCGTGGCGCGCCCTGCCCCCCTCAAGGTGGCGGCGGCCACCGGCGGGGAGGAGGAACCCCGGCCGTGACGCCGCCCGTCCCGCCGAGCCGGATCCGGGATCCCGGGCTGGCGGCATCCGGCTGGCAGAAGATCCGCTGGGTCGAGCCCCGCATGCCCGTGGTGGCGGCGCTGGAACGCCGCCTGGCGGAAGAGGCGACCCTGGCGGGCCGCCGGGTCGCCATCTGCCTGCACCTGGAGGCCAAGACGGCGCGCATGGCCCTGGCGCTGCAGCGGGCCGGCGCCCGGGTGGCCATCTGCGGTTCCAATCCCCTCTCCACCCAGGACGACGTGGCCGCCGCCCTGGCCGGGGCCGGGGTGGCGGTGTACGCCTGGCACGGCGCCACGCCGGAGGAGTACGTGGAATTCATCGACCAGACCCTGGCCTTCCGCCCCCACCTGGTGCTGGACGACGGCGGGGATCTGGTGGCCCACCTGCACACCCGGCGCCGGGAGTGGCTTGAGGGCGTGCGGGGCGGCGCCGAGGAGACCACCACCGGCGTCCTGCGCCTGCGCGCCATGGCCCGGGACGGCGTGTTGCGGTTTCCCATGGCGGCCACCAACCACGCCGCCATGAAGCACCGGTTCGACAACCGGTACGGAACCGGGCAGTCGGTCTGGGACGGCATCATGCGCCTGACCAACCTGGTGGTGGCGGGCAAGACCGTGGTGGTCTGCGGCTACGGGTGGTGCGGCAAGGGCGTGGCGGAGCGGGCCCGGGGACTGGGCGCCCGGGTGGTGGTCTGCGAGGTGGACCCCATCCGGGCCAACGAGGCCCTGATGGACGGCCACCAGGTGATGCCGTCGGACGAGGCGGCGGCGCTGGGGGACGTGTTCGTCACCGTCACCGGGTGCCGCGACGTGCTGGTGGAACGCCACTTCCGGCGCATGAAGGACGGGGCGCTCCTGGCCAATGCGGGTCACTTCGATGTAGAGATCGCCAAGGCCGATCTGGAGGCGCTGGCCCAGCGGGTGGAGGAGGCGCGGCCCGGCGTCCGGACCTACGTGCTGCCCGGCGGTCGCCGCCTTCACCTGCTGGCCGACGGGCGACTGGTCAACCTGGCGGGTGGGGACGGCCACCCGGCCGAGATCATGGACCTGTCCTTCGGCCTGCAGCTCCTCGCCCTGGCCTGGATCGACCGGGAAGCCGAGCGGCTGGGGCCAGGGGTCTTTGCCCTGCCCGACGAGCTGGACCGGGAAGTGGCCGCCCTGCGGCTGCAGGCCCTGGGGATCGCCATCGACACCCTGCGGCCGGAACAGGCGGCCTACCTGGCCGGCTGGCGGGAGGGCACCGCCTAGGCCGGGGACAGCCGAGCGGCGAAAGGAGGACGGGCGATGCCGTCACGGGTGCTGATCGAGGGCGGCTGGGTGTTCGCGGGCGAGGGGAGCGGGCCCTTCGACATTGTCGCTGACGGGGTCGTGGCCGTGGAGGGCGAGCGCATCATCTACGCCGGACCGGCCTCGGGCCTGGATCCCAGCTGGCAGCCCACCCGGCGTATCGACGCGCGGGGGAAGATCGTCCTGCCGGGCCTGGTGAACGCCCACACCCACCACGCCATGTCCCTGTTGAGGGGGTACGCCGACGACGTGCCCCTCATGCCCTGGCTGGAGGAACACATCTGGCCGGCCGAAGCCCACCTGACCGGCGACGACGTCTACTGGGGCACCCTGCTGGCCATCGCCGAGTCGCTGCTGGCCGGTGTCACCACCTTCGCCGACATGTATTTCTTCATGGACCGGGTGGCGCAGGCGGTGCTGGAGACGGGGGTGCGGGCCCACCTCTCCCGCGGCCTGATCGGCGTCGCGCCGGGGTCGGACCGGGCCCTGGAGGAAGGCAAGGCGCTGGTCAGCGGCTTCCATGGCGCGGGGGACGGCCGCATCCGCTGCGCCCTGGCACCCCATGCGCCCTACACCTGCCCGCCGCCCTACGTGGCGCGGGTGCTGGAGGCCGCGGCGGCCCTGGGCTGCCCCATCCACACCCACCTGGCCGAGACCCGGGCGGAGGTCGAGCAGATCCGCGCCCAGTACGGCAAGAGCCCGATCCAGCACTTCGCCGAGCTGGGCGTGTTCCAGCACGAGACCCTGGCGGCCCACTGCGTCCACCTGGACGAGGCCGACATCGCCCTGCTGGCGGAACACCGGGTGGGCGTCGCCCACAACCCCATCTCCAACTGCAAGCTGGCCAGCGGCATCGCCCCGGTACCGGAGCTGCTGGCGGCGGGGGTGACGGTGGGCCTGGCCTCCGACGGAGCCGCCAGCACCAACCACCTGGACCTGTTCGAAGAGATGCGCCTGGCCGCCAACCTGCAAAAGGTGAGCCGCTACGACGCCACGGCCCTGCCGGCCTGGCAGGTGCTGCGCCTGGCCACCGTGGGCGGCGCCCGGGCGCTGGGCTTCGATCGCCTGGGCTGCCTGGCGCCGGGTTACCTGGCCGACATCGTGATCCTCGACCTGCGGGCGCCCCACCTGTGGCCGCGGCACGATCTGACCAGCCTGGTGGTGTACTCGGCCAAGGCCGCCGACGTGGACACGGTGCTGGTCCACGGCAAGGTGCTGGTGGACGGCGGCGAGCTGCTCACCATCGACCTGGAACGGGTGGAACACGAGACCCAGCAGCGGGCCGAGCGGCTGGCCCGCCTCGGGCGGGCCGCCCGGACGGGCCCGGCCGACGAGAACCCGCCCGCGCCAGCCGGGGAGGCGGCGGACCCGTCACCCCGGGGCGGTGCCGCGCAGTGACCGTGGTCAGTAGCCGCGGGCCTTGTCGACCACGTTGCGCAGGGGCCGGCCCTGGCGGAACCGCCGCAGGTTGTCGAGGAAGAGCTCCAGCGCCGCCCCGGTGTAATCCCGCATGGCGCCGGCGTTGTGGGGGGTGATGAGGACGTTGTCCAGCCCCCAGAGCGGGTGATGGGGCGGCAGCGGCTCCTCGGCGAAGACGTCCAGGCCGGCCCCGGCGATCCGCCGCGCCCGCAGCGCCTCCACCAGGGCCTCCTCGTCCACCACGGCGCCCCGGGCGATGTTGATGAGGAACGCGTCGGGCCGCATGGCGGCCAGTTCGTCCCGGCCGATCAGGTGGCGGGTCTCGGCCGTCAGCGCCGCGCTGACCACCACCCACTGGGCCGGCTCCAGGATGCGCCGGATCTCGCCCGGTCCCACCACCAGCTCGATGCCTTCCTCGGGCTCGGGGTTGCGGCGGCAGGCCAGCACGCGCATGCCAAAGGCCCTGGCGCGGCGGGCCACCTCCCGGCCGATGGCTCCCAGGCCGACCACGGCCAGGGTCTCGCCCGCCAGCTCCCGGGTAGGCAGGCGGCGCCACTGGGCCCGCCGCTGCTGGTCCAGGTAGCCGGGCAGGTTCCGGGCCCACGCCAGCATGAACATGAAGACGTGGTCGGCGATGGTGGCGGCATGCATCCCCCGGGCGTTGGTCAGGATCACCGGGTGGTCCCGCAGCTGGGGCACGGCCGCCAGCATGGCGTCGACCCCCGCGTAGGCACACTGGATCCAGCGCAGGTTGCGCGCCGCGGCCAGCCGTTCCGGCGTCAGCTCCCGCCCGAAGAGGAACGCCACGCTGGCCACGGCAAAAGCCCGGTCGAGCTCTTCCGGAGGAACCCGGCCGGCGAGGAGGCGGAGCCGGGCCTCGGGGACCTCTGCGGCCAGCCGCTGGGCCTGGGCGGGGGTCAGGGGCACGGTACATAGAATCTCCATGGTCACGGCAGATCGACCTCCCACAGCCGCGGGGTTCCGCCCTGGTGATTCCCCACGGCCCGGCCGGTTCCTCGTTGCCGGCCGCACCGGGGTCTCGGGATCCCTGCGACCGGCCGGGCTGGGCGGGGAAGGCCGGCGCCCCCCGCCACCCCACCGCGGCGGCGGGCGCCATCCGCCGCGGTCCAGGCCGGCAGGCTGCGGCCCGTGGCCCAGGAAGGGAGGCCCGTGGCCCAGGGGCGACGAAGGAGGCCGGGAATGGGCATCACCCTCTACCTGATCCGCCATGGTGAAACGGACTGGAACCGGGCCGGCGTCTACCAGGGCCAGAAGGATACCGCCCTCTCCCCGCGGGGGCGCCAGCAGGCCCGCGCCCTGGGGCGGCGCTTCGCCCACCACCCCCTGGACCTGGTGCTGGCCAGCGACCTGAAACGGGCGGTCGAAACCGCCCGGGCCGTGGCCGGCAGCCGCCGGCCGCCCGTTCCTCTGGAGACGGACCCGCGCCTGCGGGAGATGAACTTCGGCGCCTGGGAAGGGCTGGCGGCGGCCGAGATCCGCGCCCGTTACGCCGACGACTATGCCGCGTATCAGGCCGATCCCTTCGAAGGGCGCCCCACCGGTGGCGAAACCTTCCGGGAGCTGGGCGAGCGGGCCTGGGACGCCGTGGACGAGCGTCTCCGGCGCCCTGGTCTCCGGCGGCTGGCCGTGGTGGCCCACGGGGGTACCGTCAAGGCGCTGCTCTGCCGCCTGCTGGAGCTGCCGCCGGCCATGCGGACCCGGATGCTGATCGACAACACCGGCGTGACGGCGGTCGAGCTGCGGGAGGGGCGGCCCCCCCTGCTGCGGTATCTCAACGATACCTGTCACCTGCGCCGCCCCGGCTCCTTGCGGCCGGAAGAAGCCTAGGGCGGGAGGCGGGTCGCGCCGCATCGGGGCGGAAGGGGAGGGGGCGCCTTGGACGGCACCAGCCCGGCTCCGGGCCTTGAGGAGGAATCCTGCCCGGCGGGTGGCACCCGCCCGGCGGAGAGCGCGCAACCAGGCAGCGGCACCCACCAGGCGGGGCTCGCCGGGGCTCTCCCCGTCACCCGCGCGGCGGGAGCGCCGGCGGGTGGGCCGGAAGCGGGCCCGGGCCCGGAGGCGGCACCAGGACCCGGAACCCGGGCCGGTCAGCCCCCGGGCACCTCTCCGCCCGATGAGGAACCCGAGGGACCTGCAGGTCCCGGGGCTTCTCCATCCGCGCCGGGTTCACCCCCGGGCGGCGGGTCCCCGTCCCTGGCCGCCCTGGTGGATGCGGCCTTCCGCCCCGGCGGCCTGCTGGAGCGGCTGGTACCGGGCTACCAGTACCGCCCTGGCCAGGTGGAGATGGCGCTGGAGGTGGCCGCCGCCCTGGAGGAGGGACGCCACCTGGCGGTGGAGGCGGCGACGGGCATCGGCAAGAGCCTGGCCTACCTGATCCCTGCCGCCCTCTGGGCCCACCGCCACCGCACCCGGGTGGTGATCGCCACCCATACCGTGGCCCTTCAGGACCAGCTGCGGGCGCGCGACCTGCCGGTGGTGGAGCGGCTGGTGCCCGTTACGACCGCCGTGCTCAAGGGCTTTGGCCAGTATGCCTGCCGCCTGCAGGCCGCGGCGGTTCTGGACGAACTGGCCGCCAGCCGCCCGGTGCTGTGGTCCGCCGCCGGGGGACGCGGTACCCCGGACGAGAGGGAGGTGGGCAGCGCCGGTCCAGGAACGGCGGCCGGCGGCGCGGCGCCGGACCCCGAGGTCACGGACCCGGGCATCGTCCCCGAAGCCCTCGCGGCGACCGCCGCGGGCGATCCCGCCCGCGCCCTGGCCCACTGGCTTGAGTCCACCGCCACCGGCGAGCTGTCCGAACTGGCCCATCCCGTCCTGGGCCGCCTGGCCCCGCGCCTCGGCGTGGACGCCGGCTCCTGCCTGGGTGCAGCCTGCCCGGCGGCCCGGAGCTGCTTCCCCCTGCTGGCCCGGGAGAACGCGCAGAAGGCCGCCCTCATCGTCACCAACCACGCCCTGCTCCTGGCCGACTGGGCGGCCGGGGGCCGCCTCCTCCCCGCCTGCGACGCCCTGATCCTGGATGAAGCCCACCACCTGGAGGACGTGGCCGCCCAGCAGCTGGGCTGCCGGCTGAACCCCGCCGAGCTGCTTCGCGTGCTGGGAACCGCAGCCCCGTCCCGGCGTCCTGCGGCGGGCTTCGTCCCAGCGGGCGCCGGGGACGGGAGGCCGCGGCGGGAGGCGCCCGGCGGCCCGTTCTCCGCGGATCAGGGCGGTCCGGCGGCGGGTGGCCAGGGGGTCCCGCCCTCCACCAGCGGCGGCCACGACCTTCCCGCACGGGTTGCCCGCGCCCGCGCCGCGCTGGAAGGGCTGGCCACGGCGCTGGAGGCGGCGGCCGCCACCGCCGGTGGCGGTGCGGCCCGGCTGCCGCAGGATTGGAGGGAGGGGCGGGGCTCGCCCCTTCACCGGCAGCTGGCCCGGGCCCTGGCGGAGGCGGCAGAGAGCCTGCCCGCCCTGGCCGAAGCCCTGGACCGCCAGCCCCCGCCCGTGGAAGAGCGCGCCTATCTGGCCTTCCGGCGCCTGCGGCAGCGGGTTCAGGAGGCCGTGGCGGCCGTGGCGCGGCTGCAGGAGGCGGACGGGCTGTGCGCCTGGGTGGAAGCCCATCCTGCCGGCCCCCGGTTGAGTGCGGCCCCTGTGGTGGCTGCCGCGGATCTGGAGCCCCTGTTTGCCAGTGTCCCGGCGGTCCTGACCTCGGCTACCCTGCCCCGGGACGACCACTGGCTCCGGCGCCTGGGCATCGCGGGGGCCCGCCGCCGGTTCATCCCGTCACCCTTCGACTTCCCCCGCCAGGCGCTGCTGGTGGTGGTGACCGACGCGCCGCGCCCGCCCAGCCACCGCGACGAAGTCTACGCCGGGGAGCTGGCCCGCCAGCTGCTGCCCCTGATTGCCGCCATCCCCGGCGGCGTGCTGGTCCTGTTCACGGCCCGGTGGGCCCTTGAAGCCGTAGGGGAGCAGCTGCGGCCGGCCCTCCGCGCCCTGGGCCGGCGGCCCGCGCTGCAGGACCGCGACGGGCCCCGCGGCCGGCTGGTGGCGGCCCTGGCGGGCGGCCGGGTGGACGTGCTGATGGGGGTCGACAGCCTCTGGGAGGGAATCGACGTCCCCGGCCGGCGGCTGGAGGGGGTGATCCTCACCCGCCTGCCTTTCGACCCGCCGGGAGACCCCCTGACGGCAGCCCGCTGCGACGTCATCGCCGCCGCCGGGGGCTCGGCCTTCTTCCAGTATCAGCTGCCGCGCGCAGCCGTCAGATTAAAGCAGGGCTTTGGACGCTTGATCCGAGGCCCGGCGGACCGGGGCGTGGTGGTGGTCCTGGACCCGCGCCTGGCGCCGGGTTCCTCCCGGTACGCGACCCTGCTGCTGGACAGCCTGCCTCCGGCCGCTCGCTGGGTGGGGCCGGCGTCCGAGGCCGTCCAGGTGGTGGGTCGCTGGTTCACCCGGGCGGGGCGGGCGGGTGACGGCGACCACGGCCCGGGTTGAACAGCCTGGGGGAGGGCTGTGTCCCGGCGCGTGTCCGCCGGCGCCGGGGACTCGGCCCCGGCGTGCCCCGCCTTGCGCATCGCAACGGCCCTCGGGGGCCGCCGCGGCGACGCCCGGCAGGCCGGCGACCGGTCCCCTCGGGCGCCCTGGCCGGACATCCGGGCGGCCCGGCCGCAGCGGGGCGGGCTGGCCGGTGCAGCTGGTTCGTGGTACCATCCCAATAATCCTGGTGCCGGGCGCTGCTCGCAGGGTCGATCCGGGCCGCCCGGCGCCGTCCCGACGGACCCTATTTCAGGAGGCACGAGCGTTGCGCGTTCTACTGGTCAACGACGACGGGGTGTACAGCCAGGGGATCCAGACGCTGCGGGCCACGCTGGAGGAGCGGACGGGTTGGGAGGTCTACGTGGTGGCCCCCGATCGCCAGCGCAGCGCCTCCGGCCATGCCATCACCCTGCACAAGCCCCTGTACCTGGACCCCGTGGAGATCCCCGGCGCCCGCTCGCCGGTCTACGCGGTAAGCGGCACGCCGGCCGACTGCACCAAGATCGGGCTGCTGGCGGTCCTGCCGGGCCCGTGCGACCTGGTGATCTCCGGCATCAACCGCGGAGGGAACCTGGGCTTCGACGTGCTGTACTCGGGCACCGTGTCGGCGGCCATCGAAGGCGTCATCATGGGCGTCCCGGCCATTGCCGTCAGCCTGGCGGCCTGGGAAGACCCCGATTACGGGCCTGCGGCCGAGTTCACGGCCCGCCTGGCGGAGCTGGTGGCAAGGGAAGGACTGCCGCCGGGCGTCCTGCTGAACGTCAACGTCCCGCCCCTGCCGGCGGAGCGGATGGCGGGCGTGGCCCTGACGGTGCTCAGCCGCCGGATGTACCGGGACCGTTTCGAGAAGCGCCTGGATCCCCGCGGCCGCCCGTATTACTGGCTGGCCGGGGAGCCGGTGCAGGAACCGCCCTCGGTGGAAACGGACGTGGGGGCCGTACGGGCGGGTTACATCTCCGTCACCGCCCTCCACCTGCAGCTGTCGGACCACCAGACCATGGCGCGACTGGAGGCCTGGCGGCCGCAGCTGGAAGCCGGCCTGGGCACCGCACGGGGCCAGGACGCCGCAGGCCGGGCCCGGGTCCGGCCGGAAGCCTGAAGCCCGCGGCAGGAGTCCTTTTCCCTGCCGGTTGAACGCCGGTTGAACCCGCCGCGCGCGCGGCCTTACCTTTTCGCGGGGCGCCTGTGCTGGGGCGCGCGGGGCCTCCAAGCCACCGGCTCGCGGAAGACGGGGCCGGTTTTTGCTAGGGTACCATCCCGCCCTGGCGGCCACGATAGGAACGGGCCGCGGTTCCCGGAACGAACCGGCCGGATCCAGCACCCCGGCCGGTTCGACCGGCCCGCGGCCACGGACCCCGTCGTCGCGGTCGTACGCCGATCGCCCCATGCCTCCGATCCCCGGGCCACGGCCTACCGGGCCGGTGCGCTGCGCGCGCACCGGCCCGCGGCTTGGTCCGGGGTCGCCGCGCCGGGGTACGCCCGTGGCCCGGAGCCGCGGCACGGGCCCCCGAAGATGCCCTGGCGTCCCTCCGGCAGCGTTCTAACCCTCCTGCGCCCGACATAGGGATCTCCCGTACGGGCCCGCGCGCGTCGCGCGGGGAGCCCGGAAGGGGGGATCGGACCGTGCAGGGAGCCGACGCCCGGGAGCGTTTCCGCACCCCGCCGCCGTTCCACGCCCGCGCCGTGCTGGTGGGCGCGGCCGTGTCCCTGGTGCTGGTGGTCCTGGCGTCGGGGGTTCTGGCCCTGGCGGTGTACTTCACGGCACTTAACGAGTACCAGCTCAACGCCTTTCTTTACTACCTCGGGATGCTGGCGACCGCTGCCGGCGGGCTGGTGGCGGCCCGCGCCGCCGACCACAAGGGCTGGCTGCACGGTGGAGCCGCCGGCCTGCTGTACGTGCTGATCGGCAGCGCCCTGGGCCACTGGCTCTTTCCCGCGGAACCCACGCCCCTGGCCCAGCTGGGGCCCCGCATGTTGCTGGGGTTCATCCTCGGCGCCATCGGCGGGGCCGTGGGGATGCTGCTCTAGCCCGTGGCCTCCCCGGCCGCCATCAGACCGCCGCAGCCCGCGGCGGCACCGGTGTCCGACGGTACCCCGGCGCCGGCCCCTGGCCCCACCGGGCCAGGGCCCCCTTCCGGCCCGCGCCCTTCCACCTGGCGGGTACCCAGGACGGGACCCCTGGAGGCCAGACGGTGGTGAAGGAACGTTCCATGCAGGGAATCCCTGCCCCCGACCCGGACATGCCCTCGAGCCACGGGACCGACCCGGGGCTCGCCCCGGAACTGGAGGTTCGCCGGCCCTGCCCCGGGACGGGAGGCCGAAAGCTCCGTACCACCGGACCTGCGGCCGCGCTGGTGCCACCCGCTCCGGCTCCGCTGGCGGCCGTCGGGGTGGTCCGCCCCGGCCGGCGAAGCGCCGGGGCGGGTGGGGCCCCGCGCCCGTCCCGGAGAACCTCGGCCAGCCTGTCCCCGGCCGCCTCCGTGCTCCCCGCGGCAGGTCCGTCCTCGCCGTGCCGCCGCGGTCCCGCCCCGGGGGAAGGCGGCAGCGGGAACCCGGGGTTCCTGGGCCGCGCGCGCCGGGTCGCGCCCGGTGAGACAGCGGGTGGCCCATCCTCCCGGGCGGGCTCGTCCCGTGCCCAGGCGGGGCAAAGGACCGCAACCCCTCCGCCCTGGCACTGGCTGCCGCTGCTGGTAGCCTGCCTGGTCGCGGCCCTGGCCGGCTGGGGTGTGGGCAAGGTCTGGACCGAGGGGGTTGCCATTTCAAACCCCTCGGGCGCCGGCGTCCCGGAGGGAACGCCGGACCTCCGGCCGGGCCACGCCGCGGCAGGGGCGGGCCCGTTGGGGTTGCAGGCCCAAACCGTTCTGGCCGCCGAACCGCGGGTGCACGTGGTGCAAAAGGGGGAGACCTTGTACCGCATTGCTCGCCGCTACGGCGTACCGGTGGAGGAGCTGGCCCGGTACAACGGGCTCACAGACCCGGCCCGCATCGAGGCGGGCCAGCGCCTGCGCATCCCCGGCGCGGCCGGCTTCACGGCGGCGGGGCAAGCCCCGGACGCGGGTCCCGGCGCGGCATCCGGCCCGGGAACGGCTGCAAGCCGGGATCCGGGCGCCGCGCCCGGAAGCAATTCACCCGGTTCCGGCCGGCCGGGAACGGGCCCCGGTGGGGCATCCGGTCCGGGAACCGGAGAGGGCGGGGTGCGGGCGGGGGGCGAGGACCCCTCGGGTTCGACGAAGGAAACCAGACTGGGGGGCGGCGGCAACGCCGCGGAAGGCGGCCTGGTGGCCCTGACCTTCAACGACGGCCCCGATCCCGCCACCTGGCCCGCCCTGCTGGCGGTGCTGGAGGAGCATGACGTCAAGGCGACCTTCTTCCTGGAAGGTGCCCGGTCGCAGCAACACCCCCAGCTGGTGCAGGAGCTGGCGCGGCGGGGCCACCAGGTGGAAAACCACGGCTGGAGCCACCGTAGTCCCCACGAGCTGGGGGAGGCGGCGACCCGGGCCGAGATCCGCAGGACCGCGGCCTTGCTGGCACGGCTGGCTGGCCGGCCCCCCCTGTATTACCGGCCGGCCGGTGACCTGCGCGACCCGGCCGTCTTCCGCTGGGCGCGGGAAGAAGGCCACCGCGTCCTGCTGTGGACCAACATCGGCGCCCAGGACGTGCCGCCCCTGCCACCGGACCAGCTGGCGGCCCGGGTCGCCGCCAGCGCCTACAACGGGGCCGTCCTGATGCTCCACGCCACCCAACGGGCCACCATCGAGGCCCTGCCCCTGCTTCTGCAGCGCCTTGAGGCCAGGGCCCTGCGCCCCGTGACGGTCGACCAGCTGCTGGACGCCTTGCAGGCCGCCACCCCTCAGGGCGAGGCCGCGCCCGCTACCGGCCCGGGCGCCGCCGGAGACGCCGCCGGACCCGTCTCCACGCCGCCTTCCACCGGCGGGTCGGGGTGACAGGAGGGAGGGGATCCATCCGGCCCCGTTCCGGCCACCGTCGGAGGAGACCGTCCCGCCCGCAGGATTGGTCCGGGCCCCTCGCGAACCAAGGGGGGAAGGGGGGAGCGGCGTGACCGTCTACCTGAACTACATCAACGGCCGCTGGACCGAACCCCGTTCGGGGAAATACGTCGACAACATCAACCCTGCCACGGGGGAGGTCCTGGGCCGGGCGGCCCTGGGCACCGAGGAGGACGTGGCCGAAGCGGTGGCCGCGGCCAAGGCGGCCTTCGCCAGGTGGCGCAAGGTCCCGGCGCCGCGCCGGGCCGAGATCCTCTACCGGGCGGGCGAGCTCCTGCGGGAGCGCAAGGAAGACCTGGCCCGCAAGATGACCCAGGAGATGGGCAAGGTCCTGCCCGAGGCGCGGGGCGACGTCCAGGAAGGCATCGACATGGCCTACTACATGGCGGGCGAGGGTCGGCGCCTGCTGGGCCACACCACCCCGGCGGAAATGCCCGACAAGTTCGCCATGGCGGTACGGGAGCCCATCGGCGTGGTGGCGGCCATCACCCCGTGGAACTTCCCGCTGGCCATCCCCACGTGGAAGATCATGCCCGCCCTGGTGGCCGGCAACACGGTGGTCTTCAAGCCCGCCACCGACACGCCCTGGCTGGCCTACGAGCTGGTGCGGATCTTCGAGGAGGCCGGGCTGCCGCCGGGCGTGCTCAACCTGGTCTACGGCCCGGGTGGCACCGTGGGCGAGGCGCTGCTGCACCATCCCGACGTCCACCTGATCTCCTTCACGGGGTCGGTGGAGTCGGGCAAGCACGTCAACCAGGTGGCGGGCGCCCAGCTCAAGCGGGTGCACCTGGAGCTGGGGGGCAAGAATGCCGTCATCGTCATGGACGACGCCGACCTGGACCTGGTGGAACAGGCGGTGATCTGGAGCGCCTTCGGCACCACCGGCCAGCGCTGCACCGCGACCAGCCGCCTGCTGGTGCACGAGGCCGTCTACGACGAGGTGGTGGAGCGGCTGGCCGCCCGGGCGGCCCGCTTGCGCCTGGGCAACGGCCTGGATCCCCAGACGGACGTGGGCCCCCTCATCAACGGCCGCGCGGTGGAGAAGGTGGCGTACTACGTCAACGTGGGCCGCGAGGAGGGCGCCCGCCTGGTGGTGGGCGGCCAGCCGGCCACCGAGGGCGAGCTGGCCCGGGGCTTCTTCTTCCAGCCGACCATCTTCGCCGACGTCACCCCGGACATGCGCATCGCCAACGAGGAGATCTTCGGCCCGGTGCTGTCCATCATCAAGATCCGCAGCCTGGAGGAGGCCATCGAGATCAACAACTCGGTCCAGTACGGCCTCTCCAGCTCGATCTTCACCCAGAACGTGCGCAATGCCTTCGTCGCCATGCGGGATCTGGCGACGGGCATCTGCTACGTCAACCACGGCACCATCGGGGCCGAGATCCACCTGCCCTTCGGCGGCATGCGGGCGACGGGCAACGGACACCGGGAGGCCGGCCAGGCGGCGCTGGAGGTCTACACGGAGTGGAAGGCGATCTACGTGGACTTCAGCGGCCGGCTGCAGCGGGCCCAGATCGACGAGGTGAAGATCGACTAGGGCCCCGTGACGCCTGACGGTTCCTGGACCGCACGATCCCAGGGAAGGCCGGGGGAGGGCAGGGGCGAGCCCTCCCCTGGTGCCGTTCCACCCGGGGTTCGGGGTTCACCCCGGGGTTCGGGGTTCACCCCTGGGGGGCCGGATGCATGCGCGCCTGGCGCAGCTGGGCGGGGAACAGGGGATTGTAGTCCATGAGCCCTGCCTGCCGGTGGGCAGCGATGACGGCCTCCACGTCATAAGGGACCCGCACCAGGGTCACCGCCATCCGCGGTGCACCGACACGGGGGGCGTCCCTGTCCTCCTCCACGGTGATCAGGGCGTAGGCAGCCCGCGGATCTCCGTCGAAAGGCATGCCCACGCTGCCCGGCCCCACCATCCAGGGGCCGGTCCCACCCTGGCGCCAGGCCAGTTGCAGGTGGTGGTGACCGAAGAGCACCAGCTGGGCGTCCACGCCCGCCAGGGGATCGCCATCTTCCGGGCTGCCGGCGCCGGGCGGGCTCCCAGTGCCGGGTCCCGTGCCGGGAGCGCCGGCCGGGCCGGTGCCCGGCAGCCTGGGAAGCAGGGGCTCTTCGTCCGAGCGGGGCGAACCGTGCACCAGAAGCCCTGGGGCGCCACCCCACGTAACCTCGAGCCGCTCGGGCAGAGCCCCCAGCCAGGCCAGCCGCTCCGGCCCCAGGGCTTCCCGCCAGGGGCGCAGCAAGGCGTCGGCCCGCCCGGACGGCATCCCTGGCGGCCGGCCGCCTCCCGCCAGGTACCGGTCGGTGTTCCCCCGCACCGTGGGGATGTGCCGCTCCCGCAAGACGTCCACGCAGTAGGCCGCGTGGGGCCCCTGGAACGCCACGTCACCCAGGCAGTAGATGGCGTCCACGGCCCGGGCGGCGATGTCGGCCAGGACGGCGTCCAGGGCCGGCCCGTTGCCGTGGATGTCGCTGATCACCGCGACCCTCACGGTAGCACCTCCTCGCACGCGTCCCTCACCGGGCCCCGCCCCCGACCCTGCCCGTGCCTGGTCCGCCCCCTCAGGACGAACCCGCCAGCGGCCGGATCCCCCGGGCCAGTCCTTCAGCGCCGCCCGCCAGCCGGCGGTGAAGCCGGCCGATGAGAACCAGGCCCGCCAGTTGCAAGAGTACCGCCAGGCCCCAGGCGGCCGCGTAGTGGCCCACTGCGTCCACCACCCGCCCGAAGAGGGGCGGCGCCAGCATGGTGAAGACGTACAGCACCGTCATGCTCAGGCCCAAAGCCGGCGCCGACCGGGATCCCGCGTTTTCCGCCACCACCGTGGTGTAGAGCCCGTTCCACCCGAGACAACTGAACCCTGCCAGGGCCGCCAGGAGCACCATGGCCGCGGATCCTACCGGACCGTGCCCGCTGGTGCCGCCCAGGAGGGCGGCGGCCACCAGGCCCGCCGCCGCCAGCATCCCCCCCAAGGCCGCACCGGCCATGGGCTGCGCCCGCTGGCCGCCAAACAGCCGGTCGGAGGCCCAGCCCCAGGCCAGCCGCCCCAGCATGCCCCCCAGATGGACCACCAGCAGAAGGCGCCCGGCCGCGTCCGGGGACCAGCCGAACACGTCTTCCATGAACAGGGGCAAGTACCCCGTCAGGCTGAACTGGACCGCTGCCAGCACGCACGCTACGACGGTGACCAGGACCAGCGTGGGCTGGCGGAAGAACCAGGCCGCCACCGCCAGGGCGCCGGCATCCCGCCCCTGCGCCGCCCGGGCCGCCCGCGGGTCCTGGGCCCGCCCCGACCGCGCCCCGTGGACCTCCGCCGGCCCGCATTTCGCGCAACGCGCCCCGGCAACGCGGCCGCGTTGTCCGGACCCGGGTCCGGTTCCCGTCTCCCGGGGCCGTGGGACCGGCCCGGGCTCGTCCCGCGGGAGGACCAGTCCCACCAGCACCCCGCTGGCGATGCAGGCCACCGCCGCCCCTGCCAGGGCCGCCCGCCAGCCCCAGGCACTGGCCAGGCCGGGGAGGAGCCATGCGGCCGCAAACCCGCCCGCCGGCAAGCCCGCCTGGCGGATCCCCATGGCGAGGCCGCGCTCCCTGGGGGGAAACCAGCCGATGACGGCGTGGCTGCCGGCCACCTGGCTGGACGGGAAACCCGTCCCCGCCATCACCAGCAGGCCCAGCAGCATGCCCAGCCCCGCCCCATCCAGGGCCGCGGCCAGAGAGACCAGGCCCGCCAGGACGGCACCGGCCGCCATGACCCGGCGATCACCGTAGCGGTCCGTCAGGCGCCCGGTCAGGTAAAAGGTCGCCAGCGCCCCCAGGTCGAAGGCACCCAGGACGAGTCCGGTGGCCGTCAGGGACAGGCCCAGGTCCGCCCGGATGAACGGGGCCAGTACGGGGATCCCGAAGCGGATGCCGGTGAGCCCCGCCTGTTGCAGGGTGGCCAGCGCCAGGAGAAACCAGCGCCGGGGCAGAGCCTGCCCGGCCGCTACGGCCTGCCCCGCCGCGCCGGCCCCGGCGGGCTGCCTGGCCCCTGCCGCCGGGCCCGGCGGCCCGGCCGCTACGGCGGCGCCGGCCGCCGTGGCCGCAGCAGGGCCGCCCGGGAGGCCAGGCCGCCGTGGGTCCTCCGGCGGGCCTTGCGGCGGCAGGCCGGCCGGCATCTCCGCCACCTGCCCCTGCCCGTGGGAACGGGGAGGCGAGCCGGGGACCGGGGCGGGTGTCCCGGGATCGGGAGCGGAACCCGCCCTTGGATGGTTGTCGGTACGCGTAGGCATCGTCCCTCCTGCCGGGCCGGGACGCCGGGGTCCTGGCCATCCCTGAAGAGGTTTGGGCAGCACCGGCGGTAGCTCCTGCCGGGCAGCCGGGGAGCGCGGGCTGCCACCCGGCTCGCCCGGGGCCCGCCGGTGCCGCCGCCGGCCGGCAAGCCGCCCGTGCTGGGCGGCGCCGCCTTCCTCCCGGTAGCGCCGGGGCGCAGGCCGCCTTGACGAGGCTGTAAGCATTGGCTTATCCCGGTAATGGGTTTACCCGTTAACTGGGTCCAGATCCCACGGGTGGGGGGAGTCCCATGGCGAAGACGGCGAAGACCATGAGGGCCATGGTCATCCGGACCTTCGGAGGGCCTGAGGTCTTTGAAGCCCGGGAGGTACCGGTACCCGAGCCCGGCCCGGGCGAGGTGCTGGTCGAGGTTCACGCCAGTTCCGTCAACCCGGTGGATTACAAGATTCGCCGCAACGGCACCTGGGCCGGTGTGGTGCCTCCTGCCATCATCGGCTACGACGTGTCGGGCGTGGTGGTGGCGGTGGGACCGGGAGTGACGGATTTCCAGCCGGGCGATGAGGTCTACTACACCCCCGAGATCTTCGGTGGCCGGCCGGGCAGCTACGCGCAGTATCACGTGGCGCGCCAGGAGATCGTCGCCCGCAAGCCGGAGAACCTGTCCCACACCGAAGCGGCCGTGGTGCCCCTGGCCGGGGGAACGGCGTGGGACGGCCTGATCACCCGTGGTGGGCTAAAGGTGGGCGAAACGGTGTTGATCCACGGCGCGGCCGGTGGTGTCGGCCACTTCGCCGTCCAGATCGCCAAGGCGGCCGGTGCTTTCGTCTACGCGACCGCCCGGGCCGACAACATGGAATTCGTCAAGTCCCTGGGCGCCTACCGGGTGATCGAGTACCGGACCCAGGATTTCGTGGAGGTCATCCGGCGCGAGACCGGCGGCCAGGGCGTGGACCTGGTCCTGGACACGGTGGGAGGGGAGGTCCTCACCCGGAGTCTTGAGGTGGTGCGGCCCCACGGACGGGTGGTGACCATCCTGGGCGGCCAGGTCAACCTGGGCCCCCTGTCGCGGAAGAACCTGACACTGCACGGGCTCTTCCTGGAGCGGGCCCGGTACAAGCTGGATGCCCTCCGGACCCTGATCGAAGGCGGCAAGCTGCGCCCGGCCCTGGACGGCATCCTGCCCCTGGACCAGGTGGCCGAAGCCCACAGCCGCCTGGAGGAGGGCGGCGTGCGCGGCAAGATCGCCCTGCGGGTTCGACCCGCCGGTTCCCCCGGCGGCTTCTGAGCCGGAACCGGACCCGCGGGAGCCGGGAGCCCGGTGCGGGCCGGCCCCGCCAACGGCGACCGCAGCCGAGACGGCAGGAGAGAGACCCGTGCAGGAGCTCGGCAAAAGTCTCGGCAGGAGTTCGGGGTCCCCCCGGCCGAACTCCGTCTCCCTCGGGTTCACTCGGGGCCGGACGTCTCTTCATTGCACCTGGAACCCTCCCGGAGGAAGGCAGGGAATGCCCGTGTCGTCCTGGTGGCACCAATACCGGCGGCTGCAGCTGTCCTGGGCGGAACCCGGGATCCTGGAGCTGGTCCTGGAGCAGCCGGAGACGCTCAACGCGGTGGACGCCGAGACCCATACCGAGCTTACCCGCATCTGGAGGGACATCGACGGCGACGCCGGAGTTCGGGTCGTGCTGGTACGGGGCGCAGGGAAGGCCTTTTCGGCCGGCGGCGATTTCCGCCTGGTCGAAGCCATCATGCAGGATCCCCAGGTCCGGGTGCGGGTCTGGAAAGAAGCCCGCGACCTGGTGTACAACCTCATCAATTGTTCCAAGCCCGTGGTCTCCGCCATCGAAGGCCCCGCCGTCGGCGCCGGACTGGCCGTGGCGCTGCTGGCCGACATCGCCGTGGCCGCCCGGAACGCCCGCCTGCTGGATGGGCACGTTCGCCTGGGCGTGGCCGCCGGCGATCACGCCGCCATCATCTGGCCTCTACTGGTGGGCATGGCCCGGGCCAAGTATCACCTCCTGCTGAACGAGCCCGTGAGCGGCGAGGAAGCCGCCCGGATCGGGCTCGTCGCCCTCTGCGTGGACGACGGCGAGGCCCGGGAGGCTGCCCTGAACATTGCCCGCCGGCTGGCCCAGGGCAGCCCGACGGCGATCCGCTGGACCAAGTACGCCCTCAACAACTGGCTGCGGGCCGCGGGTCCGATCTTCGACACCTCGACGGCGCTGGAGTTCCTGGGTTTCACCTTGCCGGATGCCGCCGAGGGCCTGGCTTCGCTACGCAGCAAGCGGCCGCCCCAGTTCGAGCCCAGCTCGCCGCTTTGAGGCACGGGCGCACCTTCGGTAGGGATAGACCCCGCCTGCAGCCCCCACCTCCAACCCACGCCGGCGGAGGGGGACCCGCCCTGGAGCGGGGGCCGGGCTCGCCGCCACACGGGTGGGGCCGCTCGGTGCGTAGGTGCCCCTTCGCGGCGGGCCCCGATTCCGGGCAACATGCTTGGGGGAACGCGGCCGGGTCCGCGTCACCCGGCGACGCCCGCCGTCCCCCGGCACCCTTCGGCTGGGGCGAATCCCTGCAGGCGGGTCGGCGACTTCCGCCTGCAGGGAGCCTCCTCGTCGCTTGTACGGTCGAACCCGCCGCCGGGCTGGTCGTGTCGCGGGAGCGAGAGGGGCTGGGGGCCGTGGGGTGCCCCGTGCTTACTTAACTTACTTAACATAATGTTACTTATACGAAGTACAGGACGACGTCCTGAAGCCAGGTCCCGGGGTCTCACCAGAACCCCGGTGTCCCGCTGCCCGCCGGCCCTCCAGCCCTGGCGGTGGCCACGGAAGGTGGTCGCTCATGGCTTCTCCAGAGAAATCTGCGAATCTGGACGAAGCGACCCAGAGCGGCGGTAAGCCTGCCCATCGCATCCACCGGCTGCGCTGCAACCGGTACCGGTTCCTCCGCCCAGGTACGGCTCCGCCGCAATGTGGCTGCCCGCCACCCGCCCGAAAAATCCCGATCGGCGGACGGTTGCATGCTCACCCGGTGTACCGCTGCCGAGCAGCGGGCCCGCAGGATGCCTTCCGGCAAACACAAGGAATGAATCGCTCACAAGACATCCGTAAGAAAAGGCCGGGAGGATGGCCGTATACCATGGGCGGTGCGGCGGCCGGCAGCGGGCCGCCCTGCACCGGATGTCTGGGGTCCGCGGTGCTCCGCCTACCGGAGAACCTCGGGTGGCAGGACCAGGATCATACCGGGCCGTAGTGCCGGGGATGTCAGGCCGTTGGCCTCCATCACGGCCGCCACCAGATCCCGGGGATCCCGGTCGCTGCGCCCATACCGCTCCACAATGGCCCAGATGCGATCGCCCCGCCGGACGACCACCTGGTTCCCCTGCAATAAGGCAGCCTCCCCAGCGCCATCGCCATTTGCGGTCGACGCTTGCGGTGACCTCCCGGCCCGTGCCGCCGGATCCGCGCCCCCTGGATGACGGGCCACCTTTTGAACCGGCGGCTTGGCCGCACCCTCGTCCGAAGCCACCGCCCGTGCCGGCCAGAGCCCGCCGCCCCAGGCTACGCCCAGGATCACCCCTGTCACAAGAACCAGCGCGGCCACGGTCCGCCCAGGCCGGCCCCATCGGTACCGGCGGCGCCTGAAAGCGCCCGCCGCCGGCCGGCCGCTTCGGCCCCTACCGTCGCCAAAAGGTCTAGCACCCCGGCACTGAACCCGTACTGCCACGGTGATCCCCCCGGCACCGAAACATATGTTCGGGTCCCATCATACCATGGAACATCCGTTCGGTGTCAAGGGGCAAAAATCTGGCGACGGTGCGTCCCATCATGCAGGAATTCCCACGCGGGGTCCGAACAACTGTTTGTGGAACCTGCTTTCGATCCGTACAATGGGTGCAGGGCGGGTGCAGGGCGGTCCGCCGGCGCCCGAAGCCGGCAGCGCCGGCGTCACGGCGCCAAGGTGGTGGAAAAGGCCGATCCACCGGGTTAGGAACCGGGGCGGCCTAAGCAGCGGGAAAAGGGCCCGCGGCGGTGGGAGGTGCCGACTTGGAAGAGCTGACCCGCAGGCAGCGGCAGATTCTCGATTACATCAAGGCGTCGATCCGCGAGCGAGGCTATCCCCCTTCGGTACGGGAAATCGGGGAAGCGGTGGGCCTGAAGAGCACATCCACCGTCCACACATATCTGGCGAGGCTGGAGCGAAAGGGCTACATCCGCCGCGATCCCACCAAGCCGCGGGCCATCGAGGTCCTGGAGGAATCCGGCCTGCGGACGCGGACGGTGCCGGTCCCCCTGGTGGGGCAGGTGACCGCGGGCCAGCCGATCCTGGCGGTCGAGAACATCGAGGACGTCCTCCCCCTCCCGACGGAGCTGGTGCCCGAGGGGGAGGTGTTCGCCCTGCGCATCCGCGGCGACAGCATGATCGGGGCGGGCATCCTGGACGGTGACTACGTCATCGTCCGCCGGCAGGAAACGGCCGACAACGGGGACATCGTGGTCGCCCTGATCGACGATGAAGCGACGGTGAAGCGGTTCTACCGGGAGCGCGACGGCATCCGGTTGCAGCCGGAGAATCCGGCCATGGAACCCATCCGCGTGCGGACGGCCCGTATCCTCGGGAAGGTGGTGGCCCTTCTGCGCCGGATGATTTGAGACCGGGGTGATCAAGGCCGATTCAAGGCCAGGAATGCCCCGGACCGCGGCACCTGACCCGCGGCGCGGCCTCATGCGAGGACCCGTATCCAGAAGTAGACCGCCATGGCGAGGCCGATGAGCAGCTCAAGTGCCAGGCCGGCCACCAGTCCCACCGCTGTCGTCCAGCCGGTGGACAACGCCTGTTGCCATGTCCGGCCGCTGGCCAGTTCACCCACCACGGCCCCGGCCAGCGGCCCCAGCAAGATGCCCAGGGGGCCCAGGATGAAGGTGCCGGCCAGTCCACCTGCAATGGCACCCCAGAAGGCGGCCCGGCTGGCGCCGCGGCGCCGGGCCGCTGCCGGCCCCAGGCCGTATTCCAGGGCCATGCCGGTCACGGTGGCCGCCAACATGACCAGCAGGGCCGTGCCGGAGATTTCCCGAAAGCCCGTGGCGACCGCGTAACCGGCGATGGACAGGAAGACCAGCGGGATCCCCGGGAGAGCGGGGAGGACGGTTCCCACCAGGCCAGCGGCAATGCCGATGGACGCCAGCAGGGCGAGCCACCACGGGCCTCCTCCAGCCTCAGCCGCAATTCCCGGCAGGACCGGCATGATCCCTGATCCCTCCCGTCTGCGGCGCCGTTCCGCCCGTTGCAGCGGCCGGCCCGGCCCGCCACGCCCGGTTCAAGGCCGGCTCCCGTCCAGCCTCCTTGCACCATCTTCCGCGGCGTCCTCGATTGCCGCGTCCTCGATACGTGCCGCGTCCTCGATGCGGCACCCGGCCCGCCGGAGCCGCCCGATCTCGGCCTGCGGCAGGAGGGCCACCAGGCTCCAGCCCGCCGGGACCGGTTCTTCCGCCAGGACGGGGCCCCCGGCATGAATCCGGGACCGCAGGTCGCTCCGGTGGTAGGGCACCTCCACCCGCACCCGGAGGCGATCCCGACCCAGCAGTTCCGCCACCGCAACCGCCAGCCGGTCCAGTCCCTGGCCCGTCAGCGCGGAAACCCGCACGGCCCGGCCGCCAATACCAGCAGGGGCCGCATTTTCGCCGCTCAAGGGGGCCGCCGGCAGGGGATGCGCCGTCGGGATGGCCTCGGGCGGCCTGCCTTCTCCCCTGGGGTCCCTGCTCCCGTCTCCGGATTCCCTTCCCCAGGCCTCGCCGCCGCCGGCCTCCCCGCCCTTGCACTCCGCATCGTGTCCTCGGGTCTCCTCGCCGCCGGCCGCCTCTCCCCTCGCCCCCTCTCCCCCGGCCTCCCCCCGGTCGATCTTGTTCAGCACCAGCAGGCGGGGCTGGACGGCGCCCAGGTCATCGAGGATCTCCTCCACCGTGTCCACATCCACGGGCCACCGCGGCTGGGAAACGTCGACCACGTGGAGCAGCAGGTCCGCTTCCAGGACCTCTTCGAGGGTGGCGCGGAAGGCGGCGATCAGGTGGGGCGGCAGGTCGTGGATGAACCCCACGGTGTCGGCCACCAGAACGGGCCCCAGACCGGGCCACTCGACCCGCCGCACCGCGGGGTCCAGGGTGTCGAACAGCCGGTCGCGGCCCGCCACCACGGCACCGGCCGGGACGGCCCCGAACCGCCGGACCAGCGCGGCGTGCAGGGTGGTCTTGCCGGCGTTGGTGTAGCCCACCAGCGCCACCACGGGCAGCCCCGCCCGGCGCCGCCCCTTGCGCTGGGTCTGGCGCTGGCGGCGGACTTCGGCGAGCAGCCGGCGCAGGCCCGCGATCCGGAGGCGGATGCGGCGGCGGTCGACCTCCAGGCGGGTCTCGCCAGGGCCCCGGGTGCCGATCCCGCCGCCCAGGCGGGAGAGGGCTTCGCCCATGCCGGCCAGGCGGGGCAGCAGGTACTGCAGCTGGGCCAGTTCGACCTGCAGCTGGCCCTCCCTGGTCCGGGCCCGGGACGCGAAGATGTCGAGGATCAGCTGGGTGCGGTCGATCACCTTGCCGCCGATGGCCCGCTCCAGGTTCCGCTGCTGGGCCGGGGTCAGGTCCCGATCGAAGATCACCACGTCGGCTTCGAGCCGCCGGCGGGCCTCCGCCACCTCCTGGACCTTGCCCGGCCCGATCAGGGTGGCGGGCTCCGGCCGGTCCCGCCGCTGGCGGATCTCCCCCACCACCTCCGCCCCCGCGGAGCGGGCCAGTTCCCTCAGCTCGGCCAGCCGCTCCTCGGGCGAGAGGCGCCCGCCCCGCTCCCAGCTGACGCCCACCAGCAGCGCCCTTTCCGGCCGCCGGCGGGGACTTCCGCCGGCGCTGTCGCCCGTCAAGCCGGTTCCTCCTTCCTCCCGCCTGCCCCCCGGCCCTCCCCGCCGCATCTACCCGAATTCTATCAGACACCCCCGCGACGTCCGCGGCGTCACTGGGGGCGGAGGGACCTCGCCTGGACCCCCGCCTCCTATCCCCCGGCGCCGGACGAACACGGCGCCCCGGCGCCCCGAATACACTGGAACGATGCCGGGCCGGAGGTGGTTTCATGGAACGCGTCGTCGTCACCCGCCCGCCCGCGGGCGGCCGGGTGCCGTCCCCGCAACCGCCCCAGCCGTCCTCCCCCGACGAGGTGCTGCGCTGGATCGAGGACGGCCGCATCGCCCCGCCCCAGGCGGTGGTCTACCTGCACCGGCTGGAGCGGGAACCGGCACCGGACACCACGGAGGACCAGCGGCAGCGAGAGCGGGAAATCGAAGCGGCCCTGGCCGAGCTGGACGCGCTGATCGGCCTGCACCACGTCAAGCGGGTGGTCCGGGAGATCCGGGCCTACGTCACCGTGCGGGAGCGCCGGGCCCGGGCCGGCCTGATCAACGAGCCCCTGACCCTGCATATGGTCTTTACCGGCAACCCGGGCACCGGCAAGACCACCGTGGCCCGCATCCTGGCCCGGCTCTTCCGGGCCCTGGGCGTGCTGGAAAAGGGCCACCTGGTGGAGGTCGAGCGGGCCGACCTGGTGGGCGAGTACATCGGCCACACGGCCCAGAAAACGCGCCAGGTCATCCACCAGGCCCTGGGCGGGGTGCTGTTCATCGATGAGGCGTACTCCCTGGCTCGGGGCGGCGAGAAGGACTTCGGCAAGGAAGCCATCGACACCCTGGTCAAGCAGATGGAAGACCACCGGCAGCGGCTGGTGGTCATCCTGGCGGGGTACCGGCAGGAGATGGCCTGGTTCCTCCAGGTGAACCCGGGCCTGCGCTCCCGGTTCCCCATCCACCTGACCTTTCCCGACTATACCGTGGACGAACTGGTGGCCATCGCCCACCAGCTGGCCGGACAGCGGCAATACCGGCTGGATCCCGGCGCCGAGCAGAGGCTGCGGGAGATCCTCCTGTCCCTGCCTCCCGGCTATGGCGAGCGGTCCGGCAACGCCCGCACGGTCCGCAACCTGATCGAGCGGGCCATCCGCCGGCAGGCCGTCCGCTTGCTGGACCGGCCCGGGGCCGGCCGGGAGGAGCTCATGCGCCTCACCGCGGCCGATTTCGACCCGGCCCCCGGCCCCGGGGAGGGGTGGCCGTGAAGACGGCGCTGATCATTGGGCAGGCCAACGCGGGCAAGACCCTGTTCCTGCTCAACTTCGCGCGCTACCTGGGGATCGAACGGGCGGAGATGACCGTCCAGGCGGCCGAGGGCGGCACCTTCACCCGGCCCTGCCACCTGGAACGGGACCGCCCGCTGCTGGTGGGGGACGAGCCCCACACCACCCGCTGCCTGCAGTCGCTGACGGTGTCCGTGCCGGGCCGCAAGCGGGCCCGGGTGGTGGTGCTCACCGACTCCACCGGCCTTCTGGACGGCATCGACGAGGACCGCCAGGTCCGGCTGGCGGTGGCCCAGACCCTGCGGGCCCTCCGGCTGGCCGATGCCGTGCTGCACGTGATCGATGCCGACCGGGTGGGGCGGCAGGGCCGGAGCGCCATCGCCGAGGTCGAGGTCCAGATCGCCCGCTACCTGCCCCTGCGGGCACCCTACGCCGTCCTGGCCAACAAGATGGACCTGCCCGCCGCGCCCGGCGGGCTGGCCACCATCCGGCGGGTCTTCAGCGGCCGGCCGGTGCTGCCGGTCTCGGCCCTGCAGCGGACCGGTTTCCGGGAGGTGCGGCGCTTTGTGGCCCGCTACGTCTGATCTCCTTCCCCTGCTGGCCCGCTGGCGGGAGGGGCTGGCGGCCGGATGGCTGCCGCCCGCCGGTCCTGCCGAGGGGCTGCGGGTCCTGGCGGTGCTGCTGGTGGGCGTGGCGGTGAAGCTGATGGACGACGTCCTGGACCGGGAGGAGGATGCCTGGACGGGCCGGCCCAACGCCGCCGTCCGGCTGGGACCCGCCGCCACCGCCTATGCCCTGGCTGCCCTGGCTGCCGCTGCCGCCCTCTCCCTGCGGGACGCGCTGCTTCTCTTTTGGGCCAGCTACGCCTGGGGGATGGCCCACGGCAGCGGCACCCGGCTGCCCCTGGGGCTGCGCGCCTGGCAGGAGACGGCGCTCACGGTGGCCCTTTCGGTGGCCGCCGCGGGCCTGCCGGACACCCTGGCCGCCCTGGCCCTCGTGGGCTCGGTACAACTGGTGGACGACTGGATCGACCTGCGGCGGGAGCAAGCCCGGACCTCAGGGGACGACCCGCTTGGGCCGGTGCCCGGGGCCGGGCCCGCCCGCAACTGGGCGGCGCGGCTCGGCCCGCAAGAGGCGCTGCTGACCGGGCTCGGGCTGGCTCTGGCGGCCGCAGCCTGGGACCCCCTGCGGGCGGTGGCCGCCTGGGCCGCAGCCGCCGGGGCCGGGCTGGCCGGTCGCGGGCCGCTGGTCCCGGGGAGGCGGGGCCGGACGCACCCGGCGCGGGATCCCCAGGCCGGCAACGGCGCCGTGGCCTCCGGGGCACCCCCACAACGCGGTGGATCCCCGGCCGGCCCTCCGGCCGGCGGGGAGGGTGTGCCGTGAGCCCGGGGGCGTCCGTGCCGGCGCTGGCCGCAACGGGGGTGGCGGCGGTGCTGGCCGGGGCCGCCCTGCTCGTCCTGGCGCTGGCCGCCGGGTATGCCGCCGGCCGGCGGCGGGGCCGCCGGGAAGGATACCGGCTGGGTTGCGCCGAGGCGCCCCTGGCCCTGCGGGCCGAGGCCCTGGTGCGGGGCAGCTGTCCCGTCTGCGACCACCGCGCCCGCCGCGACCCCCGCAACCCGGCCCCGCCCGGCCTCAACGGCCCGGGGTAGGCGCCGGTCCCGGATCGTCCCTGGCCGGTGCCGCCGGAGCCCCCACCTTCCCGGACGGCATCCCCGCCTCCGCCTCCGCCGCGATGAAGCGGGCCACCTGGGGCAGGGTCCACTCCCGGCGGTCGAACCACCGGACCTCCGGCAGCTGGTGGCGGAACCAGGTCCACTGCCGCTTGGCATAGTGCCGCGTGTTGCGAATGAGCCGCCGCCGGGCCTCGGCCAGGTCGTACTCGCCCCGCAGGTATCCCGCGATCTCCTTGTAGCCCAGGGCCTGCAGCGCCGGCAGCCGGGGGTCGTACCCCGCCTCCAGCAGCCGCCGCACCTCCTCCACCAGGCCCCGGGCCAGCTGGCGGTCGACCCGCCGGGCGATGGCGCGGTAGACGTCATCCCGCGGTGCCGTCAGGCCGTAGCAGCGGGCATCAAAGGCGAGGGGCCCCGAGCGCGGCGGCGCGAACTGGCTGGGCGGCCGGCCGGTCTGGTACCAGATCTCCAGGGCCCGGACCAGCCGCTTGCGATCGCGGGGGTGGATGACCGCGGCCCGCTGGGGGTCGACGGCGGCCAGCCGCCGGTGGAGGGCCTCCGGGCCCAGCTTCTCGTACTCTTCTTCCAGCCGCCGCCGCAGGTCCGGGTCGGGAGGAACGGGCTCGAAGTCAAAGCCCCGCAGCAGGGCGGTGACGTAGTAGCCCGTCCCTCCCACCAGCACCGGGTACCGCCCCCGCCGGCAGATGGCCTGGATGGCCGCCGTGGCGTCCCGCCGGAAATCGGCCACGCTGTACGGCTCATCGGGGTCACGGATGTCGATCAGGTGGTGGGGGATGCGGCGCCGGACGGCAGGATCGACCTTGTCGGTGCCGATGTCCAGGCCCCGGTAGACCTGGGTGGAATCGGCGGAAACCACTTCGACGGGCAAGAGATCGGCCAGCAGCAGGGAGAGTTCGGTCTTGCCCACCGCCGTGGGTCCCACGATCACGATGAGCACGCCGCCTCACCCCCCGCCCCGCCGGCCGAACCGGCGCTCCAGCTCGTCGACCCCCACGCGGATCACCGTGGGCCGGCCGTGGGGACAGGCATAGGGTTGCCGGCAGCGCGCCAGGTCGGCCAGGAGCTGGGCCATCTCCTGGGGGTGAAGCCGGTCCCCCGCCTTGATGGCCGCCTTGCAGGCCGCCAGGATCCGGGCCGCCCGGTCGGTGTCCAGGACCGGCGCCTCCTCCCCCCCGCCGCGGACCGCCTCGGCCAGCAGCCGGGCCAGGAGGTCGGCCAGCAGGGACGGCGCCGGCCGGTCGGCCAGGGCGGCCGGCACCGCCCGCACGGCGACGGAGCGGGGCCCGAAGGGCTCGATCTGAAAGCCCATGCGGGCCACGGCGGCCGCCTGCTCGAGCAGCAGCGCGTATTCCGATGCCGGCAGGTCCAGCACCACGGGGACGGCCAGCAGCTGGGCGGGCACGCCGGCCTGGCCGGCTCCCTGGGCCAGGAACCGCTCGAAGTAGATCCGCTCGTGGGCGGCATGCTGGTCGACCAGGTACAGGCCGTCGGGTCCCGCACAGGCCAGGTAGGTCCCCGCCACCTGGCCGAGGGGCTCCAGGCGCAGCAGCAGATCCCGGGCGTCCTGTGTGGGGCCCGCGGGCCCCACGCCCGGCTGCCGCGCTCCGTCGGGCACCTCCTCCTCCCGGGCAAGGGGCCCGGTCCCGGCCGCCGGGCTGCCCGTTCCACCGGCGGGGTCGTCCCTCCGGGCGCCCGGACTCCCCCACCCCTCGCCGGGCGGCTGCGGCGCGGGCTCGAACGTCTCCCCGGGAGTACCGGCCTGTCCCGCTCGTGGCCCGCGCGCCGCCCTGGTCCCGTGGGGTTCTTCCCCCCGGCGGAAGACCTCCAGCCAGGCGGCCGTGGCCCCCTCATAGGCTGCCGCCGCTTCCGCCGCGGCCTCCGCCGTCCCTCCCGCCGCCCCTCCGGACGCCACTTCGGGAGCTCGACCGCTCCCCGGCCGCACCGCCCACGACGCCCCCCGCACCCACCGGGGCGACCCCGGGCGCCAGGGGCCTTCCCCATTGCCCCAGGGCCCCTTGGGGGGCGTGAACCGCTCGCCGGGGTCTCCAGGAGAGGGTGCATAGAAGGGGCCCGGCGCCGCAGGACGCAGCAGGTCCCGCTCGGCCAGGGCGCTCTCCACCGCCCGGTAGAGCAGGGACGCCACCGCCCGTTCCCGCACCAGGCGCACCTCCAGCTTGGCGGGGTGGACGTTGACGTCGACCTCCTCCCCCGGCACCGTCAGCGCCAGCACGGCCACGGGGTAGCGGCGGGCGGGCAGCAGGTGGCGGTAGGCGTTCTCCAGGCTGAAGCGCAGGCTCGGCACCTGGACGGGCCGGCGGTTGATGCTGAAGAACTGCCAGGCCCGGCTGGCCCGGGCGATGCGCGGGGCCCCCACGTAACCCTCGATCCGGCAGGCGTCGCCGGCGGCCGTCACCGGGATCAGGCCGGCGGCCACGTCGGGCCCGAAGCACTCCAGCACCGCCACCGCCGGGTCGCCGCTGCCGGAGGTGCGCAGCACCTCCCGGCCGTTGTGCCAGAGCTCGAAGCGCACGTCGGGCCGGGCCAGGGCGTGGGCGGTGACCACGTCGGCGATGCGGCCGAACTCGGCCACGGGCCCCTTGAGGTGCTTGCGCCGGGCCGGCGTGTTGAAGAACAGGTCCCGCACGGTGACCCGGGTGCCGGGCGGGCTGGCCCAGGGCCCGGCGCTGCGCTGGGCGCCGCCTTCGACCACCACGCGGAAGCCGCCCTCCGCCGCCGGCGGCCGGGTGACCAGCTCCAGGCGGGCCACCGAGGCCATGGCCGCCAGGGCCTCGCCCCGGAAGCCCAGGGTACCGGCGCGGGCCAGATCGTCCAGGCGGCTGATCTTGCTGGTGGCGTGGCGCTCCACGGCCAGCAGGGCATCGTCGGGGTCCATGCCGCAGCCGTCGTCGGACACGGTGATGGAGCGCAGGCCGCCCTCCGCCACGTCGACGCGGATGCGGCGGGCGCCGGCATCCAGGCTGTTCTCCACCAGCTCCTTGACCACCGAGGCGGGCCGTTCCACCACCTCGCCGGCGGCGATCTGGTTGATCACCTGGGGATCCAGGCGCCGGATCCTGCCCATGGGCCTCCTCCTATTCGCCGCCCTCCGCGAGCCGCTTCAGCCGCCGCTGCCAGGCGTAGAGCAGGTTCATGGCATCCAGCGGCGTCAGGCGGACCAGATCCAGCCGGGCCAGCTGCTCGAGCCAGGCCCTCGCCAGGCGCTCCCCTGCGGGCGGGGCGGCGGAGGCCGCCGTCCCCCCGGCGGCCGGCGCCCCGTCCCCCGCGCCGGGGGCGGTGGCGGGCGGGGCGGCAGGTGCGGGGACCGCACCGGGGGCCCCGGGCCCCGTCCCCAAGACCCCGGCCGGGCCGGGAGGCTCCCCCGTACCGGGCTCCCGGGCAGCGGCAGCCTGGGACCAGCCCGGCAGCGCCCCGGCGGTACCCGGCGCCCCTGCCGGCGAGCCCGGCCCGAGGCCCGCGGTCCCCGCCGCCTCGCCGCCGGCCCGCCCGGTGGTGGCCCTCCCGCCGGTCTCCCCCGCTGCGGCGCCCGGTTGCGGCGCGCCGGGCGGGCTGCCGCCGCCGGAGCCGGGGACCCCAGCCGGCGGCGCCGCTCCGGCGGCGCCGGTGCCGGGTTCGTACCGGGACGGCGGAGCCCCCACGGGCTGCGCCATCAGGTCGGCCAGGGAGATCTGCCGCGGCCCGGCCCGCCGGTCCAGTTCCGCCAGGATGGCCTTGGCCCGCTCCACGATCTCCACCGGCAACCCCGCCAGCCGGGCTACATTGATGCCGTAGCTGCGATCGGCGCCGCCGGGCGCGATGCGCCAGAGGAAGCGGATGCCGTCCCCTTCCTCCACCACCCGGGCGTGGTAGTTGCGGATCCCGGGGCGCGTGGCCGCCAGGCCCGTCAGCTCGTGGTAGTGGGTCGACACCAGGGTGCGGGCCCCGATGCGGTCGTGGATGTACTCGATCACCGCCCGGGCGATGGCGATGCCGTCGAAAGTGCTGGTGCCGCGGCCGATCTCGTCCAGCAGGATCAGGCTGCGGGGGGTGGCGTGGTGCACGGCCAGGGCCGTCTCCGCCACCTCCACCATGAAGGTGGACTGGCCCGAGGCCAGGTCGTCGCTGGCCCCTACCCGGCAGAAGATCCGGTCAACCAGGCCGATCTCCGCCTCGGCGGCCGGCACGAAGCTGCCCATCTGGGCCATGATGACGATGAGGGCCACCTGGCGCATGAAGGTGCTCTTGCCGGCCATGTTGGGGCCGGTGATCAGCATGACCCGTTCCTCTTCGCCGTCCAGGTCGATGTCGTTGGGGACGAACCGGCCCTCCAGCGTCCGGTCCAGCACGGGGTGCCGCCCTGCCTTGATGCGCAGCCGGCGGTCGGCGGCCAGCTTGGGGCGCACGTACCCGTACCGGGCCGCGGCCTCGGCCAGGGCGGCCAGCACGTCCAGCTCGGCCAGGGCGTCGGCGGTGGCCTGCAGCTGGGGGATGGCTGCGGCCACCTCCTGCCGCAGTTCGAGGAACAGCTGGTGCTCCAGGGCCGCCAGGCGTTCCTCCGCCCCCAGGATCCGGCTCTCCATCGCCTTGAGCTCCGGGGTGACGAAACGCTCGGCCCCTGCCAGCGTCTGCCGCCGCTCGTAGTCGGGAGGCACCAGGTGGCGGTTGGCCCGGGTCACCTCGATGAAGTACCCGAAGACCTTGTTGAAGCCCACCTTCAGGGATTTGATGCCCGTGCGCTCCCGCTCCCGGGCCTCCAGGGCCGCGATCCAGTGGCGGCCCTGGGCCATGGCCTGGCGCAGGGCATCCACTTCGGGGTGGAACCCGTCCCGGATCAGCCCGCCCTCGGTGATGCCGGTGGGCGGATCGTCCACCAGCGCCCCTCGCAACCGGGCGGCCAGGCGCGCCAGTTGGGGATCCAGGGCCTGGCGGACGGCCTCCAGCCGGCCCAGGGGGCCGGCCCCGGCGGCTCCCTCCAGCTGCGCTGCCAGCTCCGGCAGCCGCTCCAGGGCGCGGGCGATGCCCAGCAGGTCGCGGGCGTTGGCCTGCTGGTAGCCCACCCGGCCCAAAAGACGCGGCAGGTCCTGCATGCCGGCCAGTTGCTGCCGCAGCCCGGCCCGCAGGAAGGGGTCGCGCACCAGGGCCTCCACCGCATCGAGCCGGGCGGAGATGGCCGCAGGGTCCACCAGGGGACGCTCGATCCACTGGCGCAAGAGTCGCCGGCCCATCGCCGTTTCCGTCAGGTCCAGCACGTCCAGCAGGGTGCCCTGGCGGGAGCCGTCCCGCAGCCGGCGCACCAGCTCCAGGTTCCGGCGGCTGTTGGCGTCGATGGCCAGCCACTGTCCCAGGGCATCGGTCCGCAGCCGGCGCAGGTGCTCCAGGTCCACCTTCTGCGTGGCCCGGAGGTAGGCCAGGAGCCCGCCGCCCGCGCTCAAGGCGGCGGCCCCGGTCTCCGCCCGGGCCTGGTCGACCGCCGGCCGGCCGAACTGGGCCGCCAGGGCGGCGGCGGCTTCCCGGAGGCGCCAGGGACCGGCCTCGGTGCGGGTGAGCGTGCAGCCTCGCTCCCGCAGGGTCTGCTCCAGCCCGGCGGCGCCAGGTCCCTCCAGCCCCGGTCCCAGCAGGCACTCGGCCGCCTGCAGCCGGGCCAGCTCGTCCAGGGCCAGGCGCAGGGGGTCGTCCCCGGCCAGCTGGGCGATGGTGAACTCGCCCGTGGACACGTCGGCGTAGGCGAGCCCCAGAACCCGCGGTGCCCCCGCGGCGCTGCCGGTCTCAAGGCCGCTGCCTGCCGGCTGCGGAGCCGGGACCCGGCCATTACCCGCGGGCCGGGTGGCCGGATCCGGGTCGAGGGCCAGGGCGGCCACGTACCGGCTCTCGTCCCGTCCCGCCGCCGACCAGAGGGTGCCGGGGGTGACGACCCGCACCACCTCCCGGCGCACCAGCCCCCGGGCCAGCCGCGGATCCTCCACCTGCTCGCAGATGGCGACCCGGTAGCCCGCTTCCACCAGGCGCGGCAGGTACTGGTCGACGGCGTGGTAGGGCACGCCGCACATGGGCACCCGCTCGCCCTTGGCCGTCTCCCGGGAGGTCAGGGTGATGTCCAGGATCCTGGCGGCCAGGCGGGCGTCGTCGCCGAACATCTCGTAGAAGTCGCCCAGGCGGAAGAACAGGATGCAGTCCGGGTAGCGCTCCTTCCACTCCCGGTACTGACGCATCATCGGGGTTTCCCGGCCCGACCTGCCCTGCTGAGGCTCGTCAGCCTGCGCCATGATTGCAGCCTGCCACCCCCGCCGCAGCGCTTCCCCTCCCGCCCAGCGGCGCCCCTTGCCTGCCCGGGATCGGCCCGGAGCCCGCCGCGGTCCGCGCACCGTTCCCGGAGCCGGAACCGGCTGTTACCACAGCTCCCCGGACGGCCGCACTGCCCGCCGCGCCCCGACCGGGTCAGGCCCCCCGGGCCGCAGCGCTGTAGGGCGAGAACTGCCCGTGCCGCCCGATTTCGGGCGCGTCGTCCGGAAGGAGTTCCAGCAGCCGCCCCTCCAGGGTGAAGGTCTGGGCCCGGGTGATCTCCACCCGGGCGAAGCGGCCGGCCCAGGCGGCGTCGCCCGGCACCAGCACCAGCTTGTTCGTGCGGGTGCGGGCACTGAGGACCTGCGGGTTCTTCTTGCTGGGCCCGTCGATGAGGACCACGGCCCTCTGGCCCACCAGGCGCTTGTTCTTCCGCAGGTTGATCTCGTACTGCACCTCCATCAGCCGCTCCAGCCGCTCCTGCTTGACCTCCCGCGGCAGCTGGGGCCAGCGGGCGGCCGGCGTCCCCTCCCGGGGCGAGTAGATGAAGGTGAAGGCGTTGTCGTACTCCACCTGCCGCACCAGGTCCAGGGTCTGGCGAAAGTCTTCCTCGGTCTCCTTGGGGAACCCGACGATGATGTCCGTGGTGATGCAGGCGTCGGGCACCGCCTCCCGGATCTTCTCGATCAGGCGCAGGTAGTGCTCCCGGGTGTAGCGCCGGTTCATCCAGCGCAGCACCTGGTTCGAACCGGACTGCACCGGCAGGTGGAAGTGCTCCGTCACCTTGTCGGACTCCGCGATGGTCCGGATCAGCTTGTCGCTGAAGTCCCGGGGGTGGGAGGTGGTGTACCGGATCCAGCGGATTCCCGGAACCTGGTCCAGCCGGGCCAGCAGGTCCGCGAAATCGAACCCGATGCCCAAGTCCTTGCCGTAGGAGTTGACGTTCTGGCCCAGCAGGGTGACCTCCTTGTATCCCTCGGCGGCCAGGTACTCCACCTCGGCGATGACGTCTTCCGGGCGGCGGCTGCGCTCGCGCCCGCGGGTGGTGGGCACGATGCAGAAGGTGCAGAACTTGTCGCAACCATAGATGATGTTGACCCACGCCTTGACGCCCCCGGCCCGCCGCGAGGGCAGGTGTTCGACCACGCCCTCCGCCGCCTGCCAGACGTCGACCACCATCCCCTCTTCCCGCCGCACCCGCTCGATCAGCTGGGGCAGCTGGTGGACGTTGTGGGTGCCGAACACCAGGTCCACGTGGGGATAGTACCGCTGGATGCGGCGAATGGTGGCCTCCTCCTGGGCCATGCAGCCGCACAGGCCCAGGATCAGGTCCGGGTTCTTCTGCTTGAGCACCTTCAGGTAGCCGATGGTGCCGAAGACCTTCTCCTCCGCCGTCTCCCGCACGGCGCAGGTGTTGAGCAGGATCAGGTCCGCGTCGTCCAGGAGGCCGGCCGGGACCATGCCCATCTCTTCCAGCTGGCCGGCCAGGATCTCGCTGTCGCGCTCGTTCATCTGGCAGCCCCAGGTCAGGATCTTGTACGCAGGGTGGGGCTTGCCGAAGATCGACTCGGCCAGGGTGCGGCCGTCGGCCAGGCGCCAGACGTTCTGCTCGTCCCGGTAGGCGCCGTAGCGGGTGGCCCACTGGGCCTGCAGCACCCGGTAGTCCTGGGTGCCTGCCGCCCCCGGCCGCGGGATCAGGGGCAGGGTCTCCATGGCTCGTTTCCTCCTTTGTACCTTCGTTCATTATGGGCGCTGCGGGCACCCGTGGGCAATGCAGCGGCTGGTACGGCATGCAGGCCGTTGCAGGGCCGTCGCAGGCGCTGCAGGCCGTGGCAGGCCTGCCCGCCGTTGCGGACCGAACCCTGGCCAGGGAAGCTCCGGTGCTGCCGTGGCCCTCGGCCGGCGCCGGTTGCCCGGCCGGCTTGGCTGGGCGATCCAGGGGCATTCTAGGCGATGGACGATCCGGGATGGAGGTGGTTGGGGTGGAAACCGGCACAATGCCCGAAGGGGGGCTTTCCCCGGCCGCCCACGCCGGCGGGACGCCTCCGGCGGCCGGAACGGAGCCTGGCGCTGCGGTGGCGGCCGGCGACACCGCCGCCTGGCAGGCGGCCCTGCCCGCCCTGACCCGGCGGCCGCCTTACGCGTGCCCGCGCTGCACCGGCAACCGGGCCTCCTTCACCCTGCTGTGGCCGCTGACCTGGTCCGTGCGGAAGAACGCCCACACGGGGCAGGTGGAGGAGTGGCGGGCAGGACCGGCGCTGGCCACCGCGGCCGGCGGGGAGCCGGACCTGACGGTGCGGTGCGAACTTTGCGGCTTCGCGGGTCCGGAGTCCATGTTCACCGCGGCGGCCCGCCGCTTGCCGCCGCCTTTCCAGGCAGGACCCGCCGCCGGCGGATGAAGGCCAGCAGCCGCTGCCGTTGCCGCTCCAGCTCGTCCACCCGGCGGCGCAGCCGGCTGACCTCCGCCTCGTAACGGGCCTGCTGGGTCGCCAGCAGCTCGAGCAGCACCCGGCGGCTGCGGCGCAGGGTCACGACCCGCCGCTCCAGCAAGAGGATCCGGACCTGCCAGTCCCCGGCACCGGCCGGCCCCGCCGGCGCACCCGCCTGCCCGGCGCCCGCCGGGACCGGTTCTTGCGGGGCGGGTACCGGAACCCGTTCCGCCGGCCGGGATGCCGGGGGCGGGTCCCCGGCAGCGGGCCACTGGCCCCCTCCGCCGGGCCGGGACGCCGGTGGCGCGCTCCGCGGCCCGCCCGGGGGCTTGGACCATCGGGCCTCACGCTTCACGGGCCTTACCTCCCAGGGGGAGGATTATGCGGGGGGCGGCGGGTCCATGCATTGGGCGTCCTGGACCCGGCGTGGAGGGTTGCCCTGGCCCCGGCCCCGGGCCTGCCTCGGCCGCCGGCCGGGAGGGCGCCCGGGAGCGCGCTCCCGGTGCCGGAAAGGTGGGTCGAGAAGGTGCGGCCGGACCCGCCGGACACCTCCAGGATCTCTAGAACGTATGCTCGGGATCGGCCGCCCGGGCGGCCAGCCGCTCCACCCACTCCCGCGGAACCCGCACCCGCCCCATCAGAGCAGGCTGTCCCGGCTGGGGCCCGTGGCAGTCGGACCCTCCGGTGGGAACCAGGTCCAGCTCGCGCGCCCGCGCCAGGAAGTCCGCGGCCTGCCCGGGACTGTGCTTGGAATGATAGACCTCGACGCCTGCGAGGCCCATCCGCTTCCAGGCCGGCCACAGCCCCTGCAGGCGGCTGGGCAGGAGGCCCGGATGGGCCAGGACGGGCACGCCCCCCGCGGCCCGGATGGCCGCGATGGCCTCTTCCGGCGCCAGGGGCGCGCGGGGCACGTAGCCCGGCTTGCCCGGCGTCAGGTACCGCTCAAAGGCCTCGGCCACCGTGGCCACCACCCCGGCCTCCACCAGGGCCCGGGCCACGTGGGGGCGCCCGATGGCGCCCCCTTGGGCCATGGCCCGGATCCGCTCCTCATCCAGGACGATCCCGGCCTCCGCCAGGCGCTGCAACATGCGGGCCAGCCGCTGCTCCCGCGAGGCCCTCCGGCGCGCCAAAAGCTGCACCAGGGGCTCGGCGGCCTCGTCGACCCAGTACCCCAGGATGTGCACGCCCACCCGGCGGCTCCCCAGGTCGACGTCGGTGCTGAGTTCGACCCCCGGCACCAGAACCACCCCGGCCTCCCGCGCCGCTTCCCGGGCCGCCGGCAGGCCGGCCAGGGTGTCGTGGTCCGTGATGCCGACGAACTCGAGCTCCGCCTCCCGGGCCATGCGGATGCGCTCCCGGGGAGTGACGGTGCCGTCGGAGGCGGTGGTGTGGGTGTGCAGGTCGGCCCCACCCCGCTCCGGCGTCATGCCCGTCCCCCCGCCGCCAGGTTGCGGGCCAGTTCCACCAGGGTGCGGACGCCGTAGCCCGTGGCCCCCTTGCCGTGATCGCCCTCGACCCGGTCGGACCAGGCCACCCCGGCGATGTCCAGGTGCGCCCAGGGCGTGTCGCCGGCAAAGGTCTGGAGGAACAGGGCCGCGGTGATGGACCCGGCGGGCCGGCCGCCGGTGTTGCGCAGGTCGGCATACTCGCTGCGCAGCCGCTCGCGATACGACGCGACCAGAGGCAGCCGCCACAGGGGCTCGCCGGCGGCGCCCGCGGCCCGCAGCACCCGCGCTGCCCAGGCATCGTCGTTGGCAAACAGCCCCGCCACGTGGTGCCCCAGGGCGATGACCATGGCACCGGTCAGGGTCGCCAGGTCGATCAGCCGGCGGGCGCCCCGCTCGCGGGCGTAGGCCAGGGCATCGGCCAGGATCAGGCGCCCCTCCGCGTCGGTGTTGTTCACCTCCACGGTGGTGCCGTCGTAGGTGGTGATCACGTCACCGGGCTTGAAGGCGCGGCCGCCGGGCATGTTCTCCACCGCGGCCACCACGCCCAGCAGCCGGGCGGGCAGGGCCAGCCGGGCCACGGCCTCCAGCGCCCCGATGACGGCCGCCGCGCCCATCATGTCGAACTTCATGTCCTCCATGCCGTCCCGGGGCTTGAGGGAGATGCCGCCCGTGTCGAAGGTGACGCCCTTGCCGACGAAAGCGGCGTCGGGCGGTTCCGACCCATCCCGCCCCGGCCCCACGTAGTCGATGGCGATGAGCCGCGGCGGCTGGGCGCTGCCCTGGCCCACGGCCAGGATCGCCCCGAAGCCGCGCCGCCGCAGCTCCTCCTCGTCCAGGACGGCCACCTGCACGCCGGGCAAATCCTCCAGGCGCGCGGCCGCCTGGGCGAGGCCGGCCGGCGTCAGGTCGTTGGCCGGCCGGTTGCCCAGCTGGCGAGCGGTGATGACGGCTTCGGCGAGGATGCGCCCTTCCTGCAGGCCGCGCTCCAGCGCCTGCTGCTGCGCTCCGGTGCGGTCGACCAGCCAGATCTGCTCGACGCCGGGCCCGTCGCCTTCGTCGGCGGCGCGGCCGCGCCGTCCCAGGGGCCGGCCGCCGCGGCGCCCCGTGGGGTCGACGGCCGCCCCCAGAAGGCCCAGGGCGTGGCTCGTTTCGGGAGCCGTCTCCGGGCCTGCCCCGGCCGGGGCGCCGGACCCCGCCTGGCGGGCGGCGGATCCGGCCCAGGACCCGGCGGCCCCTTCCCCGCTGTCCCCATGGGCCAGGGCGCCGCCCATACCGGCCGCGCCCCTGCCGCCACCCGCTGCCTCGCCGCCTGCTCCGGACTGCCCTCCGGGCCCCTCGGGCCGGTAGCGGTACAGGCCCAGGAGGGCACCCTCCACCGTGGCCAGGGCAGCCAGCTGCGGGTCCAGACCGCCGATGCCGGCGCCGTGGGCGATGGTGGCCACCGAGCGGCAGCCGTGCTTCTTCGCTGCCCGCAGCGCGGCGGCGGAGGCCGTCCGGACTGCCACGCGGCCGAACTCCTCCCGCGGGCCCAGGCCCGCCACCACCACCCAGCGGGCCGGGAGCCGGCCCAGGGTGGGCAGCACCAGCACCTCCCCCAGCCGGCCGCGCAGGGCTCCGGCGGCGATGGCTTCCTGAATCGCGCCGTGGAGCGCCTGATCCACCGCCCCCGTGGCGCCGCCCGGCACCGTGACCCCTTCAAACAGGTTGACCACCACGGCGTCGGCGGCCACCTCCGTCACCGGCGCCACGCGAAAGGCGACCTCCGGCGTGCGCATGCCATTCCCTCCCAACATGCCATCCCCTCCCCGGGTCAAGATTCCCCTCAGCGGGCTCCGCCGGCCGGGTCCTCCGGCACCGGGTAGGCCGGCTCACCCGCCGACCACACCTGGCGGAAGACCCGGAGGAAATTCTCACCCAGGATCCAGCGCAGGTGTTCTTCCTTCCAGTTGCGTCGCAGCAGCGCCTCGACCAGCCGTGGCAGGCGGGTGACGTCTTCCAGCCCCTGGGGCGTCTCGCTGATGCCGTCGAAATCGGAACCCAGGCCGATATGGGCGGGGCCCACCAGGGCGGCGATATGTTCGATATGTCGAACCACGTCGTCGATGGTGGCGGGGCCCTCGGACCGGAGGAACCGGGCGAAGAAGTTCATCCCCATCACACCCCCCCGGGCGGCCAGGGCGCGGATCTGGTCGTCGGTCAGGTTGCGCGGGTGGGGGCAAAGGGCCCGGCAGTTGGAGTGGGAGGCCACCACGGGCTGGCTTGATACGGCCAGGACGTCGTAGAAGCCGGCATCGGAGAGGTGGCTCACGTCCACCACCATGCCCAGGCGGTTCATCTCCCGCACCACCTGCTCCCCCAGCTGGGAAAGGCCGCCCCCGCTGCGGGCGTCACCGGCTCCGTCGGCCAGGTCGTTGCGCTCGTTCCAGGTCAGGCCGATCAAGCGAACCCCCAGGCGCTGGAGCAGGCGCAGGATGCCCAGCCGGCCCTGCAGGGCCTCGCCCCCCTCGATGCCGATGACGGCAGCCACCTTCCCCGCCGCCAGGGCGCGATCCAGCTCGGCGACGGTGGTCACCACGGTGATCCGGTCGGGGTGGCGGGCCACCTCCCTGAGGAACACGTCGTAAAGCTCCATGAAGCGGACCAGGGCGGCATGGGGCTTGTAAACGGGTTCGATATAGTGGGCGAAGACCTGCACGCCGACGCCGGCCTCTTCCAGGCGGGGCAGGTCCACATGGCCCTGGTGGGAACGCTCGCCCAGCCGCCGGCGACCGGCGGCCAGATCCAGGACGGTGTCGACATGGGCATCCACGATGGGGCCGTAGGGCGTATAGGGCATGGCTTTCGCCTCCTGATGGGTGGGTCGCACCGCAGGCAAGCGGCGGGCCTCGCCCCGGCCGGCGGGGCCGGCTGGGGGCGAGCCAGGGTAGCCGGGCGGCAGGGGCGGCAGGGGCCGGCTCCAGCGGGAGGCCTCCCTTCCGCCACCATGCCGGTGTGCCGGGCAAGCGTCGGACCGGGGCCGGCCCCATCCTGCCGGACGGGCCTCCCCGGCACCGCGGCGGCGGTGGTCGCAGCCCCTGACGGGGCGGCGGCCCCAGCGTGGCCGCGCTCCGGGGAACGGTCCGGCCGGAGGCGGACCGGGGGCGGCCCGCGCCCTCAGCCGGAATCCTCCAGCCGGATGCGCTCGATGGCCACAGCCCGGCCGGTGTCGCGGTCCACGTCCACGATGACGCCGCACAGCATGCGCGGGCCGGGCGCCACCTCCAGGGTCACGTGGAGCTGGGTGCGCAGCCGCTGGATCACCAGGTCGGGCCGGAAGCCGATGACGGAATCCCGAGGTCCCGTCATCCCCACGTCGGTGATGGCGGCCGTGCCCCCTGGCAGCACCCGCTCGTCGGCCGTGGCCGTGTGGGTGTGGGTGCCCAGCACCGCCGAGACCCGCCCGTCCAGGTACCAGGCCATGGCCTGCTTCTCCGACGTGGCGTCGCCGTGGAAGTCCACCAGGATGGCCGTGGCCTGGCCGGCCAGCTCGGCCAGGGCCTGATCGGCCGCGGCGAAGGGGTCGTCCAGAAGGCTGTCCGCGAAGACCCGGCCCATGAGGCACACCACCGCCACCGGGCAGCCGCTGCGCCCCTCCACCACGGCCAGCCCCCGGCCCGGCGGGCGACCGGGCCAGTTCAGGGGGCGCAGCACCCGCGGGTGGCGGTCCAGGTAGGGCAGGATCTCCTTGCGATCGGCCCAGTGGTTGCCGAGGGTGATGACGTCGGCCCCCGCGGCGAAGATCTCCTCGGCGGTGTCCGGGGTCAGGCCCCACCCGCCGGCGGCATTCTCGCCGTTAACCACCGTCAGCTCGATGGCATGCTGTTCGATCAGGGTCTCCAGGTGGTCCCGCAGCATGCGCCGCCCCGCCCGGCCCACCACATCGCCGATGAACAGTAGCCGCACGCCCGTGCCCCCTATCCTGGCTCTGGGTTGAAAAGCCGCGGCGCGCCGAAACGGCGGGCCCCGCCCGCCGTTTCGGCGCGCCCTGTCACACCCCGGCTGCCTGCGCGGCCCAATGGGCGGCCCCCGGCCGCCCATTGGGCCGCCTTGCCTCAACGCGCGTACTCCGTCACCCTCGTCTCCCGGATCAGCGTCACCTTGATCTGGCCCGGGTACTGCAGCTCCTGCTCGATCCGCTTGGCGATCTGCCGCGCCAGCAGATAGGCCTCGGCGTCATCCACCTTGTCCGGGTGGACCATGATCCGGACCTCCCGCCCGGCCTGGATGGCGTAGGCCTTGGCCACGCCCTCGAAGCTGCTGGCGATCTCCTCCAGCTGCCGCAACCGCCGGATGTAAGCCTCCAGGGTCTCCCGCCGGGCACCCGGCCGGGCCGCCGACAGGGCGTCGGCCGCCGTCACGATCACCGCCTCGATGGTCCTGGGCTCGAAGTCGCCGTGATGGCAGGACATGGCATGGATGACCTCTTCGGACTCATGATACTTCTGCAGGATCTCCATGCCAATGGTCAGGTGGGTGCCCTCCATCTCGTGGTCCAGGGCCTTGCCGATGTCGTGCAGCAAGCCGGCGCGCCGGGCCACGTTGACGTCGGCCCCCAGTTCGTACGCCATGAGGCCGCACAGGTGGGCCACTTCGATGGAGTGCTGCAGGATGTTCTGGCCGTAGCTGGTGCGGAAGGCCAGCCGGCCGAGGAGCTTGACCAGCTCGGGGTGCAGGTTGTGCACGCCCACCTCGTAACAGGCGCGCTCGCCTTCCTCCTGGATGCGCTGGTCCATCTCCTGGACGGCCTTGGCGTACATCTCCTCGATCTTGGCGGGGTGGATGCGGCCGTCGGCGATGAGCTTCTCCAGGGTCATCCGTGCGATCTCCCGCCGGATGGGGTCGAAGCAGGAGATCACCACCGCTTCCGGCGTGTCGTCGATGATCAGGTCGACGCCGGTAAGCGCCTCAAAGTGGCGGATGTTGCGGCCCTCCCGGCCGATGATCCGCCCCTTCATCTCATCTCCCGGCAGCTCCACCACCGAGACGGTCAGCTCCGGCACGTACTCCGCCGCCAGGCGCTGGACGGCGGTGGCGATGATCTCCCGGGCCCGCCGGTCGGCTTCCGCCCGGGCTTCTTCCTCCATCTCGCGGATCATCACGGCCAGGTCATGGCGCATTTCCTGCTGGACCTGAGCCAGCAGGTACTCCCGCGCCTCCTCCCGGCTCAGCCCGGCGATGCGCTCCAGCTCCGTCATCTGGCGCAGGCGGAGCTCTTCCACCAGCTCCTCCGCCCGGTCCAGGTCCCGCTCCCGGGCCCGCATGAGCTCTTCCCGCTCGTCCAGCTGCCGGGCCCGGCGGTCCAGCGCCTCCTCCCTCTGGAGGAGGCGGCGCTCCAGCTGCTGCAGTTCCTGGCGCCGCTCCCGGGTTTCGCGCTCGAAGTCGGTCCGCAGCCTGTGAACCTCTTCCTTCGCCTCCAGCAGGGCCTCGCGCTTGCGCGCCTCGCCTTCCTTACGCCCTTCCTCCACCAGCTGTCGGGCCAGAGCCTCGGCAGACCCGATCCGGCTTTCGGCCACCAGCTTCCGGATCACGTAGCCCGCCGCCCCGGCGATGACGACGGTGACGAGCACGATCAGGACGACGATGGCTGTCGACACCATCCCTTTCACTCCCTCGGGCCACGACCAGCAGTCCCCCGGTCCCCGCCGGCGCTGGGGTCCCTGTAACAAAAAAGCCGAGTTCGGGGACCCGGCTCGGCGCGCTGACCACTCCGACGCACGCCCCGAACCCCGTGGGGGCCGGGACGGGGACCGGCAATCCGTTCCTTGTTACGCCCAGGTTTCGGACATATTTCATGATTATCGCCGATTTTCGTCAAAAGGCGGATGCGTGGTCGCGTTTTCGAGTCATCCCGATAATTCATTCTAGGGGCTGCGGGAAAGCCATGTCAAGGGAACCGCGGCCAGGCCTCCCTGCCGCTCCCTGACCGGGCGGGTGCCGCCGGCCGTCCCCTCCGCAGCCGGCGGCCGGGGGCCGGGCGGGCTCGCTGCCGGAGCCGATAAAGCTGCAGGAGCCGATAAAAAAGACCCGCAGCGGCAAGGCCGCGCGGATCGCCCCCCATCCAGCGCTGCACCGGTGACCTCCGGCCACCTGCCACCGGGCCCGCCTCCCGGCCGCCGCTCCCGGGCACCCGCGTCAGGGTTCGGCGCGGGCCTGGGCGGTGCCCCGGGCCTACATGGACCGGTGGGAGCCGGTCCCCCCGCCCGCCCCGTCCTGAAGGTCACCGACGAGCTCGCGCACCACCTTCTCCGCCACATGGGCATGGAATCCCCGGCCCAGAAGGTACCGGTACAGCCGCCCCGCAGCCCGCCGGCGCGGGTCGCTGCCGGGCCGGTCCCCGGGATGCAGGCGGGCCTCCGCACCCTGGCTGCGGGCCGGGCTCCCCTTCAGTTGCGCCCAGCGCTGGCGGGCCAGCTGGCGCGCCTGCTCCAGCTCGGCCCCTTCCGGCCATCCTTCGGCCAGGACCTGGTCGGCCAGGGGCGGCGCGATCCCGCGGCGCAGCAGTTCGGCCCGCAGGCGGAGGGGTCCGATATGCCGAACCCGCGCCCCTTCCACCTGGTCCCGGGCCAGCCGCCGGTCATCGATGTAGCCCCAACCCTGCAGGCGATCCAGGACGGCCGCCACCACCGGCTCCGGGAAGCCCCGGTCCTGCAGCCGCCGGGCGATCTCCCTGGCCGTACGCGCCCGGAAGCCCAACCAGCGCAGGGCCAGGGCGAGGGCCTGGTCCAGGCCCAGTTCCTCGCTTCCGCCATCGCCGGCGCCCCCCGCCGGCCGGTTCCACCTGGCGCCCCCGCCCGCTCGAGCCCTCCCGGCCGGCTCCTCTCCAGCCTCCCCCGCGCCCCCGGATCCCGGTCTCGCACCGGCCAATGCGGTCCCTCCCCTTGCCGGGCGCCTACGAGGCCGCTCGCCGTGAGGCCCTTCTCAGGTGCCTTCACTCGTCCTCGTTGGCCGTGGCGGCCCGGATGCCGCCCAGGCTCAGCAGCTCCCGCAGCCGCCGTTCGATGGCATCGGCCACCTCGGGGTGCTGCACCAGGTACTCCCGCGCGTTCTCCCGGCCCTGGCCGATGCGGGTGTCCCCGTAGGAATACCAGGCGCCCGCCTTCTCGATGATGCCGTGCTGGGTGGCGATGTCCAGCAGGTCGCCCTCCCGGGAGATGCCCTTGCCGTAGAGCAGGTCGAACTCCGCCTGGCGGAAGGGTGGGGCGACCTTGTTCTTCACCACCTTGGCCCGGGCGCGAATCCCGATCATCTCCCCGCCCTGCTTGAGCGTCTCCACCCGGCGTACATCCAGCCGAACCGAGGCGTAGAACTTCAGGGCCCGCCCGCCGGGCGTCACCTCGGGATTGCCGAACATCACCCCCACCTTCTCCCGGATCTGGTTGATGAAGATCAGGCAGGTCCTGGACTTGGCGATGGCTCCGGTGAGCTTGCGCAGGGCCTGGGACATGAGCCGGGCCTGGAGGCCCACGTGGGCGTCGCCCATCTCCCCTTCGATCTCCGCTCGGGGCACCAGGGCGGCCACCGAGTCGATGACGATCACGTCCACCGCGCCGCTGCGCACCAGGGCTTCGGCGATCTCCAGGGCCTGTTCGCCCGTGTCCGGCTGGGAGATCAGCAGGTTGTTGATGTCGACCCCGAGATTTTCCGCGTAGACCGGGTCCAGGGCATGCTCGGCGTCGATGAACGCGGCCACCCCTCCGGACCGCTGGGCGGACGCCACCACGTGGAGGGCCACGGTGGTCTTGCCCGACGCCTCCGGCCCGAAGATCTCGATGATCCGGCCCCGGGGCATGCCGCCGACTCCCAGGGCGATGTCAAGAGCCAGGGAGCCGGTCGGGATGACCTCGACGTTCAGGCGCGCCGAGGCTTCTCCCATGCGCATGATGGAGCCCTTGCCGAACTGCTTCTCGATCTGGTTGAGGGCCATCTCCAGGGCCCGCTCCCGCTCGATCATGGGCGTCGCCTCCGTCTCCGGCCGCACCCGAGCCCGCAGGTCACGGCCTGCCGAATCCCGCCATGGATTTCCAGTTTCTACCTTACCGTGGGGCAGGGGGCTCGTCAAGGCCGGCGGCCGCCTCCCCCAAGGGCCAGCGGTGCAGCGGCGTGTACACCGGCCCGCCAGGATGCAGCTGGCTGCGGAACAGGACCATGGCCCGCACGGGCAGCCGGCCCCAGTCCTGTTGCCGCACCGCCGCGGCATGGGGCCAGTGGTCGAGGTCGATCCAGCCGCCACGGACCCGGGCCAGGGTGATGTGGGCCTGGAAGGGCTGTTGCACCGGATCCAGGTCGGGCGCCACCGCCAGCAGCTGCGTCTCCAGGCTGGCCGCCAGGGCGGCCAGCGCGGCGGCTCCCTCACCCACTCCGGCCCACAACGTGCGGGCCCGGCCGGCAGCGGGAAAGCCGCCGACCCCTCGTACCTCCACGTCCAGCGGGGCCGCCTCCCGCGCCGCCCTCGCCCCGGCTGCCACCAGGGAGGGAATGCTGGCCGCGGGGCGGTTCCCCAGAAACCGCAAGGTGATGTGCAGGTCCCCGGGGCGGACCCACTTGAGCCCGGGCCGCTGGCGGCGGGCCGCGGCCATCCAGGCCTGCAGCGCCCCGGCCACCGGGCCCGTCACGGGCACGGCGATGAACAGCCGCCAGTGGTCTTCGCCGTCCCCGCCGGCCGCGATGCGGGCCGGCATGGGGATGCGGGCCGGCACAGGCCGGGACCCGCCGTCCGCCCGAGCGGCCGCGACCGGTCGCGGGGCGGCCGCGTTCGTCCCCTCCGCCGGCAGGGACTGCCGGTTCCTGTCGATGGCCGCCACCTCCAGACGGGCTCGGGCTGGCGGGGCCGGCGAGCGACCCTGCGGCAAGACCGCGCACCTCCCCGGCGGGCCCGGCACCGAACAATAGTTTGACATGCCGGCGTCGAATCCTGCGCCGGAGGCAACCTGCATCCCGTGGCGCTCCGGGGCGGCGGGGTGCGGGGCAGCGGAGGCTAGGCGGCCGGCCGGAGGCCGGTCCGGCGGGCGGTCCGGGCGTCGTCAGGGGCCGTCGCCGCCGCCCGCGGGCAACTCCTCCAGGGGCAGGGAAGGCCGTTCCCGGAAGGAGACGGGAGCATCCGGCCGGCCGTCCACCACGTAGCGCTGCAGGGTGAAGCCCGTGGACGCCAGGCGAAAGACCTCGACAGCGTCGACGGCGATGGGCACCCAGCCCGGAGCGTCGCCCGGCGCCGGCACCAGGGTCAGCAAGAGCAGGCCGTACGGGATCTCCCGCGGCGCGGTGAGGCCGCGCAGGCCGGCGGCCCCCGTGGAACCCGGGTTGAGGAACAGGCCCTGCGGGGTGTCGTCCACCCGCTGGACGTGGGTGTGGCCGCTGACCAGGACGGGGACCCGTCCCCGGAACCGGCCCGCCACCACGGGGTTGTGGACCACCAGGATGTCCGGGCGCCGCGGCGCCGTCTGGAGGAGGCTCTCCAGCGCCCCCACCTGGGCTTCGATCTCCGCCGGCCGGCCCATGGCGGGGGACACGCGGTGACTGGCCGGATCCCGGCTGGCGGCCAGGAGCAGCCCGCCGGGCAGGGTGACCAGGCCGTCCTCCAGGATCTGGACACCGGTCTGGGTTGCCAGGGCGCCGAGCGACTGGGGAGAGTCGTGGTTCCCCGGCACCAGGTAGTAAGGAACCTCCAGATCGGCCAGCTCGGCCACCAGGCGGGCTTCCGGCGCGGTGCCCCAGTCCGCCACGTCGCCCGCATCCAGGATCAGGTCGGGACGGAAGCTGGCGGCCATCTCCCGGATCAGCCGGACCCCTGCCGGGTTGTTGTGCAGGTCCGAGACGACGAGCACCCGCAGGCTCTCGTCCTGGGGCACCACCGCCTGCTGGACCTCGATCCCCTGGTAGAGGTCGTTCAACCGGCCCACCAGCACCTCCATCTGGCGGCTGAAGGCCTCCACCTTGGCCGGGGTGCGGGTGAACACGTCCAGCAGCCAGGGCGCCGCGGTGATGGCGCCGCTGTACTCCGCCTGGCGGAAGGCGCCCGGATCGTAGGTCTGCTGCGTGGCCACCACCAGGCCGCCACCGACCAGCAGGCCCACCGCCGCCCCCACGCCGATCCGGCGCCAGCGCCGCCGAGCCAGGACGAACCCGGCCAGCCCGCCGCCCAGGACACCCAGCAGGACCAGGCGCAGGGCAAACCGGCGCGCCACACTGCCGACCTGCTGGCGCAGGCTGTCCACCAGGCCGCGGGTGCCCCGGTGCTCCAGCAGCCGGCCCAGGGTCGGGATATCGACGGTCTCCAGCCGCACCTCGAGCTCCAGGGGAGCGGCGTGGGTGGCTGCGCGCACCCGGCCCAGGGGCGGGATGGCCACTTCGGTCAGCCCCTGCCATGCCGGACGGGCCGCCACGGCCACGCCGAAGGGGCCCAAGCTGACCCGGGCGGCCGAACCGGCCACCATGGCCAGGTAGGCCCCGGCGGCAGCCGCCAGGATCACGACCAGGCGCCGCTGCCACAGGCGCAAGACCCGCGATGGCGCAGGCCGCGGGGAATTCCCTTGCCTGCCCGGCAAGCCCGCTCCTCCCCTCACGGGCGCCCCGCCGCTCCGGCCGGCCGGTGGGTGGCACCCCCGCCCACCCGAACGCCCCAGGCCACAGCCATCCCGCAGCACCCGCCCGGCAGGATCGCCGGACGTGCCGGCGGCCCCCGCCAGCCTTCCGGCGGCCGCTCCTCACCGGGTCGCGAGGCCGGGCCGGTACCCGCCGGCCGCGGAGCGGGAGGGTCCGACCTGGCGGGCCGGGCGCCCTTCCTTCGACTCTGGCACCGTGCCATGCTTACCGTGACCGTTACCTGAAACATCATCATCTGCTTCAGGCAGCCGATTCTTGCGGATCGGCGGTGCCGGTCTTACCCGGCCATGCGCCGGTGCCGGCTTCCCGCTTCCTCCGGGATCGCCTGCCTTGCGGCAGGTCTTCCATCCCGTCCACGGGCGTTTTCCGTCTCCGGACCACTCCCGGCGACGGCGGCCGCCAGGGCCGCGAGATTGCGGGCTGCGTTTTCGTCCCGGTCGAGCACGAGCCCGCATTCCTCACAGCGGAAAACGCGCTGCGAAAGCGGCAGCGACGGCTTGACCGCACCGCACCGCGAGCAACGCTTGCTGCTGGGATCGAAGGGCGGCGCTTCGACCAGGACCGCCCCGAGCCAGGGACACTTGTAGCTGAGCTGGCGGCGGATCTCCGCCAGGGCCGCATCGGCCAGCACCCGGGCCCGCCGCCGGTTCTTCAGCATGCCCGCCCCGGCACCCATTGACACCGGTGGCCGCACCTGGTTAGGGAGGGCCGCACCGGGGACGGGTGGAAGGGCCGGCAGCGGGGTCCCGACACCGCCGGGATCGTCGGGGGATGGCGGCTCCGTCCGGCCCGGCGGGCCGGGGACGTCCGGGAAGGGTTTGTGGGGAAGCCGCGGGAGGGATGCACGGTGGGCCGCGCGGGCCGGTCCGGCAATGGACCCCCGGCGGGACGCCGGGGCGCGGGGCCCGTCAGGCCGGGCCCCCGGCCCCGGCGTTCCCGGCCTCCAGGCCTTCCACCAGGGCCCGGTAGAGCAGCAGCAGGGCCGCCTGGGCCGAGCGGGTCTTGACGGTGTCACGGTCGCCCAGGAAGCGGTGGCGTTCCACCCGGCTTCCTCCCGGGCCGGCGACGGCCACGTAGACGGTGCCCACCGGCTTTTCCGGCGTACCGCCGCCCGGACCGGCGATGCCCGTGGTGGCCACGCCCCAGTGGGCTCCGAACATGCGCCGCACGCCCGCCGCCATGGCCCGGGCCACCACCTCGCTCACCGCGCCGTGGGCCGCCAGGTCGTGGGGGCTGACCCCCAGGGCCAGCACCTTGGCGGCATTGGCGTACGCCACCACGCCGGCCAGGAAGTAGGCGGAGCTTCCCGGCACGGCGGTGAGGCGGTCGGCCACCCGCCCGGCGGTGCAGGACTCCGCCACCGCCACCGTTTCGGCCCGCCGCCTCAGCAGCTCCCCCACCACCGCCTCCAGGGTCTGGTCATCCTCGCCGTAGACGTGGATGCCCAGGCGCTGGCGGATGGCCGCGGCCACCGCCTCCAGCTCGGCCAGGGCGGAGGCGGCGGCCGCCTCCGGTGAGGGCGACGCGCCCGCGCTGGCGGCGGGCGCCCCGGGGTCCCGCCCCGGCGCGCCGCCGGGTTCTGCCCCGGGAGGAAGGGGCACCTTGGCCGCCAGCCGCACGTGGACCTCCCCGTCCCTGGCGTAGGTGGCCAGGGTCACCCGCTGCTGCCGGGCGAACAGGTCCGCCAGCCGGTGCTCCACCTCGCTCTCCCCGAGCCCCGCGACCCGGAGCACCCGCCGCACCAGGCGCATGCCTCCCGCCCGGCGGCTCCACCGCTCCAGGTAGGGGACCAGCGGGCCGTCCACCATGGGGCGCAGCTCCCGGGGCGGCCCGGGCAACGCGACGAACCAGCGGCCACCCTCCCACTCCAGGACGAATCCCGGGGCGGTGCCGTTGGGGTTGGGAAGGATGGCGCTGCCCGCCGGGAAGAGCGCCTGCTTGCGGTTGCCCGGGGCCATGGACCGGCCCCGGGCGGCGAAGTAGCGCTCGATCCCCTCCAGCACACCGGCGTCCAGGACCAGGGGACGGCCCGTCACCCGGGCGATGGCCTCCCGCGTGAGGTCGTCGCCGGTGGGGCCTAGGCCGCCGGTGACGATGACGACGCCCGCCCGGCCGGCGGCCTGGCGCAGGGCCGCCTCCAGCCGGGCGGGGTTGTCGCCCACGGTGACATGGTGGTAGACGTCGATGCCGTACTCCGCCAGCCGCTGGGAAAGAAAGGCGGCGTGGGTGTTGAGGGTTTCGCCCAGCAGCAGTTCCGTGCCCACGCAGACGATCTCAGCGTTGAGGCCGGCCCCGGTCCCCCCGGCGCCGGCCCCGCCCGTGCCGGTGCCCGTGCCGTCCCGCGCTGGCCCGTCCATGTCCATCCGTCGCCCCCTGCCCATCCCGGTGACCGGCCCGCCCCCGCGGCGCTCTGCCCTTGGGACCGTCCCTTCAATCGCCGGCCGTGTCCTGCGGCGCGCTGCGCCGGCCCCGGGGGCCGGGTTCGTCCCGGCCGGAACTGCCGTCCTGCGGCCCGCCGGACCCCTCCGGCCGCGGGCCGCCACCCGCCGGTCCGCCGTCCCGCGGGCCCGGGCCGCCGCCGGCGGCTTCCTCCGCGGTGCGGCCCGCGGCGCCGCCCGGCAGGGGCGGCAGGCCCACCAGCCGCCGGAACTCGGCCGAGGTCAGCCGCTCGCGCTCGAGCAGGGCCTCGGCCGCCGCCCGCAGCCCGTCGCTGAACTCGCCCAAAAGCGCCCGGGCCCGCAGTTCCTGGCGCCGCAGCACCCGGCTCACCGCCCGGTGCAGCGCCGCGGGCGGCAACACGTCCCGGGCCACCACCCCCAGGGGTGTCATGCCGTCTTCCACCATGCGCCGGGCCAGTTCCACCGCCTGCTGGAAGTCGGCGGCGGCGCCGGTGCTGGGCCGCCCCAAAAGCAGCCTCTCGGCTTGCGAACCGGCCAGGGCGATGCAGATGGTGTCCTCCATCTGGTCCTGGGTCTGGAGGAACCGGTCCTCGTCGGGGCGCTGGCGCTCGTAGCCCAGCGCCTGCCCCCGCGAGGCGATGGTCACGCTGGCCACCGAACCGGGGCGCAAGAGCTCGGCCACCAGGGCGTGGCCGCACTCGTGCACGGCGATCCGCCGCCGCTCCTCCTCCCCGGGCCGCCGGTCCAGGCGCTCGCCCATCATCACCTTTTCGATGGCCTCGCGCAGGTGCTCCATGGTGATGGCCGGCGCTCCCGCCCGCATGGCCAGGATGGCGGCCTCGTTGCACACGCTCTCCAGGTGGGCGCCGGAGAAGCCGAAGGTCTCCTGGGCCACCTGGCCCAGGTCGACGTCCGCGGCCAGGGGCTTGCCGCGCATGTGGATGCGCAGCACCTGCTCCCGCGCCTCCCGGTCGGGCAGCTCGACCCGCACGATGCGGTCGAACCGGCCGGGCCGCAAGAGGGCATCGTCCATCAAGTCGACCCGGTTGGTCGCCGCCATGACCAGCACCTGCACGTCGTCATCGGACCCGATGCCGTCCAGCTCCACCAGCAGCTGGTTCAGGGTCTGGTCGTACTCCAGGTGCGAGGTGTGCCGGCCCCGCTTCCCCGCCAGCACCTCGATCTCGTCGATGAACAGGATGGCGCTCTGCTTGCCCTGGCGCCGCGCCAGCCGCCGCACCTCCGCGAAGACCTCCCGCACCCGCTGGGCGCCGACCCCCGCGTACACCTCGACGAAGGCCGAACCCGAGGTGGCCAGGAAGGCCGAGTCGGTGTAGGTGGCCGCCGCCTTGGCCAGCAGGGTCTTGCCGGTGCCCGGCGGTCCCGCCAGCAGGATGCCCTTGATGGGCCGGATGCCGAAGCGCTGCGCCTCCTTGGGCCGGCGCAGGAACTCCAGGGCCTCCTTCAGCTCCTGCTTGGCCGCCGCCTGCCCGCCGATGTCGTCGAAGGTGACGCCCGTGGACTCGACGGCCCGCGCCGCCGGCCCGCGCCCCGTTGCCGGCAACAGGCCCGACCGGAACACGTAGAGCAGCACGCCGGCCAGCACCAGCAGGGGCAGCCACTGGGCCAGGGGCAGCCGCAGGAGGAAGAAGGCCAGCACCCCGGCCCCCACGCCGACGGCGATCTCCAGCCAGCGCTCCTTCACCGGGCCGTCACCTCCTGCTCCGGCCGCAGGGGCATGACGGAATACAGGACACCGTCGCCGCGAGCCAGCTCCAGGTAGAGGAACTCGGCGTCGACGTACAGCCGCGCGCGGTCGAGGCCCAGGCGCCGGCCGGCGGCTTCCACCTGGCGGGCGGCTTCGGCATAGTCGCCCCGGCTGCGCCCTTCCTCTACGTAGTAGCTCACCTCGTAGAACGCCTGCTCCAGCTCGGGCGTCCGGCGGTCGGCCAGCTCCAAGTCGTACTGGCCGGGACCCAGGCGCCGGTCAGCCCGCTCCCGCAGTTCCCGGTAGGTGGCGGGGAAAAGGTCCACGCTGCCCAGCTGGACGCGCACGTGCCAGCGGCCGGCATCCCGTTCCACCGCCACCGCCGCCACCCCGGGCACGCCGGCCAGATCCCGCTCCAGGGGCGCTGCCTTGGCCTGTTCCTGGTAGAACAGGCTGGCCAGCAGGAGGACCCCCAGGGTGATGGCCGCGGTCAGGGCCACCCAGCGGATTTCCAGCGGTCGTCCAAACATGCGCTTCAACCCCATCGTCGCCCCAGCAGCCGCTCTGGGCGATGCCGTGATCAACGAACCGGGGAACATCCCGTTCCCACCGGGGTGCATCGATTCAGAAGCGGCGAAGGCCGCCGCACCGGGTACGAGAAGCGGCGCTGGATCGCGGTCAAGCAGCGTAAAAGGCACGAAGAGAGGTCAACAAACCGTCAACAGGCAGGTTCCATTATACCACCTGTGGGGCGCCTGGCCCGGTGGCCGGCGCCGCGGCGGCCGGCACAAACTCCGGCATCACCGGGACCGCCTGCCACCCTGCCGCCATGCAGGGCGACGGGCTGCGTGGCGTCGGGGGCATCGGGTGCGGGCTCCTGGGTCCGACATCGGCAGAGGGCATGCCTGGGGCGGCGGGTGTCGCGGGGGTGCTCGGGCCCGTGCCCGGCGGGTGCCGCAGCGGACGCCCGGCGGGGACGGTAGGCGACCTCCCCCTAGGGGCACCTGCGGCGGTCCCGGACCGGCGACACCCTGCCCCCCGCGGAGCCGCCCTACGCGGGTTCGACCGCACGGTACTCCCACGGCCCGGGCTGCCAGGAGGCCTGTCCGGCAGACCGTTCCCGCGCCTGGGCGGGAACCTGGGCCTCCAGATCCTCCGGCACCCACAAGTCCAGGGAGACGCCGGTGCCGAAGGACTCGTCGAGGATGGCGATGGCCTGTTCCTCCAGCCAGGCCCGGACCGGGCCGTAGGCCGCATAAGGCAATTCCAACCGCCCGCGCCGGCCCCGCCGGTAGGTGACGGGCCCGGCCGCCTGGACGGCGGCGGCGCAGGCACCGGCATAGGCCCGCACCAGCCCTGCAGCCCCCAGCTTCACCCCGCCGAAGTAGCGGGTGACGAGCACGGCCACCTGGACCAGGCCCGCCCGCTCCAGGACATCCAGCACGGGACGGCCGGCGGTGCCGGAAGGCTCACCGGCGTCGCTGCACCACCGCCACTCGCCCCGGAACCCCGCGATGAAGGCGGGCACGTTGTGGGTTGCCCGGGGGTGACGGGCCCGAACCTCTTCCAGCCAGGCCTCGGCCCCTTCCCGGCCCGCCACCGGGGCCACCCGGGCGATGAACCGGGAGCGCCGGATCTCCAGCTCCACCTCGGCCTCCCGGGTCACCGAGCGGAAGGCGGGCGGATCCGCCGCCGTGGCCGGCCAGGTGGGCGTGCCGCCCGGGCCCGGCACCGCCGCCCCGCGCCCTGTCACCGCCCGGAGCCCCCTGCCGGTCCCGGTGCCGGCGCTGCACCCGGCTCCCGGCCGGCGGCAGGGCTGCCTTCCGCCGCCCATGCCCGGGGGGCGGCTGGCACCGGGCTGGCGGTACGACCGGCGCCGGAAGCGCCGATGCGGCCCGCGCCGGAGGCGTCGATGCAGCCGGCGTCCGGCGCGCCGGCGTGACGGCCTGCGCCCGCTGCCCGTTCCGGCGGCATGCCCGGAGCATGGGCCGACGCAGGGATCGCCGGCAGGGTGCCGGGTTCGTCCCCGGGGGGATCGAGGAACACCAGCTGGTGCCCTCCCGGCCAGGGCGCCCGCAGGAGGGATCGCAGCCAGCGCTCGCCGTAGCGCATCAGATAGGGGAAGACGTTGTGCACCCTCTCCTGGGGCTGGCCGGCAGGGCGCAGGCTGCCCTCCAGCCAGTCCAGGTCGCGGCCCGCCTCCCGCTGGCGCCGCCGGTGATGTTGCCAGGTCTTGCGGTGCAGGTAGTCGACCTGCATCAGGATCCGGCCCAGGTTGTCCTGGCCCAGGGAGCGCAGCTCGGGCCGCACCCGCTCCAGATCGTCCAGCAGGGCGGCGTAGAGGTCCTTGAATTGTTGCCTGAGGGAGGCGAACCGGTGGTCGATGCCCACCGGATCCAGCTCCTGCAGCACCCGCCGGCGCAGGCCCGCCGGATCGGCCAGCACCTCGCCCACGGTGGCCCGGTACCGTCCCAGCCGTTCCACCGCCGCCGGCTCGACCAGGGTGAAGCCGGGCCGGGGCAGCACCACCGGCATCTCCAGGCCGAACAGGGGGTAGACATCGCGCAGCTGGGCCAGGTAGAGCGCCTCGCCGGGTCCGACCACGAAGCCCACCACCGGCAGGAGCCAGTCCTGCACCAGGGGACGCAGCACCACGTTGGGGCTGAAGGCCTCGGGCCGGCGCTCCAGTTCCCGCGCCAGGTCCGCCGGGCTGAAGGCCAGCCGGCCGTGCCGGTCGGCGAAGCGGCCGTCCTGCCAGAGCAGGGCGGCCCGGCGCCGCCCATCGAAGTAGAACAGGTTGGCATGGGCGGGATCCACGTCCAGACCGGGCCGGTAGCCCCGCCGCTGGAGCCGCTGGGCTGCCGCCGCCAGCTCCCGGTGGATCGCCTCCCGCCGCACCACCGCGCGCTGGAACAGGGGCCGGCTCAGGCGCCGCAGGACCGGATCCATGGGATCCAGGATCACCAGCCCGTCCCGGGAGAACAGGCGCGCCAGCAGGCGGCCCACCCACTGGCCCAGGTTCTGCGAGCGCTGGCGCGCGTCTTCCAGCACCTGGACCACCGGGTGGCCCGCGGGAACGCCCGCCAGGCGTGCCATCTCCGCGATCAGGGCGCGGGCGGCCGGCACCAGCGGCAGGGTGCCTACCGGCGGCTGGCCGCCGGCGCGGGCGGCCGGAAAGGGCAGCGCCAGCCGGTGGAGCCGGCCGCGGTCGTCCAGCATGTGGAGCTGGTTGCACTCGGCCAGGTCGTGGTCCTCGGTGGCCAGCCAGAACACGGGGACCACCGGCCGGTTGAGGGCGCCGGCCAGCCGTTGCGCCCACCGGATGATGCCCAGCGCCTTGTACACCGTGTAAAGCGGCCCCGTGGCCAGGCCCGGCTGCTGGCCCCCCACCACCACCAGGGCCCGCGGATCGGCCAGCCGGCGGGCGGCCTCGAGGGCCGGTTCTTCCGCATCCAGGGCCGCGTTGTAGGCCGCCAGCGCCTGGGCCACCGCCTCCCGAGGCGGCCGGTGGGGAAGCCGCTCCAGGACCTGGGCCCGGCGGGCGAAGGCCGACTCGTCCTGGGGGTTGTAGTGAAAGAAGGGACGAACCCGCTCGAAATCCCGCTGATAATGAACGAAGAAATCGGGATATACCCATTCCAGCTGTTCCAGGGGCTGAATCTGCACCGGCCGGTCCCTTCCCCTCGTCAACATTGGTCGCCCCCGCCGGTCTTGGGGGGCCGCCTTCCCCTTCTTCGCCGGGGGCGGGGGGAAGCCTGCCCGCCGGCCGTGACCGGCCCCGGGGGCCGGCTGCGGGGTGCCCTGGGCGCCACGGCGGCAGGGAAGGCGCTCCCGGCAGCGAACGGATATTCGCTGGAGGTGGCCTCCGTGCCCTTGAACCTGAGCCAGGTGCTGGACCAGCTGCGCACCGACCCCGCCTGGGTCGCGGGGATCCAGGCCTGGGAGGTGGAACCGGCCTGCCCGGGCCGCTTCGCACCGCCGCCGGAGGCCCTGGACCCGCGGCTGGTGGACTGGCTGGACCGGCGCGGCATCGCACAGCTCTACAGCCACCAGGCAGAAGCCGTCGCCGCCAGCCTGGCCGGCGAGGACGTGGTCGTGGTGACGCCCACCGCCTCCGGCAAGACCCTGTGCTACACCCTGCCCGTGCTCCAGCGCATGCTGGAACGGCCGTCGGCCCGGGCGCTGTTCCTGTTCCCCACCAAGGCCCTGGCCCAGGACCAGTATGCGGCCCTGCAGGAGGCCATCGACCAGCTGGGCCTCGACCTCAAGGCCTACACCTACGACGGCGACACGCCCGAAGCGGCGCGGCGCGCCATCCGGGCTGCGGGGCAGGTGGTGATCACCAACCCGGACATGCTGCACGCGGGCATCCTTCCTTACCATACACGCTGGGTCAACCTCTTTGAGAACCTGGAGTACGTGGTGGTGGACGAGCTCCACCATTACCGCGGCGTGTTCGGCAGCCACGTGGCCAACGTCCTGCGCCGGCTCTTCCGCGTCTGCGCCTTCTACGGATCCCGGCCGCGGATCATCGCCTGCTCGGCCACCATCGGGAACCCCGGCGACCACGCCACCCGGCTCTTGGGGCGGCCCGTGCGGGTGATCGGCGAAAGCGGCGCCCCCCGCGGGGAGCGGCACGTGATCGTGTACAACCCGCCGGTGGTCAACGCCCAGCTGGGCATCCGGCGCAGCGTGCTGCAGGAGGCGCGCCGCTGGGCCGAGCGGTTTCTGAAGAACGGCATCGCCACCATCGTGTTCACCCGCAGCCGGCTGTCGGTGGAGGTGCTGCTCACCTACCTGCGCCGGGCCATGGGCGAGCAGGGCCACCGGGTGCGGGGCTACCGCGGCGGCTATCTGCCCAACCAGCGGCGGGAGATCGAGCGGGGGCTGCGCTCGGGGGAGGTGCTGGGGGTGGTGGCCACCAGCGCCCTGGAGCTGGGTATCGACATCGGGTCCCTGCAGGCGGCGGTCCTGGCGGGCTACCCCGGCAGCGTGGCCAGCTTCTGGCAGCAGGCGGGGCGCGCCGGCCGGCGGCACGGCGGGGCGGTGGCGGTGCTGGTGGCCTCCTCCAGCCCCCTGGACCAGTACATCGCCCGCCACCCGCGCTTTTTGCTGGACCGGCCCGTGGAGGCGGCGTTCATCCATCCCGACAACCTCTACATCCTGGTCAGCCACATCCAGTGCGCGGCCTTCGAGCTGCCCTTCCGGGCGGGCGAACGCTTCGGCGACCAGCCCGTGGACGACGTCCTGACCTTCCTGGAAGAGCAGGGACTGGTCCACCGGGCGGGCGACCGCTGGCACTGGATCAGCGACACCTTCCCCGCCCACGAGATCAGCCTGCGCTCGGCGGCGGAGGAAAACGTGGTGATCATCGACACCAGCCGGGGAGCCCGGGTCATCGGGGAGGTCGACCGCTTCTCGGCGCCGCTGCTGGTCCACGAGCAGGCCATCTACATCCACGAGGGGCAGCAGTACCAGGTGGAGCGCCTGGACTTCGCCGAAAACAAGGCCTACGTCCGGCCCGTCCAGGTCGACTACTACACCGATGCCCACCTGGCCGTCGACCTCAAGGTGCTGGACACCTTCGCCAGCCGCCCGGCTCCCGGCGGGACCGCCGCCCGGGGGGAGGTGGCCGTCATCGCCCGGGCCACCCTGTTCAAGAAGATCAAGCTCTTCACCCACGAGAACGTGGGTTGGGGCCGGATCCACCTGCCGGAGCTGGAGATGCACACCACCGCCTGCTGGCTGGCCCTGGAGGACGAACCGGCCGGCCTGGATCCGGCCGCCCTGCAGGCCGGCCTGCAGGGCATCGCCCACCTGCTGGGTCACCTGGCGCCCCTTTACCTGCTCTGCGACCGGCGCGACCTGGGCACCGTGGCCCAGCTGCGCTCGCCCTTCACCGGCCGCCCCACCCTGTTCCTCTACGACAGCTATCCCGGCGGGGTCGGCCTGGCCGACAAGGCGTATGACATCCTGCCCCTGCTCTGGCAAGCGGCCCTGGAGGCCGTGGACGCCTGCCCCTGCCAGGAAGGCTGCCCCGCCTGCGTGGGGCCGGAGACCGAGAGCGGGCCGGGCGCCAAGGCCGCGGCCCGCCGGCTGCTGGCCCGCCTGGCCGGGGAGGCGGTGCGGCCGTGAGCCGGCTGGAGCAGTTGCGGGCCCTGCGGGCCGCGGGCCGGCTGGTGCTGAAGGCCCAGCCCCAGGCTGCGCCCGCGGGCGCGGGAGAGGGAGCGGACGCGGAGGAAGGGCCGGCAGGCGGCGCGGCCGGCGGGCGGCGGGCTGCCGATGGGGGCGGTGCCGCCGGCCCGGCCGGGACCGGCGGCACGGGCGACCCGCAGCAAGCCGGCCGCCCCGCCGGGAGTGGGCCAGCCGATCCCGGCGCCGGTGGCCGTCCGGCGGCGCCGGCCGGCGGCCGCACCAGGGACCTGGACGGCAGCAGGACAAGCTGCCGGGAGGCGCCGGATCCTCCGCCTGGATCCGGCGGCCCCGCTCCCGAAGCGGCCGGCCTGCAGGCCATCGAGGGCGGGCACGGTACGGTCTGGCGCTGGCAGGTGGTGTACCCGGCCCACCACCGCCACGGCCACGGTCATCCCGCGGCATGGTTTGCGGACCTTGGCCGGTCCCTGGAGGTGCTGGCCGCCGTGGCGGGCCCCGCCGGGCGGCGCCAGGCCGCCCCTCCCGGTCCCGGCCAGCTGCTGTTCCTGGACCTGGAGACCACGGGCCTTGCCGTGGCCGCCGGCCACAGGCCCTTCCTGGCCGGGCTGGCCTGGTTTGGTCCGGCCCCGGCCGCCGCGGACGGCGGCGAACCTTCGCCGGCGGCGTACCGGGCCGGCACCGAAGGACGGGCCGGGGCAGCCGCCGCGGCCCCCCGCCGCCCAGACCCGGTGCCCGCCGGCGGCACCCCGGCCGCGGCCGGTTACGCTCTCTACCTCGAGCAGTACCTGGTCCCTGACCTGGAGCCGGAGACGGAAGCGGCATGGCTGGCTGCCCTGGCCCGCCGGGTGGAGGAACGGCCCTGGCTGGTCACCTTCAACGGCCGGGGTTTCGACTGGCCCATGCTGGAGACCCGGTGGCAATGGCACCGCCGCCCGGCTCCGCCCCTCAAGGCCCACTTCGACCTGCTCTACCCCGCTCGCCGCCTGTGGGCCGGCCCGGGATCCCGGGTCAACCTGCGGGCCCTGGAGCACCGCCTGCTGGGCTTCCTCCGCACGGGCGACATCCCGGGGGCCGAGATTCCGGGGCGGTACGGCCAGTTCTTGCGGGGCGGCGGCCCCGTGGACCTGCTCACCCCCGTCCTCCAGCACAACCGGCTGGACCTGCTGTCCCTGGTGGGTCTAGCCGCCTGGATCGGCGCCTGGCTCGCGGTGGGAGCCGCCACGCTGGAGCGGTGGGACGAGGCCCTGGCCGGAGGCCGGGAGTGGGAGCGGATCGATGCGGCCACGGCCACGACCTGGTACGAACGTGCCCTGGCCCTGGCCCCCGGCCGGGCGGCCGTGACGGCCGTCGCGCGGCGGCTGGTGCCCCTCTACCGGCGCCAGCGCCGCCTGGCCGAGGCCGCGGCCCTGCTGGCCGCCCTCTGCGACCCGCAACACCCGCTGGCTCCGCTGGACCCCTGGGTCGACCTGGCGGAGCTCTGGCTGCGGTTGCGGGACCTCCCCCAGGCGGCCCGGTACCTGGCCCAGGCGGAGCGGCTCTGGCAACGGCGGCAACGCTTGTGGCGGGGACAAGCCGGCTCGTCCCGCCCCGGCCTGCCCGCGGGCCCCCTGGGTCACCGGCTGGAGCGGCTGCGGCAGCAGCTGGCCGGCGGCGGTCAGGACCAGGCGCGGGCCCTCTGAGCGGCCCGCTTGTGGCCGGTCTTCAGGGCGCCGCCGGGCCGGCCTTCCCCAGCAGCGTGCTCAGGGTCACCGGCCGGAGGCCTCGCTGGGCCAGCTGGTCCAGGACCCGGGGCAGCGCCCGTGGCGTCTGGCGGGCAAAGTCGCTGGCCTGAAGCAGCAGGATGTCGCCGGGGCGGGCCTGCCCGGCCCGGTAGGCGATGTAGTCGGTGCCGGGGTTCATCCAGTCCTGCAGGTCAAGACTCCAGAGCACCGGCCGCACCCCCTGCGGGGCCCGGCCGGCGGGCCCGCCGGCCGGGCCGGGGGCACCGGCCGGTTCCAGCAGCCCCACCTGGGCCGGTCGCACGTAGCGGACGGGCTGCCCGGCGAGCCGGGCCAGCCGGGCCGCTTCTTCCTGCAGCCCCGGATCGGCGCCGCCCGCTCCCGGGCGGCCGCTCCTCCGGCCGGGGCCGGGACCGGGCGGGCCGCCCTCCAGAGCCGCCCCGGGCCGGAGCGGCTCGCGCAGCGCCACCTCGTGACCCGCCGCCACCATCTGCCGCACCAGGTCGGGATGCCCCTGCGCCCACAGCCCGGTGACGAAGAAGGTCGCCGGGGTGCGCCGCCAGGCCAGGGTGTCCAGCACCTGCAGGACCACCCTCTCGCCCTCCAGCACGTCGAAGGTGAGGGCCACCTGCCGTCCCTCCCCCGAGCCCCGGGTGAGGGCCGCCCTCTCCCCGCCGGCGGGTGCCGCCACGGGCCGGCCCGGACCCGCGTCCATGCCGTCAAGGGGTGGCCGTTCCCAGGGAAGGGTAAGCCGCGCCAGTCCGAGGACCGTCGCCAGACCCGCCAGGAAAAGGAGCCACGTGCGGCCTGAACGGCCCAGGGTGATGAACACCCCGCGTCCCCCCTCGTACCGTGGTTCCGTTCCGGCCCCGGGCCGCGGTTCCGTTCCAGGCCCGGGCGCCGCCTTACCAGGGCCACCAGCGGCGCCACCACGGTGCAGGATCCACGCCGGCCGCCGCCACCACCGCGGTACGGGCCAGGGGCACCCCGTCGAGCACCAGGGACGCGGTGCCCAGGCGTTGCCCGGCCGCCACGGGCGCTTCCACCTGCCGGGCCAGCTCAAGGACCCGCCGGACCCGGGGCACAAGGCCCGGCGGCACCAGGGCCGTCAGATCGCCCTCCAGGCGGGCTTCCACCGCCGGCTGGCGCCCGCGCGCCACGGCCACCTGCCCCACCCCGTCGCCGGCGCGGCCGCCCTGGGCCGGTGCGAACTGGTCAAAACCCCACTCAAGCAGGGCCCGGCTGTCCGCCCAGCGATCCCCCGAATCCAGCACGACGGCGATCAGGCGGCGCCCCTCAAGCTCTCCCGAGCTGACCAGGCACGGTCCGGCCGCGCCGGTCGTCCCGGTCTTCACCCCGCGGATCCACTCGTGATACCAGAGCAGCCGGTTGGTCGACGAGAGGATGCGGACCCAGTCACCGTCGCCGCGGCAGAGGACCTTCTCGGGCTGGCAGACCAGGCGGGCGAAGTAGTCGTTGGCCAGGGCGTAGCGCGTCATCACGGCCAGGTCGTAGGCGGAGGTGAAGTGGGCCGGGTCGTGAAGGCCGTGGGGGTTCGTGAAGTGGGTGTCCCGCAGGCCCAGGCGCAGGGCCGTCTCGTTCATCAGGCGGGCGAAGGCCGCCTCGCTGCCCGCGATGTGCTCCGCAATGGCCACCGCGGCGTCGTTACCGGACTCCAGCATCAAGCCCCACAGGAGTTCCCGCAGGCTGTACCGCTCGCCGGCCACAAGGTCCATGGTCGACCCTTCAGTGGCGGCGGCGTGCTCGCTGACCGTGACCACGTCGTCCAGGTTGCCGAACTCCAGGGCCACGATGGCGGTGAGGATCTTGGTGGTGCTGGCCGGTGCCCGGCGCTGGTGGGGGTTGCGGGCGAAGAGGACCTGGCCGCTGGCTTGATCCATCAGCACGGCAGCCGCCGCGTCGATGGACGGCGGTGGCGCCACCACGCCGCGCCACAGGGGTGCCACGCCCTCCGGCACCGGGGAGGGCGACCCCTGCAGCGCGTCCGCGACCGCCGCCCGCCGGGGGGACCGGCTCCCGCTCCCGCCCGCGGCCGGCACGGTGGCGGGCCCGATCGCCGTCCCGGGCCCGCCCGCCACGGTGCCCAGGGCCGGTTCGGGCTCCACGGGAGCCACGGCACCCAGGGCCGGCTCGGGCTCCACGGGAGCCACGGCGCCCAGGGCCGGCTCGGGCTCCACGGGAGCCACGGCCGGCCGGCCCGGCCACAGGTCGGAGGCCCGGGCCGGCGCGGGCAGCGCGGACACGGTTCCCACCAGCAGCAGGGTGAGCAGGGTAAGGAGGACCCGAAGCGCCCGCAGCCCCCGCCACAGCACCACCGGCCGGCCGGCATCCGGTCGCCGGAGCCCGGCCGCGGGCCGGCGGCGGCGCAGCCCCTGCGGGGTCCGGATCGCCGGCCGGCGCGCCCCACCGGCCGCCCCCACAGGTGCGGAAGGGATCGGGCCCGGGATGTCCGAGCCGGGCGGCGACGAAACACCGGCGTGCCTCACGGTGCCTGCCTCCCCGGGGGGTTGCTCCCGCCCCATGGGTATGGCAAGCCGCAGCCGGCTAGACCGGTCGCCGCCCGCCCGCGCCCGTCGTCCTGGCCCGGGGCGGTGGTTCCACCGCCCCGCGGGCACCCGCCCGTGGTTGGCCTGCCCCGCCAGGTGCTCTTACGGGGCCGGCTCCAGGTGCAGGTTCAGCGGCGACTGCTCGTCGGGAACATCCAGCTCCGTGTCGCCCAGGTGCAGCGCCAGCCCCCGGGGATACCCCACCCGGATGACCAGGCCCTCACCCAGCGGCACCGCGTGGCGCTGCCCGGCCTGCATCAGCTGCTCGAAGACCACCTGGCCACCGGCATCCCGCACCCGCACCCAGACCCGGTCCAGGGCCGTCAGGGTGACCTGCGGCCTCTCCCCCGCCGGTTCGGCGCCGGGGGACCCGGCCCCCCCGGGCGGCGGGGCCCCGCCGCCCGGCTCCGCCAGGCGGATCGCGAAGTAGACGTCGTTCCCGTCCCGCCGCACCATGACCTGGGGCGCGGGCGGCTGGGACGCCGGCGGCTCCACGGGGGTCTGGGGCCCGGCCCCCCCGCCCCCCGGGGCCGCCGCCCCACCGCCGTCGCCGCCGGGGGCGGCCGCCTGGCCATCCGGAGCCTGGCCCGGCTGGCCAGGGCTTGCCGGCGGCCGGGGGCCCCCGGGCGTGTCGGGCGCACCGGCCATGTAGAGCACCACGGCCACCACGGCCGCCAGGGCCGCCAGGCCGGCCAGCCATCGCCCCCACGGGCGCGGTGCGCGGGATGCCGTGGCCAGCGCCCGGGGACCCGTGCCCCTTCCCCGCCCGCGGCCCCCGGCCGCCGCCTTCCGCCGGGGCCCGGGCGTCACCAGCGGGGGTGGGGCCCAGGCCTCGGGCGGATCGGCAACAGGCCGCCGGGAGGGCGCGGCGGGAGGCAATGGAGGCCGCCGCCGGCCGCCGGTGTCCACTGCCCCGGGGGACCGCCGCCCTTCCTCGCCCCGTTCCTGGATGCGGCCGGAGGGATCGCCGGGTTCCTCGGCGGGATCCGCCGGGCGGTCCGGGACTTGGGCCCCTTCACCCGGGCTTCCGGCCATCCAGGCAGGCGCCGGCCCACCCGCCTCCCCTTCCTGGCCGCCGGCCGTGCCCCGGGCCTGCTTCCAGCGGCTGTAGGCCCGGGCCAGTTCCATCCCGTCCAGGTCGACCAGGCTGGCGTAGGCCCGGATGAATCCGCGGGTGTACACCTCCGGGGGCAACTCCGCATCGTCCCCCCGTTCCAGCGCCTCCAGGTACTTGCGCCGGATCTTGGTGGCCACCTGCACATCGTGCAGGGTCAACCCCTTGCGCTCCCGGGCCTCCCGCAGCTGCCGCCCGATCTCCTCCAGGGTCACTCCCTCACCCCCGTGCCCTGCCGCCCGCTGTCCGACGCTGGCAACGCCGTCAACTCGCGCCCGCACGCCCCCCGCCGCCGGCCGGATTCGGCCGGAGACGCGATGGAGCCCGCCTCGCCCAACGCGCGGCCCGCCGGCTCCCGGGCGTCCAGCGCTTCCTCGCTTCCACCGCCGCGGCGGGCCTCGGGGCGGGGCGGCGGCGGGGCCCGCCGCCCCGCCCCATGGGCCACCCGGACCCCCGGACCCCTCAAGGCCCCATCCCGTCAAGGATAGAGCCGGTTGAGCAGGCGCGGGAAAGGAATGGCCTCCCGGACGTGCTCCAGGCCGCAGATCCAGGCCACCGTCCGCTCGATGCCCAGGCCAAACCCGGAGTGGGGAACCGAGCCGTAGCGGCGCAGGTCGATGTACCAGGCCAGAGCCTGGCGGCTCAAGCCGTGCTCGTCGATGCGGCGCAGCAGCAGGTCCAGGTCGCTGATGCGCTGGCTGCCGCCGATGATCTCCCCGTAGCCTTCCGGAGCCAGCAGGTCGGCGCAGAGGGCCACCTCCGGCCGCTCCGGATCGGGCTCCATGTAGAAGGCCTTCACCTGGGCGGGAAACCGTTCGACGAATACGGGCCGCCCGAAGTGCTCGCTCAGCGCCGTCTCATGGGGAGCGCCGAAGTCCTCTCCCCAGGGCAGGCCCAGGCCCTGCCGGTCCAGGATGCGCAGGGCGTCGTCGTAGCTGATCCGGACGAAAGGCGCTTCGACCTCCCGGCGCAGGGTCTCGGGGTCACGGCCCAGGGTTTCCAGTTCCCGCGCGCACTGGTCCAGCACGCGCAGCACGATCGCCCGCACCAGCCGCTCCTGCAGCGCCACGTTGTCTTCGTGGGTAAAGAAGGCGGCCTCGGGCTCCAGCATCCAGAACTCCAGCAGGTGCCGGCGCGTCTTGGACTGCTCGGCCCGGAAGGTGGGGCCCAGGCAGTAGACCTTGCCCAGCGCCATGCAGGCCGCCTCCATGTAGAGCTGGCCGCTCTGGGAGAGGTACGCCTTCTCGCCGAAGTAGTCGGTTTCGAACAGGTTGGTGGTCCCCTCGGGCGCCGAGGGGGTCAGGATGGGCGCATCGACCCGGACGAACCCCTCCTCGGCCAGCACTTCGGCCGCGGCCTGCATCACCGCCGCCCGCACCCGCAGGACGGCATTCTGCCGCGGCGTGCGGATCCACAGGTGGCGGTGGTCCATGAGGAAGTCGACGCCGTGTTCCTTGAGCTTGATGGGATAGTCTTCCGCCACGTGCACCGGCTCCAGGCGGGTGACGTCCAGCTCGTACCCTCCCGGCGCCCGGCGGTCGGCCCGCACCACGCCCCACACGCGGCAGGACGACTCCTGGGTCAGGGACGCGAAGGTCTCCAGCCCCTGCTCTCCCGCCCTGTCGCGGGTGATCACGCACTGGATGACGCCCGTGCCGTCGCGCAGCAACAGAAAGGCGATACGCCCGCTGGACCGGCGGTTGTACACCCAGCCGGCCAGTTCCACCTCCTGGCCCTCCAACCGGCCCACCTGGGCCACGGTGACCGTCACGACCATCCCTCCGCCTTCACCGTCTCCCTGCTTCCGCTTTCCGCATGCGCCCCTTCGCCCCGGCCCCCGCCCGGACCGCCGCTCTCAGCCGAACAGGTTGCGGAAGAGCAGGCGCACGCTGTCCCACAAGACCCGGAAGAACCCGCCCCGGGGCACGGCGTCGGCCGTCACCAGGGGCAGCTGGCGCAGCACCCGGCCCCCTGCATCCTCGATGGTCAGGGTCCCCACCCGCTGCCCTCGCTCCAGAGGCGCCACCAGGGGCTCCTTCAACTCCACCCGGCTGCGCACCTCCCCGGCGGCCGTCTTGGGCACGGTCACCACCGGGTCCTCCGCCGGCTGCACCGTCACCTGGGGCTGGGCGCCCTTGAAGACCGGAACCACCTGCCGCCCGTTCTCGCCAAAGGCCACCCGGGTGTTGGTGAACTGCTGGAACCCGTAGTCCAGGAGCCGCTGGCTCTCGCCGACCCGCAAGGCGTCGCTGGCCGCCCCCATGACCACTGACACCAGGCGCCGGTCACCCTCCCGGGCCGTCGCCACCAGGTGATACCCCGCCTCCGACAGGTGGCCGGTCTTGAGGCCATCCACCCGCGGGTCGCGGAAGAGCAGCCGGTTGTAGTTGGGCTGGGCAGCGAAGTCCTTCCACTCGAAATACTTCATGCTGGTGTACTTGAGGATGCCGGGATGCTCCTTGAGGACATGCAGGGCCAGCCGCGCCATGTCCCGCGCGGTCACGTGCTGCTCGCCCCCCGGCAGGCCGTGGCTGTTGCTGAACACCGAGTCCTTCATGCCGAGCTCGGCGGCGTGCTGGTTCATCCGCTGGACGAAGGCCTCCTCGCTGCCCGCCACCGCCTCCGCCAGCACCGTGCTGGCATCGTTGCCCGAGGCGATGGCCACGCCCCGGATCAGGTCCTCGATGCGGACCCGCTCCCCCACCTCCAGGAACATGGCCGACGGCCCGCCCAGGCCGGCCTGTACCGAAAGCCGCCAGGCGGCCTCGCTGACGGGCACCTCCTGGTCCAGCGTGATCTGCCCCTGTTCCAGGGCGTGGAACACCAGATCCAGGGTCATGATCTTGGCCAGGCTGGCCGGCGGGATGGGCTCGTCCGCATTCTGGGCAAAAAGTTCCTGGCCGGTGGTCGCGTCCACCAGCAGGGCGGAACGGGCCTGGATCTCGAGACCGCCCTCGCCGCCTGCACCGGTCGCAGGCGGGCTGCCTTGAGGTGCACCGGCCTGGGCCCAGGCTACGGGGAAGCCCGTCCCAGCTCCCAGCACCGTCGCCACGCTCGCCGCCAGCATCACCACCCCGGCCGCGGCCCTCCACAGCCGCCCCCGGCGGGCGCGCCGGGATTCAGCCAACCCCATGGGAACCCTTTCGCCTCCTTCTGCCCGCGGCGATGTTCCAGGGCGCGCAGGAGCCCTGGGGAGCGCCGCGCCAGGCCTCGGCGGCCGGCGCCGCCCTGCTACCCCTCCGCCTCCCGGGCCGCCTGGCGGGCCTGGACCGACCGCACCAGATCGCTCCGCTTGCCGGCCTTGAGGACGAATCCCGGCAGCTCCCGGCCCATCAGCTCCTGGGCCAGCCGGGCCGCCGCCAGCAGGCGATCCAGGTCGACCCCCGTGGCGATCCCCATCTCGTGCAGCATGTGCACCAGGTCTTCGGTGGCCACGTTGCCCGTGGCCCCCGGCGCATAGGGGCAGCCGCCCAGGCCCCCGACGGCCCCATCATACACGGTGATGCCGGCCTGCAGCCCGGCCACCACGTTGGCCAGCGCCGCACCGCGGGTGTTGTGGAAATGAAGCCCCAGCTCCAGATCGGGGAAGCGCTGCTTCAACCGGCGGCAAAGGCGGTCGACCTGGGCCGGGTTGGCCATCCCCGTGGTGTCCCCCAGATAGACGGCCGCCACCCCCAGGTCCCGGTACGCCCCCACGATGCGCTCCACCTGCTCTTCCGGCACATCCCCCTCGTAGGGGCAGCCAAAGGCTGTCACCACGTAGCCCGAGAGGCGCACCCCCGCCGCCGCAGCCAGCTCCGCCACCGGGACGAAGCCGGCCAGGGACTCGGCGATGGAACGGCGGACGTTGTGCCGGTTGTGGGTCTCGCTGGCCGAGACGAAGAGGCTGATCTCGTCCACGCCGCAGGCCAGGGCCCGCTCCGCACCCCGCCGGTTGGGCACCAGGGCGCTGTAGATCACCCCGGGACGGCGCCGGATGCGGGCCAGCACCGCCTCGGCGTCGGCCAGCTGGGGGACGGCCCCCGGGTGGACGAAGGACGTCACCTCGATGCGGCCGAAGCCGGCCTCCGTCAGGGCATCGATCAGCCGGACCTTTTCCTCCGTGGACAGGATCCGGGCCTCGGCCTGCAGGCCGTCCCGGGGCCCCACCTCCCGCACGGTCACCTGCGCCGGCCAGTCCATCCCGTTCCTCCCCTTCCCCGGCAGTTCCTGGACAGGGCGCGCCTGCCGGCAGGAGGCCCCGGCCAGGGCCCCTTCCCTACCGGTGCCCTAGCAGCCCAGCTCCCGGGCGATGACCAGGCGCTGGATCTCGGACGTGCCCTCGCCGATCTCCATCAGCTTCGCATCCCTCAGGTAGCGTTCCACGGGAAAGTCCCGGGTGTAGCCGGCACCGCCGTGGATCTGAATGGCCTCCAGGGCGGCCCGCACCGCCAGTTCGGACGCGAACAGCTTGGCCATGGCGGCCTCCCGCCGGTAGGGACGGCCCCGGTCCCGCAGCCAGGCGGCGCGGTAGACCAGCCAGCGGGCGGCTTCCAGCTGGGTCGCCATGTCCGCCAGCTTGAACTGGATGGCCTGGAACTTGCTGATGGGCCGGCCGAACTGGCGGCGATGGCGGGCGTACTCCAGGGCGGCGTCCAGGCAAGCCTGGGCGATGCCCACCGACAGGGCGCCGATGCCGATGCGGCCGCCGTCCAGGGTTTGCAGGAACTGCTGGTGCCCCTTGCCCCGCTCCCCTACCAAGTGGTCCAGGGGAACGCGGCAACCGTCGAAGACCAGCTCCGCCGTGTCGGACGCGTGCAGGCCCAGCTTCTCGTACCGGCGCACCGCCCGCCAGCCCGGCGCCTCCCGCGGCACCAGGATGTTGCTGATGCCGTCGCGCCCGGCCTCGGGGTCGGTGACGGCCGCCACCACCACGAAATCGGCATGGCTGCCGTTGGTGATGAAGATCTTGGTGCCCTCGATGACCCACCGGTCGCCTTCCTGCCGCGCCCGGGTGCGGATGGCCGCCGTGTTGGAGCCGGCCTCCGGTTCGGTGAGCCCGAAGGCCGCGATCTTCTCGCCGCGCAGCGCCGGCGCCAGCCAGCGGGCCTTCAGCTCCTCGCTGCCGAACAGGTAGAGGGGCGTGCAGCCCAGGGAGACGTGGGCCGCCACCGTCAGGGCCGTGGAAGCACAGGCCCGGGCGATCTCCTCGACGGCGATGGCAAAGGAGAGGGTGTCACCGCCGGAGCCGCCCACCTCTTCGGGAAAGGGCAGGCCCAGAACCCCCAGCTCGCCCAGCTCCCGGAACTGCTCCGCCGGAAAGGTCCCCGTCCGGTCGCGCTCCGCCGCCCCCGGCGCGATGCGCCGCGCCGCGTAGTCGCGGACCATCTCCCGCACCAGCCGCTGCTGCTCCGACAGCTCGAAGTCCAACGGCGCCACCCCCGTGGGCATCGCAACACGCCGGGCGGGCCCGAAGGCCCGCCGGCGTGCCCGTTCGATACCTACTTTCGGAAAGGGCCGGGGGTGTCCTGCCGTCCTGGGGTGCCGCCGGGCGGGAGGCCGGGCCCTGCGGCGCCGGAGGGCGGCGGGTACGGCAGGGCCTGGAGGGCCGGAAGCGACGGTGTCCTCCTGGCGGCGCTTCTCCCCACGGCGCTAGCGGCGCGGGCCGTACGCCCGCTCGATCACGTTCCAGAAGGCGTCGTCCTCGTACCCCAACCGCCAGATGGCGATGCCGCCCAGACTGTACTTCCGGACGAGATCGATACGCTGCTCCAGCACCCGCTCGTCCAGGTACCAGATCTCGCGCGCCTGGCCCCCCTCGCCGGTATAGGTGAAGTGGGGGTTCTGGCTCTCCCGGTCCCACTGCGGCCGCACGCCGTGGCGGTCGATGATCTGCTTGACCTGCCAGAGGGGCACGGGGGTGGAACTGGCCTCGTTGCCGGGCCCGGCCCCGGCCGGCCAGTCGTACCCGTAGGCCCCCACGCCGAGCAGGATCTTGTTCCCTGCGATCCCGGCGTTGAGCATCTCCTTGATGTTGGCCTCGACCCAGCCGGCCGGCGACACGGGACCCGGCTGGCTGCCCAGGTAGTGGCGGTCGTAGGCCATGAGGATCACCTGGTCCGCGTGGCGGGCAAACACCTGCCAGTTGTGCCCCCCGTGCACCGAGGGATCCACGTCCACCTTGGGGAAGGCGGCGATGTCCAGCCGCTTGTCCTCCGGCAGCGCCGCGTCCAGCTCCCGGATGAAGTCCGACATCAGAGGCTCCGCGTCGGGCGGCAGCAGCTCGAAGTCGATGTTGACGCCGTCGTAGCCCCGCTCCCGGACCTCGCGCACGATGGCCTGCACGGCCCGGGAGCGGGCCGCCGGGTCGACCAGGAACCCGGCCTCGTTGCCCCCGCTCTGCAGCAGGTTGAACAGCGGGATCAGCAAGATGTCTTGCGACCTGGCAAAATCGATGACCTCCTGGCGGATCTCCTGGGGCCAGAGGCTCCCGTCGGACCGGATGGAGTACCAGAAGGGGCTGATGCTGTCGATGAGATCGGGCCGCTTCTTCACTGAAGGGAAGGAATCGCCGAAGACGGGGGACCACCCGTTCTCGAAGAAGCCCAGCACCTCGGGACGTGCCACCCCCGCCGGCTTGCGCAGCGGCGGCTGCCCCTGGGGTCCGGGCTCCCCCGGCAGGGTCGCCAGGATCAGGAGGAACAGGCCCGCCGCCACGGCGCCCACCTGCCAGCGCCGGTCCGTGCGCAGCTTGTCCCAGATCCCGTTCCACCCGCCCAGGCTCGCCCACCAGCCTCGGCCGCGCCCGCCGCCACCGCCCCAGTCGCCGCCGCCACCGCCCGGTGGCGTGCCCCCGCGCCCCGTGCCCCCGGGGCCGGCGGCACCGCCACCCCCGGACGGCCCGTCTTTTGCGGGGCCGCCCCCCTGGTCGCCACCGTCCGGCCTGCCAGGGGCATCCCACTGGACGGGGGCGTGTCCTGCCGGCGCTTCCCGGCCCTCCGGACCTCCACCGTCACCGGCCGCCGCGCCGCGGTCGAAGGCCACTGCCGGCCAGCCGGGCTGCCCGGCGCCGGTTTCGCCCGCCGGAGCACCCGGCCCTGCGGCCGGTTGGCTTCCTTGCCCGGCGGCACGGCCTGCCCTCCCGGAGTGCGGCTCCGGCCCGCGGCGGTGTTCCGGTCCCTCGCTGTTCACCTCATCGCCTCCCCTCTTTTGAACCGGCCCCCGCAGCCGCCTCCCGCGGTGGACCCCTGCTGCGGGCTCCGGCGATCCTTACCGCGTAGGCCGCTCGGCGTAGGGCACCGGGATGAACTGGACCGAAGGGCGCCGCCCGTCGGGCTGGGGATAGAGTTCCATCAACCGGTAGACCAGGTCCGGCAGCTCGCAGCGCACCTCCAGCCCCAGCGCCCGCAGCTCGTCGCAGCCGATAGGAAAGTCGTGGGTCCAGCGGCCTTCCGTCAGCGCTTCGGCGATGCGCCGCGCGTCCTCGGCCGGCAGGCGCTCCTGAAGCAGCCGCTGGACGGTCTGGCGGACCTGGGCGATGGCCTTTTCGGCCAGATCGCCCAGCATCAAGGTCTTGTCGTCCACCTTTTCGGGCCCCTTCTGGCGGATGGCGGCCAGGATGCTGGCCGCGGGGTAGCCGCCCAGCTGGGGGTCCACGGGACCCAGCACGGCGTTCTCGTCCATCCAGATGGCGTCCGCCGCCAGGGCGATCAGGGTGCCGCCGCTCATGGCGTAGTGGGGCACCATCACGGTCACCCGGCCCCGATGCCGCCGGATGGCCTCGGCGATCTGCTCGGCCGCCAGCACCAGGCCGCCCGGCGTGTGGACGATGAGGTCGATGGGCATGTTGGGCGGCGTGTAGCGGATGGCCCGCAGAACCTGCTCCGAATCGTCGACGGTGATGTACCGGGTCAGGGGGATGCCGAGAAGGCTCAGGGACTCCTGGCGGTGGATCAGGGTGATGACCCGCGAGCCCCGCTCCCGTTCCAGCTGGCGGATCACCTGCAGGCGGCGGTCGGCAATGCGCCGTTGCCGCAGCAGGGGCAGCAGGGACCAGAGGATCAGGACGAACCAGAACAGGTTGCTGAACAGTGCCCCCAGGTTGACGTCCATCGGTTCACCGGCCGGCCGCCCCTGGGCCCGCCGGCAGTAGTGTGTGCGGGGCGGCCCCGTTCTAACGGCCGGGCGGCGTCACGGCGCGGCCGGCGCCGCCATAGGATGGGCGTGGCAAAGGCCGTGGCCGTCCGGGACACCGGCCCGGGCGGCGGAGGAGGAAAACCCATGAGCTTGCCTGCGCCCTGGAACGGCGTGGTCTCGCCGCCCCTGGCGGGACGCCCTCCCAAGCCCCGCCGGCGCGGTTTGACCATGATCCTCGACAAGGGGCTGGGGCCCCGCGCGACGGCGGATCTCATCGAAGTGGCCGGGCACTGCATCGATTACTGGAAGCTGGCCTTCGGCACCCCCGCCTGCTACCCCCCGGCGGTGCTCAAGGCCAAGGTGGAACGGATCCGCGCGGCCGGCATCGCCGTCTACCCGGGCGGCACGTTCCTGGAGGTGGCCCTGGTGCAGGGACGCTTCCGGGCCTTTCTCGAGGCCGTGCGGGAGGTGGGCTTCACCCACGTGGAGGTGTCCGACGGCACGGTGGACATCGCCCCAGAGGTGCGCCGCGACTTGATCCGCGCCCTGCTGGCGGAGGGCCTGGGGGTGGTGAGCGAGGTCGGCAAGAAGCATCCCGCCGATCGGGTCTCCACCCTGCGCCTGCACCAGCAGGTGCTGGACGACCTGGAGGCGGGGGTGGAGAAGGTCATCGTGGAGGCACGGGAGTCGGGCAAGGGCATCGTGATCTACGACGCGCAGGGCCGGGTGGATGAAGACGAACTGGAGGCCCTGGTGCGCGGGCTGCCCGACCCCTACGTGCTGGTCTTCGAGGCGCCGCAGGTCCACCAGCAACAGGACCTGATCCTGCGCTTCGGGCCCGGCGTCAACCTGGGCAACGTGCAGCCTGCGGACGTCCTGGCCCTGGAGGCCTTGCGCCACGGCCTGCGCGGCGACACCCTGCGCGCCGCCCTGCTCGGGCGGCCCGACCTGCGCTCCGTCCGGTTTCCCCAGGGGTGAGAGCCGTGGCCAGCGTGCCGGTGCCGGAACCCCTGGCGGGACCGGTGGTGGTGGCCGAGTTCTGTCCCGGGTCGGCGGTGGAGATCCTCCAGCAGGCAGGGTGCCGGGTGGTCTACGACCCTGGGCTGGCCCGCGACCCGGCGCGCCTGCTGCGCCTGCTGCCGCACGCCACCGGCCTGGTGGTCCGCAACCAGCTCCGGGTCGACGACGCGCTGCTCGAGGCCGCACCACGCTTGCGGGTGGTGGGGCGCCTGGGTGCGGGCCTGGACAACATTGACGGCGAGGCGGCGGCGCGCCATGGGGTGACGGTGGTCTACGCCCCCGGCGGCAACGCCCGGGCCGTGGCCGAGTTCGTCCTGGCCCAGATGCTGGCCCTGGCCCGGCGGCTGCCTGCCGCCGCGGCCATGGGAGCCTCGGGCCGCTGGGCCCGCCAGTCCCTGCTGGGGGACGAGCTGGCCGGGACCCGGGTCGGCATCCTGGGCCTTGGCCGGATCGGCCGGGCCCTGGTGCCCCTGCTCCGGCCCCTGGTGGGGGCCGTGGCCACCTTTCACCCCCGGCGGGGGCCCGAGGATCCCGAATGGCGAGAGCTGGGCATCCACTGGCGGCCCCTGGAGGACCTGCTGGCCTGGTCCGATTACCTGGTCGTCCTCCTGCCGCTGCGCGCCGGCACCCGGGGCCTGCTGGACCGGTCCCTGCTGGCGTCCCTCAAGCCGGGAGCCCGGCTGGTGGTCACCGGCCGGGGCGGCGTGGTGGACGAGGCGGCCCTGGCGGACCTGCTGCGCAGCGGCCATCTGGCCGGGGCGGCCCTGGACGTGAGGGCCCTGGAGCCACCGGGTCCCTGTGATCCCCTGCGGGAACTGCCCAACGTGGTGTTGACACCCCACGTGGCAGGGTTGACCGTCCAGGCCCAGGAGCGCATCGCCCGTTCGGTGGCCGAAGACGTGCTGCGCGTGCTGCGCGGCCTCCCGCCGCTGCAGCCGGCCTTCCTGCCGGCCACCGCGGGTGCGTTGCGGCAGGGGCCGCCGCAAGGCTAGAATGGGGGCGAACCCTGAAGACGGGAGGCCCGCCATGGTCACCCTGCTTTCGATCCTGAGCAACTGGATTCTGCCGTGGGGGTTCGTGCTGTTCGTCGGCTACTGGCTGTGGAGCGTGACCCGGCCACCCCGGCGCTCATGGTGAGAAGCGGTTCCCGCGCAGCGGCCGCAACAGGGGCGGAGCCCGGCGCTCCGCCCCTGGCCCTTTCCCTTCGGGTGCGGGGAGCGGTGGGGCCTAGGTCCCGCCGTTGCCGTCCGGATCGTTGCCCGGATGCCCCTCCTGGATCTCCCCGGGATCCGCGTCGGGATCCTTGTTCTCGCTTTCCCGCTGCCGGTTCCGGTCCGGCGTCATGTCCATGCCGGTGCGGCCGGTCTCCCGCAGCAGCATGCGCCAGTAGGGTTCATCCTCGTAGCCCAGGCGCCAGATGGCCACGCCGTACAGGTTGTGGCGGCGGGCCAGGCGCACCTTGCGGGCCACGGAGACCTCGTCCTCGTACCAGACGGTGTGGCGGACCCCCTGCTCGTCCACGTAGGTGAAGTGGGGGATCCCGTCTTCGTTGCGCTGCACCTGGATGTCCCGCTGCCGGGTCAGGGCCCGCACCTCCCGCAGGGGAACGGGCGTGGCCCGGTCGCGATTCTCCGCCCAGTCGTAGCCGTAGGCGGGAATCCCCAGCCAGATCTTGTCGGCCGGGACGCCGTCCTCCCGCGCGGCGGCCACCACCTCCCCCACCCAGTCCAGGGGTGCGACGGGCCCGGGACCGGTCAGCTCGCCGTGCCGGTCGTAGGCCATCAGGACGATGCGGGCGTATTGGGCCAGGCCCTTGTAGCTGTAGGCGTCCTTACTGTGCTGCGTGCTGTCCTCCTGGTGGCGATGGGGGATGACGGACACGGTGATGGCCTTGTCTTCGGGCAGGGCCTGCCGCAGTTCCCTCAGGAAGGTCGTCAGCTCCTGGCGGCTGCGAGGCTCCAGCAGTTGGAAGTCGATCTGGACGCCGCCGTAGCCATGCTGGCGCACCAGACGGACGATGCTGGTCACGGCCCGGCGCCGGGCACCGGCGTCGTGCAGGAAGGCGTCGGTCCCCTCATGGTTGTTGAAGAGGGGCATCAGCTTGATGTTTTCCCGCGCAGCGAAGTCCCGCAGGTCCCGGTCGCTGCGGTCGACGATGGAGCCGTCGGCCCGCACGCTGTACCAGAAGGGCGACAGGTATTCGATCTGGTTGCGGTGCCGGCGCAGGGTGGCCAGGATGTCCTCGCCCCGGGCCTCCTCGGTCTCGTCGTAAAAGCCAAGGATGAAGAGCTGGCCCGGCACCTTGGCCCGCGGCGCCGGCTTGGCGGGCACCTGCAGGTTGTCGTTGCTCCGGTCGGCCCGCGGCTTGGCCACCGGGTTGCGATCGCCGCCGGCCGCCATCCAGATGCCGGCGCCCACCAGCACGGTCACCAGCACCCAGACCCAGGCGCGATTCCGCATGACCCTCACCTCGCTTTCCGGCCGTAGTATGGCCGCGAGGCTCGGGCCGCCGAGCCGGGTGCCGCCCGGCATTGTCTCGTAAGAATGGAAGGGAACGCCGCCGGGTGCCGCGCCCATGCCGCCGGGCCATCCCTCCCCGGCCGGCATCACCCCCGCCGGCCGCCACCGCAGGAGACCTTCCCCGGCGCCGCGAACCGGCCCGGCCGGCTAGCCGCCGGCCGGCATCCCCGGCGGCAGGCCGGCATCGCCGTGGCGGCGGCGGAACTCCTCCCAGGTGATCAGCACGTCGCGGGGCCGGGCCCCCTGGTGGGGGCCGATGTAGCCGCGTTCCTCCATCATGTCGATGAGGCGCCCGGCCCGGGTATAGCCGACGCGCAGGCGGCGCTGGATCAGGGAGACCGATGCCTGGCCCGCTTCCAGAACCACCCGTACCGCCTGGACGAACAGGTCGTCGTCTTCCTCCGTTGCCGGGTTGTCGCCCGCCTGCACCTCCGCGCGCAGGACCTCCTGGTCGTAGGCCGGCTGGGCCTGGCGCCGCAGGAAGGCCAGAACGGCCTCCAGGTCCTTTTCGGAGATGTAGGCGCCCTGCACCCGGACGGGCTTGGTCGCCCCCACGGGCATGAAGAGCATGTCCCCGCGCCCCACCAGCTTCTCCGCCCCGGCCAGGTCCAGGATGACCCGGGAGTCGGTCTGGGACGAGACGGCAAAGGCGATGCGCGACGGGATGTTGGCCTTGATGACGCCGGTGATGACGTCCACCGACGGCCGCTGGGTCGCCACCACCAGGTGGATCCCCGCGGCCCGCGCCATCTGCGCCAGCCGCTGGATGGCGTCCTCCACCTCCACGGGGGCCACCATCATCAGGTCCGCCAGCTCGTCGATCACCACCACCATCAGGGGCAGCGGCTCTTCCCCTTCCTGGGCTGCGCGCAGGTTGTAGCGGGTCACGTCCCTGACGCCCGTGCGGGCAAAGAGCTCGTACCGGCGCTCCATCTCCCGCACGGCCCACTGCAGGGCTCCCGCCGCCTTGCGCGCGTCGGTGATCACCGGCGCGATCAGGTGGGGGATCCCGTTGTACCCGCTCAGCTCGACCACCTTGGGGTCGATCAGGAGCAGCTTGACCTCGTCCGGCCGCGCCTTGAAGAGCAGGCTGGCGATCAGGGCGTTGATGCACACGCTCTTGCCCGAGCCCGTGGCACCGGCGATGAGGACGTGCACCAGCCTGTCCAGCGAGGTCACCACGGGTTGCCCCGCGATGTCCTGGCCCAGGGCTACGGTGAGCTTTGACCGCGACCGGGCGAACTCGGGGGTCTCCAGCACGTCGCGCAGCTGGACCGCCACGATCTCCCGGTTAGGCACCTCGATCCCCACCGCCGCCTTGCCCGGAATGGGCGCCTCGATCCGCACGTCCGGCGCCGCCAGGCTCAGGGCGATGTCGCTGGCCAGGGCCTGGATCTTGCTGACCTTGACGCCCCGGGCCGGTTCCACCTCGAAGCGGGTGACCGCCGGCCCCACGGCCACGTCGACGATCCGTGCCTGCACGCCGAAACTGGCCAGGGTCTCCTGCAAGGTGGCCGCCTTCTCCAGGATTTCCCGCTGCCTGCGGGCGGTGGCCCCCTGCCGGCCCCGGCTCAACAGCTCCAGGGGCGGCAGGCGGAAGGACTGGGGCACCGCCGGATCCGGTGCGGTCGAGGGACCACCCGCCGGGTCCGGTGCAGCGGAGGAACCGGTCTCCCCGCCCGCCGGTGCCTTGCCCGCACCCGGCCGGTGCGGGCCGCCTCCCCCGCCGGAGCCGCCGCCGGGGCCGGTTTCGCCCGCCTCGTCCCGGCCGCCGGCCTGCGCAAGCCGCCCTTCGCCGGGTCCCCAACGGGGCGACGGGCCGGAAGCGCCGCCGTCGTGCCCGGCTCCCGCCCCGCCGGCACCCTCCGGCACGGTGCCGGCGCCGGAGGCCTCCTCCAGCACGCCGGCTCCGTCCTGGAAAGCCCGCTCGACAAGCCGTTCCAGTCCCGGCAGCAGCACGGCGGGCTCCTCGGCGACGGCGCCCTGCGGCCCGGTGGCCGGAGGCAAGGAGGCGACCCGCCCATCGCCTTGTGATGGCCTGGCGCGCCCCCCGGCCCACCAGCGCCGCAGGTGCCACCAGGGAGCCCGCCCGCCCCGGATGCCGTCGCCGGGCGGGGCGGCAGCAGGGCCGTTTGCGGCCGCTGCGGAGCGCGACCGGCCCGCCCCCGGGGCGGAAGCCGCCGCCCCGGCCAGGTCGTCCACCGGGCGCAGGCCGGCGGTGCCCGTCTCGGGGTCCCGGGCGGCCGCCGCCATCCGCCCGGCGGCCGTCCCGGGCGCCACGGCCGCCGCCTGCCCGGGTTCATCCCCGTCGGGGCTGAAGAAGGCGCCCGCCGCCCATTCCCGCACCTGCAGGGCCACCGCCGCCAGGCCCCGGCCGGCCAGGGCGGCCCAGGTGGCCAGGGGCACGCCGCTGATCAGCCGGAAGGCCAGCACCGCCAGGGCCGCCCACGCCACCAGGGCGCCGGTGGCGCCGAAGGCCCGGGCCAGGAGCCAGCCGGCGGCGGTACCCACCAGGCCGCCGCCGGAGCGGTAGCAGCGGCTGGACCAGAGGTCCGCGCAGGGTTCGGCCACGGCGACCGCCACCAGCACCACGGCCAGCAGCAGGCCCGCTTGCCGGGAGCGGGCCCGCAGCGCCGGCGCGGCCAGCAGGGCCGCCAGGGCCCGCCAGGCCATCAGGGGCGGCAGGACCCAGGCCGCCCGGCCCAGGAACCAGCGCAGGCCTGCCGCCAGCTGGCTTCCCACCACGCCGCCGGCCGCCGGGCCGCCCCCTAGGGCCAGGGCCGTGGCGGCCGCCGCCACCAGGAGCACGATGCCCCCGACTTCCGCCCGCAGGGGACCGGCTTCGCCGGATGCCGCCTTGCGCCGCGCCCTGCGCCGTGCCATCCGCCTCCCCCCTCCTGGACAGGCATTTCGGCCGCAGCCGGGTTTTTCCTACGCCCGCTCGGGGCGCCGGCCTCGTCCGGAGCCCACCCCGCCGCCGGCTCAGCCCCGCCAGCCGCTGTAGAACAAGAGAAGAATGGCGACGGTCCACAGGTAATATGCAAACCATGGCAACCGGCCGGCGATGAGCCAGCGCAGGAGCCAGCGGATGGCCATGTAGCCGGTGACGCCGGCCGCCACCGCCCCGGCCAGCAGGGGCGCCCAGCCGGTGCCGCCGCCGGCGGCCGCCAGGTCGGGCAGCTGCAGGACCGCCGCGCCCAGGATGGCCGGCACCGAGAGCAGAAAGGACAGGCGGGCCGCCTCCTCCCGCTCCAGCCCCCGCAGCAGGCCGCCCACCAGCGTGCTGCCGGAGCGCGAGACGCCGGGAAACAGCGCCAGCGCCTGGAACAGGCCGACCACCACCGCGTCGGCCAGGGTCGCCCGGGCGAGGGGCCGACCGCCCGGTGGCCTGCGCCCGGCCCACCAGAGCAGCGCGCCGGTGAAGATCCAGAAGGCGGCCACCACCACGGGGGACTCGAAAGCCGCTTCAATCAAGCCTTCGAAGGCCAGGCCGGCGACGGCCGCCGGGATCGTCCCGGCGATGACGAGCCAGCCGAGCCGGGTGCCGGGATCCAGCCCCTCCCACCACTGCAGGCTCCCTGGCCGGCGGCCCCCGGCCAACCCCCCGCCGGTGCGCACAAACCCGGCCAGGGCAGCCCGCAGGTCCGCCCCGTACACCACCAGGACCGCCGCCAGGGTGCCGAGATGCACCATCACTTCGAAGGCCAGCCCCGGCAGCTGCAGCCCCAGGAGATCTTCGGCCACCGCCAGGTGGCCACTGCTGGAGACCGGCAAGAACTCGGTCAAACCCTGTACCACGCCCAGCAGGACGGCGTTCCAGAGGGAAAGCTCCACGTCCACTCCTCCCCGCGGTGGCGCTTCCCCCATTTTAAAAGCCAGGGGCCCCGCCGTCAGCGGGGCCCCCACCACAAGACGCGGCGTCCGGGCTGGTACGCGGGATCCAGGAAGTCGTTGGGGTCGCAGGACAGGAGCCGGACGATCCGGCCGCCGTAGGGCGAGTCGGGTTCGACCAGCACCGTGCGGCCGTTGATCTGGAGCTCCACCGGCTCCGGCCGGGGAGCATCCCAGCCCTCCAGCACCTGGTGGAGGGGAACGACGGTGTAGAGCAGCAACGGCCATCCTCCTTTCGGGCGCACCGCCGCCGGAATGAACGGTGGCCGGGGGATTCAGCCTAACCCGTGAGGGCGTTGTTGCCGGGGCCCGGGCCCGCGTCCGACCCGAGCGGTGGCGCGGGCCCGTATGCTTCCGCCACGGCGGCGGCCGCCCTCCGGGCTCGGCAGCGGCCCGCCCGGGCTTTGCCGGCCGCTCCCCCCGCCTGGCGGAGGACGCTACCGCCCGTGCCGGCGCCCGGCCGCTGGGGCCGCCGGGCCCCAGGGCGTACCCTGGGGCCGCCCGCTTGGCACACCGGGCGGGCTCCACCCCGGGCTCCCCGCCGGCTGGGTTCCCGTGCCCCACGCCGCCGGGGCTCCCCCACCCCAGGCGGGCGCCGGGGCCGGTGCCGGCGGAGCCGGCCAGGCGCCCGGCCCCGCGGGGCCCGGACCGCCCGGCCCGATCCCGTCGGCCGTACCGCCGGCCCCCGCCGCCGGGACTCCACCCGCCGCTGCCGGCTCGCCGGCGCGGCCGGCGCTCCTCTGCGCGATCAGCTGGTTGAGCCGCTGAACGGCCTGGGCCAGGCCCCCCACCTCGTCGATGAGGCCCTCCCGGACGGCGTCCTCGCCCACCAGCACCGTCCCGATGTCCCGGGCCAGCTCGCCCGTACGGAACATGAGCTCGCGGAAACGGTCGCGGCTGATGCGGGAGTTCTCCACCACGAAGCGGATGATGCGCTCCTGCATCTTGTCCAGGTACTCGTAGCTCTGGGGGACGCCGATGACCAGGCCCGTCAGCCGGATGGGGTGGATGGTCATGGTGGCCGTCGGCGCGATGAAGCTGACGTCCGCCGCCACGGCGATGGGCACGCCGATGGAGTGGCCGCCGCCCAGCACGATGGAGACCTTGGGCTTGGACAGCGACCGGATCAGCTCCGCCAGGGCGAGCCCCGCCTCCACGTCGCCGCCCACGGTGTTGAGGATCACCAGCAGCCCCTTGATGGCGGGATTCTGCTCCACGGCCACCAGCTGGGGGATGATGTGCTCATACTTGGTGGTCTTGTTCTGGGCGGGCAGCTGCAGGTGCCCCTCCACCTGCCCGACGATGGTCAGCACGTGGATGTCCGGCGGCGACTGGGGTACCCGGTCCGTGCCCATTTCCTTGATGTTGGCCGCCGCCTCGTCCATGGGCGGCTGGGCGGGGCCGGTCCCTCCGTCGCCTCCCGGGCCCCGGCCGGGGGTAGGGGCGGGCCCCGGCACGGGGGTGTACGGCACCGTGGTGGGCGGCCCCGGCTGGGTCGCCCGGAAGCGCTGCTCCGGTCCAGGCAAGGGTATCCCTCCTCGGCGTGTAGTATGGCCGCCGCGCTGGTCCACAAGCCCCCGGCAAAGGCACAGGCGGCGGGTCGACCCCGCCGCCTGTGGGACCCTTGTCTCACCCGTCGAGTTCCTTCCGGCCGCCCGGCCCGGCGGAAGACCCGGCAACGTCGCACGCCGCCGGCTGCCGCTGGGGCCGGCTGCCGCTGGTGCCGCCCGCGGCGGGACGGCCCTTACACCTCCAGCACGATGGGCAGGATCACCGGCCGCCGGCCCGTGCGCTCATAAAGGAACTTCCCCAGGGCGTCGCGCACCGCGGCCTTGATGGTGGACCATTCGGTGATGTCCTGCTCGTCGATGCCGTTGAGGGCCTTGACGGCCCGCTCCCGCGCCTCCGACAAGAGGTCTTCCGATTCGCGCATGTAGACGAAGCCGCGGGTGATGAGGTCCGGACCCGACACCACCTTGCGCTGTTCCCGGCTGAGCACCATGGCCACGATCAGCACGCCGTCCTGGGCCAGCTGGCGCCGGTCGCGCAGCACCACGTTGCCCACGTCGCCCACGCCCAGGCCGTCGACCATGACGGCGCCCGCCGCCACCTTGCCCCGCACCCGGGCGGTGCTGGCCGTGACCTCGAAGACGCTGCCGTTCTCGCCGATCAGGATGTGGTTGTCCGGGATCCCCACCGAGCGCGCCAGCTCCGCGTTGTGCAGCAGGTGCCGGTACTCGCCGTGGACGGGGATGAAGAACCGCGGCCGGGTCAGGTTGAGCATCAGCCGCAGCTCCTCCCGGGACCCGTGACCGGACACGTGCACCCCGGCGTGGGGACCGTATACCACCTGGCAGCCGCGCCGGAACAGGTGGTCGACGGTGCGCTGCACCAGTTTCTCGTTGCCGGGGATGGGGTTGGCCGCGATGACCACCGTGTCGCCCGGGATCAGCTCGAGCTTGCGCAACTCGCCGGTGGCGGCGCGCGCCAGGGCGGACAGGGGCTCGCCCTGGCTGCCCGTCATCAGCACCACCACCCGCTCGGGCGCCAGCTCGCCGATCTTCTCCGACGGGGTCAGGACGCCGCCGGTGTCCCGCAGGTACCCCAGCTTCATCGCCACCTCCACGGCGTTCTCCATGCTGCGCCCGATCACGGCCAGGCGCCGCTTGAACTGGGCCGCCAGGTCGAAGACCTGCTGCAAGCGGTGCAGGTGGCTGGCGAAGCTGGCGATGAGGATGCGCCCCCGCGCCTGCCGGAAGACGTTCGCCAGGGCTTCGCCCACCTGCCGCTCCGAACCCGTGACCCCGGGGCGCTCGGCGTTGGTGCTGTCCATCATGAGCACGTGAACGCCTTCGGCCCCGTAGGCCGCCAGCCGCTGGTAATCGGCTACCCGCCCGTCGATGGGCGTCTGGTCGAACTTGAAGTCCCCCGTATGGATGAAAAGGCCCACCGGCGTGCGGATGGCAAAGCCCACGGAGTCGGGGATACTATGGTTCACCAGGAAGGGCTCGACGGTGAAGGCGCCGGCCTTGACCCTCTCGCCCGGCCGGATGGCCCGCGACCGGGGGGGCAGGGCCCGCTTGTCCTCCTCCAGCTTGCGCTCCACCAGGCCCAGGGTGAGGCGCGTGGCGTAGATGGGCGCCTGGATCTCCTTCAGCAGGTACGGGATCCCGCCGATGTGGTCCTCGTGCCCGTGGGTGAGGAAGATACCGCGAAGCTTCTGCCGGCGTTCAATGAGATAGGTGTAGTCCGGGATCACGACGTCGACGCCGGGCATGTCGTCGCCGGGGAAGGCCAGACCCGCGTCGATGACGATCAGGTCCTGCTCGGTCTCGAGCACCATCATGTTCTTGCCGATCTCGCCCAGCCCGCCCAGCGGCACCATCGTGACCGCGGATCCCTTACCTTGTGCCGCGATGCTCGTCCACCTCCTGCGCCAGGCCCCGCCCCGCCCTGCGCGGCGGCCCGCAGGACGGGCAGCGGGGATACTTCGCGATTCAGCAAGAAATGCCCCGCGCCACGGCGCGGTGGCATCCCGAACCCGAATCCGCTGCCGCTATTATACCCGGCCCCGGCAAGGGGCGCCAGGGTACCGGGGCGGGCGCCGCGCTCGTCCGGCGGCCGGCGGCGCGGGGTCCGCCCGGGTCCGGACCGGGCCACCGCCCGGGCGGTGCCGCGGCGGCGGCGCCGGTTCGACCGTTCAGGCAGGCAAGAGCTCCAGCTCCACCAGCAGCCGGCGCAGGCGACCCGCCAACTCTTCCGGCATCTCCACCAGCGGCGGCCGGAACCCTCCGGCATCGAAGCCCATCCAGCGAAGGGCCGTCTTCACCGGGATCGGGTTGGCCGTCCAGAACAGGCCCTTGAACAGGGGCAGCAGCCGCAGGTGGATGGCGGCGGCCTGGTCGACCCGGCCGGCCCGGAAAGCATCGACCAGCTGCCTCAGCTCCCGCGCGACCAGGTGGGAGGCCACGCTGACCACCCCATCCCCGCCCACCGCCAGGATGGGCAGCAGCAGGCTGTCGTCGCCCGAATACACCCGGAAGGGGCGCGGCAGCAGGCGGCGTACCTCACCCACCTGGTCCAGGTTGCCGCTGGCCTCCTTCACCGCCACCACGTTGGGCGCCTGTTCCACCAGCCGGGCCAGGGTCGCCGGCTCCAGGTTGGAAGCGGTGCGCCCCGGCACGTTGTAGATCATCACCGGCAGGGACGTCGCCTCGGCCACCGCCCGGAAGTGGGCCAGCATGCCTGCCTGGGGCGGCTTGTTGTAATACGGCGCCACCAGCATGACCCCGTGGGCGCCCTGATGCTCCGCCGCCCGTGTCAAGCGGATGCTGGTGGCGGTGTCGTTGGTGCCGGTCCCCATCCAGACGAAGACCCGGTCGCCCACGGCATCCAGCACCGCCGCCAGCAAGGCCGCCCGCTCGTCTTCGGTCAACGTGGGCGATTCGCCGGTGGTGCCCGCCACCACGATGCCGTCCGAGCCGGCGTCCACCAGGCGGCGGGCCAGGGCGCCCGCCCGGGCGACGTCGAGCCGCCCCTCGCTGTCGAAGGGCGTGACCATGGCGGTGATCACCGAGCCGTAATCGGCCACCCGCGGTCCCTCCCTTCCCTGAATGACCATCTGGAACGACCTACGCTCCGCCTTCGCCCCCCGCGGCGCCGGGGGCCCGGTCCCGCTCGCCCCGGGCCGCCGTCGGCGCCTGTTCCCGCGGCGCCCGTTCGGGCCCGTCCAAAAGCGGCTCGACCGATCCCAGGCCGAAGTGCTCGTGCAGGGCGCGCACGGCCCGGCCCACGTCATCGCCGTCCACCAGGCAGGAGATGGTCATGTGGGAGTCGACGGTCAGCAGGATGGACACCCCGGCGGCCTTGAGGGCTTCCACCACCCGGGCCATGACCCCGGGGACCCCGTGCATCCCGGCGCCCACCACCGTCACCTTGGCGCACCCCGGGCGCAGCTCGGGTTCCAGCCCCAGTTCCTCCAAGGCGGCGCGGGCCTCCCCGGCCCGTTCGTCCCGCACCACGAAGGACTTGCGCCGGGGCGACACGTTGATCATGTCGACGCTGATCCCCCGGTCCGCCAGGCTGCGGAAGAGCCGCACGTTGAGCGCCTGGTCGTCCTCGGCGTCAGCGTGGAGGGTGATCTGGGTCAGCCCGGGGATGTGGGTGATGCCCGTCACCGCCCGGGACTGGCGCAGGTCGGGCCAGACCTGGTCGACCTCCCAGTGCCGGGTGATCAGCGTGCCCGGGTCGTCGCTGAAGGTGCTGCGGATGCGCAGGGGCACGTTGCCCCGCATGGCCAGCTCCACCGCCCGGGGATGCACCACCCGTGCCCCTTCGTGGGCCATCTGCACGATCTCGTCGTAGGTCGCCGTGCTCAGGGTGCGGGCCTCGGGCACCAGGCGCGGATCGGCCGTCTTGATGCCGTCCACGTCGGTGTAGATCTCCACCACCTCGGCCCGCAGGGCCACGCCCAGGGCCGCGGCGGTGGTGTCGCTGCCGCCCCGGCCCAGGGTGGTGAACTCGCGACCGTCCTCGGTCATGCCCTGAAACCCGGCGACCACCGGGACCAGGCCGCGCTCCAGCAGGCGGCGCAGGGGGGCTGGGTCAACCCGCAGGATGCGGGCATCGCCGAACTGGCCGTCGGTGACGATGCCCGCCTGGCCGCCCGTCAGGGCTACGGACTGGATGCCCCGGGCCCGCAGTTCCTGGACGAAGACCACGGCCGAAATGATCTCGCCGCAAACCATCAGCAGGTCCTGTTCCCGCTCGGCCAGCCGCGGGTGCACGCCGCGGGCCAGCTCCAGCAGGGTGTCGGTGGCGTAGGGATCGCCCCGCCGGCCCATGGCGGACACCACCACCACCGGCTTGAGGCCGTCCTGGACGGCGGCGACCACATGGCGCGCGGCCGCCGCCCGTTCCTGCGGGCCGCGTAGGGACGTGCCGCCGAATTTCTGGACGATGGTGCGCACGGTGGTCCCGTTCCTTTGACCGTGGAATGGTGAACCGTGGCAGGGTGCCGGCCGCCGCGCCCTGGGGGCGGTGCCGGCTCCTTACCCCACCGGCCCCTAGTGCCTCGAGGGGGCCCCGGCGGCGACCAGGGCCTCGGCGATCTGCACGGCATTGGTGGCGGCGCCTTTGCGCAGGTTGTCGGCCACGATCCAGAGCCAGAAGGCGCGGGGCACGGCGGGATCGTGGCGCAGCCGGCCGACGTACACCTCGTCGCGGCCTGCCACCTGCAGGGGCGTGGGATAGGCGCCGGCGCCGGGATCGTCCACCACCACCACCCCGGGCGCCGCCTGGAGAGCCGACCGCAGGTCGTCCACGGTGGCCTCCTCCCGGGTTCTCAGCCATACGGCCTCGCTGTGCCCCACCCGCACCGGCACCCGCACGGCGGTGGCCGTCACCGCCAGGCCGGGCTGCTCCAGGATCTTGCGGGTCTCGCGCACCAGCTTCCATTCCTCCAGGGTGTAGCCTTCCGCCTCGAAACGGTCGCAATGGGGCAGGACGTTGAAGGCGATGGGCTGGGGATAGACCTGGGGCCCGTGGACGCGGCCCTCCACGCCGGCCCGGACCTCCGCCTCCAGCTCGTCCAGGGCGGCGGCGCCCGTGCCCGAGACGGCCTGGTAGGTCGACACCACCACCTGTTCCAGGCCAAAGCGGTCGAGGATGGGCTTGAGCGCCACCACCAGCTGGATGGTGGAGCAGTTGGGGCTGGCGATCAGGTTGCGGTGGCGGGCCAGGGCGTGACCGTTGACCTCAGGCACCACCAGGGGAACCTCCGGATCCATGCGGAAGGTGTTGGACTTGTCGATCACCACGGCGCCCGCCCGGGCCGCCACGGGTGCCAGCTCCTTGCTGACGTCGCCGCTGGCCGCAAAGAAGGCGAAATCGACACCGGCCAGCGCGCCGGCCGTGGCCTCGCCCACCTCCCAGGTGGTGCCGCCGAACTCCACCGTGCGCCCGGCCGAGCGGGAGGTGGCCAGGGGCCGCAGCTCCTCCACCGGGAAGCGGCGCTCCTCCAGTACCCGCAGCACCTGCTGGCCGACCAGCCCCGTGGCCCCCACCACAGCAACCCGAAAGCCCATATCCTGCTCCACCCTCCTCCGTCATGGTCCCCCACGCCCCGCCGGTGCGCCGGGTCCCCGGGTTTCGCCCCGCGGCACCTTCCGCCGGCGCCTACCAAGGCGTCACCAGCAAGGGCTGGAGCTGGCGCCCCTCCAGCGCCGCGGCCACCGTCTGGGGCAACAGGTCGAAGCGTGCCGTCAGAGAGTTCGGTTTCTCGCCGGGATTATCCTGGCCAAAGGGAACGAAGTAGACGTTCCTGGTGTTGAGTAGCGTGGCCAGGTTCCGGGCGTTGAGCCCCAGGCCGTCGTTGGTCGAGATGGCCAGGACCACGGGCCGCTGGTTGCGCAACTGGGCCTTGGCCGCCATCAGCACCGCCGAGTCGCTGAAGCCGTTGGCCAGCTTGGCCAGGGTGGTGCCCGTGCAGGGTGCGATCACCAGCACGTCCAGCAGGCGCCCCGGCCCGATGGGTTCGACCTCGGGAATGGCCCGCCAGGGCGAGCGGCCCGTGACGGCTTCCAGCCTGGCCAGCCACCGCTCCGGCGTCCCGTGGCGGGTGGCTACCGTGGCCACCGAGTGGGACACGATTGGGTACACATCGGCCCCCTCGGCCACGAACCGCTCCACCCACCCCAGGACCGTGTCCAGATTGTGATGGGAAGCGCACAGCGCGAAACCCACGCGCCGTCCCTCGAGCACTGCCCGATCCCTCCCCGCCCGCGGGCCTCTTCCGCTTGGGACCCGTGTCCGGGCCCCTCATGGGCACCCTATGGCGTCCCGGGCAAGGAGGTCACCCCGGCCGGGTGGAATTGGGCTCGTTCGCGTCAGGTTTGCTGACCTGACGCCACCGCCATGACCCGTTCCGCCAGGATGCGGCCGGCCGTCACGGGGAAGAACCGGGCCGGCAGGCCCAGCTCCAGGTAGGCACGGATCTGCCGGTGGCGAGCCGCTTCCCAGTCCACGCCGCCGGGATGGGAGGCGATGTCGATCACCAGGGCGCCGGGCGGGAGGGCTTCCAGGGCGGCCGCGTCCAGCACCGGGGCGGGGACGGTGTTGAAGACCAGCTCGGCATCCCGGATGGTAGCGGCCAGCTCGTCAAACGCCACCGCCGCCGCCCCGCCGGCCGCTGCCCGGGCCCGCGACTCTTCCCGCCGGGCCACCACCGTCACCCGGCAGCCGAAGCCGTGCAGCAGCCGGGCCAGGGCCCGCCCGCAGCGCCCGTAGCCCACCACCACCGCGGTCCGGCCGCCCACCACCTGCCGGTCCAGCTGCTGGGCGCGCAGGACGGCCCCCTCGGCCGTCGGCCAGGCGTTGGCCTCGGCAAAGGCGGCATCGGTCAGGATATCGTACACGCGGCCGCCCGCGGCAGCCACCGCCGCCTCGGCGGCGGGCCCGGGCCGCCCGCCCACGTAGAGGACACCGGGCGCCAGCGGCCAGCGCGCCGGCTCGAGCCAGGCGGCGCCCACCGTGTTCATCAGGCCCACGGTAGGACCGCCCGTCACGGGCCCGACCACCACCGCCGCCCCGGCCAGCGCCTCCGCGCCGGCCCCGCCGGGCAGGCCCTCCACGGGCTGTCCCCACCAGCGCACCGCCCATCCCCGGGCGGCCAGTTCCCGGGCACAGGCCACCTGCCGCTCGTCGGTGGTGATCACCGCGGCCACTGGCATCGCCGCTGCCTCCACCCCCGTCACCCCCGCCGCCGCCGGACCGCACCACGGCCCGGCTCGCCGCCCCGGCGCGCCGGCAAGGCCACCAGTTCCTCCAGGTCGTAGACCACCCGGCCCGCCAGCTGGCGCACGTGCCGGACGGCCACCAGGACGCCGGGCACGAAGGAGTCGCGGCTCAGGCTGTCGTGGGCGATGGTCAGCACCTCGCCGCGCCCCCCCAGGATCACCCGGTGATGCGCCACCAGGCCGGGCAGGCGCACGCTGTGGACGGGTGCCGGCCGGCCCGTCACCGCCTCCAGGCGCTGCCGCAGGCGCAGGGCCGTCCCCGAAGGCCGGTCCCGCTTGCGGTCGTGATGCAGTTCGATGATCTCCAGGTCCGGCAGCAGCTCCGCCGCCAGGGCGGCCAGCTGGGCCAGCAGCATGGCCCCGAGGGAGAAGTTGGCGATGACGGCCGCGCCCAGTCCCCGCTGGCGGCAGGCTTCCTCCAGGGCCGACAGCACCTCGGCGGACAGGCCGGTGGTGCCCACCACCGGGGCCACGCCGTGTTCCACCGCCAGGCGCAGGTGCCGCTCCGCCACCGGCGCCACGGTGAAGTCCACCAGGACGTCGGCCTCCGTGCGGGCCAGCACGGCGGCCAGGTCGGTGTCCAGGGGGACGCCAGCCGGGCCGGCGCCCACCTCGACGCCCACGTCCGGGGCGCCGTGGGAGGCCACGGCCCCGACCAGCTGGACGTCGGGTTCAGCCAGGAGCCCGCGGGTGATGGCGCTGCCCGTCTGCCCGGTGGCGCCGCACACGATCACGCGCACCAATACCCATCCCTCCGCAGCCGCGGCGCCAGGGGATCCGGCCGTCCAGGGCAAGGCGCGGCATCACCCCAGGGCGCGCCGGCGGCTCCGTCCCAATCTCCTCCATTATACGCAACGCGGCGTTCCGGGGCGGGAAACCCCGGAACGCCGCGGGCTGTTCAAGGGTGCGGCAGGGCCGGCCTTGGGCCACGGCCGGGCTCCGTGCGCCTGCTCGCGGGTCAGCGGGCAGCAGGATGGGTCTTGACGTCGGCGGCGCCGTGCTGGCGGAGCACCTGGGCCACGTCGTTGACCTGGGCGTCCTCGCAGCGCACGGCACACAGGGTCTTGCCCTGCTTCACCTTGTTCTCGAACTCCCGGGCCTCGGCCTCGGGAATGCCCCAGTCCACCAGGCCACCCGCCAGGCCGCCGGCCGCCGCGCCCGAGAGGGTGGCCGCCAGAGGCCCGGCCGCCACCAGGGGACCGATGCCGGGGATGGCCAGCGCGCCGGCCGAAGCCAGGAGGCCGGCGCCCGCGCCCAGACCGGCGCCCCACGCCGTGCCCTCGCTCAGCGACTGGTTGGTGAAGGACGGATCGCCATTGCCGGCATCCCGGCCGCCCTCCCGCCGGGAGACCAGGGAGATCTCCTGCTCCTTCACGCCCCGCGCCTTGAGGGCCTCCACCGCCGCTTCCGCCTGCTGCCGCTTGTCAAAGGAACCAATGACCGTCTTGGCCAACCGTGCTACCCCCTTCCGGTGCCCGGTGCAGGGCACCCGGTGGTAGCCTGCACCCCGATTCCCGGGCTAATGCGCACCGCCCTCGCGCACGCCGGTCTCAGGGTCTGCTGCGGCTGGCAATTCCACCAGAACCAGATCTTCGCCGATGCGGCGGATGGCCGGCCACGGGATCACCAGGACCCGCCGCCCGCCGCGCCAGAAGGGGCGGGGTGGCCCGGCCAGGCGCAGCTCCACCACCTGGCCCGTGGCCGGGTCGAACACCAGGTCGGCGTCGGCCACCCGCCCCAGGCGCCGGGCGTGGGTGATGTCGATGATCTCCTTGCCCGCCAGCTGCGTCCAGCGCACGGCGCCCCGCCCCCCGGAACCCACGGTGCCCCGCCGCCCTCACCGTCCCGTGCTGCCGAAGCCCCCCTCCCCGCGGGGGGTCGGGGGAAGGCTCTCCACCTCGACGAAGTACGCGCGCGCCACCGGCGCCACCACCAGCTGGGCGATGCGGTCGCCCGGCGCGATGGTCACGGGCTCCCGGCCCAGGTTGACCAGCAGTACCTGGATCTCGCCCCGGTAGTCAGCGTCGATGGTGCCGGGGGCGTTGAGCACGGTGAGGCCATGGCGCGCGGCCCAGCCGCTGCGCGGCCGGACCTGGGCCTCGTAGCCGGGCGGGAGGGCGATGGCCAGGCCCGTGGGCACCCGGCAGGTGCCCCCGGGCGGGATGCTGACCGGTTCATCCAGCGCCGCCACCAGGTCGCAACCCGCCGCCAGCTCGGTGGCATAGCGGGGCAACTCTGCTCGGGGGTGGACGCGGCGCACCGCCACGGGCACTCCCCCCGCGGCAGCGGCCGGCTGGTGGCTGCCGCCCGTCATGCCAGCCACTCCCGCAAGGGCAAAGATTCCGCCGGCCCCACACCTGCCACGACCCAGCGGTCCGGATCCAGGAGCCGTTCCGCCGCGGCGGCCACCTGCTCGGCGGTGACCGCTTCGACCCGGCGAACCACTTCCTCTACCGTCACCACCCGGTCCAGCATCAGCAGCGTGCGGCCCAGCCGGTTCATCCGGCTGCCCGTGCTCTCCAGCCCCATCAGCAGGTTGGCCTTGATCTGGTCGCGGGTCCGGGCCAGCTCCGCGGCGGTCACACCCTCCCGGCGCACCTTGCGGCATTCCCGGCCCACCAGCTCCAGCACCCGCGCCGCCGTATCGGGGCTGGTGGCAGCGTAGAGGCCGAAGACGCCCGCATCGGAGTAACTGACATGATAGGTGTACACCGAGTAGGCCAGGCCGTGGTCCTCCCGGATCACCTGGAAGAGGCGCGAGCTGGAGGCACCGCCCAGGATGCTGGACAGCACCATCTCCGGGTAGATCTCGTCGCTCCCGTAGGCGGCTGCCGGCGCCACCACGCACAGGTGCACCTGCTCGACGGGCTTCTGTCGCCAGGCCTCGGCCGCCTGGGGCACGGGAGGCGTTTGGCGGGCCCGCTCCCCGGTCCGGGCCCAGCTGCCGAACCAGCGCTGGACCTCCTCCAACACCTGCTGGTGGCTTATGTGGCCGGCGGCGGCGATGACGGTGCGGCCGGGCTCGTAGTGCCGGCGCCAGAAATCCACCAGGGCCTCACGGTCCACGGCGCCCACCGTGCTTTCGAACCCGATCACGGGTCGGCCCAGGGGATGACCCGGCCACAGGGTCCGCACCGCCAGGTCGTGGACCACGTCCTCCGGGTCATCTTCATACATCTTGATCTCTTCCAGGATGACCCGCTTCTCCTTCTCCAGCTCCTCGCCGTCCAGCCGCGAGTGCAGGAGCATGTCCGCCAGGATCTCCATGCCCAGGCCGAAGTGCTCATCCAGCACCTTGATGTAGAAGGACGTATCCTCCTTCGACGTATATGCGTTCATCTGCCCGCCCACCCGGTCCACCGCCTCGGCCAGTTCCCGGGCGCTGCGGGATTCGGTTCCTTTGAAGGCCATGTGCTCCAGCAGGTGGGCGATCCCGGCCTGCTCCTCCGGCTCGAACCGGGACCCGGTGCGGAACCAGATGCCCAGCGTCACCGAGCGCACCCCGGGCACCGTCTCGGTGACCACCCGCAGGCCGCTGGGCAGTGTGGTGATGCGGTAGGGCGTGCCGGTCCAGGCAGCGGCCGCCGGCACGCCGTGCCCTCCGTTCATCCCCGACCTCCTTCCCCTCCCCCGGCGGGGGCGCGTGCGGTCAAAGAAAAAGCTTCCCGCCACGGGGAAGCTTCATCGGGTTGGGCCCGCGCCGCCGGAGCCGGCCTCCCCGGCCGGCCATCACCGGCGCCGGCGCCCCCGGGGTCCGCCCATGCCGCCCCCCGGCCCGCCTCCGGGCCGCCCGTTGCGGCCGGCAGGACCTCGCCGCTCGCCCGGCCCGGCCACGGTCACCGGCTCGTCGAAGTCGTGGGCCCGCGGGCCGCTGAGCTGCTCCATGTGCTTCTTCTCGGGCTGCTCCTCGATGGCGTCCTTGCGCGAGAGGTTGACCCGGCCCAGGTCGTCGATCTCCACCACCTTGACCAGCACCGTGTCGCCGGGGCGGACCATGTCCTCCACCTTGGGCACCCGTTGGGGCGCCAGGCGCGAGACGTGGACCAGCCCCTCCTTGCCCGGCAGGATCTCCACGAAGGCGCCGAAGGTCATGAGCCGCGTCACCTTGCCCAGGTAGACGCTGCCCACCTCCACGTCGGCGACGATCTGCTCGATCCACTCCTTCGCCTTCTGGCCGCCCTGCTGGGTCTGGGCGGCGATGTAGACCTTGCCGTCGTCCTCGATGTCGATCTTGACCCCGCACTCGTCGGCGATGCGGTTCACCATGCGGCCGCCGGGGCCGATGACCTCGCGGATCTTCTCCACCGGGATCTGCATGATGATGATCCGCGGCGCGTAGGGCGACAGTTCCGGTCGCGGCTTGTCGATGACGGCCAGCATCTTCTCGAGGATGAACAGCCGGCCCGCCCGCGCCTGCTCCAGGGCCGTCTCCAGCACCGCCCGGTCCACGCCGGCGATCTTGATGTCCATTTGGATCGCCGTGACGCCCTCCCGGGTGCCGGCCACCTTGAAGTCCATGTCGCCCAGATGGTCTTCGATGCCCTGGATGTCCGTCAGGACGGCGAAGCGGTCGCCCTCCTTGATCAGGCCCATGGCCACGCCGGCCACCGGCGCCTTGATGGGCACGCCGGCATCCATCAGGGCCAGGGTGCTGCCGCAGGTGCTGGCCATGGAGGTGGAGCCGTTCGAGCTCAACACCTCCGACACCAGGCGGATGGTGTAGGGGAAGTCCAGCTCGTCGGGAAGAACCGGCACCAGGGCGCGCTCGGCCAGGGCGCCGTGGCCGATCTCCCGCCGGCTGGGCGCCCGCAGGGGCGCCACCTCGCCCGTGCTGTAGGGCGGGAAGTTGTAGTGGTGCATGTAGCGCTTGAACTCTTCGATCTGGCCCAGGGTGTCCAGCATCTGCCGGTCGCCCGGGGCGCCCAGGGAGGCCACCGTCAGCACCTGGGTCTGGCCCCGCTGGAACAGGCCCGAGCCGTGGGCCCGGGGCAGAAGCCCCACCTCCACGTGGATGGGCCGGATCTCGTCGGGGCGGCGGCCGTCGGGCCGGATCCCCTCGTCCAGGATCTGGCGCCGCACGATCTCCTTGAGGACGTCATCCAGCACGTGCTTGATGTCCAGCTCGGCCTCGGGGAACTCGGCCAGCAGCTCCTCCAGGGCGGTCTTCTTGACCTCGTCCACGGCCTGTTCCCGGGCCTGCTTGTCCGGATGGTTGATGGCCGCCCGCAACCGTTCGGTATACCGGGCGCGCACCGCCACCGCCACGTTGGGGTCGGGCTCGTAGAGCGCGGGCTCCGCCTTGGGCTTGCCGCACTGGGCGATGATGGCCTCCTGGAACTCCACCAGGCGCCGGATCTCCTCGTGGCCCCGGAAGATCGCATCCAGGATGGTCGCCTCGGGCACCTCGTGGGCCCCGGCTTCCACCATGTTGATGGCGTCGCGGGTGCCCGCCACCGTCAGGTCGAGACGGCTGTGCTCCCGCTGGGCGGCGGTGGGGTTGATCACCAGCTCGCCGTCCAGCAGGCCCACCTCCACGGCCCCCACCGGCCCGTTCCACGGGATGTCGGAGATCCCCAGGGCCACCGAGGCGCCGATGATGCCGGCGATCTCGGGAGAGCAGTCGTCGTCGTAGGAAAGGGTGGTGACGATGATCTGCACGTCGTTGCGGTACCCCTTGGGGAACAGCGGGCGCAGGGGCCGGTCCGTCAGCCGCCCCGAAAGGATGGCGCGCTCGCTGGGCTTGCCCTCCCGGCGGAAGAAGGAACCGGGGATGCGCCCGGCCGCATACAGGCGCTCCTCCCAGTCCACCCGCAGGGGAAAGAAGTCGATGCCCTGGCGAGGCTCCTTGGAAGCCGTGGCCGTGGCCAGGATCACCGTGTCGCCGTAACGCACCAGGGCGCTGCCGTTGGCCTGCTGGGCCAGCTGGCCGATCTCCACCACCAGCGGCCGGCCGGCCAGCTCGGTGCGGAAGACCTTTTTCGAGTCGCCTGCCTGGGTCTCCATGGTCTCCATTGTCAAGTCGTCGGGCCCTCCCCTCCAGGAAAGGGCAAGAGCGGGCGGGTGCCCGCTCTTGCCGGCAAACCTACCGCCTCAGGCCGAGGCGTGTGATGACGGCCTGATACCGCTCTGCATCGCGACTCTTCAGGTACTGCAGCAGGCGGCGGCGCTTGCCCACCATCTTGAGCAGCCCCCGGCGGGAATGGTGGTCCTTCTTGTGGCGGCGCAGGTGCTCGGTCAGCTCGTTGATGCGCTCGGTCAGGATCGCCACCTGGACCTCGGGGGAACCGGTGTCCTGCTCGTGCTGGGCGAACTCCTTGATCAGCTGCTGCTTCCGCTCCTGGCTCAGGGCCATCGGGGTTCCTCCTTTTCCCTGGGCCCGGGCATCCCCGCCCGGCCAGGCCGCCGCCGGAGGAACGGCCGGCCTCGCCGGAGGATCGCCGCCCGGGACCCGCGCCGGCTCCCGGCACCCGGCTTGCGGGTGCGCGCCCGGCCGCATGCAAGGTCGAAAAGATTGTAACAACGGCGCCTCGGGTTGGCAAACGGCCCCGTCCCGTCCGGCCCGCCGCCGCTAGCGGGGCGGCTCCTCCGGCCCCGGCGCGGGCGTGGCGCCCTGCGGCGGCACCGCCCCCAGCAGGGGATCTCCCTCGGGCGGCGTGCCCAGCGCCTCCCGGGCCGCCGCCACGTCTCGGGCAATCTGCCGGGCCAGCTCCTCAGGACCCGAAAACCGGCGCTCTTCCCGCAGGCGGCGGGCGAAGCCCACCCGCAGGACCTGGCCGTAGAGGTCCCTTGCCCCATCCAGCAGGTGGACCTCCAGGCGCAAGGCGCCGCCGCCGAAGGTGGGGCGCCGGCCCAGGTTGGCCACCCCCGGCTTCAGGCCGCCGGGCGTGCGCACCCACACGGCGTAGACGCCGGCCGCCGGCAGGGCCAGCCCCGGCGCCAGCTCCAGGTTGGCCGTGGGAAAGCCCAGGCCGGCACCGCGGCCCTCCCCCCGCACCACCCGCCCGGCCACGGAATAAAGCCGTCCCAGGGCGGTGGCCGCGATCTCCACCTGTCCCATCTCCAGCAGGCTGCGCACCCAGCTGCTGGACACCAGCTGGGCGCCGACCCGCACCGGCGGCACCGTGTGGGTCCAGAACCCCCACTGGCTTCCCCAGCGCTCCAGGTCGGCCGGCGTACCCTGGCCACCCCGGCCGAACCGGAAATTGTATCCGACGAACACGGCCCGGGCCTGAAGCTTCCCCGCCAGCACCTCCCGGGCGAAGTCCTCGGCCGTCGTTTGCGACAGGGCGTGGTCGAACCGGGCCACCAGCGTCCGGTCGATGCCCAGGGACGCGAACAGGGCCAGCCTGTCGTCCAGGGTCCCCAGAAGCGGCGGCAGCCGGTCGGGCGCCAGCACGGCCAGCGGGTGCGGGTCGAAGGTCAGGGCCACCGCCACCGCCTGCTGCGCCCGGGCAGCGGCCACGGCGCCGCGCAGCAGGGCCTGATGGCCGCGGTGGACGCCGTCGAAGGTTCCGATGGCGACGCAGGTGGGTTGCGCCTCCCGCCAGTTGGCGATTCCGTGGATGACCTCCATGCCGACTCTCCTAGCTCGTCAGGATCCGTTCCACCGGCCACGGGCAGGGACCGGCCGCCCGCTCACCTGAAGGACCGCCGGCCGGCCGGTGCCGCCGTCCGGCCGGCGCCGGTTCGTCCCCTCCCGGCGCCGCTATCCGAGCTCCTGCCGGAGCTCCTGAGGGAAAACCTTCTCCGGCACCGCCGCCCAGCCCGGTCCGGCCCGCTGGAGCCGGGCCACCGCCAGGAGGTGCCCCTCCTCGTCCAGGAGGCGCACCCGGGGCGCGGCGGCCCCGCCGCCCGCCCCCGGTTCCCGCCGGGTCCCGGCCCCGGCCGGAACCGGTGGAACCTGCGGGACCGGAGGGGTCGGGGTCCTTTGGGGGAGCGGCGTCACCGGCGGCGGGGCCCCGGCCCTGCCGCCTTCCGGCCGGGGAACGCAGGCCCCGGCCGGGGCGCCGGTGGCGGCGCCGTCGCCAGTGGCGGCGCCTTCGCCGGCGCCGGCGTCCCCCGCCATGGCCATGCCCGCCTCCGGCGGCCGGTCCCACAGCCGGCTGCGCACCCGGGGCCGCCCGCCCTGGACCACCCGCCGTGCCTCGCCCGGGTCCAGCACCCAGGCCGGCAGGAAGGCAAGGGCCTGGGCCGGCGGCACGACGGGACCGCGGGCGCCGGCCCCGGCCACCAGGGCGGGCCCCTCCCCCGCCGCCGCGGCCAGGTCTTCCAGGGTCACGGCCTGCTCCAGGCGGAAGGCACCCTGGGCCGTACGCACCAGCGCCCCCAGGAGGGCGGGCACGCCCAGGGCCCGGCCCAGATCCCGCGCCAGGGCCCGCACATAGGTGCCCTTGCTGCACACCACATCGGCCAGCAGGCGTGGCACCGGACCGGGCCACCACGCCAGCAGCTCGAACCGGTAGACGGTCACCGGCCGCGCCTCCAGTTGGACCGCCTCACCCTCACGGTGGCGGTGGTAGGCTCGCCGGCCGTCCTGCCGGACGGCGCTCACCGCCGGCGGCACCTGCAGCTGGGGGCCGCTGAGCATGGCCAGCGCTCGCCGCACCGTGCCCTCGTCCAGCGCAGCCGCCGGCCGGGATGGCGGCCCGGGCGGTTCCACCCGCTGCCCCTCGCTGTCCAGGCTGTCGGTGGTCACCCCGAGCCAGATCTCCGCCCTGTATGCCTTGGGAGCCTCGCTCAAATACTCCGCCAGCCGGGTGGCCGGCCCGAGGCAGATCACCAGCACGCCCGCGGCGGCCGGGTCCAGGGTACCGGCGTGGCCCACCCGGCGGAGGCCGAAAAGGCGGCGGCACCAGTCCACCACGTCGTGGGAGGTCATGCCCGGCGGCTTGAGCACCGGCACGACCCCACCGGACGAACCGGCGGCGCGCCGGCTGCGGCCGGCGCCGGTCACAGGCGCCCCTCCCCGCCCGGGGCCGCCCGGCCCCGGGTCCCCTCGTCGCGGGTCCCGGCGGCCTGTTCTTCCAGGTAGCGGGCGACCTCCTGCAGCACCTGCACCCGGGCCCGGTCCAGCGGTCCGGCCAGGGTGCACCCCGCCGCCCGGGCGTGACCGCCGCCGCCGAAGCGGGCTGCCAGCTGGCTGACATCGACCTCCCGGTTGGAACGCCAGCTGACCCGCACCCGGCCGTCCGGCTCCTCCAGGAAGAGGAGGGCGACCTCCACCCCCGCCAGCGAGCGCGGGTAGTTGACGAACCCCTCCGTGTCCCCCCGCTGGGCGCCGGCCCGGTCCAGCATGGCCCGGGAGACGGTCATCCAGGCCAGGCGGCCGCCGGCACCCACCTCCAGGGTACCCAGAGCCTCCCGGAGCAGCCGCAGGACACGCAGGGGCCGCTGCTCGAAGACCGACTGGGACACCCGCTGGGGCTCGACGCCCAGCTCCAGCAGGCGGGCGGCCAAGCGCAGGGTCTCCGGCCGCGTGTTCTCGTACTGGAACGAGCCGGTGTCGGTCAGGATGGCCGTATAGAGCCCGTAGGCCATGGCGGCGTCCAGCGGCACGCCCAGGGCGTCGATCAGCCGCGCGGTGATCTCCCCCACGGCCGCCGCCCCGGGTTCGATGTAGTTGATGTCGCCGTACCGCCGGTTGGACGGGTGATGGTCGACGTTGATCACCCGGCCGATGCGCTCGATGGCCGAGCGGGCCGGCCCCACCCGATCCAGGTCGGCGCAGTCCAGCAGGACCGCCGCATCGTACTGGGACCAGTCCTCCTCCACCTCGTTCCAGAGACGGAACCGCTCGCTTCCCGGAAGGAAACGGTAGGCGTCGCCGGGCAGGTCCGCCCCCACCCAGACCGTGCGCTTGCCCAGGCGCTCCAGGGCCAGCCCCAGGGCCAGGGTCGAGCCGATGCTGTCTCCGTCGGGTGAGAGGTGGAGGAACAGGGCAAAGCGCCGCCCCGCCCGTAGCGCCTCCACCACCTGCCCCAGCGCGGCGCCGGCAGGCTCGCCCGCCGCGCCGGGTTCCTCCGGCCCCGCCGGGCCGTCCACCACGCCGGCCATCAATGGGCATCCTCCTCGCGGGACGCCTCCGCCCGGTCCGGACCGGGAGCGGAGACGTCGTCGGACGGACGAATCTCCCGCAGGATCTGAGCGATCCGGACGCTGTACGCGGCCGAATCGTCCAGGCGGAAGTCCAGCTCCGGCACGTGGCGCAGGCGCACCGCCCGGCCCAGCTCGGAACGGATGAAACCGCGGGCGTGTTCAAGCCCTTCCATGGTCCGCTGGCGCTCCGCCTCGTCGCCGATGACGCTGATACGGACCCGGGCGTGGCGCAGGTCGGGGGACAGCTCGACACCCGTCACCGCGGCCATCCCCACCCGCGGATCCTTGACCCGGCGCAGGATCTCCGCCAGGGCCTCCTGGATGGCATCGGCCACCCGCTGGTGGCGCTTCGCCGACACGCCCATCACCTGCCCCAAGCCCCGCGCCGCCCCCCGCAGGGCCGGTAAGCCGGCCGGCCTGCGGCGGGACAGGTTTCCCGGCTCCCCTGGACTCCGGCCCGGCGGCATGTTCCATCCGGCGGGCCCTCGCAGCCCGGACGAGCCGGCCGGGGCGTCAAAGGATTTCGGTCTCCACGTGCACCAGCTCGATGTCGGACCGGGTCTCCAGCCAGCGGACGCACTCCGCCAGGATGGCCTCGCAGCGGGACGGCTCTGCGCTCACGCAGGCAAAGGCGATGTCCGCCCGCTGCCAGGCGTCCTGGGAGCCCACTTCCGCCACGGCCAGGGCGTACCGCTGCCGCAACCGGTCCACGATGCTGCGCAGCACCCGGCGTTTGTCCTTGAGGGACGTGCTGCCCGGAACCGTCAGGGTCACCTGGCACAGGCCTACGAAGGCCGCCATGCCGCCACCTCCCGGCCCCGGCCCCGGGACCCGGGGCCCAGGACGGACGATCCAGGCACCTTGCCTGGCCGGCGGGGCATCAGAGGGCCCGGGCCACCTCCTGCTCCTGGAACACCTCCAGGACGTCGCCCTCCTTGATGTCGTTGAAACGCTCGATGCCCACGCCGCACTCGTAGCCCTGGGCCACCTCGCGCACGTCGTCCTGGAACCGCTTGAGGGAGGCGATGCGGCCCTCGTAGATCACCGTCCCGTCGCGGATCACCCGGACCCGGGCGTTGCGGGCGATCTTGCCGTCGGTGACGTAACAACCGGCCACCGTTCCTACCCCGGGCACCTTGAAGGTGGCGCGGACTTCCGCCTGCCCCAGGACGACCTCCCGGATCTCCGGCTTGAGCAGGCCCTGCAGGGCCTTCTTGACGTCGTCCAGCAGCTCGTAGATGACCCGGTACGTCCGGATCTCCACGTTCTCCTGGTCCGCCGCCCGCCGGGCGTTGGCATCGGGCCGGACGTTGAACCCGACCACGACGGCCCGCGAGGCGGCGGCCAGCATCACGTCGGATTCGCTGATGGCGCCCAGGCCGGTGTGCAGCGCCCGGACGTAGACCTCGTCGGTGGAGAGGCGCTCCAGGGCCGGGATCAGGGCGTCCAGCGAGCCCTGCACGTCGGCCTTGACGATCAGGCGCAGCTCCCGCTCGCCCGCGTCGCCGCCGGCCTGCTGGGAGAACTGCTCCAGGGTCAGGCCGCGGGCGGCCCGCATCTCCTCCTGGCGCCGTTCCTCCTGGCGCCGGGTGGCGATCTCCCGCGCCTCCCGCTCGTCGGCCACCACTTCCAGCCGGTCGCCGGCTTCCGGCACCTCCGAGGCCCCCAGCACCTCCACCGGCGTGGAGGGGCCCGCCTCCTCCACCGGCCGGCCGCGGTCGTCGAACAGGGCGCGGACCCGGCCGTAGGTCGTGCCGCAGACGAAGGCGTCGCCCACCCGCAGGGTGCCCGTCTGGACCAGGACCGTCGCCACCGGGCCGCGGCCGCGGTCCAGCTTGGCCTCGATCACGGTACCCACCGCGGGCCGGTCGGGGTTGGCCTTGAGCTCCTGCAGTTCGGCCACCAGCAGGATCATCTCCAGCAGCTCGGCGATGCCCTGGCCGGTGTGGGCCGACACCTCGACCATGACCGTGTCGCCGGCCCATTCCTCGGGCACCAGGTTGTATTCCACCAGCTGCTGCCGGACCCGGTCGGGGTTGGCCTCCGGCTTGTCGATCTTGGTGATGGCCACCACGATAGGCACGCCCGCCGCCCGGGCATGGTTGATGGCCTCGACGGTCTGGGGCATGACGCCGTCGTCGGCAGCCACCACCAGCACGGCGATGTCCGTCACCTGGGCGCCGCGGGCCCGCAGGGCGGTGAAGGCCTCGTGGCCCGGGGTGTCGAGGAAGACGATCTTCTTCTCGCCCACCTCCACCACCGAGGCGCCGATGTGCTGGGTGATGCCGCCCGCCTCCTGGGCCGTGACCCGGGTGCTCCGGATTCGGTCCAGCAGGGACGTCTTGCCGTGGTCCACGTGGCCCAGCACCGTCACCACGGGCCAGCGCGGCTTGAGCCGCTCCGGATCCTCCTCGGCGGCCGCCGGGTCGGCCTTCCTGGCCAGCTCCGGCTCGGGCTCCTGGATCTTCACCGTGAAGCCGAACTTCTCGGCTACCCTGGCCGCCACGGAGGCATCGATCTCCTGGTTGATCGCCGCCATGACGCCCATGCCGATCAGGGTCTGGATCACCTGGGCGGGGGTCAGGCCCAGCAGCTCCGCAAAGGCGCCCACGGTCACGGCACCGGTCAGCGTCACCTCGCCGCCCACCCGGGAGCCGTGGCGGATCTCGTGGGTGGCATCGTCCTGGGCCCGGCGCCGGCGCCGCTCCTCCTTACGGCCGCCGAAGAGACGCCCGTCGTCCTCGTCGTCCAGGAACTCCCGCTCATCCCGCTCGTATTCCTTGCGCTTGGCTCCACGCCGGGCACCGGCTGCCGGCCGGCCGGCGCCAGGCCTGCCGGCCGCACCCGGCCGCCCGCCACCGGGCCGCGGCGCCGCAAACCCGCCGCCCGGGCGGCCACCGCCGGGCCGGGGGCCGCCGGGCCTCCCCCCGCCCGGGCGGCCGGCGGTACCACCCCGCGGCCCGCCGGCCCCGGCCGGGCGGCCTTGAGCCGGGCCCGGGCGGCCGTCCGGCCGGCCCCCACCGGCCGGACGGCCGCCGCCTCCGCCGGGCCCGCCGGCACGGGCATCGCCCGGGCGGCCCTCGCCGGGGCGGCCGGGCCGCCCGGGCCGGTCGCCCCGGCGGTCATCCCGGCGCTCGCCCCGCGCCGGCCCTCCCCTGGGAGCGCCCCGGCCCTGGGCTCCCGCCGGCTGCGGCCCCCGTCCCGGCATGGACCCGGCCGGGCCTCCTGGAGACTGGGGGCGCGAGCCGGCAGTCCCCGCGGCGGCGGATCCTTGCGGCCCGCCCCGGGCCGGGCCGGCGGGTGGCACCCCTCCGGCACCGGCCGCCCCGGCCGCCGCCCCGGGGAGCGCACCGGCTCCCGGACGCCCTCCGGCCGGCGCGGCCGGACGCCCGCCGGCGGCTTGTGCACCGCCCGGCCCGGCCCCCTGCCTGGGCGCCACGGGCCCCCCGGGCGCCCCCGGTGCACCGGGGCGCGCTGCGCCAGAGCCCGGGCCCGCCGGGGTAGCCGGCGCTCCCGGCCCCCCGCCGGGCCGGTAGGGAGCCGCAGGCCGGGTGCTCATGCCGTTGCCCGCCCCGCCGGGCGCACCCGCCCTCCCGGCAGCGTGCTGCGGGCCGGCCGGCCGGCCCGTTCCCGCCGCTGCCCCGGGCGCGGCCCCCTGGGCACGGGCATCACCCGGCCGCCCGCCGGCGGGCGGCCGGCCTGCTGTCGCCGGGTTCGGCATCCCGCTTGGCCTGCCGGCCCCCGGCGCGCCGCCGGCAGCTGCGCCGGCAGGCCGGGGGCCCGAACCCGCTGCCGGCCCGCCCGGCCGGGAGGCCGGCGGCGTACCCGGCCGGGATCCCTGGGCCGCGGCCGGAGCCCGCCCGCCGTTGCCGGCCGGTGCTGGTGGCGTGCCCCGGCCCGCGGCCGCCCCGCCGGTCCCGCTGCCGGATCTTCCAGGTCCCCCGGCCGGTGCGGCGCCGGACCTCGGCGTGCCCCCGTTCTGCGATCCCTGGCCTGCAGGCCCGGAGTCGCCGCGCAGAATCTGGGTGATCCGGCGCGCCACCTGGTCGTTGATGGTGCTCATGTGGTTCTGGATGTCGATGTTCAGCTCGTCGTGCAGGATGCGCAGGATCTCCTTGCTCTGCACACCCAGCTTGCGAGCCAGTTCATAGATGCGAATGCTGCGTGACAAACGGCTCACCCCCCGATTCTGCGCCCGTTCCTCCGGCCCCGGCCGTTAGCCGTTCCCGCAGGGCTGCGGCCAGTCCCTTGTCCGTCACGGCCAGCACCGCGCACTGGGGCCGGCCGGCTAGCGCACCCAGCTCGCCCTTCCCGCCCCACACCACCAGGGGCACGGCATCCCGGGCCGCCAGCCGCGCGAAGCGGCGGTGGCATGCAGCCCCTGCATCGGCCGCCACCACCACCAGCGCCGCCCGCCCCTGCTGGAAGGCGTGACGGACGGCGTGATCCCCCGCCGCCAACCGGCCGGCGCGGCGGGCCAGCCCGATGAGTCCCCGCGGATCACCCCTACCGCCCGGCACCGGCATCCGCTCCCGTCACCAGTTCCGCCAGCTGGCGCCGCAAGGCCTCCACCGCGGCGGCGTCCAGATCGATCTTCAGCGCCCGTCCCAGCTCCCGAGCCCTCAGGGCCCGGTCCAGGCACGCCGGGTCGGGACAGAGGTACGCTCCCCGCCCGGCCCGCCGGCCCGTGGGGTCGAAGACCACCTCACCCTCCGGGGTGCGCACCACCCGGAGCAACTCCCGCTTGGGCCGCACTGCCCGGCAGCCGATGCAGGTCCGCTGCGGAATGTGCCTTGGCACGGGCCGTCACCTCGATTCCGGGCCGGGCGTGCCCGCGCGCGGGCTGCCATCCTGGTCCTCCGCCGGCCCCTCGCCGTCCCAGTCGCCTGCCGTCCCGTCGCCTTCCTCCCAGCGGCCGTCGCCGCCGTCGCCGGCCGCATCCCAACCGCCGGAGCCATCCTCCCCGGCCCATTCCTCAGCGGCCCCGGCGCCGTGATCATCCCCGCGGTCCCCGTCGCCAGACCACCAGTCCCAGTTCTCGCCGCCCGCACCGCCGCCGTCGCCGGCGTCGCCGAAGGCCTCGCCGCCGAACAGCTCGTCCAGGTCGTCGTCACCGGCGTTGCCTTCCCGACCCTCCCCGCCGGATCCGGCCAGCACGGCGTCGATGTCCCAGTCGTCCTCCCGGGCCAGCCACTCGGCCGCCTGGGACTCGGCGTGGATGTCGATCTTCCAGCCCGTCAGCCGGGCGGCCAGGCGGGCATTCTGGCCTTCCTTGCCGATGGCCAGGGACAACTGGTGGTCGGGCACGATCACCCGGGCCACCCGCGTCTCGGGTTCCAGGATCACCCGGGTCACCTTGGCCGGGGACAGGGCGTTGGCCACGAACTGCTCGGGTTCCTCCGCCCAGCGGATCACGTCGATGCGCTCGCCCCGCAGCTCCGCCACCACCGCCTGGACCCGGGCGCCCCGGGGCCCGACGCAGGCCCCCACGGGGTCGACCCGCTCGTCCCGGGTGTCCACGGCCACCTTGGCCCGGACGCCGGGTTCCCGCACCGCCTCCTTGATCTCCACGATGCCGTCGTGGATCTCCGGCACCTCCAGCTCGAAGAGGCGCTTGATCAGGTTGGGATGGCTGCGGGAGATGAGGATCTGCGGCCCCTTGGGGGTCTTGCGCACCTCCACGATGTACACCTTGATCCGGTCGCCCGGCCGGTAGCGCTCGCCGGGAATCTGTTCCGACGGGAACAGCACCGTCTCGGTCCGGCCCAGGTCGACGAAGACGTTGCGCCCCTGCACCCGCTGCACCACGCCGGTGACGATGTCGCCCTCGCGGGCGATGAACTCTTCATAAATGAGGTCGCGCTCGGCCTCGCGGATCCGCTGCAGGACGACCTGCTTGGCGGTCTGGGCGGCGATGCGACCGAAGTCCCGCGGCGTGACCTCCTGTTCCACCACGTCGCCGGGCTTGTAGCGGGGGTCGATCTCGCGGGCTTCGGCCACGCTGATCTGGGTCGAGGGATCCTCCACCTCCTCCACCACGTCGCGGCGGGCCACCACCCGGATCTCGCCCGTCTCCCGGTCGATGCGCACGGCCACGTTCTGGGCCGTGCCGAAATGGCGGCGGAAGGCCGCCACCAGCGCCGCTTCGATCGCCTCCAGCAGCGTATCCTTGTCGATGCCCTTCTGCCGCTCCAGATCCTCCAACGCCTCAATGAATTCCGCATTCATGGGCGGCCAGGCGCCTCCTTTCCCCTGACACCGGACCCGTCGCCCTGGCCGGGGACCGCGACGCGTTCCGCGTCCACGGCCTAGATCCGCACCTGCAGCTGGGTCTTGGCCACCGCGTCGCGGGGAATGCGGTGGATCCCCTCCCGGCCGGCGACCACCACGTGCCCGTCTTCCAGTCCCTCCAGGCGACCCTGGAATCGCCGCCGGCCGTCCACGGGGCGGTAGGTGGTCACCTCCACCTCGCGCCCCCGGAACCAGGCAAACTCCCGATCGTTGCGCAGGGTGCGGTCGAGGCCCGGGGACATGACCTCCACCACCACGTCCTCGGCCAGGCCGTCCACACCCTCCAGCACCGGATCCAGCGCCTCGCTGAAGGCGGCGCACTCCTCCATGGTCACGCCGCCCTCCCGGTCCACCACGCACTGGAGGAACCAGCGCCCGCCCTCCCGGCGGTACTCCACGTCCAGCAGGACCAGCCCCCGCTGCTCGGCCAGGGGCTCCGCCAGCTGGGCGACGGCCGCCTCCACCTTGCGGTTGCTCACCCTGTCGCCTCCCCGCGGGTGGCCCGCCGGACCGGGCTGCCCCGTCCGCCCGGCGTCCCCCGGGCGTTCCCCTGCGGGCGGGCCGGTCCCGCCACCCGGCTTACACGACACCGCCCCATAACGATCGAAAAGAGTGGGCGCAGAACCCACTCTTCCGGGACCATCGCTGGTTGGCGGCATGGCCCGGCGGGGACGAACCAGCCACCTTCCGGCCTACCGCCGGACCCCGCAACGGGCGCCCGCGCCGGCCACGGGGCCGGGCGCACCTGCCCAGAAGCAAGACCAGCGCCCTGAGGGCGCTACCTTGGGGCGAGTATACCACAGGCCCCAGGGGCCGGCAACCAAGCTGCGGTCCGGGGCTGGAGGCTCCGGCGACCGGCTCCCCCGGGCAGCCGGGCCCGGGCCCGCACCAAGCTCCGGCCGACGTCAGCCCAGCCTGCGGTCGTGCGTCTGCGCGAGGCCGCCGAAGGCGTCGCCGGGGGCCGGGACCTGATCATGCCGCGGCAAGCCCCGCCCCACGGGCCGGCCCGCTACGGCGCCAGGCCGGTGGCCGCCAGGAAGAGGGGGTTCAGCAGCAAGCCCAGCCCCCCCGCCACCACCATCCCTACGATGGTGATCAGGAGCTGGCGGCCCAGGGCCGTGCCCCGGGCCGCCCGCTGGACGATGGGCACCAGGATGACGGCGCTGGCCAGGGAGGCCAGAACGGTGCCGTAGGCGGCCTGGGACGGTGCGATCCGGCCCTGGGCGGCCAGGTTGGCGGCGGTGGCGGCGCTGGAGGCGCTGGACACCAGACCGCCGAGGAAGCTCACGCCGTAGAACCCGGCGGTGCCCAGGTACCGCTGGCCCAGGGTGGCGATGACGTTCAGCACCAGAAACACCAGCCCGAACTCCAGGGCCGCCCGCACCGAAAAGGGCGAGGTCAGCCGGACCTCCGGCGCTTCTTCCCCGGCCGGCACCCGGGCCCGGGCGGCCAGCACCAGGGCGAGGACCAGCATGAGCCCCACGGGCAGGAGGCCGTAGGGCAGGGCCACGGGAGCGAACAGGCCCAGGACCAGGCCGTTGCGGATGAACATCGCCGCCTTGGCCAGCATCACGCCGCGGAAGGCAAACCGCTCCAGCGGCGGGTTCGCACCGACCTTGAGGGCCATCTCGGCCACGGTGGCGGTGCTGTTGACCAGCCCGCCCAGGAAGCCCGTGTAGGTGACGCCCCGCGCGCCGTAGACCCGCAGGAGCACGTAGTTGGCGAACCCGATGGCCGAGATCAGCACCACCATGAGCCACACCCGGCGCAGGTCGAACAGGCCCCAGGGGTCGACGGGCTCGTCCGGCAGGACGGGCAGGATGACAAAGGAGATCACCCCCAGGTAGATGGCCGCGTGGACCTCGTCCCGGGAGATCAGGGCCGTCCAGCCCACCAGCTCCTCCTTCCAGGAAAGCAGGAGCAGCATCAGGATGGTGGCCGCCACGGGCGTGAAGATCTGGCCGCGGCCCACCAGGATGCCGTTCAGGGCGGTGAGCAGGAGGGCCACGGAGGTGGTGATCTCGACGCTTTCGTGGGCGCGCAGGTTCTGCCAGCTGTTGATCAGCACCACCAGGGCGGTGAAGGCCAGGACGGCCAGCATGAAGGGCAACCGGTAGGGCGGTTCGGTGGAGGCCGCCAGGGTCCCGGCCAGGGCGGTGAAGGCGAAGGTGCGCATGCCCAGTTCCTTGCCCGCCCGGTGCCGCTCCAGGCCTACCAGGAGGCCCAGGGCCAGGGACAGGGCCAGGCTTTGCAGGTCGACCCAGCTTGCTTCCGGCCGCATGGCCGCCCTCCTTCGCCTCCCGGACCCGGCGGCCGCCCGCCCCGGCCCAGGGCCTGCCGTCTCCCTCCGCTCTCCGGTGCGGGCCTCCTTAACGCTTGCCCACCGAGCCGTCCCGCCGGTTCAGCTCATCCAGGGCCTGCCGCACCCGGCGAGCCACCTCGGCCGCCGCCTGGTCCACCGGCACCGGCGTGGCCCGGCCGGTCGCCCGTTCCACCACCTCGACCTTGCCCTCCGCCAGGCCGCGCGGCCCCACGGTGACCCGCAGGGGGAACCCGATCAGGTCGGCGTCGTTGAACTTGACGCCGGGCCGCTCGTCCCGGTCGTCCAGCACCGCCTCCACGCCCGCCTCGAGCAGCTGGCCGTAGACCCGCTCGGCGGCCTGGCGCTGGTCGGGTTCGGCATAGTTGACCGGCACCACCACCACGTGGTACGGCGCCACGGACATGGGCCAGATGATGCCCTTCTCGTCGTGGTGCTGCTCGATGACCGCCGCCACCGTCCGCGTGATGCCGATGCCGTAGCAGCCCATCACCATGGGCCGCTCCTGGCCGTCGGCGTCCTTGAAGGTGCAGCCCAGGGCCTCGCTGTACTTGGTCCACAGCTTGAAGATCTGGCCCACCTCGATCCCCCGGGCCGCGGCCATGGGCGTGCCGCACTCGGGACACGCGTCGCCCGCGCCCACCAGGCGCAGGTCCGTCACCCGGTCGGGGGTGAAGTCCCGGCCCGGGTTGACGTTGAAGAAGTGGTAGCCTTCCTCGTTGGCGCCGCAGGCGGTGTTGCGCAGGGCCATCACTTCCTCGTCGGCCAGCACGGGCACGCCCTTGAGGCCCACCGGCCCCGCCGACCCCGTGGGGGCCCCGGCCACCTCCAGCACCTCCTCCCGGGAGGCCATCCGCACGTCCAGGGCGCCGGTGGCGTTCTTCAACTTCACCTCGTTGAGCTCGCGGTCCCCGCGCACCAGGGCCGCCACCAGCTGAGGATCCCGCCCGTCGTAGATCGCCCAGTAGAACAGGATCTTGATCTGGCGCTGGGGCGGGATGCCCTCCGCCTCGGCCAGCTGGGCGATGGTGCGGACGCCCGGCGTGGCCCGCTTCTCCAGGGGCCGGGGCGCCTCGTCGACGGGCGGGGCCAGGCGGCTGGTGGCCTTCTCCACGTTGGCCGCGTAACCGCACGCATCGCAGTATACGATCAGGGCCTCCCCGTAGTCCGCCAGGGCCATGAACTCGTGGGTGCCCGAGCCGCCGATGGCGCCCGGATCGGCCGCCACCGGCCGGAAGACCAGGCCGCAGCGGCTGAAGATGCGCCGGTAGGCGTCGTCCATGGCCTGGTAGCTGCGCTCCAGCCCCTCGGCATCGACGTCGAAGGAGTAGGCGTCCTTCATGATGAACTCCCGGGCGCGCATCACGCCGAAGCGGGGCCGGATCTCGTCCCGGTACTTGTTCTGGATCTGGTAGAGCAACAGGGGCAGCTGCCGGTAGGAGCTGACCGTGGCCCGCACCAGGTCGGTGATGATCTCCTCATGGGTCGGCCCCAGGCAGTACTCGCGGCCGTGCCGGTCCTTGAGGCGCCACATCTCCTCGCCGTACTGGGCCCAGCGGCCCGTCTCCCGCCAGAGCTCCGCCGGCTGGACGATGGGCAGGCCGACCTCCAGGCCGCCCTTCCGGTTCATCTCCTCCCGGACGATGGTCTCCACCTTGACCACCGCCCGCCGGCCCAGGGGCAGCCACTCGTAGATGCCGGCCGTCACCCGCCGGATCAATCCCGCCCGCAACATCAGGCGGTGGCTGGCGATCTCCGCTTCGGCCGGGTCGTCCCGCAGGGTGGGAATCAGCAGCCGGGTCCACCGCATGGGCTCCGCCTCCCGTCTTGCATCGCGGCTCCTGGTTGCAGGCTTGGCTGCAGGCTGGGCGGCCGGGGCCGCCCAGGGCGCCCTGGCCCCGGCCCTGGGGGTCGTTCCCAGGGCACGGGTCCCGGTCCGGGGCTTTCCCGCGACACCCGCCGCCCCGCCGGCACCCGGGCGCCAAAAAGGCCTTTCGCCCGCATCGGACGAAAGGCCGGCACCTGTGACCCGGAACGGCAACGGCCGGGTTCGGCCTGGGAGCCCCTCCGGCCCAGCGCCCCAGGGCCTGTCCTGCCACCTTTCTCCTCTTATTCCTACCATGTCCCTGGGGGCCGAACAAGATTCGGCCGGCGGCGGAGCCGCCGTTTCGGCCGGCCTACGTGCCGGCGGCGCGGCCACCGGCGCGGCCCGCCGGGGTACCGGCGGCGGGCCTGCCGGGGCGTCCTCCCCCGCTGCGGTCTGCGGGTCCTGCGGCCTCTCCGCCGGCGTCCTCCTCGCCGCGGCGGGCCGGAGCCGCCGCTTCCCGGCCGGCCGCAGCGACCGCCCCCTTTCCTTCCCCGTCACGGCCGAAGCGGCGGGCGACGTAGTCCTCCAGGATCTGGAGAAACCGCGGCACGATGTCGTCGCCCCGCAGGGTGGTGTACTTCTCGCCGTCGATGAAGACCGGAGCGGTGGGTTCTTCGAAGGTGCCCGGCAGGGAGATGCCGATGTCGGCGTGGCGGCTCTCCCCGGGGCCGTTCACCACGCAGCCCATGACCGCCACCTTCAGGGTCTCCACGCCGGGGTAGCGCCGGCGCCACTCGGGCAGGCGCCGCTGGATGTAGGCCTGCACGTCCCGGGCCATCTCCTGGAAGAAGGTGCTGGTGGTGCGGCCACAGCCCGGGCACGAACTGACCTGGGGCACGAAGGTCCGCAGGCCCAGGGACTGGAGGATCTGCTGGGCCACCCGCACCTCCTCCGCCCGGTCGCCGCCCGGCGTGGGCGTCAGGGAGATGCGGATGGTGTCCCCGATCCCCTCCTGCAGCAGCACCGCCAGGCCCGCCGTGCTGGCCACGATGCCCTTCATGCCCATGCCGGCCTCGGTAAGGCCCAGGTGCAGGGGGTAGTCGCAGCGGGCCGCCAGGGTGCGGTAGACGGCGATCAGGTCCTGGACCTTGGAGACCTTGGCGCTGAGGATGATGCGGTCATGGGGCATGCCCAGTTCCTCCGCCAACCGGGCCGAGCGTAGGGCGCTCTCCACCATGGCCTCCAGCAGCACTTCCCGGGCGCTGCGGGGGTCGGGCCGGCGGGCATTGGCATCCATCAGCTCCGTCAGCAGGTCTTGATCCAGGGAACCCCAGTTCACCCCGATGCGCACCGGTTTCCCATACTTCAGGGCGACCTCGATGATCTGGGCAAAGTTGCGATCCTTCTGCCGGGTGCCCACGTTGCCCGGGTTGATCCGGTATTTGTCCAAGGCGCGGGCGCATTCGGGGTAGCGGGTGAGCAGCACGTGGCCGTTGTAGTGGAAGTCGCCCACCAGGGGCGTGGCATACCCTGCCGCCCGCACCCGCTCCACGATGCGGGGCACCGCCGCGGCCGCTTCCTCCCGGTTGACGGTGATCCGGACCACCTCGCTGCCCGCCCGGGCCAGCTCGATGACCTGGGCGGCGGTGGCCTCGGCATCGGCGGTGTCGGTGTTGGTCATCGACTGGACGACCACCGGGTGGTCGCTGCCGATGGGCACCGGGCCCACCCAGACGGTGGGCGTTCGCCGGCGCGGCTTGGGGCCGAGTTCCATCATGGGGCTCCTTCCTCCGGTCAAACCAGCGCGCCCGCCCGGCCGGGCCGCCGGTCTGCGATCACCCGCCGGGGGGCACCCTGCCGGGGCGGCGGGTGCGGCCGCCCGCTGGGGCCGCCCGCCGCCGGGCCCCGGCCGCCTGCTGCGGGGCGCGGGGCCGGCCCGCCGGCGTTCTGGGGGCCACCCCCGAGCGGTCACGACGCGTTCAGTCGCAAGAGATCGCGGTAGGTGATCACGATGGCCAGCAGCATCAGCAGGGCAAAGCCGACGAAGTGGATCAAGTTCTCCTGCTCCGGATCCACCGGCCGCCCGCGGACCGCCTCCACGACAAGGAACACCAGACGGCCCCCGTCCAGGGCCGGGACGGGCAGCAGGTTGACCAGCGCCAGGTTGGCCGAAAGGATGGCCGCCAGCAACACCACCTGGCTCAGTCCCACCTGGGCCGCCTCGCCGATCTGCTGCCCGATGCCCACGGGGCCGATCACGTCGAACCCGCCGCGCCCCGTCAGCATGTGGACCAGCGCCGTGACGAACCCCGCCGCCACCCGCCAGGTCGCCTGGGCGCCGCGGCTGACGGCTTCCACTACCCCGGTGCGCACCGTCTCCACCAGGGGACGGATGCCGACCACACCGGTTCCCGGGCGCCGGGGATCGGAGCGGGGCGTCACCTGGACCGCCAGTTCCCGGCCCTGGCGCTGGATGGTGAGCTGGACGGGCCGGCCGGCCGCCCCCTGGACGGCGGCCACCACCTGGTCCCAGGACTCGACCGGCCGGCCGTCAATGGCCACGATGCGGTCTCCGGGCTGCAGGCCCGCCTCCGCCGCGGGGTAGCCCGGCACCACTTCCCCCACCACGGGCCGCGCCACGGGGACGCCGATGACGGCAAAGACCAGGGCGAACAGCACGATGGCCAGGGCCACGTTCATCAGCGGCCCCGCGGCGATGATCTTCACCCGATCGCCCAGGGGCCGGCCGAGGAAGCGCCGCTCGGGCGGGACGTCCTCCAGCCCTTCCTCGTCGGGCTGCATCCCCGCCATGCGGACGAACCCGCCCAGCGGCAGGAGCCGCAGGCTGTACTCCGTCTCGCCCCGGCGCACAAAGGCCAGCCGGGGCCCGAAACCCAGGGCGAACTCGTGGACCAGCACGCCGCTTCGCTTGGCCGCCCAGAAGTGGCCCAGCTCGTGGATCACGATGAGCAGCGCGAAGACGGCGATCGTCCAGATCACCGTCAAGGGGGTCTCACCTGCCCTCACCCGTTGGGTCCCCGCCCGCCGGAGGCCTGCTCCGGCCCTGCCCCGGGGAGCGGAAGGCGCCCCGGCCCGTTCTTATTCCGCCCGCCCCGCTTCCCATGCCCCTGCCAGCAGGGCCCGCGCCTCCGCCCGGGCCCAGGCGTCGGCTTCCAGTACGTCGTCCAGGCCGGTCACCGGCCGGGGCCGGTGCCGGTCCAGCACCGCCGCCACCGTCTCGGCGATGCCCGGAAAGGGCAGCTTCCCCGCAAGGAACGCGGCCACCGCCTCCTCGTTGGCAGCGTTGAGCACGGCCGGTGCCGTTCCCCCTGCCTCCAGGGCCTGGTAGGCCAGGGCCAGGCAGGGGAAGCTCCCGGTGTCCGGCTCTTCAAAGGTCAGCATGCCCGCGGCGGCCAGATCCAAGCGCTCCACCAGCCGGGGTCCACGTTCAGGATAACACAGGGCGTACTGGATCGGCTGGCGCATGTCGGGCCGCGCCAGAACGGCCACGGCCGCCCCGTCCACCAGTTCGACCAGGCCGTGGACGATGCTCTGGGGGTGGATCACCACAGCGATACGGTCGGCGGGCAGGCCGAAGAGCCAGTGGGCCTCGATGACCTCCAGGCCCTTGTTCATCAAGGTGGCCGAGTCCACGCTGATCTTGGCCCCCATGGCCCAGTTGGGGTGGCGGACCGCCTCCGCAGGGGTCACCCGGGCCAGGGCCTCCCGGCTCCAGCCGCGGAAGGGGCCGCCCGAGGCCGTGAGGATGAGCCGCTCCACCTCCTCGGGCCGGCGACCCTGCAGGCACTGGAAGAGGGCCGAGTGCTCGCTGTCCACCGGCAGCAGGCGGGCGCCGCGGGCGGCGGCCAGCCGGGTGACCAGGCTGCCTGCCGCCACCAGGGACTCCTTGTTGGCCAGGGCCACGTCCCGGCCCGCCTCCAGGGCCGCCAGGGTAGGGCGCAGGCCGGCGGCGCCGGTGATGGCGGAAAGGACGCGCCGGGCGCCCGGCCAGGTGGCCAGGACCTCGGCCGAGCCCGGTCCGACCAGGACCCGGACCCCTTCCCGCTCGAGAACCGGCTTCCAGCGGCGACCGGCCTCCGGGTCCTCCAGGGCCACCACCTCGGGCTTGAGGCGGCGCACCTGTTCCAGCAGGCGGGCCCCGTCGCGCCCCGCGGCCAGGCCCACGGCCCGCAGCCGGCCCGGCATCCGGGCGATGACGTCGGCCGCCTGCCGGCCGATGGACCCGGTGCTGCCCAGGATCACCACGCCCGTCTCGGCGCCGGCTTCGTCCGGCGTGCCGCGGTCCCGCCGCCGGCCCGCAAGGGGCCTGCCTCCTCCACCGGAGCCGGACGGCCCTGCATCACCCCAAACCGGTTCCGACAGGGGCGGCTGGGCGGTGCCCGCAGCGGGCGCCGCGGCCGGTTCCGTCGCCCCCCGGCCCGCCGCCACCACCGGCCTTCCGCTCTTCAACGGTCCTTCCGCCTCCCCCCTGGGTTCCCCGCCAGGCTCTGGATGCTCCCGCCAGCCGCCGCCGCCCCGGATCCCGGGGCTCCGTCGCCCGCCACTTGCCGGAGCCGGTTGCCACCGGACACCGGCGGGCGGCCGCTCCGAACCCCCGCGCAGGGGGTCCTCCCGCCGGACTCCCCCGATCCTCGCGGCGGTCTCCCACCCCCGTCCCGGACGGGGCCTCCGGCAGGAATCGGGTGGCCGCGACGGTCTCCGCCCCGGCTACCGCCACGGCTGCATCCACCAGTTGAAGAGGAGCAAAGCCGGCAGCAGGCTGTCGATCCGGTCCAGCATGCCGCCGTGCCCCGGCAGCAGCGCTCCCGAGTCCTTCAGGCCAGCCCGCCGCTTCCAGTAGGATTCGAAGAGGTCACCCGCCTGGCCTGCGGCGGCCACGGCCGCGGCCGCCGGCACCAGGCCGGCGGGGTCCACGTCCAGAAGGCCGGCCAGGGCGATGGCCACCAGCAGACCGGCCGCCAGGCCACCCGCTGCCCCCTCCCAGGTCTTGCCGGGGGAGATGCGCGGCGCCATGCGGTGGCGGCCCACCGCCCGGCCGACGAAGAAGGCGGCGATGTCCTGGACCCACAGGATCACCAGCGGCACCAGCAACCAGGCCACCCCCGCCCGGCGCAGCCAGAGGGCATGGGCCAGGGGCACCCCAACCCAGAGGGTGACGGCCGCTGCCAGCAGGGCGGCCCGGGCTGAGGCGGCAAAGACGGAGCCGCCCTGCCCGGGATTCCCCATCCCCGGCAGGCCCCCGCCGGGCCCCGGCCTGGTCCCGCCGGACCCAGGTCCCGCGCGGTGGAACCCGGCGGTCATGGCGGCCGCCAGGGCGGCCGCCATGACCGCCCCAGCCCCGCCCGCTGCCATGGCGGCCACAGCCGGACCGGACAGCAGGGCCAGGCTTACGCTCGGCAGGGCCCCGCCCAGGGCACAGGCACCGCGCACCGCCGCGGCCGGCCGGGCAGCCCGGTGGCGGGCCGGCGGCCACCGCTCCGCCGGTGCGGCCCGCCGCCCGCCGGTCGTCCCTGCCGCCAGCAGGCCCGCGGCCTCCCAGCCCGCCAGCAGGCCCACCACGGCCAGCAGGGCAGCCAGGGCCGGCCCGCCCCGGGCGACGGCCCACAGCACCGGCGGCAACAGCAGGACGGCGGTGACGACCCGCGCCTTCAGCATGGAGCGGCTGCGCCCCCGCCGCTTGCGGGCCGGGAACCCCCACCGCTTCCCGGCCGGGAGCTCCCGCCCCTCGCCGCCCGGCTGCCGGCGCCGGCGCCGGCCGACACGGCGCCGTCACCGTTGCCCGCTGCGGGGCGGCCGGCCTGCAGCACCGCACCGTCCCCACCGGGCACCGCCCGCTCCCCGGCAGCCGCGTCCGGCCCCGCCGCCGGGCCCGCTGCCCGCTGCGGCGCCGCGGGGCCAGCCGGGCCCGCCGCCGGACCTGCCCCCTGCGGCCCCGCAGCGTCCGCCGTACCTGCCGCGCCGGGCGCCGCCGGCCGGCCGGAGGAATGCTCCCCCTCGCCGGCCAGGTCACCGGCCAGGCCGGGCTGCGCCCCGCCCCGGGTCCGGGCGTCCGCCCCGGGACCCAGGCCCCCGAAGCGCCGCTCCCGCCGCGCGAAGTCCTCGATGGCCTCCACCAGGTGCACGGGGCGGAAATCGGGCCAGGCCACGGGGGTGAACCAGAGCTCGCTGTAGGCGATCTGCCAGAGCAGGAAGTTGGAGATGCGCCACTCGCCGCTGGGCCGGATCAAGAGGTCGGGGTCGGGCAGGTCCGCCGTTTGCAGGTGGGCCGCCAGGACCGTCTCGTCGATGGCCGCAGGATCGATCTCGCCCCGGGCGGCGCGCTCGGCCACCAGCCGGGCAGCCCGGGCCAGCTCCCAGCGGGCGCCGTAGTTGAGGGCCAGCACCAGCACCATGCGGCGGTTGTGGCGGGTGGTCTCCACCGCCCGCAAGACCTCCCGCCGCGGCAGCGCCGGCAGCCCCGCGGGGTCGCCGATCACCCGGATCTGCACGCCGTTGCGGTGAAGCTCGTTGAGGTCCCGGCGGATGTGCTCCACCAGGAGGCCCATCAGGGCGCGGACCTCGGCCGGCGGCCGCCGCCAGTTCTCCGTGGAGAAGGCGTAGAGGGTCAGGACCTCCAGGCCGATGTCCCCGGCGAAGCGCACGATCTCCCGCACGCTCTCGACTCCGGCCCGGTGGCCGGCCACCCGCGGCCAGCCCCGGCGCTGGGCCCAGCGACCGTTGCCGTCCATGATGATGGCCACGTGCCGCGGCATCCGGCCCAGCGCCCGCACCCGGTCGATCCGGCGGTGCAGTTCCACCTCCTCCGGCCGGGGCGCTGCCCGGCCTTGCCGCTCAACGGGATCGGTCACCGGCTCCCTCTCCTTCTCTCCCGGCTGCGTCCCGCCCGGTCCCGCTCCCTTGCTCTGCGGCCCTCGCCCCGCCCCGACCGGAGCGCGGCGCCCCGGGGCCGGTGCCGGCTCCACCCGGCCGCGGGGCGGCCGTCTCCGCGGGGCCCGCCTTGACCGGGCCTGGGCCCCCGTCCACTCTGGCGGCACCCGCCCCGCCGGGCGCACCGGCTTCCGGCGAACCCCCGCTGGGCGGCCCCCAGCTCCCGGCGGCCGCCTGGCCCAGGGCGGCCTCCAGGTCCGCCCGCGGCAGGGGCGGGAGGGGAAAGGCCGCCACCAGGAGGCGCACCTGGCCGGGCGCCTCGCCCGCCTCCGCCCGCACCACCCGCCACAGGGTCAGCCGCGGGCCCACCTGGCGGGCCCGGCGCCGGGCCGGTTCCTCCGGCGCGGCGGTCACCGTGACGGTAACGGAAAGACCTGCCCCTGCCAGGCGCCGGCGCGCTTCCGCCAGGGGCAGGCCCACCAGGTCCTGCAACGGCGTCACACCTCGCGGATCTCCTTCTCCTTGGCGGCCAGCAGCTGGTCGATGCGGGCGATGATCCGGTCCGTCAGCTCCTGCACCTTTTCCTGGGCGCGGCGGATCTCGTCCTCGGAAACGCCCTCGTCCTCCAGGTCCTTGAGGTCCTCATTGGCCTGGCGGCGCAGGTTGCGCACGGCCACCCGCTCTTCCTCCGCCATCTTGCGTACCCGCTTGACCAGCTCGTTGCGGGTTTCCTCCGTCAGCGGCGGCAGCACGATGCGGATGACCTGGCCGTCGCTGGAGGGGTTCACCCCCAGGTCCGACTTGGCGATGGCCCGCTCGATCTCGCCCATCACACCCTTGTCCCAGGGCTGGACCACCAGCATCCGCGGCTCCGGTGCGGTGATGGTGGCCAGCTGGTGGATGGGCATCGGCGTGCCGTAGTAGTCGACCCGGATCTTCTCCAGCAGGGCCGGCGTCGCCCGGCCCGCCCGGACCCCGGCCAGTTCCCGGCGGAAGTTCTCCACCCGCGCCTCCATCCGTTCCCGGGTCTCCCGGAGGATGTCCTCGATCACCGGGGCTCCCCCCTGACGTATGTACCGATGTTCTCGCCCAGAACGGCCCGGCGCACGTTGCCCGGGACGCTGAGATCAAACACCCGGATGGGGATGTTGTTCTCCATGCACAGGGACGTGGCCGTCGAATCCATCACCCGCAGGCCGCGGTTGAGCATCTCCAGGTAGTCGATCTCGTCGATCTTGCGCGCGTTGGGGTCGAGGCGCGGGTCCGCGTCGTAGATGCCGTCTTCCTTGGTCGCCTTGAAGAAGATCTCCGCCTCGATCTCGGCGGCCCGCAGCGCCGCCGTGGTATCGGTGGAGAAGTACGGGTTCCCCGTCCCGGCGGCGAAGATCACCACCCGCCCCTTCTCCAAGTGGCGGATGGCCCGCCGCCGGATGTAGGGCTCGGCCACCTCCTTCATCTCGATGGCCGTCTGGACCCGGGTGTCGACACCGTGCTTCTCCAGCGCGTCCTGCAGCGCCAGGGCATTGATCACCGTGGCCAGCATCCCCATGTAGTCGGAGGTGGCCCGGTCGATGCCCTTGGCGCTGCCCTGTACGCCGCGCCAGATGTTGCCACCGCCCACCACGATGGCCACCTGCACGCCCAGGTCGACCACTTCCCGCACCTGGCGGGCGATGGAGTCGACGACATCGGGGTCGATGCCGAACCCGCCGCCGGCCAGCATCTCACCTGACAGCTTCAGCATGATCCGCCGATAGCGGGGGCGCGGCATGCCGTTGTCCGGCCGGCTGTCCGGGCGGCCCTCCGGGCGGCCCTCCCCGCGGGCCTGGACCGGCCCGGCCGCGCCGCTCCCCGCCGGGCGGGATGGCTGTCCCTCGGTCTGGCTGCGCTCCACGGCTCCCCGACCTTTCTCCCACCGCCGCCGGGCCACCCGGAACGGGACGAGCCCGCCGGGCAGGCCGGCCCGCCTCAGGCGCCGCCCAGCTCGAAGCGGACGAACCGCCGCACCCGGATGTTCTCACCCAGCTTGGCGATCGCCTGCTTGATCAGGTCCCCCACGGTGATGGAGTCGTCGCGGATGTAGGGCTGCTCCTCCAGGCAGACCTGGCTGAAGAACTTGTCCAGCCGCCCCTCGACGATCTTGTCGACGATGTGGGCCGGCTTGCCCTCGGCCTCGGCCTGGCGGCGCAAAACCTCCCGCTCCTGCTCCACCACCTCGGCCGGCACGTCGTCGCGCCGCACGTACTGGGGCGCCGTGGCCGCCACCTGCATGGCCAGCTCGTGGACCAGTTGCCGGAAGTCGTCGGTGGCCGCCACGAAGTCCGTCTCGCAGTTCACCTCGATCAGCACGCCGATGCGGCCCTGGCCGTGGATGTAGGCGTGGACCAGGCCTTCCGCCGTCTCCCGGCCGGCCTTCTTGGCGGCGGCCGCCATCCCCCACTCGCGCAGCAGCTGGGCCGCCTTGTCCAGATCACCGCCCGCCTCTTCCAGGGCCTTCTTGCAGTCCATCATGCCGGCGCCGGTGCGCGCCCGCAGTTCCGCCACCTGCTTTGCGCTGACCGCCATGGATGGCCTCCTTCCTCCCCTGCTCCCCTGCCGGGCGGGGGGCCGGAACCGGGGCACAGCCGTGGCGGCGTGCCTCCGCCGGTTCCGGCCCGCCGGTTCCTCCGGCCGGGTCCGCTTGCCTCACGAGCCGTGAGCGCCCTGCTGCCGGCCGGCGCAACCCGTCCCGTCGCCGTGCCGGCCCGGCCCCACCGGGACCCCGCCGCCGGCGGCAGGCCCGGGGTGGCCGGCCGCCCGGGGTCAGGCCTCGACCACCTGGACGCCCTGCTTGCCCTCCAGCACCGCGTCGGCGATCTTGCCCGTGATCAGCCGGACGGCGCGGATGGCGTCGTCGTTGCCGGGGATCACGTAGTCGACCTCTTCGGGATCGCAGTTGGTGTCCACGATGGCCACCACGGGGATGCCCAGCTTGCGCGCCTCGGAGACGGCGATCTTCTCCTTGCGGGGGTCGACCACGTAGACGGCGTCGGGCAGGTCCTTCATGCCCTTGATACCGCCCAGGTACTTCTCCAGCTTCTCCTTCTCCCGCAACAGGCGCGCCACTTCCTTCTTGGGCAGCCGGTCGAAGTGGCCCTCGGCCTCCATCTGCTCCAGCTCCGCCAGCCGGTCGATGCGGGTGCGGATGGTGGCGAAGTTGGTCAGGGTGCCGCCCAGCCAGCGCTCGTTGATGTAGAACTCGCCGCAGCGCGTGGCCTCCTCGGCGATGGCCTCGCGCGCCTGCTTCTTCGTCCCCACAAAAAGAATGCGGCCGCCCTGGGCGACCAGCTCGCGGACGAAGTGGTACGCCTCGTCCAGGAGGCGCACCGTCTTCTGCAGATCGATGATGTAGATCCCGTTGCGCTCCATGAAGATGTAGGGGCGCATCTTGGGATTCCACCGGCGGGTCTGATGGCCGAAGTGCACACCCGCTTCCAGCAGTTGCTTCATGGCCACGACCGGCACCGGCCTCACCTCCTCGCGGTTGGTTCCTCCGCCCCCCTCGCCGGAGTGCGGAACCGGCGCGCCGCTGCGCCGCCAGCCGGCACCGCCGCACCCCTCCGGGGGCGTGTGATGTGCCTGCCACCGGTTCACCGGCCTCCCGGTGCGGTCCACCAGCCCCGGCAGGCACTGCGGGGCTGCTGCCGCCACGGCGGTGTCCGGGCGCAAGCCGTTCGGTAGTATATCACAGGGTTTCCGGTGCGCCAACGAAGGGGCTAGCGCAGGGGCTGGGGACCGCCGGCGGGCGCCGCCGCCCCGACCATCAGGGCGGGCGTCCCGCCCTGCGGGGTGGAACCGGGGGCGAGTGACCAGGACCAGGAGGACCACGGCCGGGAGGCCGGCGGGGCAGGCGACGCCTCCCGGACCCGGGTGTCGCCTGGGGACCGGCGGCCGGCGGGAGCCGCGGGCTCCGCCCCACCGTAGGCCGGCGGCGGGGAGCCGGTGTTCAGGCGGATGTAAACGGGGATGGCCAGGGGCAGCCGGTTCACCGGACGAACGGGCACCGGCTGCTGGGCCAGGCGGGTCGCCAGGCCGTCCACCAGCTGGCGCCCCAGCTGGCGGCTCCACGGCCCGGACCAGGCGGCCAGCTGCTGCGGATCCAGCTGGGCGCCGAGCTGCCGGCGCAGCTCCTCCTCCAGGTGGCGCTCCAGGGCGGCCGCCGCTTCAGGCGGCAGCTCCAGCCGCACCCCGTAGACGATGATGCCGGCCTCCCGCAGCCGGGAAGCCAGCTGGGCGGCGATGGCGGCAGGCAGCTGCTCCTTGAGGGGGTTCATCACGGCCGGCAGCTGGCGGCGGACGGCCTCCTGCACCGCCGCCTCGGCCGCTGCGGCCAGGGGCCCGGCTTCCACCTCCACCGTCAGGCCCCGGCGTACCAGGTGCTGGATCCCGGCCGCCGTCACCAGGGCGGCCACCAGCAGGCCGCAGGTGAAGCCCAGCCAGAAGCCGCGCATCCCCTCACCCCCTGCCTGGCATAGTATGCCAGCCTTGTCCCGGCCTATGCGGCCGGCCCAGGCAGGTCGACCCGGCCGGGAGGGCCCGGTGGCCGGCGACGGGCAGGGAACGGGCGGCGGGGGCAGGGTCGTGGAGGCCCGCCCCGGCTCGGGATCACACCGTGCGATCCAGCTTCAGGCCCTTCCGTGGAAGATCCTCGGGCACCGGGCGCTTCCCCCGGGCCGCTGCGGGCGCCGGAGCTCCTCCGCCGGCGGCCGCCGGCTCGGCCCTGGCGCCGGGCACCGGACCGGTGGGAGCCGGGATGGCCGCCCCGCCCTCGGCTCCGCCCGGAGCCTCCCCCTCGTCCGGGTCCGGGGCCGGCCGGCCCCTGCCGCCGGACCGCCGGCCATTCCCCCGGTGACCCGTTCCCGAGCGCCCGCCCCCACCCTCCCCGGGACGCCGGGGCCGGCCACCGGCGCCGGCCGCCCCGGAGCCGCCGGATCCGGGTTCGTGCCCGGCCCGCCCTGCCGCCTCCCCGGCGCCGGCCCCGCTCACCTGGCGGCGCCGCCGGGCCTCGTCCAGGGTTGCGGCAAAGCGCTGGGCCTGTTCCTCCCCGCGTCCGGCCTCGGCCGGCTGGCGCTGCAGCCGCTGGGCCTCGGCCGCCGACTGGATGGCGTGGGGCCCGTCCAGCCCGCCGATGCTCACCCCATCACCCCCCGTCCCCGCCCAGGCGGGCCCGCAAGCGCAGGATGGCCCGGGTGTGCAGCTGGGAAACCCGTGACGGGCTGACCCCCATGACCTCGGCGATCTCCTTGACGGTCAAGCCTTCATAATAGTAAAGGGTGATCACCAGCCGCTCCCGCTCGGGCAGGACCGCCAGGGCCTGGGCCAGGCGCTGGCGCAGGTCGGCCAGGGTGGCGGCCGCCAAGGGGTCGGCCGCCCCGGGATCGGCCAGCCGGTCCAGCACCGCCGCCGGGTCGTCGGACTCGCTGCGCAGCACGTCGTCCAGGGAGATCACGGTGGTGCGGGCCAGGTCCTTGAGGAGCTCGCCGAATTCATCAGGTGTCAGCCCCAGTTCCGCCGCCACCTCGGCATCCTCGGCAGGCCGGCCCAGCCGGTTCTCCAGCCGCCGGTAGCAGGCCTCTACCTCCCGGGCCCGCCGGCGCAGGCCCTGGGGTACCCAGTCCATGGCCCGCAGGCCGTCCAGCATGGCGCCGCGGATCCGGGTGTAGGCGTAGGTTTCGAACTTCACCCCCCGGGAAGGGTCGTAGCGCTTGATGGCCTCCATCAGGCCGAAGATGCCGTAGCTGATGAGATCGTCCAGCTCCACCTGGGGGGGCAGGTGGACGACCAACCGCCCCGCCAGGTAGCGGACCAGAGGCAGGTGCTCCCGGATCAGGGCTTCCCAGCTCTCGGGATCCGCCGCCGTCCGGTACCGCCGCCACAGTTCCGCCCGCTCCTGCCGCTGTTTCAACTCCGCGGACACCCTGCTCCCCCCTCCGGCTTCCTCCCCCGGCCGGTCCGGGCCCCGGGCCGCTCCGGCGCCGGGGCTCAGCCCAGCACCCGGCGCCGCCGGGCCTGCTCCGCCAGGATGAACCCGGCGATCCGGTCCTGCACCCGCGGGTCGATCTCCACAAACTCCAGGCCCACCACCGGCCCGTCGCCGGGTTCCACCCGCACGACCCGGGCCGTGGCCTGGGCGGCCCAGCCGGGGAAGGCCAGGTCGACCCGCACCAGTTCGCCCGGGGGCACGGGCCGGGACAGCTGGGCCCGGCAACCGCCGCCGCTGACGTCCAGGGTCCGGCCTTCCACGACCTGGGCCGGATCGCCGCGCCGCTCGATGCGCACCGGGAGGCGCAGGTCGATCCGGACCCACTGCCGCCGCTGCACCCGCTCTACCCGCCGGGGCCAGGCCACCACCAGCTCCGGCTCCGGTTCCACCCGGGCGCCGGCCACGGCGCTGACGAAGCCGAAGAGGCCCCGGGCCGCCTCCCGGTCCTGGGGGTCCCGGTACACCACCTTGACCGCCTGGCCGGGCCGGGGCAGCACCCAGCGCTGCCGGGCCATGGGCAGGGCCAGGACCAGCCCCTCCGCCGCCGTCCCCAGGACGTGGGTGCGGTAGGGCCCCAGACCGTGGCCCGGCGGCGCTTCGCCGACGAAGGTCACCTCCACCGGATGGTTGGTCTCCAGCGGCAAAGGCTCCACCCGGTCCATCCCACTCCCCCCACTCCTTGCCCCGCCTCGCCGTCCGGCAGCACCGGCCCGGGCTAGCCCGCGACCGGCCCGCCGGCGGCTTCCCGGCCGGGAGGCGCCCCGCGGCCCGGCCAGAGCCGGGCCAGGTAGGCCAGCAAGCCTCCGGCGGCGGGCGGAGGGCACCCCAGCAGGTGGCGGGCCATGGCTTCCACAGCGCGGGCAGCAGGACTGTGGGGCGCCGCCAGCAGGAGGGGCACCTGCCGCTGCACGGCCTCCCGCACCCGGGGATCATGAGGCACCAGGCCGAGCAGGTGCGGCTCTACGCCCAAGAACCGCCGGCACACGCTGGCCAGCCGGGCGAAGGCCGCCTGCCCCTCCGCCGCCCGCTGCACCTGGTTGACGGCTACCCAGAGGCGGGGCGGGAGACCCTGCCCCCCGGCCGCCACCAGCTTGATCACGGCGTAGGCGTCGGCCAGGGCGGTGGGCTCGGGCGTGGTCACCACCAAAAGCTCCCGCGCCGCCAGCAGCTGGGGCCGCACGGGACCTCCCACCCCCGCACCGCCGTCGATCACCACCAGGTCCCAGCGGCGGCCCGCCAGCTGGCCCAGCACATGCCGCCACCGCAGCCCGTCCACCGGCGGCAGCTCGCCCAGCCCGTGGCCCCCTGCCAGGAGGTCGACGCCCCCGGGGCCGCCCACCACCGCCTGCTCCAGGGTGCACCGGCCCGCCAGCACGTCGCCCAGGTGCAGGGGTGCCGACACCCCGGCCAGGATCTCCGCATTGCCCAGGCCCACGTCGGCGTCCAGGAGCAGCACCCTCCGTTCCAGCCGGCGGGCGGCGATGGCCAGGTTGAGGCTGAGGTTGCTCTTGCCGACCCCACCCTTGCCGCTGGCCACCAGTACCGCCCGCGCTTGTTCAGCCGGCCCCGGTGCCGCTGAAGCCATGGCCTGACCCTCCCCCTGTCCCCGCCACCTGTCCTGGGCGGGCGCCCAGCCACGACGCCAGAACCTGTTGGGTGCCGGGCAAGAGGTCGTCGGGCACCCGCTGCCCGCAGCCCACCAGGGCCAGGGGCAGGCCCCAGCGGGCGGCCCGGCTCAGCGCGGCGGCCGGGTCGAGGCACTCGTCCAGCTTGGTCAGCACCAGATCCGTTGCCCCCAGCTGCCGCCCCACTGCCACCAGTGCGGCCGCCTCGGCCGGTGCCAGCGTGGCCGGCAGGACCAGCAGCACCCGCCAGGGGCGCACCGCCGACAGCAGGGTGGCCAGCTCGGCGGCCACCTCGGGCAGGAGCAGGTTGCGCCCGGCCGTATCCACCAGCGCCAGCGGGCCGCCCCCCGCTCCCCCGGACGGAAGAACGGGCTGGGCCCTGGGGCCGGCCGGACCACGGTCCCCCGCGTGCGGCTCCGGCGCCTCGTCCCCGGCCGTGGTCCCGGCGATGCCGCGGCTCGCCGCCACCACCGGCGCTGCCGCCGCCCGGGCGAGTCCGCCGCCGGGTTCCTCCCAGGGCAGGCCCGCAACCCAGGCCGCCGCCTCGCCGGGGGAGTAGGCCACAGCCAGCGGCAAGCCCAAGAGCTCGGCGTAGGCCGCCAGGGAGCGGGTGGCTCCCAGACGGTAGGTGTCGGCCGCCAGCAGGGCCACGTCCCGGCCCTCGTCCAGCACGGCCCGGGCAGCCAGCTTGGCGACGGTGGTGGTCTTGCCGGCTCCCGTGGGTCCCAGGACGGCGACCACTCCCGCCAGGGGCCGCCCCGCGGGAGGGAACCGCAAGGGCCCGACCGCCGAGGCTGGCGGCCCGTCACGAAGGGGCGCGGGCCCCTGGGCGGCATGCACCGCCTGCGGCCGTCTGGCCCCTTCCAGCTGCGCCGTCCCGGCTACCGGCTCCGGCCTTGGTCCTTGGACGGCCCTGGGGTGGCCGGCGGGGGCCGGCGCCCCGCCTGGGGGAGGCACCAGGGGCCCCTCCCCTACCGCCACGTCGATGCGGAGGCCACCAGGCGGCACGGGGCTGTCGCCCACCGCGGCCTGTGGGACCGGGGAACGGGCCGGGACCGGGGCCCGGGCCGGAGCCGAAGCCAGGGCCGGGCCGGACGAGCCGGCACCCGTGGGTGCCTCCCGCCCGGACCCTGGATCCGGCCCGTCCCAGGCGGCGGTCACCTCCACCCAGCGCCGGCCCCGCCCCAGCCACGCCCAGATCCCCCGCCCCCGGACGGACCGGGACTGCAGGATCACGGCGTCGCGCCCCATTTCGGCCCGCACCTGCTCAAGGGCCGTGCGCATGTCGGGAGCCCGGAAGCGCTTGATCTTCACGGCCGGATCACCCCCACCGTCTCCACCTGGAGATGGGGCACCAGCTCGTTATAGGAGACCACCACCAGCTGGGGTACCGCCGCCTCCAGCATGCGGTAGAGGTGCAGGCGGATGACGGGGGCGCACAGCACCACCGGTTCGACCCCCTGGGCGGCCACCCGCCGGACCTCGGCCTGGGCCGCCCGCAGCAACCGTCCCAGCCAGTCGGCGGGCACGGCGGGATGGGTGCCGCCGGGTGCCTGCTGCAGGGCCTCCCGGATCACCTGCTCGGCGGCGGGGTCCAGGGCCAGGACCCGCAGCCGGCCGTCCCGCACCGGCAGGGACTCGGAGATCTGGGCCGCCAGGCGGTGCCGGACGAACTCCGTCAGGAGGTCGGTGTCCCGGGTGGCGGGCGCCTGGTCGGCCAGGGCCTCGCCGATGGTGACCAGGTCGCGGATGGCCACGCCCTCCCGCAGCAGGTTCTGCAGGACCTTCTGGATCTCGCCCAGGCTCAGGTGCTGCTGCAGCTCGTCCACCAGGGCCGGGGCCACTTGGCGCAGCCCGTCCAGCAGCTGGCGGGTGTCCTGCCGGGTGAGCAGCCGGTAGGCGTTCTGCCGCAAGAGCTCCGACAGGTGGGTGGCCAGCACCGAGGCCGGGTCGACCACCGTGTAACCCGCCAGCTCGGCCCGCTGGCGGTTTTCGGCCGCCACCCACAGGGCCGGCAGGCCAAAGGCCGGCTCGGTGGTCTCGATGCCCTCCACCGTTTCCGTTTCCAGCCCCGTGGCCATGGCCAGGTAGTGGTCGGGCAGCAGCCGGCCCCGCCCCACCTCGGCCCCCCGCAGGCGGATGACATAGGTGTGGCTTTCCAGCAGCACGTTGTCCCGGACCCGCACCAGGGGCACCACCACGCCCAGCTCCTGGGCCATCTGCCGGCGGATGGCGGCGATGCGGGCCAGGAGGTCGCCGCCCCGGGCCTCGTCCGCCAGGGCCAGAAGACCGTAGCCCAGCTCGATTTCGATGGGGTCGACGGGCACGGCGGTGACGGGCTCCGGCTCCGCCCGGGCGGCCGCTGCTTCCGCTCGCGCCCGGGCGGCCTCCTCCTCCGCCTGGCGACGGGCCTGGAGCTGCAGCCCCCGGGCCCCGGCGGCGGCGATGCCGGCCAGGACGAAGAAGGGCACCCTGGGCAGCCCCGGCACCAGCCCCAGCAGCACCAGGAAGACGGCCGCCACGGCCAGCACCCGGGGATTGGAGAACACCTGGCGGCGCAGCTCGCCCCCCAGGTGGTCGTCCCCTGCCGCCCGGGTCACCACGATGCCGGTGGCGGTCGAGAGGAGGAGGGCGGGGATCTGGGAGACCAGCCCGTCGCCCACCGTCAGCAGGGAGTAGACCTGCAAGGCCTCGGCCGCCGGCCGGCCGTCCCGCAGGACGCCGATCAGCACGCCCCCCACCAGGTTGATCACGGTGATGATGAGCCCGGCGATGGCGTCGCCCTTGACGAACTTGCTGGCACCGTCCATGGCGCCGTAGAAGTCCGCCTCCCGGGCCACCTGCTGCCGGCGGCGGCGGGCCTCCTGCTCGTCGATCAGACCCGCCGACAGGTCGGCGTCGATGCTCATCTGCTTGCCCGGCAGGGCATCCAGGGTGAACCGGGCCGCCACCTCCGCCACCCGCTCGGCCCCGCGGGTGATGACGACGAACTGGATCACCACCAGGATGAGGAAGACCACCAGGCCGACCACCAGGTCGCCTCCCACCACGAAGTGCCCGAACTGGCGGATGATGGCCCCCGCGTCGCCCTGCAGCAGGATGAGCCGCGTGGACGAGACGTTCAGCGCCAGGCGGAAGAGGGTGGCCAGGAGCAGCAACGACGGGAAGACGGCGATCTCCAGCGGCTCCTGGGTGTACATGGTCATCAGGAGGACCACCAGGGCAAAGGTCAGGTTGGCCGCGATCAGCAGATCCAGCAGCGCCGTGGGCAGGGGCACCACCATCATCACCACGATGGTGACCACCAGTCCCGCCACCACCGCGTCGGCGGAACCGGCCAGCCACTGCCCGGCGGCCGCCAGGCCTCCTGCCCTGCCCGTCAAAGGGCGGGCCATCTCACCTCACCTCCCCTCGGCCGGGACGAACCGGCGGCCGGCGGCCCGCCTCCCCGGCGCCCGGCTCGCCGGAGCCCCACCCGCCTGGGGAGGCCGCCAGCCGGGCTTCCTCCTCGCTCCCCCTGCCTGCCGGGGCGGGCCCCCCGGCCGGGACCGCGGGACCGGGCCACGGGCCCGGCCCCGCGGTGTCCTGACCGCCGGCCGGCCCCGCCCGGCCGCGCAGCCGCCACACGAAGGCCAGCACTTCCGCCACGGCCACGTAGAAGGCAGCGGGGATCTCGCGCCCCACCTCCACCGCCCGGTAGAGGGCCCGGGCCAGGGCCGGTTCCTCCATCACGGGCACGCCGTGCTGCTCGGCCAGGGCTCGGATGCGCAGGGCCAGGAAGTCCACCCCCTTGGCCACAACGACCGGCGCCCCCATGCGGGCCGGGTCGTAGCGCAGGGCCACGGCCACGTGGGTCGGGTTGGTCACCACCACGTCGGCCCGGGGTACTTCCTGGAGCATGCGGCGGCGGGCCAGGTGCCGCTGCCGCTGGCGGATCCGCTGGCGTAGCACCGGGTCGCCTTCGGCTTCCTTCTGGTCCTGCTTCCACTCCTGGACCGTCATCCGCAGGGACTGCTGGTGCTCCCACCACTGGTAGGCGTAATCAGCCAGGGCCACCACCAGGTAGGCCAGGGCCCCTCGCCAGAGCAACCCCTGCAGGGACCGGCCCGCCAGGCCCAGCATCGCCGGCAGCGGCGCTCCCGTGGCCGTGATCAGCTGCATCCCGGCACCCAGCAAGGCGGGTCCCAGGGCGGCGGCCATCACCGCCAGCTTGACCGGCGCCTTCAGCAGCTCCACCAGGGCGCGGCGGGACACCAGCCGCTGCAGGCCGGCCAGGGGGTTCACCCGCTCCCAGCGGGGAGCGGCAAGACCCGGTTGAAACAGCCCCCCTGCCTGGACGAACCCGGCCGCCGCCGCGACCACCCAGCCCGCCAGGGCCAGGGGGCCGGCGGCGGCCAGGGTTCCCAGCAGCACCACCCGCCCCAGATCCGCCGCCTGGGCCACCGTCCAGTCCGCCGGCAGCGGGGCCGGGGATGGCGCCCACAGCCGCCGCGCCAGCCCCGCCACCTGCCGGGCGGCCAGGGGCACCAGCGTGCTGGCCAGGACCGCCAGCGCCAGCAGCACCAGGGCTGCCGGCAGGTCCGCGCTGCGGGCCACCTGGCCCCGGCGGCGGGCCTGCCTGAGCCGCCGGGGGGACGGGGGCAGCACCCGCTCGCCGGCAAAGAGCTGGAGCTGGATCCTTCGGAGGGGGGCCCCTGCCCCGGCGGCTGCCCCTCGGGCTGGCCAGGCGGTCCCGCCGCTCTCCCGGCCGGCCCGCCCGGCCGCCCTGGGATGGAGGCGGGCCGCCGCGGAAACACCGGCCGGGACCGCCGGGCCCGCCGGGCGCACGAGGGCAGGCGGGGTCATGGGCCCATCGCCTCCAGCAGCCGGGCCAGGAACTCGCCCAGAGGCCGGGCCAGGCCGGCCAGGGCTCCGGCCAGCGCCGGCAGGGCGGCCAGCAGGGCGACCAGGGCCACGGCCACCTGCACCGGCAGGCCCGTGATGAACACGTTGAGCTGGGGCACCGCCCGGGACACCAGGCCCAGCGCCACCATCACGGCCACCAGCACGGCCAGGACGGGGAGGCTCAACAGGAGGCCGGTGGCGAACATCCAGCCCGCCAGGTCGAGCAGCACCGGGGCACCGCCGGCCAGGCCGGCTCCCCCCGGTGGCAGGTGGCGGTAGCTGTCAGCCAGAGCCCGCAGGATCAGGTGGTGGCCGTCGGTGGCCAGCAGCAGAACCCACATGACCAGGTAGAGAAAGTGCCCCAGGACGGGCATGGACTGGCTCGAGACGGGATCGATGACCCCGCTCAGGCCGAAGCCCGCCGACAGGTCGAGCAGCTGGCCCGCCAGCTGGACGGCGGCGAAGACCAGGGCGGTGACCAGCCCCAGGGCAAGCCCCGCGGCCACCTCGGCCAGCAGGGCGGCCCCGTAACCCAGGGCCGTGGCGGGCGGCCGGGCGGGCGGCATCACCGGGTATACCACCAGGGCCAGAAGCACCGCCAGCAGCGCCCGCGCAGGCGCCGGCACCAGGCCCCCGCCGAAGGCCGGCGAGGCGACCACCAGGCCGCTGGTCCGGCCCAGGCAGAGCAGGAACCGGTTGAGTTCTGTGGTGGCGATGGCCGCCAGGTCCACCGGATCACCTCCGCCGCCGGTCCTATGCGCCGCGCACCCCCGGGCTACGGGCAGGCGCCGCCGGTCACCGGCCCCGGCTCCTGGGCCGGGGCCGGCCGGGCCGCCGCCACGGCCGCGGGGCACGGCCCCTCCCCCGCATCCCCGGTCCCCGGCCGGGATCATCCCAGGACGCCGGGGATGGATTCGTACAGCTGCACCGTGTAGCGCACCAGGGTCGCCAGCATCCACGGCCCGAAGAGCAGGAGGGCCGCCGCTGCCGCCAGGATCTTGGGAACGAAGACCAGGGTCTGCTCCGTCACCTGGGTGGCCGCCTGCAGAATGCTGATCGCCACCCCGACGGCCACCGTCAGGAGGAGCACGGGGGCGGCCACCAGAAGGCCCGTCCACAGGGCTTCCCGCCCCACCGTAAGCACCATGGCGTCGGTCATCATCCCTTTCCCCCTCGTCTACCGGACCCGGCCGGCGGCTCCCCCGGCCCCTCTCCGGCCCAACCGCCGGCCCGGGGGACACGGGCCGTGGGCCCGGTCTCCAGCCCGGCCCCTAGCCCGGCATGCCGAAGGACGCCAGCAGGGACCGGACCACCAGGTTCCAGCCGTCGACCAGCACGAACAGCAGGATCTTGAACGGCAGCGACACCAGCATGGGCGGAACCATCAACATGCCCATGGACATCAGGGTGCTGGCCACCACCATGTCGATGACCAGAAAGGGTACGTAAAGGATGAAACCGATCTGGAAGGCCGTCTTGAGCTCGCTGATGGCAAAGGCAGGAATCAGCACGTAGGTCGGGACCTGGTCGGGCGACGCCACCGGCCCCCGCCCCGACAGTTCCAGGAACAGGGCCAAGTCCCGTTCCCGGGTATAGCGGAACATGAACTCCCGCACCGGTTCCTGCGCCCGCTGCAGGGCCTCGACCTGGCCGATCCGGCCGTCCCGGTAGGGTATCCAGGCGTCCTGGTAGACCTGCTGCCAGACCGGTGCCATGACGAACACGGTCAGGAACAGGGCCAGCCCCACCAGCACCTGGTTGGGCGGGGCCTGCTGGGTACCCAGGGCGCCGCGCAGGAAGGACAGGGCGACCACGATGCGGGTGAAGCCCGTCATCATCACCAGCAGCGCCGGCGCCAGGGACAGCACGGTGAGCAGAAGCAGGATCTGCAGGGCGGCACCCAGGCCTTCCGGGCCCGTGGCCGGCTGGAGGGTGACGTTCACCTGGGGCATCATGCCGGCTCATCCTCCCGGGCCGCCCGCCGGTCCAGCAGGCTCACGCCCTGGTCGGTCACCCCGAGCAGGAGCTCGTCCCCGTGCCAGCGCACCACGCACAGGACCCGCCGGCCGCCCAGGGACACCACGGACCGGATTTCCAGATCACGCCCGCCCTGGGCAGGCTTCAACCACCGGGCCAGGGCCCGGCTCCCCCACGCGGCCGCTGCGATCACCAGCAGCGAAGCAACGAGAAACTGGATCAGGCCTGTCCACAAGGTTCCTCCGTCCCCCCGGTCTCCCCCTGGACCGGCCCCGCCTCCAGGCAGGCCCGGCCCGGCGACTCCCCGCCCGGCGACGTTGCGGCGCCCCGGCCGGCGCGGGGATCCAGCCCTCCCGCCGGCCCCCGGGCCGCCAGGGCGCGCCGGACCGCCGCCTGCAGGCGGGCAGGCTGCCACGGTTTGGCCACCACGTCGGCCGCTCCCGCCTGCCGGTAGGCCACCACGGCCGCCCGGGTGGTCAGGGCCGTGCACACCACCAGGGTGGCGCCGGGATTCATCGCCTTCAGGACAGCCAGCCAGCGGCCCGCGTCCCGGCCCCACGGAGCCGGTTCGGCCAGGACCACCCGGGCCCGCTGGAGCTGGCGGCGGATCACGGGCTCGGGTTCGGATCCGGAAAGCTCCAGCACCACGCACCCCAGGGGAGTCAGTTGCGCCCGGACCTGGCGCCGGGCAAAGGCGGCAGGGTCGATGACCACCACCGCGGGCGCCGGTCCCCCCCGAACGCCCTCCCCCGGTACCCCCTCAACGGAGGCGGCGGAGGCGCTCGCCGGGGCTGACGATGTCGGTGATGCGGATGCCGAAGTTCTCATCGATCACCACCACCTCGCCCCGGGCGATTAGGCGGCCGTTCACCAGCAGGTCCACCGGCTCGCCCGCCAGCCGGTCCAGTTCCACCACCGTGCCCGGCGCCATCTCCAGCAGTTCCCGCACCGTGCGCTGGGTCTGGCCCAGCTCCACCGTCAGTTGCAGGGGGACATCCAGCAGGAGATCCAAGGTTCCCCGGCCCGCGGCGGGCCCGGCGCCGCCTTCCCCTTCCGGCGGCCAGCCCTCGCCGGCCTCGGGACCGCCGTGCAGGGGGTAGAACCCGGCCGCCGGGCGGCTACCGGCCCCCGCGATGCCCGCCGGGGCCGGCTCGGCTGCGGCCGCCGCCTGGGCCGGGCCGCTGCCCCGGCCGGCACCGGTCGGTCCCTCCGCGCCCGGCCCGCCCGCCGGGCTGGCCTCCTCCTGGAAGGCGGCAGGCGGGGTCGCGGCCGGCAGAGCGGAGGGGCGCCTGCCCGTGGCTTCCCCGGCTCCGGCGGAGGGGCCCGTCGCGACGGGGGAGGCCTCCTGGGGCCCGGCGGACCCCGATGCCCCGCCGGCGGATCCGGCAGCTGCGGGGGGAGGGCCGTCGGATCCGGCAGCACCTCCGGCCGCGCCTCCCGTACCGGCCGGGGCGCCCCGGGCCGGGTCGTCCCCGCCGGCGGGGCCGGCCCCGCTCCCCTCCTCGGCCAGGCTGCGCACCAGGGCATCAATTTCCTCCTGCGACAGCATCTCCCACTCGCCCGTGCCCATGGCCGCGTTCCTCCTCTACCCGTTCCACCACCTGCACCGCCAGCCGTTGCCTGTGCTGGCCGGGAAGACCCCGGAACTTGAGCCGGCCGCCCACCAGGATGTCGACCAGGCTGCCGGCCCGGGTATCCAGCGGCAGCACGTGCCCCGGCGCCAGGTCCAGCAGCTGCCGGACCGTCAGCTGGGCCCGCCCCAGGACCACCTGCACCGGCAGCGGCACCTGGCGCAGGCCTTCTTCCCACTGCTCCCGGGACCGCGCCTGGCTGCGGGTCTCCCGGGCGTAGTACTGGTGCACGGCCAGCCGCGGCAGCAGGGGCTCCAGCAGGGGATAAGGCAAGCAGATCCGCCAGGCTCCCTCCTGCTGGCCGAACCGGACCGAGAGCACCACCCGCACGACGATCTCGTTGGGCGCCTGGACCTGGACGAACAGGGGGTTGGCGGCCACCGTGACCAGCTCGCCCTGCACCTGGACGAGCTGGCTCCACCCCTCGGCGACGGATCCCAGCAGCCCCTGCAGGATTGCCCGCATGACCACCGTCTCGATCTCCGTCAGGCCGCGGCCGGTGGCCGAGCCCGTGCCCGGACCGCCGAACAGGCGGTCCACCATGGGAAAGGCGATGGAGGGCTCCACGTCCATGACGGCGCTGCTCTCCAGGGGCGGCAGGTTGAAGACCGCCAGCACCGTAGGGTTGGAGAGGCCGGTGATGAACTCACCGTAGGTCGTCTCCTCCACCTCCAGCACCGCCACCTCGACCACCGTGCGCAGCTGGCCCGACAAGAAGCCCGTCGCCAGCCGGGCCACGTTCTCGTGGACCATGGCCAGGGTGCGCAACTGCTCCTTGGAGAACTTGTCCGGGCGCCGGAAGTCGTAGAGCCGGACCACCGGAGCCCTCCGGACGCCCTTGCGGCGCACGCCCTGGTTCAAGCAGCAGCCCTCCTCCCGCCCGTGCTCTGCAGGCCCCTACTGGACGATCAGGTCCGTGATCAGCACGTCCTGAATGGGCAACCCGCTCCCGGGGGCATGTCCACCGGTTCCAGATCCGGCAGGAAGGCCGGACCCCGCCCCCGGGTTACCCTGGCCGTGGCCGGAGCCGCCGCCCTGTCCGGCCAGGACGGCCCGCAGCGCCTGCTGCAGCCGGTCCATGCCGCCGGCTCCGGCCAGGTCGGCCGCGGTCATCCCGCGCAGGACCCGGTAGACCTGATGGCGCACCTCGGCCATGCCGCCGTGCTCCAGCGCCTTGGCCGCCTCCTCCCCTGCCACCCGGAGGACCAGGGCCACCTGGACCACCCGACCATCCCGCAGGTTGGTGGTAAAGGGCTCCAGGGCCACGTCCACCGGCTCCGGCGGGGGCGGGGGCTCCCCCGCCCCCGCCCGGGTGGCGGCCCACCAGGTGCCCGCCGCGGCGGCCACCGCCGTCACCACCACGATCAACAGCAACCGGACTTTGCCTTTCACCTGGGGTCACCGTCCTCGTGCCCGGTGGACCCGGCGGCCAGGGCGGGCGAGGCCGGGGCGCAGGACGCCCCTGCCCCTCCCGGTCCCCCGGCCGACGCCAGGATGCGCCGCCGGTAGGCCACCACCCGCTCGATCACCCGTTCCACGGGTTCCCGCACCACCAGGCGCCGGCCCGTGGTCAGCGTGATCACCGTATCGGGCGTGGCCTCCAGGGTCTCGATCAGCTCCGCGTTGACCACCACTTCCCGGCCGTCCAGGCGGGTCACCGGCACCACCGGGGCTCCCTCCCGTCACCTGCGGCCGCTGAGGCCGGGTCCCCGCCGCGGCATCCGGCGGGCCGGGCTCTCAGCCGGCCGGCTTACCGCTTGAGGTTGACCAGCTCCTGCAGCATCTCGTCGGAGGTGGTGATGACCCGGGAGTTGGCCTGGAAGCCCCGCTGGGTCACGATCATGTCGACGAACTCCCGGGACAGGTCGACGTTGGACATCTCCAGGGCCCCCGGGGTGACGGAGCCGCGCCCGCCGGTGCCCGCCTCCCCGATCCGGGCCACCCCGGAGTTGTTGGATTCCCAGTAGAGGTTGCCGTCGCGCAGCAGGCCGGCCGGATTGGCGAAGGCGGCCAGGGCCACCTGGGCGATGGGCTGGGTCATCCCGTTGGAGAAGGTGCCGGTGATGGTGCCCGATGCATCGACGCTGAAGGACGTCAGCTCCCCGGCGGGATAACCGTCGGCCGTGGCCTCGGCGGTGAACGGCCCGGCGTACTGGGTCAAGCCGGCAAAGTCGACGGTCAGGGTCATGGGGTCGGCGCCGGGCGGGTTGAAATCCACGGTGCCCGGGCTGCCGGCCGTGAGAAGCCCCGCGCTGCTGAAGGTCAGGGTGCCCGAGCCGAGGGAGGTGGCCGGGTCGGCGGCCGCGGCGGCGTCCCACGACCACTGGTTCGGCCCGGTACGGGTGAAGGTGAAGATCAGCGTATGGGGATTCCCCAGCGAGTCGTAGACGTCGATGGCCTGGGTCAGGGGACTGGACGTGGGTGCCGTGGCATCCAGGTTGCTGGACCACGTCACCCGGGTGCTGGCCTGGGCCGGTACGGCCAGGTCCACGGGAACGCGGACGGCGCCCAGGTTGAGGGCGTCCCGGGCCGGCAGCACACCGCCCTGGGCCTGCCAGCCCAGGACCCGCAGGCCATCGGCATTCACCAGGTACCCCTCGGCATCCAGCCGGAAGTCGCCGGCCCGGGTGTAGGCGTAGCCGCCCGTGGCGTCCTGCAGCACGAAGAACCCGTCGCCCTGGATGGCCATGTCCGTGACCACGCCCGTCACCTGGGGGTTGCCGGCCTGGTGGATCACGTCGATCCCGCCCAGGGCCGTGCCCAGGCCGATCTGGATCGGGTTGGTCCCGCCCCGGGCCGGCCCGGCGGGCGCCGAGGCCCCCCGCAGGGTCTGGTTGAACAGCTCCTTGAAGGTCACGCGGCTCGACTTGTAGCCCACGGTGTTGACGTTGGCGATGTTGTTGCCGACCACATCCATCCGGAGCTGGTGGTTCTGAAGCCCCGAGATGCCGGCGTACAGCGAGCGCATCATGGCGCCTCACCCTCCCTCAAGGTCATTCCCCTGCCGGGCCTTCCCCCACGCGACCGGCCCGGCCCCGTGGCCGGCCCCGGTTCCCGCCGGGGCCTCCGGCGGCCCCAGGCGGGCCCGTTCCTCACCGCTCTCCCGCCGGTGCCCGCCGCCTCACGCCGTCACCGGGCGCCCCGGCGGCCCGCCCGCGGGCTCCGCCTCACCCGCCAGACGCAGGGCCAGCACGTCGGCCCAGGCCACGGGCTGGCCGTCGATCATCAGGCCCGGTGCGGCAGGATCCATCCGCACCCCCGTGACCGTGCCGGTCCGGGTCCCCTGGGCGGTGGTGATCTCCACCGTCCGGCCCAGCAGGGGCAGGGCCGAAAGCCCGCTGAGGGCCGCCCGCAGGGCCCGGGTCTCCTCCAGCTGGGTGAGCTGGGCCAGCTGGGCCACAAAGGCGGTGTCCTGCATGGGTTGCAGCGGGTCCTGATAGCGCAGCTGGGCCGCCAGCAACCGAAAGAAGGCGTCGGGTGCCAGCCCGCCCGGACCGCCCGGGCCGGACGGGCCGGCCGCGCCGCCGGTGCCACCTGGGCCGGAACCCGCCACCGCGGTCGTCGCTTGTACCGTACTGCTGGTTATGGCCATCCCGGCCACCTCCCCACCTCCCCACTTCCTAGATCCGGACGTCCAGCCGCCCGCGGCCCCCTCCCGGTAAGGCCGCCGTGCCGGGGCGGGCAGAAGGAACATCCCCCTCGGGGCCGGGGCCGGCCGCGCTTGGGACCCCGCCTGCGGCCCAGGCCCAGACCGTGCCCGGGCCACCCTGGCCGCCCGGCCCCTGCTGCCCGGCCTGGCCGGGCGCCCCGCCGGCTGCCAGCCCCACTTCGAGACCCTGAATCTGGTAGCCGCGGGCGGTCAGGGCCTGGCGGAGTTCGTCCAGGTGACGCTGGACCAGGGCCAGGGTGTCGGGGTGGAACACCGTGAGGCGGGCCGCCAGCACGCTGCCGTCCCCCGCGACCTCCACGTGCAGGGGTCCCAGGTGGGCCGGAGCCAGTTCCAGTCGCAACCGGTGCCGGTCGCCTGTCCGGTGCCAATCGAGCCCTTCGATCCAGCGGGCCACCGCCGCCGCCCACCGGCCGGCGTCCACGGGGCCGCCGCCCGCCGCACCCGGCAGCCCCGCCGCCGCCGGCGAGGCCATCCCCGGGGCCGCGGCAGCCGCCGGTGCCAGGGGCTCCCCTTCACCTCTTCCCGGCGGCGCAAGCGGCCGGCCCGCGCCGGCCGCTTGCGCCGCGGCCGGGCCGCCGGGGATGCCGGTCCCCTGGGAGACCGGCACCACGACCCCGGCCGCCCCCGGCAGCAGCGGCCCAGCCTGGCCCGCAGGCAGGCTCGCCATGCCGGCGGCCGCCGCCGCATGGCCGGAGGCCGGCCCAGGCCACCCTGGGCCGTAAGCTTCCACCCCGGCCACCGGCCCCGCGGCCGCTGGGGCCGGGGCCGGTGGGCCGCTCGCCGCGGCAGCCATCGCACCCGTCATCGCCAGCGGGGTGGCCCCGGCCTTGCCGTCCCCTGCCGCCGGTCCGCCGCCTCCGGCCGGGAGCCCGGCACCGGGTTGCCCGGGCCACGAGACCGGGGCCGGGGCCGGCGTCTCCGGCCGGCCGCCGCCGGGGACGCCGCCGGGTCCGGCGGCACCGCCGGCGGCAGCGTCCGGTCCGGTGGCCGCGTCCGCCCCCCCCGCCGCCGGAACCGGCGTTCCGTGTCCCGGCGGCTCAAGGGACCCCCCTGCCCCACCCATCGCCCCGGCTCCTGGCACCGGGCCGGCAGCCGGGCCGGTGGGGCCTGGGGTCGTTCCGGCGCCGGAAGGGGCGGTGGCGGCTGCCCCTATGGTCCCCGCCGCGGGCCGGGCGTGGCCGCCCGCGGGTCCTGCGGATTCCGCCGGGCCGGCCTTGCCCTGGGAGGCGCTGCCGGCCTCGCGGGCCGGGGAAAGGCTCCGGCCTCCCGCCGTGCCGCCGGCGGCAGCGGGATCGGGTGACCCGGTCGCCAGGGCATCCCGGCCCGCTCCTTCGGCCCCTCCCGGCCCTGGTGCCCCACCGGGGGCTCCGCCGGGCGCGGCCCCGGGTCCGCCGTCCTGCGCCTCGCCGACCTTCAGCCGGCTGCCGCCTTCGCTTGCCGTCCCGGCCTCCGGCGCCGTACCGGACCTGGCGGCAGCCTCCCGGGGTTCGAATCCGCCCGCTGCACCCCCCCGCGCCGGTAGCCCTGCCGGCCGCGGCCCGGCCCCTTCACGGGTGCCGCCCCCCCCTTCCACCGCAACCGCCCCGGTCTCGCGACCCCGGGCACGGGATTGGAGGCCGGCCCCAGCCTGGCCGCCGGGAGCCGGCATGAAACCCAGGGGAAACAGGGCCGCGACCAGCCCCATGACCTCTCCGCCGGCGACACGGCGGGCGTCACGGCCGCCGTCCTCTCCAGATCCCGCACTGGCGGAGCCGGCGGGGGCCATGCCGCCCGCCGGACCAGGGGAACTGGCCCGCCCGGTCCGAGCCTGGTCCAGCAGCTCGGCGAAGACCTCTCCCGGCCGCCGTCCCGCCGCCGGCACCTGGGGGCCCCCGGCGTCGCGGGTGCCGCCCGGAACCGCCGCCCCCGTTCCCGCGGCGCCGGCGGTCGCTGGCCCCCATCGCACCGGCGCCGCCACCGGCCCATCACCACGGGTCATGGCCCGTCGCCTCCTCCCTCGCCGCCCGGCGACCCGCCACCTCGTCCAGATGGGCCTGCTCCCGCCGCGCCGCCTCCAGGCGCTGCCGCCGCTGGTGGCGGTCGTAGAGCCGCTCGCAGGCCTGTTCCTCCCGCCGGGCCGCGACGGCCGCCTGCTGGCGGGTTTCGGCCTCGCGCCGCAGGACCTGGGCTCGCCCGGCCGCCGCCTGGCAGCGGAGCCCCAGATGCTCCAGTTCCCGCCAGCGGGCCACCATCTCCAAGGCCGGCCGGGCCGGCCCCACGGCCGCCAGCTGGCCCGCCGCCTGCCGCCGCTGGGCCTCCAGCAGGGTCGCTTCCTCTTGCGCCTGCTGGGCGCGGGCCTGCCAGCGACCCCACTCCCCCAGCCGGGCCAGGGCCTCCAGGCGGCGTACGTCCCATACCCGTTGCAAGCGGAACGGCTCCCGGCTTGCCATGGCCACCCCCCACCCCTGCTGCTCCTCCTGGATCCTCAGGCCCGCTGCTCGCCGGCGGCCTCCCCGCCGGCCACCTCCTGGAGCCGGGCCACCGTATCGGCAAAGGAAGCCGCCTCGTCGCGCCCCTGGGCGAGAAAGGCCCGGATGGCCGGCATGCGCTCCAGGGCCCGGTCGACGTCGGGGTTGGTGCCCCGCTGGTAGGCGCCGATCTCCACCAGGTCGCGGGCCTCCCGGTAGGCGCCCAGCCACCTCCGCAGCCGCTGGGCCGCCGCCCAGTGGGCCGCATCGACCAGCTCCGGCATCAGGCGGCTGACGCTGGCCAGCACGTCCACCGCGGGGAACTGACCCTCCTCGGCCAGCTGGCGGGAAAGGACGATGTGGCCGTCCAGAGTTCCCCGCACCGCGTCGGCGACGGGCTCGTTGAAGTCGTCCCCATCCACCAGCACCGTGTAGAAGCCGGTGATGCTGCCCCGGTCCCCGGTCCCCGCCCGCTCCAGCAGCCGCGGCAGGGCGGCGAAGACCGACGGCGGGTAGCCGCGGGTGGCCGGCGGCTCGCCCACGGCCAGGCCCACCTCCCGCAGGGCCATGGCGTAGCGGGTCACCGAGTCCATCACCAGCAGCACGTGGCGGCCCCGGTCACGGAAGAACTCGGCAATGGCCGTGGCCACCTGGGCCGCCTTGATGCGCACCAGGGCCGGCCGGTCGGCGGTGGCCGCCACCACCACCGTGCGCCGCCGGCTGCCGGCCAGGTGGTGGTCGACGAAGTCCCGCACCTCCCGGTTCCGCTCGCCGATCAGGGCCACCACCACCACGTCCGCCGCCGTGTGCCGGGTCATCATGGCCAGGAGGGTGCTCTTCCCCACGCCGCTGCCGGCGAAGATGCCCACCCGCTGGCCCCGGCCGCAGGTCAGCAGGGCGTCGATGGCGCGAACCCCCACGGGCAAGGGCTCCCGGATGGGCCGGCGGGCCAGGGGCGGCGGGGGGTCGGCTTCCGCCGGGTACCAGGCTTCCGCCGCCACCGGACCCTGGCCGTCCAGGGGCCGGCCGAGCCCGTCCAGCACCCGGCCCAGCAGGCCCTCGCCCACGGCCACCCGGAACCCCTGGCCTGTGGCCTCCACCCGGCTGCCCGGCCGGATGGCCCGGGCATCACCCAGGGGCATCAGCAGGGTGCGGGCACCGCGAAACCCCACCACTTCGGCCGGCACCGGCGGCCGTCCCGGCCGGTCGATCCAGCAAAGCTCCCCCAGGGAGCTCACGGGGCCCCGGGCCTCGACCGCCAGGCCGACCACCTGTTCCACCCAGCCCTGGCAGGGCCGTGGTTCGGCCGCCTGCACGGCCTCCTTCAGCCGGCCCCAGTCCAGGAGCCCACCGGACCCCTGCGCCTCTTGAAGGTCGGGGCCCGGCGCAGCCCCGGCTCCGGGCCCGCCCGGGAGACCGGGCCGGGTGGCGGCGGCCGGCACCGTCATGCTCCTTCCCTCCCCTCCGGGGCGGCACCGGCCCGGACCCTGGCCGCCTCCTCGTCGGCGATGACATCCGGCTCGGAGTCCGCCCCGCCCCCGGGTCCGGCCTCCCGAAGGGCCCGACCGAGGCGCTGCATCTGGGCCTCCACCCGGCCGTCGATGAGCCCCCGGGGCGTCTCCACCCGGTAGTCGCCGGGCGCCAGGGTCAAATCGGCCACCAGCTCCACGCCAGCGGGCAGGGGCGACGCCTCCTCCAGCCGGGCCAGGCTCTCGGGATGCACCAGCACCCGGGCCCCCTCGCTCCCCAGCCGGGCCAGGGCCGCCTCGATCTGGCGGCGCAGGGCGGTAGCATCGACCGCCAGGGCCTCGCCCGCCACCCGGCGGGCCAGGACCAGGACCAGCTCCAGCACGGGCCCTGCGGACGCCTCGACCAGCCGCCGGTAGGCGGCGGCCAGTTCCTCCCGCTGGCGGGCCGCCTGTTCCTCCAGTTGCCGGCAGGCCGCCTCCCACCGCGCCCGGCCTTCCTGCTCGCCCCGGCGGAAGCCCTCCTCCCGCGCCTGGCGGCACAGGGCGTCCGCCTCGCGTCGGGCCTTCTCCAGGTGGGCGGCCGCCGCCCGCCTGGCCCTCCGGAGCCAGCGGCGGACCCGCCGGCCGGCCGCCGCCTGGGCAGCTGCCGGCAACGGGCCGGCAGCCGGGCCGGCCTCCGTCGGGGCAGCGGCCTCGCCCGCAGGGGCAGGGGCCACCGTCCCGCCCGCCGGGCCCACGGACTGCCAGTTCACCGGCCGGTGCCCGGGGGCCGCCGCGCCTGCGCCGGGCAGGGACCCCAGCACCGGCCAGCGGGCGGGAACCGGCCGCCGGGCGTCTCCCACCCTAGACGACCACTTCATCCTGGCCACCCCGCGCGATGACGATCTCGCCCTCTTCTTCCAGGCGGCGGATGATGTTGACGATCTTCTGCTGGGCCTCTTCCACGTCGCGGAGGCGCACGGGCCCGAGGTAGGAGAGGTTTTCCTGGAGGATCTCCACGGCCCGCTGGGACAGGTTGCGGAAGATCTTCTGCTTGACATCCTCGCTGACGGCCTTGAGGGCCAGGGGCAGATCCTCGTTGAGGTCGACCTCCCGGAGCACCCGCTGCAGGGACCGGTCGTCCAGCAGCACGATGTCCTCGAAGACGAACATCCGCTTCTTGATCTCCTCGGCCAGCTCGGGGTCGGTGACCTCCAGGACCTCCATGATGCTGCGCTCGGTGCCGCGGTCCACGTTGTTCAGCACCTGGACCACGGCCTGCAGCCCCCCCGCGACGGTGCCCTCCTCGCCCAGGACCGACGACAGCTTGCGTTCCAGGACCCGCTCCACCTCCCGGATCAGCTCGGGCGAGGTGCGCTCCATCAGGGCCAGGCGGCGGGCCACGTCGGCCCGGCGCTCGGGCGGCAGGCCGCTGAGGACGACGGCGGCCTGTTCCGGATGGAGGTAGGCGAGGATCAGGGCGATGGTCTGGGGGTGCTCCTGCTGGATGAAGTTCAGGATCTGCAGCGGGTCGGCCCGGCGCACGAACTCGAAGGGCCGGACCTGCAGGGTCGCGGTGAGGCGGTTGATCACCTCCGCCGCCCGCTGGTGGCCCAAGGCCTGCACCAGCAGCTCCCTGGCATAGTCGATGCCGCCCTGGGCGATGTAGGCGTGGGCCAGGGCCAGATCCCGGCACTCCTCCAGCACCGCCAGCCGCTGTTCGGGAGCGACCCGGTCGGTGTTGGCGATCTCCAGGGTGAGCTGTTCGATCTCCTCCTCCCGCAGGTAGCGGAAGACCCGGGCGGCCAGCTCCGGCCCCAGGGAGATCATCAGGATCGCGGCCTTGCGCCGCGGCGACAGGTCGCGGGCCGCCTCCCGGAGGGCAGGCCGGCCACCGGCGGCCGCCGCACCGGCCCCCGGCTCCGCCGCGATGCCGCCCTCCGGACCCTCGGCCACCTCCGCGGCGACCGGCGCCGCCGGGGCCCTGATCCCACCCCGGGGCGTACCCCCGGCCACCGCCGTGCCGGCCCTTGCCACCGCAACCTGCCTTGTCGCCATGGCCATCGCCTCCTCCCCCGCCCGCGCCGGGCCTGGCCGTCCTGATCCTGCTCAGGCCGTCCTGACCGCCGCCGTCAGTTGGCGGACCGCTCGGCCAGCCAGCTGCGGATCACCTGGGCCACGTGCTCCGGCTGGTTCTTCACCAGCTCGCTGACCTGCTCGAGGACCGTGGCCTCCGCCGCCTTGCCGTTGGCACCCGTCGCCGCGGCCCCGGCCGGTCCCGGAACGGGTCCGCCGGGGCCGGGTACGGCCGCGGTGCCCCGCCCGGCCGGACCGGCCGCCACCGTGCCGCCGGTGCTCCCCGGCACGGCGGGTAACCCGTGACCGGCGGCTTGTGCTTCCAGGAGCCGGCGGGCGAGCCGCCGGCGCCGCCAGGCGGCCACCAGGAGGACCAGGGCCAGCAGCGCCAGCCCCCCCGCGCCGGCCAGCAGGGCCACCCGCCGGGTCGCTTCCCGGGCCTGCCGCTCCTCCTCCAGGGACTGCTGCAGGCGGTCGGCCACCGTGGTGTCGAAGGGCATGGCCACCACCTCGACCTGGTCCTGGCGCTGGGGGTCGCTGCCGATGGCCGCGGCCACCGCCTGCTGGAGGGCCTGCCGCCGCTCGGGAGTGAGATCGCCGTTGACCACCACGGCCACCGACAGGCGCCGGACCGCACCCGGGGCCACCTGCACCCGGTCGACCACCTGGTTGACCTCGTAGTTGGCCGTCCGCTCGCTGCGCTGGTAGTCACCGGTGCCGCCGCCCACCTGGGGATAGGTGGGGATGTTGCTGTCCCCCGGCACCCCGCCCGGTGCGGGCTGGCCGGTGAAGGTCTCCTGCAGCTCCTGGATGGACCGCAGGATGCCCTGGCCGCCGTCGGCCGGGGGCTCGAAAAGGTGCCGCTCCACCACCTGCTGGTCGAAGTTGAGCTCCGCATTGACCCGGGCGATGACGTTGCCCGGGCCCAGGACCTGCTCCAGCAGGGTCTGGAGGCTGCGCTGCAGCTCCGCCTCGAAGCGGCGTTCCACCTCGAAGCGGTCACCCGGCACCACGGCGGTCCCTTCCTGGGCCAGCTCCACTCCGGCCGAGAGCAGGCGGCCGGTGGTATCCACCACCGTCACGTCTTCGGGCTTCAGGCCTTCCACCGCCGACGCGACCAGGTGCATGATGGACCGCACCTGCTCGGGCTCGAGCTCCGCCCCTGGTTTCAGCTGGACCAGCACCGCCGCCGTGGCAGGCCGCTGCTGGCTGACAAAGGGGCTGCGCTCGGGCCGCACTACGTGGACCCGCGCCGCCTCGACCCCCTCCAGCCGGCCGATGGTACGGGCCAGCTCGCCCTGGAGCCCCCGCAGGTACTGCACCTGCCGCTCGAACTCCGTGGCACCCATCGGCATGTTCTCCAGAAGCTCCAGGCCCACCGTCCCCTGGCGCGGCAGGCCCTGGGCGGCCAGGTCCAGGCGCAGCCGGTCGACCTGTTCCGCGGGCACCAGAATGGCCTGCCCCCCCTGGGCCAGCTGGAAGGGGATGCCTTGCTCCTCCAGCTGGTCGGCGATGGCCGCGGCGTCGGTGGGGTCCAGCTGGGTGAACAGGGGGGCCCACTGGGGCCCGCTGCGCCCTGCCAGGGCCAGCGCCACCAAACCGGCCAGGGCCAGAGCCGCCGCCGAGACCACCACCCACCGGGCCGCCGGCCTGAGCTTCCGGAACCAGGCCATGAATTGCTGGGGAAGCTGCCGCACCTGTGCCAGGGGCATGGAGGATTCCGCCGCCTCCTCGACCGACCGCGACCCTGCCTTCCGGCCCCGTGCCGCTCATCCCGCCGGCCGCCGCAGGGCCGCACCCGTCACACGGGCATGCGCATGATCTCCTGGTAAGCCTCCAGCGCCTTGTTCCGCAGCTGTACCGCCAGTTCGATGGCCAGCCGCGCTTTCTCGCTGGCCACCATGACCTGGGACAGGTCCTGGACCTGGCCCGTCACCAGGCGCCGGGCCATGGCGTCGGCCTCGCCGGCCGCGCCCTCCAGCTGCTGGAGGGCGCGGGCCAGTTCCTGCAGGAAGCTGGGTCCCACGCCACCGGGCCCGGTGGAACCGGCCGCCGGGCCGTCGCCCGCGGCCGCAGCCGCCGCCCTTCCGGACGGTCCGAAGGTCCCGCCCAGGCCGGTCGCCGGGGAAGAACCGGGCCAGGCGACGTTGCCGGGGGCTTGGACACCCCATGGGTTCATGGCTCAGACCTCCTCCGTTGCAGCCGCACCGCTGCCGGGACCCTGGCGGTCCCAGGGGCATCCCGCAGCCGCAGGGCCGTTCAGCCGCGGCCAATGTCCAGCGCCCGCAGGGCCAGGGTACGGGCCGCGGCGAAGACCGCCACATTGGCCTCGTAGGCCCGGGTCGCCGCCAGCAGGTTGACCATCTCCGCCAGCGGGTCCACGTTGGGGTACGCCACATAACCATCCGCGCCCGCGTCGGGATGGGCCGGGTCGTATACCAGCCGGGGCGGCGAGGGATCGGCGACCACGGCCGCCACCTGGACCCCGCCGGGGGCGGCTCCGGTCCCGCCCGGACCCGCCGCTCCCGGACCGGCTACGGGCGGCACCGGCCCACCCGCTACGCCCGCCAGGGGGGGGCGTGCCCAGCCGGCCGCGGCACCCGCCGCCGGCACCGGCCCCGGCACCGCACCCCGTTCCCGGAGGATCCGGGCGAAGGGCGTCGCGCGTTCCTCGAAGACCGGCACCAGCCGGCGGTAGGGCCCGCCCTGGGGGGTACGGGTGGAGTCCACGTTGGCCAGGTTGCTGGCGATCAGGTCCAGGCGCAGCCGCTGGGCCGTCATGCCGCTGGCCGCGATGTCGAAGGTGCTGAACATCCCGCCCGCCACCGCTTACCGCCTCCCCTCGGCGATGACCGTGCGCAGCAGGGCGATGCGATCGGACAGCTGCCGCACCAGGGCCTGATAGTGGACGCCGTTTTCCGCCAGCCGCGCCATCTCCGCGTCCAGGTCGACGTTGTTGCCGTCGTTGCGCAGGGAGGAACCGGTCTCCCGGTATACCGCTACCGCCGGATCCCCCGGCGCCCACCGGCCCGGCAGGTGGCCTGGGTGGGTGAGGGACAGGGACGGCGGGCCACCGGGTACGGCAGGCCCTGCCGCCACCCCGCCCGCGCCGGCTGCCCCCGCGCCCCCGGCCCCGGTGGCTGGTGCGGCCGCCACGGCCGGTTCGGCCCCTCCGGTCCCGGCGGTGCCGGCGGCCCCGGCTGCCCACCCCGCGGCCTGGCCTCCCGCCGGCCCGCGACCGGCCAGCGCCGCCTCCAGAGCCCGGGCGAAGTCCAGGTCATACCGCTTGTAGCCGGGCGTCTCGGCGTTGGCCACGTTCTGGGCCAGCAGTCGCTGGCGGAGGGCCAGGACCTCCAGCCCGGCAGCCAGTTCATCGTTGACGCGCCCCCACACGGGTCCATCCCCTCCCGCCGCTGGAAAAGAAAGCCGCCCGCGGCGCGCCAGGCACCACGGGCGGACGAGAGGATTGCCAAGGGTCCACCGCGCGGCGTTCGGCAGTCCGGCCGTCATAGTCCCGTGCTGGCGGGACCTTAGACCCGTGACTTTGCGAACCTGCCTTTCGACAGGGGTGCCTTTGTCGCTGCCGCGGGGGGTGGCCGCGCCCCGGCCTGTGCAACCGGGACAGAAACCGCGGCTCACCCCCGAAGCTTATTCAGTTGTAGCGGCTTTCCAGCCGGCACTGGTCGACATGATTCTGCACCGAACTGGTCATTCCTTCTATCCGCGACAAAAAATTTGGGACCCGGGTCCTGGTTTTGGGTCCCTCTTGCGACAGGGTGGGTTTTGCCAGCCAGGATCGCTTGCCCTGGCTCCTTCGCTTGCCCCCGGGGGGCGGCCGGTCAGGATTTCGCCCGCGCAGGCCGCCTGGGGCTCGCCGCCGGCTCCCCGGCCGGCCCCGGACTCCCGGCGCCGCCACCAGGGGGCAGGGCCCTCAGAGGATGTACCGGCTCAGATCCTGATCCTGGAGGACTCCCTCCAGCCGCTGGCGGACGAACGCAGCATCCACCACCACCTTGCCCTGGAGGGCGTCCGGGGCGTCGAAGGCCACCGGCTCCAGCAGCCGTTCCAGCAGGGTGTGCAGGCGCCGGGCTCCGATGTTCTCCGCCTGCTGGTTGGCCCGGGCCGCCATGTCCGCCAGGGCCTCCACCGCGTCCGGGGTGAACTCCAGCTCCACCCCGTCGGTGGCCAGCAAGGCCTGGTACTGGCGCAGCAGGGCATTGTCCGGCTCGGTCAGGATGCGCTTGAAGTCGTCCCGGGTGAGGGGCTGCAGCTCCACCCGGATGGGGAACCGGCCCTGCAGCTCGGGGATCAGGTCCGAGGGCCTGGCGATGTGGAAGGCTCCCGCCGCGATGAAGAGGATGTGGTCCGTGCGCACCGGGCCGTGCCGGGTCATCACCGTGGAGCCCTCGACGATGGGCAGGATGTCCCGCTGCACCCCTTCCCGGGAGACGTCGGGCCCGTGGCCCCGCTCCCGGCCGGCGATCTTGTCGATCTCGTCGATGAAGACGATGCCCGCCTGCTCCGTGCGCCGGATGGCCTCGGCCACCACCTGGTCCATGTCGATCAGCTTCTGGGCCTCTTCCTGGGCCAGCACCTCCCGGGCCTCCCGCACCGGCAGGCGGCGCCGGCGCTTGCGCCGGGGCAGCCAGTCCTTGAGCAGGTCCTGCACGTTCAGGGTGACCTCTTCCAGGCCCGGCCCGCCCAGGATGTCGACCATGGGCGGCGCCTGGTCTTCCACCTCGATCTCGACCACCTGGTCCTCCAGCTGCCCGCTGCGCAGCCGCGCAGCCGCCTCCTGGCGGCGCCGGCGCCAGTCCTCCTCTTCCTCGGGCCGGGCGGGCTCGGCCGGACCCGGCATCCCGGCCCCCAGGGACCCCAGCAGCATCTCCCAGGGCGACCCGGCGCGCTGGGGGCGCCGCCGGGGCGGCGGAACCAGCACGTCCAGCAGGCGGTCGTCGGCCGCGGCCCGGGCCCGGTCCTCGACGGCGGCCACCCGCTCCGCCTTGACCATGCGGATGGCCGTCTCCAAGAGGTCCCGGATGATGGACTCCACGTCGCGGCCCACATAGCCCACTTCGGTGAACTTGGTCGCCTCGACCTTGATGAAGGGAGCTCCCGTCAGCCGGGCCAGCCGCCGGGCGATCTCCGTCTTGCCCACCCCGGTGGGGCCGATCATCAGGATGTTCTTCGGCGCCACCTCGTCCCGCAGGTGCGGCGGCAGCTGCTGCCGCCGCCAGCGGTTGCGCAGGGCGATGGCCACCGCCCGCTTGGCCTCCGCCTGGCCGACGATGTACCGGTCCAGCTCCGCCACGATCTGGCGGGGGGTCAGCCGGTCGGGTTCCCACGCGGCGCCCTGGACGGCTCCCCGTTCCACGGTCGTCCCTCCCCCTGGCGGGTGGCCGCCCCGATCGGGCCGGCCCCCGGCCCGGGCCCGTTGCTCCCGGCCCAGGCCCGTGCGGCTGGAGTACGGCGAGAGTACGGCGAGAGCACGGCTAGAGCTCCTCGATCACCAGCTGGTCGTTGGTGTAGACGCAGAGCTCGGCGGCGATGCGCATCGCCTCCCGGCAGATGGCGGCGGCATCCAGTTCCGTGTGCCGGGCCAGGGCCCGGGCCGCCGCCAGGGCGAAACCGCCGCCCGACCCCACCGCCACGATCCCGTCGTCGGGCTCGAGCACTTCCCCCGACCCCGACACCAGCAGCAGGTGGTCGGCGTCGGCCACCACCAGCAGGGCTTCCAGGCGGCGCAGCAGCCGGTCGGTGCGCCAGTCCTTGGCCAGTTCCACCGCCGCCCGGACCAGCTGGCCGCCGTGTTCCTCCAGTTTCCCCTCGAAGCGCTCCATCAAGGCCACGGCGTCGGCCACGCTGCCCGCGAACCCGGCCAGCACCCGCCCGTGGTAGAGCCGCCGCACCTTGCGGGCCCGGTGCTTCATCACCATGTGCTGCTGCAGGGTCACCTGGCCGTCGCCGGCCATGGCCACCCGGCCGTTGCGGCGCACGGCCAGGATGGTGGTGCCGTGAAAGCGGGGTTGCCCCTCGCCCATGCGCTGATCCCTCGCTCTGGCCCGCCGGCCTTCCGGCTCGTGCTGGGGCCTGGTGACGGTGCCGGTCCGCCCTGCCGAAGGGCGCGGATCCGTTGCCCGCCGCGGGCGGCGACCACCCCGCCCGGGCGGCGCCGGGAACCCCGGCGGCGGGGACTACCCGGACGGCGACGATCCCGGCTGCAGCCCCTGGCGCCCCCCTGCCGGCCCGTACCCGGCGGGCGAACCGGGTGCGCCTGCCGAGGGCGGGGCGCCCAGGCCCTCCGGCTCCGGCGCCGCAGCCCCCGGTGCGGGGATGGCCGCAGCCGGGGCAGGGCGGGCCCGGGGATGGGCCTGCTGGTAGACCGCCCAGAGCCGTGCCCGGGACACGTGGGTGTACACCTGGGTTGCGGCCAGGCTGGCGTGGCCGAGCAGCTCCTGGACCGCCCTGAGCCCCGCGCCGCCGTCCAGCAGGTGGGTGGCGAAGGTGTGGCGCAGCAGGTGGGGGTGGGCCTGCAGCCGCGCCACCACCGCCCCCACCCGCCGCACGATGGCCTGGATGCCGCGGGGCGAGAGCCGGCCGCCCCACCGGTTGAGGAACACGGCCTGGGCATCGGCCGGCCGGCAGGGACGGTGCCGCCGGCCTTCCAGGAACCCGGGGCGCCCTTCCTCCAGGTACGCCCGGAGGGCTGCCGCCACCGGACCGGCCAGCGGCAGGATCCGCTCCTTTCGGCCCTTGCCGTACACCCGCAGCCAGCCGCCCTCCAGGTCCACGTCGTCCAGGTCGAGCCCGCTGAGCTCGGCCACCCGCAGGCCGCAGCCGTAGAGGAGTTCCAAGATGGCCCGGTCCCGCAAGGCCGCCGGACCCTGGCCCGAGGCCGCCGCCTCCAGCAGGGCCTGGGCTTCCTCCGGGGTGTACACCCGCGGCAGCCGCCGCCGGAGCCGCGGCGTGGCCAGGCGGGCGGCGGGACTGGCCGACAGCCAGCCCTCCCGCACGGCGTAGCGGAAAAGGCCCCGCACCGCCGCCAGCTTGCGGGCGACGGACGCCCGGGCCAGGCCGCGTTCTTCCAGATGGGCCAGCCAGCGGCGCAGGTCACGGCCGCTGACGCCCGCCAGGGCCGCCGCCCCGACGGGCGGCTCCAGGCCCAGGAAATCGAGCCAGCCTGCCAGATCCCCCGCGTACGCCTCCACCGTGCGGGGGGAAAGACCCCGCTCCAGGCGCAGGTGATCCAGGTAGGCCTCCACCACGTCGGCAGCCGGGCGGGAACCGGCAGGGATCCGGGTCACGGTCTCACCGCCCGGGCACAGGCGCCGGGTCACCGCCCGGGACCGCCGGCCCCGGCACGGTCTCGGGGAGCCGGGCGGGGGCAAACCGCTCCAGCGCGGCCAGGGCCCTCTCGGCCATGAGCAGCTTGCGGCGCCGCGGGTCCCGCACCCGCCGCTCCAGGGGCGGCAACAGGCCGAAGGCGATGTTCATCGGCTGGAAGTGGTCGGGATGCGCTTCGGTGATGTACCGGGTCAGGGCCCCATGGGCCGTCTCGGCCGGAAAGGCGACGGGTTCTTCCCCGCGCACCAGCCGGGCCGCGTTGATGCCCGCCACGATGCCCGTGGCGGCCGATTCGATGTACCCTTCCACGCCGGTGATCTGGCCGGCGAAGAACAGGTCGGGGCGCTTCCGCGCCTGCATGGTGGGCTTGAGCACCTTGGGCGAGCAGATGAAGGTGTTGCGGTGCATCACCCCGTACCGGGCGAACTCGGCGTTCTCCAGGCCCGGGATCATGCGGAAGACCCGCTTCTGCTCGCCCCACTTGAGGCTCGTCTGAAAGCCCACCAGGTTGTACAGGGTGCCGTAGCGGTTGTCCCGGCGCAGCTGGACCACGGCGTAGGGCTCCTTGCCCGTGCGGGGGTCGACCAGGCCCACGGGCTTCAAGGGCCCGTAGCGGAGGGTGTCCGGACCCCGGCGGGCCATCTCCTCGATGGGCAGGCAGCCTTCGAAGAACAGGCCCTGTTCGAAGTCGTGGGGCACGTGCTTTTCCGCTTCGACCAGGGCCTGCCAGAAGGCCTCGTACTCCTGCCGGGTCATGGGGCTGTTCAGGTAGTCGTCGCCGCTGCCCTTGTCGTAGCGGGACGCGCGGAACAGCTTGGACAGATCCAACGACTCGTAGGTGACGATGGGCGCGGCGGCATCGAAGAACGCCAGGTACTCCTCGCCGGTGAAGGACCGGATCCACTTGGAGAGGGCGTCGGAGGTCAGGGGTCCGGTGGCGATGATCACGGGACCTTCCGCGGGCGGCTCCGTCACCTCTTCCCGCACCACCTCGATCAGCGGGTGGGCGGTGATGGCCTCCGTGACGCGCCGGGCGAACTCCTCCCGGTCGACGGCCAGGGCGCTTCCTGCCGGAATGGCGCTGGCGTCGGCCGCCGCCATGATCAGGCTGCCCAGCCGCCGCATCTCTTCCTTTAATAACCCCGGCGCCTGGTCTAGCTGGTTCCCCCGCAGGGAGTTGCTGCAGACCAGCTCGGCCAGCTGGCCCGTGTGGTGGGCCGGGGTGGATTTCACCGGCCGCATTTCGTAAAGCCGCACCGGAATGCCCCGGCGGGCGACCTGCCAAGCGGCTTCGCTGCCCGCCAGGCCGCCGCCGATGACCGTGACTCGTTCCGCCATGCTCAACGCCTCCCCGCCCCGGCACCGGCGCCGGCGGTCTCGGCGGCCCCTTCCCGCTGGTAGGTGCACTGGGGGTTGGCGCAGACCAGGCGCACCCCCTGGCGGGACCGCTTCTCCACCAGGAAGGTGCCGCACTCGGGGCAGGTTTCCGCCGTGGGCCGGTCCCAGGTGGTGAAGTCGCACTCCGGATAGTTGCTGCACCCGTAGAAGACCCGGCCCTTGCGGGACCGGCGCTGCACCATCTCCCCGCCGCAGCGCGGGCAGCGGGCGCCGGTCTTCTCCACCAGGGGCCGGGTATTGCGGCACTCGGGAAAGCCCGGGCAGGCCAGGAAGCGTCCGTAGCGCCCGTGCTTGATCACCATGCGCCGGCCGCACTTCTCGCAGATCTCGTCCGTCTCCTCCACGGGCAGGGCAACGCGCTGGATCTCCCTTTCCGCCCGGGCCAGGGTGGCGCTGAAGGGCTCGTAGAAATCCCGGACCACATCCTCCCATTCCCGCTGGCCCTCTTCGATGCGGTCCAGGTCGGCCTCCATGCGGGCGGTGAACTCCACGTCCACGATGTCGGGAAAGTGCTCCTTCAGCAACGCGGTGACCACCCGGCCCAGCTCGGTGGGCCGGAAGCGCCGGTCTTCCTTCACCACGTAGCCCCGCTCCTGGATGGTTTCGATGATGGGCGCATAGGTGCTGGGCCGGCCGATGCCCTTTTCCTCCAGGGCCCGGACCAGCATGGCCTCGGTGTAGCGCGGGGGCGGCTGGGTGAAGTGCTGCTCCGGCCGCAGCTGCTTGAGCGCCAGGGCATCGCCCTCTGCAAGGTCGGGGAGCATGCCCTCCGCCTCGTCGCCCTCCCCTTCGCCCCCCTCGTCCCGGCCCTCCACGTAGAGCTTCATGAAGCCCGGGAACTTGACGGTCGAACCGGTCGCCCGGAAGCGGTGGGGACCGGCCCCGATCTCCACGGTGACGGTATCCAGCACCGCCGGGGCCATCTGGCTGGCGACGAACCGCTCCCAGATCAGCCGGTAGAGCTTGTACTGGTCGGGCGTCAGATCGTCCTTGATGGCGTCGGGTTCCCGGGCCACCGACGTGGGGCGGATGGCCTCATGGGCATCCTGGGCCTGTGCTGCCCGCCGCCCCGCCTGCTTGCGGGGCGCCGAGAACTCGGCGCCAAAGCGCGCGGCGATGTAGGCGGCCGCCTCGTCCAGGGCCTGGTCGGCGATGCGGGTCGAGTCCGTACGGATGTAGGTCACCAGACCCACGGCGCCCTCGCCCCGCAGTTCGATCCCTTCGTACAGTTCCTGGGCGATGCGCATGGTGCGGCGCACGGTGAACCCCAGCTTCCGGGCCGCTTCCTGCTGCAGGGTCGAGGTGGTGAAAGGCGGCGCCGGGTTGCGCTTCCGTTCCTTGCGTTCGACGCCCAGGACGGAGAAGGGCCGCCCCTCCAGGTCGGCCAGCAGGCGGTCGACGGTGGCCCGGTCAGGTAACTCCTTCTTTCCCTCGGCGTCGCCGTAATAGCGGGCGGTGAAGGTCTCCCCGCCCGGCAGCCGCTCCAGATCGGCCTCCAGGGTCCAGTACTCCTGGGGCGTGAAGGCCTCGATCTCTTCCTCCCGGTCGACGATGAGGCGCACGGCCACCGACTGGACCCGGCCGGCGGAGAGGCCGCGCCGCACCTTCCGCCACAGCAGCGGGCTCAACTTGTAGCCCACCAAGCGGTCCAGCACCCGCCGCGCCTGCTGGGCGTCCACCAGGTTCTCGTCGATGGGGCGCGGCTCCTTCAGGGCGCGGCGCACCGCCTCCCGGGTGATCTCATGGAACACGATCCGGCACGGGGAGCTCTCGTCGATGTCAAGAAGCTGGCAGAGATGCCAGGAGATGGCCTCGCCTTCCCGGTCGGGGTCGGTGGCCAGGAGGACCCGGTCCACCTGGCGCGCCTGCTGCCGCAGCCGCTCGATGAGCTTGCCCTTGCCGCGGATGGTGATGTAGTGGGGCGTGAAGTGGTCGTCAATGTCCACCCCGAGCTGGCTCTTGGGAAGGTCCCGCACATGGCCCATGGAGGCCTCGACGGCATAGTCGCGCCCGACAAACTTCTTGATCGTCTTCGCCTTGGCCGGCGACTCGACGATGATCAGCGTCCTGGGCAATGGGATCACACTCCGGCGCCATGGCGCGTTGCAACTTAGTGTAGCACTGGCACGGGAGGGGCGGCAACGCGCAGTGGCATTTCCTGGTGACGCCTTCAGGACGAGCCGGCAGCCCCGGTCCAGGGCGAGTCCGGCCAGCCTTGTCCGGCCAGCACCGCCTTCACGTCCTCCAGCCCGGCCACCGGCGGTGCCCCTGCCCGCAACAGCTCCAGGATCCCCTGACCCTGGCGCCGCGTCACGGGACCCGGCACCGCCATCACCGCCCTGCCGGCATCGAGGGCCAGATCGGCGGTCACCAGAGCCCCGCTGCGCGGGGCGGCCTCCACTACCACCACGCCGTCGCACAGGCCGGCCAGGATGCGGTTCCGCTCGGGGAAGCGGAAGGCCTCCGCCGGCGTCCCCGGCGGGTACTCCGACACCAGCCAGCCCCGGGCCGCCACCTGGGCCGCCAGCGGGCGGTGCTCCTCGGGATAGACCCGGTCGGGCCCGTGGCCCAGGACGGCCACCGTCACCCCGCCGCCGGACAGGGCCCCCCGGTGGGCGGCGCCGTCGATGCCCACGGCCAGGCCCGACACCACCACCCAGCCCGCCGCCGCCATGTCGGCGGCCAGCCGGAAGGCCACCTGGGTCCCGTACGCCGAGGCCTTGCGCGAACCCACCACGGCCACCCAGGGCACCGCCTGGGAGGGCAACCGCCCCCTGTAATAAAGGATGAGCGGCGGATCGGCCACCTCGCGCAGCCGCCGCGGGTAGGCGGGATCTTCCCAGCTCAGCCAGTGAACGCCAACGGCTCGCGCCCTTCCGGCCAGCACCGCGGGATCGGTGCGCCGGCGGGCCTCCAGGGCCCGCTCCAGCACGCCTGCCGGCGCGGCGCCCACCTCGCGCCAGGCGGAATCGGGGGCCTCCCAGGCCGGTACCGGGCCGCCCAGCGCTGCAGCGAGCTGCCGGGCTCGCTGCCGGCCGAGACCCGGCAGGGCGAGCAGGCCCATCCACGCGTGGGCAGGGTCCACGGGCCATTCCTCCTAGGGTTGGCGGATCGTGCCGGATTGGCGGATCTTTTCGGCCAGGGTGTCGTGGGACTTGTCCCCGCGGCCGGCCTGCGCCCCGGCGGCCTGCGCCCCGGCGCCGGTGCGTGCGTTCGGTCTACCGGGCCGGTTCTTCCAGGGACACGGCCCAGAGGTCGGCCCCCTGGGGGAAGGGCGAGGGGACGAACCCGCGCACTCCCGGCTGCACCGCCCAGACCGCCACGGGGTGGTAGAGGGGCAGGCCCGCTATCGCCTCCAGCAGGGTGCGGTCGAGCCGTGCAGCCGCTTCGCCCCGCCGGCGTCCCGAAGCCGTCAGCAGCTCACCCAGGGCCTGCCGGACCGCCGGATCCTGCGCCGCGGCCGGCCCGCCGTCCGCCCCGCCCAGCCAGGGCAGGAAGACGGCCTCCGGGTCGGGATACTCGGCCCACAGGGTCCGGGGTGCCAGGTGATAGGGCGCCCGCCGGCCTGCGGCCGGGGGAAAGTCGGCGTAGGCCACGGTGGCCACATCCAGTTCCAGGCCGGCCCGGCCCAGCAGGTAGTCCAGGCGCCCCGACACCGCCGCCCAGAAGGGATCGCCGGGCTGGAGCCAGCGCAGCGTGGTACCGGGCTTCAGGCCGGCCCGCTCCAGGGCGGCCCGGGCCTCCAGAACCCGATAGGGCGGAAGCACCGGCGTGCGCCGGAAGCCCGGCCAGCCGGGCGGCAGCCAGCCCTCGGCCAGGCGGTAGCCGCCGGGCGCCAGGCCGGCGATCAGGGTCTCGCGGTCGGTGGCGTAAGCCAGGGCCTGCCGCACAGCGGGCCGGTCCAGGGGCGGCCGGGCCCCGTTGACGTCGATCCAGACCGTGGCCGGCAGGTCTGCCGGCCACTGGGGTCCCGCCCACCCCCGGGCCGCCAGCTCCCGCACCTCGTGGGGCAGCAGCCGGATGGCGGAGAGCCGGCCGGCGGCAAAGGCGCCGAGGACCTGGGAACGGGGACCGCCGGCCACCAGCCGTACCTCGTCCAGGTACGGCCGGCCCCTGTAGTAGTCCGGAAAGGCCGCCAGCCGCAGCTCCCGGCCCTCCTGCGCCACCAGCCGGAAGGGGCCCAGCCCCACCGCTGGGAAGGCACCGCTGCCGGACGCCCGGACCGTCTCGGCATCCAGGACGGCGGCCCCCGGCGTGGCCAGGCGGTACATAAAGGCCGGCCGGGGCCCGCTGAGGCGGATTTCCACCCGATCGGGCCCCAGCGCCCGGATGCCGCGGATGGCGGGAGCCTGTCCCAGCCGGTATTCAGAAACGCCCTCCACCCCTTCCAGGACCCAGGCCCGCGGTGCAGGATGCCGCGGATCGGCCAGCCGTGTCAGGCTGAAGACCACATCCGCCGCCGTCAGCGGTCTCCCGTTGTGGAAGCGCAGGCCGGGGCGAAGCCAGAAGACGTACCGCCGGCCGCCGTCGCCCACTTCCCAGCGCCGCGCCAGGGCCGGCCGGATCTTCCCGTCGGGGCCCAGGCGGACCAGGCCCTCATAGAGCAGGGAGGCCACCCGGACCTCCACCTCGGACCGGGCGCGGGCCGGATCGAGGGAGGCGGGCAGAGCGGGCACGCTCTCCACCCAGCGGCCGCCAGGCTGCCCGGGCGGCCGCTGGCCTGTGGGCTGGGCCGGGCCCCCGCCCCACCAGGCCAGGGCAAAGAGCAGTACCACCGCGACGACCAGCGTCCACCGCCAGCGCCCCGGCGCCATGGATCCCACCTCCGCCGCCGGGGCATGTATACGCCCTCCCCTACCGCCCCATGCCCCGGCCCCCTGCCACCGCGCCGGGGGTTGCCATTGTTTACCTTTATACCATATAATTACATCACGCGAGCACCGTGGTCAAGGGGGAGGTGAGGCCCGTGCCGGATACGGAGGAGGCGGTGCTCCCCGCCCCGGAGAGCCGGGGGGCGTGGGAGGCCGGAGAGGGCGGCGGCCCTCCGCCTTGGGCCTTTGGCGCATCCACCATCCTGGGCCTGGCCTGCACCGGCTGGCGCGCCATGCCCGTGCTGGTCGAGACCGTGGTCGACCGCGGCCTTCCCCACTTTGTCGTCGTGGGGTTGCCCTCGACGGCGGTGCGGGAGGCGAGAGAGAGGGTCCGGGCTGCCGTCCGCGCGTCGGGCCGGCGCTTCCCCCTCCACCGCATCACCGTCAGCCTGAGCCCCGCCGACCTGCCCAAGGAAGGCACGTCCCTGGACCTGGCCGTCGCCTTGGGACTGCTGGCGGCCAGCGGTCAGGCCCCGGCGCCCCCGCCGGGGTGGGCCGTCTTCGGCGAGCTGGGGCTGGACGGATCGGTGCGGCCGGTGCGGGGCGCCCTGTCCATGGCCGTGGCGGCCCGCCAGCAGGGAGTGACCCACCTGGTCTGCCCCGCCGCCAACGCGAGGGAGGTGGCCCTCTTGCCCGGGATCCGGCCGCTGCCCGCCCGGCGCCTGGACGACCTGCTGGACTGGCTGGCGGGACCCGTCCTGCCTCCGCCGGTACCGCTGCCGGAAGCCGCTGGCGACCCCGGCGCTCCAGGCCCCCCGGCGCCCCTGCCCGACCTGGCGTCCGTGCGCGGCCAGCCCTGGGCCCGCCGGGCCCTGGAACTGGCCGCCGCCGGCGGGCATCACCTGCTGCTGCTGGGCCCGCCTGGGGCCGGCAAGACGCTGCTGGCCTCGTGCCTGCCCGGCCTGCTGCCGCCGCTGGACGGCGAGGCGGCCATCGAGGTGACGGCCATCCACTCGGTGGCCGGCCAGCTCCCGCCCGGCGCCGGCCTGATCCAGCGCCCGCCGCTGCGCGCACCCCATCATGCCACTCCGGTGGCCGCCATGGTGGGCGGGGGCAAGGTCCCCCGGCCCGGCGAAGCCAGCCTGGCCCACCGGGGCGTGCTGCTTCTAGACGAACTGGCCGAATTCCGCCGGGAGACCCTCGAGGCTCTGCGGGAGCCGCTGGAGGCGGGCCATGTCACCGTGGCGCGGCTGGCCGGCGCCGAGCGCTTCCCCGCCGCCTTCCAGCTGGTCGCTACGGCCAACCCCTGCCCTTGTGGCCAGCCCGGTGGCCGCTGCCACTGCTCGGAGCGGCAGGTGGCCCGGTACCGGCAGGCCCTGTCGGGCCCCCTGCTGGACCGCATCGACCTGCAGGTCCGGGTCCGGCGTGCCGCCCTGCCCCCCACGGCCGCCGCCCCGAGGGAGGACTCCCGGACCGTGCGGGAGCGGGTCGAGGCGGCACGGCAGCTCCAGGCCCTCCGGTTCCACCGGCTGGGCCTGAGCCACCCGCGGGGACAGCCGCCCGTCAACCGCTGGCTGGAAGCGGGCGACGCGGCGCGCTGGGCCCCCATGGGGCCTGCGGCCCGGCGCCTGCTGGACACCCTCTACCGGGATGCGAGCCTTGGCCTCTCCAGCCGGGGGCTGGTCAAGGTGCTCCGCGTGGCCCGCACCGCGGCGGACCTGGAAGGCCGCGACGAGGTGACGGTGGATGATATCGAACTGGCGGCGGAGTTCCGCTTTCCACCGGGATGGTGAAGACCGGCCCCGCCCACTCCCGCGGTCCCTGTGCCCGTAGCCCGGCAGCCCGGCGTCTCCGGAAGACAGAACCGGCCCCCGCCCCGCCAGCTGGGGGCATCCGCGGGATCAGGGGCCCGCCCGGAACCCTCCCGGACCCGCGGGGGCATCAGCGCTGGGCGCCGCCCTCCAGCCGGCGGAACACGGTGATCTCCGGAACTTCCCCGGCTTGCGGCGTGCTCGGCCAGGTCACGGCCACCAGGTCGATCCGCCAAGGTGCGTCGGGCACGCCGGCCCGGGCCAGGAACCACTGGCCGGCCGTGACCAGCCGGCGGAACTTGCGGCCGTCCACCGATTGGGCCGGCGTGCCGAAGGACGGCTCGCCCCGGGCCGGATGGCGGCGGGATCGTACCTCCACCACCACCCACTCGCCCCCTTCCCGGCAGACCAGATCCGCCTCGCCCGCCGGGCAGCGCACGTTGCGGGCGACGATCCGGTAGCCCAGGGCGGCCAGGTGCCGGGCCGCCAGCTCTTCGGCCCGGCGCCCCAGTTCCCCGCGGTTGTCCCGCACCGGGCGGCCGCCAGGCGCCGCACCCGGCGCCTGCCCCCGGACGGGCCGCCCGCAGCCGGCCCCCAGGTCCGGGGCCGCGGCTTCGCCTTCCGGGCGCCACGGCCCGCCGGCCCCGGGCCTTGGCGGGCCTTCCGGCCCCCCGCCCTCCCCGGGCATCCCCACGGCCCCACGGCCGCCGGCTTCCCCGGGATCCCGGTCCCTTCCCGGCACCCCGCCCATCTCCGGCGGACGAACCGGCCCCGTCATCGTCCCGCCGCCCCCAGAAAGCTGCGGCGGTGTTCGGGACACGGGCCGTATCGTGCCAGGGCCCGGCGGTGGGCGGCGGTGGCATAGCCCTTGTGCTGGGCGAACCCGTAGGCGGGATACTCCCGGTCGAGCCGGCTCATCCAGGCGTCACGGTAAACCTTGGCCACCACCGAGGCGGCGGCGATGGCCGCATACCGGGCGTCGCCGTCGACCAGGGCGTCCAGGGGATACCCCAGGTCCCCCGGCGGGCGGCCGTCGACTAGCACCCGCTGGGGCATCACCGCCAGGGCGTCCAGCGCCCGGCGCATGGCCAGGCGGGTGGCATGCCAGATGTTGAGGGCATCGATCTCCTGGGGCGTCGCCAGCCCGACGGCCCAGGCCACGGCCTGCTGGCGGATGCGGGCGGCCAGTTGCTCCCGGGCGGCGGGGGTCAGGCGCTTGGAGTCATCCAGTCCCAGCAGGTGGGCACCGGCAGGCAGGATCACGGCGGCGGCCACCACCGGGCCCGCCAGGCAGCCGCGCCCCACCTCGTCGACGCCCGCCACCTGCAGGTCGCCGGCCACCTGGTCCTGGGCCGCCGCCAGCTCGGCCCACCTTGCCCGCGCCTGCTGCCAGCGCAGCCACCGTCGCCGGGCCCGCTGCAGCAGGATCCGGGCTCCCGCCCGGGGGTCGGACTCCAGCTGGCGGATCAGGGCGGGCAACTGCTCATCGTCGGCTTCGTCCAGCCGCGCCGCCAGCCGGGCCAGGGGCAACCTGCCTTCGCCAGCCCCCGGATCCCGCGCCGGCCTGCGGTCCTGGCTGCCAGCTCTCACGCCGGGCTTGCCCTCCCCATCGCCCCGCCTCCCGTCACGACCCGCCGGACCCATGTTCGCTGCATGGCCGTCCCCAGGCCATGGCCGTCTCCTTCTGTGAAAGCACTTCAGCCATATGTAACCATTTTATACAAACAATGGCTCAGTCCTGCCGCCCGGCCCGGCCCGGCGGCAGGGAGCGCGGCTTGAGGCGCCCGGCTGCCCGCCGTGCACCGGGCTCCGGTCCTTTCGGTTCCCGGAGGCCGGCCGTCACGCGCCCTGTCCCGGACCGGCCAGCATCCTGGGGTGCTCCAGGGAGAACCGGCCCAGCTCCCCGGCGCGAAAGGCCGCAACCATCACCGCGGCGGCGCAGTGGATATCGGGCTGCCCGCCCGGCCCCAGCAGGCCCCGCTGCCGCGCCACCTGCTCCAGGACCACCTGGGCCAGCGCCCGTCCATCGGCGCCCGCCGCCCCGCCACCGGCCGGGGGACGCCCGGCCGCGGGCTGCCCAGGACCCGGCCCGTGCGCGGCGGCGGGAGGCTCCCCCCCCTGACCCGGGCCGGGTGGTTCCTGCCCCGGCACGCCAGCCGGCAGCCGGGGACCCTCGACCCCCCAGCGGCCCAGGGCCTGCCGGAACGCCGGCGCGCCGCCCAGCCGCTTAAGCAAGAAGGCGGCGATCTCTTCCGGCCCCGCCAGCTCGGGGCCGACCAGCCCCAGGGCGCCCAGCACCAGCCGCCGGGTGCCGCCCAGGCGGGGCGGCAGCACGCCGGGCGTGTCCATCAGCCAGAAGGATCCCAGGTCGACCCATTGCTTGCCGCGGGTCACCCCCGGCTGGGCGCCCACCCGCGCCCGCCGCCGCCCCGCCAGGCTGTTCAGCAGGGTCGACTTGCCCACGTTGGGCAGGCCCGCCACCAGCACCCGCGGCTTGAAGGCCGCCGGCGCCCGGGCCAGCCGCCGCCGCAGCCGGCTCACCAGCCGGGCGTCGCCCGGTCCCTCGCCCACGTAGGGCTCGATGCCCTGGGACGAAAACCAGTCGACCCAGGCCCGGGTGGTGGCGGGATCGGCCAGGTCACCCCGGGACAGGACCAGCAGGTGCAGCCGGCCCTCCATGAGGGCGGCCAGCTGGGGGGAACGGGAGGTAAAGGGGGCCCGGGCATCCGCCACTTCGACCACGGCGTCCACCGCCTCCAGGTAGCGCCGTACCTGGCGCAGCGCCCGGGCCATATGCCCCTTCAGTGCACCGCCCTCGGCCACCCCAACCCCCCCCTTCCCGGGACCGGAGGAAGCGCCCCTGGGGCTCCCTCCCGTCTTCGGGTCCGAACACCGTCCCGGCGGCGGCTTGCCCCCTCTGGGCGCCCCTCGCCGGTCCAGCGCACCCCGCGCCCGTGCCGGGAACACACCCCGTGCCCGGAGGGGACCCCATGCCCGGGCCGGTGCCCCGCCGGCCGGCGCGGCCCGTATCGCGGGGGCCGTGACCCCGCCGGGCCCGGGGCCTTACGGCCCGGAGATCGGCCGCTCCGCGCCCCGGGGCCGGGCACCCGCTTCAGGGGTGGGGAACCAGCCCCGCCTCCGCCGGCGGCCAGTACACCAGCCAGGCCTTGCCGATGATGTCCCGCATGGGCACCGTCCACCCGCTGCGGCTGTCATCGGAGTGGGGGCGGTTGTCCCCCAGCACGAAGACGTGGCCCGGCGGCACCGTGGTGGGCGGGTAGAAGTCCTCGCCCGCCTGTTTCAGATAGGGTTCCTCCAGCGGGCGTCCGTCGACGTAGACCTGTCCCTGGCGGATCTCCACCGTCTCGCCCGGCAGGCCGATCACCCGCTTGACGAAATCCCGGGCCGGATCCAGAGGATAGCGGAAGACGACGATGTCAAAGCGCTGGGGCGGGTGCCAGCGGTAGGTCAACTTGTCCACCAGCAGGCGCTCGCCGTCGTGCAGGGTAGGCTCCATGGAGATGCCGTCCACCAGAAAGGATTCGATGACGAACCCGCGAATGACCAGCGCCAGCACCAGCGCCACCAGCAAGGTCTGCACGACCTCGCGGGCGGCGCCTCCCCGCGACGCCACCTGGGGGGTCACTCCTCTCCGCCCGCCCCCGGCCCTGCACCGGGGGATGCCAGGACTGGACGGCCAAAACGAGAAAAGGACTGGATACCCAGTCCCTGGATGAACCGGCCGCCGCGGCGACCGTTACCGCTTCTCCTTGATCCGCGCCGCCTTGCCCCGCAGCTGGCGCAGGTAGTTGAGCCGCGCCCGCCGCACCTTGCCGCGCCGGGTCACCTCGATCCGCTCGATGGCCGGCGAGTGCAGGGGGAACACCCGCTCCACGCCGACCCCGGAGGCAATGCGCCGGACGGTGAAGGTCTCGTCCAGCCCACCCCCGCGCCGGGCGATCACCGTGCCCTCGAAGACCTGGATCCGCTCGCGGCCGCCTTCCTTCACCTTCAAGTGCACCCGCACCGTATCGCCCGGACCGAAATCGGGCACGTCCTGCTTCATGTACTCCTGCTGCAGGCTCTTGATCAGGTCCATCCTGTCTCGCTCCTTCACCCGCTTGTGAACCTGCCACCCCGTCCGCGGACCTGCCGCCCCAAGGCCGGCCCGGCGGCGCCGATCACGGCGGGATTATATCACACCGGCAGCCGGTTCCTCCCCAGCCGCGCGGCCGCCTGGGCGAGAAACCGCCGGTCCTCGGGGGTGAGTTGGGCCCTTTGCAGCAGGTCGGGCCGGCGCTCCAGGGTCCGCAGCAGCGCCTGCTCCCGCCGCCAGCGGGCCACGGCCCCGTGGTCCCCCGACAGCAGGATCTCGGGCACCGCCATGCCCCGGTACACCCGCGGGCGGGTGTACTGGGGGCCCTCCAGCAGCCCGCTGGCGAAGGAGTCCTGCTCCGCGGCACCCTCCGCCAGCACCCCGGGCAGCAGCCGGACCACGGCGTCGATCAGCACCAGCGCCGCCAGCTCGCCCCCGGTCAGGACGTAGTCGCCGATGGAGATCTCGTCGGTGACCAGGGCCTGGCGCACCCGCTCGTCCACGCCCTCGTAGTGGCCGCAGAGCAGGACCAGCCAGTGCCGGCGGGCCAGGTCGGCCGCCACCTGCTGGGTCAGGGTCCGGCCCTGGGGGGCCAGCAGGATGAACTCCACTCCCGGCCCGCGGCTGCGGGCCCCTCCGGGACCCAGCAGCTCGTCCACCGCCCGGAAGATGGGCTCGGGCTTCAGCACCATCCCCGGGCCGCCCCCGAAGGGCCGGTCGTCGGCGACGTGGTGCTTGCCCTCCGCCCAGTCCCGCAGGTCATGGACGAACAGGCGCACCGCGCCCCGCTCCCGGGCCTTGCGCATCATGCTGGTCTCCAGGGGCGCCCGCACCATCTCCGGGAACAGGGTCAGCACGTCGATGCGCACGCCACTCCTCCTTGCCGTACCGGGCCGCGGGGCCGGGATCCTCGCTAGTCCAGCAGGCCGGGCAAGTCGCCCAGGACCAGGCGCCCGCGCTCCAGGTCGACGGCCTCCACGGCCTGGCGGATGGCGGGGATCAGAAACTCCCGTCCCCCGTCCCCCTCCACCACGATGACGTCGTTGGCCGGATAGCGCAGCACATCCCGCACCTGGCCCACCTTCCGGCCGCCGGAGTCCACCACGTCGAGCCCCACCAGCTGGAAGACGTAATATCGGCCGGGCGGAAGGGGCGGCACCTGGTCCTCCGGCACCTGCAACCGCCCGCCCCGCAACGCCTCTGCCGCCGTCCGGTCGGGACAGCCGGCCAGCTTCACCCGCCAGAACCGGCCGTGGGGCCGTGCCCATTCCACCCGGTCGGCTCGCAGGGGCCCGCCGTCCGGCGGCGCCACCAGCACCTCCAGACCGGGCTGCAGGCGCCGGGGGTCGTCGCTCAGCAGGTCGACCTTGACCTCGCCACGGATGCCCCAGGGCGCCAGGACGGCAGCCAGGGTTACCGGGCGGCCGTGCCCCGCCCGTCCCCGTCCAGGATCTCCACTTCCACCCGCTTGCCGGCGCGGGCGCCCACGGCCCGGGCCACCGTGCGGATGGCGCGGGCGATGCGGCCCTGCTTGCCGATGATCTTGCCCACGTCCTCCGGGGCCACCCGCACCTCGAGGATCACCGTCTGCTCGCCCGCCACCTCGTTGACCCGCACCTGGTCGGGATCGTCCACCAGGGAGCGGACGAGAAACTCCACCAGTTCCTTCATCCTGCGTCACCTCGATCGCCTCCCGGGCCCTGGCCGCCCCGCCGCAGGAGAAAGACCCTGCTGCCGGAGCTCACCCGCAGCGCCCGCGCCCCGCGGCCGGCCCGGCGGCATCCGCCTGTCAAGCACCGGCCCGCCGCTGCTGCCACTTCTCCAGCACGCCCGTGCGCTTCAGGAGCACCCGGACCATGTCCGTGGGCTGGGCCCCCTTGCGCAGCCACTCGATGGCCTTCTCCTCGTTGATCTTGATGGTGGCCGGATCGGTGGTGGGGTTGTAGTACCCGATCTCGTCGACGAACCGGCCGTCCCGCGGCGAGCGGGCGTCGGCCACCACCACGCGGTAGAAGGGATTGTTCTTGGCGCCCATCCGGCGCAGGCGCATGCGCAGCGCCACGCAGCATCACCTCACGAAGACGCTTGGATTCGGCCCGCCCCGTCACCCGGAGGGCCGGCTGGACGGGAGCTGCCGGCAGCCCGCCGTCGCCCGCCCGACCGGCCGTGGCCTCGACCGGCCATGGACCCGGCCCCCGGTCCCGGCGGTACGGAGCCCGCTAGCGGGGGAAGGGCAGGTTGCCCAGGCCGCGCCGGCCCCGCCGGGCGGCTCCCGCCACCTGTTTCATCAGGCGCTGGGTCTCGGCGAACTGCTTGAGCAGGCGGTTGACGTCCTGCACCCGGGTACCGCTGCCCATGGCGATCCGCCGGCGGCGGCTGGCGTTGATGATCTCGGGCCGCCGCCGCTCCTCGGGGGTCATGGACTGGATGATGGCCTCGATCCGGCGCAGCTCCCGCTCGTCCACCGTCACGTCCTTGAGCCGGCCGCCCAGCCCCGGGATCATGGCCAGCAGCTGGTCCAGCGGCCCCATCTTGCGCACCTGGCGCAGCTGCTCGAGAAAGTCCTCCAGGTCGAAGGCCTGCTCCCGCAGCTTGCGCTCCAGCCGCTGGGCCTGCTGGGCGTCGAAGGCCGCCTGGGCCTTCTCGATCAGCGAGAGCACGTCGCCCATGCCCAGGATGCGGGAGGCCATGCGCTCCGGGTGGAAGGGTTCGAGCTGGTCGACCCGCTCCCCCAGCCCGGCGAACTTGATCGGCCGCCCCGTCACCGCCCGCACCGACAGGGCCGCACCGCCCCGGGCGTCGCCGTCCAGCTTGGTCAGGATGACGCCGTCGATGCCCAGGCGCCGGTGGAAGGTCTCGGCCACGTTGACGGCGTCCTGGCCGGTCATGGCGTCGACCACCAGCAGGATCTCCCGCGGTGCCACCGCCTGCCGGATGCGCTCCAGCTCCTCCATCAGGGCGTCGTCGATGTGCAGCCGGCCGGCGGTATCGATCAGCACCACATCCCGGCCCCGGCGCCGGGCCTCGGCCACCCCCTCCCGGGCGATGTCCACCGGATCGCGATCGGTGCCCGGCGCGTAGACGGGCACCTGGACCTGCTGGCCCAGAGTGACCAGCTGCTCCACCGCCGCAGGACGGTAGACGTCGGCGGCCACCAGCAGCGGCTGGCGTCCCTGGCGGGTGAGGAGCCGGGCCAGCTTGGCGGCGGTGGTCGTCTTGCCCGACCCCTGCAATCCGACCAGCATCACCACGGCCGGCAGCTCGCCGCCCAGGTCGAGCCGGGCATAATGGCCACCCATCAGCTGGGTCAGCTCGTCGTGGACGATCTTGATGACCTGCTGGGCCGGGGTCAGGCTTTCCAGGACCTCCTGGCCCACCGCCCGTTCCCGCACCCGGGCGATGAAGTCCTTGACCACCTTGAAGTTGACGTCGGCCTCCAGCAGGGCGAGGCGTACCTCCCGCAGGGCCGCCTCCACGTCGGCCTCGGTCAGCTTCCCCTTTCCGCGCAGCCGTTTGAAGACCGCCTGCAGCTTTTCCGCCAGGCCCTCGAAGGCCATGCTCACACCTCACCTCGCCGGTGCCGGCCTGGCCCGTTCCGCCCCGCCCGGGTTCGCACCGGGAGGAACGGGCCCCGCCTCCAGCTCGCGGCGCAGCACCTGCACGATGGCCAGCGCCTCTTGAAGAGGCCTCCCGGCCGGGCCACCCGTCCCGGCCGCCGCCGCGGCAGCACCCAGAGCGGCCTCCAGGCGGTCCAGGTGGCCGGCCGCCCGCTGCCGCCACGCCCCCAGCCCCAGGACGCCTTCCGTTTCCTCCAGCAAGGCCTCGCTGCGCCGCAACAGGTCGTGCACCGCCTGGCGGGAGATGCCCAGGTGCTCGGCCACCTCCCCCAGGGAGAGGTCCTGCCAGTGGTACAGCTCGAAGACATCCTGCTGGCGGGGTGTGAGCAGCCCCCGGTAGAGGTCGTAGAGGCGGTGCAGGCGCAAGGTCCGCTCCAGGGGCTCCAGCGCAGCGGCCGCCCCTTCGCCCGGTCCCGGCCTGCCGCCGCCGGCCCCTTCCCCGGCGCCTGCCCGTGCCGGGCCCGCCGCCGGCGGTGCCGGCTCCGCCGGTCCGGCGCCCCCGGCGGCCGCCGGGTTCGTCCCGCCGGTGGATCGGGGCCTGCGGCCCGGAGCCCTGGCGTCGGGCATGATCGCGCCTCCTCGTCGACCTGGGCCGATCCGGTGGCTGCACCGCCCGCCATGGTACGCCACCCCGGGCAGCGTGTCAAGCAAAAATCCTTGACACATCCCCGGCAGGTGGCAGGCCTGAAAGAGCCGTGAGGCCGTGAGGCCGCCCCCGCCGGAATAAAGGGCGCCGGACCGCACCGGGCGCCGCCCGTCGGGTGCGGGGCCGCGCCGGCAGCCAGGTTTCTTTCCTCGAGCCCTCAGGCCCCCGCGCCGGCCGGCGTGCCCTCGAAGAGGGCCCGGGTGAACTCGCCCGGGTCGAAGGGCGCCAGGTCGTCGGCCCCCTCGCCGGTACCCACCCACTTCACCGGCAGCCGCAACTGGTCGGCGATGGCCACCACCATGCCGCCCCGCGCCGTTCCGTCCAGCTTGGTCAGGACGATGCCGGTCACGCCCACGGCCTCGGTGAAGTGCCGTGCCTGGGCCAGGGCGTTCTGGCCCGTGGTGGCGTCCAGCACCAGCAGCACCTCATGGGGCGCCGTGGGATCCAGGCGCTGCAGGACCCGTTGCGTCTTGCGGAGTTCTTCCATCAGGTTGACCCGGGTATGCAGCCGGCCGGCCGTGTCGACCAGCAGCACGTCGGCACCCCGGGCCTGGGCCGCCTGCAGGGCGTCGAAGGCCACCGCCGCCGGATCGGCTCCCGGGTGCTGGCGCACCAGGTCGGCCCCCGCCCGCTGGCACCAGCGCTCCAGCTGGTCGATGGCCGCGGCGCGGAAGGTGTCGGCCGCCCCCACCACCACCTTCCACCCCTCCTGGCGATACCGGGCCGCCAGCTTGCCCACGGTGGTGGTCTTGCCGCTGCCGTTGACCCCGACCACCAGGATCACCAGGGGACCGGGGCCCCGGCCCGGCGCCGCGGGCGGCGCGGCCACCGCTTCCAGCATGCCCCGCATCTCCTCGGCCAGGAGTCCCGGCACGGCGGCGGCATCCCGCACCCCCTCCGCCCGCACCCGCTCCCGCAGCCGCTCCAGCAGCCGCTGGGTGGTGGCCACCCCCACGTCGGCGGTGATCAGCACGGCCTCCAGCTCTTCAAACAGGGCTTCATCCAGGGCCGCGCCCTGGACCACGGCCCGGATCCGGCCGGCCAGCTGCTCCCGGGTCCGGGCCAGGCCCGCCTTGAGCTTGCTCCAGATCACGGTCCGACCTTCCTCTCTGAAGAGGCGTTCAATCCCCCGCGACCTCCATGGCTCCCTGGCGGGTCGCACCCGCGGGGCTCGGGCCTCGACCCGCCTCCTCCCGGCCGGGGGCGGTCCCGCCGGCCTGCTCCTCGGCACCGGCCGGCCGGCGGGCTTCCCTCTCGCTCCCGGCCGCACCGGGGACCGTCCCGCGCCCTTCGCCCTCGCCCGCGGCGGCCACCTCGGCCAGGCGCACCGACACCACCCGCGACACCCCCGACTCGGGCATGGTCACCCCGTAGAGGGTATCCGCAGCGGCCATGGTCCCCTTCTGGTGGGTGATCACGATGAACTGCGTGCCGCTGAACCGCCGCAGGTAACGGGCGAACCGCTCCACGTTGCGGTCGTCCAGGGCGGCGTCGATCTCGTCCAGCAGGCAGAAGGGCGTGGGCTTCACCCGGATCAGCGCCAGCAGGAGGGCGATGGCGGTCAGGGCCCGCTCGCCGCCCGAGAGCAGCGAGAGGTGCTGCAGCTTCTTGCCCGGCGGCTGCGCCACCACCTGGACCCCGGCCTCCAGGGCATCCCCCTCGCCCAGGATCAGGTCGGCGTGGCCACCGCCGAAGAGCTCCCGGAACACCTGGCGGAACTCCGCCCGCAGCCGCTCGTAGGTCACCCGGAAGATGCGCTCCATCTCCCGGTCCATCTCGGCCAGGACGGCGCGCAGCGCCTCGCGGGCCTGCTGCAGGTCGCGGTACTGGCGCTCCAGGAAGGCGTACCGCTGGCAAACCCGCTCGTGTTCCTCCACCGCCGCCAGGTTGACCTCGCCCAGGGCCGCCATGCGCCGCCGCAGCTCGGCCACCCGCCGCTCCCCCTCCTGCCAGCCTGCCGGGGGTTCGTCGGGCACCTCCTGGACGCCGAAGTCCTCGGCCAGCCGGGCGACCAGCCGGTCCCGCTCGCTCTCCAGCCGGGCCGCCTCCACCTCCAGCCGCCGCAGCTCGTCCGACAGCCGGTCCAGCTCGGCCCGGGCGGCCACCGACTCCCCTTCCACCGCGTCCAGCCGGGCCGCCAGCCGGGCCCGGGCCTCCCGGGCTTCGGCCAGCGCCTGGCGGCAGGCGGCCACCCGGGCCTCGCCCTCGGCCACCGCCTCCTGGAGCCGCTGCCGCTGGGCGGCCACCTCCGCCTGTTCCCGGGCCAGCTGGGCCGCCTCCTCCCGGCGCCGGTCTTCGTCCAGTTCCAGGCGCCGGGCCTCCTGGCGCGCCCGCTCCAGCTGCTCGGCCAGAAGCCTCCCCTCCCGGGTGAGGCCCTCCACCCGGGCCGTGGCCCGAGCCAGGTCGCCGGTCACCTGGTCCCGCCGGGCCCGGGCCTGCTGAAGGGCCGTTTCCGCTGCAGCCACCGCCGCGGCGGCCTCCCGGGCCCGGGCCTCGGCCGCTTCCACCTGGTCCGGCGCCGGCCCGCCGCCGTCCCTGGCCGGGACCGCCAGTTCCTCCAGCTCGGACTGCACGTCGGCCATGGTGCGCCCCAGCCGCTGACGTTGCTGGGCGGCGGCCTGGCGCTGCTGCTCCAGCCGGGCCCGGCTCACCGCCCCCTGCTGCCGCTGCTGGCGCGCGGCCTCCAAATCCGCAGCGGCCCGGGCGGCCGCGTCCTCCGCCCTGCGGCGGCGGTCTTCCACCTGCTCCAGGGCCCCGGCCAGCTGCTGGACCCGCTGCCGCAGGGCCTCCACCTGGCGCCGCCGGGCCAGAAGGCCGGCGGACTCCTGCCGGCGGCTGTCATGGCCGCCGGTCATGGCGCCGCCGGGATGGATCACGTCGCCTTCCAGGGTGACGATCCGGTACCGGTAGCCGCTGGCCGCCGCCAGCCGGCGGGCTGCGGGCAGGTCTTCCGCGATCAGGATCCGGCCCAGCAGGTTGGCCAGGGCGGGCCGCAGGGCGGGATCGAACCGGACCGCGTCGATGCCCCAGGCCACAGCGCCCGGCTGGCGGTCCAGACGGCGATCGGCATCGGCCGGGGCCGAGGGACGGATGGTGTCCAGGGGCAGGAAGGTGGCCCGCCCGGCCCGGGCACGCTTCAGCGCCTCGATGGCCGCCTCGGCCCCCGCCGCCGTCCGCGTGATCAGGTGCTGCAGGGCCGGCCCCAAGGCGACCTCCACCGCCCGCTCCAGGCGCGGCTCCACCTGGATCAGTTCCGCGACGGCGCCGATGACCTCCCGGTACGCCGGATCGCCCCCATCCCGGCCGGCCAGCACGGCCCGGACGCCGGCAAAGAAGCCCTCGTGCTCCCGTTCCATCTCCTCCAGCACCCGCAGCCGGGACGAGGCCTCCCCCGCCTGCTGGCGCAGCTGCTGGGCCTCCCGGCCCGCAGCCCGGGCCTCCGCCTGGGCCGCCTCCAGGGCGCGGCGCGCCGCCTCCTCCCGGCGGGCGGCCTCCGCGGCGGCCGCCGCCAGGCGCTCCAGCTCCGCCTCGACGGCGGCCTCCTCCTCGGCCAGGCGCCGGGCCTCGGCTTCGAGCCCCTCCAGGCGCTGGCGCAGGCGCTCGGCCCGCTGGGCGGCCTGGGCCTGCTCCCGCTGGCGGGCCTGCTGCTCGTTGCGCAGCCGGCTGAGTTCCTGCAAGGCCTCCAGGTGCGCCTCTCGGGCCGCGGCCAGCGCCTCTTCCGCCCGGGCCACGGCCGCCCCCGCTTCCGCCACCGCGGACCGGGCTTCCTGCTCCGCCTGCCGTGTCGCCTCCAGCTCGGCCAGCAGGGCCTGGTGACGGCGGGCAGCCTCCTCGGCACCCGCGGTCCCGGCCTGGCGCTGGGCCGCCAGTTCCTCTGCCCGCCGGCCCAGCTCCTGCTCCCGGCTCGCCAGCTGGGCGGCCCGCTCATCCAGCACCGCCAGGCGGGTGCGCACCGCCTCCAGGGCCCGCTCGGCCTCGGCCAGGGCCGCCTGGGCCGCCTCCACCTGCTGCTCCTGGTGCCGGACCTGGGCGCGCAGGTCGTCCCGGGCCGCCCCGGCCTCCTCCAGCCGGCGGCGGGCGGCGGCCACCTGCTGCCGCACGGCCTCAAGCCGCCGGGCATGGTCCGCCAGGCGCCGCTGGGCCTGGACGGCCTGCGCCGTGACCATGCGGGCCTCCAGGTCGACCAGCTCGTCCCGCCACTGCCGGTAGAGGTGGGCCCGGCGGGCCTGCTCCGTCAGGCCGTCCAGGCGGTCTTCCAGCTCGCGCAGGATGTCCCCCAGGCGGAGCAGGCGGTGCTCGGCGTCTTCCAGCCGGCGCAGCGCCTCCTTCTTGCGCACCTTGAAGCGGGTGATGCCCGCCGCCTCCTCCAGCAGCCCGCGGCGGTCCTCGTCCCGGGCGCTGAGGATCTCGTCGATCTTGCCCTGCCCCACCACCGAGTAGGCTTCCCGGCCGATGGCGGTGTCGTAGAGCAGTTCCTGCACGTCCCGCAGGCGCACCCGCTGCCCGTTGAGCAGGTAGTCGCTGCCCCCGGCCCGGTCGACCCGCCGCGCCACCGTCACCTCGGTGTAGTCGATGGGCAGCCGGCCGTCCTCGTTGTCCAGGACCAGCACCACCTCGGCCAGCCCCACTCCCTTGCGGGTGGCCGTACCGGCGAAGATCACGTCCTCCATCCTGCTGCCGCGCAGCTGGCGGGCGCTCTGCTCCCCCAGGACCCAGCGCACGGCGTCGACCAGGTTGCTCTTGCCGCTGCCGTTGGGGCCGACGATGGCCGTGATCCCCGGGCCGAACTCCAGCCGCGTGCGGTCGGCGAAGGACTTGAACCCGTAAAGCTCCAGCCGTTTCAGGTACATGGCCGCCTCCCGACAGAAAAAAACCTGCCGTGGCACCGGGTCCAACGGGCAGGTCGTAGGACGAACCCGGCCCCGGGCGCGCCCCCGGGGCACCGGGCGATGGCTAGCGGGGCTCGATGATGAACTTGATGGCCGTACGCTGCTGGCCGTCGATCTCGATGTCGGCAAAGGCCGGGATCACCACGAGGTCGATGCCGTTGGGCGCCACGTACCCCCGGGTGATGGCGATGGCCTTGACCGCCTGGTTGACGGCCCCCGCCCCGATAGCCTGCACCTCCGCGGCGCCGTCTTCCCGCAGCACCGCCGCCAGCGCCCCGGCAACCGCCTTGGGCCGCGAGTTGGCCGAGACCCTCAGCACCTGCACCACGGCGACTCCTCCCCCAGAGTGAGCCATGGAAACGGCTGTGCTTGAACGGATGCAACGCAGGCGACCCTCGTCGCAGGCAGGTCTCGGAGGATGTTTCGGCGGGATGGGAGGGGGTTCCTTCCGCCGCTCCGGCGGCAGCGGACCGAAAGGCGCTGCACCGTACCGGGTCCGGCCCGGCACCGGACGCCGGTGGTTCGGGGCCGGCAGCGGGCTGCAGGGCCCGCCGGCGGGGCGAGGGCCGGTGCCCGGTGCCGGAGCGGAGGTGCCGGCTCCAGGTCAGGCGGTCCCCTCCCGCTCCGGGGCGGCGGCCCCGGGGCCGGCCGGCTCTTCCAGCCCGGCCAGGGCCATGCGGGCCGCTTCCCGCTCGGCCACCTTCTTGCTCCGCCCGACGGCCTGGGCCAGGGGCCGGCCGCCCACCCGCACTTCCACGGTGTAGCGCGGGTCGTGCTCGGGGCCGGCCGCACCGACGACCCGGTAGGTGGGCTCCCCCAGGCCCAGGCGGCGGGACAGCTCCTGCAGGGCCGTCTTGGGGTCGTCACAAGCCCCTGAGCTCTCCGCCAGGCGCCGGATGTCGTCGCCCAGGGTGCGCAGGATGAAGGCCCGGGCGCCCTCCAGCCCCTCCTGCAGGTAGACCGCGGCCACCATGGCCTCGTAGGCGTCGGCCAGCACCGAGGGCCGCTGCCGGCCTCCCGTGGCCTCCTCGCCCCGCCCCAGGCGCAACAGTTCCCCCAGGCCCAGGCGCTGCGCCGTGGCGGCCAGGGTCTCGGCCCGGACCACCGCCGCCCGCAGCTTGCTGAGCTCCCCTTCCGGCCGCTGGGGGTAGGTGCGGAAGATGTAGTCCGTCACGCAAAGATTGAGCACGGCGTCCCCCAGGAATTCCAGCCGCTCGTTGTCGGGCCCGGCCGTATCGGGATGCTCGGCCCGGTAGGAGGCGTGGGTCAGCGCCTCCAGGAAGGGCTCGGGCCGGGCCGGCGCCACCCCCGTCAAGGCGGCCACGGCCTCCACCCAGCCCGGGTCCCCTGCCCGCGGGAACCGGGTCTCTCTGCCGTCCGCCCGCGCCGCCCCCGCGGGGGGCGCCTGCCCTCCCCCAGGGAAGGGCTCGCCGGCCAGCGCCGGCCCGGCCGGGGCGGTGGACCCATCCTGCGGGCGATCAAGCGCCACGTTCCTCCGCCCCCGCCTCGTAGCGCCGGAAGGCCAGGCACGCGTTCTGGCCCCCGAAGCCGAAGGAGTTGGACAGCGCCACGCGGATGGCCCGGGGCCGGGCCCGGTTGGGCACGTAGTCCAGGTCGCACTCCGGGTCGGGATCGTCCAGGTTGATGGTGGGCGGCAGCACGCCGTCCCGCAGGGCCAGGACGGTGAGGATGGACTCCACCGCTCCCGCCGCGCCCAGAAGGTGGCCCGTCATGGACTTGGTGGAGCTGACCGCCAGCCGGTAGGCGTGATCCCCAAAGACCCGCTTGATGGCCTGGGTCTCCGCCACGTCCCCCTGGGGCGTGGAGGTCCCGTGGGCGTTGATGTAGTCCACGTCCCCCGGGTCGACGCCGGCGTCGGCCATGGCCGCCTCCATGGCCCGCGCCCCGCCTTCCCCGCCCGGGGCGGGCTGGGTGATGTGGTGGGCGTCGGCCGTCGTGCCGTAGCCGATGATCTCGGCATAGATGCGGGCGCCCCGCTTCCGGGCATGCTCCAGGGTTTCCAGGATCAGGGCCCCCGCCCCCTCCGCCATGACGAACCCGTCGCGGCCGCGATCAAAGGGCCGGGACGCGGCCTCCGGCGCATCGTTGCGGGTGGAGAGGGCCTTCATGGCGCAGAACCCGGCCAGTCCCAGGGGCACGATGGCCGCCTCGGCACCGCCGGTGATCATCACGTCGGCCTCGCCCCGCTGGAGGATCCGGAAAGCCTCGCCCACGGCGTGGGCCGAGGCCGCACAGGCCGTCACCAGGGTGCTGTTGGGCCCGCGGGCACCGTAGCGGATGGCCACCTGGCCGGCCGCCATGTTGGCGATCATCATGGGGATGAAGAAGGGGCTGACCCGGTCCGGGCCCCGCTCGGCCATCACCGCGGCCTGTTCCACGAAGGTCTCGATGCCGCCGATGCCCGTCCCCATCACCACGCCCAGCCGCCGCCCGTCCATGGCTGCCGGGTCGATGCCGGCGTCCGCCAGGGCCATGGCCACACTGGCCATGGCGAACTGGGTGAAGCGGTCCATGCGCCGGGCTTCCTTGCGGTCGATGAAGGCGGTGGGATCGAAGTCGGGCACCTCGCCCGCAATCTGGGATGGGAAGGGAGACGGGTCGAACCGGCTGATGCGCCGGATCCCGGAGCGGCCGGCCAGGACCCCCTCCCACAGGGCCTCCACGCCGACGCCCAGGGGCGTGACGGCCCCGACACCGGTGATCACCACGCGGTGCCGCATAAAGGCTCCTCCACTCCTTTCCGGCCGGCGGGCGCCCCGCCCGCGCGGGGCGGGGCGCTCCGGCCGCCGCGGGAATGCGACCCGGCGCGGTCACTTGTGGGACTCGATGTACTGGATCGCATCCCCTACGGTGGCGATCTTCTCTGCATCCTCGTCGGGGATCTCCAGGTCGAACTCCTCTTCGAGGGCCATGATCAGCTCCACGATGTCCAGCGAGTCCGCGCCCAGATCCTCGATGAACCGGGCTTCGGGCGTCACGCTGGCTTCATCGACCCCCAGCTGCTCCACGATGATGGCCTTGACCCGCTGGAAAAGGGCCTCGTCCGCCATGTTGCCACCTCCTTTCCCCTCCCCGGTGCCGGGGGCACCGCAGCCCGGCGGGCCGGCCCGGACGGGCGCCGCTGCCGGCGCCGCGGTGCGCGGGGCCGGGCTCCCGGCCGGCTCACCCCAGGGACAGGCCGCCGTCCACCACCAGCACCTGTCCGGTGATGTAGGCGGCCGCATCGGAAGCCAGAAAAACGGCGGCGTGAGCGACGTCTTCCGGCGTGCCCAGCCGCCCCAGGGCGATGCGCTGGGCGAGGGCGTCCCGGTACTCCGGCGCCAGCTCGCCCGTCATGTCGGTGGCGATCAGGCCCGGGGCGATGGCGTTGACGGTGATGCCGCGGGACCCCAGCTCCCGGGCCAGGGCCTTGGTCAGGCCCACGACCCCCGCCTTGGCCGCCACGTAATTGGCCTGGCCGGCGTTGCCGGTCAGGCCCACCACCGACGTGATGTTGATGATCCGCCCCGAGCGCTGCCGCAGCATGACCCGCGCCGCCGCCTTGCAGGTGAAGAACAGGCTGCGCAGGTTGGTGTTCAGCACCTCGTCCCACTGTTCCGGCTTCATCCGCAGGATCAGGCCGTCCCGGGTGATGCCGGCGTTGTTGACCAGGATGTCCAGGCGCCCGCCGAAGGCATCGGCCGCCTGCTCCACCAGGCGCGTGGCCTGATCCCCGTCGGCCACGTCCGCCTGGAAGGCCACGGCTTCGCCGCCCCGCTCTCGGATCGCGGCGACCACCTCCTCGGCGGCGGCCGCCGAGGACCGGTAGTTGAGGGCGACCCGGGCCCCCGCCGCGGCCAGCGCCTCCGCGATGGCCCGCCCGATGCCGCGGGAGCCACCCGTCACCAGGGCCGTCCGGCGATCAAGGTTCATGCTAGCAAACCCCCTTCCGGACGGGCAACCAGCGCCAGGATTTCCTCCGCAGTGCTGGCGGCGACGGCCTCCAGGTGCTTGTCGATGCGCCGGGCGAAACCCGTGAGGGTCTTGCCGGGCCCCATCTCCACCAGCCGCGTGATCCCTTCCCGCTGCATCCGGCGCACCGACTGCTCCCAGCGCACGGGGTGGTCAACCTGCTGGACCAAAAGCTCCCGGATCCGCTCCGGGTCCGTCACCGGCTCGGCCGTCACGTTGGCCACCACCGGGATGCGGGCCGGCCGGAAGGGCACCTCCGCCAGGACGCCGGCCAGCCGCCGGGCGGCCGGTTCCATCAGCCGGCAGTGGAAGGGCGCGCTGACGGGCAGGAGCACCGCCCGGCGGGCCCCGGCCGCCCGGGCCCGCTCCACCGCCGCCTCCACGGCGGCCCGCTGGCCGGCCACCACGATCTGGCCGGGACAATTGTAGTTGGCGGGTTCCACCACCCCGGCGCCCGCGTCCATCACCTGGCGGCAGATGTCCTCCACGGTGCCGGCCTCCAGGCCCAGCAGGGCGGCCATGGCCCCTTCGCCCGGCGGGACCGCCTCCTGCATGAACTTGCCCCGCAACCGCACCACCCGGGCCGCATCGGCCAGCTCCAGCACCCCCGCCGCCACCAGGGCCCCGTACTCGCCCAGGGAGAGGCCTGCCGCCATGGCGGGCTCCAGCCCGCGGGCGGCCAGCACCCGCCAGCAGGCAACGCCCACCGCCAGCAAGGCGGGCTGCTGGAACTCGGTCAGCTGCAGCTGGTCCTCCGGGCCTTCGAAGCAGAGACGGGCCACGTCGAAGCCGGCGGCGGCCGAAGCCTCCGCGAAGACCTCCCGGGCCTCGGGGAACTGCTCGTAGAGGTCCTTGCCCATGCCCACGTACTGGGCGCCCTGGCCGGGGAACACCACGGCGGTGCCGCTCATGGCGCCTGCTCACCCCCCGGGGCCGGTCCGCCCCCGGCCCCGCCGGCCGCGGCCACCGCCGCCGGATCCAGGGCGGCCCGGGCTGCGGGTGGAGCGCCGGCCGGCCGGGCCGGGTTCGTCCCGTCCAGCCGCGCCCGGCCCCGGGCCGCCTGCTCGCGAATCCAGGCGGGCAGGCCGTACTCGGGCTGCCGGCCCGGCATCTCCAGCGGCCGGGCCGCGAGCCGGTCATAGCCCCAGCGGACGACGGCGGCCCCCCAGGTCAGGCCGCCGCCGAAGGCGACCAGCAGCACCGTCTGCCCTGCGCGCACGCGGCCTGCGGACAGGGCCTCGTCCAGGGCCACGGGGATGGAAGCCGCCGAGGTGTTGCCGTAGCGGTCGATGTTCACCACCACCCGGTCCAGGGGAAGGTCGAACCGCCGGGCCGACGATTCGATGATGCGGTAGTTGGCCTGGTGGGGTATGTACAGGTCCACGTCCTCAAAGCGCAGGCCGGCCTGGGCCAGGGCGGCCTGGGCGGCGTCCCCCATGGTCTTGACCGCGAACTTGAAGACCTCCCGGCCGTTCATCTGCACGTAGTGGAGGCCCCGGGCCACGGTCTCGGGCGACGCCGGGAGGCGCGACCCGCCGGCCGGCTGCTTGAGCAGGTCTCCCCCCGAGCCGTCGGCGCCCAGGTAGAGGCCCAGGATGCCCTCGCCGGGAGCCGCCGGGCGCAAGACCGCCGCGCCCGCGCCGTCACCCAGCAGCACACAGGTGCGCCGGTCGCTCCAGTCGATGATCTTGGACAGGGTCTCGGCCCCCACCACCAGCACGGTGTCGTAGAGGCCCGCCGCCACGAACTGGGCTCCCGCCGCCAGGGCATAAACGAATCCCGAGCAGGCCGCTTCCAGGTCGAACCCGGCCGCGCGCGTGGCGCCCAGGCGGTCCTGCAGCAGGCAGGCCGTCGACGGGAAGGGCATGTCCGGCGTCACCGTGGCGACGATGATCAGGTCCACCTGCTCCGGGCGGACCTGGGCCTCCTCCAGGGCCCGCCGGGCTGCCACCTCCGCCAGGTCGGACGTGGCGGTGTCCGGATCGGCCACCCGCCGCTGGCGGATCCCCGTGCGGGTGCGGATCCATTCGTCGTCCGTCTCCACCACCTCAGCCAGGTGGTCGTTGGTCACCACCACCGGCGGCACGCAGGCGCCGATGCCGGCGATGGTCACCCCTCTACCGGCCGCGACCAAGGGCTTCACCGTCCTCCTTGCCGATGGACTCGCCGATGCGGTGGAGCAGGCGTCCCTGGCACGCCTTCACCGCCACCCCGATGCCGTTGGCCAGGGCCCGGGCGTCCGACGAGCCATGACACTTGAACACCAGGCCGTCAAGGCCCAGGAAGAGCGCCGCGCCGTACTCGCCGTAATCCAGCCGCCGCCGCACGCCCAGGAGGACGGGGCGCAGCAGCAGGGCGGCGACCCGGGCGAGAGGCCGGCGCGCCACCTCGGCCTTGAGCAGCTTCCAGCAGGCCTCTCCTGTACCCTCCATGGCCTTGAGGGCGACGTTGCCGGTAAAACCGTCGCAAACCACCACATCCGCCTTGCCGGCGAAGAGCTCGCGGGCCTCCACGTTGCCGGCGAAGGGGAGCCCGCTGGAGGCCAGGCGCTCATAGGTCTCGCGGTAGAGCCGGTTCCCCTTGCCGGCCTCGCTGCCGATGTTCAGCAGGGCCACCCGCGGGGAGGGCCGCTCCAGCACCTCCCGCGCATAGACGGCACCCATGACGGCGTACTGGACCAGCTGCTCGGGATCGGCTTCCGCACTGGCGCCCAGATCCAGCATGAGGAAACCGCGGCCGTCCAGGGTGGGCAGCACGGCGGCCAGGGCCGGGCGGGCCACCCCCGGCAGGGTCCCCAGCATGAGCTTGCCGGCGGCCATCAGGGCACCGGTGCTGCCCGCCGAGACGAAGGCGTCGGCCTCCCCCTCCCGCAGCAGGCGCATGCCCACGGCGATGGACGAGTCCTGCTTGCGCCGCAGGGCCGCCACCGGCGAATCGCCGGCCTCGATCACCTGGGAGGCGTGGACGATCCGGCCGGGCGGCGGCGAGCCTGCACCCTGGCGGCGCAGTTCCGCCGCCACCCGCTCCTGGGGGCCCAGCCAGAGGATGTCCACCGGCCACCGGGCCGCGGCGGCCAGGCCGGCCGCCACGGGCACCGAGGGCGCGCCGTCGCCGCCCATGACGTCCACGGCCACCCGCCACCGGCGCGGCATCCCCGGATCCGTCCCCGTCACGGCTCCACCTCCCCTCGCCCGTCACCGGAGCCGGCGCCGCCCGCAGCTTCCGCCCCAGACTTCCGGGGCCCGGCCGCGCGGGGTCCTGCCCCCGGACCTGCCAGCACCTGGACGACGAACTTGCCCCGGAAGACCGTCTCGTCGCCGGCCCGGGTCTGCACCAGCACCACCGGTTCCCCGTCCCGCCGGTGGCGCAGCACCACCGCCCTGGCGACCAGGCGCTGCCCGACCTGGACGGGCTTCTTGTATTTGATGTTGGCGACGGAGATGCAGGCCAGCTCGGCATCCACCACGGCCAGGGCCAGGGAGTCGGCCTGGGCCAGGATGTACTGGCTGCGGACCAGGCGGGTGCGGGCGAAGGCCATCTCGGGGGTGGTCTCGAGGATGGAGATGCCGAACTTGCCCAGCTCCAGGTCGACCAGCTCGCCCACGATCTCCTGGAGGGGCAGGGCGCGGACGCGGCCGTGGACCCGTTCCGCCACAGCCCGCACCCGCTCCCGCACCGCCGGAATCCCCAGGCGCATGCGGTCCAGGCGGATGGTGGCCACGCTGACGTGAAAGCGCTCGGCCAGTTCCTCGTCGGTCAGGAAGGGGTTCTCCTGGAGAACCTGCACCAGCCGGGCCTGCCGCGTGGCGCGGGAGTCGCGACCGCCGGCGGATCCGGGCAGCCCGCGACGCGGGGACCCGGCCGGGGTCTCCGGCGGCGACCCGGACGGACCGGAGGGCACGGTCAAGTTCAGGGGCGGTCGCGTATTTCCCACCTGGTCATAACCTCCGGTGTTAAGACCTGCCCTTATAACCCGGACAAAACTACCGCCAGTATACGCGAGGCCACCCGCCGTGCCAAGCCGGGAAATGGCTTCCAGGCCGCGCCCCCATGGCAACCCGGGCTCGGCCACGCGGGCGCGGCCACCCCACGCGAAAACAAAAACCGGATGGCCCCACCGGCCCATCCGGCTTCACCCTCGCAACCGGGGCCCAGGCCGCCCGCGGCACCGGCCACGATCCTGGGCCCGTCCGGCGTCAGGATGCCTCGTCAGGATTCCTTCTGCACCGCCACCCGGCCGTCGTAGTAGCCGCAGTTGGGGCACACCCGGTGCGGCCGCTTGGGCTGGTGGCACTGCGGGCACTCCACCACCGCCGGGGCCGACAGCTTCCAGTGGGTCCGCCGCTTGTCCCGGCGGGACTTGGACGTCTTATGCTTCGGAACCGCCATGATCCCCTTCCTCCCCCTTGCCGTGCTCGCGCAACCACTGGTCCAGGGCCGCCAGCCGGGGGTCCAGGTCCTCGTCCCGGCAGTCGCAGGGCCCTTCGTTCAGGTTCTTGCCGCAGCGGGGACAGAGGCCGCGGCACCCCCACCGGCAAAGCTGCTTGGCGGGCACCGCCAGGATCAGGTTCTGGCGGATCCCCTCCCGCAGGTCCACCTGGTGGTTGTCGTAGTAGGCCACCCGCGTGTCGCCCGCATCCTCGGGCTCGTCCCCGGCGCCGGCACCCGGCGGCCGGGGCAGGAACTCCTCCTCGTAGCGGGTGTGCAGGTTCGCCTCGAAGGAGTCGAGACAGCGATCGCAGGTCAGCCGGGCCCGGGCGGCCAGGTCCGCTTCCAGCCAGATGCGGCCCTCGCCCGTGTGGGTCAGCCGGTAATGCAACCGGATGGGCCCATGGGCGGCGATGTCGCCGCCCGGCACGGAAATGGGCTCGATGGGCGCCACCACGGTGCCCGTCGACTGCAGCCCGCGCTGCCGGGTCAGGGCTTCCACGTCGATGACCAGCGGATCGGCCATGTTCCTCGTCCCTCGCTACACAACGGGATCATTATAGAAAGGCGCGGCAGGGGTGTCAAAAGACCGCTCCGCCCGGTACTGCCGGTCCCCAGGGCCGGCGGTTCCCGGGGCGGAGGCAGGCCCTGCCGGTTCCCCCTTCATCGCGTTGCGCTGGCCCTTCAGTCACACGGCGGGCCCTGGCCCCCCTGCTGGCAAAGCCAGGCCACGGCGGCCGCCAGGGTCGATACCCGCACCACCATGGGCGCGCTGCCCGGTGCCGGGCCGGGCGCCCGAGCCGGCACGAACAGCACGTCCAGGCCCGCCCTGGCCGCCGCCCGCCACTTCTGCTCCACCCCTTCCACGGGCCCTACCCGGCCGTCGGGAGATAGGGTGCCCGTGGCGCCCACCCGGCGCCCGCCGGCCAGGTCCCCGGGAGCAAGGGCGTCCACCGCCGCCAGGCCCAGGGCCAGGCCCCCGGAGGGACCGGCAATGGCCGGGGGGAGGGGGAACCCGGCCACCGTACCGGGTTCCACCCCCATGAGCCCCGCGGCCGCAGCGGCGGCCGCCTCCTTGCTGGCGGCCAGGGCGGCGCGCTGGGCGGCCATCACCTCGTCCAGGGAATCCCCGCCCAGGGCCCGGGCCGTGACCAGGCTGCGCGCGGGATCGCGCAGCACCGTCCAGGCGTCGCCCAGCCGGGCGGGGCGGGCCGCCACGGTGACCAGCCAGAAGGGGGTCGTCACCACCGGGCGCGTGCCTGGGGGGCGCACCACTTGCACGGGCACCGGCACGGCCAGGCCAGGCTCCACCACAAGCCAGGGGGTGGGCAGGCGTGCCGCCCCAAACCCCAGCAACCCCGCCGCGACCAGGACGGCCAGAAACCGCCCCAGCCTGGGGACGGGCCGCGGCACCGGCGCGGGTCCCGCCGGGCCGGGCCCCGCCGGCGCCGGCCGCGGGTGGCCTGCCGGGCCGCCGGCGACGCCCCCTCCCCCACCGGCACGGCCCTGCCCGCCCCCGGGACCGGCCGGCCTCGCGCCACCACCGCCTGCCCCCGGGCCGGAGACGCCAGGCGGCCCGGCACGCCCGCCGGGCTCCCGGCCGCTGCCCTCCCGTTGCCGGCCGGGCCTGGCCGGGGTTCGGCCCCTTGGCCACGGCCTCCCGTCCACCCTCGCGTCGCCTCCCTCTGCAGCCGCCGCCTCTGTTCCGCCCGTATGCGCCATCCGGGCCGGTCCCGCCCCGGGCCCGGGGCACCCCGGTATACCGCCTCCGGGCCGTCCATATACATGCTGGTGCGCCCCACCCCGTGGCATGCCCGGGCCTCTTGCCGGAGGAACCCGCGGCACCCCGGCCGCCGTGCCGGTGCGCCGCCCTCCCGGAGGTACCGCGGCGGCGGTTGCGTCCCGGTGCCCGGGCGCCGGGGAGTGGGGCGGGTCCGGTGCGGGGGAATGCCCGTGCGCGAGTCACCCCTTACCCATTTGCTGGTGGCCGCCGTGGTGGGCCTGGTGCTCGCCATGGTGGTGTATCCCGAGACGGCCTTCGCGGCCGCCGTGGCCGGACTCAAGGTCTGGTGGGACGTGGTCTTCCCGGCCCTGCTGCCCTTCTTCATCGGCACCCAGATCCTCATGGCCCTTGGCGTGGTCCACTTCATGGGCGTCCTGATGGAGCCCTTCATGCGCCCCCTGTTCAACGTCCCCGGCACGGGGGCCTTCGTGGTGGCCGTCGGCCTGGCCAGCGGCTATCCCCTGGGTGCGGTGATCACCGCCCGGATGCGCCGGCAGGGGCTGCTCAGCAAGACCGAGGCCGAGCGGCTCATGAGCTTCAGCAACACCGCCGACCCGCTGTTCATGGCAGGGGCCGTGGCCGTGGGCATGTTCGGCACGGCGTCCGTGGCGGGCCCCATCATGGCGGGCCACTATCTGGGCGCGCTGGCCACCGGCCTGGCCCTGCGCTTCTGGCGCGGCGGCGGCGACCGCAGCGAAGCCCTGGACGGGGAGGAAGGGTGGCTGCTGGCCCGGGCCTGGCGCGCCATGGTCCGCGCCCGCCGGGAAGACGGCCGCCCCTTCGGCCAGGTGCTGGGGGACGCGGTCCGCGATTCCATCAATACGCTGCTTCTTGTGGGCGGGCTGATCATCCTGATGTCGGTGGTGATCCAGGTGCTGGACCGGGCCGGCATCCTGACCGCCGTCGGCGGCCTGTTCCTCCTGGTCCTGCACCCCCTGGGCCTGGATCCTTCCCTGACCCGGTCCCTGATCAGCGGCCTGTTCGAATTGACCCTGGGCACCCAGGCCGCCGCCCAGGCCCCGGCTCCCCTCTTCGACCGCCTGGTCATCGCCGGCGCCGTCATCGCCTGGAGCGGGCTTTCCGTCCACGCCCAGGTGGCGGCCATCATCCAGGGCACCGGCTTGAGCATCGGCCCCTACATCGCGGCGCGGGCCTTCCATGCCGTCGCCGCCGGGGCCCTGACCGCCTTGTGGATGGCCTGGTTTCCCGTGGCCGCGCCCGCCTTCCTGCCGGCCCTGGCCTGGGCGGCGCCGGGCCCCCTGCCGTGGCTGGGCCGGCTGGTGGCGGGAGCCTTCCACTTCCTGGTGGCGGTGGGCGCCCTGGCTGCCGTGGCAGCGGTGACCCAGCTGTTGCGCGCCCGCGCCGCGTCGGGCTTGCGCTGACGACCGGGGGCCGCAGGGAGCCCCGCCGGCCCCCTCCGGCCACGGCCGCGCCGGTACGGCGAATGCGCCATGGCTGCACCGGCGTGGCCGCCCAGCCGCCGCCCTAGTCGCCGCCCTCCTCGTCCCAGCCGGCCCCTTGGCCGTCCGGATCCTCCACCCCTTCCTCCTCCCGGGTGGGAGCCGCTTCCCGGGCCGCCGTCCCGCAAGGGTGGGAGGCGGACCGCAGGGTGGCCTGCAGTTCTTGCCGGCCCTCGGCCACGGCGGCCAGCGCCTTGCGCAGGATCCCTTCCAGGCGGTCCAGGACGTCGGCGGCGTAGGCATTGGCAGAGGCCCGCACCTCCCGCGAGCGGGCCTCCGCCTGGGCCAGCATCCGCCGGGCCTGTTCTTCCGCCTTGCGGGTGATCTCCGATTCCCGGGCCATGCGCTCCACGTAGCTGCTGGCCTGCTTCACCATGGCCTCCGCCTCGGCCCGGGCCTGCTCCAGCAGCCGGTCCCGGTCGGCCAGCAGCCGGCGGGCCCGGTCGATCTCCTCCGGCACCAGGCGCCGCAGGTGGTCGAGGAACGAGTAGACGTCGTCCTCATCCAGGATCACCTTGCCCGTCAGGGGCACGCGGCTGGCATGATGGACGAACTGCTCGAAGTCGCGGATGAGCACGTACAGGTCCCGTTCCGGGGCGGGCTCGTGATCCGCCACCGTCATCGCCTCCTCCGCTCGGCGGCCCGGGCGGCCAGGGCCGGCCGCACCACGTCAGGGACCAGGCCCACCGGATCCACCCCGTAACGGGCCAGTTCCTTGACGATGCTGGAACTCAGGTAGGCGTTCTCCGGCCGGGTCATCATGAACAACGTCTCCAGCTCCCCGGCCAGCTGCTTGTTGATCTGCGCCATCTGGAACTCGTACTCGAAATCCGAGACCGCCCGCAGCCCCTTGACGATCACCCGCGCGCCCTTGCGGCGGGCGTACTCCACCAGCAGCCCGTCATAGGCATCGACGGAGACGTTGGGCAGGTGGGCCGTCGCCTGGCGGGCCAGCTCGACCCGCTCCTCCGGCGTGAACCAGGGCTGCTTGGACGAGTTGATGAACACGGTGACCAGCACCTGGTCGAACAGGCGGCTGGCCCGCTCGATGATGTCCAGATGCCCGTTGGTGATCGGGTCAAAGCTCCCCGGGCAGAGGGCGATGGTCATGGGACTCTCCTTTCCTGGCAGGCAAAACGTAAAAGCTCAGGGCCGTGTCGCCGTACCGGCGCCGGTCGGCGCACTCCAGCCCGGCGACCCCGTCCGGCAGGACTTCCCGGGGATCGTGCTCCACCACCAGCCGGCCGCCGGGCGCCAGCAGCCGTCCATCCCCGACGGCGGCCACCACCCGGGCCGCCAGTCCCTGGCGATAGGGCGGGTCGGCCAGGATCAGATCGAAGACCCGGGAACCGCCCGCAAGTTTCGCAACGGCGGCGAAGACATCCTGCCGCCAGACGGCGGCGCCGGCGCCCGCGCCCACGGCGTGCAGGTTCGCTTTGAGGACGGCCACCACCCGGGGATCGGACTCGATGCACAGAGCCTCCCGTGCCCCCCGGCTCAGGGCTTCGATGGCCAGGCTGCCGGTCCCCGCAAAGAGATCGAGGACCCGGGCCCCTTCCACCGCCGGCCCCAGGATGTTGAACAGCGCCTGGCGCACCCGGTCCGTGGTGGGACGAACCTGCCGCCCGGCCGGGACCTTGAGGAGCCGGCCGCGCCAGCGGCCTCCCGTGACGCGCACCACCCGTCCTCCCTGAAATTGCCATGGGCCGGTGCCCGTCCTGCGGTGAATAAGGGCCGCCCGGCTCCTCCATATTATCGACTGCAAGAGCTGCGGAGGCCAATCCGTCACGGATCCTCCCCAAGGCTCTTCCTCCGGTTTCTCCTCTCCCGGCAAGCGGCGGGGACGCGCCAGCGCCCCGCCGCTTGCTTTGTGTCCAGCGGCCCCGACCCGGCCGGCCCCCGGTCCAGTGGGTCGGAACAGGACCGACGGGCCAGGACAGAGGCTGCCGCCTGTCGCGGCAGCCTCCTGGCCACGGGCGGGATGGCGGCCGGCCGGGCACAGCCATAGCCGCAGCCCTTCGCCGCCTAGCGCGCCCAGGCACCCGCCGGGCGGGGGGCCCCCGGCGCAGCGGCACCCGCATAGCCCCCCGGGAAGCCCTGGGCCACCTGGCGCGCCATCTCCACCGGGGCCTGGGGGACCGCGTACCAGTTGCGCTGCTGGAGATACCGGAAGAGCTCGAAGGCCATCTCGGCGTGGTCCCGGGCGATGTCCAGCAGGGCCCGCCGGGCCTCGGGGTGGGCGGCCTCCAGGGCCGTCCATGTGGTGGCCAGGCAGGCGTGCTTGTTCATCTCCAGGCAACCCACCGCCAGGGTGCGGTCGCTGACCCGGTGGCCCTGGGGCGCCGGCGGCCGGTACGGTTCGAAGGACGGAAAGCCCTGGGTCGCCTGACCGTTGCCGTGGACCCAGCGGGCATCGCCGTGGTAGTGGCCGGCGGGGGGTTGGGCCGCGCCCTGGCCCCGGGCCCGGTCCAGCATCCACTGGAGCTGCCCGTAGTGCCGCCGGTAGACCTAGCTGTGGCGCTGCAGGATCTGGCGCAGCTGCTCGTCCTGGCACATGGCCTGCTCCGCTTCCGCCTTCTCGATCATGGCCGCGTGAGCATTCAGCAGCTCAGGCAGGTTGAGAAGCTCCTTCTGGCTGAGCACGGGCCTTCCTCCTCCACCGTGGTTTGGTCTGGGTGACGGGTGCCGCGCACGCGTCATGAAGCGGGGCTCATCCCCTCCCGGGGCGGAAAGGAGCTGCGTACCCGGCTCCATGGCCCCAGGGGGATGAGCGGGATCCCGCCCCGTCCCGTCCCGCGGCGTGGGACCCCTGATGGTACCGCGTGGCCTGTCCCCCCGTCGCCGGGGGCCGCGGCCGTGGCCAGGCCGTCGCGTCCGGACACCGCCGCCGCACCAGCACCAGAGGCGGGGTCAGGCCCATGGCGGGCCGGAGACACGGCGGGCCGGGACATCACCCCGGGCCCGACGCCGCCCGGGCGGACCGCCGGCCGGCCGTCCCCCAGGGGGGGCCTTCCCGCCCGAGGCTGCAGGGCCCCATCCCGGGCTCGGGCCTCTGCGGGCCCGTCTCCTGCCCGGGCCGGCAACGGCTGCAGCAGCACGTCCTGGCGCAAGAACGCGGCCACCAGCCCCAGCACGGCGGCGACGGCGGCAGCACTCCCCAGGTACATGGCCGCCCGGCCCAGAGGGAGCAGCAAGCCGAAGGCGGGCGGGCCCAGAGCGGCCCCGAAGAAGCGAACGGTGCCGTAGAGGGCGGTCACCCCCCCGCGCTCGGCCGACTCAACCGAACTGGTGATCAGGGTGTTGAGGGCGGGTAGCGCCAGGCCGTACCCCAGGCCCATGACGCTGATGGCCGCCACCATGGGAACCAGCTGGCGGGTCAGGAAGAGGGCGGCCGTCCCCAGGGCCAGGATCGCCAGCCCCGTCACCACCACCGCCTTGAGGTACCGGGACAACCTTTCCTGGAGGACGATGCCGCTGACGTAGGCGGTGATGGTCGCCACCGCCACGGGGATCGCCACCACCAGGCCCTTGACGAATCCCTGGATGCCGAAGGGCCGCTCCAGCAAGTCGGAATACACGCTGAGCAAGCCGAAGAGCATGAACAGCGCGGTGAAGCCCGCTAGAAAGGAGACGGCCAGGGAGGCACCCTTGGCCTGGAAGATCCGGCCCATGCGCCGCAGGTAGGGCCCCGGCGCCGGCGCTTCCGCCGGGCGCTGCGGTTCGGGCACCAGCCACCACAGGCCCAGGGCGGAGAGGGCGGCCAGGGACGGGTAGGCGAAGAAGGGAGCATACCAGGCCAGCAGCGCCAGGGCCGACCCCAGAATGGGGCTGGCGATCTTGCCCAGCCCGTTGCTGGCCTCCATGATGCCCATGGCCCGGGTACGGGCACCCCCTTGGAACATGTCGCCCGCCGCCGCCAGCGCCACCTGATACATCCCCCCGGCCGAAAGGCCCTGCAGCACCCGGCCCGCCAGGATCCACCCGTAGGGATCGCGGGTGAAGAAGGGCGCCAGGCCGGCTGCCAGGCCACCCAGGCCGAACCCCACCAGGCCGGGGATCATCACCGTCTTGCGGCCCCACCGGTCCGAAAGGTAGCCGCCGATGGGGATGAACAGCCCCGCCGGCACGGAGAAGGCGGTGATGATGAGCCCAATCTGGAACAGGCTCCGGTCCATGGCCTCGCGCATCATGGGCAGCACGGGGATCAGCATGGAATTGCTGAGGACCATGACGAAGGGCACGCTGCACAGGACGGCAAAGGCCAGGCCCAAGCGCTTCTGCACGGGTCTCACCTCCCTTCCCGGTCACGGCCGGCGGCGGCCGCCGCCGTCACGGCCGCTGGCTTGCCGCCCGCCAGGGGCGCGGCTGGCGGGCAGGCTCCCCGCCAGAGGCTGCGGGCAGGCTGCCCGCAACAAGAAGCGGCCGGTGGCGACCGCCCATCAACGGGCATAGTCTGCCCGGCGGTTCTGGCGGGTGGCACGCCACCCTCTGGCACGGCGTCCAGACCGCGGGTACAGTCCCATAGCGGGAGACCGCAGGGCCCACAGCGGGAACGTGGGGAGCCGATCGGGCCTGGCGCCCTCGCCCCGCACGGCACGCTCGTGCCCCGGCGGCGGGTCCGCTGCAAGGCGGCGCGCCCGCGCTCCATGCGGCCCCTCGGCCTGCAGGCGGGGCATCCGGGGCGCGGGGCGGCGAGCCCGCAGCAGGCCGCCGCGCGCCGTGGCCCCTGGGGCGCCGTCTTCCTCCCCCGGGGCCGGCTTGGCGCCGCCCGGCCGGCGCCCCGTGCCCAGCGACGCGGGGCCCAACCAGGACGGGCCGGGATAAGGGCCCGTGACCCCGGGAGACCTTAAAAAGGCGGAAACGGAGGGATGGCCCGGTGACGGGACCGCGGGACAGAAGGGTCCAGGGGGAACGCGGCAACCTGGAGCGGATGGCTGAACGCCGGCGCGGTGCGGGCTGGAATGCGGCCCGCCGGGGGCTGGGCGGGGCACCCTGGGGTGGCAGCGGCCCAGGGATGGCGGCAGGCCCGGACCGGCCAGCCCCCCCGGCCGCCGCCGCGCAGGCCGGGGATGCGCCGCCGGCGGCCCCGTCCCTTGCCGCCGGCGGTCCCGGCAACCTGGCCGGGGGCAACCCGGCCGGGTTCGTCCGCACCGACCTGGCCCTGGAGGCCATCGGCACCTCCCATCCCATGCCCGGGGTCCAGGTGGAGGAAGAGCGCGGCCAGGGCTACCTGGTCACGCGAGTCACGGTCACGAGCCCGGAGGCGGCACGCCACCTGGGCAAGCCCCCCGGCCGCTACGTCACCATCGAATCGCCGGGCTTTCGCAAGCGGGACCGGGAACTGCAGGAGCGGGTCGCCAACGTGCTGGCCCGGGAGCTAGCGGCCATGCTGCCCGACCGGCCCGACGCCTCCTTCTTCGTGGTCGGCCTGGGCAACTGGAACGCCACGCCCGATTCCCTGGGGCCTGAGGTGGTCCACCGCCTGCTGGTCACCCGCCACCTGCAGGAGTACGTGCCGGAAGACCTCAAGGGCGGCCTGCGCTCCGTGGCCGCCCTGGCTCCCGGCGTGCTGGGGCTGACGGGCATCGAGACGGGTGACGTCATCCGGGGCATCGTGCAGCAGATCCGGCCCGACATGGTCATCGCCGTGGACGCCCTGGCCGCCCGCAACATCGAGCGGATCATGACCACCATCCAGATCGCCGATACGGGCATCCACCCCGGTTCGGGGGTGGGCAACCACCGGGCGGCGGTGACCAGGGAAACCCTGGGCATCCCGGTCATCGCCATTGGGGTGCCTACGGTGGTCCATGCCCACACCATCGCCTACGACACCCTGGACGCCCTGACCCGGTCCCTGCAATCCCAGTCCACCCTCTTCCGCACCCTGGGGCAGATGCCCGAGGCCGACAAGCGGCGGCTGATCGAAGAGGTGCTGGGACCGGCCGTGGGCGACCTGATGGTGACCCCCAAGGAAATCGACGTCTTCGTCGAGGAGATGGCCACGGTGGTGGCCAGCGGCCTCAACGCCGCCCTGCACCCGCGGATCGACGAGATCGACCTCTCCCCCGTCTTCGCCTGAGCACACCGGCAGGAGGCGGCTGAGCCTGCCTCCGGGACGCGGCCCCCGCCACGACCCGCTGGACCGGCCGGCACGGAGGCGCCCGCCTGCCTTTCCCGGCTTGCCGAACCCGGACCGGCCCTGGCCGCGGGGCCGCCCCCCACCGGGCCGCCCCGGCCTCCGGCAGGAACCCGGCACGGCGGGAGCGAACGTGGGCGGATGTTTGCCGGAGGTGGCCCTCTTGCCAGCAGCCGTCTACGTCATTGCCGCCGTCGCCTGGCTGTATTTCATCTCCCTGGACATGCTCGCCACCGGCCTGCCCCTGGCCCTGGCCGCCGGCGGGGCCGGCGAAGGCTGGATCGGCTTCCTGGTGGGATGGATGGGCCTGTCCGCCATGCTCCAGCGGCCCTTCCTGGCCGCCTGGGGCGATCGCCGCGGTCACCGGCCGCTGCTCGTGGCCAGCCTGGGGGCAGGGCTAGCCGGCGCCCTTCTCTTCGCCGTCTCCCGCAACCCCGCCGCCGAACTCGCCGCCCGCACCCTCCAGGGTACCTCCCTGGCGGGCCTGGTGGTCTCCAGCCAGGCCCTGATGGCGGCGCTGGCCCCACCGGCCCAGCGGGCCCGGGCCCTGGCCCTGCAGGGGCTGGCCGACACCGGCGGCGTCCTGGCCGGGACCAACCTGGGCGAGTGGGCGTGGCATCACCTGGGACGAACGGGCCTGTTCGCCGGCACGGCAGCGGTCGTGGCCCTGGCCCTGGCGCTGGCGCTGGCCGGGCCCGCCCGCACCCGGCGGGAGCCCGGGAACCCGGCGGCGCGCCGCCCGGGCCACGGGGCGGCCGCCGCCGGGGGGCCGCCCGTTCCGGCCGTAGGCGGGGCAGGCCCTTCCCCTCGGGCTCAACCCGCCCCCGAAGCCAACGCCGGCGCCGGACCGGAGGGGCCCCCGTCCCCGGCTGCCGGCACCGCGCATCCGGCCGCCATGGCCGGGCCCGCCTCCACCAGGGACCCCCGGGGGGCACCGGCGGTTCCCGCCACCGCCCAGGAGGTCGCCACCGGCGGGGCACCCCACCGCGCCGGGCGGCTGCCGCTGCCCCGGTCCTTTCTCGTGCTGGGTACCCTGACGGGCATGATCTTCGGCGCCGCCCTGAACCTGACCGTGCTCCATGCCCAGGGGGCCGGATTCTGGGCGGGCGGCTGGCTGGCCCTTTTCGCCCTGGTGGCCATGGGGGCGCGCTACGCTGCCGGCAGCTGGCTCGACCGGCGGGCCGGCGGCGGATTGGAAGCTGCCGCCCCGTCCCTGGCCCACCGGCTGCTGGTCCTGGGCTTCGGCCTGATGGCAGCGGGCGAAGGGGCGCTGGCCGCGGCTGCGCCGGTGACGGCGGTCTACGGCGCCGCGGCGGTCCTGGCGGCGGGCTACGGCGTCGCCCACACGGCGCTGGTGGCCGCGGCGGTGGGCGGGGCTCCGGCCCACCGCCGCGGCCTGGCGGCGGGGTGGCTGGCCAATGCCATCGACCTGGGGGTCGGCGCCGGGCTGGCGGTGCTGGGCTGGATCCTGGAGACCTGGTCCTTTTCCGTGATGTACGGGGTGCTGGCCGGCGCCGGGATCCTGGGCATGGTCACGGCCCTCCTGGCCCGGCGGCCCGGGCCCCGGGCCGCCGGCCGGCCCTGACGCCCGGCCGGCACCCGCCTTCCCTGGATCCCCCTGGACGGGCCTAGCTCCAGAGGGCCCGGGCCTCGGCCAGAAACTCCCCGTAGCGGGCCACCACTTCCTCCCGCAGGGAGCGGTGGGCCGGCGCATCCAGACCCGGGTCCCGCTCCAGCAGGCGGCGGGCGGCCTCCCGGGCCAGGCGCAGCAGGCCCGCGTCCTTCACCGGGTCGGCGATGCGCAGGGCGGGCAGGCCGTGCTGGCGGGTGCCGAAGAAGTCGCCCGGCCCCCGCAGCTGGAGGTCGAACTCGGCGATGTCGAAGCCGCTCTGGCTGCGGCAGAGGGCCTCGAGCCGCATCCGGCCCTCGGCGCTGGCCGGGTCGGCCACCAGGATGCACAGGGACTCCTTGGATCCCCGCCCCACCCGGCCGCGCAGCTGGTGCAGCTGGGCCAGCCCGAAGCGGTCGGCCCCCTCGATGATCATGACCGTCGCGTTGGGGACGTCGACCCCCACCTCGATGACCGTGGTGGCCACCAGCACGTCCAGCGCCCGCCGCTCGAAGGCCCGCATGACCCGTTCCTTCTCGGGCCCCGGCATCCGGCCGTGGAGGATCCCCACGCGCAGCCGGGGATAGCGCCGAGCCACGTACTCGGCCCAGGTGGTGACCGCCTTGTGCTCTGCATCCTCCGGAGCCCCTCCGGGTCCTGGCGCCGGCCCCTCCCCGCCGGCCGCCTGGCCGCCGGAGCCCGGGCCGTCGCCTGCCGGCCCGGCGGCAGGATCGTCCACCAGGGGGCAAACCACGTACCCCTGCTCGCCGGCCGCCACCCGGGCCGCCAGAAGGTCGTACGCCTTGCGGCGCTGCCGGCCCCGCAGCCACACGGTGCGGACGGGCTGGCGACCCGGCGGCAACTGGTCGATGACCGACACGTCCAGATCGCCGTAGAGGGTCAGGGCCAGCGTCCGCGGAATGGGCGTGGCCGTCATGACCAGCAGGTCCGGCCGCCGGCCCTTGTCCTGGAGCAGGGCCCGCTGGCGGACGCCAAAGCGGTGCTGCTCGTCGATGATCACCAGGCCCAGGTCGCGGAAGCGGACGTTCTCCTGGATCAAGGCGTGGGTGCCCACCACCACCGGCCACTGGCCCGTGGCCAGCCCCTGGAGCACCCGCTCGCGGTCGGCGGCCGGCTGGCTGCCCACCAGCAGCACCACAGGAATCCCCGCCGGGGCCAGCAGCTGCTGCAGCCGCCGGGCGTGCTGCTCGGCCAGGATCTCCGTGGGAGCCATCAAGGCCGCCTGGGCACCGCTCTCCACCGCCTTCACCATGGCCCAGGCCGCGATCACCGTCTTGCCCGAGCCCACGTCGCCCTGGACCAGCCGCCGCATGGGCCGCGGCGCTTCCATGTCGGCCCGGATCTCGTCCAGCACGCGGCGCTGGGCCGGGGTGAGCTCGAAGGGCAGGCCCGCCAGGAAGCGGGCCACCCGGGGACCGTCGGGCCGGTGGGCCCGGCCGGGCTCTTGCTGCTGCTGGCTGCGCACCCGGGCCAGGGCCACCTGCATGACGAACCATTCCTCGAAGGCCAGGCGCCGGCGGGCGGCCTGCCACGCCTCGGCGTCGGGCGGGAAGTGGATGTCCCGCAGGGCCTGGGCCCGTTCCACCAGGTTCAGCTGCCGCCGCAGCTCCTCGGGCAGGATCTCGGGCACCCGCCCGGCCAGGGCGCCCACCACCTGCCAGGCCAGCTGGCGCAGCCAGCGCTGGTGCAATCCCTCGGTGGCGGGATAGACGGGGACGATCCGCGCGGTGTGCACCGGCTCGTCGCCCTCGCCTTCCAGCAACTCCACCTCCGGGTGGTCCATCTGCCAGCCCCGGTAGCCCGCCTCCACCCGCCCGCTCAGCCGCACCGCGCGGCCGGGGGGCAGCTGCTGGAGCCGGAAGGGCTGGTTGAAGAACACGGCGTCCAGCCGGCCGCTGCCGTCGCTTATCGTCACCCGCACCACGACCCGCCGGGTGCGGGTGGGCACACGCTGGGCGGCCACCACCACGCCCTGGACGGTGGCCACCTCACCGGGCACCAGCCGGGCGATGGGCTTCCAGGTGGAGCGGTCTTCATAACGCCGGGGCAGGTGCCAGAGCAGGTCCCCGGCGGTGTGAAGGCCGAGCCGGGCCAGGCGCTGGGCCTGCCGGCGGCCCACGCCGGGCAGGCGGCCCAGGGGCGTGGCCGGCGTGATCTCCCCTGCACCGCTGCCGGCCAGGGGCGACCGCCGTCCCGAGGGCCCGGAGGCCCCGGCCCCTGCGGCCGGCGCGGGAGCCGTGCCGGCGGCTGCGGAAGGGCCGCCGGCAGGGGCCACCGGGACCGGAGCCGGTGGCCCGCCCGGAGGAACCGTCCGGCCCTGCGAAGGCGCCCCAGCGGGCGCCGGTTCCCCGCCGAGCGGGATCCGGCGCCCAGGGGACTCCCCCGCCGCCGGCGCGGCGGCCCGGGCCACCAGGTCCACGGCGCGGGCGACCCGCTCCGCCCGCTGGCCGGGTGGCAGCCGGTCAAAGTCGCGGAACAGGCGGTAGGCCTCCCGCAAGGGTCCCCTCTGGTCCGGGGGCAGGGTCCGGGCAGCGGCTTCCAGGGCCCTCTGCACCTCGGCGGCCGCGCCGGCGGCAGGCAGCACGGGCGGCAAGTCGCCGGCCCGCTGCAGAGCCGCCGCCAGCTCGGCCCAGGCACCCGCAGGCTGGCCGGACCCGGGCGCCCCTCGCCGTGGGGCTCCTTGCTCCCCTGCCCCCGCCAGCCGCTCCGGGCGGGCATGCCCTCTTCCTGCCCGCGCGGTCGCGGGCTGGAGGTCGGGGCCGCACCCGGCGCCGCCGGCCGCGCCAGGCATTCCCTGCGGCCAGGGCTCCGGGGGGCCTCCCCCCTGCCGGGCCCCCCTGTCCTCCCCCGCACCGGCCCTCATGCCAACCATCGCCTCACCCGCGCAAGCTCGTGCCCCGGTCCTCCGGGCCCGCCCGCAGCCCGCCGGGCCCGTCCGGCCCTGCCACGCCCGGGGCGCCGGCGGCCCCGGGCGCCGCCGGCCCGGAGGGGCCGGGCAACGGGCCTTGCGGCACCCGCACGCCGGCCACGTGGACGTTCACCCGCACCCACTCTTCTCCCACGGCCCGGCGCACGGCCTCCCCCACCCGCCGCATCACCGTGCGGGCGACTTCGGGAATGGGCACGCCGTACGCGACGACGATCCGCACCGTCAGCTCCAGGCCGCCGTCGCCCGCGGACACCTCGACACCGCGCCCGTGGGCCTCCGTCCCCAGCAGGCCGGCCAGCCCCTGGCGCCAGCCCCGGGGGACCGTGCCCACCACGCCCTCGCACTGGGCCAGGGCCGTGCCGGCGATGCCGGCGACCACCTCGTCGCTGATGGCAATCCGGCCGTGATCGGTCTGGAATTCCAGCAACCCCATGCCCCCCGCTTCCCCGTTCCGGCCCGTGCCGGGTCTCGGACATTCCCCTTCGCCGGTGGCCGCCCCATTCCTTGCCGCCCTGTGGGGCCTGTGGTAGAATCGGCTGCGTGATTCAGGCTCCATGCAAGGGACGTTCCATGAGCGCCCCCGATGCCGGCGCCGTGGAGGCCGTCCCCGCGGCGGGAGCCGGCGGCATGGCTTGATCGTTCACCCGCGGCCCGGGCCGGCCCGGAGGTCGCGGCACCCGGCCCCGGGGGCCACAGGACGGCGCCCGCGGCGTGTCCAGCGGCCGGGAGGCCCGCTCCGCGCTACGGCGGCACGTCCCGCCGGCCGGGGCGGGGGCGGCCGGCCCGGCGCCCCATGGGCCGCGGACAGTGGAAGGAGAATCGATATGGCCCGTCGTTGTGAGATCTGCGGCAAGGGCGTGGACTACGGCAACCAGGTCAGCCACTCCAACCGCAAGTCGCGGCGCATCTGGGTCCCCAACCTGCAGCGGGTGCGCGCCGTGACGCCCCAGGGCGTGCGCCGCATCCGCGTGTGCACCACCTGCCTGAAGTCGGGCCGGGTGGCGCGCGCCGTCTGAGACCTGTACCGCCGGGCCACGGGGGCCTCCGCCACCGGGGCCACCGGCATCGCGGGCCGGCACCGGCCCGCGCCGGCCGCCACCGGCGGCCGTCCTCCCAGCACCTGCATCGTGATGGCGAAGTGCCGGCCAGGGGCCGGCCTTTGTTTTAGGTCGATCCGCCCTGGCGGGACTCCCCCTCCTGCCCGGCCCGGCGGTCCGGGCGGCCCTGCCGGGCGGCGGCCACCAGCGCCTCCAGCTCCTCGCCGCTCAGGTGGTAGGTGGTGCCGCAGAAGTGACAGCGCAGCTCGGCGCCGCCGTCTTCCCGCAGGATGGTCTCCAGTTCCTCGGGACCGAGACTGATCAGCGCCCGCTCCACCCGCTGCCGGTCGCAGCGGCAGCGGAAGGCCAGGGGCTGGCGGTCCAGGATGCGGGGCGCCAGGCCGGCCAGGCCGCGCTCGATCATCGCTTCGGGGGTCAGACCCGCATCGATCAGGCGGCTGATGCCCTGCAGCTGCTGCAGGTTTTGTTCCAGCCGCTCGGCCCACCCCTCCGGATGACCCGGCAGCAGCTGCAGCATGAACCCGCCCGCAGCCCGCACGCTACCCCCAGGGCCGACCAGCACCCCCAGTCCCACCACCGAGGGCGTCTGGTCCGACTGGACCAGGAAGGCGGTCACGTCGTCGCCGATCTCCCCGGAAACCAGCGGCACGCTTCCGGTGTACGGCGTGCCCAGGCCCAGGTCGCGGGTCACGTGCAGGAACCCCGGCAGCCCCACGGCACCCCCCACGTCCAGCTTGCCGTCGGGCCGCAAGGGCAGGTCCACGTGGGGGTTGCGGACGTAGCCGCGCACCGTCCCGGCCGCCTCGCCGGTGGCCAGGATGACCCCCAGGGGGCCGCTTCCCGCCACCCGGACGGTGACGGTGGCGTCATCCTTGAGCTGGGCGGCCAGCAGGGCCGTGGCGGTCAGCACCCGGCCCAGGGCCGCCGTGGCCGTGGGCCAGGTGTCGTGCCGCCGCCGGGCCTCTTCCACCAGGCGGGTGGTCCGGCAGGCCAGGGCGCGCACCAGGCCATCGCCGGCCACCGCCCGCACCAGGTAATCGCCGTTCCCGCCGGCAAGACCGGCGGCATCGTGGTCCCGCTGGTGTTCCTGTTCCCGTCCCCGTTCCATCCTTCACCATCCCATGCGGCCCCCGGCACCGGGGTCGCCGGCGCGGGAGCAGGCTGGCTCACCACCCGGCGCCCCACCGCCCGGTGGCCCCGGGGCGCCGGAGGGCGCGGCGGCATCGAGTCCATCGCGCTCATCATGTTGCCACAAACGCCCCGGCACGGCAGCAGGGGCCGCGGCCCCCTCCCGCTACGGCTGGGAGCCGCCGCCAGGACGGGCTGAAGGGCGGCGCCGTGCACCCTGGCCCTGCGGCAAGGACCCCTGGCAGGCGGCTGAAAAGCGTGGCGCCGGCCAGTTCCGGGCCGGCGCGCCCCTCCTGCGTCAAGAATCCCCAAGTCCTTCAGGCGTTGCCGCGCCGCCCCCGGCGGAAGATCCGGCCCAGAAGGCCGGGCAGGCGCACCACGATGACCCGAACAGCCATGGGCATTCCCTCCCGCCCCAGGCTATTCGGCGGAAGCCCGGCCGGGTGCCTGGCCATCAAGGGGCCGGGCGTTCGGGGGCCGCGGGAGGCGGCGGGGCGGCAGCCAGCGCCTGGCGGAGGCGGTGCAGGTTCGTCCCCACGGGCGCCTGCCCGTTGTACACCGCGGACCCGGCCACCAGCAGGTCGGCCCCGGCGGCGGCGGCCAAAGGCGCCGTCGCGGGGTCGATACCGCCGTCGACCTCCAGCCACGGCCGCGGGCCGGCGGCGGGCAGCATGGCCCGCAACGCCCGCAGCTTGTCCAGGGCTAAGGGCAGGAAAGCCTGGCCGCCGAAGCCGGGGTTGACGCTCATCACCAGGATGAGGTCGACCTCACCCAGCAGCGGCTCCACTGCCACCGCCGGCGTGCCGGGGTTCAGGGCCACGCCCGCCCGGCAGCCCAGGGCGCGGATCATCTGGACGGTCCGGTGCACGTGGGGCGTGGCCTCCACGTGGACGGTGATCACGTCGGCCCCCGCCTGGGCCACCGCCGGCAGCAGGGCTTCGGGCCGCTCCACCATGAGGTGCACGTCCAGGGGCAGGCGGGTCAGCCTGCGCACCGCCGCCACAATCATCGGCCCGAAGGTCAGGTTGGGGACGAACCGGCCGTCCATCACATCGAGGTGCAGCCCGGCAGCCCCGCCGGCCTCGGCCGCCCGGACCTCCTCCGCCAGGCGGGTGAAATCGGCGGACAGCAGGGACGGTAGAACCACCGCTCCTGCACCGGGTTCCGGCCAGCCCAGGGCGCGGGGCGCGGGTTCCCCTGGCGTACCGTCCGGTGCCGCGGCGGTGCCGCCGGCCGCCGGCCCGGCCGGGTTCTCCCCCCGGGCGGCGAGGTCCGCGGTGCCGCCGCGCTGGTTTCCGTGGTGACCGCCGGCCATGGCCTCCCCTTCCCCTTTGTAGAGTCGTGCCTGGTGTCGTGCCGGGCCGGGCGGCGGCCCTGGGTCGGGCGCCGGCCCTGGGACGCATGCCGGCCCTTCGACGCCGGCGGGCCTTCAAGGCTCGCGGCCCATCATTCAACGCTCGCGGCCCATCAACGGTAGCGTTCGGCCAGGCGCTCCTCCACTTCCGACAGGAGCACCAGGTAGTTCTGGTACCGCCAGGAGGCGATCTGGCCCTGATCCCGGGCCGCCCGGACGGCGCAGCCCGGCTCGCTCCGGTGCAGGCAGCCTCGAAACCGGCACCCGGGCGCCGCCCGCCGGATCTCCGGCCAGAGGTCGCCCAGCTCCTCCGGCTCCAGCTCGGGCAGTTCCAGCTTACTGAAGCCGGGGGTGTCGGCCACCCATCCCCCTCCCGCCAGGGGCAGGAGCTCGACGAACCGGGTGGTGTGGCGCCCGCGGCCCAGCTTGCGGCTCACCTCGCCCGTGGCCAGGTTGAGGCCCGGCTGCAGGGCGTTGAGCAGGGTCGACTTCCCTGCCCCGCTGGGGCCCGCCACCACGGTGACGCCTTCCCGCAGCGCCGCGGCCAGGCCTTCCACGCCCCAGCCCCGCGGCGCCGCCAGCAGGTGAACCGGGTAGCCCGCCAGGCGATAGCCTTCCACCAGCCGGGCCGCCCAGCCCGGCAGGGGGTCCTCCGGAGCACGGACCACCCGGTCCAGCTTGGTGAAGGCGATCACCACGGGCAAATCCATGGCCTCGGCCTGGACGATCACCCGGTCCATCAGGATGGGCACGGGATCGGGCTCCTGCAGGGATTGGACCAGCAGCACCCGGTCCACGTTGGCGATGGGCGGCCGCACCAGGCGGTTGCGCCGGGGCAAGACCCGCTCGATGGCAGCCCCGCCGTCCTGAAGGGCGACCTCCACCCGGTCGCCGGTCAGGACATCGCCCGCCTGCCGCCGCAGGCGGCCCCGCAGGGCGCACAGGATCACCTGCTCTTCGCCGTCCAGGCGGACCTCGTAGAGGTTCGTCTGCGCCTTGACCACGGTTCCCGTGCGTAGCGACACCATGGGCGTAGGTTCTCACCTCCGGCCGCTGGAGCAAGGTCAATCGCCGTTCCCGTCCTGGCTTTCCCCGCCGCCCGGGCTGCCGCTGCCGGCGCCGCCTTCGCCGGACCCGCCCTTGTCCTTGCCGCGGCCGCCCGGCGCCTTGAGCTCCTGCTCGCCGGCCAGCCGGCCGTCGACGTAGATGAAGGCCCGCGCCCGGTCGCCCTGCCAGATGACGGGAACCTCCACCCGCTCGCCGCCCTGGTGGGTCTGCTCGTAGACCACCCGCCGTCCTGCCTGGTCCTGCACCTCGACCCGCAGCACGTGCTGGCCGTCCCCCTGCAGGTCGACCACCAGCGTGGCCTGGTGGTCCCCCGTGACGGCCGGCTCCGGCCCCCGGCTCACCACCAGGTTCACCGCCGTTCCCTTCTCCACCGCCGCCGCAGCCGCCGGATCCTGGCCGATCACCGTTCCCGCGGGATAGGGGCTGTACTGTTCGGTCACCTGCCCGGCCACCAGTCCCGCCGCCTCCAGTTCGGCCCGGGCATCGGCCACGCTCAGGCCGAAGAGGGACGGCACCGTCACGGGCCGGCTCTCCGGGCCCTGGGAAACGGTGAGGTAGACGGTCATGCCGGCCTGGATGGGGCTGCCCGGCCCCGGATCCTGGTCGATCACCGTACCCTCGGCCTCGCCGGCGTGCCGGTAGCGCAGCTCCACCACCAGCCCCTGGTTCTCCAGGCGCAGGCGGGCGTCCCGCTCCTCCAGCCCGCGCACGTCAGGCACGGAAAGCCACCGGGGTCCCTTGGAGACCACCAGCTGCACCGTCTGTCCCATGCGCACCTGCTCGCCGCCCGCGGGCCGCTGCTCGATCACCGTGTTGACCTCGCTGTTGTCGTGCCGCTCCTCGAGGATCTCCCACTGCAGGCCCGCCTGCTCGAGCCGGCTCTGGGCCTCGATCAGCGGCAGGCCCTCTACCGCGGGCACCGTCACCACCGGCGGCTGCAGCCACCACCGGGTGGCCGCGCCCGCCCCCACGGCCAGGACCAGCAGGAGGACCACGGCCAGCGCCACCCGCAAAAGCCGGCGCCGCCGGGCGCCGGCTTTTGCGGCGGCCGGGGAGCCCGCCCCCGCGGGCCTCGCCCCGGCCTCTCCCGCCCGCCAGCCCTGGTTGCCGCCCGCGGGGCTTGCCGGGGCGTCCGGGGCGCCGCCCCCCGGCGCCCCGGACGCCCCGGGGCGAGCCCTCCCCCGGCCGCGCCGGCGGCCGGGGGAGGGCGGCCCGGCCGCCGGCCGATCCGGGCCCCCCGGGCCCGGATCGGCCGGGGCGGGCACGGCCACCGCGCCGGCCAGCACCAGCGGCTCCAGTTCACCGGCCTCCGGGCGGGAGCGTGCCTCCCGGGCCTGCCGGGCCCCCTCCTGACGGGTCGCGGCGGGCCGGGGAGCCGCCTCTGCCGGCCCCGCCGGTGCCGGCAGGCGCCCCCGCCGGGGCCCGCCGGCCGCCGTCAGCCCGTCGCCGCCGGGACCGGCATCATTCCCTCCGCCCCGGGGGGAACCGGCTCCGGTCTCGCCGCCCCCGCGGCCATGCCCTCCGGCCACCCCCCGTTCCCCGGCGGGCGGAGCGCTCCCCCACCCGGCACCGGCTCCGGCGCCGGCGGCGGGACCGGAAACGGCGGCCGCGGCCCGCTCCTGCGCGCCCGCCCGCCCTCCGGCCCCTTCATCCGGCCGCGCCGTCCCGCCCGCCGCGGTGCCGTCGCCCTCCACCGGACCGGCGGGCAGGGGCGGGGCGCCGCCCGGGGAAGCCGCAGCGGGCGTACCGCCTGGGGCGCCGGTTCCTCCTCCGGGGACGGTCACCCGGTCCCCGGAACGGGTGCGGCCCCGCCCCCGGCCCGCGCCGCGCCCGCCGCCGCCCATCCCGTTCCACGGGCCCGCCACCAGGGTGTCCTCCAGCGGCGGCCGGGCCAGGGCCGCCACGGGCCGCCCGGCCAGGAAGTTCTCCAGGTCGTCCAGCATGGCCCCCGCCGAAGGGTAGCGCCGGTCGGGGTTCTTCTCCAGGGCCTTGAGCACGATGGCTTCCAGGACCCGCGGCACCCGGGGATTGAGGGCCGACGGCAGGGGCGGCTCCTGGCCCAGGTGCTGCATGGCGACGGCCACCGGCGTGCCCCCGTCGAAGGGCAGCCGGCCCGTCAGCATCTCGAACAGGATGATCCCCACCGCATAGACATCGGACCGCTCGCTGGCCGGCATGCCCCGGGCCTGCTCGGGGGCGAAGTACTGGGCCGTGCCCACCATGGCGCCCTGGTCGACCACGGTGGTGGTGGTGCCGCTGGCCCGGGCGATGCCGAAGTCCGTCACCATGACCCGGGCGTCGGGGGTGATCAGGATGTTCTGCGGCTTGACGTCCCGGTGGATCACGCCGTTCTCGTGGGCGTGCTGGAGCACCGACAGCACCCGGCAGGCGATGTGGACCGCTTCCTTGAGCGGTAGCGGTGCTCTCTCCCGGATGTACTGCTTGAGGGTGACCCCCTCGACGTACTCCAGGACCAGAAAGGGCTGCCCGGCGTCCTCTCCCACGTCCAGCACGGCCACCACGCCGGGGTGGGACAGCCGCCGCACCGCTTCCGCTTCCCGCCGCAAGCGGCGCAGGAAGGCGCCGTCGGCCACGTATTCCGAACGCAGCGCCTTGACGGCCACCGTGTCGCCGGTCACCTGGTCGGTGGCCTTGTAAACCACCGCCATGCCGCCGCCGCCCAAAAGGCCGGTGACCCGGTAGCGTCCCGCCAGCACGGTGCCGATCACGGGGCGTCACCGTCCCACCAGGCCAGCACGGCGGTGATGTTGTCCGACCCGCCTGCGGCCAGGGCGGCCTCGACCAGTGCCTCGACCTGGAGGGCCACGTCGCCGGGTCCGGCGGCGGCCAGCAGAGCCGCCAGGCGGCTGTAGGGCAAGGCCTCGCTCAGCCCGTCGCTGCAAAGCAGCAGCACGTCCGCCGGCTCCAGCTGGACGGTGGTCTCGTCCACGGGCACCGAGACGTCGGTGCCGATGGCGCGGGTCAAGAGGTTGCGCTGGGGATGCCGGCGGGCCTCCTGTTCCGTCAGGGCCCCGTTGCGCACGAACTCTTCCACCAGGGAGTGGTCCTGGGTGAGGCGCTCCAGGTGGCCCTGGCGCAGGAGGTAGGCCCGCGAATCCCCCACGTGGCAGAGTTCCACCGCCCCGCCCCGGCCGATGACGGCCACCGTCAGGGTCGTTCCCATGCCGCTCAGGTCGGGGTCGCCGGCCTGCCGCCGGAACACCTCCTGGTTGGCGGCCACCACCGCCTGGGCCAGGGGCAGCCCCGCCACCACGCACTCCCGGAGGGTGCGCAGGGCAAGCCAGCTGGCCACCTCGCCCGCCCGGTGGCCCCCCATGCCGTCGGCGACGGCCAGAAGCCAGCCCCCGTCGCCGGGCAACGCTTCAGCCAGGTAGGCATCCTCGTTGTTCTCCCGCACCCAGCCTGGATGGGTGCGGGCGGCAAGGCGCAAGACCGGCATGGTTCCTCTCCCCCCGCCCGGGCGCTGGGACCCGGGCCCGTGGCCGCCGCCCCCGCGCCCACCCGGCCGTTCCCCGGAAACGGGTGGCGGGCTCCGGGCGGGGCGGGCGGCCTGCCGGTGAACGGCGCTGGGCTCCTGAACAAGATACACTTCGCCGGCTCCAGCCGGTTTCCCTGGCACCTTTGCGGGACCGGAGGCCGGGCCCGGGGGCACCCCCGCCCGGGGCCGGCCCAGCCGGCGAATCCAGCAGCGCCCCGGCCGGCGGGAACCCGGGACCGCCGCTCCGGCCCCCGGATCCCCGCCACCGGTCCCGGTGCGGCGGTGCAGGCGGCAGGTGCCCTCCCCGCTCCCCGGGGACGGCCTCCCGTCCCCCACCCCTAGGGGCGGGCGGCTCCGGCCTCCTCCAGGGCACGGCGGCGCAGCTGCCCGCAGGCCGCCTCGATCCGCTGGCCCAGCTCCCGCCGGACGGTGACGTTGACGCCCTGCCGGCGCAGCTCGGCGGCGAAGGCCTGCACCCGTTCGGGGGACGGGGCCTTGAAGGGCCGCTCGCTGACCGGGTTCCACGGGATCAGGTTGACGTGGGCGTGCAGGGGCGCCACCAGCTGGGCCAGCTCCCGGGCGTGCTCCGGGCGGTCGTTGACGTCCTCGATCAGAACGTATTCGAAGGTGATGCGGCGGCCCGTCTCCTCCACGTACTCCCGGCAGGCCGCCATCAGCTCGGCGATGGGCCAGCGCCGGTTGACGGGCATGAGCCAGCTGCGCAGGGCGTCGTTGGGCGCGTGCAAGGAGACGGCCAGGGTGATGGGCAGGCCCTCCCGGGCCAGCTGGCGGATGCGCGGCACCAGCCCCGAGGTGGACACCGTCATGTGCCGGTAGCTGATTCCCGCACCCAGGGGATGGTGGGCCACCCGCAGGAACTGCAGGGTGGCATCCAGGTTCTGCAGGGGCTCGCCGATGCCCATGACCACCAGGTGGCTGACCCGCTCGCCCCGCTCGGCCAGGTCCCGGTTGACCACCAGCAGCTGGCCCGCCATCTCCGCCGCGGTCAGGTTGCGCACCAGCCCGCCCAGGGTGGAGGCACAGAAGCGGCAGCCCATGGCACAGCCTACCTGGCTGGACACGCACAGGCTCAGGCCGTAGCGGTGGCGCATCAGCACCGTCTCGATCAGCTGGCCGTCGGCCAGCTCCAGCAGGTACTTGCGGGTGCCGTCCTCCGGGTCGACCTGCAGCCTCCGCACGGCGGGCACGGCCGGATCGCCTTGCTCCGCCAGCCGCTCCCGCAGCTCGCGGGGCAGGTCCGTCATGGCGGAAAAGCGGGTCACCCCCCGCCGGTGGAACCAGGCAAAGATCTGGCGCCCGCGGTAGGCCGGTTGGCCCCAGGCTTCCAGCTCGCGAGCCAGTTCCTCCGGCAAGAGCCCGACCCAGTCCCGGGTGGACACGGCCCTCACCTCCCTCGCCCTCACCGCCGCCGCTGGAGGCAGGCGATGAAGAAACCGTCGACTCCATGGCGATGGGGCCAGAGCTGCAGCCAGCCCCGCCCGGTGCCCGGCTCGTCCCGGAGAGGGGCCGGCAGGCGGGGCCGCAGGTCGACGGCCGCGAAGCGGTCCCCCGCTTCGCGGAGGAACCCCTCCACCACCTGCTGGTTCTCCTCCGGCTCGGTGGTGCAGGTGCTGTAGACCAGCACGCCGCCCGGCTTGAGGCAGGCCGCCGCGGCGCGCAGGAGCTCGCCCTGTAGGGCGGCCAGCGCCTTGAGGTCGTCCGGCGTCTTGCGCCAGCGCAGGTCGGGCCGCCGGGCGATGACCCCCAGGCCGCTGCAGGGGACGTCGGCCAGCACCCGGTCGGCCTGACCGGCGAAGCGTTGGGGCAGCAGCCGGCCGTCCAGGGCCAGGGGCTCGACCGACTGCAGGCCCAGCCGCCGCGCCGCCGCCCGCACCTTCTCCAGCCGGCCCGGGTCGACATCGCAGGCGACCACCCGCCCCCGGTCGCCCATGCGCTCGGCCATGTGGGTCGACTTGCCGCCGGGGGCGGCGGCCACGTCCAGCACCAGCTGGCCGGGCTGGGGGTCCAGCACGTGCACCGCCAGCATGGAGCTCTCGTCCTGCCAGGTCAAGGCCCCCTGCTGGAAGGCCTCCAGCTCCGCCGGGCTCACCCCATGGCCCAGGCGCAGGGCTTCCGGGAGGAACCGGCCCGGCTCCACCGCCACCCCCTGGGCGGCCAGGGCGGCCGCCAGGGACCGGGGATCGGCCCGAAGCATGTTGACCCGGGCGGAAAGGGGCGGAATGCGGTTGTTGGCCTCCAGGAGCCGGCGTGTCTCCTCGGGGCCGAGGCGCTCCAGCCACCGCCGCACCAGCCAGCGGGGATGAGCCAGGGTCAGCGCCAGGTGCGCCTCCAGATCCTCCGCGGCGGCGGGCACGACCTCGTGGGGGAAGCCGTGGCGCGCCGCCCGGCGCAGGACGGCGTTGACGAACCCGGCGGCGTAGCCGGGGCCGTGGCGCCGGACCAGTTCCACCGACTCCGCCACGGCGGCGTGGTCGGGGATCCGGTCCAGGTGCCACAGCTGGTAGGCGCCCAGCCGCAGCGCCACCCGCACCGGCGGGTCCAGCCGCTCGGGTGGCCGCCGGGCCCACCGGGCCAGGGCCCAGTCCAGGCTCCCCTGGCGCCGGGCCACCCCGTAAGCCAGCTCCGTGGCCAGGGCCCGTTCCCGGGCGGGCAGGCCGCTGCCTTCCAGCAGCCGGGCCAGGGCCTGGTCGACGTACACGGGTCCGATTTCCGCAGCCAGCAGGGCCAGGAAGGCCGCCTCCCGGCCTCCCGCCGGGCGGATGCCGCCGGCCCGCCGCCCGCCGCTGCGGCCTCCCGCCCGCCGCACCGGCACGGCAAGGGGGCGCCGGCGCGGCGCCCCCCGGTCACCCTCGCCGGTTTTCGCCATGGTTCAGTCGCGGCGCCCGCGCAAGGCCAGCAGGTAGAGCAGCTGCATCACCGCCATCACCATGGCGGCCACGTACGTCAGCGCTGCCGCCTGCAGGACGTTCCGGGCGCCCTGCACCTCCTCCCCTCGGAGGTAGCCGCCGCCCGCCAGAGTGGCCAGGGCGCGGCTGGACGCGTTGAACTCCACGGGCAGCGTGATGACCTGGAACAGCACGGCCAGGCTAAAGAGCAGGATGCCCAGATTCTGCAGGGAGGCGAGGTTCATGATCAGGCCCAGGAAGAACAGCGGGAACGCCAGCTGGGACCCGAACTGGGTGACGGGGATGATGGCGTTGCGCAGCCCCAGCCACACGTAGCCCGTGGCATGCTGAAGGGCGTGACCCACCTCGTGGGCCGCCACCCCCTGGGCCGCCACCGTCGAGCCGTAATAGACGCCCTCGGACAGGCGGACCACCTTGCTGCGGGGGTCGTAGTGGTCCGTCAGCCGGCCGCCGATGGGCTCGACCCGCACGTCATCCAGGCCCGCCTGCCGCAGCAGCTGCCGCGCCAGATCGGCGCCGGTCAGGCCGTTGGAGGCCCGCACCCGGGAGTAGGTCTCGTAGGCCGAACTCACCTTGCTCTGGGCCCAGAGGGCCAGCAGCAGGGCCGGGCCGACAAAGAGAAAGTACAGCGGATCGAAGTAGAACACCGCCGTCGCCCTCCTTTCCCCTCCGAATGGTGGTTGCTCCGCCTTTGCGGGCCGTGCCCCGCCTGCGCACCTGCCGGCAGCCGGAGCCCGCGGGGCCCGCCGGGCCCGCGGTCCGCGGCGGGGCCGCTCGTTCAGGCTTGTGCCCGCTGGCCTTGCGGTGCGCCTGCGCCATCCCCGGCCGGCGCAGCGGAGGTGCCGGCCGGGGGGTCGCCCAGTCGCTCGCCTACCTCCAGGCGGTAGCCGTTGACCATCTCCAGCGGCGTCATGGGTCGCCGGCCCGCGGGCTGCAGCCGGCGAATCCACACCAGGCCCGAGCCGCAGCGGACGGCCACGGCCTGGGGGGTGATGGCCACCACGGTGCCCGGGGGCACCGGCGCGCCGCCCTCCTCGCCGGGGGGCAGGCTGCCCTCCCCGCCCCCTCCGCCGGGGGCCGGTTCCTCCTGGTGGGGGAGGTCCGGGCCGGCGGCCTGGGGCGGGACGGTGCCCGCACCGAAGAGCTTGAGCACCTGCCCGCGCCAGGTGGTCCGGGCGCCGGGCCGCGGGTCCAGCGCCCGGATGCGGCGGGCCACCCGGGTCGCATCGTCCGCCCAGTTCACCCACTCGTCCTCAGGGCGAAGCTTGGGCGCCATGGTGGCCCGGGCCCCGTCCTGGGGCTGTCTCGGCGCCTTGCCCTCGGCCACCAGGCGCAGGGTTTCGCCCAGCAGCTGGGCCCCCAGCCGCGCCAGCCGGTCATGGAGCTGGCCGGCGGTGATCTGGTCATCCAGCGGGACCTCTCGCTGCAAGATGATGTCACCCGTGTCCAGCCCCTCGTCCATCCACATGGTGGTGACACCCGTGACGGTGTCCCCGGCCAGGATGGCGTGCTGGATCGGCGCCGCCCCGCGGTGGCGCGGAAGCAGGGAGGCGTGAAGGTTGATCGCCCCCAGGCGTGGTACCGCCAGCACCGCCGGGGGCAGGATCTTGCCGTAGGCGACCACCACCAGCAGGTCGGGCCGCCAGGCCTGAAGCTGCTCCACCACCTGCTCGTCCAGCCTCTCGGGCTGGAGCACGGGGATGCCGTACTCCTGGGCCAGCGCCTTGACGGGCGGGGCCACCGGCGCCAGGCCGCGCCCCTGGGGCCGGTCGGGCTGGGTCACCACGCCCACGACCCGCACCTGGCGCTGCAGCAGTTCCTCCAGGCTGGGCACAGCAAAGGCCGGGGTGCCCATGAAGACCACCCGCAGGTCGCTCTCCGGCGGCAGCTCGACCACCTTGCGCGCCCGGTCGGTGATCAGCACCCCGTCCAGATGGTCGATCTCGTGCTGCAGGCAGCGGGCCAGCACGCCCTCGCCCTCGATCCAGATGCGCCGGCCGCGGCGGTCTAGGCCGGTGACCTGCACCGAGGTGGGCCGCTCCACCTCGGCCAGCAGGCGGGGCAGGGAGAGGCAGCCCTCGTACGCAGCCTCCACCTCCTCACCCCGCCGGACGATCTCCGGATTGATCAGTTCGATCAGCCCGTCGCCCACGTCGACGACGATGACGCGTTTCGACACGCCCACCTGGGGAGCCGCCAGGCCGATCCCATCGGCGGCGTACATGGTGGCCGCCATCCGGTCCAGCAGCTGGCGGATTTCCCGGGTCACCCGGGCCACGGGCTGGGCCGGCGTGCGCAGGACCGGTTCGTCCGCCCCCTTGACGATGGGCAGCGGCTCCGCCTGCGGCCGGGCCCGGCGCGCCCGGTCCTGCCGGCCCCGCCGCCGCGGGCTCCCGGCCATGGGCATCCCTCCCGTCGTTCTGATCTCATTTTACCTGGGCGCGGGCAAGGGGGCAGCAGGGGCCGGCGGCCTGGCGGGGCGATCCACCCGGCCCGGCGGATCGCCCGCCGCCGGGCCCGGCGCGGCCGCGGCATGGGCATGGCACCACCACCCCGTGGCAGCGACATGACCGCCGCCCGCCGGCCCGGAATGGAGGCCCGGCGGGCAGCGAGCGTGCCGGCGCGCCGCGGCCGTGTATCCGGGCGGTGCAGAGCCGGCCTACAGCATGCTGTAGGGGTCGACATCCACCTGCACCAGCACGTCCCGGGGCCAGTGGGGGCGCAAGGAGGCCAGGGCCGCCCGGGTGGCCTCCCGCAAGGCAGGCCCGTCGGCGGCGCGCGCCAGCACGTGCCATCGCCAGCGGCCCCGCAGGCGCTCGATGGGCGCCGGCGCGGCGGGGGTGACGGAGCCGCCCTCCACCCCGGCTTCCGCCAGGGCCGCGCGCCAGGCTGCCGCCAGCCGGGCGGCCGCCCGTTCCACCGGCGGGCGCTCGGCTCCCGCCACCACCGCCCGGATCAGGTGGCCGAAGGGCGGAAAGCCCAGCTCGCGGCGCGCCGCCGACTCGAGGTCGAAGAGGGCGCGGTAGTCGTGATCCGCCACGGCCTGCAGGCAGGGGTGGTCGGGGCTGTAGGTCTGGATCACCACCTGCCCGGGGTCGGACCCGCGGCCGGCCCGCCCGGCCACCTGCTCCAGGAGCTGGAAGGTCCGCTCCTGGCGGCGGAAGTCGGGCATGTGCAGGGCGGTGTCGGCGGAAACCACCCCCACCAGGGTCACCCCGGGCACGTCCCAGCCCTTGGCGATCATCTGGGTCCCGATCAGGATGTCAATGCGCCCGGCGGCGAACTGGCGGTAGATGGCCTCATGGGCCCCCCGGCGGGCGGTCACGTCGGCGTCCATCCGCTGGATGCGGGCGCCGGGGAACAGCTGGCGCGCGGCCTCCTCGACCTTCTGGGTGCCCAGGCCGAAGGGGTGCAGGGCGACCCCGCCGCAGCGCGGGCAGGTGGCGGGCGGGACCTGCCGGTGCTCGCAGTAATGGCAGCGGCAGACCAGGCGCCCCGAGGCCAGCTGGTGAAAGGTCAGGGACACGTCGCAGTGGGGACAGCGCAGGACGAACCCGCACTCCCGGCAGAGGAGCACGGTGTGGTACCCGCGGCGGTTGAGGAACAGCAGCACCTGCTGGCCCGCCTCCAGCCGCTGCCGCATGAGCTCCAGGAGCCGCCGGCTGAAGATGGAGCGGTGGCCCGCCTCGAACTCCTCCCGCATGTCCACCAGCTCGACGGCAGGCAGCGGGCGCTCCCCTACCCGCCGGCTGAGCTCCAGCAGGCCGAGCTCACCCGCCAGCGCCCGGTGGTAGGTCTCCACCGAGGGGGTGGCGCTGCCCAGAATCACCACCGCCCCTTCCAGCCGGGCCCGGGCCAGGGCCACCTCCCGGGCGTGGTAGCGGGGCGTCTCCTCCTGCTTGTAGCTGGTCTCGTGCTCCTCGTCCACCACGATCAGACCCAGGCGCGGCACCGGCGCGAAGATCGCCGAGCGGGCCCCCACCACCACCGGCTTCGTCCCCGTGCGAATGGCCCGCCAGGTGGCCAGCCGCTGGGCCGGCGTCATGGCGCTGTGCAGCACGGCCACCCGGTTGCCGAACCGGGCGCGGAAGCGGGCCACCGTCTGGGGCGTCAGGGCGATCTCGGGCACCAGGCAGATGGCACCCTGCCCCCGGGCCAGGACCGCGGCGATGGCCCGCAGGTAGATCTCCGTCTTGCCGCTTCCCGTCACGCCGTGGACCAAGAAGGCCTGCGGAGCGGCTCCGCCGCCGGCCGGGGCCGGGACCCCGGCCCCACACCGGGGCGGCGGGGCGCCCGCCGGCTCCCCCGCCCGGGTGGAGGCCGGGGAGCCCTGGTCCCCCTCCTGCGGCCTGGCGGGCGCCGTCCCGCCGGCACGGGGGTCGTCCCCGCTTCCGGCGGCCCGGAGGGCCGGCTCCAGCTTCCGCCACACCGCCGCCTGCTCGGGCGTCAGGGGAGGCGGCGGGCCGGCCGGCTCCGCCGCCGCGGCCGGTTCGTCCAGGACCGGTACCCGCTCCTCCACCACCACCCAGCCCTTCCGTTCCAGGGCCTTGATGACCTCGGGGCCTGCGGCGGCCTGCTGCAGCAAGAAGGCCTGGGGCAGCCCGCCGGCGCCGGACCGGGCCAGCTGCTCGAGAACGGCCGCCTGGCGGGGCGCCCGGCCGGCCAGGTCCCGGGCGCGGGCCCGGGCCTCGGCCGGGTCGACGGCCAGGCGAACCCAGCGGCGAGGCGCCGGGCTCACCCGGTCGCCGCGGGCACCCGGCGGCAGCATGGCCCTCAAGGCCTGGACGAACAGGCAGAGGTAGCGCTCCTCCATCCAGCGGGCCAGTTCGATCAGCGGCGGGGTCAGGACGGGAATGGGGTCGCGCACGGCCAGGATGGGACGCAGCCGCTCGGGCGGCACCTCGGGGACGGGGGCAAACCCCACCACGGTCCCCTCCACCCGGCGGGGGCCGAAGGGAACGGTCACCCGGTGTCCCACCTGCAGCCGGCCGGCCAGCTCCGGGGGAACCAGGAAGTGAAAGACCCGGTCCACGTCCTGGGCGGCGATGTCGACCACGACCTCCGCCACCGGGTCCCGGCACGGAGGCTGGGCAGGGGCCGCAGCCTCGCCTCCGTCCCGGACCGGCGCCCCGCCCGCCTCCGGACCGTCCACCGCCGTACCGGGGGCTTCGCCGCCGCCAGGACCTGCGGGGCGCTTCCTCGTCACCGGACCTCTCCCCCGCCGGGCATGGGACCTCCCCCGTTACCACGGGAAGCGGGCCCGGCGTCCCGGGGCCCGGGCGCCGGCTCCGGGCCGTGCCCCGTTCCCCCGGCCCCGGGCAGCATGCCGGCGGGGCGCCGGTTCTGCCCGGTCTCGGGTTCGCGCTCCAGGGGCAGGCGGTCGAGGATGGCCTCGGCCACCGCCCGCTTGGACATGGCCGGCAGAGATTCGCGGCGCCCATCGGGATAGACCAGGGTGACGATGTTGGTGTCGACTTCGAAGCCGGCACCGGGCTGGGTGACGTCGTTGAGGACGATGAAGTCCAGGTTCTTCTCCCGGATCTTGCGCTGGGCGTTGTCCAGCAGGTCGTGGGTTTCCGCGGCGAAACCCACCAGCACCTGTCCCGGCCGCTTGCGCCGGCCCAGTTCGCGCAGGATGTCCACGGTGGGTGCCAGTTCCACCAGGGGCGCCGCGGTGTCCTTCTTGATCTTGTGGGCCGCCGGCCGGGCCGGCCGGAAATCGGCCACCGCCGCCGCCTTGATGACCACCTGGGCGGTGGCGGCCCGTTGCAGGACGGCCTCCAGCATCTCCGCCGCCGTCTCCACGCGGACGACCTCCACGCCGGGCGGGTCGGGCAGGTGGACGGGACCGCTCACCAGGACCACCCGCGCCCCCCGGTCCCGGGCCGCTTCGGCCAGGGCGTAGCCCATCTTCCCCGAGGAGCGGTTGCTGAGGAACCGGATGGGATCAAGGGGTTCCCGGGTGGGGCCGGCGGTGACCAGCACGGTCACGCCTTCCAGGCTCCGCCGCCCCGCCAGCAGCGCCGCGGCCCGGGCGGCGATGGTTTCCGGCTCGGGAAGGCGGCCCACGCCGGAATACCCTTCCGCCAGGGGTCCGGCCTCGGGCTCCATGACGTGGTAGCCCCAGGCCCGCAGTCGCTGGACGTTGGCCTGGGTCGCGGGGTGGCGCCACATGTGGGTGTTCATGGCGGGAGCCACCAGCACGGGCACCCGGGTGCCGGCGGCCAGCACCACGGTGGTCAGGAGGTCGCCCGCCAGGCCTGCTGCCAGCTGGGCCAGCAGGTGGGCCGTGGCCGGTGCCAGCACCACCAGGTCGGCGGAATCGGCCAGGCGGATGTGCTCGACGCCGGCCCGGGGCGCCCACAGATCGCCGGCCGTGTAGACGGGCTGGTGGGTCAGGGCGGCGAAGGTCAGGGGCGTGACGAAGCGGGCGGCCCCGGCGGTCAGGATGGTGACCACCCGGGCCCCCCGCTCCCCCAGGCGGCGGGCCAGTTCGGCCGCCTTGTAGGCGGCGATGCCGCCGGACACCCCCAGGATCACGGTGCGCCCCTCAAGGGGACGAGCCGTGCCCGGCTCCACGGCACCCGGCGTCATCTCACTTGATGCCCGCCTTGCCGGGCACGTAGGACAGCTTGCCGGCCGCCAGTTCTTCCAGCGCCACGGTGACGGGCTTGGCCGCCCGCGGCTCGATCACCGGCTCGGCGCCGTCCACCAGCTGGCGGGCGCGGCGGGCCGCCAGGACCACCAGGGTGTACTTGCTGTCCACCTTGTCCAGCAGCACGTCCAGGGTGACCCGCGGCGCTTCGGCCTTCCTCTGCTTCTCCATGCCCATCGCCCCCTCGTGCCTCTCCCCGTGGCGGGACCGGCCGGCCGTCAGCCGCCGATGCGCCCGCCGGCGCGCACCCGTTCGACCAGGTGGCGGCGGCGGCGGGCCCGGAGCTTTTCCGCCCGGATGATGGCGACGATGTCGTCGGCCGCCCGGTCCGGGTCGTCGTTCACCACCACGTAATCATAGCGGTCGACACAGGCCATCTCGAAGTCGGCGCTGGCCAGCCGCTGGCGGCGCGCCTCCTCCGATTCGGTGCCGCGCCGCTCCAGCCGCCGCTCGAGCTCTTCCAGGGAAGGCGGCATGGCAAAGATATACACGGCATCGGGGTAGATGTCCATCAGCTTGAGGGCACCCTGTACGTCCTTCTCGCAGATCACGTCGCGGCCTTCCCGCAACCACGTCTCCATGGGCTCCCGGGGGGTTCCGTAATAGTTCCCGTACACGCGGGCCCACTCCACCAGTTCCCCCGCCTCCACCCGGCGCTGGAACTCCTCGGGAGAGACGAAGTGGTAGTCCACGCCGTCCACCTCGTGGGGGCGCCGGGGACGGGTGGTGACGGAGACGGCGTACACCAGACCCGGCAGCCGCTTCTGGAGGCGCTCCCGGATGGTCCCCTTGCCGGCTCCCGAGGGAGCGGAGAGCACGATCATCAGGCCCGGCCATGACCGGGAATCCGCCGGAACCGGCCGGCGCTCGGCAGCGGTGCGGGCGGCATCGGGTTGTCCAGCTTCCATGGGATCCCTCACTCGCCCTCCCGCGTGCTGAGCAGGCGGTGGGCCACCGTTTCGGGCTGGACGGCCGACAGGATGATGTGGTTGCTGTCGGCGATGATGACCGCCCGCGTCCTGCGGCCGTATGTGGCATCGATCAGGCGCCCGTCGTCCCGGGCCTCGCTGATCATCCGCTTGATGGGGGCCGACTCGGGACTGACGATGGCCACGATCCGGTGGGCAGAGACGATGTTGCCGAACCCGATGTTCACCAGCTTGATGTCCACGGAACCCGCCCCTTCCCGGCAGCCCTGCCCGCCCCGGCGGGCCGGCTTCCCCACCCGCCACGGAGCCGGGGGGCCGCCATGCCTACTCCACGTTCTGCACCTGCTCCCGCATCTTTTCCAGCTCGGCCTTGACCTCCACCACCCGGCCGGCGATGTCCAGGTCGGCCGCCTTGGCGCCGATGGTGTTGATCTCGCGGTGCATCTCCTGCAGCAAGAAGTCCAGCCGCCGCCCCACCGGCCCGCCCTGGGCCAGCAGTTCCCGGAACTGGCGGCAGTGGCTGCGCAGGCGCACGCATTCCTCGCTGATGTCGCTGCGCTCCGCCATCAGGGCCACTTCCGCCGCCACCCGCTGGGGGTCGACCGCCAGGTCCCCCCATTCCGCCAGCCGGCCCTCCAGCCGCCGCCGGTAGGCCTGGACCACCTCCGGCGCCCGGCCGGCGACGGCCTCCACCTGGGCTTCGACACGGGCGGCCCGCTGGGCCAGGTCCTGGGCCAAGGCGGCCCCTTCCGCCTCCCGCATGGCCACCACCTGGCGGAGAGCCGCATCCAGGAGCGGCGCCAGCGCCGCCCACAGGGCGTCCAGGTCCTCCTCGGCCTGTTCCACCCGCAGCACGTCGGGGAGATCGAGCAGCATGTCCACGTCGATGCTGCCCGGCAGGCGCAGAACCCGGCGCAATTCTTTCAACGCCTCATAATACGCGTGGGCCAGATGGGTGTCAACGTGAACGCCCCTGACGGGCGATGTAAGCCGATCTATACGAACGGTGACGTCCACACGCCCCCGTTCGATGTGCTGCGTTACCGCACGCCGGATCCGATCTTCAAGGGCGCCGTATTCCCGCGGCAGCCGCACCGCCACGTCGAGAAACCGGTGGTTGACCGTGCGGACCTCCACCGCCAGCCGGTGTTCGGCCGACTGGGCACCGGCGTGCCCGAATCCCGTCATGCTGCGGACCACGCCCATCCTCCCCGCTACGCGGTGTGCCGGCTAGCCCTCGCCGGCCGGGGCCGGGAACAGCATCCTTTCGAGGTCATCCCAGGGGACCAGGTTCTCCACGAAGGGGCCCGCCCCCGCCGCCAGGCCCGCTGCCAGGTGGCGCGCCGCCTGCCGCCACGCGGCCGGCCCGGGCAGCGGCAGGGGGGCACCGGCCCCTTCCCCCTCCCCCATCCGACCCGGGCCGGCAGGCCCCCGGCTCCCGGACCCCCGGCCCGCCCCCTGCACCATCCGCCGGAACTCCGCCTGATCCAGCCACTGCCAGCTGCCGTCGGGCAGGACCACCGCATCCAGCACGCCGTCCACGTAGGCCAGGCGAACGGGCCGGGAGACCCGCGCCGCGCCCGCCTCCCCTTCCTCCCCTTCCCGGCCGCGGGCCAGGCCGTCGTCATCCAGGATCCGGGCCGGGGTCGACAGGTTGACGTAATACCCCTTCAGGCAATACCCCGCCGGGTGCCCGGCCCGGGACCCGGCCCGGGGGTGCGGTCCACCGGGCTGCCCCGGCAGGCGGCCGGCGCCGCCCGCCTCTTCTCCCGCGGCACCGGCCTCCCCCTCCCCGGCCCGCCCCGCCGGCGGGTGCCCCTCCCGGGCAACCGCCGGCGGGGCGGGCGGCGCCAGAACCCGGAACACGTTGTACCAGCGGTCGGCCCAGTAAATCTCCAAGAGCCGGTCGCCCGGCGCGAAGGTCAGGGGCCCGGCGGCCACCGGTCCCCGGGACCACAGGGCCGCGACGGCCCACCATCCCGGCCCCGCGGCCAGCACCCCGTCCCAGGTGGCCTTCAGCCGGCCTGTAGCCAGCCAGGCCTCGACCCGCACCCGCCGGGTTCGTCCCGGTACCCGGCCGCCCTGCCCTACGAGAGGGCCCGGCGCCGGTGCGCCGCCGCCCCTCGTGCCGGGCCCTGCAGGCCCGTTCATCCCCCACCCCGCCCATCACGCCCGCCGCGCCGGCGGGCGCCAGCGCGTCAGGCCAGTACCCGCCGCAGGCGGTCCATGGCCTCGGCCAGGCGGTCGTCCGGCACCGTGAGGGAGATGCGGAAGTACCCCGCCCCGTGGTCGCCGTAGGCCGAACCCGGAGAGACCACCACGCCCGCCTCCCGCAACAGAAAGGCGGCGAAGTCGCCGTCGCTGGGGAACCGCTCGGGCACCCTCGCCCAGATATAGAAGGTGGCCCGGGGGCGCGTGGCGGCGATGCCCACCTCGTGCAGGGTCCTGAGCACCAGCTCCTTGCGGGCCTCGTACAGCTGCGCCAGGCGCTGGAACCAGGTGGGCGGGGTCTGTTCCAGGGCGACCACGGCCGCCTCCTGGATGGCGGTGAACTGGCCGGAGTCGGTATTGGTCTTCAGCGTGGCCAGGGGCCGCAGCAGGCCGGCCTGGCCCACGGCAAAGCCGATGCGCCAGCCCGTCATGTTGAAGGGCTTCGACAGGCTGTGGAACTCCAGGGCCACGTCCCGCGCCCCTTCGGCCTGCAGGATGCTGGGGGCCCGGTAACCCGGCTCGCCGACCTCCGTGTAGGCCGCATCCTGGATCACCAGCAGGTCGTAGGTGCGGGCGAACTCCACCACCTGGCGGTAGAACTCCAGGGTGGCCACCGCGCCGGTGGGATTGTTGGGGTAGTTGAGGAAGAGCAGCTTGGCCCGCCGCGCCACGTCCGGAGGAACCTGTTCCAGGTCGGGCAGCCAGCCCCGTTCTTCCCGCAAGGGCAGGACGTAAGGCTCGCCGCCCGCCAGCAGGGTGTGGGCCTTGTACACGGGGTACCCCGGATCGGGCACCAGCACCACGTCGCCCGGGTCCACGTAAGCCCAGATCACGTGGGCCAGCCCTTCCTTGGATCCGATCAGGGCCAGCACCTCGCCCTCGGGGTCCAGGCGAACCCCGAAGCGGCCTTCGAACCAGCGGGCCACCGCCTGGCGAAAGCGCCGGGAGCCCGCGTAGCTCGGGTAGGGGTGGTTGGCAGGATCGGCCGCGGCCTTCTGCAAGGCTTCCACGATGTGGGGCGGCGTGGGCTGGTCGGGATCCCCGATGCCCAGGCTGATCACGTCCACACCGCGAGCCGCCGCTTCCGCCTGCAGGCGGTCCAGCTCGGCGAACAGGTAGGGTGGGATGCGCTCCAGCCGCCGTGCCGGCTGCACCATGGGGCTGCACCTCCTGTGGCCCGTGCTTCAGTGGGGATCGTAGACCACGTCCCCGATGTAGGCGGCGGGTCCCGTCATGTAGACGTGGCCGTCCCCGGCCCATTCGACCTCCAGGGACCCGCCGGGCAGTTCCACCGTGACCCGGCGGCCGGTACGGCCGGTCAGGGCGCCGGCCACCGCGACGGCGCAGGCGCCCGTCCCACAGGCCAGGGTGGGCCCGGAACCCCGCTCCCACACCCGGACCCGTACCCGCTCGGGGTTCAGGACCCGGGTGAAGTGGGTGTTGACCCGCTGGGGGAAGGCGGGATGGTGCTCGAAGGCAGGCCCCAGGCGCTCCAGGTCCACGGCCTCCAGGTCGTCGACGAAGACCACGCAATGGGGATTGCCCATGGAGAGGGCGGTGACGGTGAACACGCTCCGCTCCCCGCCGGCTTCCACCTCCAGGGGCACCTCTACGGCCTGCTCCCCGGCCGGTCCCGCCATGGGGATCGTCCCCCGCTCCAGCCGGGGCACGCCCATGTCCACGGTGACGCCCGTGACCCGGTTTCCGTCCAGGTGCAGCCGGGGCCGGATGGGCCCCGCCCCCGTCTCGACCACGAACTCCGTCTCCCGCGTGTAGCCCCGGTCGTAGACCAGCCGGGCCAGGCACCGGATGCCGTTGCCGCACATCTCGCCTTCCGAACCGTCGGCGTTGAAGATGCGCATCCGGAACCGGGCCCCGGGATCCCGGGGCGGCAGCACCAGGATGAGCCCGTCGCTGCCGATGCCGAAGTTGCGGTCGCTGACCGCCCGGGCCAGAGCCGGCAGGTCGTCGTCGGGAGGAACGGGCTCGGCCAGCCCGTCCAGGAACAGGTAGTTGTTGCCCAGGCCGTGCATCTTGGTCAGCCGGATCGGCCGGCGTTCCGTCACCACGGCCACCTCCCCCGCGAAGCAAATAAAAAGGCGGCCGCCAGCGCCGCCGCCGGAGCCGGCCCGCCGCTCCAGCCGGGCTCCGCCCCGGGTTCTTGCCCGGCGCGTGCGGGCCGGGGGAAGTCGCCGGCAGGCGGGGAGCCCGTGCCCCGGGATCCAGGGGACGGGCCGGCTGCCTGGGGCCCGCGGCCCGGCCGCGACGGGGCCGGGCCGCGGCGCGGTCGCACCCACCTCATGTTAACATACTCTGGCTTCACCGAGCGGGAACGCAAGGGGCCGCCCCCGGCCAAGCGGCGGCCACAGGCCACCGGCTCGCCGGGCCTGGCGGCCCTCCCTCCCCTCCGGAGCCTCCTCAGGGGGCGCAGGCGTCTCGGGGCGCCCGCGCCCTGCCGCCTCCCGGCCAGCTCCCCGCTAGGCCCGGCTCGACCCCACGGCCGCCTGGGGCCGGCTTCCCACCAGCGACCGGCGCACCAGCAGCGCCACCCAGGGCAGCAAGACCCCGCCCAGCACCATGACCCAGTCCCCCGGGCGCAGGGGCACCGTATAGAAATGTCGGGCCAGGGGCTCCCAGTAGACCACCGCCAGCAGCACGGCCACCGACGAGGCCACAGCCGCCACCAGGGCGGGGTTGGCGGAGAGGGGCACGTCGAAGGCGGATCGCCGTTCGGACCGGCAATCGAAGACGTGGATCATCTGGCTCAGGACCAGCCCCGCCAGGGCCATGGTCCGGCCCCGCTCCAGGTCGCCGCTCGCCGACCCCAGGACGAACAGGGCCAGGGTGGTGACGCCGATGACGGCCCCCCGGATCAGCACCCGCCGTCCCAGGCCGCCCGCGAAGAGGCTTTCCCGGGGGTGCCGCGGGGGCCGGTTCATCACGTCGGGTTCCGCCGGTTCCAGGCCCAGGGCCACGGCCGGCAGGCCGTCGGTGACCAGGTTGACCAGCAGGATGTGGATCGGGCGCAGCGGCAAGGGCAAGCCCGCCAGCAGGGCGAGGAACATCACCAGGATCTCCCCGGTGTTGCACGCCAGGAGGTAGCGGATGAACTTGCGGATGTTGTCGTAGATGGCCCGGCCCTGCTCCACGGCGCCGACGATGGAGGCGAAGTTGTCGTCGGTCAGGATCATGTCCGCCGCCTCCCGGGTCACGTCGGTGCCCGTGCGGCCCATGGCGATGCCGATGTGGGCCTCCTTGAGGGCGGGGGCGTCGTTCACCCCGTCCCCCGTCATGCCCACCACCTCGCCCTGGCGCTTGAGGGCGCGGACGATCCGCAGCTTGTGTTCCGGCGCCACCCGGGCGAAGACGGCCACCTGACCCACCCTGCGGGCCAGCTGCTCGTCATCCATCGCGTCCAGGTCCCGCCCCTCCAGCACCGGGTCGCCACCGGCCAGGAGGCCCAGCTCCCGGCCGATGGCCGCCGCCGTGCGGGCGTGGTCGCCGGTGACCATCACCGGCCGGATGCCGGCCTGCCGGCACCGGGCGATGGCCGCGGGCACCTCGGGGCGGGGCGGGTCCATCAGACCGATCAGGCCGGCCAGCACCAGGTCCCCTTCCGCCACCGCCTCGTCCTCAGGGTCGTCCCCGGGCCCCAGCACCCGGACGGCCACCGCCAGGACCCGCAGGGCCTGTTCGGCCATGGCCGCCGCCGCGGCGGCCATCCGGTGCCGGTCCCCCTCGCCCAGGGGAACGGCCCGCCCGTCCCGCCAGAGGAACCGGCACCGCTCCAGCACCACCTCGGGCGCACCCTTGACGTAGCTCACGGCCCGGCCCTGGGCGTCGCGGCAGACCACGGCCATGCGGCGCCGTTCCGAGGAGAAGGGGTGCTCGGCCAGCCGGGGACGCTCCCGTTGCAGTCGCCGGGCGTCGATGCCCCCGGCCCAGGCGGCCTTGACCAGGCCAACCTCCGTGGGATCCCCCGTGGGATCGTCACCGGCCGTGACGGGCACCGCGTTGTTGCACAAAGCCACCGCTTCCAGAAGCAACTGCAGTTCCGCGGCCGGGCCGCCCCCCGGCCCACCGGCCCGCCCGGCCCCGGCTCCGGCCCCCGCTGCCGGGGCCGCCGTCCGGGCACCGGCCACCGGCCGCCCCGGCCCCCCCGCCTCCCCCTCTTCCCCGCCGGCCTCGGGCCTCCAGGGTTCCCCTTCGGCGGTGCGGGCGAACCGGCCGCTGGCGGTGATCGCCCGCCGGGCCGTCATGCGGTTTTCCGTCAGGGTCCCCGTCTTGTCGGAGCAGATCACCGTGGCGCACCCCAGGGTCTCCACCGCCGGCAACCGGCGGATGATGGCATTGGCCTGCACCATCCGCTGGACGCCCAGGGCCAGGACGATGGTGACCACGGCCGGAAGGCCCTCCGGCACCGCCGCCACCGCCAGGCTGACGCCGGCCAGGAACATGGACGCCAGGCGCTCGCCCTGGATCACCCCCAGGACCACCACCACGGAGCACACGGCCAGGGCCGCACTGACCAGAACCCGCCCCAGGTGGGCCAGCCGCTGCTGCAGGGGCGTGGGCTCGGCTTCCGCCGCCTCCAGAAGCCCGGCGATCCGGCCCATCTCCGTCGCCATGCCCGTGGCCACCACCACCGCCCGGGCCCGGCCGCGGACCACCGTGGTCCCCTGGTAGACCATGGTGGGCCGCTCGGCCAGGGGAGCCTCCGGCGAGCAGGTAGCGGCGGCCGACTTGCCGACCGGCCGGGACTCCCCCGTCAGGGCCGCCTCTTCCACGCCCAGGCTGTGGGACTCCAGGAGCCGCGCATCGGCAGGGACGCGGTCGCCCGCCTCCAGCAAAATAAGGTCGCCGGGCACCAGGTCGGCCGCCGCCACCACCTGGCGGTGGCCGTCGCGGATCACCCGGGCCTGAGGGGCCGCCAGCGCCTTCAGCGCCTCGAGGGCCTGCTCCGCCTTGTGCTCGTGCAGGAAGCCCAGCAACGCGTTGATGATGACGATGACCAGGATGGTGATGGCGTCGGCCTGCTCGCCCAGCGCTGCCGACAAAGCCGCCGCTCCCACCAGGACGAGGACCAGCGCGTCCTGGAACTGCACGGCCAGCTTCCGCCAGAGCGGATCCCGGCGGGCCTCCCGCAACCGGTTGGGCCCGTAGCGCCGCAGGCGCCGGGCCGCCTCGGCGGCCGGGAGACCCTCCTCGGGCCCGGTGCCGAGCAGCGCCAGGCACTCGTGGGGCGGAAGGGCATGCCATGCTACCTGCCGGGCCTCACCCCGCTCCCGGCCGCGATGGCCTCCTCCCCCGGGCCGGAGGGCCCCGCCCCCGGCAGGGTTCCCGCCCGGCCGCGGGGAAACTGATGGGGTCGAACGGGTCCCCCGGAGCCTCCCCGGGTCGCCGGGCCGGGAGCTGCGGGAACCGGGTTCCGGCACAAATCCGCCCGCCCGCCCGGCGGGGGCCGGTGCGGAGGATACCCGATCCGGCCGGCGGCTGGCGCGGTCCTTTCCTGGACGAACCACGGCCTACCTCCTCCCGCTGGCGGGGCGCCCGCCCCCGGCCTGCGGCGAGCGGGCGCCCGGTGCCGCGCCACCATGCCTATGCACAGGCCCGGGCGGCTATGAGGGACAGGACTCGAAGGGCATGTCCGGACGGGCCGGCGTGCTTTCCCCAGGCTCACCCGCCAAGGGCCGCCGGGGCGGGAACCGGCACCGCCCTGCAGGCGTCCAATGGACGGCCAACCGGCAGGATCACCCCGGAGGAGGGGTTGCGATGGAACGTGGCAAGGGACACGGGCGGGGGATGGGCCCGAAGCGGTGGCGGCCAGGGGCGCAGCGATACGCTTCCGCCATCCTGGCGGTGGTGGCGGTGGCGGCGCTCCTGGCCGGGTGCGCCGCCCTGGGGGCGCAGGCTCCGCAGGCCGGCGAGCATCCGGGTGCCGGCTCCGGTGGCGAGGGGGCCGGTGGGGCGCAGGCAGCGAAGGGAGCGTCGGAGGTGGCGGGCGTCAGCCTGGCGGCCGACCGGGAAAGCTACCGCCCGGGAGAGGCCATCACCCTCACGGTGCGCAACGACAGCGGGGCCGAGATCCAGCTGACGGGCGGCCTGGGCGGCCTCAAGGCCTGGCGGGTCGACGGGGGACAGCGGCGGCCCTGGGAACACGGCATGATGGAAACCGGCGCCCTGGTGCCGGTGCCCGCCGGCCAGTCAATCCAGCTGGGTCCCATCCCCGCGCCGGAGGAACCGGGCGAGTACGTCCTGGAGGTCCACTTCTACCACCAGGGCGGCGGCCCGGCAGCCGCCTCGGTGACCGTGCGGGTGGCACCGTAGTCGCGGGCCGGGCCGCCGCTTCGCCGCCGGTCCGGCCTCCACGACCTTGCAGGCAGCAGGCGGGGCCGCTCCCCGGCCAGGGGGGCGGCCCCGGGCTGGTACGGGACGGCCCCGGGGCCCGCGTCGGGGCCGGGCTCAGGCCGGGGTCGCCGGGGCGGTACCGGCCACCGCCCGCTCGTAGTCGGCAAAGACCCGGGCGATGCGCTCTTCCTCCCGCAAAGGCTTCCCGGTCGCCGGCTCGACGGCGACGCAGGCCCCGTTGACGATGCGGGTGCGCACCTTGCCGCAGGCGGCCCGGTTCCCCATGAGGTGGGGCGCATCCATGAGCCCCATCTCCACCGCCAGCTTCAGGGTACCGGGGTCCGTCCAGGGATCGGAGACTCCAGCCGGAGCCAGGGAACGGATCGCCTCCAGCAGCTGGCGGGCTTCGGCCACCAGCTGGTTCTTCCGCTCCTGGATGACGGGGTCCCGCAGCATGTCGGGCAGGCCGAACACCGCGTTGCGGATGGCCTGCTCGGCGATGCGGCAGGAGGCGATGACGTCCTCCGCGGTGGCGGCGTGGCTGGCCTCGGTGTAGGCCACCACGTGCACGATGTGGGGCTTCAGCGCCATCTGCACCAGCACCGAGGAGGCGATCTGGCCCTTGGCCCGGTCCAGGTCCGCCGGGTAGCTGGAGAGGCCGGTCCGGGTCTCCCGCAGCACGCGGAAACCGTCCCCTTCCAGTTCGCCCACCAGCTCCAGCTTGGCCAGCATCTTGGCCAGGTCCATCTGGATCGAGGTGCCCGGCGGGTTGTTGAACATCAGCTGCTGCACGTAGGTCTTCACCCCGCAGCGGTAGGCGTTGTACGCCGCCAGGAAGGCGGCGGCCACGGCCACCGTGTCGGGGGCATCCCGCAGGCTCCAGTGGTGCGATTCGTTCATCTCCACCGGAATGCCGTGGCGGGCGTGCCAGCGCATGAGCGCCTGGGCCTCGGCGATGGACTCGTCCAGCGGCCGCCGGCTGCGCCCGTCCAGCTGGCTGTACCAGAAGAGAGGCACCGCGCACCAGGCGTTGTTGATGGTGTCCCTCAGCATCTCCGCCCACTTCAGCGTGTCCCGCGTTCCGCTGTAGCACCGCATCAGGGGGTAGTTGCCCCGCCGGGAAGCCTGGTAGATGGCCCGCAGGTCGTCAGGGCTGCGGACGGGCACGCCGCCGGCGCCGTGTTCGTCGGGATCCATCTCCTCGGGCCGGAAGAAGTGCTCCTGCGCATTCTGGTCGGTGCCCAGGGAGATCACGTCCAGGCAGCGGGCCTCGGCGATGGCTTCGACCCCGCGGATGGTGGCCTCCACCGACGGCAGGCCGAAGTGGTGGCGCAGGATGGGATAGGGGTGCTTGAACTCGATCCGCTCCACCAGGGTCTGCGGGTAGTCCGCGGCATCCTGCCGCGCCGGTCCCCCCCGCAGGTAGGCGATGATCTCGTCGACGGTGGTGTCGGCATCGAACACGGCTTCGAACAGGCCGAGACGCCGGGCATGATCGCACACGGCCCCCACACCGCCGAAGATGAAGCGCTTGCCGGCCAGGCCCATGCGCTCGGCCTTTTCCTTCAGCTCCGCCAGGACCCGGGCTCCCGTCTCAGGGGTCAGGCGGTAGCCCACGGCGATGATGTCGGGATCATCTTCCAGGGCCGCGCCCAGCAGCTCGTCCACAGGCACCGCCGGGCCCAGGCAGAAGGTTTCGTACCCCTGAGCCTCCGCCAGGTGCAGGAAGTTCACCACCCCGGCCACGTGGACGCAGTCGCCCACCGCCGCTCCGAGGATCTTCGGCTTCCGTTCCAAACGCCTCACCTCCTGCGTCAACAGGCCCTGGCAAGGGCCGGCCGCCGTCCCGCTTCTTCGCCGGGCCCGCCGGCGCCCGCCGCGACGGCTCGGCCCGCATCGTGCCCTTCAGACGACCATGGCCTCGTCCATCTCGCCCAGGGTGACCCAGCGCTGGATCTGCTCCGCGCTCATCCCCTCAAGGCCCATCTCCGCCAAACTGCGGCCGCACCGCCAGTAGTCGGTTCCCCGCAGGGCGCCGGCCAGGTGGATGATGCCGTCCATCACCGGCGTCGGCACGCCCAGGCGGCGTCCCAGGGCCGCCATGGGCACCAGGCTGGCCGGCACGTCCTCGTCGAGGTAGCGGTGTTCCACCGAAAGGGGCGCGCCGATGCCGCGGTAGGCCGGATTGGCCTGGATGGCTTCGTAGAGGCCGGCCCCCCAGGCCCCGTACGCCTCCGCCAGCCACTGCCGGGCGCTGCGCAGGCGCAGCCCCAGGGCCCGGGCCACCGCCAGGCGCTCGGCGTCCAGGGCCTCGACGACCCGCGCCACGGCGGGGGAGATGCCCTGGCGATAGTACTCGAAGGGCTCGCCCGATTCCACCCGGGCGGCGTTGAGCAGCAGCGGGGCCGGATGGAAGACGGCCCCGATGTTGTCCAGGCTGGTCTCCAGCACGCTGTCGGCGGCGGTGAAGAGGGGCAGGACCTCCCGCAAGGTCGCCAGCAGCTCCGCGTTGCGGGCGGCTGGCAGGGCGGCGGCCCGCACCTGGCGCTTGAATCCGTAGATCCGCACCCGGGCGGGTCCCGTCACCCGGCTGGCGAAGAGCAGCGTCTGCGCCTCGCCCACCAGGACGTCGGCCCGGTTGCCGGCCTCCCGGAGGGCGGTATGGAAGGCCAGGGCCCCGCCGGTTCGCCCGGGGTGCAGGACCACCACCTGGCCGTCCCCCAGGAAGGGGGCGCACCAGCGGGCCACCTGGCGGTGGGCGGTTGCCGGGACCACCACCATGACCAGGCGGTAGCGGCGCAGCTCGGGGCCGATGGTGCAGGCGACGCGTTCCACCGGCCCGAAGCCCCCCACCTCTCCTTCGAGGAAGATCCCGCCCGCCGCGGCGATGGGTTCCAGCGGTGCGGCGGACCGGTTGTAGAGGGCCACCCGGAAACCCAGCAACCCGAGATACGCGGCCATGGCCTGGCCGCCGTGACCGGCACCGATGACGGCGACGCGTCGCACCCGCACGCGAGGTCCCTCCTTCCTGGCATCTCCTGACCTGCGGCTCTGCTACCGGTGACCTGCGGCCCGGGCACCAGCCCGCGCCGCGGGACCAGCGGGCGCCTGCCCGGCGACCCGCGGGCAGCCCGGTCCCGGCGCCATCTCGATGGGGCCAGCACCCACCCCGGGGCCCCTCAGGCCCGCAGGGATTCATCCGGCAAGGCGCGGCGGCCGGAGGCGCCGGCTGAAGGCGGCCCGGGGGCTTCGCCCGGCGGCAAGCCTTCCCCGCCGTGGCCGCAGGCGGATCGCCTCTTTCTGCGGGCCACCCCTATGCTGGCCATACCTGCACGGGGGGTCGACGGGACAGGACCGCGGCAGGCACCTGCAAGGGGCCCGGGCACGCTCGCCCGGGCGTACCCATGATGGCACCCCGACCCGGCCACTCCACCTGCCACGGGGTAGCCAGCGATGCCTGCCCTTGAATCAAGGGAGAATTCGGAAACCAACCACGGACCGGTCGACACCCGGCGTTTGACCCCGTCCCAGGATGGCGGTGGCTGGCACTGGCGTGGTGTTCCGCAAGCCCGGCGGCGGGATCGGGGAAGCGTGGGAAACCCGATGGTATTGTATGCAAGTTGAGGAAACGCTGTCAAGGGCGATCAGCGGGAAGGGCCGGGGGAAGAAGGGCCCGGCTCGAACCCGGAACGCCTTCACCCGGAATGGCTTCACCCGCGATCCCTCGACACGCTGGATGTTAGGCCTGAAGACCGGACTCGCGGCGGGATCCGCCGGCGTAACCCCCTCCTCCCTGCTGTTCCGGCCCCCCGCCTGCCGCGCCCCGGGCCTGGCGGCCGCCGTTACCCTGGCGGGAGCCGGTGCCGTGCCCGGCACCACCGCCCAGGCCGCTTCCGCCGCCCTGGCCACCATCCCCGCCCTGTCCCCCTTGGGCGCGGCCGCTGTCGCCGCCGCCCCACTGGGAGGTCGCCTCCAGAAGCTGCTCCATCTGCTGGGCGATGGCCTGGCTCTCGCTGATGACCTGACGCAACTTGCGGAGGTTGTTTTCCATGTCCTGGCGCAGCTGCAGGTGGGCGCTGACCAGGCTGAGAGCCGGATTGCGGCCGCCAGGACCGCCGGGCGCCTCGCCGCCCTCCCCTTGCTGCTGCCCGCCGTCGCCGGCTCCCTCCCTGCCGGTGCCGGCTCCCCCGGCGGAGGCCGCATCGTCGCCCGCCGGGTGGGCCGGCCCGGCCGCGGAAAGCATTGCGGTTCCCGGCCCGGGCGGAAGGGCTGTCCACCCCGAAGGCACCATGGCCCCCGGAAGAACCGGCCCGGCCGTGCCGGCGGCTCCCACAGGCCCGCCGGGCCAGCCCCAGCCGCCCGGCATGAGCCCGAACGGCCACGGGCTGCCGCCCGGCCAGCCCCCGGCGCCCGGTACCGGAGCTCCGGTGGGCCCTGCCGCAACGTACCCTGCAGGGACCGTCCCGTGACCGTGCTGGTCCTGGGCGTTTTCACCGCCGTCCCGGGATTCCCCGGCGCCGGGGGGCCGGGCCGCTCCCGGTCCCGTGAACGGCCAGCCTGGCGGCAGGACGCCCGGACCCCAGGGCATCAGGGCGGCCTGCCCGCCCCCCGGGCCGGCGGGCCAGCCCGGCGTTCCCGCCGGCCCTGCCCAGGGGCCGTGGGGCATCAGGCCGGGCGATCCGCCCGCCCCGTCCATCCGGGACGCCCACAGCGGCGCGGCAGCGCCGGGAAACCCGAACAGCCCGGGTGCAGCGGGCCCGCCGGCCTGACCGGGGAAAAGGGGCGCCACCCCTTGCGCCATCCAACCGGTGGTCCCAGCCGTACCCGCTGCCACGGCGGAACCGGCCGCCAGTCCGCCATCAGGGAAGCCGGCGCCCCAACCTCCCGGCCACCCCTGACGCCGCCGGGCACCCTCGGCCTGGCGGGAGCGCTCCCGGCTCCCGCCCTGGCGGCCACCCCCTTGTTCCTCGCCGTCGCGACCGCCGCCCTGGCCGGCCATACCGGCCAGGGCCGCCAGACCCTCCATTCCCCCCTGGTCGACGCCCTGCCGGCCGGCCCCTGAGCCCTCCGAACGGCCGCCGGCCTGGCCCGCAGGCGCCGGGCCGGTATCCTGCCTGCGACCCCGCGCCCCCCGGTCGCCGTGATCGGCCAAGGCCCCGCCGAGGCGGCGCACCCGGCGGGGGGCTCCAGGGCTCTCCCGGCCTGCGGCCGCCCGCTGGACGCCGGCGCCTCCTCCCTGCGCCCCTTCACCGGCGCCGCCCTCCCCGGTGGCCCCGGCCATGCCTGCTGCCGCCAGCGATGCTGCTCCCGGAGCACCGGGCCAGAACCCGGGTCCCCATACTCCGCCCGGGCCGCCAGGCAACGGCACCGTCACGGGCCAGCCGGCTGGCAGGACGGAGGCGTAGGCCGGGCCGGCGGCCGGCGCAACGGCCCCCGGCCCGGCCATAGCTGCCGGGTTCCCGCCGCCCGCCTCCTCCTTGCCCCGGCCCACCGGCCCCAGGAGGTTCGCGGGAACGGCAGGCCACGGGAACGATGCCGGGGGCAACCCCTGGACCGGCAGCGCGCCCCCAGGCGGTGGTACCGAGGCCATCCCGGCCGGCCCCGCCGGCGGCCACCCTCCGGGCCCCATCGCTCCCCCCTGGCCCGTCTCCATGCCACCCCTCATCGCCATCCCGGGATCACCCGTCCTGTGGCGGGTACCGTCGCCCCGCCGCTGATGGTCGTCCTGACCGTCCAGGGTCCCGGGGCGGTCCTGCCGCCCCCGGGGCCCGTCGCCGCGGGCAGGCGGGCCGGCGGCTGCCCCGGCCGCGGTGCCCGGCCCGCCCTCCATTCCTTGCCCCTGAGGCCCGGCGGTCGCAGCCGGCATCCCCCGGCCGGTACCGGGCGGGCCGTGGACTTCCTGCCCGCCGCTCCCGCCGGGCTGCCCCCGGTCCCCGGCCCCGTCGTCCCCGCGACCGGTGACGGCCTCGAACTGTTCCTGCAACCAGCGCCGGGCTTCGACCAGCGGTCCTGCATCCCGGTGCCGCTGGCCCCCCGCGGTGGAGCTGCCCGTGCCGGTACTGGAACGGCTTCCGCGCTGGTCCCTGGGCGCCGGCCCAGCCCCGCCTGCCTTGCCGCCGGTGCGGGCCTGGGGTCCCCGGGCCTCGACCGCCTGCTCCCGCTCAGGAGCCAGGGGCGAAGCCAGGGCCACCCGGGGACTGGGCCGCAGGCGGGCCCGGGGCCCGGGGACCCGTCCCGTCTCCGCCCCCCGGCTCCCGGCCACTAGGGGTCCGGCCAGGGGCACGGCGCCCCGCGTCCCGGGCACCAAAGGGTCAGAGGTCAACCCTCCGGGGCCGGAACCGGTCTCCGGTCCGGGAAACGGCTTCCTCCCCGCCGCCCGCGCACCCCGTGCCGCGTCCGGGCCTCCCGGCGCGGGCCCTGCCGCCGATCCGCCCTGGAGATGCGCGCCGGGGCGGCGCCGTCGAACCCAGCGTGCCACACCCCGCCCTCCCGTCGCCCCCTGGTTCCGGCCGGTATTCTTCCCGGCCGGCCCGGACCGTAGCCGGACCCGCGCCACAGGACACGGGGGAGGCGGGGAGGGCCCCGGCTGCCGCCGCGGCATACCCCGGACCGGCCCGCATATCCATGGGCCAGGGCCGGGGCCGGGTCTCGACCCGAACTTGTCCGTGGCCCCAGGTTCGAGACCGGACCGGCTCCACCCGCGACCCAATCCGGAGGGAGCACCCGCCATGGTCCCCGCTGGCCAGCCGCCGGCCGGCCCCGCCGGGCGGAACAACCGGCCAGGCACCCGCCGCACGGTGGAACCGCCCGCGATCTCCGGGGAGCGGTCCACGGGTGCCCCCGTCCCCTCCCTGCCGCCGGCCGGTCCGGATCCCTCCGGCCCCGGCGGCTCCAGGGTCACCGGCCGCCGTCCCGGATCTGGCACCAGCGGCCGCTTTCCGGACCGCCCTCCCCCCTGGCGCGACCGGCTCTTCCGGAACGCCCCCCGGCTTGTGCTGCTGGCCCTGGCCTTGCTGGCCGGGTGGGTCCTGCTCAGGGGGCCGGCCGGCGGCACGGGGCCGGCGGGCCGGCTCGTCCCCGGGCGCGCCGTGGTCCGGGCCGAGCTGTCCTTCGCCTGGCCCGAATACCCGGGCCGCGCCGTGCTCACCGCGTCCGAACGCCAGGACCTGGCCCGCGCCCTGGCCCGCACCCGGCGGGCGCCGGGGGGGCGCGGCGCCCCGCCGCCGGGGCCCCATTTCGCCTACTGGCAGCTGGACTGGACCGGCAGGACCGGGCGCCCCCACCGGCTGCTGGTCTCCCTGGATGGGCGCTTCTACGACCCCCAACAGGGGTACCTGGACCGGACCGGTCCCCTCTGGGCCGCTCTGGAGCCGGTCACGCGCCGCCTGGCGGCGGACCTCTTCGGCGAGCCGCTGCCGTGGGCCGAGGTCGACCGGCTGTGGCCCTGGGACGCCGTCGCCCAGCTGCGGGACCTGGAGACGGGCCGGACCTTGCGGGTGAGCCGCTACGGCGGCTACCAGCACGCCGACGCCGAGCCGCTGACCCGGGAAGACACCGCCGTCCTCCGCTCCCTCTACGGCGGCAGCTGGAGCTGGCGCCGCCGCGCCGTGGTCCTGGAGGTCGCAGGCCGGAAGATCGCGGCCTCCATCAACGGCATGCCCCACGGCGACCAGGTTGTGGTCGGCAACGGGTTCGACGGGCATTTCTGCGTGCACACCCTGGCCTCCACGACCCATGTGGGCGACCGGGTCGACCCCGGTCACCACCTGATGGTCCTCAAGAGCAGTGGCCAGCTGGCCGCCCACCTGCAGGCTGCGCCGCCCCACGTGGCGGCCACCTGGTTGTGGGTGGCCCTGGCCAACGGGGACGTGGCCACGGCCGCCCACATGGTGGCGGACCCCCGCGACCCGGCCTGGAATCTTCTGGCGCGCCGGCTGGCCACGCGGATGCAGTTCGTGGAGATCGACCAGGCCACGACCCTGGCGGTACAAGGCCCGCAGGCCCGGGTCCGGGTCCGGGGAACCGTCTACTACGCCGGTGATCCGCCGCCGGTGGCGCTGGATCTGACCTGGGCCATGACCCGCCAGGACGGGTTCTGGACGGTGGTCGCCTCCGACGTGGCCCGCCTGCTCCCCCCTGAATCGGACTCTCCGGCCGCACCCGGCCCTGCCGCGCCCGGTGCGCCGCGGCGCTAGCCTACCGGCCACGGGGTCGCCCCGGCGCCCGACCTGCGCCCAGGACCACCGCCCCGGTCAGGACCCAACGGCGGTCCCCCTGGTGCGGGACCCGAAAGTCTCAGCCCCGTCTCAGGGGATCATCAGCATCGTGGGGTTCACTGGCAGGCGGGGAGTTGCCCTGGCAGGAGACACCCCCGCAGCAAACTAAGGAAAACACTGCAACCCGCTCCGGGACGGGCCCCCGCGGCTCCGGCCCCGGCAAGGAGGTCAAGCCCATGAACAGCCGGCCGCCCCATGGCGATCAGACCGCCGGTTCCCCGCCCACCGTTCCCCCGCCTCCATCCCCCGCCCAGCCCGCCGGGGATGGCTCCCGCGGCCCGGCGACGGCGGGCCGCGGCACGGGCCAGAATCAGGCCGCCGGGCCCGCCGCCGGCGACGGCGGCCACCACCGCACCGGAGGGACACCTCGCCGCGCCGGCCTGGCCACCCTGCCGGCCCTCTATCCGGCACCCATCCCCCAGGACGGGCTGGAAGCCGGGCGCGTGCTGCTGCGCGACGGCACCGCCGCCACCCTGCGCCCCGCCCGGGACCGGGACCGCCCCCTCGTGGCCGAGTTCCTTGGGCGGGTCTCGGACCAGTCCCTCATGCGCCGCTTCTTCGCCGGCGAGTCCCGCGAGGCGGCGGTGGAAAGCCTGCTCCAGGTGGGGCCACCGGACGAGCGCTACACCCTGCTGGTGCTGGTGGGAGACCCCGACCACCCGCGCATCGTGGCCAGCGGCACGTACGTCCGGGACGAGCGGGACCCCGACGCGGCGGAAGTGGCCTTCCTCGTGGAAGACGCGTACCAGGGCCGGGGACTCGGCACCCTGCTGCTGGAACGGCTGGCCCTGATCGCCGCCCGCCACGGGATCCGCCGTTTCATCGCCTGGACCCAGCCGGACAACCGCCGCATGCTGGAGGTTCTGCGCGCCAGCGGCTTCGAAGCGGAACAGCACCACCGGGACGGTTACGTCGTGGTCAGCCTGGATGTCCAGCCCAGCCCGGAGAGCGTGGAACGCAGCGAGATGCGGGACCGCATCGCCACGGTGGCCTCCCTGCGGCCCCTCTTCCGGCCCCGGGGCATCGCCGTGGTGGGCGCCTCCCGGGATCCCGGCAGCATCGGTTACCGGATTCTAGAAGCCCTGGTGATGAACCGCTACCAGGGTCCCGTCTACCCCGTCAACCCGAAAGCCGGCGTGGTGGGGTCGATCCCGGCCTACCGTTCGGTGCTGGACATCCCCGGTCCCGTGGACCTGGCCGTCATCGCCGTGCCCCGGGACGCGGTGCTCGACGTGGTCGACCAGTGCGGGGCCAAGGGGGTGCGCGGGCTGGTGGTGATCACCGCCGGCTTCGCGGAGACCGGGGCCGAGGGCCGGGAGCTGCAGGAACGCCTGGTGGCCAAGGTGCGGGGCTACGGCATGCGCATGGTCGGCCCCAACTGCCTGGGGCTGATCAACACCGCCCCCGACGTGCGGATGAACGCCAGCTTCTCGCCGGTGTTCCCGCCCCACGGGCGGGTGGCCATGTCGTCCCAGAGCGGGGCCCTGGGGCTGGCCATCCTGGAGTACGCCCGGGACCTGGGGCTCGGCCTCTCCACCTTCGTCAGCGTGGGCAACAAGGCCGACGTCTCGGGCAACGACCTGATCCAGTACTGGGAGGACGACGAGGACACCGATCTGATCCTGCTCTACCTGGAGTCCTTCGGTAACCCGCGGCGGTTCGCCCGCCTGGCCCGGCGGGTGGGACGCAAGAAGCCGATCCTGGCCGTCAAGGCAGGGCGGACGGCGGCGGGAACCAAGGCCGCCGGCTCCCACACGGCCGCCCTGGCGGCCAGCGACACCGCCGTGGAAGCCCTGTTCCGCCAGGCCGGGGTCATCCGGGCCGACACTCTGGAAGACATGTTCGACATCGCCGCCCTGCTGGCCAACCAGCCGCTGCCCGCGGGACCGCGGGTGGCGGTGGTGACCAACGCCGGCGGGCCGGGCATCCTCGCCACCGATGCCCTGGCCGCGGCAGGCCTGGAGGTGCCCGAGCCGTCCCCGGCCACCCGGGAGGCGCTGCGCCGGTTCCTCCCGCCGGCGGCCAGCCTGGGCAATCCCATCGACATGATCGCCTCTGCCACCGCGGAGGATTACCGCCAGACGCTGCGGGCGGTGCTGGCCGATCCCACCTTCGACGCGGCGCTGGTGATCTTCATCCCCGTGGGCTTGGCCGACGTGGACGGTGTGGCGGCGGCCGTCCGGGACGCGGTGGCGGAGGCCCGGGAGGCAGGGCACCACAAGCCGGTGCTGGCGTGCTTCATGAGCACCCGGGGCCTGCGCCAGCCCCTGGCGGTCGGCGACGAGCGGATCCCCTCCTACCGGTTCCCCGAGTCGGCGGCCCGGGCGCTGGCCAAGGCGTACGAGTATGCCCGCTGGCGCCGGCGGCCCCTGGGCCGGATCCCCGCCCACCCCGACCTGGACATCGACCGGGCCCGGGCCATCTGCCGGGAGGCGGCGGCCCGGGGCGGCGGCTGGCTGCCGGCGGAAGAAGTCGACGGGGTGCTCGAAGCCTTCGGCCTGCCCCGCGTCCCCTCGCGTTTCGTCCGGGACGAGGAGGCGGCCGTGCAGGCTGCGGAGGAGCTGGGCTACCCCGTGGTGGTGAAGATGGCCTCCCGCACCCTGGTCCACAAGACCGAGTGGGACGGCGTCCAGCTGAACCTGGAAGATGCCGGCGCGGTGCGGGCGGCCTGCCGGGGGATCCGCGACCGCCTGGCGGCGGCCGGCCGGGCCGGGGAACTGGACGGGTTCGTGGTCCAGCCCATGCTGCCCGGCGGCACCGAGCTGGTGGTCGGCGTGACGGAAGATCCCCTCTTCGGCCCGCTGGTGGCCTTCGGCCTGGGCGGGGTCCACGTGGAGATCCTCCAGGACGTGGTCTTCCGCATCACGCCCCTGACCGACGTGGACGCCGCGGAGATGGTCCGCAGCATCCGGGGCTACCGGCTGCTGGAGGGTTACCGCGGCCATCCGCCGGCGGATCAGGAAGCCATCCAGGACGTGCTCCTGCGGGTCTCGCGGCTGGTGGAAGAGGTGCCGGAGATCGCCGAACTGGACATCAACCCGCTCAAGGCCTACGAGCCCGGCCGCGGCTGCTACGTGATCGACGCCCGGATCCGGGTGGAACCGGAAGAGCCGGGCAGCCGGCAGCGCAGCGCCCCCGATCCCGGTGACGCGTGAGGTCGCACCGGGGGCCGGGGCCGCGCCCCCGGCCCCCGGGCCTCACACCGTCACCATCAGCACGCCGCTGCCGCCGGGCTCCGGTTCCCGGCGCAGCCGGCCCTCCGCCTCCATCCACTCCACGTGGCCGTGGACCTCGGACAGGGCCAGCAGCACGTGGCCGGGATCCCCGCGGCCAAAGAGGTCGACGGCCAGCTGGTAGAGGGTGGCGCGCCCTCCCCGGGCCTCGACCCCCCGGAGAATCTGCCCAGCCCGTTCTTCCATGCCCTGCAGGCGCCGGTCGATCAGGTCCTGGTGGCCCGCGAAGGGCTCGCCGTGGCCGGGCAGGCAAAGGCGCACGGGCAGGGGCCGGATCCGGCGCAGGGACCGCCGGTAGTCCACCAGGCTGCGGGGCGGTTCCGGGCGCACCGGGCGGCCGTGCTCGTCCAGGGGCGAGGGTTCCGGCATGGCGTTGGACGAGATGGCCGGCAGCAGGTGGTCGCTGCTGATCAGAAGCCCGTCCTTCTCCCGGTAGAGACAAACCTGGGACTGGGCGTGGCCCGGGGTGTGCAGGACCAGCCAGAGGTCGTCGCCCATCTCCACCGTGTCGCCGTCTTCCAGCCAGCCGGCCACGGGCACGGCGGGTTCCGCCGCCATCAGAAGGTGCAGGCCCTGCAGCATGCCGCCCGCCAGGTCCGCGGGCACCCCCGCCGCGCGCCCGAAGTCCCGGAAGAACGCCTCCCGCTCGGGATCCTGCCCGCCCCGGAAGTGGCGGGCACCCCAGCGGTGGGCCAGGACCGGCGGCAGGGTGCGCCCCGGCCACCGGCGCAGGAGCCCGAAGTGGTCGGCGTGGGTATGGGTGATGACCACCTGGGCCAGGTCGTCCCACCCCATGCCGGCCGCGACCAGTCCCGCCTCCAGAGCCTCCCATCCCTGCCGGCCGCCCGGCCCCACGTCCACCAGGGTGGGCACCCGCCCCAGGATGACGTAGACGTTGACGTCTCCCACCGCAAAAGGCGTCGGCACGGTGATGCACAGCACCTGGTCGTCGACCCGGCGGACCCGGGCCGGGACTCCGGCCGCCGGGGCCCCGGCACCCTTGCCCGGGGTTGCCATGGCTCCTGCCTCCTTGCTTCGAGGTCCGGGTGCGTCGCGTCCCCGCGGGCCGGGCACCATGGTGCCGCCGCAGGGGTGGAAGCGGCCGGCATTCCCCCTCGACCGCCAGCTCTCACCACCGGGGCCGGCGATGCCCCCTGCGGCGGCGCCGGGTGCGCGCAGAGGCCCGGCCGGGAGCCGCCCGGGAATGGGGGCGGGCGGGAGCCTCCGGGCTCCCGCCCGCCCTCGCCGGGGCTCGGGCGGCCCCCGGCGGCCCGCTCGCCACAAAACCGCCGTCCTGGCGCTACGGCCTCCTCGCCACCGGGGCACCGCCGGGGCCGCGGGCAGGCCGTTCGCGCCGCTCCGGTGGGGCCGGCCCCGGGGTGGTGGGCCTGCGCCCGCGTGCGGCCTCCCGCGCCCTGCGCCCGGTGACGCCGCCGGCCCGGTCCGCTCTCAGCGGGCCGCCAGGGGGTAGCCGCCGGCCTCCAGCACCGCCCGGGCCACCTGCCGTCCCAGGGCCACCTGGTTCACGGGTTCCCGCCGCAGCAGGCGCCGCACGATGCCCAGCTGGACCTGGAGGGTGTCGCCGCTCTCGATGGCCGCCAGGGCGTTGCGGGCGATGATCTCCACCCGGTCCAGGCTGCCGGCCACGAACAGCCGCGCCAGGTCGGCGTGGATGCCGGAGCCGCCGGCCTTGAGGGCCCGCAGCACGGCGCTCTCCATGGCGTACAGCTCGATGGCGAGGTCGGCGATGGCGGCCAGCAGCTCCTGCTCGTGCTCCAGCTGCTGCATGTACTTCTGCACCGCCAGGCCGGCCACCATCAGGCCCAGGCGCCGGGTGTTGGCGACGAGGGCCTGTTCTTCCGCCAGGGGGCCTGAGGCCGCCTCGCCGGCCGGTCCCAGGGGCGACATCTCGGCCAGCTCCTTCTGCACCCGGGACAGGGCCTGCATCAGGGGCAGCTGGCCCTTCATGGTCCGCCGCATCAGCTCGCGGGGGATCAGCAGGCGGTTGATCTCGTTGGTCCCCTCGAAGATGCGGTTGATGCGCGCATCCCGGTAGGCCCGCTCCACCTCGTATTCCTGCATGTAGCCGTAACCGCCGTGGATCTGCACGGCCTCGTCCACCACGAAGTCCAGGGTCTCCGACCCGAAGACCTTGTTGATGGACGCCTCCACGGCGTACTCCGAGATGGCGGTGATGGCCTGCCGGCCCGCATCGGGGGCATCCTGGTCGATCTCGCTCAGGCTGGCGTCGAAGGCGCCCGCGGTGCGGTAGACCATGGCCTCCAGGGCGTAGGTCCGGGCAGCCATGGCGGCCAGCTTCTGCTGGATCAGGGGGAAGCTGGCGATGGGCTGGCCGAACTGCTTGCGGCCCTGGGCGTACTGGGTAGCCAGGGCGATCAGTTCCTTGCAGGCGCCCAGGTTGCCCGCGGCCAGCTTCCAGCGGCCGATGTTGAGGATGTTGAAGGCGATGTGATGCCCCTTGCCCACCTCATGGAGCACGTTCTCCACCGGCACGGGCACGTCGTTGAGGTACAGGGTCCGGGTGGACGAGCCCTTGATGCCCATCTTGCGCACTTCCTCCGACACCGACACGCCGGGGAAGCTGCGCTCCACGATGAAGGCGGTCATCTTGTCGCCGTCGACCTTGGCGTAGACGACGAACACGTCGGCGAAGCCGGAGTTGGTGATCCACTGCTTCTGCCCGTTCAGGATGTAGTGCTTGCCGTCGGGCGAGAGCACGGCCCGGGTCTTGCCGCCCAGGGCGTCGGAACCCGCGTCGGGCTCCGTCAGGGCGTAGGCGGCGATCCACTCGCCGGTCGCCAGCTTGGGCAGGTAGCGGCGCTTCTGCTCCGGGTTGCCGAAGTAGACGATGGGCAGCGTGCCGATGCCCGTGTGGGCGCCGAAGGTGACGCCGAAGGAGCCCGCCGGCGCCAGCTTCTCCACCACCAGGGTGGCCGTCGCCTTGTCGAGGCCCAGGCCCTCATAGGCGGCCGGGATCTCCACGGCCAGCAGCCCCAGCTCGCCGGCCCGCCGCAGCAGGGCGACCGAGTGCTCGTGGTGCCCGTGCTCCAGCTCGTCGATCAGGGGCCGGACTTCCTGCCATGCGAAGTCCCGGGCCACCTGGCCGATCATCTTCTGCTCCTCGTTCAGGTCCTCCGCCGTGAAGATGTCTCCCGGTGCCGTGGCTTCCACGAGGAAGCCCGCGCCCAGCGGCTTGCGCCCGCGGGCCTCGCCGCCCGCCGGCATGGGCTGCGCATCCGCCATGCTCCTCATCCCTCCCAAGGCTCTTGCCGGTTCCAAGGTCTCCGGGGTCCCCGGGTCAGCTGGCGAATTCGAAGACGCCCGCCGCACCCATGCCGCCGCCGATGCACATGGTCACCACGCCGTAGCGGGCCTTGCGCCGGGGCGCCTCGTGCATCAGGGTGACCACCTGCCGCGCCCCCGTGCAGCCCAGGGGATGGCCCAGGGCGATGGCGCCGCCGTTGACGTTCACCCGGGCGGGATCCAGCTCCAGCTGGCGCACCACCTGGATCACCTGGGCGGCAAAGGCCTCGTTGAGCTCGATGAGATCCACGTCCTGCAGCCGCACCCCGGCCATCTTGAGGGCCTTGGGAACGGCCACCACGGGACCCACGCCCATGATGTCGGGATCCACACCGCCCACGGCGAAGCTCCGGAAGATGGCCTTGACCGGCAGCCCGCGGCGCCGGGCCTCCTCGGCCGACATGACGATCACCGCCGCCGCGCCGTCGTTGGTGGGCGAGGAGTTGCCCGCCGTCACCGACCCGTCCCGGCGGAAGGCCGGCTTGAGCTGGGCCAGGCGCTCCAGGGTGGTGTCCCGGCGCACGCACTCGTCCGTGTCGAAGGTGAAGGTCTCCTCCAGCCGCTTGCCCTGTTCCACCCGCACCCGGCGCACGGTGACGGGCACGATCTCCTCCTTGAAGCGGCCCGCGTCGATGGCGGCCGCAGCCTTGCGGTGGCTCTCCAGGGCCCAGCGGTCCTGGTCCTCCCGGCTGACGCCGAAGCGCCGGGCCACCTCCTCCGCCGTGTGGCCCATGCCCATGTAGACCTGGGGATACTCCGCCACCAGCGCCGGGTTCAGGGAGGGGTTGTGCCCCATCATGGGCACCCGGCTCATGGTCTCCACGCCGCCGGCGATGACGATGTCGGCCCCTCCCACCATCACCCGCTCCGCCGCGATGGCGATGGCCTGGAGGCCCGACGAGCAGAACCGGTTGACGGTGAAGCCCGGCACGCTGGTCGGCAGGCCCGCCCGGATGGCCGCAATGCGCGCGATGTTGAGCCCCTGCTCGCCCTCGGGCAAGGCGCAACCCAGGATGACGTCGTCGATCTCGCCCGGCTCGATGCCCGGCGCCCGCTCCAGAGCCGCCTTGATCACCAGGGCAGCCAGGTCGTCGGCCCGCATGTCCTTCAGGGCGCCCTTCTGGGCGCGGCCGATGGCCGTCCGGGCACCGGCTACGATCACCGCTTCACGCATGCCGCTCACCTCGCTTCCGAGGGTGGTGTCAGTTGCGCAGGGGCTTGCCCGTCTTGAGCAGGTGCTGCATCCGCGCCTGGGTCTTGGGCTCGCCCACCAGGCTGAGGAAGGCTTCCCGCTCCAGGTCCAGCAGGTACTCTTCGTCCACCTCGGTGCCCGGCGGCACGTCACCCCCGGCCAGCACGTGGGCCAGCTTGCGGGCGATCTTGAGATCGTGCTCGCTGGCGTAGCCGCTCCAGTGCATGCTGATGGCCGCCAGCTCCAGCAGGGCCCGCCCGCTGTCGCCCACCACGGGGATGCGCCGGCGCACCGGCGGCCGGTAGCCCGCCTCGTCGAGGGCCAGCACCGCCTGCTTGGCCTCGTGGATCAGGTGGTCCGGGTTCACCACGATGCGGTCGGTGTTCCGGAAGAACCCCAGCTGCCGCGCCTCGGCCGCCGACAGGGCCACCCGCGCCGTGGCGATCAGCTCGAAGACCCGGTTGACCAGCACCTGCAGGTTGACCCGGCCCATCACGTCGGTGGTGGCCGGCCCGGGCGTCTGGCCGTACTTGCCCGAGAAGACCTCCGGCACGTTCTCGATGGCCCTCAGCAGCATCTCCTTGGTGCCGCCGCCGCCCGGGATGACCCCGGCGCCCACCTCCACCAGGCCGATGTAGGTCTCGGCCGACGCCACCACCTGCGCGCCGTGCAGGGCCACCTCGCAGCCGCCGCCCACGGTGATGCCGTACGGCGCCACCACCACCGGGCGGGCGGCGTACTTGAGCTTCATGTTGGCGTACTGGAACCGGCGCACCATGGCATCGATCTCGTCCCACTCGCCCATCTGCGCCGCCAGCAGCATCAGCATGAGGTTGGCGCCCACCGAGAAGTTGGGCTTGACGTGGCTGGAGATCACCAGGCCGCGCCAGTTGGCCTCCACCTCGGCCACCGCCTTCTCCACCATCTGGATGAAGTCGGGGCCGATGGCCTGCTTGGGCCCGTGGAAGTCCAGAAGCAGGACCTCGTCGCCCAGATCGACCAGGGTCGCCCCGGTGTTGCGGTCGACCACCCGGTTCCGCTTCAAGAGCAGGGGAACGTCGATGGCGCGCGGGTCCGGCCCCACCGGGACGTACTCGCCGCCCGCCGCCAAGGCCAGCGTGCGACCGTCCTTCTCCACGTAGAACCGGCCCGGCCCGGTCTTGATGGCCTCCACAAGCCAGCCGGGCAGGCGCTCGCCGTCCCGCTCCATGCGCTCCAGGACCGCCGCCGCGCCCAGGGCGTCCCACAGCTCGAAGGGCCCCGCGTTCCAGCCGAAGCCCCATTTGATGGCCCGGTCGATGCTGGCCACGTCGTCGGCGATCTCGCCCAGCTTGTTGGCGGCGTAGGCCAGGCTGCGCCGGGTGACCTCCCAGGCGAAGCACCCCGCCACGTCGTCCGCCGCCAGCAGGGTCTTGATCCGCTGCAGCGGGTCTTCGATGGCCCGCACCGCCTGCAGGGACGGCGCGTTCAGCCGCCGGCGCGGCCGGTATTCCATGGTGGCAGGATCGAGCACCAGGATCTCCCGGCTGCCGTCGGGCTGCTTGACCCGCTTGTAGAAGCCCTGGCCGGCCTTCTCGCCCGTCCAGCCCCGTTCCACCAGCTGGCGCATGAACTCGGGGAGGGTGAAGGCCGCCTGTTCTTCCGGATCCTGCACGGCGGCGCGGGTGTTGTCCGCCACGTCCTTCATCACGTCGATGCCGACCACGTCCAGGGTGCGGAAGGTGGCGCTCTTGGGCCGGCCCATGTTCTCGCCGGTGATCTCGTCCACCTCGTCGGGGCCGAGGCCGAACTCCTGCATCGCCCGGACCGTCACCATGAGCCCGTAGCAGCCGATGCGGTTGGCGATGAAGTTGGGCGTGTCCTTGGCCAGCACGACCCCCTTGCCCAGGATCCGCGTGGCGAAATCGCGCATGGCTTCGACCACGGCCGGGTCGGTGTCGGGGGTCGGGATCAGCTCCAGCAGGTGCAGGTAACGAGGCGGGTTGAAGAAGTGGGTCCCCAGGAACCGCCGCCGGGCCTCTTCCGGCAGCGCGCTGGCGATGGCCCGGATGGACAGGCCCGAGGTGTTGGTGCTGTAGATGCCCCCCGGCCGCAGGAAGGGGGCCACCCGTTGCCACAGCTGCTGCTTGACGGGCAGTTGCTCAAGCACTGCCTCGACGACCCATTCGGCGTCGCGCAGGCGCGCCAGATCCCCCTCGTCCTGGAAGGAGGCCGGCGAGATGAGGTCCAGCACGTCCCGGGTGTAGATCGGCGAAGGCTTGAGCTCCGCCAGGCGCTGCCTGGCCTTCTCCACCAGTTCCCGGCTGAGGTCGAACAGGTCGACGGGAATGCCCTGGTTGGCCAGGTGGGCGGCAATCTGGGCGCCCATGGTGCCGGCCCCCAGCACCGCAACCCGGCGAAAGACCTTCGGCATCGCGTCCCCTCCCATCGTGGTCCGGCCGCCCGTTCCGGCCGCCGCCCGGCGGTAGCAGCGCCCCGGCCCCAGGCCGGCCTCCAGCCACCGGCCGCGGCGGTGGCTGGAGGCCGGGGGCCTGGCGCCGACCGACCGGTCGGTCGAGTCATGGATGACTTCGACGGCGCCGGGTAAATCCCTTCGCGGGGCCGGGCGGAGTTTTCGACCAGCGCCATCCGCGGACCGCCCCGGTGTAGCAGGCCGCCGCGCTATAGTGGTGAAAGGGGCTCTACTCCGACCTGGCATCGGGTTGAACCGCACCTGGTATCGGGTCCAACAGCAGAAATCACGGGAGGGACACCCTTGAACGGCCTGGTCCTGGCCGCCGTCCTGCAGGAGTTGAGCAGCTTGCTGCCCGCCCGGGTGGAACGGATCTACCAGCCCGAACCCCACCTGCTGGTGCTGCGGCTGTACGCCGGGCGGGAGGTGCACCTGCTGATCGGAGCCGATCCCAGCCTGCCACGGCTGCACCTGACGGCCCGGCCGCCGGCCAACCCGCCGGCGCCGCCGGCCTTTTGCATGCTCCTGCGCAAGCACCTGGAGTCGCTGCGCCTGGTGGCGGCCCACCAGGGGCCGGCCTTCGACCGCTGGGTTCAACTGGCCTTTGTTGCCCCCGGCCCGGACGAACCGGCCCGGCGCCGGTACCTGATCGTCGAGCTTTTGGAGCGGCGGGCCAACGTGGTCCTCACGGACGGCGAGGGCCGCATCCTCGATGCCCTGCGGCGCACGCCCGACACCGCCTCGCGCTCCCTGGTGCCGGGGAGCCGGTACCAGCCGCCGCCGGCTCCCACGCCTCTTCCCGACGGGGACGCCGGCTCCCTTGGCCGAACCTGGCTGGAGGCCGTCACGGCACCGGGCCCCGAGGCAGCCGCCGGCCGCTCCCGCGGGTCCCGGCCCGCATGGCGCAGGCTGCTGGAGCAGGTGCCGGTGCTGGGCCGGGAACTCGCGCAGGAGGCCCTCCACCGGGCGGGGCTGGACCCGGCCACCGGCAAGCCCCTTCCCGCGGAGGCGACCGCTGTCCCGGAGGGGGCAGGGCGGGGGGAGACCCTGGCCAGGGTGGTGCTGGGCTGGCTGGCTGCGGCCCGGCAGGGCCGGTTCGACCCGGTGCTGGTGCGGAACCCGGAGGGCGTTGCCGTCGCTCTGACCGCCTTTCCGGTCACCCCGCCGCCCGGGGCCCGGCTGGAAAGGCCGCAAGGTGCCCTCTGGCCCCTGTGCGACGTCTTCTACCGGGAGCGCCTGGACGCCCTGACCCGCCAGCGCCTGCGCCAGCAGCTGGAGCAGCTGCTGCGGGAGGCCCTCGGCCGGGCCCGGCGGCGCCTGGAGGCGCGGGAAGAAGACTTCGAGCGCACCGAGCAGGCCGAGCCCTACCGTATCTACGGTGAGCTCCTGACGGCCTTCGCCAGCCAGGTGCCCCGGGGCGCCAGGGAGGTGACCCTGCCCAACTACTACGACCCGCAGGGCGCCACCGTGACCATTCCCCTGGACCCGGCCCTGAGCCCTCAGGAGAACGCCCAGCGCTACTTCCGCCTGTACCAGAAGGCCCGGCGCGGCCGGGAACAGGCGGCGGCCCTGCTGGAGGCCGCCCGGGAGGAGGTGGCGTACCTGGAGTCGGTGGAACAGGCCCTGGCCGAGGCCGTCTCCGCCGGCGACCTGGAGGCCATCGCCGCCGAACTGGCGGAGCAGGGCTACGCCCCGGCCTTTGCGAACCTGGCCGCCCAGCCTCTCCCGGCAGGGAAGGGGTCAAGCCCCCGGGGTGCGGATCCCGGGCGCGGCCGGGACCGGGGCCCGGCCGGTCCTGCGGCCGCGGCGACCACGGGAGTCCCGCTCTCCCGGGCCCGGCGTGCCGGCGACGGAGGGGCCGGGTTCCTCCGCTACCGCGGGCCGGGGGGTGAGCTCATCCTGGCGGGACGCAATAACCGGCAGAACGACGCCCTTGTCACCCGGGTCGCCAACCCTTGGGACATCTGGCTGCATGCCCGGCAGGTGCCGGGTTCCCACGTGCTTTTGCGGCTGGCCCACCGGGAGGCGGAGCCGTCGCCGGAGGCGCTGGAGGCGGCGGCGCGGGTGGCGGCCTACCACAGCAGGGCCCGGAGCTCGGGCCGGGTGGCCGTGGACTACACCGAAGCGCGCCACGTGCGCAAGCCCAAGGGCGCCCGGCCCGGCTTCGTCCGCTACGAGCACGCCCGCACCTTGTTCGTGTCCCCCGATCCGGAGGGTCTTCCTCCCCGGCTGGATGGGGCGTCCGCTGCTGACCGCGGCGGGGAGCCCGGAGCAGGGGGCGCCGGGGACGGCGACGGCCCGGAGAAGCCCGGCGGTGACGGGGCCCCGTCCCCCGCCACGGCCCTGGAAGGGGGCGGAGGGCCCGCGGCCGCTGGGCGGAGGCGGCAAGGATGACCGTGCCACCCGCGGCGGCCCCACCCTGCCGCGACGGCCCTGCACCAGCGGCCGGGGGTCTTGGCGGCGCGGCAGGAAGCGGCGGGGACCCGGCCGGGGGCGGGCACCGGAAGGCAGCGGGATCGGGACAGCCACGGGCGGGGGAGGGTGGACCATGGTGCAGGCAACCGAATCGATCATGGTCCAGGCAACCGCATCCGAATCCGTAAGGCTGGGCGGGGCCGCGGGCCCGGTGCCCCCGCGGGTGCTGGTGGCGCCGGACTCCTTCAAGGGCAGCCTCACGGCGGAGGAGGCCGCGGCCGCCATGGCCCGCGGCGTGGCCCGCGGCTGGCCCGGGGCGGCGGCCACCCAGCTGCCGCTGGCTGACGGGGGCGAGGGCACCGCGGCGGTACTGGTTCGCGCCACGGGCGGCCGCTGGATCCGGTGCCGGGTGACGGGGCCCCTGGGGGAACCCGTGGAGGCCCGGTGGGGTCTTCTCGGTGACGGCCAGACGGCGGTGGTGGAGATGGCCGCCGCCTCGGGGCTGCTCCTGGTGCCCCCCGGCAAGCGCCGGCCCCTGGAGGCCACCACCACCGGCACGGGGGAGCTGATCCGGGACGCCCTGGACCATGGCTGCCGCCGGCTCCTGGTTGCCATCGGCGGCAGCGCCACCACCGACGGCGGCACGGGCATGCTGGCGGCCCTGGGAGCCCGGTTCCTGGACGGCGCCGGGCGGCCGCTCCCGCCCGGGGGCGGCGCCTTGACCCGCCTGGAACGGATCGACCTTGACGGCCTGGATCCGCGGCTGCGCAAGGTCGCCATCCAGATGGCGTGCGATGTGGACAATCCCCTGACGGGCCCTCGCGGCGCCGCCCGCGTGTACGCCCCCCAGAAGGGTGCCACCCCCGAGCAGGTGGAGATCCTGGAGTCGGGACTGGTACGCCTGGCAGACGTGGCGGCCCGCACCCTGGGCCATGACCGGCGGGACGAACCCGGCGCCGGCGCCGCAGGCGGCCTGGGCTTCGCCCTGGTCGCTTTCCTGGACGCCCGGCTCCGGCCCGGTGCCGAGCTGGTGATGGACGCCGCCGGCTTCGACCGTCACCTGGAAGACGCCGACCTGGTGCTGACGGGGGAAGGCCGCACCGATTCCCAGACCCTGGCGGGCAAGCTGGTGGCCCGGGTGGCTGCCCGGGCCCGCCGGTACGGGCGCCCCGTGGTGGTGATCTCCGGCGCCGTCGACCCGGCGGTGGAACCGGCCCTGAAGGAAGCGGGGGTCGCCGCCCTTCTGGCGGCGACCCCCGGGCCCGTGCCGGTGCGGCAGGCCATCGCCCAGGCCGGCCGCAACGTGGAGGCGGCGGCGGCCACGGCCCTGGCGCTGCTGCGCCTCGGGGCGGGGCTTGCCCGGGCGGAGCCACCCCGGGCATGAGCCCCAGACCGCTTCCTGCGCCTCTTCCCTGCTCCCCTACTGTGCCTTTTCCCTGCTCCCAGCCCTGCTGCCCGGCCCTGCGCCCGGGCCCTGCCACCGGACCGGCCGCTGCCCGAGCCCAGGCCGGGCCCTTGCCCGCGCCCCACCCGGGCCCCCGCCCTTGCCGCTGTGCGGGCACCTAGGGCTGTTCCATGATCCAGACCTCGTCGACGCCGTCCACCTCCTCCAGGCGGCACTCGATGACCTCCCGCCGGGAGGTAGGCACGTTCTTCCCCACGTAGTCGGCGCGGATGGGGATCTCCCGGTGGCCGCGGTCGACCAGCACCGCCAGCTGGACCGTAGCGGGGCGGCCCAGGTCCACCAGGGCGTCCAGAGCCGCCCGGATGGTGCGGCCGGTGTAGAGGACGTCGTCACAGAGGATGATGTGCTTGCCCTCGATGGAGAAGGGAACGTCGGTGTTGTTCACCGTCGGCTTCTCGCTGAGGCGCGACAGGTCGTCGCGGTACAGGGTGATGTCCAGGATGCCCACCGGCAGCTCCTTGCCTTCGAACTCGGCAATGGCCCGCGCCAGCCGCTGGGCGATGGGCACGCCACGGCGGCGGATGCCGATGAAGACCACCTGGTCCAGATCGCGGTTCCGCTCCACGATCTCATGGGCGATGCGCACCAGGGCGCGGCGCAGGGCCTCCTTGTCCATGATGCGCGCCTTTTCTTTCAGTCCTCCTGCCATGGACTTCCCTCCCGTTGGGGTGCTCGGCGCCGGGCCGGGTGCCCGGCGTGGGCGGCGTACCCGCCGGCTCGCAGGCGCCGACCGGCCCCGGCCCGCCGGTCCGTCAACCCTCTGCGCCCGCCCGGGCCCGCTCCAGGGCCGCGAGGAAGTCGGCCGGCGGCGGCACCGTGAAGTCCATGGGCCGGCCGTCCCGCGGGTGGGCAAAGGCCAGGCGGGTCGCATGCAGGGCCTGCCCCTCGAGACCCAGCTCGCCCTGGGCGCGGCGGCCGCCATAGACCGGATCCCCCGCCACCGGCAGGCCGATGAAGGCCAGGTGGACCCGGATCTGGTGGGTCCGGCCGGTGTCCAGCCAGCAGCGCAACAAGGTGTACCGGCCCACCTGTTCCACCACGGCAAAGTGGGTGCGCGCCGGCCGACCTCCGGTGGTCAGCACGGTCATCCGGGTCCGATCGGCCGGATGGCGGCCGATGGGCGCCTCCACCGTGCCCTCCCGCACCTCGGGCCAGCCCCGCACCAGGGCCAGGTACTCGCGGTGGACCCGCCGTTCTTTGATCTGCCGTACCAGCTCCCGGTACGCAAGGGGGCTGCGGGCCACCACCAAGAGCCCCGTGGTGTCGCGGTCCAGGCGGTGGACGATTCCAGGCCGTCCCGGGCCCCCGACCCCCTCCATCTCGGGATACCGGGCCAGAAGGGCGTTGGCCAGGGTACCCTGGGGGTGGCCCGGCGCCGGGTGGACCACCCAGCCCCGCGGCTTGTTCAGCACCACCACGTCAGGGTCCTCGTAGACCACGTCCAGGGGCAGCGCCTCGGGCACCACACCCGAGGGCGCGGGTTCCGGCAGCTCGATGACCACCTCTTCTCCGGGTTCCAGCCGCCGGCTGGGCCGGGCGGTGCGGCCGTTGACCCAGACCCGGTGGCTGCGGATCAGCCGTTGAATGGCCGACCGGGTCAGGTCGAGGCCGTCCTGCTCGGCCAGGAAGACGTCCAGCCGCTCCCCGGCCGCCGAGCCGGGGACGACGAACACCGCTGTGCGGGGCGCACGCCCGGCTACGGGTGGGTCATCGGCCATAGGCGCTCAGTTCCCCCCTCCCCCCGGCCCCTGCACCGGATCCGGCGCCGCGTCACGGTCTGCCAGCAGCCAGAGGACCAGGAGGGCGGTGCCGGTGACGATGGCGGCATCGGCCACGTTGAAGACCGGCCAGCGGTGCAGCGGCCAGAACTCCAGGTCGACGAAGTCGACCACGTATCCCCAGCGCAACCGGTCGATCAGGTTGCCAACGGCGCCTCCCAGCTGCAGGCCCAGGGCCAGCCGGGCCGACCCCGCCCGGCCGGGCAGCCGGGGCAGCCAGTAGAGGATGGCGGCGATGACCACCACGGCCACCACGATGAAGAAGAGGGTCTGGTTCTGCAGGAGACCAAAGGCTGCGCCCCGGTTCTGGACGTAGGTCCACTGCACCACACCGGGAAGGACCGGCACGGTGCCCCAGGGCGCGATCCGGGCCAAGACCCAGGCCTTGGTCGCCTGGTCGGCGGCCAGTACCAAGAGGGCGGTCCAGATGGGTAGCAAGCCGTTGCCTCCTGTAGCGGTTGCCTGGCGGCTGCCGGGGATCTTTCGGGCTGCTCTCCTCCATCACATTCCCCATGCCTGCCGTCATCCCTGCCGGCCCGCCCGCGACTCGGACCCGCCGGAACCGGGACCGGCGGCCTCCTCGGGCCGTGGGACCGGCCCGGGCCAGGGGCAGCGGCCCGGGTCCGGACGGGCCCGGACCGCTGCGTCCGGTCCGGTTCCTCCTTCCGCCGGGGCCGGCCTCCGGCCAGCGGCCTACGCCGGGCCCGCTCCGTTCCCCTGGCCGCCGGGGCTCCGGCCGAATTCCCCGTCCCCCCCGGTGTTCTGGCGGCGATGGGCCTTGACGGACTCCTGAGCGACGGCGATGTCCTCTGCCGACTCGAAGCGCCGGTCCAGCAGCCGGTCGGTGTCTTCCACCAGCCCGCTGTCGTCCCCCGCGTCTTCGTAGACGTCGGGATAAGTGGCCGGTTCCCACACGTCCTGGGGCGTGTCGGAACTGCCGTACTGGGCCACCGACTGCCAGGCGTCTTCCCCGTCGAAGTCGATCTCGCCGGTATCGTCGCGCCACGAGCGGGCGAAAGGCGGCGAGAGGACCTCCTCTTCCACGGGCCGGGCGGTGCCCCGCACCTTCTTCTCCCGTTCGGCCATGGCGGTGGCGCAGCCGGCGCAGAAGGGCGTGGCCGGGAGCACCTCCAGCCGTTCCCGCGGGATGGGCCGCCCGCAGCGCTGGCAGTAGCCGTAGGTTCCGTCGTCCAGCCGCGCCAGGGCGGCGTCGATGTCGTGCAGGGCCTGCTGGATGTCCCGCCGGCGGCCGATGTCCTTGGCCATCTCGAAGGTTTCCGTGCCCACGTCGCCGGGATGGTTGTCGTAGGTGGAAAGCTCGCTGATGGACTCCCGCTGGGAAAGCCGGCCGATGTCGCTGTTGTAGCGCAGGTCCCCGGCAAGGCGGCGCCGCTCCTCCAGAAGGCGCCTGCGGAAGTGCTCGCGGACTTCCGGTCGCATGGACCATTCCCCCTCTCCGCCGGCGGCCGCCCTCAGGGACCGGGCGGGGCGCCGCCCGGCCCCGGCGTGCCACCGTCCAGCTCGGTGCGGACGATGCGCAAGAGGTCGGCCACCAGGCTGCCGATGTACGGCAGGTTCAGTTCCACCGCGCGCTGCAGGGCCAGAAGGACCAGGGCGCCCAGCAGCGTGAACCCCACCGCCGCCCCCAGCCCCCGGGCCACCCCGGCCAGAAAGTTCATCCAGAAGAGCCGGCCCGGGTCGCGAAACAGGGCCAGGTACTCGCCGATGCTGATCCGCTCCCACCGCCAGGTGAGCTCGTCCAGCCGGTGGAGGATGCCGGCCAGCAGTGTACGCGGGGGCGGCCCGGGGCGCCCGGTGCGCCTGCCGCCGCCGGCGCGCGGTCCTGACCCCGCACCCGCCCCCGCCCCCGGAAGGCGCCACCGGTCCGGGAAGGCCGGGACCGGGCCGGGGGAATGCGGGATGGTGGCCGGCACCCGCTGAATGGCCACCCCGGCGGCGCTGCGCCGGCTGACGGGAGCCGGCCCCGGCTCGCCCGGGCGGAAGGAGCGGGATGCCCGGTGGGCACCTTCCTGGGGACGGCGGTCGCCCCGCCCCTTGGCCCCCCGAGGGGCACTCCGGGGCGCTCCCTCGCCGGTCCGGGGTCGGCGGGCAGGGACACGGGCCGGCGGGAGCCCGCCCGCTGCGGGCCGCCCGCTCTCGACAGTTGCCGGCCCGGACCCCACGGCGCGGCCGGGCTTTTCCGGCCCGGCGGCATCGTCCCCACCCGCCACCACGGCTGCCGACCTCCCTTGCGTCGCCGGCGTGCCCGTCCGGCCGGCGCGCGCCGCCGGCCCCCGCGGCGCCCGGCCTCCCCAGGCCCCCGGCCTGAAAGGGGCGGCGCGCCCTCCCAGGTCTTGGCGGGAAGGGGCAGGCGGCACCGGCCTTCCCGCGCCCGCGGAGGCAGGACCGGGCGCCACCCGCCCCGCCGGACCCAGGACGCCGGGACGCCCTCGCCTTCTCTAGCCTGTCCCGGCCATCCCCAAGCAACGCTGGATTCCCGCTGGGGGTACCCCGGCGCCGGAGGCGGGGCATGGAAGCATTGCGGCGCCCCGCTCGATCGCGGGGCGCCGCAATGCGCGCCGCAGGATCCCCTCGCCGGTGGGCCGGCTCGCCGCATCGGTGCCGGCCAGGCTCAGTCCCCCGTTGCTTCGACCCGGAACTCGGCGTCCAGGCGCTGCAGCCGGGCGGTGATGCCGCCGTACTCGAGCTCGGAGATGGGCAGCATGGCCGGCTGGAAGAAGCCCTGCTGGCGCATGGCCACCGCCTTCGCCACGATGCGGTGGCGGATGGGCTCCCACACCGGGTCGGCAAACAGGTCGACCGGACCCGTCAGCCGCCCCTCGTGCATGGAGAAGCCCAGGGCCGTCACCATGGGGTGGCAGAAGAAGGTGCTGGCCGGGGTGTTGACGGGAACCGGCAGCAGGGGCAGGTTGTGGCTGCCCCGGGTATCGCCGGCCACGAAGGCGCCCAGGGCGAAGGGCGGGCCGAACTCCTCGGTGGCCGGGAAGATCTTCTGCACCCGCACGATGGCCACGGGGTCGTCCTTGCCCACATAACGGCCGGCGATCTGCCGCAGGCGGGTGGTGCTGACGGCGGCAGCCTGTTCGTCCGGGTACTTGCGCGACCAGATGCCGGCGATGACGTAGCGGTGGGTGTCGCGCAGCAGGGCGGCGATGTCGTAGAGCCGCTCCGGGGCATCCAGGGTGATCGACCGGTCGCCCTCGGTGTGCTCGACGTCCATGATGACGAACCGGAAACCGGCATGCAGTTCCTCGGAAAGCAGCAACCCGGGGGAGTACATGGGGTCGGCGAAGGCCAGGTAAAGCGGCAGGTTGAAGGCGCCCGGCTCCGTCTTGTCGGCCGCCAGGATCATCAGCGCCTCATTGGGCCGCTCGCGCAGGGTCAGCTCCGCCACCTGGGGCCCCAGGCCGCGCACGTTGCCCGAGAAGGCGTCCTTCAACAGATCCTGGCCCGCCCCGTAGAGCCCCTGGCGCTGGGCCACCTCCGTACCGGCCCGGAAGGCCTCCCACGCCAGCCCGTGGATCGCCTCGTCGCCGGGCCCGCGCTGGTGGGTCATGAGGATGGAGATGTCGTCGCCGCAGTAGAACACCCGGGCGTCCAGCAGCAGGCCGCCCCTCTCGGCCTCCACCCGCTGCTGCACCGCCGCCAGCAGCTCGTCGCTGGGGCGGGTGTGGCCGCCTACGCTGCCCACGTCGGCCTTGATGACGCTGACCGTGACCTCCATGGCGCAAACCCCCATCGGACCGCGACGCCAGGTGCGCATCGCGGCCGGTGTTGAACGGCCTTCCCGCCAGCCAATTCAACAGGGGCGTGGCAGATTCCTACATTGCAGGGAGGTCCCGGGGCATCCGAGGTCCTGGGGAAACGGGCTGCAAGGACCCCGCAGGCCGCCAAGGGGCCGGCGGGCTTGCCGGGGAGCCGGGAGCGGCCCGGGAGCGCGCCGCGGCCTGCGCCCGGCCGGCATCAGCCGGCCGGGCGGCGGTAAACGGGCTCGCCGCCCACGTAGGTCGCCAGCACGGGGATGTGGCGGAGCTCGTGGGGGGCCACCCGCCACGGATCGGCCCCCAGCACCACCGCATCGGCCATGGCGCCGGGCAGCAGGCTGCCCCACAGTCCTTCCGCCAGGGCCCCGCAGGCGGCACCGGCCGTGTAGGCCTGCAGGACCTCCCCCACGCTCAACCGCTCTTCGGGATGCCAGCCGCCCGGCGGGTCTCCCTGCAGGTCGTCCCGGGTCACCGCCGCCTGGATCCCCTCCAGGGGCGCCAGCGGCTCGATGGGGGCGTCGGATCCTGCCGAGAGCGGTACCCCGGCTTCCCGCAGGCTGCGCCAGGCGTAGGCCCAGCGGCTCCGCCCCGGCCCCAGCCGCTCCTCCACGAAGGCCAGGTCCGAGGCCAGGAACCGGGGCTGGATCTCGGCCACCACCCCGGCCGCCGCCAGCTGTGCGGGGTGCTCGGGCGCCATGACCTGCACGTGGATCAGCCGGTGCCGCCCCGGACCGGCCCGGCGCCGGGCCGCCTCCACCGCTGCCAGGGCCGCGTCCACCGCCCGGTCGCCGATGCAGTGGATGGCCACCTGGTAGCCGGCCGCCGCTGCTTCGGCAACCAGCGAAGCCAGTTCCTCCGGGCTGTGGCGCAGCAGTCCCCGCTCCCGGCCGTCCCCGTCGGCGTACGGGTCCCGCAGGGCCGCCGTCCGCCCGCCCAGGGACCCGTCGGCAAAGAACTTGATCGACCCCATGCGCAGCCAGGCGTCCCCGTGGCCCGAAGGCAGCCAGGCGCGGGCGTCGTCCAGGGCCTCCCAGCCCACGTCCAGCGCGACCCGCAGGGGCCGCCCCCGCTCCCGGGCGGCCCGGTAGAGGGCCAGCACGTCCCCGAGCTCGCCCGGCTGGTGGACGTCGTGGCTGTGGACGGCGGTGATCCCCGCGGCATGGGCCGAGCGGATCACCTCCAGCAGACCGGCCAGCCGCTCCTCCAGGCCGGGTGCCGGCCGGGCGGCGGCCACCCGTTCGATGGCGGTCTCCTCGAGCAAACCCGTCAGTTCCCCCGTGACCGGGTCGTGGCCGAAACGCCCGCCGGCGGGGTCGGGGGTGTCCCGGTGGACCCCGGCGGCCGCCAGCGCCAGGCTGCTGGCCACGGCGACGTGCCGGCAGACGCGGCGCAGCAGCACGGGATGCTGCGGTGCCGCCCGGTCCAGCAAAGCCCGGTCCGGCCAGGCCGGCGGGTCGAACCGGCTCTGGTCCCAGCCGTAGCCCTCGATCCAGGTGCCGGGCGGCAGCTGGGCGGCTCGCCGCGCCACCCGCCGCTCCAGCTCGTCCAGGGAGGTCACGTCCCGGAGATCCAGCTGGGTGGCCACCTGCCCGCACCAGAGCAGGTGGCAGTGCCCGTCCACGAACCCGGGCAGGACCACCGCGTCCCGGGGCAGCACCTCCACCTCCGCCCGGGGTCCCGCCACCGCCCGCACCGCCGCCTCGGAACCAAGGGCCTCCACCCGCCCTCCGTGGAAGAACACGGCCTCCGCCGGCCGCACCCCGCTGCCGGGTGCGGGGACGATGCGCCCCACCAGAACCCGACAGGCAGCAGCGGCGGCAGCCCCTTGGCCCCCTCCCCCCGCCACCTCACCGGAAGCACCCACAGGCACGACGAAACCTCCTCCGGAACACCCCGCCCGCCGGTACGTGGCCGCCCCTCAGCGGCGGGCGGCTTCCGCCGGTGCCCCCAGCAGCCGCTGGAGGGCCGCCCGCGCCAGGATCTCCGCCGGGTCGACCCAGGGCACGGGAAAGTCCCCGGGCCGTAGCACCAGCGGCAGCTCCGTACAGCCGGCGATCAGCACCCGGGCACCCCGCTCCACCAGGTGGGTCCCGGCCTCCAGCAGCCGCTGGCGGGCCGGCTCATAGACGCCGGCCTTGATTCCGTCGGCGCCGAAGATGGCCCGCGTCACCTCGGCCTGGTATTCGGGCGCCGGGACCACCACCTCCAGCCCCACCTCCGCCAGGGCCCGGTGATAGAGGCCGCTCTCCACCGTGAGCTCCGTGGCCAGCAGGCCGGCCGGGCCGCCGGCCGGCGGCAGGCCGGGTACCCCGCCGGCCACCAGGGCCCGGGCCACCTCCCGCATGATGTGGAGGATGGGCACGGGGCTGGCGGCCTGCAGGCGGTCAAAGTAGACGTGGGCCGTATTGCAGGGGATGAGGATCAGGCTGGCCCCCAGGGACACCAGCCCCTGGATCGAGGCCACCATGGCCGGCACCGGATCGGGCCCCGCGCCGCGCAAGAAGGCCGTCCGGTCGGGGATCTTGGGGTTGTTGTCGATGACGATGCGCACGTGGTCCTGGTCGACCCGCGCCGGGGTGGCGCGGACGATCTTGGCGAAGAGGTCGACGGTGGCCTCGGGCCCCATGCCGCCCAGGATGCCGATGGCCGGCCCCGGGTCGCCGGACCGGCCGGCCTCCGCCGCCCGCACGGCGTACTCGTCGCCGGGTCCCGTCCCGCAGGATCCTCCGTCCCTTGCCGGCCCCGAGCGGGCTGCGCAGGGGCCGGCCCCGGGACGGTCCGCCTGGTGCGAAGGGACACCGTTGGGCGCAAGACCGTTGATGGAGATCCTCTGTGAAGGCTTCGTCATCGTCCATCGGGCCTCCGGCGGCCAGCGGCCCGGACCCGCCCTGTCCGGGTCCCTCCCTCCAGGGCAGGGGCCGCCGGCAGAATGACCTGTTGCTTCGACGGGCCGGCGGGCCCTCCTGCCCGGGGCCCGCCCGGGCCTTGCCAGCGGGCCCCCGGGTGCACGCACCAGGGGGCCAGGGACCCGGGGCTGCTCACCCCGGGGCGGGCAAGTCGGGACGCCAGCCGGGTTCGGCAGGGTCGCCGCACCGACGGTCTATGCACCGGCGGCGGGACAGGTGCCCAGGACGCGGCCCGCCCGGTCCCCTTCGCCTGCCAGCCCCCGTCCCGCCGTCCGGCCGGCCTCCCCTCAGGCGCCCGCCGCCTCCAGCTGGTGGACCACGGCCGCGCAACGCGGGCACAAGTCGGGATGGGCGGCATCGCCGCCGACGCCGGGCACGTGCCGCCAGCAACGGGCGCAGCGGGCCAGGGCCGTGCGCTCCACCCGTACCGCAGGATCCCGGGCCGGCTGGCCCGCGGCCTGCCCCGGGCCCCCGGCCCCTTCCCCCGCGGTACCGGCCGCCGGGCCGGGTTCGACCACCACCTCGGCCACCAGGAACAGCTCCGGCAGGTCCCGGGACAGCGCCTCCAGGACCCGGGCCGCCTCCTCCCGGGCTCCCGCGATGACCACCCGGGCCTCGGCGGGCACGTCGATCACCTTCTCCTGGCGCGCCTGCTCCAGAGCGCGGTAGACCGCTTCCCGCACCTCGAACAGCACTTCGTAGCGGCGCAGCAGCTCCTCGTCCCGCCAGGCGGCGTCAGGCTCGGGCAAGAGGGCCAGGTGGACGCTCTCCGGATCGCCCTCCAGCCGGGGCAGGTGGCCCCAGACCTCTTCCGCCGTGTGGCAGAGCACCGGGGCCAGCAGCAGGGTCAGATGGCGCGCCAGCTGGTAGAGCACCGTCTGGGCCGCCCGGCGCCGAGGGTCGGCGGGCAGGGAAGCGTAGAGCCGGTCCTTGAGCACGTCCAGGTAAAAGGCGCTGAGGTCGGTGACGCAGAAGTTGTGCACGGCGTGGTAGACCAGGTGATACTGGTATTCCTCGTAGGCCCGCCGCACCCGTTCCGTCACCTGGGCCAGCCGGGCCAGCGCCCAGCGGTCCAGCTCACCCAGCTCCCCGTACGGCACGGCGTCCCGGGCCGGGTCGAAGTCCCCCAGGTTGGCCAGCAAAAAGCGCAGGGTGTTGCGGATCTTGCGGTAGACCTCGGCCATCTGCTTGAGGATGTCCTCCGAGATCCGCACGTCCCCCCGGTAGTCCGACGAGACCGCCCACAGGCGCAGCACGTCGGCCCCGTAGCGCCGGATCACGTCGTTGGGGTCGACCACGTTGCCCAGGGATTTGGACATCTTGCGGCCCTCGCCGTCGACCACGAAGCCGTGGGTCAGCACCGCCCGGTAGGGCGCCCGGCCGCGGGTGGCCACCGCCGTCAGCAGGGACGACTGGAACCAGCCCCGGTGCTGGTCCGACCCCTCCAGGTAGAGATCGGCCGGCCAGGTCAGCTCCTCCCGGGTCTCCAGTACGGCGGCGTGGCTCGACCCCGAGTCGAACCACACGTCCATGATGTCGGTCTCCTTGCGGAAGCCCTGGCGGCTGCCGCAGTGGGGGCAGGCGAAGCCCTCGGGCAGGATCTGGGCCGCCTCCCGCAGGAACCAGGCGTTGGACCCCTCCCGCCGGAAGAGCTCGGCCACCGCCCGGATGCTCTCCTCGGTGATGACCGGCTCCTGGCAGGCCTCGCAGTAGAACACCGGGATCGGCACCCCCCATGCCCGCTGGCGGGAGATGCACCAGTCGCCCCGGTCGGCCACCATGTTGTGGATCCGCTCCCGGCCCCATTCGGGGATCCAGCGCACCCCGTCGATGGCCTCCAGGGCCTGCCGGCGGAAGCCCTCCACCGAGGCGAACCACTGGGTGGTCGCCCGGAAGATCACCGGCTGGCGGCAGCGCCAGCAGTGGGCGTACTGGTGCCGGATGGTGCCCTGGGCCAGCAGGGCTCCCGCTTCCTCCAGGGCGCGGGTGATGTGGGGGTTCGCATCGGCGTAGAACAGGCCCGCGAAGGGCCCGGCCTCGCCGGTGAAGCGGCCGCCGGCGTCCACCGGGCTCAGCACGGGCAGGCCGTAGCGGCGGCCCACCTCGAAGTCTTCCTGGCCGTGGCCCGGGGCGGTGTGCACCAGGCCGGTGCCCTCCTCCATGCTCACGTGCTCGGCCAGCACCACCGGCGAGGTGCGGTCGAACAGGGGATGCCGGTAGGTGACCCCCTCCAGCTCGGCTCCGGTCCAGGGGCCGGAGCGGCCGCGCTCCTCCAGCCCGGCGGCCGCCAGCACCCTTTCCACCAGCGGCTCGGCCACCACCAGCAGCCCGCGGCCGGTCTCGACCGCCACGTAACGGGCCTCGGGGTGGACGGCGATGGCCAGGTTGGCCGGGATCGTCCAGGGGGTGGTGGTCCAGATCACCAGCCGCGCGCCCCCGGGCAGCCGGCCGCGGCCGTCCACCACGGGAAAGGCGACGTAGATGGAGGGCGACGTCTTCTCCCGGTACTCGATCTCGGCCTCCGCCAGGGCCGTCTCGTCCACGGGGCACCAGTAGACCGAGTAGAGGTTGCGGTAGATGTAGCCCCGCCGGGCCATCTCGCCGAAGACCTCGATCTGCTTCGCCTCGTACTCCGGCTCCAGGGTGAGGTAGGGGCGCTCCCAGTCCCCCAGCACGCCCAGGCGGCGGAACTGCTGGCGCTGCCGGTTCATCTGGTCCAGGGCATAGTCGCGGCAGCGGTTGCGCAACTCGACGGGCGAGATGGCCCGCCGGTCGACGCCCAGCACCTCCAGGGCCCGGCGTTCGATGGGCAGGCCGTGGGTATCCCAGCCGGGCACGTAGGGCGCGTCGTAGCCCGCCATGGAGGCGTGGCGCACCACCACGTCCTTGAGGATCTTGTTGAGGGCCGTGCCCACGTGGATGTCGCCGTTGGCGTAGGGCGGTCCGTCGTGCAAGACGAACCGCGGCCGCCCGCGGCGCGCCTGGCGGAGCCGCCGGTAGAGGTCCATCTCGTCCCAGCGGCGCTGGATCTCGGGCTCCCGCTGGGGCAGGTTCGCCCGCATGGGGAAGTCCGTCTGCGGCAGGTTGAGGGTCTCGCGGTAGTCCATGCTCCTCCTCCTCATCGATATGGACGGTCTGGATGGACGGCCTGGGCAAGGGCGGCCTGAAAAGAAAAACCCCCGTCGCCAAAGGGCGAAGGGGGTTCCCTCGCGGTACCACCTTTGTTCCCGGGCTGCCGGTTGCCGTCCGGCCCACCGCCGGCCAGGCAGGGGCCGGTCCTCCCTGGGCCGCCCCCGGCGGTATCGCCGGACCGCGGGAGGACCCGGCCGGGCCCTGAACGGCGGCGCCACCCACGGGCGCGGGCATGACCGCACCCCGGCGGTGCAAGTCCTGTCGGCCCGGGCACTCTTGCGGCCCGTTAACGGGGGCCAGGCGGCCCAGCCTACTGCGCTGCCCCCCGGCCCGAGGCAGGGACCGCCGCGGGCCGGGGGCCGGTTCGGTGGGCGGCTCGGGGGGGATCTTCGGGCGGCAACCGGCGCCCGGGCTCACAGCCGCCGGCCCGGGCTCTCTGCAGCCGGCGGGGTGCCGGCCCTACTGGCCCCCTCATCGCCGTATCCCGGCGGCGGGCGGCGCCGGGAGCCGGTGGCAGCCCGCTACCCGGCGGCGCCCGCCCTGTCGAAGCATGGCATGATTAGGGAATAGTCTAGTGATCCCGGCGCAGGCCGTCAAGGAATCCCGCCCCGGCTAGAAACCCGGCATCCGATCCCGGCCGGCCGCCACCTCCCGGGCGGCACCCCAGCTCCCCGAGCCCCGGTGCATGACGGCCGGCCGCACGCCCTCTCCTTCGCCTGCCCCGGGGCGGGCGCCGGTCCGGTGCGGGGAGGCGTCGCCAGGCCCGCCGGCCGGCCCCTGTGCTCCGGCCGGCCCTTCATCGCCTTCCGTTTCCTCCCGGGCGCCCTCTTCGGCAGCCTCCCGGGTCTCCTCTCCACCCAGGCCGGGTTCTTCGTCCAGCAGCTGCAGGTGGGCCATCAGCATGGCCCGCATCCGCGCCCGGGCCACCTTGATGCTGTTCACCAGCTCCTGGTAGCGGCGCTCCATCTCCTCCGCCTTCGCCCGGGCCGCCTGGATGATCTGGTCCGCCTCCAGCCGGGCCTGATTGATGGTCAGCTCGGCCTGCTTCTGGGCGCTGGCCTTGACCTCCTCCGCCGTCTCCTGGGCCACCACCAGGGTGTTGTGCAGGGTGTCCTCCAGCTGGCGGTACTGCTCCAGCTTGGCGTTCAGCGCCTCCACCTGCTCGCGCAGGGCCGCGTTGTCCCGCAGCACCTGGTCGAACTCCCGGCCCACCTGCTCGAGGAACTCGTCCACCTGGGTCTCGTTGTAGCCGCGGAAAGAGCGGGAAAACTGCTTGTTGTGGATGTCCAGCGGCGTCAGGGCCATGCTCCCACCTCCCGGGATCGGTGACCGCGGCGCCCCGGCCGGCGGCCGGGGCGCCGCGGCGGGTTCATCCGAACAACCTGTACAGCAGGGATACCAGCAGCCGCTCCACCAGCTGGACCAGCAGGAGGGCGACCAGCGGCGACAGATCCAGGGGCCCGGTATCGGGCATCACCCGCCGGATGGGCGCCAGGACCGGTTCCGTCAACTGCACCAGTACACGGTAGATATCGTGAAAGGTCCGGTTGTAGTTACCCTGGATGAACCACGACATGATCACCCGGATCAGCAGGAGCCAGAAGAACGCCGTCGCAAGCCCGTGGATGAGCCGCACGAGAAACTCGACGAGCAAACCGGTCACCGCGTACCCTCCTACGGCTGGGCGCCGGATCCGGTCCCGGGCCCTTCCCCCCGAGGCTGGCCCTCAATCCCGGGTGAGGAAGTCCGGCCGGTCGACCAGGGTCTCCACGTTCTGGGGGGCGAAGAACACCACCCCGTTGGCGATGCGGTGCATCTCCCCGTTCAAGGCATAGATCGTGCCGCTCAGGAAGTTGAGGATGCGCTGGGCCGTCTCCTTGTCGGTGTCCTCCAGGTTGAGGATCAGCGGCCGCCGGTTCTTCAGGTGCTCGGCGATCTCCTGGACCTCGTCGAAGGACCGCGGGCGGGCGATCACCACCCTCTGGGAGCGCCCCCCCGCCGCCAGGGGAACCAGCTGGCCCGGCCGGGGTCCCGGGCCGCCCTCCCCCCGCTCCCGGTGGCGGCCGTCCCGGCGCCGCGGGGCCGCCTGCGCACCCTGCGGTTCCTCCCCCGCCGGCGCCTCCACCACTTCCTCCTCCACCTCGAAGCCGATCAGGGACAGCAGCCGGTCCATCCACCCCATGGGCATTCCTCCTCATCCACGCTCGCCGAAGATGGCCCGGCCGATGCGCACGATGGTGGCGCCTTCCTCCACCGCCACCTCGAAGTCGTCGGTCATCCCCATGGACAGGTGGCGCAGCTCGATGCCCGGCAGGCCGCGGCACTGCCGGGCGGCCTCCTCCGCCAGCTGGCGCAACTGCCGGAAGACGGGCCTCACCCTTTCCGGATCATCGGTCGGGGGCGCCACGGTCATGAGCCCCACCACCTGCAAACCCTTCATTCCGGCCACCTGCTGGAGAAAGGGGACCACCTTCTCCGGCGGCAGGCCGGCCTTGGTGGGCTCCCCGGCCACGTTGACCTCCACCAGACACGGGAGGACCCGGCCGCAGCGGCCCGCCCGCCGGTCGACCTCCTGGGCCAGGGCCAGGCGGTCGAGGGAGTGGAGCAGGTGGCAGTGCCGGGCGATGTACTTGACCTTATTGGTCTGCAGGCGGCCGACGAAGTGCCAGCGGACGTCCTCGCCGAAGGCCGGAAACTTGTCCCGGGCCTCCTGGGCCCGGTTCTCTCCGAAATCGCGGATGCCGGCGGCGTACGCCTCCCGCATGGCCGCCACGGGCACCGTCTTGCTCACGGCCACCAGGGTCACCTCACCGGGATCCCGCCCGGCCCGGGCCGCCGCGGCGGCGATGCGGTCCCGCACGGCCGCCACCCGCTCGGCAATGGTCATGGATGCTGTCGCTCCCCGGATGATGCCGGCGGCCGGGCCGCGCCCTGAAAGGACCCGGCACCGGGCGGCGGGCCGGCCGGTGCCGCCTTCCGCCCCGCTGCGCGGGCAAGCAACTCTGCTGCGGGCGATCCGGCACGGGCCGGCCCCGGCACCTGGGGCGGGCCCGCCCGGCCGCGGGCCGCGCAACGCGCCGCCAGCCTTCCAGTGTAGCAGGGCGATTCCATACCGGGCGGCGCGTCTCCTGCCGGTTTCGACATCCTTGGCGGGCGATGGCGTGACCGGCGCTGGCAGCGTGACATGGGCGTGACGGGGTGTGGGGGCATGGCGCGGGGGCGGGCGGCGCGGCATGCAGGGCCGGAGCCTGCAGGGAGCCGCGGGCCCTACCGCGGCCCTGCGCCGGCGACGGGGCCGGCCGCTCCCCGCACCGGGTCCATGGCTCGCGCTGCGGTCTTGCTCCCGTCGCCCCCGGCGCTGCCCTAGCCCCTGGGCCGCGGGCGCGGCGCGAAAGGGCCCCGGCGGCCCCGGGGCGCTTCAGCTGGCGGAGGCCCCGGGGCGGATGCCGATCAGGCCCGCCATCCGCCCTGTGCGGCCGCCGCTGGCCCGGTGGGAGAAGAACGTCTCGGTGTCGCAGGCGGTACACAGCCCCGCAACGGCGACGTGCCGCGGATCCAGGCCCGCCTCCACCAGCAGCCGCCGGTTGGTCTCCCACAGGTCCCAGTGCCGGTAACCGGCTCCCCGGGGGGAAGGGGACAGCACTTCCTCCGCCCAGGACAGCCGGCGGTCCAGGGACTCCAGGACAGGCTCGTCCACCTCGAAGCAGCAGGGGCCGATGGAGGGTCCGATCAACGCGTGCAGGCGCTCCGGCCCGGTCCCCAAGGCCTCGGCCAGCGCCCGGGCCGCCGCCGGCGCCACCCCCGCCAGGGTGCCGCGCCAGCCGGCGTGGGCCAGCGCCACGCCCCTGCGGGATGCCGTGGCGCTGCCCCAGAGGAAGACGGGCACGCAGTCGGCGAAGGTCGCCCACAGGAGGACGCCGGGGTCGGTGGTGACCAGCGCATCGGCTTCCGGCCCCCGGCCGGGCGCCCAGGGCTCGCCGGCCCGGGCCACGGCCACCGCTGCGCCGTGGACCATGCGCGGCATGGCGACCCACTGCCACTCCGGACCGGCGGCGGCCAGCACCCGCTGCCGGTTGGCCTCGACGCGGGCCGGTTCGTCCGCGGTGGAGCGGCCCAGGTTGAGTTCCGCCCAGGGGCCCCGGCTGACGCCTCCCCGGCGGGTGGTGAAGGCCAAGAAAAGCCAGGACGGCGCACCGGAAGGAACGAGCCACTCCACCCCGTCCACCCGCTGCCGCTGCATGACGGCCCCGGCCTGCCGCCCGGCCTCCGGGACCGCGCCTTCAGGGGCCACGCTGCTCCCTCCCCGCCGGCACAATCATGCTGCGCCGGACGCGGGCACCGGGGCGGTGCCTTGCCGCGAACGGGCCGGCCCGCCCGGCCGGTCGCCTTCCGCGGATCGGCCCGCCCGCCCGGCCGCAGCCCCTTCGCCGCAGCCGCCGGGCCGTCCTCGTAGGGCCGCCCGGCACCCCTCAACCGGCGCTCGCCTGCATCCCTTCGCGGCCGGAACCCGCGGCCCCTTCCATGTCGACGAAACCCGGCACGTTGACCAGGATCACGTCCTGGCCGAAGCGGACGATCTGCTCCCACGGGATCACGTAGTCCCGGTCGCGCCCGAACAGGCCGAACCAGCGGGCAGGCCCGGGCACCACGATGGCCTGGATGCGCCCGGTCTGGAGGTCGATCTCCACATCCCCCACCCAGCCCAGCCGCCGCCCGTCCACGATGTTGATCACGTCGCGGGTGCGCAGGTCGGAGGTCTTCAGCACGGCGCTCACCCCCGCAGCTCATGCCGCCCGCGATCAGGGTATGCCGGGACGGGCGCCCGTGTCCCCCGAGGTCTGCCCACCGGCCTTGTCCGGGATGGCGCGGCACGCCCCGGCGCCTTGAGCATGCCCGCATCGAGCATGCCCGCGTCGCCGGGCGGGAACGGGCTGTCCCGCCGTCCCCTGGCGGCCGGTGAACCGGGGGCGATCCGCGGCGGCCGGCGCGTGCGGCAGAGGTGGCGCGTCCCTTGAACCGGCGCCCCGGGCGAGCCTAATGGGATGCGGAGGCCCGCTGGGCCCATCCCAGGGACGCCCACCAGCGGCCGATGCGGGCCTGCCACCATTCCAGGAGGAACCAGCGCGGGGCCGGCGCCGCCTGCCAGGCCGTCCCGCCGCCGCCCGCCGGAACCGGGGACCAGGAGGGCGCAGCCGCCCCGGGAGCCGCCAGGGCCCCTGCAACCTCCGCAGCGCCCGAACCGCCCGCAGGGTGTGGCACCCCGGCCGTACCATCCCTTCCTGCCGGTGCGGGCGTCACGCCGGCTCCTTCCCCACCCCCGGGTGTGGCAGGGGCCACCGCCTCCGGCGCGGGGAGGGCACCGCCCCGATCCTGGGCCGAACCTGCGAGGGTGCCGGCTTGGGCGGAGCCGCCGTCGCCCAGCCAGCAGAGCCCCGGAAAGAGGACGCACCAGAAGTTGTGCCCCGCCCCCTCGCCCAGGACGACCCGCACGGCGGGATAGACGCCCGCAGGATAGACCGTTTCTCCCAGGCGCCGCGCCGCATACGGAAAGCGGCCCGTCTCCACCCGCGCGCCGTAGTGGAAGCCCGCCGACCGCAAGACGGCCTGGGCCCGCGCCTCAAGCCGTTCCGCCTGCCGGTCCACCCGGGCCAGGGCATCGTCCGGGGTGGTGGCTCCCGCCACCACCTGAGCCAGAACGGGAAGCAGCGCATCCCGCACCTGGAGCTTGACGGCCTGATCCTCGGGATCGTCGCTGTTGGCAACGATGTGCAGCCTCAGGATGGGCGGCACAGGTTGCGCGGGTGCCGCCGCCATGGAGGCGGCCGCCCCGGCCGGCGTTGCAACCCCGGCGGGCCGGGCAGGACTTGCCCCCGCGGGCCCGTGCCCCGCCAGGCGGGGCCCCAGGCCGGCGGCCACCACCGTGGCCAGGGCCAGCCATCCCAGCATCCTGAGCCAGCGCCCCCATGTGCACCGGAGGGTTGCCATCACCATACCGCCGTCGGCCGGCACGACGATGCAGCCATGGACACCGGGCCCACCCTCGCCCGCCGGCCCGGATCCCCGGCCCCCGGCCGGCGGATTCAGCCAGTCTCCAAAGCCCATGCCCCTCGCCCTTTCACATGTACTTGCGCATCCGCTGCAGGGCGGCCTTTTCCAGGCGCGACACCTGCGCCTGGGAGATCCCGATCTCGTTGGCCACCTCCATCTGGGTCTTGCCCTGGTAGAAGCGCTTGGTGATGATCAGCTGCTCGCGCTCATCCAGGCGCGACATGGCCTCGCGCACGGCGATGGTCTCGAGCCACCGCTCGTCGCGCTGCTTGTCGTCGCTGACCTGGTCGACCACGAAGATGGGATCGCCGCCGTCCTGGTAGATGGGCTCGAACAGCGACACCGGGTCCTGGATGGCGTCCAGGGCGTGGACCACCTCTTCCCGCGGCTGGCCCAGCTCCTGGGCGATCTCTTCCAGGGTGGGTTCGCGCCCGTGCCGGTGGGTCAGCTGGTCCCGCACCTGCAAGGCCTTGTAGGCCACGTCACGCAGGGAACGGCTGACCCGGATGGGGGTGTTGTCGCGCAGGTACCGGCGAATCTCGCCGATGATCATCGGCACGGCATAGGTGGAAAAGCGGACGTTCTGTTCCAGGTCGAAGTTGTCGATGGCCTTCATCAAGCCGATGCATCCCACCTGAAACAGATCGTCCACCGGTTCGCCCCGGTGATTGAAACGTTGAATGACGCTCAAAACCAGCCTTAGATTGCCCTGCACCAGTTGCTGGCGGGCCTCTTCGTCGCCCTCGCGCATGCGGCGAAACAGGACCCTCATCTGCTCGTTGGACAGCACCGGCAGTTCGGCCGTATTGACCCCGCAGATCTCCACCTTGTTGATCATGCGGCTCATGGGCACGCGGTTCCCTCCCGCCTGCCGGACGCTGCCTTTGCCGGCAGGCTGTGTGCGCACAGCCCGGGCTCGTCCTGCAACGGGGAGTATGCGCGTGGCTGGAAGCCGTTATTCACCGGCCACGCCCGGACCATTCGTCATAACGTTCCCCGGCGCGCCGCTGGGCATGCATTGGAGGGTCCCATTCCGCCGCAGCGGAACGGGCCGCACCGGTGACCTGCGGGTCCGCACCACGGCAGGGATGAACCGGCCATCGATGGGTGACAAGGAGGTGACAAGTCTGCAATCAAACCGGGCAGGGAAGAAATCGAGTAGGAGGGGCCGGTGAAGGCCCCGTCCCCTCACACCACCCGGCATGCGGGTCCGCACCGGGCGGTTCGTCAAGCACGGCGAAGTTCGTGGTAGCATCGAGTGAGGCTCAGCAGCCCCTGGGTAAGCCAGTACGGCTTGCCCAGGGCGCTGTTGAGCGGGCCACCGGCCATGGCCCAGTACCCGCGTCGCGCCATGGCCCACTGCCGGGCTCGCCACTCGGGGTGGCCCAGGGCCCGCAGTTCCCGCAACCGGGTGCGCGGCCGTTTCCACTGCTTCCAAAGGCACGCCTGCAAGCGTCGCCGGAGCCAACCTTCCACGTTGCGGAGCAGGTCCGCCATGTCCGCGATGCGGAAGTAAGCGAGCCAACCGCGCAAATAGACATTGATCCGGCGGATGCGCTCGGGCATGGAAACCGGCCAGGTCCGGCTCGTCAGGCCGCGGATGCGGTCTTTGAGCCGCTGCACCGTTTGCGGGGCCACGCGCAGGCGGATGCCTTCCCGGCCGCGGTACATGCTGAAGCCGAGGAACTTGCGTCGCCAGGGCCGGTCCACCGCGCTCTTTGGCTCGTTGATCTTGAGCCTCAGCCGCTTTTCGAGGAAGCGTCGCACTCCCGCCATGACCCGGTGCCCCGCCCGTTCCGAGCGAACGTAGATGTTGCAGTCGTCCGCGTAGCGAACGAAGCGGTGTCCCCGCCGCTCCAGCTCCTTGTCCAGCTCGTCCAGCAGGATGTTGGCCAAAAGCGGGCTCAGGGGGCCGCCTTGGGGCGTGCCCTCCTCCGTCCGCACCTTCACCCCGCCGACCATCACACCGGCCTGCAGGTAGCGGCGGATGAGCATCCGGACGCGCTTGTCCGCAACCTTCCGCATCACCCGGGCCATGAGGACGTCGTGGTGGACCCGGTCGAAGAACTTCTCGACATCCAGGTCCACCACCCAGGTGTAGCCTTCCTCGACGTGCCGGCGCGAGGCTTCGACCGCCTGATGGGCGGAGCGCCCCGGCCGAAAGCCGTAGCTGTGCTCCGAAAAATCGGGGTCGAAGATCGGCGTCAGCACTTGCAGCAAAGCCTGCTGGATCAGGCGGTCCAGGACGGTCGGGATGCCCAACAAGCGCGTGCCGCCCCCGGGCTTGGGAATCTCCACCCGACGGACCGGCTGCGGCTTGTAGGTTCCGGCCAGCAGTTGGGCACGCACCTGCGGCCACCGCTCCCGCAGAAAGCCGCGCAACTGCTCGACGGTCATCCCGTCGACGCCCGGTGCGCCCCGGTTCTGCTCCACCCGTCGCAGGGCGGCCCACATGTTCTCCCGGACCACCACCTGCTCCATCAGGTCCACGCCACCACGTCCTCCGCGGGGAGGGGCGCCGGTCTGTCCCGGCCGGGCGCTCCGCTCTCGCCCAGGCTCCAACGGAATTCACCGCCGCCTCCTGGGCGAGGCCCTCTCAGGTTGGCTGCGCTCCTTGCGCCCGGCGCGAACGCGCCAACACCCTCCCGGACTCGACGTTCGGCCCTTCCCGCCGGCCCGGCCGGCGGTACTACGGCCTCTGCTGACTCCTGCCGGCTCAGCCGCGCCTTGCGGTCGCGGGTTGCCAGCCATGCTGGCCTACCGGCAGGCCTCCCCGGGTAAGAGCGAGCACTTTCGTCGCACACCCGCCGCGTTTACAGCGCCGCCCTTCGGCCCATCTCGGGCTTCGCCGTGTGCTGCCGGCTCGCCCAGTCGGCACTGCCTCGCCCGCGGTTCCTGGTCGTCGGGTCGCGACTTTGCCTCCGGCTTCCTTCGGATCCCGCGTCGCCGCGGGCACCCTTGCCTTCGGCTAGCGGTTGTACGGGGCCACCCTCCGCAGGGGACTTTCACCCCTTAGCACTCGCCCATGCCGGGCGCACAGCAAAAGCCCCGCAGCACAGGCTGCGGGGCTTTTGCGCAAACCATACTGCGCGGATCAAGGGAGGGCTTCCTGGATCTTCTCCCGCAAGGCGTCCAGCTCGTCCTGGGTCGCGCCGTCCACTTCGCACCAGGTGGCCAGCGGGCACTGCCACTGCTGGTAGTCCAGCAGCCCGAAGGCCACCTCCAGCTGCCGGCGCGTCAGCACCGGCGCCTCCCCGGCCTCCATGGCCGCATCCAGGATATCGACCAGTTCCTCCAGCTCCTGCGGTTCGACCGCCGGTTCGACCTCCACGGCATGGATGTCGCAGCCGAAACCGGCAAAGTCGGCAACGTTCCGCAGGAGGGCCATCTCCCGCCCGGACAGCGCCACCGTGACCGCCGGTGTCCCTGGCATCGGGACCACCTCCCGGTTTCAGGATGCACCGGCCGCGGCGGGCCGCCTGTAACCGCCGTCACCAATTTGAAAAAGATTATCAACAGGATCCCGTCCGGATGGCGGCCCCTTGCTTCCCCCAGCTACTCCATCTTGCGGATCTCCCGGCGCAGGCGGTTGATGATCCGTTTCTCCAGCCGGGAGATGTAGGACTGGGAGATCCCCAGATGGTCGGCCACCTGCTTCTGGGTGCGCTCGATGCCGTCCACCAGGCCGAACCGCAGTTCCATGATCAGCCGCTCCCGCGGGGTGAGCCGCGCCAGGGCGCGGTGGAGCAGGTGCCGGTCCACCTTGGCCTCCAGGTCGCGGTAGATCACGTCCCCGTCGGTGGCGGGGATCACGTCGGAAAGCAGCAGTTCGTTGCCTTCCCAGTCCACGTTCAGCGGTTCGTCCAGGGACACCTCGTAGCGGGTCCGGCTGGTGCGGCGCAGGTGCATGAGGATCTCGTTCTCGATGCACTTCGATGCATAAGTGGCCAGCTTGATCCGCTTGGAGGGATCAAAGGTGTTCACGGCCTTGATCAGGCCGATGGTGCCGATGGACACCAGATCCTCGATGGGAATGCCCGTGTTGTCGAACTTGCGGGCGATGTAGACCACCAGGCGCAGGTTGCGCTCGATCAGGGTGTGGCGAACCGCCGGATCGTCCTCGTCCAGGCGGTCCAGCAACAGTTCTTCCTCGTCGGCCGTCAGCGGCGGCGGCAGGGCCTGGCTGCCGCCGATGTAGTGCACGGGCAGCCACGCCGCACCGCTGCGCAACAGCCAGCGCAGGATGGCCAGCCGCACGGACCACTTCAACCGGAGCCACTGATGCCGCATCTCTGGCCGGTCCTCCCTCCCGACAGGTCTAGGACACCCGCGCCGCCGCCTGCCGGCCGGCGGGCGGGGCCTCCAGCAACGCGATGGGCAGAAGGGCCACATAATGCTGATCCCCGGTGAAGCGGCCGGGGAAGACGGCCACCACCGCCGGTCCCAGCGGGCGCCACGGGGCCGGCGGGGGCTCCACGGAGTGATCCGCCGCCTCTGGCGCCGCCGTCGTCCCGCCGCCACCGCCCGGCTCGCCGGGCGTTTCCGCCCCCGGGTCGGTGGTGGCGGCCGCGGCCCAATCCCGGCCGGGCTCCGCAGGTGGACCGGCGGCGAGCCGGCTCGCCGCCGGGGCGGCCAGGACCGGCTCCCCCGCGGGCAGCCGCGGCGCAGGCGGCCCGTCCGGGGATAGGGCCGGTGCTGCCGGCAGCCCGGTGCCGGCGCCCCGTTCCCGGCGCTGCCGGTCTTCGTCCCCGCCCGGCACGGCCAGCCAGAGGGCGTCGGGGCGGAACCCGGCCAGAAAGCCCCGCTCCCGGCCGATGGAGGCAAAGGGCACGATGCGCAACCGCTCCGCCCAGCCCGCACCGGCGGCCGCCCGGGCCCAGGCGGCGATGTCGTCCCCGGCCGCCACCGCCTGCCGCAGGGCCGGGGGCAGCAGGGGCGCCACGGCCTGTTCTTCCACCACCACCACCGGCAGGCCCGTCAGAGGGTCCCGCAGCTGGTTGCCCGTGTCCACCAGGGCGGGCAGGTCCAGCCAGCGCCCTTCGCAGGCCACCCGCAGGGTGACGTACAGCGGTCCCGGCAGGGACCGCCGGCGCCAGGCCTGCCAGAAGAACCGGCCGGCCGCCACGGCGGCCCCTACCGCCGGCACCAGGGCCAGGGCGGGCGACACCCGGGGAACCGTCCCCGGCCCGTCGCCGCCCGCCGCCAGCGAGAGCACGGCCAGGGCGCCTCCGGCCACGAAGCACGCCAGGCCGTAGAACCAGGCGGCCAGGGCCAGCAGGCGCCGGGGCGTAACGGGCCAGAAGGCCAGCAGCAGCATCAGGACCGAGGCCAGCAGCACCGCGGGCAGGCTGCGCCAGGGACCGGGGGGCAGCAGGGTCACGGCACAGGCGAAGGCCGTCCCCCAGGCCGTGGCCAGCGCGAGGCGCCCGCGGCTGGTGCGGGCCTGGGTGGCCTGGGCCGTGGCGGCCAGGAGGGCGTAGTCGACCACCGCGTTGACCAGGACGAACAGGTCCAGGTAGACGTACGGCACCCGCCTCGCCCCCGCTGCGCATCGCCACAATGGCATGCCTATGCCGGTCCCCCGGGCGGTAGAACGGGCCCCGGGCGGGGCGGCAAGCCGCCCTGGAGGCGAAGACCGCCGGCAGCCCCGCTGCCGGCGGTCTGATTATACGCCCCGTGGACTGGGAAACATGTCGAGATGTGGCCGCGTCCCGGTTCAGCGGGCCGGCCGCGGCCGGCGGCGCAGGAAGTGGGGGATGTCCAGGTCGTCCCCGGTGAAGGGCTTGATGGGCAGGTCGTCCAGTTCGGGCCCGGGCGTTGCGGGTTTGGGGTCGAACCCCGTCGCGATGACCGTCACCCGGATCTCGTCCTCCAGGTTCTCGTCGATCACCGCGCCGAAGATGATGTTGGCGTCGGGATCGGCCGCCTGGGCGATGATCTCCGCAGCCTCGTTGACCTCGTACAGGCCCAGGTCGGTGCCGCCGGTGATGCTCAGCAGCACGCCCTTGGCGCCCTCGATGGACGCCTCCAGGAGGGGGCTGGAGATGGCCGCCCGGGCCGCGTCCACGGCCCGGGTCTCGCCCCGCCCCACGCCGATCCCCATCAGGGCGGAGCCCGTGTTCATCATGATGGTGCGGACGTCGGCGAAGTCCAGGTTGATGAGCCCCGGCACCGCGATCAGGTCGGAGATGCCCTGCACGCCCTGGCGGAGCACGTCGTCGGCCACCCGGAAGGCCTGGAGGATGGAGGTCTTCTTGTCGACCACCTGCAGGAGGCGGTCGTTGGGGATGGTGATCAGGGTGTCCACCTTGGCCTTGAGGTTGTTGATCCCCATCTCCGCCTGGGCCGCCCGCTTGCGCCCCTCGAAGGAGAAGGGCCGCGTGACCACGCCCACCGTCAAGGCGCCGACCTCCGTGGCGATCTCCGCGATGACGGGAGAAGCGCCGGTGCCCGTGCCACCGCCCATGCCGGCCGTGATGAAGACCATGTCGGCGCCTTTGAGGCGCTCCTTGATCTCCTCGCGGCTCTCTTCCGCCGCCTTCTGGCCGATCTCCGGATCGGCACCGGCACCCAGGCCGCGGGTGACCTGGCGGCCGATCTGGATCTTCTCCGAGGCCAGGGATGCGGAAAGGGCCTGGGCGTCGGTGTTCACCGCCAGGAACTCCACGCCCCGCAGGCCCGCTTCGATCATGCGGTTGACCGCGTTGTTGCCCCCACCCCCGACCCCCACCACCTTGATCACGGCAAAGGGCTGGTTTTCCATATCAAACTCAAGCACGTTCCAAACCTCCCCGGTGCCGGTGGGCCGGCACCCTCCCGGATCGCCCGGTCCCCCTGGGGTTTGCGATCCCGGGACAAGGGTTCTTCGATCCCTATATCGTTGCGATGCCTCGTTCGGTTGAACCGCGGGACAAACTTCTAGCTTGAGTTCCACAGAGCCGCCCGGTTCCCTGCCGGCCGCCCGCCGGGTCAGTCACCGGGGTCCGCCCGGCGTGGCCCCAGAACGGGCCGGTCGGGATCGGTCACGTCGATGTAAGCCGGAGCCTCCGGCCCGGCCTCCCCCTGCAGGGCCACCAGGGCCGCCGCCAGCGCCCGGACCCTGGGAACCACCTCGCCATCCAGCATGCCCCAGCGCACGGGGATCCCGCTGGACAACTGGATCACCAGGACGGGCCCCTGCCCCACCACCAGCCGCCGGGGCGGGTCCGGCAGGCCGGCCTGGGCCAGCACCGCGGCCACGCCGGCGGCCTGGGTCAGGGGTGCGGGGACGAACCGGCCCGGCTCCCAGACCAGAGGGGTTGCCAGGTGCAGGGGCGCCACCCCGGCGCCGCCCGCCCCGCCTTCTTCCGCCCACGTCAGGAGGGGAAGGGGTGCACCGGGCTGGGAGCCGGCCTCTCCCTCGCCCGTGCCCCCCTTCCCGTCCCCGGCCGCCGGGGTGGCGCCCGCCTCCACCGCCGCCGGCGGAGCGGGCGTGCCCCGGCCGGCGCCGAGGATGCGGCCCTGGGCGTCCAGCTCGGCCCAGTGCCGGCCCGCCGGGTCGACCAGCACGGCCACGGCGGGCCGTTCCTGGATCTCGATGACAAGCCCCCGGGGCCACTCCCGCCGCACCTCCGCGCCCGCCACCCGCGGGTGGGCTTCGAGGCGCCGGGCCACGGCGCCGGGATCGACCCGCCAGATCAGGGTGCCGGGGGGAATGCCGGCCCAGTCGCGGATGGTGACCGGATCCAGCCGCTGGTAGCCGCGGATCCGCAGGTGGTCCAGGGCGAAGTAGGGCGAGCGCATGAAGAGGTAGAGCCCCAGCAGTGCTGCCGCCAGCACGGCCAGCAGCGCCACGCGCCGCACCCGCAGCCGCCTTTGCCGCATCTCCCGTGCCCAGAGGCTTGTCCCTTCGCCCAGCACCTGCGGTCTCCCCCGTTCTCCCCCGCCCGGCCCCGGGGCCTCAGGCCGGTTCCGTGGCCCCGGAAGCGGCATCCCGTTCGGGTGCCTCGGGTGGCCAGCGGCGGGCCAGCGATCCCAGCAGGCGCACCTCCGGCTCCAGCGTGATGCCGAACCGGTCGCGCACGCAGCGCCAGGCGGTGGTCATCAGCGCCAGCACGTCCTCGGCCCGGGCACCGCCCAGGTTGATGATGAAGTTGGCATGCTGCTCGCTGATCTGGGCCTGGCCGTGCCGCAGCCCCTTGAGCCCGCAGGCCTCGATCAGGCGCCCCGAGGCGTCCCCCGGCGGGTTCTTGAACACGCTGCCGCAGTTGGGGTAGCGCAGGGGCTGGGTCCGCTGGCGGTAGGCGGTGTGGCGGCGGATCTCCTCCAGGATCACCCGGGGGTCGCCCGGCTCCAGGACGAGCCGGGCGGCCACCACCGGCACGGCCTCCTTCTGCATGCGGCTGGACCGGTAGGCGAAACCGCATTCCTCCCGGGACCACCGGGCCACCCGGCCGGCGGGTTCGACCACCCGGACCCAGTCCACCACCTGGCCGATGCTGCCGTGGCGGGTGCCCGCGTTCATCACCAGGGCACCGCCCACGGTGCCGGGGATCCCTGCGCAGGGCTCCAGTCCCCGGAAGCCCCGCCGGGCCGCCTCGTGCACCAGGCGGGCCAGCACCGTGCCGGCCCCCACCACCACCCCGCGGCGGCCCTGCGGATCGGGCGGCTCCCAGCGGATGCCGTCCAGCCCGATCCGCACCACAACCCCCGGCAACCCCTCATCGGGCACCAGCACGTTGCTCCCCCCGCCCAGCAGGGTGACGGGCAGCCCGCGCTCCCGGGCCCAGGTCAAGGTCCGCGCCAGGTCGTCCTCGGCTGCCGGTTCCACCAGGAGCTCCGCCGGCCCGCCGATGCGAAAGGTGGTGTAGCGGGCCAGGGGCTCGGCAACCCGCACCGCGCCCTGGACCAAGCCCTGCAGCTCCCTTGCCATGGCCTCCCGATCCACCGCCATCGACCCCTGTCGCCGGCGGCGTGCCGGCGCCCTCCCGTCATGCCAACGTGCAGTCCCTTGCCCCCCGGGCGGTCCGCAGGCGCCTGGAAAAGGCGTCCCCGGCGCCGCAGGTCCCTGCCGCCGAGCCCCTCTGCCGGCGTGTGACCGGCCCTTGGGGGCGATCCTCTGGGGCGCTTTCTCGCCCGACCAGGTTGCCGGGGTGCCACCCTCCGCCCCCGGTCTTCCCGCCCCTCCACGTTTCCGCCGCTTCACACCCTATGTACGTTTTGGCCGTACGGCGGGTGCCCCCTGCCGGGCGGGCACGGCCGGCGCCCACGGCCCCGGCACCCGCCGCCCGGGCCCTAGCTCCCCCCGGCGGCGACCGGCACGCCCGCCGCCGCCAGCACCCGGTCGGCGATGGCCGCCGTGGCATCAGGCCGCCCCAGCTGGCGGCTGGCCCGCGCCATGGCGGCCAGGCGCTCGGGTGCTGCGAGGAGTCCGGTCACCACGTCCACCAGCCGGGCTCCCGTCAGCTCGGCGTCGGCGATCACCACCGCCGCCCCTGCCTGCTCCAGCACCCGGGCGTTGGCGTCCTGCTCGTGGTGGGCCACGTGGGGCGAGGGGATCAGCACCGCGGGCAGGCCGCGCGCCGTGATCTCCGCCAGGGTGGTGGCCCCCGCCCGCCCGATGTACAGGTCCGCCGCCGCGTAGGCCGTGGGCATGTCGTCGATGTAGGGGAAGAGGCGCACCCGCGGGCCCGGATCGCGCCCGGCCTCCGCCAGCCGCCGGGCCAGGCCGGTGGCCATCTCCCCGTGGTAGCGCTCGCCGCAGGCCCACAGCAGCACGCCGCGGGCCCAACCCGCCACGGCCACGGCCAGCTCCAGGGCCGCGGCGTTGATCCGTTCGGCGCCGCGGCTTCCGCCCGTCACCAGCACCACGGGCTCCGATCCGTCCAGCCCCAGCCGGGCCCGGGCCTCGTCCCGCCGGGCGGAGAGGATCTCCGGCCGCACGGGGTTGCCCGTCACCACCACCCGGGCTCCCTCGGGGAAGAACCGGCCCGCCTCCGCAAAGGGAACGCAGACGGCCTGCGCCCACCGCGCCAGGAGCCGGTTCGTCGCCCCGGGCACGGCGTTCTGCTCCTGGATCACCAGGGGGACCCCCCTGCGCACCGCCGCCAGGGCCACGGGCGCGGCCACGTACCCGCCGGTGCCCACCAGCACGTCGGGCCGGAAGCGGGCCACGATGCGGTCGGCCTGCCAGAGGCCCCGGGTGAGGGACAGGATCCCGGCCAGCACCTCCCGCGGGCCCTTGCGCATGAGCCCGCGGGCACTGACGGTGACGAAGGGCAGGCCTGCCCGGGGCACGATGCGGCTTTCCAGCCCCTCGCGGGTGCCGACATAGAGCATCTCGCAGCCGGGCACCCGCCGCTTCAGCTCGGCGGCGATGGCCAGGGCCGGATAGATGTGGCCCCCCGTTCCTCCCCCTGTCAGAAGCACGCGCAAGCCTGCTTCCCCCAATCCCCCTGGCCCGCCCGGTGCGTCCTGGGCGCATGCGCCGGCCCGTCACCAGGGCGCGGCGGTCCCGCCCCGTTCTTGCCGGTCCCGCCGGGTCCCGCCCCGTGGACGCGGGCCCAGGCACCAGGCCCCGAGCGCTACGGCGGGCAATGCCGGGAAATGTTGATCAGGATGCCGATGGCCGCCAGGGTCACCACCAGGGATGAACCTCCGTAGCTCAGCAGCGGCAGGGTGATCCCGGTGATGGGCAGCGTGGCCGTCACCACCCCCACGTTCACCACCACCTGGATGGCGATGATCGAGGTGATGCCGGCCGCCAGCAGGGCGCCGAAGGTGTCGGGCGCCGTGGCCGCGGTACGGAACCCGCGCCAGATCAGCACCGCGTAGAGGGCCAGCACCGTCAGGGTGCCCAAGAGGCCCAGTTCCTCCCCCAGGACGGCGAAGATGAAGTCGGTGTGCTGCTCGGGCAGGTACCAGATCTTCTGCCGGCTGAGGCCGAAGCCGAGCCCGAACCAGCCGCCCGAGCCCAGGGCCAGAAGGCCCTGGATCAGGTGGTAACCGGTGCCCTGGGGGTCGGCCCAGGGGTCGATGAAGGCGGTGATGCGCTTCCAGCGGTACTCCGACTGGGTCACGGCCACGATCAGCAAAGGAACGGCCGCCGCGGCCAGCCCCACCAGGTGCCCCAGGCGGGCTCCCGCCAGGAAGGCCATCAGCACCGCCATGCCCCCGATGGCCAGGGTGGTGCCCAGGTCGGGCTGGAGCATGATCAGCCCTGCCACCAGGCCGACCACCAGGAGCCACGGGCCGAGCCCGCGCCAGAAGTCCTGCACCCGCGACCCGGTGCGGGCGAAATAGTCAGCAAAGAAGATGCACAGCGCAAACTTCGCCCATTCCGAGGGCTGGAAGCTGAAAAAGCCGAAATCGATCCACCGCTCGGCGCCGCCCCGCGCGGCGCCCACCAGCAGCACCGCCACCAGGAACAGCAGGGTGCTGTACAGGGCCGGGCGGGCCAGTTGCCGCCAGTAGCCGTACTCGATGTGGGAGAAGGCCCACATCACCGGCACCCCGATCAGCGCCCAGAGCAGCTGCCTCTTCAAGAAATAGAAGGGATCGCCGGCGTCGTCGATGGCCTTGGCGAAGCTGGCGCTGAAGACCATGGCGATGCCCAGGGCCAGCAGGATCACCGTGACGGCGAAGATCGTCCGGTCCATCTCCCCTGCCCGGCCGGCAGGGGCCGTCGCCAGGCCCCAGCGGACCCCGGGCCGGTGACCGCGGCCGGCGGCCGAGTTCATCCCGGAAAACCTCCCAGGGCCAGGAAGCCCGCCAGGGCAAAGCCCAGGCCGGCGGCCCAGAAGCGATACACCACCTGGGCCTCGGTCCAGCCGCTGAGCTCGAAGTGGTGGTGGAGCGGGCTCATGCGCAGGATGCGCCGGCCCGTCAGCCGGAAGCTGGCCACCTGCACGATCACCGAAAGGGTCTCCAGCACGAACAGCATCCCTGCCACCGGCAGCACCAGCTCGGTCCCCGTCAGCACGGCCAGCCCCCCCAGGGCGGCGCCCAGGGCCAGCGACCCCGTATCGCCCATGAACACCCGGGCCGGGTGCAGGTTGAACCAGAGAAACCCGGCCAGGGCCGCGCCCAAGGATACGATGAAGATCGCCAGGTCATACCGTCCCGAGCGGGCGGCCGCGTAGAAGAACACCGAGAGCGCGATCAGGGTGGACCCGGCGGCCAGCCCGTCCAGGCCGTCGGTCTCGTTGACGGCGTTGGCGCTGGCCACCACCGCCAGCACGGCCAGGGGGTAGTACCAGCCACCCAGATCCCACCAGCCCGCACCGAAGGGCACCCACACCGCGGTCCCCCGCCCCAGCCACACCTGGGCCAGGTAGACCAGCAGGGCGGCCCCGGCCACCTGCCAGAACAGCTTGGCCCGCGCCCGCAGCCCCAGGGAACGCCGCAGGGCGACCTTGAGATAGTCGTCGACCAGGCCCACGGCACCAAAGGCCAGGGTCACACCCAGCACCAGGAGGGTGGCAGGGGTGGGCGGTGCCAGCCAGCCCGTCACCAGCAGGGCCGGGACCAGGAAGATCACCCCGCCCATGGTGGGCGTGCCCTGCTTGACCCGGTGCCGGGCCGGTCCCTGCTCGCGCACCGTCTGCCCGAAGCGCAACCGTTCCAGCCAGGGGATGACCACCGGCCCCAGCACCAGGGCCATCCCCGCCGACAGCACCGCCGCCAGGCCCAGCCGGGCCAGGACCGGCACCGGCCAGAGATCCATCGTCATGAAAGGCCCGTTCCTTTCCGTTCCAGCCTTCGCCTCATCCCTCCGCCCCGGGGGCGGAACCGGCAGCACCCGCCCGGGCCAACAGGGCGCCGGCCACCTCTTCCATGGCCATGCCCCGGGACCCTTTGATGAGGATGGCGTCGCCCGGATGGAGCCACCGGTCCAGATCCGCCAGCAGGGCGGCCTTGTCCGGATACGCCGCGGCAGCCCCGGCCGCGCCGCCGGCCTGGCGCCAGCCTTCCACCAGGGCCGGCGCCCAGCGGCCTACGGCCAGCAGCACATCGACGCTGCGGGCGGCCGCCTGTCCCGTCCGGCGATGCCCCTCTTCCGCCCAGTCCCCCAGTTCGAACATGTCGCCCAGGATGGCCACCGCCCGCCGGTCCCCGGCGACCTGCCGCAAGGCTTGCAGGGCCGCAGCCGTCGAGGTCGGCGAGGCATTATAACAATCGATGAAGAGGGTCCACGAACCGGCCTGCCGGATCTCGCTGCGCAGGGACGCGGGCCGCGCCCGGCCCAGGCCCGCCGCGATGGCGTCCGGATCCAGCCCCAGCACCACGCCCACCGCCGCTGCCGCCAGGGCACAGGTCACGGCCGCTGGCCCCGGCAGGGCCAGTTCGACGGTGGCGGCGTCGCCACCCGGGATCTCCAGCCGGAACCGGGTGCCGGGACCCCGGCTCTCCACCGCCACCGCCCTCACGTCGGCGCCGCCCTCGACCCCGAAGGTGAGCACCCGGGCCCGGGTCCGGGCGGCCATGGCCCGCACCCGGGGGTCGCCGGCATTGAGGATCGCCACGCCATCCGCAGGCAGCGCCTCCACCAGCTCGCCCTTGGCCTGGGCGATCTTCTCCAGGCTGCCGAGGAACTCCAGGTGGGATTCGGCCACCACCGTCACCACGCCGATGTCGGGCTCGGCAATGGAGGCCAGCCGGGCGATCTCCCCGAGCCCCCGCATGGCCATCTCCAGCACCGCCACCTGGTGGTGGTCCTCCAGGTCCAGCAGGGTGAGGGGCAGGCCGATGTCCGTGTTGTAGTTGCCCGCCGTCTTCAGCACGGCGAAACGCTGCTCCAGGACCGCGGCGGTCATTTCCTTGGTGGTGGTCTTGCCCACGCTGCCCGTGATCCCCACCACCCGCAGGCCGGGCCGCCGGCGGCGCACCCAGCGGGCCAGGCTGGCCAGGGCCTGGCGGGTATCGGCCACCTCCACCACCGCCGTGCCCGGCGGAGGCCCGCCGGGCAGCACCTCCGCCAGGGGGCGGGCGATCACCGCTCCCCGGGCCCCCGCCGCCAGCGCCTGCCCGACGAACTGGTGCCCGTCGACCCGCTGTCCCGGCAGCGCGAAGAACAGGTTCCCCGCCTCGACCCGCCGGCTGTCGACCGCACCGCCGGCCACGGTCACGCCGCCGTCGCCGGCCACCAGGCGCCCGCCGGTGGCCTCCGCGACCTCCGCCATGGCGAGCCGCATGCCCTCACCCCCTCCGTGGACCCGCCTCAGCCCCGGTAACCCAGGGCGGCCAGGGCTTCCGCCGCCACCTCCCGGTCGTCGAAGTGGATGGTCCGGTCGGCGAAGATCTGGTAGTCCTCGTGCCCCTTGCCCGCGATGACCACCACGTCGCCGGGCCGGGCCAGCTCCAGGGCCCGCCGGATGGCCGCTGCCCGGTCCGTCACCCGCTCGTAGGCCGCGCCCGGCACCCGCCGGACCCCGGCCTCGATGTCGTCCAGGATCGCCTCCGGGTCTTCGCTGCGCGGGTTGTCGGAGGTCAGCACGGTGTAGTCGGCCAGCCTGGCGCTGATGGCACCCATCTGGGGCCGCTTGCCCCGGTCGCGGTCGCCGCCGCAGCCGAAGACGCAGATGACCCGGCCCTGGCCGGCCAGCTCGCGCACGCTCCGGAGCACATTATCGAGCCCGTCGGGCGTGTGGGCGTAGTCCACGATCACCGCGAAGGGCTGGCCGCGGTCGATGCGCTCCAGGCGCCCCGGAACCGCCTGGAGGCTCTCCAGGCCCCGGGCCACCGTGGCCGGATCCAGCCCCAGGGCCAGACCGGCACCGGCCGCGGCCAGGGCGTTGTACACGTTGAACCGGCCGGTCAGGCGCAGCCGGACCGGGGCCTCCCCCTGCCGGCTCACCAGGATGAAGCGGATCCCGCCGGGTTCGACCTCCACCTGGCGGGCCGTGACGTCCGCCGGCCGGTGCAGGCCGTAGGTCACCACCGGCGCGTTGCTGCGGGCCGCCATGAACTCGCCCCAGGGGTCGTCGGCGTTGATCACCGCCGCCTTGGGGCCGGGCTTGGTGGTACCCGGGATCTCGTTGCGGCCCAGGCGCGCAAACAGGCGGGCCTTGGCGGCCGCGTAGTCCTCCATGGAGGCATGGAAATCCAGGTGGTCCTGGGTGAGGTTCGTGAAAACGCCGACATCGAAGGCGCACCCCGCCACCCGCTGCAGCGCCAGGGCGTGGGACGAGACCTCCATCACCGCGTGGGTCATCCCCTCGTCCCGCATGGCGGCCAGCAGCTTCTGCAGGTCCGCCGCCTCGGGGGTGGTGCGTTCCACCGGCAGGGAGCGGCCGGCGATGATGTTGTGCACCGTGCCGATGAGGCCCGTGGGGTGGCCGCCCGCTTCCAGCACCCAGCGGATCAGGTGGGTGGTGGTCGTCTTGCCGTTGGTCCCCGTGACTCCCACCATGACCAGGCTGGCGCTGGGGTGGCCGTAGAAGGCCGAGGCCAGGAGCCCGAGGGCCAGGCGGCTGGAGGGGACCTGGACGTAGGGCACGCCCTCCAGCGCCAGGGGGCGCTCGCCCACCACCGCGGCGGCTCCCCGGGCCACGGCCTCGGCGATGAAGGAGTGGCCGTCGTAACGCAGGCCGCGGATGGCCACGAACAGGAATCCCGGCTCGACGCGCCGGGAGTCGTAGGTGATGCCCTGGATCGGCCGGCCGGCGGGACCGGTCACGGTCTTGTCGGGCAGCACGGCGATCAGGTCTTGGAGGTTCACCATGGGCCCGTCTCCTTACCCTGCGGTTTGAAGGCTCGCTGCCTTGGGGCGAACCGGCGGCCGAGCCGCCCCCCCGAGGCGCCCGGCCCCGGCGGCCCGAGCCCCGGCGGCCCGCCTGGGCTCCCGGGGCCCAGCCGGCCCGGGTCCCGCCGGCCGCCGGTGCCGGGGCGGACTCGCCCGGGCGGAACGGCCGCGGGGGAACGCCCCTTGGGGGCCGGACCGAAGTATAGCAACTCTCCCTGGCCATGACACCCCGGTGGCCTGCCGGGACCGGCCCGGCGCCCCGAGCGGGCGGGTCCGCCGGCCGGGCCGGTGGCCCGCCGCCGGCCCGGCCCCCGGGCCCGGTTCTACCGCGATGCCGGCGCCTGGAAGATCACCGTCACCACCGACCCGATGGGAACCCGGGTGCCGGCTCGCGGCTGCTGCCCCGCCACCACGCCCTCCCGGTCGCCCCGCGCCTCCATCTGCAGGCCCGCCGCCGCCAGCCGCTCGGCGGCGGCCGCATAGTCCAGCCCGCGCAGGTCGGGCACCGTCACCCGGCCTTCCTCATCCTGCCGGAAGGCCGCCTCGGTATAGAGGATGATCGTGCTGCCCTGTTCCAATTGCGCGCCGGCGGCGGGGAACTGGCCCACCACCCGCGGGCCGCCGCCCTCGAAGGTCACCTCGAAACCGGCCGCGTGGGCCCGCTGGCGGGCTTCCTGGCGGGTCAGGTTCATCAGGTTGGGCACCTGCCGCAGGCGCTTGGGGTCGGCCCGTTCTTCCCGGGTGGGGGGCACGCCCAGATAGCGCAGCACGTCCCGGGCCACCGCCTGGAAGACCGGCGCCGCCACGTAGCCGCCGTAATAGATTCCCGACGGCTCGTCGATGGACACCACGATGGCCAGGCGCGGTTCCTCCACGGGCACCAGCCCCGCGAAGGAGCCGATGTACTTCTGGACCACCCGGCCCTCTTCCACCTTGTTGGCCGTGCCCGTCTTGCCGCCCACGTCGTAGCCGGGGATCCGGGCCCGGCTGCCGGTACCCTGTTCCACCACCCCGCGCATCAGCTCCCGGATGGTGCGGGCCGTCTCGGGCTTGATCACCTGGCGGCGCTCGGCGGGCTGCACCTCCTCCACCACCTGCCCCTCGGGATCCAGCCACGCCTGGGCCAGGTGGGGCGTCTGCCACACCCCGTCGTTGGCGACCGCGGCCACCGCCGCCGCCATCTGGATGGGGGTGGTGGTCAGGGTCTGGCCGAAGCCCATGATGGCCAGGTCAAGGAGCGTCGCCTGGTCCATGGGCGGCACGATGCCCGTGGCCTCGCCGGGCAGGTCGATCCCCGTCAGCTGGCCGATGTGAAACCGGTCCAGGTACTGGTAGAAGAGCGGCTTGCCCAGGGCCAGGGCCATCTTGCCGAACACCACGTTGGACGAGTGGGCGAACCCCTCGCGAAAGGGCACGGAACCCAGGCCCGCCTGGTTCCAGTTGGAGATCGTCTCGCCGCCGACGGTGAGGAAGCCGGGGTCGTCCACGATGGTGTCGGGGGTGACCCTGCCCGCGTCCACGGCCGCCGAGCCGGTGATGATCTTGAAGATCGACCCCGGCGGGAAGGCATCGGCCACCGGCTTGATCCGCCAGTTCTGGCGGGGGAAGTCGGCAAACCGGTTGGGGTCGTAGGTGGGCCGGGAGGCCAGGGCCAGGATGCCGCCCGTGCGCGGGTCCATCACCACGATGACCCCGCCCCTGGCCCCGTGCTGGATCACCGCCCGCTCCAGCTCCCGCTCGGCGATGTACTGGATGGTCTCGTCGATGGTCAGGCGCAGGGTCAGGCCGGGCGCCGGCCGCACGTAGCGGGCCTGGACCGTGGGCAGCCGGATGGGCCGGCCCAGGGCGTCGTACTCGGTGGCGATGTAGCCGTCCTTGCCCGACAGCTTGTCGTCGTAGTAGGCCTCGATGCCCTCCAGGCCCTGGTTGTCGACACCGGCAAAGCCCAGGACGTGGGCGGCCAGCTCGCCCTTGGGGTAGAACCGGCGCGCCTCCTGGGTGATGTGCACGCCGGGGATGTCGAGCTGGCGCACGGCCCGGGATTCGGCGTCGGTGACCCGCCGCTTGACGTACCAGAAGGCGTGGGGCACCGTCAGCCTCTCGTAGACTTCCTGGGGGTCCATGTGGAGCACGCGGGCCAGGTCCCGGGCGGCCTGCTCGATGTCGACCTGGCCCTTGCGGGCCGCTTCCTGCAGCTCGGCCGGCGCCACGTAGACGGTGTCCACGTCGGTGCTGGTGGCCAGCGGCCGCCCGTTGCGGTCGACGATGTCGCCCCGGCGGGCCTGCACGGGCACCTGCCAGAGCCGCATGTCCAGCGCCTTTTGTCGCAACGCCTCGCCCCGGACCACCTGGATGGTCACCAGCCGGCCGGCCAGTACGGCCAGCGCCAGGGTGAACACGAGAAAGACCAGCAGGATCCGCCGCCGCAGCCCCATCCCGGGCATACGAACGGCCGGAAAGCCTGGCGCCGTCCGGCCCATCCCGAACCGCCTCCTGCTTCGTACCAAGCCGTCGTTCCCAGGGCACCTTCAAGCCGGCCGGAAGGAGCCGTACCCGGGCCCGCCGGCGGCCCGGGAGTCGCCGGGTCCGGGATCTCCCGCCGTCCCACGCGGCCGCCGCCCGCCGCCGTTCCGGTACCACCCGGCCGTTCCGGTACCACCCGCGATTGACCTTTTAGCCGGTACTCCGCGGGTGCCATCCCGGGCCGCCGGGCGACCCGGGGCTTCCCCGGCCATCGCGGGGGGGGGGAGTCGCGGGCCTGCCCGCCGGCCGTGGCGGCCGCCCGGCGCCGGCGGGCCCTTGATTGGCCAGGCCAGGGCCTTCATCCGCCCAGCCAGTGCCGCCAGAGTCCGAGCAGCCAGCCGGCCGCTGCCGGGCCTTCCGTTGTCCCCTGGTTGTCTGGCGCTGGGCCGGCCCCGGCGCCCTGGGCACCCATCGCGCCGGGCGATCCGGCCGTGCCTCCGGCGGCAGCCGCCTCCGCGGCCGCGGTCTTCCCGGGCCCGGCGGCGGGCCGGGCCGGGGACGGGCCGGCGGCCGTAGCGGGCTCCAGTGCGATCACCGCCTCCTGCACGGGCCGGCCGGTGGCTCCGGCCCTCGCCGCCGGGGACCCGGCCGGAGCCCCCGGGTCCGCCGCCTGGACGGCGGGGGCCGGCACCCGCACCGCCCGCACCGAGGCGGGTTCTTCATAACCCCGTTGACGGGCGGCGCTCTCCAGCCGCTCCAGGGAATCCAGCCCCGCCACCTCGATCTCCAGCCGCTCGGTGGCCCGCTGGAGTGCGGCCAGCTCCTGCTGGCGCTGCAGAATGGCCCGGTTCATCTCGTACAGGACCGCATACCGGCTGACGACCAGCACGGCCAGGAGGAACAGCGTGCCCACCGCGGCCACCAGCCGCGCCTCGGGCCGCAGGCGCAGCCTGCGGCGCACCCGGTAGCGCCGGGACGGGCGCGGGAGCTCCCCGGGGCGTCCCCCATCCGGGTCCAGCCAGGGTGCGGTGGAATCCGCGGGCCAGCGCGGTGCCACAGCGGTGTTTCCGGCTCGTACCATAGTGCTATTCGCCCCCGCTTCCGTCTATGTCCGGAGCCGTTTCCAGGGGTTCCGGACCGCCGGTGCTGCGCTCCAGGGCCCGAAGCTTCGCGCTGCGGGCGCGCGGGTTCCGGCGCTCCTCCTCGTCCCCCGGGGTCACGGGCCGGCGGGTGAGGATCTGGAAGGCGGCCCCCTCCTCGCCCGCCGCCTTCCGGGCGGCCAGGGCGCGGAAGGCCCGTTTCACCGCCCGGTCTTCCAGCGAATGAAAGCTGATGACTACCAGCCGTCCTCCGGGACGCAGGTAACCCGCCGCCTCCTGAAGGAAGGCCTCCAGGCCCTCCAGCTCGTTGTTCACGGCGATGCGCAGGGCCTGGAAGGTCCTCCGGGCAGGGTGCCCGCCCCGGCGCCGGGCCCGGGCCGGAACGGCGTCCTTGATGACCTCCACCAGCTGCAGGGTGGTGGTGATGGGCCGGCGCTGGCGCGCCGCCACGATGAAGTCGGCGATGCGGCCGGCCCAGCGCTCTTCCCCGTACTCGGCGATCCACCGGGCCAGCTGGTCACGGCTGGCGGTGTTCACCAGATCCGCGGCCGTCACCGGCTGGCTCGGATCCATGCGCATGTCCAGGGGCGCGTCCACCTGGTAGCTGAACCCGCGGGCCGGATCGTCCAGTTGCATCGAGGAAACCCCCAGGTCCAGGAGGATGCCGTCCACGGCCTTCCAGCCCGCGGCGGCCAGGTGGCGGCCCAGGTCGCGAAAGTTGCCCTGGACCAGGCGCACCCGGTCCCCGAAGGGCGCCAGCCGCGCCGCGGCCAGGGCCAGCGCCTGCGGGTCGCGGTCGATGCCCAGCAACCGCCCGGCCTCCCCCGCCGCCTCCAGGATGGCGGCGGCGTGGCCGCCCGCCCCCACCGTCCCGTCGACGAACCGGCCTCCCCGCTCCGGTTGCAGGTAGGCCAGGACCTCCGCCAGCAGGACGGGGATGTGGCGCGGGGTCCCGGCGGCCCCAGGAGGGGTCCCCGTGGCCCCGGAAGCAGCCCCAGGGGCCCCGGCAGGTGTCCCGGCAGCGGTCCCGGAAGCTTGCGCAGGGGTGCCGTCACCGGCCCCCGGTCCGGCCAGGGGGACTGGCACGCCAGGTTCGGTTAGGGCGCCTCGTTGGTTGTCGTGCCGCGCGCTGGCCATCGTGGTGACTCCCCGCTGGCCCTTTAGGACCCCTGTCAGATCCCCAGGTCGACGATCTGCTCGGCGATCCGGGAGTAGGCCTCCGACGCCTCTTCCACGTAGCGTGTCCAGCGCTCCGCGGACCAGATTTCCACCCGGTTGCCCACCCCGATCAGCACCGCCTCCCGGTCGATACCGGCGTACTCGCGCAGGGTCTGGGGCAAGAGGATGCGGCCCTGCTTGTCCGGCACGCACTCGCAGGCGCCCGAGAGCAGCATCCGGACGAAGGCGCGGGCGCTGGACTGGGCAAGGGGCAAAGCCCGCAGCTTGGCCTCCAGGTTCCGCCACTCCGCGGGGGGGAAGACGAACAGGCACTGGTCGAGGCCGCGGGTCATGACCAGGGGCTCGCCCAGCTCGTCCCGCAACCGGGCGGGGACGAACAGGCGCCCCTTGTCGTCCACCGTGTGGCGGTACTCGCCGATCAGCATGCCCGCGCGCGCCTCGCTTCCCGCCGTTCCCCCGCCGCCGGTGCCGGCGGTCTCTCCACCGGGGGCCCCGGCTGCCGGGCCGGGGCTCCACTGTCCCCCACTTTACCCCACTTTGAACCACTGGCCCCGTGTATTCGGGGCGGCGGGGACAACTCCTGCCCCCAGCGGTCCCAATTTTTTGACGGGTGGCGACGGGCGCGCGCCGCAACAACCGCCGGTCTTCGGCAGGCGCGCCGCAACATGGCGAAAGGCGCCGGTGGGACGCACCGGCGCCTTTCGCGGGACCGCCATCTTGTCGAAGAAAAACGAAACGCGCCGCATCCTGCGGCGCGTCAGGATGCGGCGCGTGGACGGGCGGTGGTGGAGCGGATGGGACTCGAACCCACGACCTCTGCGATGCGAACGCAGCGCTCTCCCAACTGAGCTACCGCCCCGCCGACAAACCCCATTCTACAGGCGGCCACCGGCAGCGTCAACCGTCCGCCCCCGGGCCGGGAGCCCCACCTGCCGGAAGCGTCTCCGCCCGGTGCCGCCCGCACGCACCAGGCCGCCGGCCCGTCCAGCGGCCCGGCCCGGCCGCCGACCGCAACGCCGGGCGCGGGACCCTTCGCGGGCGGGTGGCCACAGGCGGCGGGCGGCCACCGGCAGGCCCGCCACCCGAACGCGCCCCCGCCTGCTCGATCCGGCTCCTTCAGCGGATGCCCCACCACGGCCCCAGCACGCCGGCCTCGCTGACCACCAGGTCCATGCGCCGGTCGTGCTCATCCCGTGGTACCGAGGCCAGCAGCATCGCCGCGGGCACCACGCCTGCGCGCCAGGCGGCCGGGTGGCGGTCGAGGAACCGGTCATAGAACCCGCCGCCGCGGCCCAGGCGCCAGCCCTGGCGGTCAAAGCCCAGGCCCGGCACCACGATCAGGGTGCTCCCGTCCACCGTATGGGTAGGGCAGCGGGCCCGGGGCTGCCGGAGTCCCCACGGCCCTTCCTCGGTGTCGTCCCAGCTGCTCACCTGCCGCGCCTCCATGACCTGGCGGACGGGGTCGACCCGCGGCAGCAGCACCGCCAGTCCCTGGCGGCGCGCCCACGGCAGGAGGGGCGCCACATCGACCTCCGTCGCCAGGGGCGCGTACAGCATGACAGCGGCGACGGCCGGCTGCTTCCGGGCGCCGCCGGCACCGGCCGGCCGCTGCAGGGCGCTGCCGGCACCGGCCGCGGGCCAGGGCTCCTGTCCCAGCAAGAGGGCCTGCAGCCGGGCGCAGATGGCCGCCGACACAGGACCGCGCTCCGTGCGGGACCAGGCCCGCCACGCCTCCCGGAGCCGCCGCCGCCAGGCCTCCTTGCCGCCGTCGCGGGGGGTGGAAGCAGCCCCGGGGCCCGGCGGGCCGGCCCCAGCGCTGGGCACCCGTTCCCGTGGCCCCGCCTGGGGAGCACTGGCCATGGCGTCTTACCCCTCGGGATCGATCCAGGCCACGGCGTCGCCCTGGTTGAGCGTCTGGCCCCGGGTGTGGGGCACCGCGGTCACCCGGCCGGCACAGGGAGCAGCCAGCTCGTTTTCCATCTTCATGGCCTCCAGGATGGCCACCACCTGGCCTGCTTCCACCCGGTCCCCGGGACGAACCCGCACGTCCAGGAGCACCCCCGGCAGCGGCGCCGTCACCGGCGTCCCCTTGCCGGCGGTGCCGTTGGGGCCCGCAGGTGCTGCGGCCTCCGGGGCGGCACCGCCCCCCCGGGGGGCGGTGCCGCCCCGGCCCTGTGCGGCCTCCCCCGCGGGCGCGGCGCCGGCAGGCGCCGCGCCCGCGGCCGGGCCCGGCGGCGGCGCCGTCCCCGCCGCCGTCGCGTCGCCGGCAACCCCGGGCGGCGCCCCTGGGGATAGCCCCGGCGCCGCCGCAAGGCCCGCCGCCGCGTTGCCGGGCACCGCCGGGGCGGTGCCCGGCAACGCCGGGCCGAAGCCTGCCCAGGCCCCAGGATGGGTCCCGCCCGGGCCACCACCGGCCGGGCCCAGGGGGCCGAGGGGGCCACCGGCCCCCAGCACCCCGCCCGCCGCCCAGGGCCAGCCCATGGCGGCCGCCGGCCAGAGGCCGGCACCGGGCCCGGCGGCCGGCCAGCCCGGTCCCGCCGGCCCGCTCCACGCCCCGGCCCAACCGGCGCCGGGAAACGCCGCCGGCCCGGTGGCGCCCGCCGTACCGCCGGGGCCCGCCGTGCCCGCCTCCACCGGTTCGACCCAGACGTCAAAGACCCAGCCGTTGACCGTCACCCGATAGCGTTTCATCCTCGTGTCCTCCCGTCCTTACGGCCCTGCCGGGTGGAGGCGTCCTGGGCCGGCGCCTGCTGCCGGCGGTCCGGCCGCTGGGCGGCGGGGGGATGGGGCCGGCGGGGGCGCGCCTGCATGGCCGTGCCGGCGGCCATCAGCTCTTGCCTGCCGGCCAGGGCCCAGGGCTGCGGCCACCCGCCACCCGCCGTGGGCAGGGCAGGCGAGCCCGCGATGGGGTTGCGCCCAAGGATTCCCGCCGCCCCGCCGCCGGCCCATGAAGGGCTCGCCGGCGCAGGCCCAAGGGGTTCGATCCGGAGCACCCTGACCGGCTGCCCCGCCTCTGCCTCCACGGCCGCCATGATGGCGGCCACCACCGCCGGAGGAATCACCCTCCCATCCTCCTCCCACACCGGGTTGCACCCGAAACTGCGCAGGGCCCGCCTCGGGGGTTCCTCCCTCCGGGCTCCGGGCAGCGGGAGGACCCCCGCAACCGCCCCTCCCGCCTCCAGCCCCCCACCGCTCTGGGGCACCGGGTTCACAGGGGGATGTTGCCGTGCTTGCGGGCGGGGCGCTGCTCTCGCTTGCCGGCCAGGCTCTCCAGGGCTGCCGCCACCCGCGCCCGGGTCAGGGCCGGCTCGATGACGTCGTCCACATACCCCCGGGCTGCCGCCACGTAGGGGCTGGCGAAGACGTCCCGGTACTCCCGCACCTTGGCCGCCCGCATGGCGGCGGGGTCGTCCGCCTCGGCGATCTCCCGCCGGAAGACGATGTTGCAGGCCCCCTCCGGACCCATGACGGCGATCTCCGCCGTCGGCCAGGCAAAGGCGTAGTCGGCCCCCAGGCCGCGGCAGCACATGGCGATGTAGGCGCCGCCGTAGGCCTTGCGCAGCACCACCGAGATCTTGGGCACCGTCGCCTCGGCGTAGGCATACAGCACCTTGGCCCCGTGGCGGATGATGCCGCCGTGCTCCTGGGCCCGGCCCGGCAGGTAGCCCGGCGTGTCCACCAGGGTGATCAGGGGAATGTTGAAGGCGTCGCAAAAGCGCACGAAGCGGGCGATCTTGTCGGACGAGTCGATGTCGAGGCACCCGGCCAGCACCCGGGGCTGGTTGGCCACCACGCCCACCACCCGCCCGCCTAGCCGGGCGAAGCCCACCACGGCGCTCTGGGCAAAGCGCTGGTGAACCTCGAAGAAGGTCCCCCGGTCCACCAGTCCTTCGATGACCCGGCGCACGTCGTAGGGCTTGTTGGGATCCGTCGGCACCACCTGCTCCAGTTCCGGCGCGGGCCGTCCGGGCGGGTCGCCGGTGTCAAGAAGGGGCGGTTCCTCCAGATTATTGGAGGGCAAATAGCTCAGAAGGTGCCTGATCAGGCCCAGGCACTCGCGCTCGTCCCGGGCGTAGAAGTGGGCCACGCCGCTGCGGGTGGTGTGGGTCGCCGCACCGCCCAGCTCTTCGAAGCTGATCTCCTCGCCCGTCACCGTCTTGATCACGTCGGGCCCGGTGATGAACATCTGGCTGGTGCCTTCCACCATGAAGACGAAGTCGGTGATGGCGGGCGAGTAGACGGCACCCCCGGCACAGGGGCCCATGATCACGGAGATCTGGGGGATGACCCCCGAGGCCCAGGTGTTGCGGGCAAAGATCCGGGCGAAGCCGTCCAGGGAGGCGACGCCCTCCTGGATGCGGGCACCCCCGGAGTCGTTGATGCCGATCAAGGGCGCCCCCGCCTTGAGGGCCAGGTCCATCACCTTGACGATCTTCGCCGCGTGCATCTCCCCCAGAGTGCCGCCGATGACGGTGAAGTCCTGGGCGAAGACGTACACCAGCCGCCCGTCGATGCAGCCGAATCCCGTGATCACGCCGTCGCCCGGCGCCTCCTTGCCCTCCATGCCGAATTCCCGCGCCCGGTGCTGGACGAACAGGTCCAGCTCCTGGAAGCTGCCGGGGTCAAGCAGGAGGGCGAGGCGCTCCCGGGCGGTGAGCTTGCCCTTGGCGTGCTGCTGGGCGATGCGCTGGGTCCCGCCCCCCTGCTCCAGCCGCTGCCGGCGGGACCGCAGTTCGGCCACCTTCTCGGCCATGGACGCAGGTCCCGCTGCACCGGACGGCGGCTCCCCCCGCCCGTTGTCCTGCCCGGTGCCCGCGGGGCTGCTCGCCGCCCGGCCGCCGGGCGCCTGGCCCGCCCCGGCCGCCCTGGCGGGGGCGGGAACCGCCTGTTCGTCCCGTTTCGCCTTGCCGTCGCTGGTCATGGTCCCTTCGGTCCTCCGGTTTCTCGCCCGGTTTCGCCACGCCTTGCTGGCCCGCGGCCCGGCCCGGAACCCGGCTCGGGCACCGTGGACCGGGCCCGGGACCGGCCCAGGACCCGGGCCTTGACGCGGGATGCCGCCGGGATCCCGCTCGCCGGCCCGGGCACCCGACCGGAAGCCGCCCGCGCGCCGGTCCACCGGATCCGGCCGCCGGCCCGGTACGGCCGCGGGCCTGGGCCCCGGGTCTAGGAGCGGAAGCTGCTGTCGGTACGGTGGATCCAGCCCCTCACCCGCATGGCCTCGGCCACCCGGGCCACCGCCACGGTGTAGGCGGCCAGCCGCAGATCCCGGGTCGGGAGCCGCTGCCCCGCCTCCCAGACCCGGTGGAAGGCCCGCACCATCCGCTCCTCCAGCCGCTGGTTGACCTCGTCCTCCGACCAGTACCAGTGGCACTGGTTCTGGACCCACTCGAAGTAGCTGACGGTCACGCCCCCGGCATTGGTCAGGATGTCGGGCAACACCACCACGCCCCGCTCCACCAGGATGCGGTGGGCCTCGGGGGTGGTGGGGCCGTTGGCGATCTCGCCGACGAGCCGCGCCTGGATCCGGCCCGCGTTGGCAGCGGTGATCTGGTTTTCCAGGGCGGCCGGCAAAAGGATATCACAAGGCAGGGTAAGCAAGTCTTCGTTGGTGATGGTGCGGGCGCCCGGGAAGCCGGACACGCTGCCGGTGGCCTCCTTGTGGGCGGCCACCGCCTCGGGTTCCAGGCCCCCTTCGTTGACGATGGCGCCCCCCGAGTCGCTGACGGCGATGACCCGGACCCCCATGTCGTACAGCAGCCGGTGGGCGATGCTGCCCGCGTTGCCGTACCCCTGGATCGCCACCGTGGCGTGGCGGATGTCCAGGCCCATGGCCTGGGCCGCTTCCCGGACCACGGTGACGGCACCCCGGGCGGTGGCTTCGTGGCGGCCTAAGGAGCCGCCGATCACCAGGGGCTTGCCGGTCACGATGCCGAAGGCGTTCTGCTGGCGGATCTGGCTGAACTCGTCGGCAATCCAGGCCATCACCTGGGCCGTGGTGTAGACGTCGGGGGCCGGGATGTCCTTCTCCTCCCCCATCACCTGGGCCATGGCCTGGATATAGCCGCGGCTCAACCCCTCCAGTTCCCGCGCCGACATCCGCTTGGGATCGCAGACCACCCCGCCCTTGCCGCCGCCGAAGGGAATCTCCAGCAGGGCGCACTTGAGGGTCATCCACATGGACAGGGCCTTGACCTCATCAGGGGTGACCTGGGGGTGGAAGCGGATCCCGCCCTTGGTCGGCCCCAGGGCGTCGTTGTGCTGGGAGCGGTAGCCCACGAAGACCTCGGTGCGCCCGTCGTCCATCCGGACGGGGATCGCCACCTCGATGAAACGCAGCGGCCGCGCCAGGATCCGGTAGACGGCGGGGTCCAGGCCCAGCACCTGGCAGGCGCGGGCAATCTCCTGCTTGGCCACCTCGTAGGGGTTGGGCAGGTCGGCACCCGTCTCCACCTTGCCGTCCCCGGCTCCGGCCCCGGCCGGACCGCCGGTCTCCCGGGCCGGCCCGGGTTGCGGCGCAAGGGTGGTTCCGGTGCCCTGCCGGGCCGCCGGCCCCTCGGGCCGGGCTGGCTGGGCTGCCGTCTCGCCCGCCGCCTCCCGTCCCCCGGCCGGCTCCGCCGGCGCCTCCGCCGGGGCGGGAACGGGCGGAGCCAGGGGTGCCGCCACCTCCATGGCCGTCGCCCCCGGGCGCGGCCCGGCAGCCGCCGGGGAGGGCGGGGGCCCCTGGTTCCCGGCAGGTTTCCCGGCAGGCTCCCCGGGCCGCCCCGGATCCAGCCGCACCGGCGCGGGCCGCTCCTGCTCGGCCTGCTCCGGCCTCCCGCTCGCACCGTACCCTGTCATCGTGAGGCCCCCTTCCACGGCAGGTGGTCGCGGCAGGCCCCGCGCCCCCGGGAAGGTCGCTACCTCCCCCGCGGGCCGGCGGCCGGCCCCGTGTCCTGCGGGCCTCCGGCGCACGGCGACCAGAGGCCCGGCCGGGATTCCTCCCCGTGACCCCTCTCCCGCGCTAGGCCCGCCGGTCCCCGGCCGGTTCGTCCCCTGGCCAACCGGCTGCCGGCCGTCGCCCCAGTTTCCCATCGGAAACCGGGGGCGGATGCGTGGGGCGGATGCGTGCCCCGCGCAAAAACCCAACAGGTTACCCTTCCTCCGGGGACGGCGCGCTACTCGTCCTGCCCCAGCACCCGGGCAACGGCGTCCCGGCTCAGGCGGATCTCCACCTTGTCGGCGATGCGCAGGCGCACCGTGTCTTCGTCGACCCTGGTCAGGGTGCCGAAGATGCCGCCGATGGTGACCACCTTGTCGCCGGCCTTCAGCCGTGCCAGCATCTCCCGGCGCCGCTTCTGCTGCTGCTGCTGGGGCCGGATCAGCATGAACCACATGAGGCCGAAGAACACGGCGAAGATCAGCAGGTTTGAAAGCAGGGCATTCCCCTGTTCGGGCACAGCGCCACCTCGCTTTCCTCCAAGAGTGTACCCTTCACGGCTTCGCCGGGAGGCCCGGGCCTCCTGCCCCCGGGGCCGGACCCGCCGGGGACCGCGCGGGACCTGTGCCCCATCGCCTTGGAGCCGTGTCGTCTGAGCCCGTCATCCCGCCGGCAGCGGTTCCGGCTCCGGCGGGCGGAAGCCCAGCACCGCGCCTTCTTCCCGGTAGAACGCCGCCCGGAACTCCGGCAGGCGGTCCTCCCGCACCGCCTGGCGCAGGCGCTCCATGAAGCGCTGGAGGTACCGCAGGTTGTGGATGGTGGTGAGGCGCATGCCCAGGGTCTCGTTGACCTTGAGCAGGTGCCGGATGTAGGCCCGGGAGAAGTGGCGGCAGGCGTAGCAGTCGCAGGCCGGATCCAGAGGGCCGAAGTCCCGGGCGTAGGCGGCGTTGCGCACGGTGATCCGTCCCTGGGAGGTGTACACCGTTCCGTGGCGGGCCATCCGGGTGGGCAGGACGCAGTCCATCATGTCGATCCCGCGCCACACGGCCTCCAGGATCAAATCGGGCGTCCCCACGCCCATCAGGTAGCGGGGCCGGCCGGCCGGCAAGAGAGGTACCGTCACGTCCAGCACGGCCACGGTGACCCCGGCGGGCTCGCCGACGCTCAGGCCGCCCACGGCATAGCCGGGGAAGTCCAGCTCCACCAGTTCCTCCGCCGAGCGGCGGCGCAGGTCGGGATAGGTTCCCCCCTGCACGATGCCGAAGAGGGCCTGCCGGTCGGGGTCCCCGTCTTCCTGCCAGGCGCGGTGGCAGCGGCGGGCCCAGCGGGTGGTCCGTTCCACGCTGGCCTCCACCTCGTCCCGGCGGGCCGGATACGCCAGGCACTCGTCGAAGCACATGATGATGTCCGCCCCCAGGTCCCGCTGGACGGCCATGGACAGCTCGGGGGTGAAGAAGTGCTCGGAGCCGTCCAGGTGGGACCGGAAGCGGACGCCGTCGCCGGTGACCTGGCGCAGTGCGGCCAGGCTGAACACCTGGAATCCGCCGCTGTCGGTCAGGATGGGCCGGTCCCAGGCCATGAAGCGGTGCAGGCCGCCGGCCTCCGCCACCACCTGGGACCCGGGTCGCAGGTACAGGTGGTAGGTGTTGCTCAGGATGATCTGCGCCCCCACCTGGTGCAGCTCGTGGGGGCTCAAGGTCTTCACCGCGGCCTGGGTGCCCACGGGCATGAACACCGGCGTCTCCACCACCCCGTGGGGCGTGTGGAGCCGCCCCGCCCGGGCGTGGCTGTGGACTTCGTGGTGTTCCACGGTGAACCAGCCGTCCCAGCGGCCCAACGATCCCGTCCCTCCCACCCTCAGGTCCGTGCCCGGCCGCCCTCCGGCTCTCCCGCCCTGCCGGCACGGCCACGACGGCCCGTCGCCCGTCCCGGCGATCCCCGTCACCCGGCCGGGGGCCGCCCTTACTCCGGCAGGGCCGGCTCCTCCCTCCCCGCCGGCACCGCCCCGGGCAGGATCAGCATGGCGTCACCGAAGCTGAAGAACCGGTAGCGCCGGGCCACCGCCTCCCGATAGGCGGCCAGGGTCTGCTCCTTGCCCAGCAGTGCCGCCACCAGCATGATCAGGGTCGACCGGGGCAGGTGAAAGTTGGTGATCAACCCGTCGATGGCCTTGAAGCGGTAGCCGGGGTAGATGAACAGGTCCGTCCAGCCGCTGCCCGGCCGGACGGTCCCGCCGGCCGCCGCCACCGTCTCCAGGGTGCGGGTCACGGTGGTGCCGACGGCGATCACCCGGCCGCCGGCGGCGCGGGCGGCGTTGATCGCCTCCGCCGCGGCCGGTTCGACCCGGTAGAACTCGGCGTGCATCTGATGTTCCTCGACCCTCTCGGCGGTGACGGGCCGGAAGGTGCCCACCCCCACGTGGAGGGTGAGGTAGGCGATGCGGACGCCCTGGTCCTGGAGCCGCTTCAGCAGCTCCGGGGTGAAGTGCAGGCCCGCCGTGGGCGCCGCCACCGAGCCCTCTTCCCGGGCGTAGACCGTCTGGTACCGCTCGGGGTCCTCCAGCTCGGCGCGAATGTACGGCGGCAGGGGGACCCGGCCCAGGCGGTGCAGGGTTTCGTCCACCGTCTCCCCCGGCGGCGGCTCCACGCGGATGACCCGTTCCCCGCTGTCCCGGGCTTCCTCGACGTACACCCGCAGGGGCCGCTCCTCGCCGCACACCACCTCCGTGCCCGGGCGCACCCGCCGGCCGGGCCGGGCCAGGGCCAGCCAGCGGCCTCCGTCCAAGGGCTGCAGCAGGAGAAACTCCACCTGCCCGCCGGTGGGCCGGCGCCCGTAGAGGCGGGCCGGCCGCACCCGGGTGTCGTTGAGCACCAGGCAGTCGCCGGCGCGCAAGAACCGCGGCAGGTCGCCGAAGCGGGCGTGCAGCCAGCGCCCCGTGTCGCGGTCGACCACCATCAGGCGGGAGGCGTCCCGCCGGGCCAGCGGCTGCTGGGCGATCAGCTCCGGCGGCAGATCGTAATCGAACTCGTCAACGCGCATGCCCCTTCTCCTTCTGGCTCCGCGTTCTCCCTGGCGACCTCGTACCCTCTTGCCCCGGGCGCGCCGGGCGGGGTCCCGGGCTGCAGGGTGGTGCGCCCGGGGCGTGGCGGTGGCCCGGACCGGCCCTGAAGACCGCAGCCGCCTCGCCGGGTCACGTGGGGAATTATGACACAAAAAACCCCGGGGGCTCGCCACCCCGGGGCCGGATATCCGGCCGGCCGTGATGCCCGCTGCCGCGTTGCCGCCTGGGCCCGGCCATCCTTCCCTGCTCTCACGCCGCCTCAGCGACACAGCAAGGGATCGGTGATGCCGCCCACCAGGGAGCCCAGGAGCCCGCCCCCGTCCTGGCAGGTCACCAGCCCCTCCAGGTCGTCCAGCAGCATCCCGCCACCCGCCGGGCCCGTGCCGGTATCGCCGGCCGTCGATCCCGGCGACCCCGCTTCGCTGCCCGTTCCGCCGCGCGTGCCGGTGCCCGCGGTCGAGCCGCCACCCCCTCCATCCCCGCCGGTGGCTCCGCTCCCCGTGCCGGCGCCGGTGGAGCCCGCCGCGGTCCCGGTGGTGCCGGAGCCGCCTCCCGCAGCGGGGCGGGTGGACCCGCCCAGGCCGGTGCCGGGCAGGGGGAGGGGCAGGCGAACGCTGCCATCCCCTTGCCCGCCGCTCCCAGAACCCGCCCCCGAATCGCCGTTCCCGGTGCCTTTGCTGCCGCCGTTCCCGCCGGGCAAGGCCCGCGGCCACCCGGGCACGGAGGGAACCGGGGACGAGCCCGGCCGCCCGGGCCGAACCTGGGTACCAGGGGCACCGGAACCCGTCTTCTCCTTGGTCTTGCGGCCGGTGCCGGCCTTCTTCCCCGGGCCGCCGGCTCCCGGGCCGGACTCCCCGCCCGCACCGCCGCCCTGGCCTGCCTGGCGGCCTCCGGCCTTGCCCGCCGCACCGCCCTTGCCGTCCTGATCGCCGCCATGTCCCCTGGCCTTGCCCTTGCCCTGCGGCTCCCGTTCCGCCCCGCCGTCCGGCGAGCCGAGGAGGTTCACGGGCAGGATGACCTGCAGGATGCCGTCCTGCAGCACCTGGCGGAGGGTGCTCACCCGTTCCAGGCCGGCCAGCACGTCTGCGGCTCCGGCACCGCCCGCGCCCCCCGCATCCCGGTCACGCCCGTTGCCGGCGTTCCCGCCACCGGGCGCGGCATGCCCGCCGCCGGGGTTCCCCTGGTCCGTGCCCCCGTTCCCCGCGCCGGCAGCGGGTCCCTCCACGCCGCGGTCCGGTCCGGGCGCCACGCCACCGGAACCTGCCACCGGCCCGCCGGTTCCTCCTTGCCCCGGCCGGCCGGTGCCGGTCCATCCCCGTCGCACCTGCTCCGGTGGCAGGCTGGCCAGCCGGGCCAGCAGGTCGCCGACCACCGCGGGCTCCAGGGCCGTCCCCGTCCCCTGCCGGTCGAGGGCCTCCACCTCAGCCCCCAGGACCGCCGCCGTCTTGAACACCGAAAGCCCCGTCTGCCGCGCCAGCCGGGCCAGCCGGGGCCCCAGGTGCGGCTCGTCCACCGCCACCTCCGCGGCGGCCACCGCCTCCGGCCGCTGGCGCAGCACCACGGCCGCACCCCGCTGGGCGCGGGCCACCGCCTGCCGTACCGCCGGTGGCAGGCGCCGGCCTTCATCCAGCGGTGCGGCAGCGATCACCACCACTCCAGGCAGGAGGCTTTCCTGCCGGGCGGCCCGTTCCACCAACAGGACCACCACCCGGTCCACCGGCAGGCCGACCCAGGCCGCCGGGTCGACCAGGGCCGCCGCCGCCTCGGTCAAGGGTTCGACCCCCAGCACGGCCGCCCAGGGGTCCGTCACCAGCCCGACGCTGGCCGGATCCAGGTCGACGGTGACGTAGCTTGCCGGGCCCGCCGCCGCCGGGGTCACCAGGAAGCCGCTGAAGACGGCCACCAGCAGGGCCGCCGCGGCCGCCCAGGCCAGCAGCGGTCGCCAGGAGGGGCGCCGGGCCACCAGGTCCAGATGAACCTCCTGGCCCACATACCAGCGGCGACCGCGCAGGGGCACCCGCAGGAACTGGCCCCCCTCCCGCAGGACGACGGCACGATCTCCGTCGATTTCCAGCACGACCGCCTTTGTCGTCACGGCCCTGCACGCCTCCCCCGGCCGGTCCGTCCATCACAATCCGGCCTCCGTTAGTCCTTACGCAAAGAACCGGTTCGGTTCTGGGGTGAATGTCGCCTCCGCCCCCGAAAATCCGCCCCGCGCGCCTCCGCCCGTGTTCCTCACGCCAGGTATTCCTGGAGGAATACATAATCGCCGATGAGGATCAGGGCAACGGCGACGATGTACTTGCGCTGGCGCTCCAGCGTCTTGCGGGACGCCTGCGCCTCGGGGTCGGCCGCCAGTTCCCGCAAGGGCAGGGTCCGGTTCTTCAGCAGCGCCTCCCGGTATGCCGGCACCGACGCCAGGCGCCGGGCCACCTGGATGGCCCGGTCCCGCGCATCCTTGTGCTTGGGGCAGTTCTCCACCAGATCGCTGAAGCGGATGCCGAAGCGGGCCAGCTCCTGCTGGAAGCGCAGGATCTCCTGGCGGCGTTCCCAGGCTTCCTCCGCCAGGGCGTGCTGGTCCAGGGCAGCCTGGACGTCCACCTGGTTGACGGGGTGGCCCTCCTCGTCTTCGGTCTCCAGGTCGCTGAAGGGGACCACGGCCCGCGCCGCCGACTGCTTGCGGAAGTGGTCGATGAGCCGGCGCTTGATCACCGTCTCGGCGAAGGCGATGAAGTTGTTGCCCCGGGTGTCGTCGAAGCGGTCGATGGCCTCGTTGAAGGCCAAAAGGCCGATGCTGATCTCCTCGTCCTGGCCGGCGTGCAGGTAACGGCCGCACACGCGGGAGGCCACCTTGAGCACAAAGGGGGTGTACGCCCGGATCAACTCGTTGCGGGCATGCTCATCCCCGGCCTTGGCCTGGACGATCAACTGGTCCGTCCCCAGGGGGCTCGGATGCATGGCTCCACCCCGTCGGCAAGTCCCGTCGCCGGCCACCCGTCCGGCGGGCCACCACCGGATCCACCGGCCCCTCCCCCGCCCTTCACCATCGCCGGCCACCGCCCCGGGAAGGCGGCCGCCGGTGCGGGACCGGTGACCGGCCGCCGGACCCGCCCGGCGGCCGGGAACCCGCAGCACCGGCCCCGCAGGCGGCTAGCGCCCGCGGAACAGCAGATTCAGCACCAGGGTCAAGAGCAAGCTCAACAGCAGCGAGCTGGCGAGAGGAAAAAAGAAGGTGAAGTTTCCGCGCCGGATGACGATATCCCCAGGCAGGCCGCCGAAGCCGGCCCGGCCGGCGAGCCAGAGAAGGAGCCCCAGGGCCGCCAGGCCCAGGCCCATGAACACCAGCCAGCGTCCGATGTCCGTCAGCCCCACGGTCCTCACCCGGCCTTCCGGTGATCTCCCGTCTTGTTTCCCTGTTCCCGGCCCATCCCACGTCTCCTACAAAGTTTACAATAACATGACGAAATGATTACAAGCCCAGCCCGGGCAGTTCCTGCTGGGCGCTGCCGGTTTCGTCCCGGGACGAGCCCGAACCGCCGCGGGCCGGGCCGGAGCCCGCCCGGGCCCCGCCGGGCCGCACCCCCGTTTCGGGGCTTTCAGCATCCAGCCAGGCCGGCACGGGCAGCCCCAGATGCTCGTAGGCGCGGCGCGCCAGGACCCGCCCGCGGGGCGTGCGCTGGAGGAAACCCATTTGCATGAGGTAGGGCTCGTAGACGTCCTCGATGGTTTCGGGTTCCTCGCCGATGGCCGCGGCCAGGGTCTCCAGCCCCACCGGCCCGCCGCCGTAATGCTGGGCCATGACCGCCAGCAGCCGCCGGTCGGCCCGGTCCAGGCCCAGCGGGTCGACCTCCATCAGATCCAGGCCCGCCCGGGCCACCTCCGCGGTGATGACGCCCTCCGCCCGCACCTGGGCGTAATCGCGCAACCGGCGCAGCAACCGGTTCGCCACCCGCGGCGTGCCTCGCGCCCGCCGGGCCACCTCCGCGGCACCTTCGGGGTCGATGGCCACCCCCAGGATGCCGGCGGCCCGCAACACGATCCGGGTCAGCTCCTCCGGCCGGTAGTACTCCAGGCGCAGCAGCACGCCAAAGCGGTCCCGCAGGGGACCCGTCAGCCGTCCCGCCCGGGTGGTCGCACCCACCAGGGTGAAGCGGGGCAGGTCGATGCGCAGGGACCGGGCGGCCGGGCCCTTGCCGATGATCAGGTCCAGGGCGAAATCCTCCATGGCCGGGTAGAGGATCTCCTCGACCGGTCGCGGCAGCCGGTGGATCTCGTCGATGAACAAGACGTCCCGGTCGTTCAGGTTGGTCAGGAGCGCGGCCAGGTCACCGGCCCGCTCGATGGCAGGACCGGAGGTCATCCGGAAGCCCACGCCCAGCTCCCGGGCGATGACCTGGGCCAGGGACGTCTTACCCAGGCCGGGGGGACCGTACAGCAGCACGTGGTCCAGGGCGTCGCCCCGCTCGCGGGCCGCCTGAATATAGATGGAAAGCTTCTCCTTGACCCTTTCCTGGCCCGGGAAGTCGTCCAGGGACTGGGGCCGCAGCCCCGCCTCCAGCGGTGCATCGCCGGCCTGCAGGCGGCTGGAGACCACGCGTTCTTCCTCGATCACCGGGCCGCACCTCCCGCCGCTCGGGCGCCGGCCAGGGCCCGCAGGGCGGCCCGCACCCAGGCCGCTGCCGGGGCGCCCGGTTCGACCTGGCCGGCCACCGCCGCCAGGGCACCCTCGGCCTCAGCGCGGCTGTAACCCAGGGCCTCCAGGGCCGCCAGGGCATCGTCCCGGGGCGAGGCTTCGCCGGTACCCGGCGAAGGGACCGCCCCCGCCGTGCCCGTGGCGGCCGGGCCGCCCGCGGCACCGTCCTCCGCCAGCGGCTGCCCCAGCCGGTCGCGCAATTCCGTCAGCAGCCGCCGGGCCAGCTTGGGCCCGACCCCAGGCACCCGGGTCAGCAGGGCGGGATCCTGGAGGACCACGGCCCGCCGCAGGTCTTCGGGGGTCAGGACCGACAGCACCGAGAGGGCCACCCGCGGGCCGACCCCCGACACGGCCACCAGGGCGTCGAAGGCCGCCTGCTCGTCGGCCGTGGCAAAACCGTAGAGGGACCACTGGTCTTCCCGGACCACCAGCCGGGTGAGGAGCCGCACGGGCTCACCCACCGGCGGCAGCCGGCGCTGGGTCTGGCGGGAGACCGCGACCCGGAAGCCCACCCCGCCCACGTCGATCCAGGCTTCGTCACCGTGGAAACCGGTCAGCTCGCCGCGCAAGAAGGCGATCACCGGACCGCCCCCCTCTGGAACGGTGCCGCACCGGCGTCGGGGAGGCCCCGCGATCCGCCCCGCCCCGGAGCCCCGGTCCCGCCCCAAGCCGAGGTCTGGGCATGCAGGCAACACACGGCCACCGCCAGGGCATCGGCGGCATCGTCCGGAACGGGCGGCCGGGCGAGCCCGAGCAGCGCCTGGACCATGCGCTGCACCTGGACCTTGGAGGCGCGGCCGTACCCCACCACCGCCTGCTTGACCTCGTGGGGCGCGTACTCGTGGACGGGAAGCCCCGCCTGGGCCGCTGCCAGCAGGGCGACACCCCGGGCCTGCCCCACGTGCAGGGCGCTGGACCGGTTCTTCTGGAGGAACAGGCGCTCCACCGCCATCGCCTGGGGCTGGTAGCGGCGGAGGAGCTCCTGGAGATCCCGGTAGATGGCGGCCAGGCGCTGAGCCGGGGGCTGGCTGGCCGGGGTACGGATCACGCCGTAGGTCACGGGCACCAGGGTGGTACCGGCCACCGCCACGACGCCGAAGCCCATGGTCGCCGTCCCCGGGTCGATGCCCAGCACCTGCAACGCTCATCCCTCCGTTCATCCGGTGGGGGTTCGACAGGCGCCAGGGTGGTTCCTTGTGGAAAGCCAAGGGCCGCGCCGAGGACCGCGGGGCATCGGACCCCGTGGCGGCGGAGCCGGGGTGGCCCACCGCGGCGGCATGACCGGCAAGACCCAGCCCCACCGGGCGCGCCGGGCCCCGGCCAGCCCATGGGAGGGCCTGCCTGTCCCGGGCGGCCGGTCACGGCCCGGGTCCCGTCGGGGCGGGGCAGGACGCCTGCGCAGCGGCATGGGAAGCGGCCTGGAAGGCAGCACGGAAAGGGTGTGGCCAACGACGGAAGGGCGCCGGAACGGGAGCGGGCGCTCCCTGGCCGAACCTCATCCGGTTCAGCGGGACGGCGGCCTCCGGAACGGGATGTCGCCCGCGGGCTCCGGCGAGGGGCTCCAGCCCGCTCGCGGCCGCCGGCGACGGGTCGCAGCTACGGCGTCAGGCTCTCCAGCACGTGCCAGGCCTCGACCTCGCCTTCCACCACCAGGCCTCGCTCCAGCCGACGCCGGTCGCCGGGCAGGAGGCGCTCCTCGGGCACAGTGGTGAGCAGGCGCAGCGGCCCCAGACCATCGCCCTGCTCGCCGGGCCGGCCGTAGAACACCGCCACCCGCCCCTGGTGCAGGCCCACCGTGCGGTACCGCAGCCAGGCCTGGGGCGGGCACGGCTCCGAGACCTCCCGCTCCAGGACCACGCGGTCGGGCGTAGCCTCCACCAGCCGCCAGGTGTCGCGGCTGCGCAAGAGGTCGGCCACGCGCCAGCCCGTTTCCAGGGCGGTGGGCGGCCGTTCCGTCTCCAGCACCACGCCGCGGCAAGCCGGGTACCGGGTTCGCTCGACCAGCCGGGTCTCCGCCGTCAGGGTGGCGGCCCGCGCGGGCGGCGCGGGCTTGCGGGCGGCCGGCGCCCGTTCGTCCCGCCCGGCGTCCAGCCGCCACCAGTAGGCGCCGGCGGCCACCCCGCCCAGGATGGCCACCGCCACCAGCGTGGCCGTTACGGCCTGCTTGCGCCCCAGTGCCACGGGCCCGCCTCCCGAACCGTACCCGCTCCGCGGCGGGCACTTCTTCTGGAAGGCGAGGATGCCCGGAGGGGCCTTGCCCTATACCACGCCCCGGACCACCCCGATGCCCGGTGGCCATGGCCGCGTCCCCTCACCTGCTCCCGGCTCCCGATGCCGCACAAATGCCGTCGCGGGCCGCAGCGGGCCGCCTTTCCCGGGCGGGGGCCGTTCAGGATTCCACCAGCAGCTCGTCGGGCAGCTCGAAGTTGCCGTAGATCTCCTGCACGTCGTCGTGGTCCTCCAGGGCATCCAGCAGGCGCAGCAGCTGCTCCGCCTCCTTGCCCTCCACCTTCACCTCGGTCTTGGGGACCATGCGCAGCCCGGCATCCTCCACCGGCACGCCGGCCTTTTCCAGCGCCTCCCGGACCCGGTGAAGGTCGTCGGGATCGGTGTAGATCATGAAGCTGCCGTCCTCGGCCTTCAGGTCCTCGGCCCCCGCCTCCACGGCCAGGAGCAGCAGGTCGTCTTCCGCGGGCGCTCCCTGGGCAGGGACGGTGATCACGCCCTTGCGGTCGAACATCCAGGCCACGCACCCGCTCTCGCCCAGGTTGCCGCCGTGCTTGGCGAAGATGTGCCGGATCTCGCCGGCGCTGCGGTTGCGGTTGTCGGTCAGGATCTCCAGCATGAGGGCCACACCGCCGGGGCCGTAGCCTTCGTAGATGAGTTCTTCGTAGCTCTCCGCCTCGGACGCGCCCAGACCGCGCTTGATGGCCCGCTCGATGTTCTCCGCCGGCATGCTGAACTGGCGCGCCCGTTCCAGCGCCAGGCGCAGGCGGGGATTGGCCTCCGGATCCCCGCCGCCCTGCCGCACGGCGGTGATGATCTCCCGGGCCAGCTTGGAGAAGATCTTCCCCTTCTTCGCGTCCTGCCGAGCCTTGCGGTGCTTGCGGTTGGCCCACTTGGAGTGCCCGGCCATGCTCCTTCATCCTCCCGTGACGTGCCGAATGCAGGATGAATGCGCGCTGCGGCCGGCACCATGGCCAGCCGCAGCCGGGGCCGCGCCTTGTCGTCGCGCCCTATTGTAGCACGGCCCTCCGGGGCCGCGGCATCCTGCCGGGCGGCCCCCCTCCCGGCGGCAGGTCCCCCGGGGCCGCCGGCCGGCGGGGCCGGCTCGCGGGACGGAGGGGGAGCAGGGCATCCCCTGCCTGCCCGCGGCGCGGCTTACTCCTCGTCGCGGACGAAGGCGGCCAGGTCTTCCATCATGGAGAGGTAGCGCTCCCCGGTGTCGGGCAGCACCGCCAGCACCCGCCGGCCCGGACCCAGTTCCCGCGCCACCTGCCGCGCGGCCCATGCCGCCGCGCCCGACGAGATGCCGGCCAGAAGTCCTTCCTCCCGGGCAAGGCGGCGCATCATGATCACCGCGTCCTCATCCCGAACGGGGATGATGCGGTCGATCACCTGCCGGTTCAGCACCCGCGGGACGAACCCGGCCCCGATGCCCTGGATGCGGTGGGGCCCCGGCTCCCCGCCCGAGAGCACGGCCGAACCGGCCGGTTCGACCGCCACCACCAGGCACCCGGGCAGCTGCTCCTTGAGCACCTCCCCCACCCCCGTCAGGGTGCCGCCCGTCCCCACCCCGGCGACGAAGGCATCCAGCTGCCCGTCCATCTGCTCCAGGACCTCCCGGGCGGTGGTCCGGCGGTGGATCTCGGGGTTGGCGGGGTTGTCGAACTGCATCGGCATGAAGTACGTCGGATGCTCCGCCACCAGCTCCTGCGCCCTGCGGATGGCGCCCGCCATGCCCTCGGTCCCGGGCGTGAGGACCAGCTCGGCGCCGTAGGCCCGTAGCAGCGCCCGGCGCTCCAGGGACATGGTCTCGGGCATCACCAGCAGCAGGCGGTACCCTTTGACCGCGGCCACCATGGCCAGGCCGATGCCGGTGTTGCCGCTGGTGGGCTCCACGATGGTGTAGCCCGGCTTGAGGCGGCCATCCCGCTCGGCGGCTTCGATCATGCTCAGGGCGATGCGGTCCTTCACGGACCCGGCGGGGTTGTACGACTCCAGCTTGACCCAGACCTCGGCGCTGTCGCGGGGGATCACCTTGTTGAGGCGCACCACCGGCGTCCCGCCCACCAGTTGCAGGACGTCGGTCGCCACGCGACCCGCCTGCTGCTTGACGTCGGCCAAGGCCGCGACCTCCCGTTTCCAGATGCCAGAATGACGACCCCGAAAGCTGGGACCGGCGGGAAGGGCTCCCGCCCAAATCCAGCATACCATGATCGGCAAACTTGGAAACGGGGCCGCACGGCCCCGATCCCTGGCGAGGCGGCCAGGGCGCCGGCGGCTGCGGGGGCGATCCGCGGGCCCGTCCGCGCCCGGCGCAGCAGGCTCCCAGCCTATGGTGAGGGCCTCTCATGGGGAGCGTCCTACGGTGGGCCACCCGACCCCGGCGCGCCGCCCGGCCACGGGACCACCCAGGGCGGCACCTCGCCCGGTATCACCGTCTCCACCAGGGGGACCGGGACCTCCACCGGGACGGTATCGCCGTACAGGGGGATGGCCACGCGCACGGAGGTGCGGATCACCAGCACCACCCGGTGGCGCACCTGGTTGATGCCCGCTCCGTCGAACCGGCTCTGAACGTCCACGTCCACCCGGCCCAGGGGCAGGATGCGTACGGGCACACCGGGACCCCAGCCGGCCACCAGGGGATTCCCCAGGGCCGCCCCCAGGGGGATCACCACAGGCACCGACCGGAGGTGGTTGAGCCGGTCCTGTACGGCCCGCATCACCCGGGCCTGGACGTCGACGATCAGCGGGGTGTTCACCTGGACGAACACCGGCCGGCCGCCGTCGTACCGCACCCGGATCACGTCCTCGGGCTGGTACCGGCCGGCGATCTCCGCTTCCACGGCGGCACCGATGGCCTCCACCGCCCGGATCTCCGCTTCCCGCCGGGCAACGGCCATGAGGGCCGGCGCCAGAGCGCGGTCCGCCGCCCAGCCGATCCCCGCGAGGACGAGCAGGGCCAGCACCAACACCCCGCGCGGCCCCAGGCGCAGCCGGGGCGGCCACCCCACCCCGGACCGCCGGCGGGTCCTGCGGCGCACGTAGGCCAATGCTGTCACCGCCCCGGGACCGGCCGAGCCGGTCCCGGGGTATGTGTATGCGGGCGTGAACAACGCCTGAACGGAGGAGGCCACCGGAGCCGGCGCACACCCACCGGCGGGCCGGCCGCCGGCCCCGGCGGCAGCGGGGCACCGGGGACCCGCCGCTGCACCGGGTGGGGCCGCCCCTGCCCCGGCCCCGGGCCGTCCCTCGATTCACCTAGCGGGAACCCGGCAACCGCAGCCGCGCGAACCGCCGCTTGCCCACCTGAAGGACGGCCCCGTCCGCGGGGGCCAGTTCGTCCTGGGGGGAAGCCACCCGCTGGCCGTCCAGGCGCACGGCGCCCTGCTCGATCAGGCGGCGGGCCTCGCTGTTGGACGGCGCCATGCCGGCCGCGCGCAGCAGCCGCACGGCATCCAGGCGCGGGGCCGGCAGCACCACCTCGGGCATCTCGGCCGGCAGCTCGTGCCGGCTGAAGACCCGCAGGAACTCCTCCTGGGCCGCATCGGCCGCCGCCCGGCCGTGGTACATCCGCACCAGGGCGTGGGCCAGGCGGAGCTTGGCATCCCGCGGGTTCACCTGACCGGAGGCCATACCCTGCTCCAGCCGGCGGATCTCGCCCATGTCCAGATCCGTGGCCAGCACCATGTACTTGACGATCAGCTCGTCGGGGATGGACATGGTCTTGCCGAACATCTCGCCCGGCGGGTCGGCGATGGCGATGTAGTTCCCCAGGGACTTGGACATCTTGTCCTTGCCGTCGGTGCCCTCCAAGAGGGGCATCAGCAGGGCCACCTGGGCCTCCTGGCCGTACTCGCGCTGGATCTCCCGGCCGACCAGAAGATTGAACTTCTGATCCGTCCCGCCCAGCTCCACGTCGGCGCGCACCGCCACCGAGTCGTAGGCCTGGGCCAGCGGGTAGAGGAACTCGTGGATGGCGATGGGCCGCCCTTCCCGATAGCGCTGGGCGAAGTCGTCCCGCTCCAGCATCCGGGCCACGGTATACCGGGCCGCCAGGCGGATCACGTCGGCGAAGGTCATGGGCCCGAGCCACCGGGCGTTGAAGGTGAGCTCCGTCCGCTCCATGTCCAGGATGCGCCCCAGCTGCTCGGCGTAGGTGCGGGCGTTGGCCCGGACCTGTTCCTCCGTAAGCTGCGGGCGGGTCACCGACTTGCCTGTCGGGTCGCCGATGCGGCCGGTGAAATCGCCGATGATCAGGACCACCTGGTGCCCAAGGTCCTGGAACTGCCGCAGCTTGCGCAGCACCACCGTATGGCCGATGTGCAGGTCGGGAGCGGTGGGATCAAGCCCCAGCTTCACCCGCAGAGGCCGGCCCGTTTCCACGGACCGCTGCAGCTTCTGCAAGAGCTCCTCTTCCGAAACGATCTCCGCGGCTCCGCGGCGGAGCAGCTCCAGCTGCTCGCGGGCCGGGAGTGCCGGGCCACCCGGTTGGGCCATGGCCGTTGCACCGTTCCCCTTCCTTCGACGGACTGGAACGAAGGTAATATAACCGGCATGGACTGACAAGGCGCGCTCCGGGGGGACGGCGCGGCCGGGCGGCGAAATATGCCCGTGGTATAATCGGCAGGACGAACCGGCCCCCACCGCCGCCGGCCGCACGCCTTCCGCTGCTGGCGCGGGACGGGCGGGCAAGGTTCCCCGGAGGGAGAGCATCCACAGGGGGAGGGACCTGCGTGGCCGGTTATCCCCATGCACCCGCGGGCGGTGGCCCGCGGCGGCGCAAGCCATGGTGGCGCCGCATTCGCTGGATGCGGCTCTTCCTGTTCCTGGTCTTCCTGTTCGGAATCAGCGGCACCGTGCTGGCGGCCGGTTTCATGATGGGCGCGGTGCGGGCCATGGGGCCCATCACCGCCCTGCGCCCCCAGGTGGCCCAAACGTCCTTCATTTATGACCGCCACGGCGAGCTGCTGACCGAGATCCACGGACCCGAGAACCGCATCGTCGTTCCCCTGGAGCAAATCCCCGAACACGTCCGGCAGGCCTTCATCGCCATCGAGGACGAGCGTTTCTACGATCACTTCGGGGTCGATCCCATCGGCATCGCGCGGGCCCTGATCAACAACCTGCGGGGCGGCTACCTGCAGGGTGCCAGCACCATCACCCAGCAGCTGGCCCGCAGCGCCTTCCTGACCCAGGACCGGACCTGGCGGCGCAAGGTCCAGGAGGCCATCCTGGCCATCGAGCTGGAACGCCGCTTCACCAAGGACGAGATCCTGGAGATGTACCTCAACCAGATCTACTTCGGGAACGGGGCCTACGGCATCCAGGCGGCGTCGTACACCTACTTCGGCAAGCCGGTGGAGGAACTCACCATCGCCGAAGCGGCGGTGCTGGCGGGCATCCCTAAGAACCCCTCGGCCTACCCTCCGCCGCCCATCCCGGAACCGGGGGACGAACCGTCGCCGGAGGACCAGCAGCGGGCCGAAAACGGCCGCTGGAAGGAGCGCCAGCGCCTGGTCCTGACCAAGATGCGGGAACTGGGCTTCATTACCGAAGAGCAGTACCGCGCGGCGCTGGAGGAAGACGTCCTGGGCAACCGGCCGAAGACCGCACCGAACAATCCCCAGCGGGACCAGAACGTCTTCGGCCACGTGGTGGATTACGTCATCGAGGAAACCCAGCGCATCCTGGCCGAACAGCTGGCGGCAACCCGCGGGCTCAGCCCGTCGGAGGCCCAGCAGCGGGCCGAAAGCATGCTCTACCAGGGCGGCCTGCGCATCTATTCCACGGTCGATCCCGAACTCCAGCGGGCAGCGTACCGCGCCCAGCATGAGCACCTGCGCCGGCTGGGCTACCCCATGCCGACCCCGGAGGACCGGTTGCGCGGGCCCCAGGCGGCCGCCGTCCTCATCGATGTGGAACAGGCCCAGGTGGTGGCCCTGGTGGGCGGGCGCTCCTACGACGGCCCCCTGGGCGCCCGCAACTTCAACCGGGCCACCACGGCCCGGCGCAGCCTGGGGTCGGCCACCAAGCCCCTGACCGCCTACGGCCCGGCGCTGGCCGCGGGCTACACGCCCGCCACCGCCGTGGACGATGTGATCCAGGTGGTGCCCTCGGGCGGTTCCACCAAACCCATCGGCAACTACGACGACCGGTACTTCGGCTTCACGCCCTTCCGCTTCGGTCTGAAGCGGTCCATCAACACCGTGGCCATCCAGGCCGTCCAGCTGGTGGGCGTTGACCAGGCCTGGGAGTTCGGCCGGCGGCTGGGGCTGAATCTGGTCGAGAAGGACCGGGATATTTCCCCCCTGGCCCTCGGGGGGTTCACCAACGGGGTCACCCCGCTGGAGGTGGCCGACGCTTACGCCACCCTGGCCCGCGGGGGCGTGCGGGAACCCGCCTACATCGTGTCGGAGATCCGGGACGCCCAGGGCCGGGTGCTGTACCGCCACCAGAGCCACAAGGAGGCCGTGGTGGACGAGAAGGTGGCCTACCTCTTGGCCGACATGATGCGCGACGTGATGGAACCCCACCGCTTCCCCGCCGGCATCCCGCTCTACCAGCCGTCGTCGGGCACCGGCTACAGCGTGCACAACAACTACTTCCGCCGTCCGGCCGCCGGCAAGACGGGCACCCATCAGGACCGGGACGTCTGGTTCGTCGGCTTCACGCCCCAGTACGCCGCGGCGGTATGGGTGGGCTATGACGAGTACAACGACAAGGTCCGCAGCCTGCCGCGCGGTGCGTCGGGCGCCGGCGTCCCCGGCCCCATCTGGGGCCGCATCATGGCCGCGGCCCACGAGGGCAAGCCCGTGCGCTGGTTCGACCCGCCCCGGGGCATCGTGACCGCCACCGTCTGCGCCAACACGGGGCTCTTGCCCGGGCCCAACTGCCCGGAGGAATTCCAGTACCGGGAGGTCTTCATCGCCGGCACCCAGCCCTCCGAGGCCGAAAACCTGTGGGTGAAGATGCCCGTCTGCGCGGAGAACCCCGAGTTCCTCTACGCGCCCAACTGCGCGTGCACACCGCAGGAGAAGGCCTTCTTCAACCGGCCCCTGGCGAATCTGCCGGAGAACGCGCCCGAACCCAAGGACTACGCCCTGATGCCGCCCGATCCGGAGAAGGCGTCGTGCGCCGCGTCGCCGGTGTTCCAGCGGGACAGAGGTCCCAACGAGATCTGGCTCAGCCCCCAGGGCGCGGTCCCCGGCGAGATGGCGGTGACCGGGGCCCCGGGCGCCACCGTGACCGTCCGCCTCACGGACGTGGCCGGCCGTGACCATCAGGTCAGCGTGCCCTTGCCGGACCGGCAGATCCAGGTGGGCGCCCTGCAAAGCGTGGAGGTCCCGCTGACCCTGCCCGCAGAGCCGGGCCAGAAGGAGTACCGGATCACCGCCACGTCCACCGCCCCCGACGGCGGGAAGACCACCCTGGTGGTCCGCCTGCTGGTCACCGTCCAGGGGGCGGCACCCGGCCAGGGTGGCGGGAACGGTGGCAACGGCGGGGGCCGTGGTGACCAAGGCGCCACGGTGACCGTCCGGCTGCTGGGCGACGCAGGCGCCACCGGTCCCGCGGCGCCCGTGCAGGTGGGGGCCGGCCAGCCGCTTGAGCTTACGATTGAGGATGGTATCGGCCAGGATCACGACAACGTGGTGATCTTGGTCGATGGCCGGCCGATGCGGCCGGTCAAGGTGCGGGCCAACGGGGCGGTCCGGCTCGCCTTCACCTTCGACCAGCCGGAGCGACACCTGATCGACATTTCCCACCCGAACCATCCGGCGGAGCACATCACCATCGTGGTCGAGGTGGTGGCGGCGGAAAACGGCGGGAGCCAGGGTGGCGAGGGTGGCGACGATGGTGACGATGGCGGGCAGGCCATCCTGCCCATCGGGCCCGGGGTGTTCCGGGTCGACTGGGATCGCTGGTGGGCGGCCCTGACGGGCCGGGCGGCGTGAGGGCGCACGCCGGGAACGGGCGGCAGGATCCAGGTGAGCAGGGGGCCCGGCTGCAGCCGGGCCCCCTGCTGTGTGGGCTTGCATCGACTGTCAGGATGAACTCCGCCGGGCGCCGGGCGCCGCCGCCGGCGGCCGAGCCACCGGTCGTTGCCCTCGCCGCTCAAGGTACCGGGCCCGCTCCGTCGCGAGACGGTCTACAGGCTGTCCTTCAGCACCGCCACCGTAGCCCCCGCACCGCCCTCATTGGGTGCTCCCAGCCGGTAGGAGGCCACGGCCGGGTGCTTGCGCAGGTAGTCGTGAACGGCCCGGCGCAGCGCCCCCGTCCCCTTGCCGTGGATGATGCGCACCTGGGGGACCCCGGCCAGGATGGCGTCGTCCAGGTACTTGTCAAGGCGAGCTAGAGCCTCGTCCACCGTCAGCTGGCGCAGGTGGATCTCCGGCTCGAAGTCCCGCGCCTTGGCTTGCAACAGCCGCGCCCTCTCCAGGGCCCCCGTCGGGGCCGTGCCCTCCGGCGTGGCGGGAGCGGGCTCGCCCGCCCGGCGCCCCCGGCCCGAGCGCCTGCCGGTGGCCGCCGCTCCGGCGGTGCCAGCGCCCGGTCCTGCCGCCCGGCCCCCCGGCCCGGCGGCGGCCGGTTCGTCCAGAAGGCGCAGGTCTGACCGCGGCACCCGCAGGCGCAGGATGCCGGCCTGGACGGTGACCGGCTCGCCGGGGTCGGCGGGCACCTCCAGCACCTCGCCCTCCTGGCGCAGGCTGAGCACCTCCACCCGAGCGCCCGGCCGCAAGGCGGCCGCCAGCGCCGCCGCGGCCCCTTCCCGCGCCCGGCGCCGGGCTTCCTCGGCCTGCTGCCGGACCGCGGCCGCCCGACCCTCCAGATCGCCCAGACCCTGGCGGGTCTCCTCCAGGACCGCCCGGGCCGCAGCCAGGGCCTCGGCGGCCCGGGCTTCCACGGCCGCGACGGCGGCCGCCGGCCCCTCTCCCGCGTCCAAGGCATCCCCTTCCACCAGGGCCTGGCGGGCGCGGGCCAGTTCCTCCAGCGCCCCTTCCAGACGCCCCATGGCCGCCCGCAGGCGGGCCACGAGGCCCTCCGTCTGCCGCCGGGCCTCCTGCAGGGCTGTGGCCATCTCCCGCTCCAGGGCTTCCAGCCGCGCCCGGTGCTCCTGGCGCTGCTCCTCCATCTCCCGGAGGCGCTGGTGACGCAGGGCCTCGGCCTCCCGGCGACGGGTCTCCGCCTCGGCGCGGAGGGCGGCGATCTCCCGCCGGTCCGCCTCCATGGCGGCGATGAGTTCCTCCACCCGGTGGGCACCGGCTCCCATCACCTGCCGCGCCCGCTGGACGATGGGCTCGGGCAGGCCCAGCCGCTGGGCGATGGTCAGGGCCATGCTCTTGCCGGGCAGGCCGATCCACAACCGGTAGGTGGGGCGCAGGGTTTCCGGGTCGAACTCCACGCTGGCGTTCTCCACTCCGGGCTGCTGGTAGGCGTACGCCTTGAGGGCGCTGTAGTGGGTGGTGGCCACCACCAGGCAGCCGCGGGAGCGGAAGTGCTCGATCAGGGCCACCGCCAGGGCGGCCCCCTCGTCGGGGTCCGTGCCGGCGCCGATCTCGTCCAGCAGCACCAGGGCGCCCGGCCGGGCGGCCCGGGCAAACCCGACGATGGCGCTCATGTGGGACGAGAAGGTGCTCAGGCTCTGCTCGATGCTCTGCTCGTCCCCCACGTCGCAGAAGATCTGCGGGAACACGCCCAGGGCGCTGCCGGGCGCCGCCGGGATGTGGAGGCCCGCCTGGTGCATCAGCGCCAGGAGGCCCACGGTCTTCAGGGTCACCGTCTTGCCGCCCGTGTTGGGTCCCGTGATCACCAGGGTGTCGAACCCGGCCCCTTCCCCGAGCCACACGTCGATGGCCACCGCACCCGGTCCCAGCAGGGGGTGGCGGGCTCGCTTCAGGTCGACCCGGGGCCGGTCCAGGGTCTCGGGCCGCTCCGCCCGCATGGCCAAGGCCAGCCGGCCCCGGGCCACGATGGCGTCCAGTTCCGCCAGCTCCTCCAGGGTGGCCGCCAGCTCGTCGCCTGCCGCAGCCACCAGGCGGGTGAGTTCGGCCAGGATCCGCTCCACTTCTTCCTGTTCTTCCGCCTCGGCCTCCCGCAGGCGGTTGCCCAGTTCCACCACCGCCATGGGTTCGATGAACAGGGTGGCGCCGCTGGCCGACTGGTCGTGGACCACCCCGGGCACCTGGGCCCGGGCCTCGGCCTTGACAGGAAGGACGAACCGGCCCCGCCGCTGGGTGACCAGGGGCTCCTGGAGGGCCGCCGCCCACTGGGGCGAGCGGATCATCTCCTCCAGCCGGCGGCGGATGGCCTCTTCCAGGTCGGCCAGGCGCCGCCGCAGGCTCGCCAGCCGCGGGCTGGCCTCGTCCCGCACCCGGCCGTCCTCGCCGATGGCGGCCGCCACCGCTTCCTCCAGGGCCGGCTGTGGGGTCAGCCGCGCCGCCCGGGCCGCCAGCCGCGGGCAGGTGGCTTCCCGCTGGGCGAGGAAGCTCTTCAGGCGCCGGGCGCCCCGGGCCGTACCCGCCACCGCCAGGAGTTCGTCCGGCGCCAGCATGCCCCCCTTGGCCGCCCTCTGCAGAGAACGGCGGATGTCGGCCAGGCCGCCCAGGGGGATCTCCCCTTCCCGCTCCAGCAGGCGGGCCGCCTCCTCCGTCTCCGCCTGGCGCTCCCGGACGGCCTCAGGGTCCGTCAAGGGTTCCAGGGCGCAGCAACGCTCCGCCCCCAAAGAAAAACTGGCCTGCGCGGCCAGAAGCTCCAGGATCTTGGCATACTCCAGCCGGTCCAGACTGCGTGGATCCATGGTGGCCTCCCTGGGTCCCGTGCCGCCGGGCGATGCCCGGCCCCCGCCGCTGCCCGGCGGCGGCCGGCCTGCGGCGGATCCATGGCCCCGCGACCCTTCTCCTCTCCGACCATAGTCCAGGGGCCCGGCGGATGGCAACGGTGATGCAAGCCGGAGCGGGCTGCGGGCGGGGTGAGCCGGTGACTTGTGCCGGAGGGTCTGCATCGGAGGGCCGGCGCCGGGCACGACGTCGAGTGGCTTCGACCGGCGGACCGCCAGCCGGCCGAAGCAGCCGGTGGCTGCGATGGGTGGCTCGCCGGCCGGTGGCTCCGGCCGGTGGCGCAGCCCGGGGGCCGGTGCCGGGTTGCCCGTGGCGCCAGCCGGCAGGCCGCCGCCGGGTCGCTTCGGGTTGTCCCTCCGGCTCGATTGCTCCCACCGGTGAACCTATCCCTGGGCCGGTCCCTTGAACAGATGCTGCCGGTGGGCCCGCATCCAGGCGGCCACGGCATGGTCCATGGGGTCGGGGGACTCTTCCAGCCGCTCCACAATGCGCTTGTAGTCGATGTCCTTCCGGTTCTGGCTCATCTTCGCTTTGGCTTCCAGGCGCGTCACGTCCACCCGAAACCCCACGATACCCTTCATCTGACGAGCCAGCAATTCGGGGGGCAGAGTGTCCCACAGGCGCCCGTTCTCCCGGTGCCCCTCGTATTGGAGCAGCAGGTCCTTGAGGTCCGCTTCGAGCTCTTCCTCCGACAGGGTACGCAGGGTCCCGTAGGCGTGGATCGCCAGGTAATTCCATGTAGGAACCTCGGCCACCGTATACCAGCTGGAGGAGATGTAGGCGTGGGGACCGTGAAAGATCAGCAAGGCCGTGGTTCCGCCGGCAAAGGTCTCCTTCTGCTCGTTGGCGGCAGCGATGTGCCCCGTGATCCCGATTCGCTCACCCTGCTCATGCACCTGAACGGGAAGGTGGGTCGCCACCGGCGTGCCACCGGCCGCGGTGACCAGGATGGCAAAGGGATGGGCCCGCATGAAGGCGACGGCTTCCGCCGGGTCCATTTGAAAATGGCGGGGAACGTACACCGAGCCGTACCTCCTATTGGAGCCGGCGGCCGGGTTACCCGCACGGGCCGGCTGGCCGGCTCCCGGCGGCCGGAGCCGCACGGCGCCCCGAACTGTCGTCTTGGGGGCCGTTCGGGCCGAATCACCCTGCCGCCCTTCAGGCGCCAGCAGTCCCTGGCGGCCCGGGCCGCCGGCCCTTGGGCGCCTCCAGCCACGCCAGCAGGGCGTCCCGGTCCAGCGTGTTGAGGACCTGGCCGGGTTCGACCCAGGCGCGGCGGGCCACCTTGACGCCCAGGACCACCTGCTCGAGCTGTTCCGGCGCGTGGGCATCGGTGTCGATGACCAGCCAGACCCCCGCTTCCGCAGCGCGACGGGCCCAGACGGCAGGCAAGTCCAGGCGCTCGGGCGAGGCGTTGATCTCCAGGGCGGTGCCGTAACGCGCGGCGGCGGCGATCACCGCCTCCAGGTCGGCGTCGTAGGGGTCCCGGAAACCCAGCCGGCGTCCCGTGGGGTGGCCGATGATGTCCACGTGGGGGTGTTCGGCCGCCGCCAGCAGGCGCTCGGTCATGGCCTGCCGGTCCAGCTGCAGGTGGGTGTGGACCGACGCCACCACCACATCGAGGCGGGCCAGGATCTCGTCCGGGTAGTCCAGGCGCCCGTCCTTGAGGATGTCCACCTCCGCCCCCTTCAGGATTTGGAAATCGACCCCCTCCGCCTTCAGCTCGCCGTTCAGGCGGTCGATCTCGGCCCACTGGGCCTCCAGTTCCGCGATCTCCAGCCCGTGGGCCACCTTGAGGGAGCGGCTGTGGTCGCAGATGGCCAGGTACCGGTAACCCCGTGCCCGGGCCGCCGCGGCCATCTCGGCGATGGACGCGGCGCCGTCGCTCCAGCGGCTGTGGACATGCAAATCGCCCCGCAGTTGGGCCACGGCCACCACCCGGGGCAGCCGGCCCGCGGCGGCGGCCTCCACCTCACCCTGCCCTTCCCGCAGTTCGGGAGGAACGGGCTCCAGACCCAGGCACCGGTAGAGGGACGCTTCCTCGCCGCTTGCTCCTTCACGGCCACGCCCCGGGGACCGCAACCCCGCCGGCTCCAGTTCCCATCCCCGCTGCCGGGCCCGCTGCTGCAACTGGCGCCAGTGGGCCTGGCTGCCCGTGGTGTAGAGGAGGGCTGCGGCCCGCGCAGCCAGGGGCGCCACCGTGACCCGCACCGGCCAGCCCTCGCCGGTGGTCCCGGCCAGAACCCGCAGGCTGCCGTCCCTATCGGGCCCCACCGGAGCGCCCTTGCCGCCGGCCCCCGCCGGGGCATCCCGGTTACCGGCCCCTGCCCCCGCCGGGGCATCAAGGCCGCCGGAGGCAGCTGCCGTTCCGTCCTGCGGTCCGAGCCAGGCGGCCACCGCAGCGGCCGCCACCGCCGGTTCCTCCGCCAGGACCAGCACCTCCGCCGCCTCCACCTGCTCCACCCCGCGCCGGGCGGCGCCTACCGGCAGCGCCTCGACCACACCGGGTTGCCGGCCCAGTTCTTCCGCCACGGCGGCCGCCACCGCCAGGGCTTCCCCCAGGTTGAGCCGCCGGCCCTCCCGGTCCAGCCGGTCCAGGGCCTCCCGCAGCTTGCGGGCCCGAGCCTCCCCCATGCCCGGCAGGGCGGCCACCCGCCCATCCTCCAGGGCTTCCCTCAGGGCGGCGGGGGAGTCGATGCCCAGCTCGTGGAAGAGCCGCGCCGCCGTCCGCGGGCCCAGGCCGGGAACGGCCAGCAGGGCCTGCACTCCCGCCGGCACCCGGGCACGCAGCTCGTCCAGCAGGCGGGTGGAACCGGTGGCGTAGAAGTCGCGGATCTTGGCGGCGATGGCGGGGCCGATCCCCGGCAGGGAAAGCAGGCGGTCGCCTTCCAGGTACTGGCGCAGGTCGTCCCGCAGGGCGGACACGGTGCGGGCGGCCCGGCGGTAGGCGCCGGCCTTGCGGGCGTCGGTGCCGTCGATCTCCACCAGGTCGGCGATCTCTTCCAGGAGGGCGGCGACCCGCTTGTTGGTCATGGCGGGTACCGAAGCGGCCCCGCCGGGCGGGTCGCCACCGGTCCCGCCCGCGGGCTCCGGGCGGGGGGAACGGCCGCCGCCCGCCGGTCCGGCAGAACTCCCGGACCCGCCGGCGGCGCCAGGGCGCGGGCTACGGCGGGTGCCTTCTTGCGGGCTCACCGGTCATCCCCGGCCGGGGACGCCCCGCCGGACCAGGAGCCATCAGGCCGCCCCGTGGCCGGTCCGCCGGGCCCTGCCGCAGATCCTCCCGCCGGAAGCCCCTGCCCGGCCGCGGCCGTGCTCCCCGGCGCGCCGCCGCTGCCCGGTCCCGCCGGTACCCCGCCGCTCCCGCCCGTGGCACCGGGTGCGGCCGTGCGCGCGCCCTGCCCGGACGAACGGCCGTTGAGTTCCCGCTTGCGCCGGTCCCATTCCCGCTCCAGCATGCCGAGCACGCGCTGGTACTGCTCTTCCAGCTTGGTGAGCTCATCGGCCAGGTTGATGGCGGCCAGGACGGCGATCCGGGTGATGCCCAGGCGCGGGTGGCGCTTGGCGATCTCGTTCATGCGCCGGTCGACCATGTCGGCCAGGCGTTCCATGTACGCCGGGCGCGCCTCACCCCGGAGGACGTACTCCTCCCCGAAGATCCGCACCGTGACCCGGTGGGTTGTCCCCTCGTCCTGACCCCCGGCCGGAGGCACATCACGCATGTCCGGGCCCCTCCCGCGATAGTGCTTTCGGATAGCACCCGCCGTTTCCTGCCGCTTTCGGAAACGGAGCCCCGGGAGAGCCCTTCTCCCGTCACCCCCGCGGGTGCGGGCCCTCCCGCCCCCGGCCGCCACCTCCGGCGGTCGCCCCAGCCGGCCTGCGGACCGCCGCGCCCGCCGGCTGGGGAACCCAGGGCCGGTCCGGGACGCGGCACCCCGGCGCCCCCTGGCGGGAAGGCCCAGCCCGCCGGGCGAGCGCCCCGGCAAGTCGCCCTAGGACCGGGGGGTCAGCCCCATGTCCGCCAGGGCCTGCCGCACCCGGCCGTGGACCCCGTCGACCTCCTCATCGGTCAGGGTGCGGTCCGCCGCCCGGTAGACCAGCGCGAAGGCCAGGCTGACCTGCCCTTCGGGCACCGGCTGCCCCGTGTACCGGTCGAACAGGTGAACGGCTTCCAGCAGCGGGCCCGCCACCTGGCGGATGCGCTGGGTGATGGCCGCCGCGGGCATCTCCTGGGGAGCCAGCACCGCGATGTCGCGGCGCACCGCCGGGAACCGGGGCACCGGCCGGTAGGCGGGTACGGGCTGCACCGCGGGCAGCAGGGCCTCCAGGTCCAGTTCCGCCGCCACGGGCCGGCCCGCCAGGTCCCAGGCCGCCGCCACCTGGGGATGCAGCTCGCCCAGCCAGCCCACCCGCCGCCCCTCCAGCCAGAGCCCGGCCGCCCGGCCCGGGTGAAGCCACGGCTCCTCCACCGGCTCCCAGCGGCAGGCCGCCGCCGGGATGCCCAGCTCGTCCAGCAGCGCCTCCAGCACGCCCTTCAGGGTGAAGAAGTCCATGGGGACCGGCGTCGCCGCCCAGTGCAGGCCGCCCAGCTCGCCGAAACCCGCCAGGCCCACCCGGACGGGCTCCGCCGGCAACTCTTCCAGCGGCAGAGACTGGGGGACGAACACAGCCCCCGCCTCGTACACCAGCGCCCCCGCCTGTTGCCGGCGGGCGTTGTAGGCCAGGACGTCCAGCAGGCCGGGCAACAGGGTGGTGCGCAAGAGGCTGTGTTCTTCCGCCAAGGGGTGGAGCAGGGGGATGGCCCGCCGCCAGGGGTGGTCCGGCGGGAGCCGCAGCCCGTCCCACACCGCCGGCCGGGTGAAGGCCCAGCTGACCACCTCCTGGGCCCCGGCCCGGGCCAGGGCCTCCCGCACCTGCCAGGTCAGCGCCAGGAGGGGCGAGACCTGGTCGGGCGCCGGGATCCCGCCCGGCAACAGGGCGGGGATCCGGTCCAGGCCGTAGACCCGGCCCACCTCCTCGGCCAGGTCCACCTCCCCCTCGATGTCGGTGCGGTAGGAGGGCACCCGGACCTGCCCCGCCTGGGGGTCCACGGCAAACCCCAGCCGCTCCAGCTGACCCGCCATGGTCCTGTCGTCCAGGTCGACCCCGAGCCACTGGCGGAGCCGCTGGGGACGCCAGGGCAGCCGACGCTCGGGAAAGGCCCGCGCCCGGGCGACCGCGGCACCCGGCACCGCCCGGCCGGCGCCGGCCTGCTGGAACAGGTCCATGGCCCGGTCCGCGGCCCGCACCACGCCCTGGGGGTCAACCCCCTTCTCGAAGCGCTGGGCCGCTTCGGTCAGCAGGCCGTGCCGCCGCGCGGTGCGCCGCACCCGCCGCGGCTCGAACCAGGCCGACTCCAGCAGGACCACCCGGGTGGACGGGGTGATCTCCGAATTGCCGCCGCCCATCACCCCCGCCAGGCCGATGGGCCGGGAGGCGTCGGCGATGACCAGGTCGTCCTTCGCCAGGGTACGCCGGCGGCCGTCCAGGGTCTCCAGCGCCTCCCCCGGCGCCGCCGAGCGGACCACCACCGTCCCCCCGCCGACGGCCTCCGCATCGAAGGCGTGCAGGGGCTGGCCCAGCTCCAGCATCACGTAGTTGGTCACGTCGACGATGCGGTCGATGGGCCGCATGCCGGCCGCCACCAGGCGCCGGCGCAGCCAGAGGGGCGAGCCGCCCGGCCGCACATCCAGGAGGATCCGGGCCACGTACAGGCCGCACCCCTCAGGGTCGGCGATGCGGACCCTTACAGGCCAGTCGCCTCCCAGGAACGCCTCCGCCGGCCCTGAAGAAGCCTCTCGCCGCCCGGGTTCGCCGCCGCCGGACCCGCCCGGCGCCTCCGGCCCCGGGGCGCCCGCGGCCGGGACACCCGCGGCGGCCTGCCTGCCGGATCCCCCTTCCCCCTGCCGGTCCCAGGGAAAGCGCCAGGAACGGCCCGTGGCGGCCGCCAGCTCCCGGGCGATGCCCAGGATGCTCTGACAATGGGCGGCGTAGTTGGGCGTCAGGCTGAGCTCCAGCACCGGTTCGCTCCAGCCGAGCCAGGGAGCCAGGTCCGCCCCCGCCGCGGGCACCTCCGCGGGGTCGCCCCCGGCCAGGTCCTCCAGGTCGGCCAGCCCGGCCCGGTCGGCCGGTCGGTCCCCCAGACCCAGCTCGGCGATGGAGCACAGCATACCTTCCGACGCCACGCCCCGCACGTCCCGCACGCCGATGTTCATCCCCCCGGGCAGCACCGCCCCCGGAAGGGCCATGGCCACCGCCATGCCGGGGCGCACGTTGGGTGCCCCCGTGACCACCGTGAACCGGCCGGCGGGTCCCGCCGCCACCCGGCAGACCTTGAGACCCGCTGCCTCGGGGTGGGCTTCCACCGTCTCCACCCGGGCCGACACCACACCCCGGGCCTCGGGCGCCACCACCGCCACGGCCTCCACCTCCAGGCCCAGGGCGGTGAGCCGCTCCGCCAGGGTCCGGGCATCCTCTTCCACGTCGATGAAGTCCCGCAACCACTCCACCGGCACGCGCACCTTGGCCTTCCTCCCCGTCAGCGCAACACCTTATCCCCTGTCCCACCCTGCCGACCGGGCGGCCTGGCGACCGGGCGGGTCCGCGGGGCACCGCCGGGCCACCGCCCGCCAGGCCGTCCGGCCCGCCAGGGGGCCCGGTCGCCGAAACCGGCCCGTCCTCAGGGGCCGGCACGCCCCGCGGCCTGGGGCACCGCGCCCCACCCCGGCCTTCAGCGGAACTGGCCGAGAAACCGCAGATCGTTCTGGAAGAACAGGCGCAGATCGTCGATGTCGTACTTGATCATGGCAATGCGCTCGATGCCCATGCCGAAGGCGAAACCCGAAACCTGCTCCGGGTCGTACCCCCCCGCCCGCAGCACCGCCGGGTGGACCAGGCCCGAGCCGAGGATCTCGATCCAGCCGCTGCCGCCGCAGGTGCGGCAGCCGCTGCCCCCGCACAGGGGACAGGAGACGTCCATCTCGGCGCTGGGCTCGGTGAAGGGGAAGTAGCTCGGCCGGAACCGGTAGCGGGTCTGGGGGCCGAACATGCGCCGGGCGAACTCGGCCAGGGTGCCCTTCAGGTGGGCAAAGCTGACCCCCCGGTCCACCAGCAGGCCCTCCACCTGGTGGAACATGGGCGAGTGGGTCGCATCGTCGTCCCGCCGGTACACCCGCCCCGGGGCGATGATCCGCACCGGCAGCTGGGGCGCCCTGGCCTGCATGTAGCGCACCTGGACCGGGGAGGTGTGGGTGCGCAGCAGGATGTCGCCCGTCAGGTAGAAGGTGTCGTGCATGTCGCGGGCCGGATGGTCCGCCGGGATGTTCAAGGCCTCGAAGTTGTAGTAATCCCGCTCCACTTCCGGCCCTTCGGCCACGGTGAACCCCAGCCCCCGGAAGATGGCGATGATCTCCAGCTCCACCCGGCGCAGGGGATGCCGCCGCCCCCGCAGCACCGGGCGCCCGGGCAATGTGACGTCGATCCGTTCCGCCGCCAGGCGGCGCCGCTCTTCCTGGGCCTCCAGCTCCCGGCGACGCCGCGACAGGGCCTCCTCCACCGCCTGCCGGGCCGCATTGGCCCGCTGGCCGAAGGCCGGCCGCCGGTCGGGCGGGAGGCTTCCCATCTGCCGCAGCAGCTGGCTGATGCGGCCCTTCTTGCCCAGCCACTCGACCCGCAACCGTTCCAGGTCCGCCAGGCTTTCGGCTGCGGCGATGGCGGCCTCCGCCTGGTGCTGCAGCTGGGCGATGCCCTCCGGATCGGGAGCCGGGCCGGACGTACCCCTGCCGGCGCCGGGATCCTCGCCGCGCACCGGCGGTGCCTGTCTCCCCTGCTGGGGTTCCATCGCACCCTGGGTCACCACGTGCCACCTCTTTCCCTAACCCCTGCTCGGCCGGCCCTGCGCGTTACGGGTTGGCCGTGCCTCGATGGGGCCGTGCACATCCATGGGGACGTCCCCTCGACGGGTTTGCAGCCAACAAAAAAGCCGCCCCCTCCGGGGGCGGACGAGCTCCGCGGTACCACCCTGGTTCGCGCCGGCCTCGCGGCACGGCGCCTCGGCGGGTCGGCACGGCACAACCCGGGCCCGGGCCGCTGCGACGGCGCCGGGCGCCACGCCGGGCGCCACGCCCCTGGGCCCCGACACCGTGACCGACCGCTGGGGCGATAACGGGCCCCTCCCGGAACGGCCTACTGGGACGAACCAGCTTCCACCGCACACCGGCTTGGCCGCCGCATCTCGCCCGTTCAGCCGCCTGCTCCCGGGGGAACTTCATCCGGCCGTCGCCCGGGCGGGCTTGCAGCCTCCGGCCCGCCCTCTCTGCAGGGCCGTCTCCGGACTACTCGACCCGTTCCTCGCAGATCTGCTGGAAGATCGCCTGGCTGTCGCTGGCTACGCTGATGGGAGGCGCCGCCTGGGATCGGCCTGCGCCCGCCGCCGATGGGGCGGTTGTCGAACCGGCCCCTGGGACATGCCGTTGAGGGCGGTGACGGTACGGATCCGGTTGCCATGGCACCCACCGGCTGCCGCCGCTGCCGGCGCCCGTCAGCCGTCGGCGCCCAGGAACAACCGGTACAGCAGAAACGCCACCACCGACCCGGTGCGCTCGAACAGCTGCCAGAAGACGTCGGCCGTCAGCGGACCCATCTCCGCACCTCTCCCTGCCTGGCGGCCGCCTGCCAGTTGCGGGCATTATAGCATGGCTCCGGGAAATCCCACAACCAGCGCCAGGGCACGGCCATCCCAAGCCCCGCCCCGGGCCCGGTGCGGGCCTTTTCCACCGGCCCTGCCCTGCGGGTCTGGCTGGCTCCGCCCGGCCCCCTGGGCTACCATGGGCTGGGAGGTGGGATCATGATCCGCTGCCCGTTGTGCGAGGTGCCCATGCGCGAGGTCCAGCGTCGCGGCGTGACCATCGACGTGTGTCCCGAGTGCCGCGGCGTGTGGCTCGACCGGGGCGAGCTGGAGAAGCTCCTGGCCGGCGCCGAGCGCTGGGAGGAGGAAGACTTCCGGCACCGCGGGGAGACCGGCCATGAGGTCCCGTACACGCGTCACCCCTACGGCCGCAAGCGGCGCAAGCACTTTCTCGACGATCTGTTCGATTTCGACCTGCCCTTCTTCGGCGACTGAACCTGGGCGACCGGGCTTCTCGGGACGGGCTGCGGCCACCCGATTCGGCCGGAGGGCCGCCGCTCAGGAGAGGGCCCCCGCCCCCTGGCCGGTCCCGGGCCCGGAACCGGAATTCGCAGCCTGCCGGGCCGCCTCGTAGAGCAGGATGGTCCCGGCCATGGCCACGTTAAGGGACCCGATGCCCCCCGCCAGCGGGATGGCCACCCGGCCCGTGGCCTGCCCGGCCACCGCGGGGCTGACGCCGGCCCCTTCGTTGCCCACCACGAGCAGGGCGGGGCGGCGCCAGTCCACATCCCAGCAGGCGGTGGCCGCACCGGCCTCGGCCACCCACACCGCCAGGCCCGCCGCCCGGGCGGCGCGGGCGGCCTCCGCCGCGTCGCCCGCCCGGGCCAGCGCGAGCCGCAGGCAGGCGCCGGCCGACGCCCGCACGGCCCGAGGGTGAAAGGGATCGACGGTACCCGGTACCATCACGGCTCCCGCCGCCCCGAGCCCCTCGGCCGCCCGCAACAGGGTCCCCAGGTTGCCCGGGTCCTGCACGCCATCGGGCAGCAGGGCCAGGGGCAGGGAGGCCGCTGCCACTCCCTGCCACCAGCTGGGACCGGCGGGGCCGGGTTCGTCCACAGCCACCTCCGCCACGATCCCCTGGGGCGTTTCGGTCAGGGCCACCTCCGCCAGCAGCCGGTCCGGCACCTCCGCCAGCTGGCAGCCGGCCGCGGCCAGGTCGCGCAGCAGAGCCGCTCCTGCCGCCGAGGATGCAAAGGCGGCGGTGTACACGGCCTGGCGGACGGTCCGGCCGGCCGCCAGCGCCTCGGCCACGAAGCGACGCCCCTCCACCAGGGTGGCGCCCAGGCGCCGGCGGTGGCGACGCTCCTGGAGCTGGCGCAGCCGCTTGATCCGCGGGTTGTGGGGCGATGTGATGAGCATGGCGCTGGCCTGCGGTCCCTCCCCTGCCCGGTTGCACGCCCGGTGGCAGGCCGCCCGCTGGTCCCGCCGGCGGGCGGGGCCATGCCGGAGGGCAGGGTCACGGCCGGTACCGGGCGGCTAGAGGCCGAGTTCTTCCTGCATGCGGCGGATGTTCTCGTTGCTGCCGATGACCACCACCAGGTCCCCCGCCTGGATGGTGGCCCCGGCGCCCGGGGCCACGATCACCTCGTCCCCGCGCCGGAGGGCGATGACCGTCACCCGGAAGCGGTTGCGCAGCCGCAGCTGCTCCAGCGTCTTGCCCACCATGTCCCCGCCGGCCTGAAGTTCGACCACGCTGATGTCCGGCGAGACCTCGATGTAGTCCAGGAAGTGGGCCGATACCATGCGCTGGGCCAGGCGAATGCCCATGTCCCGCTCGGGGAAGACCACCCGGTCGGCGCCGATGCGCTGCAGCACCCGGCCGTGATGCTCGCTGACGGCCTTGGCCACCACCCGCCGGACCCCCATCTCCTTCAGCATGAGGGTCACCAGGACGCTGGCCTCCAGGTCGCCGATGGCCACCACCACCACGTCGAAGTTGCGCAGGCCCAAGGACCGCAAGACGTCCTCGTCGGTGGCGTCGGCGGTCACCACGTGGGTGGCGTGCTGGACCATGTCCTGCACCACCTGCTCGTCGGAGTCGATCCCCAGCACGCTGAACCCCATCTCGTACAGGGTGGTCGCCACCGCCCGGCCGAACCGGCCGAGCCCGATGACGGCAAACTCCCGGACGGGCATCCGCCCTTCCCCTCCTCGAGCTCTTCCTGGGCCCTTGCCGGGGCGCCCCCGGCAAGGATCGTCGCGGCCGCCGCGGCGGCCTCCCCGGGCCGGAGCTGCCGCGGCCTGGCGTGCCGCCACGGCCTGCAGCCTATCCCACCAGCACCCGCTCTTCGGGGTACCGCACCGCCCGCGGGCGCCGGCCGCGCCGGGTCAGGGCGACGGCCACCGTCAGGGGCCCGACCCGCCCAGCATACATGGTAAGCAGAATCAGCACCTTGCCCGCCGCCGTCAGCTCCGGCGTGATGCCCAGGCTCAGGCCGACGGTGCCAAAGGCGCTGACCACCTCAAAGACCGTCGCCTCCAGGGAATGACCGTCCCAGAGCAGCATGCCCACGGTCACCGCCAGCACCAGGCCCGCGGCCATCACCGCCAGGGCCAGGGCCTTGGCCACGACCAGCGTGGGGATGCGCCGCTCCATCAGCACCAGCTCGTCCTCGCCGCGGACGGTGGCCCGCACCGTGGCCAGAAGCAGGGCCAGGGTGGTGGTCTTGATGCCGCCGGCCGTGCCTGCCGGCGAGCCGCCGACGAACATGAGCAGGATGGTGGCGAGGACCGTGAGGTTGGTCAGCTCGGCCATGGGCAGCATGTTGAAGCCGGCCGTGCGCGGCGTGATGGAGTGGAAGAGGGCGGCCCAGAACCGGCCCCCCGGGGAGAGCCGGCCCATGGTGGCCGGGTTCGACCACTCGCCGGCCGCCACCAGCACCGTGCCCAGCACCAGCAGGGCCGCCGTGGTCCACAGCACCAGGCGCGTGTGCAGGGACAGCCGGTGCCGCGGATGGCGGAGACGCCGGCCCAGGTCCGCCAGCACGGTGAAGCCCAGGCCTCCGGCCACGATCAGCCCGCCGATGGTCAGGGTGATGACCGGGTCACCGGCGAACCGCTCCAGGCTGGGCCGGCGGCTGTCAAAGACGTCGAACCCGGCGTTGTTGAAGGCGGAAACGGCGTGGAAGAGGCCGCGATAGGCCGCCAGGCCGAAGGGCATGTCGTAGGCCAGCCACCAGTACAGGGTGAGCAGGGTCGCCCCCACCACTTCAAATCCTGCGGTGACGGCCGCCACGTACAGCACCAGCCGGACCATGCCCGCCGGCGAGAGCTGGCCCAGGGATTCCTGGATCAGCAGGCGCTCCCGGAAGGTGATGCGCTTGCCCACCAGGATGGCGAAGAGGGTCGACATGGTCATGATGCCCAGGCCGCCCACCTGGATCAGCGCCAGGATGATGAGCTCGCCCGCCGTGGAGAAGGTCTCGGCGGTGTTCACCACCACGAGCCCCGTGACGCACACCGCCGACGTGGCCGTGAAAAGGGCGTCCAGGAAGCTCACCCGGTGGCCGGGCTCCCAGGCGAAGGGCAGGCTCAGCAGCAGGCCGCCCAGCAGGATGACCCCGGCAAACCCCAGGGCCAGTACCCGGGCCGGGTTGGGCTCGCGGACCGGACCGTTCCGGCCTTCGCCGGCAGCCCACCGGGTGCCGGGTTCCTCCGGGCCAGGGCCGTTGCCTGTTGAACCGGCGGATCGGGACATCGCGTAGCGGGTTCCTCCTGATGAAGGCCCATCAATTGGAACGGAAGAATCGAGTAGGAGGGGCCGGTCACGGCCCCGTCCTCTCACACCACCCGGCATGCGGGTCCGCACCGGGCGGTTCGTCGAGCATGGCGAAGTTGGTGGTAGTACTGGGTCAGGCTCAGCAGCCCCTGGGCAAGCCAGTAGCGCTTGCCCAGGGCGCTGTTGAGCGGGCCGCCAGCCATGGCCCAATAACCCCGGCGCGAAAAGGCCCACTGCCGGGCCTTCCACTCGGGATGTCCCAGGGCGCGGAGTTCCCGCAAACGGGTGCGGGGCCGTTTCCATTGCTTCCAAAGGCACGCCTGCAAGCGTCGCCGGAGCCAACCTTCCACGGTATCGAGGAGGCTTGCCATGTCCGCAATCCGGAAGTACGCAAGCCAGCCCCGCAGGTAAGTGTTGATCCGGCGGATCCGCTCGGTCATGGAAACGGACCACGTCCGGCTGGTCAGGGTGCGAAGCCGGTCTTTGAGCCGCTGCACCGTTTGGGGGGCCACCCGCAGGCGGACGCCGTCCCGGCCGTGATACATGCTGAAGCCGAGGAACTTGCGTCGCCACGGCCGATCAACCGCGCTCTTTTGTTCGTTGACCTTGAGCCGAAGCCGCTGCTCGAGGAAGCGCCGTACGCCTGCCATGACCCGGTGCCCTGCCCGTTCCGAGCGGACGTAGATGTTGCAATCGTCCGCATAACGGACAAAGCGGTGTCCCCGCCGTTCCAGCTCTTTGTCCAGGTCGTCGAGAAGGATGTTGGCCAAGAGCGGGCTGAGGGGGCCGCCCTGGGGCGTCCCTTCTTCCGTCCGCACCTTCACCCCACCGACCATCACGCCGGCCTGCAGGTAGCGGCGGATCAGCATGCGGACGCGCTTGTCCGCGACCTTCCGCATCACCCGGGCCATCAGGACGTCATGGTTCACCCGGTCAAAGAACTGTTCGAGGTCCAGGTCGACCACCCAGGCGTACCCTTCCTCGACGTGCCGCCGCGCCGCTTCGACTGCCTGGTGCGCGGAGCGTCCCGGCCGAAAGCCGTAACTGTGCTCCGAAAAGTCGGGGTCGAAGATCGGCGTCAGCACCTGCAGCAAAGCCTGCTGGATCAGGCGGTCCAGGACGGTCGGGATACCCAGTAGGCGCGTGCCGCCCCCGGGTTTGGGGATCGCCACCCGGCGGACGGGCTGCGGCTGGTAGGTTCCCGCCAGCAGCTGGGCGCGTACCTGCGGCCACCGCTCCCGCAGAAAACCCCGCAGTTGTTCGACGGTCATGCCGTCGATACCCGGCGCGCCCCGGTTCTGCTCCACCCGTCGTAGGGCGGCCCCCATGTTCTCCCGGGCCACCACCTGCTCCATCAGGTCCACGCCACCACGTCCTCCGCGGGGAGGGGCGCCGGTCTGTCCCGGCCGGGTGCTCCGCTCTCACCCAGGCCCCGGTGGGATTCACCACCGCTTCCTGGGCGAGGCCCTCTCGGGTTGGCTGCTCTCCTCGCACCCGGCGCGAACGCGCCAACACCCTCCCGGACTCGACGTTCGGCCCTTCCTGCCGGCCCGGCCGGCGGTACTACGGCCTCTGCTGACTCCTGCCGGCTCAGCCGCGCCTTGCGGTCGCGGGTTGCCAGCTCCGCTGGCCTACCGGCAGGCCTCCCCGGGTAAGAGCGAGCACTTTCGTCGCACACCCGCCGCGTTTACAGCGCCGCCCTTCGGCCCATCTCGGGCTTCGCTGTGTTGTGCCAGCTCGCCCAGACGGCGCCGCCTCGCCCGCGGTTCCTGGTCGTCGGGTCGCGACTTTGCCTCCGGCTTCCTTCGGATCCCGCGTCGCCGCGGGCACCCTTGCCTTCGGCTAGCGGTTGTACGGGGCCACCCTCCGCAGGGGACTTTCACCCCTTAGCACTCGCCCATGCCGGGCGCACACAAGCGGGGCGGCCCGCCGTGGCGAGCCGCCCCGCGCCGCCGGCCCGGCGTCAGGTGCCCAGGGCCTGGCGGGCGCGTTCCACCACCGCCCGGAAGGCCGCTCCGTCCCGGACGGCCAGGTCGGCCAGCACCTTCCGGTTGAGCCCCACGCCGGCCTTGCGCAGGCCGCTCATCAGCCGGCTGTAGGACAGCCCGTACTGCCGTGCGGCCGCGTTGATCCGCTGGATCCAGAGCCGGCGGAAGTCCCGCTTGCGTGCCCGCCGGTCCCGGTAAGCGTACCAGAGGGAGTGCAGCACCTGTTCGTTGGCAGCACGGAACGTCTTGCTCCGCCGGCCGTAATAGCCGCGGGCGAGCTTCAGGATCTTCTTGTGCCGGCGGCGTGTCCGGGGACCGCCCTTGACCCGTGGCATGAAAACCTTCCTCCTTACGCCTTGCTGGCGACGCCTTGCTGGCGGATGGCATGATGCCCCGTCGACTGCCACCGCGCGCCGCGGCGGGACCGTCGCTGCTTCCCGCCGGGGCCTGCCGCTGGTCCTCGGGCGGCCATGGCCGCCTGGACCGTAGCGGCCTTACTGGTACGGCAGCAGCTTGCGCACGGTCCTGGTGTCGGCCTTACCCAGCACCGCGGGCTGGCGCAGGCGCCGCATGCGCTTGCCCGTCTTCTTCTCGTTCAGGTGCCCGCGGTTGCTGCGCTGGTGCTTGAAGCGCCCCCGCGCCGTCCGGCGGAACCGCTTGGCCGCACCGCGGTGGGTCTTCATCTTGGGCATGGGGCCCGCCTCCTTCGGTCAACGTTGGAGAATTGGCACATTGTCAGACAAGCTAGCCGCTGCTGGCGGCTTGCACGGATGCCGGGACTCACCGCCGGGTGGCCGCCCCGCGGCGGCCACCGGGTTGCGGCCAGGCCCCGTCACCGGTCATGGGACGAACCGGATGTCATGTGGCGCGCGATTCCTCGCCCGCAGGACCCGCGGCCCCCTCGCCCTCCCCGGCCGCCGGCCGGGCCTCGGCGCGGGCCGCACCCACCACCTGGGGGCGTGGCGCCAGGACCATGGTCATGTTCCGGCCTTCCACCACGGGGCGGCGCTCGATGGTGGCGATGTCCTCCACCGCCCTGGCCAGGCGCTCCAGCACCTGGCGCCCCAGGTCGGCATGGACGATCTCCCGCCCCCGGAACATGATGGTGGCCTTGACCTTGTCGCCGTCCTCGAGGAACCGCCGGGCATTGCGCAGCTTGACCTCGAAGTCATGCTGGTCGATGCGCGGCCGCATCTTGACCTCTTTGATATCCACAATCTTTTGCCGCTTGCGCGCTTCCCGATCCCGTTTCGCCTGCTCGTATTTAAACTTGCCGTAGTCCATGATGCGGCACACGGGCGGCCGGGCCTGCGGTGCCACCTCCACCAGGTCCATGTTCCGCTCGTAGGCCATGCGCAGGGCTTCGTGGGTCGGGAAGATGCCCAGCTGCTCGCCCTCGGGCGAGATGACCCTGACCTCGCGCACGCGAATCTGCTCGTTCACGCGCAGGTCCCTGACGATTGCGCGTCACCTCCGGAAGTTTGGCCGGCACCCCACCACCCGCCCTTGCCGCCCGGGTGGAGGTACCCGTCCCATGACCTGCCGTACGACCGCAAAAACAGCAAACGGGCGCAAGCGGCGCCCGCTCATCCCCCGGGCGGCTCCACGGCACCCTGCCCCTGCCGCCGGCACCCCGTGTGCAGGTGCCCGCGGCGCGCCAGGATCGCCACCGGGCCGCCCGGCCCGAAACCCCAGTCGCAGTTTGGACGCGCTGAGGTGGGAAGCTCGTGCTTCCGCTTGCCTGCCGGTTGAGACAAAAATGCCAGCCCGTCGCAGGATGCGACTAGCCTGAGGCATTGTAGCACCGGTGCCAGAGCCCGTCAATCGCCGCCGGGGTGCCGTGCCGGCGGCGCCGGAGCCGCGATCGGCCCGTGACGTCAATCGTCCCGGGCCCGGGGATCCAGGAGGTCCCGCAAGCCGTCACCCAGGAGGTTGAAGCCCAGAACCACCAGCATGATGGCCAGCCCGGGAAAGGTCATGTTCCAGGGTGCCACGCGGAAGACCGTCCGGGCATCGTTGAGCATTCGCCCCCACTCCGGCTGGGGCGGCACCGCGCCCAGCCCGAGAAAGCTCAGGGCCGCCGCATCCAGGACCGCCGTCCCCACGCCCAGGGTGCCCTGAACGATCAGCGGCGCCAGGGCGTTGGGAAGGATGTGGCGGACGATGATCCGCGCATCGGAAAAGCCCAGGGCGCGCGCCGCCGCCACGTAGTCCTGCTCCCGGAGCGAGAGCACCTGGCCGCGCATCAGCCGCATGTACTGGGGCACCGCGACCAGCGCGACGGCGTACATGGTGTTCTCCAGGCTGGGTCCCAGGAAGGCGGCAAAGGCGATGGCCAGCAGGATGCTGGGGAAAGCCAGCATCAGGTCGACCAGCCGCCCGGAGACCATGTCGAACCAGCCGCCGTAGTACCCCGCCAGGGCCCCCCACACGGTGCCCGCCACGGCCGCCATCAGCATCGACACCACGCCCACCCGCAGGGAGATCCGGGCCCCGTAGATGATGCGGCTCAGGACGTCGCGGCCCTGGTGGTCCGTGCCCAGCCAGTGCTCGGCCGAGGGCGGCTGGAGGCGTTGCAGCAGGTTCGCGTCGTCCGTGGGATGGTAGGGTGCCAAAAGCGGGGCCAGCAGGGCGACCAGGACGAAGGCCAGGACGATACCCCCACCCAGGACCGCCGAGCGGTGGCCAAGAAAGCGGCGCCAGAATCCGTGGCCCAGCGGCAGCGGAGCGGCCGGCGGCAGAGAGGCTGCGGATTCCACTTGGCGGGACAGGGCTGCCATGCATCTCCCTCCGTGCGGTTCCCGGGCACCAGCCGGTGATCAGTCGTAGCGGATGCGCGGGTCCACCAGGGCGTAGAGCAGGTCGACCACCAGGTTGGTCAGCACGAACAGGGTGGCCACGAAGAACACGGCACCCTGCACGGCGGGATAGTCGCGGTAGCCGATGGAATCGACGATGTACCGTCCCACGCCGTTCAGGGAAAAGATGGTCTCCGTCAGCACCGCGCCGCCCAGCAGGCTGCCCACCTGGAGGCCCGTCACCGTCAGAACGGGCAGCATGGCATTGGGCAGGGCGTGCCGCAGCGTGACGATGCGCTCCAGAAGGCCCTTGGCCCGGGCCGTGCGCACGTAATCCTGCCGAAGCACCTCCAGCAGGCTGGAGCGGGTCATGCGCGCGATGAAGGCGGCCGGGATGGTGGCCAGGGCCAGGGCGGGCATGACCAGGTGCCGGGCGGCATCGACGAAGGCAGGCAGGTTGCCCACCAGCAGGGTGTCCACAAGGTACATGCCGGTGATGAAGGGGACCTGGGCCTCGTACTGCACCGACAGCCGGCCCGACGGCGGCAGCCACTTCAGGTCGACGGCCAGGTAGTACATCATCACGAGCCCCAGCCAGAAGATGGGCATCGAGACGCCGACCATGGATCCCGCCATCACGCCGTAGTCAAGGATGGTGCGGCGCCGTACGGCGGCGATGACGCCGGCCAGCACCCCCAGGGGGATCGCCACCAGCATGGCGGCAAAGGTCAACTCGATGGTCGCCGGCAAGCGGACGGCAATGTCCCGGCTGACGGGCAGGCCGCTGCGCAGGGAGCGCCCCAGTTCCCCCCGCAACAACTGGCCGGCGAAGCGCCCGTATTGCACCCAGAAGGGATCGTTGAGCCCCATCTCCTCCCGCAGCCGGGCCAGCATCTCCGGCGTGGCCCGTTCCCCCAGGATGGCCTGGGCCGGATCGCCGGGGATCAGGTACAAGAAACCGAAGACGGCCACCGAGATGCCGAACAGGGTCGGAATGAGCAGCAACAACCGTTTGATCACGTACCGCAGCACGCTCTCGCCTCGCTATCTCCGGCCGCTGGCCCGCCCCGCGCCCGCACCTGCTGCCGGGTGCCACCGGGGTGCCTCCGGCGGCCTTGGGTCCCGGGCAAGGCGCAGGCCGGGACGGGGTCCCCGCCCCGGCCTGCGCCCCTTCCGTTCCCCTTCGCCACCTGCTGCCCGGCCGGCACCTGGCCGCCGGTAGCACCCGGCGAACCTCCGGGCCTGCACCCGCGACTTGGCGGGCCTTAGCGGGTGACCGACACCTTGTGCAGCTTCTCGCTGCCCAGCGGGCTCGGGACCAGCCCCTCCACGCCCTTGCGCACGATGATGGGCGAGCGGGCGTGGGCCAGGGGGATCATCGGCACATCCCGGTGGATGATCTCCTGCGCCTGCCGGTAGAGCTGCTCCCGCTGGCCCTGGTCCGGGGTGCGCTGCGCCCGCACCAGCAGCTGGTGGACCTCCTCGCTGCGGTAGAAGGAGATGTTGCCGGCACCGGGCGTGCGGGCGTTGTCCTTGTCCAGGAGCACGTACAGGAAGTTGTCGGGGTCGCCGTTGTCGCCGATCCAGCCCAGCAGGGCCATGGGATGCTCCCCGTTGCCCGTCTTCTCCAGATAGACGTCCCACTCGTGGCGGACGATCTCCGCCTGGATGCCCACGGCCGCCAGCTGCTGCTGGATGGCCTCGGCGATCTGCTCGGGCTGGGGCATGTAAGGCCGCGGCACGGGCATGGTCCAGAGCTCCGTCTGGAACCCGTCGGGGTAGCCGGCCTCCGCCAGAAGCTGCTTCGCCCGCTCGGGATCGTACTCGTAGTCCTGGATGTCATCGTTGTAGCCCCACATGGCGGGCGGCATGGGGTTCTTGGCCACCTGGCCCAGATCGCCCCAGAAGGCCTTGACCAGTTCCTCCTTGTTGATGGCGTGGGCGATGGCCTGGCGCACCCGCACGTCGTTGAAGGGCTCCTTGTCGTTGTTGAGCGCCAGATAGCCGACGTTGTTCGCATCGCGGTAGAGGATGTCAAACTGGCCGGTGTCGATGGTGGGCAGGTCGGCCGGGTTCGGGTCTTCCATCACGTCGATGGTCCCCGCCATCAGCTCGGCCAGCCGCGCCGAGTTGTCCTTGATCGCCTTGTAGACGATCCGCTTCATCTTGGGTTTCGGCTCGCCCCACCACTGGTCGTAGGCCTCCAGCACGATCTGCTGGTCCGGGACCCATTCCACGAACTTGTAGGGTCCGGTGCCCACCGGATTGCGGCCGAAGTCGGCGCCGTACTTCTTGATCGCCTCGGGGCTGGCGATGGCGAAGCTCGGCATCGCCAGGTTCTGCAGGAAGGGCGCCAGCGGCTCCCGCAAGGTGAAGCGGACGGTGTACTCGTCCACCGCTTCGACCTTCTCGATCACCGACTCCTCGTCGAACCCGCCGAACATGTAGGCGAAGTATTCGAAGTTCTCGCCCTCGTGCCGGTAGGGGTTGTCCGTCTTCATCCAGCGCTCGAAGTTGAAGACCACGGCCTCGGCGTTGAAGGGCGTGCCGTCGTGGAAGGTGACGCCCTGGCGCAGGTGGAAGGTCCAGACCTTGCCGTCGTCGCTGACCTCCCAATCGGTGGCCAGCCACGGCTCGACCTCCGTCTTGCCCTCCTTGAACTCCACCAGCGTGTCGAAGATCTGGTGGGTGACCTTCATGGACTCGCCGTCGGTGACGTTGGCCGGATCCAGGGACACCGAATCGCCGCCGCGCCCCCAGACCAGGGTGTCCGCCGGCAGGCCGGCCTCCCCGCCGCCGCTGCCCCCGCCACCCTCACCCGAAGGCTGGGCCGGCGCGCCGCACGCCGTGGCCAGGACCGCCAGGACGGCCACCAGCGCCAGCGCCTGCAGGCGCCGCCGCCACGTCTTCACCATCACAGCCCCCCTCACCCTTCGGCCCGGGAGTGATCTACACCGCCCTGCCGCCCGCGGGCGCAAGGCGCGCCGGCGGCACGGTTCCGGGTCCGTGTTGGGGTGGATTTCGCCGCGCTGGACGAGGTTCCTCCCCAAAAAATGGTCAAACTGGTCAAGCCGGGTTCCCCTGCCGCTGTGCCACCTTCTCGGTGATGAGGCGCACGAAGTCTTCCAGGGACTGGCTGCCCAGATCACCCCGGTCCCGGCTGCGCACGGCGACCTGGCCCTCCTGGGCCTCCCGATCGCCGACCACCAGCATGTAGGGCACCTTTTCCACCTGGGCCTGGCGGATCTTGTACCCGAGCTTCTCGTCCCGGGCATCGACCTCGACCCGCAGGCCCGCCGCCCGCAACCGTTCTTCCACCCGGCGCGCGTAGTCGTGGTCCCGGTCGCTGACGGGCAGCACCCGCACCTGCACCGGGGCGAGCCAGACGGGGAAGGCACCGGCGTAGTGCTCGATCAGGATGCCGATGAAGCGCTCCAGGGACCCCATGATGGCCCGGTGGATCATCACCGGCCGCTGCTCCTGGCCCGCGGCGTCCACGTAGGTCAGGTCGAACCGGATGGGCATCTGGAAGTCCAGCTGCACCGTGGCCGTCTGCCACTTCCGCCCCAGGGAGTCGATCACGTAGAAGTCCAGCTTGGGGCCGTAGAAGGCGCCGTCGCCGGGCGCCAGGGTGTAGTCCCGGCCCGCCGCCTCCAGGGCCCGCGCCAGGGCCGCCTCCGCCCGCTCCCACAAGGCCGGATCGCCCATGAACTTCTCCGGCCGCGTGGCCAGCTTGATCTCGTAGGGCATGCCGAAGGTGCCGTAGATGGTGTCGACCAGCTCCAGGACGCGGCCGATCTCCTCTTCGATCTGGTCCTCCCGGACGAACAGGTGGGCGTCGTCCTGCTCGAAGCCTCGTACCCGCAAGAGCCCGTGCAGCGTGCCGGAGCGCTCGAAGCGGGCCAGCCGGCCGTATTCCGCCAGGCGGAGGGGCAGGTCCCGGTAGGAGCGGATCCGGCTGCGGTAGAGCAGGCAGTGCCCCGGGCAGTTCATCGGCTTGACGCCGAACAGGGCATCCTCCCGCTCGATCAGGAACATGTTGTCGCGATAGTGCTCCCAGTGGCCCGAGCGATGCCACAGGTCGACCTTCAGGATCTCGGGGGTGCGGACCTCCTGGTAGCCGTAGCGCGCCTGCAGCTCCCGGGAGAACTGTTCCAGGAGCCCGTACACCGTGGCCCCCTTGGGATGCCAGAAGGCGTACCCCGGCGCCACCTCCTCGAAGTGGAAAAGGTCGAGCTCGGGGCCCAGCTTGCGGTGGTCGCGGCGCCTGGCCTCCTCCAGCCGCTGGAGGTGCTCCTCCAGCTCCCGGGCGGAGGGGAAGGCGGTGCCGTAGATGCGGGTCAGCATCGGCCCCTTCTCGTCGCCCTTCCAATAAGCGCCCGCCACGCCGGTGAGCTTGAAGGCCTTGATCCGCCCCGTGGACGGCAGGTGAGGCCCCCGGCAGAGGTCGACGAACTCCCCCTGCTCGTAGACCGTCAGCGGCTCGTCCTCCGGGATGGACTCGATGATCTCGACCTTGTACCGCTCCCCCCGCTGCCGGAAGAGATCCAGGGCCTCCTGCCGGCTGACCGGCCGCCGGCGGATGGGCAGGTCTTCCTGTACGATCCGGGCCATCTCCTGCTCGATGGCTTCCAGATCGTCCGTGGAGAGGGGCCGGGGGGTCTGGATGTCGTAGAAGAACCCGTCCTCCAGCGGCGGCCCCACGGCCAGCTGGGCTTCCGGCCAGAGGCGCTTCACCGCCTGGGCCATCAGGTGGGCCGTGCTGTGGCGGTAGACCTCCCGCCCCGCCTCGTCGGCGAAGGTGAGAATCTCCAGCCGGCCGTCCTCTTCGAGGGGCCGGTTCAGGTCGATGACCTGCCCGTTCCAGCGGGCCGCCACCGCGTCCCGGGCCAGGCGCGGGCCGATCTGCTGGGCCACCTCCAGGGGCGTGATGCCCCGGGGCAGTTCCCGACGGCTGCCGCCGGGCAGCTCGACCACGATCATGGTCCCGGTTTCCCTGCGTGCCGGTTCGTCCAACGTCCCTCACCGTCCTTCCAGGAATCTGCAGCGGGCAAATGAAAAGGGCCCCGTCCCAAAGGGACGAGGCCCGCCGGCCTCGCGGTTCCACCCTTTTTGGTGCCACCCGGGGCGGGAGCCAGCCCCCTCCCGCTTGGCACCCTCTTTCTGCCCGGTAACGGGGGCTACCGGCCGGTCTTCGGTGCTGCAGGGAGGCTCGTGCAGCCTCCGCGGGCCGCGGCTCCGGTCGCCGCCGCGCCGGCAACAGCTGCCCGCCCGCTCCCGGCCCCCGGCGGGGGTGCCGCTGTTCCGGGGCGGCGGCGCCGCCGGCCGGTCGAACCCCGCCGCCGGGGCCCTGCGCTCGCACCTGGGACCGGCAACTCCGGGGTGGTAACCGGCGGTGGCCTTCCGGGGCAGGCTCCCAGCCCCCCGCCCGCGGTTCCCGGCTACACTCCACCCCGGGCTGGCCGCAGCGGGGGACCCGCCCTCTCTGGCGGGGCCGCTCCTCCGGTCGTGTCCCCTTCATCGTCGCCGGCGTGCCCGGATCCTCCGGGCACCGGTTTGGCCGAAATTATAGCCAACCCTGGTGCCGGGGCAAAGGGGATCCTGCGCGCAGCCATCGAGGCGCCGTCACCGGCCGCCATGTCCCGGCGCGGCAGGCGGCCGCCCCCGGCGAGGTCCGGCCGGCCGCCGCCTGGGGTGCCCCAGCGGCCGCCGCTCCCGCGCCTGCGGCCAAGGCTTCGCTTCAGGCGACGGTCACCAGGAGCGCCTGGAACAGACCGACCAGGAATCCCAGCACCGCCCCCGACCACTCGACGAAGCGCAATTCCTTCCCGGCCAGCCGCAAGACCAGATCTTCAACGCCTGCCGGGTCGAGGGCCAGCAGCTTCCGTTCCACCACCGGACCCAGGCGCAGACCCTCGCCCGCGGCGGCCCAGAGGCCCTCGGCCAGCTCGGGAAAGCGGCGCGCCACCTCGTAGCGCGCCTCCTGGGCGATGCGATCGGCCAGCTGCAGGGACCAGGCGCGAGGAACCAGCGCCGGCAGGCGGGCCAGCACCGCCTCCCGCACCATCCGGGCCACCGCGTCGGCCGCCGCCCGGTCCAGCGGCAGCCGGCGCAGGTGTTCCCGCACATCGGCCGCCGTCAGCAGGTCCCGTTCCACCGCCTCGGCCAGGGCGCGGGCCAGGTCGGCCTGGCGGCGTGGCAAAAGGCCCTGCAAGGTCCATCCCACCCCCGGCACCCGCCAGGGCCGGATGGGCCGGAACAGGGCCCAGATGGCCACCCGGTTGGTGGCCCAACCGATGAGCCCGCCCGTCAGGGGCAGGGTGAACCACGCCGTGTCCACGGGCGTCCCTCCCGGCCGCCACTATACCACGGCGGCGGGAACGCCGGGCGCCTCCCCACCTGCGAGCCGGCGGTGGCTTGCCGGCGCCGGCCCGGCAAGGTCACCGGATCGGCGGGGCCGGAGCCGCCGGGCGCCGCTGCCGCGGGCGGCAGCGGGTGCAACCCGTGCAGACCTCCACACGGTTGCCGAAGACCTGCTCCAGCATGTCCCGGGTGTCACCGCCCAGCCCCTGATTGCGGCGGCGCAGGTGCACCACGAACCGGCGGGCGGCCACCGTCACCAGGGCACTGACCAGGGCGTCGCCGGGATCCGGCGCCACCCCCTCCCCCGGGCCGGCCACCCAGGCCTCTCCCGGTGGCAGGGACACGGCCCGCCCCTGCTCATCGGTCATGGTGAAGGCGCCCGACGGTTCCACCACCACATGGACCACATCCAGCCGCGGCACCTGCAGGTCGACGAACTGCCGCAGCAGCCGCACGAAGTCCCGGTACTCCCGGTCCAGCAGGTACTCGTCCACCGCCCGGTCCACGGCCAGCTCCAGGGCCTCCACGTAGTCCCGGCACCGGAACCGCAGGAACCCGTCGACCAGGAGCAAACCGGCGCCCTCCACGTACGCCGCCACCTGGCGGCTCAACTGGTAGCGGAGCTGCCCGTCCCGGGCCGGTGCGGCGGCCAGGTGCCGGCGGGCGTAGGCCAGGGCCTGGTGCCGCTCGTCGGGAGCCAGATGGGCGTAGCGGCGGGCGACCAGCCGCTGCATCAGGTGCCAGCGGTGCTCGTCGTGGATGAAGGCCACGATGGCCCGCACCACCCGGGCGCGCCAGTCGCGGAACAAGGGATCGGCCTCCGACGCGGGCACCGCCTCGCCCCTTCCGGCGGGGCCGGCACCGGTACCTGCGGGCGGCGTGGTCACCGATTCCGCCGCGGCCACCCCGTTCGGGTCGCCGCCGGGCCGGCTCGGGGCCCCGGCGGCGCCGTTCCCGCCCCCCGCGCCGGCAGGGCGGGTGCCGTGCACCCCGGGCTCGGCACCGGCCCCGGGCCGCCCCGCTTCCCCTGAGCCGCCGCGCGTTCTGCCCGGCAGGCCTCCGGGGGTGGCGGCGCCTCCGATGCCGGCGGTGCCGGGATGCGCTGCCGGGGCCGGCGTGGAGCGCAGGGAGGAACCGGCCGCCCCCGGGGCGGCATCGCGCCGGCGGGACGGGGCCCCGCGGGCGGCCGCGCCGGCGGTTGTGCCCAGGGCCCCTGAAATCCACCCCGGCCCTCCCAGGAACAGGCCGCCGAAGTCGTACCGCAGCTCCGCGGCCATCCGGCTCCAGGATGCGGCCGGACCCGGAGAACCCGGCCGCGCGCTTCCGGCCCGGCCGGGTTCCTCCCAGGTCCCGCCAGTGCCGCCGGGACCCCCGCCCGGGACCGCCGCCGGACCGGCCGGGGTCCGGCTGCCGCCCCGCAACGGCCCGTTCCGGCGCCGTCCCGGCAAGGCGGGGCCCTGGACGGCCAGGAAGAACCAATTGCCGCACTGGTATTCGCTCAGCTGGGGCGGCTCGAGCCCGCAGGCCGCCGCCAGGGGGGTAAAGGCGGCCACCTCCTGCTCCAGCCGCTGGCGCAAGGAATCCGGCGGTTGGGCGGTGCCGATGACCAGCAGGTCGGACATTCCCATCGCTCCCTTCCCCGCCGCCTTCCCCCGTAGTGTGAGCACGGGGGCGGGGGGTCAACCGCCCGGCCCCATGTCACCGATATGGCCGGGCGAGGGAGGACATGCCGGGTCAGCGTGGGCGGCCGCGCGATGCAGCGGCGGTGCGGCGGCGATCAAGGCACCCATGTCCGGCCTGCCAGCAGCGGGCCCAGGGCGATCACCTGAACGGTCACTCGAACGGCCACCTGAACGACCGGATTAACGACCGCCGGCGCGACCGGCCGCCGCAAAAGCAGAAGACCCGGCCGCCGGGTGGGGCCGGGTTCCGATAACAGCTCCGGGCCAGGTGAAGGGCGGAACCGGCTAGCGGAAGCCCGAGGCGCAGGGCGAAGGCGAGACAGGGGGCGAAAGCGGGGGCCGGCGCGGCACCGCGTCCGGCAGTCCCGGGGTCGGCCCGGTGGCCGCGGTCAGGAGGTGGCGGCGTCACGGTCCCCGGGGCCGGCACCGTCCCGGCTGGTCGGGCCGCCTTCAGCCGGCCCCACCGTGCCAGCCGGCTCACCGCCAAGAGCGGCCCGGACGGCGGGGTCCGTCGCCTCCCAAACCTGGGGCGCCCGGGCGCGGATGGCCTCCCCCACCGCCCGCCGCTGGGCGTCCGAAAGCCCCTCCAGGTCGATCACCCCTTTAAGGGCCCGGGACATGTCGTTGACGTGACGCGCCAGGTGCTTGTACCCCACCATGGCCTGCCGGTCGATCCACATAGGACTGGCCACGGCGCCCCGCACCCCGCGCCCGCCGGCGCCGCCCTGGGCGATCCAGACCACCCAGTACTGGCGGGCCCCGGGCACCTGGGCCGGATCGTCCACCCAGCGTACCCCCTGCTCGACCGGCGATTTGGCGTGCAGGGCACCCGGCGACACCGTGGCCCGGTCGCCGTCCACCAGGATGGCGGCCAGGCCCCCCAGATGGCTGTGGGGTCCCGACCGGGTTCCTACCAGCTGCAGCCGCACGGCCCCGCCGCCCCCACCGGCGCTGCCCCCACCGCCGGACGCACCGCCGGATGAAGGCGCCGGACTGCCCTGGCCGCCCGGGGAACGCACTGGCGGAAGCGTTTCGCCTGAGGGTACCACGCGCCATCCCTCCATGGGTCGAGGCCGGGTCAAGGCCCGCTCCGGGTGAAGACTCGCTTCCAGGGCGTCAAGGCCCGCCCGCGGCGGCTCCGCCCGTGCTCCGTCCGGTTTCCGGACGAACCTGCCCGCAGCGCCCGCCGGGCACGCCGCCGGCGGGCATGCCGGCGGGACCGGCCGGTCGGGCGCGCCGGACGGGCCGGGAATACCGGCCCCGCCCTCAACTGTCCCGGGTCGGCCGGCGGGCGGGCATCTCCTCCAGGCGGACGGGCACGCGGAACAGCTCGGCGCCGCGCAGCACCGTCACCTCCAGCTGGTCGCCGGGCCGGCGGCCCACCAGCCGCTTGCGGACGTCGCCGATGGTGTCCACATGTTCCCCCTGCACCGCCACGATCATGTCGAAGACCTGCAGGCCGGCCTTCTCCGCCGGACTGGAGGGCATCACCCGGGTGATGACGATGCCCCGGTCGGCCGGCAGTTCGAAGGTGCGCACCCAGTTGTCGTCGATCACCTCGGCGTACCCCTGGATACCCAGCCACAGGTGCCGCACGGCCCCCTCCTGCAGGATCTGGCCGGCAATGGCCTCCACCAGGTGGACCGGCACGGCAAACCCCAGGCCATGGCCCTCCAGCTTGACCGTGGTGAGCCCGATGACCCGGCCGTCGAGCAGGGCCAGGGGCCCGCCCGAGTTGCCCGGGTTGATGGGCGCGTCCGTCTGGATCAGCCCGTCCAGCGGCGTACCCTGCGGGGTAGGAAGCGACCGGTCCACCGCGGAGATGATCCCCATGGTCACCGTGGTGCCCAGGCCGAAGGGGTTGCCCACGGCGATCACCGCCTGGCCGGGCTTCAGGCTGCGCGAATCGCCCAGCGTCGCTGCCGGCAGGGGGCCGCTGGCGATCTCCACCACGGCCACGTCGTACAGGCGGTCGCGGCCGGCCACCGTCCCGGTGACCCGCTTGCCCGAAGGTAGGAGGACCGTGACCTCCGCCGCGCGACCGACCACGTGGGCATTGGTCAAGATCAGGCTGCGGCCCGGCTCGGAGCGCCAGATCAGGCCGGAACCCACGGCGTCGATGAGGCGCCGCCCGCCGCGCCGGTGCTGCCGCGCGATCTGCACCACCGACGGGCTCACGGCCTCCACCGCGCGGGTGATCCACTGGGACAGGGGGTCCATCCAGGGCTCGGTCACTCCGAAGCCTCCTCTCTCCCTTGAGGAAGGCCGGGAGCGCGGGCCACCGGCCCACGCTCCCGGCCGGCGAGCGCGCCCCGCGCAGGTGCGGGTCGCGCCGTGGCGCCGCACGCCATGGAGGCGCCTTTCGCCTCCGCGGCATGCGGATCCTTCGCAGGATGACTTTGACTATCACTGACGTTCGTTTTCATTCTACGCCTCCGGCTCCCGGACGGTCAATGAACCGCCGCCGGCAGGGGAACCGGTAGCGGAAGGGGCCGCCGGGAACAAAAACGGGCACCGGCCCTGCTCTCCGGTGCCCGTCGTGGGCGGTAGTGGACTCGAACCACTGACCCCGTCGACGTCAACGACGTGCTCTACCAACTGAGCTAACCGCCCGCTCAACCCCTGCGCTGCAGGACGGATTATAGGAGCCGCGCGGCTGGCCTGTCAACCCGGCCTTCTGCAGGCCCCGGCTCCCTCCCGGGACCCGGGAGCATCCGGGGAGCCACTTCCCTCGCCCCTCTTGCAGCTGCAGGTGCGCTGCAGATCCAGATGGGGAGGTCGATCCGGACCTCCCGCCGGCGGTCCTCCGCCGGTGAACGTTCCGCCGAAGGACCGCTCCTGAGGCCGCGGCCGGATTCGAACCGGCGAGTAAGGGCTTTGCAGGCCCCTGCCTTACCACTTGGCTACGCGGCCTTGCTTCACCGACGCGACCCTGCTTTCACGGCGCGGCTTTGCTTCACCGGCGCGACCCCGCCGGCGGCCCGGCCTTGGCCGACGGGAGCGTGGGCATTGCCGCCGGCAGCCCCTATGCCTGGAAGCCCGCGAGCCGGGCCGATTGATCCGCCCTCCGATTATACCTTGCCGGGTGTGCGCTGCAAAGCCGCCCTGGACCGCAGGATCGGGAGGCACGCCGTGAAAAGGGGCGAAACGCTCCCTAAGCTGACCTTCGCCGCCACCGGGGTGCCCGGCGCCGCCCCAAGGCGCCACAAAAGGGCGCCACAACACAAAAGGAACCGGGACAGGTCCCTGCCGCACCTGTCCCGGAGCGGAGCCGTGAGCGGGAGACGGGATTCGAACCCGCGGCCTTCTGCATGGCAAGCAGACGCTCTACCCCTGAGCTACTCCCGCATGAGACCCCATGGCAGGGTCTTTGCGACCGGAACCAGCGCGGAGGACCGCGACCCGCGCCCGGCACCGGATGCGTGCCGGGCCGTCATGCCCGGGCGGCCCGGCGGCGTTCATTTTAGCAACCCCTCCGTATCCTGTCCACACCACCCGTTGCCAGCCGTGAGGCCCCGGTCCGGCAGCCGCCGCCCGCAGCGCGAGGCCGCTGCCCCACCGCCGGCCTGCCGCTCCCGGGGTCGCATAGCCCCGCCTTGCCCGCCCCGGCCCCAACGTCCCTCTGCCGCGGCAGGTTCCGGAGCGGCAGGCATCCTTCCCTTCGGGTGCGAAAAACAAGAAACGGGTTCCGGCACGAAAGGACGGTGGAGCTTCGGTGGCCGTGAGTTCTCGCTACAACCCCACCTGGGATCTGGAAACCTTCTTCCCCGGTGGCAGCGCATCGCCCCAGTTTGAATCCTTCCTGGCTTCCCTGGCCCAGGACCTGGACCGCCTGCGGCAGGAGGTGCGCCGGCTCGACCCCGGCGCTCCGGCGGCACACTGGGAAAACCTGGTCAACGGCCTGCAGGACGCCGGCGCGCGGCTGGGGCAGGCGGGCGCCTTCACCTACTGCCTGGTCTCCCAGGACACCACCGACGAGCGGGCGCGGCTGTTGCTCACCCGCGTGGGCGAGCTGCGCGCCACCTACAACAACCTGTGGACCGACCTGGACCGGCACCTGCTGGCGGTGTCCGATCCCGCCTGGCAGGCCCTCCTGGAGCACCCCGGCCTGCGGGAAGTGGCCTTCGCCCTGGACGAACGCCGCCGCCGGGCCCGGGAGCGCATGAGCCCCGAGCTGGAATCCCTGGCCGGCTCGCTGGCGGTCGACGGCTATCATGCCTGGGGCGACCTCTATGAGCTGGTGGCCGGCCGCATCCGGGTTCCCGTGCAGGAAGGGGATCGCACCGTCCACCTCTCCGTCGGTCAGGCGGCCAATCGCCTGGAGGATCCCGACCGGGCCGTCCGCGCGGCCGTGTTCGACCGCTGGGAGGCGGCGTGGGGCCAGGAGGCCGAGGTCATCGCCGCCGCCCTCAACCACCTGGCGGGGTTCCGCTGGCAGTGGTACCGGCGCCGCGGCTGGGACGACATCCTGAAGGAGCCCTTGGACGAGAACCGGATGCAACGGGCCACCCTGGAAGCCATGTGGGATGCCGTCGCCCGCAAGCGGGGCGCCCTGCTGGAGTACTTCCGCTGGAAGGCCGAACGGCTTGGAGTCCAGCGGCTGGCCTGGTTCGACGCCCATGTGCCCGTCTACCAGGCCCAGGGCAAGGTGACGTACGACGAGGCAGCGGACTTCGTCATCGAGCAGTTTGCCCGCTTCAGCGACGAGCTGGCGGGGCTGGCCCGGCGCGCCTTCAGCGAGCGCTGGATCGAAGCCGAAGACCGCCCCAACAAGCGGGCCGGCGGGTTCTGCACGGGATTCCCGCTGAGCCGGCAGTCCCGGATCTTCATGACCTTCGGCGGAACGGCGTCCAACGTGGGTACCCTGGCCCACGAGCTGGGACACGCCTACCATCAGTGGTTGATGGACGACCTGCCCGTGCTGGCCCGGGACTACCCCATGAGCCTGGCCGAAACGGCCTCCACCTTCGCGGAGCGGGTGGTCACCGACGCCGCCATCCGGCATGCGCCCGACACGGACACGCGCCTGGCCTTCCTGGAGCAGCAGGTGCTGGACGGGGTCGCCTTCTGCATGAACATCCACGCCCGCTTCCTGTTCGAGACGGCCTTCTACGAGGCGCGCCGCCAGGGTCCCCTGAGCGTGGCGGACCTCAACGGCCTGATGGAAGACGCCCAGCGCCGTGCCTACCACGACAGCCTGGACCGGTACCACCCGTACTTCTGGGCGTCCAAGCTGCACTTCTACGCCACCGACGCGCCGTTTTACAACTTCCCCTACACCTTCGGCTTCCTCTTCAGCTCCGGCCTGTACGCCCGGGCCCGGGCCGAAGGACCGTCGTTCGCCCGCCGCTATGCCGCGCTGCTCCAGGACACCGGCCGCATGACGGTGGAAGACCTGGCCCGCCGGCACCTGGGCGTGGACCTGACCGGGCCCGCCTTCTGGGAAGAGGCCCTGGACACCGCGCTGGCGCCCCTGGACGAGTTCCTGCAGCTGGCGAGGGCGGCGGGCAGCGGCAAGTAACCCCGAGATCCAGGCCCGGCAGGCGATGCCGTCCCCGGGGACGAACCGGCCAGGGGGTGGAGGCCCGTCCAGCGGGCGCTCCACCCCCTTCTTTCACGACCGCCGCCGCGGCTCGAAGGTCTTGCAGCAGGTGTCAGTAGCCTGGCGCGCCGGCGTTCCACCCACCCGGCTCGACAGCTCCTGGATTTCGGCCGCATCGAACCGGTTGGGAAACCGGTCGCTGACCCAGTCGTGGGTGATGAGGATCTGCTCGGCGTCGCAGTAGTTCCCTTCCCGCCAGTAGTGGCAGTCGGCCACCGTGCAGCGCACCCCGACGAGCACCGCGCTCCCCTCCTTGCTTGCCCGGGCGGCGCCTGGAACACCTCGACCGGCGCCTCGGCGCCTGCGCCCCCGGCCCAGGCGCCGAGGCGCCTGCCCGGGTTCCACTGGAAAAGCATGGCCCGGCCGGGCGACTCTTATCCAGGTCCAGGTGTGGCGGCCTCCGCCGCCCGGCCGACGGGGACCCGCCCGGTGCACGGCGCCGTGGCGGCCGGTCCCCAGGGACAGCCGCTGGCCGCGGTGCCGGGACGGGCTGGCGAGACCCATGGCCACCCCCAGGGCCAGCGTTTGGGACCGCCAACAGAAAACCCGCGAAGCCTTGTGCCTCGCGGGTTTCTTGCTTGTGGCCCAGGGCGGAATCGAACCGCCGACACGGGGATTTTCAGTCCCCTGCTCTACCTACTGAGCTACCGGGCCCCATGGTCCATTTGGCGTGTCGATCGCACTGCCCGCGCCGGAGGGACGGCCTTGTTGCCGGCTCTCCTTCCGGACGGGTCCTTGCGTGCGCCGGCTTCTTCCAGCACGACCGGCGCCGCGACCGACCCCTACTATACTGCAACCCCAACCGTCGCTGCAAGACAACAACTGGAGCAGGGCGGTGTGGGCGAACCAGGAATCGAACCTGGGACCCCTCGCTTGTAAGGCGAGTGCTCTACCGCTGAGCTATTCGCCCATCGGCCAAAAGAGGATGCCGCCCCAGCACGGGAGGCTGCCGAGCGCCATCACCGGAGCTGCCCGGAGGCGCTTCCCCGTCCCGGGTTGCCCGGGCCCGGCGGGCCTGCCGCCCAAGCCCAGCCCGACGGCTCAGCGCTGCACGGGCCCACCGGTGGCGGCCGCTGCCCAGTATACCACCCGCAACCCGCGGGGGTAAAGGCGCCGGCGGCCTCGGGGAACCCGGGCGCCACGGGGGTCAAGCCGCCCGGCCCTCGGGCAGCCGGAGCGCCGCAGGGTTTCCGGCCTTCAGGCCGGCGGCCACAGTTTCAAGCCCGTCTCCCCGTCGGGTGCCCGCTCCAAAGCCGGCCCGTCCAGCACCCAGATGGCGTACTCGCAGGCGAAGACCTGCGTCCCCTCCAGCACGTGCCCGCCCCACGCCCGCCCCTGGGCGTCGCCCAGGGTCAGATGCAGGTGGACGAAAGGCTCCGCTTCGCCGCGCAGCCGGCTGATGTTTCCGGTGCCGGCCAGGATCTCGGCCGGTTCGTCCAGCTGGAAGTCGAGATAGCGCTGCTCCGCCTGGTCGTAGAAGGCCAGGCGCGCCCGCTCCACCGCGCCCAGCAGCTGGACCCAGCCCGTGACGATCCGGTGCTGGCGGGCCAGGGCGGCCAGGGCCGCCAGGATGTCGTCACCCCGGCGCAGCCGTCCCACGATGACCCGGTTCAGGTTGAATTCCGGCAACGGGCGCTCCCCCTCTCCGCGGCGGGCCACCGCCAGACCGCCGGCATGCCTGCCGCCGGCATGCCTTGTGTGGACCCGCCGGCGGGCCGTCAGGCCAGGCCGCGGGCCGGCCCGCCGGCGGCCGGTTCGTCCCGGTGGGCACGGTGGGCTTCCCGGGACAGGCGATGGCCGCGATACAGCATCCAGACGCCGATGAGGTTGGCTACCGGCAGCACCGCCGGCACCCCGAACCGGGTGAGGGCGCCGCCCGATGAGAGAACCAGGGTCCCGGCCAGCAGCCACAGAGCGTAGGGATGCCGCACCCTCCACCAGGAGGCAACGGCGCCGCCCAGGAGCAGCAGGGCACCGGGGATGGTTAGCAGGGGCGAGTAGGCGCGGACGCCGGGGTCCGCCCACCCCTCGCCGCCCACGGGCCCGCCGCCCGACAGGGCCGCCAGGTCGACCGGGGTACGGGCCGCCGCCACCAGCATGGCCATGCCGATGACGGCCAGCACCACCAGGATGGCATGGGCCCACGCCCGGCGGAAGACCAGATAGGCGGTCCCCGCCCCGAAGGCCGCCACCAGCCAGGCCGCCGCCACGTACCACAGGCGGTACAGCCAGGGGCTCCAGCCCGCGAGGGAGGCGACGGCGTCGGCCAGGGCACTGGCCGCGAAGAGCACCAGGGCGACGAACCAGCACAGGGAACTGGGCGCGCGCCGCCGCAAGAAGCTGCGTCCGACCTCCCCGGCGAAAACCAGCGCCAGGAGGCCGCCGGCGGCGTGAAGGCCCGCCGTCAACCAGGTCACGGTGGCCCTCCTATCCCGGCCCGCCGCGTCACACCGCCTCGACGTCGGTGACGCCCGGAACCCGCTCGCGCAGGATGCGCTCGATGCCGGCCTTGAGCGTCATGATGGACATGGGGCAGCCGACGCAGGCACCGATGAGGCGCACCCGCACCACACCGTTCTCGTCCACGTCCACCAGCTCGATGTCCCCACCGTCCATCTGGATGGCGGGGCGGATGGATTCCAGCGCCTGTTCCACCTGCTCGCGCATGATCGGGCCCTCCCATCGGCCCGCGCCGCGCGGCGCGGGCGGTCCTCTGCCCGGGGGCGGTGAAGCACCGTCACCTCGGGCCCGGCAAGCGGGCACCGCCGGTGGCGGGCTGCCGGCCGAGGCGCTTCCCGTCGCCGCCCCGGCCTTCATGGTCTCGACCTCATTATAGAAGACCGGGCGAGCCGCGGCCATGGCGGGGACCCGTTCCACGCCTTGCCAGGTTGCCCGGCGCCGGCAGGCCGGCACACTACGGTTGGACCCGCCCGGTCGACCCGCCCGGGCGGGATCGGGGGGATCCACCATGGCAAGACGCCGCCTGATGTCGGAAGCCCTGCGGGAAGACCTGGCCCGCGAGCTGGGCGTGTACGAGCTGGCCGCCCGCCACGGCTGGGGTGCCGTGCCGGCTCGGGAGTGCGGCCGCCTGGTCCAGCAGGCGGTGCTGCGAGCCGAGGCCCTGCTGGCCCAGCAGGAGGGGTGCCCGGACGCGCCGGTGATGCGGCAGCAGGGGCCCGGCCCGGCTCCGCACGCCCTCTCACCGCAAGTGCCGCCGTTCGTCCAGAACCCGTCGCCCTGGCCCGGGCCGTGGTTCGGGCATGCCACGGCCGCAGCACGCCCCGGGCCCGCCCACCCCGCACCCGCCCAGCCCTCCGCCCCAGGGGACCGGTCGCCGGCGCCGCAACCGGCCGTCGCCCCCTTTCCTGCACCCGGGTTCCCGGATCCCAGGGCAGCCGCCGGGGCACCGGCGCGGTTGGGGACGAACCCGGCCGCGGCGGGCGGTTCCCCGGCCGCCGGGCACCTGGCACCTCCCCAGCCCTGGCGGGCCAGGCAGCCCGGACCCATGGTTCCCGCCGCGGCCGTCGTGACAACGGCGGCGGCGGCAAGGGCCGGCGGTCCCTGGCCGGTCTAGGAGGTGGCCAGGGCGCGATCGTTGCGGGGGACCGGGCCGGCCGCCGGCCGCCGGTCCCCCGGCCTCGTGCCCGGGCCTTCCTTCGGCGTGTCAGCCCTCCTGGTGCCTTGTCCCCTGACCGGTGCCGTGGCCACCGGCACCCGCCGGCGGCCCCGGATCCCCCGGAGGTCCGGCCAGGCCCCACACCTGTGCGTTCCGGGGACCCCTTCGTTCCCGGCGCCGCTCCCGCCTCCGCGGCTGGCGCCGGCGCAGCGCCGCCGGCACCGCACCGCGGTCGCGTCCCGTCCCGTCCATGCCGCCCCCGCGCCGTCTATCCCCGCCCGCGGGTGCGTATGGTAAGGCGGGTGGGCGGGAGGTCGTCACAGCTTGGGTCAACCGGACCTGGTGCTTCTAGCGATCCTCGGCCTGGGCGCCCTGGGCCGCAACCCGCTGGTGACCGCGGCCGCAGGGATCCTGCTGCTGCTGCGCCTGCTCGGCCTGGCCTCGCTCCTTCCGGTCCTGGAGCAACACGCCATGTCCCTGGGGCTCGTGCTCCTCATCGTGGCGGTGCTCATCCCCTTCGCCGACGGGCAGGTGACGCTGCAGCAAACGGTCCAGTCCTTCACCCGCGGCGGGCTGGCGGGCTATGCGGGGCTGGTGGCGGGATTCGTGGCCGCCGTGCTGGGCGCCCGGGGCATCGTGCTGCTGGAGCAGAACCCCCACGTGATCATCGGCTTGATCTTCGGGACGCTGGTGGGCGTGGCCTTCTTTCAAGGGATTCCCGTGGGCCCCCTGACGGCGGCAGGGTTTGCCGCCGTCCTGATGGAACTGCTGAGTCTCTTGCGGCGCGGCTTTTAGCGCCGGCGGCGGCTCGGCCGAGGGCCCTGGTGCCGTTCCGGCTGCGGCGGCTTCGGGGGCGGTCCGGGCAGGGCCGGACCCTCCCCGCCGGCTGCGGTAGAGGGCATAGGCCCCGATGGTCACCAGGTACAGGCCGAACAGCCGCCGCAGGAGATCTTCGGGTACCCGTGTCCCCAGCTGGGCCCCCGCCCAGGCTCCCACCGCGCTGCCGGCGGTCACCCGCAAGGCCAGCTGCCAGCGCAAGAACCCCTGGCGCCAGTGGACCCAGGCGGCCACCAGGGCCACGGCGGGAAAGGTGGCCAGCACCACCCCCTGGGCCACGGCCTGGGGAACGCCCAGGAGCAGCACCAGGGCCGGAACCAGCAAGGATCCGCCGCCGATGGACAGGCCGCTGAGGATACCCGTCGCCACCGCCACCAGAGCGGCCCAGGGAAAGGTCACGCCCGCTTCACCTCCCTCCGGCCCCTCTCGCGCTCGCCTGTCGAGGACCGCGCGGAACGTGGCGGTGCGGAGCGGGCGCCCCGCCGCCGGTGCCCGGCGGTGGCCACGGGCGGCCGCAGAAGACCGCGGTGGGCCGAGGCGGCCCGCCCCGTTCACCACCCGTCAGCCGAGCACCATCATCCGCAGGCCCAGAAGCAGGAGGAACCAGCCGTACAGCCGCCGCAGCCCCCGGGGCTGGAGCCGCTCCATCCACCGCGCGCCCACGGCCGCGCCCACCATCCCACCGGCGGCCACCTGCCACGCCAGTTGGACGTCGACCAGCCCCCGCGCCGCGTAGACCGCGGCGCTGATGATGGAGGTGAGCCCCACCACCAGGATGGACGTACCGTGGGCCCGGTGATCCGGCACCCCGAACCAGTAGACCAGGGCCGGGACCAGCAGCGTTCCACCGCCCACCCCCAGCAGGCCGTTCACCCCGCCGGTCAGGACTCCGGCGATAACGGGCGCCCAGCCTTCCAGGCGGCGCCACGCCGGCCGCCGGGCGCTGTCCTGTTGGTCCACGCAGTTCCCCCTCCCTGCGAGTCCCGCGCCCGTCCCTAGGGTGTCCCCCGCCGCCCGGCCGTTAGCCGCCGGCCCGGGCAGCCCCATCCGCCCTCCCGCCCTTTCCGGCCCTCCCGGAGCGCCCGCCGGGCATGCCCGTGTCGGCGATGGCGTCGCGGCAAGGGGTCTCGGGGGCGGCCGCGGGCCCACCGGGGGCGCGTGGTGGCGCGCTATGGCAAAGTGGAGGCGAAGGGAAGGCGAGGTGGTGAACATGGATCCTGTCCATCCCGTGGGCGGGCGGGCCGGGGCACCCGCAGGAGCTGCGGCCCGCCTGGAGGTCACGGTGCACGGCCGGGTCCAGGGCGTGGGCTACCGGGCCTTCGCCAGGTCCCGCGCCCTGGACCTGGGCTTGCGCGGCTTCGCCCGGAACAACGCCGACGGCACCGTCACCGTGGTGGCGGAGGGAGCACCCGGGGCCCTCCAGCGCCTGGTGGAAGCGCTGCGCCAGGGGCCGCCCGCGGGCCGGGTCGACGGCCTGGAAGTTCACTGGTCCGCTCCCCGGGGCCTGGGACCGGGCTTCGGCATCGGCTGAGGCGCCGGGTTCAACCCACCGCCCCGCGGGCCGGCGCAGGCCCGGAGCCGGCGCAGCGCCTCCCGGAGCCGCCGGCCGGGCACCGCCCGGGTGGTGATCCCGGACCCGCAGGCCCGGGAGCCGGCCCAGCCCCTCCCGAAGCCGTGGGGCCGGGGTCATGCCGGGTGGGGCCGCCCCGGGCCGTCCCGGGCGGCGCCGGCCCGGGGCGGGAGCGTCACCGCCTGGGCTCAGGACACCGGGAAAGAGGCCGCCGGACCGGACCGGTTCCCGGGAAGCCTAGGGGCAGGAGGTGATCCTGTGTCCCAGCACGAGCACCGGGACGAACCGGCCGGCACCACGCCCCAGGATGTTCTCCCCGGGCAGGAAGGCCCGGCGCCGGGAGGCCCGGCGGGCACCCGCCGGCAGCCGGGCCAGGGGAGGTCCGGTCCCCCGCAGGGCACCCGCGGCCCTGGGGACGCCCAGGCCAACCCGGCCGCCGGCGACGGGCTCAACCCCCTGACCACCGCGGCGGCCGGCCACTTTGGACCCGCCTGGGTCCACACCGGCGAGGGCGAGGGGGTCGACACCCCCGCACCTTACAATCCGCTGTCGAACAGCGTGGGGTTCCAGCAGTTCGCGACCCACCCGGAGGAGTTCCAGTCGGCGCCCCAAGCGGTGCAGAACGACCCGCCCGGGGCTGGGGTGGTGACACCGTCGCTGACGACCCCGCCTGCTCCGCAGCCGCTCCAAGGCCGCCCCGGCGGCGAAGGAAACGGCCGGGATGCCGCCCGGCGGCGGGATGCCGCAGGGGGCCGCAACCGGGCTCGCCAGGGTCCTGACGGCGGGGATTCCCGAGGCGGGGCATGAAAAGAGCATCAGGCCGGCTCCGCGACGGTGGAGCCGGCCCTTGTTCTCCCTTCTCCTGCGCCCTCCTGCGCCGCTTCCGCCACGAGCGCCGTCTTCGCCACGAGCGGCTTGCGGAACGGCTGCAGCGGATTTTTGGAGGGTTGCGTGAGCCGTTCAGCCCCCGCCGCCCCCACCGCTGCCTCCGCCCATCCCGCCCCCGCCACCGCCGCCGGCGCCGCCTCCACCGCCGGCGCCGCCGCCACCGCCGCCGCCACCGGCACCGCTCAGCATTTGCTGCAGCTGCATGGTGACGGCCTGCCGGATCATCTGCTGGCCCTGGGGGGAGCGGAGGAACTCCTGCACGCCCGTCTGCATCGCCATCTGGCCCTGGGGCGAGCTGGCCACTGTCTTCAACTGCTGGACCAGCTGCTTCTGGCCCTCAGGCGTCAGCAGCACCTGCTGAGCCGCCAGCATCTGGACCTGCTGGGTGATGATCTGCTGAATCTGGGCCTGCATCTCCGGGCTCTGAAGTTCCTGGCGGACGGCATAGCGGACCTCTTCGGGGGACGGCTTGGCCTGGCCCCCGCCACCGCCCCCGCCCCCCATGGCGCAGCCGCCGAGCCACAGCCCGCCGGCAATGAGGAGGGCCGCCGCCGTGGCCCGGCGCCGGGAGGCCGGGAAGCTGCCCGGCGGGGGGATGCGCCGCACCAGGACCTGCCCGTTCCCCGACCCGTTGCCGCCCTCGCGACCGGCCGGCCCGCCCCCTGGCCCGGCGAGCCCACCCCGGCGACAGGCCTTTCGGTCCCATGTCCGTCCCCCGCTGCGCGAAGCCGTCCTTGCCCCTGCCCTCACGGCGGGTTCGTCCCCCCTCACCGCGCTGGCCCGGCCGCCTGGGTCCCACCCCGTGTCCGTGGGTTGCCGGTGACCAGACTGAACCGGTTCTAACCTTTCTCCGGCGGGGGAAAGTATGCGCCGCGTGCCGTGGGGAAGATTGCCCGCCCCGGCCTGGCGGGCGGGGAACGCGCGGGAACGGCCTGCTGCAGCCTGCCGCCTGCCCGAGCGCCTGGGCCGGCCGGCGCCGCCGGATCCCTGCGTCGCCGGGCCGCCGGCCGCAGCTTGGCGCGGCCCCCACCTGGGCCGCCCCGGGGCGCTCGCCGGCGCCGCGGGGCGCGCCCCGGGGTGGCGGCACGGCCAGCGCCCCAGGGGCCTGGCCCGGCGGACGGGCCGGGTTCGTCCCGCTAGCCGGCTGCCTCGCCCTGTGGACCGGAGGGGGATTCCGCCGCCCGCCGGTCCCGCAGGCGCCGGTAGGCCGGCTCCAGGTAGCGCTCGTAGAGGTCCGGTCGCAGATACCCCGGGAAACCGGCGCGCCGGCGGTATTCCCGCAAGCGCACCAGATCCAGGTCGGCCACCACCACCTCGGCCCGGTTCCAGGTGCGCGCCTGCGCCAGCACCCCATCGCCGGCCGGGGTCAGCGCCAGGGGTGCATAGACGGCCGCCCGCCCCGTCAGCTCGATGCCCAGGATCCGCCCCACGAGGGCAGGGACGACGCCGTAGACGGGCGTCTCCTGGACCCGGGCCCAGGTCCCGCGCCGGGCATGCCACTCGTTGTACGGCTCCGGGTTGGCGATGGGGACGACCACCATTTCCGCGCCCGCCAGGGCCAGCAGGCGGAAGGTCTCGAAATAAGTGGCGTCCATGCACACGGGAATGCCGATCCGGCCGAGCACCGTGTCGTACACGTCGAAGGAATCGCCGGGGCATACGCCCCACTCCGCCTCCATGGGAAGCAGGTGGGCCTTGGCATGGCGCCCGACCAAGCGCCCGTCGGGCCCGTAAAGGAACCCGAAGTTGTAGAGGTTGCGGCCCCGGGGGAGCATGACGCTGCCGCCGTGAACGAAAACGCCATGGGCGCGGGCCAGCGCCGAAAAGGTCGTGTGGTAGATCCGGCCCACCGCCGGGCCCAGGAAGCGGAAGACGTCGGCCACCGCCACGTCTCCCAGGCCCGCCAGGGCCGCCTGGGGTGAGGGGGCCGCGGCCAGCCGCCCGAAGCCGGGAAGCAGGCCAAGGAGCGCCAGCCCCACGTCCTCGGGAAAGGCGACCAGCTGGGCACCCCGGGCCACGGCGTCGCCCAGCGGCCGCGCCACCCAGAGGGCGAAGTCCTCCGGGCGGCGGAAGGTGTCCAGCTCCAGCTGCACCGCCGCCACCCGCACCCGGGCCGGATCCAACCGGTGCAGGTTGGGGCTGCGCCGGATGCCCATGGCCGCCACCGCCCGCCGCAGGGGACCGCCCCGCGCCGTCCAGCGCAGGATCAACCGGAAGGCCTGTTGCTGCAGCGCCTGCCAGATGCCGCCGGGCATGGTTCACGCTCCCCCGGTCCCGTCACCGCCCGCGGGCTGGGCTCCGCGGCTGGAAGCCGGGCTCCCTCCTTGCTTCGCACCCGGCGGGTTGCCGTCGCCTCCGTTGCCGGGCCCCGTCCCGTGGGGCGCTGGCGCCGCCCTGGGGCGCCGCTTCCTGCGCCGCCGCTTCCTTCCCGCCGGTGCAGCCGCAGGCCCGCCCCCCGGTGCAGCCGCCGGCCCGGCAGCGGCGCGGCCAAACGCCGGTGGCCCGCCGCCTCCTTCCCGCCCGTTGCAGGGCGACGGGCCGGGCCCGGGGTCCCTGGTGGAAGCCGGCCCCGCCTCCCCGGACCGGGCCGCTGGCGGTGGCGCGGCAACGGCGGCCGTTACGCCGGGTTCGCAGGCGGCCGCCGCATCGGCGGGCGGGGCGCCGGTCACGGCCGTGCGCCCGGCATCTCCGGCCTGCTGAGGGAGACCGGCGGCACCCCCCTTGCGGGCCCGCCGGCGCCGCCTGCCCGCCGGTCGCGGGCGGGCCCGCCCGGCATCCCCCGGTCCTGGCTCGCCCGCCGCCGGGACGGAGGCAAGGCCCGGGAGGGCTGGAGGCGGCGCTGCCGGCTTCCCGTCCCCCTTACCCGGCGCAGCCTGTCCCGCATTTGCCACATTTGCCATTCCCCATCCTCCGGCTCCGGCCAGCCGGCGGTAGGCCGGCAGGAGCTGGCGCAGGTAGAGCGCGGGGTGGAGGTAGCGGTCCAGGGGGTACTGTTCCCGCACCGCCGCCAGGGCCGCCGCCTCCAGGGTGGCAGCCGCCGGCTCGCTCCCGTCTTCCCAGGCCAGCCAGCCGCGTCCCGCGGGGGTGATCTCGCAAGGCGCGAAGATGGCCGCCTGGGGCGCCAGGTCGCGCGTGCCCGCCTGCCCCGACGGCGCCGCGTGCACCCAGTACACCTGGGTCTGCTGGACCACCTGCCAGGGACCTGCCACCAGGTCCCACCGGCCGGCGGCATCCAGGGCGTAGCCCGGGTGGACGACCAGCCGCACCCCCTCCAGGCTTGCCCAGCGCCCCACCTCGGGGATCCACCCGTCCCGGCCGACCACCAGCGAGGCCGTCCAGCCGCCGAGGGTGAAGGGTGTCCAGTCGTCGCCGGGTACAAGCCCCAGGGCCGCTTCCTCGGGCGTGGCGTGCAGCTGGGCCTGGCGCGCCAGGAGCCGGCCGTCGGGTCCGAAGCACAGGGCCACGTGCTCAAAACCCTCGCCCTGGGGAACCACCACCGTCCCCGGGCACAGGTAGATCCCCAGGGTCCGGGCGGCCTGGGCCGCCCACTCGGACCAGACCTCCGCCGCGGCGTCACCGAACCGGCGGGCCAGGGCGGCCAGCCGCCCATCCCAGCGGGGCGGCTCCCCCGCCAGGGCGCTTAGGGGCAAAAGCCCGCCCAGGCCGGAAAGGACCACCAGTCCCGCCGGCCGCGGCGTCGAACGGAGCCGCGCTCCCGCGGCGCCGGTGCCCGCCCGCCTGGCGGTGGTTCGGGCCGCACCGGCAGCAGCGGCATCCCGGGAGGTGCGGGAAACGCCGGCGCCGGCCGGCGGGGACGTGGAGGCACCGTGGAGCAGGCGCGGCGGGTGGGGCCGCACCGCCCCGGCGGCGGCCAGCTTCCGGTAGCCGGCCAGCAGGGCCGAAAGGAGCCGCTCCCGCGCAGCCTCCAGATGGGGTACCGGTTCGACCCGGATGGGTACGGCCACCACCCGCAATCCCCGCATGGGCCCTCCCCCTTGCAGCGCTGGTCCTTGCATTCCCGTTCCAGGGGAGCTTACGTCATCCCGGGGAAGCCCTGCTGCCGGTAGGCCTCGTACAGCACCAGGGCCACCGTGCTGGCCAGGTTGAGAGAGCGGAGCCCCGGGCGCATGGGCACCCGCAGGACCGGGCCCGGCCGCTCTTCCATGAGGCCGGGCGGCAGGCCCCGCGACTCGCTGCCGAAGACCAGGACGTCTCCCGGAGCAAAATCGATCTGGCTATACCACAGGCTGCCACGGGGGTCCAGATAGCAGAACCGGGCACCGGGCAGGGCAGCCAGCAGATCATCCCAGGTATCGTGGACCTGCCATGCCACGTGAGCCCAGTAGTCCAGACCCGCCCGCTTGAGCAGCCGGTCGCTCAACCGGAACCCCAGGGGCCGCACCAGGTGGAGCCTGGCGCCGGTGACGGCGCAGGTACGGGCCACATTGCCGGTGTTGGGAGCGATCTCGGGCGCCACCAGGACGACATCGAACATGCGAATCCCGCTACCTCCTGCCGGAACGGCGGCAGGGCACCGTGGAAACACGTGCCCTCTTCGCCAGAAAGCAAGCAGGTCCTTGTCGCCGGGCTTGTCGCCGGCCCTGGTGGTCCGGGGTGGTGCCCGGCGCGGGCGGCCCGGGTCGCGAGGGCGGCGCGGCGGCCCTCCCGACCCGGCCACGGGCAAGCCCGGCAGGAAAGGAGGCGCCTGGTGCCGGCCGGGATGGAGGCAGCGGGCACGGACCCGGTACGGGGAGCAGGACCGGCCGGTGCCGGGCCAGCACCCGGTAGAGGGCGGGTCCGGCTCCCAGACGGCCCAGCAGTGCCAGGACCGGCACCGCGGGCCAGAGCAGGGGGAGCCGCAGGGTGACGGCCTGGACGGCGGCAAAGCCCTGGTACCACCGGCCCGAGTCCCGGCCCCGGGCCAGCAGGGCCTGTTCCGCCCGGGCCGCTTGTTGCGGGCTGAGGGGCGGGCACGCTTCCGGCCCCTCCGGCCCCCCGGCCGGCGGAGGGTGCCGCACCGGCGAGCCGGCCGCCGGACGGCCTGCCGGTTCCCCGCCGGCGCCCGTGGCCTCCGGGATGGCATCGTGCGGGCGGAAGGAACACAGGTCAAGGCGGTTCAGCCAGTCGAGCCGCCGGCACCACCGGGCGGCCCGGCGGCACCAGGGGCACCAGCCGTCGTAATAGACGCTGAGGCGCTCCACCGCGCCACCGCTCCTTCCCGCCTGCCGGCGCTGCGGTCCCTGGCCTGTGGCCCCCCTTCCACCAGGGCGGCGGCCAGGGGGACCACCCGCCGCGCCAGCAGGGCCCGGGCTCCGTCCCGGTCCTGCAGTACACCTTCGACCGCCAGGGGCACGGGCGGGTCGGTGAAGATCCACCGCCCGTAACGCTGGTATACCTCCTCGAAGACGGTCACGTCCACCAGCCCGGTCTCGTCTTCCAGGGTCAGGAACACGATCACCCGGCCGCTGCGGGTGGGCGGGCGGTGGGGCCGGACGGGGATTCCCGCCGCCCGCACCGGCACACCCGGCGGCAACCCGCGGAGGGCCGCCGCCGGCCGGTAGCCCCGGGCCTCCAGCACCTCCCGGAGCATGGCCAGCAGGTGCCGACGGTGGACGTCGATGCCCAGGACCTCCCGCTCCATGGCCCACTTCTCCAGATCGGGGAAGTCGGCCACAACAGGCGGCGACCAGGCCGCCGCCAGTCCTTGGGCCAGGTCGCCACCGCCGGCGGCCTGCCGGGCCGTGGCCAGGGCCTCGTCCAGCCCCCAGAGCAGGGCGCGGCGGTTGGCGTGCAGGCCGTCGAAGGCCCCGGCCCGGATCAGGGCGGCCACCTGCTCCCGGTCGAGGACCGGGCCGGCCGCCGTACCGCCGCGGGCCGCCAGCCGCAGCAGGAAGTCCATGAGATGGCGGAAGGGGCCGCCCCGCTCCCGTTCCGCCACGATGGCGGCGGCGGGTTCGTCCCCCAGGCCCTTGACGGCCCGCAGGCCGATGCGGATGGTGCCGGGGGTGGCGGTGAAGGCCACCTGGCTGGTGTTGATGTCTAATGGAAGGATCTGGATTCCCCGCCGCGCCGCCTCCACGCCCAGGGTGTTGGGCGGGTAGTATCCCATGGGCTGGAGGCTGAGCAGGGCCGCATACCACTCCGCCGGGTAGTGGGCCAGCAGGTAGGCGGTCTTGTAGGCCGTGACGCCGAAGGCAGCGGCGTGGGCCTCGCAGAAGCCGTAGCTGGCATAACCCTGGATCATGCGGAAGATGGCCTGGGCCACCTCCTCGCCGACGCCCTGCTGCCGGGCCCGGCGCAGGAAGTGCCGGCCGATGTCCTCCATCTCCTCCGGGGAGCGGGCGTGGGTCATGACCCGGCGCAGGCGGTCGGCCTCGCCCGGGGTGAAACCGGCGATGGCGGTGGCGATCTCGATCACCTGCTCCTGGAAGAGCACCACGCCCCAGGTCTTGCGCAGGATGGGCTCCAGCTTGGGATGCAGGTAAGTGACGGGCTCCTGCCCCCGGCGCCGGGCCAGGAAGGGCTCCACCATGTCCCCCTTGATGGGGCCGGGCCGGATGATGGCTACGCTGGCCACCACGTCCTCCAGGTTCTCGGGCCGGAGCCGCGGCTGCAGCGCCCGCTGGGCCGGGGACTCCAGCTGGAAGGCCCCCACGGTCTCCCCCGTCCCCAGCAGCCGGTAGGTGGCCCGGTCGTCCAGGGGGATGTGGTCGTAGTCGAAGGAGGGGTTGCGCCGGCGGATGACCTGCACCGCCTCCTCCACCGCGCCCAGGGTGCGCAGGGGTAGGAGATCCAGCTTGACCAGGCCCAGCTCTTCGACGCCCCGCTTGTCGAACTGGAGGATCCGGCGTCCCTTGGCCGATCGCTGCAGCGGGGAGAGGTCCGAAAGCGGCCGGCGGCTGATCACCAGGCCGCCCAGATGGGTCCCCATGTGCCGGGGCAGCCCCGCGGCCGCTTCGCACAGGGCCACCAGCCGCTTCAACCGCTCCCGGGGCAGGTCAAGGTCGCGCAGCTCCGGTACCTCCGCCAGGGCCCGCCCCAGCTGCCGGGACAGGTAGTACGGCACGCGCTTGGCGATGCGGTCGATCACCGCCTCCGGAAAACCCAGCACCTTGCCGAAGTCCCGCAGGGCGCCGCGGGCATGGTAGGTCTGGTAGGTGCAGACGGTGGCCACGTGCTCGGGGCCGTAGCGCTGCTCGACGTAATCCGCCACCTGGTCGCGGTAGCGGGCGTCGAAGTCGATGTCGATGTCCGGCTGTTCCGCCCGCTCCAGGCTGAGGAAGCGTTCAAAGAGCAGGCCGCGCTCGATGGCGTCCACGTCGGTGATGCCCAGGCAGTAGGCCACCGCCGAGTCGGCCGCCGAGCCGCGACCGGCACAGCGGATGCCCTGCTGGCGCGCATAGCGGGCCACATCCCAGACCAGCAGGAAGTAGTCCGCCAGTTGCAGCTTCTCGATGATGGAAAGCTCGTGCTCCAGCCGCTGCCGGATGCGGGGGGTGATGCGGCCGTAGCGCCAGAGGGCGCCCCGCTCCACCTGCTCCCGCAGGTAGGCTTCGGCCCGGACTCCCGGCGGCAGGGGGAAAGCCGGGCGGGGCACGCCCCCCTCGGGCAGCGCAGGGGCGCAGCGCTCGGCGATGGCCAGCGTGGCCTCAAGCGCCTGAGGGTAACCGGCGAACATCCGGGCCATGGCCCGGGGGGACTTGAGGTCGTTGTCGGCGTTCAGGTGCCGCTGGGGATGGGGTTCGTCCACCGGGATCCCCAGGCGGACGCAGGCCAGCAGGTCGTGGACGGCGAAGCGGTCGCGGGTGGCGTAGTGGACGTCGTTGGTCGCCACCAGCCCGACCCCCAGGTGCTCCGCCAGATCGGCCAGGGCCCGGTTGAGGGCGCGGTTGCCGGGAAGCCAGCCGCCCTGCAGCTCAAGGAAGAAGTTCTCCCGGCCAAAGGCGTCCCGCAGCTGCCGGGCCCGCTCCAGCGCCGTGGCCCGGTCGCCCCGCAGCAGCGCCTGCAGCACCGGTCCCTGGCGGCAGCCGGACAGGGCGATCAGCCCGTGGCCGGCCAGCGGCTCGCCGCCGGGCGCCACCTCCTCCAGCAGCACCGTCCAGGGAAGGGCCGGACTGCCCCGGGGGCGGTCCAGGTGGGCCCGGGTCAGGAGCCGGCAGAGGCGGGCATAGCCCTGGGGGCCGGTGGCCAGGAGGACCAGATGGGCCGTCACCGGCTCCGGCCTGCCCTCCGCGGCCGGCCGGGGGGCGGCGTCCCCAGGACCACCCGGACCGCCGCCTCCGGGCTTGCCACCGGTCCCGAGCCCGCCACCGGCGGGCCTGGCGCCGCCGGGCCCGGCGCCGGCGGCCGGCCTGGGACGGGCGGGCCTGACGCCGGCCGGCCCGGCCGGTTCGTCCAGGAGGAGGGTGACCTCGGCCCCCTGGATGGGCTTGATCCCCGCGGCCCGGGCCGCCCGGTCGAACTCCACGGCGCCCGCCACGTTGTCGTGATCCGTCAGGGCCAGGGCGGGCATGCCCAGCGCTGCGGCCCGTTCCACCAGCGCCTGCACCGGGCTTGCCCCGTCAAGAAAGGAATAGGCGGAATGGCAATGCAGGTGGACGAACATGCCACGGCCCCCCTCTACCCTGGTCAGGCCTGCCCTGCCACGACCTCCGGCAAGACAAGCGGGACCGGCCGGAGGCCCAACCCGGCCTGCGAGCCGGTGCACCGGGCCGCTCGCTGCCGGGCCGCTCGCTGCGCGGCGACCGGCCAGGCCGGCTGCCGGCGGCACCCGGCGGTGTCAGTCATAGACCTTGTAGAGCACCCACCGGGAGCTTCCCGCCACCCGCTCCAGCTCGAAGACCCCGCCCCCTTCCACCAGGACCCGCACCACCCGCCGCTCCTCTTCCCCGTCCCACCAGGCCCCTGCTTCCCGCCACTCGTCGAGGATGCCGGTCACCCGGTGCCAGCGGCGCCAGAAGAACCGGCTGGGCCGCCCGCTGGCGTCGACCTCCACCGGCACCGGCTTGCCGATCAGGGCCATGCTCCCGTGCCTCCGCGACCGCTGCCTCAAGTAACCGTTGCCTCAAGGCCAGCCGCTCCTGGGCCGGATCCGGGCGGCAGCCGGGACGTCCGGACCGCTTCACCTGCCCGGCTGGCCGGGTGCCCCGCGCCAGGGATCCCAGTAGGCCAGCTGGCGTTCCCGCCGGGTGGCGGGCCGTTCCCGGCCCCAGAAGATCCGCCCCGGATAGCGGCGGGCCAGCTCATCCAGGAGAACCGGCAGCTCCGGGCCGGCGACCTCTTGCCCGGCCGGGAACGGGGCACGGCCCGTCCGCTGGCGGCCGGTGCCGGGCCGTTCACCACCGGGGACGGCTCGCCGGCCGCCGGGGCCGGCACCGGGGTCAAAGGCTGCCGGCAGGGCCAGTTGCCGGGCCGCCGGCTCCAGGGCCGTCACCGTCAGGTCCAGCCGGGCCGGGGCCGGTTCGGCCGGTACGAGGCGGTGATACAGGGCCAGGGCGGCGCGGGCCAGGACGTCCTGCCCGGCGGCGGCCACGGGCAGGTAGCGCCCCACCCGGGACCGTTCCCCCTGCAGGATCACCAGGCGGCCCGCCTGCCCGGCAGCGGCCAGCCGGGCGGCCACCTCCCGGGCCAGGCGGGGCAGCTGGGCCGGCCACCAGCCGGCGCGGAGCTCCTCCCCCAGTTCGGGAGGCGCGGTCAGGGTGGCGGTGACCCCCGGCGGCGGGTAGCCCGGCTTGAGAGGGCGGCGGTCGTCCCCCCGGCACCACGCCTGCAGGAGGGGAGCCTGGTCGCCCACCGCCCGGGCCACCACCTGCCGCGGCGCCGCGGCCACATCCCCCAAGGTGTACAGGCCCAGGCGCTGCAGCTGGCGGCGAGCCGCCGGCGGCACCTCTTCCTGCAGGGCGGCCACGGGCAGGGGGGCTAGAAAGCCCGCTTCCTGGCCGGGCGGAACGCAGCAGCTGACCACCGCCAGCCCCGCTGCGCCACAGGCTTCCCGGGGCGGCCGGGCACGGGACGGGTGCCCGCCCGCCGCCCCGCCCCGTCCCGCCGGGAAGCCGGCTTGCGGGCCCGGCTGCGCCGCTGCATCCCTGCCCATCGCCTCCGCATCCCGCCACGCCCCTCTCCCGGGCCACGGCCGGCTGCCATCCCGGAACCGGGGAACCCTGGCCGCCCCTTTTGCAGGGCCGGCCGGGGGCCGGGTGACCGGTGAGGGGCCGGTGCGGGACGATGCGGGACCGGAACCGCAAGCTTGCCGGCCGGTGGCCCCTGCGCCGCCGCCGGTCGGGGACCGCGCCGCCACCCGGGCGGCCATCCGCGCCACCAGCCGGCCGTGGCCGAGGCCCAGCACCAGGCGGTGGCCGTAGCGCCCCAGGCCTGCCGCCTGCAAGATGGCCACCACGCCGTCCACCGTTTGCCGGGGATCCAGCTCGCAAAAGGCCGCCAGCTGGTCAACCACCGGCTCCACCCGGGGCGAGAGGGACAGCAGCGCCTCATAGAAGGGTTCCAGGGCCGCCATGGGGTCGATGGCATCCCGCGGCACCACCTCCAGGCTGCCGAGGAGCCGCCGGGCGCTCTGGACCCGGATGCCAGGGCGCAGGCCCGCCGCCCTGGCCGGCAGCGACACGTCGGCCACGACCGGGCCGTCGGCCACCACCGCCGGCCGGTCCTGCACGCCGGCCGCCACCGCCCACGCCCCCTCGAGGCGGGCATAAGCCATCCACGGGATCGATACCGAACGTGTGTTCCCCATGGTGAGGCCATTGTAGGAGGGGACGACACCGGCCGTCAAGAGGAACGACTGCCCTGAAGAGAAAATTTCTGGAGCATCCTCCGGCAACCGGCAGCGGGGACAAGCGCCCCCGGGGGAAGCCGGCCTCCAGAAAGGCGGAGGCCGGGAGATCCCGGCCTCCGCGCCTCGCCTGGCGGAACCGCCCGCCACCGCGGTCCGGCACTATCCCAGAAGGTCGTGGCGGCGGATCAGTCCCACCCGCAGGGCGAACAGCACCGCCTGGGTCCGGTCGCGCACCCCCAGCTTCTGCATGATGTGGCTCAGGTGGTTCCGCACCGTCTTGGGGCTGATGAAGAGCTCGCGAGCCACCTGGGTGGTGGTCTTGCCGCGGGCGATGCGGCTCAGCACCTCCAGCTCCCGCTGGCTCAAAAGCCGCGCCCGCTCCACTTCTTCGGGGGCGGGAACATAACGGTAGAGGGGCGAGTCGCTGGCCAGCTCGGACATGATCTCGGCATCGATCACGAAGATCCCGGCCGTGCAGGCGCGAATGGCCTCGGGCAGGCCGGCCGCTTCCCGGTTGGCCAGCAGGTAGCCGCCCAGACCGGCCTGCACCAGCCCCAGCAGCGAGTGGGGGTCGGCCCGGTCCGTGATGCCCACCACCACGGGCGAACCGGGCATGCGCCCGATCCGCCCCACCAGCTCCCGCGCGTCGCCGGCGGCCAGGCTCAAATCCAGCAGCACCACATCGGGGACCAGCTCGCGCACCCGGTCGAGCAGCGGCTCAGGTCCGGCGGCGTGCCCCACCACCTGCAGCCCGGGGGCGCCCTCCAGGATGCGCTGCAGGCCTTCCCGGACCAGCGGCCGGCCCGTTGCAACGAGGATCTTCAACATCGGCCTCTCCCCTGCATTGCCCGGGCAGGTTGCAGGCCACCCGGGTGATGTCATCCCATCCTACGAAAGTCGGCCGCAGGGGGGACCGGCGGCAGGCGCCCAAGTAGCGAAACCCGTCACGGGGAGCAACGGCCGGGATCCCCGGCCTGGCGGAACCGGCCGGGCCGCAGAGGGTGGATGCGGGTGGACGCCCGGGGCCCCAGGCCCGTGGTGAGCACCCCGGAGGCCCGGGCGGCCCGAGTCCCTGGCAGGTGGTGGGCAGCGGTCACTCGCCGCCGCCCGGGGACGCGATATCCGCCGGCCGGCCGGCCTCCAGGTCGTACACCACGGGAAGGCGGGACCCGTCTTCGGCCTCCACCATCAGGGTCGCCCGCCGTCCGGCGGCGCCGGCCTGCCACCCCAGGCCGCGGGCGTGGTAGAGCACGTCCAGCACCAGCACGTCCCGGCCGGGCTCCTCGGCCGGGTCGTCCAGGGACCAGCGCCAGAGGGCCACCAGGGGACGGGGTCCCCGGGTCACCAGCAGGACGCCCCGCTCCCCGGCCAGGGCCAGCGGGCCGAAGCCCTCGCGGGAGACCTCGACCTCCACCCCCGGCGGGCCCCCCGGGGGAGCCGCCCGCGAGGGCAGGTCGGCCAGGCCCAGCCCCGGCTGCCAGGCGCCGCCGTCCCGGCGCCAGACCAGGCGATCCCCCGCGACCGCCACCTCCAGCACCACCCGGGCCGGCGCCCCGACCAGGCGCGGTCCTTCCAGCAGCCGGCGCCAGAAGAAGTCCTGCACCAGGCGGGCCGCGTACCCTTCCGCGCCGCCGTCCGCCGGGCCGGCCACGTCGACCGCCGCCGCCACGTGGACGCGGCCCAGGGCATCGGGACGGGCCGCCCCCAGGGTATAGTGGGTGACCGGCACCTGGAGAAACCCGGCGGTCCCTTCCCCGGCGGAGGAACCCGCCGGCGGCAGGCCCTCCGGCTCCGCGGCCGGGGCCGGTACGCCGCCCTCCAGGCCTGCGGAGAGCCCGGCCAGCCAGGCACCCCCCGGCCCCGCGGCCGCCGGGGCCACCCAGGCCCCGGCGGCCGCGGCTTCGCCCGCCCGCCAGGCCTCCAGCAGCGCCCCGGTGGCCGCCACGGCCTCCGCCGTGGCGGCCACCGGGGGTGCCTGCCGCTGCATGCCCACCCAGGCCAGCGCCAGCCCCCCGGCCAGCACGGCCCAGGCCAGCGCACGGGGCACCGGCCCCCGCCGGTGCCCCGCGCGCCCTCCGGTCTTGCCCATTCCCGTCGCCTGCCTTCCCGCCCGGGCGCCTGCCGTGACCCGCGCCGGCTGGTCCTGCGAACATCACCACGGAGCAAACCCCGGCTGCTCCTGCGAACACCGCCGCGGCGCAAGGGCCGGCCGCTCCAGCGAAAATCGCCTCGGAGCAAGCGCTTGCCGCTCCTGCGGCATCGCCGCGGCTCTAGCGCCGGCTGCTCCTCCGCCATCCTCAAGCGCCTTCTGCTTCGCAAGTCGCGGCGCCCTCAGGCACCCGCCGCTCCTCCGCCATCGCGGCGCCTTCAGGCACCTTCTGCTCCTTCGCCACCGCGGCGCCTTCCCGCCCGGGCCCCTGCCGGTGCCGCGCCGGCTACTCCACCACGACCCGCCCGGCGGGTTCCCCTTCCACCCGGCCGATGCGCCGGGCCGCACGGACCCCCCGGCGGTGGAGTTCCTCCAGCAGGGCACCGGCGCGGGCCGGTTCGACCACCAGCAGGAGGCCGCCCGAGGTGACGGCGTCGAAGAGCAGCCCCTGCTCCCACTGGGGAAGGGCCCGCCGGAACTCCACCACGCTGCCGTAATGCTGGCGGTTGGCCCGGCTGCCGCCGGGGAAGACGTCCCGCTCCGCCAGCTCGCGGGCGCCCGGCAGCACCGGCACCGCCTCGGCCTCGATGACCAGCGCCACGCCGCTTTCCCGGGCGATGTGGCTGGCATGCCCCAAAAGCCCGAAGCCCGTCACGTCGGTGGCGGCATGGATGCCGCCCACCGCCTGCCCGGCCTCGGCGGCGGCCCGGTTCAGGGTGCGCATCGTCTCCACCATGGCCTCCACCGCCGCCGGGGGCGCCAGGTCGCGCTTCAGGGCGGTGCTCAAGACGCCCGTGCCGATGGGCTTGGTCAGGATCAGCACGTCGCCGGGACGGGCGCCCTTGTTCGTCCACACCTGGTCCGGGTCGACCACGCCGGTGACGGCCAGGCCGTACTTGGGTTCCGCGTCGTCGATGGTGTGCCCGCCGACGATCACCGCCCCTGCCTCGCGCACCTTGGCGGCGCCACCCCTCAGGATGGCCGCCAGGGTGTCCGCCCCGTAGCGGCTCACGGAAAAGCCCACCAGGTTCAGGGCCGTCAGCGGGCGGCCGCCCATGGCGTAGACGTCGCTCAGGGCGTTGGCGGCGGCGATCTCGCCGAAGAGCACGGGATCATCGACGATGGGCGTGAAGAAGTCCACCGTCTGGACCAGGGCGATCCGGTCGGAGAGCCGGTACACCCCGGCGTCGTCGCCGCTCTCCAGCCCCACCAGCAGGTGGGGATCGTCGACCTGCTCGGGGGATAGGTGGCGCAGGACCTGCGCCAGCTCGGCCGGGCCGAGCTTGCACCCTCAGCCGGCCTTGCCGGTGAGCTGCGTCAGCCGCAGCGCCTCCACGGCATCTCCCCCCTCCCACCAGGCCCGGCGCGCTCCCACTGCGGGCAGGCCGGTCCGGGCGAGCGCACCGGACCCCCGCGCCCGCGAGGCCCGAGCACAGGCATCTAGGCGAATTCCTTGGCAAACCAGACCCGGTCGTACCCGCCGGCGGGATCCGGATCGGCATCGAGCCGGTACGGGCGGTACCCGACCTGGTACCAGAACTCGATGGCCGGCGCGTCGCGCAATCCCGTCTGCAGGTGCAGGGCCCGGACCCCCTGCGGGCGGAGCCGGTCTTCCACCGCGCGGACCAGGGAGGTGCCGACGTCCAGATGGGAGTACTCGGGGTCCACCGCCAGCCCGTAGATCTCCCAGGCCTCCTGCCGGCCCGCCAGGGGCCGGGCCCGCACCACCCCGATCACCCGCCCGCCGTTGCGCGCCACCCACACCCGGCCCCGGCCGATGTCGTCCTGGACCCGCGCCAGGTCATCCTGCAGCGGCTCGGGGGCCACCGGGTACTTGCCCTCGTACCGCCGGAAGGCCCTGCGGGTGACCTCCAGCACCTGGACGGCGTCGGCCGGCGCGGCGGGTTCAACGCTCCACACGGCTCCACCCCACCCCTTCCCCTCCGGGTTGGCCGGGCACCGCGCTGCACCCGGTGCCGCGACACGCCACCATTGTCGACGACACGTTACGATTGTATCGAAACGCCGTGGCGGGATCCAAGGATGCCCAGGGACGGGCCCGCCCGCACCGGGGAGGGATCGCCATGAGCCTGTACCGGCTTGGTGACCAGGTGCCGCACGTGGCCCCCACCGCCTATGTGGCGCCGGGTGCCCGGGTGATCGGCCGCGTGGTCCTGGACGAGCACAGCAGCGTCTGGTTCGGCGCCGTCCTGCGCGCCGATCTCGACCTCATCCACGTGGGTGCGGGCAGCAACGTGCAGGACAACGCCGTTCTCCACGTCAACGCCGGGGAGCCCTGCCGCATCGGCCGGGACGTGACCATCGGCCACGGCGCCATCGTCCACGGCTGCACCGTGGAGGACGAGTGCCTCATCGGCATGGGGGCCGTGGTGCTGAGCCGTGCCCGCATCGGCCGCGGAAGCCTGGTGGGAGCAGGCGCCCTGGTTCCCGAGGGCAAGGTGGTCCCGCCGGGGAGCCTGGTGCTGGGCGTGCCGGCCCGGGTGGTCCGCTCCCTGACGCCGGAAGAACAGGCCGAAATCCGCGCCGCGGCGGCCCGTTACCGGGAGAACGCGCGGCGCTTCGCACGCGGCCTCGAGCTCCTTCCGGTCCCGCCCGCCGGGCCGGGAGGGCAGCCGGGCTCCTGACCGGCCGGCTCGCCGGCCATTCACCCGCGCCGGCCATCCCACCGCCGCCGGGTGGTGGACCGGCCGCCGGTCCGGCCTGCGACCGCCCGCGAACCGGCCGTGCCTCGGCCTGGGCCCCGGACAGCGCCCGCGGGCCCCGCAAAACAGCGCGGGGCAGGCGCCCTGACGCCCGCCCCGCCGGCTCGTTGCGCCGGTTTCGTCCGTCCCTGATCCGCCACCCACACCAGGCTTTCCGGGGCCTGCCGGGTCACGCACCAGACCCCGTCTCGCGTACCGGACCGGGTCTCACGACCGGGTCTCACGCACCGGACCGGGCCTCACGCCCCGGAGCCCATGAAGGCGTAGTGGGCGATGAAGATCGCCGCCAGGATCCACATGGTCACCGAGACCTCGCGGATGCGGCCCGTCACCAGCTTGAGCACCACATAGGACACGATCCCCAGCACCATGCCCGTGGCGATGCTGAAGGTCAGCGGGATGCCGAGCACGGTGAGGAAGGCCGGCAGGGCCTCGGTGATGTCGTCCAGGTCGAGCTTGCGGATCGGCTCCATCATCAGCAGGCCCACGATGACCAGCGCCGGCGCCGTGGCCGCGGCCGGGATCACGCCCGCCAGCGGCCAGAAGAACACGGCCAGCAGGAACAGGAGGCCCGTGACCACGGCCGTCAGGCCCGTTCGACCGCCCTGGCCGATGCCGGCGGCGCTCTCCACGTAGGTGGTGACGGTGGAGGTGCCCAGGCCCGCGCCGATGATGGTCGCCAGGGCGTCGCTGACCAGCACCCGCCCGACCCGCGGGAAGGTCCCGGTCCTCTCGTCGATCACGCCCATCTTGGTGCCCAGGCCCACCAGGGTGCCCGCGGTGTCGAACATGTTGACGAAGGTGAAGGTGAAGATCACCGTCAGCAGGCCCAGCTGCAGCGCGCTGCGGACGTCCAGCTGGCCCGCCACCTGGGCCAGGACGCCGAAGTCCGGCGCGCGCACCACGTCGGCCAGGCTGTGGGGCAGCCGGGTCAGCGGCTGCATGGCGCCGCTGGCGTCCGGGGCGTGGAAGAAGGCTCCCAGCAGCGTGGTCAGCAGCACGCCCCAGAGGATGGCGCCCTTGACGCGCCGGGCCATCAGGAGTGCCGTGATGACCAGCCCCAGCAGGGCCAGCACCGCCGGCCCCGAGCGCACGTCGCCCAGCGACACCAGGGTCGCCTCGTTGGCCACGATCAGCCGGGCCGAGCGCAGCCCGATGAAGGCGATGAAGAGTCCGATGGCCGTGCTGGTGGCCAGGCGGATGTTGAGCGGGATGTCGCGCAGGATCCGCTCCCGGATGGGCAGCAGGCTGATGAGCAGGAAGATGACGCCGTCCATGAAGACCGCACCCAGCACCGTCTGCCACGGGATGCCCTGCCCCAGGACCACGGTGTAGGCGAAGTAGGCGTTGAGCCCCATGCCCGGCGCCAGGGCGAAGGGCATGCGGGCGAACAGGCCCATGAGCAGCGTGGCGAAGCCCGACGACAGGGCCGTGGCCATGAGCACGGCATTGGGATCGAGCCCCGCCGCCCCCAGGATCTGTGGGTTGACGAACAGGATGTAGGCCATGGTGACAAAGGTGGTCACCCCGGCCAGGATCTCCGTCCGCAGGTCGGACCCGCTGGCCTGGATGGCAAAGAACCGGTCCAGCCAGCCGCCGCTGCGGCGCGGCACCGGCGCGGGTTGCACCTGCTGGCGCACCGCCACCGACATATCGTGAACCCCCTTCTGGATGAACCCGGCCGGTCGCCCGGCGGGCCGGCTCCGGCCTCTGCAGCCGCTGTCGCGGGCGGCCGGGTCCCGGAGAGATCGTGGGGAACTCCGGCTCCCGCCCCGGCGAGGCCTGCAACTCCGGGATATCATATCGTTGCATGCGAATCAACAAAGGTTGTTCGTATTATCTCGAACGAATGAAAGGATATTTTTCTTATTGTTTAGAAACGTTGACTGGCCGGCTTCTCGCTGCCATGCGGCCTGCACCTTAGGTGCGGCTGCGGCGCCACCCGGGGTGATGGCAATGAGAAGGAGCGCGGCTCGGCCGGCGCGACGGGTGGCCGCCAGCCGCGGCGCGCGCGCTTCGACTCGCCGTCCAGCCATGCCGGTGGCCGGCGGCGCCGCCGGGTATTCACACCGCCCCCCGGGATTCACTCTCCGCCCCGAAACTGCAAGCCTGAAAGGTCCTGCGGCCGTGCAGATTATGATCGGGAACGCCACCTGCCGCGTACCCGCTGTGCGGCCTCGGGACGAGCGCCTGTGCCGCCATGGCAGCCCTCTCCACGGGGTACGGACCGGCGGGAGTGACGGTCCCGGGCGGGTGGAGCGCCTGGTGCAACCGCTTCCAGGACCGGTGCGGGACGCGACGCGAGGTCGACGAGGTCGACCGGAAAGGCAAAAACCAGCCGGGTTCAGGCAGGCAAAAGCCGGCCGGCGGTACGGCAGGACGGCACAGCGGGCCGGCGAACCCGGCCGGGTGAACCGTCGGGCCGGGGTACCGGGCATGGGCTGGCCGGTGGCGGCGGCCGCGCAGGACGTACCGGAGCAGCGGGCGTGCGGGGCCGAGTTCGACCACCGAGGTGATTCCCATGGCGTTGGGTCAGAAGACCAACCGGCTGCTGATCAAGGAAGCGCACCCGGCCCTGGACAACCTGAAGTACGAGATTGCGGCCGAGCTGGGCTTGCCCGTTCACCAGGGTTCCGAAGACTACTGGGGTGATATTCCCGCCCGCCAGGCGGGTGCCGTCGGCGGCCACATGGTGCGGCGGATGATCGCCCTGGCCGAGCAGGCGCTGGCCAGTGGCCAGGCGCTGCCGCCGGACCCGAAGAAGTAAGCCGTCGCCCGCGAGGCCACAAGCGACGCCAAGAACCGGACGGGCGCACCCCAGGCGGGTGCGCCCCCTCGTTTGCCCCGGTCCCGTCACCCCCCGCCGCCCGCCCTCGATCCAGACCCGCTCGGACCTGCCCACCTGCCGAAAGCCCGCCCGCCGCGGGTGCCGGAGAGCCGTCACCCCCGCTGCCCGAAAACCTGCTGAATCCTGGTACAACGCTGCGCTTTTCGGAAGGAATACCCGGAAGCCTGGACGAATAGCGGGTAATCAAACCTCGATCCGGCGGCAAAGAGCTCGGGCGGGCGGCGACGGGCGGGCGGTTACGGGCGGGGCCGGCGCCAGGCGACGGCCCGCCGGGGGCGGCGCGGGGAACCGGAGCCGCGCCGGACGGCGCTGCAACCGCACCTCCTGGAGCGCGCCGGACCGACCTGGCGCGCGCCGCGCCGCAGCGGGCCGTACCGCCCGGGTGCCGGGTGCGCGCCGTAGCGCCCCCGGCGGGGTGCGCCGCCCCGGAGCCGCACCCCGCCGGCCTGAAGCCGCGCCGGAGCATGAGTACGGGAGGGCTTGCCTTGAAGGCACTGAATTTCTACTCCACGGTCTACCAGGCCAATCTGCTGGCGGCGGAAAAGCGCTGCACCATCCGCCTGGGCGACAAGCGCGACAAGTACCGGGAAGGCGATCTGGTCTGGGTGACCTACGGCAACCGCTTCGAACCCCGCCAGAAGCTTTTCACGGCGGTGATCGACCGGGTGGTGGTCAAGCCCCTGGGGCAGCTGACGGCGGCGGAGCTGGCGGCGGAAGACCCCAACCTGAAAAGCCCCGGGGAACTGGCGGGCTTCCTGGAACGGATCTACGACCGCCCGGTCTCCCTGGACGAAACCGTCAGCGCCGTCTTCTTCTCCCGTGTCCTGGAATGACCATTCTCAGTTTCAACCTGCTGCTCCGCGCCGCTGGGCCAGGATGTGCCGGACCACCCGCTCCCCGTGCCAGCGGCCGTTCTCGATGAAGATCTTGTTGGCGTCGTAGCCGGCGGCCACCACCCCGGCCAGGTAGACCCCGGGCACAGGCGTGGCCATGGTCTCCGGGTCGTGTCGGGGCTCGCCCGTGGCCGGGTCCACCGGGATCCCCAGCCGGTGCACCAGGGTGTGGTTGGGACGGTAGCCGACCAGCAGGAAGACGAAATCGGCTTCCAGCTGCCGCGGCTCGCCCGCCACCGCCACCCGCACCCGGCCGGGCTCGATGGCCTGCACCTCCGTGTTGTAAAGCACCGTGATGCGCCCCTTGTCCACCAGGCTGCGGAAGGGCGGCAGCACCCAGGGCTTGATGCGCTCGGACAGGGCCGGCCCCCGGTGGGCCAGGGTCACCTGGGCTCCGCAGCGGTGCAGGTCCAGCGCCGCCTCCACGGCCGAGTTCTGCCCGCCGACCACCAGCACCCGCCGCCCGTAAAACGCGTGGCCTTCGCGGTAGTAGTGGCTGACGTGGGGCAGGTCTTCCCCGGGGATGCCCAGGCGGTTGGGGCGATCGTAATAGCCCGTGGCCAGCACTACGTTCCGGGCCCGCAAGGTCCACAGGGGGCCTCCCCGCCGGGCGGCCCCGCGGCCCTCTCCGCTTTGGCCGCCCTCCCGGCCCTGGGCGGGCGCCGGCTCCGGCCCGCCCTCCTGCACGGCCTCCAGGGAGCCCGACGCCTCCGGCTCCAGAGGCGGCCAGGCGGCCACCAGGCGAGGGGCGGGCCGGGCGGTTACCAGGAACGTGCCGTCCGCCTCGCGCCGGGCGTCGACGACCTCGGTGAAGGTGTCGACCTGCAGGCCCAGGTGCTGGACCACCGCCCGGTAGTAGTCCAGCGCCTCCCGGCGGGTGGGATTCGCCCGCTCGGTGACGAAGGGAATGCCCGCAATGGCCAGGTTGTCGCTGGTGCTGAAGAAGTTCATCTGCAGCGGGAAGTGGACCAGGGAGTTGACGATGGCCCCCTTCTCCAGCACGCGGTAACGCAGGCCCGCCTTCTGGGCCGCCGCCGCGCAGGCCAGCCCGCAGGGGCCGGCGCCGATGATCACCAGATCATAGGGGGCTCCCGCCGGTGCCGGGCTTCCGCTGCCGATCGCCGGTTCCTCCGTGTTCACCATGTGACCTCCATGTTACCTCGATGTTGGCTCCCCGCCCGGGTCGTCACTGGCGGTCCGCCGGGACCAGGGGCCGCACGATCACCGTGCCGTAGACCACCCGGCGCGGGGCCGCGGCCACTTCCAGGACGGTGTGGGCCACGTCCTCCGGGCGCAGGGAGTAATCCCGGGGCGGCGTGCCGCCGAAGTGGGTCTGCACCGAACCCGGGCAGACGGCGGTCACCCGCAGCTCGTAGGGACGCACCTCCTGGCGCAGCGTATCGGCCAGCGCCATCAGGCCCCACTTGGACGCGCAGTACCCGGCGCCGTTGACGAAGGTGGTGGTCCCGGCCACCGACGAGATCATGATGATGTGACCGTCCCGCCGCTCCATCATATGGGGCAGCACCGCCTGGCTCCAGAGGAAGGGCGCCTTGAGGTTGACGGCCATCATCTCGTCCCAGGCCGCTTCGTCCAGCTCGGCCACCGGCGCGAAATGGCCCACCCCGGCGTTGTTCACCAGGATGTCGATGCGGCCCCAGCGCTCCAGGGTCTCCCGCACCACCTCCCGGGCGGCCGCCGCCGAGGTGACGTCGGCCACCCGCGGGACGAACCGGCCCCCGGCGCCGGCCGCCGCCAGATCCCGCGCAAGGGCCTCAAGGGCGCCGGCCGACCGGGCGACGCCCACGACCCTGGCCCCCTCGGCGACAAACCCGCGGCTGATGGCCTCCCCGATCCCTCGGCTGGCCCCTGTCACGATGGCCACCTTGTCCTGCAGTCGTCCTGGCATGGATGCCCCTCCCGCCGTAAAAGATGCCGCAAAAGGTCCTCCGTCCTTTGCCGTGGCGGGCCCCGGCCCGCGTCCCGCCGCGGGCCGCAGGGGAAACGCACACCCCGCCAGCTACCAGCAAGAAGATGCCGGCCAGAGGGCGCCGGCGAGACGCGCGGGCCGGCAAGGCGCGCCCGCCACCGCGCCCCGGCGAGCGTGCGCCGGCGACGCGCGGGCCGGCAAGCCGCGCCCGCCACCGCGCCCCGGCGAGCGTGCGCCGGCGACGCGCAGGCCGGCGAGCCGCGCCCGCCACCCCGCTCCGGTCGATGGGTGGCGTGAAGCCGAGCCGGCCAGGGTGCACCCCCGGCGTGCCCCGCCAGGCGCCTGGCGTCAGCGTGCACCGGCCGGGGCTGGACCCTGCCACCGCCCGGCGACCCGGGCCTGCTGGCCATGTGCGATCCCAAGCATACGGCTGTGCGGTTCCATCTTACCGCAGGACGGAAGGATCAGGCGGGCCGCAAGGGCCCCGGTTGCTGCCGGCCTGGGGCCCCCTGGATCCCTGCGCCGCCGCCCGGGCTTGTGGCGGGAGGGATCGCGGTGCTAATGTTGGAGCCGTCAATCCCGGGCAGTGGAACGGGTCGAGGCAGTCGATCCGGGCCGAGAAGCGGCGGCCCGGGCAAAGGACGGCGACGCGGTGTGACGGACGGGCAGGAGCCGGCAACCCATTCCAAGCCGCACGAAACGGTGACGCTCCCCTTGCCCCAGGAGGCAGCAGGTCCGAGCGCCGGCGGCCGCACCGCCGCCGGAGACACCGGGAGCGCCCAGGGCACCCGTCCCGGAGGAACCGGGCCCCGCGGCCAGCAAGCCGCTGCGGGCCGCCGGCCGGCGGCAGCCCGCGGAGGCCAGGATGAGCCGGCCGGCGGGTTCCGCCGGTTCTGGCGGTTCTACCTGCCCCTGGCTGCCAGCGACCTGCTCATGGGCGCTTCCGAGACGGCGGTCAACGCCGGCATCGCCCGCCTGGCCGCGCCGGACCTCTCCCTGGCGGCCTACGGCGCCGTGATCGCCACGTGCCTGCTCATCGAAAGCCCGGTGATCATGCTGCTTCATGCCGGCAATGCCCTCGCCACCCATCCCCAGGCGCTCTGGCGGCTCCGCCGGTTCACCCTGCTGCTGGCAGGGGCCCTGACGCTCCTCCACGGGGCCCTGGCCTTCACGGGCCTGTTCGACCTGTACTTTGGGCGGACCCTGGGCTTGGACGGCGAGCTGCTGGCCCTGGTGCGACCGGCCTTCACGGTGATGCTGCCCTGGACGGCGGCCATCGCCTGGCGGCGGCTCCATCAGGGGCTTTTGATTCGCCACGGCCACACCGCCGTGGCCAGCCGGGGCACCGTGATCCGGCTGGCCACCCTGGGGACCGTCCTGGCTGCCGGCGGTTCCTTGGGCATGCCGGGCGCTCTGGCCGGGTGTTCTGGCCTGGCCGCGGCCGTGACCGCCGAGGCCGCATACGTGCATGCCTGCGCCCGGAGCTGGCTTCGGCGCCACTGGCCGCCAGGCGGCGTCAGGGAAGCCTACGAGGGTACGGGAGCGGAGAACACGGGCGAACAGGACGCCGCCCCCGGAGAGGCCGTCCGGGCAGGCGGCCACCCGGCCGGCGAGGCCGGAGGGCTGAGCTGGCGAGGCCTGTTGGGCTTTTACATCCCCCTGGCCCTTACCAGCGTGACGACTTTCGCCGCCCGCCCCGTGCTCACCGGCCTCCTGGCCCGGGCCGCCGATGCCACCGTGGCCCTGGCCGCTTGGCCCGTGACCTGGAGCACGGTGCTGCTCTTCATGCTCCCCATGCGCACCGTGGAGCAGGTGGCCATCGCCCACGGCGAAGACGGCGCGTGGCGGGCCGTCCGGGGCTTTGCCTGGCGGACCGGGCTGGGTGGGGCGCTGGTCATGGCCCTGCTGAGCGCCACGCCGGCGGCCGGGGCGTATCTGGCCGGCGTGGTGGCCGTTTCCGGGGAGGTCGCCGCAGCGGCGCGCTGGGGTCTCCTGGCGATGATCCCCGTTCCCCTGGTCGTGGCTCTTGCCTCCTGCGAGGCCGGGCGGCTGGTCCGCACCCGGCGGACCGTTTTCATCCACCTGGCCGCCCTGGCCAACGTGGGCGTACTGACGGCCACGGCGTTCCTGGTCCGGCTCCTGGCCCCGGCCCTGCCGGGCACCGTGATCGCCGCCGTGGCCCTGCTTGCCGCTTATGGGGCCGAATGGGCCGTCCTGGCCGCAGGCACGGCCATGGTGGCTCGCGCCCCTGCTCCCCTGCGACACGGCGCGCCCGCGTGAAGCCACGTGTCACGACCACCATGCGGCCACCCGTCAAGCCAAGCAGGAAGCACGCGCTACGCTACGGGTGCCCACGCCCGCCCGGAGAGCGACCTGTTGCAGCATGCGCTTCCGTTTTCGGTTCCGTCTGTGTGCGTGGGACCCTCCCGGGGCGCGTCCCCGGTGGAGCTGCCGGCAGGCGAGGCCCGCCGCCGGCACCTCCGGCGGCCCCGTCCGTCCCGGGATCCCCAAGATCACGGACCCGGCCGGCGATCTTGTCCTTCCCGGCGCGGGTTGCCGGGTCCCCGGGCGATCCGGTGGGCGCGGCGGAGGGCTTCCGTGGACTGGCGGGTCGCTTCATCGCCCGTGCGGCCGCCCGGCGCCGGCCCGTAGGTTGCTCCCCACAGCCGGGCGGCAGCGGCCGATTGCGGTCCCGGGACGCCGCCGTCCACAGGGACCACGGGACCGCCTTGCCCCTGCTCGATCCCCTGGCCTCCCTGCCCCTGCCCCCTGGCCTGGGGGCGGTCTGGCGAATGGTTCCGGCGACGGTCCGGACGGGCCGGTGCGGCCGGCGGCGACTCCCGCTCCTGAGGCGCTGCGGGCATGGTTTCACCCCCGGCCTAGTATGGCTCCCAGGCGGCCGGTCGCTGCCGCCCCGGCCGGCCAGCACCGCCACCGCAGCCGCCCTCCGAGGCCGCCGCAAACCGTCCCCGCCGGAGGCCGTTCACCCGACGGGCATAGCATCCCCCGTGGCCAGGAAATAAAGGTAAGCCTCCTTGACGGGACGGCCTGTGATCTCCGCCAGCGCCCGCCGGTAGAAGCGCACCTGACCGGCATAAAAGGCCGCCAGCTGTTCGATGGACCGTTTCCGTGGCTCGTCGGTCTTGAAGTCCAGGAGGAGCAGGCCGTCCTCCTCGTCGACAAAGCAGTCCACAATGCCCTGGACCACCACCAGATCGCCCGCAGGGACCGGCCTTGCGGACATCCTGCCGGCCTTCTCTGCACCCGCCTCCTGCACACCGGCCTCCTGCGCGGCCGCCTCCAGGGCCGGCACCAGATCCGGGTACATCTCCACCGCCGGCACGCCCAGGGTGAACATCCACTCGCGGTAGACCCGGTCCGGACGGTGCAGGAGGCGCCGGCCCAGCGGGCCGGCAAAGAACCGCGCCAGGGCTGCGACGTCGACGGCAGCGGCTTCCGCCGGCGCCAGCAGCCGGCGGGCGACCAGGCTCTCGATTTGCCGTTCGATGGACCGCAGGTCCATCGGGCCGGCCAGGTCGAGGTGCTGCAGGACCCGGTGGGTGGCGGTGCCCCGGGCGGCCCCCGTCACCGCGGCAGCCGTCGCCGGTTCGTCCGGCCGGGCGGGCTCCGCCCCCGGGGGCGTTCCATTCCAATGGAAGCGGGGCTGGCGCAGGCCCCGCCGCAGGTCGGCAGGGAGCGGATATGCCTGCCATTCCGGATCGTCCTGCCCCTTCAGCTCGCTGACCGAGCGCTTGGCGAACCGGTTGGCCAGAGGCGCGTATGGATACCGCCAGCGCAACCGCCGGCGCAGGGCCTCGACCGCTTGCCCGTCGACGGCGCCGGCGGGCAGGGGCTGCCCGCGGACCAGCGGCTCCAGCCAGCCGGGGGCCGGGGTGCCACCGGTCCTCTGCCCGGTGCCCGGTGGCGCCGGCGCCACCGGTTCGTCCCGTTGCCCGTCCGCCGGTCTCTCCGCGTGAATCGACTCCGGGTCCTGGGGGCCGGGAACCGCCGAGGGGCCCGCCGCCGCGCCGGGCGTCGCCGGTGGACGCAGCCAGACGGTCCAGCGCCAGCGCGAGGTCCACCCCTCCCCGGCCTGCCCCTCGCTGCCGGCAGCCGGCTCGAGCGGGCTGGGGGCCATGGCCAGCTGTCGCAGGGGCGCGGCATCGGGGTGCGGGATCAGGGCCGGACCCAGCCAGTCCAGGTAGCGGGTAGCCCCTTCGACCGCCTCCGCCGGCAGGGGCCGGTCGCCACCGGCCAGTGCGCCGCCCGCAGCGGCCCACCACCGTGCGGCCGACGCGGGCAGGTCCCGGGCGGACCCCACCAGGATGAGCCGTTCCCGGGCCCGGGTCAGGGCGACATAGAGGATGCGGAGTTCTTCCGCCAGGGTGTCCAGCCGCTGCTGGGTCCGCACCGCCTCATAGGCCAGGCTGGGGTAGCGGATGCGCAGGTCCGGGTCGGCCACTTTCAGGCCGAGCCCCAGGTCCCGGTGGATCAGGGCGTGGCCGCGGTCGAACTGGAACTCGACGCCCAGGTCCGCCACGACCACCACGGGGAACTCCAGCCCCTTGCTCTGGTGGATGGTCATGACGCGGACCACGTCGTCGTTTTCGCCCAGGGCCGGTGCGGTACCCAGGTCGTCCCCCCGTTCCCGCAGCCGGTCGATGAACCGCAGGAAGCGGAAGAGGCCCTGCCGCGCGAACTGGTCGAACTGGCGAGCCCGATCCCGCAGCGCCTCCAGGTTGGCCCGCCGCTGCTCCCCTGCGGGCAGGCCCGACACGTAGGCCAGGATGCCCGTCTCGTCGTACAGCTGCTGGATGACCCGGGAGAGCGGGTACCGCCGGGCAGCCGATCGCCACCGGGAAAGGTCGGCCAGGAACCGCCGCAGGCGGGCGGCCAGCGGGTCCTGAGCCGCTTCCCCATCCCCGCCCGCCTCCCGGACCGTGGCGCTTGCACCGGCGTCGACCCCAGCGGCACTGCAGCCGTGGGCTGCACTGCCGGCGTCCTGCGACGGGGAGAGGCCCTCCATGTCCTGCCCCGCCGCGCCCACCGGAGCCTCGGCTTCGGGATCCCATCCGGCCACCCGGCAAGCTGCTTCATAAAAGGACAGGCCGGGTCCAGCCAGGCGGATGCGGGCCAGATCACGGGCGCCAAGTCCCACCACCGGCGAGCGCAGGACGGCCGCCAGGGCAATGTCCTGCCGCGGGTTGTCCAGCACCTGCAGCAGGGCCAGCATGACTTCGACCTCGGGAGCCACCAGGTAACCCGTGCGGGAGCGGGAATAGACCGGTACACCCTCCCGGTCCAGCACCTCGACGAAAGTCGAGGCCCGCAGGCGGGCACTGCGCAACAGGACCACCACGTCCCGATACCGGACCGGGCGATAGGCATTCTGTTCGGGATCCCAGATGAGCAGCGGCGGCTGCCGGCCGGTGCCTTCGACCAGCTCCCGAATCCGCCACGCCACCAGCCGGGCTTCCCGTTCCAGGGCCGTCAGGTCCGCCGCTTCCTCGACGCTCAGGCCGTCATCCTCGTCCCCGGCCGGCGGCTCGGCCGGGGTTTCCTCCGGGTCGGCCCTGCGGGTCCCGGTGCCGCCGGTCCTGGCGCCGGCGGTGCCGGGCGACAGGGACCCGGCAGGGTCGAAACCGGCCCCTCCCTCGAGGCGGTCCGGCCAGTCCTCATCCAGGGCCTCGGGCTTCCGCTCGAGAAGGTAGACCTCAACGGGCGCCTCCCCGCCGGAGGCCCCCGGAGGCAGGTCCGGGTACGGGACACCGGGGTTGAGCCGGGCTTCCTCGTCGTAGGCCAGGCCGCCCAGTTCCGGCACCATGATGCGGCGGAAGAGGTCGTTGACCGCCGCCAGGACCGCCGGCCGGCTGCGGAAATTGGCGTTGAGGTCGATGCGCCAGCCACGGCCCGAGGCCGCTTCCGGGTCCCCGGCGCCAGGCGGTTCCACCCCGGCCGCCCCGCCGGCCGTTTCCGGACCGCGGGCCGGGGCCGCTCCGCCTCCGCTGGCACCGCCTCCGGCGGCATCGCCCGGCCCCGGCGCCGGCGGGTACGCCCGGTAGCGGGCCAGGAAGATGGCCGGCTCGGCCTGGCGAAATGCGTAAATGCTCTGCTTGACGTCCCCCACCATGAAGAGGTTGAAGGGAACCTCCTCGCCATCACCGGCCACCAGCTGGAGGATGGCGTCCTGCAGCGGGTTGATGTCCTGGTACTCGTCCACCAGGACCTCCTGGAAGAACCGGCGCAGCTCCCGGGCCACGGGCGACGGGCGGAGGACGCCGGCGGGCGCCTCCGGATCCGCCAGGACCTGGAGGGCATAGTGCTCCATGTCGGCGAAGTCCATGAGACCCCGGTCGCGCTTGGCGGCCCGCAGGGACCGGGCAAAATCCCGGCACAGGTCCACCAGGGTCCGGACGTAGGACTGCAGCCGCGCCAGGTCGGCGGCCACCTCCGCGGGAGCGCGGCTCCACATTCCCTGGGCCAGATCCCGGACCTGGTCCTTGACCTGGTTGCGTCCCTTCTGGATGCGAGCATGCATCGGATCCTGGGATTGGGGGTTGCGGGGCAAGCGCGGCCAGTCCCCGGCCGCCTGGGCCACCAGCCGACCGGCCGCCTCCCAGCCGGCCCCCTCCAGTTCCCGCGCCAGGGCCTCCAGGCGCCGGGCATCGTCCTCCAGGGTTTCGGCCCACACCGCCGGGCCGCCGGGCTGCCGGCACTGGGCGGCCAGGCCCGCCAGGCGGCGGGCGTGGCGCTGGAAGGCCCTCACCAGCCCCTGCCGGGCCACGGCAAACCAGGTGCTCTGCTCCAGGGCGGAGGCGCCGTCCCGGTACATCCGGGCCAACCCGTCCAGCCACGCCTCGGGCCACGGCCGGGCATAGGCGCTATCGTACAGGTCGAGGACCAGCTTCCGCACCGACTCGTCGCCGCGGCCGCCGCCGTACGCCTCGACCAGCGCCAGGAAATCGGGAGCGGCCTGGGCATACCTCCGCTCGAACACCTCGTCCAGGACCTCGAAGCGCAGCAGCTGGGCCTCGTGCTCACCGGCCACCCGGGTCGCGGGGTCAAGCCCCAGGCGGTAGAAGTACTGCCGCGTGATCCGCAGGCAGAAGGAGTGGACGGTGGAGATGCTGGCGCGCCCCAGCAAGGCCAGTTGCCGCCTCAGCCGGGCGTCGTCGGGATGTTCGGCCAGGGCTTGCTCGAGCCGGTTCCGGATCCGCTCCTTCATCTCCGCGGCGGCCGCCTCGGTGAAGGTCACCACCAGCAACCGGTCGATCTCCACCGGGCTGGCGGGGTCCAGCAACCGGCGAAGGATGCGCTCGACCAGGACGGACGTCTTGCCGGAACCCGCCGCCGCGCTGACCAGCAGGTTCCGTCCCCGCAGGGAGATGGCTTGCAGCTGGGCATCCGTCCAGCGGCGGCGGGAAGCCGCCTGACCGGCCGCCGGACTCATCCACCTTCCCCTCCTTCCCGGCCGTCCCTCTCCGTGCCGCCGGCCCCCTCGAGGCGTTCCCAGACGTCCCGGGCGCTCAGGGGCCGGATGGTCCGGTAGTGGTTTCCGGGGACCCTCGGGTCGAACTGGCACACGGCCCGGAAGCGGCAGGTGCTGCAGGGCGATTCGTCCCGGAGACGGTAGGGAGCCACATCCGCCCGCCCCGCCAGCATCGCGCCGGCCATGGCCCGCACCCGGCCCTCCACGTGCCGGAAGAGGGCCTCAAGCCGCTCGGGGCCCAGCACCCGGGAACGGGCATCGGGGCGCCCGTCCTTGCGGAACCGGACCGGCACCAGGGTATCGAGCTGATCCCGGGGCCCCAGGGCATCGATGACCTCGTCGTCGTCCAGCACCCACCCCTGGGGCCGCAACTGCTTGACGGCCCGGAGCCGGGCGATCTCCCCGGCGTCGAGGGGGCCCTTGACGTCCAGGTACGGGTCATGGACGGGGAAGAAGAGCAGCCCCGCCGGCTCGGGGTCGGAGGCCGGCCCACCGGCGGTGGGGCCGCACCCGCCCGGCATGTTGCTCAGCAGGCGCCGCCCGGCCCGGGTGGCCACCAGCAGGTACAAGGGCAGCTGCAGGGACAGGCCGTAGTAGACCCGGTCCAGGGGCAGGTCGCGGGAACTGCTCTTGTAATCGATGACGCGGAGGAACCAGCGCCCCGACGGGCTGGAGGCCGCGTCGATCCGGTCGATCCGGCCCCGCAGCGCCAGGTGCTCGCCGGGTCCTACCCTCCACGGCGCGGCCGGCAGCACGGGACTCTCGGGCCCGAAATCCACCTCCACGGCCACCGGCCGGAAGCGACCCTGGCGCGCATGGTGGGCCAGGCGCGAGGCCGTCTTGACCAGAATCCGCCGGGCGGTGGCCAGCAGGTGCTTCTGGTAGGCGGTGCTGGTGGCCAGCTCTTCCGCCAGGCGGGGCCGGAGGGCTTCCACTGCCTCTCCCACCAGCTGTTCCAGCGCCGCCTCATCCAGGTCAGCCCAGTCCAGACCCCGTTCCCACACCCGCCGCGCCAGCAGGCTCAGGGCGGCGTGGTAGATCCGGCCCAGTTGCGGCGCGTCCAGGCGGCTGATCTCCCGCTCCTTCAGCCCCAGGCCGTGGGCGGCAAAGTGCTGAAAGGGACAGGCGGCCAGCCGCTCCAGGCGGCTGACGCTGGTCCGGACCTCCCATTCCGGGCCCCGGGGCCGCGCATAGAGCTGGCGGGCCAGATCCTGGCCCAGCGGTTCCACCTGGTTGGAATGGACCAGGGACTGGAGGGCCTGCAAAGCCCGAGGGCGGGCCTCCGGCTCGGTCACCGCCCACTGGTAGAGGATTCGCCACCCCGCTGCGGCCGGCTCGCCGGCTGCGGGCGAACCGGCTTGGCGTCCCAGCATCCGCACCAGCTGGTCAACGGCCTGGGAGGCCGTGGCCACACCCTCGGGCCCCTCCACTACCGCCGGCGTCACCGCGAGGGCGGGGAACAACACCCGCAGGCGGCGGGTCAGCCAGGCCGGCGTGATGGCCCGCCCCTCCTCGTCACCCAGGGGATAGCTGACCCAGAGCCGGTCCCTTGCCCGGGTCAGGGCGACGTAGGCGTGGTACTGCTCGTGCAGGGCCCGGATGCGGCCCGGGGGATTGAGCTCCAGGCCGGCCTGGGCCAGCTCCTCCCTCTCCCCGTCGGTGAAGATGGCGTCGTCGTCGATCCGCCGCGGAAAGGCGTCGTCGGTGGCGCCCAGCAAGAAGGCGACCCGGGCACTGGGGTGGCGCGACCGTTCCACGCTGCCGGCCACCACCTGGTCCAGGCCGGGAGGGATCAAGCCCACCCGTAACCCCTCCATGCCGGCCTCCAGGACGCGCAGAAAGTCCGCCAGGGTCAGGGGGAGATCGGGAAGGCTGGTGGCCGCCTGCTCCAGCAGGTCGCCGATCCCGTTCCAGACCTGCAGGTGCTCCTGGGCGGCCTCCAGATCACCTGCTCGTTCCGCCTCCTCGCTCCAGCGCAGGATCTGGCCGGGCACGTCCAGGTCCAGCAGCAGCTGGTGAACCGCCTCCGCCAGGGTCTTCACCGGCACGGGCTGGCGCCGGGCCGCGGCGACGCGGTGGTGGAAGTTGCGCAGGGCCGCGGTGGCCTCTTCCCGGATCCGGTTGATCGCCTCGAGTTCCGCCTGCCAGGCCGGATCGTCCGCCTCCTCCTCGTCCAGGGCGAAGCGGCGGCGCCAGCGCCACGGCTGGCCGCGGTACCAGAGCGAACCGCGAATCCCGAAGGCCAGGACGTAGTTCTCCAGGCGGTCCACCGCACCCCGGGCCACGGGAACCAGGTCCGTCTTGAGGTAGCGGAACACCGCCTCGTAGGGCCAGTCCGCGGCCACGACCTCCACCGCCGCCCGGACCAGTTCGACCAGGGGATGATGGCCGACCGGCCGCCGGCGATCGATGAAAAGGGGTATGCCGTGCTCGGCGCAAGCCGCACTGATCAGATCGTGGTAAGCGTCCAGGTCCCGGACGATGACCACCATGTCCCGGAACCGGTACCCCTCTTCCCGGGCCAGGCGCAGCATCTCCCGGGCCGCCGCCGCCACCTCGGACCGCCGGTCCGGCGCCGCCACCACCGTGATCCCATCCGGTGCACCGGTAAAACGGCGTCCCGGGAACCGGAAGAGTTCCCGCTCCAGGTGGGCCAGGGCCGGGTTGCGAAAGCGGGGCAGCCTCTGGCCCGCGCCCTCCGGCGGCAACGTCACGGCCGGCTCGACGGTCACCCGCTGGCGGCGCGCCAGTTCTAGCAGCTGGCGGGCCGTCTGCCAGGTGGGGTGGAACAGGGTCGCCGCATCCGGGTCATGGCTTCCATGCGGCGTCGCGCCCGCACCGGGTCCCCCCGGCGGCTGCCCCCTGACCGCCCACGCTGCCTCTGCCGGGTCCAGGCAAAGGGTCACCTCGACCCGGTCCGCGACCGCGAGCAAGGCCCCCAGGACCCGCAGCTCACCCGGTGTGAAGCCCGTGAACCCGTCGACCCAAATCCGGGCCCCCCGCAACCAGGTGCAGTCGCCAAGTCGCCGGGCCACGCTGTCCAAGGCATGGACGGGATCGGCCAGCCCCTTGTCCTCCAGGTAGCCCTGATACGCCTCCAACAGGAGAGCCAGGTCGTGCAGCTTCACGGCCAGCAGGCCCTCCCGGCCCTCCGCCAGCCAGGCTTCCCGTTGCCGGCGCAGCGCTTCGGCGTCGATACCGAAGGCGGCCAGTTCGGCCAGGGTGGTGACCATGCGGTCGATGAAGCCCGGACGGTCGGCTACCCGGTGAAACAACTGCAGGCGGTGCGCCTCGCGGGAGAGAAGGGCCCGCAGGATCAAGCGCTTGCCCAGCTCGCTGACGGCCGGGCGTGTGGCACCGCCCGTCTCCTGCTGAACCCACCAGGCCAGGCGCTGGAAGCTGGCGACCCGCGCCCGTGCGAAGCCGGCGCGTCCTGTCCGGTGACGCACCGCGGCCAGCAGGGCCTGCTCCATCTGAAAGGTGGCCTGTTCGGGCACCAGCAGCACAAGGGCGGGTCCGGAAACATGCCCGCCTTCGGCTGCAGCCACCGCTTCCAGGCAGTAGTGGGTCTTCCCGGACCCCGCCCGGCCCAGGACCAGCCGCAGGCTCACTGGCCCGACCCTCCCCTGCCTGTTGCGGTGTCGACCCCGCCGTCCCGTCCCATCGCCCCGCCGCGGACCTCGACGGCCTTGCCCCAGGTGGCCAGGATCTGGCGGTGGGAGAGCAGGATCACCTGGCGGTCCGCAGCGAGAGCGTCCATGATCCCGCGGGCTTCACCGAGGCGCCCGTCGTCCCAGTGGACGAAGGGGTCGTCCAGGATGAAGGGAATGTTCACGTCGCCCGCGAGCAGATCGGCAACGGCCACCCTCAAGGACCAGTAGAGCTGGTCGCGGGCTCCCTGGCTGAGCTGCTCGGGCACCACCGGTGTACCGTCGGGTTCCTGGACGGAGACCCGGAATCCCCCGTCGAGGACCACCCGGCGGCCCGGCCGGCCGGTCAGCCGGCTGAAGTAGCGGCTCGCTGCATCCTCAAGCCGCTGGCGGTAGGCCCCGTGATACGCCTCCACCGCGGCCTCCAGGTGGCGATAGGCAAGTACCAGGGCATCCAGCTCGTCCTGAAGGGCTTCCCGCTGCCGGCGCAGTTCCGCCAGCTCAAGTTCCGCCTGGGCGATGTTGATGGGCTCGTCCCGCAGGTAAGACTGCTCCCTGGAGGCCAGGTCGCGGTACGTGCCGTCCGCCGCTTCCAGCGCCGCCTCCAGCCTGGCTTCTTCGGCCGCCAGCCGGGCCAGGGCCTCCCTGGCCCGGTCCGGGTCAAGGTCCTTCAGTTCCAGGTCGGGATCCTGCCGCGCCAGCTCCTCGATGGCCTTCAGATCGAGGAGGGCGGCATCCCGCTCCTCGGCCGCCCGCACCCGGAGGGCCTCTTCATTGGGCACCTCCCAGGCGGAGAGAAGCCCTTCCAGCTCCTTTTCCCTCTCCCGCCGCCGGCTCCGGTGGCGCGTATACTCCAGCCACTCCTCCCGGGCCCGCCCGGGATCCCCGCCCGCAGGCTCCAGGAGAACGCGCCACTGCTGTCGCAGGCGGCCGACCTCCGCCTCGACCGCCTCCAGGTCCTGGCCCAGGCGCTCCGCCCTGCCCCCGGCCGCCAGCGCCTCCTGCTCGCCCTCGGACTCCAGTCGCTCCAGTTGCTCCACCACGGCGGGCGGCCAGGCTGGCACGGCCGCAGGATCGGGCCCTTCCCCGGCATCCCAGCTGGCCTCGAGAACGGCCAGCCATTCCGCCATCCGCTCATTGATGCGGCGCCAGCGGGCAGCCTCCAGGGCCGGCTCCTCCCAGAACAGGGGGTCCCAGCCAGTGAGCCATTCCACCAGGATCCGGGCGCTCTCGGGAGGAACCGGCTCCGCCCCGGCTCCCGTACCAGGGCCGGCTTCGGGCCCGGTCCCGGCCCCCTCCGCGGACCCGGCCGGGCCGCTTCCCGCCTGGACCGTGGCGGCCGCCGGGCGACCGGGCGGGAGGGGCGCGGCCAGCCCGGCCGCCACCTGGCCCGCCGCCTCGCCGCCGCCGGGGGCGGCAACCGTGGCCGCCAGCCGCCACCACGCTCCCGGCCTGCCTGAACCAGCCGGCCCGGTTCCAACGCCGTCCGGGCCACCCGGCCCCCCCTCCCGGCCCCACAACCGGCCGGCCAGGGTCCGGGCCTCGCCTTCCGCCTGGCGGCCCAGCCGGCTCACCGCCTCCCACCAGGCCAGCACCCGGGGTAGATCGGCCAAGGGGCGACCTGCCAGGAAGGGGGTTGCCCACCGGTGCATGGCATCCAGGCGGGCCCGAGCTTCTTCCAGCTGCCGGCTCACCTCGCCGGGCTGGCGCATCGCCAGCTGGGCGCGGCGCCTGGCCAGCTCTTCGCGCCGGGCCTCCCATTCCCGGTAGCGCCGCTCCAGCCTCGCCAGCTCTTCCGGCGGCAGGCCGGCCCAGACGCCCAGCCGGGCGCCGACCTCCTCGAGACGGCGGCGAAAAGCTTCCTCACCGGCCGGGTTGGCAGGCGGCCGGCCACCCGCCACCAGCCGCCAGGCGAGAGCCCCGGCGGCCAGGGCCACCACCACGGCCACGGCCGCTACGGCCCCGCCTGGGAGGTTGCTCCTTGCACCGGCCACCGCCGCCAGCATTCCCGTCACGGCGGCCGCCAGAAGACCAACCCGAATCCCCAGGCCTCGTCGCCGCCGCGCTTCCGCCTGCAGGCGCTCCGCCTCGGCCTGCCGGCGCTGCTCCTCCGCCTTCAGCTGGAGCATTTCCAGCGCTGCGGCGGCCACGCCGGCGTTCCACCCCCGCACGTCGGCGTAGGCATCGGCGACGGCCGCCTCATCGGCCTCCAGTGCGTCCAGCGCCTCTCGCCGTGCCCGCTCCTCCGCCTCGAACACCGCGATCTGGCGCTGCAGCTCCGCCTCCTGGCGGGGCAGGTCCCGCAGTCGCTCCAGGTCGGCCGCCGGGGCCGCGGCCAGGCGGGGTACCCGGCCGGCAAGGCGGGCCACTGCCTGGCCGACCTGGGTCAGGAAGTGATGGCGATGCCAGGCCGCCAGCAGCGAGCGGGCCGCCGCCTGGCGCTGGCGGGCCCTGGCCTGCTGCTGCTGCTGCCGGAGGGCCGCCAACTGCCTTTCCGTCTCCTGGAGGCGATCCAGGCCCGAGAGGGGATTCCCGTCCCCGTCGCGGTCCAACGCATCCCAGCCGGGCCAGCGGCGGCTCTCCTCCCGTTCCAGCAGGGCGATGTCGGCCTGCAGCCGCCCGGCCTGTTGAGCCGCCTGTTCCATCTGCAACCGTCGCTCCAGGCGGTTGCGGTAGCGGTCAACCCGCCGCTGCCACTCCCTCCAGGCCTCCTGGCGTCGCCGGCAGCGGTTCAGCTCGTCCCGGAGCCCCTGGCGGCGCTGCTCCAGCTCCGCCAGTTGCTGCCGCACCTGTTCCAGGTCGTCGGCCGCCAGCCGGTCACGGCGAATGGCCTCCTCCAGCTGGCGGATCTGGGCGTCGAGCTGTTCGATGGCCCGGTCCTGCCGCTGGTTGTGGGTCGTGATGCCGAGGTCCCGGGTGGCCCGGGTCAGCCCCTTGATGCTTTCGAGCAGCCAGGTCAGAGCGGCCGACGGCGAGCGGGTCCCGGCGCCGGCCAGCATCTCCTGCACTTCCTGGGCCAGGCCGGGGCGCTGCCCCTGGCCTTCCGGTGCGGGCAGCGGCTGCTCCAGGCAGTAGACCTGGAGCAGCACGTGGCGGGACGCTACCCCCAAAAGCCGCCGCAGGGCCTGCTCGTACCCCTCGGCCGGCCGGCTGGCCGCCGGGTTGTGGGTGCCAGTCCATACCTCGACCGCCCGCCCGCCGTCGAGGTGCAGCAGGCGGACCCGGTGGCGCTCGAAATCCCGTACGACGCGGTACCGGTGGCCATCGGCGGCCGTGAACTCCAGTTCGCCCTCGAAGCGGCGGGCTCCCGCCCAGTGCCGGTAGCGGGCCTGGCCGTACCGGGTGGGGTCGTTGGAGCCCGGAAGCCCGAAGAGCACCGCCACCAGGCCTGCCAGAAGGGTCGACTTGCCCGATTCGTTGGGCGCCACCCAGTGGGACAGGCCCTCCGGGAAGCGGAACTCCACCTCGTCGCGGAAGGGTCCGAAGCCACGCAGCACCAGGCGGTGCCAGCGAACCGGATGCCCGTTGCCGGGGCCCGCCCCGGGCACCTCCGCAGCCTCCGCCCGGCCCGCCGCCGGGTCCCCCCCCTGCCCACCGGGGCCGGATTCCCCAGGGGACCCTTGCTCCAGGGGCCGGTGGCCTTCCGGACCGGCTCCGGCCGGCAGCTCAAAGACCTGGCTCACCGTGCCTGTCCCTCCCGCATCAGCGCCTGGACCCCCAGGCGCAAGGCCCGCTCCACCACCCGGCGCCGCCGGGGTTCGGTTTCGCCCTCCAGCTGATCCAGCAAACGCCGCACGAACAGCCCGGTGATGGTCGGTTCCCGGGACCATTGCAGAAGGTCGTCCCAGCGGACGGGTTCGGTGGCATCGTGGATCTCCAGGTGGAAGAACCGGGTGGCGTGTTCGGCCTGCAGCGCGGGCCCGTCGACGGCGAAGGCCGGTGTGCCATGCAACTCGAGACGCAGGATCCGGTCGGGCGCGGCCAGGCTGGCCAGGTAGGAACCCAGTTCGGCGGCACTGCCGAAGGTACCGGCGTCGATGCGCAGGGTCTCCACCGGCTGCACCGGGACCGGCTCCCGCCGGACGGCCACCACTCCCCGCCCCGGCTCCACCTCCACCAGGGTGAAGGCCCCCGTCCCAGGGTCGTCAAACCCCTTGCCCTCCACAGCCCCGGCATACACCGCGGGGGTCCGTCCCAGGCGTTCCTCGAGGGCCTGGTGGATGTGGCCGAGGGCCACGAAGTCGTACCCCGCCCGGGCCAGGGCCTCCCGGTCCAGGGGCAGGCTGCGGTCGCCGCCCCAGTGCCCCAGGGTGCCGTGGAACACGGCCACGTGGAGGCCCGGTTCGTCCAGCCGAGGGAAAGCCGTCAAGGGACTTCCCGCCGGTGTGACCCCGCCCGTGTAGGCAAGACTGTAGATGTGGACGGGAAAGCCGGCTACGGCCAGGGTCGCCACGGGCTCCGGCAGGGGGTTCTGGACCAGCACGCCCGGCCAGGCGGCGGCAAAGCGCCGGTACACCGAGTCATGGTAGGTGATCTCGTCGTGGTTGCCGGGCACGGTCACCACGGGGACCCCAGCGGCCTCCAGCCGCCGCAGCTGGCCGATGACCTCCTGCACCAGCGACTCCGGCGGCCGGTGGGTTTCGAACAGGTCCCCGGCGATGAGCACCAGACCCACTTGATGGCTGGTCTCAAGGGCGTAATCCACCGCCCGGGCCAGCAGCCGATCCCGGCGGCGCCGGCGCTCGGCGGCCCGGTCCGGCGCCATGAAACGCGGTTCCCATCCCAGGTGGAGATCCGCCAGGTGCAGGATGCGAAACAAGGCTTGTCCCCCCCAGCGGGCAAACGCAGGTCTCAGGTTCCCACCGGCCGTGCGCGCACGAGGCCGGCCGGCGGTGTCATGAGCGCCGGCCCGTAGATCGATCAACTGGATATAGGTTACAGAACACGTGTTCCGTGGTCAAGCCCCGATGTGACCAAGGCGGCGCCGCCGGTCCCACTGCCGCCCTTCTCAAGCCGTCGCCGGCCGGTTGCGGAACCACAGCCTGGGCGCCTCCCAGGAAGCGGCACCTGGCTCCCTCCGGCTAGATCCAGCGGCCCCGTTGCCGGGTCCATTGCCGGTAGCGCAGCCCCACGGTCACCATGGCCGCCACCGCGGCCAGCACCCTCCACCCTGGCAACCGGCCGGCCAGCATGAACGCCAGGCCCAGGGGAAAGCCGACGATGCCGACCCACGGCGTCCGCCGGCGCCACAAGGCCACCACGCAGCCGGCCAGCAGGGCGGGGATCAGGGCGCCGGGTGCCAGGTACACGGTGGCGCCGATGGCACTGGCCAGGCCCCGGCCCCCCGGCCGCAGGCACCGCTGCAGCGGCCAGTTGTGGCCGGCCACCGGAGCCGCCGCCGCAGCCACCAGCCACCATCCCTCCCCGGCCAGGTGGTCGACCAGCGCCACGGGCAGCAACCCCTTGGCGAAATCGAAGGCGAATACCGCCAGCCCCGCTGCCGGGCCGGCCTGGCGCCAGGTGCCCGCGGTGCCGGGTTCGTCCCCCAGTTCCCGAGGCGAGGCGCCCCGGCGACACCGCACCAGGTACTCCGCGGGCAGCACCCCGCCCAGGAGATACCCCAGCAGGGGGACGACCCAGATCCACGCCGGCACGGCCGGTTCGGCCGGCCAGGCCATGGCGAACCCCCGGCCCATGCCTCTCCCCTTCCCCTTCCCCTTCCCCTCCGCCACCGGCCGCCTCGCCTGCTCCTCCGGGAACCCCTTCGCCCGGGAACCCCTCCTCCGGTGGCAGGTCCCTTGCCCTCAATGGTCCGCCGGGCCCGGTGCGGCCGGCCCCGTGGTCTGCCAGCCGAACGGCCCGCCGGCGCCCGGCCCCCCGTCACCGGCACCCCCGGATCCCGTCCCGGCCCCCTCGCCGCTCCCTGGGACCGGAGCGGCCTCTCCAGCACCTCCCGTTCCGGACGCGGCCGCGGGCCCCCCGGAAGCCGGCAAGGGCCCCGCCAGCTTCCGCACCCGCACGGCGGCGATGCGCAGGCCTTCGCGGCGTTCCACCGACAGGTACCAGCCCCGGTGCTCGAATCCCTCCCCGGGTTCGGGCAGCCGGCCCAGGTTGTACAGGAGGAACCCGGCCACCGTCTCGTAGTGGGGGCTGGCCGGGATGTCCAGATCCAGGCGCTCGTTGGCGTCTTCGATGGACGTGTCCCCTTCCAGCACCCATTCGCTGGCCGTCACCTGCCGGCTGCCCGGCAACCCGCCGGCCATCTCGCCCACGATCTCGTCCAGCAGGTCGTCCAGGGTGACGAGTCCCGCCACCCCGCCGTACTCGTCGACCACCACGGCCAGCCGAAACCGGTCCCGCTTCATTTCCTTGAGCAGATCCAGGGCCGGTTTGGTCTCCGGGACGAAGCGGACCGGTTGCAGCAAGCCTTCCACGGTGTCAGGGCCATCCCCTTCCACCATGGCCCGCAGGAGGTCGTGGGTGCTCACCTGACCGACGATGTCGTCGGGCCCTTCCCCCGTCACCGGGTAATGCTCGAACCCCGCCCTCAGGGCCCGTTCCACCGCCTGGGAAAGGGGCAGGTGCCGCGGCAGCGTGTGCATCTCGGGCCGGGGCACCATGACCTGGCGGACGATGCGGTCGCCGAAGTCGAACACGCCTTCGATCAGCTGCTTCTCCTCCGACCGCAGGTCCTGGTGCTCGGCCACGTAGAAGCGGATCTCCTCCTCCGTCAGCCCCCGCTCCTGCACGTCGGCACGGCCCCCCAGGGCCCGCACCACCAGGTTCGTCGAACGGGCCAGCAGCGCCGTGAAGGGCGCCGCCAGCCGGGCAAGCATGGCGATGGGCCGGGCCACCCTCAGGGCCAGGCCCTCCGGGTTCTGCAACGCCAGCCGCTTGGGCGCCAGCTCGCCCAGCACCAGGGTGACGTAGGAGATCACCACGGTGACCAGGGTGACCGCCACGGAAGTGGCGACCCCCGGCGCCAGTCCCAGGGTCCGCAGCCAGGCGGCCACAGGCTGGGCCAGGGTGACGGCCGCCGAGGCGCTGGCCAGGAACCCGGCCAGGGTGATGCCGACCTGGATGGTGGCCAGGAACCGGCTGGGGTCGGCCATCAGGCGCTGGGCGACCCGGGCGCCCCGGTGCCCCTCCTCCGCCAGCTGGTGGATGCGCGCATCCCGGGCGGCGATCACCGCGATCTCGCTGGCGGCGAAGAAGGCGTTGACCAGCACCAGGACGGCGATCCACAGCAGCTCCGGCAGGATCTCCGCCAAGGGCGCCTGCCTCCTTCTTCCCGCGGGGCGGTCGGGACGCCCACCTGCCTGGGACCGTGAGGGGGGCCGGTGATCCCCGGCCACCAGGGTCCCGCGGTCCCCCGGCGAACCGCCCGCTGGTGAAAGGTCATTCTACTGCGAATATATCCTGCCGGCCGGTGTCGCAGGTAAGGGGCCCAGGTGGGGGCGGGGTCCAGGCCAAGAGGGCTCCTCAGGCGGAGGACCCGGCTGCAGGTACCCGAGGACGGGAAGGTGCCTCGGGCCGGGGGGCCCGGCTGCGGAAGGTGCCCCAGGCCGGGGCGGGATCCCAGCGACGGCAGGTACCCCAGTAAGGGCGGGGCGGGCGGCGTCGACGCCGCCCGCCCCGGTGGCTTCCGATGCGGCTCGCAACGGGCCGGGCCGCCCGCTCCGCCGGAACCGCCCGCTGAACCGACCGCCAAACCACACCGCCGGCCGCACAGCCGGTCGATCCCCGGCCCGGCCTTCGAACGGGCCGGCCCGGCCGCCCGCCGGCCCCTGGGGAGGGCCTCAGGATGCCTCAGGATCCGGGCCGGATCTCCGTTATCGACCCGCCCTGGACCACCACTTCGACCCGCTGGCCCAGCAGGCCCGCCAGGTCGATGCCCAGGAAGAGCCCGTTGCCTCCTTGGAGCACCAGGTGGCGCGGGTCGACGGGCAAGGTCACCACCCGGCCGTCATCCAGCCGCAAGTGCAGCTGGACCTTGCCCCCCGCCCGGCCGGCCGCCCGGCTCGAACCGCCGGCGTCGGCTTCGCCCTCGGCACCTGCACCGGCCCCGGCGAAGCCTTCCAGCGAGGCCAGCAGCGCTTCGAGCCCCGGACTCTCCAGCAAGGTCCCCTCAAGGAGCAGGTTCGCCTTGCCGCCCAGCTCCGGCGGCAGGTCCACCGGCTCCGAGGAGCCACCGCCCCCTTCGGCAGCCCGGCCCCCGCCGTGGCCGCCGGCGCTCACCGCCGTGGCGGCCGCCTGCCCCTGGCCCGCCACGGCCGCCGACGCATTGCCGGCCGCCCGCCCGGCGACGTGCCCGCTCCCGGTACCAGCAGCCGCTCCCAGCACCTGTCCAGCCCGGCCGGCAGTCCCCTCCGCCCCACCGGAGCCCGGGGCCAGCACCCTTTCGACCCGCTGCCAGAGGGAGGTCAACCAGCCGCGCACGGCCTGCCAGATCCCGGCCACCGGTCCAGGGCCACCTTGCCCGGCAGCACCCTCTCCGGCGGTCGCGGCCAGGCGCCCCTCCCCTTGGAGCACCCCGCCGGCAAAGGCTGGTGACCCCGAACCGGCGCCTGTCGCCGTAACCTGGGCTTCCCCGCTCCCCTCCGCTGCGGCTTCGACGCCCTGGCTTGTGAAGACGGCGGCCGCTTCGGCCAGCACTTGGGCGCGGGGGGCCACCTGCCCCTGGGTCCCCGCCGCTGTACCGGTTCCCGGCGCAGCCAGCAGGGGCGTCGCCACAAGGGCGCCAGCCAGCACCAGCGCCACCGTCAACAAGATCGAGGATCCCTTCGCCTTCGGCCGGAGACGCATCCGCTGGAACCCACCTCCTGTCTGTCCCTCCCCGGCCCGAATCCCCCGCTGCCCTCGCAACCCACCACCCAGCACCGGCCCCCACCTGCCGCCCCCTCCCCGGATCGCGGCGAGGCCGGGGCCGGTGCCGGCGGCCCGGCCGGAGGATCCCGGCCGGCCGGCCCGCGCCCGCCAGGGCCGCGGGGCCGGTTCTTCCCCCACCCGTGACAGAGTTTCGACTCACTAGAGGTTGTTTTGGGGCTTGTCCGCGGATTGTCGTCAGGAATCACCGCATTTCGCGAAATCTCGCGCCGTATTGAGTGATTTGCCGTTCCCGAGCTGGGGGCGTATGCTACACCCAGGCAAGGCAAGCCCGACCCGGGAGGTGGACCGGTTGGCGACCTTCCAGTATCCCAGCCACCCCAGGCCCTCGTGCCACGCGGTGGTCAGCGACGGCCGGCGGGTCGTCCTGGTCCGGCGGGGCGGCGAGCCCTTCCGCGGGTGGTGGGGGCTGCCCGGCGGTGCGGTGGAGCTGGGCGAGACGGTGGAGGAGGCCCTCCGCCGGGAGGTGCGGGAGGAGACGGGGCTCGAGGTCGAGGTGCAGGGACTGCTGACCTACAAGGATGCGGTCAACCGCGACGAGGCCCAGCGCATCCGCTTCCATTACGTCATCCTGTTCTTCGCAGCCCGTCCCGTGGGCGGCACCCTCCAGGCGGCCGACGACGCCGCGGAGGCGGCCTGGGTGCCGTGGGAGGAGGTCGACCGCTTCCGGCTGGTCCCAGGCACCCGCCAGGTGCTGGCGGCGTGGCGGGCCGCCCAGGAGGCGGGGTTCGCCCGGTAGAACGGGCCCTCACCGCCGGCCGGTGCAGCCCGGGCGCCGCCAGCCCGGCGTCACAGCCCGCGGCCGGCTTCCTTGAGAAGGGCGACCAGGGCGTCGTGAATCCGCCCGTTGGTGGCCACCACCGAGGGCTGCCACACGTCGAAGGCGCCGCCGTCGAGGCGGGTCACGCGACCTCCCGCCTCCCGGACCACCAGGGTCCCCGCCGCCAGGTCCCACGGCCCCAGGCGGAGCTCCCAGAAGCCCGACAGCCGGCCGGCCCCCACGTAGCACAGCGACAGGGCCGCCGAACCGATGGCCCGCACGTTCCGCGCCTCGGCCAGCACGGCCCGGAACAGATCCAGGTTCACCCGCTTGCCCTCCACGGCGTCGTACTGGAAGCCTGTCGCCAGGAGGCTTTGGGCCAGCTCGTCCTCCGCCGACACCCGCAACGGCCTGCCGTTGAGGGCGGCGCCATGCCGGCGCACGGCCACGTAGAGCTCGTCCTGCATGGGGTTGAACACGGCCCCGGCCAGCACCTCATTGCGGTACATCACCGCCACCGAGGTGGCCACGATGGGAAGGCCGTGGATGAAGTTGGTGGTCCCGTCGATGGGGTCGATCAGCCATTCCCACTCCCGCTCCCCCGCGGCCTGGGCCACGGCCCCTTCCCGCGAGCCCGCCTGCCCCGAGAGCACACGGCGGGAGATGTCCTCCTCGCCCACCACCGCGTGCCCCGGGAACTGGCGCTGGATGTAGCGGGCCAGCTCGGCCTCGATGGCCTCATCGGCCTCGGTGACCAGGTCATACCGGGAGGTCTTCGCCCGCACGCCCCGGGCGGCGCCGAAGTGGTGCCGCAACATCTCCCCACCCCGCAGGGCCACGTCGACCACCGCGTTGCGCAACGACTCCGCATCCAGCATGCCGGACCCTCCTGTTCATCCGGACCCCGCGCCCAGTAAGAACCCGCGCCGCCCGGCGCGGGTGACCGGAGGGCGCCCCGCCCGCCGGCCCGGCGCCGGCCCGGCGGGACACACCTACCATTGTTGCAGACTCCCTCGCCCCCTGCCACGGTGGCGGCCAAGGCCCAGTTCCCGCCGGGCGGCTGCCGGAGATCGACCCCCGGCCCGCGGGGCCCTGGCCGGGACCAGGGACCGCCCGGTGCCGGCCCTCAAGGGTCCGGCACCGGCGTCCCGCTTGCGAACCGCGTCCCGCTTGCGGACTGCGTCCCGCCTGCGGGCCCCGTCCCTGCAGACCGCGTCCCGCCTGCGGACGGCGCCCCGCCTGCGGACGGCGTCCTTCCGCCCAAACCGCGGCCCGCCAGCCGCAGGACCTGCTCCCCGGTCTGCAGGCCCTGGCCTGCATCCCCAGGCTCCAGCCGCCCTATCCGGCCACCGCATCCTGCCCTACTGCTTGCGCCCGGCCGGCCGGCGCCGCCGGCCGGCGCAGGATGCCCAGGGCCAGCACCGCCGCGGCCAGCACCAGGAAGGTCGCCGCCAGCGGCCGGGTCACGAAGATGGCCGCCGAGCCGCCCGCCATGGTCAGGGACTGGCGGAAGGACTCCTCCAGCATGGGCTCCAGCACGTTGGCCAGCACCAGGGGCGCCATGGGGAAATCCAGCTTGCGGAGCCCGTAGCCCACCAGGCCGAAGACCATGGCGACCCCCACGTCGAAGAGCGAGTACCGCAGGCTGTAGGCCCCCAGCGCCGAGAGCACCAGGATGGCCGGCCCCAGCAGCGCGAAGGGGATCCGGGCCACCCGCACCCACAGGCCGATGAGGGGCAGGTTCAGCACCAGCAGGATGACGTTGCCCACGTACATGCTGGCGATGATGGTCCAGACCAGGTCGGGGTGCTCCTGGAAGAGCCCCGGCCCGGGGTCCAGGCCGTACATCATGAGCCCGCCGAGCAGAACCGCCGGCACGGGCCCGGACGGCAACCCCAGCGAGAACAGGGGGACGAACCCGCCCGTGGAGGTGGCGTTGTTGGCCGCCTCGGCCGCCGCCACGCCCTCGATGGCACCCCGCCCGAACCGCTCGGGGTGCCGGCTCAGCCGCCGCTCGGCATCGTAGGCCACGAAGGTGGTGACCGAGGGACTGCATCCCGGCAAAAGCCCGAGCAAAAAGCCGATCACGCTGGACCGGAGCATGGCCGGGGTCGCCGCCCGGAGGTCCTGCCGGGTGGGCAAAAGGCCCCGGATCCGCGTCCCGTACAGGTGGGTCACCCGCTCTTCCGCCGCCAGCAGGACCTCGCTGACGGCGAAGAGCCCGATGATCACCGCCACGAAGGGGAAGCCGGCCATGAGGGGCAGCCAGCCGAAGGTCCAGCGGGCCGCTCCCGTCACCGGATCCAGGCCCACCATGGCCACCAGCAGCCCGAGCAAGGCCGCCGCGACGCCCTTCAGCCCGTGCCCGCCCGAGAGGCTGGCCACCAGCGCGCCCGCCAGCACGGTGAGGGTGAAGTACTCGGGCGGCCCGAAGGCCAGCGCCACCTCCGCCAGCGCCGGGGCGAAGAAGGTCAGCCCCACCAGGCTCAGGGTGCCCGCCACGAAGGACGCCAGGGCCGCCATGCCCAGGGCCGGGCCCGCCCGGCCCTGCCGGGCCAGCTGGAACCCGTCCAGGGCCGTGGGCACCGATGAGGCCTCCCCGGGGATGTTGACCACGATGGCCGTGGTCGACCCGCCGTACATGGCGCCGTAGTAGATGGCCGCCATCATCACCAGGGCGGGCCCCGGCGGCAGCACCACCGTCAGCGGCAGCAGCATGGCGATGGCCGAAGTCGGACCGATCCCCGGCAGGACCCCGACCAGGGTCCCCAAAAGGCAACCCACCAGCCCCCAGAGCAGGGTCTGGGGGTCCAGGGCCAGATCGAGCCCGCGGACCAGCCATTCGAAGGATGTCAACGGCCCAGCACCCCCATGGGCAGGGGCACTCCCAACCCCCGGACGAACCCGGCCCACAGGGCCGCCGCCAGCAGCACACCCCAGAGGAGAGCCGCCAGCGGCCGCCGCTCGCCCAGATACCACGTGAGTCCAGAAACCAGCACCGCACTGGCCACGGGGAAGCCCAGCACCGGCAGCGCCACGGTGTAGGCGCCCAGGGCCCCGATGGTCACCAGCAGCCGCACCCTCCCCTCCCGGGCAGCCGCCGCGGGGGAAGCCCTCGCGGGCGAACCCGCCCCCACCGTGGACGAACCCCGGCCCGCCGCTTCCAGGCCGTCCGCCGCCGGATCCTTGGCTATGACATCCGCCCGAGCCCCGGCGGCCGCAGCCGCCGGCGCCCCGGCCGTAGCACCCACCCTCACCCCGGCCGCCGCAGACTGCGGTGCCCCGGGGCAGGGGCCCGCCGCGGCCCTGGGGCCGGCCGGGGTACTGGTGACCGCCGCCGGCATCGCCGCCGCCTGGGCGGGGCCGCGAGCCCCTCCCGCCCGGGAACGGGCCCGGCCTTGAACCGCGGTGACCAGCACCAGCCCCAGGCCGGTAAGCACCAGCCCCAGAGCCACCAGGGACGGCAGCACACCGGGCCCCATCACACCGGCCACCGGTTCCCGGGAAGGTGCGCCGGCCAGAGCCACCAGCCCCAGCAGGGCCAGGACGATCCCCGCCGCCCCATCCCGCTTCATCGCCCGTTCCTCCTTCCCGCCAACGGACCGTGGCCGCCGCCCGGCCCCCGGCCCCGGCCCGCCGGTCCCAGCCTCTCATGGTCCGCCCCGCGGGCGGGTGGCGGAGGGGCGGGGGGGCCGGGGGTCAGGGGCACGGCCACCTTGCCCCCTGCCGGCGACGGCCGCGCTCAGTGCCGGCGATCACCTTGCTCACTGCTGAAGATCCTGGACCAGCGCCTTGTACGTCGCGGTCACCTGTTCGATGTACGCCTTGCTCTCGGCGTGGCCCATGGCCAGGGGCACGAAGCCCTGTTCCTCCATCTGGGCCCGGATGGCGGGGTCGCGGGCGATGGTCAAGAACGCCTTCTCCAGCTCGGCGATCACCTGGGGCGGCGTTCCCGCCGGCACCCCCACGCCCCGGTCGATGCGCTCCACCAGGTCGATGCCCTGCTCCCTGAAGGTGGGTGCACCGGGCAGCCCGGGAAACCGCTCGTCCGCCGCGATGCCCAGCACGCGGATGCGGTCGCGGTACTTCACCAGGTCGTTGGAGTTGGCGAAGACCGCCGCCACGTGGCCGCCCAGGAAGGCCGTGATCTGGGGCGCCGCCCCGCTGAAGGGCACGTAGGTCAGGTCGATCCCGGCCAGCTTCTCCAGCCGCACCGTGGCCACGTGGTGGCCGGAGAAGGTGCCCGATCCCCCTACTGTGATGGCCCCCGGGTTCGCCTTGGCCGCGGCGATGAACTCGTCCAGGGTCCGGTAGGGGCTGGAGGCCGGTACCGCCAGACCCAGTGGGGTCGACTGGAACAGGACCACGGGCTCGATCTGCTCGGTGCGGTAGCCCGTCTGCTGCTGCAGGGGCTGCAGGATGATGTGAGGCAGGTTGATCCCGGCCACCACCGACCCGTCGGGCCGGCTGCGGACCAGCTCGCTCCAGCACAGGGCACCGCCGCCGCCCACCTTGTACTCGATGGCCACCTGGCGTCCCAGCAGCCGCTCCAGGTGAGGCTGCTGGCGCCGCGCCTCGATGTCCGACTGGCCGCCGGGATCGAAGCAGACCAGATAGGTAAGGGGCCCGCGGGCGCCGCCCGCTCCGGCACCGCCCGCGGCCTCACCGCCCGAACCGGCGCCCCCGCCGCCCGGGGACGAACCGGCTGCGGCGGCTCCTCCACCCGGGGCCGCACCGCCCGTTCCGCCGGCAGCGCTGCAGCCCGCCAGGGCCAGGATCAGGCCCAGCACCGCCAGCCCGGCCAGCCTCCGCCACCCCGCACGCCGCCACCGGCGACGGTGCTCTCCTGCCGGAGGGAGCGCCGGTCCCATGGACGCCGGCCCGGCCCCCCAGGCGGGCGGCTGTGTCCGGATCCCGCTTCCCATGGTGCCTTCCTCCCCGCCCGGCGGGGCACCTGTCCGGTGCCATTCGCAGCCGGGGCCCGCAGGCCGGCCCCTGGCCCCTGGGCGACGGGCAGCCCCTAAGGGCCGTCGCGGGCCGGCCGGCCCATCGGGTCACCGGCCCGGATTGCCTGGGCGTTCATCCCGCCGGGCTAGGCGTACTCTATGCCCTCCGGCCCGGCGACGTGAGTGCAGGGGCGCGCGGTCCCGTACCGGGCCATGCTCCAAGGGCCTCAGCGGGCTCAGTGGCGGCTGCGGGCGTAGAGCCTGGGCGTTCGTACCCGCGGAGCGGCCATGGTGGCGGGGGGATCGCTGGCGGGGAAGGTCCCTTCGACCACGTCGTCGTAGTCGAAGCGGAACTCCTCCATGCCCCGCACCAGTTCCGCCGCCACGCCACCCAGGTGGCTGTGCAGTCGCTGCCCGGCCAGCGGATGGAGCTCGCCCTCCTCCGCCTGCCGGTGGCGCTCGAAGGCGGCCGCCAGCTCGGCCACCAGCCGCTGCAGCCCGGGCGCCCCCGCCCTGGCGTCGCCCGTTGTGCCGTCTGCCGCCGCCGCACCACCCGCTGCGACGCCCGCCATCGTGGCGTCACCTGCGGCGCCAGCATCCCCCCCGGGCTGGGTCCCTGCCCACGGCCCGTGAACCTCCGCGGGCACTGCCGGAGCCGGTGTGCCTTCGTCCCCGGGGCCACCGCCCGCCGCGTACCGGCCCCCCGCCCCGGCAGGAGCGGGAGTCGCCAGCCCGCCGGCCGCCATGGCCAGGCGGGCGGCGCCGGGATTGCCATCGGAGGACGGCGGCGATTCCCCCTCCAGCCCTTGCATCCTTTCCAGGGCGTTGCCCAGGCGCTGGGCCAGTTCGTCCAGGCGGCGGTGTTCCGCCACGCGAGATTGCAGGGTCCCGGCCAGGTCGTGGCCGCCGTGGAGGCGCAGGGCGGGATAGAACACCTCCTGTTCCAGCCGGCGGTGGGCGTCCAGCTCATCCAGCAAGCGGGTCACCAGGCCAGGGTCGGGGGCCTGGCGGTCCCCGCGCAGGTCCCCACGGCGGAGGTCGTCCAGCAGGGATGACAGCCGCCGGTGCTGATCACGAAGGATCTCCAGGGCCCGCCGGCCGGTCCCACCACCGGGGCCGGTGCCGGATCCCGTCCCGGGGCCGGCGACGGTGTCTGCGTCCCCGCCGGGACCCGCGGGGATCCCCGTACCGGTTTGCGGGCGGTCCCTGCGGCCTCCGGCGACCTCCCCCATCCTGGAGGCAACCTCCTCCATCCTCTGGTCCACGGTCGTCGCCCCCTCTGCAATGGCCTGCGGCCCTAGTTTGCGCCACCCTGCCGGCGGCTCCCGCGGGGCGCTGGTCGTCGCGACCGGCCGGCTCCCGGCCCGGCGCCCGGTCCGCAGCGTTCCCAGGCGGGCCCCATGGTCCCCCACCGCCAGGCCTGCCGCCTGCCGGCCTCGCAGCCGCCGCTGCGTCCTTCCCGCACCCCGCGGCTCGGCGCCCGTCCCTTCCTGGTCGCTGCCACCGGCCCGCAGCTGCCGCGGCACCCTCCCCGCTCGCCGCCGCGGGCGGCTAGGCACCGGCTGCTGACGGAATGCAACGGAAAGATGAGCCGCGGCTGCGGCCTGGGGCGTGTATCGGGCATGTATGAGCCGCCAGCGTACAGGCCATACTGGAACGTGCCCGGGCACCAGAAGGAGGAAGCAGCTTGGTCGGCAAGATCAGGCCGCGTCGCGTCATCATGCCGTCCGATCTGGTGGGCCAGGCCGGACCCAGCAGGCCGCGATCGGGCCCCGTCATCCATTACCGCCTCGACGACCAGGCCCTGGCGGCGGCCCCACCGGCCGCCGGCACGCCGGCGGACCCGCCCGCGGGGCCCCCGGCGGGCGGCAAGGAACCGGGCAGCCCACGCCCGGCCGGCCATGCCCAGGTGCAGGCGGGGACGGTAGGGACGGCGCAAGCCCGCCACGCCCATCGGGTCCGCCCGGCTGCCGATTCAGGATTCCATGCTGCGGGAGGAGGAGGACGCATGCAGGAACCCGTGACCCACACCGGTACGCCCCCTTATGCCGCGCCCGGTGGTCACCCGGCGACGGCGGTGGCCGCCGGCTCGATGCCCGGCGGCGCCCAGGGAGCCGGCTCGCCCGGCCCGGCCGGGGCCGCTCCCGGGCGGGTCGACTTCCACCGGTTGAGCCCGCAGGAGCAACGCCAGGCTTTGCTGGAACTGGTGCGGGACGGCCGCAACGACGAGGAAATCGGTGAGATGTTCGGCCTGAGCCAGTGGCAGGTGCGCAACCTGCGCTACCGCCTGGGGATCAAGAAGGACCGGGGTGGCAACGTTCACCTGGAACCCATCCGGATGCGGGGGGTGGAGCCGTCCGACCCGGTCGTCCCCTTCGAAGCCGGGGAAGGCCGGCCGCGGCTGGCCCTCACCCTGGAGGGGGAGTTCACCGGCACGACCCTGGCCAGTTATCTGGAGGGGATCACCAGCTTCGTGGGCGCAGCGGGCGAGCGGCCCTTCCGGGTGAGGTGCTTCGTCTGCGAGGCCGGCGAGGACCAGGACGACCACCGCTAGGATCCGCGGCCCGCCAGAAGCCGTGGCCCGCTAGGATCCGCGGCCCGCGGCAACCGGCCCGCCTGCGCCGCCGCCGCGGCCGTTGCCTGAAGAACCGGCCAGCAGCAGCGCAGCAGCTGTCACCCGACAGCGCGCCGCCGCCTGGCGGCCTGACCCGTACGCCGGCTGGCGGCGGGCCTGGGGTGGAACCGGCCGGCCCGGCACCCTCCGGGGTGACCGGGCCGGCCGTCCTTTGCCGTCCTTATTCCCGGGATGAACGGCGGCCGGCACCGTCCGCCTCGCCGGCCGGCCGCCGGCCGGGCTCGACCTCCGCTGCCGCCTCCAGGGACGCGCCCCCTGCCCGCCCCCGGCCCTCCGGGCAGTCGGGCCGCAAGGCGCAAGCCTGGCACCGCGGGTTGCGAGCATGGCAGATTCGCCGCCCGTGCCAGATCAGCCAGTGGTGGGCCCGGGACCACTCGGCTTCAGGAAACTTCTCCATGAGCTCCTGCTCGACCCGCTCGGGGGTGGTCCCCGTGGCCAGCCCCAGCCGCCGGGCCACCCGGAAGACGTGGGTGTCGACGGCGATGGCGGGGATCCCGAAGGCGTTGCTCAGCACCACGTTGGCCGTCTTGCGGCCGACACCGGGCAGTTGCATCAGCTCTTCCCGCGTCCGGGGCACCTGGCCGCCGTGCCGCTCGACCAGGATGCGGCAGGCCGCCAGCAGGTTGCGGGCCTTGTTCCGCCACAGGCCGATGGTGCGGATCATGGCCCCCAGCTCGTCTTCGCTGAGCTCCAGCATCGCCTCGGGGGTGGGGCAACGGGCAAAGAGGGCCGGGGTCACCTGGTTGACCGCGGCGTCGGTGGTCTGGGCCGAGAGGATGGTCGCCACCAGGAGCTCAAAGGGCGTGCTCCAGTTCAGGGCCGTGGTCGCCTGAGGGTACATGCGGGCCAGGGTGGCGCGGATCCGGGCGATGCGGCCCGCCTCGGCCGCTGCGGCATCCCCGTCCTCGGGCCCGGCCTCGGGCGCGGTCGCCAGCACCTCACGGGCCGGATCCGGGGCCCGGACACCGGCGGTCGCCGGCCGGACCGGTCCGGCAGTGGCCTGGGCCGGTGCCTTTTTACCGACGGGTCCACCCTGCGTCTCCGGTGCCGCGGCCGTGCCATGGGCAGGGCGTCGCGGGCTCGCCACGGGGCGGGCCGGTTCGTCCCGCCGGCGCCGTCCTTTCCTGCCGCTCGGATCCTGCGGGCCTGAGCGGCGGGGCGAAGCAGAGGAAGGGTTCACGGGCTTTCACCGCTGCCTAGCCTACCATGGCGCCGCGGGCGGCGGTAGCCGTCACCCGAAACGTCGTGGCCGGTTCCGGCGGCCGGCCCGCCTGGAGCGGCGGTCCCGGTCTCACCCGTCCAGAGGCGGGGGCCGGTTGCCCGAGGCCTCGGGGACGGCCCGCCCGGCGGCAGGTCTTGCATCCCGCCCGCGGGTGTTGTACGTCTTCGCACCTCTCCCGGCGACGTGGCGAACCGGGCCGCGAGATTCCGGGCCGGCACGTTCAGGCGCCGCCACCACGCCACCGGTGGCCGCCAGGGGGTGCCCAGCTGGCCCTTGCGCCGGGTCCCGCTCAGCCCAGCTGCGCCACCAGCGCCTCCGCCAGCCGCCGGGCCGCCTCGCCCGGGGCGGCCGCCAGCTGCGGCTGGGGGCACCAGAGGGGCTCGCCCGGCGCCCAGACCGGTTCCGGCCCGTCCCGGTGGGGCAGCCGGTACCGGGGGACGAACCCGGCCGGGGGCTCAGCGAAGGTCCGGAGCTGCATCCCGCTGGCACCCACCTGCAAGAGCCATCCCCGGGGGCCCCCCACCGCCGGCTGAAGGGGGCCTTCCGGTGCGGGCCCGAGCGCCGGTGCGGTCCCGGCCGCCGGCACGGGCCGCCCAGCCGGGGGGCGCCGGCCCGCCAGGCCGCGGCCACCGGCCGGCTTGCCATCCCCATGGCCGGCCCCACCCCCCTCCGCCGCCAGCTCCTCCAGCCACCGGCGGAGGAGCGCCTCCACCCGGGCCGGGGCGATGAAGAACAGGGGCAGGGGATCCTCCGGGTCGTTGGGAGCCGTGAGGCTGGCGGTGGCTACCCGCACCGCCCCCTCCCGCGCCCCGCCGGCTCCCGGCGGAAGCGGCACCGGGGCGGCCAGCAGGTGCAGCCAGGCGTCGAAGCCCCCGGGCGGGCGGATCCCCTGCCGCCGGTCCGCCAGGGCGGTCCGGGCTGCGGCCAGGGCGGGTTCGTCCACCTCGGGAGCGGGATTCGGGTGCTCTGGGGTCACGGTGGTCCCTCCTTGGGCCGGCGAGCGCCCTGGCGAGCCGCCTGGCGAACCGGCGGGCCAACCGGCGCGGGTGACCGGAAACCGCGGCCTCGACCGCCGGGGCCAGCCGCGCAGGCTGGGTCTCGCCGGCGGGCCACCCGGCGCGGGCCAACGCCCGCTTGGCTCTGGCCGGGCAGGTCCCTCCTCGGGCTCGCCGGGTACCTGGCGCGCCCTCTCAATGGCATTGTACCGGGAACCCAGCGCCCTCGCGGCCGGCGGGACGGATGGTGGAGCATGCGGCCGGCCTGAGGCCGAGCCACCATCAGGCCCCGGGCCCGGCCGGACGAACCGGCCGCCCGCGCTGCCGCATGGCCCGGGGATGCCCCGTGGCCCGCGGCACGAGGTCAAACCGCAGGGCAACCCGCAGCGGCACTTGAGGGGCCAAGGGCCGCCTCCCCTGCACCCTGCGGGCCGGTAGGCCCGCCTGGCCACGGCGGCAGCGACTCGCGCGGCCCGGCGGCCGTTCTTCCCCTGCGCGGTGGCAAGGCTTGAGGGGAGAAGCTAACCACGGTCCACGGCGAACGGGCGCCTTCCTTGCGGCGCCGCACCGGGGCTTCAGGGTTGGGGCAAGGCTTCCGGGGCCCTGGGCCCTGAGGCCCTGAGGTCTTGAGGCTCTGGGGTCCTAAGATCCCGCCATCCTGGGATCTCGCGGATCCCGCGACCAGGGAAGATCCCGAAGTTTGGATCCCCCGGCTCCCGGTGGAAGGAGGGATGGCATGCCCCCCGCACCGGCCCTCTCGCCCGGGGATGGGCGGCTGTTCATCATCGTCATGATCGCCGTGCTGGTGTCGCTGGGCGTGGCAGCGGCCGTGCTCTGGCTGGCCCGGGGCCTGCTGCTGGACCGCCTCGCCGACCGGGTGGTCCGCCGGTTCCTCAAAGACCCCTACCGGGAGAACCTGTGGGATCTGGCCGTCGGGATGCAGCGGATCCCGCCGCCGCTGCTCCTGGAACTGGAGCTGCGGGCCGACAAGGGCGAACTGCTGGAACGCCCCCTGGGCGGGCTCCGCCGCTACAGCCGCTGGGAGGACATCGCCTTCAACCCGGCCCAGCTGGCCCGCCGGCCCCTGCCCCCCGGGGCGCAGGTCGACACGTCGGCCGCCCTGGGTCCCCGGGCGGCGCGTCCCCTTCACCTGGCGACGCCGCTGCTGGTCAGCGCCATGGGATACGGCATCGGGGTCAGCAAGGCGGTGGCCCTCGCCCTGGCCCGGGGCGCCCACCAGGCCGGAACGGCATATAACGCGGGATCCGGGCCCGTGCTGCCCGAGATCCTGGAAGCCGGGGGCCCGGTGATCCTCCAGTACACGGGAGGCCCGTGGAACCAGGTCCCGGACCAACTGGCCCGGGCGGCCATGGTGGAGATCCGGCTGGGTCACGGCGCCCGGGGCGCCCTGGGCCGCCGGATCCGCCCGGATCGACTCCCGGAGGAGGCCCGCCGGCGCATGGGGGCGGCCGGGCACAAGTGGCTGATACTTGAGGCCCCCCTGCCTGAAACCGAAAACCTGCGGACCTTCCGGGAACTGGTCGACCGCCTTCGCCAGTTGACGGGCGGGGCCCCGGTGGGCGTCAAGCTGGTGGCCACCCACCACCTGGAGCACGACCTCCTGTGGGTCCTGGAGGCGGGGGTTGACGTGATCGCCATCGACGGCTCGGAGGGCGGGACCAGCGAAACCCCGCCCATCCTGGCCGACGACTTCGGCATCCCGACCCTCTACGCCCTGGTCCGGGCCGCCGCCCTGCTGGAGGCCGCAGGCGTCCGGCAACGGGTCAGCCTGCTGGCCGGCGGCGGCCTGCGGACGCCGGGCGAGTTCTTGAAGGCCCTGGCCATGGGCGCCGACGCCGTGTACCTGGGCACAGCGGTGATCATGGCGGCCACCCACGGCCAGCTCAGCAAGGCGATCCCCTTCGAGCCCATCACCCAGCTGGCGTGGGCCAGCGGCCAGCTGGCCGGCCGGTTCGACCCCGGCCAGGGTGCACGGACGGTGGCCAACTTCCTGAAGGCCTGCACCCTGGAGATGGCCGAGGCCGCCCGGGCCCTGGGCCGCGACAGCCTGCGGGCCGTCGACCGCTCGGACCTGGTGGCCCGCACGCCGGAGGCGGCCGACCTCCTGGGGCTTCCCCCGGCCTGGCGGCCGCCCCGCTCACGGTCCTAGGGAACCCGTGGGCACCCGCGCCATGTCGCAAAGAGCATCGCCGAGCAGATCGCCGCGCCGCTCGCGGCCCTAGGGAGCGCATGGGCATGGCCGGCCTGCTTCCCGCCCTGCCGGGCGCCCGGGTCGGACCGCGTCGCTTCCGGCCCGCCCGGGCGCGCGGGCGGGGCCCCCCCTTGCGCCCCTGCGCTGATAAGCCATTGTGGTGGGCGCCCAACTGCGCCACCCCAACCGGCGACCGGGTGGGCGCCTAGAGCCGCAGGTCGCTGCTGTGGGCCGGCTGCAGCGAGGCCTCCGGGTCCAGCCGGGTCTTCAGCTGGCTGATGGCCATGGCCGCCTCGGCGAAACCCACGGCAATGAGCTTGATCTTGCCCGGATAGGTGGCCACGTCGCCGACGGCGTACACCCTGGGCAGGGAGGTGGCGCCACCGGGGCCCGTCACGATCTCGTGGCCCTGCACCTCAAAGCCCCAGCCGGCCAGGCTGCCCAGGTCCGCCTTGAAGCCCAGGCAGGGAACCAGCACGTCGCAGGGCAGGTCCACCGTGGTGCCGGTGTCCTTGCGGGCCACCCGCACCCACTCCAGCTGCTGGTCGCCGCCCGCGCCGACCACCTCGGCATCCAGTTCCAGCCGGGCCGGGCTGGCCTGGAGGGCGCGGACGCTCTCCTCCACGGCGCGGAACTGGCGGCGGCGGTGGACCAGCGTGACGGACTCCGCCACCTCCAGGGCCATGAGCGCCCAGTCGACGGCCGCATCGCCGCCGCCCACGATGACCACCCGCTTGCCCCGCAGGTCTTCCAGCCGCTGGACGCCGTACATCAGGCCGCGCCCCTCCCAGCGGTCAAGCCCCCGGGCCGGCAGCCGCTTGGGCTCGAAGGCACCCAGCCCCGCCGCCACCACCACGCCCCGGGCCCGGACGAACCCGCCTCCCGAGAGGCCGATGCGGTAGGCCACCAGGTCTTCCGGCCCGGCCCCGCCGGTAGCCCGCTCCGGCCAGGCCGGCTCCCCCGTCTCGCTCCCGGCCACCTCGGGGATGAGGGTCTCCGCCCGGGTGTTGAGCCGCACGTCGGCGCCGAAGCGCAGGCCTTGCTCGATCAGCCGCTCGGCCAGCTCCCGGGCCCGCACCCGCGGGAAGCCCGCCACGTCGTAGATCCACTTCTCCGGATAGACCAGGGCGGGCTGGCCGCCCAGCTGGCCTGCCGCCTCGAGGATCACCGCCCGCATGCCGCGCAGGCCTGCATAAAAGGCCGCAAACAGGCCCGCGGGCCCGCCCCCGATGATGGCCACGTCGTAGAGGGGCGCCTCGGGCCCCGCGGACGGCGCCGGCGCCCCGGATGTCCCGGTCCCTTCCACCACCCCGTTCCGAGCCGCCGCCAGCCGGTCCCCGTTGCCGTTCCGGTTCTCCGCTCCCACCGTTCCTCCGCCTCCCGTCCCCGGCCCGCCGCCCGTCCCCGGCCGGCCGCAGGGCCGGCGACCCGCCCGCGGGCGGATCGCCTCCCGCCGTGACGGCGGCTGCCCCCGCCGGCCCTCCGGAGCAGCACGGCATGCCGGTTCTTCCAGAAGAACCAGTGTAGCGGAGGAACCTGAGGGCAACCTGAGGATGGGCTGATTTCCGGTGGTCTCCCGGGTGCGGAGCCGCTCAGCCGGGCAGGCGGACGGTCACCGTGGTGCCGCGGCCCGGGGCGCTGTCGATGGTGATGTGGCCCTGGTGCTGTTCCACGATCCAGCGGGCGATGGGCAGGCCGAGCCCCGTGCCGCCGGGGTCGCGGCTGCGGGCGGGGTCGGCCCGGTAGAACCGCTCGAAGACGTGGGGCAGGTCGGCCGGAGGGATGCCCACGCCGGTGTCGGCCACCGTGAGGATGGCCCCGCCGTCCCCCGCGGCCCGAAGGCCCAGGGTGATCCGGCCGCCGGCGGGGGTGTACTTGATGGCGTTGTCCAGCAGGATCAGCAAGAGCTGCTTGATCCGGTCGCGGTCTCCGGGCACGCGCACGGGCTCCAGAGGATCCAGCACCAGCTCCTGCCCCCGCGCCAGCCGCCGGGCCTCCTGAAAGGCTTCCAGGACCACGGCGTCCACGTCCACGGGTTTGATCACCAGGGGAACGCCCGCGTCGGCCCGGGCCAGGGAGAGCAAATCGGCCACCAGCCGGCTCAGGCGCTCGGCCTCGCTGCGTGCTTCCTCCAGGGCCTGGGCCTGTTCTTCCGGCGGCAGGCCGGGCCGGCGCCGCAAAAGGTCCAGGTTGCCCAGGATGGCCGTCAGGGGCGCCCGCAGCTCGTGGGAGGCGTCGGCCACGAAGCGCTGCTGCAGGCGGTAGGCGGTTTCGATGCTGTCGAGCATCTGGTTGAAGGTGGAAGCCAGCATGGCCAGCTCGTCCCGCCCGGTGGCCTGGACCCGCCGCGACAGGTCCCGGGAGCTGGCGATGGCGCGGGCGGTCTCCGTCAGCCGGGCCACCGGGCGAAGGGCGCTGCCGGCCACCGCCCAGCTGCCCACCCCGGCCACCACCAAGCCCAGGGCGCCCAGGCCGGTCAGCAGGACGCGGAAGTCGGCCATGGACGCGTCCAGGCCCCCCAGGGGAGAGAGGGTGACCACGAACCCCGGCCCGGCCCCGGTGGGGTCGCCCCCCCGCTCCACCGGGTGGACGAAGACCCGCCAGCGCTGGCGGCCGTCGTGGATGGTGGCAAAGGCACCTGCCGTGCTCCGGGGGACCTCCACGATGGACGGCGCCAGGGCCGGGACGAAGCCGTAGGCCGGTCCCTCGGGCCGGTCCAGGACGGCCTGCGGGTTCACCGGGGGTGCCACGTCGTCGGGCGAGCGCTGCAGCAGCTGGCCGTCACGGGCGTAGAGCCGCAGGGCCAGGGCCACCCCCTGCTGGCCGGCCAGGTGCCCCAGGTGGGCCGAGGCGGCCGGGTCGGCCGCCGTGACCGCGGCAGCGGTGATCAGCGCGCGGTCGATGGCCTCGTAGTGGGCGCGGGCGTGAAAGGCGTAGCTGGCCATGGAGCCCACCAGCACCACCACGGCCATCACCGCACCGAACCACACCACCAGGCGCCAGCGCAGGGGCAGCGCTCATCCCTCCCGCAGGACGTAGCCGACGCCCCGCACGGTGTGGATCAGCCGCGGCTCGCCCTCCGCCTCCAGCTTCTGGCGGAGCTGCTTGACGTACACCTCGAGGACGTTGGCGTTACCGCCGAAGTCGTAGCCCCAGACCCGCTCCAGCAGCTGGTCCTTGTTCAGGACCTGCCGGGGATGGAGCATGAACTCGTGCAGAAGCTTGAACTCCAGCGCCGTCAGGTTGATCTCCCGCTGGCCGCGCCGGGCCGTGTAGGTACCCGTGTCCAGCACCAGGTCGGCGAAGCGCAGCACCTGGGGCCGCTCGGCCTGGTGGCGGCGCAAGAGGGCCCGCACCCGGGCCACCAGCACCTCGAAGGTGAAGGGCTTGACCACATAGTCGTCGGCGCCGGCCTCCAGTCCCTGCACCTGATCGGCGGGCGCATCCCGCGCCGTCAGGAAGAGGACGGGCAGTTCGGGGTCCGCCGCCCGAAGGCGCTGGAGGACCTCCAGCCCATCCATGCCCGGCATCATGATGTCCAGGATGACGAGGTCAGGCGGCTGCTCCCGGGCGATCCGCAGCGCCTCTTCCCCCGACGAGGCGGTATCGACGGCAAAACCTTCGTAGGCTAGACCCCGCTTGAGCAGGCTGGTGACGGCGGGATCATCGTCAACCACCAGGATTCGCTCCACGCGGTCTCCCCCCGGGCGCAGGCCGCGCTGGCGCCGCGGCCGGTTCCGCCTCCCATTGTCGCCGGGCGGGCGGATCCCGGTCAATGCGGGAAGAGCCGGCACCCCCGCGCCCCGGCGCCTGGCGGTGCCGGCGGCGGCAGGCGCGGGGGCTTCCGCGCGCTGGGCGCCCGCCGGGGGTACGGGCCCGTCCGGTGATGAGGATACCGCCATGGCCATCGCCTCCTCGACCGGGCGCGACGGCGCCGGCTGCCGCCGGCGCCGTCGCGTGCCTTCCGTCGCGTGCCCTCCCCAGCTCTGGATGCCGCCCGGGTCGCCTTCCGCGAACCCGGAACCGCTCGCGAACCCCGAACCGCGCAGCCTCCGAGCCGGCATCGCCGGGAGCCGGTCTGCCGTCCCGGTCAGTGCTTGCGCTCGAAGACGGCTCCCGGCTGCCACGGCGTGCCCAGGGCGGGCAGCGCCCAGCGGTCCAGGCCGTACCAGCCCGCCACCCGCCAGGCCAGCACGATCCAGGTGGCCACGATGAACATCACCGGGTTGCTGCTCACCGTACCGGCGAAGAGGAAGTTGGCGTTCATGAAGCTGCCGGCGAAGGCCGCGATGCCGGTGAAGAGCCCCAGGATGAGCGCGGTGCCGATCAACACCTCGCCGTACGCCACCAGGTGGCCGAAGAGCGGAGCATTGGGCAGCGCCACGCGGTCGATGAACCAGGCGTACCAGCCCGGCACGTCCGGGTGCTCGCCGGTCGTCTTGGCCAGCGCCCCCTTGAGGAACCCTGCCACCGCCGCACCGGCCTTGTCGCCGGTCCACGCGGGGTTGCCGATCTTCTGCAACCCGGCCTCCAGCCACTGCCACCCCAGCCACACCCGCAACACCAGCCAGATCCAGGCCGAGCGGGTGTCGCTGAACAACCACCGCGCGAAGGGCGGCTCGGTAAAGACGCCGTGCCGCTGTTTGATGCCCTCTACGGGCCGGGCCTGCGTCATGGCGCTCGCGCCTCCCGTCGTCGCCATGGCCCATCGCCTCCTTCTGGCTCCAGCATGCAGGGCGAGGCTGAAAGCCAAATAAAAGGCATCTGAAGGCAGGCTGAGAAACGGGCCGGGCGGGTCGCGACGCGCCGTGGGTGGCGCCGCGCCGGGCATCGCGCCAGGGCCCAGCGCCTGGCACCGGGCTTGGCCGGCGTGATGCCTTCCGCCGGTCGTGGCGGGGGGAAGCCGGGTGCCAGACCCTCAAGCGCCGCCAGGGGCGGTCCTGGCTGTCCCGGGCGCCGGGCGGCCGGTGGCAGGCCGTTCGCCACCCGGTGGGCCTTCTGGCGGGCCTTAAGGTCGCACTCAGCTGCTCTTCAGGGTTCGATCAGCCGGCAGGTGCATGATGCAGGAGGAGACCGTGCCGGACGGGCCTCATGGCCGGCCGGCCGGTTCGTCCCCAACCCGGTCGGGACGAAGGGAGGCATGGCCATGGAGGGTACATCGAGGGCCAGCCAGGACCGGCCCGGCCCGGTGGGCGACCCCACCCCGGAGCAGAGCCTGGCCGACCCCGCCCCGAGGCTGGCCCGGCGGCTGCGGGACGAGGGCCTGCGCCTGACGCCCCAGCGCCTGGCTGTCTACCGCTGCCTGCAGGAGTTCGCCGCCCGGCACCACCATCCCACGGTGGAAGAGGTCCACCAGGCCCTGGCCGGGGTCCTGCCCCTGGCCAGCGCCGCCACGGTCCGGCGCACCCTGGACCTGCTGGTGGAACTCGGCCTGGCGCGCCGGGTCACGTTGCCCGGCGAGGCGGAGCATTTCGACGGCGACCCCCACCTGCACGTGCACGTCCACTGCCGCCAATGCGGGCGGGTGGAAGACCTTCCCTTCCCCCAGCTGGAGCGGCTGGAAGAGGAGGTCGTCTCCCGGACGGGCTTCGTCGTCACGGGACAGTCCCTGGTCTTTACGGGGCTCTGCCCGGACTGCCAGCGGGCGAAAGGCGACCTGGCCCGCATCGGGGGCCACCTCGCCCGGGCTGGCGCGCCCGCCCGTCGGAAGCCGCCCGAAACCGCCTGAAACCGGTTGGAACTGCCAGCGGCCACGTAAGCCGCCGGAAACCGCCGGAGGAACCCCGCCGGGGGAAGCCGCCGGAGGCCGCTGGATTCCGCTGCACCCCGGCCGCGACCGCTTGAGGCCACGCGCAGCCCGGCCGTGCCGCGCCAGGCGGCCGGGCCCTCGTCAGCGCTTCCTGCATGACCTTTCCCTGCCTGGTTCGCCGCCCTTCAGCCCGACCGCCCTTGCCCGGCGCAGCCCCAGCCGGCCGCCGGCACCCGCCCGCACCGCGCAGCACCATGCCGAACCCTCCTGCAGGCCACATCGTTGCCAGGAACCCGGCACCGGGCAACGAACTAGCCGGTGGAGGGTTGTCCATGCCACGGCGCCGCTCACAAGCCCACCTCCACGGCGGCTCTTACCGGCCCGGACCGGCGGGCCTCGTCGCCGTCGCCCTGGTCTTGCTGCTGGTGGCCGGGGTGATGGCCTGGCGAGCCCTGGGGCCGGCCCCTTTCCCCGGCGAGGTCCCAGACCCGGCCCCTCCCCGCCCCGCTCCCGGAGACGCCGGGAACGGGAAGCACCCCGGGGAGGATGAACCGGCCCCCGGTCCGGAGAGCCCGCCGCCGCCCGCCCCAGGCAGCGCCGGCGGGCAGGACGGCGGCGCCCCGGGCGGGAACGCCGGTTCGTCCGGGGCCGGGGCGACCTGGCGCCTGGAGACGGTGGCCACCGGTCTTGAGGTTCCCTGGGATATGGCCTTCGACCGGCGGGGACGGCTCTTCTTCACCGAGCGGCCCGGGCGGATCAACCTGCTGGACGGAGGCCGGATGGTCACCCTGGCCACCCTGCCGGACACCGTGGCCACCGGCGAGAGCGGGCTGCTGGGCATCGCCCTCCACCCCGGCTTTCCTGACCCGCCGTACCTCTACGTTTACCAGACGTACCGCACCCGGGGCGGCCAGCTGCGCAACCGCATCCTGCGGTTCAGCGTGGAAGAGGGCGGCGGCTCAGGGGCGGCGGGTGCGGCGCCCCGGCTGGCGGGGCGGCAGGTGGTTTTTGATGGGATTCCCGCTGCGGCCATTCACGACGGCGGCCAGCTGGAGTTCGGCCCCGACGGCAAGCTGTACGCCACCACGGGCGACGCCCGCCAGCCCGAGCGCGCCCAGGACCCGGAGAGCCTGCACGGGAAGATCCTCCGCCTCAACCCCGACGGTTCGGTTCCGCCGGACAACCCCCTGGGCCCCGGAAACCCCGTGTTGTCCTACGGCCACCGCAATCCCGAGGGCCTGGCCTTCGACGCCGCCTCGGGGCGCCTCTACGCGGTGGAGCACGGCCCCGACGCCTGGGATGAAGTCAACCGCATCGAGGCGGGCGCCAACTACGGCTGGCCGGTGGCGGTGGCACCCGGCGAGCACCGGGGGCGCTTCACCCCCGCCCTGCGCAGCTACGACCCCATCATCGCGCCGGCCGGGGCGGCCTTTTACCGCGGCCCGATCCGCGCCTGGGACGGGAGCTTGTTCTTCGGAACCCTGGGCTTTCAGCCCGACAGCCCGGGCCGGCACCTGCACCGTCTTCGCCTGGACGCCTCGGGCACCCGGGTGGTGGAAGAAGAAATCCTCTTCAAGGGCCAGTTCGGCCGGATCCGGGCCGTCCAGACGGGGCCGGGCGGCTGCCTCTACTTTGGCACCAGCAACCGGGACGGGCGGGGCGAGCCGGACCCTCTGGACGACCGCATCCTGCGCCTGTGCCCGCAGGCCGGCTCGGATTGAGGAGGGGGCCCGGAACGTCACGGTAGCCCTTGACATCCTGCGGGCCCGAGCGGGCGGCAGGATCGAGATCCCTCGGAAGCGAGCCTTCGCGAGAACCTGAGCGATCCGTTCGAGCATTCCGTAACATGATTGTAACGGGCAGGCCAGCGGCAGAACAGGAAGCCGTGGTAAACTTGCCATGCTACGCCAGATTTAGGGGGCGACGCGATGAACTGGGTTCGGCGACTCCCTTTCGCACTGACGGGTGTGATCACGGCCGTCGCGGTCTTCCTGGTCGCCGGCTGCGGCCCACAGGCGCAGGACACAGAGGACGTGCAGATTGTCGAGGACGAAAAGGATCAGGTTTACATCTTCCCGGATGGAACCCAAGTCGTTGGGACGCAGGCCGAGTGGATCAAAGAGGTGGTGCAGTTCGTTGCTTCATCTCCGACCACTTGGGAAGAAGTCGATGTTAAGGAAAAAGAAATAGGGTTTCTGAAGTATGTATCAGTTCCCTCAGGATTCCGCCTTGCAAAGGCCATAACGAACGGCCAGGTGACACGTGCGATCTACGTCAACCCGGAGCAACAGTGGCTGTTCCTATTAAACGCTTGGCAACCAGGATACCCAGGCCGTGGGTGGACACTTACGCCCCATTGCGTGACAGAAACCGAGGCCGGCACGCCTCTCCAACCTTTGCTTGACCACCTGTGCCGTGGCGAATATCTCATAGACGGTTGGAAGATCCAATTCGGCGTGACATCGTCTGATATGGAGACCAGTCGTCACTTGTTGGTTGCCTCCATCCGACCGCCCAAGTAATGGTAACAGTGCTTTGCCCCGGACGCCCCAGAGTCTTCATAGCAAACGCCTCCCTTGCTCAACGTTGACCTCGTGGATCCAGACCTCGAAGCCCGCCTTACGGGCCTTCTCCTCCAGCGCCTCGGTGGTCTTCGCCTTGACTCGACTTTGACACCGTGATCCTTGAAAACCCTTGCAACACAAGGCTTTCTTGGGCACACGGGGGCCGCGTACCACTACACTACCCGGCGGGGGTCGTGGCGGGACGTGGCAGCGTCTGGACCCGAACGGGCGGCCGCAGGCCCACGGCCTTGAAGGCCTCGTAGGCCTGCCCCACCAGCCCGGTCCGGGTGAGGTAGGCCTCGCCGTCCAGCTCCACCGCCACGGCGTGCAGCTGCGAGAGGTCGTGGAGCACGTCCTCGTAGCTCACATCGGGGTTCTGCTGGCGGAGCTTGCGCAACAAGAGGCTCTCCAGGACCAGCGCCAGGAAGCAGACCACGACGTGCCCCCGCACCCGCCGCTCCGTCCAGTGGAACATCGGCCGCAAGTCCAGGGCGGACTTGAGGGTCCGGAAGGCCCGTTCGACCCGCCAGAGATCCTTGTAGGCCCGCACCACGGCCTCGGGGTCGAGGTCGGTGTTGGTGCGCAGCAGGTACTTCCCATCGTAGCGGGCGGCCCGTTTCACAGCGTCCGCGTCAACCACCAACGCACCCTGGGGCAGGGCCTTGAGGGAACGAGCCACGAGGCGGTTCCGCAGGAGATCCTTGGCTTGGCCGCGCTCGATCCGCTGCTTCAGGTGCGCGAGGACCGCCTCCCGGACCTGGCGGTCGTGCTCGGCCTGCAGGGGGTTGTAGCAGAGGATGTAGCGCTGGCCCTGGTGGATCACCTGCTTGATGCGGAGCTGCTCGTCGATCACCCGATAACGCCCCGGCTGGCTCAGGACGGCCTCGGCCTCCCGGTGACGCCGCAAGGGCATGCCCACGATGTACTCCATCCCCGCTTCCTCGATGGCACGCAGGATCCGGCGGCTGACCATCCCCCGGTCGGCCACGAAGATCACCCGGCGCAGGTGAAAGCGCCGCTTGAGGGCATCCAGCACGCTCTCCACCGTCGCACGGTCGGCGGTATCGCCCGGGAAGACCTCGTGGGCGATGGGGTAGCCGTCCCGGGTCATGAGCACGCCCACCACCAGCTGGGGCCGGTCCGAGCGCTGGTCCCGGGAATCCCCGTACGCCGCCAACCCCTCGGGACCCCGGCCCTCGAAGTAGCTGGATGTACAGTCCCATATCACCACGTCGACCTCGGTCCAGAACCGGTCGCGGGCTCGGGCGAAGAGGCGATCCTCGATCGCCTCCTTGTGCTCGGCCAACACATCCAGGGCCCGGTCGTAGTGGTGCAGATCCAGCTGCTCGGCCTGGGGCCGGTAGACGCCCTGCAGCCACTGGCGCACGAGGCCCCGCTTGGAGCAGGGGTCGGTGAGGCGGTTGAGCACCATGGTGAAGACGGCCTCGGCCACGTCGAAGGCCAGCTGACGATCCTCTAAGAGGGCCTCGAAGGCCTTGTCCAGTTCGGCCTCTCGCCACAGTCGTTCGAAGATCAGCGCCGGCCCCCACTGCTTGGACCAGCGGACGTTCAGGCGCTCGGCTTGTTCCTCCAGCCGACGCCAGGTGCTCTGGGAGAAGCGGGCCAGGTTCTCGATGAGGGCATCGAGCCGGCCGTCCTGGAGATCCTCCAGCCGGCCCAGGGTGGCGACCACCTGCTGGCGGACGCGGCCGCCCTGGCGCACGCTCTCGACGAGCTGGAGGTAGGTGCGGGTGGAGCCGTCTTTGTTCTTGAAGGCCTTCTGGCGGATGAACATGGCACAACCATCATAGCATGTTCGCGCTTACCATACAAGTGTTTCACGAATACACGTGGCACTACACTTTTGACCCCAAAGAACCGCCGCCCCATGGAAACCCCCTGATTCATGCGGGTTCTTGGGGCGGCGTGGCACCGAGAAGGGCCGTCAACTGTCAAACCCGAGTTTGAATGGAATGCGGAGGACAACGTCCGAGACGGTGCATACTTCGTCCTCATGGCGACTCCATGGACGGCGGTCCCGCCCCGATCCGTGAGGGCTACCGGGTCCTGGTCCGCATCCAGCCGGAGGTTGAGGACGGCTAGGTCACCGGCCTTCCTCCCCGGCGAGGGACGAGGCGGTCCTCCCCCGGGTCCGGAAGACCGGCGGACACGTCGTGTTGACGGCTGATAACCCGTCCTACCCGCCGGTGGTGCTCCGCCCGGGTGAGGTTCGGATCGTGGGCTGGGTCACCCAGGTGACGTTCGAGCCGGCAGCTACAAGGGACATATGATTTCGCAGAGAGTCCCCTGGCGGGGGAAACGAACATCCGTGCTCATGAGATGGAACGTTGTGCTAGAGCTGAGGGGGAGAGTCGCATGAATCCGTGTCAACGTCCCCAAGCTGCCATTTCAGAACTCAAGCTTGCAGTCCTTGAACCCTTGACCGCCCACGCTGGGACCGAAGGGATGACCAACGCGGAGATCGGAAAGGCCCTCGGGATATACAAGGGGCACGTTGGACACGAGGGTCACATCTCGCGGACCATCCTGGCATTACTGGAACGCGAAGGGCTTGTGGAACAGAACAAGCTAACCAAACGCTGGAAGACACTAAAGAGCTAAACCTCCCGAGACGTTTTTTGCAATCTAGGAAGTCGCAGCTTCACGGCGTGTATCAACGGTAGCCACTATTTGATTGACAGCCGATTCGAAATCCAGATCTGGTATGCCCAGGCGTCCAAAATACCTTGAGAAATGGACAACTAACGTCTGCGCAAAAGGACTATCGATTGACGCCACTCTCTCCCAGTCGGGACCCTCATCAACCTCCGAGCGATCCACTGCCAAGGGGCGTTGCATATCTACGAAAAGTGCAGGAATCCCGAGTGCCCCCGGCAGGTAAAAATATCTCGCCACCGCATTCTTAACATGTCGACTGAGATCGCCCCGAAGGTTGTTGGATACTTCCTTGCCCTTAAAAATCTTATTCTCGGCAAATCTTACGGCATCGTAGGCAGGCAAGAACGTATAAAATTCGAGCTTTTTCTGGAAAATATCGCACGTTGGCGTTACCAGGACGCAATAATCCACCCCGTCTCGGCGCATCTCATCTGGAGGGGTGAAGAGATCCCCCGACATTGGAAGCTTACCCACGGGTGGTTTAAGGTAATATTGAATAGGGTGCGCCTTCGTGGTATCCCACGTAATCCCCAAGGTCTGAAAAAATTGCCCGAGCATTTCCCGCTCCAACGAACGACCGAGATGACGGATCAAGAAGTAAGCCGAATCGGCCTCATTGTCAGGTATTCCTGGTTCCGTCCCGTCCGCCCAGTACCACAAGGTATCGCGGAGAACGCTCCGGATATAGTCCTTTATCCCGCGCTGAAGGCGGGGGACGTGGGATGCCATTACCTCTCGGATACACTCATCGAGAGCCTTAAGCCCGTCGGACTTGTTAACCACCGAAACCCACGGCCTTCTTTCTAGATCGGAAGCTTGATAGCTGACGTTGGAGCGGAAGATTACGGGAACGAACTGATAGGCTCTAATTTCTTGATAAGCCCGGATCCCTGCCTCTTCTCCCTTGGCAACGTGCATGTCTTTCGAGCCCACACGAATGTCCAAGACGACGAGGTCCACGAACCGAGTCTCCAGGTTCCTCCGCGCTTCCTCGAAGTCCCGGCAGGGAATGCAACTGCACCGCATTCCCTCGTACAACATATCCGACAGGTAGTCCTTCACTTCTTCAAGCGCCTCATCGTCGTCATCTACAACAAGGATCTGCCATTGCGCCTCGTTCAAAGCGATCCACCTGCCCTCTGCCTCAGGGTGATCTTAAAGGTTGCCCCGGGCAAAGGCCCCCTTTCCACCAAGGCCAGTGTTCCGGCATAGTAGTCCTCCACTAGCAGGCCGGCAATGGAAAGCCCCAGACCGGTCCCATCCGGTTTGGTGGAGTAGTACGGATCGAAGATGTAGGGGCGGTCCTTTTCTGGTACCCCGGGGCCGCTATCCGAAAACAAGACCGTCACAGTGCCCCGCCGATCACGTTCGGCGGAAACAAGGATCCTCCGGGGCGGCGGACTCTTTGCAAGCCAGTAGACGCTGTTATCTAGGAGGTTGAGGAAGACGGAGCGGACTTCTTCCGGAACCACGGTGGCTGCCGTCCCCTCCGAAGACACCTCCAGTCGGATTCCGAGTTGCTCCATCTCCTTCTCCAGGACCCGGGCAGCCTCCCGGACCAAGTCCTCGATCACGACTTCGACGGCCTTTCCCCGGCCACGCGCGGCGAAGGGCTCAAGGCGCTTGAAGTGGTATGCGAGGTCCGCTCCGTATTGATCGATCTCACGAAAGGTCTTCTGGGCGTCAGGACCGTAAGGATCCGGCCAGCGTGCTGCACGCCGGGCCCCGTTCTGGGCCTTGTCCCTCAACAACGCGAGGGGTCTGCGTCCTTCGTGGAGCAGTCGGTCCACAAGCCCGCCGAGGGTGGCCATCCGGGCGAATTGGACCTGTGTCTCACGGTAACGGGCCACCTCCTTAAGGATCCGTTTCTCCTGGTCGGCAATCATTCGCGCGAGGCTGGTTGCTTCTGGATACGCCTCCTTGAGGGCCGTCTTGATTGTCGACAGCCTGAATGGATCCAGTGGGTCTTCTTTATGCTTGCTCCTTCGTTCCTCAAAGCGCGGATTCTTGTAGCGATGCCTCTCGTTCTCAATGAGAATTATCAATTCCAGTACGGCTTGCTTAAGGTCCTCGAATGCATCCGATTCCCTGATCCCTTCCCGGTTGCTCTGGTCCACGAGGAGGGGGTTTGTATCGGCTCCGATCTCAACGATGCCGACGACCTGGTTGTTGGCAATATTTTGCCCAGGCTTGAGCCGGCTGCGGAGATCGAGCCCCAGCCAGTCGTTACCCTGTTCGCCATATGGGAACACGCGGAAACCGTCGCGGTAGATGCTGACCCCGTAAGCGGCATCGAGGTCACGACGTACATCTGTGACAGTCCGGTTGAGTGCCTTGGCAAGCGGCTCGAGACTGGCACGATCCCGGTCCCAGACCCGGAGCTCGATCCGGAATGGGCCGCAACGCATACGGCTCTTTTTCAGTACCCCCGTCTCGGGTGACTCCCCATCAGGGGTAGCAATCTGGACTTGGTACGACCTGTCAGGCCCGACCTCACCTTTAAGGCGGTAAAGGGGTCTTGACAGAATCCCCGCCGGCTCGATTTCCTCCCGCCGGCCGCCGACTTCCAACACTATCCGGAAATCGACTGCTTGAGCAAAGGGTGAAACGAGCCTGGCAAGAGCTGTTCGTATGTCCCCTTCAAAAGCCTCGTTCCACGCGAATTTAAGGTTCGAGATACACAACAGCGTACCATGTTCCGGACCTTCGCCGCGCCCGTTGAATACGAGGGGCTGCCGCGTATCGTATTCCACTGTAACCTCGTCAAGGAAGGCCTCCTCATCCTGGAAGGCATCCCAATCTACGCGGACAACCACCTCGTCCGCCCCTTCACGACGCGTGACGAGCTCAAGGTGGCTACCGAGCGTTGCCGCAGCGAAGCGCCCGATCCCTTTTTCCCCGAGGACCCTGCGACCGCGGCTTGTCCTTGTCTTGTGACGCTTCGCCGGAGTCGCCGGCACGAGCCACTCGTTTAGTACGGTCTCGGCCGACATCCCGGTCCCGTTGTCGATGATCTCCAAAACCTCATCCTTGTCGCGGCCCGAGAGTCTGATCACGACCTCGGTCGCGTCCGCATCGTAAGCGTTCTTCACAAGCTCGATAAGTGCCACTTTGGGGCTGCTGACGAGCTCGGCACCGATCGCCGCGATGAGACGGGCCTTGGGTCTCCACGACAGCCTCTTGGTCATACCCGTCGCGATCCCTTCCCGCTTTGCAGCACGCCTTCTTGACGCGATCGGCGCGTACCGGGGTTCCCACTGGTCCTGGCCACGACGGTCCGCTGGATCCTGTCTGCGACGGAATCCACGTCCTTATCTATTTGGTGCTCCCAAACGCGGATCACCTTCCAGCCCATGCGCCGTAGCTTGGCGAAGTTTCTCCTGTCACGTTGCCGGTTCCTCCTGATCTTCTCAGCCCAGAACGGAGACAACTTGTGTTCCCAAAGCGGGAAGCGCCATCCGTGCCAGAAGTCCCCGTCTACGAAGACCACCACGCGTGCCCTGGTGAACACGATGTCGGGAGTTCCCGGCAGTTCCCGGACATGCTTCCGGAACCGGAGGCCGCGGGCATGGAGCACGGAACGGAGGCGCCGTTCGGGACCCGTGTCCTTGCCACGGATCCGCGACATAAGTCGGGAACGTGCCTGAGGTGACATGACATCTGTCACAGGACCACACCACCGAAAGCGTCCCGGACCGCGACTGCCAGCTGGGACCGGATCGACCGGGCGACGGCATAAGCCAGGAGCGGCGGAACGGCGTTTCCGATCTGACGAAACGCGTGGTTCATCGTGCCCGCGAACCGGAACCCGTCCGGGAAGGATTGGAGACGGGCTGCTTCGCGCACTGTGATCGTGCGCGCCTGGCTGTCGTCGTAGTGGATGTGGCTGTAGGTGTCCTTCCCCAGATGCGCCGTGAGGGTACGGACAGGACGGTCCGGGTCGATCTTCCACCACTTGTTCGGGAACTTCGTGGGATCGTAGGGGAGCACGGTTGCCCGGCGTAGCCGCTCATACTCCTCCGTCCCCGGAAAGCAGGCAACCCCCGAGGCAATCAACTCCGCGGCCAGTTCCTTGAACCGGGACTCCGAGATGGCATGGGCCTCGGGGTATTCGGCACCGGGAGCCATGCGTCCGAAAATGGGGTAGTCGCGTGGGTGCCGGCGGGTCACGTGGTCCCGAACCCCTCCTTTGCCTTCGTGCCCCGGCCACTCCCGCATGAGCCGTGCATATCGGGATATTGCCACGCCTTCCGGGTACGGCCAAAGTTCGTCCATCCTTGCGCGTCCCCTGCGGGGAGCAGGAGTGTGGGCGGGATACACGGGGGGCAGATCGCCGATCGCCTCGCGTGCGGTCACGGCGCTCTGGGGCAAGGGCGGCTCCGTCGTGGTCTCGACCCAGTACGGGTCCCTTCCGCCGCAACGGGTCCGAACCGCCTCACGGATCTGGCGATAGCCCTCCGGGAGCTCGTAACGACACCTCGGGACCGGCAGGTCAGGGACGACGCCGGCCTCTCCTGAAATGGCAACCACAAACACCCGTTCCCGCAGCTGCGGAACCCCGTAATGGACAGCGTTGAGCAGCCCATACCTCGCCTCGTACCCGAGATTCTGAAGCCTCTCGCAGACGGTACGGGCAAGGTTCTCCCCGCCGTAGTTGAGCATGTCCGGCACATTTTCCATCACGACGACTACTGGCCGCAGCGCCTCGACCCACTCGAGGAACGTGTGGAACAAGTATCCCCTCTCGTCCAACCGGTAGGCGTCGGGCGAGCCCTTCACATCCCGTAGCTTAGCCCTTCCCACCCTCGCATAGGCCTGGCATGGGGGACCACCGACGATTACGTCGACGACCAATTCCGGTGGCCGATCTGCATCCAATTCGGCGACATAGGCCAGAGGGTCCACCGTCCTGATGTCTCTGGGCACGGCGTGGACCGGGTCTGGACTTCCATCGCGACGACGATGGAAGTTCCATGCGTACGAAGCGGCTGCGTACGGATCGTTTTCGACCGCCCCGAACGCCTCGAAGCCCGCTGCCTCAAACCCGAGGGATAAGCCTCCGCAACCTCCAAACAGGTCAACGACGCGAGGCTGCCATCCGTGTCGCAGGCGTTCGAGTTTGACCCCGATCACCGACACTCTTGAACCGCCCTCCAAGGATCACTTGGGGGATCCTATAAATGATCCTAGAAATATTTTCTGTTGCAGGCCGTTCGGGCCCTTCCACAGGGAAAGGCACGCTGTATCAAGCGATTAAAGCCACGGCAGTTCGGCGGTAAGGACCACCGCCACCGGCGATTCTCGACAATGACGTGCTTGCCCGAACCGAGAGGCGTCCGCTAGATCTCAACGAGAGGACCCATGGAAAGTGTAGCTATTCGTGTCTCCGCAGACGAGCAACCCCGTGAAGGCTAATCCATCCCCGTCCAGCGCGAGCGCCTCCTCGCCCTCTGCCGCGCCCAGGGGTGGGACGTCGCCGGCATCTACGCCGACGAAGGCCACTCCGGTGCTACGCTCGACCGGCCCCCAGCTTACCCGACTCCGCGAGGACGTACGGTCCGGCCGCGTAAACCTAGTCCTCGTCCGGAAGGTAGACCGCCTCTCCCGGCGGGTCTCCCACCTTCCCCAACTCGTTGAGGAGCTCGACCGGCACGGCTGCGCTTTCCGGGCGGTCACCAAACCCTTTGGCGCCAGCCACGTGGCCGGCCGAGCCTTCCGCCAGATGCTGGCCGTGTTCGCGGAGTTCGAGCGAAGTTGATCCGGGAACGGGCCGCGCAGGGCACCTACCAACGACTCGATGCCGGGACATCCGCGGGCGCCCGAAGGCGCTGGGCTACGTCCTCTTGGGGCGACGGCGCGGTCTGGCAGACCTACGAGCGCGAGGCTGCGGTCCTCCGTTGGAACCACGACCAGTACCTTCGCGCCGTGGGTTGCATGAGGATCGCCATGACGCTTAGAGAAGGCGTGCTCGCACTGCCGGGGCACGAGTTCCAGCGCGAGTTTGGTCACCGCAGCGTGGCGAACCTGGCCGACAGCATGCGCTGGATCCTGAAGAACCGCATCTATGCGGGCTCCACCACCCCTGAACGGTACCCCCTCCCCCGTCCGGCACGAGACTTTCATCGAGCCCGACCGCTGGCACCAGGTGCAAGCGATATTCGAAAGACGCCAGACGTCAGGTCCACGGCCCTCGTCCTCAGACACCCCCGTACATCCTGAGTGGGCTCGTCTACAGTGGAGCCTGCGGCTCGCTAATGTGTGGCTTCAGCCAGAGCCGCTGACCGCGGGGCCGAAAACGTCCGGAGCGAACAACGCGGACGCGGGCGACCCGTTACGCCGACTACGTGTGCAGGTAAGGCGGCACGATGGAGGGTCGCCTCCGAACGTGCCGGAACTGGGGAGTCCGCAAGAAGCGTGTCGAGGCCGAGATCCTGAACCGCATCCGGCAACTCGTACCGGCACCGCAAGAGCTCGCCGCAGCCCTTCCGCCGAACGTGGAACCCGAGGCTGAAGACCAAGCGCCGCCTGCGACGGCCGCTACCCGAGCTCATCTCGGTCCGGCGGCGCCAGCAAAACCTCGTCTCCACAGCGGATCTGGCATAGGCCGGCGTCCACCGGGCTGAGCAGTGTGTCACGAAGCGCCGCGGCGTAGAGCACATTGGCGTCGAGTAAAGCGACGAACCGCACCGCTCAGCCGCCCCCAACATCGGGTTCGTCGTGTAACCCCAGTACCTCCGAACCCCGGCGCCGTTCCGGAAGCACCCTCTCCGGCGACAGTCGCCCAGCTCTCTGTGAGCCGTGTTAGCGGGCCTCTACCGCCGGCGATGCGCCTGCCGCACCGCCCAGGGCGGCCCAGACGGCCTCCGCGGCGGCCTCGCCCTGGCGGATGCAATCGGGCACCCCGACGCCGAAGTAGCCCGCCCCCGCCAGGGCCAGCCGCGGGTGTTCCTGCAGTCCGGCCCGGACCGCCGCCATCCGGTCCAGGTGGCCCACCTCGTACTGGGGCATGGCCCGGGGCCAGCGGTACACCCTCACCAGCTCCGGCTCCCCATCCACCCCCGCCAGTTCCGCCAGGTCCGCCCGGACCCGGGCCACCAGCTCGTCGTCGGGAAGAACCAGCGGATCCTCGCCGAGCCGCCCGGCAAAGGCGCGCAGCAAGGCCATGCCCGGCGGCGCCGTGCCGGGCCACTTGCTGGAGACCCAGGTGCAGGCGGTGATGAACCGCCGTTCTTCCGGGGGCACGATGAAGCCGCTGCCCTCCAACAGACCGGCCCGCTCTTCCGGATAGGCCAGGGCCACCACCGCCGTCGGCTTGTAGGGAATGGCCGCCAGCTGCTCGGCCACGTCCGCCAGAAAAGGCTCGAGCAACGATGCTGCCTGCCAGGCCGGCACCGCCAGCACCACGGCGTCGACCGTTTCGGCGCCGCCGTCCCGCACCGTGAGGCGATAGCCGGGCGCCCGGCCTCCCCGGCCCCGGTCGCCCCAGGTGCCCTCCGCCGTGCCGCTTGGCGCGGCGGTCCCGGAGCCGGTCCCCAGGTCGGGACGGGTGAACACCGGTTCGAGGGCGACCACGGGGGCACCGGTGACGATGCGGCCGCCCAGTTCCTCAATGCGCCGTGCCGCTGCCTGCGGCAGCCGGCCGAGCCCCCCGCGCAGCGTGACGAAGGGGGATCTTCCCCCCGGTCCCCGACTGGGTCCGGGCGCCCGCCCGCGCCCTGGGTCCGGCGCCTGCCCGCGCCCCGGTCCCGGTGCGGGGCCGCGCTCCGGCGCCGGTGCATGCCCCCATTCCGGCGCGGGCTCCGGTCCCTGCTGGGAATCGTCCGTCCAGGCCTGGGCCTGGGCTCCCGCCGAGCCCGGCCCGCCCCCGGCCGGGCGGGCCGGCGCCCCCGCCGCCGCGGCCGCTGCGGACGTCCCGGTCCCGCTGGCCGCACCGGCCTCCGCACCCGCGGGTCGCGCCGCCGCCGCCCGCGCCCGGCGCTGGCGCGCCATGCCCCGCACCAGGCTGCCGAACTCCCGTTCAAGCTGCACCAGCTGCGGGAAGGTGGCCCGAATGCTGAGCCTTTCGGGATCGCCGCTGGCGATCCCCGCCAGCAGCGGCGCCGCCAGGCGTTCCGTCACCTGGCGGCCCAACCGGCGCCGGAGGAACGCCGCCACCGATTCGTCGGCCCCGTCGCGCCGCGGCGGGATCAGCGGTTCCAGGCTGGCGCGCAACTTGCCCGACAAGCTGAAGAGCGGTGAGGCCCACAAGGCCCGGGCCCCCACGGGCACGCCCAGGGCAAACCCCTCGGGCATGGGCTCCAGCCGCCCCTCCCGGACGATGAAGGTCCGCCCCGCCGCCGGGCCGGGGCCCATCAGGTCTTCTCCAAGACCCAGGCGCCGGGCCAGCTGAATGCCGTGGGGCTTGGAGGCTACCAGAGAATCGGGCCCCTGCTCGATCACAAAGGAACCCGCGCGCTCCGTCTGCACCTTGCCCCCCAGGCGCTCCCCCGCTTCGATCAGGACGACCTCCAGGGCCACACCGTGCCCGCGGGCCAGCTCCAGCAGGCGAAGGGCGGCCGCCAGACCGGCGATGCCGCCCCCTACCACCGCCACCCGCGGCGCGGCGACACCCGCAGGAACCGGACGCGCCATGGGCTCATCCCACCTGGGGGTCCTCGGGCCGGGCGCCCGAGGCGGCCGCCTCGTGCCGGGTCGCCCCGAGACGGTCAAGCACCAGGTCCGCCAGGACCTCGATGAAGTCGGCGTCGGCATTGAGGGAGGGCGTGCGGGCAAAGGCCAGCCCCACTTCCTCCGCCACCTGCCGCGCCTCGATGTCCAGGTCATACAAAACCTCCAGGTGGTCGGCCACGAACCCCGCGGGGCAGACCACCACCGCCCGCGCGCCCTCGCCGGGCAGCCGGCGGATCACCTCGGTCACGTCCGGTCCCAGCCAGGGATCGGCCGTCCGGCCCGCGCTCTGATACGCCACGCGCCAGCGGGACAGGCCCGCCGCCGCCGCCACCTTGGCCGCCGTCTCCTCCACGTGGCGCGGGTACGGGTCGCCGCGGTCCACCACCGGCTGGGGGATGCTGTGGGCGGTGAAGATGACCACGGCACCCTCCCGCAAGCCCGCGGGCAGCTCCGCCAGGGCCCGCTCGACCCGCCGGGCCAGGGCGGCGATGAACCCTGGATGGCTGTGGAAGTGGTCGATGAAATGGACCGCCGGCGCCCCGGGATGCCGGGCCAGGGCCTCCTGGGCGGCCCGGTGATACAGGGCCACGCTGGCCGCGGAATACTGGGGCGCCAGCACCAGCCCCACGGCCTCCTGGGGCCGGGCCGCCACCAGGCGTTCCACCGCCTCGGCGATGAAGGGCGCGATGTGCAGGTAGCCGACAAAGGGTTGCACGGGCCGCCCCAGGCGCTCGGCCACCATCGCCGCCACCTGGCGTGCCTGTTCTTCCGTGATCTCGTGCAGGGGCGACTTGCCGCCGATGGCCTTGTAGCGGTCGATCAGCTCCTGCAGGAGCTCGGGCGTGGGCGGCCGCCCGTGCCGGATGTGGGTGTAGTAGGGTTCCACCTGGTCCAGGCTCTGGGGTGTGCCGTAGGCCATGACCAGCAAGGCCACCAGGTCTTTCCGTCCAGGGCCGGCCGCCGGCGCGCCCTGCCCCGGGTCGGAATGGCTGGGCTTCTGGCTGAGGTTTTGGTCCATGTCTGTTCCCGCCTCCCAGGCCACGTTAGCATAACCGGCAGGGGGCTTGCCTCGGGTACGCAACCGGGACCCCAGCCGGGGCGTCCGGCGTCAGTCCGGCGTCGACGGACGGAAAAGGCGCCAAAGGACGGAACAACGAGCGAGCGGCGGGAAGACCCCGCCGCCGCCCTGAAGGGGCCAGCATCGTGCTGAAGATCCCGGCCTCACCCGTGGGCCGCGGCCTCGGCCCACCGGGCGTCACGGTTCTTCTGGCGCTCCGCCGCCCTCGCCTTACTTGAGCCACGCCTCCACGACGTCGCGGTTTTCCTCCAGCCAGGCCTGCACGCCCTTTTCCGGCTGGTCCGCGCCGTGGTCCTGGATGGTCGCCTCCAGCTGGGCCAGCTGCTCATCCGTCAGCTTGAAGTTGCCGAGCCACTTCGCCACGTCGGCAAAGTCCTCGCTGAAGCCCTCCCGGCCGATGATCTGAATCTCCTCGGCCCCCGTGGGGTTCATCAGGCCCTTGGGGTCCTCCAGGTAGCGGATGTCATACTTCGCAAAGGCCCAGTGGGGCCGCCACAGGGTGACGACGATCCACTCCCGGTTCTGGATCGCCCGGTCCAGCTCGGCCAGCATGGTCGGCGTGCTGCTCTGCACCAGCTCCCAGTCGTCGAGCCCGTAGCCCGGGATGGCGCTCTCCCGGGTCACCCGCATCAGGCCGGCGCCCGCCTCGATGCCGACGATCCGCTTGCCGAAGCGGTCGGCATACTGCTTCAGGTCTTCGATGCTCCGCGCCTCCACGTAGTCCGGCACGGCCAGCCCCAGGTCCGCCTGGTCGTACCAGGTGCCCAGGACCTCCACCTGGTCCCCGAACCGGTCCATGTACTGGCCGTGGGTCGACGGCATCCACACGTCCATGAACAGGTCGATGCTGCCGTTGGCCACCGCCGCGAAGAGCGGCGCCACCTCCACCTGCGTCAGGGTCACCCGGTAACCTTCTTCCTCCAGCAGCTGCTTCCACAGGTAGGAGACGGCGATGTCCTCGTCCCAGGGGATGTAGCCGATCTCGATGGACCCCTTGTCCCCACTGCTGTTGCCGTTCCCTGCGCCCGTCCCTCCGGCGCCGCCGCATGCCGCCAGCACCAGCGCCGACAGGGTGGCGAGCACCGCCACCACCTTGTGCAGTCCTCGCCCGCGGGCCGCTCCCTTGCCCATGCCTTCACCTCCGTATGAAATTCCTCCGCATGAGATTCCTGGTTCGCTTCATTCCCGATTCACTTCCGGTGCGGGGCGGCGCCCACCGGCCCAGGCCCGGTATCCGTCCTGCGGCGACCTGGCTGCGCCCTTGCCTGGCGGGTTCCACCAGGCCCGTATCACCCCGCGTGGGCCGTCACGCCGCCTGGGCCGCGCTGCCCGCCCCTTCCCGGGACCGGGGGCGCCGCCGGGAGACCCGGCCGGCCAGGCCCTCGGTCACCCGGTCCAGGTATACCGCCAGCAACACCACCGCGAGGCCCGATTCAACCCCCAGCGGGATGTCCAGGGCCGTCAGGCCACGGACCACCTCGGCGCCCAGGCCGGGCGCGCCGGCCATGCCGGCGATGACCACCATGGACAGCGCCAGCATGATCACCTGGTTGACACCCGCCATGATGGTGGGCAGGGCCAGCGGCAGCTGGATCTTGCGCAGGATCTGGTTGGGGGTCGAACCGAAGGCGCGGCCGGCTTCGACCACATCGGCGGGCACCTGGCGGATGCCCAGGTCGGTCAGCCGGATGGCCGGCGGCACCGCGAAGACCACCGTGGCCAGCAGCCCGGGCACCACCCCCGCGCCGAAGAACAGCACCGCCGGCAGCAGGTGGACGAAGGCCGGCAGGGTCTGCATCAGGTCCAGCACCGGCCGCAGCACGGCCCGCAGCATGGCCGACCGGCTGGCGGCGATCCCCAGGGGGATGCCGACGCCCACCGCGATCACCGTCGCCGCCAGCACCAGGGCCAGGGTCTGCATGGCCGGTTCCCACTCGCCCATGGCCCAGACCAGGACGAACGCGGCCGCCGCGAAGAGCCCGAATCCCCGGCCCCGCAACCACCAGGCCAGCGCCACCAGGACGGCCATCACGGCCAGCGCCGGGCCCGCCAGCAAGAGCGCCGTAACGGCCTCGACGAGAGCGGACACGCCGGCCGCCAGGCCGTCCCAGAGGGGGTCGAAGGCCCGGAGCAACCAGTAGATCAGCGCTTCGGCTCCTTCTCCCAGGGGAATGTCGATCTCAACCATCCCCGGCAACGGACAGCTCACCTCCTTCCACCGCCGCTTCCGCATCCGGCGGGCCGGTCCGGTTCTGACCGGCCGCAGCCGCGGGGCCGGGAGCCGGGACCGGGCGGCCCGGATCCTCGGGAGCGCCGCCGGCCGCGGCCCCGTCACCGGTCCCGCGGTCCTCCACCCGTACGTGGCCGGCCATCCCGGCCAGGACCTGGACCCGGGCCACCAGCCCCACCAGGCGGCCACGATCGTCCGTCACGGCCACGGGCCAGGGGCTCCGGGCAATGGTGGGGATCAGCTCGTGCAGGGTGGTGTCGGGCTGGCAGGTGGGCACCTCCGGGCGGACCACCCCCGCCAGGGTCCGGTCGCCCCGCCGCGCCGCCGCCAGGGCGTCGTCGGCGGTCACCAGGCCCCGCAACCGGCGCTCGCGGTCGACCACGAACACCGAGGAAAGCTGCAGCTCTTCCATCTTGCGCAGGGCCACCCGGGGGCCGTCGGTTTCCCGCACCGTCTCCGGGCGCCGCATGACGTTCCGCGCGGTGAAGACCTTGCTGCGGTCCACGTCCTCCGTGAAGGACGCCACGTAGTCGTCGGCCGGCCGGGCCAGGATGCCCTCCGGCGTGTCCACCTGGACGATCCGGCCGTCGCGCATGATGGCGATGCGGTCGCCCAGCTTCAGCGCCTCGCTCAGGTCATGGGTGATGAAGATGATGGTGCGGTGAAGCTCGGCCTGCAGCTGCAGCAGCTCATCCTGCATCTCCCGCCGGATCAGGGGATCCAGGGCGCTGAAGGCCTCGTCCATCAGCAGGATGTCCGCGTCGGTGGCCAGGGCGCGGGCCAGGCCCACGCGCTGCTGCATGCCGCCGGAAAGCTCCCCGGGGTAGCTGGACGCCCACTGGGCAAGGCCCACCGTCTCGAGGGCCTCCAGGGCGCGCCGGCGCCGCTGGGCCGGATCGACGCCGCGGATCTCCAGACCGTATTCCACGTTGCCCAACACGGTGCGGTGGGGCAGCAGGGCGAAGTGCTGGAAGACCATGGCGAAGCGCTGGCGGCGTACCTGCAGGAGCTCCCGCGGGCCCAGGCCGGTGATGTCCTGGCCGTCGAGAAGGATGCGGCCGGCGGTAGGTTCCACCAGGCGGTTGAGACACCGCAGCAGGGTGGACTTGCCGCTGCCCGAGAGGCCCATGATGACGAAGATCTCACCGGCCTCGACCGTCAGGCTGGCGCCGGCCACGGCCAGGGTGTGGCCGGAGCGCTTCAGGATCTCGTCCTTGGATCGGCCGGCGCGGGCCAGCTCCAGCGCCTCCCGGGGCCGCGGGCCAAAAATCTTGTAAACGTCGTCGACGACGAGACGAGCCACGCGCGTCCTCACCTCCCTTTCACGCTCAACAGCTTCCCGTCAAGCGGGGACCCGATGCGGGCTGCGCGAGGGAAACAAAAAACCGGCCTGTCGCGGGAGCCGGTCCGGTTGTCAGCCAGCAGCCGTTAATTTGGGAACTGCATCCTTCTTGTTGATATCACAATTTTTCGTTCAATTCAAGGCAAAGCGGTTTTTCCGCTCCATATTATGTCAGCCCGGCGTCGCTAATGGCCCCACGCGGCGTGCTTTCCAGTCTGGATCGACCATTCACTCCGGATCGCCTATCGGCTGCCGGTTCGTTCCTCTATACTGGGGGCGGAAGCGGATGCCGGGCGGGCCCGCCGATCCCCGGTGAGGGACGGGTGTCAAAAGGCCGGCGGCACCCTGTCCCCGCCAGGGCGCCGGGCGCCGGCCGGCTCCAGAGGAGGCCAGCACCGTGGAAGTCATCAAGATCTCGCCCCGCGGCTACTGCTACGGCGTGGTGGACGCCATCGCCCTGGCCCGCCGGGCAGCGACCGACCCCACCCTCCCCCGGCCGATCTACATCCTCGGCATGATCGTCCACAACCATCACGTGGTCGAAGAGCTGGCGCGGGAAGGCATTCACACCCTGGACGGCGAGGACCGGCTCTCCCTGCTGGAGAAGGTCGATGGCGGCACGGTGATCTTCACCGCCCACGGCATCTCCCCCCAGGTGCGCCGCCGGGCCATCGAAAAGGGGCTGACCTGGATCGACGCCACCTGCCCGGATGTGACCCGGACCCACGAGCTGATCAAGGACCGCGTGGCCAAGGGGTTCGAGATCATCTACATCGGCAAGAAGGGCCACCCCGAGCCCGAGGGCGCCATGGGTGAGGCACCGGGCCACGTCCACCTGATCGAGACGGCCGACGACCTGGACACCCTGCCCCTGGACCCCGCCCGCACGCCCAAGGTGGCCGTGGTGACCCAGACCACCCTGAGCAAGTGGGACACCGAGGCCCTGATCCGCGAGGTGCTGAAGCGCTACCCCCACGCCGAGGTGCACAACGAGATCTGCCTGGCCACCCAGCTGCGGCAGGAAGCGGCGGTACGCCAGGCGCGGGAAGCCGACGTGGTCATCGTGGTGGGCGACCGGCGGAGCAACAACTCCAACCGCCTGGTCCAGGTGGTACGGGAGATCGCCCGCCGGCCGGCGTACCTGGTCGACAGCGTGGAGCAGATCGACCCCGCCTGGCTCAGGGGCGCGCGGCGGGTCGGCGTGACCGCCGGTTCGTCCACGCCGAGCCAGATCACCCGCAAGGTGATCGAGTGGCTGGAAGCCTACGAGCCGGACGAACCGGCCTCCGGCGAACCGGCCTCTTCGGAGGGACGGGCTCCGGGCGCCGGTACGGCGCGTGGGGCCGTGGCGGCGCAATCCGCGGTGCCCGGACACGCCGGCTGATTGGCCCCCGCGTGTTGAACCGGTTGCACCGGCGAAGTCCGACTGCGCTACTGCTGCAGTGGCCGCAGTGGCACCAGCGCCGGCGGCCGCCCCTGCCCCGAGGGGCTGGGCAGGCGGTGGGCTGCCGGCGCGGGGTTTGAAATTCCCCTCCCTTCTGCTCCTTGGCCGCTCTCTTGGCCACTCTATGGTGGGCCCGCCCGGAGGTGGGTTGCAGGCGCATGGCTGGCGGCCGGGAGCTGGCCCTGGGAGAAGGGCTATGGCCGTACTCTACACCGTTCCCAGCCCCGCCATGCGCATGATGCGCTCCCAGAGGGGCTCGGGCACCGGCATGGCTGACAGCCGGGCGTTGCGCACCAGCTCCCAGTCCTTGAAGGCCGGGTCGGCCTTGATCTCCACCAGGGTCACCGGCCGCGGCAGGCGCAGGCGCGCCTTCACGTCCACCGCCACCCACCGCCCGGTGGGGTCCGTCGGGTCCGGGTAGGCGCCGCGCACCACCTCGGCCACCCCCACCGCCTGCTTTTCACTGCCCGTGTGGTAGATCAGGACCAGGTCGCCGGGTTGCATCTGCTTCATGTACTTCTGGGCCAGGTTGTTCCGCACCCCGTCCCAGTAGTCCGTCCCCGCCTGCTCCAGATCGGCGTAGCTGTAGACCGAAGGCTCGGTCTTGAGAAGCCAGTAAGCCATGACCGGCTGGCCCTCCTTGGGTCGAATGCCGTAAGCAGCGCCATCAGAGCCAGAATCGCCGCCGCCTCCGCGCCGCGGGCCGCGGCAGGCCGGTGCGCTCGCCGGCCCGCAGGGCCGCGGTGGCCTGTTCGACCACCGCCAGGGTTTCGGCGCCGCCGGGCAGCCGCTCCAGCACCCGGTAGGCCTCGGCCAGGCGGGGCGGCCGCCGGGCACCGTGGGCGTCGGATCCGATGAGGTGCACCATCCCCCGGCGCACCAGCCACTCGGCCACCTTGCGGGCAGGATCCCGGCGCGGGCGCAGCAGGCTGGAGGCCGTGATCTGCAGCCACACCCCCCGCTCCACCAGGGGCACCAGCCACTCGGGGCGCCGCTGCACCGGCAGGTACCGCTCCGGGTGGGCGATCACCGGCACCGCCCCCGCGGCCTGGAGGTCGAACAGCACCCCCTCGGCGTAGGGTGGCACCGCCATCAGGTTCCACTCCACCAGCACGTGAGGTCCCTCGCCGCCCAGGGGCACCACCCCGCCCCGGCGCCAGCGCAGGGCGGTGTCCGGCAGGAGAAAGACCTCGCTTCCCGGCCGCACCCGCAACGGGATGGCCGCGCCGTCCAGCCGGCGCTGGAGTTCCCCGGCCAAGGCGTAGATGGTGTCCGGCCGGTTGTCGTAGACCTCGGGGTAGATATGGGGCGTCACGATGATCTCCGCAGTGCCGTCGGCCACCGCCTCCCGGGCCAGGGCCAGGGACTCGTCCCAGTCCGCGGCGCCGTCGTCGAGCCCCGGCAGGAGGTGGCTGTGCACGTCGACCCGGCCCCAGGGCGCCTCGCCGGCACCGGGGGCAGGCGCCACCCAGGGCTCGAGCCCCGGCACGGCTTGTCCCTGGGACCGGCCCCGCTCCATCCCTTCCGGTTTCACCATGTCCCTCCGTCCGTCGAACCTGCCGTCGCCCGGCCGGGCCGCCGGGACCCTGTCATCCGCCTCCGGCCCCGCATCCGCCTCCGGCCCCGGGGCGGAGGCCGTGGCCGTGAAGCCTCGGCCGCCCCTTATGCGGCCCCGTCCGCCGGGCTCGCCTGGGGAGGGCGGCCCGGCCGCCCGGCCCACCAGGCGAGGGCGGCGCCGGCGCACCGCCTGCGCCCGCCGCGCGCTCTTCGCCCCCCAGGCCCGCCCGCCAGCCGCCCCACGGACCCGCCGGCCAGCTGCCCCTGGCCCCCCTGGTGCGTCAAGCCCCCGCGGTCCCCCCGGCGGCCGCGCCGGCGCCCGCTGCGGCCGGTTCGACCGCCGTGGCGCCCGAGGGGTGGGGAAAAGCGGCGGAGAGTTCTTTGACCCGCCCCGCGATGCGCTCCAGCTCCGCCCGTTCGTCCCGGTGACGCAGGGCCGCGGCGATCAGCCGGCCGATCTCCCGCATCTCCGCTTCCCTCATGCCGCGGGTCGTCAGGGCCGGGGTGCCCAGGCGGATGCCGCTGGTCACCATGGGCGGCTGGGGGTCGAAGGGGATGGCGTTCTTGTTGACCGTGATGCCCACCTGCTCCAGCACCTGCTCGGCCTCGCGGCCCGTCACCCCCAGGGGCCGCAGGTCGACCAGCATGAGGTGGTTGTCGGTGCCGCCGCTGACCAGGCGCAGCCCCTCCGCCGCCAGGGTTTCGGCCAGGGCCCGGGCGTTGGCCACCACCTGCCGGGCGTACTCCCGGAAGGCGGGCTGGGCCGCCTCGTGAAAGCACACGGCCTTGGCCGCGATCACGTGCATCAGGGGCCCGCCCTGCATGCCGGGGAACACCGCCTTGTCCAGCGCCCTGGCCTCGGAGGACCGGCAGAGGACGAACCCGCCCCGCGGCCCGCGCAGGGTCTTGTGGGTGGTGGAGGTGACGAACTCCGCATGGGGCACCGGGTTGGGATGCTGGCCGCCCGCCACCAGGCCCGCGATGTGGGCCATGTCGACCATGACTTTCGCCCCCACCTCGCCGGCGATGGCGCGGAAGCGGGCGAAGTCGATGATCCGGGGGTAGGCCGACGCCCCCACCACGATCAGCTTGGGGCGGTGCTCCCGGGCCAGCCGGGCCACCTGGTCGTAGTCGATTTGCTCGGTCTCGGGGTCGACGCCGTAGGCGACCACCTTGTAGAGCTGCCCGGAGAAGTTCACCGGGCTGCCGTGGGTCAGGTGGCCGCCATGGGCCAGGTTCATCCCCAGGATCGTGTCGCCTGGCTGGAGAGTGGCGAAGTAGACGGCCATGTTGGCCTGGGCGCCGGAATGGGGCTGCACGTTGGCATGCTCGGCACCGAAGAGGGCACAGGCCCGCTGGCGGGCCAGTTCCTCCACCTGGTCGACGAACTGGCAGCCGCCGTAGTAGCGGCGGCCCGGGTATCCCTCGGCGTACTTGTTGGTCAGGGCGGAGCCCATGGCCTCCAGCACGGCGCCGCTGGTGAAGTTCTCGGAGGCGATGAGCTCCAGGGTCTCGCGCTGGCGGCGGTGTTCTTCCCGGATCCAGCGCAGGATTTCGGGGTCCGTGGCGGCCAGGGGGCTGTTCACCCTGCACTCCTCCTCTCGGCCGTAGCCGGGCAGCGCCCGGCCCTGCCTTACCAAGTGTTCGCAGGCCGGCGGCCGTCACCTGCAGGATACGACACCGGAGGAACCGGCGCAGCGGTGCGGGCAGGCCGGGCGCAGGGGCCGGGGCACTGGAACTGGAGCTGTAGGCCGGCAAGGCGAGCTGCTGGGACGCTGCCGGCCGGTTCGTCCGGGACCTGACGGTGGCTCGGCTTCTGGCGGGCTGCGTGCCCTGGCACCCGGCGGCACCACGGCACCGCTGGACCGCGGCGTGGCGCACGACCCCGCGCTCTAAGCAGCCACGGCCCGCCGCAAGCAGCAGCGGCGGTCTCAAGCAGCGACACCGCGCCGCAAGCAGCGACGGCGGGTCTCAAGCACCGGCGGCGGGACCTGGCCGCCCCGCCGGCAGGTGAGCGTTGCCTGACTTACGTTTTTAAAGTAACTTGATGTTCAGAAGACCATAGCGCCGGGACACACTGGACCCAGAGCCCCGGCGAGGAGGGCCACCCTTGGAGATCGGCATCTACAGCTTCGGCGATCGCAACACCGACCCCGAGACCGGGCAGCTGATCAGCCCGGCCGAGCGCATCCGGCGCCTCCTTGAGGAGATCGAGTTGGCCGACCAGGTAGGCCTCGACGTCTTCGGCGTCGGCGAGCACCACCGCCCCGACTACGTGGTCTCGGCGCCGGCCGTCGTCCTGGCGGCCGCCGCGGCCCGCACCCGGCGCATCCGCCTCACCAGCGCCGTCAACGTCCTCAGCTCCGACGACCCGGTGCGCGTGTTCCAGCAGTTCGCCACCCTGGACCTGATCTCCGGGGGGCGGGCGGAGATCATGGTGGGGCGCGGCTCCTTCATCGAGTCCTTCCCGCTCTTCGGCTACGACCTCCGCGACTACGACGCGCTGTTCGAGGAGAAGCTGGACCTCTTGCTCAAACTGCGGGAGTCGGAGCGGGTGACCTGGTCGGGGAAGTTCCGGCCGCCCATCCGGGACCGGGGCGTCTACCCGCGGCCCATCCAGAACCCCATCCCGGTGTGGATCGCCGTGGGCGGCACCCCCGAGTCGGCCGTGCGGGCGGGGCGGATGGGTCTCCCCATGGCGCTGGGGATCATCGGGGGCATCCCGGCGCGGTTCCGGCCGCTGGTGGAGATCTTCCGCCAGGCGGCGCGGGAGGCGGGGCATCCCGTGCCGCGGCTGAGCATCAACTCCCACGGGTTCATCGCGGACACCTCCAAGGAGGCGGCGGACACCGCCTTTCCCGCCTTCAAGGAGGTCATGGATCGCCTCGGCCGCGAGCGGGGCTGGGGGCCGCTGACCCGGGAGCAGTTCGAGTGGTCCCGGTCGCTGCACGGCGCCGACTTCGTCGGCAACCCGGAGGAGGTCATCGAGAAGATCCTCTACCAGCACGAGCTGTTCGGCCACGACCGGTTCCTGTTACAGCTGACGGTGGGCACCCTGCCGCACAAGAAGGTCCTGCGGGCCATCGAGCTTTTGGGCACCAAAGTGGCGCCGGCGGTGCGGAAAGCGCTGGGGAAGGATCGGGAGGACCGTAGGGGCAGCGGTGACGGGGGCAACAGCGGTGGCGGCCGGGGCCGCGACGGCCAGAAGGATGCTGCGGCAACGAGCACGGCGGTGGGGACGCCTCCTGCCACGGGGCGGTGACCCAACGGGCGGGCGCCGGGTGTTCCACCAGGACGCGGGTTGCCGCAGGAGGAAGACGGCCCGGATCCGGCGGATCGCAGAGCCGGTCCACCGGAGTGCCGGCCGTCAGGGCCTCCTACTGCTTCTCGGCACGGGCCGTCCGGCCGAAGCGGCGGGCCACCTCCGTCCAACGGCAGCGGGCGACCGGTCCGGCGGTCGCGCGGGGTGGAAGAAAGCCGCAGGACGACGTTGGCGTCGACGGAAACCTTCTCACTCATGCGGGGCCTCGTCGAGGCCGGTCGCGGAGACGAGCTGTGCCCGAACCTCGCGCCGGATGGCATCCGTCCCCGGATAGGGCCGGGTGGACGGCAGGATGCCGATCAATTCCAGCGGATTGCGGCGCTTGATCGGGATCATCGTCACCGTCTGACCCACCTGTTCAAACAAAACCGCATCCCCTTCACGGATTCCGAGCCGCTCACGAATCTCGCCGGGAATGGTAACTTGGCCTTTTTCCGTCATCCTGGCAACGGCCACGATCGGTCCCTCCTTACGCATCAGCGGCACCTCCGCAAGATCAAACCCATTCTCTCTCCGCTTCTCTCTCCGCAAGATCAAAGTCATCCTCTCCCTGTTGAACCACTCGGTTTAGGTGTCCCGCGGCCCCCAGATCATGAGCACGGCCCCGGCCACGGCGACGGCAGCCCCGACCAGATCCCAGCGGTCGGGCATCCATCCGTCCACCCAGCGGCCCCAGGCCAGGCTCAGCACGATGAAGAAGGCGCCGTAGGCGGCGTACACCCGCCCGAAGTGCGGGATCGGCTGCAGGGTGGGGATGACGCCGTACAGAAAGAGGATCGCCGCCCCGACGACCAGCCACCCGACCCCCTTGCCCTCCCGCAGGGACTGCCACACCAGCCATCCGCCGCCGATCTCGGCCAGGCCCGCCAGGACGAAGAGGGCCAGGCTGACCAGTGCCGTCACCCTACGCTCCCTCCCGATAAGGCATTCTCCCGTTGTGGTTCCCGTGAGCTCTCGGTGGTTTCCACGGGTGCTTCACGTCTCCGGGCCACTCCCGGCTGCGACCACCAGGGCCGCGAGATTCCGGGCCGCGACACATCGGACGGGCTCTACCGCACCCGGCGGGCTGCGTCGTGGCGGTGCAGCCGGTTCGTCCGATTCGACCCGTTCAGCACCTCGTTCGCGCAACGCCTTGTCCCATTCTGATCATACTTCGGAAGCGAGGGCAGGTCCCGTCTGCTCCCCGCGCCTGGGCCCGTAAAAAGCCTGGGACAGGCCTGGGACGGGGACTGCTGGGCACCCCACCCGCCCCGCGGCCGCAGCCGCAGTCGCGGGCACCGGACGCAGCGCCGCTACGGGACAGGCGCGGAGCCGTACGCGGAGCCGTATTCGTCACCACTCTGTTGGACTGCGGGGTGATCCGATGCCCCAAGACGGCGACCGTACTTCGGAGGCTGCCAGGAATGCGAGAGACGGCGGGGACCGCTACCGTGCAGGCCCCACAGCGACGGGTCCCGGCCCTGGGACCGCAGCGGGCACCGGCGCCAAGGGCGGATCCGGGGCGACCACAGCCAGTTCCCCAGCCGGTCGCGGCATCCAGGAACCCACGACTCGTTCCACCGTCGACCACGGCACCCGGGCGCGCGGCAGCGGTTCTACCCTCGCCGGCGGCGCCGGCTCTGGCACGGGTGCACGGGCCACCGGCCCCAGTGCCAGTTCCCAAGCGAGCGAAGGGGACCGCAGCGCCGGCGACCTCCGGGCCGCCGTGCGCCGCGCCCAGGCCAAGCCCTACCCCACGCCCGTCAGCGGCCAGGGCGCCCAGCCCGCGGCGACGGAGGAAGCCCGCGAGCGCCAGGCGCGGGCGCGGGCCATCACCGCCCAGAGCCCCGAGCCCGAGGTGACGGGAGCCCCCGCCGGCGAAGGGCCCCGCTTCTCCCAGGAGGACGAGCTGGAGCCCGACGTGGTCCGCCGCCTGGACGCCCACCCCTCCATGCGCATCCCCGGGGTGTGGCAGTGGCTGCCCGGCATCGTCACCGCCCGCCTGCAGGAGCTGGTCAACTGGGGGCGGGCCAATTCCCTGTGGTATCTGCTCTTCGGACTGGCCTGCTGCGCCATCGAGATGATGGCCGCCGGCGCCACCCGCACCGACCTGGACCGGATCGGCTCGGTCTTCCGCGCCTCGCCCCGCCAGGCGGACCTGATGATCGTCTCCGGCACCGTCACGGAGAAGATGGCGCCGGTGGTCAAGACCCTCTACGACCAGATGGCCGAGCCCAAGTTCGTCATCTCCATGGGCGCCTGCGCCACCAACGGGGGGCCGTACTACCAGGGCTACAACGTGGTCGACGGCGTGGACAAGATCATTCCGGTGGACGTCTACGTGGCCGGCTGCCCGCCGCGGCCGGAGGCCCTGGTCCACGCCATCTTGAAGCTCCAGGACAAGGTGCGGAAGGTCCATGTCCCGGCCGGAATCTGATTCCCCACAGCGGTCCCGGACCGGCCAGCCTTTTGAGGAGTCCATACCCGAAGGGCCGGTGGGCTGGGTTCATCCCTGGCAGCGGTACGTGGAGCTGTTCCGGCGGCGGCTCCCGCCGGCCGCCGGGGAAGCTGCTCCCGGCCTGGCCGGGGCCGCCGGCCCCTACCGCCCCCTCTGCCGCACGCGGGCCTGCTACTACAACCGGGAATGGGTCTGCCAGTTCGACCGGGTGGAACCGGCTCCGGTGGGCGTCATGGAGGCTGCCCTCTGCCCCCACGCGCTGTTCCTGCAGGAGGGCGGGCCTGGACCGAAAGAGCAACTCAAATGACTCCGGTCGCCCGCAGGGCCCCTGGCGGAGGAACCCAGCCCAGGATGGTCGAGTAAGCGAACAGGATCCGGCCCACCACGACGATGATGGCGCCCGGCCTCCCCAGCGCGGCCTCGAAGGCCGCCGTGGTCAACGGTGCCCCTTTCAAGGTTTCGGCATCCGCCTGCTGCCACGGGGCCGAGGGCACGATCAACCAGCCCGCCCGGCAGGCGCTGGTATCCATGGCCGGTACCTTCATCGACGCCATCGTGGCCCGCCCCCGTCACCGGCATGTCTCGCTGGACCGCCGCGAGGGCCGCAGGCCTCCATCAGTCCTCGCCCGAGAGGAGCAACCGCGCCTCCGCCACGTCGGCGTGGCTGCCGATCACCGTCAACTGGTCACCCAGGCGCAGCCGCGTGTCTCCGTGGGGAATCAGCCGCTCCTCGCCCCGCATCACGTTCAGGACCAGGCAGTCGCCGGGTAGGCGCACCCGGCGCAACGGGCGCCCGTGCAGCCGCGGGTTGCGCACCTCCAGTTCCTCCAGCGCGTAGTCGCGGTCCTCCCCCGCCAGAAGTCGCCAGGTACTGGGATGCTCCAGCAGCATCTCCAGCATGGCCACCTCGGCCAGCGCGGGCGAGACCACCTCCACCCCGAGCTCCCGGGCCCGCCGCGCCAGCTCGGGCGAGCCCTGGATGAAGGCCACGGCCCGACCGACGCCCCGCTGGCATGCCCGAGCGGCCAAGGCGACGTTGAGCTCCGGCTCGCGGCTGAGGGCGGCCAGCGTACGGATCCGCTCCGGTCCCAACTCTTCCACCACCCGCTCCACACCGGCGATGACCTCACCGTCCCAGCCCGGTACGGGCGTATAACCGTAACCGCGGTCGAGCGCCCGCTGCCGCCACCCCGGCGTGTCCACCAGGTGCACCCGCCGCCCGTAGGACCGCAGCCGGTCCGCCAGCACCAGCGCCCGCTCCCCGCCGCCGACCAGGACCACGAGGCGCGCGGGCGGCGGTGCCTCCGCGCGGCCGGTCAGCCGCTCGAAGAGCAGCGGCGAGAACGTGGCCGTCACGATGGCCACCAGCACGACGGCGTTGCTCACCGCCTCCTCGATGACGCCCAGCCGCACCCCGATGCTGGCCGCCGCGATGATGAGGCTGAGGCGGGCGCTGAGCAGCGTCCCTGCCGCCAGGGCCTGGCGCCAGGAATAGCGCCAGCGGAAGGCCAGGGCCGGCACCATCTTGACCAGGTAGGCGCCGGCCAGCAGCAAGGGCACCAGCCAGAGGGCCCGGTCCGAACCCGTGACGGCCCTCAGGTCGAATTGGGCGCCCACGTTGATGAAGAAAATGGGCACCAGGAACCCGTAGCCGATGGCGTCCAGCTTGGCATGCAAGGACGAACCCTGCGAGCCGGTCAGCAACGAGATGATGACGCCGGCCAGGAAGGCCCCCAGGATGACCTCGACGCCTAGCGCCTCGGACAGGGCGATGAAGACCAGGATCAGAGCGAAGGCGCCGCGCACCCCCATCTGGGCCGTGGCCTGGGGCAGCTCCTCCAACAGGCGCCAGTGGACCACGGCCGCACCCAGGCGGTAGAACAGGAACACGGCGGCGAACAGGACCAGGATCAGGAGCAGGTCGGCCGCCGCGCTGCCCGTCATCAGCACCACCATGGCCGTGATCAGCAGCATGGTGGCGAAGTCGGCGATCACGGCGCTCACCAGGATGGTCTGGCCGTAGTCCGTGCCCGTCAGCCCGTACTCCTTGAGCACCGGGACCACGATACCGACGGAGGTGGTCGACAGCACCAGCGCCATCAGGTACGGGTTGCGGACGAACCCCAGCCGGAACAGGACAAAGCTGACGCCCAGCGCCAGGAGCACCGTGAGGGCGAAGGTGACAAGACCCAGCACCAGGGGGACGCGGCCGACCGCCCGGCCATGGGCGCCACCGCCCTTTCGGGCGTCGCACTCGCCCTCGCCGGCCGCCGGCTCACCGGCTGCCGATGGGCGGGGCACCGGCCCGCTTCCGAGACCAGCGGCCCCCGGCGGCACGGCTCCAGGCACACCACCGTCCCGCCACCCCCGCCCGCGACGCCCGCCTGTCACCGGCCGGACGCGGCTGAGCTGGCTGAAGTCGATCTCGAGCCCCGAAAGGAACATGAGGTAAGCAAACCCGAGGGTGCTCAAAAAATCGAGCCACGGCTCGGGCTGCACCCATTGCAGGCCGCTGCGCCCGATGACGATGCCGGCCAGGATCTCCGCCACCACCGCGGGCACGCGGACCAGCCGGATCCGGCCCGCCACCAGGGGCACGGCGAAAGCCAGCAGCGTGATGATCAGCAGAGATGTGAAATCGTGGGCTTGTTCCATTCTTTATGTGTTCCACTCGTCCTTACGCGTTCCCTTCACCAGCCCGGATCGCCGGCCCGGGGACCGGCTCGGCTCGTTGGCCCGTCCCACCGCCCCCGCCCCGTTGACCCGGCCGTGACTGCCTAAAGTTTCAGTAGGTGCTGGTGGGGAAAAAGTGAAGGAGAGACCGCGACGTGACCGGCGCAAGATCACCTGCGGGGGCTGGCCACGCGGATGGAAACCTCACACGCGAAAAAACAGCCCCACGATGGTGCCGAAGAGCGTCACCCACGTGCCCAGGATGGCCAGAAGAACAACGCGGTTGTCACGGCGGTAGATCTCCAGGCTGCGGGACATCTTATCGAGCTCCTGCCGCGTGTCCTGGCGAAGATCCTTCATGTCCTGCCGGAGGTCTTTGACCTGGGCACTCAGGTCCTCGAGCCTCTGCAGGATGAGCCAGGACTCCGACGGCGGCCCGGGATCCCGGGTGGCCGCGACCTCTGTCACCGCCATCACCCCCTACGGTGAACAGGAAAAGAGAGGAACCGGGCGAAAAGGCCTACGCCTAGGGTAACGCATCAGCCAGTTTATGGCAATCGCGACCTGTGACCCCGTGTCCCCAGCTCGGTACCGCCTCCGGCCCCAATTGTAGCGCAGCCCTCGCCGAACGCGGACACCGGTCCCACGGAGGCTCTTGCTGCCCGTTCTTCCAACGGCGACGGTCGGCGCCCCGGACCGGGGCCCCGTGCACCTTTCCCCGCGTGATGTTGCGGCCCATCCGGTGACGTGCACACGCCCGCGGTGCAGTCCCGCGGCAACGGCCGAAAGATCAACTCTCCCGTCTGCGCCAATGCAACCGAAAACCGATCGTCGGCTCGTAAGCCCGCCTTGGCCCGCATCTCCGCCGGTCTAAGCCGGACGAACTCGTCCCGGACCGGGGACGAAGCTTGCCTGTGCGCCGGGCGCCCCAGGAGGAACAGGAAGTGGCGGTGAGGCGCATCACCATCTCCATGTCCTCGGCGACGGTGTGGTAAGAAAAGCCCCCAGCTCCACCACCACCTGACGGCGGAAAAGGCCGAAGGCTCCGAAGACGATGGACAGGACCATGCGATCCCTGTTCAACAGGGAACATGTCCTTCGGTGATCCCGCCGTGGGTCAATGCCGCTTGCGGAGCGGGCAATCACGACTCCGTTCCGGCCCGCTGCAGCGCGAGGCTACGGTGCTCCCAGGCCCCGCGGGCTAGCCGGTGGCCATCCCCCGCTCCAGCTCCTCATCCCCCAGAAGGTACCGCAGCGTCACCGCCAAGAGCGCCCGGCCCGCCACCAGCATGGCCCGCTCGTCGATGTCAAAGCGCGGGTGATGGTGGGGGTACGACGCCCCCACCTCCGGGTTGCCCGCCCCGGTGAAGAAGAAGCAGCCCGGCACCTTCTGCAGGTAGTAGGCGAAGTCCTCGCCGCCCATCACCGGCGCCACCCGCTCCACCGCCTCCGCGCCGGCGTAGCGCCCGATGGCCTCGGCGGCGAAGGCCGTCATGTCCTCGTGGTTGAACAGGGCCGGGTAGCCCCGCTCGTAGCGGAACCGGTAACCGGCCCCGTGGGCCTCGCAGGTTCCCCGCACCAGCCGCTCCAGGAGGACCTCCATCCGGTCCCGCACCGCCGGGCTCAGGGTCCGGACGGTGCCGGTCAGGGTGGCCGTCTCGGGGATCACGTTGAAGGCCGTGCCGGCGTGCAGCGTCCCCACCGACACCACCGCCGGCTCCAGGGGGTCGACCATCCGCCCCACCACCTGCTGCAGCTGGGTGACCACCTGGGCCGCCACCAGGATGGGGTCGACCCCCTGGTGGGGGGCGGCGGCGTGGCAGCCCTGCCCCAGGATCTCGATCTCGAACCGGTCGGCGGCCGCCATGGCGTAGCCGGGGCAGTAGCCGACCCGCCCCACGGGCAGCGGGGTCCAGAGGTGGGTGCCGAAGATCACGTCAACCCCGTCCAGGCACCCGTCGTCGATCATGGGCTTGGCGCCGCCCGGCGCCACCTCCTCGGCGAACTGGTGGATCAACACCACGCGGCCCCGGAGGCGGTGGCGCTCTTCCATCAAGACCCGTCCCACCGCCAGCAAAGTCGCCGTATGGGCGTCGTGACCGCAGGCATGCATGACCCCAGGCACCTGGGAGCGGTAGGGCACGTCCTTCTCGTCCTGGATGGGCAGGGCATCGAAGTCGGCCCGCAAGGCCACCGCCGGGCCCGGCCGGGCGCCCTCGACCACCCCCACCACCCCCCGCCCGCCGACGCCGGTGCGGGCGGGGATGCCCGCCTCCTTCAGCCGTTCGGCGATGAAGCGCGGCGTCTCCACCTCCTGGAAGGACAGCTCGGGATGCTGATGGAGATGGCGCCGCCAGGCCACCATAGTGCCGAACAGGGCTTTAAGGCGCGGGCCCCACGGGGCGGGCAACTCCGCCACGGTACTCCCTCCTTGGACGGGGTGAGCGGCACGGCCTGTGGGACCGCGCCCCGCCGGTGAGGCGTGCCGGCCCGGCCCCGGCGCAGCCCGCAACGAGGCGGCCCGGCCCACGGCGTTGCGGCCCGGCCCACGGCGTGGCGGTACGGCCCACCGCCTGGCGGCATCCTCGAGGCATGGCGCCGGCGGCCGTGGCAGGCCGCACTCCCCACCCTCTGAACGGCTGGCCCCGGTCCAGCCGGGGATATGGCGCAGCTGGCGCCAAGCCGCCGGGGACCATGCGGGCGCCGTGGTGGTACCCGAATGGGCCGCCCCGGGTTGCAGTGCCGGGCCCGTCAAACGCTTGGCCGTGCTTGGCTCGTGGGCTGCCGGGCCCGGACGGGCACCCTTCCCGTGCGGTGACCCATGCCGCCTCCGGCCCGTGCGCCCGTGCCATCACGGTCTCGGAGCTCTGATTTCACCGCCGGCGGGCGATCATCCTGGTGGGACAGTGCAGGTTGGGGGGCGGGTCCATGGTGGGGAAGGTCCAGCAGCGGGGCGAAGCCGGTTCGTCCGGACGAACGCGGCCGGCTGCGGCCCTGGGCCCCTGGCGGGTGGCGGCGACCTACATCGGCACCGTGGTGGGCGCCGGGTTTGCCTCGGGCCAGGAGATCCTGCGCTTCTTTACCGCGTTCGACGGCTGGGGCACCCTGGGCCTGCTGGGCGTGACGGCCCTGCTGGCGGCCTTCGGCGTGGCCGTGATGCGGCTGGGGGCGGCGACGGGCGCCGAATCCCACCGGGAACTGGTCCGGGCCGTGGGCGGGCGGTGGCTGGGCACCCTGGCCGACTGGGTGATCACGGGATTCCTTTTCGCAGGCACGGCCGTGATGATCGCCGGTTCCAGCGCCATCTTCCGGGAGCAGCTGGGCTGGCCGGGCTGGCTGGGCGGGCTGGTGATGGCCACTGCCGCCACGGTCACCGTGCTCTTCCGGCTGCGCGGGGTGACGGCCGTCACCTCCCTGGTGGCGCCGGTCCTGGTGGTGGGCGCCCTGGGCGTCAGCGCCGGGGTGCTCTGGCGCGAGGGCTGGCCCGCCACCCCGCCGGGCGGCACCGGCGTGGCCGGCGCGGCGCCCTTCTGGCCCCTGGCCGCGCTGCTCTACACCAGCTTCAACCTGGTGCTGGCCCTGCCGGTACTGGCACCCCTGGGCGCGGAGGTGCAGCGGCCCGCCACCCTCAATGCCGGCGGGCTTTTGGGTGGCGCCGGCCTGGGGCTGGCCGCCCTGGCCCTGCACCTGGCCGTGTGGGCCGGCTTGCCCGCCACCGCCCGGTTCGAGGTGCCCATGCTGGTGCTGGCCCGCGGCTTCGGTCCGGTGCTGGGGTTGGTCTACGCAGCGATCCTGTGGCTCGAGGTGTACACCACCGCCGTGACCTCCCTCTACGGCGTGGCGGCCCGGCTGCGCTCCCCCCAGAAGGCCGGCTACGGCACGGTGGTGGTGGTGCTCGGGGCAGTGGCTTTTGCCGCCAGCTTCGTGGGGTTCGCCAACCTGGTGACGCGGGTCTACCCGCTGGTGGGGTATCTAGGGCTTCTGATCATGGCGGCGGTGGCCTGGCGGGCGGTGCCCCTGCTGCTGACCGGCCGCCGGCCAGCGGAAGCTCAGGCCGTGCCGCGGCCCGCCCCGGTGCCCGTGCCGGCCCTCGGCCGCGCCCTGGCCCGGGCGGCTGCGGCGGCCGCCGTCCTCTGGGGCGGCGCCGGCGTGGCCGGCGGCTCCCTGGGCGGGCTGAGCGTTCCCGAACTGGGCCTGTGGCTGGCCGCCGGTACCGGCCTGGCCCTGACGGGCGCACTGGTCGACAAGCTGGGCTGGGCGGCGATCCTGGCAGCGGGCGCCCGCACCACCCTGGCGGCCGGGGTGGTTGCCTTCCTTTTGGAGTTCGGCCTGGGCAGCCTGTGGCTTGCCACCACGGGCTACGCTGCCGCCGCATGGCTTCCTGGAAGCCGGCCGGCCGCCGAAGCCCCGGCCGCTCCGGATCCCGGCCGGACCCCCGCTCCGGATGCCGGCCGGCTCCCCTCCCCGCCGGGCGTTGCGGCAGGCAGCCCGACCCAGGAGGCCGGGCTGCCGCCCGGCACCAGTTTCCCCGGCCACTGGCCGGGTGCCTGGTGGGTCGAACCTTCGCCGCCCGCCGCCGGCGGTCTTCCCTCAGGCTACGGGAAGGCGAGTGGTGGCTACGGGAAGGTGGGTGGTGCAGCGAGCGGCGGCATCGCGCCGGGGAGCGCAGGTGCTGCCGGCGATACAGCCGGCGTGACGGGTTCTCCCGGCTGGGCGGGCGACGACCTGCTGGCCCACGCCGGCCTGACCTGGCCCGCGGCGCTGGCGGCCGTGATGGCCGGCACCGCCGCTCCGGCGGTGCTGGCGGCCCTGTCCCGCCTGCGCCGGGGGAGCGGCCCGCCGGCCGCTTCCTGAGCGGCTCGCCGGCCGCTTCCTGAGCGGCCTGTCGCCCCCGGCTCCCGAGCACGCGCCGCCGGCCCGTAAGCCGGCTCCGGCCTGTGCTCCGGCCCCCGGCTCGTGAGCCGCCAACTGCTCCGCTGGTAAGCAGATCCAGCGAGTCCAGCGTGACCTTGGGCCGGCGCGGAGCGTCCCGGCGCCGGGCGCCCTGGCGCGGACGGTCCGGCCCCGCCGGCGGTCCTTCCGTCCTGTTTCCGTCCTTTCAGTCGTCCTCGACCCGGATGCTGAAGTCGGCCGCGTCCGCCGTCTCCGGGTCGCGCCCCGCCCGGACGCCCCGGTCCAGGGCGTCGATGGCCGCCACCTCTTCCGGCGCCAGCCGGAAGTCGAAGATGTCGATGTTCTCCCGGATGCGCTCCGGCCGCACCGACTTCGGGATCACCGCAATGCCGTGTTCCAGGTGCCAACGCAGCACCACCTGGGCGGGGGTCTTGCCGTACTTGCGGGCCAGGCCGGCGACCACGGGATGATCCAGCACGTCGCCCCCGCCGCCCTCACCCCTTCGCCGCAGGACGCCGCCGATGGGCGACCACGCCTGGGTGACGATGCCCAGCCGGTCGTGAAACCGGCGCAGTTCCACCTGGGTGAAGAAGGGATGCAGCTCCACCTGGTTCACCGCCGGGACCACGCCCGTGCGGGCGATCAGCTCCTCCAGGTGCCGGGGGCCGAAGTTGCTCACCCCGATGGCCCGCACCCGCCCCTCCTCCAGCAGGCGGATGGCCGCGCGGTAAGCGGCGACCGTGTCATCGAACCGCATGGGCACCGGCCAGTGCAAGAGGTACAGGTCGACGTAGTCCACCCCCAGCCTGCGCAGGCTGGCTTCAATGGCCCGCAGGGCCGAGTCGTAGCCGTAGTCGGCGATCCACAGCTTGGTGGTGAGGAAGATGGCGGACCGGTCGATTCCGCTGCGGCGGATCCCCTCGCCGACCTGCCGCTCGTTGTTGTAGGCGGCCGCGGTATCGATCAGCCGGTAGCCGCAGGCGACGGCCGCCGCGACTGCGGCAGCCGCCTGGTCAGGTGGCGTGAGGTAGACGCCGAGCCCCAAGAGCGGCATGGTGACGCCGTTGTTCAGCGTGATGACGGGCGTTGCAGGGGTCACGAATCCGCTCCCTTTCCTTGGTCACCGCATCAAAGGATCACAGCCCTGGACGGCCGCGGGCCCCGGCTCGACCTTCGCCGCGGCCCCCGCCGGGGCCGCCCCAGGCGGCGCGGAACCGCCCGCGCCCGCATCCGCGCCCGCACCGGCCCCCTCGCCCGCCGCTGCTGCGGTGACGGCCGCCGGGGTGACCGTCCGGCCGGCGCGGCCTTGCCGGTAGACCCAGGCCGCCTCGACGAGCCCGGTGAAGATCCCCGCCAGGGCCGGTTCGTCCCGCCACAGCAGCTCGGGGTGGAACTGGACGCCTAAGATGAAGGCCTCCCCTTCGCCCTCCACGGCCTCCACCACCCCGTCCTGGGCCCGGCCGCTGACCCGCAGCCCCCGGCCGGGCTGGCGCACCGCCGCCACGTGGAAGCTGTTGACGTGCACCCGGGTGCGGCCCCCCAGGCAGGCGGCCAGCCGGGAGCCGGGTTCGACCCAAAGGCCGTGGCCTCGCCCGGCGCCCGGTTCCACCTGCAGGTGGGACCCCGGCGGGTGGACCCGGCGCGTCAGGGTCCCGCCCAGGAGCTCGTTGAGCGTCTGCATGCCGCGGCAGATGGCCAGCACGGGCATGGCCCGCCCCAGGGCACCCCGGAGCCAGACCACATCGGAATCATAGCGGTAGGGGGCCTGCTCGCGCAGCCCCGGCAGCGCCCGCAGCCCGGCAGGAAGGTACGGATAGTTCCCGGGCACCACCAGGGCGTCGATGGACTCCAGCCAGGGGTCCACCGCCTCGCCCGGCCGCGCCACCGGCAGGATCACCGGGAGGCCGCCCGCGGCGGCCACGGCCTCCACGTACGTCATGGGCAGGACGGCCACCAGCCGCGGGGGCGGCTCCCCGGTCCCGCAGGGACCGTGCCCCCCTGCGCCAGGTCCCGAAGGCAGCATGCCCCCGCCGGAACGGGCGGGGGCCATGAAGTCCACCGAGGCCGCGATGCCGATGACGGGCCTCGCCATGGCTGCATCATCTCCCAGGATGACCGGTCCGCCTCACCCTGCGGACGGGACGGCCGGACGGCGCCACCCTGCGGATGGGCCGCCCGGCCTCACAGCCCGGCCTTACACCCGCAGCCGCGGGTCCAAGAGCTCCCTGAGCCCGTCGCCCAGGGTGTTGATCGCCAGCACCAGCACCAGCACCGCCAGCCCCGGCAGGGTCGACACCCACCAGGCGGTGCTCAGGTAGTCCCGGCCCTCGGCCACCATGGACCCCCAGGCCGGTACGTCGGGCGGCACCCCGATGCCCAGGAAGCTCAGGGACGCCTCCATCAGGATCATGTGCCCGGCCCGCAGGGTGGCCACCACCAGCAGGGCGTGCAGGATGTTGGGCAGGATCTCCCGCGCCAGGATGCCGGCGTGGCTGCGGCCGATGGCCCGGGCCGCCTCCACGTAGGGTTTCGCCTTCTCCGCCAGGACCTGGCCCCGGGCCACGCGGTAGAACTCCACCCAGGCCTTGAAGGTCAGGGCCAGGATCAGGTTGCCGATGCCCGGTCCCAGGATGCCCATCATCAGGATGGTGAAGAGCAGGTACGGGAAGGCCATCAAGAGGTCGGCCGCCCGGGAGAGCACCTGGTCCACCAGGCCTCCCGCGTAGCCCGCCACGGCCCCCAGCACCGACCCCGCCACCCCCGCCACGGTGACCGCCGTGGCACCGACCAGCAAGGACACCCGGGCACCGTAGAGCAGCCGGGTGAGAAGGTCGCGCCCCACCCGGTCGGTGCCCAGGAGGTGCTCGGGGTGGCCTCCCGGCAGGAAGGCCGGCGGGGCCAGGCGGGCGCTCAAGGTGAAGTCGTCGGGGTCGTAGGGCGCCAGCCACGGGGCGGCCACCGCCACCAGGACGAACAGGGCCACCACCGCCAGGCCCGCGGCCACCTGCGGGTGGCGCAATGCCCGTCGCCAGGGGTCCGCGGTGCCGGGCAGGGGAGCGGCTGCGGCACCAGCGTCGAGGCCCGGCGCCCCCTCCCCTGCCCCTCGCCCCGTCCCCGGGCCGGCCCCGGGATCGAGCCCGGGCCCGAGGCCCGGCCGGGCGGGCGACCCGGGCGCAGCGCGACCGGGAACGGCCTCGGGCTCCCGGGCCGCCGCCGGTTCGACCCACCGCAGTGCGGGCCGCCTTTTCCACGCACCGTGCATCCGCTCCCCTCCTTTGCACGCAGGCCGCCGGCCCCGCCCGGAGCGCCTAGGCCTCCCGGATCCGCGGGTCCAGCCAGGTGTAGGCCAGGTCGACCAGGAGGTTCATCACCAGGAAGGTCAGGGCGTAGACCATCACCGCCCCCTGGACCACCGGGTAGTCCCGGGCGAAGATCGCCTCGACCACCAGGCGGCCCAGACCCGGCCAGCCGAACACCGTCTCCACGATCATGTTGCCGCCCAGCAGCACGCCGGCCTGCAGGCCGACCACGCTGGCGGTGGGGATCAGGGCGTTGCGCAGGGCGTGGCGCAGGACCACCCGCCCTTCGGGGAGGCCCTTGGCCCGGGCCGTGCGGACGAACTCGGCCCCCATCACCTCCAGCATGCTGGAGCGGGTGACCCGGGCCACCACCGCCGCCAGCTCGGCCCCCAGGGTGACCGCCGGCAGCACCAGGTGGGCCAGCGCCGAGCGGAAGGCCGCCAGGTTCTTGGCCAGCAGGGTGTCCACCAGCAGGAAGCCGGTGTGCCAGGGCACCGTGCCGGCATACTGGGAGGCGATGCGGCCCGAGGTGGGCAGCCATCCCGTCCCCACGGCCAGCAGCAGGATCAGCACGATGCCGAGCCAGAAGGCCGGCATGGAGATCCCCAGGGAGGCGGTGGCCATGACCGCCCGGTCGAGCCAGGAGCCGCGGCGGGTGGCGGCCAGGACCCCCAGCGCCACCCCCGCCGCCACGGCGAAGGCCAGCGCGGCCAGGGCCAGTTCCACCGTGGCCGGCAAGGTGGCCAGCAGCACCTGGCCCACGGGCTCGCGGCTGCGGATGGACTCGCCCAGGTCGCCCCGGGCCAGATCGCCCACGAACCGGGCCAGCTGGACGGGCAGGGGCTGGTCCAGGCCCAGCTGGCGGGCCAGGGCCCGGGCCTCCGCCTCGCTGGAGGTGCCCCCGCCCCGCAGCATGATGTCCACGGGATCGCCGGGCATTATCCGCAGGAGGACGAAGCTCACCAGCACGATCCCCACCGCCAGCGGCAGGGCCATCAGCACCCTGCGCAACACCCACCCGCCGCGCATCCGGTCACCTCCCCGTCCCGTCACGGCCTGCGGCCACCGCGCTCCCGGGCCACCAAGCCCGCCGGCCGTCGCCCGCCAGCCGCCCCCATCCTGGCAACGGCAACCGCCGGCCGGGACCCCGTCCTGCGCCGCCCCCGGGCCCTTCCCGTGCCTGCCCCTGCACCGCCCGGGCTCGCCGGTTCTTCCCCACGCGCCCCGGGCCCGCGCACGTGCCGCAGGACAGGCCGCGGCCCGGCGCCGGCCCCCCGCCCGTCAATCGACGTTGTACCCCGCCTCCCGCAGCAGCTGCTTCGCCTTCTCGGGATCGTAGGGGTAGGGCTGGAGGCTCTCGTCGTAGCCGAAGCCGCTGGGCAGCAGGGCCGTGGCCACCCGGTGGGCGTGGCCCTTGTAGAGCTCCTTGAGGATCGTGTCCCAGTCGATGGCGTAGTTCAGCGCCTGCCGCACCCGGGGATCGGTGAACACCTTGTTGTTCAGCTCGATCATGTAAAGCCGCGTGCCCTGGGTCACCTTGACCTGCACGCTGGGGTCCTTCTCCAGCTGGGCCACCAGGTCCGGCGGCACCTCCTGGATGATGTGGACCTCGCCGTTCTGCAGGGCGGCGATGCGGGTGGCCGGCTCGGGCATCATGCGGAAGACCACCCGCTGGAGCTTGGCCGGCCCCACGGGCGGCAGGTCCGGCGAGCCGCCGTAGTAGTCGTCGAACCGCTCCAGGACGATCTGCCCGTCCAGGCTGCCCTCCACGAAGCGGAAGGGCCCCGCCCCCACGGGCTTCTGCGACAGGCCGGCACTGCCCACTTCCTCAACGTAGTCCTTGGGCACGATCTGCGTGTGCACCAGCAGCTGGAGGAACGCCGCCGACGGGTTGGCCAGCTTCATCCGCACCGTGTAATCGTCGACCTTCTCGATGGACTCCAGCGGCTCCAACAGCCCCTTGCGCGGCGACGGCTGGCCGTCCAGGCCGTCCTCGGCCAGGATCCGCTCGAAGGTGAAGACCACGTCGTCGGCCGTCAGGTCCTCGCCGTTGTGGAACTTGATGCCCCGCCGGAGCTTGAACACGTACGTGGTCGGGTCGGGCTGCTCCCACGACTCGGCGATCTCGGGCACCACCCGGCCGTCGGGGGTGCGGGTCACCAGGCCGTCGTAGATGTTCCGGATCACCGTCTCCGTGTCCCGGTCCCGGTAGGCGGCGGGGTCCAGGGACAGGATCCGGTCGGCCCGCAACCCCACCACCAGGGTGTCGCCGCCCTCCAGCTCCACGTCGTGCAGGTTGATCCGGCTGTCCATGGAGGGCTGCCAGTTCTTCACCCGGGCCGAGGCCGCCTCGATGGCGTCCAGGTAGTAGCCGAAGATCCAGGGGGCGTCTTCGTAAAGGATGGCCTGCGCCTTCTTATAGGCCTCCAGCGCCTTCGCCTCGTCGGTGGCGGCCGCCGCCTCCTTGAAGAGGGCGTCCACCTCCGGGTTGGAGTAGAAGGAGTAGTTGCCGCGACCGCCCGTCTCCAGCTTGGGCACCGCCAGGTCCACCGGGGTGAAGGTGGCGCTGCCCCAGTCGGTGGCGTAGGCCTGCCGGGTGCCCTTCTGGGCCTCGGCCACCAGGGTCTGGTACTCCCACACCCGCACCTGGGCGTCGATGCCCACCTGCTTGAGGTACTGGGCGACGACCTGCAGCTCCGCCTCGCGGTTCTTCGCCCCGTCCAGGGTGATGCTCAGCACCTGCCCCTGGGACGAACCGGCCTCGCCGCCCGCCTGCTCCTGGCCGCCGCCGGTGCAACCCGCGGCGGCCAGGAGCAGGACCAGGGCCACCGCCAGCGGGACCAGCCGGCCCAGGCGGTGGGGAGCGGCCCGCCGCCTGGGCCCCCTCCGGAACACACCCCCCATCCCGCCTCCCAGCACCAGTGTCTCCGGCCGCCGGCCCCGCCGGCCCGCCGGCCTGCACCCGCCGTCCATACGCCTCCCCCTTTCCCCGGGGGCGGGCGCCGCCCGCCCCCGGACCGGTTTCCCTTTGCCTTGCCTCTCCCACCGTCACGGCCCACCGGAAGGGTTGTCACCAGCGGCACTCCCGCCGCGGCCGGCCCGGACTCCGCCGCCCAGGGGCCGCACCGCCGCCGGAGCCGCCCCTTCCACCGGAGCCGGGGGTGTCACCTCCCGCACCGCCGCGGGCGGCGCCCCAGCCGGTTCGACCTCCAGATCCAGCAGAGGCCCGTACTGCTGGGTGCCGAAGACATCGGTCTCTCCCGGGCTTCCCGCCGGGCGGCGCCGCCGGACCGTGAACTTGATGGCCCGGGCGGGGTCAAAATGGACGAAACAGTACAGGCGGTCGGGGCCGATGCCCAGCAACCGGCAGAGGGCCTCCGGGGTCAGCCCGGGGCTCCGGCAGGCCCGCCGGTACGCCTCCTCCGACGGGAAGAGGATGTCGAAGGTGATCAGGTCGACGCCGGCATTCTTGCTCCGGATGGTGCTGGCCAGCTCACGCAGGCGCATGGCCGGATCCCTCCCTCCGGCCCGCCGGCCGGTGCCCCGGGCGGGCTCCCGGGCGCCCGGCCGCGGCCGGGCGGCTTGCCGCTCCCGCCCCCACGGGTTCCCGCCCACCGGCGGGAGTCGCCAGCGGACCGGGGACGGGGTGGGGGTCGGGGCCGCTGAGCCCCACCTGCTCCAGCACCGTGGGGAACCAGCTCAGGGGATCGTCCACGGGCACCACGTGGTTCAGCGTCCAGCGGTAGGCGGGCCGGGCCTCCAGGACCTCGTCGGTCATCAGGGCGGCCCGGCCGGCGGTCCCGGTCCGGCCCCCGATGCGGGCGTAGAAGAGCTGGCGGGCCGCCATGGTGCAGATCTCGCGGCCCCGGTGCCGGTCGGGACAGACCACCTCGACCACCAGCCCCAGCTCGTGCCCGGGGCGGGGGTGGGGCTCCAGCTCCCCCATGACGCCGTTGCGGCCGTACACGTGGTAGAACAGTTCGTAACCGGCGGTTCCGTAACGCTCCGCCACCTTGCGCCGCGCCCAGGCGATGGCCTCGTCCACCCGGGCCACCAGCTCGGGATCGCGCAAGCCGGCCAGGGCGAGGAAGCGGGCGCCGGCCGGGCCCGCCCCCTCGATCTTCACGGCATAGGTGCCGGCAGGCCGGAACCGGAAGCCGGTGACCCGGGTGCGGCGGTCGTCCAGCGCCTGGTAGACGCACCCGCGCATGTCCAGGACGCCTGCGGGCACGTGCTCGAAGAAGGGCGTGGCCCGCTCGTACAGGGCATGCCCGGCCAGCGAGGCCGGCGTGCACCGCTGATCCGGGTGCATGGGCTCCACCACCACCTCGCCGGGGCGCAGGGTGCCCAGCACGGACTCCTTGGCCATGAAGGGCTCGGCGCAGAAGGAGGCGCATTCCAGCACCTTGCCGGCGTAGTAGGCGGTGGCCGGGGGCATGCCGCACCAGAGGGCGGCCGCCGCGAAGATGGCCGCATCGCTGGACCGGCCGCAAATCACCACGTCGGCCCCCGCGTCCAGGGCCGCGACGATGGGCTCCGCCCCCATGACCGCGACCGCCCGGGAGGTCCGGTCCAGATCGGCCGGGGCCAGGTCGGGCCGGCCGTCCAGCCCGCGGATGGCAACGCCCTGTTCCAGGAGACGGCGCAACCGTTCCAGGGGAACGTCCGAATAGATCCGCGCCAGCCGGAAGGGCGGCAGGCCATGCCGGGCCGCGATGTCTTCCACCATCCCGGCGAACTGGTCGACCCCGCGCCGGGTGCCCGTATCCGACGCCGAGCCGATGATCAGCGGGATCCCTCGCCGGCGGGTTTCCACCAGCAGGATCTCCAGGTCGTGGTACTGCCAGGCCGGCGGGCTGGCCGGCTCGTCGGCGCCCAGCGGGTAGGGGCCGATGTCGCAGCTCCCGGAATCGGCCACCACGAAGTCCGGGTCCCGCTCGAGCCCCGCCAGGAAGCTCTCCTTCTCCAGGGGCGTAAACCCCAGGTGCCCGGTGGGCGCCAGCAGCCGCACCTCTCCCCGCAGCCGCCCCTCTCTCCGGCGCACACCGGTGCCGGTGGTCATCGCAGGTCACCCCTCAGGTGCGCGTTGGTCCGGCAGCCGCCGCCTTGGGCGATGGCCGCCCCGCCCCAGAAACGACAAACCCCGTCCGGAGACGCCGGGACGGGGCAGGATGATTCTGGACGGCCGGGACTGGACAGCTTGCGCAGCCGGGACCGGAACGTGCCGCCGGCTCCCGGCGCCCCCACCGGCCGGTCACCGGCCGAAGAACCCTCCACCTCCTTCCTGGCCGGCCGGCAGGACGGAAGGCTGCCCGGCGCGGCCACCGGCGCGGCCGGCGGCTTAGCAAGCAGGCTGGTCCCCCTGACCGGCCCCTTCCCGCGCCGGCCAGGGGCCCAGGTGCCGGCGAACCCCGTACTTGACGGCTCCGTGGCCGTTGCCGCCGCCATCCGGGCCACCCCCTCCAACCACCGTCGGCGTGCGGCCGTGCCCGGACCGGCCGGGGCGGCCTGGCTCCCCAAGGCCGCCCCGGCCTCATTCCATCGATACGCCGCCGGCGGGGAAAGTTGCCCGCCGGAAGGGGGCGATCACCCGCGGTCACGGCCCGAAAGGCGGGGCCGCTCGGTTGCCAAGGTACACCGGTGGGTTCCCTGCGGTACACCGCCGGACTCCCTTCAGGAGCCCCGTCCCCGACCGGGCCGTCCCGGCCCGCAGGCCGTAACGGCCGCGACGGGCCGGAGCCCGAGACGGGCCGGCTCAGCCGGCCGGGGCGCTGCCGGCCGCCGCCCGCCGCGCCGCGGGCGGCTGGAGCTGGCGCCCCTCGGCGAAGAAGCGCCGGGTCTCCCGCACCACCACGCCGCTGAGGGCCAGCAGGCTGATGAGGTTGGGTACCGCCATCAGCCCGTTCATCACGTCGGCAAAGTCCCAGACGATCCCGAAGGTGGCCACCGACCCGGCAAAGACGGCCACGGTCCACAAAGCCCGGTACAGGGTGACGGCCCGGGTACCGAAGAGGTACTCGAAACACTTCTCGCCGTAATACGCCCAGCCCAGGATGGTCGAGTAGGCGGAGAGAATCAGGCCGATCACCACGATCATGCCGCCCGGCCCGGGGAGCCCCGCTTCGAAGGCCCGGGTCGTCAGCTGCGCCCCCGTCAGGGTCTCGGGATCCGCCTGCTGCCACATCCCTGTGGCGACGATCACCAGCCCCGTGATGGAGCACACCACGACGGTGTCGATGAAGGTACCGGTCATGGAGACCAGCGCCTGCCGCGCCGGCAGGTCCGTGCGGGCTGCCGCGGCGGCGATGGGCGCGCTGCCCAGGCCGGCCTCGTTGGAGAACACGCCCCGCGCCACGCCCCAGCGGATGGCCTCCCGCACGCCCGCGCCGGCGATCCCGCCACCCAGGGCTTCGCCTGTCAGGGCGTGGCTGAGGATCAGGGCGACGGCGCCGGGCACCGCCTCGATGTGCCGGCCCAGGATGACGAGCCCCCCGATCACGTAGAACAAGGCCATGAACGGCACCAGGAAGGCGGTCACCCGCCCGATGGACTTGATGCCCCCCAGGATCACCAGGCCCGTCAAAGAGGCCAGGACCAGCCCCACGATCCAGCTGGGCACGCCCCAGTACTGCTGGATGTTGTTGGAGACCTCGTACGCCTGGACGGTGTTGCCGATGCCAAAACCGGCCGCGGCGCCGAAAACGGCGAACAGAACGGCCAGCCACTTCTGGCCGAGCCCCCGTTCCAGCACGTACATCGGGCCGCCGGCCATCTCGCCCCGGGCGTTGCGCACCCGGTAGGTCACCGCCAGGATGGCCTCCGCGTACTTGGTGGCCATCCCGAACAGCGCCGTCACCCACATCCAGAAGACCGCGCCGGGGCCGCCCAGGGTCACGGCCGCCGCCACACCGGCAATGTTGCCGGTACCGACGGTCGCCGCCAGGGCCGTCATGAGAGCCTGGAAGTGGTTGACGTCGCCTTCGGAAGTCTGATCCTGCCGCCGGCTGAAGGCCAGGCGCAGGGCATATCCCAGCTCGCGGAACTGGAGTCCCCGCAGCCGGATGGTGAGGAACAGGCCGGTGCCCACGATGAGGACCAGCATGGGAGGACCCCAGACGATGTCGCTGGCGGCACCGAGCAGGGCCGCCAGGCCGTCAACGAAACCCTGCAATCACCATCCCTCCCCAGCAAAGGGGGGCCGGCGCGCGGGGCCCTGGGCCGGGGGCAAGGCAACCCCCGGCCAACCGGCCGCCGCTGCCGGCCGGCGGCGCCGGACGGCGGCCCGCACACGAGGCAATCCGCACATGAGGCGGCCCGCACACAAGGCGGCCCGCACCCACGAAACTGGAGCTGGACTCCCGGCAGGTTCGGGGCCGGGAACGGGCGTGCCACGCTTGAACTCCACCGAGACACGCAAGGCGGCGGGCCAGGGACAGGCCTTACCAGAAGGAATCCCGTCGTGCTGGTTGTTTTCTTTCAGAGGGCTCGCAATTCCTGCACCTTTTCGTTGTAAATTCGGAAGTTTTCCTTGGGCTGCATTTCATGGGGGCGATTGCCTGCCCAATCCAGGAGCCGGGGCGGGCCCGCCAGCAGGCCCTTCCCCCGCCGTGGCGGGATCAGACCTCGACGGCCAGGATAAAAGTCAGGATCATCCCCAGGGCGGTGATCAGGCCGACCAGGTTGCCGCCCTCGCGGTATGCCTCGGGGGTCAGGGTGTCGGCCGCCATGGCCACCACGGCCCCGCCGGCCAGGGCCAGGATGACCGCCTCGGTCACGCCGGCCAGCCGTTCCGCCAGGAGGAACCCGGCCGCCGCGGCCGGTGCGGCCACCCCAGCCACCGCGGCCCACAGCAGCACGATGAAGGCACGGCGATACCCGGCCCGCTTCAGGCCCACGGAACCGGAGAGGCCTTCCGGCAGGGTGCTGAGGAAGATCCCGGCCACCAGCGCCCAGCTCAGCCCGTGGCCGGCAAAGAGGTCGACCCCCAGCGCGAAGGCTTCGGGCACGCCGTCCAGGACGGCTCCCGCCAGGATCGCCCAGGCCGCCCCCGGCCGGGGGCCGCGGGAAGCCGGGCGCCGTGGTGCCGCCGCACCGCTTCCCGGCTCCGGCCCGCGTCCGGCCGGTTCGTCCGGGTCGCCGCTGTGCTTGCGCCCCACGGCACCGCGCCGGTCCAGGAGAAAGTCGATGACGGTGAAGATCAGGGCGCCGGCCAGAAAACCCGCCACCGCCGGCCCCGGCCCGCCCCGGTCCCGGGCGGCCGGCAGCACGTCGAAGGCCACGGCGCCCAGGAGGGCGCCGGCGCCGAAGGCCATCACCGCCGCCAGCACCCTGCGCCCCAGGGGGACGAACAGGCCACCCAGGCAACCGCACAGCCCGCTGCTGGATGCCACCAGCGCCCAGAGGGCCGCTTCGGCCCAGCCCGGCCAGGTCAAGCCGCCATCCCTCCCGGCACCCGCCAAGACCCGGCACCCGCCGGAGGGCCGCCCGCTGCCGCCGGGCGGCAGCGGGTCCAGGCCCCCTTATCAGGATGGCCTGCCCGCCCGGGACCTCACAGGGCCCGCATCATCCCGCCGTCGACGAACACCGCCTGGCCGGTCAGGTAGCGGGCGGCATCGGACACCAGGAAGGCCACCACCTGTGCGAACTCCTCCGGGTCGCCGTACCGGCCCAGGGGGATCTGGCGGTAGAAGCTCTCCCGGACCTCCTCCACGCTGCGCCCCGTGTGCCGGGCCAGGTCCTGGTCCAGGCTGCGTACCCGCCCGGTGTCGATGCGCCCCGGCGCCACCGTGTGGATCCGGATGTTGCGGGCCGCCAGCTCGGGGACCAAGCTCTTCACCAGGGCGTAGACGCCCGCCCGCATGACGTTGGAGAGGATCAGCCGCGGCAGCGGCACCTTGATGGAGGTCGAGGTGATGGTCACGATGGTGCCGCCGCCCGACCGCTCCATCAGCGGCGTGCAGGCGCGCACCAGCCGGACCACGGACATCAGGTTCTGCTGGAACGCCTTCTCCCAGTCCGCTTCCTCCACGTCGAAGAAATCGCCCGGCGGCGGGCCGCCGGCGTTGCACACCAGCACGTCCAGACGGCCGAAGGCCTGTTCCACCTGACGGGAAAGGGCCAGCACCTGCTCGGGTACGGCCACGTCGGCCTCCCAGGCCTCCACCCGCACATCGCGGCCGGCGCCGCGGCGGGCCACCTCCTCGGCGGCCTCCCGGACCCGCTCCGCCGAGCGGCTGCAGAGGCCCACGTGCATCCCCTCTTCGGCCAGACGCCCGGCGATGGCCCGGCCCAGCCCCTGGCTGGCCGCCGTCACCAGCGCCACCTTGCCCTGCAAGCCCAGCTCCAAAGGCCCCACCCCCGCGCCAGGCTTCCGGCCGCCCCGGCCGGGCCGGCCTGCGCTGGCCCAGGCCCCCCGGGGTCGGCTGGAAGTTTGAGAATATTTCCGCCGGACGGCAGGGATTGGTCCCCGCCCGTCCAATTGCTTTCAATAACTGCCCCACCATGCGGGCGGTGCAAAGGCGGCCACGCCCCTCAAGGTGCTCTGCACCGGCCGCTGGCCACCACCGTATGGTTCCGATATAAGCCCGCCTTCGCCCTGAGCGGGCTTATATCCTTTCAAGGCCCCGGTGAGGTCAAGGCCCAGGTGAGAGCCGCGGTGCCCGCGAGGTCAGGCGCCGGCACCGCCGGAGCCCTCGGGCGTGGCTTGTCAGCTCCCCGCCCCGGAAGCGCCCCAGTTCCCCGGGCCACCCGGGGCACCGCGGCCCGCCTCCGGGCGGCCGGTGGCGTCCGCCGGCGCGCGGCCGCCACCGAGGGCCTCCAGATGGGCGGCCGGGCGGCCGCCCCATCGCGCGGCAGGCCTCGCCGAGGAAGTGGCCCCGGCCGTTGGAGTTCCCGCCGCGCGGGCCCCCGGCGCCGCGGCAGGCTCCCGGCCTCCCACCCGCAATCCCGCCAGGGCTGCAGCCAGCGACTGTTCCGTGATGGCCCAGTGGGAGGCATGCCACCGCACTCCGCCCCGGTGCCAGAGCAGCGCCTGGGGGGAGGCGTGAGGCACCCCCAGCCTCCGGGCGATCTCGCCTGAAAGGGCCCGCTGCTCGATCACCTTCACCAGGTAGTAGCGGGCTCCGGCAGGGTGCGCGGCCACGAACCGCTGAAAGGCCTGGTAGGCAGCGGCGCTGATGGGACAGGCAGTGCTGTGCTTGAAGATCAGCACGGGCGCGGGACCGCGCAGCGCCTGTTCGAGCTCCGCCATCGACTGCAGGGCCACGATCATGGGCCCACCTCCTCCTCATCGCCGGCCAGGGGATCCCCCGGATCGCCCTCCTCGGCCGTTTCGATGGCCGTTTCGATGCCCCGGTACCGCTCCGCCTCGGAGTCCGGCCGGGGCCCCTGCCCCGGCCGGACTGTCCCGGCGTCCCCGGCCCCTTGGGATGCGGCGTCTCCCGCCGGCTCCGCACCGGCCCTCCGGCCTGCCGGGCCCCCGCCTCCGCGGTCCTGGCCGGGTGCGTCACCGGCCGTGCCTCGCCGGGCCTTGGCCCGGCGCTTGGCGCCGTACATCGCCTGGTCGGCCAGGCGCAGCAGATCGGTCCAGTCCCGGGCATGGGCAGGATACGCGGCAATGCCGATGCTCGCCCCTACCCCCAGCCCGCCCCAGGCCCAGCCGGCCGGGCCGGGTTCGTCCAGCAGGCGCTGCTGGATCCGGGCGGCCACGGCCCTGGCCCCCTCCGGCCCCGTTTCCGGCAGGACCACCACGAACTCGTCGCCCCCGTAGCGGGCCGCGTAGTCGACGCTCCGGCAGGCCTCCTTGAGCACCCGGGCCACCCAGACCAGCACCTGATCGCCCGCTTCGTGGCCGAACCGGTCGTTGACCAGCTTGAGATCGTCCAGGTCAATGAAGAGCAGGGACAGCGGGCGACCGTAACGCGCGGCCCGCTCGCCCTCCTCCCGCAGGCGCTGGACCAGGCAGCTTCTGTTGTAGAGGCCGGTGAGGGGATCGGTGATGGCCTGCTGCTCCACCCGCTCCATCAGCCAGGCCCGCTCCAGGGCAACGGCCACCTCGTCGGCGATGGCCTGAAGAAGGCGCAGGTCCCGGCGCGTGAAGGCGGCCGGCAGGGGCGATTCCACGCTGAGGACACCCACCACCCGGTCCCCGTGCAGGACGGGCACGGCGATCTGCGACCGCGCTTCGTTGAGGCCGGGGTAATAGCGCGGGTCCCGGGTCACGTCGTCGACGATCACCGGTTCCCCCGTCTCCACGACGGCGCTGCAAATGCCCTTGCCCGCCGGCAGAACCACCCCCTGCACCTCGGGCGGATACAGGGGCGCCGAGGCCAGCTGCAGAGACCCGTCGGGCTGCACCAGCAACAGGGCTAGGTACGGATAGCCCAGGCGGGCCGAGAGCAGGCTGTTGAACTCCCGGATGAGATCGTCCAGGCTGGTGACCTTGTTCAGGGTATGGGTGCAGGCGTACAGCGCCTGCAGCTCGGATTCGGTCAGGGCGGACTCCGTCGCGGCGGCGCCGGGAGTGGGCGCCGCCGGGTCCGCCCGGTCACCTGGGACCGCTTCCCCCAGGAGCGCCTCCGCGGCCGCCGCCTCCCTCCAGGCCGCCGGCCTTCCGCAGGACACCGCCGCCACCGCCGGCGCAGGCCGGCCACGGGCCGCCACCAGGCAGGCACCGGCCAGGGCCGCCGCCTCGGCTGCCAGCAGGCGCCAGCCGGTGGCTCCCGCGGGCCGGGCCAGCAGCGCCACCGCCATCAGCAAAAGGCCCGCCGCCGCCACCGCACCTCCCCGCCTTATCCCCCAGCGGCGCGCCGCCGCCACACCGGCCACGGGCGCTAGAACCCACACCTCCACCCATCCGGCCGCGGCATACACCGCCAGCACCGCAGCCAGCCAAACGAGAATCAACGCCGGCCAGACCGGCCCCTGCCAGGGCCGCTGCCGGTCACCCGCCGGGGTGACGACGGGACCATCCCCCCGCGGTCCCATCCCCCCGCCTTGCAGCCTCATGCCCCCCAACTCCCCACCGGCCGTCGGGTGGCGCGGCCGGTCCGACCCCTGACCGGCCACCCCACCCCTTGCAGCGACTCCCCCGACATCCAGAATCCCGCGCAGCACTTGCCGTGCGGCTTCCCCACCCGCCCGCAGGCGGGCCCCGCCCTGCCGGAACCGCCGCGGCGGCAGGCCCCCCACCCGCCGGCCGCCGGCACCTCCGGCTGCCTCCGGTCCGCCTTCTCAACCGCTGGACATGCTCACCCGGCGCGTCCTTCCGCCGGCACAAACCCGCACTGCGGCCTGGATGGGTTACAATCGAAAACGGAGCGCAACGGGACAGGCAGCGGAGCCCGTTGTGATGCCCGCCGGGCGTTTGGAAGGCACAGGAATGCGAAAGTCCATGGACGTCTGCAACGCCTGCGACGGGAAAAGTGTCCGGAATAGATTCGTGACGCCGGTTCCGGCTTCCTGCAGGGCCGGCAGCGAGGGATGGTTATGGTTCGTCCTGGAAGAACCCGGCGGCGCCGGGGATGGCGCCTGCTGGCCTGGGTGGCCGGCGCCGGCTTGCTGGCCGTCGCTCTGGCCGCCGCTTACCTGGCCGGCTACGAATTGACCGCTCCCGCCGAGCCGGCGGCTCCGGCACCGGCCTCGCCGGCCGGCGAGCCGGCCCCGAGCCGGCCGGCCCGTTCGGAGCGGATCAACATCCTGCTCCTGGGCATCGACGCCCGCGAACAGGGCGCCCAGACCCGCTCCGACACGATGATCCTGGTCTCCATCGACCCGGACACCCGGGAGGTGGCCATGCTCTCCATCCCCCGCGACAGCCGGGTGGAAATCCCGGGCCGGGGCCTGGACAAGATCACCCACGCCCATGCCTTCGGCGGGGTGGAGCTGGCCACCCGCACCGTGGCGGAGAACTTCGGCATCCCCGTCCATCACTGGGCCCGGATCGACATGCCGGGCTTCCTGCAGCTCATCGACGTGCTGGGCCCCGTGGAGGTCGACGTCCCTTACGATCTCCGCCTGCAAGACGGGACGTTCCTCGAGAAGGGGCGCCACACCATGGACAGCCGGCTGGCCCTGGCCTACCTGCGGGAACGGTACAACGACCCCGACGGGGACTTCGGCCGGGCCGACCGCCAGCAGCAGTTCCTGATCGACGTGGCCAGGCAGCTGAAGGCGCGCATGACCCTGCTGGACGTGCCCCGGACCCTGGCCATCATCAACCGGTACGTGGAGACGGACATGGGCCTGCGCGACGCCGTCGCCCTGGCACGGCTGGCCTGGAACACCGACCTGGACGGCATCCGCCGGGGGATGGTCAAAGGGCACGGCATCATGCTGAAGGGGATCTATTACTACGAGGTGGACTGGCCCGCCACGAACCAGGTCCTGTACGAGCTGGGCATCAAAGAGCCCGCGGAGACCACGGCCCGGGCCACCGCCCCAGGCTCCCTGCCCGGCGGGACGAACCCGGCCCCGAACCCGGGTTCGGGCCCGTCCCGGGAGGCCCGGGACGCCGCCGGCACCGCCCCCGGCGCGCCGGCCGGGCCGTAGCCACCGGCCCCAGGCCGCCCCGGAGCGGCCGAGCGGGGGCCGCCCGCATCGTACGGGGCCAGCGGCCAGGCGCCGTTCCACCGGCAAGCAGCGGGGCCCTAAGCAGCAGGGCTCCGCTCGTCCCGCCCCCTGCGCTCAGGTTCCCCGCGCGCCGTCATCAGGCCCCCCGTCCTGCCCAAGGCGCCTGGGGCCAGCAGGGCCCGCCGGGCGATCCCTGCCGCCGGCATCCCCCTCGACGGGGCCGGCGGTGGCTTGCCCGGCCGCGGAGCTCCCCGCCGCGATTCCTGCCCCAGGCCGGGCGGGGTTCGTCCGCGGGTCCAAGGCCCCCGGCGGCTCGCCCGCCTGCGGGTTCTCCCCCTTGAAGACGGCAAACAGGAGCCACAGGGACGGGATCAGGATGAGGAGGCCGGCGGGCGTGGCCCACAGGGCGAAGCGCAGGATGGGGTCGGGCGCCGCCGCGTTGAACACCGTCACATCGGGATAGATCAGATACGGCCACTGGCCCAGGGCCCAGCCCCAGAGCAGCACCACCACCTCCGCCACCGCGGTCACCCGCGCCAGCAGGAAGTAGCGCCGCCACACGAGCCAGCCCGAGAGTAACGCCAGGGCCGCACCCGTCGCCACCAGCACCCGGCCCCGCTCGGAGACCAACTCCCAGAGGTGGGGGGCCGTCCGGGGCGCCAGGGGCAGCAGGGCGCCGGCCAGGACGGCCACGGCGATGCCGGCCCCGAGGGCGCGCCGGCGGAAATCTTCCTGGAGCGCACCCCGGGTCTCCACCGCCAGGTAGACCGCGGCCAGATAGGCGAACAGGGCCACCGCCAGCGCCCCCACCAGCAGCGAGAAAGGGCTGAACCAGGCGTGGAGGGCATTGGTCGACACGCTGCCGTCGGGCGCCACCCGAATGCCGCCCGAGGAGACGGCCGCCAGAGTGGCGCCCAGGAGAAAGGGCGTGATGGTGCTGGCTGCACCGAAGACGCTGGCCCAGGCCCGCTGGGGGCCGGCCGCCGTGGCCGCGGGCGCCCGGAAGACGAAGGCGGCGCCCCGCAACACGATGCCGGCCAGCACCAGGTGGAAGGGGACGAAGAGAGCCACCCCCAGGCTGCTGTACGCTCGGGGGAAGGCGGTGAACAGCAGCACCAGGGCAAAAATCAGCCACACGTGGTTCGCTTCCCACACCGGCCCCATGGCCCGGGCGATGGCCTGGCGCTGGGCCTCCGCCCGCGGTCCCCGGGCCAAAAGGTCCCAGACGCCGCCGCCGAAGTCGGCCCCGCCCAGGACCGCGTAGGCCGTCAGCGCCAGCATCAGGACCACCGCCACCACCGTTTCGGGCAAGGGATCACCTGCCGCCGCCGGCACCCGCACCACCTGCCTCCGCAGTGGCCGGCCGGCCGCCGCCCGGACCGCCCGGGCCGGCGGGATGGGCCGGATCGCCGGCGCCGGCCGGGTGGGTCCCGGCCGTCTCCCCGGGGACGTCCTTGTGGCCGATCCGGCGCAGCAGCCAGACCAGGGTAACGCTCAACAGCACATAGAGCAGCGTGAAGGCCACCAGGGTGGTCACCACCCCCGGGGCCGGCGTCACCGCGTCCGCCGTGAGCATCACGTCCCGGATGATCCAGGGCTGCCGGCCCACCTCGGTGACGATCCACCCGGCCTCCAGGGCCACGATGCCCAGGGGCCCGGCCGCCACCAGGCCTCGCATGAGGCGCCGGTCGGCCAGCACCCCTGCCGCTGCTCCGGAGCCGGCTGCCGTCGCGCCGCCGCGGGCCGCGCCGGGCCGGACGGCGGTCCCGGCCCGGGCCCCGCGTTCGTGGCGCCAGACGGCCCACCAGTACCAGGCCGAAACCAGCACCATCAGGATCCCGGCCACCACCATGACCTGAAAGGCGATGTGGGTCAGGGGCACGTTGGGCCAGCGGTCGCGGGGCACCCGGTCGAGCCCCTCCACCACGGCCCCCGTGTCCCCGTAGGCCAGCCAGCTGAGCATGCCGGGAATCTCCAGGGCATACGCCACCCGGCCCGTCTCCGGATCGGGCAGGCCGCCGATGCGCAGAGGCGCCCCGGCCTCCGTCTCGAACTGGGCCTCCATGGCCGCCAGCTTGACGGGCTGGTTCTGGGCGACGAACTTGGCGCTGACGTCGCCGGTGACGGGCATCAACAGCGCGGCCACGGTGCCCATGGCCATGGCCATGCGCAGGGCGCTGCGCCGCATGGGGTCCCGGTAGCCTTTCAGGGCCGCCCAGGCATACACGGCGGCCACCATGAAGGCCGTCGCCGCATAGCAGGCCAGGGTGGAATGCAGCGCCATCACCGGCCAGGCGGGGTTGCCGAAGAGGGCCGCCACCGGATCGAAGCGGTGGGGTTCTTCCAGCAGGGTTTGGACACCCACCGGGTTCTGCATCCAGGCGTTGGACGCCACCACCATCACGCTGGAGGCGGCGCTGCTCAGCGCCACGGGGATGCCCGCCAGCCAGTGGGCCCGGGGCGAGAGCCGGTTCCACCCGTAGAGGTACAGGCCCAGGAAGATCGCCTCGGTGAAGAAGGCGAAGCCTTCCAGGGTGAAGGCCGGGCCCGTGGCCGGTCCGGCCAGTTCCATGAAGCGCGGCCAGAGCAGGCCCAGCTCGAAGGACAGGGCGGTGCCGCTCACGGCCCCGATGGCAAAGGTGATGGCCGTCACCTTGGCCCAGGTGCGCGCCAGCTCCAGGTAGCGCGGGTCGCCCCGCCGCAGGTACAACCCCTCCGCCATGAGCATGAGCACCGGCATGCCCAGGGCCAGGGACGCGAAGATCATGTGGAACCCCAGGGAGATGGCCATCTGCAGGCGGGCAGCCAGCAGGGAATCCACCATCCGGCCCCCTTTCGATCCCGGGTCACGGCATGTTCCCGGGCCCACCGGACCGGGCTCGCCGGAGCCCGGGTCCCCTCCCCTCTACCGTATCCAGGGAGCCCCATCCCCGCCATCGGGTGGCGAGCCAGGGGGCAGGGAGAGAGGCCCGGCCGTGCGCCCGGAACAGCCCGGGTGGGCGCCGGCCCGCCGGAGCCGGTGTCCGGTGCCGCGATCCGGTACTGGTCCTAGGATTCTCCCCGGGCGGAAAGAATGACGCGAGAAGAGAAAAGCCCCGCGGGATCCCGCGGGGCTTTCGTACCAGGTGCCGACGGTCACTCGCGGCGCCGCACACCGGTGGGTTCCGGGGAGGGCGGGTGTGCGGCGGGCCGGGTGGGTTCCCGGGGAGGGCAGCGGATGGGCAGTTCCGCTCATGTCCGGCCCGCGCGCCGCGCGGCGGGGGTTCCGACCGCCGCACCGTGGCGTTCACCTGGTCAGGATCGAGGCCAATTCCTACTCTAGTGCGGCGTTGTTGCCGTGCAAGGTCTCGGGCTTTGCAAAAATGTTACCGTTTGCTCCGTTTTTGACAAACAATTGCAGCAGCTGGGCCAGGGTGCCCCGGGGCGCGCCCGCGGCCCCCGGCTCGCCCTCGTGAAGGACGAGCCCTTCCACCACGTACACGGCCATGCCCGCCACCCGCGCGGGCGCGATGTCGTCCCGCAGGTCGTTGCCCACCATCAGGCAGCGGCCGGGTTCGACCCCGATGCGCCGTGCCACCTCCAGATAGTAGTCCGGCTGGGGCTTGCAGCTGTGCATGTTCTCCAGCACCGTCACCAGGTCGAACCGGTCCGCGCTGAGCCCTGCCCAGCGCAGGCGCTCGGCGATGGCCACCATTGGGAAGATGGGGCTGGTGGCCAGGACCACCTTCCACCCGCGGGCGCGGGCCGCTTCGACCACCGCAGCCGCCTCGGGCCGCCTCCGCGCCATGAACTGCAGCTGGGGAAACTGCTCCCGGTAGAACTGCTCGAAACGCGCCAGGGCCTCGTCCCGCCGTTCCGGCCGCGCCCCCGGATGGCGCGCCGGGTCGAGCCCGGCCCACAGCACCTCCCAGAGCAGGTCCTGGTTGCGCTGCGAGCGGTCCCGGTTCTGCATCACCGCGGTGGTGGCGCGCACCAGCTGGCGCAGGAAGTCTTCCGGGTCGAACAGGTCCGCCACCCAGGCCGCCAGCCGCTGCAGGTAGACCGGGAGGAAGCGGTCCATGTCCAGTTCCAGGAGCGTGCCGTCCAGGTCGAACAGCACCGCCTCGATGGGACCGCCCGGGCCCTGGAGGATCTGGGCCGCCAGGGCCTCCTCCCCGGCTGCGCCCGCTGGATCGCCCGTCGCGGCCGCGGGTTCCCCGGTCGTGCCCGCGGGGCCGCGGGCCGCGCCCATGGGGTCCCGGGCCGCACCCGCCGGATCCCGGGCCGCCCCCGCCACCGGCGGAGCCTCCCCCAAGGGCGGACGCGAGCCAACCCCCGCCCGGGCGCCGACTACCTCTCGTCGGCCCGGGTCCTCCGGATCCGGGGCCGGGTCCGCCGGGGTCAGGGGCGCGCCCGCCGCCCGGACGGCGTCCGCCCGGGCCCGGACCGGCCCTGCCGGCCGCACCACGGGGTCGACGTCGGCCAAGAGCCTGTCCTCCTTTCGTTCCAAGGTCCGGTTCGGAACGGTAACCTCTTCCTGCCAGTATAGCCCATGCCTCCGTCCGGGAGGGCCCCCACCCTTCCGGCCTGCAGCTCGGGCCCTCCACCCCGCGCCCCGTGTGCCCTGTGCCCTCCCTGGGCCCTGCGGGAGTTGTGCCTCACCCCGCACGGCTCATGCCTGCCGGCATCCTCGGGCTCCCGCACCCGCACCCCCCAGGCCGTCGCGCCCCACCCGGTCCCGGCCCGCGCCCGGCCGAATGCCCGCCGGCAACGCTGCCCAGACTACTGCCAGGAAAACACGACCCAGGCCAACGACCGGGAAACGGAGCGCCCAAGGGGCGCCACGGGCGCCACGGGCACGAAGGGCGCCACACGGTCCCGGGACGGCGCGACGGGCACCCCCTCGCGCCCCCGGCAGGAGGTCTTCGCCACCGGCGGGGGAGGTCAACGAGCTTGCGCAGCGAACCCACGGGTAACACGGCCCGTACAATGGATGAACCCGGCAGGCGTCCGGCTGCCGGCGGTCCCGGCGCCCCCATCGCGGCCAGGGGCACCGCGACCGTCCCCCAGAGCCGCCTCCCCGGCGAACCCTTCACCTTCCCGGGGCACGAGCCCGCCACCCTGCCGCGGCCCGACGTGGAACCCGACCGCTGGCCGCGGGAGGAGCCCGACACTATCGTGGCACCCACGGAAGTGGTCGAACCGGCGGTGTACCCGCGCCCTGAGCCGGAAACGCCGGCCCAGCCCGTGCGGGATCCCGGCCGCGAGCGGGAAACCGCCGGTACCGGCGGCCCTGCCGGTGCCCGGGAAGAACCCGCGCCCGCGGGGCACGCCGGAGCCGGCCCTGGGGGGACCGGGCCCCTGGCCGCCGCCCCGGGCGAAGTGTTCATCACCCGGGTGCGGGTCGGTCCCCACGCCTTCGAGCGGGTGGTGATCCGGACCCACTGGTTCGAGCGCGGGGAAGACCTGGCCGCCACCCTGCGCCGCTACCTGGCACCGCACCTGCGGCCGGGCGATCACGCCATCATCAGCGAGACGGCCGTTATTGCCGTGCGCGGCCGGATGGTCCCGGCCCACCAGGTCCAACCCGGCAGGCTGGCCACCCTGCTGGCCCGGTACGTCCGCCCCACCGGGTGGGGCCAGGGCCTCTCCATCCCCCACAAGATGCAGGTGGCCATCGAGGAGACGGGCCGGCTCCGCATCCTGGCGGCGGCCGCGGCGGCGGCCCTCACCCGCCCCCTGGGCGTCCGGGGCGTGTTCTACCACGTGGCGGGCACCGGGGCCCGTTCCCTGGACGGCATGCGGGCGGGGAGCCCCTACGAGGGCTACGTCCTGCCCCCCCTGCGCCGGGCCGAGGCGCTGGCCATCGCCCGCGAGCTGGCCGCAGCCCTGGGCGCGCCGGTGCACATCGTGGACATCAACGACAACGGCGGCACCATCCGGGCCAGCTCCCACCCCTTCCCCTGGCGGCTCCTGCTGGCCATCCTGCGGGACAACCCCCTGGGCCAGGGCGACCGCCGCTGCCCCATCGGCCTGATCCGGCGCTGGGAAGGCAGCTTCGGGCTTCTCGGGGACGAGTGACCGCCGCCGGCGCGTTGCCGCCGCCGCGTTGGTGACCACCGCGTCCCCGCCCTGCCGGGCCATCACCGGCAGCTCGCCCTTCCATCCAGCCTCAGAAGGCCCAGCCTCAGAAGGCCCCCAGGCCCGTCACGTCGCGCCCCACGATGAGCGTGTGGATGTCGTAGGTGCCCTCGTAGGTGTCCACCGTCTCCAGGTTCAACATGTGGCGGATCGCCGCGTACTCCAGGGTGATGCCGCTGCCGCCCAGGATCTCGCGGGCCGACCGGGCCGCCTGCAGCGCCGCCCGCACGTTGCTGCGCTTGGCCAGGGAGACCTGGCCGTAGGTCAGCTTGTCCTCGTCCTTGAGCTTGCCCAGCCGCCAGGACATCAGCAGCGCCTGGGTGTGGGCCTGGACCATCTCCACCAGCTTGGCCTGCACCAGCTGCCGCTCGGCGATGGGCCGGCCGAAGGTGATGCGGTGCCGGGCGAACTCCAGCGCCTCGTGGAAGACGGCGTCGATCACCCCCGCCGCCCCCCAGGTGATCCCGTACCGCGCCTGGGTCAGGCAGCTGAGGGCGGCGCCCAGGCCGCGGGCCTCGGGCAGCATCTGGGCGGCGTCGACCCGTACCTCATCGAGAATGAGCTCCGAGGTCACGGAAGCTCGGAGGCTCATCTTGTGCTGGATCTCCCGCGCCCGGAAGCCCGGGGTGTCCGTGGGCACGATGAAGCCGCGGATCACGCCCTCGTCGTCTCGGGCCCAGACCACGGCGATGTCGGCGATGTTGCCGTTGGTGATCCACATCTTCCGCCCGGTGATCACGTAGGACGAACCGTCCCTCCGCGCCCGGGTCTTCATGGAGCCGGGGTCCGAGCCGCCGTCGGGCTCCGTCAGGCCGAAGCAGCCGACGATCTCGCCCCGGGCCAGCCGGGGCAGGTACTCCCGCTTCTGTTCCTCGGAGCCGTAGCGGTAGATGGGGTACATCACCAGCGAGCTCTGCACGCTGACGAAACTGCGCAGGCCCGAGTCGATGCGCTCCAGCTCGTACATGATGAGGCCGTAGGCCACGTTGCCGGCCCCGGCACCGCCGTACTCTTCAGGCAGGTTCGACCCGAGGAACCCGAGCTCCCCGAAGCGGGGGATCAGGTGGCGCGGGAAGGTCCCCTCCTCCCACCAGCGGGCGATGTGGGGCGCCGCCTCGGCCTCCAGGAAGCGGCGGGCCTCCTCCTGGATCAGGCGCTCTTCGGGGGAGAAGAGGTCGGCGACGCGGTAGTAGTCCAGGCCTGCCAAGGGGAATACCTCCTCGCGGGCCGGCAGGGAGCGCCCCGCGGCCCGCTGCACTAGGTCGAAGATTGCATCTCCCGGTACGATTCGTTGCCTTCACCGGGCGCCCCTTCCCCGGGCTTACGGCGTGTCGCGCGGGCTGTCCAGGAGGGACTCCAGTTCCCGCCGAACCTCCTCCGGCAGCGGCTCCCGCAACATCCGGGCCACGCAGTCCGGGGCGGCTCCGTGCCGCCGCAGGTATCCCACCGGGCTGGGCCCAGGGATCCGCGGGCCGGCGGGGCGCTCGGCCGCAAGGGCTTCCCGGTTCGGGTTCCCGTTGCTGTTCCTGTCCATGCTCGGGGGCGCCTGCACTCCTTGAGGTGGCCGGCTCACGGGCCTGGGGGCGCGGTCCCTGTCCCCAGGTCCCGTGCCAGCCGGAAAAGGGCCAGGTCTTTTTTCTTCGCCTCCACCATCCCGTCGACCTCCGGGACGCCCAGGCGGGGGAGGATCGCCAGCAGCGGCTTGACGAAGGCCGGGTCCACGTAGTCGGCATGGGCCCGCAGGCTGGCGCCGTCCCGGGGACTGGAGAGGTGGATCTTGGGCGGCCGGTCCCGCCACAGGCGAAAGGCCCGTGCCAGGAGCGGCTCCAGGGCGGACAGTCCCTCGGGGCTCACAGGGTCCGGGAAGCCGGGCGGCGGGCAGCAGACGTGGTGATGCCAGTCGAAGGCCACGGGGAGGTCGAAACGTTCCGCCAGTTCCAGGGTGGTGGCGATGTCCGCGGTCCGGTCGTCGTTCTCCAGGACCAGCCGGGAACGCGCCCAGCCGTCTAGTTGCCCCAGGTGCCGCCCCGCCACGTCGAGGACCGGCTGCCCTCCTTCCCGACCCGCGGCTGGGCAGCTCACCGGCGCGCGGCCCCCGGCCGGGAGGGCCGTATGCTCGCGATCCCTCACCCCAGGGCCACCGTCCCCGCTGTTGCCCCGATCCTCCTGGCCACCCTCACTCTGCCCGCCCTCGCCCGGCTCGGTGCCATCTCCCTTCCCTGGGGTGCCGTCTCCGGCCTGACGCCGGCTGCGCTCCCGGCGCCCGCCCACGTGGATCACGATGCGGGCCTGTTCATCCAGACCCAAAAGGTCGAACAGGCGGCGGTGGTAAGCCAGATACGCCTGCAGCCAGCGGAACTGGCTCGCGCTGCCCAAGCCGCAGACTTCGGGCAGGTGCGAGCTCAGCCGGATGCCCGCCTCCCGGGCCACCCGGCCGATGCGGGCGCCCGTGGCCTGAAGGTCCGGTTCGTCCCACCATCGCCAGTCGCCGGTGAGGGGGTGGGTTGCCAGGGGAATCATGTTCGCCGAGATCCTGTAGAGGCGGATGCCGTGGGCCCGGGCGAAGAACAGGATCCGCAGGGTGTTCTCCAGATTGCGTCGGGCGATCTCCCGCAACCGGTAGCGCCGCGCTTCGGGGGCGAGGCGCGACGCCGCCGTCACCGTCATGGACCCGGCGGGCGAGCAGTCCCGTTCCGAAAGGCAAATGGCGACGAAACCCAGGTGAAGCCACACGCCGCCCACCTGGACGGTCGCACCCCGAAGAATGCCGGAACGGGGACCCGCCCCCGCGACGCCGGCGTCAGGACCCTCCGCCGCGATGGCGGCGCCAGGCATCGCCGCCGAGATGCCCGAGGCAGCATCCACCGCCACCGTGCCCGCACCCGAGGCCGCGGGCGCCCCATGGCGGTCCTCCGGGGGAATGGGGCCCGTCCCGCCGGCCGGATCCGGCCCCTCCCCCGCCGGCGCCTGGGGCGGCGGTGCCGCACGGCGCCCCCTCCTGCGGGGCGCTGCGGGCGATGCCTGAGCAGTTGGGTGCGGTGGTCCTTCCGTCATGGGGCGTCCTTTCAACTTGCTGCGGCTACCCGAGATCCGTGGCCGGTCGACGTACCTGCGGGTGACAGATCGATAAATAATGCAGACCGTCCCTAGATTGCCCCAAAGTGGATCACCGCCATGTGGCGAGCAGCGGTGCGATGCGCGCCTCGAGGTCGGATGGATAGAAGTGCCCGCCCCCCTGGACGACCTCGACCTGTACCGTGAGGCCCGCCGCCTCCATCCACCTGGCCACGTCCTCAATCATGCGGACAGCCCGTTCGTCCCGAGACCCGGCCCAGAAGTAGGCCCGGAGGCCTGGGTTGCGAGGGCTTGGCACCAGAAGTCCTTCCATGCGGAACTCCGGCCCGGCGGGGCGGACCCGCTGCCCTGGCTCAGCGCGGCATCTTCGGGACGTAGGGCGGTCCCCTCGGGGCACAGGAGGACGCGCCGCGGCACGACCATTCGTTGCGCTTCGATCTGACGTTGGTCGCACACCGCCACCGCCCGCTCGAAGCGCGGGTGGCCCTGAAGCCCGGCCAGGTCGGGGTCGGTGCGCAACCATGTCACGGGAATCCACAGGCCCTGGTCGAGCAGTTGCTCGAAATGGGTCAACGCGGCCTCCCCGTCGCCCAGGCGCGTCAGCAGACAAACCCGCCAATACCCGATGTGCCAGGCCTGTTCGGGGTGACCGGACCCTTCCCTCTCCAGAAGATCCAGGGCCTCGCGGTATTGCCCGCACTCGTAAAGCTCGAACACCCGGGATGCCAGCCGGTCAAAGGTTGTCACCGCTGCACCACCCCTCTCACCGTCACAGGGCCGCGGGATCGAGGACGAACCGGCCGCCGGCGCCCTGGACCCGGTTGGATCACGGACCCGAGATCTCCCGGCTCCCCGGTGCCCCCCTTCCCCTTGACCCCGCAGCGCGCGGAACACCCCATGGTGCAGGAACGCCGCATGTTAGGACAGCAGCAGGATGACCGCCGCCCCCGCGGCCGCGTAAAGCCAGTACCACCCGCGCTCGCACGCCAGCCAGCGACGCATCCGCTTCACCTCCCCCGCGACCGAACGAGCCGGGCCACCCGCAGGGACCGGGCAGGTCAGACGGGCCCTTGATCGGACCGGACAAGTCCCTGAGCAGACCGGACATGTCCTTGAGCCGGCCCGGCACCTCCTGATCGGACCGGGCACGTCCTGGAACGGGCCCGGCACGTCGCCGCCCCCAAGCCCCCGCGGCCAGTCCCCCGCGCTCCGGCGCCCATGCCCCTCGCAACCCTGCTTCTGCGCTAACATGGGTTCGATGGGGACCACCGGACCGGCCCGGGGGGCGGATCCTCTCCGGCCCCGCCGGCGCCAGGACAAGGAGGACTCGCCATGGACCCGAACTTGCTCGCCTTCGCCCGCCGCCTGGACGAGCGGCTCGTCTTCACCCCCGGCCCCACGGAGGTCTCGCCCCGCGTCCGGGAGGCCATGGCCCTGCCCGTGGCCAACTCGGACCTCGACCCGGACTTCGCCGCCCTCTACCGCGCCACCTGCGCCGGGCTGCAGGAGCTCCTGCACACCCGGAGCGACGTGCTGATCCTGGCCGGCGAGGGCCTGCTGGGCCTCGAAGCCGCCATCGCCTCGCTGGTCGAACCCGGCGACCGCGTGCTCGCCCTGGCCAACGGCCTCTACGGCCACGGCTTCGCCGATTTCGCCCGGGACTACGGCGCCGAGGTCACCGTCTTCGAGGCCCCCGACCGCCAGCCCCTGGATCCGGACGCCCTGCGCCGGTTCCTCCGGGACCAGAAGCCCTTCAAGGTGGCCACGCTGGTCCACTGCGAGACGCCCACCGGGCTCACCAACCCCGTGGACCGGATCCTGCCCGTGCTCCACGAGCACGGCATCCTGACGGTGGTGGACAGCGTCTCCGCCATCGCCGCCGAGCCCCTGGAGGCCGACGCCTGGCACGCCGACGTGGTCCTGGGCGGCTCGCAGAAGGCCCTCTCCGCGCCGCCCGGCCTGGCGTTCCTGAGCGTGAGCCCCGCCGCCTGGGAGGCCATGGCCCGCCGCCGGACGCCCATCCGCGGCGTCTACCTGAACCTGCGGCTGTGGAAGGACCTCTGGCTGGACAAGGGCGAGTTCCCCTACACCCCCTCGACCTCCGATGTCTACGCCCTCTACGCGGCCGTCGCCGCGGCCCTGGAAGAAGGCGAGGCGGCACGCTTGGCCCGGCACCAGCGGCTGGCCCGCGCCATCCGGGCCGCCGGGGAGGCGGCCGGCCTCGAGCTGTACCCCGCGCCGCAGGCCGCCGCCCGCTCCGTCACCGCCTGGCTCATCCCCGGCGCCCTGCGCCCGCGGGAACAGGCGATCCGCCGCTTCATGTGGGAAGAACACGGCGTCCTCATGGCCGGCAGCTGGGGCGACGCCGCCGGCCGCATCTGGCGTGCCGGCCACATGGGCGAGAACGCCCGGCCCGAGAAGGGCGAGCGCTTCGTCCGGGCCCTGGCGGCCACCCTGCGGCACTTTGGGTGGAATCTGCCCGGCGATCCGGTGGAAGCGTACCGGGCCGCCTTAGCCGGCGACGGTCCCGCCCTTACCGGCGAGGGCGGCGGGAGAAGCAGTTGAGGCGCAGGCTCGAAGGCGGATGAATCCCCTAGGCGCGTGGCGGCCGGCGATGGTTGAACGCCGCAGGCCCGAGCAGCAGGGTGGCAGCTGCCGGTGGGCCGATGCCGCGGCAGGGGTAGCCGGCCGCGGATGAAGGCCCCCAGGTGCGGGTGGCTGGCGGCGGAGGAAGGCTGGGGGCACCAGCAGCTGCTGGCGGACGGATGGCGCAGCGCCGGGCTGCGGGTGGCGGATGGATGGCGCAGGTCCGGGCTGCGGATGGCGGGTGAACGGTGCACGTCCGGGCAGCTCACGGCGGAGGAATACCGCAGGCGCGGGCAGCCGCCGGCGGCTCGGACGCGTGCCGCAGGCATACCGGCGGAGCGCCCCCGCTGGTGGGGCGCCCCCGCGATGCCGGGCCCAGAGAACAACGGAGGGATGGTAACATGGCCATCGATTCGATACCGTCGAACCCGCCGCAGGGCGCCCGGGTGACCATCCGCCCGGCCGAGCCCCGTGACTTTGAGGCCGTCACCCGCCTGCTGGAAGAACTCGGCCGCCCCGCCGTGCCCCCCGAGGCCGAGGCGGCGGCGCGGGAGGTCTACCTGCGCCACCTGCGCCGCCCCGACACGGCCTCCCTGGTGGCCGAACTGGACGGCCGGGTGGCCGGCTTCATGTCCCTGGAGTTCCGCGAGCGGCTGAACCAGCTGCGACCCCAGGCCTGGATTCCCGACCTGATCGTCACGGAATCGGCCCGCGGCCTGGGCATCGGCAAAGCCCTGCTCCAGCGCGGCATCGAACTGGCCCGGGAGCGCAACTGCTGGAGCATCACCCTGGAATCCGGCCATCACCGCAAGGTGGCCCACCAGCTCTACCGCGCGGTGGGGATGCGGGACGAGGGCTTGTTCTTCCGGCTGCATTTCTGACGCGGTGGCTGCGGTCTTGGGGACCCATTGTGCGCGCCCTGTGGGTTACGACTCGAGAATGCGCGGGGCTGCTGTGGGAAGGAGAACCAGGCCAGCCGTGGTATCACATATGATACTGGTGCACTATACTAGGGTTGCGGGGTGGCCCCCATGAGGGTGAAGAAGCTGGTCCTCAAGATGCTTCGGAACCCTCAGGCCATCACCCGGCTTGAGGAGCTTGTCGCCGTGGCAAACCATTTCGCGCCCGAAGTTCAGTACCGTGAGTTATCAAAACATGCAATGGCTTTTTACCGTCCGAACCGGTTCGGCGAGGTGACGATTCCAACAACCAGGCAAATCAAGAGAGTTTATGTTCGACAGTTTGTCGAACTTATCTACGATTTAATTCCACAAGAATGGCTCGAGGAATGGGGAGGGACGGTTGATGAGTAAGCAAATCCGTATACGCTATCCGTTCATTGTGGAACAGGTGGAAGAAGAGGACGGTAGCGTGTATTGGGAAGCGGAAGTGCCCGACCTCCCTGGATGCGCTGCGGCGGGTGAAACCCTCGACGAACTGGTCGAAACGCTGGCCGAAATGATTGACGCCTGGATCGAATCCGCCAAACAGCGTGGGCAGGAGATTCCCGAGCCGAGCACCGTCGAAAACTATAGCGGAAAAGTCCTGCTGCGAATGCCGCCGACACTGCATCGTCGTTTGGCGCTTATGGCGAAGCGAAACCGGATTAGCCTGAACTCTCAGATCGTAAACGCGCTACATTATAACATCGGTCGGGACTCTGCGCCGCGAACGTATATTCACTTCGAATCGACACCAGAAACTACATCTAGCCGGCCTGTTTACTTTCGGACGCAAAGTATTACGGACTATGGACATGGAGGCGTGATATACAGTGGCCGAATCCGCTCGTGAGAGAAAGGTAGCTGAACTCAAATTCGTTGTGGAAAACGAGGGCCTTGCACCAGTCATCTATGCCCACGGCGCCTACGGCGGGGTGGGCCCGCGCGGGGAAGTGGTGGTCAATTTCTACGTCGAAAGCTGGGCGCAGCCGACCGAGGGAACCGTGACGATCTACGAAGACGGAACGGCAAGGGAGCAAACGCAGAAACCCGACCGCCTGCGGCGTACCGTCGTTGCACGAGTGTTCCTGCCGGCAGAACCTGCTCGGGCCATTGGCGAGTGGTTGCAGCAAAGCGCTGAGAGAGCCCGGCAGGCCTTGCAAGAAACAGACGGCACCCAATTCGAGGGACGGGCCTGAAGGGGCGCCGTCCCTCTTTTGTGGGCCTGCGAGCCCAGACCCCGTTGCCACGGTTTGCCACTGTCCTCACGATGCCGCTGTCCTCACCATGCGGCCAGCCTCGCCGCTGGCCGCCAGAGCCCGCCTCATCCAGCCTGCGGAATCTTCCAACGGGCCGGGGCTTTGTAGCCGCTACGGCTACAGGGATCCACTTCTGGACACCGAAGTGTCTTCCATCGACGGGGTTCGACAAAAGATGACAGCACGGGTCCGGCGGCGGGTCGAATCCTGGAGCCCCCATGGTGAGGAGAGCGAGCATGAAGAAGGTCTGGCGCGTGATCGTGGAGTCCCTTACGAAGGTTTTCCTGGTGGGTGAGCCGCCCGATTCCCCCGGGGAGGCGGCCATCAACCCCGAGAACCGGCAACTGATGCGCGAAACCCTGATCCTGTTCCTCGGCCTGGCGCTCGCTGTGCTCGGCTTCGTCGTGGCCTGGTACACCGGTCGCATTTGAAGGTGGCGGTCAACGGTTTGTAGGGTGCTGTGAACAGCGAAGGCCGAAACCCTCAGTCCGGAGCCGTGAGGCCCGTGAGGCCGACATACACCCTACCCCGCCACCGGTTCCACGGCCTTCGCCACCTGCCGCCGGTACCACTGATACGTGGCGGCCAGGCCCTCCTCCAGACCGACCCGCGGCGTCCAGCCCAGCAGCCGGCGGGCCCGGTCGCTGGACAGGACGCTGTGGCGAATGTCCCCAGGCCGCGGCGGGCCGTAGCGGGGCGCCGGCGAGCCCGCCACCAGCCGGCCGATGCGCTGGGCCAGCTCGCCGATGGCCGTGGCCCGGCCGCCGGCGATGTTCGCCACCACGCCGGCAGGCCCCGCCAGGGCCAGGACAAAGGCCCGGGCCACATCGCCCACGTACACGAAATCCCGGGTCTGCTGGCCGTCGCCGTGGATCACCGGCCCCCGGCCGCTCAAGGCATCCAGGAAGAACCGCGCCACCACGGGCCCCGTCTCGGGCCGCTGGCCCGGCCCGTACACGTTCCCCAGGCGGAGGATCACGGCCTCCAGCCCCGCCCCCTGGGCGTACTGTTGGATCAGCCACTCGGCCACCAGCTTGGAGCGGCCGTAGACGGACAGGGGCTTGAGCGGGTGGTCTTCGTCAACGGGCAGTCGCTGCGGATCGCCGTACACTGCCGCCGACGAGGCGAACACCACCCGGCGCGTCCCGGCGGCCACCGCCTCCCGCACCAGGTTCAGGGTGCCGTATACGTTGACGTCCACGTCGTGGTCCGGCCGCTCCAGGGATCGTTCCACGCTGACCTGGGCGGCCAGGTGGATCACCGCCTCCGGCCGGAAGTCGCGGAAGACCGCCGCCACCTGGCCGGCCTGGGTGATGTCCAGCCGCTCCACCGTCACGCCGGCAACGGACCGGACCGTGCCTGCGGAGAAGTCGTCGACGGCCAGCACTTCGACAGGTTCGGCTTCGCCGCCCAGCCTCGCTCCGTCACCGGCCGCCGTTGCCGCCCTCGCCTCGCCGGCGGAGGCCACTTCCCTACCGGCGTGGGGAGCCCCGGTGCCCGGGGACCCGGCTTCTCCGCCGGCCGCTGCCGCGCCAGCGGCTGCTCCGGCCACCGGGCCGGATCCACCCCCGGGCTCCGCCGGGCCAGCCCCACCCCCGGCTGCGGAGGCGGCGGCCCCACCCATGGCCGCGGCGGGCCCGGCCGCACCCCCAGCCGCTGAGCCCCCTACCGTACCGCCAGCCGCCATTCCGGTCACCAGGTGGTGCACCACATGGGAACCAATGAATCCCGCCGCACCCGTCACCAGCACCCGCACGAGCCGGATCGCCCTCCCCCGCGCTCCCCAACTCAATCCCGGTCGCGGGCCGCCGCCACGTCGACGGCCGCCGCGCTGGGCGCCGATCCACCCGCCACGGCGCCGGGCACCGCCGCTCCCGGCACCCCGCCCCTAGCCGCCGCTTTACCGTCCCGGCCGAACCCATCCACCGCAGGCTGTCCGGCCGGCACCGCAGCCGCCCACGGCGAGGTGAACCGCCCGCGGCCCACGCCCCGGTAGCGAAAGCCCAGGGCCGCCATGCGCTCCGGGTCGAGGGCGTTGCGCCCGTCGAACACCAGCCGCGGCTCCGCCATCCGCCGGGCCGCCTCTTCCCAATCCAGCCGCACGAACTCGTCCCATTCCGTTGCCAGCACCACGGCCTGGGCGCCCTCCAGGGCTTCCAGAGCCGACGGGGTGAGATGCACGGCGGCCGGCAGCAGGGGCCGGGCCCGTTCCACCGCCTGGGGGTCGGCCGCCCGCACCTCCGCTCCTTCCTCCACCAGCAAGGGGATCAGGTCCAGCGCCGGGGCCTCCCGGACGTCGTCGGTCTTGGGCTTGAAGGCCAGGCCCAGCACGGCCACCCGCACGCCCGCCAGCGACCCGAAGGCCTCCCGCAAGGCATAGAGCGGCAGCAGCCGCTGCCGGGCGTTCACCGCGATCACCGCCCGCAACAGCTCGAAGGGGTAGTCGTACACCCGGGCCAGATGATCCAGAGCGGCCACGTCCTTGGGGAAGCAGGAGCCGCCGTAGCCGAGACCCGCGCGGAGGAACTGGCTGCCGATGCGCGGGTCGAGGCCGATGCCCCGGGCCACCTCTTCCACGTCGGCGCCCACCCGATCGCACATGTTGGCAAGTTCATTAATGAAAGAAATCTTGGTCGCCAGGAAGGCGTTGGCGCCGTACTTGATCATCTCGGCCGTGGCGGTGTCCGTGACCACCACCGGGGCACCGTAGTGCTGGAACAGGCCGGCCACCCGCTGGGCGGCTGCCGGCGATTCGCTGCCCACCACCACCCGGTCGGGGTGGAACCAGTCGTGGACGGCGCTACCCTCCCGCAAGAACTCGGGGTTCGAAACGTAGGCGATCCCCGCGGGTTCCAGGTAGCGGTGGCGCAGGCGGCGGCCCGTCCCCGGCGGCACCGTGCTCTTCATCACCACCACGGGCCCGCCCTCGGGCAGGCCATCGGAGCCGGCCGGATCGCCGCCGATGCTTGCGGCCGGGCCGGCCGCCACCGCCTTCACCTTCTGGAGTTGCTCGGCCACCCAGGCGACGGCCGCCTCCACCTGGCTGAGGTCCGCGGCCCCGCTGGCGCGCGACGGCGTCCCCACGGCCACGAAGACCAGGTCGCCCAGCCGGCCGGGTTCGACCTCCGCGGGAAGGGCGAACTGCAGGCGGCCGGACGCGACCCCCTCCCGGACCAGCTCGTCCAGGCCGGGCTCGTAGAATGGGACCTCCGCCCGCCGGTACCGTTCCACCTTGGCCGGATCCACGTCGATGCCCAGCACCTGGTGGCCGTCGCGGGCCAGACCTGCGGCCGCCACCGCGCCCACATACCCCATGCCCAGCACCGTGATGCGCACCGAACCGAACCCCCTGTTGGCGCTGCGTGCCGCTGCCTGCCACGGCGGGGATGACAGCAAGAAAAAGCGATACCCCGCCTTGCGCTACCGCCTGACGGCGGTGGACAGGCTGGAGCGGTTTAACACACTCTTCGTTTCCTTAGCGCCAGGTTGGACAAGCACCGCTATACGGGGAAACCTGGACTCCCATACCGGGGCACATGGCATCCTGTCGAGATGGTGAGGGCACGAATGGAGGGCAACGGGATCCCCTTCTCGAATGTGTCCGGCTGCCGCTCCTTTCACCCATCGAATGGAAGAATATCGACGTTGTCGTCGTTGCGCAACATACGGAAATCTGCGGTCGCTAGAGAGGTAATGAGCTCCGCCTCGGAATCGTCCCCGGACGAATCGTCCCCGGACCGCGTCGCAGCAACCTCAAGGGCGCCGGAGGACAACTCTGCGCCCCCGAGCGGCCTTGCCCGGCCGGGAGCCGGATACACGGACACGGGCGCACCTCCTCCCCTGTAGCTACCACGTTATCCCAGCCAAAAGACACCCGTCAATCTCGAAAAGTCGGGGCCCCCCTCTCCCCGCGAACCGCCCGGCACGCCTCCTCCAGCCGCTGCCGGGCGGCCGCCAGCGACCGCTCCCGGGCCTCCAGCCAGCCGGCCAGCCGGTCCGCCGTGGCCTCCCGCTCCGCCAGCATCCGCCGCACCTCGTCCGGCGCCGGGCCGCCGGTGACCCGGCGCACCGCCACGAACACCGCCGGATCCAGCGCCCGCCGCACCAGGTCGTCGTCCACCGGCAGGTCGCGCCCCAGGACCTCCCGGGCCGCGGCGGCCACGTCCGCGGCAGTGATGCCCGCCGCCTGGCGGCCGTGTTCTTCCGCCCGGCGCACCGCCCGGCTGACCACCCCGTGGGCCGACCGGAAATCCAGCCCCTTCTCCCGCACCAGGGCATCGGCCAGCTCCGTCACCGTGGCGAAGCTGGCGCGGGCCCGCTGCTCCAGCAGGGGGCGGTTCACCTCCACCGTCCCGGTGATGTTGGCCAGCAGCCGGAACACGCGGGCACCCACCTCGGCCGCCTGCCAGAGATGGGGCTGCAGGTCGTCCTCGGAGTCGACGATGTCCCCGAAGGGCGTGTTGTGCAGCATGGCGATGACCGCCGCGGCGCTGGCCGCCCCGCTGCTCAGGAGCGCCCGGGCGTGCTCGAGACCCACGGGGTTCCGCTTCTGGGGCATGATGCTGCTGCACTGGACGTAGGCGTCAGCCAGCTTCAGGGCCCCGAATTCGTGGGTGCACCAGACCAGGAGGTCCTGGACGAACCGGCCCGTGTGCACGAAAGCCAGCTGCAGGGCCGCCGCCGTCTCCGTCAGGTAGTCGACGGAAGCGATGGCGTCGTAGGAGTTTTCCACCAGCCCGTCGAAGCCCAGGAGCTCCGCCACCCGGAGGCGGTCGACCGGAAAGCCCGACGTGGTCAGGGCTGCCGCGCCCAGGGGCGAGCGGTTCACCAGGTCGTAAGCCCGCTGCAGGCGGGCCAGGTCGCGGCCCAGCACGTCGGCCGCCGCCACCAGGTAGTGGGCCAGGGTGGTGGGCTGGGCCGGCTGGGTGTGGGTGTAGGCCAGGGTCAGGGTGTCCACGTGCTCGGCGGCCAGCTCGGCCAGGGTGCGGTAGAGGGCCAGCATCGCCTCCGCCACCTGGAGGATCTGCCGCCGCAGGACCATGCGGTACATCGCCACACCCATGTCGTTGCGGCTGCGGGCGATGTGCAGGTTCCCCGCCACCTCCCCCGCCCGCTCGATCAGCAACTGTTCAATGTAAAAGAAAAGATCCTCGAAGCGCCCGTCGTACGACCGGGCGGCCACCTCGGCGGGGTCGATGCCATCCAGGGCGGCCAGGATGCGCCGTCCCGCGTCCGCCTCCAGCAGCCCCTGCTCCACCAGCATCACCAGGTGCGCCCGGTGGATGGCCAGCATGGGCTGCAGCAGATACCGCTTGGCCTGCTCGAAGATGGGCACCAGCACGGCATCGGCGTAGCTCTTTCCTGGGAACCGGCGCCCATCCTGGGCCAGAATCGCTTCCCGCAAGCAGGGCCGCCGTTCTTCCCTTTCCATGGACATCCCCATGCCCTTCCCCACTTCCCTTGCCCTCTTTCACCGGTCGAACCGGCCGGCGTGCACCGGCCCGGCTCGCCTCGTCCCGTCACCTCGCCGCCGCACCAGAGCAACCCGCCGCCGCGCCCGCCCCGCGGCGCTTGCGCACCGGGCCGGGCCGCTCCACCCTCGGCTCGCTTCCCTGTGGCCGCACGCCCGCGCCCGCCATGCCCGGGGCTACCAGGGCCGCAGCCGCCAGGCCCGCGGCTTCCGCACCGGGCCGGCCCTGTCCCGCTTTGCCAGGCGCTACCCGCCGGCCCCCGCCGGCCCCCCGCGCCGGGGCCCGGGCTCGTCCGGCAGCGGCGCCCGCAGCCAGGCGGCCACCAGGTCTTCCAGGTGGCGGGTCGCCCGCTCCACGATGACCCGGCCCTTGGCCTCCGTCGCATCCCGCACGAACCCCGCGTACCCCGCCCAGGGCGACGGGTGGCTCTCCACCAGCACGAAGGGCCGCTCCGCCGCCGGCGGGCGCCGGGGCGGGAGCTCGGCCGCCAGGGCCGGGTCGACCGAGCCCGGTTCCAGCGCCGCCGTGGCCGCCGCCTCGAAGGGCCCGCCGTGGCCCCGCCCGGGCCGCCCATCCCCCGGCTCCGCCCGAAACATCCCCGCCGTCTCCTCGGTGGTGACCATCTGCCACCAGTTGACCAGGAGGATGCTGGCCCGGAACTCGCCCGAAACGGCCTCCGCCGCCGCCCGGCCAATGGCCATGTTGGCGTCGTGGGCGTTGAGCATCATCACCCGGACGAACCCGGCCCCCAGGATCCCCCGCAGCACATCGCACAGGGCCGCCAGGGCCACCTCCGCCCGCAGGGCCACCGTGCCCGGGTAGTGGCGGGTCTTGCCGGGGCAGGCGGTGTAGGTGAAGGGCGGGTAGAGCAGCGCGGTGAAGTCGCCCCGCAACCGCCTGGCCAGCCCCTCGGCCAGGATCAGGTCGGTGCCCAGGGGCATGTGGGGCCCGTGCCACTCCAGGCTGGCCAGGGGCAGCAGGGCAAAGTCCGCCCTGGCGATCCAGGCCTCCAGGTGACCGCCCGGGATGCGGTGGATGGGCACCACGCCCGCGGGCTCCTCCGGCGGCGCCCAGGACGGCGCAGCCGGCGACTCCGGTCCCATCTCGCGTTGCTTGTCCTGCATCACCGTGCCTCCTCCGCCAGCCCGTACCGCGGGCTCCCCGCCATCGCGGGCCCCACGGCCACCCGGCCAGCTGCCCGCCTCTGCCGGGAGCGGACCGACCCACTGGCCCCCGCGCTAACGCACCCGCTCCCGCCCGCCCGCAGCACCTCCGGCCTAGATCACCGCCGGCGCCCGCCCGCCGCCGTGCAGCCGGTTGCTGATGCCCAGCACGATCAGGATCAGCACGATCTGCAGCACCCCGTAGGCCGTGGCGGTACCGAACTCGAAGGAGTACATCCGCCGGAAGATCTCCACCGAGATGGGCACGTTGTCCGGCGTGTAGAGCAGGATCGACGCCACGAACTCGCCGATCCCCTCCACGAAGGCCAGCAGCGCGCCGCCCAGCACCCCCGGCATCATCAGCGGCAGCACCACCCGGCGGAAGCTGTAGAGCCAGGTGGCCCCCAGGCTCCGGGCCGCTTCTTCCAGCGACGGGTCCTGCTGGGCCAGGGCGGCCGCGGTCGACCGGAATACCAGGGGCATCAGGCGGACGAAGTAGGCCAGGGGCAGGATCCAGAAGGTCCCCACCAGGACCTGGCCCAGGGTGAGGGGCCCCGGCTGGTTGAAGGCCGCGATCAGGTTGATGGCCACCACCGTGCCCGGCAGGGCCCACGGCAGCATGATGGCCGCGTCCAGCAGCCCGCGCCCGCGGATGGGCAGGCGCAGGACCACGTAAGCCGCCGCCACGCTGAACAGGGCCGCCGCCACCGTGGCCAGGAAGCTGGTCTCCAGGCTCGTCCGCACCGGCTCCCAGAAACGCGGGTCGCTGAAGATGGCCGCGTAATTCTCCAGCGTGTACTCCGGCGGCAGCACCTGCACCGTCCACCGGGTATTGACAGAGAAGGAGATCAGCACCAGGACGAACACCGGCAACAGCACCAGCACCGTGCCCAGCACCGACAGCACCATGGCCGCCCACCGCAGTAGCGGGCTGCGGACCTCGGTCCGGTGGTGGGCCACCCCCTTGGAGAGGCTCCGGTACACCCGCCGGTCCTGGTACCAGCGCATCAAGAACAGGAAGGCGATGGACACCATGGACAGCACCGACGAGAAGGCCGACGCCATGGCCAGGTCGCCGTTGGTCCGGGCCACGTAGATCTGCATGGTCAGGGTGCGGTCGACGCCGAAGAGCAGCGGCGCGGTGTACGACGCCATGGACTGCATGAACACCAGCAGCGACCCCGCCACCAGGGCCGGGGTCAGCATGGGCATGGTGACCCGCCGCCACACCTGCCAGCCCGTGGCCCCCAGGCTGCGCGCCGCCTCCTCCAGGGACGGGTCCAGCCCCTGCAGCGCCGTGGCGGTGGTCATGTAGAAAAAGGGATACATCGTAAAGGTGTGCACGGCCAGCACGCCCGCAATCCCCCGCAGGGCGAAGGGCACCTGCTCCAGGCCCAGAAGATGCTGCAGCGCCCGCGGCACGATCCCGCTTTCGCCGTAGAGGAACATGAAGGAGAGAACGCCCACCAGCGGCGGCAGGGAGATGGGGACCAGCACCAGGGTCTGCAGCAGCCGCCGCCCCGGAAATTCCAGGCGGTTGAGCAGGAAAGCCAGGCTGACCCCGACGACCCCTGCCAGCAGCACGCTGAGCAGGGAGATCCCCAGGCTGGTGACCAGGGCCTCCATGGGCGCCGTGTACTGGCGGTCGAAGAAGGCCCGGTAGTGGTCCAGGCTGAACCGGCCCCCGGCCTGGAGGCTGGTGACGAAGGTCGCCCACAAAGGATAGATCACGTAACCGCCCAGGATGAGCGCCAGCGGCAGCACCGCCAGGTACGGCACCAGCCGCCGCAAGCGGCGGTGTGGGACCGCCGCACCGGCCGTGGCCGGCCCCGGCGATCCTGCCCAGGCCCCTGCGCTCCCTGCACGGTGCCCGCCGCCCGGGGCGGCCTTGGCCTCCTGCCTTGACCTGATAGCCGGCGCTCCATGAGCGCCCGGCCCCCCGCTGCGCCCTCCGTTGCCCACCGGTCTCCCCCCTTTCCCCGGGCCTGCTCAAGCGGCCGGCGCACCGCCCGCCTGGGCGCCAGCCGCTTCGACGATGAAAATCTGCGCCGGCGCCACGGCCACCTCCAGTTCCCCGCCCGGCCGCACCGCGGCACCGCTTCCCGCCGGCAGGTCGACCAGCCATTCCAGACCCCCGGCCTCCAGGCGGTAACGGGTGTGCGACCCTGCATACTCCGCCACCAGGACCCGGCCGCGCAGCACGTTCGCCGCCCCGGCCGCCGCCGGCTGGAAAGCCTCCGGGCGGATGCAGAGGGTGACCGTTCGTCCCTCGCCGGCAGCCACGCCCGGGTTGCTGCGCCCCGCCTCGCACCAGAGCAGCACGTCCCCCGCCCGCACCTGGACCGCACCGTCCGCCCGCCGCTGCACCACCGTGGCGTCGACCAGGTTGCTCTTGCCGATGAACCCGGCCACGAAGCGGCTGGCCGGGCGGTGGTAGATGTCCTCCGGCGTGCCCACCTGCAGGACCCGCCCCTGGTTCAACACGGCGATGCGGTCCGACATGGCCATGGCCTCGGCCTGGTCGTGGGTCACGTAGAGGGTGGTGATCCCCGCCGAGAGCTGCAGCCGCCGGATCTCGGAGCGGGTGTCTTCCCGCAGCTTGGCGTCCAGGTTCGACAGGGGCTCGTCCAGCAGGAGAAGGTCGGGCTGGATCACCAGGGCCCGGGCCAGGGCCACCCGCTGCTGCTGCCCGCCCGAGAGCTGGTCGATCCGGCGCCCCTCGTAGCCCTCCAGCTGGACCTGCGCCAGCGCCCGGCGCACCCGCCGGGCCAGCTCGTCCCGCGGCACCCGCCGCAACCGCAGGCCGAAGGCCACGTTCTCGAACACCGTCATGTGGGGGAACAGCGCGTAATTCTGGAAGACCATCCCGACCCCGCGCCGGTGGGGCGGGACCGTGGTCAGGTCGCGGTCGCCGAAGAGGATCCGGCCCCGGGTGGGGTAGTAGAACCCGGCCACCATGCGCAGCAGGGTGGTCTTGCCGCAGCCGGACGGCCCCAGCAGGGTGAAGAGCTCCCCCGGCTCCACCCGCAGGCTCACGTCCTGGACCACCAGGTTGTCGCCAAAGGCCTTGGACACGCGGTCCAGCGTTAGCGCCTTCACCGTTCCCCTCCCCCCGGCGGGGTGGGGGCGCCGGGCGGGCGGTCCCGCACCGGCGCCCCGGCCCTCACACCACCGGCCGGTCCGCACGTCACCGGCCGGTCTTCACGTCACTGGCCGCCCTTGCCCTTGATGTTCTGGTCCCAGTACTGGATCCACTCCTGCTCCTTCTCGGCCAGCATGGCCCAGTCCAGATCCATGGGCTTCAGCTCCAGGCCGGCCAGCCACTCCGGCATCTGGGCGGGATCCAGGTCCTCCAGGGTCGGAATCTGGAACAGGTTGGACGCCAGCTCCAGGCGCAGGCTCTCGTCGAAGAGGAACTCCATGAACTTGCGCGCCGCCTCGGGGTGCCGGGCTCCCTTGACGATGGCCACACCGTCCACCAGGATGGGGGCGCCGCTCTTTGGCATGACGTAGCCGAAGGGCATGTCCTTGGTCTCGGCCTGGATCAGGATGTCCTGCAGGTTCCAGAGGCTGACCAGGCCTTCCTGGCGGGCCAGCTTCAGGTACAGGGTGGTCGGGTCGGCGGCGTACTCCTTGGTGTTGGCATCCAGCTGCCGCAGCCAGTCGTAGCCGGCTTCGACCGACCCCGTCGCCTTGTACTGGCGGTAGATCATGGCCGAGTAGATGGTCCGCATGGTCCCCGACGCCGGCACCGCGCGGATGATGATCTTGTCCTTCCACTCGGGCTTGAGCAGGTCGTCCCAGTCCTGGGGCGCCTCTTCCGGCTTCAGGGCGTCGGTGTTGTACATGATCACCTCGGGCAGCAGGATCTCGCCGACCCACAGACCCTCGGGGTGCCGGTACTGGGCGGGCACCTTGGCCGTCACCGACTCCGGCGCCGGATCCAGCAGGCCCTCCTGGGCCGCCAGGTCCAGGGCCTGCTGGGTGCCGCCCCACCAGAAGTCGGCCTGCGGGTTGCTCTTCTCGGCCCGCACCCGCTCCAGGATCTCCTGGGCGCCCATGTTGACGACCTGCACGTTGCCCTTGTACTCGGGGTACTTCTCTTCGAACTTGGGAATCACGTACTCGAAAACCGCCTTGTCGCGGGCGGTGTAGATCACCAGCTTGTTCTCCTCACCGCCGCCGCTGCCGGCGCCGCCCTGCTCCCCGGCCGGCGCCGAGCCGCCGCCACCGCAGGCGGTCAAGGCCAGGGTCCCGGCCAGGACCAGCGCGGCCGCGGCCTTCTTGCCCCAAAGACGCATCACGGCGTCCCTCCTGTTCCCGTACTGGCAGCTCCCGTACTGGCAGGGCGGGCCCCATGCCCCATCCCGGGGCCCGCGCTGTTCAACACCTGGTACACCGCGCCCTCGAGGCCTGCCCGGGCCCCCAGGGCCGCAAAGGCGATGGGCGGGAGGTCCGGCACGTACCGGGCCGCCACGCGGCGCAGCTCGGCCAGCCCTTCCGGGCCGATGGCCTGGGCCTCTCCGCCCAGAAGCACCCGGTCGGGGTCGATCACAGCCACCAGGCTCGCCACCGCCAGCCCCCAGTGGGCGATGAGCCGGCGGAAGAACCGGCGCGCTTCCGCGTCCCGCTGCGCCAGCTCGGCCAGGACCGCCACCGGCCTGCCGTCCGGGGCGATCCCCCGGCCTTCCAGGTACCGGGCGACCGCCCGGGCCGAGTAGCGCGCTTCGAAGCAACCGAAGCCCGGCTGGACCGAACCTTCCCCGGTATCCCCAGCATCCCGGGCGTCCCCAGCGTCCCCGGCGCCAACGGCCCTCTCGGCGTCAACGGCCTCCTTGGCGTCAACGGCCTCCCCGGCCTCCACGGCATCGGGCACAAGGCCCACCGGGAGATAGCCGATCTCGCCCGCCGCGCTGGTGGCGCCGCGGAACAGGCGCCCGCCGGCCACCACTGCGGCGCCGATGCCCGTGCCCACGTACATCAGCACCAGGCACCGGGCGCCCTGCCCCGCGCCGCGGGCATACTCGCCCAAGGCCATCAAGTTCACGTCGTTCTCCACCAGCACCGGCCCGGGCAGCCGGCTCTCCAGTCCTTCCCGGACGGCGGCATCCTGCCACCATCCAACCCCCGGCGCCCGGCGCACCCTGCCCGTGTCCGGGTCCACGATGCCCGGCACCCCGACGGCCGTTCCCAGCCAGCGATCGGGGGGCAGGCCGGCGCGCTTGACCACCCCCTTCAGCGCTTCAGCCAGCCGGTCGAGGGCCTCCTGGCCGTTGCCGGGCCGCCCGGCCGCCAGCTGCAGGTCCACCGTCTCGACCCGCACCAGGCGGCCGCTGAGGTCGGCCATGGCCACGTCGCAGCGATCCGCCTCCACCATGGCCGCCAGCACCCAGTAGGCCGCCGGGTTGAGGTTCAGCAGGACGGGACGCCGCCCGCCCGACGACCGGCCCGTCCCCACCTCCTGGACCAGCTCCTCGTCCAGCAATTCCCGGACCAGGGCCGACACCCGGGGCTGGCTCAGCCCCGTGCGGCGGGCCAGATCCTTGCGGGACAGGGGTCCATGCTGGCGCAGCAGGTGGAGAATGGCCCAGCGATGCCCGGAAGGAGACGATGGGAACCGTTGGGCGGGAAACCGCCCGGCCGCACCTGCCACCCGACGCACCCTCTTCCAGCCGGCAACCCGGCGAGAAACTGACCAGAGCGGCGAAGTTGCCACGAACTGGCGACTAACTTTTGTTAATGACGAAACGAACTTTGCTAGGGCGTGGTTTTCGTCCTCGGGCGGGCGAATCCTTCCGGAACGAACATCCAGCGGACGAGGGTGCAGCTCGCCCCTCGGGCCAAAACAGCGGCGCCCCGCGGTTCCATCCCCCGCGGGGCGCCGCCCGAAACCAGGCCTTGTGACTCAACCCCTGCTCCGGTCCCTCACTCCGCCGGCTCCGGAATCACCGGCAAGATCAAATGCGACGGCCACGCCGGCGTGTGCCAGACCCGGTTCTCCGCCACCACCATGCGCGTGGAGGTGGCCAGGGGCTCGCCGGTGTTCAGGTTCCGGTCATACTTCGGGAAGGCGCTGGAGGTGATCTCCAGCCGGATGCGGTGCCCGCGCTTGAACACCTGGGCGGTGTTCCAGAGGTCGATCTCGAAGCGGTACACCTTGCCCGGCTCCATGAAGACCTCCTTATCCATGCCCTCCCGGAAGCGGGTCCGGACCATGCCGTCGCAGAGCCGCTGGCAGAACCCATTGGGATGCACGTCCACCAGCTTGGCCATGAAGTCGGTATCCACCGCCGACGACGAGGCGTACAGCACCAGCTTCACCGGCCCCGTGACCTCCACGTCCCGCTCCAGGGGCGGCGTCGAGTAGACCAGCACGTCGCCCCGGGTCTCGATGGCGGAGTAGTCGTCGGGCCCGCCGATCTGGCTGGACAGGGGATCGGTGATGAAGGGCACCGGCCGGGCCGGGTCATAGAGGTAGACATCCGGCGGCTCGTCGCTGGCCGGCGGCTCGGTGGACAGCACGCCGTCGCCGAAGCGGCTGTTGGCCCGGCCGCCGCTGTGCAGGTAGAACTTGGTCCACCGGGTCCGGGCCAGGGGCCACTCGTGCTCGTCCCGCCAGCGGTTCGCCCCCATGATGAACAGGCGCACCGGCGGCTCGTCGCCGATGCCGTTATCGATGCCCTTGAGCCAGTAGTCCAGCCAGCGGACCTCGTACCCGTCCAGGTCGATGACCGCGTCGGGCCCGAAGTCCACCTCTCCCAGCTTGCGGCCGGCGTTGACCTGGTGCCCCCAGGGCCCCATGATCAGCTTCTGGCCGCGGCGGGCCCGCTCGCTGGGGGCGTGCCGCACCATGCCGGCGAAGTTGAGGGGCGTGCCGATCTGCTCATCATCGTACCAGCCCGAGACGTGCAGCACCGGCAGGTCGATCTCGTGGAACCGGTGCTGGTAGCGCAGGGGCTCCCACCACTCGTCCAGGGTGGGGTGGGCGCAGTCCTCCCGCCAGTGCCGGCTGACGAACCCCGCCGCCTCATCCATGGTCAGCAGCGGCAGGTGCTCGTAGACCTTCATCCAGTCGACGTCCTTCACGTACTGAAGAACCCGCCCGTCGGTCATCCGGTTCCAGCACACGTGCATGGGCCCCGGCGTGCCCGTGGGCCACTCCACGTAGGGGTCCGACGGCGTGACGTGGACGATCATGGCCTTCAGGTGCGGCGGCTTCTCGAGGGCGGTCAGCCACTGGATGCGCCCCAGGTACGACCCGCCCCAGGTGGCCACGTCCCCGGTGGACCAGGGCTGGCGGGCCAGCCACTCGATGGCGTCGTAGCCGTCCTTCGCGTCGTTGCGGTAGGGGACGAACTCCCCCTCCGAATCCCCCCGCCCCCGCACGTCCATCCAGACGAAGACGTAGCCGTGCTTCGCGAAGAAATTCCCATATTGCCAGGCCCGCTGCGAATTCTTGTTGTAGGGCGTCCGGGCCAGCACCACGGGGAACCGGCCCGGGGCGTCGGGACGGTAGATGTCCGCGGAGAGGGTGATCCCGTCCCGCATGGGGACGCGGACGTTGAACTCGTAGCGGACGTTATAAACACCCGCCGCCGAACCCCGATCAACGGGGGTAGGAGTGTCGCCCAGCCAGGCCAAGAAAGTCCCTCCTCTCGGGAGCGGCCCTGCCGGTCCAAGGCATCGGTGGGACTCCGGTCCCAAGACCGGTAGGACCTGCGGCGCAATTTACGCAGCGAAGCCGCCCCGTCTACAGGAAACCAGGTTGCAAGCACGAAATGACGTCTTTCGACATGCTTTCGCCAGGAAACGGGAGGCAACCGCGTTGTCCAGGTTCTGGCGCGTCCTTATGAAGGCCCTCCGGCAGCACCGTATCGACCGGCCCACGCCGGAAGACGTTCTCTCCAATTCGGAGAAAGCCCTGCTGCGGGAAACGCTGCTGGTGGCGGCGGGGATCACATTGGTGGGTCTCATGCTCTGCGTGTGGTGGCTGCTTGAGGGAAGCACACGCCCATAAACATCCAGTTCCAATAGGGCCCTTTGGGGCCCCCTTTTTTACGCACCGTTGCGAAACCTACGCAGCGGTGCGTAACCTACTTTACTTCACGCTAACTCGGTACGACGCACCGGCACCTTGGCCCACGAGTCTCCTAAGCCGTCACTCCTCCAGCCGCCGCTCCCTGCTCAACGTCGGCTACCGCCGCCGGTAGTATCGGGCGTAATAGCCCATCTGCTTGAGAGGCACGTCGTTGAGGACCACCCCCAGTAGACGCGCCCCCACCTTCTCCAGGGCCTCCTTGGCCTTCTGGGACTGCACGTAGTCGGAGTTTTCGGCGCTGACGACCAGGATGACGCCGTCCACGTGGGGCGCCAGCACCAGGGGGTCCGCCACCATGAGCGGCGGCGGTGTGTCGTAAATCACTACCTCGTAATCCGCCGCCAGCGCGGCGAAGAGTTCCTGGGCCCGGCGCGATCCCAGCAGCTCAGCGGGGTTGGGCGGCGTGGGGCCCGCGGGGAGAACCCAGAGATTCTTGGCCCGGGGTACTGCCTGCAGCGCCTCCTCCAGGGTACAGGAGCCGGCCAGTATCGCCGACAGGCCGTACACGTTAGGCAGACCGAACATCACCGACTGGACCGGCCGTCGCAGGTCAGCATCAACGAGCACTGTGGCCTTGCCCGCGTTGGCAAAGCTCAGGGCCAGGTTCGCGGCGGTCAAGGACTTGCCCTCACCGGGCAGGCCGCTGGTAATGAGAATACTACGTAGGGGCTTGTCCACGGCCAGGTACTGCAAGTTGGTGCGGATAAGCCGATAGGCCTCGACCGCGGGCGCGTGGGCCTGGAGCCCCCCTAAAATCGTCGCCTCTTGCTCGTGCCCCCCACCGCGAAATCGCCGAAGTTGGTCCCCCCGGAAGCGGGGAGATTCTGTGTCGCGGAATTCGGTTTCGTACGACTCCGCCAACGGACTGCCTCCCTTCTCTTCTACAGCTCAATATGAGGGACCACGCCCAGCACGGGCAAGCCCAGACGGCGCTCGACAGTGGCCTCGTCTCGGATGCGGCGATCGAACATCTCCACCGCAAAGGCAACTCCAGTACCCGCCATCAGACCGAGCAGAGCAGCCAACACGATCTCCAACACGGGGCGCGGGCTAACAGGCTTCTCCGGCGGTGCCGCCGGATCGAGCAGCACAAGGCGCTCTTCCTGCATGACGTCCGCCGCAACACGAGTCATTATCTCTGCCGCGCCGGTCGCAATGCGAGCTGCTTCCGCCGGAGAACTGGCCCGGACCACGACATCCAATGTTTGAGATTGCTCGTTCCCCTTAATCCGCACCCGGTTCCGGAATTCGTCTGGAGACCAGCTCAAATCCATCTCGTTGACAATGACTTCCATCACTCGGCGGCTTGAGAGAATCTCGCGATAGGCTGGAACTAAGTTGCGGTAAAGTTGCAAGGTCTGAAGGTCCGTCACTGCCTGGTTGGGAGCCAACACAATGAGACGGGCCCGAGCTTCATACTGCGGCGCGACGAGCAGCATCCGGATCACGGCCAAACAGAAGCCCAAAAACATTATCAACGCAACGGTTCGCCAGCGGCGTACCACTGGTCCCACCAGATCAGCGAGGGAAACCTCCGCCTCCGGAAGCTCCGGACTCATTGGATCGCCTCCCACCACTCGAATCCATCCAAGTAACCAGTCCCGCCGCCAGTGCAAATCTATCACGACAGCAAACAAGGTGCACAATTTCGACCAGCTGTTCGGGTGTTATACAACTATACACTTGTCGGCTAAGCACAGGATCCAAACTCCACATTGTGCCAACGCCACGCCGTGTTCACAATGGTTTCTAGAGATGTAAACTTCGGCTTCCATCCCAGGCGGGGCAATTTCTTAGCGTCGGCCACAAGAACGGGTGGGTCCCCCGGGCGGCGCTGTTCCTCCACCACGGGAACCGTGCGACCTGTGACCCGCTCGACTGTTTCAATCACCTGCCGAACGCTATACCCCTGGCCGGTTCCCACGTTCCAACAATCGCTCGGATGCCCATCAAATAGAGATTCCAGGGCAACGACATGTGCTTGAGCCAAATCAGACACGTGCACGTAGTCGCGGATGCAGGTACCGTCTGGGGTGGGATAGTCCGTTCCGAAAAGACGTAACGGCTTCCGATCAGTAGAATCGTCGATAATTGGTGCATAGCCGAGCAATTTCGCAACCCGGTCTTCCGAGGGACGCAATACGGATCGAATCGTAAGTGGGATGAGATGTGTTTCGGGATCGTGGGCTTCGCCGAACCATCCGTCGGCGTCCGCGCCGGCAGCATTGAAATAGCGTAGCGAAATGGATAGCAGTGGATGTGCCTCCCCCAACCAACGCAATACATCCTCGAGCATTCGCTTGGAAGCACCATATGGATTCACCCGATTGGTCGCACTGGGTTCCGGAATGGGAATTTGGTCTGGAATTCCATAGACTGCTGCCGTCGATGAGAATACCACGTACCTGACGCCCGCCGCCACGAGTGCGTTAAAGAACGCAATTCCTTTTGCGACGTTATTCGCAAAATAACGCTCGGGACGATGCATCGACTCTTCCACTAGACTAACCGCAGCAAAGTGAATTGTGGCGTCTATGTCATATTCCTTGACTATCCGAACAACTAGAGCGGTATCGGCCACATCGCCTTGAACGAATACAAACCGCGACGAACCCGAGCCGACGCATCGACGCAATCGATCGATCACCCAACGATGACCAGACTGTAAATTATCCAACACTACGATGTGGTAACCAGATTCCAGTAAGAGCTTTGTCGTATGGCAACCAATGTACCCGGCGCCGCCGGCCACCAAAACGCTTGGCATGGGTGTCACCCTCTCACGGAACTGGTAGAACGCATACCAGCCAGTTGACACTGCCCCTGGAAACAAACCCATCGCTTTTCCCCAACGTTCAGAGGGCTTTCTCGTCGCATCCATCTGCAGCAGGCACGGAGCGGGTCGGGGCAGCACCAACACTACGCCATGGTTCATCAGTACCCCCTTCTGCATGGGAAACATAGCCTCCCAGACGCCTTTCCCTAAATTCACCTCAAACGCCTCACACAGTGCCGGTCCCTTTTTAGTATCACCGCCATACAGATCGACCTCACACACGAATCGTAAACTCATCACGTACCACAACGTCCCGAACTCCCTGCTCTCTCTCCGTGGAAAGTCCTGACTATCACAGCCTATGCACTCAGCGTTATCCAGCGCAGTACCCCTGTGCCGCACGGATACGGACAGTTCAAAAGCTTCCACCACCGATTCGTCCCACGGCGTATGAACGATGTAGCAAACCAGAGTACGATCCAAAGCAGATTTCCGATCCGCTAATTAAACCGCGGAGGTGAAAATAAATACTTGTGCTTGAAAAAGTATCGGGCAAGTCCTGTGGCATGTCTCCATGTAAGTCGCGACACTGGGCGACGATGTGTAACACGCTGCTCATGATGAACGATATATGCGTACGGAACATAGGCAACCTTCTTGCCCATTTCCCAGCAGCGTAAACAGAAATCCACATCCTCTGGACCGTAGAAGATATGGTCATCAAGTGGGCCTATTTCATCTACGATGCCCCTCGGAAAGACCTGACACGCACCAATGACGTAGTCGACAATCGTTACATTGTCCCACGAATCAAGGCCAACATACAGATCATTCCCGTTTAACCCAATCCCGCGCTTAAGCTTTGTAACCACCGTAGGAAAACGCCGTGCGCTATGTTGAACGTTACCATTTGGATCAATAAGACGCGGTCCGACGATTCCAAAATCGGCATTCAATTCAAGCACCTCAACCAAGATGTCCAACGCGCTATTTTGAAGCTGCGTATCAACGTCTAAGAGGGCTACGTACTGTCCCTGCGCAACCTGAATGCCTTGGTTTCGCGCAAATGCAACACCACGATTAACTTTGTTTTGGATGAAAACATAGGGAATTGCATATTCCTCTAGAAGTTGGCGACCGACATGAACCGACCCATCTACAGATCCGTTGTCAACAATGACCAGCTCAAAAGATCTCTTCGTGTGCATAACTACACTACGAATGCACTGCTCCACGTACTTCTCCGAGTTAAACGTCAGAATTACAACACTCAGACAATATCTGGTCACCTATGACCACCCCACATGCTTTCCGCAAATGAGTGTCGAACGCGCTATCCCCACAAGGCTACAAGACTATCTTTCCCGAACGCCCTTGCATTCTCTCTCCTGAGCGAGGCGCCAGCAATGTGCATTCACCGAGCACCGTACTCCAGGCTACTCCACCGACACCGGTACTGCCGGGCAAAAATGTGATGAACTGAGCAAAGAGGCTAAGGCTCAGTAAAGTCATCAACAGAAATTGCTTTTGTGCAGACGAGCGATGTCTCGCAACGGACCAGAAACCCGCAAGAATCATAGCAATCAGGCTCGCCCCACCTGGAACGCCAGTCATAACAAAAAAGTCCAAAACGCTATTGTGTGAACTAAACCAACGTGTATCTTCATGAAAGAGCGAGCCGATGTTTTCGAGTCCCCAGCCGGACCATGGCCGTTCCTTTATTAGATCTATGGCCAGCCGCCACAACAACTCACGCCCGGACATGCCGTAATCAATTTGAAGAAACTCTCTGCCCAGTTCAGAACCCAGCAGTACGACAAGGCCAGTTGCCTGAATTACCAGAACCCCAAATGCAGCGAGAATCTTTAGTTCCAGCGACGTTCTGGATGAAGCAATCCACAATAACGACATAATAGCCATAATTACGTAACCCGTCCTAGACCACGAGACAAACAAACCCACCACATTAATGGCCCACGATATCGTCCATAGTATCCTCGCCCTCCTACGTCGGGCGAGGCGACGACCGTACCAGGCAATACACATACCCAATGTGCACGTCACCGCAAAGTAATTCGAGTCGTTGAAGATGGACTGGCTACTATACAGTCTTGCAAACGGCAGCGGTTCGTTCGTAACTGCACCAAGAGAAATCACGCCAAAGGCCCCTACAATACCCAGAAAAGATGTCAAAGTGATCACGCCACCTACCGCAAGCCATGGCCGATCACGCTGGACATACATGCCATTTGACAAAAGGACGTAACATACTGGCAAGAGAACTACATAACCGGCAGCCTTAAATGCGTTGGGAACAGTTGATAAGCCCGCCCGGACAGCGTTGACCTCCGCAAGAATGATGGCGACAATGACGGCAACCATATATAGAGTGCGCTTGCCAGACCGAAGCAGTTCCCGACGCTCGGACCGACCGGTCAAAGTCATCAGACCACCGATAACAATCCCCACTGCACTAAAAGCGTTAACTACTTGCCTATCGTATATGCTTACAACCTGCGATTCCCGAATCATCGACGAAACGAATGCTATGACAATACCTAGGCTCGTCATCTCGACTATCACCGAGCATCACGGCAACTTTTCAGCCCTTCCCAACGTCCCCAAAAGCCATTCCAAAAATAGGACGCCTCGGACCACTTCCCGGAAATTCCGAACAGACCGCACGCCACCAAAGGCCTGCAGAGCTCGTACACACAGTACCATAGAGGATAACGGTGTTTTCTTAGTACCCTACCTTCTCCACGACCGTACTGGCGCGCACGACGCGCATTTCTTTTCGCCCTTGGATGCCTGACTTCAAACTCCGGCAAATATTGGATCTTAAAACCAGCATCCAAAGCTCGGATGATATAGTCGAAGTCCTCTCCAGCACCCCAAGGAGTTGGTGCACCTACCCCCAATGACTCGTCGAAGAAACCAACCCGTTCACACACGTGTCGCCGAAGGAAGACGGACCATCCAGCTACACACCGAAACACCGTCCACCGGGTTAACGATCCCGCTATCAGCGACCTAGGTCGCGACCAGGCTTTCGCACTCTCGTAATGAGGTCTAACTGCGACTCCGTCCCATTCATTAGTCGAACTTAGAACGCCCCCCACCGATCGCAAAAGATTATCGGGATACCAGCAATCGTCATCAGGAAAGGAAATGATGCTGCCAGTGGCGTACCGCAGACCGACATTCCGCGCTTTCGACAAACCGGGATTGGAACGAAGATGGATCACGTGGAGCACGTCGCTGTATCGTTGGACCAAAGGGACAATTCTACTGTCCTCGTTTTGGTCCACTACTATTACCTCAACACTGTCTATACCTTGCCTGGTTATGGTATAGAATAGTCGATCTAATTCTGCAGTTCTTCCGCGAGTAGCAACGATTAAAGAAAAGCTGCCGTCCACTTTGGTCACCCACATCACCACACATTGCCTTTCAGACATACGCTCTTCTGATGACATGAGGCAGAAATACTATATCGCCCGACAGTAGTAAATTACTATTTCCGTTATTCAATTGCTAATTCCCGAATTCCACGAACCCAACCCTACGCAACCCTCTACCACGTGCATTCCACCGGTGACACTCAGCCTATTGAGCCTACCACGTAACACACTCGCACCAACAACTTACGCCATGACATCCGATATGGATCCAAGCACACCATTCGCCATACCACTTCGCCGCAGCAATCGACGTATCGCTTCCTTCGACAGTAACTCTCCGTGTTCAAATTCCTCCGTAGCACGACTCCCCAGCGTATGACCTATCACGCGATAGCAATCTGGATCCTTCCCTTCTGCAGGAATAACAAAGATGCGCCCGAATTCAACAAGCCGCCCTCTTTCCTCATCTGTAACCAATTCCTCATCCACCTTTTCTCCAGGACGCCTACCGATGACCTCAATCGGAATATCCCTTGGGTCGTAGCCATATTTGGGAGCCATTTCTTCAATCAAAACTTCTACTAAACCCATCACCCTCACCCGTGGCATCTTCAGGACAAAAATTTCACCACCTCTCATCATCGCCACCGCTGCAAACACGAGTTCAACAGCATCCTGCACAGCCATCATATATCGTGTCATGTTTGGATCCGTAACCGTAACGGGGCCACCGCGTACCAACTGAGACAAAATAATGTGAACAACTGATCCTCGTGAACCCAACACGTTGCCGAATCTCACACATGAAAACCTTGTAATCCGTTGGCCTCGATAGTTATTTGCCGCTATCATAAGGCGCTCGGCCACCAACTTCGTTGCACCCATTACGTTAGTGGGATTCACAGCCTTATCCGTACTTACTAAAACCACCTTTTCCGCTCCGACTTCCAAAGCCGCATCGATGACGTTTTGCGTCCCTTGTATATTGGTTGCAACCGCTTCAAACGGATTGAACTCACAAGCCGGCACATGCTTCAGCGCTGCACAGTGAAACACAATGTCAATACCCTCCATAGCCCGCCGAACCCGCCGTATGTCCCGGACATCCCCCAAAAGGTAACGAATATTTGCGCCATTGATTGATTGTGCCATGAGGGCCTGCTTCGAATCATCACGGCTCAAGATTCGAACAACCGCCGGGTCATATCTGAGGGCCTGTCTGACGATTTCCCGACCTATCGAGCCTGTACCTCCCGTTACCAGAACACGCTTTCCCTTCAGCAATGGTCCGTACGCTCCCCTCACGTTTAATCCGCCGGGGATTCACCCAGGCATCGACGAGCTCTACCGACGTCTCCAAATCTACCATTCGAATTGCCTTTGCCGAGAAACACCACTAAAATCCAATCCCGCCAATATACGAGCAATACGAAGACCCGCCTGACCATCTCCATACGGGTTACTGCTGTTCTCAATTTCCTTCCTAAACTCATTTGATAAGGCACGTACGATTGCAGCCTTCAACGCCCCGCGGTTTGGCTTTGGGACATCAATCACATTAGCGCCGCGCACTCTACCGCATTGGCGATTTCCTACATGGACAAATGGAAGTGCTAGTGTTGGACCTTCAATAATGCCAGCACTTGAATTCCCAATCATTACGTCCGCCGCTCGCATCAGCAATAGGAACCGAGATCGCTCAATGTGATCAACAACCTTCATGCCTGGCCACGCGAAACGCGCGACAGTTTGTCGGAGACTACTGTACCCAGGATCCGCGTTTGGCAACAGTGTAATACCATGGGCCCCTATTTCGCGCAAAGTAAACAGGATTTCTTGTAAATGTGACGGCCCGGCGGAGGCTTCCGTAGTCGTCGGGTGGTACGCAACAATGGCCACGATATTATCCGACTCCAACTTCAACATCTTCCTAGCCTCTTGTTTGCTCACCTTGACAGCTATCTCCCGCGCCTCGTCGACACCAGGAGCACCCACGACAAAAATATACCTCGAAGGTGCTCCCAGCCTACGCACAACGGCAGCCGCCTCCTCTGTGGCCACAAAATGCAGATGAGCAAACTGTGTAATAGCGTGACGGATTGGCTCATCAATAGAATGCGTGCGGTCGCCACCACTCACGTGAGCAATCAACATATTTTGCGCAGATGCAGCAAGGGCAGCTGCAAGCATCTCTCCTCGATCACCGAGAAGTATGACCACGTCTGGCATAAGTCGCTGCAATTCTCTTGCAACCGCTATCGTTGTAAGACCCACTGAGGCAGCATAAGCATACCCTGAATCGCTTTCGAGAAGTGTAGGAATGGCAGCGGCAATATCAAAACCATCGGAATGGATAAGATCCGCCGTCTTGCCATGATAGGGCGACAAATGCATACCAACCGCGATGATGGACACATGCCAGCCTGGCTGAGCAGCAAGCGCCCGAAGGGTGGCCCGCATCAACCCATAATCAGCGCGCGTACCTGACACGTAAACCGCCCTCGGCACTGTCAAAAATGCCTCCTGTCAGCACCCACGATTTGTCACAACGTCATCGAGTGTAATGGGATCATCTTTACACAAATCCCTGACTAGGCGCCGCCCAACAAGTAGCCTCTCAGCTTCCATGGGACTAACACCACGAGCCGGACGCTTATAGTTAATATCCGTCACACCGAGCACGGTGCCAGCCGGCAAATCGCGAGCCGCGACGGCCCCCCTTCGAGCCAAACACCTAAGCTCCTCTTCGCTTGGAGCAACCGCTTTCTGCCCCGTTCCTCTGGCCACCTCAGCTTCGCGAACATAGCGCACCATAGTCGCAAACTCATCAGGCTCGAGTGACGCGGCATGGTCCGGCCCTACCAACTCACGATCCAACGTCAAATGCTTTTCGATAACCGCTGCGCCCGCAATAACAGCCATAGCGGGGACCGCTACAGAAGTAGTATGGTCTGAATACCCAACCACCCGTCCGAAAGCGCGCCTGAGCGTATCTACTGCCTTCAAGTTCACTTCTTCCAAGGGAGACGGATAGCTGCTGACGCAATGGAGCAATACAACGTCGCTCCGACCTATCGTTTTAAGCGCGACCTCAATTTCCCCAAGAGTTGCCATTCCCGTTGATAATATGATCGGTAACCCGGTACACGCGACAGCTCGTAGCAACGGAAGATAGGTCAAGTCACCGGAGGAAATCTTAATCGCTGGCACACCTAGTTCAACCAAGAATCCCACGCTTTCGACATCAAACGGCGTTGACAAAAAATCCACACCCCGCGAACGCGCATATTTCGCAAGTCGACGGAACGACTCTGGGCGCAGAGACAGCCCCATAATGACATCGCGTTGGGAGCGCTGACCGGTGCTACGTCTTTGATAGCCCGCCGCTTCCGCGTCCTTCACAACTAGCTTGTCAGCATCGAACGTTTGGAACTTTACAGCGTCTGCCCCAGCATCCACCGCAGCATCAATCAGTTCCATAGCCAACTCTTCGCGACCATTATGATTTACCCCTATCTCTGCAATGATGTAGACCCTTTGTTCGTCACCCACTACCCGTTCACCAATTCGAATCGTCAACTGCATACTCCACCTCCCAACTAGCTATTCAGATTCCCCTTCCGCCTTAACACATGCTCCGCCGCTCGCAGGTCATCCTCGCTATCGATGTCTATCGATTCGTCCCGACTCATAACGAATGGCACAACCCGCTCACCCAATAGTCGTCCCCTTGTAACGAGTCCCGGCTGAGTGACATAGATGGCACCGTTTAGCCGAAAAACCGCTGGTAACTCCTGCCGTCGAGAAACCCGCCTACGTAATATCGGCCGTAAAAAACCGAAGCGGTCTACCCCAAACATCCAGTATGGAGACTCACTCACCGTGCAAACACTCACGAGACTATCGCCCTTCATCTCGAGAAGTCGCTTAAAGGCGACGTCGATATGTTCATGTGTTCGCAGGGGAGATGTGGGTTGTAGTATGATAACCCAATCCGGTCCGCTCCCGCCGTCACGAGAGGCCGGATACAACGCTTTCAGCGCGTGATCAATCACATCGACCATCGGCGTGTCATCCGCAGCCAATTCCGGTGGCCGAAGAAACGGAACTTCGGCTCCAAATCGCCGCGCTACAGACGCTATCTCCTCTGAATCCGTAGACACGACCGTCCGTGTGATACTGCAGCTTGCGAGAGCTGCCTCAATGCTATACGCAAGCAACGGTTTACCCAAAAGTTCCCGCACGTTCTTCCGTGGCAATTCCTTCGATCCGGCCCGCGCAGGTATTATCGCAACTACCTCCATAGACGCTCCCGCCCGCCTGTTTACTTCACCAGCGACTCCACGCATTTGGCCAATACATTCACGACGTAATCAACATCGTCCGAACTCAGATTGTTATGGAATGGAAGCGCTATGGTCCGTTTCGCAGCCCAATCCGTAACCGGTGGTGTGCCACTATTGAGTCCCATTTGGCGAATATACGGTTGGGTATGAATAGGCTCGAAATAGCTGCGAGTTGGCACCCCATGGTTTTGCATACACCTCATAAGCACCGTTCGATCAATATCAACAGTTAATGTAATGACATAAACAAACCAACTCATTCGAACATTTGACCGTATTACTGGAGGCCGAACAAACGGAAGACCGCTAATGCGCCTCGTATACAAGTCAGCCACTCGTTGGCGTTTTCGCAAAAACAGTTCAATTTTACGCAACTGAGACCTGCCGAGTGCAGCTGACATCTCATCCATCCTGTGGTTATATCCAAGGTAGTGATGAACCAACCACGACCCGTGCTCCGATCTGCCCTGATTCCTCAAACTACGACACAGACGGGCAACATTCTCATCGTTAGTAACAATCATTCCACCCTCGCCAGTCGTGATCTGCTTATTGGGATAGAACGCAAAAGTTGCGGCATTTCCAAACTGGCCCACCTTCCGCCCGCGATACTCAGCACCAAGAGCTTCACACGCATCGTCAACTACCGCCAACCCATATCGCTCCGCAATCGCTAAGATTTCGTCCCACTCAACTGGATGACCGAATACGTCTACAGCTAGTATCGCCCGTGTTCGCGAAGAAATCTTTCTCTTGACATCGTCTGGATCAATATTGAAAGTATCCTTTTCGATATCGACGAATACCGGTTTTGCACCTACGTACAAAACTGCGTTAACGGTTGCTGCGAATGTAAACGACGGTACAATAACCTCATCACCGGGTCCTACACCTAAAGCTCTAAGGGCTAAATGAAGAGCTGCGGTTCCAGAACTCACGGCAATCGCATGTCGGACGCCTACGTACTCAGCCATGTCCCGTTCGAACGCCTCTGCAGCTGGTCCAAGCGCGAGTCTACCTGACCTAAGCACCTCTTCGACCGCTGCGATGTCTTCCTCGTCGATTTCCGGCGCTGACATCGAAACCGCTCTCATCCGCCGAACACCCTCCTTTGCGGTTTGGCCGGCACACCAAATGCCACCTGCTTGTTAGGGAGGTGCGTAGTAACCACGCTTCCACCGCCTACGACTGACCATGCGCCTATACGGATCCCGGGCAAGACGCAACTGCCAATCCCAACAAGGGTGCCTGTCCCAATACATACGGAACCCGCCAAATGTGCCCCCGGGGCAATGTGCGCATAGTCTCCGATCGTGCAATCGTGGTCTATGCTAGCGCTCGTATTCACAATAACATGCGCCCCTAAGGATGTATCGGGTTGAATTACCGCACCCGCTAACACGACCGTACCCGGCCCGATAGATACGCTGGAATGAACATATGCTCTGGGATGAACAACCGACAGCCACTCCAATTCTAGTTGCTCCGCAATCGCCCGCCTAGCAACATTATCGCCGACCGCGATAACAGCACGTGGGCGTCCCCTAATCTCCCCGACCGGGCCACACACCGGCACACCAAATATTCTCTTGCCCCATTTCTCACGCGCATCGTCGTAGATGCACCGGACGGTATAACCCGATTCTAACAGTGCAGCAACGATAACCTTCGCGTGTCCGCCGCCCCCAATTACGATTACATCCCGCACACTCGTTCACCCGCTTTGCTGCAACAACGAGGTCAACGTTGTCCTCCTGATACCACCGAACTGATAGGCCTTATTTTCAACACATCAAAGGTCCGAAGCAAGCCTTCGTCCTCATGAACCCAAAGGTCGGTTCGCAGGACGGCAACATTTCGCAATAACCACCGGGCAGTCAAAAGGCCGGTCGACCAGTCTCCACAAACGTAACGAAGATTCGCGGGTTGCAACGCATAAAGGAACTCGATCGGCAGCTCTTGGGGAATGATTACAGCGTTCTCAACAATTTCGCTCGACAGTGAACTCAAATAATGTCGCTCCTCGCGAGGATGGTATTTAAGCGCAAGTAACAACCCTTTTCGTCTGAACCACCGCAGCGCATTATCTAGACATTCTGCCAGAGTTCGCTGCTTGGTAATCGTGTGAGAATGTGGAAGCAATATAATGACATTAAGATCATCGACTTCAACCCCCTTGCCATCCTGGAACAAGAACCTGTTGACCTTCTGTCGCTCGATTCTAATCCGTGAAATTAGCCAGCTGTCGAGCTTCTTTACCGGAAGCCGCTGCAACTCAGGTCGTACAGCCTCCGGGAAAATGGCTCGCACCTCGTCGATTGCCCGTGAAGTGCCTTGCACACGTATATCCTCCCACCAAACGCCATAAAGCAACGACTTAAGGTATCGAACAAGCCGGTTTGGACGGCCACGAAGCACAGATGAGTAGATTGCAGCTCCATCTTCAACATAAACACATGTCGCGCCCCACAGCGTTTTCGCAAAATGAACCAGAGCCTGACCCTCTGGCCTCATGTCGTTCGCTACAAACACCTGCTCCATTCGCAACGATCGTACAAGCTCTTCTATCGAACGCACATTAAGAAGCACACGTAGGCTTCGCCGGTATTTGTTGTAAACGTGGTACATCCCTCTGTAGACCAAAATTCGATCAAAAGGACTATCGTTTGAATTCTCAATTATGTCCAAGCATACATCCACGTTCGGAAAATCTGCAATCACTATAAGCCAGTTCCGGGCACCTCGACACTCAGTTGAGGCTATGCCGTAGGACAGAAGGAGATGGTATGGCGTCATCGTTAGAAATACGTTATCCACCTTCGGGTTCATGAACTCACGCCCCAAAAACAGTCTCACAAGCGAGTCAACAATGCCAAGGCAAAATGCGCAAACTTCCTATGTAGAACCAACTGCCGTGCACCATACAGCGCCTGCCAATTTCACTATGTTCAATGCCGTTCATGCACCAATGTTTGAAGCCGCACGAACAGTTATACACGTCGTTGATTAAGGAATTGAACCACGCGTCCTACAGTGCGGCCGATGTTCTGAGGGAAAAGCATTACAGGAATCGTCCACATAAGCACTATCAGATCCAACATCGCCCGCCAACCCGCAATATACAGCAAGTCGTATTTCAGTTTAAATTCTGGATCGAGATCGTATGGTCCGAGGACCTGAGCCAAGCCCGTAATTCCGGGCTTCAACGCCTCACGCGCCCGAAACAGTGGATTGTGCGCCGCAAACTCTATGACCAGCTCTGGACGCTCAGGACGTGGTCCGACCAGACTCATTTCGCCCCGTAAGACGTTGAAGATCTGCGGCAGTTCATCGAGGCGAGTACCTCGTAACCACCTTCCAATACGTGTTACTCGCGGGTCATTCTCGCGGGCCCATACAGGGCCAGTATTCTTTTCTGCGTCCTGTATCATGGTCCGGAACTTGATTATATGAAACAGCCGCCCGTCTCTACCGACGCGAACTTGTCGATAAAATACAGGACCTCGATCTTCGATCCAAATAAGCACCGGCACTATGATAAACACGGGTAGAAAAACCGCAAACAGGACAAGGGCGCCAACCACATCCACCAACCGCTTAATGGCCCGCAGCTCAATGGATAGCTCTATCCGAGTTACCGTCAGGACGGGGACGTCGTTGATCTGCGTCAGGCGTCCCGATGCCAGCATGATCTCGTAAGTGTTAGGCACCACATAGAGGTCGACTTGCCGGCCTACTGCCCAGTTAACGATCTGTTCCCGGTATTCAACGGGAACATCAGGCGCGATCAGCACCCGGTCCGTAGCGGGCGGCGCATTCAGGAAATCAGCGGGCGTCAGTGCATGATGAATCGATACATATCCTTCCATCCGAACTTGCCACCTACGCGGTTCGACAGACACCAATGTGACCTCGTGCCTGCAATATGCGTCTTTGGCTCGGCGTACGAATGGAATGCGCCAGAGACAGAGCAAAGTAGCGGCAAGAACGCCCGCGAGCACAGTCGCCTCTCTTTCTACACCGGGATCCGATCCGTAGAGGTACATGGCGGCCATGGGGAGGAAAATCGACCATAGCCCAGCGGTCATAACGTCGCGAGCTAGCTCCATATAGGGACGGTGCAGGTCGCGGTAGCCCCTGTATAGGGCAAGTAGAACTATCGTAGTAACTGCACAAACTCTAGCGGCGAAAGCCTCTGGCGACACCACCTCCCGCGCTAGCAGCGCTTCCATCCCCTCCTTATCACTAGCCAGCCCATGGACGACAGCCTGCGTAACCGCAACAATGACCAAGTCACCCACAAAGAGCAATAGCGGGTGCGTTCGAGATTGTAACACCCGCCGCAATGTCACAGGCTCGTTGCGGGTAAAGGCCCCTAATGATAATTCTGTTAAACTGGTGTTTTGAACACGCGTGTCGGCTTCCCCAAGCAGTGCCAAAGCTCCATTGCGAGTTACCCGGCCCCCGTCCTCGCCAGTGCTCGGCATGCTACGTCTCTCCTCCGACATGGCCCTTGCTTCCTGTGCAACGGGTCACAATGGGCCGTCAGAAGCCTCATGGAATCGTTGTCTGTCGCTGTCTTTATAAGCGACACGGAGACCATCGCATGTGGATCGACATTGATTTATGGTCAGTCGGTCTAAACTGGCGGCCTTACGTGGCGAGGCCTGTAAGAGCATTGGGATTAGGCCTTATGGCCCCGTGCCACAAACCCTTTGGACGTTTGTTACTATTCATGCAAACCGTCGGTCATCCCTCCTACGGATTACGCAACAATGGAGCCAACGTGTCTCACCGTTTCTCATTCCACCTACCCCCGTCGCTCCCGCCCATCCGGGTCACCCAGACAAGTCCGTCAACTATCCGCCGTCATACGGTCAGGTCGTAATATAAGCGCGACAACCGCTGGTGCATGATCCACCAAGCGAAGTGCGCGTCGTGCAGGCGGCGCACTCGCACCACGAAGTCCCGCCTCTCCTTCGGTGTCCACTCCGCCACGTCCCGCAGCGCCTCCTCAAGCCGTCTAGTGTCGCCGTACGGTACCACGTATCCCAGTTTCCACGCTTGGACCCGGCAGTCGACCCCGGTGCCTGCCGCCACCACGATGGGTTTACCAAGGCGCATTGCCTCAAACAGCTTGCTGGGGCTGGAGTAGCGATGGTTGGGGATAGACGGGTCGTAGGTTGCTACCAGCACATCGGCGGTGGTGCAGATCTCCAGGCATCGATGGTAGGGGACGCGTCCGTGGAAGCGGACGTTCGGCAGAGCCGCCGCAGCTTGTTGGATCCGTTCTTCCTCCGCCCCGAACCCGCCCAGGTCCAGCTCCCACTCCGCGTGCCGACGCATGACCTCGATGAGCTGGAGCAGTCCCCGGTCCGCCTGCAGCAGGCCGATGTAGGCCACGCGCAGCCCCCGCCGGGACGGCAGCCCGCGGATCACGTCGCCCGGATCCCAGTCCGGGGTATTGTAGACGATCTCCAGGCGGCGGGGACGGGCCTTCCCCAGCTGGGGCAGGCGGCTCTCGTCCGCCAGAATCACGGCGTCTACCTTTTCAAGGAGCCAGCAGTCCAGGCGGGCCAGTCCCGGGCGCAGGACGGGGGGTAGCCCGCGGACCGTATCAGCGTACCAGTCGAAGATGTCGTAGACGACCCTCTTCCTATATACCAACTTCAGGATGACAGCGGGTGTCAACGTATCGAAATCGCAGGCATGAATGATGGCGTACCGGTTCCGGTGGCGCAGCAGCCAGCCCAGCAGCTGCCACTGCCAGTGAAGAAAGGCGGGCAGGTTGCGCAGGCCTGTCCCGTAGCGGCTCCCGGGGCGGTGGGGTTGCTCCCCACCCGGGCTGTCGCCAGTTCGCCGGCGATCCCCATGCCCGTTCCCCGCCCCGCCAGCACCGATGCCTGCCCGTAGCCGGATGATCCGGCCGAAGGTTGCCTTCTCCCAATCGTGAAAGACTCCCTCCCTGTCCCACGCCACCACCGTCACCCGGAACCCCGCCCGGGCCAGGGTGCGGGCAACCCGTTCCACCCGCGGGTCCGGGGCCACGGGATTGGATCTCAGGATCACCACCCCCTTCGTTCGGGGGGCGGCCGTCCGGGTCACGGCCCGGGCAACGAGGCCCACCGCCCCGCCGAGCATCAGGTACGCCAGGGTCCACTGCAACGTCGCCCCGGGCTCCTTGACGAAGCCGCCTGCGGCGAATAGGGCACAGGCCCCGTAGACCCAGCCGGGACCACCAGACAGCACAGGCGGGCCGCTGGAGTGCAGGAGACTCGCACAGGCCACGGCCAGGCGAGCGCTGGGGTTGGAGCCTTGGGAAACGCCTCCCTCAATCCGGCTGGTCGCAGGGGGCCGGGCTACGCCGGGCATGCCGCGGACCCAGTGCTGATGTCGGTGCTGTCCCGGCGGCCCGCCGGAGGGACAACTTCTCCTGGCCCCGCGGCGCCAGAGCCACCGGTCGCCCCCGGCCGCCAGCAGCCCCGCCAGGACCCCCGCCACGGGCAAGGGCCAGGGCCCGAAGTTCAGGTAGACCTCCTGGGGCAGGGTCACGTTGAAACCGAAGCGGGTCTGCCAGTAGAAGTGCTTCCACCGGTACTCGTTGAGGAGATCGGCGGCCGTCCGCCAGCGGGTAGCCTGCCGGGCGGGAGGAGTCAGGAACCGGGCCGGGATGGCGGCCAGGGTCGACCCGCGGCGGAACCCGTTCTCCGCCACATAGCCCTGGGCCAGGACCCAGACGTCGGCGTGGTCGAAGGTGGCGCCCCTGCGGAGGGGCCCCATACCCGGAATAGGATCCTCCCCACCGTGCGTAGCAGCACCATGATGTCCCGAAACAGTCGCCACCCGGCCATATACCGGAGATCCCAAAGAAGCTTCACGGTAGGCGACGTTTGGTACACCCCTTCGACCTGGGCCAGGCCGGTGAGCCCCGGCTTGACGGCCTCGCGGAGCCGGAAGGCCGGTTCGTCCAGGGAGAACCGGGCCGCCAGCTCCGGGCGCTCGGGCCGGGGGCCCACCAGGCTCACCTCGCCCCGCAGCACATTGACCAGTTGGGGCAATTCGTCGAGATGGGTTGCCCGCAACAGTCGTCCAATTCGCGTCACCCTTGGATCGTCCTGCCGGGCCCAGACGGGTCCGGTGGCGCGTTCGGCGTCGACCACCATGGTCCGGAACTTCAGGATGGTGAAGGGGCGGCCGTGGAGGCCCAGGCGCGTCTGGCGGTAGAGGACGGGGCCGCGGTCGTACAGCCAGATCAGCAGGGGGATCAGGGCGAAGACCCAGGCGAAGAGGACCAGCAGCACCAGGCTCCCCACCACGTCCAAGAGGCGTTTGGCCAGGCGGGCCAGCGGCGACGGCTCGAGGGGGCCGATGCGCAGGAGGGGTGCGTCCCCCAGGCGGCTCCACCGGGCGCTAGCGACCAGCACCTCGTAGGGGTCGGGGATGAGGTCGACGGCCATGCCGTGGGCCAAGGCCCTTAGGGTGATCTCACGGCGAAGATGGGGTGGGACGTGGCGGCCGATCAGGACCCGGGGTGCGGAATTGCGCCTCCAGGGTACCGCGCCGGGCGCCACCAGCTTCCGTGCTCCAAGAAGTGCCTTGAGAAGGGCTGTCGCCTTACCTGCGCCAGGGGCACCGGCGCCAAGGGCGAGACCGGACCGCCACGTCGAGACCCGTGGCCCGCGGCTGCAGCCGGAACCGGGACCGCCCTCGGGACCGCCGGGGGCTGGCCGGCGATGCCGGACTGATTTGGTGTTGCGGATTCCGGTGGGAACACCGCGGGTGCCACTGCCGCCTTGTACGCCCAAAACAGCGCCCGAACCACCCGTTGAACCGCCCGGCTCTTTCTTCGAATTCGTCAAAGCAGGCGGGTCTTTCTTCAACGCCACCAGGTCCCGGTACAGTCGCAAGAGCCGCTTTTCCATCCGGGGCCAGGCCCAGTACGTCTGGTATCGGTTCCGGCTCCGGCGGGCAAAGGCCTGGCGGGCGGCTGTGTTCCATGCCGCGGCGGCGGCCAGGGCCGATTCCAGGGCGTGTTCGTCCCCGTACGGGACCACCCATCCCAGGCGGTATTGCCGGATACGCCGGTCGATGCCGGTCCCCTGGGCCACGATCACCGGCTTGCCCAGGGCCAGCGCTTCCAGCACCTTGCTGGGGCTGGCGTAGCGGTGGTTGGGGACGGCCGGGTCGTAGAGGGCGGGGATCACGTCCGCCCGGGCGTAGAGGTCCCGGCAGGTGGCGTGGTCGACCCGGCCGTGGAACCGCACGTTGGGCATGCTCTGGGCGGCCTGGCGGAGGGCGGGTTCGTCCGGTCCGAAGCCGGCCAGGTCCAGGTGCCAGTCGGGATGCCGCCGGAGGACGGCCAGCAGCTCTCGCAGGCCCCGGCCGGGCTGGAGGGTTCCTACGTGGGCGAGCTTGAGGCGGAGGCGTGGCGCCGGCCGGGGCTCCCCCGCCCCCTGCTCGCCCGTCCCGCCGGGGTCCGTCCAGTCGGGGCTGTTGTAGATCACCTCGAGCCGGCGGGGGCGGGCGGGGCCCAGCTGGGGCAGCCGGCCTTCGTCCGCCAGGATCACGGCGTCGGCCAGGGTGAGCAGGCGCCGGTCGAGGGCGGCCAGGAGGTGCCGGGCGGGATCGGGCAGGCCGGTGACGGTGTCCGCGTACCAGTCGAAGATGTCGTACACCACGGCGATCCGGGCGGTGGCACGGAAGGCGGTGGAGCGGCGGGGACGGGCGGCGAGGCAGTGGCGGCCGGCGCCAGAGCAGGGGTGGTGGGCGCCGGGGCTGCGGGTAGATCCGCGGGGGCGGGTGCCGAAGCAGGAGCGGTGGGCACCGGAGCTGGGGGCGGATGCGCGGGAGCGGGTAGTGAAGCCGCGGCGGCGGGCGCCGGACTTGTGGCCGGGTCCGCGGAGGCAGGCGGCTAAAAAGCGCCGGTAGGCGCCGGGCCTGACGGCGAATCCGCGGGGGCGGTCGAATCGCCACCGCACCGAGAGCCCCTTCACCACCAGGGCGGGAATCAGGGTATCAAAATCGCAGGCGTGGATCACGTCGGTGGCCCGGGCGTGGCGCACCAGCCACACCAAAAGCCGCAGCTGCCACCCGAGCCAGGCCGGCAGGTTGGCCAGGCCGTGGCCGAAGACGGTCCGGTTCCCCCCCACCACGGTGACCTGGTACCCTGCCCCGGCCAGGGTGCGGGCCACCCGCTCCACCCGGGGGTCGGGGTCCACGGGGTTGGACCGGCAGATCACCACCCGGACCGGGCGGCGGGCCGGGACGGTGGCAGAGCTTGCCGTGGGGGATGGGTGCGTGGCCGTGGGGCCCGGCGGCGGGGCGGGTCGCGGGCAGGGACCGCCGCCGCTCACCGATGGGCGCATGGCCGTGGGGTCCGCCGGGACGGTGGCCGGGGTGGCGGCGGCGACGGTGGTGGTGGTGGTGGTGGCGGTGGCGGCGGTGGTGGTGGGGCTGGTGGTGGGGCTCTTGGCGGCGATGGTGCGGGCGATGAGGGTGGGACGCTGGGGAGCCCGGCCCGTTGTGGCGGGGCCGGGTCTGTCCCCTGGGACGGAACGGGCCCGGGGTTCGTTTTGTCCGGCCGGACCAGGGGTTCCCGTCGGGCCGGGCCGGCTCGGGTCGGGCTGGCCGGCGAGGCGAGCGAGGTGGGCCAGGTGGATTAAGGGGGTTAGGAGGGTTCGGTCAAATCGGTTTGTTCGCTGATTTAGGTGCGTCCGGTGAATCCGGTGGATTTCGTTGGTTTGGTGATGCCGGGGGGTTCGTTGGATCCGGCTGGTGCGCTGGGGGCGCTCGGTCCGGCCGGTCCCGCCGGTCGGGCGGGGCCTTGCCACCGCTTGGCTTAGGACCTGCAGGCCGGCGCCCGCCAGCAGGTAAGCGGCCGTCCACTGCAAGGTGGCGGCCGGTTCCTTGGTGAAGGCGGCGGCGGCCAGGATGGCGCAGGCGGCGTAGATCTGCAGGGGCGACGGGAGCTGCTGCCGGGGCAGGGACAAGGCGGCCGGCAGGCGGTGCGGGGGCCGGGGCCGGAGGGATAGGGGCCGGAGGGATGGGGGCTGGAGCAGGCTTGATGGCAGCGGGGCACCGCGGTGGGCGGGGTGCCGGCGGCCGGTGATGGCCCGATCCCCTGCCGCCGCCAGGAGACCGGCCAGGGCCCCCGCCACGGGCAGGGCCGGGGCGCCGAAGTTCAGGTACGCCTCCTGGGCCAGGGAGACGTTGAAGCCGAAGCGCGTCTGCCAGTAGAACTGGCGCCAGCGGTACGTGTTGAGCACGTCGGCGGCCGTGAGCAGGCAGTGCTGGCCCCGGGCGGCGGGGGTCAGGACGCGGGCGGGCACGGCGGCCAGGGTCCGGCCGCCCAGGTGGCCGTGCTGGCGGGTGAAGCCCTGCGCCAGCACCCAGACGTCGGGGCCGTCGAAATTGGCGCTGCGGGCCAGGAAGTGCAGGACCTTGATCACGGGCGGCGGAAGGGCGCCGGACAGGGCGCTGGCCGGGGGCCGGGAGGCACCAGGTGCGGCCGGCCCTGACGAGGCGGGCAGGGTGGCCGGGGGCGTGGTCCACGGCAGGGCACAGGCGGGCATGACCGGTGCGGGGGCGGGGTCGGATGCCCCACCCGCGGGGGGCCGGACCGCCCGGGGAACCCCCTCCGCAGCCTCCCCCCGCCCCGCGGGGCCGGCAGCGCCCGGCAAGCTGGCGACCGGGACGGGCACCACCCCGGCCAAGGCCGTCGCCAGGGGCCGGGCGCCCCCCAGGATGATGAACCCAGCGGCCACCAGAACCGCCAGGCGGCGGGCGGTCCAGGGGCGGATCCAGTCGTCGACGAAGGCGGTGGCGAGAAGGGCGGTCAGCAGGTAGCCCCGCTGGTAAAGAAGGAGGAGAAGTGCCACAGCCCACAGGCTGCCGGCGCCCAGGAGCAGGTGGAAGCCGGTCCCGGGGCCTGGGGAGCACCGGCGGTGGGGCGAGGGCCGGCGGAAGGATCGGCGGCGGGCGGCCACCGCCCGGGCCAGGGGCAAGGAGGCCGTCAGGGGGATCACCGCCAGGGGGAAGAGCAGCTTGCCGTACGGGACGGCGGCGGTGACCGTGGTGCCGCCCCGGTGGCCGGGAAGCCAGGCCCCGCCGGAAAGGAAGTGCATGGCACCGGCCGCCACGGTGCCGGCGAGGAGCGAGAGCCCCCACGCCACGATGAGGGTGCGGTCCGGGTCCGGGACCCCGGGGTGATCTTCCCATCGCCCTTGCCCGGCCCCCTCCCCTCGTTCCTCTACCCCCCTGGCTGGCTCGGGGTCCGGTGGCGCTGCCAGCGCGAGCTTGGGGGCCGGGTCGCCGGCGAGGCGGCGGCTTGCCAGAGCGTAGCCCGCCACCACGGCGCCGGCGAAGAGCAGCTGCAGGGCCAGGCCGCGGTTGTAGGCCGCCCAGGCGGCCGGTTCGACCGCGGCAGGAGGCACAAAGGAGGCGGCCGCACCCCCGGGGAGGAGGGCGGCCGGGGTCCCGTAGAGCAGGTAGCGCCCCGTCAGGAGGTTGAGCAGCGGGCGCAGCCCATAGGTGACGGCTTGAAGCCCCAGGAACACGTGAAAACCGGTGAACAGTGGGTGCAGGCCGGGCGGGCGCAGGCCGCTGCGGCGGGGCCGGCGGGTGCGGCGGGTGCAGAGGGTGCGGCGGATGGAGACGAAGGCGGCGGCGACCAGGGCCAGGTGCGCCAGAGCCAGGAGCACCGTGGCACCGGGGCCGGCGAGGGCGGCAGGATGGGACACCCCGGGTCCTCCTTCCAGAAAAGCTGGTGCGGCCGGGATATCCTGGAGATCGGGGGACCGGGGGGAAACGAACAGGGAGCTGGGGGTTCTAAAATATGCCGGAGCCGGATGGCCAGCCGCGCAGGTTTCGCCACTGGAGGTCACAGCGGCTGGCACTTGGCCGCCTAAGAACACGGGGAATCGTTAGGCGAGTCATCCTGAAACGGGTCAAGGCCCCAGTCGCCCAGGTCCTCATAGGCCACGATCTGCACTCCCACCACCTCCATGGGCTGCTGGGCTCCGACCCGTTCAAGCGCCTCCAGCACGATGCTACGAGCGAGCACGAAGGCTTCGAGAACGCCATCCGCCCAGACGCCCAAGACGGCACCCACACGGTGCTTCTTCTCGTTAGAAGACGTGATTGGTCCGAGCGCCCGCTCGTCCTCCTCCAGCGCCTCGATCAGTTCGAGGGCGATGTCGTCGTGGAAGTCGTCGGCCCGGATCTGGACCTCCATGGAAACCATGTAGTCGAGCACGGAATAACCCTCCCTTGGCTCGTGTATTTCGATGGTCCACTCCCGTGACGGTACACTCCCACATTGCCAGACTGGCAAGGGGGGTGCATCCCGCGGGCAGCGTAGAGGTCAGAGGTCCTGGGTGACCGGCCGTTGCGGACGGCCCAGGATTCCAGGGCACCGGCAGCGAAGAGGCCAGTGCACCGTAACAGCATGGAGGGCCAGCAACTCCACGGCGGGATGGCACGCGGTGGCGCACCCGCTCCATGCCAGGGAGGTCACGCCGTGTACCGGGTTCAGCCAGGGCGACGGGCTTTCGAATTGGTGGGAGTGGTGACGGCCATTGCGATCTTCCTTCTCGCCGGCTGCGGCCCGCAGGGGCAGGACGAAGATGATGTGCCCATCATCGAAGACGAGGAGGAGCAGGTGTATATCTTCCCGGATGGGACGACCCTTTCGGGCGAGGAAGCAGCCTGGGTCCGGGAGGTGAAAGACGAATACAAGCTTGGGCAACCTGATGCCGTCGATATCTCGCGCGAAGACATCGAGCACGTCTACGGACCCGATACATTTTTGGAACCCCCGCTGCCGGAACGGTTCCACTTTTTAGGCTATTCCCTGTCCGTCAATGAAGGGGCTGATTTCCAACGGGTCGCCGCGGCGTGGGTTGCGCCGTATTCCCGGGAATTCATTCTCCTGGAGTCTACAGGCAACATCCCTCGCAGGGATCAAGCCGTACACATCGTAGAGCCGCTCCGTTGCGACACCAAGAAGCCGGCCCCCGTCGATCTTCCGAACCCTTCGTGGGCGAAATCCTTCTGCCGGGGATCAGTGTCCCGCTATGGATTGGGTATCGCCATGCTGACCATCAACGTGCCGAACGATCAAGCCGGAGCTATTTTGAAAAGTCTGGATCAGCATTAGAGATAGGCTCGTTCTGAGGGATGCCACCGTGCTGCTGCGACCGCCTTTCGGCCCGGTGACGCTGCGCCTCCCGCCGTATCTTGCTGGCATCCACCATTCCCCGAGCTGGCAGTAAACCGATTACACCCATCAGGTCCGCCTTGGGCTCCGGCACGGGTTCCAAGGTGAGCCTCCCATCTTGGACGTAAGCCAAAAGAGTGGAGTTTTCCCTAATCCCCAATTGTTCCCTGAGGGCTTTAGAGATGGTGATCTGTCCCCGCTCGCGTACGCGCAGAAGCTCCATGTGGATCCCCCCGGCTGCTGGTAACTTGACGGTACCAGTGCGACTTACGCTCGTCCCGCATCATGCCGAACATCGCACAAACAGGCGATGGTACATCCCTCCGGGCCGGCTCCCGAGATATGTCAACGTCAGTCAAAGACAGACTTGAATAACTTTCGTTTGGTCCTCTAGCAACCACAGGGCGAGTAAGGCATTCTGCGCCGAAGGATCGTTGCTGTTCCCTCAGTCGCCTGCGGCAAGTCCCATCCCTTCTGCCCCTTGCGGACCGGGATAGAGGGCGTAGGAAGCACACATCACGGACGGATGTTTACACGGAGATTCTCAATACAATCATGGACAACTCTCATGGCTTGAATTGCTTCACTTTTCGACACATAGAAAATGGATCCATGCGCTATCGCATTCCTAGCCGGCCTAACAATGGTATCCCATTTTACAAATTCCTTTGTGCGACTGAAGTCATATCCTGTGGCGGACGGAAGATGATGCTTAATTAGGGTCTTAAGATTCGTGTTCTCAAGCAACTCTTCCAAATTAGAATTCACGCCCTTACCGGACGTGAGATATCCATCACGAATCACCTTTTTGCAATAAAACTCAAAACTCAAAGCAGCAAAGAATACGGCTAGAGAATAATTTCCCTTTAGAAAATATGAATTAGCCTGAACAATCAACTCATCAAAGGCGTCCGTATCCTGACCAGACTCGGCCAATTGAGCAATAGCGTTCGCCTTGTCCTTGCCATGGAAAGTTACAGCTGGCCCAGCGTGAAGAGAAGTTCCAAAAGAAAAGAATTTGTCTGCCACATCGAAGACCTTTTCGACAGCATTTACAAGAATAAACCGGTAGTAATGGATATCCCGTTCACATATCTCATCACATAGATATTCCTCACAAACGAACCGGTAAAGTCTTATTAGTTTGTTACAGTAGGACATCGATAACAATGCAAAGTCATCATCATGGTTGAGATCTGGGATATAATTCGATGGCCATGAATGCCTAGGAATCGAAATTGAAACCATCGTAAAACCAAGTCTACCCCACCTGTCAAACGTTAGTCTTGAAGGATAAGGCACCCGAATGCCTGGTGGCAGGCCCCGAATCTCCTCTGAAGTAACAAGGTTCAGCGTTACATACGCTGGCTTACCATCGATAACCACGACAAAATATCTCTGTTGAACGTATAGTGCATACGGAAGTGGATAACAAACAATAACGTGTGTTACTTTATCAGGAGGAACGAGCCCTTGCCGATATTCCGACGGTATATCCATTCACCCCGTTTCCTCCTCTGATCACGTGATTGACGATCACCGTGGGACGCTTCAATTAGGGTAACCCATGTAGTCCGAACACAGACGACTTCGTTCTACCCTCCCTCGTTCCTCCGCTCGAGCCGATCTAAGCGCAGGCGATGAAACCCATCCGTTAGCCTTTGGTACGCATACGCCACCGCCCCGAGAGTGCCCAGGGCTGTGGCCGCGGCGATCATGAACATGATCACGATCTGGTAGCGGACGGCGTCGGCCGGGTCGGCGCCGGCCAGGACCTGGCCGGTCATCATGCCGGGCAGGCTGACGATCCCCACCACGGCCATGCTGTTCAGGGTCGGCACCATGCCCGTCCGGACCGCATCCCGGATCACGTCGCGGCAGGCCTCCCACCGCGTGGCCCCCAGGGCCAGCAGGCCCTCCACCTGGTCGCGGCGGCGGGCCAGCCCCTCCAGGAACCGGTCCAGGCCCAGGGACACGCCGTTGAGGGCGTTCCCCAGCACCATGCCCAGCAGGGGGATCACGTACTGGGGCTCGTACCAGGGCTGCGGCCGCACGATGGCGGCAACTGCCAGGCCCGTCACCAGGAAGGCCGACGCCAGCACCGAGAGGGTGCTTCCGGCGTAGATCCCCGGAACCGGCCGCTCACCCGCCCCACCGCCGCCTGGCCCGCCAGGGTGGCCATCGCCAGGGCCAGCAGGACCACCCAGAGGGGGTGCCGGAGCCCGAAGATGAACCTCAACACGTAGCCGATGAGCAAGAGCTGGACGACGGTCCGCACCGACGCCACCAGCAGCCGCCGCTCCAGGCCGAGCCCCAGGGCCAGGGAGAGGGCGCCATTGATCAGGATCAGGCCCGCCGCCAGGGCGACTTCTCCGTAACCGAGCTGGATGTAGCCCACATCCACGGCCGTGCCTCCCCCACCGGTTTTGCCAGGGCGACCTCCCGGTCCGCCACCCGCGCCAGCTGGTCCCGGTCGTGGCTGGTCCACAGACACGCCCGGCCGGGAGCCGCTGCCCGCCAGCGGGCGATCAGAGCCTCCGCTTCCCGGGCGGTGGCCTCGTCCAGGGAGGCGGTGGGTTCGTCCAGCAGGAGGACGGCCGGTTCCACCAGCAGGGCCCGGACCAGGGCGGTGATCTGCGCCTCGCCGCCCGAAAGGGCCGTCGCCGGGCGCTCAAGGAAGCTGGGATCCCGGCCCAGAGCAGCCAGCAGGTCAAGGGCCTGTTGCCGGTCGAACCCGGCGCCCGCGGCGCTGCCGGGGCGCTGGGCGCCGGGGTGATCGCCACCCGTTGCGGGCCGTTTCCACCGGCGGCCGCGGTACACCCGCTGCCGCACGGCCAGGGTGAAGGGGCGGGCCAGGTTGTCTTCCACCGTGCCGTCGAACAGGGCCGGGCGCTGGGCGACGTAGACCACCCGGCTCCGGTACAGCGGTGCGGGCCAGTCCGCCTGGGGCCGGCCTTCGAGGAACACGGTGCCCTCGTCCACTGGATCAAGGCCGGCCAGGGCGCGGAGAAGCAGGGTCTTCCCGGTGCCCGACGGGCCCGTGACGGCCACGCTCTCGCCTTCCGCCAGGGTGAGGTTCACCCCGCGCCACACCCACCGGGCGGGCTGGTCACCCGTGCCCGGCAGGCGCCGGCCGAGGCCGGCGGCTCGCAGCAGCAGGTTGCTCAGCGCCATCGCCTCCGCCGACCATGGTATCGCGGGCTGGCGAGGGGATCCAGTCACCGCACACCTGGCGGTAGACGGCCGCCGTCGCGGCGACCATCCGCTCCACGGTGAAATGAGCTTCGTACCGGGCGCGGCCGGCCGCGCCCATCCGCCGGCGCAGGCTGGGATCGGCCAGCAGCCGGCCGAGGCAACGGGCGGTGGCCACCGCATCGCCCGGGGGGACGAGAAACCCGGTGACGCCGGGCTCGACGGCTTCGGGGATGCCGCCGGCGGCGGTCGCTACAACGGGAACCCCGGCAGACATGGCCTCCAGGATGGCCAGCGGCAACCCCTCCCGGCGGGAGCACAGCACGGCCACGGCCGCTCCCTGGACCACGGCGGCACCCTCGGGCTGGGCCCCAAGGAACCGCACCCGGTGGCCGATGCCCAGGCTGGCCGCCAGCTCCCTGGCGGCGGGCAGCAGCGGTCCGTCGCCGGCCAGTTCGACCACCCAGCCGGCTCTCCGGCCGGGGGCCTGGGGCCCCTGCCGCTCCAGCAGCGCCACGGCCTGCAGCAGGGTGGGGTGATCCTTGGGTGGTTCGAAGCGGGCGACCATGACGATCCGCAGCGGGGTCGCGGGGGCCGGACCGGCAGGGTCCGTCCAGGGCGGAGCGGTAGGGCCAACGCGGACCGCACCGGCAGCGGTGGCCTGGGCTCGGCCGGCAGCAGCGATCGCGCCCGCATAGGCAGCGGCGACCGACCCCGAACCGGTAGGGGGAGCCGGCGCCGGATTGGCAGGGGCGGCCCGGGCCGGGTCGGCTACGCCGTTGGGGATCACCACCGCCCGCCGGTGGTCCAGCAAGCCGTGGCGAAGGCCCTCCTGGTAGTCGTGGTGGCAGACGGTGATGGTCGCCGCAGCCGCAGCCAGCCGGGCCAGCAGGCGCTCGCCCCACCGGGCCAGGGACAGGACGGCCCTTTCCCCGGGAGACAGCCCGCCGGCACCTCCCGCCCCCTTGCGCCCGCTCGACCGGGCCCGGGGTTGGCCCGTCGCCCAGGGCCAGCCGTGGACGGTGATCACGCACGGAATCCTCAGGGTCGCGGCCGCCAGCCGGGCAAGCCAGGTTGCTTTGGTGGAGTGGGCAGCCACCAGGGCGGGGTTGGCCTGCCGGAGGGTGCGGCGCAGGGCCAGCAGGGCTCGCAGGTCGGCCACCGGCCGGATGGGACGAACCAGCTGCGGCAAGGACCGGTACGGGATGCCGGCCTGTTCCAGGGCCTCGGTGAAAGGACCCGGTGGGCCGGTGACCACCAGGACCGGCACGTCCCGGTCCTTGAGGCCCCGCGCCAGGTGGAGCACGTGCACCTGGGCGCCGCCGGTTCGGTCGGCGCGGGTAACCACCATGGTCACGCCACGACGGAGGAGAGCAGCCTCAGGCCGGCCAGGCGGCCGGATCTGCACGGACATGGGCCGGCCTGCGTGGCGGAGCAGCCACCGGGGAAGGGACACGGATCGGCCCTCCCACCGCCCCGAGCCCTGCCAGTGGCTTCCCATGAACAGCCCGGGGCGGACCTTCATGGCGAAGGTCCGCCCCGGTATGAGCGGGCAAGTCCTCGGCCCGCGTTAGCCCATGCCCCCGTACCAGGGGGTCCGCCCGGGGTCCTGCCCACCCCCGGGCCGGCTGGCCCCTTCGACGCAGCCCATGCCCTTCAGAACCTGCCCGTCAATGCTAGGGATTCGTCCGGGCGGCGAACCTTCCTGCTCCTGGTATCGAAATTTACTGGAGAAAGATTTAGGGGCGGGTTCCAAAGGCTGCCCGGCGCATCAGGGTCAGGACCCGCGGCCGGGCACCACGTCCGAGACGGAAACCCAGTCCATGGCGGTAAATCTCCGGCATGTAGAGCTGGTTTTCGTCCTCCAGGACCATCCCCATTTCTTTGAGCAGCCGCACTTCTTCGGCGGTAAGGCGAAATTCCTCCGGGCGGAAGGGAATCCGCCGGTCTTCCTTGCTGCGCAGCTTGTCAATGATCCCCTTGAGCCAGCCAGCTTCCTCCAGTACTTCGTTGACCTTCTCGGTGCTGCACGGGCCGATGGCGTAGCGCACGGCGGCGGGCGGCAGGAGCCGGTCCTGGTAGAGGCTGTCGTATTCGGTCACTTCCAGCGCCCGCCTTGCGGCGTACTGGAAGAACCGCACCACGTCACGGGGCTGCAGCTGTCCCGTGAGGTCGGAAAGGGCCGCGATCACCCAGTTCGCCGTGATCGCTTCCGTCGACGTCATGCGACCGAGGCGGTAGCCCCACACGGGGATCATGGCCTGCTCGAGAACCCGGCGCGGCGCCTCCTCCAGCCGCCCCTCCAGCCGCATGCCCAGCGGTTCGGCAATGCCTGCCGCCTTGCAAAGCCAGACGGCCAGCCGCAGCGCTTCCTCGGGATTCCAGCGCAGCTGGTAGGGCTGGTGTTGCTTTTCGAACTGGCCGTAGTTCTGCTGGATCGCCGCCCGGGCCAGATCCTTACGTACGAAAGCCACAAGTCCAAGGCGTCGGTCAGGGATTTCGGCCAGAGCGGCCGGGAGTTCCTGACAGAGGGCTCGCAAGGCCGTCTGCTGGTGGTGATCATGGTTGATCTGGTCAAAAACCTGTTCCAGCCCGTCAATGGTGACGACCACACGCGCATTCAAGCTGCGCAACGTCTCCTGCAAGCGGATCAGAGGGGACCCTCCGGCCAGGTCGATGCCCAGCATCATACCAACCAGCTCGATCCACCGGTTGGACCACTCGACGAGGTGGGCCGGCTGTCCTAACCAGTCTTGGATCCGGGCGACCACTTCCCCTCGACCCAACCGGAGCGGGCGGCCGAGCAGGGTTTGGGCCCGGTCCCGGCAACTTGCCAACCGCCTGCTCGCCATGTCCGCCTGGGCGACCTCGGACGGGTACAGCATGGGCACAACAGCCACCGGCGTCTTCCCCGGCAACGCCGGATCCACCTGGACAGCCTGCAGGAACTTCTGCCAGGTCTGAAGCCGCAGCAACTGGAGGAACAAGAAGGTCTTGCCGGCACCCTTCGCGCCCAGGACCACGGCCAGAGGCAGCTGGGACGAGTAGCGCCGGGCCAGCTGTTCCCAGGCACCAGTGCGCAGAAAATCGCTGGCATCGGAGTGTTCTGCGAAGACCCAGCTTTCCGCCTTCTGCTGGAGGGCGGCTCGCAACTCTTGCCGGTCGGGACTCGGCGCGTGCGCCTTCGGGCGCTCCGGTTCCGGCTCCGCCAGCCACTCTTCCGCCAGCTCCCACATGACGCTCAGCACGGATGTGCCCTTCAGCGCATCCCAGGCGGTGACGGCATCCCCCAGGTGCAGGAGGTCTTCCACAAAGGCCGTCCGCTCGATGCGCAGGGCCGGTGGCAAGAAGGGATCGGCTTCCTGTTCGCCCTCACGGGTGCTGAGGGCTGCCGCCCCTTCCGGCTGTTCCCGGACGACCCACTCGCCGAGAGGTTCAGGTTGCGACGCCGGGCTGTTTCGCTCCCCACCGGCGGGGTAAGCCTCCAACAGCCGCGTTTCCACATCGGCCACTGCTTTCTCCCCGTGCGAAGTGACCATCGACAGGATCACCACGGGATCCCACGCGGTTTGATCAGCCGTGTCCGGTCCCATGCGGCCTGGCATCACTTTACGAACCTGACGCAGGACGGCACTGGTCCCTTGGACCGACGGTTGGGCCGGTGTGGTCACCAGGATCCGCCGCACCCTCGGGTCGAAGATAAAGGGGCTTGCCACCTCGCTGAATCCCGCCCGCAGGTCCACGACCACCATTTGGACTCCCAGATCCTGTCCGACAGCCGCCAGCAGGTCCGTCAGCAGCCACGCCTGCCCCGGAATGCGAACCACATGTTCAGGTCGCACGCGCATCCGTAGGGCCTGTTCCTCCGACCGAAAAGCGGGCAGGAAGAACAAGCGGACCCGGCCGTCCCGCGTTTCCAGACTGACCATTTGCTGGCGTAGTCCCTGGGTGACAAGGAAGCGCATGTCGCGGTGGTGATCCGTCTCGTCGTACTGGGCCAGCGCCAGGAGGTCGAGGAAGGAGACGCGCCACTCGCCGGCCACGTCCCGCATCCACCAGGTCAACCCGGGTGCCTCCAGATCGGCGTCCACCAGCAACACGGCAGGACCTGCGGTTCCGGCACGTTCTGTAGCCGCTCGGGCCAGGGCCAGAGCGTGGGTTGACCGGCCAACCCCTCCCTTGAACGAATAGAGCGCCGCGAGGACGGGAGAACCCGGTGGCAACGGCTCCGGCCCCGGCAACAACCCAGGCTCCGGGTCGTCGGGGAGCAAAACGACGTGCCGGAAGCTGGGAATGCACCGCAGCGGCAGGCCGGCTTCGTCCGTCTCCTCCACCGTGACCAGGAGGTGACGCTGTCGATCACCCGCGGGTTCGAGGGCAATGGCCGGTTGCGGATCCTGGACGAACCGGGCCCCGAACCATTCTTTGAGGGCGTCGATGGCGGCCTTGGCTTCGGTGGGTCCGGCAACCTCCACGTACATCCCCGCATGAGTGACGTCGTAAGCCACCCCACGGGGCCACAGGCCGGCAAACTGTGCCCGCGTAACCACATCGGCTACATCAATCCAGGTGTACAAAGGCCCGATGCCCGGTCGGCCCATGGTACAACACCCTCACATGAAGGTTCAGCCTTCGGTGCTCTACCTACCAAGCTTGTGGCTATCGCCGATTCCCAGCATGGATTACAGTTGGAGCAGAATATTCATTGCTCTTTCTAAGGCTTTCACCACATGCTGCTCGTCCTGCTCACGCAAAGGACAACCGTAACGCCATGCCTGATGCAGCTCATGGTCACGTAAGCGGCCCGGCCTATCCTCCAAGCATGCCGACGGGATACTGACGTTCACCCGGAGCAACGCCAGCCCTCGGTTGAGCTGATGCGAAATTTGCTCGTGAGGTTGTAGATGATCATACGATTCGCAACCTCTTTGCTCCAACAATTTCGCCTTGATGGCGCATTCCACCGCGTAAAACAACAGGAGGTAGGCGCTTGCCTTGAGATGACGCCTGCGTTCACGGCGGGCAGCTCCCATCATGCGTTCATAAGCGTATTTGTGGAGCTTCGCCGCCCTTAACAATTGCCTCCGGCTGACTGTCACCGTACCTTGGGCCATCACAGCCACCCGTCCCAATTTACAGCAAGGTCCGAACTGCTGGTGCCTTACGGTTCTACAACGGTATACCAAATCCTTCCTTGAGAATACCCATGCCTGGCGGCACCCTTACGGCGCCTCCCGCACTACCGCATCGTGGGCGCGCAGCGCCACCGCTGCCGCCTCGGCCCGGGTGATGGACCGGGCGGGGAAGAAGTACACCGCACTGCCGTCCTTGGCCGGTGTGCCGACCATGATCTTCGCCCGGGCCACCGCCCCGGCGGTGCCGGCCAGGGCGCCCGAGACATCGGCAAAGGGGTTCGGGGCGTCCTGGGACAGGCCCAGGGCGCGGGCCACCATCAGGGCGGCCTCGATCCGCTTGATGGGCTCGGCCGGCCGGAAGGTGCCGTCGGAATACCCCTGGATGAACCCCGCCACGGCCGCCTTGCGCACGTAAGGCCCCAGGTTGCCGTCCTCCTCGTTCACATCGGGGAAATCGGGCGGCGGGCTGCCGTCCGCCGGGCGGTCGGGCAAGGGCTCGCCCGTGGCCCGTTCCACCGCACCGACCAGCAGCTTGGCGAACTGGTGCCGGGTCACGGGCTCGTTGGGGGCAAAGCGCTCCGCCGTGTACCCCTGGGCAAGGCCGAGCCGCGCGGCCCGCAGGATCTCCGCAGCCAGCGCCATGTTGGGGCTCACGTCGGCGAAGGGCGGCGGGGCCACGGCCTCGGCCCACACCGCCCCGCGGGCCGAGACCATCCCGCCCGTGGCGACCCAGCCGCTCAGGCCGGGCAGGGGTTGTACGGTGGAGAGCACCTGCTGGGCCAGCTGGACCGGGGTCAGCCAGGGATAGCGGCTGGCCACCAGGGCCGCGGTGGCCGTGACGAAGGGCGTGGCCATGGAGGTGCCGCTCAGCCAGGCGTAGCTGCCCCGGCCCAGGCCGGGCTCCAGGGGGCCGGGCCCCGGCAGGACGGCGGCGGCCGGTTCGTCCCGCACCGGCACGGTGTTCAGGACGAACCAGCCTGGCGCCGCCAGGTCGACGGCCTGCCGCCCGTAGTTGGAGAAGACCGGCAGCTGCCCCCGGTTGTCCGCCGCGGCCACCGCGATCAGGTTGGGGGCGTCGCACGAGGCGGGGTAGAACGGGGTGGTGTCCAGATCCTGGGCCTCGTTGCCCGCGGCGGCGACGAACAGCATGGGCGATTCGGCGATGACCTGGCAAAGCCGGGAGTCCGCCGGGCCGGGCGCGCCCCAGGACATGTTGACGATCCGGGCGCCCATGCGCCGGGCGTAGCGAATGGCCTCGATCACCGTGGCGGTGTCGCTCTGCCCCTCGCCGTCGAACACCTTGAGCACCATGAGCTTGACGCCGGGGGCCAGGCCCGCCACGCCCTCGCCGTTGCCGGTGCGGGCGGCGATGATGCCGGCCACGTGGGTGCCGTGCTCTTCCCCGTCGGCGGGGTCGAAGACGGTGGCGTCGCGGTGGACGAAATCGTAGCCGTGGACGTCGTCGACGTAGCCGTTGCCGTCGTCGTCGTGGCCCGGCCGGCCGGTGGCCTCGGCCGTATTGGTCCAGAAGGCGCCCGCCAGGTCGGGATGGTCCAGCTGGACACCGGTGTCGATCACGGCCACCCGGACCCCCTCGCCCCGGCTGAGGACCCAGGCGGCCTCGGCGCCCACGTCGGCCCCGGGGGTGCCCGTCTGGCCGCTGATGGCCTGGCCGTCGTTGCGCAGGCCCCACTGGAGGGGGAAGCCGGGGTCGTCGGGCAGGGCGGCCAGGTGGTAGGTTCGCGGGGCGGCGGGCACGGCGTGGGCGGCGGGCACGGTGTGGCCGGTGGGCACGGTGTGGCCGGCGGGCTGCGGCCCCGGGGCCTCCGCCGGCGGTGGCGCGGACGGGAAGGCCGGTACGCCCGGCGGTGCGGCGGAAGGGAGGGCGGAGCCGCCCGGCGGTGCGGCGAAGACCGGGGCCCATGGCGACACCAGCACCCCCAGCGTCATCGCCGCGCCCACAAGGGCGGCGCCGATGCGGACGGCGGTCTTCCCCCCGTCCCGGCCTCCCGGAGGTCCCCGTGGGGATCCGGATCCCGGCACCGGCGGGGGTCAACCCCTGGGCCTGTGGCCGCTGCCCGGCGACCTGGATTTGCGCCCGTTGGACCCCTGGTGTGCCGCTGCCCATTACCCGAATCCGCCCAAGACCCATGCCACCGGTCCCTCCTGCCGCTTAGCCCGTTCGGACCTTTTTGCCTTCCTTCCCGGTATTCGACAGCAAGGAACAAATCCTTAGTCGCAGGACCGTCGTAGCGCGACCTCGCAGCACGACCCCGGCGCGAGACCGCGGGGCGCATGGGCTTAGGCGTTGGCGGGGGTGGCGTGAGGGGCCGGGCGCGTCGCATGCACCGGGGCGCAGGTGCCTTGGCTGGCTGGACTTGTCGGATGGGGTTTTCGGGGGATCACACGACCGCGGAGGGCATCGGGCGGAACCGGGGGGACGTGGTCCCTGGGGCTGCAGGGTTTGTGCAGGACGATGCCGGCTGGGGTGGCACGACGGCCGTGGCGCGACGGCTGGGGTGGAACCGTAGTGGCGGCCGGGCTCGGTGGAGCGGCTGGCCGACCGCGGTGGGCTGGCTCGCTGGGGCTGGCTGGCCCTCCGTGGCGACTTGGCCCACTGGCGTGCCCCGGCCTGCGGGGTAGGCTGGCTCACTGGGGCCAGCCCTCCGTGGCGGCTTGGCCCACTGGGTCCGTCCCTACGCGGTGGCCCGGCCCGCTGAAGCCGGCCGGTCCTCCCTGGCGGGCCCACTCGCCGTGCCGGGCCGGCCGTCCTAGCCGCTATCCTAGCCTTCCGACGGCGAACCACCCTCCGAGGGGGACTTGAGCCCGCCCCGGCCCTGCCCTGACACCTCACCTGCGCCTGCACCCGCTTTCCCGCTGGACTCCCGCGCCTCCACCGCCCCTGGCCGTCCCCGGGGCAGAACCGGCGCCAGGATCCGTCCCGCCTGGACGGCGGCCCGGCCGGCCAGGTCCTGCACCAGCTGCCATTCCTCCACCCCCATGGCCCTCAGGACCGCGGCGTAGACCGCCCCGCCCAGGACCGTGAGGACCAGGACCTCCAGGGCCAGGGGGACGAACCCCACGGGCTCGCCGGCCAGGGCCGCCCGGGCCAGGTCGCCGAAGATCAGCCGGCGGGCCAGTTCGACCGCCAGGGCCATGACGGCCGTGGCCGCCAGGGCCTGCAGCGTGCCCTTCCCCACCGCCCGGTAGCTGATCTGCCCCATGCGCCGGCGGATCCGCACCATCAGCACCACGGCACCCCACCACATGGCCACCGACGCCGCCAGGGCGATGCCGCCCTGGGCCAGGAACCGCACCAGGACCAGGTTGAGGGCGATGTTGAGCCCCATGGCCACGGCGGCGGTGGAGGCCGGGGTCCACGTGTCCCCCATGCTGTACATGGCCCGGCTGAGGAGCTCGCGCCAGGCGTAGCCGGCCAGCCCCAGCATGTAAAACAGCAGGGCGAAGGCGGTCAGCTGGGTGTCGTGGAAGTCGAAGGCCCCCCGCTCGAAGACCAGCCGGGTGACCTCGATGCGCAGGAGGATCATCCCCGCGCTGACGGGCGCCAGGACGAAGATCAGCACCCGCAGGCTACGGTTCAGGGCGGCGCCGAAGCCCTGGCGCTCGCCCCGGGCGATGCGGGTGGCCAGCTCCGGATACACCACCTGAATAATCGGAAAGGTGATCAGGCCCAGGGGCAGGCCGTGCAGCCGCTGGGCGAAGGTCAGGGCGGCAGCGCTGCCGGCGGGAAGGCCCGAGGCCAGCGCCTTGTCGACGATCTGGCTGAGCTGCACGGCCCCCGTGCCCAGCAGCACCGGCCCGGTGCGCTTCAGCACCAGCCGGAGGTCGGGGTGGCGCCAGTCCAGCACGGGCCGGTACGTAAGCCCCAGCCGCTTGAGGCCCGGCCAGAGGACCAGCACCTGGGAGGCCATGGCCACCAGGGACGCCCAGGCCACCGCCTCGATGCCGTACCAGCGGCCGAAGAAGTAGGTCCCCGCCATCATGATGAAGTTGAGGGGGATGCCCACGGCGGCCGGCGCGGTGAAGCTGCGGGCGCTGTTGTGCACCGCCTGCAGCCAGCCGTTGATCCCCATGAAGAGGATGCCGGGCAGCAGGATCAGCGCCAGTTCCCGCGCCAGCAGGAAGGTCTCGCCGGTGAAGCCGGGGGCGAAGACGCGCAGCACCACGTCGACCCCCGCCATGAGCAGGGCCAGGAACACGACCAGCAGCAGCAAGAGGGCGTGGAACAGGGTCCAGGCCACCCGCTCCAGGTCGGCCATCTGGCCCCTGGCGCGGTAGTGGGCGAGCAGCGGCAGGACCACCGTGGTGATGGCCGAGCCGAAGGCGGCGAAGACCACATAGGGGATGGACAGGGTGATGGTGTAGGCGTCCGTCACCGGGCTGGCCCCGAACACCGCCGCCAGCACCATCTCCCGGAAGAACCCGAGGACGCGGCTGATGACGCCGATGATGAAGATGATGGCGACGGATTTGGCCAGCCGCGACGACGACAAGGCCTCGCCCCCCAACACCTCCTTTTATACCATCGGCGGGGCGCCATCGGCGGGGCGCGCTCAGCTCGTGGTGCAAGAGCCGCAGCACCCGGCGTTACCCCGGGACCCCCAGGCCAGGGTCCTCAGCGACCCACAACACCGTCCCAGGTGGTTTCACCCCGCGGTGCCGTGCCCCGAAAGAGGGCTTGCCATCGTGGTATCCGGGTCCGGGTAGGCCTTGGCCGGACGGTCCTTGACGGGGCCCGGTGGCCGGTTCGTCCCGCTGCCCACCCTGAGGTCGGCCCGGGGCTCGGCCAGGCGCCGCTGCCGCTCGCCCACCCGCAGCCACACGTTCTCGTGGGCGAACCCGGCGCGGATGATCCCGCCTTCCCCCACCGCCAGCACGGTGGCGGGGAGGGCCACCGACCCGGCCTCCAGGACGTGGACCGCCCGGCCGGCTTCCACCGTCCCGCCCACCACCGGCCCCTGGACCGACACCCGCTCCCCCGCCCACAGCCGGGCGTGATAGGTCCCCGCAGGCCCGACCCGGATCGCCCCCGTCGCCTCGACGACGCCGTTGTGCACGTACCCCACCGTGGCCGTCGCTGGAGCCGGCGTCTCGAACCCCTGGAGGAACGCTGCCGCCTCCCCCAGGGCGGCGATGAGCCCGGGCAGGTCGAACCCGTCGCCGACGGTGCCGGCCAGCTCGGCCAGGGGCTGCCGCAGGGCCTCCACCGGCGCGTCCAGGGGACCCCGGTGGGCCGCCAGCAGGCGGTGGACGGCCCGTGCCCGTTCCTGCACGTCGCGGAACTTCATTTCGACCAGCAACCGGACCAGCCGCCCAGGGCCAAACCGGGCGATGTCCCGGTGCTGGAACGAAGCGGCCCCTTCCACCAGCCGCATGGCCGCTTCGATCCGCCGGCAACCTTCGGCGAGGGACTCCAGGCGCCCCCGCAGCTGCTGGTAAAGGCGCGCCCGGGCCCCGGCCACCACCCGCCCCTGCACCACGGCACCCTCCACCGTCACGTCCCAGGCGGCTTCCAGCAGGCCGTGGTCGACCCCGCCGTAGACGTGGATCCGCCCGCCGGCCACCACCGCAGCCCCCTCGCTGACGCTGCCCGTGATGATGACGTCACCTTCGAAGCGTACCGACCCCGTCGCCGCCGTCAGGTCGCCGTCGTGGACCAGCAGAGGCACCACATCGACGTACCAGGCGAGCCGCCCCACCCGCTGCACCACGGGCCGGCCCTGGCGCAGGGCGCGAAGCTCCTGGCGCCCGCCAGGCCCCTTGACCGCGACGACCCCTTGCCCGCAGCGCACCTGGGCCGGCCGCCCGTCCCTCGCCGGAAGAACCCGGCCGTCGACGCCCCGCCCGGGCTGCCCCGGCTCCGGGGGCACGATATAGCCCACCAGGCTGCCTTCGGGGATCGAAAGCACGGCCCGGCCCGAACTGCGAGCACGGCCGTCCCGAACGGGCCGCGGAGATGGCTCGGTCTGACCGGCCCGGCCCGCCGGGCCCGACAGGCCGAAGGGGTCGGGGTGCGTCGGACCCCCGGGCTCCACGGGATCCGCCTTCGGTACGGCGATCGCCAGGGGATCGGCGGCGCCAGCGGACGCGCCGTCTTCGTGCATGCCACCTGCTGCTCCGTCTTCTTCGGTCCCGGCGACCCCCGTCGCGGGCCAGGGACCGGCCTCGGCTGCCGTCTTGCGGCTCGCCGAGCCCCAGGCCCCCACCACCGCGACCAGCTTCCCGTCCCGACCGTCCCGGGGTGGTCGCCCGCGGGCCACCGTCACCGGCAGCGGCGCCCCCTCCGTCGCCACCTGGACCACCGCTTCGCTGTCGATGCCCTCGGTGACGCCGGCCTCGGCCAGGGCATCCATGATCGCCTCGACCGTCAGACCGGCCGGCGGCCGCTGCAGGGTCGCCGTCTCCAGGTGGAGCACCCGGGTGGGCCCCGCCTCCTTCAGCACCCGGAGACGAACCAGGGGCACCCGTACGCTGGCCTGCAGCCCGTCAGGGGCAAGCCGGACCTCGATGGGCGCGGCGGCGGAACCGGCGCCGGTAACAGTTTCGGTAACGGAGTCTGCATCGGGGTGGGTAATGGAATCTGTAGCAGAACCGGCGGCCCAACCGGCGCCGGATGCGACCTGGGCTTCCGCCCGGTCCGCCGCCGTGACCGCCACGGCCTCGTCCACGTCCCTGCCGTTGACGTTCAGCCGCACCCCGGGGCCGGGTACGAGGATGGCGGGTTCGTCCGGGGAACCGGGCAGGATCTCGAGACGGCCGTGGCGGACCCGGGCCATGGTCGGGGTTTGGACCGGGCCGGGGGTACCCGGAGCCGGCGGATCCTGCTCGGGCTGGGCACCCTCGGCCGGTGGAACCGGCCGAACCGCCAGGACCACCCGCATCAGCGGGGGCCGGATCCACCACCAGGCGAGCCGCCGGCCGGGCCGGACCACCTCCGCCCGGCGGGGCACGAGGCGCTCGGGGGGATAACCGGAGCGTTCTATGGCGCGGGCGAAGGCCTCGACGGCGTTGCGGGCCGGGACCGCGAAGGCCAGTTCTTCCATGATCTGACTGCTGCCGCTCGTCGTGCCCGGCACCGGATACCGCCTCCTCCCGCTACCGCCGCGTTGGCAACCGGCCGTCGTCAGGTGGGATGGTCATGGAGGGTGGTGAACGACGGAGGGCGCACCCTCTAGGCGTCGTCCGCCTCCATCTACGCGTCTTCCCCCTCATCGAGCACGATCTCGAACAGGCCGCGGCCGAAGACGTCGACGGCCCCCACGATCTCCAGCACCTCGAACACCGCCGGCCGCACTCGCACCGCCGCCACCTCGATGCCGCGGGCGGCGTAGGAGCGGAGGGCATCGACGAGGACCCCGATGCCCGTCGAGTCGATGAACTGGCACCGGCTGAGATCGAGGACCACCGGGCCGCCGGCGTAACGCTGCAACGCGGCTGCAATCCGCTCGGCCCGCTCGAAGTCCAGGTCGCCGTTGAGGAGAAGGCGGTGACCCGAACCCGCAGGCAGTTGCACGACGTCGTCCATGGGATTCCCCCCGTGTCAGGATCGGCTTAGGTACCAACATCGAAAACCAGCTCAACGCGGGTTCTTCCGGGAGTCGACGTGACCCGGCAATGGGACGCCATACTGACCATGAGCCAGTACCCGTGACCCCGTCCCAGGTTCCACCGGTTTCGGGGCCGCAGGAGGGCCTGGGCGAGCCGGTCAAAGGCGATACCAGGGCCGGAGTCTGTGATGACGGCATGTAATCGGGAATCGGAGGAGACCACGTTAAGCTCCCCACCGCCGGCGTAGCGAACGGCGTTGATCATCGCCTCCGCCGTAGCGACGACGACCCGTTGAATGCAGGTGGATGGATAACCCAGCTCCAGCAGCCGTTGTTGCAGACGGCGTCGAGCGGTCGCGACACCCGATGGCTTGCGAAACCGGGCCCGGTAGATCCGAGAGGTTATCGCCTGGGAGTGGGAGAAATTACCCCCCCCCCCCCCCCCCCCGTTAACAGTTTTTTCCTCAACATCGCCGTGCTCTGTTCTGCACGAGACACTTCTCACCGGACCCCAGGGGGGCGGTGCCAACGCGTCGCCGGCAACTTCGAGCCGTCCTTGGGCCAGGAGGCGAATGATCTGGCGCTGGGCGTCGGAAAGGGGCACCCCCGCCGGCCCCCAGAGCAGGCCAAGCCGGTGCCGGGTGCCCAAGACGATGAATTGGAGATCCGCCGCATCCGCCTCGCCACAGGAAACGGCCCTCGGCGAACCAGTGGCGGGAGGATCGTTACCGCGGGTTCCTGGCCCGCCGGATACCACATCGTCCCGGAAAGATATCCACGTCAGGCGGTCGCCGTCATACCAGCAACACGCCGTCAGCACAGCTTGAGACTCTTCGAGAAACACTTTGTGCGACACTGATCATCACCACCGTCACATCGTCTTGCAACGTACGGTGGACGGCCAGTGAACGAATCTTGCCAAGCAACGCCTGCAGGCGCTCCGGTTGCGGCTTTAGCCCTAATCGGTTCAGTACACCCGCCACATCGTGGGACCGGCCGGCGCCACGGCGCCCAAGCAGCAGTTCACCAAGGCCATCCGAGTAGAACAGCACCACGTCCCCAGGTTCAAGCCGCGTCTCGATCTGGACTACGGACCCGATCCCCGCCTGAAGTCCCAGGGCGGTACCCCCTCCCCGGCTCAAGGGACGCCATCCTTCGTGGTGCCAGAGGATCGGGCCGTCGTGGCCGGCGAGCCAAGCCCGAAGGGTTCCATCGCCGGGGTCAAGATGGGCCATGACCAAGGTCGCCAAGGCACGTGCCCGATGGAGGTCCGGCGCGAAACGCAGGTCGAGGCGGCGGATGACTTCCTCACCGACCGCCTGGCGAGCCCATACCTCCCTGACCAGAGAGAGAAGCATGGAAGCCAACATGGCCGCGGCCACACCTTTCCCCATGACGTCCCCCAAGACCAGCGCCCACCCTCCGCCGGGGAATCGTACGTAGTCATAGAGATCGCCCCCGACGCACTTGGCCGGCAAGCTCTGGCCGGCCACCTCAATTCCGTCGTGACGCAGAACCGGCGGGGGGAGGAATGCCTCCTGCAACCGCCGAGCCAACTGCAGATCCCGGGTAAGGGTATCCAGTCGCTGGCTCAGGTCGTCGCGCAGGGCCGCATTTTCCAGGGCGAGACCGAACTGCCGGCTGATGAAGGTTACCAACTCCAATTCCGCCTCGGTATATTCGGGCCCGGCCAGGCGGCCTGCGGCCAGGACGGCGGAGCACGAGTCGCCACCGAAGAACACGGGGACGAGCAGAAGCGACGAGAGACCGAGGCGGCCGAGTTCTTCCCGGTCCCGGGGCCGGTGCACCGAGAGCCGGCCGGGACGGCCCGTGGCGGCCACCCGCCTAGTCACCCGGCTGCGCCACAACTTCCGGCCGTCCAAGCCGTCAGCCCAGATCCCACGGTCGCGCTCGGTGAAGAGCAGTGCCACCCCGTCGGAGCGGCTGAGCTGCTGGGTCAGGGCCAGGAGCCGTCCGATGAGTTCCGGTGTCGGCAGAGGTCCACCAAGGGCGACCGCCGCACGGTGGAACGCAGTAAGCTTGGCCAGGGCCTGGGCCTCTTCGTGGTGTTGCTGCTCCTTTTCGGTAACCTGCCGAATGTGGGCGGACAGAGTGGCGATCGCCCTGGCCATGGCGGGTTGCGGTGGCCAGACGAACACCCAGGCGGAGGGGGCAGGCGGCGAATCTCCCGAGGCCCTCCGCTCCGTGCGGAACGCGGTCGGACCCCGGGTGCTGGTCCCACCACCGGCAGGAGCAACACCATCGGTGTGGTGGTCTGCTATGATCTGCGCCCAGCCCCACATCCCGTTACTCCCGGTGGATAAGTCCGCTTGGGCTTCATCAAAGGAAAGACCGGCGCCGGGCATGGCATCCATTCGACCGCCCGCATGGTACCCCTGCAGAGTGAGCTTGTGAAGAATTTCCTCGCCTCCCGCCCGGGTGAGGATCAGTCCATCGGCCGCCACCAGTAAGGCCACGACCTGCTTTTCGCGGGCCAGCTCCAACTTCTGACAGGCCGTGGCAAAGGCGGTGATCCAGGAGCGGTATGTGCGGGAATAGGCGATCAGGGTCTCGGCCGCATGTGGGGCGGCATCACAGCCCTTGTGCCGGGCCAAGGCCCGGGCGGCGGCGGTGATGTCTTCGGCGCTGAGGTCGCATACGGCTGCATCAAGGGACCGGGCTGCTAGGGCCATAGCCCGCCGTGGGTCACCGGTGCGCAAAGCGTGGTCTGCGTAGAGCCGCCAGAAGAGGCTGGCGTGCTCGGGCAGGATCGACCGCTCGAGGCGGGCAATGCCCCTGGCGGCCCGCTCCGTTTGGCCTAGGGCCAGGCGGGCGGCGATGAGCTGGAGGGTGGCAAACTGGCGGTGGGGCGTACCGGCGTGGCGGGCCTGCCAGGCGGCGCGGGAGGCCCAGGTCAAGGCCCTGGCGGGACGGCGCAGCTCCAGATACACCGTAGCCAGGTTTCCTGCCACCTCGACCCGAAGTTCCGAAACGTAGCGGCGGTTCCTCATCAAGCGCCATGCTCGCAACAAGGCGTGGGCCGCGGGCCGGTACCGCCCGGACGCGAAATGGACGGTGCCGAGGATGTTCCAAACCATGGCCCGCTGGTCTGGGACCAGGTCGTCGCCCTGCAGGAGACGCTGCAGGACCGAAGCAGCCCCCTCAAGGTCGCCGATGAGCCGGTACGCTAGGGCCAGGTTCAGCTGCGTTCCTGCCTGTGCCTCGGCACCGAGGCGGTACTTGAACGCCATGTCGCTGGCCCGTTGAAAGCAGTTCAAGGCGGTCAGGCCGTCCCGCTCATCCATGGCCTGGAGGCCGCGCTCGACAAGCCGGCGCATGGAGGCCGCGTGAAGAGCCCTGTCGGCGTTGACGTCAGCGGTCGGGATCGTGCCTGGATGACGCCTCCCCACAATCATGCCCTCCGCGACATCAGGTGACGGGCCGCGCGGGAATGGGCGGAGCGGCCGGGTTCGTGCTCCCGACCGCCCACCCCCATGCTCCCCTTCCCCTTACTTCTTGGGGCCGGCGTTGTCTGCCGCGTCAGGCCAGATCGCCTCCTGGCGATCGTGAATCGGCTTCACCACGGGCGCCGCCGGCGTACCCCAATCGACCTGAATGTCGTAGAAGTCGGCCGGGCTCGCGAAGGAAGGCCGCCAGGGGCTAGCCATCATCTTCGCCTCGCTCGTCCCGCCCGTACCGGCCAGCAGGAACGCCGCCACGCCGGCACCAACCAGCCACTTCACCAGCCGCTTCACCGGTATCCCCCCTTTCTCTCCCGCCGCCGAACCGCTCCGGGCGTTCACGGCGCCTCGTGCCGTCCTTCACCGGACGCCATGGGGGCGGATCGCCGGTCGCCGCGGGGCCGGTTCGCCCCCCCTTGCGGCCACCGGGCCTCCCCCCTGCCCCGTTCGGCCCGGCCCGCTACGGCTCGAGCCCCGCCGCGGCATCGCGGGCGGTCGCCATCATGCCGACGAACACCTCCGCCAGGTAGGGGTCGAACTGGCGCCCGGCGTTGCGCTCGATCTCCGCCACGGCCATGTCGACGGTGATCACCTGCCGGTGGTAGGGGCGCCCGCCCACCATGGCGTCGAAGGCGTCGGCCACCGCCAGGATGCGGGCGGCCGGCGGGATGGCAGGGCCTGCCAGGCCGTCGGGGTAACCGCCCCCGTCCCACCGCTCGTGGTGGGAACGGACCCAGGCCGCCACCGTGGGGACCCCGGCCACCCGCCGGCTCAGCTGCTCGCTGACCAGGGGGTGGCGCCGGATCAGCTCCCACTCCTCCGCGTTGAGCCGGCCCGGCTTGTGGAGGATCCGCGGATCCACCGCCAGCTTGCCGGTGTCGTGGAGGATACCGGCCAGGTTGAGGAGCCGCAGGGACTCCCCCTGCCAGCCCACCCGCCGGGCCAGGCGGCAGGCCAGGGCGGCCACCCGCCGGCTGTGCCGGTAGGTCGGGTCATCGTACAGGGCCAGGACGGTGAGGAGCTGCCGGATGGCCGCGGGCCCCGTCCGGCGCAGGCTGTCCCCGAAGGTGCGGACGGTGTAGGACTCCAGGGCGGCCGGTTCGTCCAGGAGGTCGAACCGGCCCGCCGCCGCCGCCTCGGCCAGGGTCGCCGCCGACTCGCGGACCATGAAGACCGTATCCTCGACGGCGGCGGCCTGCGCGCCGGGCGTATCCCCTTCTCCCCGGGACGAACCGGCTGGATCCCTCCGCGGGTGGGGATGCCAGGATGAACCCCGGTGCTCAGGGTGTGCCGCTTCGCCGGAACCGCCTCCTCGACGGACCACCTCGTCCCCTCCCATCCCGGCGGGGTGCGGGGAGCCGGGGGCTCGGAACGCCGCGTCCCCCAGTTCCACTGCGCCGCTCCTGACGGCATCTGGCCCCGCCCGCCGGCTGCAGACCCATCATTTGTAAACCACATTAAGGGGGTCCCCTGGGAACATCAACGGAATTGTCCTGGGACCTGGGACCTGTTTTTCGGGCGGAAGATGCGTCACGGGTCCCAGGCCAGGGCGCCGGACCTGGCGCGGGCCGGGCTCACGGCCCGGTCCCCCCGCCTGCGCCCTCACCGATCCGCGCCGTGGGATCCAGGCTGGGACGCAGGAGCACGATCTCGACCCGCCGGTTCCGGGCGCGGTTGGCGGCGCTTGTGTTGGGGTAGCGGGGGCGCCACTCGCCGTAACCGGCGGCCGCCAAGCGCCGCGGGTCGAGCCCGGCTTGCTCGGCCAGGTAGCGCACCACCGTGGTGGCTCGCGCCGTCGACAGCTCCCAGTTGGAGGGGTAGCGGCCGCTGCGGATGGGCAGGTTGTCGGTGTGCCCTTCCACCAGGATGGTTCCCGGCACCTGGGCCAGGATCGGCGCCAGGCGGCGCAGGAGGTCCCGCCCCTCCGGTCGCAGTTCGGCCCGGCCCAGGTCGAAGAAGACCTGGTCGTCGAAGATGATGGCGACGCCCCGTTCGGTCAGCCGGGCCGACGCCCGGCCGCCCAGGCCCGCCTCCCGCAGCGCCTCGTTGACCTGTTCCACCAGCCCCTCCATCCGTTCCCGCTCCTCCGCGGACATGGGCGGCACCGCGGTACCGGCTCCCTGGCCGGGGGACGGCAGGCCGGGAAGGTCGGGCCATTCCCCGGACGGTTCACCGGAACCTTCGCCGGGTGCTTCCGGGGAGCCGGCAGGTGGAAGGGCGGGCGGGTAGGGCTGGCCCGTATCGCGGTTGAGGCCGTCCAGCACTTTGCGGGCGTCGGGCGAAATCCCCTCCGTATCGATCAGGGTCTCGCCGGCCGTGGCAAAGGCGGCCCGCAGGGAGGCGGCCAGGGCCTGGTAGCGGGCGGCGTTGACCTCGGACATGGCGTACATCACCACGAAGAAGGCCAGAAGGAGGGTGATGAGGTCGGCATAGGTGAGCAGCCAGCGCGTGGAACCGGCCCCGTCGTGGCCGCCTCCCCCGCCGCCGTGGCCGTCCCCGGGACCGCTCCCGGCCCCGTGACCGCGGCCGCCGCCGGCGCGACCCCGGACCCGGCGGGCGCCGCCCCGGCCCTCCCGCCCGCCGGCGGGGCCGGTTCCTCCGCCGGATCCCAGGCCGCTCGACCCCAGCCCGCTGGATGCCAGACCCCCGCTGCGGACTCCCCCGCTCATCAGTCACCCACCCCGGCCATCCGGGCGCCCGCCTCGCCCCCGGTGCCGCTCCGCCCGGAGGCCCCTTCGGCGGCGGTACCGGTCCCGCCCTTGCCTTCCTTGCCCCCGGCGCCGGCGGCCAGGAAGGCCTCCAGCTTTTCGCGGACGATCATGGGGTTGTCCCCGTTCTGGATGGAGAGGATGCCTTCCACCACCATGCGCCGCAGCTCGGCCTCGGCCTGGACGTTGGCCTTGATCTTGCTGGCCAGCGGCAGCCAGAGCAGGTTGGCGCTGGCGATGCCGTAGAAGGTGGCCATGAAGGCGACGGCGATGGCGGGACCCAGGGACGAGGTGTCTTCAAGGTTTCCCAGGACGTGGATCAGGCCCAGGACGGTGCCGATGATCCCCATGGTGGGGGCGTAGCCGCCCGCCGTCTCCAGGACCCCCGCCGCCACCAGGTAATGGCGCTGCTCGGCCTGGAGGGCGTTTTCCATGACCTCTTCCACCATCTCGGGGTCGGCCCCGTCGATGACGAACTGCAGCCCCTTGGCGAAGAAGGGGTCGTCCAGGTTCTTGCGCTCTTCTTCCAGCGAAAGCAGGCCTTCCCGGCGGGCCTGCTGGGCCAGGGAGACCAGCTTCTCGATCAGGGCGCCAGGCTGCAGCTTGGGCGCCCGCAGGGCGTAGGCGATGGCCCCGGGGACCAGCAGGACGTTGTGCAGCCCGGCGCTGGCCAGGGTGGCGGCCAGGGTACCGCCGAAGACCAGCAGGCTGGCCGACGGGTTGAGCAACTGGTCCAGATGGCCGCCTTCCATCACGTTGGCGATGAGGACCACCGCGATGCCGGCGATGAGCCCGATGACGGTTCCCAGATCCACAGGCCACTCCCCCGTTCGTCCGATCAGTCCCGGTTATCGGTAGGGAGCGGCAGGAGTTGACCGGTTGACGCGGCTGCCAGATGATAGCAGGCAGGTACCGGACAGGCCCGCGGGACCGGTCCGGGTCCAAGGGGCGGCAGGCGCCGGTCCGGCGCCCGGCGAAGTCCCATTCCGGGGAGGGCACCCGGTGGCCCGAAGTCACACCACCAGCGACGACATCCTCTTCACCGGCCCGCAGGCCGCCGGTAAGGCCGGCCGGCGCGGCCGGGGACTGGCCGCCCAGGGCGTGGCGGCGGCGACCCTCATCATTGCCCTTTTGACCGCCGCCAGCCGGGTGCTGGGGTTCTTGCGGGAGGCCGTCTATGCCTCGGTTTTCGGTGCCAGCCCGGAGCTGGACGCCTTCCTGGTGGCCCAGGGCGTGCCCAACCTGATTCTGGGGCTGGTTTCCACCGCCATCGCCACCGCCGCCACGCCGGTGCTGGCGGGCCTGGTCGCCTCCGGGCAGCGGGACCAGGCCGGGCGCACCTTCAGCCGGCTGGCCACCATGGTGCTGCTGGTGGTGGTGCCCGGGCTCGTGCTTCTGGGCGTGCTGGCCGAGCCCGTGGTGCGGGTGATGGCGCCGGGGTTCGGCCCCCACCAGGTGCGCCTGGCCGCCGGGCTCACCCGCATCCTGCTCATCGCTTCCTTATTTGTAACGGGGATGAACCTGCTGACCGGGCTTTTGCACGCCCACCGGCGGTTCACCGGGCCGGCCTTCACCGGGATCCCCTTCAACCTGGTGATGATCGCCGCCGCCGTCCTTTTCGGCGCCCGGTACGGCCCCTGGGCCCTGGCAGTGGGCTTCACCGTGGGCTCCCTGCTGCGGGTGCTGGTGCAGCTGCCCGAGGCCCGGGGAGTCGGCTTCCGCCAGCGGTGGGAAGTCAACCTGGACGATCCCGGCCTGCGGGCCATCGCCGCGCTCCTGCCCCCCCTCTTCCTCAGTGCCGCGGTCAGCGAGGTCAACGTGTTCGTCGACCGGATGGTGGGGTCGACCCTGGGCGAGGGGATCATCTCCGCCCTCAACTATGCGTTCCGGGTGGTCACCCTCCCCCACGGCCTGCTGGCCATGGCCCTGGTGCAGGCGCTGTACCCTTCCCTGGGCGCCGTGGCGGCACCCGGGACCGGCAACGAGGCCGCCTTCCGGCGGCTGCTCCAGCAGGGCATGGGCATGCTGATGGTGGTCCTGGCGCCCATGACCGTGGCCCTTCTGGTCCTGCGGGATCCCATCGTGGCCTTCGTGTACGGGCGCGGCAGCTTCGACGCCCGCGACGCGGCCCTGACCGCCCTGGCCCTGGCGGCCTATGGCCTCGGCCTGGTGCCCATGGCCCTGCGGGACCTGGCCACGCGCGCCCTCTACGCCCGCCGGGACAGCCGCACCCCCGCCCTGGTGGCGGTGGCGGCCATGGCGGTCAACGTGGCGGGCGACGTGGTGCTGGGCCGCTGGCTGGGGATCACGGGACTGGCCCTGGCCACCACCCTGTCCTTCACCACGGGGCTGGTGCTTCTGCTGGGACACCTGCACCACCGCCAGCGGGCGCTGGACCTGGCGGACCTGCTGGCCCGGGCCGGCCGGGTGGCGGTGGCGGCGGTGGCGAGCGCTGGGGTGATGCAGGCGGCCTACCGGCTGCTGCTGGCGCGGTGGGAGGTTCCGGTGGCCGCCCTGGGGGCGGGGACGGCAGGGGCCGTGGTCGAACTGGCCCTGGTCGCCCTGCCCGGGGCCGCCGGTTGCCTGGCGTACCTGGCCGTGCTGCTGCTGCTGCGGGCGCCCGAGATCGGCGAGCTCTATGGGGCGGGGCGGCGCCTCCTGGGACGGATCAGCCTGGTACGGTGATACTGTTGAACGCCCGCGCGCCGCGCCCTGACGCGGGGTGGTGCCCAGGGGTACGGGTCACGGGCCCTCCACCGGCACGCCCGGCCGCCAGCGGGCCGGCGCCCGGTCCCCGCTTGGTCGCCGCCGCCGGCCCCGTTACACGTAATGGCAGGCCGCCCAGTGGCCCGGCGCCTGCTCGACCAGGGCCGGTTCTTCCGCCCGGCAGCGCGCGGTGGCCAGCGGGCAGCGGGTGTGGAACCGGCAGCCCCGGGGCGGGTTCACCGGGCTGGGCAGCTCGCCCCGGAGCTCGATGCGCTCCCGCGCCGGCGCCAGCGGGTGGGGCCGCGGGATGGCGGCCAGCAGGGCCCGGGTGTACGGGTGCAGGGGCCGACGGAAGAGCTCGCCGGCGGGCGCCACCTCCACCAGCTTGCCCAGATACATGACCCCCACGCGGTCGCTGATGTGCCGCACCACCCCAAGGTCGTGGGAGATGAAAAGGTAGGTCAGCCCCAGTCGCTGCTGCAGCTCCAGGAGCAGGTTGAGGATCTGAGCCCGCACCGACACGTCCAGGGCCGAGACGGCCTCGTCGCACACCAGAAACTCGGGCTCCGGCGCCAAGGCCCGGGCGATGCCGATCCGCTGCCGCTGGCCGCCGGAGAAGTGATGCGGGTAGCGGGTGGCGTGCTGGGGGCTGAGGCCCACCAGCTCCAGCAACTCGCCCACCCGCCGCCGGCGGTCCGCCTTCGACCCCAGGCCGTGGATCAACAGGGGCTCGCCGATGAGCTCCCCCACGGTCATCCGGGGGTTCAGGGAGGCGAAGGGGTCCTGGAAGACGATCTGCATCCGGCGCCGCAGCCGGCGCAGCCGGGGTGCCGGCAGGCGAGCCAGGTTTTCCCCCGCGAACCAGACCTCCCCCTCCGTCGGCTCCTGCAGGCGCAGGACCAGCCGGCCGGTGGTCGACTTGCCGCAGCCCGACTCGCCCACCAGGCTGAAGACCTCGCCGCGGTGGATGGAAAAACTCACCCCGTCGACGGCGCGGACGCTGAGCCGCCGGCCCAGCAGGCCCCCGGCCAGGGGGAACTCCTTGCGCAGGTTCACGGCCCTTACCAGGGGTTCACCAGCCGGGGGTGCCCCGGCCTCCGGGGCTGCGGCGGGCGCCGGGACCGCTGCGGGCACCGCGGCCGCCGCACTTTCCGCGGGCAGCCGGGCGGGGGCCTCGCCTGGTGCCGGGGCGGCTGCAGCTCCGGCGGGCGCCCGGGCGGGAGCCTCGCCGGGCACCGCGGCGGCTGCAGCCTCAGAGGGCACCCGGGCGGGGTCGTGGCGGACGGCACTTTCCCTTCGGTTCACCGGTGACCACCTCCATCAGGCGTCGCGGCCGGTCCCCGCGGGGCGGAAGCGGAGAACCCGCCGTCCACGCCCTCGCCGGCTGCCAGGCCGTCCCACGGGGAAGCCCCTCCTGGCCCCCCGGCCGCGCCTTCGCGCACCACGCCCTCAAGGCGCAGCTCGCCCGCCCGGTGGCAGGCTACGCCCCCGGCCAGCACAGGCAGCTCCCGGTGGCAGCGTTCGACCGCGTAGGGGCAGCGGGGGGCGAAGGCGCAGCCGGGCGGCAGCTGGGCCGGGTGGGGTACCGCCCCCGCCATGGCCCGCAGGGGCGTCTTGGGCGCTGCCGCCAGCGGCAGGGACTGCAGCAGGCCCTCGGTGTAGGGGTGGCCCGGCCGGTCGAAGAGGTCCGCCACCGTCGCCTTCTCCACGATGCGGCCGGCGTACATCACCGCCACCCGGTGGCACATCTCCGCCACCACGCCCAGGTCGTGGGTGATGAGCAGGATGGCGGTGCCCGTCTCTTCCTGCAGGGCCTTCATCAGGTCGAGGATCTGGGCCTGGACGGTGACGTCCAGGGCGGTGGTCGGCTCGTCGGCGATCAGCACCCGCGGGCGGCAGGCCATGGCCATGGCGATCATCACCCGCTGCCGCATGCCGCCCGAGAGCTGGTGGGGGTACTGGCGGGCCCGGCGCTCCGGCTCGGGGATGCCGGCCCGTTCCAGGAGCTCCACCGCGCGGCGGCGGGCGGCACCGGCCGGCGTCCCGTGGAGGATCAGGGCCTCGGCGATCTGGGCGCCCACGGTCATCACGGGGTTCAGGGAGGTCATCGGCTCCTGGAAGATCATCGCCATCTCCTGGCCCCGAACCCGCCGCCAGTGGGACTCGGGCTGGGCGAGCAGGTTCTTCCCGTTGAGGAGGACCTCGCCCCGCACCTGGGCCCCCGGCGGCAGCAGGCCCATGAGGGCCAGGGCGGTGACGCTCTTGCCGCTGCCCGACTCCCCCACCAGCCCCAGGACCTCGCCGGCGTAGAGGTCGAAGTCGATCCCCCCGACGGCCCGGGCGGGGCCGGCCGGGGTGGGAAAGGTCACTTCCAGGCCACGTACTTCGAGAACCACCAAGGGTCGTTCACCTCCCGTGCCGGACCTTGGGGGTGCGGGGCCTGGCGATCCGGCCGGCCGGGACCGGCCCGCGGCGGCCCGGCCCGAAGCGCGCCACGGCCGCAACGGGCCGGACCGCATCGCGGCCGCCACGGGCAGGACGGCGCCCGGGGCGGGACGGCCGGGACCGGACGAGGGCCCCGGAGCCGCGGCGACGGGGCCGCGGCCCGTAACCGGCGCCGGGGCGGGCAGCGGCGCCCAGGGCGGCCGGGCGCCGGACCGTACCTTCCGGCGTCTTGCGCGCCGGGCCGGCCCCCTGCCGGCGCCTACGCATCCCGCGGGTCCAGCACGTCGCGCAGGCCGTTGCCCAGCACGTTGAAGCAGAGCACGGTGAGCAGGATGGCGGCGCCCGGGTAGATGGCCAGCATGGGCTGGGTCCACATGTACACCTGGGCGTTCTTCAGCATGTTGCCCCACGAGGCGTCGGGCGGCTGGATGCCCAGGCCCAGGTAGCTCAGGCCGCTTTCCGCCAGCACCGCCCACCCCACCGCCAGCGACAGCAGGGCCAGCAGCGAGGGGACCACCTGGGGAAACAGGTGCCGCCAGATGATGCGGGCCGGCGAGGCGCCCAGGGCCACCTCCGCCTCGATGAACTCCCGCTCCCGCCACTTGAGGAACTCGGCGTACACCAGCCGCGCCACGGGCATCCAGTAGTTCAGCCCGATCACCGCCACCACCACCGCCGGCGAATCCCCGAACACCGCCAGCTCGGCGACGATGAGGAAGTACGAGGGGATCGCCATCATGGCGTCGACCAGGCGCATGAGCACCGTCTCGACCCACCCGCGGTAGAACCCGGCCAGGGCCCCCACCAGGGTGCCGGCCCCCAGGGCGATGGCGGCGGCCAGGGCGGCCACGGTCAGGGTGATGCGGCCGCCCGCCAGCATGCGGGCCAGCATGTCGCGGCCCAGCTCGTCGGTGCCGAGCCAGTGGCCGGGGCCGGGTGGCGCCAGGCTGGCCGCGGGGTCCGTGGCGTCGGGGTCAAGCCCCAGGAGGGGCGGCAGGGCCCACACCAGGATGTAGAGCAGAAGCAGCACGGCGGCGGCGGCCAGCAGGGCGGGGCGGCGGCGGACCCGGGCGACGAACCCCTCGGCGTCGGGCTGCAGGGCCTCGGCGGCACCGGGCTCGCCGGGCGCCAGCCCGCCGGTGGCGCCGGCGCCCGGTGGCGGCGACCCGGCGGGACCGGCGCCGGCCCGCGGTGCGACGCGGGGGGCGGGGCGCGGCTCGGGAACCGAAACGGTCATCGTCTTCCCTCCTTACCCGGCGGCGTGGCGGATGCGCGGATCGACCAGGGAGTAGGCCAGGTCGACCACCAGGTTAGTGATCACCACCACCACGCCAGCCACCACCGTCACCGCCATGATCACCGGGTAGTCCCGGCCCATGGCCGCCTCCACCGCCAGCCGGCCCATGCCCGGCCAGGCGAACACGCTCTCGGCGATCACCGAGCCGCCCAGAAGGGCCGGGATCAGCAAACCCAGCATGGTCAGCACCGGGATCAGCGCGTTGCGCAGGGCGTGGACCACCATCACCCGGACCGGCCCCGCGCCCTTGGCCCGCGCCGTGCGGATGAAGTCCTGGTGCAGGACCTCCAGCAGCGACGACCGCACGAAGCGCAGGATGTTGGGAAGGATCACCAGCATCAGGACGAAGGACGGCATGACGAGGTGCGCCAGCCGGTCGGCCAGGGAGAACTCCGCGCCCACCGTGGCCATGCCGCCGCTGGGGAGCAGGTTCCACCGCACCGACAGGGCCATGATCAGCAGGATGCCGAACCAGAAGTCCGGCACCGACACGCCCAGGGTGGAAATCAGCGTGGCCGCGTGGTCGATCCACGACCCCCGGCGGAGGGCGGCGGCGATGCCCAGCGCCAGCCCCACGGCGAGGGAGAGCGCCAGGGTGGCGGCCGCCAGGACCGCGGTGTTGCCCAAGCGCTCCAGCACCAGGGGCATCACCGGCTCGCGGCTGTTCATGGACTGGCCGAAGTCGCCCTGCAGGGCGTCCCCCAGCCAGCGCACGTAGCGGACCGGCAGGGGCTGGTCGAGGCCCAGCTGGCGCATCAGGGCCTCCCGCTGCTCGGCCGTGGTCTCCATGCGCATGACGGCGCCAGGCCCGCCAGGGGCCAGGTTGACCAGAAGGAAGGTCACCACGGTGATCACCCACAGGACCACGAGCCCCTGCAGCAGGCGCCGGCCGGCGTAGCGCAGGGATGCCATGCTGATCGCACCTCCCCCCGCCCGGATGCGGCGGGCCACGATGGGGTTCCATGCCGCCGGGGAACCTGGGCCAGACGGAGACGGACCCGGCGAACCCGCGGAACCCGGCGGATGCTTGGGACCCGGCCAAGGCGAAAGCCGCGTGGAACCGGCCGAGGAACGCCTCCCCCGGAGGAACCGGCCGGCGGGCCGGTTCCTCCGGATGGCGACGCGATGCGGGCCCGGCTCAGCGGGTCTTGTACCACTCGTCCACGTACAGGCCCTTGACGGCGTAGCTGCCGGGCGGCACGTGCAGCGCCTTGTTGTAGACCACGATGCTCTCGGGCCACCACAGGTAGAGGTAGGGCAGTTCCTCGGCCATCAGCTTCTGGGCCTCGGCGTAGATGGCCTTGCGCTCCTCCTCGCTGGTGGCGGCGCGCCCGCGGCGCAGCAGGTCGTCCAGGGCGGGGTTGCGGTAGTTGGGGATGTTGTTCCCCCGGCCCGCCGCCTCCGAGGCATAGTACGGGTAGACGTCGGGGTCCGCCGGCGTGGACCACCAGGCCAAAGTCGCCTCGTAGTCCCGGTTGACGATGGCCTTTTCGATGTAGCTGTTCCAGTCGAGGACGTCCACGTCCACCTGGATGCCCAGGTCCTTCCACCACTGCTGGACCAGCAGGGTGGCGGGCACCAGCTGGCGCATCTGGGCCGCGGTCATCGTGATGTGGAAGGGCTTGCCGTCCTTCTGCAGGATGCCGTCGGGCCCCGGCGTCCAGCCGGCCTCGGCCAGCAGGGCCTTCGCCTTCTCAGGATCGTACGGATAACGGGCCACGTCGCCGTTGTAGTACTCGGCCTGCAGGGGCGGGATGGGGCCCGTGGCCACCTGGCCGTAGCCCTTGATCAGGTTCTCGATCATCGCTTCCTTGTCGATGGCGTACGAGAGCGCCTGGCGCACCCGCTTGTCCTGGAAGCGGGGGTCGTCCTGGTTGAGGGCGACGAAATAGTAGACGTTGGTCAGCACCCGCTCCAGCTGCAGGTTGGGGTTGTTCTGGAGCTTGTCCAGCAGGGTCGGGTCGTCGATGGACAGCATGTCCACCTCGCCCGCCAGCAGCTGGGCCACCTGGGCGTTGACGTCCGGGACGATGCGGAAGACCACGTCCTTGACCTTGGGCTTCTCGCCCCAGTAGTGCGGGTTGGGCACCAGGCGCACGTGGGAGCCGGAGACGTACTCGGCCACCGTGAAGGGTCCCGTGCCGACGGGGTTCTTCTTGTTGAACTCGTTCAGGCTCCACGGGTCCTCGACGCCCTCGAAGACGTGCTTGGGCAGGATGCCGGCGTAGTACGCCAGGTACGAGGGCAGCGAGGCGAAGGGCTCCTTGAGGTGGAATTCGACGGTGTGCGGGTCGACCGCCACCACCTTCTCCACCGCCTTGTACTCGCTGCTGTGGTTGGCGCCCAGGTCCGGGTTCAGGACGATCTCGTTGAAGGTGAAGGCCACGTCGTCGGCGGTGAAGGGCTGGCCGTCGGACCACTTCACGCCTTCCCGCAGCTTGAAGGTCCACACCAGGCCGTCGCCGGAGACGCTCCACTCGGTGGCCAGGTGGGGCACCGGCTTCATGTGCTCGTCCCACCGGGTGAGGCCGGGCAAGATCATCTCGTTGATGATGTTGGATTCCGCATAGGCGTTGGGGTGCCACGGGTTGAAGGTCGGGTCCGCCGGGGTCACCAGGGTGACCGTGGCGTTGGGATCGTAGGCCTCGCCACCTTCGCCGCCTCCGCTGCCCGCGCTGCCCCCGGCGCCGCCGCTGCCGGTTCCTCCCGCGCCGCCGCCCCCGCCGCTGCCGCAGGCCGCCAGCAGGGTGGCAGCGGCCACCAGCAGGGCCGCCGCGATCCGGGCCAGGGAACGCCGCCTGCTCCGGTATGGCCCGGCGGCGCCTCCGGATCCACGCCCCGCGGTGGACCCGGCCGGCCGGCCGCCGGCTTCATCCCATCGAACCGCCATGATGCATGCCCCTTTCGTCTGGTGAAGAACCCGTCGCGTGGTGAAGAACCCGTCGCGTCGAACCCATACCCCTGGATCGTCTCGTGTCAAGGCCGGGCGCCGGCCCCCGCCCCCGGGGACCTGGGCGCGCCCTGGCCCCCTCAGCTCCTGGCCCCCGGGCCCGCCGCGCTGACCGCCCCGGCATAGCCCAGCTGCCGGGAGATGTCCCGGGCCGCCAGCCGCACCAGCTCGCCCAGATGCTCAAGCCGCTCGGGAGGAATGCGCAGCGACGGCCCGCCGGCGCTCACCCCCGCCACCACGCGACCCCGGGCATCGAAGATGGGCGCCCCCACGCCCCGTGCCCCGGCCTCGATGTCCTCGTCGCTGATGGCGTAGCCGCGCCGCCGGATCTCGGCCAGCTCGGCCCGCAGCTGCTGGGGGTCGACCACCGTCTTGGGCGTGTAACGGGGGAGGAAGGGCAGCATGTCCAGCACCCGCGCCTGCTCGGCTTCGGGCAGGAAGGCCAGCATGGCCTTGGGCACGGCTCCCGCGTGCAGGGGGCTGCGCGCCCCCAGGGGCGTGGCCAGGCGCAGGCCCGCCGGGCCATCCCGCCGGTCGATGACCACCGCCATGCCGTCGACCAGGGCGATCAGGTGCACCGTCTCCCCCGTCTCCGCCGCCAGCCGGTCCAGGATCGGCTGGGCCAGCCGGATCAGGGAGCGCTCTTCCGCCGCCAGCACCGCCAGGCTCAGCAGCATGGGAGTCAGCACATAGCGCCCGTGCTCCCCCAGCCGGATCAGGCCATAGGCCTCCAGCGTCTTGAGGCAGCGGAAGCACTGGTTCTTCCCCAGCCCGGTGATCCGGGCCAGCTCGGCCAGGCTGTGCTCGTGGGGCGGTTCCCGGAAGGCGAAGAGCACGTCCAGGGCCTTGATGACCGCCTGGATCACGTAGCCGTGGCCCGGCCCCGCCGGTGACTGGGGTGCCGGCCGGGCCGGCTTGGACACCGGCTGGGGTGCCGGCCGGGGCGCGGGCTGGGGTAGCGGCTGGGATACGGGCCGCTGCGCCGCCCGGGACGCCGGCCGGGCGCCCTGCTCCCCCGCCATGGGCACCAGACCTCCTTTCCATAAGGGCTTGCCGCAAGGGCTTGCGTGAGGCTGAACCGCATCGGTTGATCTGTTCAACCACCGCGGTCCAGTCAACCGCCGGATTAGTCGCTACCGATTCGCCTCACCTTCGCCGGTTCCTGCTAGCCGCCCGGAGGATTTCGAAAAATTTTTTGCCTCAGGCGACGACCAGCAGGAGGAGCCGGCATCCCCACGCCGAATCCGAGGCACATCGCTCAGTCAAATTGTTTGATTTAGTCAAATAAAGGAGGTGAGGCGGCATGCGCGCCCGGATCAACGGGGTCGAGCTGGTCTACGAGGTGTTCGGCGAGGGGATCCCCCTGCTCACCCTGCACGGTGGTCCCGGGCTGGGCAGCCGGGCCGGCGACCGGGAGGCGTTCATGCCCTTCACGGAGCTGGGGCTCCAGCTGGTGTGCTTCGACCAGCGGGGTTCCGGCGAGTCGGAAGGAGCGCCCCCGTACAGCCACGAGCAGTGGGTGGCGGATATCGAAGGGCTCCGGCAGCACCTGGGCCTGGGCAAGATGGTCCTGGCCGGCGGCTCCTACGGCGGCCACTTGGCCCTGGAGTACGCCCTGCGCTACCCGGAGAACCTCTACGCGCTGATCCTGCGGGACACCGCCGCCAGCAACCGCTACCAGGAGAAGGCGGTGCAGGCGGCCCTGGCCCGCAACCTGCCCGGGGTGGACCGCGCCATGCTGGCCAGGCTCTTCGCCGGCCAGGTCTACGATGACGAGGACTTCCGCGCCTGCTACGAGGCGATCATGCCCCTTTACGAGGTCAACTTCGATCCTGAGCGGGCCCGGGCCAAGCTGGAGCGGATCCGCTTCCGCCACGAGACCCACAACTGGGCCTTCTCCCGCAACCAGCCCCAATATGACCTGACGAACCGGCTGCACGAGATCCAGGTGCCCACCCTGGTCCTCTGCGGCCGCCACGACTGGATCACGCCCCTGGAGGCCTCGGAGGAGATCGCCCGGCTCATGCCCAGGGCACGGCTGGTGGTGTTCGACCACAGCGGTCACTCGCCCCAGGTGGAGGAGCCGGAAAAGTTCCGCCGGGTGGTGCGGGAGTTCCTGCTGGAGGTCGTGCCCGGGCTCAAGGGCTAGCCTGGCTTCCGGGGGCGGAGGGTGGCTGCGGCGGGCGGCGGGTCCCACCCCGCTGCGGAGCAGCCGCGGCGGGCGCAAGCCCGGCGAGCGGACCGGACGCGTGGAGCTTGAAAGGCTTGACAGCGCCTGGAGAAAGGAAGTTGCCCGTGAGCAACAGCATGCCCGAACCCGCGGCGGGTGCCGCCGCGGCGGGTTCGACCGCCAAGAGGAAGAAGTACGACGGCTACCGTTCCTTCCAGTTCCTTGAGCCGGGGGTCGACTACCGGCCCTTCCAGCTGGCCAGGGAGATCGGCCGGGTCTCCCCCTACGTGGTGGAGGTGTCCGACGCCCAGGAGCAGCGGGTCCAGCGGCTCCTGGCGGAGAACGTGGTGATCTCCCTCCACGAGCACCTGATGGTGATCCCCGAGGACGTGGGACAGGTCTTCGACTACATCCGCGAGGGCCGGATCTTCACGGGCTACGAGGGCCTGGCGGCTTCGGGGCTCGATGCCGTGTGCGAGAACTTCCTCAACGGCGCCGCCACCATCACCTCCAAGATGGGGTGGAAGTGGACCGACATCATCCACGACATCGGCATGCGGTTCGCCGACCTGGCCCACCAGGACTTCGTCATCCGGGCGGAGCGGGTCGACGACATCCTGCGCGCCCACGCCGAGGGCCGGGTCGCCCTGATCCCCAGCCTGGAGGCGGCAACGCCCATCGAGAACGAGCTGGACCGGCTCGACGTGCTGTACGGCCTGGGGATCCGGATGATGGGCATCGCCTACAGCGAGGGGAACGCCCTGGGCTGCGGCCTGCGGGAGCCGCGGGACGGCGGGCTGACGGTCTTCGGCCGGCAGGCCGTGGAGCGGATGAACAAGCTGGGGATCGCCATCGACGTGTCCCACTCGGGCGACCAGACGGCCCTGGATACGATCCGGTTCAGCAAGAAGCCGGTCTTCATCACCCACGCCGGGGCCCGCGCCCTGTGGCCCAGCCGGCGCCTCAAGCCCGACGAGGTGATCAAGGCCTGCGCCGAGCGGGGCGGCGTGATCGGCATCGAGGCGGCGCCCCACACCACCCTGACCCGCAACCACCCCGAGCACAGCATCGAGTCGGTGATGGAGCACTTCGAATACTGCGTGGAACTGGTGGGCATCGACCACGTGACCTTCGGGCCCGATCTGCTCTTCGGCGACCACGTGGCCCTGCACAAGGCCTTTGCCGCCCACCTGTCCATCGGCGCCAGCAAGGCGTCGGGCGAGGACCATCCCCATGTGCCCTATGTGCGGGGCCTGGAGAACATCGCCGAGGCATGGCCCAACATCGTCCGCTGGCTCGTCAAGCACAACTACTCCGACGACGAGATCAAGAAGGTGATCGGCGGCAATACGCTGCGGGTGCTGCGGGAGGTCTGGCACGGGTAGGTGTAGGGGGACGGATGGCGGCCGCGCAGCCTGCCGGTCCGAAGACGGTCTTTGAGGATGGCCATTGGGGATGGCCATTGGGGATGGCCTTTGAGGTGGCCGCCACGTGCAACTGTTCGACGACCACCACGCCACATCCTGGCGGACATCCCGGGCCCGCGCATGGAGCCGGGCCAGCCGGCGGCGGGCCTGTTGCCACCCCCGGCTGCCCTTTTGGCGGCGGGCCAGGGCGCGGCTGGACCGGGCGATCTTTCGGAGCGCTTTTTCAAGGGGCCGAGGATTCGGCCCCTTCTCACCTGTCGAAAGGACCGCCAGGTGCTTGACGCCCGCATCGACGCCGACGACCTTCCAGGGGAACCAAGGGCGGCCTGGCGGCCGCTCCACCTCGCAGGTGAAGCTGACGAACCACCGGCCCCCCTCCCGTGACACCGTGGCCGCGAGGATGCGGGCCGTTCCCGCCTGAATGCGCCGAAGGAGGGCCGTGGCCGGCTCGTGGGTCTTCACCCACCCGATCCGGGGCAGCACGACGCGGCTCTTGTCGTCCACCCGGATCGCACCCGTGGTGAACCGCACCGACTCCCGGCCACGGCCCTTATTCCGGAAACAAATGACTAAGAAGCGCGTTAGCTGTTCTAAGCCCCTCCACCTGGTACCGGGCAAAGAACTCGGCGAGAGGGCAGGAGGTCCGAATGACGGTAAAACGTCCCCGATCAGCCCTGTCCACGGTCTGGCGTCGAGCAACCACGTGCTCACGAGCTATTCCCTCACCACGAGCTATTCCCTCACCCGGTCCCCGGCCGGTTCCCGGCGCGCGGCCGCCTGCGCCAGCGCCTGTGCGCCCGCCTCGTTCAGGCCATCTTTTCGGCCCACCGCCGAGCACGGGATGTACGGATCGCTTCCCGGGCCTCCCCCGTGTCCACGGGCCGATCGACCTTCAGCACGCTGCGCAGCTCCTTGAGACTCCGCGGCCGTGGCAGCGCCCTGTGGCGGGCCAGCGCCCACAAGCTCCGCCACACCTTTGGGACGCGGCTGCCTGAGGCGGGCGTCGACCTGCTTGTCATCAAGGACCTGCTCGGCCACGCGACGGTGGCGACGACCCCGATTTACGCGCATGTGGCCCAGCGGCGGCCAAGGGAGTCTGTACGATCTCCCCGTTGCCGTTGACGTCAACGAGCACCTCGTCGCCTTCCGCAAGGTCCACCCGCTCCCGGATCGCCTTGGCGAGGGTCACTTGTCCTCGTTGCAGGATCGCGATGGCTACGGCCCGATCTCCTTCCCCCTCACCATTCCGCCAGCCGCGCCGCCAGGCGCCTGAGGTCGCGGTCGTTGGAGGCGACCCGGTAAGGCTCGGCCTGCGACCGGGAGGCCAAATAGCCGTCCACGAAATCAAGTTTTTTCGAGTACCGGCTGAGGGCGTAGAGAATGTGCTCGTCGTCCTCACACTCCACCCCGGGTAAGGCAAGCACCCGCTCGACAAGGCCGGCCGCTTCGCGGGGATGCAGGCCGAAGCCTGAAAGCACAAGCAACGTTTCAAAGACCACGATGGGCGTTACCACCAGGGTCACCGCGCCCCGAGCGGCCCGCTCAAAGAGGGCCCGCACCCGGTCCCGGACGTCGTTGTCCGGAGCCTGGTCTGGCGCGAGCAAGTAGATAATCAGGTTGGTGTCCAGCAACCACCGCTCCGTCACGATGCGTCCCTCGCCGGCGCCGCTTCCCGCCACACCGCATCCGCGTGCGGCTTGGGCTGGCTCTCGCGCCAGGCTTCGGCGTAATCGCCGGCGGCCCGCTCAAGGGCTTCGGTCAGGGACCGGCCCACCTTGCCCGTCAGCGCCCCCGCCACCTCCTCGATAGACCGGGGTGCTGGAAGCGGGTGCAGGACGATGTCGCCGCCCTCAGTCACGTAGCAGACCATCTTTCGCCCTTCGGTAATGCCAAGGGCTTCCCGGATTCCGACCGGCAGGGTGACCTGTCCTCGGCCACCAACGCGGAGGATTGCCATAAGCCCCTCACCTCGCGCCCTCATTGTCCGTTACCTCCCCCTAGATGTCAATCTGACCCACTGGCTTCCGGTTTGATTACTCTTATGCGGAATGGTGGGCCTTTATGGCGCATTCTATTCAGGGAAGGCGAAAGACCATACAGGCGTGCCTACTTCCAGCATACCACCGCGGTGGCTGCAAGCGATTGCGGCTCCCCGTTAAGGCCCGTTGACGTCGTGCCGCTACGCCTGTAGCGTTGCAGGGGATGGGATGTGAGACCTTGCCGGACGATGGATTCTGGAGTGCCGGGTGCTGGAGTGCCGAACTCGCCGCAGCCAGGGGGCGCGTCGCCCGGATCGCCGCCCGGACGCCCCTGATCCCCTCTCCCGCGCTGTCGGAGCGGCTGGGAACCGGCGTGTACCTGAAGCTCGAAACGCTTCAGCCCACGGGTTCCTTCAAGCTCCGGGGCGCCGCCAACAAGCTGGTCCGGCTCGCCGAATCGGCACCCAGCCTCGGATCACCGCCCGGTGTGGTCACCTTCTCCACGGGTAACCACGGGCGGGCCGTGGCCTACGTGGCCCGGCGGCTGGGACTCCGGGCCGTGGTGTGCGTCTCGGAGGGCGTGCCGCCCGTCAAGCTGGAGGCCATCCGCCGGCTAGGGGCCGAACTGGCCATGGCCCCCACCCAGGACGACGCGGAAGCCCTCTGCGCCCGCCTCGCTACCGAGCAGGGGCTGGTCGTGGTTCATCCCTTCGACGACCCCGACATCATCGCCGGCCAGGGCACCCTCGGCCTGGAAATCCTGGACGATCTGCCCGAGGTGGAGGCGGTGATCGTTCCGCTCTCCGGCGGTGGCCTGCTGTCCGGTGTGGGCCTGGCCCTGCGGCACTTCGGACCGCCCCGCCCCGTGCAGCTCATCGGCGTGTCCATGGAACGGGGGCCGGTGATGTTCCACAGCCTCCGGGCCGGCCACCCCGTCACCCTGCCCGAGGAACCCAGCCTGGCCGACAGCCTGGTGGGCGGCATCGGCCTAGACAACCGCTGGACCTTCCGCCTGGTGGGCCGCCTGGCGACCGACGCCGTGCTGGTCTCGGAAGAAGCCATCGCCCGGGCCATGACCTTCATGCTGGAAGAACACGGCCTCCTGGTGGAAGGCGGCGCCGCCACCGCCATCGCCGCCCTGCTGGAGGCCGCCCCGCCAACCGGAACCGGCCGGCCCGACGCGGCTGCAGGCCGCAACCCCTTGACCTCCCTGAGGGGGGTCTTCCCCTGGCGGCCCGGGGGCCCCCTGCCCGTTCCCCGCCGCATCGTGGTGGTGGTCACGGGCCGCAACGTGGATCCGCGGCGGGTGCTCGGCGGCTGATGTCCCCGGCGCCCCGTGCCGGGACGGAGCGCGGCCCTCGCCGCAGCCTCAAGATGCCTCAAGATGCAGGGGTCCCCGATTGTTCAACGAGGAATCCCCGATTGTTCACTGACCGGCTCCCGATTGTTCGACGGCCCCTAATCACCCCGGCCGGCCTTTCAGGTGACCGCGGCCTCAAGGAGGAAGAGGCGGGGCTTCTTCGGATCTGCCTCCAGCCGGGCCCGGACACCCAGCGGCAGGGTGAACATGGGATCGGTGTGGCCGAAGTCGAAGTCGACGGCCACAGGAAAGTCGTAGCCGCGCACCGCCCGCAGAACGATCCCGTCCAGGGGGTCGTCCTCGGAAAAGCCCGCCTGGGGCGGATAGCGCCCCAGCACCAGGCCGGCGATACGGGCGAACACGCCCATGTGGCGGAGCTGCGTCAACATGCGATCGACGGTGGCGGGTTGCTCCGCCTCGTCGTCCTCCAGGCAGAGGATCACGCCGTCGACCTGCGGCCACCAGGGCGTCCCCGCCAGCAGAAGCAGCGTGCCGGCGTTGCCAGCCAGGATCGGGCCCTCGGCCCGGCCCGGGCGCAGGGTGCGCGGTCCCGGGTTGGGTACGTAGCGCCGGGGCCGGTCGTCCTCCACGTCCCAGCGCAGGCGTTCCGTCGTCCATTCGGGGGAAGGTGCCAGTTCCCCCGGCGGAACGGCCTCCATGGTGACCCGGCACAGGTGCTCCCACGTGTAAGGGTGGATGCCGCCGTATTCGCCGAACTGGGGCATCAGGGCGGGGCCCAGGATGGTCACCAGCCCGGTGCGGGCGTGCAAGGCCACGTGCAGGGCCGTGATGTCGCTGTAACCGATGAAAAGCTTGGGATGGCGGGCGATGTATTCGTAGTCCAGGTCTTCCAGCAGGTGGTGGCAGTTGTAGCCGCCGATGGTGTTGAGGATGGCTTTGACGTCAGGGTCCCGCCAGAGTTCGTGGAGATCGGCCAGCCGCTGCTCGGGCGTCCCGGCGGTGTGCCCATGCCGGGCCGTGGCGTGACGAGCCGGCCGGGGACGGAAACCCCGCCGTTCGAGTTCCGCGAGGCCGCGCTGATAGCGCCGCGGGCACTCGGCGGCCACCGGAGCGGAAAGAGACACGACGCCCACGGTATCGCCGGGCCGTAACCGTGCGGGCTTGCGCAGCGCCCACCTCACTGTCTCGACGCGCCTCCTCCGACCTCCGGTAGGCTCCTCTAGCCCTGCCCTAACCTTTGCCGGCCATACGGCCAACCCTGCTCACGGAGTCGCACACCGGCCTGAATGGCCAGTGCGGCCGCTACCGGCGTTCGGGTCCGGCCGTGACCGATTTCACTGGATGGTTACCGCTCCCGTCGGGCCGCCGCCCGGCCGACGGCATAGCCGCCCCAGGCTACCAGGAACACCACCAGGCCCATGGGCAGGACCCAGCCGAAGAACCTGGCCGTGGGACTCACGGCGGGTGCACCGATGGCTGCCGGTCCCTCTTCGGCTAGGTACCGGATCAGCAAAAAGGCGGCCAGCCACAAGAGGTTGACGGCGCCCACCACTTCGATGCGGTGCATGGAACGGCCCCCTGCCTTGCTGCTGCGCCGAGCGGGATCGGGGCGAGCCCATTCGCCTGGCGATCGATGTGCGCCCCCCACTCACCGGCCTTTACGGACGCGGTTAGCCCAGTCGGTCACTGCGTCGCCCGTTGCCCGCATTACCGCTGCCGCTTGAGCGGCGCCGGCTGGGCCTGGCGCGTGGCTGCGGCCTGTTCGGCCCCCGGCCAGCGGCCGGTCCTGAGCTCGTCCACCAGGTTGAACAGGTAGTGGCGGAAGTCGGGGGCCAGCTCCGGCCGCATCAGGGCAAACTCCACCGTGGCCTGCAGGAAGCCCAGCTTCTCCCCCACGTCATAGCGCCGGGACCGGGTCTGGTAGGCGTAGACCGCCTGGTCCCGGGCCAGCATCCGCAGGGCGTCGGTCAGCTGGATCTCGTCGTTCTTGCCGCGGCCCACCCGCTCCAGCAGGTCGAAGATCTCGGGCTCGATGATGTACCGGCCGACGATGGCCAAATTGGAGGGCGCTTCGGCGGGGTCGGGCTTTTCCACCATGTCCCGGACGCGGTAGAGGCCCTCCCCCACCGGCTCCCCCGCCACCACGCCGTAGCGCCGCACCTGCTCCCGCGGCACCTCCCGCACGGCCACCACGCTGGCGCCCGTCTCGCGGTAGCGGGCCATCAGCTCCGCCAGGGCCGGTTCGTCCCCGATGAAGATCTCATCGCCCAGGAGCACGGCGAAGGGCTCGTCGCCCACGTGGCGGCGGGCCTGCAGCACCGCGTGGCCCAGTCCCAGCGGCTCCTTCTGCCGGACGAAGTGGACGTCGGCCAGGTCGGCGATGTGGCGCACCCACTCCAGCATCTCGTCCTTGTTGCCCCGCTCCAGGTGCCACTCCAGCTCGATGGAGCGGTCGAAGTGGTCTTCGATGGCACGCTTGCCGCGACCCGTGACGATCAGGATGTCGTCGATGCCGGCGGCCACGGCCTCCTCCACCACATACTGGATGATGGGCTTGTCGACCACGGGCAGCATTTCCTTGGGCTGGGCTTTGGTCGCCGGCAGGAAGCGGGTTCCGAGGCCCGCCGCCGGGATCACGGCCTTGCGAACGGTCCGTGGCAATGTACAAACCTCCTTCGGCTCATCCCGGATCCGCGTATACCGATCAGAAATGACGCGCCTGCCGCCGGTCAGGGATGGAATGGACGGGTAAGCCGCCATGGACTGGCGAACGGCGATGAACCCCAGCTGTATCGCCAGGGCCGGACGGGCGCATCCCCTCGACGCCCATCCTTTTTCTTACTTCTCCAGTTTCATTCCAGGCTTTCGGGGCCGCGGGCCGCCATTCCTCCCGGCGCCAGACCCTTCGGCGCCAGTGCCGCGAGCCGCCGGCTTCGGACTTCGGCCCGGGCCGGTTCCGGCACTCCGCGCCCCCTCGCCGGGGTCCGGCGCTCTAGCCCTTCAACGTTCCCTGGGCGAGGCAGCGGCTGCGGCTGTTGACCGGCCAGCCAGGGCCAGCTGCTGCAGGCGGGCTTCCAGCACGTTCAGCGCCTGCCGCAGCCCCTCGATGCTCTCCTTGCCCGCCACCAGGATGCCGTCCCGGGTGGCCGCCAGCACCAGATCCCGCACGCCCATGACCACCGCGGGCAGCTCCTCGCTGAGCACCGTCACGCCGGACGAACCCTGCACCACCGCCGGTGCGCCGCCCAGCACCACGTTGCCGTGTTCGTCCGCGGTCCCGTGCCGCTCCACGGCCAGCCAGGAGCCCAGATCGTCCCAGGCGAAACCCGCCCGGATGCACAGGATGTGCCGGGCCCGCTCCAGCACGGCGTAGTCGACGGAGATGGACGGGAGGGACTGCCAGGCGCCTTCCCAGGCGGGCCGCGGCTCGCCCGCCGCCACCCGCGCCGCCAGGCGTGCCAGCTCCGGCGCCGACCGCTCGAGTTCCCCGCGGAAGACGGAATTCCGCCAGGCAAACATCCCGCTGTTCCACAGGTAGCGCCCCGCCGCCAGGAAGGCCGCCGCCTGTTCCGGCCCCGGCTTCTCGACGAACCGGCGCACGGGGGTGGCGTGGTCATGCGAGGGCGCAGCCGGGACACGATCCCGGCGGTCGGGGTCTTCCAGTTCGTCTTCCAATTCAATGTACCCGTACTGGGTCTCGGGGCGGGTCGGCTCGATGCCGAAGGTCACCAGGGCGCCGGCGGAAGCCGCCACGGCCAGGGCCTGATCTGCCGCCCGGGCAAAGGCCGGCACGTCGGGGATGTGATGGTCCGCGGGAAGAACCAGCACCGCCGCATCCCCATAGCGCCGGGCGATGTGACCGGCGGCCAGGGCCAGGGCGGGAGCCGTGTTCTTCCCCGACGGCTCGATGACCAGCTGCCCCGCGGGAAGGTCCGGCAGGACCCGGCGCGTGGCCTCGGCGTAGGCCGCCCCGGTCACCACCCAGACGTCGCTGAGCCCCGGCACGGCCCGCGCCCGCTCCCAGGTCGCCTCCAGCAGGGTGCGCCCGCCGAAAAGGCGGAGAAACTGCTTGGGCCGTTGCGGCGTGCTGGCCGGCCAGAGCCGGCGCCCCTCGCCGCCGGCCAGGATGACGGCGATGCGCGGCAGGACGGGCATGGTTCCTCTCCCTTCCGGCACTCGGGTGGCGGGGTTGCCCTTCCGGCGTCACGCCAGCAGGCTTGAAGCCGGCGGGCCTGAAGCTGATGGGTAGGGAAACACCCTGGACGCCTCTTCGTCGTATTCCAGGGTACCGGTTCCTGGGATGACAAACAACGTCATGTCACTGCGGTGGTGGGAGGCGAGGGGCGACGGCAGAAGCCGCTGCCATCCGGCCCTACCGGGACGAACCCCGCCCGGCCAGACCCGGCCCGCCGCCCGGCGGGGCCCCCTTCACCCACACGCGGCCGCTCAGGCGCGCCTCGTAGAGGCCCGCACCCGTCTCGGCCAGGGAGACCCGTTCCACCCAGAGGGCCGGTTCGGCCTGCGCGACGCGCCTGAGCCACCCCTCAATGGCATTCCACGTACCCCCGAGTTCCACCGTGACGGCCACGGCCCCATAGGATGCAGGATCACCGGCTCCCGCAGCGGCCGGCAGGGCGGACGCGGAACCTTGGTTCAAGTCCGGGGCAGGGGGTGCGGGCGGCGCGCCGGCGGCCGGTGGTGCGGACGGGGCCGGTTCGGCCACCCCGCCCGCAGCCGAGCCGGGGTTCCTCGTGACCTCGACCCCAGCTTCGCCCCCGCCGGCCGGGGGGGTCAGGGCCTCATAGGCCCCGAACTGCACCGCCAGCAAGGTGGCACCGGTGTTCCGGGCATACCCGTCGAGCCGGACCCCAAGCCCGGGCAGGCTGGTGACCGGCAAAAGGCGCGCCTCGGCTGCCTCCACCTGGCGGCGCAGCTCGTCCCGCTGGGCTGCGGCTGCCTGGACGGTATCCAACATCGCCTCCTGGGCAGCCGCTTCCTCCGTGGCGACCGCGACCTGGGCCCGCAGTTCCATGAGCCGCTGGACATCGGGGACGAGTACCAGGCCGCCGAAACCGACAAGAAAGACGCAGGCGGCAAGCAGCAAGAACGGCACCAGCCGCACCAGGGGCGAGCGCCGGGCGTACCCCCGCAGCAGGAGAAGCCCGCCGGGGTTCCGGGCACCGGCCCGTCCGTCCCGCCGGGCGCCCCGCCCATCCGCCGCCGCCGTGGCTTCCCTTTCTTGCCTGGAGGGCCGGCCCGCGGACCGCTCCCAGGGCATCACGGCTGCCCCCCTTGCTGCGTCGCGTTGGACGGCTCGCTGCCCGCAACGGCAAGCCAGGCGTCGATGTCGAAAGCCACCTGCTCCCCATCCGGGACCGAACCGCCCCATTCCGATGCCGAACCGGGTACCGATCCGGTGACCGGACCTCCTGTCCCAGGAGATGGCGCAGGAGCGGCGGCCCCCACAACGGCCATTTGCCGGACCCACACCCCCCTGAAGAAGCCGGCGGCGGCCAGCGCCCGGGCATACTGGTCAACGGCCGCATACGAGGGAGCCATTCCCGACAGGTGGACGGCTCCGCCGCCTTCGACGTCCATCCGGCTCAAGGTGACACCGCCCGGCAGAGACGCCCGGGCCGCTGCCAGGACAGCCGCCGCCTCCCAGGGTGGATCGCCGATGGCTTGCAGCGCTTCCCACCGCCGCTGCAGCGCAGCCTTCTCCCGTGCCGCCGGTACCAGGGGGGCCACCGCGGCCTCGGCGGCCAGCCGCCGGGCTTCGGCCTGGCGCAGGGCCCTTTCGGCCCGGGACGCCAGCCCGTTGACCCCCAGCCACCCGAGCCCGGCGACCAGGTCCAGCAACGCAAGGACCAGCAGCGCCGCCGTCCATCGCGCCGCCACCCGGACCCGCCGGGCCGGCATCCGGGGTGCCAGCAGGTTCATCCGGGGTACGAGGCGGCCGGCGCGTGCCGTGACAGGCCGCCGCCCGGAGCCCTGCCTCGTTGCCGGCCGCCCGGTCCCTTGTACGACCGGAGAAGGAGCCGGATGGATCCTGCCCTGGTACCCTGCCGCCCCGCCGTCCCAGGACGGGCCGGCCGGCTGTTCCGCATCGCCGAAGGGGGTCACGCCGGCGATGCCCCCCTTTCCTCCCCATGGATCGAAACCGCGTCGAGCTCCTCGGCCGGGGCTTGGGCGGACTCGCCGGGGCCGGCTTCCACCACCACCGCCGCCCGCAACCATCCGGCCGCACCCGCGGACCACAGGGCCAGGGCACCGGCGAGAACCCAGCGGGGCGCAAGACCCAGCAACGGGCTTGTCCCTCCCGCCGCTTGCACAGAGGCGTCTCCAGTCACCCGTAACGGCTCCCCGAGAGCCTCCGCCACCGCGGCCCGCAAGGCCGGCCAGGCCGCGCCGCCACCAATGGCCCAAAGTTCCAGACTGCCCTTCACCAGACGCTCCGCTCGCACCCGGCGAAGCGCCCGGGCAAGGTCGCCCAGCAGGCCGATCGCCGCCTGGCTGCGCTGGAGAGGACCGAAGTCGTGGGCTAATTCGGTGGGGATCAGGGACCGCACTTCCGCGAGGTCCGCGCCCAGGCTCCGGGCCAGGTCCTCTTCGAGAACCTGACCGCCCACCGGCGACCGGTGAAAGGCCACGGGTCGGCACTGGGCGTCAACCACCACCAGCCGTGTCGCCGTGGCCCCAAAATCGATGACGGCCGTTCCCGCCGGTTCCGGGCGCCCCTGTCCGAGCAGCGCGGCACAGCGCCACAGGGTCACCCACTCGGGCTCCAGCACGGCCGGGTGGATGCCCTGACGGCGCAGTTCTTCCAGCCGCTGGTCGACCGTGGCCACCGGAGCCCCGCTCACCACATAGCGGACGCCGCCCGTCTGCCGAGACACGGTCTCCGCAGGCTGGGATCGTGCTGCCCTGAGAGCCGAAGCGACCCCCCCGGCGTCCTCGCCCAGCTCGATGTAGTCGAACACGGCGTCGTCCACCGCCACGGGCAGGATCCGTTGCAACTCCCAGCGCAGGGCCGCCAGGCGTTCCCGGCGTCCCAGGCGGGGAAGTTCCACGGTGCGGAATACCGCCTGATCGGCCGGCAGGGCCGCCACCACCCGCCCCCGCCGGGGGCGGTCGAGGGGAATCAGCATCCTGGCCCGGGGCTGGAAGAGCACCCACCGGGTGCCCGTGGTCCCTGCGTCAACGCCAAGGGTCGTCCTCATCCATGCCATTCAGCTTAGGCCGCCTTTCGCCTCGACCGGCGCTCCTACTCTCGCCATCCGGCCAGGGTGTAGAAGGCCTGGCCGGGTAAGACACCGAGGTACCGGGCAAGAAGGTCAAAACCCACGCTCCACTCCAGCTGCACGTGGCGAGCGATGACCGTCACATCGCCCCCTGCCAGGACGGCACCTCGAACCTGAACCAGGGGCAGGCGGCCGGCGCCACCTTCGGCGCCGGAACCGCCCCCGGTTTCCTGGTTGCCGTTCTGACCTTGGTTGGCGCCGCCGGCGCCAGATCCTCCCCCGCTCGTGCCGCCCCCATGGCCCTGGCCGTGGCACCGGTTGCTGGTGTTTCCACCCGGTGCCCCGATCTCCACGCACACGCTCGACGCCCCCGCCGGCTTCGGCTCGGAATAGAGAAGGAACTCGGTGGCCTGAAGGTCCGTGATGGCGATGCGGTTCGCGACGTCATCGCCACAGGCCGGCAAGGTGCAACCCCGGCGGTCCAGGGCCAGAATGGCCAGGGGTACATCGGCCATTCCGCCCCCTTCACCGGCCAGGGCGCCTTTGACGTCCAGGGAACCGCCCACCACCAGCAGCACCGGCCGGGGTTGCCCCGAAGTGGCGTAGACGGCGATGTCCTGCGGGTCGGCGTCCGTCCCGACCACCAGCCGCGCTCCGTCGTGCAACGCAAGCTGCTCGGCGGCGAGGGCCCCTGTGACCACCAGGGTCGAACCCGCCTCCAGGGTGACGGCGGGGCATCTCAGGTCGCCCAGCACCCCCACCGTAGCCCCCGCCGGGACGGTCAGGGACGCCCCCCGGCCCTTGTTCCTGTCCCCGCACGGGCCGCCGTCGAACCACGCACCGTCGAGTAAGACGCCGCCGCTGGCGGCCAGCGACTGGCGCTGCGCCGGCGGCGTCCCCGCCAGCGCGGCGAAGGTCGCGAAGGAGAAATCAGGGAGCGGCAGCTGCATCTTCACCGGCGCCGGTGTCACGCTTCCGGACCCCTGGGCCCCGCCTTGTCGTCCGAATCCGGGTGACATGGAAAAATCCACCCTTCCGCCGCTGGGAACCACGTGCAGGGTCAGGGTGCCCCCGGCATAGACCGGCATGGTGAAGGGCGCCACCACAGCCACCTCGACGGTATACCGCGCCCTTCGCTGCACCCCCGTGCTGTTCAGGACCCAGCGCCCGGGCCCGTCGGGTGTCACCACCACCTGGTAGGTGGCCGGACCGGCGGCCGGTTCCACTGAACCGGACAGGCTGGCGGGCGGGTGTAACGCCCCCGCGGCCAGCTCGGCCAGGGCGCGGGAGATCCCCGCTTCCGCCGCATACCGCGCCGCCGTCATGTCGCCATAGGACCGGGCCCGGACGGTGCCCCGCACCCACAAGGTCGCGAAGACCGCCACCAGGAGGGCGGTCACCAGCATGGCGACCAGGGCCCACAGCAGGGCCTGCCCTGCCTCGGCATGCCGCCGCAGCCGCCGGGCCCGTCCCTCGTTCGGGCTCGATGACCGTGCGGACGACCTTGCGTTTGTACGGTTGCGGGCCGGCGCCATCCCTTCACGCCTCCGGTGCCCTGCCGCCCCACCCCCATATGGCGGGGCCAAGCCCCTGCGCCACGGCCCCAGGTTCGTCCCCTGCAGGAGCCGGGCGGCGGGCGAAGTCCTGTGCGACGACCGGCAACGCATCCTTCCAGCTCAAGGGGCGCCCGTGTTGCGCAACGCCACGTAACCTTCGGCCACGGGCCGCCCTTCGCCCGCGGCACCGGCCGGTTCAACCCGGACGAACAGGCCGGCCACGCCGTCGCAGCCGGCCAATGGGCCTCCCATCCCGCACCGCCCCGGGGAAGAGGCCGCATCCCACGGCGTGGTCGAGAAGGACACCTGCTCAAAGGCGGCTCCCGGCACCAGACGGACCGCTTCGGGCAGATCCTGACCGGGGCACTGGCTGCGTCGCTGGGGTGGCAGGGAAACGGGGGTCCACACCAGGTGGCCCTGGGCATCGACGCGGAGCTGGCCGCGGAACACCCCACCGCGCCAGCCCACGCCGCAGAGGGTCAGACGGTCCCCGGCCACCTCCAGCAGCGCCGGTCCGTCACCCCATCCGGCATTGCGGATCAGCCGCCCGATCCCTTCAAGGGCCAGCTGCCCCGCTTCGATGGCATCGTAGGTACGAACCGCCTGGGCCTGCCGGGACATGGCCCATGCGATGACGGAAGCCGTCGCCGCGGCGATCAAGCCCGCAATGACCAGGGCGACGGCCACCTCGACCAGCAGTCCGCCCCGCTGCCGGTCGCCGGCCTCCCCCACCGGCGGTTCATGACCCGGGCCCGGCGGGGGGGATGCCCTGGTCGCCGGCCAGCGGCCAGAATACGGTCGATACCGTGTAGACGGCGGCTGCCGGCGTCCCGGGCGAACCGGGGTAGACGGCGACCGCAACCCGCACGGGACCTGCTGGAATGCCTCCGCCTCCGCCCGAGCCTGAAGGCCCATTCCCCCCACCTTCCGGAGCGGTCCCCTCGTCGGGTTGCGCCTGGAGCCGGTACCACAGGCCGCGGGGCGGCGCCGCCGGGCAGGGACCTTCGGGGGCCATCCCGTCCCCCGCCAGCAGCGCCGCCCGATATTGCTCCAGGACCTGGGGCGCACAGCCGACGGCCAGCTGGCGGTGCCCCTGTTCGATCACACCGGCCCAGGACGCCCCGATGGTGGCCAGCAGGGCCACGGTGAGGAACGCCAGGATGACCAGGGCGACGGCCACCTCCAGCGTGCCGAGCCCGGATTCGGAACGGGCTGCCCCCCCATGGCGTGCCGCGCCTGGTCCGGGAACCGGCCGCGCCGCTCCCGGACCCGCCGGAGGACGCGCCCTGGCATCCGGCCCCTCTTTCCCTTGAGGTGCGGCACCGCTATCGTGCGGGCGTCCCACCGGTCAACACCTCAGTCACCCGTCGAAGGACCCGGTGATGGTGGAAAGGTCACTGACACGTGCCTCGTTCTTCGTCTACGGTGCCGTCATCGTGAAGCGTCCAGCAGATCGTGTGGTCCGGATCGGACCCCGTAGCCGTCAATGTGGCACTGTCCTTGTTCTGGCCTGTACTGGCCACGTAAGTCCAATAGTTACTCTGGGGTATGGCGTCGATTCCGTCCCACCCTTCACCGTTTTGGATCGGGGCTGGAAACTGATTATGTTCAAGGTAATATGACCACAGTTCCGTCTTCACCATGGTCCAGGCCTGCCGTGCCTCGGCTTCCCGCGCCCGCCGCACCATGGCGGCATAAGTAGGCACTGCAATGGCCACCAGGATGGCCAGGATCGCCAGGACAACGCCCAGCTCGATCAGCGTGAAGCCGCGCTGGCGCCGTCGGCGGTCGCTGCGGCTCGTGCGAATGCGGAACATTCCTGTCCCTCCCCCAAGGTCTCCCCCTGCCCGGCTCCTCCCCCTAAGATCAGCCGGGCGGATGGTTGCGGAAGCATATTCGTAGGCCCGGAGCTCTTTCCTGCTCCCCTAGAGGCCGGTGGCGAACCATGATGCCACCCGGCGTCACGTGCCCCCGCCATGGTGTCGCCCGGCCATCACCCCCCCAAGGCGGACACGCCGGAAATCAGCGAAAAGATGGGCAGAAAGACGGATACCGCAATGAAGCCGATGAGCCCCCCCATCAGCACCACCAGGATCGGTTCAACCAGCGAGGTCAAGCTGCCCAGCCGGTGCTCCGCATCGTCCTCGTAGAAACCGGCCGCTCGATCCAGCAGGTCGTCCAGGGCCCCGGTGGCTTCCCCCACGGCCACCATATCGACCAGAACGGCGGGAAAGGCGCCCGTCATCCCCAGGGAAGGGGCCAGGCCCGCCCCCTGTTCCAGGCCGGCCCGGGCCTCCGCGAGCGCCGTACGGAAGACGCCGTTCCCCGACAAAGCGGCCGCCGCCTCGAGAGCTTCGAGCATGGGCAATCCGGACCGGTACATGGTGGCCAGCGCCCTGGTCACCCGGGCCAGAATCAGCGTCTGCAAAAGCGGCCCCAGGACCGGCAGCCGGAGTTTGAGGGCATCCCACCGGGTCCGGCCGCCGGGGGATCGCACCCAGAGCCAGAACGCCAGGAGGAAGGCAACTCCCGTCCCGGCCAAACCCATTAGCACATACCGGCTCGACGCCACCGCCAGCCACATTCGCGTCGGCCACGGCAGGGGCAGGTCAAACTGGGTGAAGATCCCCGCGAAAGTGGGGACGATGAAGGTCACCATCACCATCACCACCGCCAGGGTGACCATAAGGACAAAGGCCGGGTAGCTCATGGCCGAGCGCAGCTTGGCCTCGATGCGCACCCGCCGTTCCTCGTCCGCGGCCAGGCGCTCCATCACCTCATCCAGGGTCCCCGACAGCTCCGCCGCCCGGACCAGGGCCAGGTGGACCGGGTGGAACGCCGCGCCGTGATACGCCATGGCCTCGTGGAGGCTGCGGCCGCTGTCGATGGACCTGGACAGACCCTCGGTGACCTCCCGCAGCCGCCCCCGGCTCTGCCCTGCCAGCGACTCCAGCGCGGCCGTCAGCGAGATGCCCGCCTTCAGGAGGGCCGCCATCTGCCGGAAGAAGAGGGCCCGGTCTTTCGCGGCCAGACCCCGGCGGCCCATCCCCAGCAGTTCCCGGACGTCCTGATCCCGCCAGGGCGTAGCCGGGCGGACCGACAGGGTGACGTACCCGGCCTCGCTCAACCGGGCGAGGACGTCGCGGACAGACTCCCCTTCCATCCGCCCCGTCACGCGGCGACCGGTGGCCGCGTTGCGGGCGATGTAGACAAAGGTCACGCCCCATCCCCCTGCCTACCACGCTGCGTAGCGCCCCGACGCGGCACGGCGGGCCGGCCCGTCCCGGGCTCAGCCCCCCGGACTAGCCCACCCCCACCGCCACTCCCCGCCCCGCCGGCTCCTCCCGCTCCCAGCCCGGGGCTTCGGTCACCCGCAGGACCTCCTCAACCGAGGTCTCGCCGGCCAGGGCCAGGTCCAGGCCTGCCTGGCGGAGGGTGCGCATCCCGGCCTCCACGGCCCGCCGGCCGAGCTCGGCGGCGGTGGCGCCGGCGGTGATGGCCTCCCGCAGGGCGGGGTTCGTCACCATGAGCTCGGCGATGGCCCGGCGGCCGGCGTAACCGCCCCGGCACTCGGGGCACCCGCCCGGCCGGTACAGCACCGCCCCGGACGGCAGGTCGATCCCCGCCGCGGCGAACACGGCCCGCACGCCCTCCCCGGCCTCGTAAGGCTGCCGGCAGTGGGGGCACAGCACCCGCACCAGCCGCTGGGCCAGCACGGCCAGCAGCGAGGAGCCCAGCAGGAAGGGCTCGATCCCCATGTCGACCAGCCGGGTCACGCTGGAGGGCGCGTCGTTGGTGTGCAGGGTGCTCAAGATCAGGTGTCCCGTCAGGGCCGCCCGCACCGCCGTGTCCGCCTTCTCCCGGTCCCGGATCTCGCCGACCATGATCACGTCGGGATCCTGCCGCAGGAAGTGCCGCAGGGCCACCTCGAAGGTCAGGCCCGCCCGCAGGTTCACCTGGCTCTGGCTGGCGCCCGGGATCTCGTACTCTACGGGGTCCTCGATGGTCACCACGTTGAGGCGGCTGCGGTCGACCTCCCGCAGCAGGGCGGCCAGGGTGGTCGACTTGCCGCTGCCCGTGGGCCCCGTCACCAGCACCAGCCCATAAGGCCGGTGCACCAGCTCCCGCAGCTGGGCCACCATCGGCGCGGGCAGCCCCAGGGCGTCCAGCTGTGCCCCGCCCATGGCCTTGTCCAGCAGGCGGATCACCATCTTCTCCCCGTGGACCGTGGGCATGGACGAGCAGCGACAGTCGAACTCCCGGCCCTCGACGAACAGGCGGAACCGGCCGTCTTGGGGCAGGCGCCGCTCGGCGATGTCCATCCCCGCCATCACCTTCAGGCGGGTGATCACCGCCCCGTGGAGCGCGACCGGCGGGTTCATCGCCGTATGGAGGGTGCCGTCGATGCGGAAGCGGATGGTGAAGGTGCCGTCCCCGGGCTCCAGGTGGACGTCCGAGGCCTTCTGCCGCACCGCCTGCTCCAGCAGGTTCTGGACGAACTCCACCACGGGCGCCTGGGCCTCGGCCACGCCGCCCCGGTCGAGGCCACCCTTTTCCGGACGAACCGGCCCCCCGGGACCCGCCGGGGCGCCGGCCACCATCACGCCGGGCTGGGGGGCCGTCCCGGCCAGGACCGCCGTGCCGGGGACGGCCGGTCCAAGGGAGGGGGCTGTGGTGGGTACGGCAAGGCCGCTCGGCCGGCGGCCGGGGGTTGCGGCGGCAGGCCCCGCAGGCACCGTAGGGACGGCTCCCCTGCCCCCGGGGGCCGCGGTGGCCGAGGTGGCCGCGGCCGGACCGGAGGCGGCGCCGGAACCCGCAGCAGGACCGGCGGCCGCACCGGCAGCAGGGTCAGCGGTAACACCGGCAGCATGGCGGGCCCCAACACCGGGAGCAGGGCCGGCCACAGCACCGGGGGCGGGGCCGGCGGCACCACCGGCGGTGGAACCGGCTGCGGTGCCAGGGGCAACGCCGGTTGGGCCGCCGGCGACACCACCCGCTGTGGGGCCATCGACAGTCCCCGCGGCAGAGCCAGTAGCATCACCGGCTGCATCGCCAGCGGTACCGCCCACCGTGTCACCGGGAGCAACGCCATAAGCGCCACCGGAGGCGCCGCCTGTGGCGGGGCCGGCGACAGCCCCCGCCACAAGGCCACCGGCCGCACCGGCACCAGCGTGGAACGCGACGCCGCCAGTTACGCCGGCCGCTCCGGCCGGCTCATCCCCTAAAGGGCCGGATCCCGGCCCGCCGGCCCCGGCTCCGGCCCCCCGGGCTGCCCGCAGGGCCCGCTCGGCGACCTCCAACAACCCGAAGATCCCGCCCACCGCGGCCTTGAGGTCGTCCTCGTCGGCCAGGACCGGTTCGATCTCCCTGCCCGTGACCAGCCGAACCTGGTCCAGGGCCTCAAGATCCGTGGGATCCGCCATGGCCACCAGCAGGCGGCGGCCGTCATCGGCCACAGGCAACACCTGGTAACGGCGGGCCACCCAGTCGGGAATCCGGCGGGCTACCGCCGGGTCCGGCGGAAAACGGCGAAGATCCCAGACCCGCACGGCCAGCTGGGCAGCCAGGGCCTCCTGGAGCTGGGCGCGGGTGATCCAGCCGTGGCGCAACAGGATCTGGCCCAGCCGCTGGCCCGTCTGCCGCTGCTCCCTGAGGGCCGCTTCGAGCTGGGACGGGCTGATCCACCCGTGTTCGACCAGGTAATCACCCAGCTGGCCGCGATAGAGCCAGCGGGCCATGGTCCTCCCCCCTTCCCCTCCCCACCCTCACAACAACCCGAGGTAAAGCGCCCACAGGCCTTCGCCGAAAAACCAGCCCACCAGCCCCCCCGCTGCCAGGAAGGGCCCGAAGGGGATCAAGTCCCGGCGGTCCCGCCGGCCAGAAAGCAGCAGGAAGGCGGCCACCAGCCCGCCCGCCAGGGCGGCGGTGAAGAGGGCCACCGCCAGGGCCCGCGGGCCCAGGTAAAACCCGAGCCAGGCCGCCAGCTTGACGTCGCCGAAACCAAGGCCGCCCCGGGAGCCCCAGCGCAGGAGCTGGAAGACCAGGCCTCCAGCTGCGGCAGCCGCCAGGGACCCCGCCAGGAACCCCCATCCCGGTCCGGCCGCCGGCGGGCGAGCGAGCCCCGGTCCGTGCAAGGCAACCGGGGGTCCGTGCAAGCCAGCCGGGCCCAACGGGGGACTTGCCGGTCCACCCGGGCCCTCAGCAGGTGCCGGGGACCCTGCCGCCCCACCGCGGTCCGCAGCATGCGGCGGGGCCCCTGCCGACCCACCCCGGTCCGCAGCACCCGCCGGGAACCCTGCCGCCCCACCCGGGTCCGCAGGACCCACCGGGGACCCTGCCGGCCCCTGCGGGTCCGCAGGCCCTACCGGTACCGTTGCCGGACCACCCTGGTCCGCAGGCCCCACCAGGGCCCCTGCCGGTCCGGATGGGTCCGCAGCGGCCGTCGGGGCCGCAGCCGGCCCGGCCGGTGTCACCAGCCAGGACGCCCACGGCCCCGGCACCACCACCCCGGCGACCACCAGCGCCGCCCACCCCAGCCCCGTCAGCAAGGCCACGTTAGGGATGAGCTGGCAGCGCAGGTCGACCCCGGTGACGGCCACCAGAACGGAAACGAAGCCGAGGCCGAGCAGGAGCTGGGCCGGCGTTCCCGCCACGGCGGCCACGGCGGCGAAGAGCAGGCCGGTGACGGCCTCGACCAGGGGCGCCTGCCAGCCGATGGCCCCGCCGCAGGTCCGGCACCGGCCCCGCAGGGCCACCCAGCTGGCCACGGGCACCATCTCCCAGAGGGCAAGGCGCCGGCCGCAGTGCTCGCAGCGGGACGGCGGGAAGGTGACCGGTTCTTCCCGCGGCCACCGGTCGATGAAGGTATTAAGAAAACTCCCCACCGCCAGGCCGGCAAGCCCGGCCACCACGGCGACGGCTGGTCCCAACCCTGCTCCCACCCCTGCGCGGCGCCCTGGCGGCGCCCGGAAACGACGGCCCTTCCCCCGCAGGCCGTGCGGCCCCCTACCGCACCCCGACACCCACCCGCAGCAGCGTCTCCCGCGTCACCAGCCCCCGGGAGAGCAACTGGCCCGCACTCTCCCGCAGGGTGACCATGCCGTACTGGCGGGAGGTCTCCATCACCGCCACCAGCTGGGCCGTCTTGCCCTCCCGGATCAGGTTCCGCACCGCCGCGGTCCCCACCAGCAACTCCGCCACGACCAACCGGCCCCGCCCGTCGGCGGCCGGGACCAGCCGCTGGGCGATCACCCCTTCCAGCACCCCGGCCAGCTGGACCCGCACCTGGTTCTGCTGCTCCGCGGGGAAGACGTCGATGATCCGGTCGACGGCCTGGGGGGCGTTGGGGGTGTGCAGCGTGGCCAGCACCAGGTGCCCCGTCTCCGCGGCCGTCAGGGCGGTGGCGATGGTCTCCAGGTCCCGCATCTCCCCGACCATGATGACGTCGGGGTCTTCCCGCAGCGCCGCCCGCAGCCCGGTGGCGAAGGTGGGCACGTCGAGCCCCACCTCCCGCTGGTTGACCAGGCTCAGGCGGTGGCGGTGCAGGTACTCGATGGGATCCTCCAGGGTCACGATGTGGACCCGCCGGGTGCGGTTGATCCGGTCGATCATGGCCGCCAGGGTGGTCGACTTGCCGCTCCCCGTCGGCCCCGTCACCAGGACCAGCCCCTGGGAGAGCTCGCAGAGACCGGCCACCGCCGGCGGCAGGCCGAGTTCGTCCAGATCGGGAACCGACATGGGGATGAGCCGGAAGGCGGCCGCCAGGCTGCCCCGCTGGCGGTAGATGTTCGCCCGGAAGCGGCCGACGCCGGGCAGGCTGTAGGCGAAGTCCACCTGCCCCTCGCGGGCCAGGCGCTCCTGCAACCGCCCGTCCAGGATCGGAAGAACCAGCGCCTCGATCTGCTCCGGCCGCAGCCGCGGGCCGGGCAGGTCGTGCAGCTCGCCGTGGACGCGCAGCACGGGCGGCGACTCCACGGTCAGGTGGAGGTCCGAGGCACCGTATTCGGCGGCCTGACGCAACCACAGGGCCAGTTCGGGTTCCTGCACCATGCCTCACCCCAGCGTGCCGCCAGCGAATCTAGCGGTTACCAGTTCGCCCGCGGCCGAGGGGATTCCTGTCGAATCGGGTAAGTCCCGGCTCCCCGGCCCTTGCCGGCACGCCATAACGCGGCACCGGCAGTGCCTTAATGGAAGGATTTGTAGCGGGCCTGGCTGTTGCGCGGCAAGCCTGCGAGTCCCTTGTTGCCGGGCAAGCCGGGGCATGTGCGCCCTGCCAGGGAGCACCCAGAATGCACGGGCGGGAGACGGCGGTGAGACAACGGGGGAAGCAGGCCCGCGCGGGCCGGCCCGGCGACCGCCCCGGCGGGACCCGCTTCCCCCGCGGGACCGCTTCCCCCTTGACCTCTCGCAGTGGGCTTCGCAGGCGCCGGCGTGTTGCTCCCCGCCCGGTGCTGCGCCCTGCCCTTTCAGACCCGGATCCCGTACTGGGCCTCGATGTAGGGCCCAAGGCCGATGCGGGCCAGGCGGTCGACCGGCGCCAGGAAGGTCACCTGCACCACCCCGGGATGCCGGGCGATCTCGATGGCCCCCGTGATGGTGGCCCGGTTCTTCACCTCGGGGACGCTCATGCCCAGCAGGCGAGCCGCCCGCTCCAGGCCGTTGTCGGTGGCCGCGTTGAGGTCGGGCCCGGTGCCGATCACCGAGATGGGGGCCGTCCGCTCCAGGTCCCGCAGCCCCCACTGCTCCGCCAGCGCCCGCGCCCGGGCCAGTTCTTCCTCGGTGAAAGGCCGGGCCAGGTAGGGAAGGTCTTCCGGCACCGGCAGCAGGATCGGGCCGTCGATGTTCAGGCCCTTGATGACCTCGACCTGCAGGGTGACCGTGCCCGAGACGTCGCAGGTGTGGCCGGCGATCTCCCCGTCGCCCTGCAGAGCATGCATGTCGCCCAGGTAGACCCCGGCCCCCGGCACCTTGACCGGCGCAATGACGATGGCCCCGGCCCGCACCGCATCGCAGTCCATGTGCCCGTCGGTGCGGTGGGCCAGTTCCTCCGGCGTCAGGGCGAACTCGTGCCGCTTGCCGATCAGGGCCGAGCCGAAGTCGCCGGCGTTATGCGAGTCGGGCATGCGAATGGCCGGTACGGTACCCAGTTGGCCCAGGAAGGGGCGCAGCCGAGCCACCACCCCCACCAGGTCGTGGGGAGCGAAGCGCAGGATCGGGTTCTGGGTCGAACGGGCCGGCAGGGCGGCGTAGCGGGCCGCATCCCGGGCGATGGCCTCGGCCGCCTCCCGGTGAAGGGTGACCCCCACCCGCCGTGTGGGATCGAAGACGATGGTGTAGCCGTGGGTGAAGGTGAAGGGCGTCGCATCGGCACCGCAGTTGGCGCAGCGGACCGACTGCTGGCCGATGCCCTCGAGCCGCGTCGCCGGGTACATCGTGCCGCATTGGGGACAGCGGGCGGCGCAGTAGGGATCGTCGACGAAACGCCCCTCCATGGGGCGGTCGTTGCCCGAGGCCGTGGCGATGGAGGTCACCGTGATGTCCTTGATCCGGATGGCGACGGCGTCCCCGACTTCCGCCCCCTCCACGGCCACGGGCACCGTCACCTCGTGGCCGCCCTTGAGGTGGGGCGTGATCATGGGACCCCAGCAGCCGGGTGCGGTGTTGGCGACGATGTGCCCGCCGTCGCGGACCGGGCCCAGCATGGGCTGCTCGGGGTCCAGCACACCATCGGTAAAGCGGTCGACGAACACGGTCTCGTCCGCGGTACGCAAGGGCAACGCCATGGGTCTCGCCCCCTGTTGGATGTTGCAGGCTACCTTTCGCCCTGCCCGCCCGCCATGGGCTGGAGCAGGGCCAGGTCAACCCCCGCCGGCACCACTTCCCGGCGGCTCAACACGCGCCCGCCGGCAACCAGCAAAGCCGTCGACAGGGCCTCCCGCAGGGCCGGATAGTCCTCGCCCAACCGCAGCAGGAGCTGTTCAACGGTGACCTCCATGGGCGTTTCGACGACCGCCAACGGCACCCCGGCCGCCCTGGCCAGGTCGGGGCCTAGGCGCACCCGGATCTGCATGGCATCCCTCCTCGTACCGGCCCTCGCTCTGGCCAGCGAGGGTGATGTTCGGCGCGGCCCGCGGGACATCCTGTAGGCTGAACCTTCCACTCGCTGGCTGCCGTCGCTTGTGGTTAATATCGGAACGGTGCCTGGAAGCATCGGGGAACCAGGGACCGGCAACGCCTACCGGGCGGCCACCAGCGGGAAGGAGTCTCTGACGGTGCGGTTGCGGATCGTGCAATGGCGGCTGTTGAGGGTGGGTCTCAGCGCTTGGCTGGCGGTCCTGACGTCGCTTGCAGCATTGCCCGCGGGACCCGCATTGGCCGGCTCGGTGCCGGCGTACTACACCGACCGGGTTGCCGTCCTGATGTATCACGGTTTCGAGCATCCACAAGGCGGCTCGATCACGGTGACCGCCCAGCAATTCGAAGAGCACCTGCGGTCCTTGGCGGAAGCGGGCTTCCGGTTCATCTCCGCAGAGCAGTTCCGCCAGTGGAAATCCGGTAAGGGGTCTGTTCCCGCCAATGCCGTGTTGCTCACCATTGACGACGGCTTGAAGGAAGTCCATTCGGTGGCCTTGCCCCTCTTGCAAAAGTACGAGGTGCCGGCGGTGGCCTTCGTCGTCTACCGCCGCATCGACCTGGATCCCAACACCCTGAGCAGCGGCGCTGTGGAAGAACTGGTCGCAGGGGGCCTGGAGGTCCAGTCCCACACCTACAACATGCATCATCGCGTGATCCGTGCCGGGGACGGTGCCGACGTCGCGGTCCTGTGGGTCATGGACGAGGCGGCCGTCCGCTTGGACATGGCCCAGGCCCGCCAGCGCCACCAGGAGATCCTCGCCAATGAGCCCGACATGCTGGCCTATCCGTACGGGTCATACAATGCCACGCTCATGCAAGCCGCCCGGTCGGAGGGCATCCGGTTCGGTTTCACCACCCGCACCGGGCTTGTCTCCCGAATAACCCCCGACATGGAAATTCCACGCTTCAACGCGGGGGTTCGAGGCATGACGGGAAAGCAGGTGGTGGACCTTCTCCGGCGTTATGCACCGGCCCCGGCCGCTCCCACCACCCAACAACCCAAACCGAGCCGCTATGTCGTCGGGGGCTGAGAACAGCTAATGCGTTTCTTATCATTTCTCGCCCAACGTCATCAAATCTTCGCATCTCCTCCCTCCGCTCCTCGGCCGCACTCTTTGACACGGAACATATGTTCTGATATGCTGTCCTTGGATGATTTTGGGGGGGCCTGCCCGTGCGTGTGTTGCAGGCGTACCGCTTCGCCCTCGACCCCACACCCCGCCAGGAACGGGCGCTGGCCTCCCACGTAGGCGCCCGCCGCTTCGCCTTCAACTGGGGTCTGGCGCTGGTGAAGGAGCGCCTGGAAGCCCGCGACCAGGGCGAGGATGTGGAGGTGCCATGGACCCTTCCGGCCCTGCGGCGGGAGTGGAACCGGCAAAAGCACCTCGTCGCCCCCTGGTGGCGGGAGAACTCGAAGGAAGCCTATTCCTCCGGGCTGGACGGGCTGGCCCGGGCCCTGCAGAACTGGTCCAAAAGCCGCAAGGGTGAACGCAAGGGGCGCCGGGTGGGGTTCCCCCGGTTCCGGAAAAAGGGCCGAGGGCGGGAGTCGGTGCGGTTCACTACCGGCGCGATCCGGGTGGACGACCAAAGCCACGTCGTCCTGCCCCGGATCGGGCGGGTGAAGACCCATGAGCCGGCCACGGCCCTGCTCCGGCGCATCGAAGCGGGAACGGCCCGCATCCTGTCCGCCACGGTGTCACGGGAAGGGGGCCGGTGGTTCGTCAGCTTCACCTGCGAGGTGGAGCGGCCGCCGGGCCGGCCCCGGTTACCCTGGAAGGTCGTCGGCGTCGATGCGGGCGTCAAGCACCTGGCGGTCCTTTCGACGGGCGAGAAGTGGCCGAACCCCCGGTCCCTTGAAAAAGCGCTCCGAAAGATCGCCCGGTGGAACCGCGCCCTGGCCCGCCGCCAGAAGGGCAGCCGGGGGTGGCAAAAGGCCCGCCGCCGGCTGGCCCGGCTCCATGCGCGGGCCCGCAACCTCCGCCAGGATGCCCTTCACAAGCTGACACACCACCTCGCGAGCACCTACGGCGTGGTGGTGGTTGAACAACTGCACGTGGCGGGCATGCTGAAGAACCGGCGGCTGGCCCGGGTGCTGGCCGATGCGGCCCTGGCGGAGATCCGCCGCCAGCTCAGGTATAAGTGTCCCTGGCACGGGGCGGTTCTGGTCGAAGCGCCGCCCTTCGATCCCAGCAGCAAGCGCTGCTCGCGGTGCGGTGCGGTCAAGCCGTCGCTGCCGCTTTCGCAGCGCGTTTTCTGCTGTGAGGAATGCGGGCTCGTGCTCGACCGGGACGAGAACGCCGCCCGCAATCTCGCGGCCCTGGCGGCCGCCGTCGCCGGGAGTGGCCCGGAGACGGAAAACGCCCGTGGACGGGATGGAAGACCTGCCGCAAGGCAGGCGATCCCGAAGGAAGCGGGAAGCCGGCACCGGCGCATGGCCGGGTAAGACCGGCACCGCCGATCCGCAAGGATCGGCTGCCCGAAACAGATGACGATGTTTCAGGTAACGGCGGTCTCTACCGGTCCAAGGCCGAGGCCCTGAAAGCCGCCCAGCGGTTCACCCGCCGGACGGGCTACCGGATGTACGTCAGCCCCCATCCCCAAATAAAGACCCAATACTGGGTCCAGACGGGTAAGATTCCGTCACAAGCGCGTGCCGTCGAACTGGCCAGGCGCTGGCTGCGGATCGGCATCAAGTACATCGTTCCGTCGAGGTAAACGTCAGGCAGACGGGTACGGGGCGAGACGGAGCCGGGGTACCTGTAACAACAGGTCGGCAACCCGGCTCCGTCCGTAGTAATAAACACATCCTGGTACGTACCCTGGCTGGTCGTCCGCCTTTAGCGCTCATAAAACAGCGGCGGCTCAATGCCCAGCTCCCGCAAATACACGTACCCCTGCCCGCGGTGGTGGATCTCGTTCTCCAGGGCATACACCAGCCGCTCAAAGTGGCTCTGGGGCGGGCCACCGAAGAAGGGATCCGGTTCGACCTGCAAGAGGCGCTCGGTCGTGATGCTGGGCCACAGTTCCCGCGTTCGGGCGCGGACCTGCTCGCAAACGGCCAGGAGATCGGCCTTCGTGCGGGTGTTGTCCGCCACCTTGCCGAAGGACCACTCGCCCAGGGCGATCCCGCGGATGTAATCGTCTTCAATGTTGAGGATCTCCTGGACCATCTCGCCAAAGGGGCGCAGGATCTCCACGGGCTTGTAATGAAAGAGGGCATCCTCGGGGAACGCCTGGATGACCCGCAGGGTGAGGCGGCGGTTGCTCTCCAGAATGTCAAGAAAGCCAGCAGGATCAAGCAGGGTTCCGTTGTTACGGCGGTCGTCCTGGCCTGCTCCCGTCACGAGTTCCACTCCCTTCCTGATTCACCCGCTTCGTCGTTCGACCGCAGGCGGGCCAGTTCCTGGTCGACCTGTTCCAGAATGTCCCCGGCCACTCCGCGGAGGACGAGTCCCGCCTGCTCATCCAGGGGCGTCGGGTCGCGGTTGACGATGGCCAGCAGAGCCTCGCCGGCGGCCGCCCGGCGTACCACCAGCTCGGGCAGCGACGCGGCGGGATAAACCTCAAGGGACGAACCCACCACCAGCATCAAGTCGCAGCGAAGCGCCTCGTCGCGGGCCTGCTGCCACACCGCCGCCGGCAGGGACTCGCCGAAAAGCACCACGTTGGGCCGCACACGCCCCCCGCATTCGCAGTAGGGCCGGCTGAGGAAGGCCTCCGAGGGCTGGGTTCGTCCGCAGCGCTGGCAGCGGCACGTCCGCAGGTCGCCGTGCAGCGGCAGCACCCGGCGCGATCCGGCCTGCTGGTGGAGGCCGTCGACGTTCTGGGTGATCACCGCCTTCAGCCATCCGGCCGCCTCCCAGCGGGCCAGAATCCGGTGGACCCGGCTGGGTTGCACCCCCTTCAGGGCCTCGATCCGCTGGCGGTAAAAGGCGGCAAACTCGTCGAAGTGGCGTTCCATGAACGCCAGGCTGGCCATGTGCTGGGGAACCCGCCGCCACAGGCCCTGCGAAGAGCGGAAGTCGGGCAGGCCCGATTCGGTGCTGGCCCCGGCGCCGGTGAAGGCCACCATGTAGCGCGCCCTCCGGACGAGGGTCGCCAGGCGCTGGATGTCACCGGAAGAAGCCACGGCCTGCCCTCCGCTGTGCCCAGACCCGCACGCTGCCCCGTTGCCTCCGTCCATCCGCCCACCGCCTCCCACCGCACGCCCCCTACCCCCGTCCGGAATCCCGTCCGGGCGGCTCGACCCCGGCCTGGTCACCCGTGGGGGAAAACCCAGGACCCCGGTGACGCCAGCGCACCATGGCTGAACGCCATGGCTTCGATGGCCAGGCGAGCCGCCAGGAGAGCCGTCATGCCCCCAGGGTCCAGGTACGGGTTGACCTCCACGATGTCGATGCCCACCACCCGGGCGCGGCTCGCCGCCAGGCGCAGGATCTCGCGGACCTCTTCATAGGTCAAGCCGCCCGGTTCGGGGCTTGACGTGCCCGGGGCGACCGCCGGATCCAGGCCGTCGATGTCCAGGCTGATGTAGAGCGGCTCGCCGGGGGGAATGGCCGCCAGGAAGGGCATCAGCGGGTTCGCGTCGTCGCCTGGTGCGGGTGGCCGACCCAGCCGGCTGCCGGCCGGCTCCCCTCCGCCCGGGCTGGTCCGGCCGTGTGACCCTGTCCCTCCGGCCGGGCCGGCCCCGGCGCCAGAGCCTGTCGCTCCGCCCACCCTCGCCCCGGCGCCAGAGTCCGCCGCGGTACCCGGGTGCGGCCCACCACTCGGCCCCACCCCCGCGGGGATGGCCGCTCGCCGGGCCCACGCCGCCCGCCACTCCCCCATGGTCACGATGCGGTTGCCCCGCCGGGCGGCGGCAGCATACGCCTCGGGGCTGGTGCGGATGCCGCGGACGCCGATGACGGTGATGGTCCCCACGTACGGCAGTTCGGCCGCCCGGCGGAAGGGGCTCGAGTTGGACCGGAGGAACCCGGCCACATCGGCGGAGAAATCCAGGTGAGCATCAATCTGGAGGATGTGCAGCCGTCCCCCGCCGTTCCCTTGGCTGCTCCCCAGGCCGCCCCCTTCATCCCCGTACCGCGCCGCCGACCCCGGACCGGCCGAAGCCTGCAGCAGCTCGCCGTACGCCCGCAACACCGGATAGGTGATGGAATGGTCACCCCCCAGCACCACCGGGACGGCGCCGGCCCGCAGGGCAGCCCCCACCAGGGCGGCGACGCTGCGGTCCAGGTGCTCCAGGTCGGTGTAGAGCGGATCGCAGTCACCCAGGTCGACCAACCGGCAGCCCTCAAGATACCAGCGGTCGTCCTGGATGTCCCAGTAGCCGGGGTTGTCCGGCCCCCAGGGGAGGGCGTAACGGGTGGAAAGATCGCGGATGGCCCGGGGCGCCAGCCGCTGGCCCGGGCGGAAGCCTACGGCCGCGTCGAAGGGGACTCCGATGACGGCAAAATCGACCTGGCCGGCTTGCAGCGCCTCGGGGGGCACGTAGGGCGCCCGGGCAAAGGTGGCAATGCCGGTGAAGGGCATTCCGGCCCTTGGCTGCTGCGGCACCTGCATCGCCGCTCCCCCCTCCTCTGCTTGCCCTCACCCCGCTACCGCCGGGCTGCGTAGCGTATGGTGGTAACACGCTAAGCATAGTCTCCTACTGCCTGTGAGTCGTAGGACTCGACAACTCGAGAAGGAGGAGGGTACCATGAAGCCAGGAGGTGGCTCTCGGGTGGCCCTCGTCAAAGTCCTCCCGAAGGGACAGATTACCCTGCCGAAGATGGTCCGGGATCGGCTGGGCATCGCCAAAGGCGACCACGTCCTCCTCGAAATCGTGGACGACCGGGAAGTGCGTCTTCGTGCGCTTCCCAGGCGCACCACCCTCCTCGACGTCGGCCAACTCGTCCGCGCGCAGCGGCTGCTGGATGACGGCGTCGTGCGCCGGGCTATCGAGGAGGGCCGGCGGGGAGCCGGCCACGACCGTGCCCGAGTGAAGTTGTCTTCGACGGGCCCGCAGGAGCCGTCCTCATAGGTCATGGCGACTTGGTTGCTTGATACCAACATCGTGCTATATCTCCTCACCCGCCAAGATCAGCTTGAGAAGGCGCGCCGACGCGGGTCCGAGGCAGAAGCCCACCTGCGTGCTCTTTACACTGCCCTTGATCAATTCATCGCAGACCGGCTTGCCGCCGGGGACCGGTTCGTCCTGACCCCTGTGGTCATCCAGGAGACGCTGAACGTCTTGCAGTACTCCGAAGTCTTCGGGCTTCAGGCTCAGGAGGCTGCACAAGCCGTTCTCGCACTGGTGCAAGCCCGAGAGCTTGAGTGCGAGGAACGGGAGTGCATCGTGGTCGCCCTGGGGCGCCAGGCCTCCGGCGAGGAGCCGTTCCCCGACGCCTATCTCGCCTGCCGTACGCAGGAGGACGAAGTGCACCTGTTGACCAACGATCGGCGGCTGCACGAGGCGATGGGGCAAAAGTCCGTCCTCCTGCGAGAATTGATCGGTGGGTAGGGGCCTACTTCCACCCCGCCTTGGCATCCGGCCCGTCCCTGCCACTACACCCCCACCACCCGCCCCGCCTTGACCACCGCCACCACCGGCACCGTCCCCAGCCGGTAGGCCAGGTGCTGGTACGACGACGCCTCGATCACCACCAGGTCGGCCTGCTTCCCGGGCTCCAGGCTTCCCAGGCGCTGGGCCCGTTCCACCGCCCAGGCGCCGCCCAGGGTCGATGCCACCAGGGCCTCGGCAGGGGTCATCCCCATCCCCACGCAGGCGATGGCCATCACCAGAGGCATGCTGCCGGCCGGGTGGCTGCCCGGATTGTAGTCCGTGGCCAGGGCGACGGGAACGCCCGCCTCGATGAGCTTGCGGGCGGGGGCGTACGGCTCCCGCAAAAAGAAAGCCGTACCCGGCAGCAGGGTGGCCACCGTCCCCGCCTCCCGCAGCCGGGGGATGTCCTCGTCCCGCACGTGAAGCAGGTGGTCCGCCGATACCGCCCCCACTTCGGCCGCAAGCCCCGCTCCGCCCAAGGGTGTGAGCTCATCCACGTGGAGGCGGATGCGGAAGCCCAGCCGCCGGGCAGCCTCCACGATCCGCCGGGTCTGTTCCAGGTCGAACACGCCCTGCTCGCAGAAGACGTCGGCATACTCGGCCAGGCCTTCCCGCGCCACCGCGGGCAGCATCTCCTCCACGATCCGGTCGACGTACTCGTCCGGACGGCCCCGGTACTCCGGGGGCACCGCGTGGGCCCCCAGGAAGGTGGCCACCACCTCGGGAAGAACCAGCCCCCCGGCGCAGCCGGTACCGGGCACCCGGGCGGCAGCCGGTCCGGCGGCCACGGGTCCAGCGGCAGGAGCGGCTACGGGGGCGGCAGATCCGGCAGCCGCACGTGCCCGGGGGGTGCCGGTAGTCGGTCGGGCATGGCCCGGACCGGCAGCGGTCCAGGTTGCGGCCGCAGCGGCCGTGCCGGCAGCTGCCCCGCGACCAGCAGTTCCGCCACCAGTGAATCCAGCGCCAGCCGCGCCGTCGCCGGCGTGAACGTCGCTGCCCCTACCCGGCCCCCCGCTTCCTGTGGCGCCGGGCCGGTTCGTTCGGAGCCGCGGGCCATGAGCAGGCTCGCCTGCCCCGGCCCCCAGGGGCCAGGTGCCGTCCAGGTCGTCGGCCGGATCGGCGGCCCGGCGGATGGCCCGCAGCATCTTCAGCTCGTCGGCGGTGGTCAGGCCGTAGCCGCTCTTGACTTCCACGGTCGTCGTGCCCATCCGAAGCACCTCGAGGAGCCGCCGGCGCAGGGCGACGGCGAGCTCGACCTCCGACGCGGTCCGGGTCTTTCGCACCGTGTCGAGGATGCCGCCCCCCGCCGCCAGGATCTCTTGGTAGCTGGCCCCGGCCAGGCGCCGCTCGAACTCCTCCGCCCGCCAGCCGGCAAAGCAGAGGTGGGTGTGGGGGTCGACGAACCCCGGCAACACGGTGCAGCCCGATGCGTCCAGCACCTCGGCCGGGTCGAATCGCCGCGCCAGGTCGGCGTAAGGCCCCACGGCCACGATCCGCCCGTCCCGGACGGCCACGGCGCCCTCCGGGATCACCTGCAGGCGACCCTGCTCGGGTCCGGCCGGCGGCCGCTCGGCCGCCCGGGGCGTCGCCACCTGGGCCGCCGGTCCAATCAGCAGGTCGACAGCTTCCCGCGATCCATGCACGATCAGAGCCCCTCCATCGCTTGCTGCCGTTTCCCTTGCAGGCCCCGTCAGCCGCCCTGGCGCCCATTGCCGGCGTCCATGCCGGTCCCCAGCGCCGGCATCTTGATGCCCCGCTCCCGGGCCACCTGCTGGGCCCGCTCGTAACCCGCGTCGGCGTGCCGCACCACGCCCATCCCCGGGTCCGTCCGCAGCACGTGGGCCAGGCGCCATTCGGCGTTCTCGCTGCCGTCGGCCACCACCGCCTGCCCGGCGTGGATGGAGTAGCCGATGCCCACCCCACCGCCGTGGTGGACCGACACCCAGGAGGCCCCCGCCGCCGTGTTCAGCAGGGCGTTCAGGATCGGCCAGTCGGCGATGGCATCGGAGCCGTCCTTCATCCCCTCGGTCTCCCGGTAGGGCGAGGCGACGGACCCCGCGTCCAGATGGTCGCGGCCGATCACGATGGGCGCCTTGAGCTCGCCCTTCTTCACCATATGGTTGAACAGGAGCCCCGCCCGGTCCCGCTCGCCGTAGCCCAGCCAGCAGATCCGCGCCGGCAGCCCCTGGAAGGGGATCTTCTCCCCCGCCAGCCGCAGCCACCGCGCCAGGCCCTCGTTTTCGCGCCCGAACTCCTCCAGGATCACCCGGTCCGTCTTGTAGATGTCCTCGGGGTCCCCCGAGAGGGCGACCCAGCGGGAGGGTCCCTTGCCCTCCTCGAACAGGGGCCGGATGTACGCCGGGACGAACCCGGGATAGCTGAAGGCCTCGGCGAACCCGGCCGCCTTCGCCTGGCCCCGCAGGTTGTTCCCGTAGTCGAAGACCACGGCCCCCGCCTTCTGGAACGCCACCATGGCCTCGCAGTGGGCCGCCATGCTGGCCATGGACCGGCGCACGTACTCCTCCGGGTCGGACGAACGCAGCCGCTCCGCCTCGGCCACGGTCAGCCCCGCCGGCACGTAGCCCCCCAGCGGGTCGTGGGCGGAGGTCTGGTCCGTCACCACGTCGGGGATCCACCCGCGGCGGACCAGCTCCGGTTCCACCTCGGCGCAGTTGCCCAGCAGGGCCACGGACAGCGGCTCCTTCTTGCGCCGGGCCTCTTCGACCCAGCGCAGGGCCTCGTCCAGGTCCGCCGTCCAGCGGTCGCAGTAGCCCATCTCGACCCGGCGGCGGATGCGCCGCTCGTCGACCTCGATGATCAGCCCCACGCCGCCGTTCATGGTGATGGCCAGCGGCTGGGCCCCGCCCATGCCGCCCAGGCCCCCGGTCAGGACGACCCGGCCCTCCAGGGAGCCGCCGAAGTGCTGGCGGGCCACGGCGGCCAGGGTCTCGTAGGTGCCCTGGATGATGCCCTGGGAGCCGATGTAGATCCACGAGCCGGCGGTCATCTGGCCGAACATGATGAGCCCCTTGCCCTCCAGCTCCCAGAAGTGCTCCCAGGTCGCCCACTTGGGCACCAGCAGCGAGTTGGCGATCAGCACCCGGGGCGCCTTCTCGTGGGTTTCGAAGACCGCCACCGGCTTGCCCGACTGCACCAGCAAGGTCTCATCGTCCCGCAGGACCTTGAGGGTTTCCACGATCCACTCGAAGGCCTCCCAGTTGCGGGCGGCCTTGCCGGTTCCACCGTAGACGATGAGCTGGTCGGGGTTCTCCGCCACCTCGGGGTCGAGGTTGTTCATCAGCATGCGCAGGGCGGCCTCTTGCTGCCAGCCCCGGCAGGACAGCGTCGTGCCGCGGGGGGCACGGACCGTGCGGACGGCGGACATGGCGGCACCTCCCCAGGGGGCTCGGCCGGGCTCCGGCCTGTAGATCCGTCCACGGGCTGTGGCTTCGCAAGGCACACCGGCACTTCCTTCGTAAACAAGTATTCACAACGAGCGTTCCCCACGGCCTTCCCGATCCAGCCCCACGGGGCGGGGGCGTCAACCGCCCGGGCAACGCCTATCCCGCTCCAATCTGGTATCGAATCTCAATTGTCAACCGATCCCTCTTTTCCAACCCCGTACGAATTCTTCTACACAAGGGCACAAAACTACCTGGACATCCCCAAACAAGGCGTTAGAATAGGAGCTACCTGGCGCATTCAGCCAGTATCGCAAGAGGAGGTATGGCCGTGTTTCGTTCCAAATCAGTTTTTGCTTCCCTTCTTCTGATTCTCGGCCTGTCGCTGTCTGCCTGTGGGCCCGCCGGCACCGGCTCGGGCGCCGGCTCCGGCACCGGGGGCGGTGACGGCGGGGTCATCAAGGTGGGCATCAACGCCGAGCTCTCCGGCGATGTGGCCTCCTACGGCCAGTCCTTCGTCCAGGGTGCGGAGCTGGCCGCCGCCAAGATCAACGAGGAAGGCGGGCTGCTGGACGGTCGGAAGATCGAGTTCGTCAAGGCTGACAACAAGTCCGACGCCGCGGAGTCGACCAACGCCGCCCTCAAGCTGATGACCCAGGACCAGGTGGTGGCCATCATCGGCGCCGCCACCTCGGGCAACACCCTGGCCATGGTCGACCTGGCCAACGAGAACCAGATCCCCGTCATCGCGCCCACAGCCACCAGCCCCCTCGTGACCGTCGATCCGGAGACCGGTGAGACCCACGAATTCATCTTCCGCGTGTGCTTCATCGACCCGTTCCAGGGCCAGGTGGCGGCCAAGTTCGCGCTGGAAGAACTCGGCGCCCAGCGGGCGGCCATCTTCGCCGATTCGTCCAGCGACTACGCCAAGGGCCTGGCTGCGGCCTTCAAGGAGGCGTTCACCGCCGGCGGCGGCCAGATCGTGGCGGAAGAGTCCTACGTCAAGGACGACACCGACTTCAAGGCCCAGCTCACCCGGATCAAGGCGGCCAACCCCGACTTCCTGTTCATCCCCGGCTACTATGAGGAGGTCGGCCTGATCGTCAAGCAGGCCCGGGAAGACGCGGGCCTCACCATCCCGATGATGGGCGGCGACGGTTGGGATTCGCCCAAGATGGTCGAACTGGCCGGTGCGGAGAACTTGAACAACACCTTCTTCACCAACCACTACTCCGCCGGCGACCCCGACCCCAAGATCCAGGAGTTCATCAAGGCCTTCCAGGCCGAGTACAACAAGGTGCCCGACGGCTTCGCCGCCCTGGGCTACGATGCCGTGATGCTCCTGGCGGACGCCATCAAGCGGGCCGGTTCGTCCGACCCGGTGGCCATCAAGGACGCCCTGGAGCAGTCGAAGGACGTCCAGCTGGTCACGGGCACCATCTCGATCAACGAGCAGCACAACCCGGTCAAGGCCGCCGTGGTCATCGAGTTCAAGGACGGCCAGCAGGTCTTCCGGACCAAGGTGAACCCGTAAAGCCCGGCCGTCAGCGCGGGCGGCCCGGCGCGAGCCGCACGGATCACCCGGCTGCCAAGCCCGCTCAGCGACCCGGGCCCGGGGCGTCAAGACCGTAACCAAGACACCGCCAAGTTACCACCCGGCGAGCGTTGAAGAACAGCCCGATACCAGCCGGTCCCGCGGCAGGAGGAGGTTCTGCCCTCCTGCCGCGGCCGGCCATGGCATGAGGCGCCGCCGGCACCTCCAGCCGCGACCGCTTGCCGTAAGAGCCGTCCTCCAAGGCCTATCGCCGGCCGCCGGGGCGGCTCCGGCACGCCGGGCAACCTTGAGGCGGCGCCCAGGCGGCACCGGCCACCACAAGGGGATACCACAGCCATGGACATCTGGCTCCAGCAGCTTTTGATCGGCCTTTCCGTGGGCACCATCTACGCCCTGATCGCCCTGGGCTACACCATGGTCTACGGCATCATCAAGCTCATCAACTTCGCCCACGGGGAGGTCTTCATGATCGGGGCCTTCACCGGGTACTACGCCCTCACCGCCTGGGGGCTCGGTTTCATTCCCGCCCTGCTCCTGGCCATGGGGGTCTCGGCCCTGCTGGGGGTCACCATCGAGCGGGTGGCCTACCGGCGGCTGCGCAACTTTCCCCGGCTGGCGGCCCTGACCACCGCCATCGGCGTCTCCCTGTTCATCCAGTACACCACGATCTACCTGCGGGGGGCCCAGTCGGAGGCTTATCCCAGCCTCTTCCCCAACCGGCGGCTGGAGATCCTGGGCGCGGGCATCAACCTGGACGCCCTGGTGATCCTGGCCGTGTCCGTGGCGCTGATGGCCATCCTCCAGTTCATCGTGCAGAAGACCCGCACCGGCAAGGCGATGCGGGCGGTCAGCTTCGACCTGGAGGCGGCCCGGCTCATGGGCATTCCGGTGAACCGCACCATCTCCATCACTTTCGCCATCGGCTCGGCGCTGGGTGGTGCGGCGGGGGTGGTCTATGGGCTCTACTACACCCGCATCGACCCCCTGATGGGCGTGCTGCCGGGACTCAAGGCCTTCGTGGCCGCCGTGGTGGGCGGCATCGGCTCCATCCCGGGGGCCATGGTGGGGGGCCTGGTCATCGGCATGGTCGAAACCCTGGTCAGCGCAGCCGGCCTCTCCCTGTTCCGTGACGCCGCCGCGTTCCTCATCCTGATCCTCATCCTGCTGTTCCGGCCGGAGGGCCTCTTCGGGCGGCACACCACGGAAAAGGTCTGAGCGGCAAGGAGGGGCAGCATGGTCAAACCCCAACCCCGGCGGGCGGCTGCCGTGGCGGCCGGCCTGATCCTGATCTACGCCGTGGTGCAGTTCCTGCTCACGGCGCGCATCCTGGACCGGTTCTACGAGAACGTGTTGATGAACATCGGCATCAACGTGCTGGCGGCCGTCAGCCTGCACATCGTGCTGGGCCTGGCCGGGCAGTTCTCCATCGGCCATGCGGGCTTCCTAGCCGTGGGGGCGTACACCTCGGCGGTGCTGACCCAGAAGCTGGACATGCCCTTCGCCGTGGCCCTGCTGGCGGGGGCCCTGGCCGCCCTGCTGGTGGGCCTGGTGGTCGGCATCCCGTCCCTGCGGCTGCGGGGCGACTACCTGGCCATCGTCACCCTGGGCTTTGCCGAGATCGTCCGCATCATCCTGCTCAACGTGGAGTACGTGGGGGGCGCCGCGGGCATGCGGGTCTCCCACCTGACCAGCTGGACGGCCCTGTACGCCAGCGTGGTGGCCGCCATCCTGGTCACCGTCCACTTCACCCGCTCCGCCCACGGCCGGGCCACCCTGGCCCTGCGGGAAGACGAGATCGCCGCCGCGGCCATGGGCGTCAACACCACGACCTACAAGGTCATGGCCTTTGCCCTGAGCGCCTTCTTCGGCGGGCTGGCAGGGGGGCTGCACGCCCACAACTTCTACGTCATCCAGCCCAGCAACTTCGGGTTCCTCAAGTCCTTCGAGATCCTGGTGTTCGTGGTCCTGGGCGGCATCGGCAGCCTGCCCGGGGCAATCCTGGCGGCCACCTTCCTCACCCTGGTCTCCATCGGCCTGCAGGCGTACCCCGAGGTGCGGATGATCCTCTACAGCCTGGTGCTGATCCTGGTCATGCTGTTCCGGCCCCAGGGGCTTTGGGGGACCCGGTCCATTACCGGGTTCTTCCCCGGGTTCCGCGGCGAGGACGACGGAGCCACGGAGGAAACCGCGGCGGAGGCCGCTGCGGGGGCCGGGGTCGGGCTGGGGACCGGGATCGGGACCGGTTCGACCCCCGGCCAGGGAGGTGCCCGCTGATGCCGCTGCTGCAGATGGAGAAGGTGGGAATCCGCTTCGGCGGCCTCAAGGCCGTGGACGGGCTCGATCTGGCGGTCGAACCCGGCGAGTTGGTGGGCCTGATCGGCCCCAACGGCGCGGGCAAGACCACCGTGTTCAACCTGCTGACGGGCGTCTACACGCCCACCGAGGGGACCATCACCTACGCCGGCCGGCGCATCAACGGGCTCAAGCCCCACGTTCTGGCCCGGCTGGGCATCGCCCGGACCTTCCAGAACATCCGGCTGTTCCCCAACCTGACGGTCTTCGATAACGTGCGGGTGGCCTACCAGGTCAACACCCGCCACACGCCGCTGGACTCCATCCTGCGGCTGCCCCGCTTCTTTGCGGAAGAGAGCCGCATGGCCGAGGAGAGCCTGGAGCTGCTCGGGCGCCTGGGCCTCCTGGCCCACAAGGACGAGCTGGCCCGCAACCTGCCCTACGGCCTGCAGCGGCGCCTGGAGATCGCCCGGGCCCTGGCCCTCAAGCCCCGGCTCCTCCTTCTGGACGAACCGGCCGCCGGCATGAACCCCCAGGAGTCCCGCCAGCTCATGGAGCTGATCGCCGCCGTGCGGCGGGACTTCGACCTGACGGTGCTTCTGATCGAGCACGACATGTCGGTGGTGATGGGCATCTGCGAGCGGATCTATGTCCTCGACCACGGCGTGCTCATTGCCACCGGGACCCCGGCGGAGATCCGCCGCAACCCTCGGGTGATCGAGGCCTACCTGGGGGAGGAGGCATCGTGATGCTGGAAGTCCGCGACCTGCACGTCTATTACGGTCCCATCCACGCCCTCAAGGGCATCTCCCTGTCCGTCAACGAGGGCGAGATCGTCACGCTGATCGGGGCCAACGGGGCCGGCAAGACCACCCTGCTGCGGGCCATCTCCGGGCTGGCGCCCGCCCGCCGGGGGGACATCACCTTCCAGGGCCGCTCCCTTTTGCGGCAACTGCCCGAAGACATCGTCCGCCTGGGCATCTCCCACGTGCCCGAGGGCCGCCGCATCTTCGCCAACCTCACGGTCCAGGAGAACCTGGAACTGGGTGCCTTCCTGCGCCGGGACCGGGCCGAGCAGGCCCGGGACCTGGAGCGGGTCTTCGACCTGTTCCCCCGGCTCAAGGAGCGACTTCACCAGGTCGCCGGGACCCTCTCCGGCGGCGAGCAGCAGATGCTGGCCATCGGCCGCGCCCTCATGGCCCGGCCCCGCCTCCTGCTGCTGGACGAGCCCTCCCTCGGCCTGGCGCCCCTGCTGGTGCGGACCATCTTCGACGTGATCCGGGAGATCAACAGCCAGGGTACCACGATCCTGCTGGTCGAGCAGAACGCCCACATGGCCCTGTCCATCGCCCACCGCGCCTACGTGCTGGAGACGGGCCGCATCGTGCTGGCCGGACCGGCGGACGAACTTCGCCAGAGCGAGGCGATCCGGGCGGCGTACCTGGGCGGCAAGGCGGGGTGACGACCGGAAGGAGCGTGACCGGCCTCCGGCGCCCTTGCAACGGTGAGGTTGGTCCGGCGGTAAGATCGGTCCGGTCCCGCCGGCAGGCGGTGTCGTTGGCAGCAAGGGCCCCTAAGCTGGTGCAGTGGGCGGGTACTGTGAGCCGGTGCTGTGGACTGGTGGTGGGGTCTGGCGCTGGTTACCGCTCCACCGCTCCACTCTCGCGAGGCGGCGGCTCGGCTCCATGGCCCACGTTTCGTACGGAACGACCCATGCACCGTTCATTGCATCGAGCACCCGCGATTTCAAGTGCGGCCATGTGACATATTCTTCAACGTTTGACTCGTCGAGCAGCACAAACCGTGACGTTTGAACCTCATCGGGCTGGGGACAAATGCTCCCGTTGACATATTTCGCTCGGAATACAATGTTGATGATATTTTTGGTCTCGTTGTAGTATACACCGCTGATCCCGATGAGGCGGATGTCAACCCCAGTCTCTTCAAGCACCTCGCGTTGAATGGCCTGGTCGAGCGCCTCCCCCGCCTCGACTTGCCCGCCCGGCAACTCCCACGTGCCTGAGCGGGCATGACTTTTTACGAGCAAAACCTCTCCCTTGTCATTCGTAATGTAGGCTGAAACGGCGACAATGGCTTGCCGGTTCTTCTCCATCACCCTCGCCTCCTGCATCGCCATCCCCGAGCCTCACACCCCTACCCCCAGCGCCGCCTTCACCGGCTCCACATCGGGGAACGAACCGCGGCCGAAGAACACCTGCCAGGCCAGCCGGCGCAAAGGCGTGCCACGGAAGGCAGCGCAGGCCAGTTCATACCACAGGGGATGCCGGAAGGCCGCCAGGGCCCGCCGCATCCAGCGCCGGGAGAGGAAGCGGGGCTGGAAGGCACCGCCGCGGTAGTGCTCCAGGATGCGGGGGTCGCCCCGGTCGAGGTAAGCAGCCACCACGTGGGACGCCAGGTCGGAAAGCCGCAGGCACGGATCGAGACCGCCGGCCGTCAGGGGCGACACGGCACCGGCGGCATCGCCCACCAGAAGCCCCCGGGGGCAGGCGATGCGCCGCAAAACGCCGCCCACGGGGATGCGGCCGCCCCGCCGCTCCACCAGCCGCCCCCGCTGGAGACCGAAACGCGAGGCCACCCGCTGTTTGAAGGCGGCCAGGGCGGTGGTGACGTGGAACCGGTCGGGATAGCCCCCCGTGCCCACGTGGACCTCCTCCCCGTCGTGGACCACCCAGGCCAGGTACCCGGGCGCCAGCCGCGGGTCGAGGTAGCAGTGGAAAGCGGGCGGGCCGTCCAGCGGTACGCCCCGGTAGACTTCCTCCGCGCCCACGATCCACTCCCGGTTCACGTCAAGCCCCAGGTCCCGGGCCACCGCCGACTGGCAGCCGTCGGCGCCAATGAGAAACTGGGCCTGCACCGCCCAGCGGCGCCCTCCCGTCTCCAGGTAGACCCGGCTGGTTCGACCCGGTTCGGAGCCCAGAAACCTGGTACCGCCGGCCCAGTGGGCGCCGGCCGCCACCGCCTCGTCGAGCCACCGGGCGTAGAGGCGCCGCAGCCGGCCCACGCGGAACTCGTCGTGGGGACTCGACAGGTGAAGGGCCCGCCCCGCCGGGGAATACAGCACCACGTCCCGCACCACCGGCCCGAGGCAATCGGCGGGCAGGTCAAAGCTCTCCAGCGTCTTCCGCACGAAAATGCCTGTGGTGTGGACGAACCGGTCCACCCGGGGTTTGCAGTCGACCAGCAGGACCTTGAGGCCTCGACCCGCCAGCAAGCGGGCGCTCTGCAGCCCCGCCAGCCCGGCACCCACCACGACCACGTCGTACAGGTTCACACCCTCAACTCCCCGGCACAGTTTCCGCTGTGTCAGAACCGCTGACTCTTCGCCGCCCCCTTGGGTGCCAGTGCAGCCGGCATGGAAGCCTGCCGGTGAATCTGTTCGTTACGTTGACCAGTTTGCCCATCCTGGGTTTTCCGCCACCGGACGCAGCGCTGCGGTAAGACCCCTTATCCACGTCAGGACGTGCCTCGGTCCGGTCCCGCCGGGTCAGGCCCGGCTGCACCCCGGTGCCTCGCGGCCACCGCAGCTTCGTACGCCCGCCGGGTCTCAAGCGCCACAGCCTGCCACGTCCAGACCTCCACCCGCCGCCGGTTGTGCCGTCCCATGTCCGCCAGCCGGTGGCGGCGGGCCAAGGCCTCGCGCAAAGCTTGTACCAGACCCGCAGGAGCGTCAGGCGGGTAGAGGAACCCGCCCTGGTCATCCACCACTTCAGTCAGGCAACCGCAACGCGGAGCAACGACCGGGCGCCCGAAGGACATGGCGAGGATCACGGTGCCGGACGTGAAAATGTCCTCATAGGGCATGACCACGGCGTCCGCCGCGCCCATGAAGAGGGGGATGTCCTCGTCCGGTACCCGCTCCAGCACCAGCCGGATCCGCCTATCACCGGCCGCGGCCGCCTCGATCTCGTCCCGCAGAGCGTCCGTGGCGGGTTGCCCGGCGACCACTAGGCGAACCCCTTCCTCCGGAAGTTCCCGGAAGGCCCGGACCAGCCGGGGAACGCCTTTGTACGGCCGAATGGCCCCAAGATAGAGGAACGTGACGGCGTCCGGGTCGATGTCCAGCCGGGACCGGGCTTGCTGCCGGTCCCAGGGCTCACCGTACACCCCCAAGTAGTGACCGTGGGGCATGACGAAGATCCGGCGGCGCAGGCGCTCCGGGACGGCGAAGGCGCCGGCCGTCGCCTGGCGGGCATAGTCGCAATGCACGATGAGGGCGTCACAGAGCCTGACCAGCCGGCGGTGAAAGAAACGCTCCAGCTGAGGCTGGCGCCGGTCGTGATCGTGGAGGTTGTGGACCGTCCAGACCAGGGCAGCACCGCGCCGGCGCATGGCCCGAAGCCAGGCGAGAAGCCGCATCCCCTTGACCGCCGTCATCCATGCCCGGCGGTCGAGCATGTACCCGTGGGTCCAGTGCAGGTGGATCACAGCCGCATCATCCCCGGACCGCCGGGCGACGGCCGCCGGCGGCACATCGGCCAGGCGCCTGGCCAGGGTGACCTGCACACCCAGGCTCGTCAGGGCATCGGCCAGCAGCCGCTGGTAGGGGTTGCTCGAACTGTAGTCGGGCAGCATCCAGACCCGCAGGCCTGGCCCGCCCCCACTCATTACCGGCTGGTTCAGCTGGTTCATCCCGCACCCTCCACCGGGCCCCGGCCCCATCCGGGCCCCGCGCCTCAGGGATCATGCTTGGCCGGCGTTGCGCTCGGCCGGACCCTTCCCGTTCCGTCCGGCGCCCCCCAGGCGGGCCAGGGCTTTCCGGGCCAGGCCACGCAAGAGGGCCAGTTCCTCCACCCGGAACAGGGCCAGCACGGCCCCGTACACGGCGGCCCCAGCGGCCACCAGCAGGAGCAAGCCGGCCGCCTGAGCGACCGTCCGAGCATCGGGAGCCACCAGCGACGCCAGAGGCCCCCGGCGCAATACTTCAACCACCACCACCATCACGACCGAGGCCACCGCCGCCTGCACCGCACCCCCGAGCAGCGACCGGCCTCCCACCCGCCCGAGCCGCCGCCGAAGCCTCACCAGCAGGACCAGGGCGCTCCACCACAAGGAGATGGACCAGGACAGGGCAATTCCGCCGTGGGCCAGGTAACGCACCAGCAGGAGGCTGAGCACGATGTGCATGGTCAGCGCCACGATCCCGGTGCTGGCGGGTGTCCAGGTGTCACCCGTACTGTACATCGCCCTGCTCATCAGGTCCCGCCAGGCAAATCCCGTGAGCCCCAGGCAGAGAAAGGCCAGGGCAAAGGCCGTCATCTGCGTGTCGTGGGCGTCGAACCGGCCGCGCTCGAACACCAGGCGCACCAGCTCCGACCGGAGCGCCAGCATCCCGGCGGTGATGGGCAACATGAGAAACAGATGCAGGCGTAACCCCCGGCGGAGCAGGGCCAGGAAGCCTGTCCGGTCGCCCTGACTGATCCGGCGCGTCAGCTCCGGATAGAGCACCGTGGAAACCGGGTACATCAGCAGGCCCTGGGGCAACCCCGTGATCCGCTGTGCAAAGGACAGCGACGCCGCGCTCCCTTCGGGCAAACCCGAAGCCAGGGCCCGTTCCACCGTCTGGCTGATCTGGCCCGTGCCCGTGGCCGCCACCACCGGGCCCGTCCGGCGCAGGGCGGCCCGCAGGTCCGGGTGGTTCCACCGGAACACCGGGCGATACGGCAAGCCCACACGCCGGAGGGCGCTCCACTGGAGAATCACCTGGGCGGCCAGCGCCACCAGGGACGCCCAGGCGACCGCCTCGATACCGTAGGCCCGGCCGAGAAAATACGTTCCGGCAATGAGCACCAGGTTTTGCGGGATGCCCACCGCCGCGGGCGTCACCACGTTGCCGCAGCTGTTGAGCACGCCCTGCATCCAGCCATTGATCCCCATGAAGACAATCCCTGGGAGCATGATCAGGGCCAGGCGCCGGGCGAGCTCAAGCTGTTCGCCGGCAAACCCTGGAGCAAACAGCCGGACCAGGGGATCGACCAGGATCATGGCCGCGGCCAGGATCGCCAGCAGCGCCAGCAACAGCCCGTGGAACAGGGTCCACGCCACCTCGCGGAAGTCCTCGTCCCGCCCGGTGGCGCGGTAGCGGGTGAGCATGGGGATGACGATGGTGGTGATGGCGCTGCCCACCGCCTGAAACAGCACCGAGGGGATGGCGAAGGTGATGGTATATGCGTCGGTCACCCGGCCGGCGCCGAACACGGCCGCCAGCACCATCTCCCGGACGAACCCCAGCACCCGGCTGGCGACCGCCAGCAAGAAAACGGCTGCCGCCGATCGGGCCAGGCGAGCGCCCACTCCCCCTGCCCCCTTGTGCCGCTGCCGGCCTCCCCCCTGCATCATGCCCGCTGGATCATCTCCGCCGGATCGTCCCCGTCATGCCGCTTACCGGCCCGCCACCAGTTCGTCCAGAAGCTCCGCCAGAGCCCGGGCCTGTTCCCGGCGCTCGTAGCGGCGGTACGCCTCCGGTGGAAGAGCTTGCGGTCCGGCCAGCTCCCCCCGCTCCCACCGGCGGTAGAAGCGCAGCACCGCCGCCTCGATGGCCGCATCGTCCTCGGGAGCGACCACCTCTCCCAGTCCGAACCGCTCTACCACGGCAGCAGCCTCACCGGGCATGCTGAGGGCCAGGATGGGGCGCTGGGCGGCCATGTATTCGAACAGCTTGCCGGGGATGAAGGTGCCGCCGAAAACAGGGTCGACGTCGTTGATCAGCAGGAGCACATCGGCACCCTTCAAGAGGGCCACGGCCCGGCGGTGCGGCACATGACCAAGCACCTCCACCACGTCGCCCAGCCCCAGGTCCCGCACGGCCCGGGCATTCTCGGAGTACCCGGGGTAGTCGAACACGCCCGCAAAGCGCAGGCGCAGCCGCGTCGGGTCCACGGCCCCCCGGTCGATCAGGCGCCGAACAGCACGCAGCAGGCGGCGCGGGTTCCGCTCCTTGTAGAAGATCCCCGTATAGACGAAGGTACAGCGCCCTTCCACCCGCTCGGGCTCGATCCCCGCGAAGTCGGCGGCGTCAAACCCGTTGTGGATCACCTCGAGCCGGCGAATCACATCCCCGTACTTGGACCGGAAACCCTCGGCAAAGGAACGGGTCACCGTCAGCACCACGTCGGCTTCCCGCATCACCGCCCGCTCCATCCGCTCCTCCAGCGCGTCGCGCCAGCCGATCCCGCTGCGGTGCACGTTCTGGGTCCAGGGATCCCGGAAGTCGGCCACCCAGGGAAGGCCCACCTGCCGGTGCAGCGCCAGGCCCACCAGGTGATCGGTGTACGGTCCCGACGTCGAAAGCAGCGCTTGCGCGCCGTACCGGGCCAGCATCCGCCGCCCTTCCCGCACCGCCGGCACGTACCAGAGGATGCGGTCGTCGGGAATCAGCACGTACATCCGCGCCCGCTTCATCCACTGGACGAACCGGCGCCGCCAGCCTCCGGGCTCCCCGCCTGAAGCCAGCGAGCGACCGCCCCCCCGTTCTCCTGCGGCCGGGGCCGCCGCGGCCGTGGCTCCGGGGCGCCCCGTCCCGGGGGATGCGGTCCCCGGCCGGCCGGCCTGCGGCGCTGCTGCCGCCATAGGACCGGCCAGCACCCGCGGCCGCCACTCGCGGACCCGGTGCACCACCACTTCCGGAGGAAGCTGGTCCAGCAGGGTGGGATCCAGCGACACGTGCCAGACCGGATCCATGGCCAGCACTAAAGGTCGCCAGCCGAACTGCGGGAGGTATTTCGCCATCTTGAGGGCTCGCTGCACCCCACCACCGCCGATGGGCGGGAAGTAGCAGGCGACCATCAAGAGGTTCTTCAGCCCGTTGCCGTGCTGGAGGCCGGCAGGGCCGGACGCCATGCGCCCTGCCGGAGGCATGGGCCCTCCGGGACGGTTGCTCGTTACCTGGCTCATAGCGCGCCGATGCGGACCTCCCTGGACTCGCCGGCCCCCGCCACCTCGCCCCTGGTGCCTCTGCGGGTCTGTGCCCGGCCCTCACAGGCCGGCGGCAGCGGGCCGCGGGGTGCGGGAGCCGGCGACAGGCCCACCAGCACCGCCAGGAGCAACCAGTAGTACAGCACCACCCGCGGGTGGAAAAAGGTGATGTTGGACAGGCTCTGCACCAGGAACGCAATCATACCACAACCGGCACCCAGGAACAGCAGCCGGTCGCCGGGCCCGGCACAGTGCCGCCAGCCGGCAAAAGCAGCCCGCAGCGCCAGCAGCACGATGACCAGGAACACTAGAAGCCCCAGCAGCCCGGTCTCGGCTGCCACGGTCAGGAAAGCGTTGTGGGACGAATACGTGGCAAACCGCTGGTCCAGCAAGGGGTAATCGCGAATGACGTCGGGGTAGTAGGCCAGGTAGTTCCCGGCCCCGACCCCGAGCCAGGGCGACCGGCTCCACATCAGCAGGGCCGCCCGGTAGAGATTCAGGCGGAATGCCCCGGACCCCTCGGAAAAGTCCAGAAGCCCAGCCAGGCGCTCCAGCATCCCCGGGATCACGAACACGGCCGCGGCCCCCGCAGCAGCCGCCACCACCAGGTAGCGGGAATCAACAAGCAGGACGAACACCGCCACCGCCAGGGCGAGCCCGAGCCACCCACCCCGGGTGTAGGTCAAGAACTCTGCCGCCAGCATGGCAACGATGGCGGTGACATAGAAGGCGCGGTGCCACGGCCGGGGCGCCGCCGGCGCGCCCTGAGCGGCAGCCTCCCCGCCCACGCCTCCACCCGTGCCTTGCTCCCGCTCTGCGCCTGCTGCGCCACGGGGCTGCTGCCCGCCTACCGATCCGCGCAGGGTTCCCAACAGGCGCCCCAGGGCCACGGGGATGAGCAGGATGAGATACTCCGAAAGAAAGTTGGGGTTCTCCTGGGTCGAGCCCACGCGGCCGCGAATGGCTCCGGCCCCGGCACCGGCCAACCCCGACACCGTCAGGTCGACGCCCAGGGCGTACTGGACCAGGCCGATCAAGGCCACCAAAAGCCCACCGGCCAGTATGGCGTCGACGATCCAGTGGCCCAGGCGCCGGCGCCCCCGCACCAGGTCGACCGTCATGTAGAACAACACGAAGAACGAGGCCTGGCGCGCCAGGGTCTGCAATCCTTCGACCAGGGACCGGGCGTTGAGCAGAGACACGGCCAGGATCGTGAGGTAAAGGACAAAGGGCAGATCGAAGGCCGTCAGGGGTAGGCCCGTGAGGGACCTGGCCGGCCGCTCGCGGCCCGGCGCCGCAGGGTCCGGGGCCGGGCGGAGAGCCCAGTGGACAAGCCACGCCACGGCGACCAGGGGGATCAGGAGCACCTCCACGGTGACCGGAATGGGGCCGACCTGGCGCCGGAATGGGACGAGGGCCACCAGAAAGGCGATCACCACCAGGCCCCAGGCCGCCGCCCCACCGGCCGCCCGGGGCACGGCCCCGCGCGGATCGACCGCCGCCCACGCGGCCGCGAGCCGGTTCCGGGCGCTCGCAACCAGCCACCCGAGGGCCGAGGCCCCCCACCAATCGCGGGGGACGGGCAGAGGGGACGTCAGCCACCGCCAGAGGAAGCTGCCGCTGAGCAGGTCACGCCAGGCCCGCTTGAGCCCCCTCCAGAAGGCCGCGATCCAGCTCTCTCCCCATGCCCGGCGGATGGCCTCCAGCAAGCCCACTCCTCCTTCCCCGCGTTACCAGCGAACGTCGACCACCGTGCCCCTGACCACCGTGCGCGGCGTCGCCAGAGAAAATTCGCGCCCGATCTGCAGCGATTGGCCACGCAGCTCGTAATGGTTCTGCACCTTCACGGCGCGGCCGCGCGCCGTCACCAGCACGTCCTGAAAATAACGCGACTCGCCCTCCCGCAAGAATCCGCCGTTTTCCAGCACGATGGGGCTCGGCCGCAGGGTCACGTCCACGATTTCCGCCGCCGGCTGGGCGCTGGGACTGTAAAGGACATCGCCGACGCTGAACATGTTGCGGGCCTGCACTTCAGGCACCCTGCTGACCAGCACGGTGAAGGTGACGTCCCGCGCCTCGGCCCGCTCCGCGCTCTCCGGCCCGATGCGCGTATACACCACGAACCCCACCGCCAGCAACACCACGATGACCAGCAAGTCCAGAAGATTGAAGCGAAAGCGCTTCTCCATCCGATCCGGCTCTCCCCTCTGTCCCTGCCCGCTCCCCTGCCAGCTCCGGCCGTCTTGTCGCGCCGGCGACAGCCTTTCCCGGTTCCGGCTTCACCTAGCGGCCCCTGGCACTCGCTCACTGGTCAGCGCGTACCGGTTGACCCCGCCCGTGCCGGTTTGACCACCAGGTGCTCTTGATAAATCTGGAGGAACCGGCGGGCCGCCGCCAGGTGGGAGTGGTGCTGGAGCACGTACTGGTAGGCTGATTCGGCCATGCGCTCGGCCAGCGGGCGGTCCAATGCCACCTTCCACAGCGCCCGGGCCAGCGCCTCCGGGTCGCGCTGGGGAACGAGCAGGCCGGTTTCCCCATCCCGAACGATCTCGCGCAGCCCGCCGATCGCCGACGCCACCAGGGGCACGCGGAAGGCCATGGCCTCCAGGGCACTGATGGAGGTCGCCTCTTCGACCCCGGCCTCGTGCACCGAGGGGACGACCACGACATCGGCCGCCCTGAGATACTGCCCCATGGCGGCATGGGGCCGCTCGCCCTCAATTCGGCAGTAGGGCTCGAGGCCCCTTTCCCGGACGAACCGGCGGACCAGCGCATCCTGCTCTCCGCTCCCGACAATGACCAGCAACGGGCGAAGGGTTTCCGCGCCGGCCGCCAGCTCCTGGACCACCGGTCCGGCGACGACCCCCGCTCCACCGACCGCTCCTCCCATGCCCCGCTCCGGCCGGATCAGGCCCTCCAGGGCCTGGATGGCGTACAGCACGCCGTTCTTGGCGGTCAGTCGCCGCGGGCACAGGATGACGAAGGCGTCCTGCGGGATGCCCAGGGCGGTACGCGCCGCGGCCCGAGACGGAACCCGTCCCGGCCAGTCCAGGTCGATGAAGTTCTGGACCACCGTCACCCGGTCATGGCCTGCCAGCCGCCGCACATGGGCTGCAATGCGAGAGTCCACGGCCACCACATGGCGCGCCCCCGCCAGCCCCCGCCGCTCCAGCTCCAGCAACCAGCGGTGGGCCGCGGTCCCGGGCCGAACCCGGCCGGCGGCCACGTGCTCATCGGTGGGATAGCCGTGGGCGGTGTAGACGTAAGGCAGCCCCGCTCGCTGGGCCGCGGCGGCGGCCATGGGGTCCTCCACGTTGAGGGCCTGAACCCACGGCGCCTCGACCCGCAGGGTCCGGCTCAGAAAATGCACCCGCATGGTGGCCGTCCACATGGCCCCCCAACCCCACCGGACCCGGTTGAGGGCCCAGGACGGGCCGCGGGTCAGAACCTTGGCTGCAGGGCTGAAATCGGCAAAGGAGCGGATGCGCACGGCATGTCCCAGCGCTTCCAGCCCCCTGCGCAGCAGGTCCATGTGGGTCGAGAGCCCGCCGGCGTGGGGGAACCGGTTCCCCGTGACCAGCAAGATGCGCAAGCCATGTTCCTCCCACCAGCCGGCCCCTGCGTCCGGTCGACCGGCGTGATCGGCACCCTCTCGTCCCGCACCGGGCGGGCATCGGGTGCACGCCACTGGTGTCCTGCCGGCGCACCGCGCCCCGGCGCGGCAACCCGCAAGGCACTCGGGGCGGACAACCCTTCCCCATTATACGGCGGTTTCAATCCGCACAAAGGGAGGCCGCACCCGGCCTCCCTTGTCAACAGCGCCTCTTCTCAGACGGCGGTCCGGAGCGAACCTCGCGGCCGCATCCCGTTACGGCTGACAGTTACCCGCCCAGCAGTACTCAAAACCTCGTACCGCCACCGCGGCCGCCATGGCCCGCGTCATCGGGTCACCCGGTGCAAAGCGGGTGGTGCTGATCCCCTTCATGATCCCGGCCGCCGACACGGCACCGATGGCCCCGGCAAAGTCGCTGTTGTCGGGCACATCGGGGAAGGTCTCCGGCTGGCTTGGTAGCTTGAAGGCCCGCTGCAGGATGAGCGCTGCTTCCTGGCGCTTGATGGGCTTCTCGTACCCGAAGGTCCCGTCGGGATAGCCGCTGATGATCCCCGCGGTGTAAGCCTTGACAATGTAAAGATAGAACGCCTGATCGGGCTTCACGTCGGGGAACGCGGGGACCTGGTCCGCAGCCAGGGGCCCTCCCTTCAGCCGCTCCAGTGCTTCCACGATCATCTTGGCAAATGCGCCACGGGTCAGGGTCTCGTTGGGATAGAACCGCGCCCACAGGTCACCGTCCACCAGGCCCGCCTGGTAGGCGCGGTTGACATCCTGCGCCAGGTCCCCCGTGGTCACGTCGGGGAACTGCCGGGGGTAGAGCTTGTCCGGCAAAAGGAAGGCCGAAGGCAGGCCCACCCGCGAGCGGAAGACCCGCGCCAAGACGTCCACTTGCCCCGCCGTACCGCTGATCCGGATAACCCTCGGCGTCATGCTGTCAGGGTTTCGTTCCACCGCCTCGATGGACTGGAGCGTACCAATCTCAGGCCACAGCTTTTCAATGACCGTGCGGGAGACGTCCCGGCGCCAGCGGAAGTAGGTGTCCTCGTAGCGCGTCCCGTTGTAGTCATAGAACTCCGGCGTGATGGCGGTTCCGTCGCGCAGCACGAACCGGTCCTCCCGGCCGCGCAGGTAGGGCTCGGGCTCTCCCGTCCCATCGGCGAAGGCCTCCCTGTTCGACGCCACGTACCCACCGTTGCCCGCCGTGAAGTTGGCGGAGATCAGCACCCCGTTGTACATCAGCACCTGGGCGTCGGTGGCCTTCACGACCTGTTCGATCTTCGGCCGGTAGGTCTTGTCGCTGTACCGGCCATAAAACACCTGATCATAGGTAGAATCGACCAGGTTCGTGGTCAGGCCGAAGTTCTGCCGGGCGGCGTACGTACGGGCCGCCACCGCCTGCGCCTTCAGGGCCTCGACGGACCAGGACGCCGGCGATTCGTGGGGTACCACCCCGACCAGGTAGTCGAAGAGGTTTACCTTGTTCCTCACGGTGATGCCCGCGTTGCTTCCCGCAATCGCCTTTGGCGCCTCGAACTCCAGGCGCCCTTCGTAGTCCCGGCAGCCACGGAAGGCATGGTCGGAACTGGGATCGCAGGTGGTCTGGGGATAATGCAACTGAGCCGTCTTCCCCTGAGGGATCACCAGATCCAGCTGTTCGGTGGTCGAACCGGCGGCCGTGGGCTTGCCATGAACTTCGATCACCGGCCCGCCGGTAGTCAGCGACTGCCAGCGGAACCCTACGGTGGTGTCGAAGGTCACCCGGTAGCTGCCCGCCGGCAACGATTGTGTGGTGGCCCCCTCCAGCACCGCGCCGTCGGGTACGTCGACCACCCACATCAGGCGGGGCTGGGGGGCACTGTTCTGAACGCCGTTTTCATCCAGGGAGAGTCCCACCCGGACCTGCTGGCCGGTGTCAGCCGTACCCCGCTTCACCAGCTGTGCACCCGGGTAGTAGTGGGCCAGGATGTCACGGTAGGGCACACCCAGCCGGCCCAGCCCTTCGGCCCCCCGCTGAGACATCCCGGTCCGGTGGCCGTACCCCCCGCCGAAGAACCGGACCCAGTCGGTAATGGGATTCGGCTGGGTCGACGTCGCCGTGGCGGACGCCCCAGCCGCCGATGCGTCACTCCCCGTGGCCGTTACACCCGCCGCCTCGCCCGATGCACCCGCGGCGGTGGTACCCGAATCGGCAGTGGTACCCAATTCTGCGGTGGTCCCCGAACCGGCCGCCGCGTCCCCGCCACTATCCAGATTTGTCCCGGAATCACTGCCACCGCTGCTCGACGCCGCATCCCCATTGGTGCCCGTGACCTGGAAGTCGCCGCTCGCCTGAAGGGTAAAACCGGCGGCCTTCGCCGAGGAACCCCCGGCGGTCCCCACCACGACCGGCCCGACCCGAGGCTGGCTCGTTTCGCCGGGTACTTCTTCGAAGGTCAAGGTGACCTCCGCCGTCCCGGGCGGCACGGCCACCTCATGTACCAGCCCGCCCGGCACCACATCCACGATCCGAACCTCGGCCCCCTGTGGTGCCTGAAGAACGGGCCCACCCTGCGGAACCACGAACCGCATAGCCTGCGCCCCCTCAGGCAGGGCCACCCTCATGCGGCCCTCGGGGGCCGTAAGTTCCCAGGACTGCCCCGTCCACACCAATCCGTCGGCTTGGCTGACGGGCCCACCCACCGCCTTCGGGGATACCTTGGCGAAAGTTAGGGAACCATTCGAGCTGGCGGCCGCGAGAGGACCGAAACTGAGCATGAGGGACACCGAGACTGCAGACGCAAGCCAGGCAAGCCTTCCGCCCGAAGGACGTTGCCGCTGGGAGCCCAGCGGGCCGTGCCGCCTTGTCTGCACAACGCTCATCCTATACCCTCCGTGACCCGTTCCGGCGCACCCAGTGCGCCTGCCCAGCACTGTTCCTCCTTTCTTTCCACCCTTCGACAAGAAGGTCCTGCCGCATTACGAACATACGGGGGCTCTCGGAGCGTCCTGGGGCATGCCCGGACAGGCAAGTGCGCTGTCATCTCCGCCTGCATCCCAGGACGATCCGAGACCCTCCGTAAGAGGGAAATCACGGTGTCACGGAGTTTCCGGCGATGGCAGACCTCCGAGCAGCTGGCGAAGGCCACCGTGGTGTGGTGCGCTCCATGACTCGGGGTCGTGGATCCGGGTGGGCCGCGCCGGTGATGCTGCACCGTCATGGAGACGGCGGCCACCACGCCAAGAGCCCCAGGTCGGGGTCCCGACTCGCGTGGAGGACGGCCACGGCATTCAGGAACAGGTCATGGAAGTGGCGTTCCCTGGTTTCGGCGTACCGCTCTAGGGCCTTCTCTTCAGGGTCCGCTCTTCTTGCGAGTCCACGAGGCGCCCGCCGTAGCCTGCGGGTGAAGGGCTCCACGAACCAGGGCAGCTTGGTCAGGGTGCCGTCGGGCGTATACCACTTGTTGGTGGTTAGGTCTTCCTCGATGGACTGATCCATCCCAGGCGCCCAACACTGCCGATCCCGGAACAACGCCTCCCGGGCCACCACCAACCCGTGCTCAGCAAGGGCTCCGCACGGAGCCGAGAACGGGATTGCGAGGCGCACCCGCTGCCCGTCGCTCCCGATGCCCAGGCCCTTGCGCGCTTCCAACAGTCCCTGCAGGCGGCTCTCATGGCCCCCGCCGTACCGGTGCACCCGCTCCCGGGACACGTACCGGCGGCCGGCCCGGCCATCACACTCCAGGGCAACCGGCCGTAATCGTAGGTGTGGAGGAACCCGATGGGATTCCGGGAACCGATCCAACAATAGAATGTACAGCAGTCTGCACCTTGCCGTAGATAGCGATAAAACCACCTCAGTCATATTTGATAGACAAGCAAACCCCCGAACACACCACCATGGGGCAACTCGTATTACTTCAACCCTCTGTTTCTGAGGGTAAACAAACGCACGCCTGCGACCGATGATGTGATATGGAGGTGATGGCCATGAAGCCTAAATCAGTTAAGCAACGAGTTGATTGGGCGATGGCACTGTCGCTAGGATTCGTTGCTATTAGTGTTATATGTCCAAGCATCATATTCTGGATGTTTGAACCAAACACCAATCTGACACAGGGACGCATGTTCCTTACATTCACTGCCCAATTAACAGGTTGGATCACACCTCTTGCAGTGACTGCCTTGACGGTCAATTGGGGTGAAGGTAAGAAGGGCCGGGCATTGGATCGAAGAGTGCGAGGGATTCTGAGGATCTTCACCACAGTGGCATTCGTTCCCTTTGGTATGCTCGTCTCACTGGTGTGCCTTTTTACTTTAGGAATCGATGCCGCTATAGGTGTATCAGAAAATTTGATGCATACGGCAATTGTTGTCGCAACAATTCTTACAGGAGTTGTCATAAGCCTAATTACTTCTTTGTTGTTCCAAATAGCATATTTAGAACTGAAGGAATAGATTCTTGCTGTACGATGGTTGATGAACAAACCGGCGGAATTGCGTAAGGGGGGCGGTGAAGAGCCCTCCTCTATCCCCGCGCGGCGCAGGGGTCCGCACCAGGTGGTTCGTAAGCACGGCGAAGGTCGTGCCAGGACTGGGGGAGCCTTAGCAGCCCCTGGGTACCCGAGTACGGCTTGCCCCTTGAGGGCTTTGGGCAGGCGGACCTCGGTGTGGGCCTGGGAGTAGCTCTAGTCCCAGCGACACGGCCGTGGTCAACCGGACCCGCCAGCCGGCATGGATGGCGGCCATCCCGAGGGCGATGGCCGTGTGGGTCGTCGCCGTTCCCGTCGGACCCAGGCAGGCCACGTTCTCCCGAGCCTTGACGAGGCTCCCTTACGCCAGCTCAAGCGCCCGGGCCTTGGGCAGGTCGGGAAGGGCCGTGAAGTCGAAAGACTCCAGCGTTTTCAGGCGCGAAACCGGGCCATCACCAACCGGTGGTTCAGGCGGCTCTGGCGCCGTGACTCGACTCCGGCCGTGAGGCAGGCGGCCAGGTAGGCCGGGTGGTCCTGGCTGATCGGGGCGGCGTCCCTGGCCAGTCGTGGTAGGCTTTGCGGAGCACCGGGAGCGGTAACTCCCGGGCATAGAGGTCGATGAGCGCTTCCTGGGTCGCCTTAGCGGCGCTCATCGGCGATTCCCTCCCGGCAGGGTGTCATAACAGGCCGGATCGGAAGCCCGGACCCGATGGGCGGCTGACCGGTCCGGAACGGGCACCCGCTCCGGTGCAGGACGGGCCAGACTGTTGAGGATCAGCTGGCGAATGGGTTGCGCCGCCAGCAGCCCCTGGGATGCGGCCTCCTCCAAAGCCAAGGTCACGAGGCTCAGCTTGTCGACCGCGACGAGGGGGCGGGCGGCGCTGAAGGGCCAGTCCGGCAGGGGCCGCAGCGCCGCCCGCTCTTGTTCTCATTCCTCCCACTGCCGCTGGCGCTTCCGCTCACATCGGGCGAGCAAGTGGCGTTCAGCGCCTCCCAGTCGGGAACCGCCCCCTTCTCGTGGGCCTCCCCGGGGCGGCAGACGGCGCTGTCGAACAGCTGGTGCGCACGGAGGCTGCCAAAGAAGGTGTGTTCTTCGCGGGCCTTGCCGGCAAGGATCTTCGTGACCGCCGTCTTGGCGTTGTCAAAGATGCATTCGTGGGGGACGCCACCGAGCCAGGCAAAGGCCCGGCAGGCCTTCCAGGAAGGTCTCAAGCCGCTCCGTTGGCGACGCCCAGGCGAAGATCACGCCGCTGGCCCGCAGGCGAAGGACGAACAGGTGGGCGACCGTGCGGCGGCCTCCGAGCACCACCAACGCTTCGCCCCAGTCGACCTGGGCCGTCTGGCCCCACGCGGCCGCCAGAGGGCGGAACGGTTCAGGGTACTGGCCGTGTACCTGGGCGACGAACCGTCGCACCGTGGACTGGGCGCCTTGAAACTCGTACTCTTCAACAAACCACTGATCGATCCGGCGGGCGGTGTAGCATTGCTTGCGTGGCGCCGGGGCATCCTGCTCCAGCCACGTCAGGATAACGTCCCGGTAGGGGTCGAGCACGGGGCTAGGGCGCAGCGACTTGAGCCGGTACCGAGGGGGGCGGCACTCGCCAGGGCCTTGCGAATCGTCTGGCCGGCAAGGGCGAGCTGCCGGCTGATCTTCCGGATGGACCAGCCATCGACGCAGTGGCGCTGTCGGATAAACTCGATATCAACCATCCCGAGCACTCCGTCGGCCTCCTGTCCCTGGAAGGTCTGGACACCCTCCCAGCCTACAGGGGGTAGGTCTCGGGGTGGATAACTTTTCAGTTAGCACAGAGGCCTCCGGTGGGCACCTGTGATCGAATTCAAGCCCCCAGCAATCGAGCCACTCTTCGACGACAGTGGGGTTCCTCATGGATGTCAGGCCAAAGGACCTCGGCGACCCCGCCCCAGTCGGTCACGGCTTGGGCGACCTCAACGAGGCGCCGCTGCTTTTGCGCCATAAGCTTGGGCTTCGCTGCTTCGTAGGGCTGGCCCGAAAGGAGCATGCGTCAGGCGACGATGAGGAGCTTCCGGGCCAAGGCCACGACCGCCTTGGGATGCCCGATTTGCTGCTGCTTCCGGTGGCAGAACGCACCTAAGGGGGCCCTGATCGTGACACGCCACCGCGAGAGCGGCCTCGACGAGGACGGTGCGCAAAAGTTTGCATCCATTCCGGCTGATCCGTCCCCGGTGGTCCTGCTCGCCGGACTGGTGGACTGACGCATCGAGGCCGGCGTACCGCGTCACCTGCTTGGCCGTACGAAAGTGGGTTGGATCCCCAAGGGACGCCCAGGTCGGCGCGGCGGTGATAAGGCCCACCCCGGTGATCACCAGCAAAAGCTGAACGGCCGGCTGGTCGGCCACCTGCCGCGCGATCTCCGCTTTCACGGCCTGGAGGTCGGCGTCCACCCCCTCCAGCTGCCGGAGCGTGCTGAGGAGGATGACGCGTTCGGCCTGCGGCAACTGACTCAGGGCTTCTCGGTCCAGGCACTTCCGGGGGTTCACCTTCCGCGGGATGGGCAGCCCGTGTCGCTGGAGCACGGACTTGGCCTGGATCAGGTACCGCCGCCGGTTCCGGACCAACCGGTCCCGGTATTACAACAGGTACAGAACCTCGCGTACCGCCGGCGGTGGTACCCACACGGCCGGCACCATCCCCAGGGCCAGCATCTTGGCCAGCCGTTCGGCATCCACGCGATCCGTGTGCCGACCGGCACCCAGGCGCTTCAGCTCCAAAGGGTTGGCCAGCAGGACCTTTCCGGTATATGAAAGCACATCGTGCACGTCGAAGGCGTTCCCGGTGACCTCGAGGGTGATCTCGTCATCCGCACGCAGGTGCTCCACGAAGGTCGCCCACCCTGCATCGGTATTGGGGAACCGGAAATGCCTTCCCTCTTGTTGGTCCACTTGTTGGTCCACCTTCCATTTGCAGCCGCGAATGTACCGTTTCTGAAGATCCAGCCCGAAATACCGGGGCACGGTGTTGTTCCCCCTGTCCCGGGCTTATGGCGGCAGACGGCGATCGCAGCGCACTCACCTGTCCGGGCTATCGGCCGAAGCCGCGCCTATGGAGGCGGTTCGCAGGAGGCGGCTGACCAGACAAAATTTGGAGCTCAAGGCCCACGACCCACTACGGCCGCCCCCCTGCCTACGCCCCGCCAAGACGCCGCCTACGGATCTGGACACCCCCTTACCGAGGCGGCCTCGCTTGTACTGCCGCCCGCTGGGGGCTTGTACTTCGATCATGCCGACAATATTCAACCGGCCTTGACACAGATCCCCAAGCGCCGACCATACGCACTGCGATCAATACGTGTCGCCCTGGCGGGTATACGCCCATTCTTTACCATACCGCCAGCTGTGAAATGGGCGTTGAAATGCGCGTCAACAACCAAGAGCACTAGAATTAACCGGCTGAAAGAGGAAGGAATCGAACATTGACTGGATCACCCGTGGCGATTCATCCATTTTCGGAACCGGCGGACCAGTCATGGCAATGTTAAAGACAGAGGGGGGATCCCGTCGGATCCCCCCTCTGTCTTGTCTTGGATTAGCGGCCGCGAATTACCGGCTAACGGAGACCTTAACCCCAGCCTTCACCGGGTAACCGTTAGCATCCTTTAGGGTTGCGGCAGGGCCACCCTTCGTTTCGACGGTAAGGTTGCTCGCCTGCTTGACGGCGTTCCAATTGCTCGAGCCACCCGTGATCGTAAATATGATGGTCTTCCCATCAACCTGACCGGTCGCACTGGTGTCCGGTGCTGCGTTGAAGGCCGTGCCATCCCCGACGATCACGAAGTTGTTTACCAACGTGTTGATGTCGACCGCAACCGAACCCAATGCCTCGTCGAATGTGAGCGCCAGGGTATCTCCCAGAAGCCGTGCGCTCTGCAGAACCGCCGCCGTGTTATCGTACACCTGAACCGTGGCGGAGGTAGGATCGATCACGTTGCCGGCCTTATCGCTGACGCCGCTCACGCGAAGGATCGCCGGCGCACCGTTGGTCTGGTCACCAATGTTGATGGAGTTGGCTGGCAGTACAATCTCCACCACGGTCTTCGTCGCGTCCGTAAAGTAGATGTCGGTACCGCTCGGCAGCGACTTACCATCCAGGCTATAGTTCGCCAGGTTCAAGGCAGTGCCCGACGTGACCTCTTCACTGAAGGTAACTTGGAACACGTTCTTGGCACCGGCCTTGTTACCAATTGTGACGGTCGGCTTTGTGGTATCGGACGGATCCCCGACGGTAACAGTAACGCTCGTAGCGCTATTGGCGTTACCTAGAGCGTCCGTAACCGCGCCAGCATTCACCTTAATGGTGTACGACCCGTTCGGGATCGGATTCACACCCTGCAACGCAATCGTAAGGACCTTGCCATTGACGGATGGACTATTAGCGACGGTGTAGCGGACGCCATCGGCATTCGTAACCACAATTTGATTCACATCGACGGTGGCACCCAGGTCCTCCGAGAAGGTTAACTCGAACCCGCTCTTGTCCGACTTAACGGCCGCGGAAGCCAACGCAGGCCCCGTCCTGTCAGGAGTCATGGTTACAGTAACTGAAGATATCATCATTGACATTGCCCGCAGCATCCGCCACGGCGCCGCGCGGAATGAGCACCGTGAGGACCTGGCTGGCACCTGAGTCATCGTAAATGCCGTAGTTCGGCGCGCTGCCCAGATTAAGAGTTACGATGTAGTCGTTCTCTTCGGTACCGGCGTCGGCCGCCACCGCAACACCGTTGTTGTTGTCATATACAGCAGCGCCCTTGACCACCTTGACCTCGGAGGCATCCAGTTGGTTCGACGGTGTCGGCTCGCTGAACACCAGTCGAATCTGATTGTGGGCGGCCTGCACTGCGGACGTCAGGTACGGCTTGTTCGTATCGGCCGGGGGAGCCGTAACGGTCCCGTTAAACAGCGGCATCTCAAGGCCGGCGTAGTCCGTAGCACCCGCCAAATAGACGGTCGCCGATGTGTTCGCGGCCAGTTGAGCGGAGAAACGGACCTGGGTGTCGCCGCGGTGAAGGTGTCTAACGTGACTGGAGCACCATTAAACCGCGCGACCGTCGGCGCCGTCTTAAGCGGCTCCGAGAACGTGACAACCACCTTCGTGTTGGCCGCATCGTACTCGACCTTAGCGACCGTGGGAGGCGTGTTGTCCGAGAAGGTAACAGAGAAGCTTTCACTGTTGACCGTCTCCGCGCCGCTCTTGTCCTTGACGCCCGCAACCTTGTAGCCGTAAGTCGAGTTTTGAGGCTTCTCAGTCTGGAACGTTAGGACAACTGTGCGGTCGTTCACGAGGGCAGCAGTCGCATTCGTGCCAATGGGCGTGCCATTTTCAAGGTACTTAGTCTCATCTTCTGCGGTCGTCTTATCAACCGCCTTACTAAACACAATCTGCAGCTGCTTGAGGTTCAGAGCAGTCATGGACTTGACCGACAACGGCTGGTTCGCCAGATGGGTGTGAGCCCGGTGCGCCGTCGCGGCCGCCTGGCCACGGGTGATGTTGTCCGCCGGGCCAAAGGTGGTGCTGTTGTAGCCGTTCATGATGCCGGCAGCGGCCACGGCACCGATGGCCTTAGCGAAGGCGCTGTTGTCGGGGACGTCGGCGAAGTTCTCTGCGGCATCGGCCAGATTCAGGGCCCGCTGCAGGATGGCCGCGGCCTCCTGGCGGTTGATCGGCTTGTCGTAGCCGAATGTCCCATCGGCGTAACCGTTGATCAGATTCGCGTTGTAGGCCTTCACCACGTAGCTGTACAGGGCCTGGCTGGAGTTGACGTCGCTGAAGGGTTCGCTACCGCCCTGCAGCTCCTGGCCTGAAGCCTTCTCCAGTGCCAGGACCACCATCTTGGCGAAGGCAGCCCGAGTCACATTCTCATTGGGCCGGAAGGAGCCGTCTTCGTAACCGTCCACGAGACCCGCATTGTGGGCCGCCAGGATCTCGTCCGCCAGCGTGCCGCTCACGTCCGGGAACTGGCCGTGGCCGGCAAACGCGGCCATCGGGAACAGCGCCAGCACCATGGCCAGCACCACCAGGATGGCCGCCGTCTTGCGCGAGTACTGCAAATAAGCGGTACTCAACTCCGGACCTCCTCCTCTGTCCCTAATGGACGGGGACTTGTGGGCTCTGCACCCACGCCCGCGGCATCCACCGGGCCCCGAAAGGATCGGTGGCTTCCGCGGGTATCGCGCCGGGACGGCCAACGGGACCCGTATGTATCGGCCTTCCGTGGTCCCCGCGGCGCTAAAGCGAATCCGCCGCGTCATCCCCTTCGGGATCCGGCTCGTCCGGATCCGGTTCGTCCGGAACCGAGCCGGCCGGGCGGCCGTTGCCGCGCGGCACCCCTTCCGGGTGACCACCGGCAGTCAGCATCCGCAGGAGCTCCTCTATCTCGTCGCGCCTGTACCTGTACTGGCCACCCAGCGTCTGGATCGGATGCACACCGTACTCCGCCAGCTTGCCGGATGATTGCCAGTTCAGAAAGGTACTGCGTGATACGCCGAGGAGGCGTGCCGCCTGCGAGCTGGTTAGATACTCACTCACCTCCCCCCCCTCCATCCGGCGGTGCGCCTTGGCTCAGCGGCCTTCGACCTGTTCCGCTGGGGAACGGGCCTCCTCGGCCGCGGGGCGACCCTTTGCGGGCCGCGCACCGGGATCCGACACCCCTTGGGGTACCGGAAGGGCCAGCCGCTCGCTGACGGCTGGATCGGCGCGTGGTCCAACCCCTTCCTGCCGCCCCGCCCATCCCACCGTCCGACGGGCCGGCGGCCCTGTCACCCCCCTTGCCGGGTTCCGGGGCATCCCGTTGGCCCTTCGGGATTCCCAGCCGCCTTACCAGCGCCCAAGGGACGTTTCCATGGATGCACCCGGCAAAACTGAATAAACGTCCAAACTGTTCAAACTGACCAATTTGTGTTGTGTGGGATCAATGGCTACTTCTTGCATACAGTCTGAATTGAACAATCCTTATAGGAAAGCTAATTTGTAGGGTTCGAAGAGTGTCGAATCGGCTTGCAGCATGGTGTTTTCTCCGCCGATTCGTCCATTCCTCCTGTCCTACGTTAGAATTGTCCAACCCGGCTAAAGACGCCCAAGCTGTATTTTCGGCAACTTTGTTGGGATGCTTCAAACCGTATGACACCGGTATAATTGGCTTCTTCTAGCAACTTTCCTGCCGCAGCTCGCTCTCGCTCTTCCAATCGCCCTCGTCCATTTTCCATGGAAGGGACGTACCACGGCAAGACGCGGAACGGGCGTCGAAGGGCCCGGCGGGGTTCCGGGCCCTTGGACCCGACCTGATTTGTGTGGGGCTGAAGAGGGGACATCCGGAAAGCAGGGCCTGGGTTTTCAGAGCTCCCCGGACCAGCGGCGACTGGCGGCGTCGGCGTAGTCCAGATGGGCAGATGCCAGGATAGCCATGGGGCGGGTGGCTTCGGCGATCTGGCGGCGGAGGTCGTCGTACCCGGCTTCGACCGCCTCCAGGCCGGCCTCCAGATCCTTCGCGGTCACGGTCTCCAGGTCATACACGTACCTGTCCAGCCCCAGCCGGCCCAGAACGCCCGCCACCTTGGGATCGTAGTTCAAGGCCAGGACGGGCACGCCCGCCCGGACGGCGAAGATCAAGAAATGCAGCCGCATGCCCACGGCCAGCCATGAGCGGGCGACAACCGCCTCAATCTCAGCCGGAGTCAGGGTGGCAGGCAGGATGCCGACGCGAGGGCCATGGCCACGTGTAGCGCCTTCTTCGATCAGGTCAGCCAGGCGCTGGGAGGCCTCGTGATCGAGCCGGCCTTCCATGGGCACCAGGACCACCTCCACATCCGGGCGGGTGGCCAGCACGTGGCCCAGGAAGGCCGCCAGCTCGGGGAAGAAGCGATCCTGGCCGGGCCAGCTGCGCACCGACACGGTGATCAGGCGCCTGGCAGGCCCCGCCCCCCGGCGGGGTTCGGCCGCATCGAAGGGTTGATCGAAGGTTTGGGAGAAGGGCTTCGCGCCCGCCCCGGGCCGCGGCAGGCTGAAGACGCAGTCCGCCAGCAGCTCCCGCACCGGGCGGCGGACCCCCACCTGCTCGAGAAGGTGGAGGGAGCCCTCGTCCCGGGTGGTGATGACATCAGCCTGGGACGCCAGCCAGCGGGTCAACAAACGAGCCCAGCGGCCCCGCAACGGCCCGACGCCATGCCCCAGGAACAGCACCCAGCAACCTGCCAAGCGCGCCCAGGTGGCAATCATTAAGTAGTAAGGAACGGGACCGCGCAGCAGGAAGGTGCGGGTGGTATCCTGCAAAAGGCCGCCGCCGCCCGAGATGAACACGCCCGCCCGGGCTAGTGCCCGTGCCTTGGCCAGGAGATCCCTTCGCCAGCCCCGGTACGCACTCTTCACTCCGTGGGTACGAGCTGTTTCTTCCGGGCGGATGGAGAAGACCGTGATATCCTCATAACCCCGCTGGCGCAGCTGCCCCAGGACCGCGGTCAGAATCGCCTCATCCCCTGCGTTGCCCGCCCCGTAGAAGCCGGAAAGAACCACCGGCGGCCGGCACCCCGGTCGGGGAGGAACCTCCGGGCCGGCGCGGTGGACGGCCGCCGGTTCGAGCCGCCAGCGGGCAGAGGCATAGGCGGAGAGGCGGGCCAGGGTGAGCTGGTAACCCCACAGGGCAACAAGAACCCCAAAGTCGAACCATTGCCCTAGACTGGCGTCGTGCCATTCACCACCGGTGCGCTGTTCCCTCAGGACTCCGGCGATCACCAGAAAGAAGGTGGCCAGGAGCAGCCGCCAGGCGGCAGGCCGCAACCGGCCGTCCCGGCGGGCCATTTGCCAGAGAGCCAGGGCTGTAGCCCCGGCGAGAGGCCAGGCCATCCCCCAGCGTAAAACCGGCGCAACCACCTGCTGGTCCTGGCCGGCGGCGGCCGGGAGTGCGCCATAGGTGAGAGCGGCCACGTTGCCCGGGTCCGGCGAGACTCCCACCCCCACCTCCCACACCGGCGCAGCGGCAGCCACCAGAACCAGCAGGAGGCACAGCATCATAACACCCGTGGCACCGGCCCCCAACCAGGGTGAGGGGGCGGGTACGGGCTCCTGGGGAGACCCGGGTGCTTGGGGACGCCACCGGCGCAGCAGGGCATATACGACCCAGCCCGCCAGCCCCGGCTCAATATGCAGCGGCCGCCCGGAGAGACGTGCCCATAAAGCGGCGGCGGTCACCAGGACCACCGCCGCTTCCACCAGGTTGATCGAATCGGCGAACCATCGGTTCCGGAAGCTGCCCTTCCGCGAACCCTGTAGGTCTGCTCGAAGCCTCACGACGTAACCATCCTCTGGCGTGCTACACCCTCTGCAACTCAGGTTTGACCACCGCAGCGCCACCCGCGCAAGGGTACGGATACGGCGTGACCGCTGAGCGAACTATCGCAGGTACTCATACAACCGGACCACGGTAGCTGCGGCCTGATCCCGCTGGATAGCTTGACCGTATCCGAAGCGCTCCTCCGAGTAGCCTACCATGATCTGCGCTGCGGCAACCGCACCGATGGCGTCCGAAAAGGCACTGTCCCGAGGAACGTCGGGGAAGCGGACACCTGCGGGCTGCAGCTGCCCCGCCCGCCACACGATGGCCGCCGCTTCTTCCCGGCGGATGGGCCGGTCGGGTTCGAAGGTGCCGGCCGGCGTTCCCCGGATGTACCCTTGCCCGGCCGCCTTGAGCACGTATTCATAGAGCGCCTGGCGCGGCGACACGTCCGGGAAGCCCTTGCCCTCGGGCAGCGGCAACTGCTGGCCCCGGGCCGCCTCCACGGCCCGGACCACCATGGCCGCGAATTCTGCCCGGGACACGGGCTCCCTGGGCCGGAACAGGTTGCCGTCATAGCCCTTCACCAGCCCCAGCTGGCGGGCCTGCTCGACCTCGCCGGCCAGGGTGCCGCTGACGTCCCGGAAGGGCGGACCCGCCACCGGCGGAGCCTGGGGTGCCGGCGGGTTGGGAGCAGGCACCGGAGCCCCTCCCGGATCCTCGGAACCGGGCGTCCCACCGGGGGTGTCCGGGGTGCTGCCGCTGCCGTCACCCGGTGAGCCGGGGGCCGGGGAGGTACCGTCGCCGGTGCCCGGGGCAGGGCTTCCGCCGGTGCCGTCGCCCGGAGGCTGGGTTCCTCCGTCGCCGGGTGCCGAGGGATCGCCGCCCGGGTTCGCGGGGTTTCCGGTGCCACCGTCCGCCGGCTGGCGGCCGGGGACCACGGGCCCGTCGGGCAGCCGGGCCAGGAGGAACGCGCCCGCGCCGTCGGCGATGCCCCTGGCGGCCGCCCGCAGGAAGCTCGCGTCCTTCAGCAGGGCCGCGTCGTCCTTATTGGTGACGAAGGCCACTTCGACGATGACGGCGGGCACCAGGGACCGGTTGGTGATGGCCAGGGTGTGGCCGCGGATGGCGGTATCCCGGTACACCCCCTGGCCCGCGCTCCGGTGGTCGAAGCCCTGGCGGGTGGCGGTCCAGTAGAGGGTCCGGTCGTGGATGGCCTGGGCCAGGATCTGCGATTCGGGGGCGTTGCCCCAGATGGCCATGAGGCCGCGGGTGCCGGTGTTGGCGCTGGCGTTGTTGTGGACGCTGATCAGCATGTCCGCCGGCCAGCTGTTGGCCATGCCGGTGCGGGTGCCAGGATCGTACGGATTGTCCCGGTTCCAGAGGGGCAGATTGGGCTCCCGCGCCTCCCGGGTCATGCGCACCTCCGCGCCCCGGGCCACCAGGATGTCGCGGAGGGGCAGGGCGATGGCCAGGTTTGCCTCCCGCTCCACCACGCCATTGGCATAGGCGCCCCCGTCGATGCCGCCGTGGCCGGGGTCGACCACGATCCGCACGCCCGTCAGGTCGGCGGTGATGTAATCGCCCGCCACCCAGCCCACGGTACCGCTGGGCGCCTGGACCTCGAACCAGCCGCCCTGCTTGGTCCGCAGGGTCACCACGGTGCCTTCGGGCAGCCGGTCGATGACGTCAAACCCCGTGCCGGGCCCCGACCGCACGTTGAGCAGCGTACCGGTGACGATGGCCCGCGCCGGGACCGGGCCCGCCGCCTCGGCCGGCCGCAGGCCGGCGCCGGCCCCCGCCACCAGTACCATGAGCGACGCCACGGCCAGGATGGACAGGGCACGGCGGCGAAGGGGGCGCCAATTGGGGCGCCAGTGGGGGCGCCAGCGTCCCCAGCCGGATCGGCGGCGGCTTCCGGACCGTCCCGGGCTCCCGCCGGCGGCTGACCGCTCGCAAGCCATGCCTTTCCCTCGCCCCTCGGCGGACCCGCTTGCCCAGGGCCCGCCGCCCGATGGCTCCGCCTCCCGCGAGTCTCTCTGCGTTGGGGTTGCTCCCTCCGGCTCCCTTGCGACCATCTCCCTCCACCTCCACTTTCAAGCCGCCGCACAGGCCGGGACCGGCCCCTGCCAGGGGTCGAACCCGCCAGTCCCGCTCAGCCGGCACCTCTCGCCGGCGGCACAGGACCCCATCGTCCCGGCGCCAACGGCTCCACCGGCCCTCTCCCCCGGTTGTCGAACGGCGGTGGCGCCGCGGCCAGGGGGTGTCATCGATTTGACAAATTTGTCACACGGACAGGTTGGTTCGTCCCCGGAGCGGCATGTCCTGCCCGTCCCCAGGGGGATTCTGGCAGCGGCGCCCTGACATGGCATGGAATTGGGCTGGAAGGTGGCGAAAGGGCAGGAACGGCGGCGAGGGGTGGAGATAAATTGCGCTGGTCGCAGGTGGCTAGGATGGCCGGGTACCCGCGATTGCCAGGGTGCCGGTGGCCGAACGACAACGGTCGTGGGCCACCATCAGGTCGACGGTCACCGCTCCCGTCGACGGTCACCGCTCCCGGGAGACAGGGAAGCGGGGCGGCCGGGATCGGCGGGCTTGCCGGCTCCCCTCTGGACCGGCCCCCTCACGGGACCGGCTCATCCTGCTCTCATCACGGGACCGGCCCCGGCCGGGTGCCACCGCCCCCATGGCGCCGAACGGCCCGCAGGACCAGGGCGATGAAGCGAGCGTTGTCGACCACCACCCGCCGCCAGCGCTTGCGGGGCTCCAGCATCATCCGGTAGACCCCCTCCAAGCCGGCCCGCTGGATCCACTCCGGGGCCCGGCGGGCGACACCGGCCAGCACGTCGAACCCGCCCCCCACACCCTGGGCGTAGGTCACGCCCGTTTTCGCAAACCACCGGTCGAGGAACCGCTCCTGACGGGGGCTGCCCAGGGCGACGAAGAGCAGCCGTGCCCCGCTCTGGCGGACCTGCTCCACCACCGCCGCCTCCTCATCGGCGCGGAAGTAGCCGTGGTGGGTGCCCGCCACCTGCAGGCCCGGCCAGCGGCGGGTCGCCTCGGCGGCGGCCCGTTCCACCACCTCCGGGCGGGCGCCCAGCAGGAAGACCGGCCAGCCGTGGCGGGCGGCCTCAGGCAGGAGGGCCAGCATCAGGTCGACCCCCGGGACCCGCTCGGGAACCTCCAGGCCCAGGCGGCGGGCCGCCCAGAGGGGGCCGGCCCCGTCGGGGCTGACCACGTGGGCGCGGCGGATGAAGCCGCGCAGCAAGGGGTCTTCCGCCGCCCGGACGTACTTGGCGGCGTTGAGGGAAACCTGGAGGGTGGGCTCGCCCCGGGCGATGCGGTCGACGATGAGCCGCACCGTCTCGTCGAAGGTCAGCGCATCCAGGGGCAGCCCAAGCAGCTCGATGCGCAGGGAAGGCACCCTCCCCAACGGACGGAATCGGTCACCGGTCATCGGCCGGCCCGCTGGCTCAGGGACCGGTACAGCACCACCAGTTCCGCCGCCTGGCGCCAGCGGTCGTGCCGGGCGGCCAGCTGGGGGCCGTAGCGGCGGGCCCGCTCGCGGAAGCGGGGTTCGTCCAGCACGCGGCGGACGGCGGCGGCCAGGGCGGTCACGTCCCCCGACGGCACCAGCAGCCCGTAGTCGCCGTCCTGGACCACCTCCGGGATCCCGCCGGCCCGGCTGGCCACCACCGGGGTCCCGCAGGCCAGGGCCTCCAGCACCACCAGGCCGAGCCCTTCCTCCAGGGACGGCAGGACGAACACGTCGGCGGCGGCCATGGCGGCGGCCACCTGCTCCGGCGGCTGGGCGCCGGTGAAGGTGACGTGGTCCTGGATCCCCAGGGCGGCGATCCGGGCCTCCAGGAGCTCCCGGTAGGGCGGGTCGACGGCCGGCCCCACCAGCAGCAGGTGGCCGGCCCCCTTGCGCTCCCGTACCCGGGCGAAGGCCTGCACCAGCTGGTCGACGCCCTTGCGAGGGATCAGGTTCCCGGTGAACAGCACCAGGGGCTCCTGGCCGTAACGGGCGCGGACCGCCTCCCATCCCGGCGCCTCGGGCCGAAAAACCCGGGTATCGATGCCCGCACTTTGCACCATCACCCGCTCGGGCGGCACGCCGAAGTGGTGGACCACCCGGTCGCGCAGGAAGCGGGAGACGGCGATGACATGGTCGGCCCCCTGCAGCACCCGCCGGACCACGGGCTCCAGCCGCGGGTACCGCTCGGGAAGGACCAGCACGTCCGAGCCGTGGACCGTCACCACCAGCGGCCGCCGCGCCCAGCGCCGGAACAACATCCCCACCACGCCGCTGGGCACGGCGTAATGGGCGTGGACGGCGTCGTAGCGGCGGGGCAGCCGCGCCAGGCCCCGGAGGAACCAGCCGGCGTAGGCCAGCCGGCCCCGCAGGCCCCGGCCACGGCGGGGCATGGCCAGCACGTCGACCTCCGCCCCGGCCGCCCGCAGGGCCTCCACCTGGCCGTGGACGAAGAGGCCGAAGGCCGGTTCGTCCGGGTTGGGGTACATGTTGGTGATGACGAGGACGCGCAGGGGGCGCCCGGCGGACCGGGGGTGACGATCCGAGCCGGGACCGGCTGAGTCCGGGCGGGCCGGGTCCGGGCCGGGCGGGTCCCGGCGGGCCAGGTCCGGGCGGGACCGGCGGCCTTCCCCTTCGCCGGCGCCCTGGCCGGTGGCGGGCGGCGCCTCCTCAGCCGGCGTGCGCCCCGGCTTGGGCACTGGTGTCAGTGCCGGTGCGGGGGTAGCGGCGGACGCCGGTACAGGCCGCGGTGCGGGCGCCGGTGCGGGCGGCGGGCTGCCGGCCATGGGTCCTCACCCGCGGTGCAGCGTGCCGCTGCCCGGGCTGTCCGTCCCGGCCAGGCGGCCGGCGGCACCGGCGACCCCGGCACCGGCGGCCGCAGGGCCGGCGGCGCCAGCGGCCTCGGCCCAGGCCCACCGCGCCTTGCCGTCGCCCAGCACATGGACCTCGAAGCCGGCGGCTCGCCAGCGCTGGTGATCCAGGTGGTTGCGGGTGTCCAGCAGCACGGGCCGGGCCACCAGCTCCCGGACGGCCGCCGGGTCGATCTCCCGGAACCGGTCGTGGTCGGTGACCAGCACCAGGATGTGGGCGCCGCGGGCCGCCTCCTCCAGGGTGGCGCTGGGCAGCGGGCCCCGCCGCACCAGGGGATCGTAGGCCACCACGTCGAAGCCGCGGCTGCGCAGGATCCGGGCCAGCACGTAGGCCGGCGATTCCCGGCTGTCGTCGGAGTTGCCCTTGTAGGCCAGGCCCAGCAGGCCCACCTTGATGCTACTGGGCCGGATCCCGCCCGAGCGCAGGGCGCCCGGGGCACCGTTGGCAGCGCCGGGGGCGCCGTAGGCAGCGGCGGCTGCAGCGGGTGCTAGCCCCGCTTCCCCGCCGGGGGCAGCCCCAGCGTTGCCCGCGCCGTCGCCGGCCCCGTGGCCAGCCGCAGCGCGGAACCCGTCACCGGCCGCCGCCCGGAACTCGTCGCCGGCTTCGCCCCCTGCGGGACCGCGACCCGGCCCCCGGCCCACCGTCAGCTCCTCCACCCGCTCGGCCACCACCACGGGCATCCGGTCGTTGGTGGTGCGGGCCTGGCGGATCAGGGCGGTGGCCAGGGGCGCCCGTTCCACGATGAACCAGGGGTCGACGGCGATGCAGTGGCCGCCCACCCCCGGCCCCGGCCGGTGGATGTTCACCCGCGGGTGCAGGTTGGCCAGCTCGATGGCCTCCCAGACGTTGACGCCCACCCGCTCGGCGGCCAGGGCGAACTCGTTGGCCAGGGCGATGTTCACGTCCCGGTAGGTGTTCTCCATCAGCTTGACCAGCTCGGCGGTGGTGGGGTCGGTGATGCGGATCTCGCCTCGGACGAAGGTGGCGTAGAGGACCCGGGCGCGCTCGGCGGCCCGGGGCGAGGCGGCCCCGATAAGGCGCGGGTTGCCCGGCAGCTCGATCAGGATCCGGCCCGGCAGGACCCGCTCGGGCGAGAAGACGTAATCCAGCCCTTCCACCCGGCTCTCGATGATGGGACGAACCAGCCGCTCCAGCGTCCCCGGCGGCACCGTGGACTCCAGGATCACCATCTGGCCCGGCTGCGCCACCTCGGCCACCGCCTCGGCGGCCTTGCGTACCGCCGTCAGGTCGGAACCGCCCGTCTCCCGGTCCAGGGGCGTCGGCACGGTGATGATGTACACGTCCCGGCTCTCCAGCTGCCGGGTCACGCGAAAGCGGCCCGTGGCGCGGACCTCCTGGAGCAGCTCGGGCAGGCCGGGTTCTTCCACAGGGCATTGGCCAGCGTTCAGGGCCGCCACCAGCTCCGGGTTGATGTCGACGCCCAGCACGTCGACCCCGGCGCCGGCGAAGAGCAGCGCCGTGGGCAGGCCCACGTACCCCAGGCCGATGACGGCAATCCGTTCGGGCATCTCATCGTCCTCCCTGGCCATAGGGTTACGGATGCGCGGTGCCGGAAACGGCCGCACGGTCCAAACCTTATTAATTCCTTGCACACGGGCGGCCCGGCGGCAAGGGGCCGGTGGGGGCGTGTGGGCGGGGCCCCCATGCCGCGGCGCGCCCCGCATGCCGCGCCCTGAGCCCGCATCCCCCGGCGCCATCCGGACACCGCGGCACCCCGCACCCCGCCACCACAACCCCCGGAGGACCAGGGCGTCACCCACCTGCCCGCGACGGCATCCGATCGCTCCGGCGGGGCCGGTATGCTGCAGCCGAACCCCGGGTGCCCTCGGGCGCCACCCGCCCGACCCGGCGGCACCCCGTACCCCACCGCCGTATCCCACCCCCGCTCCCCGCGGCCACCCCCTTCACGAGGCGGTCCCGGCCGTCGCTCGCACCCGCAGGATGAACCACGTCCCCAGCACCAGGAAGACCAGCCCCACAGGGAAGAAGGCCGCCCAGCCCAGAAGGTCGACCACGGCGCCGTAGGGGGGCGGCGAGATGAGCCCCGCCACGGCGATGGCCAGGTTCCAGAGCCCCGTGTAGGTGCCCAGGGTGCCGGGCGGCGCCAGGTTGATCAGGATCGGATAGGAATTGGTCATCAGCAGCGCCCAGCACAGGCCCGCCAGGGCGAAGAGCACCGGGACCAGGGCGCCCGGCGGCTGCAGGGCCAGGGCCAAGAAGGCCAGGACGATGCCCACGCTGCCCAGGCGGGTGGCCCGCAGCCGGCCGATGCGGTCGCCCAGGATGCCGGCGGGGATCGAGAGCAGGATGAAGGGCCCGGCGAAGTAGCCCAGCATGAAGGTGGCCTGCACCTGGCTCAGGCCCAGGGCCTCGGTGCCGTAGCGGGTGAACATGTTCTGGGCGCCGTTGACGGCGGCCACCCAGGCCAGGGCCGCAAGAAGAAGCCAGAAGGCCCGGCGGTCGTCCGAGCGGGCCACCGCCCGCAGGGCCACCAGCAAATGGCCGCGCTGGGCCGGGGCGCCGTCCCCCGCCGGCGCGGCGGCCGGTTCGTCCCCCTGGCTGCCGGCGAACCGGGCCAGGCGCCGCTCGGGCACCAGAAGGGCCACCAGGGCCAGCGACGCCAGCACCACCAGGGCCGCCTGGTCGAAGGGCAGGGTCCGGCCCCGGTCGAAGCTGGGCGAGAGGACGAAGATGGCCAGGATGGCCCCCAGCCCACCCATCAGCATGATGATCCCGTTGGCCCGGGCCCGCTTGTCCGGCGGGGTGACGTCGGGCATCAGGGCGACGGCGGGGCTGGAGTAGACGCTGATGCCCACGTTCATGATCACCGTGGCCAGCAGCAGGAAGGCCAGGCTGTGCTCCCGGGGGATCAGGACGAGCCCCAGGGCCGTCAGGGGAACGCCTATAAATATGAAGGGCATGCGCCGGCCCAGGCGGGTGGACACCCGGTCGCTCAGCGCGCCGAAGTAGGGCTGGATCGTGGCGGCGGCCACGTTGTCCAGGATCATGATCAGGCCGATGAGGAAGTTGCTGGCCAGGTACTGCCCGTAGAAGTTGGGCAGGTACGCGTTGTAGAGGGTCCAGACCACCTGGATGCCCAGGTAGCCGGTTCCCAGTACCACCACTCGCCACCAGCCGGCCCAGGGCTCGTCCCCCGGGCTGCCGGTGCGGCCCGCCGTGTACGCCGGGTTGGCAGCCACCGCGACCCCTCTCCCCTTCCCCGCGATCCGGGCGAATCCCCGGCCCCGCCCGCCGGCGGGATGCCGGCGAGGGCCGCTGGTTCGGTATCAACGGCATCACCGGCATCATGGGCCGGTTCGGCATCGCGGGCCGATTCGGCCCCGGGGCCCCTCGTCCTCGACGCCGGCGGCCGCTGGCTGCCGCTTCGCCCGGCGCCGGGGGCCGGTTCGACACCGTAAGCGGCCGTCTTCGGCAGGACCCGCCCTGGCTCGCCCGTGTATCGATGGGATTATTTCCCCGGCAATGGTTCGGTTCCCCCTGGGTGACGTCCCTTTCGCCTCCTGTTTCCCCTCCCGTTTCCCCTCCCGCTTCCCCTGCCGTTTCCCCTGCTCGGAGCCGGTTTCCCCTGCCGAACGCCGGTTTCCCGGGGAGACAACCGGCCCCACCCGGATACCAGAAACTGCTATTCTAGCCGCCCGCGGCCGCGAACACGCTTCCTCTTGAATGGCATCATGCCGCAGCGCCTGATATCACGCAGCCAACGCCGTCCGGGGCAGCACGCAAGGCCACCTGGGGCGGCACGCAAGGAGGGGGAAGGGTGCAGCGCACCGTCCACGAGGTCCTGGAGCTGCGGGACCTGATCGTCGCCTGCGATGCGGCGGCCAACAAGCTGCTCCACGCCGCCAGCACGGCCCGGGACGCCGACGTGGTCCAGATGCTGGGGGCGCACCAGCGGACCTTCCGACAGCAGTGCCAGCAGCTCAAGCAGGCGCTGGCCGGCGAGGGCGGGCTGTACGGGCTAGGGACCGCCCGCGACGGTGGAACCGGCTTCGCGGCGCCGGCTACGGGCCCGGCGACGGCCGCCTTCGGCCCGGAGGCTTTCGGCGGCGACCCGGGAGATGCCAGTGGCCGGGGTGGCCCCGCCATGGGGGTCTTCGGTGCCCCGGGGAGCCCCGAGGCGGCTGCAGGCTTCGGCGCGGGGCCAGGGACGGCCCCCTTCGGGGCGGGCCCGGGAACCGGGGCGTACGGCTCTGCCGGTCCGGGCGCCGTACCGGTGAGCGGTCCGGCCGGCGGTCCGGGGGCGGCCCCGCGGCCCGTTCATCCGGCGGAGGCCGGCGGTGCGCCGGGTTACCCGCCCACCGGTCCGGGTACCTACAGCTACCGGCCCGCCGCGGCGACCCCTGATCACCGCTACCGGGCGGGCGACCCGGCCGGCGACGGCCTGCGGCCCATCCGCGGCGGCAGCCCGGAGCTGGGCCCCCAGGGGGAGGGCGCCCGCACGACCCACCAAGCCCTGCGGCACCGGCCTGAGCTGGTGGGCTGGGAACCCGGGGCCGGCAACAACGAGGGCTGGCAGGCCGGAGCGCGGCGGGAACCGGCGGGCCTGGAGGCCCGGGCAGGGGCAAGTGGCGGCGGTACCGTGACCCGGGCCCAGGCATCCGTGGCGCCCGTGGCGCCGGGGAGCGTCAGCGCCCCTGTGGCGCCGGGGAGCGTCACCGCCTTCGACCGTCCGGGCGCCGGCCGGGCGGAGGCCCTGGGCCAGGCGGCTTACTGGCGGGCCGGGCTGGCGGGAGCCCGGGAGCCCGGGGTGGGCGGCTACGGCGACGGGGGCGGCTTCAGTGGCGCCGCGCGCGGCTACCGTGGTGTCGCAGGCGGCTACGGCGGCCCTGCGGGCGGCTACGACGGCGCCCTGGGTGCCCACGGTGACGCCGCGGGCGGCGCCCGGATGGAGGCTGGCTCCCTCGGCGGGCCGGCCGCCCGCAGGGCCGCGGAGGCGGGCGGCGCCGGGCGGGATGATGCCGGCCTGCGCCCGGGTGGGGCTCGGGCCGCCGGCGCCCCCGAAGCCGAGGCCTTCACCGCCGTGCGGCCCGTGGGGTATGGCCCCGGGGCCGCGGCCCAGGTGGCCGGCAGTCCAGTCCCGGTGGCCGAGGCAGGGCCCGGCTTCCGCGGTCACTGGACGGCCCAGGGTGGGCCGGAGGGCGGCACCGGCACCGCAGGGATCCGCTTCGACTCGCCCCGGGTGGAGTTTGCGCCCGACTGGGCAGCCGCCCCATGGAGCGGCCCGGCGGCCGGTTCGACCCCGGCGCACCTAGATGCCCGGCCGGGCCACGGCCCCCAGCAGGTCGTGGGCTACACCGCGCCCCCATCCGCCTGGATGCCGGAGGCGGCGCAGCAGGGGCCGGCTCAGGCCGCCGGCGTCCGCCTGGCCGATCCCGATGCCCTGGCCGTGGCGGACTGCCTGCAGGATTGCAAGCACATGGCCGTCCGGATGATGATCGCCGCCACCGAGGCGGCCGACCGGCACCTGCGCCGGACCTTGTACCAGATGGCAGGCCAGCACCTGGAGATGGCGGGACAGCACTACGAGTGGCTGCGGCGGCGGGGACTCTACACCGTGCCCCCTGCGCCCGTCGAACTGATCCGCCACCTGGAGGACGACATCCGGCGGACCGAAGAGGCCCTCAAGGTGGCGCCGGCCATGGACGGCACCACCGGCGACGGGGCCCTTGGCACCATGGCCCACGGTACGCCCGGGGGCGCCGTCAACACCAGCCTGGCCGGTTATCCTTCGGGCGGCCTGAAGGGAGCCTTCGGCGGCCAGCAGATCCGCAACTAGCCGGAGGCATGGGGCACCGGTGGGCCGTTCGCGGTGGGCCCATCGCAGCGAGCCCTTCGTGCGCGGCGGGCCCTGGCGCTGGGCCGTTGGCGCGTGCGGCCGTGCGGCCGTTCGAACGGCGGGCCGTTCCGGTACGGTGCGTACCGGAACGGCCCGCCTTGCCTACCGGCACCCTACACGGGCACCGGCGGGCACCGTGCACGGGCGCCGTCGGGCACCCTGCGCGGGCGCCGGCGGGGATGCGGTACCGGGATCCCCTGGTGTGGTGCCGCCGCCCGCGATGGGTTGCGGGCCGCATCCTGTAACCCCCGGTTCACCGCCGGTAACCGTTCACCACCGGTCACCGCTCACCGCCAGCAACCCTTCACCGCGGCAACCCTTCACCGCCGGTCACCGTTCACCGCGACTCGCTGCTGTTCACCCCGCCCCACCGGCCGCTGGCCGGCCCGGGGCAACTCTTCCGCCAGCCGCGGGCGCAATCTGCAAGTTCCACATCATAAACTTTCTTAACGATCCCTTGACGGGGTCCCCGCGCCCCGTATAATCATGCCTAAATATTCGTTTCCAATCTTCACCGAGCGAATCGCTTCGTGGACCCGCCCCGCAGTGCCGGACGACTCATCCCAAAACATGCGGACACACCCGGCATAACGTGGGCGCTTATCCTGAACGATTGGACCCGCCCGGGCCACAGGGTTCATACAATAGGGTGTATAACCGGTGAAAGGGTCCGGGTGAGTCCCCGCGCCATGGCGCGGTTCGTCCGCAAGATCCGCGAAAGAAAACTTGCAACATGCACCGTCCCCCGGCCGGCGGGCCTGCCCTTCCGGCGGACCGGCGGGCAAAGGAGGGATCCCGATGCACCGGCAACCGCCCGATCCGACCCCCCACCCGGCCCGGCCCAGGCTGCCCGAGCACGACGCCTGCGGCGTCGGTTTCATCGCCACCCTGTCCGGCCGCCCGGAGCCGTCCCTGGTAAAGCTGGGCCTCGAGGCGCTCCACCGGCTGCGGCACCGGGGCGGCGTGGCCGCCGACGGCATCACCGGCGACGGGGCGGGCGTGATGACGGAGATCCCCCGCCGCCTGCTGGCCCGGGAGCTGGCCGGGCGGGGCCTGCGCCTTCCGGCCGGCGACCTCTTCGCCCTGGCCGCCTGCTTCCTCCCCCGGGACCCCGCGGCGGCGGCACGAGCCCGGTCGCTGCTGGAGGCCAGCTGCCGCGACCAGGGCCTGGAGGTCCTGACCTGGCGTGCCGTGCCGGTGAACCCCCGGGTGCTGGGACCCATCGCCGCCGCCAGCCAGCCGTCCATCTGGCACGCGGTGATCGTGCCCGGCCGGGGCGTGGCTCCGGGCCTCCCCTTCGACCGGGCCCTGTACCTGGCCCGGCGCGCCTTCGAGCGCAGGGTGGCCGGGTTCGATCCGCGGCCGTACGTGGCCTCGATGTCTTCGCGGACCGTGGTGTACAAGGGGCTCCTGATGGCTTCCGACCTGGACCGGTTCTACCTGGACCTGCAGGATCCGGACTTCGCCACGCGGTTCGTGATCTTCCACCAGCGCTACAGCACCAACACCACCCCCACCTGGGAGCGGGCCCAGCCCTTCCGCCTGCTGGGGCACAACGGGGAGATCAACACCCTCCAGGGCAACGTCAACGGCATCGCGGCCCGGGAGCCGTGGCTGGCGGTGCCGGATTGGCCGGAACTAGCGCCGGAGGCGGTGGCGCCGGTGATCGACCCCTCGGGCTCGGACTCGGCCATGCTGGACAACGTGCTGGAGCTTTTGGTCCTGGCCGGCCGCGACGCCCGCCACGCCCTGATGATGCTGGTCCCCGAGGCCTGGGAGAAGGTGGGCGACCTGTCCCCCGTGCTGCGGGACTTCTACCGGTTCCACGCCTGCCTGACCGAGCCGTGGGACGGACCGGCGGCGCTGGTGTTCAGTGACGGCCGCTGGGTGGGGGCGCGGCTCGACCGTAACGGGCTGCGGCCCATGCGCTACACCGTGCTGAAGAGCGGGCTGGTGGTGGCGGCTTCCGAGGCGGGGGTGCTGGACGCCGACCCGGCGGACGTGGACGAACACGGCAAGCTGGGGCCCGGCCAGATCATCGCCGTCGACCTGGTGACGGGCCGGTTCCTCCGCGATGAGGAGGTCAAGGCGGAGGTGGCCGCCCGCCGCCCCTACGGGCGCTGGACGGAGCAGATCGTGACGGCGCCGGCGGCGGCTCCCGCGGCCGGAGCGGCTCCGGTGCCCGGGCTGGCCCCGGCCGGGGCCAGCCCGGATCGGGCACCCGGGGCGGCCCCAGCTCCGGTCCCCGGCGCGACCCCGGCCCTCGCCCCCGCACCCGCGGCGGCCGCGGCTCCCGGCGACCCGTCCCCCGCTCCCCTGCCGCCCCTGGCCGCCTTCGGCTGGACGCGGGAGGAGCTGACGGTGGTCGTCCGGCCCATGGTGGAGACCGGCAAGGAGCCCGACGGCTCCATGGGCGACGACACGCCCCACGCCGTCCTCTCCCTGGTGCACCGGCCGCTCCACCACTACTTCCGCCAGCGCTTCGCCCAGGTGACCAACCCGCCCATCGACCACCTGCGGGAGGAGCTGGTTTTCTCCCTGGCGGTGCGGCTGGGCCGCCACCCCAACCTCCTAGTGGAGGAACCGGCCCAGGCGCGGGTCATCGAGCTGCCCGGGCCCGTGCTGACCGAGTCCCAGATGGCCTGGCTGCGGCAGGTGGGCTCCCTGGCCCCCGGCGCGGGAGGGTTCCGGATGGCCGAGCTTTCCATGCTCTTCCCCGCCACCGGCCCGGCGGCCCTGGAGCCGGCCCTGGACGCCCTCTGCCGCCAGGCCGAGGCGGCGGTGGACGCCGGTTCGTCCATCCTGATCCTGACGGACCGGGGCGTGGGGCCGGACCAGGCGCCCATCCCCGCCCTGCTGGCCGTGGGGGCGGTCCACCATCACCTGCTGCGGGCGGGCAAGCGGGCCCTGGCCTCCCTGGTGGTGGAAAGCGGCGAGCCGCGGGACGTCCACCACTTCGCCGCCCTGGTCGGGTACGGGGCCTCGGCGGTCCACCCGTACCTGGCGCTGGCCGTGGCCCGGGAGATGGGAGGCGACGAGGGCGCCCTGCGGTTCATCCGGGCGGTGGAGGCCGGCCTCAAGAAGGTCATGTCCAAGATGGGCATCTCCACCCTGGACGCCTACCAGGGGGCCCAGATTTTCGAGGCCATCGGCTTGGACCGGGCGGTGGTCGAACGCTGCTTCACCGGCACGCCTTGCGCGGTGGGTGGCAACGGGCTCAGGGAGCTGGCGGAGGACGTGCTCTACTGGCACCGGCAGGGGTACCCGGCCGCCGGGGCCCAGGCCACCGCCGCAGGCGGGCTTGAGGAAGGCGCCGGGATCCAGGCCGCGAGCGGGGCCCAGGCAGGCGCCGGGGTCCGGAAGGCGGGCGGGTCCCGGGCAGGCACCGAGGCCCAGCCAGGTGCAGGGTCGCCGCCCGGGGCCGCCCCGGGCGAGACCGCCCGCGGCCACGAGCTGGCCGCCACCACCGCCGACGGGTACGGGTTCTTCAAGTTCAAGAAGGATGGCGAATTTCACGAGTTCAACCCGGAGGTGGTCCGCGCCCTGCACGAGGCGGTGCGGGCGGCGGCCAAGCCCCGGCCAGGGGTGCTGGACGGCGACTTCCTGGCCTCCTACGAGCACTACCGCCGCTTCAGCCGGCTGGTCCACGACCGGCCGCCCAGCCAGCTGCGGGACCTGCTGGAGTTGCGCCCGGACCGGCCGCCGGTTCCTCTGGATGAGGTGGAGCCGGTGGAGGCCATCGTGCGCCGGTTCTCCACGGGCGCCATGTCGGTGGGCGCCCTCTCGCCCGAGGCCCACGAGAACCTGGCCATCGCCATGAACCGCCTGGGCGGCCGCTCCAACTCCGGCGAGGGGGGCGAGGACCCGGCCCGCTACGGCACGGAGCGCAACAGCGCGGTGAAGCAGGTGGCCTCGGGGCGCTTCGGCGTCACCCCCGCCTACCTGGCGTCGGCGGTGGAGATCCAGATCAAGATGGCCCAGGGCTCCAAGCCCGGCGAGGGCGGGCAGATCCCCGGCCACAAGGTCACGGAGCTCATCGCCCGCTTGCGGCACACGGTGCCGGGGGTGCCCCTGATCTCCCCGCCGCCGCACCACGACATCTATTCCATCGAAGACTTGGCCCAGCTGATCTACGACCTCAAGCAGGCCAACCCCGAGGCCCTGATCTCGGTCAAGTTGGTGGCGGAGACGGGCGTGGGCATCATCGCCGCCGGTGTGGCCAAGGGGTACGCGGACATCATCGTCATCAGCGGGCACAGCGGCGGGACCGGCTCGTCCCCCCTGAGCTCGATCAAGCACGCCGGCCTGCCGTGGGAGCTGGGACTGGTCGAGACCCAGCGGATGCTGGTGGCCAGCGGCCTGCGGAGCCGGGTGACGGTGCGGGTCGACGGGGGCCTGAAGACGGGCCGGGACGTGCTGGTGGCGGCGCTGCTGGGGGCCGACGAGTACTCCTTCGGCACGTCGGCGCTGGTGGCCGAGGGCTGCGTCATGGCCCGGGCCTGCCACACCAACACCTGCCCGGTGGGCATCGCCACCCAGGCGGAGCGGCTGCGCCAGCGGTTCCCCGGCACGCCGGAGCACGTGATGAACTACTTCCTCTACATGGCCCAGGAGGTGCGCGAACTTTTGGCGGGGCTCGGGTACCGGTCCCTGGACGAGGTGATCGGCCGGGCGGACCTGCTGGTGCAGAAGCCAGCTTCCCTGCCCCGGGCGGAGCGGATCGACCTGTCGGGGCTGCTGGTGCCGGCAGCGCCGGTGGCGGCAGCCAACGGGGCCGCGGGGGCGGCACCGGCCGCGGGTACATCCGCGCCGGCACGGCCGGCCGGTGCTCCGGGGACCGCGGCCGCGGACGAACCGGCTCCCGCGCTGCGGCGGCTCCAGCTGCGGAACCCCCTGCCGGAGGACGACAACCTGGGCCGCCGCATCGCCGCGGAACTGGAACCCTACATCGAGCGGCGGCGCCCGGTCCGGCGCAGCTACACCATCCGCAACACGGACCGCACGGTGGGTGCCACCGTGGCCTGGGCCATCGCCCGCCGCTACGGCGACCAGGGGCTGCCGCCCGGCACGCTGCACCTGTCCTTCCGGGGCGTGGCGGGCCAGTCCTTCGGCGCCTTCTGCATCAGCGGCCTGCACCTGGAGCTGACGGGCCTGGCCAACGACTACGTGGGCAAGGGCATGGCGGGCGGCGAGATCGTCATCCGGCCGGAACCCGGCACCCCCGCCGACCCCGCCCGCAACGTGGTGGTGGGCAACACCGTGCTCTACGGGGCCACGGGCGGCGCCCTCTTCTGCGCCGGGGCGGCGGGCGAGCGGCTGGCAGTGCGCAACAGCGGCGCCGTGGCCGTGGTGGAGGGGGCGGGCGATCACGCCTGCGAGTACATGACGGGCGGCACGGTGGTGATCCTGGGCCCCACCGGCCGCAACCTGGGCGCCGGCATGACGGGGGGCACCGCCTTCGTCTACGATCCCCACGGCGCCCTGGCCACGCGCCACCACGCCCCGTCGGTGGAGCTGTTCCGGCTGCCCGAGGTGCCCAGCCCCGCCGCCCTGGAGGCGGCCCGGGAAACCCTGCACGGCCTGGTGGTGCTCCACGCCCGCCGCACCGGCAGCGCCCGGGCCCGGGAGCTGCTGGCCCAGTGGGACCGGGTTCTTCCCCACTTCTGGTGGGTGGTCCCCCGGGCCTCGCGAGAGCGGATCCTGGAAGAGACAGCATTGGTCCTGCCGGCGGTGGCCGCCGGCCTGGACTGAGGCGGCCTGCTTACGGGCACGCCACACCCCCCGATGCACGGCAGCGGGCCGGGTTCGTCCCCGGCCCGCTGCCGTTGGACAGCGCTCTCCTGCGGCCCCACCGCCCGACGGGGCACCTCGCGGTACGGTGCCAGACATGGCACGATGCCGGCACGCGGTGGGGTGGCCCGCTCACGACGCCGCCCCCGCCACCTCCGCCCAGACCTGGCGTTCCGCCCGCCAGGGATCGCGCTCCACGTGGGCCTCCGGCCCCGGCCCGAAGACCATGACCGCCCGGTCTTCCAGGTCGTAGGGCGGCCAGGAAGGCAGGCCCTCGTGCTGGGGGTTGCCGTCCCGGGCAAAGGCGATCCAGGCCCGGTGCATGGTCTGGGCGATGGCATGCCGCTCGGGCGCCGTGCCGGTGAAGCGGTCGGCGCCGGCCCGGTCCAGGGTGTTGAACACGAAGGGAATCTCCAGGGCGTGGCAGGCGCCCAGGACGCCGCCCAGGATCGGCGTGGCGTAGTCGAACCGGTATGCCCAGACGGGCGCCCCCACCCGCGCCTGGGCATCGGCGGTGGCCAGCATCCCGCGGACGAACACGGCGTAGCTCATGAGGGGCAGCAGCCGCCGGCCCAGGGGCCCCTCCCCGCGGCTCCGGTAAAAATCCATCAGCGGCCCGGCGGCGGCGCCCACCACGGCCTCCACCTGCCGGCGCAGGGCGGCTTCGTCATCCCCCAGCCACACGGGGTCCATCAGGGCGAACAGGTTGTACTCGTCCCGGTTGACGCCGATCAGGGTGGCCACGTCCCGCGCCGCCCCGCGCGCCAGGGCGGCCAGCGGGTGCTCGGGCAGCACCGTGCCGTCGATCACCGGCCCCACGGGCAGGCCCGGCCCCAGAGCCGCCAGGGCGTCGACCCAGGCGCGGGCGGGCAGGGTGTAGAGGGCCTCCCGCCGGCCGGGTTCGACCCCGGCATTTTGCAGCACCCGGGCCGCCACCCGGGCGGCCGATTCGGGGCTACGCACCCCCAGGGCGCCCGAGCCGCTCTGCAGGATGGCCCGGTGGAACAGGCCGCGGGCCGCGGGCACCGCCATCAGCACCCCCACGCTGCCCGCCCCCGCCGACTCGCCGAAGATGGTCACCCGGTCGGGATCCCCGCCGAAGGCGGCGATGTTCTCCTTCACCCAGCGCAGGGCGGCCACCTGGTCCAGGATGCCCAGGTTGCCCGAGCCGGCGAAATCGGGGCCGAAGGCCTCCTCCAGGTACAAGAAGCCCAGGGCGCCCAGGCGGTAGTTAATGGTGACCACCACCACGTCGCCTTCCCGGGCGAAGGAACTGCCGTCATACCAGGGGATGAACCCGGCCCCCGTCAGGTAGGCGCCGCCGTGGATCCACACCAGCACGGGCCGCCGGCCCTGGGGCGAAGGAGACCAGATGTTGAGGTAGAGGCAGTCTTCATCCTGGGGCAGGGTGCCGCCGCCGGTGATGTTGCTGATCAGGCGGTCGTCGGGCTGGACGGCGGCGGGGCCGAAGCGGGTGGCGTCGCGCACGCCCTGCCAGGGTTCGGGCGGCTCCGGCGGCCGGAAGCGCAGCTCGCCCACCGGCGGCCGGGCAAAGGGAACGCCCTTCCACACGCACACCGTGCCGTCGGTCTGGCCCCGCAGGGCGCCGTAGCGGGTCTCGACGATGACCTCCTGGAGCCCATGGGCACCGGTCACGGGCCTCTCCCCCCTCGTCGTGGGCGGCAGGTGTTGACAGGCGGGGTTTCCTTCGGCAGCCGGTCGGGAAAGGCCTGCCTGCATCGATATCGCCCGGCGTGTGCGCTAGGGGGGGCTGGCAGGGCCGGCGCGCGGTTCCACGCCCGGTTGCACGCGGGGCAGGAGTGTCCCGCGCGGTGGCCGGGGGAGGCTCGCTGCCGAAGGCAGGAACGGCATCTCAGATCACTGCCGGATGGGGGGATCCATGGCAAGACCTGCCGCCGGCGGGCCTGGCAAGGAGCACCGGGGGGCAGGTAGCCCTTCATGCCGCCGCCTTCACTCGGAGCCGGAGCCGCCACCGCGGCCGGGGTCCGGACCGGCCTGTCCGTGCCCGGCGGGAGCGGCGTCCCCGTCCCCGCCGCCGCCGTCGCCACCACCCCCCTCACCCGTCTGTACGTCAGCGGGTTCGGCGGTCACCCCGTCGCACCACCGGTCGGCCCAGGCCTGGATCGCGGCCACCACCGGCTCCAAGGCCCGCCCCTTCTCGGTCAGCTCGTACTCGATCAGCACGGGCCGCGTGTCCCGCACGTGGCGGGCGACGATCCCGGCTTCCTCCAGTTCCTTGAGCCGCTCCGAGAGCATGCGGTCGCTCATCTCGGGCAGGCTGGCCTTGAAGTCGCAGAAGCGCTTCTTCCCGTTGAGGAGGATGCGCAGGATCAGGCCCGTCCACTTCTTGCCCAGGATCTGCACGGCCTGCTCGTAGCGCGGGCACACTTTGACGGGATCCACGGGCGGTGGCCACCTCCTTTCGCTGGGCCGCCTCGCGCACGATGGCCTCGCTGGCCTGGCGGGCGCGCGGCACCTCTTCCGGATCCGCCCGGTCTTCCGGATCCGTCCGGCCGGCGGCTTGCCCCGGGGGCGGCGCAGGACGCCCTCCAGGCCACCCTGCACCGGACCACCCGGTAGCGGACGCCGATAAGGGCCGGCCCCTGCCGGTAGGCTGCCCCGGGACCTGCCGGGGGACCGGCATCATCCTGGGCGACCCGGTGGCGCCGGGAAACAGGGATGACCGGTGTCACGGCCATCTCCATCGTAGCACTCCCATTGACGACCTGGGAAGCGACACTATAGGATAGAGTTGCTTCATTAAAATAAGTAATGGGCCGTCCGGTTCGTTACTATCCCTTGCGGACGAACCCGGCCCAGGGACGACAGGAGGTCGGGATCGTGGCCGAAGCTGCAGCCACCGCCACGCGGTGGACCATCGACGCTTCCCACAGCACCGTGGAGTTCGCCGTCCGGCACATGATGATCTCCACGGTGAAGGGGCACTTCGGCAAGATCGAGGGCTACCTCGACGCGCCGGACATCAACGACCTGAGCCAGGGCGCCCGGCTGGAGGTGCGCATCGACGCCTCCACCGTGGACACCCGCGAGCCCCAGCGGGACGAGCACCTGCGTTCGGCGGACTTCTTCGACGTGGCCAACTATCCGCATATCGAGTTCCGCAGCACCCGCATCGAGAAGACCGGCGAGAACCGCTACAAGGTCACGGGCGACCTCTCCATCCGCGGCGTGACCAAGGAGGTCACCTGGGACCTGACCTACGAAGGCGGCGGCAAGGACCCGTGGGGCAACCAGCGGGTGGCCTTCCACGCCGAGACCAAGGTCAACCGCAAGGACTTCGGCCTGCAGTGGAACATGCTGCTGGAGTCGGGCGGCGTCCTGGTGGGCGACGAGGTCCGCGTGTCGGTGGACGTCGAGCTGGTCCAGCAGGGCGCGAACCAGGGCTGAGGTCGCAGCCCAAGAGGAGCACCAAGCGGAAGTCGAACCGGAACCCGAACCACGATAGGGCGACCCGGGACATCCCGGGCCGCCCTATCGTCATCCCTCGCGCCTTGAGCCTCTCCCGCCGTCCTTCCCCTTCGCGCTCCGGGGTCCATGTTCGCCCTGCCTACCGGGCCGCACGCCGTCGCTCCTGCCGGCCGCGCCGCTGCGGTCGATCCGGCCGCCAGGATCGACCCGGCCGTTGTAGCCCGTCCGGCCGCCTGAGAAGGAGTCCTCTGCCCGCCACGGCCGTCCGACCCGCCCTCACACCACCGCCGTGGCAGCCGCATGGCCACCGCCCCGCGCTCAGACCTCGATCCGGACCTTGTACTTGCGGAGCCACAGGTCCACCTGGGCCAGGTAGGCCAGCATCTGCGGCCGGCGCATCAGCTGGCCGAACCAGGGGATGTCGAACTCCCCTTCCGCCTCCACCAGCTGCCGCACCGCCGCCTCATCGATCAGCGGCCGCAGGGGCGAGGCAGAATCGTCCAGGACGGAGCGCATCCAGGCCTGCATGGCCGCCAGGTAGGCGGGGTTGAAGGTCTTGGGGTACGGGCTCTTCTTGCGCCAGAGCACCTCCGGCGGCAGGATCCCCTCCAGGGCGTGTCGCAGCAGCCCCTTCTCGCGGCCACTCATCGTCTTGAGTTCCCAAGGCACGTTCCAAACGTACTCCACCAGGCGGGGATCGCAGAAGGGTACCCGCACCTCCAGGCCCACGGCCATGCTCATCCGGTCGTTGCGGTCGAGCAGCACCGGCATCCAGCGGGTGAGGGTCAGGTAGGCGATCTCCCGGCGGCGGGCGGCGGCCGGTTCTTCCCCCTCCAGGCGCGGCACCTCCGCCAGGGCCTCCCGGTACCGTTCGGCCAGGTACTCCTCGGGGCGGAGCCGGGTCCGCAGCTCCGGGTTCAGCACCTGCAGGCGGGCGTTCACCTTCAGGGACCAGGGGAAGGTCCCGGCCTCCAGCGCGTCCTGGCGGTAGAACCAGGGATACCCGCAGAACACCTCGTCGGCGCACTCCCCCGAGAGGGCGACGGTGACGTCGCGCTTGATCTCCTGGCAGAAGAGCAGCAGCGAGGCGTCGATGTCGGCCATGCCGGGCAGGTCGCGGGCCGTCATGGCCGCAGGCAAGGCCTCCACCAGGGCCGCGGTCGACAGCCGCACCACCCGGTGCCGGGTGCCCAGGGTGCGGGCCATCAGGTCGACGTAGGGGGCGTCGGCCTCGGGCTGGAAGTCGTTGGGCTGGAAGAACCGGTCGTTGCCCTCGTAATCGACGGAGAAGGTCCGCAGGGGGTCGGCCTGCCCGACCCCGGCCAGGGCGCGGACGGCCAGGGCGGTGACGGCGCTGGAATCGAGGCCGCCCGACAGCAGCGAGCCCAGGGGAACGTCGGAGACCAGCTGGCGCCGGACGGCGTCGGCCAGCAGGTCGCGCACCGTCGCCACCGTCTCCGCAAGGCCGTCGGTGTGGGGCCGGCTCTCCAGCTGCCAGTAACGGCCCTGGCGCAGGCCGCGCCGGTCGAAGATCACATAGTGGCCGGGCAGGACCTCCCGCACCCCGCGGAAGATGCCGTGCCCCGGGGTCCGGGCGGGCCCGACGGCGAAGATCTCGGCCAGCCCTTCGGCATCGACCACCGGCTCCACGGCGGGGTGGGCCAGCAAGCCCTTGAGTTCGGAGGCAAAGATCAGGCCGGTGCCCTGCTCCCGGTAGAACAGCGGCTTGATGCCGAACTGGTCCCGGGCCAGGACGAGGCGCTGGGCCGGTTCGTCCCAGACGGCGAAGGCAAAGATGCCGTTGAAGCGCCGGGGGGCCTGCTCTCCCCAGGCCAGGTAGGCGGCCAGCACCACCTCCGTGTCGGAGCGGGTGGTGAAGGTGTAGCCCAGGGACTCCAGCTCCCGGCGCAATTCCGCCGTGTTGTAGAGCTCGCCGTTGTACGTCAGGACCACGGGGCCGCCGCCCCGCTCCCGCACCATGGGCTGGACGCCCCCGGCCGGGTCGATGACGATCAGCCGCCGCTGGCCGATGGCCGCGTGACGGGAGACCCAGTGGCCGCGCTCGTCAGGGCCGCGGCACGCGAGGGTATCGGTCATGGTTTCCAGTACGGCCCGTTCCTGGCGCAGATCCCGTTCCCAGTCGATCCATCCCGCGATGCCGCACACGGGCTTCGACCTCCTTCGAGCGGGGGCGGTGGCATCGCCGGGCGGTTGCCCATCGGCGCCGCCGCGCACCCCAGACCGTCAGGCCCACGGTCGACCGGGACGCCCCTTGACCCCGGCCGGTCCGCGCATCCCGGCCCGGCGCCCTGTCTCGGCTTGGAATTGCCTTCGCAGCTGCCCGGGTTCCCCCGGCAGGGCCCGGGCTCCCCCGGCAGGGCCGGCCGTGCCCTCGGTGGGCGGGCCGGGGCAGGTGCCCACCCCGCCGCCTGGGCCATCGTACGCCGGCTCCCCTGGGCCGTGCCTGTCCGTCCTGAACCGCACCTGCGGCGTTCGCCCGTCCAGGGGCGGACGCGGCGGCGGCCGGCCCGCCAGGGTCGCGGTCGACGGTGCTCGTTCGAGCGCTTCCAACCGGCATCTTCTCGTCAGGGGATGGTCAGGGGCGGGTCAGGGCGGGATCGTTGACGGCCCGCCAGGAGGACCCTAGCTTCGGAAGTGAGGTCGACCTGCAGCGTCCCTGCAGGCAGCGGGGGGCGCGCAGGCAGGCCGGGGACAGGACAGCGGCGTCCGCCACGGGCAAGGGAGCCCACCTGCAGCCGTAGCGCTGCGGGTGGGCTTTGCTTGTTGTTGCGGTCCCTGCTGCTGTGCTCGGCTTACAGCTCGTGGGAGGGAGTGAGGGGCATGCCCGAGGCCGTCGGTACCGACGCGGTGGCGGTTGCCCTCAACACGGCGTGGACGTTGTTGGCCGCCTTTCTCGTCTTTTTCATGCAGGCCATATCCCGAGTTTGTCGCCACCGCCGCGACGGCGCAAGAGGTGGCGCCCCTGCCGAGCACACCCGTGATGGCACCGGCTCCGGCGTCCGCCCGTGGCGGCGGCGACTGAATCCAGGGGACATTCCCCACGGCCCCGCACCGGCCCGCAAGGCCACCGGCCTTGCGGGCCGGTGCGTTCTCCCTACCGCCGCCCGCGTCCGGAGCGGCGGGACCCGGTCTCGTCCAGGGCGGTGAACTCGATGATGCTCTGCGCAATCTCGCGCAAGGGCTTGCGGTGGCGCATGGCCGTGTCGCGCAGCCGCTTGTACGCCTCGGATTCCGCCAGGTCGAACCGGTCCATGAGGATGCCCTTGGCCCGTTCGATGATCTTCCGGTCCTCCAGCTTCCGCATCGCTTCGTCCACCATCTCCCGGGCCTGCTGTAGGCGCCCGGCGCCGGCCATCAGCGCCCGGCAGACGGCCACCAGCTGCCACTTGGGGGCGTCGGCGGGGAGCAACGCCCAGACCGGCCAATCCTCGGAGGCCAGATGCTGCCACAATCCCTCGGGCTCCGGGTCCCCAGGATCCACCATCCACAGCACGGGCCTGCCCGTCACCCGGCCCAGGGTCCGGGTGCGCTCGGCGGGGCGCTCGATGCCCGCGGGACGCATCACGAACAGGTCGGCTTGCCGGCGGGCAAGCCACTGTTCCGACGGCCACCCCACCTGCACCAGGATGGACCACCCCGTATCCAGAAGGGCCCCGGGCAAGCGGCCCCCGGGGCCTGCGGAGTCGAAGCCGAACACGATCACTTCCGGCTTGTTCATCCCTTGCCTCCCCGCCTATTGCCGGCTCCACCGGCGCCCCGGCCGGGGACGTCCGCCCCCGAAAGGGGCCGGCCGCCCTGCCGGAGCGCCATGCCAGCCCTGGTGGCACCAGGGCGGGGGCCCGCGTCTCTCTCGCCCGCGTCGCCGCCGTCCCGGCGGCGCAGGGTCCCGCTGCGCCGGGACGCCGCGCCTCCCCGCTATCATACGGCGCCGGTCCGCTCCGGCGCAGCCGCGGCACAGGCTCCCGTGGGTGGGAGGAACCAATGCGGCCGGGACCGTGCTACGGGGAGCACGGTCCCGGCCGGCGCTGGCGACCGATCCATCCTCACCGGCGTGGCCGGCGAGGGACACCAGTGGTATGGAGAACCCGTTAACCCATCAATACTTCGCCAGGTACTCCTGCAGCTCCCACGGCGAGATCTGGGTGCGGTAGACGTCCCACTCGATCTTCTTCGCCTCCAGGTAGCGCGAGGCAACGTGGCTGCCCAGGGCCTCCAGGATCAGAGGATCCTGCTCCAGGGCCCGGATCGCCTCGGCCAGCGAGCCCGGCAGGCTGGCGATGCCGAGTTCTTCCCGCTCGGCCTCAGACATGTGGTAGATGTTGCCCTCCACGGGATCGGGCGGCGTCAGGCGCCGCTTGATGCCATCCAGACCCGCCTTCAGGATCACCGCCAGCGCCAGGTACGGGTTGCACGCGGGGTCGGGCGAGCGCAGCTCGATGCGGGTGCTAAGGCCCCGCTTGGCCGGGATCCGGATCATGGGACTGCGGTTGCGATACGACCACGCCACATATACCGGCGCCTCGTACCCCGGCACCAGCCGCTTGTAGGAATTGACCAGGGGGTTCGTCACCGCGGTGATGGCCCGCGCGTGCTCCATGATGCCGGCGATGTACTGCTTGCAGACGTCGCTCAACCGGTCCGGCGTGTTGGGGTCGTAGAAGGCGTTCTGGTCGCCGCGGAAGAGGGACTGGTGCAGGTGCATGCCCGAGCCGTTCTCGCCGAACAGAGGCTTCGGCATGAAGGTGGCGTGCAGGCCGTGTTGCAGGGCGATGGTCCGGACCACACTGCGGAAGGTGGCGATGTTGTCCGCGGTGGTCACGGCGTCGGCGTACTTAAAGTCGATCTCGTGCTGGGAAGGCGCCACCTCGTGGTGGGCGGCCTCAATCTCGAAGCCCATCTCCTGCAGGGTGAGGACGATCTCCGCCCGTACCTCCTCGCCCTTGTCCACCGGCGCCAGGTCGAAGTAGCCCGCGTGGTCCAGGGTGACCGTCCGGCCCTGCTCGGCGGAGGCGCGTTCAAAGAGGAAGAACTCGGGCTCGGGGCCCACATTCATCACGTAGCCCATCTCCGCGGCTTCGGCCACCACGCGCTTGAGCACATACCGCGGGTCGCCCTCGAAGGGGGTGCCGTCGGGGTTGTAGACGTCGCAGATCAGGCGGGCGGTCCGCCGGCCCTCGCGGGTCTTCCACGGCAGGATGACGAAGGTGGCCGGGTCCGGCCGCAGGTACATGTCGGACTCCTCGATGCGGACGAACCCCTCGATGGACGACCCGTCGAACATTAGCTCGCCGGCCAGGGCCTTGTCGATCTGGCTGGCCGGGATCTCCACGTGCTTGACGGTGCCCAGGATGTCGGTGAACTGCAGGCTGATGGTGCCGATGTTCATGTCGCGGATGGCGGCCTTAATGTCGTCGGGGGACATGTTCTTCACGCTGGTTCCTCCTCTCGGTGGTGGGACAATGCCTGGCGCCCATGCATGTGGTCAGCGCCCGGAGACGGTCGGTGGCGCTGCCCCGCCGCGAACCCCGTCCCTGGCGGCGCTGTGGGTCGTGGGATCGTGGGCCGTGCCTGGCGCCGCGCCCGCCGCCGTACCTTGCACTGCCTCCGGCGGCACCCCTCGCACCCCACCTTCCGGAGCGCCCTTTTGCGGCCACGTTCCTCCGCCCCCAGCGGACAGCAGGACCCGCATGGTGTGGACGTTGTGACCCTGCTGCAAAAGCCACCGGATGCGACGCAGCTGCCGGATGTCCCTGGCCGTCAGCAGGCGTTGCCCGGAAGGACTGCGCGCGAGGCGGATCAGACCCCGGGCCTCGTAGTACCGGATCTGCCGCTGGGTCAGTCCCGTTAGCCGCTCCGCTACGGCCATGGTGTACACGTCCCCTCACCTCCTCAAAAGACAAAGCCCCTGCAGGAAGAACCTGCAGGGGCGTCGTTGCCCACTGGATCGCCGCCACGCCGTTGTGGCAGCTGCGTCATGATCTGGTGCCAGTATATGAGGCGGACGGCCCGGTGTCAATGGTCCCTCGGCTCGGCGGCGTCCCTACGGGTTGTTTCAGCGGGCCGGCGCCAGGCGATCCAAGAACCGCCCCGCCACCGCCACGGCCGGGTTCGGCGTCGCCTCTTCGGCGGCGCCCAGCTGGTGTACGGCAATGACCAGAACATAACGCGGCTCGCCGCCGCCGGCGGGCATCGCCCACCCGGCAAACCACCGCCAGCGGGCACCGCTTTCGCCACCGGCCACCTGGGCAGTGCCGGTCTTGCCCGAAACCATCCAGCCCCGGAGGGACGCCAGGCTGTGGGCGGTGCCCGTGGGGTCCGCCACCACCTGGCGGAGCGCCTGGCGGATCACCTGGGCCGTCTCCGGGCGCGCCGCCCCTTCCTTCCAGATGCGGCCTCCGGGCGTCGTACCGGCCGATGGGCCGGGCGCTGTGCCTTCCCGCGGGCCGGGCGTCGTACCGGACGATGGGGCGGTCGCCGTGCCGGCCGGCTGGCCGGAGGCCGGTTCGTCCAGCAGGAGGCGCGGCCGCAGGATGTCGCCGTCGTGGAGAAAGGCGGTGTACATGGCCGCCAGCTGCAGCGGGCTTACCTGCACCTGCCCCTGGCCGTAGGCGCTGTCGGCCAGTTGGATCTCGCCCTGGATCCCGCCCTCGCCGGCCACCCGGCCCGGCACCACGCCCAGGACGAAGGGCACCTCCTCGCCCAGCCCGAAGCGCGCCAGGCCCCGCTGGAAGCGCTCTGCCCCCAGGGCGAGGCCGACCCGGGCGAAGTAGACGTTATCGGACCACACCAGGGCGCGGATCAGGTCGACGCGCCCTGACGGGTGGGGCACGCGGCGGACGTAGTAATCACCCCACGAGGCGTCCTTCTGCCACTGCTCGGGGCTTGGGCCGAAGTCCGTGTCGGGGGCGATGACGCCCTCATCCAGGGCCACGGCCGCGGTGAAGGGCTTGAAGGTCGACCCCGGCGTCAGGGCGGCCAGGGACTTGTGATAGAGGGGCGAGCGGGGATCGTCGCTGAGCTCCTGCCACTCCTCCGCGGTGATGCCGTCCGCCAGCCGGTTGGGGTCGAACCCGGGCCGGCTGGCCAGGGCCAGCACCTCCCCCGTTGCCGGGTCAAGGACCACCGCCGCCGCCTGGCCGTCCAGTTGGCCGCTGCCCCTTCCCCCTGCGCCGGCTCCGGCGGAACCCAGGGTTTCGTCCAGGGCCCGTTCCACCGCCCGCTGGACGTCCAGGTCCAGGGTCAGCTGCAGGTCCCGTCCGGCCTGGGCCTCGCGGCGGGCGATCTCGGGACCGTCGCTGCCGTCCGCCCGCTCGATCCAGATGCGCCCGCCCCGCCGGCCCCGGAGGTCTTCCTCCAGCGCCCGTTCCAGGCCCTGCTTGCCGATGCGGTCGTTGGTGCCGTACCCGGCCTGCCGCCGCTCGTCCGTCAGCTCCTCGGCGGTGATGGGGCCGGTGTAGCCCAGGGTATGGGCGGCCAGGGCGCCGTGGGGGTACCACCGGGCCGTCTCGCGGCTGGAGCTGATGAGGACGCCGGGGACGGCCAGCAGGTCCCCCTCCGCCGCTTCCGCCCGGGATTCCGGCCAGGTCACGATGGGGACGAACAGGTCGTCCCGGACCCAGGGCTGCGCCAGTTGCTTCTCCACGGCTACGGTGGAGATGCCGAGCACCTGGGCCAGCCGTTCGGCCGAGTCCGGGGCCATCTTGCCGGGGACCAGGCCGATGGTGCGGGCCGGTTCGTCCAGGGCCAGGGGCCGGCCCTGGCGGTCCACGAGGCTGCCCCGCCGGGCCGGCAGGCTCTGGGCCCGCACCTTGTCACCTTCCTTGAGGTCGGGGAAGATCAGGGCCGGCATCCAGCGGACGCGCCAGCCCTCTTCCTCCCGCACCAGTTGGGTCTGGTACTCCTGGGTGAAGGCGCCGGCCAGGGCCGTCTCCCAGCGGGCGGTGAAGGACAGGGTGACCTGATCCCCCTCCGGGCGGAAGTCGTCGGGCACGTGCACCTCCGCCGATAGACCTGTGCGCTCGATCCCCTCTTCGATGCGGCGATAGCGATCGGCGAAGTCGTCCTGGGAGACGGCCTCGCGGCTGGCGGCATCCAGCAGGGCGTACATGGCGGCATAGTCCTGCCGCTGCCAGGCGTCCAGGTACTGGCGCAGGATGGCGTCGGGACCCGGCGCCCGGCTGCAGCCGGCCAGAAGCAGGCTGACAAGCAGGGCCAACAGCAGTCCGAGGACAGCGGCGCCGGCAGCACGCGACCGGAGCCCCCACGGCAGGCGGGGGCTCCGACGGGCGCCTGCCGGCCCATCGCCGCTGGAACCCCCGCCGGCCAGGCCAGGCGGGACACCACGGGCCAGCCCCGCCCATCCCCCTCCGGACCGGAGTATCTTCCGGCCGGTTCGCCGCACGGTTCGCCGCGCCGCGTATCCAGCCGCTACCACACCATCAGGTTGCATCACCGGTCCCCCCGGGGCGCTGGTTCCCGCCCGCCGCCGGAAGCCCGGCGGGGACGGTATCAAGCCATGCCCGCAGAAACCGCATCAACATGACGGCTGTCTCAGCACGGGTCGCGGGCAAGTGAGGATTGAGCCGTCCGGTGCCGTCACCGCGTACCATGCCCGCGGCCACAGCCGTCGCCAGGGGCCGCTCGGCCCAATTGGGAATCGCCAGCCGGTCCCGGAACCTCTCCAGGACCTGTTCGGAACCTACCCCTCCGCCTGTGTCCGCCCGCGAGGCTGGCCCTCCTCCTGTAACTTGCGCTGCATAGGAGCCTCACCCCCGACCGGCGCCTGGCCCTCAGCCCGAGCCGCCTCAGCCGGGATAGTCTCCGTACCCTCGACTACGTGGACCGTCTGGGTCGGGAAGGCGAAGTCGATGCCCTCTTCACCGAAGCGGCGGTAGATGGCCAGGTTGATGGTGTGCTGGGTGTCCATGTAGAGCATGTAATCCGGGTCCGTCACGAAGTAGACGAACTCGAAGACCAGGGCGGAATCGCCCAGTTGTTTGAAGTGGCCGCGGTCGAAGCGCACGTGGGGCTGGGATTCGATGATCTCCCGCACCATGGCGGGAATGCGCTCCAGCTTCTCCACGGGCGTCCCGTAGGGCACACCGAGGCGAAACTCCACCCGCCGCTCGGCCATGCGCTTCATGTTGCGCACGCGGCTCTTGAGCAGGTCGGCGTTGCTGAAGACGATCTCCTCGCCGGTCAGGGCGCGAACGCGGGTGGTTTTGATCCCCACATGCTGGACGGTGCCGGCAAAGTTGTCGACCACGATGAAATCGCCCACGACAAAGGGCTTGTCAAGCACGATGGAGAGGGAAGCAAAGAGATCCCCCAGCACGTTCTGCAGGGCCAGGCCCACCGCGATGCCGGCGATGCCCAGGCCGGCAACCAGGGCGGTGATGTCCATGCCCAGCTGCCGCAGGACCACCAGGATGACCACGGTCCAGAGCCCGACCCGGGAGAGCAGCTGGGCACCGGCCAGGGCCGCCGCCACCTCTTCGTCGTCACCGCGGGCCTCGAAGGCCCGGGTCAGGAAGAAGCCGATGGCGTAGTTGGCCCAGAGAGCCACCTGGAGGATCAACACGATGGAGGTGATCTGGCGGATGCGGAAGGCGACGGGCTCGGGGATCAGAAGAGCCTGGGACCCGGCCCACACGGCCACCGCCAGCAGGGTGAGGAACCCGGTGCGGCGCTGCAGCAGCTCGACCAGGAAGTCGTCCCAGGCACTGGCGGTCCGGCCGGCCAGGTGGGCCAGTCGCGCGGCCAGCCGGTCGCGCAGCAGCAACAACACAAGCAGCGCCGCCACGGCGATGCCCAGGGCCACGAGCCAGCGCCAGACAGGGTTGCCCAGGATGGGCCAGCGGGTGAAGGGTGCGGCGGCCATGGCCAAGAGATCCATCTCGCCCGTCACGGTTCCACCTCCCCACATACCATCCTTCGCAACCGCCGCCCGGCGGGCGGCACTCCGGAATGGCGAACGCTTCCAGGCAAACCCTCAGCCGGCGGGGGCCCCTTCGCCCCCGGAGCCCCCATCGCCCGGCATAGCTTCCCGGTAACCGCTGGTGATGGGATAGCGGCGGTCCCGGCCGAAAGCCCGGGCCGTGATCTTCGGTCCCGGAGCCGCCTGGCGCCGCTTGTACTCGCTGGTGGCCACCAGGTGGACGGTCCGGCGCACCGCTTCGGCAGGGAGCCCCCGGGGCACCAGCGCGGCGGCGGGCAAGTCTCTCTCCACATACGCTTCGAGGATCGGGTCGAGCACCGCGTAAGGGGGCAGGCTGTCCTCATCCTTCTGGCCCGGGCGCAGCTCGGCGGTGGGCGCCTTCTCCAGCACCGAGCGCGGGATCACCGGGCCCCCGGGCCAGCCGTTCCGGTAGGCCGCCAGCCGGTAGACCAGGGTCTTGGGCACGTCCTTGAGGGGCGCAAAGCCGCCGGCCATGTCGCCGTAGAGGGTGGCGTAGCCCGTGGCCAGCTCGCTCTTGTTGCCAGTGGCCAGCACGAGCCCGCCGAACTTGTTGGCCAGGGCCATGAGCAGGGTACCGCGGATGCGGGCCTGGAGGTTCTCCTCCGCCACGTCGAAGGGCCGGTCGCCGAACAGGGGCGCCAGGGCCTGCCGGAAGGCGCCGAAGATCTCGCCGATGGGGATGGTCTCAAGGCCGATGCCCAGGTTGCGGGCCACGGCCTCGGCATCGTCCAGGCTGGAGGCGGAGGTGAAGGGCGACGGCATGCGCACGCCCGTCACCTGCTGGGGGCCCAGGGCATCGGCCGCCAGGCAGGCCACCAGGGCGGAGTCGATGCCGCCGCTGAGGCCAAGCCACGCCCGGCGAAAGCCGTTCTTTTCGAAATAATCCCGCAGGGCCAGCACCAGGGCGGCGTAGACCTCCGCCTCGCCCTCCAGCACCTCCACCTGCCGGGGCGGCAGCGGTGGCCGCGACGCCTCCGGAGCCGTCCCGGGCCCCGCCACCCCGGGCACCGCAACCCCCGGCCCAGCCACCGGGCCCGGGAGCCGCCCACCTGGGCCGCCTCCGGCGGCCGGTTCGTCCAGGTCGACATGCTCGACCCGGGCCGCCTCCTCGGGCGTCACCGGCATGTGGCGGTAACGGGGCTCGTGCCAGCGGGCCACGGCGGCGACCGCCGGGTCGTAGTCCCAGAAGAACAGGTCCTCGGCAAAGGGGCGGCCCCGGGCGGCGACCTGGCCGCCGGCGTCGACCACCAGGCTGTGGCCGTCGAAGACCAGCTCGTCCTGGCCGCCCACCAGGTTGGCGTAGACGATGGCCACACCCAAGTCGGTGGCCCGGGTGATCAGCAGCCCCTCCCGCTCCCGGGGCTTGCCCATGTGGTACGGGGAGGCGGACAGGTTGAGCAGGATCTCCGCCCCGCCGGCCAGGGCCTGCTCCCGGATGGGCCCGTGGGGGTACCAGAGGTCTTCGCAGATACTGACGCCCAGGGCCACGCCCCGCAGGTGCAGCACCAGGGCTCGCCGGCCGGGGGCGAAGTACCGCTCCTCGTCGAATACCCCGTAGTTGGGCAAGAACCGCTTGCAGGCCACCGCCCTGATCTGCCCGCCCTGGAGTACCGCGGCGGCGTTGTAGAGGTCCCGGTCCCTGTGGACAAACCCCACCAGGGCCACGGGCCCCGCGGCCAGCTCCCCGGCCAGCCACCCCAGCCAGTGGCGGGTGGCGTCGAGGAAGGCCGGCCGGAAGACCAGATCTTCCGGCGGATAACCCGTCAGGGCCAGCTCGGGGAAGACCACCAGGTCAGCGCCGGTTTGAGCGGCATCGGCCGCGAACCGGGCCAGCTTGCGGGCGTTGCCTTCCAGATCGCCCACCGTGACGTTGACCTGGGCGACGGCGATGCGCAAGGGAGCGGCAGCAGGGTCCAAGGCGGTTCCTCCCCGGTGTGGAAGCTATGGAAGGAGTTCGCCTGTAGTGTAGACATCCCCCGGGCCAGGGTCAACGCGCCGGCCCGGATCCTCCCAGGGAGGTTGTCCCATGGACGAACAGGCTCCCCACGAACAGGCTCCCGCCCTCACCCTGGGCGTGGCCATCTACCCGGGCTACGGACCGGAGGGCAGCGAGGCGGCCATCACCCGCCTGCTGGAACAGGCGGCCCGGCACGGTTACACCGAGGTCTTCACGTCCCTGCACCTGCCCGAGGCATCGCCGGCCGCCACCGCCGGCTTGCTGGAGCGGCTGGCCGGGTTGGCCGGCCGCCTGGGCCTGCGCCTCTGGGCCGACGTGGCACCCCCCGCCCTGGCGGCCCTGGGCGCCACCCCCGGCGACCTGGCGCCCCTGGCCCGCCTCGGCCTGGCCGCCCTGCGGGTCGACTACGGTTACGACGCCCCCGCCATCGCCGCCATGACCCGCAACCCTTACGGCCTGGACGTGGTGCTCAACGCCAGCACCGTGACGGCGGCCGACCTGGACCGTATCCTGGCGGCCGGCGCCCGGCCCGAACGGCTGGCGGCCTGCCACAACTTCTACCCGCGCCCGGAAACGGGGCTGGGTCTGGACTTCTTCCGTCACCGGTCGGAGGAACTGGCGCGGCGCGGCATCCGGGTGGCCGCCTTCGTCCCCTCCCAGGCCGGCCGCCGGGGACCCCTGCGGGAAGGGTTGCCCACCCTGGAGCGCCACCGCCGCCTTCCCCCCGACCGGGCCGCGGCCGAACTGCGGGCCCTGGGTTGCGTACACACGGTGCTCTTTGGCGACCCCGGCCCGTCTCCGGCGGAACTGCAGGGGGTGCGGGAGGTGTGGCTGGGCGACGGTGTGCCCCTGCGGGTGCGCCTCCACCCCGCGGCGACGGCCGCCGAGCGGCACATCCTGCTGGACGTCGTCCACGTGAACCGGGTCGACCCGGCCGAAGCGGTGCTGCGCTCGACAGCCTCCCGGGCCTACGCGGGCCAGGGGGCGATGATCGAACCGCGGCCGGCGGAACCCCGGCCCCGGGGCACGGTGACGGTGGACAATGCCGGCTACCTGCGCTATGCGGGCGAGCTGCAGGTGACCCTGCAGGACCTTCCCGCCGACCCGCGGGTCAACGTGGTGGCCTGGGTCCACCCCGACGACGTGCCGCTGCTGGACCTTCTGGGACCGGGAGCCCGTTTCCGCTTCGTAGCCGGCTGATCCAGTTCATGGGTTCCGCACCCCCTGAAGCGTGCGGGCCTGCCCGCGGGTGCGTGGCCGGCGCGGGCCCGCTGGAGCGGGCCCGCGGCCCGCCACCGGGAGGAACCCGCCCCTTTCTTCCTAAAATGTCATGCAGCGATGCGGGACAGACTACCACCGGTGGCAGGGGTTGCCCAGGCCTGCCAGGCCCGCCGTGCCGGGGGATGCGTGCGGCGCGGGCAGCCACCGGCCGGCGGTCCCCTGCCCCGCCAGGCCCGCGGGCGGCATGCCGCCGGGGGATTCCCCCCGCCCCGGCCGGAGCGGCCCGCCGGCCGTGCTCCATGCCAGCCTCGAGGGAGGGGATTGGTCATGCGTTACGCCCTGCTGGCCCCGGCGCGGGACGACTTCTTGGGGCGCCTGATCGCCGGCCTGCGCGGCGTGCTGGACCTGCACGGGCATGAGCCCACCACCGCCGACGACCCCGACCTGGGCCTGGCCATCCAGGTGGCCGACCCGGCCGATCCGCGGCCCTTCCGGCGCCAGTCCCGGGGCACCTTCGTCGTGACCCTGATGGAGGGAGAGCCCGGGGCCAACCTGCTCCAGCGGGCCTACCCGTACCTGGTCCGCACCTTGTCGAACCTGCTGATCTACGTCACCGATGAAGACGGCCGGCGCACGCTGCACTTCATCACGCCGGAACTCGGCCACTACCAGGTGGCTTACGAAACCCGCAACGAGGGCGCCTTCTTCGAAGAGGTGTACGAGCGGCTGCGGCCCCTGGCCCAGTCCCGGTTCGTCCTGGACAACGTGTTCGAACCCGACCTGCCGGAAGCGCTCTGGGAGGGCAACGACACCACCCGTGCCCTGGCCCGGGCCGGCCGGCGGCTGGCGGCGCTGGACCTTTTGCCGGCACCGTTCCCGCTGGAGGAGTACCTCTCCCCCCGGGACCTGCGCCACCTGAAGCTGCTGTACGGCATCGGGGGCTTGAGCTACGGCAACCTGAGCGCCCGCCACGAGGGCAACACCTTCTGGATGAGCGCCAGCGGGATCGACAAGTCGCGGATGGAGGTGGTGGGCCGCGACATCCTGCTGGTCAAGGACTACGATCCCGAGCGCCAGGCGATGATCCTCAGCGTGCCGGCGGGCATCGAACCGCGGCGGGTCTCCGTCGACGCCATCGAGCACTGGATGATCTACCGGGAGCACCCCGAGGTGCAGGCGATCATCCACGTCCATGCCTGGATGGACGGGGTGCCCTCCACGGAGGCCAACTACCCGTGCGGCACCTACGAGCTGGCCACGGCGGTGGCGGAGCTGGTGCGCCAGGCGCCCGACCCGGCCGCGGCGGTCATCGGGCTCAAGAACCACGGCCTGACCATCACCGGCCGGTCGCTGGACGACATCTTCGAGCGCATCGAGGGGCGGATCCAGCGCCAGGTGCCCATGAGCTGAAGCGGCGCCTGAAGTGGTAGGTAAAGCGGCGCCCCGGCGCCTGTCGGGAGAGGAGGCGGCTGCATGAAGGCCCTGGTCTACCGGCTCTCGCTGCCCCGGGTGGTCCTGGCCAAGCTGCTGGCCCATCGCTGGCCCTGGCTGGTGTACGGTCCCGCCGGGCCGGTGACCTATACCGACTGGCCCGACCCGGTGCTGCCGGGGGACGACTGGGCCGTCGTCGCACCGCGCCTGTCGGGCCTCTGCGGCTCGGACATGGGGGTCATCGCCGCCCACACCTCCCCCTCCGCCTCCCCCTTCAGTTCCTTTCCGGCGGTGCTCGGTCATGAGGTGGTCGGGGTCATCGCCGAGGCAGGCGCCCGGGTCCCGTGGCCTGCCGGCACCCGGGTGGTCATCGACCCGTCCATCTCGTGCACCATGCGGGGGCTGCCGCCCTGCGCCCAGTGCCAGCGGGGTTTCCCCTACCTCTGCCAGAACTGCACCGGCGGGGCCCTGGCCCCCGGGTTTCTGGTGGGCTACTGCCGCGACCTGCCCGGCGGCTGGGCCCAGCGGATGCTGGCCCATGCCATGCAGCTCCACCCCGTGCCCGACACCATCCCGGACGAACGGGCCGTGCTGGTGGAGCCCCTGGCCATCGCCGCCCACGGCCTGCTGCGCCGGCCGCCTGCGCCGGGCGCCCGGGTGCTGGTGATCGGCGCCGGCACCATCGGGCTCTCGGCGGTGGCCGCCCTGCGGCTGCTGGGCTATGGGGCCCACGTCACCGTGGCCGCGCGCCACGGCATGCAGGCCCAGCTGGCCCGGGAGCTGGGTGCCGACCAGGTGGTGGCGCCCCAGGACCTGGGGCGCGCCGCCGTGGAAGCGGGCGCCCGGGCCTTCCGCCCCCTGCTGGGCCGCGATGTCTACCGGGGCGGGTTCGACCTGGTGATCGATTGCGCCGGGACCCGCCGTTCCCTGGATGACGCCCTGCGGCTGGCCCGGGAGGGCGGTACCGTGATCCTGCTGGGTGCCGCCGGGGAGATCTCCCGCCTTGACTGGACCTTCGTCTGGATGCGGGAGCTGGACATCGTGGGCGCCGTGGGCTACGGCCTCGAGCAGGTGGGCGGGCGGGCCGTCCACACCTTCGATCTGGTGCTGGAGGCCCTGGCCCGCCACCCCGATCTCCCGGTGGAGCGGATGGTCACCCACCGCTTCCCCCTGGCCCGCTACCGCGAGGCCCTCAAGGCGGCCCTGGACCGGCGCGCCTCGGGGGCGGTGAAGATCGTCTTCACGCCGGGCGAGGGCTGACGGTCACCGGGCCTTGGCGCTCACGCCCACCGGCCCCCGGACTCCTTTCCCCGGGATGGCGGCTCCCGGGAAGGATCCGATGCCGGAATGGTGGATCCCGGGATGGGCGCGCCGGACCTGGACCTGGTGCCCGGGCGGCATGACCCGCTGCAGCTTCAGCGGCGCGCCGCCACCTCGATGGACTCCGCCGCCAGGTACCGGCCCAGGCGCTCGAGCTCCGCCTCCACCGCCCGCCGGATCTCCCTGCGGTGCTCTTGCCGGGCAGGCTCCAGCTCCAGCCGCTGAAGCACCAGCGTGCGGCCAGCCTGGCGGAACTCCAGGTCGATCCGGCCCACCAGCCCGTTCCGGTACAGCACGGGCATGGTGTAGGGCCCGTAACGCCGCTTGTGGGCCGGAAGATAGATCTCCCAGGTGTACTCAAAGCCAAAGAGGTCCTGCAGCCGGGACCGCCGCCACAGCAGGTTGTCCAGGGGCGGGAGGAACCGCGCCTCGTGCAGCGCCGGCAGATCGGCCGCCCGCTCCAGGACAGGACGGTCTTCGGCCAAGGCGTAGTAAACCCGCCGGACTCCCTCCACGGCCACCTGCACCCACTGGCCCGCCGCCACCCGCCGTTCGGCCTCCTGGCGCCGCCGCGCCGCCGGCCAGCGCTGCCACCCGAAGCAGGGGTCGCCGGCGTCGAAGAGGACCATCGCCTGGGCGTAGTGGCGCAGGCGCTGTTCCGCCGCCTCCGCTTCGTCCAGCTCCTGGCGGGCGACGCCGTCCGGCAGGACCCGTTCCGGGAGGTCATACCACCGCTCGTTGCCCCGCCGCCACCGGACCACCAGGCGGCCTTCCTCCCAGAGGTGCTGGAGGGCCTGGCTCACGGCCCGGGTCCGGGGGACATCCCGATCCCAGTAGCCGACCACCCGCTCCGGCGCTTCAAGCTGGGCGCGGAGACGGGGCCGGAGGCCTCCACCAGGGCCAGGATCCGCTCCATCCACTGCCGTACGGCGGGCTCCAGCTCGGCCTCCCCGTATCGCCGGAAGGCCGGCCGGAAGGCCGGATACAGGGATGCGGGCAGGATGCACCGGGCATGGCACCAGGCCTCGAAGACCCGGCCCCGCTGGTACAGATCTTCCAGCCACGCCGGCCGGTACTCGCCCATGCGGTTGAAGAGCACCAGGTGGTGATTGCGGTCCACCACATTGACCGGGTCCAGCTGGATCGCACCCAGCCGCTTCAGTACCGCCTCCACGCCGGCCGGCCCCGTGGGCGTACTGGAGCGGGACCCGGCCAGGCCGAGCCGGAAAAGCAGGTAAGCCGCCGCCTGCTGGCGGGTGATGCGGATGGCGGAATGGGACGGACGCGTACCCGGTGTCATATCACCCAGGCCACCCTGTCCACGGCCTCCCTTTGCCGGTCCTGCCCTTCACCGGGGCGTTCCGGTCACCGGCTCCGGGCCGACCCCGCCCCGCCGTCGCCCGCTTGCCGCCGGGCCAGGGACCGGAGGTAATCCAGCACATCCCCGTCCATGACCTCCGGGCCCACCACCCGCTCCTCGAAGTTCTCGTTGAGCTGGAAGGCCTGCAGGGCGCTGAGGGTCGCCTCGTCCAGCCGGCCGGTGAGGGGCCCCCGGTAGTAGCCCGTCGCCAGGAGGAGCTGCTGGATCTCCCCCACCACGGGACCCTCCAGGCGCACCTGCCGGCTCGGGTCGGGCGTCCCGAAGTAGAGCCGGTGGAGGCGCATCAGCCGGTCCAGCTCCTCGATGGGCCGCGGGTGGTCGTCGACCCGCAGGTCCAGCCAGCGGTCGTTGTAACCGCCGTAGCCACCCTGGGGTTTGACCACCAGCAGGGCGGCCGACTGCTGCCCGCGCCGGTCGCCACCCGCCGCCTGGGCCGCGCGCAGCGCCTCGATCAGGCGCTCCTCCATGGGCAGGCCGCGGTCGCGGGCCGCCTCGTAGGCCCGGGCCATCTCGTCCACCACGGCGGGACCAGCCAGGATGTTGCCCTGGCAGGCATACCCCTCGCCCACCCGGTGCCCGGCCCACTCGAAGCAGGCCTTGCCCGTGTAGGCTGCCGCCCGCCCCTGGGCGTCGACCACCCCCAGCTGGCGGTGATCCCGCTCGGGGTCGGCCTCCACCAGGCGGGCCACCACCTCTTCCGCCGAGAGGCCCTGGCGCAACAGCGCCAGGCCGTCGGGGCCGTAGCTCACGTTGGCCCAGGCCTGGGTGGCGATGGCGCCGGTGCCCGCTTCGGCCCAGGGCACCACCGCCCCGACGGCGAGGAACTTGGACTGGACTCCGATCCCCCAGATGCCGGCTGCAGGGTCCGCCGCCACGATGGAGAAGGTTGCGACCCACGGCGTACCGCCCGGTGTCCGCGTCCGGCCGCCACGGCCCGCCTGCACCTGCATAGCCATCCCCCCGTCGCCCGGTCTTATATCGCTGCGGGTTCTATATCACTGCGGGTTCCTGGGGCCGACGCCGGCCGGGGCCCCGGCGGTACGCCGCCCACGGAACACGTATTCGCCTTTCCGCCATTCGCCGGCGTGCCCGTCGTTCCCTGCCGGCCGGGCCGCCAAGTCCTCCTCCACCTGCGCGGTGAACCGGGCGGCTTCTCCCGCCCAGCCCGTCCGGGATGTGATTTGCGTAGAAATGGCTTGATTTATGAAGTTTCGGAAAGTATGAATGACGCAGTTCTTATATTCCGGCCTTGCGATTTGCTTCCACTTCCGCTAAAGGCTACCCTTCGACTTTGACCTTCCCTGACGATCCTGCATACGGTGAAGGCAGAAGGCCGGCCCGGCCGGGCCCGGGCGGCCGGCTCGCCGGTCTTCCCGGAAGCGACCCGCCGGTCCGCCGGCCCGCAAGGGCACGGCGGCCGGCCTCGAACCCTGGACGCAAAGGAGGGCGGTTGCGATGATGGGTGTGCTTGGTTGGGTGGCCGCCATCGTCGCCGGTCTGATCCTTGGGTGGGCCGTAGGCCGTTACGCCATCGGTGGCCGCCAGTTCCCCGGCAACCTGCCCGGCTCGCTGGTGACGGGTGTCATCGGCGGCGTCCTGGGTGCCTTCATCCCGGGCAACTGGGGCTGGACCCTGGACGGCGCCAACATGATCGCGGCCATCCTGGCGTCGGCGGTCCTCACCTGGCTGGTCGGCTACTTTGGCGGCAAGCAGGAGAGCAAGTCCGCGGGTACCTCCAGCTGACGCAGCGCGCTGGCGCAGCGTGAAAGGGCGGCGGCACCGGGAACCCGGGCTCCCGGTGCCGCCGCCCCTTTTCCCATGGATCCCTTCGCCCGGCCGTACCGGCCCGGCTGCTGCCGCACCGGCCGGGCCGTGGCCGTGCCAGCCTACCGGTTCTTGTCCGCCGGCAGCGCCCGGATGGTGTCGATCCACCAGACACCCTTCTCGCCCCGGCGCACCGGCTGAGTCAAGATCACCTCGTAGTCCCGGCCGTCGTGCTTGACCCGCACCACCGCCTGCCCCCGGCCGAGGTCCACGTTGACCAGGGTGAACTCGTCGCTGTAGGGGTCGAAGCCGTAAAGGCCACCCTGGTACCGCACGGCGTCCACCGGGTCGAGGCGCCAGAGGTTGGCGCCGCCGTCCACTTCCTCCTGCCAGTCCCGCACCAGGCCGGCATCCACCGGCTTGCGCCCCGTCTGCACGGCCCGCGAGCGGATGTCATGGATCACCCAGATGCCCCGCTCGCCCTGCTCCCGGGGCTGGATCATGTGCAAGGTGTAATAGCTGTCGCCGTGGCGCACCCGGACCAGCGCCTCGCCCACGCCGGAACCCTCGCCCCGGTCGGTCCGGTGGAGCAGCACGTACTCGTCCCAGCCGTAGAACCCGAAGGTGGTGGCCAGGTACCGGGCCGCCTCCACAGGGTCCGTGAGCCACTGCATCCGCCCCTGGACGACCTCGCCCTGGAAGAAGTTCATCACCGCGTCGTCGATCTCCATCTGCCAGGGCGTCCACCCGCCGCCGGCGGCGCCGGACGAACCGGCCCCCTGGCTCCCGGCGGAGGCTGCCGCTCCGGCCGCCTGGCTTGCAGCCTCCCCGCCGGCCGGTTCATCCGCGGCAGGACCCGGCACCGCCCCCGGCACGGGGCCGCCAGGCACGATCATCAGCCGCTCCAAAGGCCTGTCGATGGCGATGTGCCCCGCCAGGGTCTCCACCGGCTTGCCCTCCACCAGGATCTGCACCCGGCGGATGCCCGGGATGCCCGTCAGCGTTTGGACGACGGCGTGGATGGTCACGCCCTCGCCGTAGCTGCCGCCGGGGTGGTTCTTGACCAGTTCCTCGGAGAAGTTGACGTAGGCCGTCTGCTGGCTGTCATCGACGGACACCGACAGCACCCGGGTCCCCCGCGGCAGCACCGAAACGAAGGGCGAGTTCTCTGGGGGCTCCAGCAGGTTCTCGACGGCGATGCGCGCCAGGTCGGCGGTACGCTGGGGCCGGTCGACGGTCCGCCGCCAGGGCCAGGGATCCAGCACGCCCGAGCGGGACCCGTAGAAGAGGGTGATGGTGACGCGCTCGTCAGCGGGGTTGGGAACGATGGCCGGCGCTCCCTCCAGATCGGTGGACGCCGGTGGGAGGCCGTCTTCCGCCCCGGCTGCGTCGGGAGCGATCACCAGCTCGTTGGGACCGCCGACGGCCGCCTGGCCGCATGCGGCCAGGCCCAGGGACGCCACCAGCAGCAGCGCCACGGCGACCGCGGCAGCCCGATGCCGGCCCGGCCGGGCGGATTGGACGGGCCCCGCGGCCGCCTGCCGCCGCAACGGGTGGGGCCCCCGGGCAGCAGGGCGGTACGACAAGAGCAGCCCTTTGAGGGAAAAAACGTCTTGGCTGGACACGATGGCCTCCCCTCCACCAGCCATCGTACCGCAACGCGGTTACGCACGTTTATCAGCAAGGTGTCGGAGAAGTTGCAAAACCCGTCGTTACCGCTCCGATTCGGGATCCCACGGATAGACGATCCACTCGTCGGTTTCCTCGGCGTAGTAGTCCGGCCGCCCCGGCACCACCGAGCGCTGGGGCTTGAAGTGCATGACGGCCACGGCGGGATGGCCGCCCGCCTCTTCCACCCGGTGGCGCACAGCGGCCACGGTGCGGCCGCTGTCCCAGACGTCGTCCACGATCAGCACGCGCTTCCCCTTCAGGTAGGGGTCGGGCGGGAACTGCAGGAAGGTGGGGCGGTCGAGGGTCTCCCCCACCCCGGTGTAGAACATCACGGCCGCGACCAGGATGTTGCGCATGCCCGTCTTTTCGCTGATCAGGCAGGCCGGCACCATGCCGCCGCGGGTAATCACCAGCATGGCATCGTACTCGTCGATGCGGATCTGCTGCAGCAGCCGGTCGACCAGCTGCTCGATGTCCTGCCACGTCAGGTATTTCTTCACCGGCTGGCTGATAGCGGTCACCCCCAAGGGCCGGATTCGGCGGACGAACGGGCCCTCGCCCGGCCCGCCGCCTGGTCGTCCGGAAATGGCATGCCTCGCGGCCGCGCCTCGAAACGTGCCGGCCGCATCGGCCTTCGTCCGCGAAATTGGTTACATTGTACCGAATCCGCGCGGAACCACGGTACCGGCCGTGACCAGCCCTTGCCCCCTGGCGCAGCGGCGCGGGACGGGACCGTCCCCGGACGAGGAGAAGGCGGGAGGAGGCAGGCGCCGGATCAGCCTGCGGCCCTGGCCCCTGGCGCCGCACCCGGCGCCGTCACGGCCGACGCCCCGGCCCCGCCGGCCGCCGCCGTACCGGCGCCCGCAGCCGTCCCGCCCAGCGGCCACTCCACCACAGGCCAGTACAGGGCGAAGGCGCTGCCCCGCCCGGGCTGGCTGGCCACGGCCACCACGCCGTCATGGAGGCGCAGGATCTCCCGCACGATGCTCAGACCCAGGCCGGCCCCACCCGCATCGCCGCCCCGGGCCCGTGCCCGGTCCACGCGGTAGAAGCGCTCGAACAGGTGGGGAAGCTCCTCGGCAGGAATGCCGGGGCCGCGGTCGATCACCCACACCCAGGCGACCCGCGGGCTCCGCCGGAGGGGATCGTCGTCGCCCACCACGCGATAGGCGGGCTCGTCCTGGACGCCCTGAACGGCGCCCGCGGGCGGGCCGGCCCCATCCGGCGGGCGGGCGGCCGCTGCCTGGGGAGGCGGGCCGCCCGGCCCGGCCGGCGCCACGGCCGGCCCCTCCCCCGCAGCCCCCGGCGCGGGCGGCTGCGCGGGCTCCGGCAGCGGACCGGGATCGCCATCCCGCCCCGCGCCCGGCTGCCGGGCAGGCTCCGGCCCGGCAGCCGCTCCACCCGCCGGGCCCGGACCGGCCCCCGGGCCCCAGGGACTCCCCGCTCGAGCCCCGGGTACGGCCCCACCTCCCGCAGCCCTCGCCGCACCGTCCCCACCGGCAGGTGCTGCCGCGGCCGCTTCGCCCCCGTGGCCTGGGGCGCCGGTGCCCGGGCCTAGCGCCTCCCCGGCACCGCCTGCGCCCGCTGCCCCGACCCCCGGAGCCGGCGGCTCCGGAGAGGCCGGTTCGTCCGGCCGGGCCAGCTCGGCGGCCAGGGCGGCGCCAGCCGCCGCGGCGGCGAAGCCCACCTGCTCGCCGAAGACCACCCGCACCAGGCCGGGCCCGCCGTATTTCATGGCGTTCTCCAGGAGGTTGGTGATGGCCCGCTCCATCTTGGTCCGGTCGACCAGCACCTGGGGATTGCCCCGGCCTTCCAGGCGGATCCGGCAACCCAGCCGGCGGGCCTCCGGCTCCAGCCACCCCGCCACCACCGTCACCAGCTCCGCCAGCGGCACAGGCCGCAGGTCGACGGTTTCCTTCTCCCGGTCCAGCCGGGCCAGGGTGAGCAGGCTGGAGGTCAGCCGCGCCAGGCGCTCCACCTGGTCGTCGATGTCGCGGAGGAACTCGCGGTAGTCCTCAAGGGTGGCGTCGGGGTCGTGGATCAGGGCATCGGTCAGGGTCTTCAGGGCGGCCACGGGCGTGCGCAGTTCGTGGGACGCGCTGGCGATGAAGTCGCGCCGGGACTCGTCGATGCGGGCCAGGTGGGCCGCCATGTCGTTGAAGGCCCGGGCCAGCTGGGCCAGCTCGTCCCCGCCCCGGGCCGGCACCCGCTCGTCGAACCGGCCGCGGGCGATGCGCCCCGCCGCCCGGGCCAGCTCCCGCAGCGGCGCCGCCAGGTAGGCACCGAACAGGTAGGCCACGGCTCCGGCCCCCAGGGCGATGAGGGCCCCCAGCTGCACCATGCGCCGGCGGATCTGGTCCACGGCGGCAAAGACGTCGGTCACGTCGGTGGACAGGACCACGGCCCCGGCCACCCGGTCGCCCGCCCCGCGCACCGGCGCCGCGGCGTACATGGCGTACCGGCCGTCGGGCAGCCGGCGGACGCCGGCACGGCTCACCCCCTGCAGGGCGCTGACGATCTCGATGTGTTCCAGGCGGTGGCCCACCAGGCTGGCATCGGTGCCCGCCGCCGTGTCGGCCAGGACGAACCCGGCGTCGTCCACGGCCAGCAGCCGGCCCAGGTCCTGCAGGCGCAGGGCCGCCACCTGGTTGGCCAGCCGCTCCCGGTCGCCTTCGGCGATGGCATCGCCCAGGCTGCCGGCGAAGAAGGCTGCCGTAGCCAGGGCCCGGGACTGCCGGTCGCGCAGCAGCACACCCCGGGTGGTGTCGCTGGCCACCTGGACCGTCACGGCCAGGCTGGTCAGGGTCACGGCCAGCAAGGCCAGGATGATCTTCCAGCGCAGGGACAAGGTACCCGTCTCCCGATGGCAAGGGTGGTACGGAGGGGCGGCGGGCGCCCGCCGGAACGGCCGGGGCTCCCGCCGCGGCTCCCGCCGGGGGCGGCGATGCGGCCGGCCAGCCGGTGGCCTCGTGGCACCGCAGCACCGCCGGGCCGCGTCCCGGAGCACGGGCGGCGCCCCTTCCGCGACATGGCGCCGGCGCTCGGACCGGTCCCTGCCGGGTACCGTTCCCGGCCACCGCTTGACGGCCCCCGCCGGCCTCCGGCGGTGACGGGGGTGCTCCCCACCCGGCGCTAGCGGCCTACGCCGGTCCCGGGCTCCGCCTCCCCACCGCCCAGGCGGCGGGCGATCTCCTCCGGCTCAGCAAAATAGTAGCCCACACCCCACTTGGTACGGACGAAGACGGGATGGGCGGGGTCCGGTTCCAGGCGCTCCCGCAGCCGGCGCACCGCCACGTCCACGGTGCGCGTGTCGCCCGCGTAGTCGTACCCCCATACCTGTTCCAGCAGCTGTTCCCGGGTGTAGACACGACCCGGCCGCTGGGCCAGCACCAGCAGGAGGTCGAATTCCCGGGGGGTCAGCTCCACGGCGCGCCCCTGGAGCGTCACCCGGTAGCGGGCCCGGTCGATGCGCAACGGTCCCCGTACCAGGACCTCCCCCTCGCCCTCCCCCGGGGCTGCGGCCCCTGGAGCCGCCCCGGCCGTCCCCTGCCCCGTGGCCGGCCCTGCCCCGGCGGCTGCCCCCGCCGCCCCCGTACCGCCGGGGGTCCTGCCCGGCCCACCGGCCGGGGCGCCGGCGCGGCCGGGCGCCACGGGCGTCCCCACGGCCACGCCGGCCGCCACCCCGCCGGCCGGCTTCACCCTCCGCAGGACCGCCCGGATGCGGGCGATCAGCTCGCGCGGGTTGAAAGGTTTCACCACGTAGTCGTCGGCCCCCAACTCGAGCCCGACGATGCGGTCCACGTCCTCGTCCCGCGCGGTCAGCATGATGATGGGGACCTGGGACGTCTTGCGCACTTCCCGGCAGACCGTCAGGCCGTCGACCTCGGGCAGCATCAGGTCGAGGATGATGAGGTCGATGCCGCCCGCCGCGAACCTCTCCAGGGCCTGGCGCCCGTCGGTGGCCACCTCCACCTCGAAGCCCGCCTGCTCCAGGCTCCGGCGCAGGCCCTTGACCAGGGCGGCCTCGTCATCCACCAGCAGGATCCGCTCGGACACGGCACCGCCTCCTTCCCATCCGGCGCGGGGGATCTCCCCGAACAAGACGCTACCGCAAGCGGGCCAGTTCCGGGACCAGGCGCTCCATGTCCTGGGCAAGCTCGTCGAGGGCACCGGTCCAGGCGGCGGGCACGCTGGCGGGGGCCAGAGCCCCGGCCACGCTGCCCGCCAGAGCGGCCAACACCGGCGCCACCGGCGCCGCGCCGGGTGAAGCGGCACCGGGCAACCCGGCGCCGGCCGCCTCCTGGATGGCCCGCCCGGCGTCACCGCAGGCTGCCGCCAGGACCAGCGCAAAGGGGACGGCCCGGCTGGGTTCAAGGCCAGGTTCCCAGCGACTGCGCAGGATGGCGGCCAGCCGGCCCGGTGGCTCGCCCGCCCCCCGCCCCGCCAGGGTCAGGCGCAGGGTGTCCAGGGCATGGGCCACGGCGGCGGCCGGCTCTTCACCCCCTGCGGCCGAACCTGCCACCGCCACGGCCGCGGCCGCGGCTTCGGTGGCCCGGTCCAGCACCGCCTCCGGCCCCTCCCCCGCCACCGCTGCCGACACGGCTGCAGCGACGGCGGCGGCCGCCGCCAGGGCTGCGGGAGCCGGCGGCGGGACCGGCGCGGCACCGGCCACCACCTGGACCAGGGCAACCCCGTCCTCCACCAGCCACTGCAGATCGTCAGGCCGGTTGATGAGGCCGGCCACCACCGCCCACAGCGCCGGATCCAGGGGACCGGGCGCAGAACCGGCCAGGGCGGCGGTGACCTCCACAGGCGGGCTGGGGTCGACCCGGCCCTCGCCGGCGGCGACGGCCCGGGCCAGGGCGATCACCAGGCGGGTCGCCGGGCCCACGCGGAGGCCGGCTGGGCCCGCCGGGGGCGTCGTGGGCCACCCGGACGCGGCCTGGGGGGAACCCCAGGCCCGTCCCACGGCCTCTCCACAAGCCAGGCCCCACAGGGCCGCGGCAATCCGCCGGCCGGCGGGTTCGTCCACAGGCGATGACGTCAACGCCCTTGCTCACCTCACCTAGGGCGCGGGCGCGTCCTGCCGATCCATGCAGCCCGTCCGGCGGCACCAGCGGCCCCCGTCCGGCGGGATGGCCTGGCCCGCCGGGGGAAGGGCGATGCCCACCCTCCCCGCGACCGGTGCCGGTCCCGGTCCGGCGTCCGGGCCGCCCCGGCCCCCCCGCGTGCACCCCCCGAGTCCAGCCAGTGCAGATCGTTGCCCTCTTCGTTACGGGGTCCGGCCTTCCTGCCCGCCCTCCCCGCCGCCGTCCCGGGACTCCCAGCGCTCCCGCGCCGCCCGGATGGCACCGCGGGTCAGGGCCGTGGCATCGGTGGACCGGTCGCCCGGCGGCCGCCCGTAGATGCCCGCCGCGGCTTTGCCCTGGGGAAAGGAGCGGGGCCGCAGGGTCGCCGTCAACCGCGGGCGGGGCCGCAGTTCCGCCGCCGCCTCCAGCCGGTGGCCGCCGGCGGCATCCCCAAGGGGCGCCTCCCCCGCCCGATCCTGCCCGCCTCCACCTTGCTCCTGCTCGCCCGCGCCGGGGCTTGCGGCCGCCGGGCGCGCCTCGGGGTTTCCCGCGGGCTGCCCCCCGGCCACCTGGCTGCGGGGAACCACCTCGTGTCCGGCCCAGGCCTGCAACATGACCCCCAGGTTCTCGCGCACGCTGCCGGCGGCGTTGGGGCCGGTGGCCGCGGCCAGGGCCGCCTCGGGCGTCAGCGGCACGGGGGCACCCCCCACTTCCTGAACCATCGCAGCAGGACCCGTCTCGGAGGAACCGGCAGGCTCGCCGGGGCCCGCAGGCCCGTCCCCGGGAGCGGGTTCCCGCTCGGCCCCGTCGCCGGGGCCGGCGACTGCCGGCGCCCTGGCCGGGGCCGTGACGTCCGCGGCCGGGTCCCCGCGCCCGGCGGCCGGCGCTCCAGGCCCGGCCTGCGCCGGGACGGGACCGGTCATCCCTTCCCCGGGTTCACCCGCCGCTTCCCAGCGCACGGTACCCGCGGCCACCCCGGCCGGGCGGGTCCGGGCAACGGGCTTTCCCTGGGAGCTGGGGGACGGCCGTTGGGTCAGCTGCCGGGCCACCTGGCGGTCGACCCGGCCCTCCGACGGCCGGGCGGGCAGGTAGCCCGCCGCCGCAGGCGCCCCCTGCTCGCCCAGGGGCAGAAGCTCGCGGGCCGCGGGGACGCGTTCGACCCCCTCCCGGCGCAGGGCGGCCGGGTCCGACGGCGCCTGCAGCTGCTCGCGCTCCGGTGCCAGGGGTTCCGCAAAGGCGGCGCGGTGGCTGCCGCGGTTGGGCTTGCCGTAGAAGAGGTCCGGCCGCCGCACCCACAAGGACTGGCGGATGTCGTCCTTCTGGTTGGGACCCGGTCCCGTCACGGTGCCGGTTTCGCCCGCCACGCCGCCGCCCGTGCCGCCGCCGGCGCCCGGCCCCGAGGTTCCCATGGACCCCGTGCGGTTGGCACCCGCCCGTCCCGGTCCCGGCGTCCCATCGGCTCCCGCGCCCTCGAGCCGGTAGGCCGGCAGGGGAATGGGCCCGGTGGGCCGGCCGCCCGCCCGGGCGGCCCGCAGGCCGATGGGCCGGGCTCGCAGGGGCTGGGGCACCATGCGGCGACGCCCGCCACTCTCCGGGGTCCTGGGCTGATCCCCGCCGCCGCCACGGCCCGCCGCCTCGCCGCCGGCGGCGCCGCCCGCGGCGCCCGCACCGGCGGCCCCGCGCGCGGCGCCCGCCTCCCGGCCGCCGATCCCGCCCGCCGCCGGCACCCCCGCCCGCCGCGGTTCGGCAGCCGCCCGCTCACCCCCGGCAGGTCGCGGGGTCGCGGGGCGGCGGGGCGACCGGTCTTGACCGTTGCCGCCCGCTCGGTTCGCCATGCTCTCCGCTCCTCCACCCTCCGGCCATGGCGGCTCGGAGCCGCGCACGGCGGCTCGGAGCCGCGCCGGAGGGGATTGTTGGGGACGGGGACGAGCCGTCCCCTTTCCTGGAGGGAGTATGCCCCGGCGGCTCCCGGGGGGCGCCGCCGCCCCGGAAGAAAGCTGCCGTCCCGGCCCGGAAGAACGCCGCCGCCACGGAAGAAAGGCAGCGAGCCCGGCCGGTTCCGCCCGGCCGGGCTCGCTCGCCGGAGGCTGCGCATGCCGGGGTCGCGGCGGGGGCGGCCGGAGGGCGGCCCCGCCCGCCGGTTCATCCCCCTGCCGGGACGCACACCACCTCGCCGGGCCAGATGCGGTCCGGGTTGGTGATCTGCGGGTTGGCGGCGACGAGGTCCTGGAGCTCCACGCCAAAGCGCTGGGCGACCTGGAACAGGGTGTCCCCGGGCTGGACCACGTACAGGATGCCCGTGCAGCCCGCAGGCGCCCGAGGTACGCACACCACCTGGCCGGGCTGGATCTGGTTGGGGTCCGCCAGCTGGGGGTTGGCGGCAATCATGGCCTCCACGGGCACCCCGTTGCGCTGGCCGATGGTGAACAGGGAGTCGCCGGGCTGCACCACCACCAGCCGGCCGCCGGGGCAGCCGGGGGGCGCCGAAGGAATGCAGATCCACTGCCCGGGCACGATGCGGTCGGGGTCGACGATCTGGGGATTGGCCAGGATCACGGCCGCCAGCGGAACGCCGTACCGCTGGGCCAGCAGGAACAGGGTGTCCCCCGGCTGGACCTGGACCGGCTGGCCGCCGGGGCACGGCGGCACGCCTTCGGAGGCGCCGCCCCGGGCTGCGGCCTTCTCCGGGCCCGGCCCGGCCGGAGGCGCCGTCTCACCGGCGGGAGCGGCGGGCGCCGGGCCAAGCTGGGGCACGGGCTCCTGGGGCGTGCCCCCTTCCGCCGGGGCCGCGGGGGCGGGTGGGTTCCCGCCGCGGGTCGGGGCGCCTCCCGCCAGGCCCCCTTCAGGCGCCGGGGGGTTGCCGCCGCGGGCCGGCGCGCCGCCGGCCAGGCCACCTTCACCGGACGGCTCCGGCGCCGGAGGATTGCCTCCCCGGGTGGGGGCACCGCCGGCCAGGCCGCCTTGATCGGGGTTGCCGTCAGGCATCGGGTCGATACCTCCTCCACGCTGCAAAGGCTCGCTGGGGGAGTGCTCCTTTCACCCTACGCCGCAGCAACCCGTTTGGTGTCCCCGCAGGCGGCGCCGCGCCCCGCCCGGTCATCCCTGGCCGGCCAGCCGGGCCAGCAGCGGGGCGAAGACCAGGGCAGGCAGGAAATTGGCCACGGGCAGCCGCCGGATGTCCAGCAGGCCCAGGCCGATCATGACCACCAGCGCCCCGCCCGCCGCGGTCAGCTCGTTGAGCATGGGCTCGCTGATCCACGGGCTGATGAACCCGGCCAGCAGGGTCAGGCTCCCCTGCACCCCCAGCACGGTGAGGGCGGAAAGGGCCACGCCCGGCCCCAGGGCAGGGGCCATGGCCAGGGAAGCAAAGCCGTCCAGGGTGGCCTTGACCGCGAGCAGCTGGTAGTCGCCCGCCAGCCCGTCCTGGAACGAACCCAGGAAGGTCATGGGTCCAACGCAGAAGAGCAGGCTGGCGACAATGAAGCCCCGGGCGATGGCGCCCTCGCCCCCCGCCTGCAACGGGCCTGGTCCCGCCTGCGGGTGACCGGCCTCCGGGCGGCCGCCCTCCGGGCCGGAACCGGCGGGGACGACCGCCGGCCCCGGCCCGGCACCAGCTCCGGTTCCGGCCCCCGGGCCCGTCCCCGCCGGCGTTCCCGCCGCGGCCACCGCCAGCGGGACTTCGGCCGGCTCGGGGCGCCCGGCCCGTCCGGCCGCCACGGCCGGCCTCGTGCCCCGGGATGCCCGGAGCAGGGCCCGTTCCACCGTCCGGCCCATGGCCTCCAGCCGCCCGTCCAGGTCCAGCGCCGTCCCCACCAGCCCGCCGGCCAGCACCGAGCCCAGAACGATCAGGATGTTCCCCGTCGCCCGCGCCATGTCCAGGCCGATCAGCAACGTGACGACCCCCAGGCCTCCCGTCAACACCTCCCGGGTCCGGGCGGGCAGCCGCGAGCCCAGCCACAACCCCAGCCCCGAGCCGGCCAGCACCGTCACCACGTTGATCAGGGTCCCCAGCCCCTTCATCGGCGCCCCTCTCCCTGCAAGATCGTGGAATGACAACAACGTAGCACGCGGCCGAAGCAGCTTCTAGAGGGCCGGCCGGTCGTCCTGCCCGGCAGCTGGCGGCCTGCATGGACCTCATGGTATCTTCAATGTCGATGCATTCCCCGCAGGGTGGGCAACAAAGGCGGTGACACCGTGACGGCAGGGAAGACGCCCACCAGGGCTCACCGGTTCTTCCTTCGGGTCGAAGGGTTGGGCCCGGCCCGCCTCCGGCTGCTGGCCGCCGGGCTGGCCGCGGCGGCGGCACTCTTCCTGGTTTTGATGATGCTGGTCCTGGAGAGCGTTCCCAACCCGTGGCTGCGGGCACCCCTGGTCCTGGTCACCGGCGGGTTGATGAGCGCGGCCGGGCTGGCGCTGGGGGCCGTGGCGTACGAGCTGCGGTACCGGCAGCACCGCCCGAACCGGTCGAACCCGGCCGGCGGCGCCGGCGCCCGGGCGGCATCGTGAAAGGATGCCGCCGGTTGATCGTCAAGCCGGCGCCACCCGCGCTGCACCACAGGAACACCGGATGATGTTCTTCAGCGGGGCCGGCCCCTGGGCCGGCCCCGGCTTCTTCCCCGGCCCTCCACCGGCAGCTCGGCTTCCCCTTCCGCTGGGACGGGCGCCCGCCCCTGTTTCCGGTCCCGGCCGATCCCGGCCGTCCCGGGCCTCCGCCCGGGTTCCCGGGTGGCCCCTGCGCGGAACGGGTGCCGGCGCGGGCGCCAAGGGTGGCCCTTTCCTTCGCCGGGCCGGACCGGCAGCACACCCACCCGTTGACCGGCGGCAGACCCAAATTTTATACTCATTACAAAGTTGGACACAGTATCAACAAATGCGACTGGAATTCAGTTTCAAGAATCCTGCGCCAGCCCGCAGCCGGCGGGACGACCGGCCGCGGCACCACCTATCCGGGTGTGGCAACAAGCGCGGAGGCTGGCTTGAAGGAGGCTTTCGACGTGGCCCGTTCCCCGGCAGTCCCTGAGGCGGTTCACGACGAACAGGCAACCCGCCGGCGAGCCATTGCGGCGGGGCCGGCCGGCGTCACCGGGACCGGTGCATCCCGGGCCGCCGGGGCCGAAGCACCGGCCGCTCTCCCAGGGCCGGTTCGGGCGGCGGTGCCTGCCGGCCGGGAGCGGGCCGGGACACCCGGGGGATCGGCCGGATCCGGGGAGGCGTCCGGCCCCGCTGCGGCTCCGCGGCCCCGCTCCCGACCGGAAGAACCCGGCTTCTGGGCGCGGCACCACCTGGCGGTGTTGACGGCGGCCACCCTGGCCTGCCTGCTGGCCGGCGTGGCGGCCGAACGGCTGGGGGCGCCCCCGGCCGCCAGCCTGTTCTTCTACGTGGCAAGCTACCTGGCCGGCGGCACCCCGGCCGCCCTTTCGGGCCTTGCGGCCCTGCGCCAGCGGGTGATCGACGTAGACCTCTTGATGGTCCTGGCGGCCCTGGGGGCGGCGGGGCTGGGTGCCTGGGAAGAGGGCGCCACCCTGCTCTTCCTTTTTTCCCTGAGCAATGCCCTGCAGTCTTACGCCATGGACCGCACGCGCCGCGCCATCCGCGCCCTCATGGACCTGGCGCCGGAAACGGCCCGCCGTTTGCGGCCCGGCGGCACCGAAGAGGAGGTGCCCGTGGAAGACCTGCGGGTAGGCGACGTCATCGCCGTCCGGCCGGGCGAGCGGATTCCCATCGACGGCCGGGTGCGGGCCGGCCGTTCCACCGTGGACCAGGCGGCCATCACCGGCGAGTCGGTGCCGGTGGCCAAGGGTCCCGGCGACGAGGTGTTCGCCGGCACCATGAACCAGCTGGGCGGTCTGGAGGTGGAGGTGACCCGGCCCGCCACCGACACCATGCTGGCGCGCATCGTCGCCCTGGTGCAGGCGGCCCAGGAGGACCGCTCCCGCACCCAGCGCCTGATCGACCGCATCGAGCAGGTCTACGCCACGGCGGTGGTGGCCGTCGCCGCCCTGGCCGCAGGGCTGCCCCTGCTCTGGGGTGCCGACCCTGCCCAGACGATCTACCGCGCCCTGGTCCTGATGGTGGTGGCCTCGCCCTGCGCCGTGGCCATCAGCGCGCCGGCGCCCGTCCTGTCGGCCGTGGCCAACGCCGCCCGCCGCGGGATCCTGCTCAAGGGCGGCCGCTACGTGGAGGAACTGGCCTCCGTCCGGGTCGTCGCCTTTGACAAGACGGGCACCCTGACGCGGGGCGAACCGCGGGTGACCGACGTGGTGCCCCTGGGCGGCGCCACCCGGGAAGCCGTGCTGCAGGCAGCCGCCACGGCCGAGCGCCTGTCCGAGCACCCCCTGGCCCGGGCGGTCCTGGCGGCGGCCGCCGCCGAGGGAATCACCCCCGCCGAAGCGGAGGACGCCCAGGCGGAGCCGGGGTTCGGGGTGGCGGCCCGCTCCGGGCTTGGCCTGGCCTGGGCCGGCAGCCCGGAGTTCGCCCGCCGCCACGGCGCCGACCCCTCGGCGGCCGAGCCCGTCATGGAGCGCCTGGCCCGGGAAGGCAAGACGGTCCTGCTGGCCGGCGTGGGCCCGAACCTGCTGGGCTGCATCGCCGTCCAGGACACGCCCCGCCCGGGAGCCCGCGAGGCCGTAGCCGCCCTGCGCCGGGCCGGGCTCATCCCCGTCATGCTGACCGGCGACCGCCCGGAGGTGGCCCGGGTCATCGCCGCCCAGCTGGGCATCACCGAGGTCCGGGCGGGCCTTCTGCCGGAAGGCAAGCTCCAGGCGGTGGACGAACTGTCCCGCACCCTGGGACCCGTGGCCATGGTGGGCGACGGCGTCAACGACGCCCCGGCCCTGGCGCGGGCCCGGGTGGGCATCGCCATGGGTGCCGCGGGCACCGACGTGGCCCTGGAAACGGCCGATGTGGTGCTGGTCAGCGACGAGATCGAGAAGCTGCCCTTCGTGTTCGACCTGGCCCGACAAGCGACGCGGACCATCTGGCAGAACCTGATCTTTGCCTTGAGCGTGATCGTGGTCCTGGTGAGCCTGACCCTGGTGGGGCGCCTGGGGCTGGCCCTGGGCGTGCTGGGGCACGAGGGTAGCACCGTGCTGGCCATGCTCAACGGGCTACGGATGCTGGCCGTGCGGCCGGCGAGGCACAGCGCGGCGGCGCCGGCGGAAGTCAGCGGGAGGACGGGCTCTTGACCCCCTTCCGAACGCCAACCTAAGATCAAAATAGGATCTATTTAGAGTTGCAACTATTTTATCGGGAATCGCAGAATTTCGCGGCCTTCGATGCCAGGACGGGATCCAGCGGCCCGCGGGGCCGCAGCGGCCGGCGAAAGGTTGTGAGCGCGATGGCCCTGGCCATGGACGAATTCCGGCGACTTCTGGCAGATCGCGGGTACCGGGTGACGGCCCAGCGCCTGGCCATCTACGAGCTGCTGCAGGAGAACGCGCGCCGTTCCCACCACCCCAGCGCCGAAGAGCTGTACCAGCAGGCCCGGGAGCGCTTCCCCATGATCAGCCCGGCCACGGTGTACAACACCCTGGAACTTCTGGTCGAACTCGGCCTTGCCAGCCAGCTGGGCTTCCCGGGGGATGTGCAGCGCTACGACGGCAACCCCCACGCCCACGCCAACGTGCAGTGCATCGACTGCAAGGCCATCTTCGACGTCGATGCCGGCGCCCTGGAGGGCATCGGCCAGCGGGTGGCGGAGCGCTCGGAGTTCGTCATCCTGGGACAGCGCTTCGAGTTCTACGGGATCTGCCCCCGGTGCCAGGAGCGGCGGGCTCGCGACGGCCTGCCCGCGACGGGGGACGCGGCCACCGCGGGCGGTGGGGAGACGGCCGGCCCCCAGCAGTCCGGCAACCCTGATGCGGTGCTGCCCAAAGAAGCCTGACCGGCAGCCGGCCGGACCGGACAGGAGGAGCCCCAGTGGCCTACCAGTCCCGCCTACAGCACCCCCGGGTCGATCGACTCTTCGAGGCCATCCTGTCCCTGGAGAATCTGGAGGAATGCTACCGCTTCTTTGAGGATCTCTGTACCGTGGGGGAGATCCAGTCCCTCGCCCTGCGCTTCGAGGTGGCGCAGCGCCTGGCCCGCGGCCAGACCTACGAGCAGATCCAGCGGGAGACGGGGATGAGCTCGGCCACCATCAGCCGCATCAACCGCTTCCTGCATTACGGTGCCGACGGCTACCGCCTGGTGCTGGAACGGCTGGACCAGCGGCAGCGCGGGGGTGCGGGCCCCGCTGGCAACGCCCGCTCTGAGAGCACGCCTCTCCCTGGTGCGACGGACTCCGGCGGCGCCTCCGGCCCCTCCCCGGCAGGCGCCAGCGGGGAATGAAGCGGCGGCCCGTGCGGGCGTGCCCCTCCTCGAAAGCCCCCGCCGCCCCATGTTGCTGCTGGAACCCCGCGCTGTTACGGCCATGTCCGTCGATTGAGAAGCTCGGTAACATCCCGCGGCGGTTTCGCTGCCGCGATTACCGGAAGGTCTTCACGGAGCGCCTTCCGGGACTTCGCCCCCGGGCGCGCCGGACGGAGCGCGCCGAAGCGCAGTTGTGATGTTGGCCATTATTGTCCAATGCCTGACGGGGTGTGTCGGCGTAAGGGTGCCCGCTGATCCCCTGCGATGGCCATTGCAGCACGAGGACTTTGGCGCCTGGCCGCACCGCGCCGCACGGCGGAGGGCCCATTGCGGACACAATTTGGACACTATTTGGACGACTGCGCATTCGTTTTGGACGAATCCATATTTTTGGACTGCCGGACATAAAATGCGCCCTTGCCCCGGCCTCGCATGGCCAATTCGCCACGGGCGACTAGGCGAGCAAGGAGGTTCCGAGCCTGGTGCGACGCGAGGCGGCAGAGCTCTGCCACCTCGCGTCGTGTAATGCGCCCGTGTCGGTCGACGTACTGCAGCACCATCTGTTCCTGCTGCAACGGCTCGAAACCCCGCTGGCGCACGTAGGCCGCCTTGTCGCCGAGCCTCCGGTAGGTGGCGGCCGAAAGGTGCCATGCCCGTCCACGTGCTTGGCCGCGGCCCTCGACGAGACCAGCCTCGACCAGGCGGTTCATCGCGGCACGGGCCTCGGCGGCGGGTTTCTGAATGAGCCGGGCGGCTTCATCGGTTGTCATGGACCGTTCATGCCAGAGGGTGTTGAGGATGAGCAAGTCGTCAAGGCCCAGGGACCGCCCCGCCTGCTTTTCCTCGACCACTAATTGAATGAATTCGAGGTTCGCCTGCCCGCCCGGAAGCACCAACACGACACCCGTCTCGTTGCTGCGCTCATACGACGGGGCTGGCCGGCCATTGCGCAGCTGTTCGGAGAAGATAAGATCGATTCCGCGCGCGGTGCGCTCGACGATGCCAGCACGCTTGAGGGCATCGGCGAGCAGAGGATTGCGAGGCCGCGGCGCGGTGACCAGGAGGTTGTCAAGACGCACCCCTTCGGGGAAGCCGCCCGGGCTAAACACTTCAAGGCGGTCCTCGTACCACTGGATGTGGACCGCGCCCAGACGCGTGTAGTCCCGGTGGATGAGAGCGTTGGCCACACCTTCCCGGAAGGCGGCGGGCGGGTAGTCGGGTACCCCGATGCGCAACATGCCGACGAGCAGTTCCTGCTCGCGGTTGAGCGCTCGGAAGCGGGCCTCAATTTCGTCTAAGAGCCGTAGCAGCGGCCAGCGGAAGAAGTCGTTGACCTCCACGGCCTGCCCGCGGAGAACCTGGAAAGCCACCTCGTGGGTCGGGAGCAGCCGGCGCAGAGCGTCCTCTGTGCCAAAGAGCAGCAGCCCGAGGACGCGAACCTTCAGGGCATGCTTTTCGCCCTCCACCGCCCCGAGCACCTTGGCCAGCTCGAGATCGGAGAGCGCCAACAGGCTCTCGTCGCTTCGGCCGCGACGTTCGCGAATGCTGCGGCGCAAACGCTCGAACTCAAGCGGGTCGAGGTCCTCCCAGCGCACCTCGGGAACGACGAGGGCGGAGTAGTCCAGCTGCCCCAGGCTGGCCTGCTGTGCATGCATTTCATGGAAGAACATGGGCACGCATGCAGGACGTCCGTCGCCGCCAACTGCACGACGTAAGTAGCGGCCGTCACTGGTGGCGACGGGCGTGCGAGAGGGCGGCACCTCGATGGCTAACACCTGCAGCCCGTCCAGCTCGACGGGGTGGATGCGCACGGAGAGCGAGGGGCGCGTACGGTTGGCGATGAGAGCCGTAAGACGTGCCGGGTCTGAGTAGGCGGCGTCCCTGCGAGGCTGTACGCCCGTCACCTTGCCGTCGTCGTCCACGCCAAGGAGCAACCAGGCGGGGTGGTGGCCCGTACGGTTGGCGAGGCATACAATGGCATCAATGAGATCCCTGTCAGTAAGGGGGGTACGCCCCTCAGATTTGAACTCAATGTCCAACGTTTCTCCTGCGGCGATAAGCCGCCTGAGCGTCTCTGGCGTCATGGCAGCCTCCGTGCTTTCGTCGTGCCCATTGTTCGACGTGAGCGCCGAGAAAAGGCGCGCGGCCTGCACGGTAACCACTCATCCTTACCATATGGTACCACGCCTCCAACACAAGAGCCCCAGACTGCATCAAGCTTCGGTAGGTGGATCCCCCGACCCATGTTCCGGTCACGCCACAGAAAGGCCGGCCAGATGCCGCAGCGCCCTCACCCACTCGCGGTCCGCATGGGGTCCGTAGAGCGCCTCTACCCCTCAATCGCACCGAGCCGCCGCACGTTCGCGTCGGCCACGATGCCGTCCCAGTGGTTCTTTCACGTACTGCTTCAGCTCTTGGACGCGGTCGCGGTCGTCCCCCTGCGCCCGCCGGCGAGCCGGCGCGTGCAAAGTATTGTCGCGGGAGGCAGTCCCGCAACCAGGAAGGCGTCGATGGCGTCATTCAGGATGCCGCTTGTTTCCTTGTCAAGTTCCTTGTCACTTTCCTTACCAAACCAAACCGTATCGGGACCATCAAAGGCCACCCACCGGGCCCGGGCCACTCTGTCGCTGCACCACGGGCAACCCCAGGTGCGGTTCCGCTCGTCCTGCGGCCTTGACGGGTTCCTTCACAGCTTGATCAGAGCCGCTTGCCGGGGCCGGGCTCCACCGCCGCCGCGCTGGCAGCGCCGCCCCCGCCGGCCGCACCGCCCGCACCCGCCGTTCCCGCCGCCCCGGCCGCGCCCCTCAGCCGCTCCGTTTCCCGTCCCGCCGTCTGGGTGGCGACGAACAGGCCCGCCAGGGTCAGCGCGCCGCCGGCCAGTTCGACCCCCGAAGGCGCCTCACCCAGGAGCAGCCAGGCCAAGAGGGACGCCCCCACCGGCTCGCCCAGGATCGACACCGACACCACGCTTGCCGGCACCCACTCCAGCGCCCAGTTGAGCACGGTGTGCCCTCCCAGGGTGGGTACCACGGCCAGGGCGACGAAGAGCAGCATCTCGCGCCAGGGGTACGGGCCGAAGGGAGTGCCCGTCAGCGCCAGCCCCGCGGCGATCACCAGCGAGGCCACGCCGTACACCAGGGTGGTGTAGGGCATGACGGGGAGCACCTGCCGCACCCGGCGGCCGATGAGGATGTACCCGGCGAAGAACCACGACCCCGCCACGGCCAGGAAGTTTCCGTAGAGGGCGGTCCCGCCCGCGGCCAGGTCACCCGCCCCCGCGCCGGCGAAGGTCACCACGGCCACGCCGGTCAGGGCCAGCAGCGCGCCCAGCAGCCGCCGGGCGGGCACCCGCTCCCGCAGGAGCCAGGCATCGGCCGCCATCACGTAGAGCGGGTGGGAGGTGACCAGCAGGACCGAGGCGGTCACCGACGTGTAGCGCAGCGAGGCGATCCAGGTGAGGAAATGGCCCGCCAGCAGCACGCCGCTCAGGACGCTGGCCCAGAGCAGGCGCGGCGACAGCCGCCGGACGCGGCCGGCATCCCGCCAGGCCCAGGGCAAGAGCAGCAGCGTGGTCAGGGCCATGCGGTAGAAGGCGATGACGGCGCTGGGTGCCTGGGAGTAGCGAATCAGCACCGACGAAAAGGAGATGGCCAGCACGGCTCCGGCCAGGGCCAGCAGGGGTGCCAGCGGGTGCACCGGCCCTGCGCCCCCGCCGGGGCCGGGCGGCCTCCCCTGGCGCGGGGCGGCCTGGCGGCCGGCGTTGAGACCGGCCTGGCGGCCCGACTTGGGACCGGCCTCGAGCCCCCCCTTAAAGCTCCACATCCTGCCCCACCCCCAGCTCCCGGGCCCGCTGCCACGCCCGGACCGCCGCGTACAGGTCCTGGGCCGCCAGCCCGCAGCTCTTGAACAGGGTCACCTGGTCCGGACGAACCCGGCCGGGGTGGGCGCCGGCCAGCACCTCGCCCAGTTCGACCAGATCCTGGGGCTCAAGGACGCCGGCCTGGAGGGCGTCGATCAGCTCCCCCGCCTCCTCCCCGGCGGCCTGGCGCTGGTCGACGAAGACCGGCCGGCAGCGGGCCACCAGGTCGCGGCCCAGCTCCCGCATGGCCGGGCGGAAGCTGCCCACGGCGTTGATGTGGGTCCCCGGCGCCACGTCCGCCGCGTCCAGCAAGGGAGCGGTGCTGCTGGTGGCGGTGCAGATCACGTGGGCCCCCCGGGCGGCCTCGGCAGGGGTGCCCACCACCACCGGTTCGACCCCCGGGCCCAGGCGGCCCTCCAGCCAGCGGGCCAGGGCCTCCGCCCGCTGCCGGGTGCGATTGTAGATGCGTACCTGGCGGATGGGGCGCACGGCGCACACCGCCAGGACCTGGTACGGCGCCTGGGCCCCTGCGCCCAGCACGGCCAGCACCGTCGCGTCTTCCCGGGCCAGCGCCCGGGTGGCCGCGCCGCTGGCGGCGCCGGTGCGCAGGGCCGTCAGGGTGGCTCCCTCCATCACCGCCACGGGCTGCCCCGTGGCCCCGTCCAGCAGGATCACCAGGCCGCCGATGGCCGGCAGCCCCCGGGCGGGGTTGCCGGGGTAGACGGAGACGGTCTTCAGCACGGTGTAGTTCAGCTCCGGATCGTGGGCCGGCATGAACAGGGTGGTGCCTCCGGCGGCGGGTGCTTCGACGGCCAGCCGCAGGGGCATGGCCACCCGGCCGGCGCTGACGGCGGCAAAGGCGGCCGCCATGGCATCCACGGCCTCCGCCATGGGCAGGCAGCGCTCGACGGCGGCGGCGTTCAGCCAGCGGACGGGCACGGGCGTTCCGCCTCCTTTCCATCAGGGGACCCCCGGCGCCGGCCCCGGGGACCATGACCCTCCGGCCCGCCGGTGGCGCGGGCGGCGGCCCGCAAGCTCAGCCCCTCCTGGGCCAGCCACCCCGCCAGCAGGACCAGCACCGCCCCGGCCCCCTGGCCGGCCGAAAGGCTCTCCCCCAGCACCAGCCAGCCTAAGAGGGCCGCCACCACAGGCTCCACCGTGGCCACGATGGAGGCCGTGGAGGCCGGCACCCACTGCAGGCCGGCGGTGTACAGGCGATAGGCCAGGAAGGTGGGTCCCACGCCCAGCAGCAGCACCCACCACCAGACCGCCGGCGACCAGGCCAGGTCCAGCAGGCGCCCGGGCGGCAAGGCCGCCAGCAGCACCAGGGCGCCGATGCCCAGGGTGTAGACCACCACCGCCGCCGGGTCCAGGTCCCGCAGGGCCACCTTGCCGAAGATGCTGTAGAGGGCATAGGTCAGACCCGCCAGCAGGCCCACCGCCACCCCTCCCCAGCGGATCCCGGCCGACGGGTCCGGCGCGCTGACCAGCACCACGCCCGCCAGGGCCACGGCCAGGGCCAGCAGCCGCCGGGGCCCCAGGGTCTCCCCCAAAAACAGCCGGGCCAGCAGGGCGACGAAGACCGGCGCGGTGTACAGCAGCACCGCCGCCACGGCCACGGGCAGCATCCGCACCGCCCAGAAGTAGCTCAGGTAGAACAGGCCGACGCTGATGGTCCCGTAGGCGCCCAGAAGAAGCCAGCGGCGGCGCGGTACGGCCAGGGCCACCCCCTGCCGCCGGGCCACCGCCAGGGCCAGCACGAAAGCGATGGCGGCCCGAAAGAACACCACCTCGCCGGGCTGGGCGCCCTCGGCATACGCCAGCCGGGCCACCACACCCAGGGTCCCCCACAGGGCGGCCGCGGCCAGCACGTAGGCCATCCCCCGTAAACCCACGGGCTATGACCTCCCCTGCCCCGCCCGGAACCGGCCGGGGTCGAAGAGGGCCAGGTCGCGCCGCTCCTTGCCTTCCACCAGGTCCGCTACCGCCTCCCCGATCACCGGGCAGAACTTGAACCCGTGCCCTGAAAACCCCGCCGCCAGCAGGACCGCGGGATGATCGGGATGGGGACCCACCAGAAAGTGCAGGTCCGGGGTGTTGGTATAGAGGCATACCGCCGCCCGCCGGGGCTCCGGGTCCAGCAGGGGCAGCCGCCGGGCCAGCAGCCGCTGCACCGGCTCGATGTCCTCCGGCGTGACCTCCCGGGGGAGGCGGTCGGGATCCCCCCGCTGGCCGCCGTGATGCAGGCCGGCCTTGATGCCCTCGCCGTTCAGGCCGGGCAGGCCGTAGAGGGCCGGCTCGTCCCCCCGGTCCCAGATGAAGACGGGGAAGTTCTCCTCGAACCAGTCGGGCCGCTCCGCCGGCCGGAACCACAGGCTGACCTGGCGCTCCACCTCCATGGGGAAGAACCCGCCCAGCAGCTTCGGGTTCCAGGCGCCGGCCGCCAGCACCAGGCGCTCCGCCTGGTAACGGCCGGCGGTGGTGCGCACCGACACCGACGACGGCCCGGCCACCCAGGATTCCACCGGCTCGTTCAGGCGCAATTCCGCGCCCGCCGCCCGGGCCAGGCGGAGATGGGCCGCCACGGCCTTTTCGGGGAACAGCACGCCCGCGGCCTCTTCGTACACCGCCACCTCGTGGGGTTCCAGCCGGAAGGCGGGGAACCAGCGGCCCACGTCCTCCGGGCTGAGCATGCGGTAGGAAAGCCCGTGGCGCCGGGCGCTCTCGGTGCTGCCCGCCACGATGGCCGAGTCGGGGGTCCCGATCATGAGGCCGCCGGTCTTGACCAGCAAGGTCTCGCCGGCGTCCCGCGCCAGCGCCTCCCACAGCTCGTACGCCCGCAGCAGCAGCGGCACGTAGGCCGGGTCTTCAAAGTAAGCCTGCCGGATGATCCGGCTCATGCCGTGGGACGAACCCGCATCATGGGGCGGGGCCAGGCGGTCGAGCCCCAGCACCCGGCGGCCACGGCGGGCCAGGTGGTACGCGATGGCGCCGCCCATGCCGCCCAGGCCCACTACGATCGCGTCGTACACGGAGCATGCCTCCCTGCTTGCCGGCCGCGGGCCCGCTCAAGCGCCGCGGGACCGGTTGCAGTGGCAATTCCCCACCGCGGGCCCGAACCCTTTCCCGTGCAGCCGGAAGCATGATCCAGGATCCGCCAGCCCGTGCCAGGCCGGCGCCCTCGGCTCCCCGGGCCGGCGACTCGCCGCCGCTCCCGTCACCCGTCTCCTCCGCGCCACCCCGGCACCATGGCGGTGGCGAAACGGCACCGGCTGGGGTTGCCTCCGCTTCTTTATCGTGTTAAAGTGCTAAAGAACTGAAGCAAGCGGGATGCTCGCTGCAAGGCGCAGCAAGGAGGTCGCCCGGTATGCCACCCGTCCCCCTCACCCTGCCGGCGGCCGCCGGGGCACCGGCAGCCCTGGCCGCCGACCCGGCCGAGGAAACCCGCCGCCGCCTGGCCGGGCGCTTTGCCGCCTGGGGTTACCGGCGCATCCGCACCCCCCTCTGGGAGGAGGCCCGGGACGAGCTGCTGGTGGTGTTCCCCGAGACCGCCCTGTGCCGTTTCGTCGATCCCGCGGGCAGGGTGCTGGCCTTGCGCCCGGACCACACCCTGGCCGTGGCCCGCTGGGCCGCGTCGCGCTTGGACGGGGCCGATCCCTGGCGGCTCTATTACCTGGACCCCGTCTTCCGGCGGGATCCGCGGGACGGGCGCTTCACCGCGGTGACCCAGGCCGGTGTGGAGCTGCTGGGCTCGCCGGCGCCGGAGGGGGACGTGGAGATCCTGGGCCTTCTGCTGGAGGCCCTGGATGCCCTGGCGGCACCGGGAACGGCCGCCACGGCCTCCGCCACCGCCACCACGGAAGCGACGGTGGAGGCGGCCGCAACCTTGAAAGCGGCGGCGGGGGCGGCCGCGGCGCTGGAGGCAGCGGGACCGGAGGGCATCCCCTTCCCCGCCCGGGTCGCCGTGGGCCACACCGGCGTGCTGCAGGACTACCTGGCGGCCACCGGCCTGGACGAACCCGCCGCCGCTTCCGCCCTCGCGGCCCTGGCGCGCCGGGACCGGGTCGCCCTGCGCCGGCACCTGGAGGCGGCGCTGGGGGCAGGCAGGGCTACGGAGAGCTATCGCTTCTTGACCGGCAGCTTTCCCCTCCCCGACGCTCTGCAGCGGCTCGAACAGCTGGGGACGGCACCGGCGGCCGAGCTGGCCGCCGTTCTCCGGGCGGCCGGCCGCTATTTCCCGGCCGCCGCCCAGCGCCTGCGGTTCGAGCCCGGGCTGGTGCGGGACCTCGAGTACTACACCGGACTGGTGATCGAGGTGTTCGCGGGCTGGCGGCGCATCGCCGCCGGAGGGCGGTACGACGGCCTGCTGGCCCGCCTGGGTGGGCGGGGACCGGCGGTGGGGGTTGCCTTCGATTTGGAGGCGGTGACCGAGGCGGCCGGTCCGCCCGAGGGCCCGGGCCCCGGCGCCGGCGGCCTCCCGGCGGGCCGGGTGCCCGGGGCGGTCCCGCCGGAACAGCTCCCGGGAAGCGGCCCGGGGACAGAAGGGCCCGTAGCGGGAGCCATCGACTATCTGGTGGCGGGCCCGGCGGGTGACGAGGCCGGCCGCCTGTGGGCGGAGGCGCGCCGCCTGCGGGAGCAGGGGGCGTCGGCGGTGGTCCTTTGCGGTGCCTCCTCGGAAGAAGAGGCGCTGGCCGCTGCCCGCCGGCGGGGGTGCCTGCGCCTGCTCTGGCTGGACGGGCGCCGCCGGGTCCTGCGCATGGCCCGGCCCGCCGCCCGGTGACGGGCGCCCTCGTGACGGGCAACGGTGCGCACCCAGGAGCGATGCCTGAATGCGTTATTTACCTGGAGATTCCCGGGCCGGGGGTGAGCGGCCCCTCACCCTGGCCCTGCCCAAGGGGCGGATGCTGGCGGAGGTGGCCGCCCTCTGCGCCCGGACGGGCATTGCCGCCGCGGCTTCCCTGGCCGCGGGCGACGACCCGGAAGCCCTGGTGCTGGACGATGAGGCCAGCGGCGTGCGGCTCCTGCTGGTCCGCCCGGGGGACGTGTGGAGTTACGTGGCCTTCGGTGCCGCGGACCTGGGCATCACCGGCAAGGACGTGCTGGAGGAGAAGGCCGGCGACGCCCGCGGCGGCCGGCTCGACCCGACCGGGGTGGTGGAACTGGCCGACCTGGGTGCCGGGGCCTGCCGCATGGTAGTGGCCGGCCCGCCGGCGGGGGCCGGGCTCTGGCCCTGGCGCCGGCTGCAGGCAGGCCGGCTGCGGGTGGCGACCAAGTACCCCTCCTGCGCCCGGCGGGCCCTGGGCGGCGGCCCGGCGGAGGTGGAGGTCATCCCCCTGGCCGGGTCGGTGGAACTGGCGCCCCTGGTGGGCCTGGCCGACGTGATCGTCGACCTGGTGGCCACGGGCCGCACCCTGAGGGCCCATGGGCTGGTGGAGTACGAAGTACTCTTCCCCAGCACCGCCCGCCTGATCGCCAACGAGGCCAGCCTGCGGCTGCGGGAAGAGCGCCTCCTCCCCCTGGCCGAGGGGCTGGAGGCGGCCGCCCGGGGGACGCCCGCCCGGCAGCCGGCCGCCCAGGGGGCCGCCGCGGGGAGGGAAAGCCCATGCGCCGGTTGACCCCGGCGGAGCTTCTGGCCGAACTGGACCGGCGCCAGCCCTTCGCGCCCGAGGTCCGCGAAGCGGCCGAGGCTATCGTGGACGACGTGCGCCGCCGCGGGGACGAGGCCCTGCTCGAGTACACCCGCCGCTGGGACGCCCCCTCCCTCACCCGCGAGGAGCTGCTGCTCCCGCCCGAGGCGCCGGCCCGGGCGCTGGCGGGCCTGCCCGGCGCCTTGCGGGCGGCCCTGGAACAGGCCGCCGCCCGCATCGCCGCCTACCACCGCCGGTTCGTCCCCCAGAGCGTGGCCTGGACCGACGAGGCCGGCAACCGGCTGGGCCGGGTGGTGCGGCCTCTGGACCGGGTGGGCCTCTACGTCCCCGGCGGGCGGGCGGCCTACCCCTCCACCGTCCTCATGGCGGCCCTGCCGGCGCGGCTGGCCGGAGTCCGGGAGATCCTGCTGGCCACGCCGCCCCGCCCCGACGGGACGGTGCCGCCGGTGGTGCTGGCGGCCGCCGCCCTGGCGGGGGTCGACCGGGTGATCCGGGCCGGCGGCGCCCAGGCCATCGCCGCCCTGGCCTACGGGACGGAGACGGTGCCGGCGGTCGACAAGATCGCCGGGCCGGGCAACGCTTACGTGACGGCCGCCAAGGCGGCGGTGGCCCACCGGGTGGGGATCGACTCCCTGGCGGGCCCCAGCGAGATCGTGGTGGTGGCCGGCGACGGGGCAGACCCCGCCTGGGTGGCCGCCGACCTGCTGGCTCAGGCCGAGCACGATCCCCTGGCGGTGGTGGGCTGCCTGAGTCCCGACGGGGCGCTGCTGGAAGCCGTGGCGGCGGAGCTGGACCGGCAGCTGGCCGGGACCCCCCGGGCGGCCATCGCCGCCGCCGCCCTGGAGCGGGGATTCCTGGTGCAGACCGCCAGCCTGGCGGAAGCGGTGGAGCTGGCCGGGCGGCTGGCCCCCGAACACCTGAGCCTGCAGGTGCGGGATCCGGAGCGGTGGCTCGGGCAGGTGCGGGCGGCCGGGGCCGTGTTCCTGGGCTCGTACGCCCCGGTGGCGGCCGGCGACTACGCCGCCGGGACCAACCACATCCTCCCCACGGGCGGTGCCGCCCGGTTCCAGGCGGCCCTGGGCCCGGAAGCCTTCGTCCGCACCATCCCCTTCTTCGCCGGCTCCCGGGAAGGGGTGCGGGCGTGGGCGCCGGCCGCACGGACCCTGGCCGAGGCCGAGGGGCTGCCCGCCCATGCGGCCAGTGTCGCCCTGCGGGAAGAACGGGCCGGCGGCGGCGAACCCGGGCCGGCGGGAAGCCGATCGGCCGGCAGCGCCGGCAGTTCCGCCCTGGCCCGCACCGGCGGGCCTGGGTCGGCCGGCGGTCCTGCCCCTGGCCGCAGCGAGGCCGGGGCGGCGGGCGGCAGCCGCCCGGCCGTGGCAGGCCCCGGCCCCCGCGGCGCGGCGGGCTCCCCGGGAGCCGATCCGGCCGGAGATCCCCGCAGGGGCCCGGCTCCGGACGGCGGCCCGGCCCCGGAGGGTGCTCCGGCCGCGGCCGGCTCCGGGCTGGCGGGGGCGAGCCTCCCGGCGCCCGTTCCGGCGGTCCCCGCCGGGTACACCGTGGCGGACAGGCCGGCCCCCATCAAGCTGGACGCCAATGAAGCGGAGCCGTGGCCGGAAGAGCTTCGCCAGGAGCTGGTGAGGGAGCTGGCACGGGCCCTGGAGGACGGCGCTCCCCACCGCTACCCGCCCCGGCTGCTGCGGCAGGCGGTCCGCTCCCTGGTGGCCGGCTACGCCGGGGTGCCCGAGGAGGCGGTGGTGCTGGGCAACGGCTCCGACGAGCTGGTGCAGGCCGTGCTGGCCACCATCGGCCGGCGCTGCACCGCCGCCGTGGCGCCCTCGCCCACCTTCGGCTACTACGCCGCGGCCGCGGCGGCCGCCGGCGTGCCCTACCGGGCGGTGCCCGTTCCACCCGAGCGGGCCGTGGAGCTGGACGACCTGGTCCCCGTGCTGGACGCCCTGCCGGGCCAGAAGCTGGTCTTCCTGTGCCGGCCCAACAACCCCACGGGTCTTTCCTGCTCCCCGGAGGTGGTCGAGGGGCTGCTGCGCCGGTCCGACCTGTGGCTGGTGGTCGACGAGGCGTACGCCGAGTTTGCGGGCGAGAGCATCCTGGACGGCCTCGGCCGGACGGCGCCGGCCGCTTTAAGCGGCGCCTTCGATGGCGCCTTCAGCGGCGCCTCCGGCGGCGCCTTGAGGGACTCCTCCGGTACCGCCTCGAGGGGCGCCTTCAGCGGCACCGCCCGCGGCGCCTTCAGCGGGCACCCCGGGGGATGGGCGCCGGAGCGCCTGGTGATCCTGCGCACCCTTTCCAAGGCCTTCGCCCTGGCCGGCGCCCGGGTGGGCTACGCCGTGGCCGCCCCGCCGGTGGCCGCCGAACTTGGGCGCTGGCTGCAGCCCTACAATCTCAACACCATGTCCCTGGTGGCCGCCCGGGTGGCCCTCCAGCACCGGGCCGTCTTCCTCGAGCGGGCTGCGGCGACCCGCCGCCGGCGGGAGCGCTTGAGGGAGCAGCTGTCCCGGCTGCCCGGCCTTGTGCCGCTGCCCTCCCAGGGAAACTTCGTGCTCGTGCGGGTGGAAGAACCGGCCGGAACCGGAGGCGAGGCCGGTTCCGGGCGCGGCGCCGGCGGGCAGGCCGGCACGGCTGCCGGTGACCAAGCCGCCGGTCGCGGTGGGCGGGCCGGCGCCGGCAGCGGTGCAGGGACCGGCGCCGAGGCCGGCTCCCGCACCAGCCCGGGCCGCCCCGGCGCCCCCCCGGCCCCCGACCCCGCTCGGGCCGCCGCCCTGCAGGATGCCCTGGCCGCCCGGGGCATCGCCGTGCGGTCCTTCCCCTGGGAGCCGTCCCTGGCCGGTTACCTGCGGGTCACGGTGGGGACGGAGGAAGAGAACGCGGCCCTGCTGGATGCCCTGGCGGCCGCTCTCGCCGGCCTTGGGCGCCAGCCCCTGGCCGCTCCGGACGGGTCCGGCCCCTCGCAACGGGGAGGGAGCCCGGCATGACCGGGATGGAACGTCCAGGGATGGAACGTCCAGAAGCACAACGTCTCTTGCCAGGCCGTGCCGAGGAGGCCGGCCCGGGCGGGGCCGGAGCGGCAGCCGCCGAGGCGAGCCCGGTCGGTGCCGGCGGCCGGCGGGCCCTGGTGGAGCGGTCCACGCGGGAGACCGCCATTCGCTGCCGGATCGACCTGGACGGGACGGACCCGCGCCCGGCCGCCCGGATCGAAACGGGGATCCCCTTTTTCGACCACCTGCTCACGGCCTGGTCCGTGCACGGGGGCTTCGGCCTGGACCTGCTGGCCCGGGGCGACCTGGAGGTGGAAGGCCACCACACGGTGGAAGACACGGGCATCTGCCTGGGCCGGGCCCTCCGCCAGGCGGCCGCCGGCTACGGCGCCGTGGCCCGCTTCGGTGCGGCCTACGTGCCTATGGACGAGGCCCTGGCCCGGGTGGTGGTGGACGCCAGCGGCCGCCCCTACCTGGTCTGGGCGGTGGAGGTGCCGCCCCGCAGCTTCGGCGCCTTCCACACCGAGCTGGCCGAGGAGTTCTGGCGGGCGGTGGCCGTGGAGGCGCGCCTGACCCTGCACGTCGACCTGCTGCGGGTCCGCAACGCCCACCACGGGCTGGAGGCGATCTGGAAGGCCGCCGGCAGGGCCCTGGCCCAGGCTCTCGCCCCGCGGCCGGGGGGCCCCCTCTCCACCAAGGGCGTGCTGGAGTAGAGCCGGCCCCAGGGTGCCGGCGGGCACCCTGGGGCCGGCATCCCGGGCCGGACGGTCAGGCAGTCCGCGGGAAACCCGCCGGCCGGGCGGACGGCCGGACCGGGTGGGAAGGACGGGCGGGTGGGAAGGACGGGCGGGCGGGTGCCGCCCGGCGGGTGGGCGGACCGGTCCGGCTGGGCGGTGGACCGGTCTGGCAGGCCGGGGGAATGCCGGGGAACGCGCCCGCGGCACCGACCGGCAAGGAGGCAGCAGCATGGCGCAGCCGTACGTGGCCATGGTCGACTACGGAACGGGCAACGTGCACAGCCTGGGCAAGGCCCTGGAGCGGGCCGGCTGCCGGACCCGCCTCACCGCGGACCCGGACGAACTGGCCCGGGCGGCCGGGGTGGTCCTGCCGGGCGTGGGGGCCTTCGGCCCCGCCCGGCGGCGGCTGGAGGCCCTGGGCCTCATCCCCGTGCTGCTGGAGCGGGTGGCGGCGGGGCGGCCGCTGCTCGGCATCTGCCTGGGCATGCAGCTTCTCTTTGAGGGGAGCCGGGAGGACGGCTGCTGGCCCGGCCTCGGCCTGCTGCCCGGCTGGGTCGAACCCTTCTCCACCCGCCTGGCGGTGGCCGGGGTTGCAGCGGCGCCGCGGGAAGCGGCGGCCGCCGGGGACCCGGTGGCGCCTGGGGACGGCGCGGCCGCCGGGGGCGGAGCGGAGGCCAGGGGCCCGGGAGCGGTGAGGGGGGCAGGAGCCAGGACCAGCGACCCGGAAGGGCGGAGGGGAGCCGCGGGTGACGTCGGGGCACCCGAAGGCCCCCTCAAGGTGCCCCACATGGGCTGGAACCGGGTCGCCGTCCCGCCGGGCAGCCACCTGCTGGCGGGCCTGGGCGGCGCCTTCTATGCCTACTTCGTCCACTCGTACCGGGTGCCATGGCCGCCGGCGGGCTCGCCCGGGCCGGCCTCCTCTCCCCTGCCCGCGGCGGTGGCATCCGGGCCGCCGGCATCGGCCGGTCTCGCGCCGGGCTCCCCGGCGGCAGGCCGGCACCCGGCCGGAGGATCCTCCGGCGCCGGGTCCTGCCCTGCGCCGGCACCGGCTTCCGCCGGGATCCTGTGGGCCCGGGCGGACTACGGCGGCCCCTTCGTGGCGGCGGTGGAGGCCGGCCCGGTGCTGGGCACCCAGTTCCATCCGGAGAAGAGCGGGCCGGCCGGCCTGCGCATCCTGCGGAACTTTGGAGCGATGTGCGGTGCTTGTGATCCCAGCCCTTGACCTGCGGGGCGGCCGCCTGGTCCGCCTGTGGCAAGGCGACTACCAGCGGGAGACGGTCTACGGGGACGACCCGGTGGCCGCCGCCCGGGCCTTCGCGGCCGCCGGGGCGCCGCGGCTCCATGTGGTGGACCTGGACGGGGCCCGGCAGGGGCGGCCGGTCCACCAGGCGCTGATCCGGCAGCTGGTGCGGGCGGTGCCCGTACCGGTACAGGTGGGCGGCGGCATTCGCGACGCCGCCACGGCCGCGGCCTATCTGGAAGACGGCGCCGCCGCGGTGATCTTCGGCACCGTGGCGGTCCGGCAGCCCGAGGTGGTGGCCCAGGTGGCGACCCGTTACCCGGGCCGGGTGCTGGCCAGCCTGGACCTCAAGGAGGGGCGGGCGGCGGTGGACGGCTGGACCGCGGCGGGCGAGCCCCCGGCGGCACTGCTGGAGCGCCTGAGGGCCGCCGGGGTGACGGAGGTCATCGTCACCGACACCGGCCGCGACGGTACCCTGGCCGGGGTCGACCCGGCGGTGTTCGCGCCCTTCCTGCGTGCCGGCTTGCGCGTGATCGCCGCGGGCGGCGTGCGGGACGTGCACGACGTGGTCCGGCTGCAGCAGGCCGGCCTGGCGGGGGTCATCGCCGGGCGCGCCTTGTACGAGGGCACCCTGGATCTGGCGGCGGCCCTGGCGGCCGTGCGGGAAGCGGGCAAGGCCCCCGGCCTTCTTCCCGGCGGGACCCCGGTTCATGAGGCAGGCCGGGAACCCGTCCCGGCCCCGGGCCGGGACGAGGGGCGGAGCATCCGCCCGGCCCCGGGCCATGGCCCAGGCGACACCCCGTGGCGGGCCGCGGGCCGGGGCCCAGGCGACACCCCACACCAGGAGCCCGGCCGCAACCCAGGCGAGGCATCCCCCGAGCCACCGGACGCGGGAGGTGGCACTCCATGCTGACCCGGCGCATCATCCCCTGCCTGGACGTGGACCGCGGGCGGGTGGTCAAGGGAATCCACTTCCAGGGCCTCCGGGATGCGGGGGACCCGGTGGAACTGGCCCGCCGCTACGATCGGGAGGGTGCGGACGAGCTGGTCTTCCTGGACATCAGCGCTACCGTCCAGGGCCGCGAGACATTGGTGGAAGTGGTCCGCCGGGTCGCGGCGGAGGTCTTCATCCCCCTGACGGTGGGCGGCGGGGTGCGGGATTGCGAGCAGATCGCCCGCCTCCTGGCGGCGGGCGCCGACAAGGTGGCCATCAACAGTGCCGCGGTGGCCCGGCCCGAGCTGGTGGCCGAGGCGGCGGAGCGTTTCGGCCGCCAGTGCATCGTGGTGGCCATCGACGCGGGGAGGAACCCGGCCGGCCCCGGCACGGGCGCTGCCAGACCGGACACGGCCAACCCGGACGCGGGCACCGGCGCCCCTGCCGCACCCCGCTGGCTGGTCTACACCCACGGCGGCCGCCGCCCCACGAACCTGGACGCGGTAGCTTGGGCCCGCCGCGCCGCCCGGCTGGGCGCCGGCGAGATCCTGCTGACCAGCATCGACGCCGACGGCACCCGGGACGGGTTCAACCTGGAGCTGACCCGGGCGGTGGCGGATGCCGTGCCCGTGCCGGTGATCGCGTCGGGCGGTGCCGGGCGGCCCGAACACTTTGCGGAGGTGCTGGTCCGGGGCGGGGCCGATGCCGCCCTGGCGGCGTCCATCTTCCACTGGCAGCAGGTGAGCATCGCGGAGGTCAAGGCCTTGCTGGCGGCCCGGGGCGTTCCGGTGCGGCTCGAACAACCTCAAGTCGCCTGACCAACCAAACACCCTGGAGGCGGCACGAAGGCAACCCGCCCTCGGGCGGCATGCGCCTTCGGCAACGGGCGTCTCGAGAAACGGCAGGTGGGCAGCATGGCAGACCGAGAGCGGGCCGGTGATCGCGGAGGTGCGGTGGAGGGCCCGGCGCCCCTTCTTCCATCCGGTCATCCCCTCCCTGAATCCGGGCACTCCCTGCTCGAATCCGTGGGCTTTGACGAGCGGGGGCTGGTGCCCGTGGTGGTCCAGGATGCGGAGCGGGGCGACGTGCTGATGCTGGCCTATGCCAGCCGCGAGGCGCTGGCCCGCACCCTGGCCGAGGGCCGTGCCTGGTTCTTCAGCCGGTCCCGGCAGCGCCTCTGGCGCAAGGGCGAGACGTCGGGCCACACCCTCCGGGTGCGGGAGGTCTGCATCGATTGCGACGGCGACGCCGTCCTCTACCGGGTCGAACCGGCGGGTCCCGCCTGCCACACCGGGGAGCGCAGCTGCTTCTACCGCACGGCCCCCGTCCCGGCGGCCGCCCCGGCCGCCGCCTCGGCTGCTGCTCCGGCGGGGGCCCCGGCCGACGGCGCGGTTTCCCCGGGTGGCCCTGGCGGCCGCGAAACCCCTTCTCCCGCGGGGGCTCCGGCAGCCCCGGCTCCCTCAGGAGCCCCGGCGGCCCCAGCGTCCCCCGCGGCCCCGACAGCCCCCGCACCCACCGCGGGGGCCCAGGCCGCCGCGGCACCGGCTGAGGCCCGCGCCGGAGCGCCGGAGGGGTCCATCGCCCGCGAGCTCTCGCGCCTGGAAGCCGTGATCCGGGAGCGGGTCCGGGAGCGGCCGGCGGGATCCTACACCACCCAACTGCTGGAGGCCGGGCTGCCCCGCATCCTGCAGAAGGTCGGCGAGGAAGCCGTGGAGACGGTGGTGGCCGGCGGGCACCAGGACGGCCACCGCCTGGTGGAAGAGGCGGCCGATCTCCTCTACCACCTGACGGTCCTCCTGGTGGTGCGGGACGCGGGCTGGAATGCCGTGGCCGCGGAGCTGGGCCGCCGGGCCGCGGCCAGGTGAGCGCCGGGCGAGGGTCGCCGGCCCGCGACGTCGGGCCGGGGCCGGGGCCCACGGCGGTCGAGCCCCAGCCGGACCGGGGTCGCCTTCCGCGGGCCGCCGCCGCGGGCCTTGGCAGGCTGCAGGCCCGCCGGCTGCGGCACGGGCCGTCCCAGGTCCGGTCATCGCAGGATCGGCGGTCCGAGCACATCAATCCCAGACCCGCGTTCCCGGGGTCGGCGACGGGCCACGGCGGGCGCCGAGCCTGGCACAGGGCAGGCGCAGCGGGTCGCCTACCCGCGGATCAGGTTCCGCAGCACGAACCCCACGTTGGCCGGCCGCTCGGCTAGGCGGCGGACGAAGTACCCGTACCAGTCCCGCCCGTAGGGGATGTAGACCCGCATCCGGTAGCCCCGGTCCCGCACCTGCCGCTGCAGCTGGGGCCGGATACCGTAGAGCATCTGGAACTCGAACCGGTCGCGGGGGATCCCCCGCTGCTCGATGAACTGCAGCAGGTCCTCGATCAGGACGTCGTCGTGGGTGGCGATGGCGGCGTAGTCGCCCCGCTCCAGGTGCCGCTGCACCAGCTGCCGGTAGTTGCGGTCCACGTCGGCCTTGTCGGGATAGGCCACCGACGCCGGCTCGTTGTAGGCCCCCTTGACGAACCGGATGTTGGGGTGCAGAGCGGCCAGGTCCTCCAGGTCCCTGGCCGAGCGGTAGAGGTAGGCCTGGAGGACGATCCCCACGTCCCGGGTCCCGAAGGTCTCCCGCAGGCGGCGGTACAGCCGGAGGGTCTTTTCGGTGTAGGGCGAGTCCTCCATCTCGATGCGGACGAACCGGCCCGCCGCCGCCGTCTGCTCAAGGATGCGGCGGCAGTTGGCATAGGCGAGCTCCTCGTCCACCTCGAGGCCCATCTGGCTGGGCTTGATGGAGATGTAGGCGTCGATGCCGCGTTCTTCCAGCGCGGCCAGCAGCCTCAGGTACTCCTCCACCGCCTCGGCGGCGGCTTCCGCCCGGGTCACGTGCTCGCCGAGGAACTGGATGGCCAGCGGAAACCCTTCCTGGTTCAGCTGGCGGGCCACGGTCAGGGCGGAATCCAGGTCTTCCCCCGCGACGAACCGGGACGCGCCCAGGCGCATGCCGTAGCGGGTGACGAAGCGGGTCACGGCGGGGTTCCCCGCCACGAAGAAGATCAGCTGGCGGCTCCAGTGGGGTTCGGCCACAGCGATACGCCTCCGGCTTCGTGGGATGGGTGGTGGATGGCCCCCGCCGCCTTCTCCGGCCCGGCGGCGGCCGCCCGGGGCCGGGGGCCTGTCCGGGGCTCACCAAGGCGATTGTACGGCTTTTTGCGCCGGCGATTAACGGTTCCCCTTCAGCCGGACCACGGGCGGCCCGGCCGCTAGGCCCCCGAATCATCCCCCAGCAGCACCTCTTCGATCAGCCTCGCCACCCCATCCTCGGCGTTGGACGCGGTGACCCGGCCGGCACACTCCCGAACCGCGGGATCCGCGTTGCCCATGGCAACCCCCAGCCCGGCCCAGCGCAGCATCTCGCAATCGTTGTCGTTGTCCCCCACGGCCACCACCTGCTCCCGGTCGATGCCCAGGCGGGCCGCCAGCCGCTGCAGCCCGGCGGCCTTGTGGGTGCCCGGCGGCAAGAGGTCGAAGCTGCCGGGTCCGGAGTGGGTCAGCCGCAGGGCCCGACCGTAGCGCTGGAGGATCCGCTCCTCCAGAGGGCGCAGGACCGCCCCCTGCCCCAAGGCCGAGATCTTGACGGGCGGCTCAGGGGCCCGGGCGACGAACCGGGCCAGCTCGGCCCCGGGATGGACGACCACGTACCGGCGCAGCACCCAGTAGTGCCGCAGGTAGGGTACGGCCAGGGACCGGATCAGCGTTCCCACCGGCGGGCGCCGGCTGCTGGCCAGGAACTGGGGAAACTGGACCACCACCGGGCAGCCCGCCGCCACCAGCTCGGCGGTGACCGCCTCGGCCAGGTCGCGCGGAAACGGCTGGACGTCCAGGACCGTCCACGGGCCCCGGCGCGGCAGCCCGGCACCGGCAGCCGCCGCCCCGGCCTCGGCCGCCGCGGTTCCGGTCTCTGCCGGTACGGTGCCGGACGTGCTGCCGGCGGTGCCGCCGTCTCCGGGATCGCCCAGGGTCGCCAGGACGGCCCCGTCGCTTACCACCAGCGGCCCCTCGAGCCCCAGCTGCCGCGCATAAACCCACGCCGAGGGAAGAACCCGGCCCGTGGCCAGCACCACCCGGATGCCCGCCGCCCGGGCGCGGGCCACCGCCCGGCGGACGCGCGGCGTGATGAGACCCCGGGGATCCAGGACCGTGCCGTCCAGGTCAAGGGCCAGCAGCCGGTACCGCCGCGCGGGGCCGCCGGGCGGGCTAGTCACGGCCCGCGCCCCCGCGGTTCCGCCCCTCGCTGCCGGGCCATGCCCCGGACCCGCCGCCTCCCACCCCGGCAGGTACCAGCTCGGGATCCAGCCCGGCGGCGGCTTCGCGGTCGAGGAACCAGGTGACCCGGGGATGGCGCTGCAGGGCCGAAGCCGGTACGGCGGGATCCAGGGGCCCCTGGATGGCCCGTTCCACCGCCGGGGCCTTGGCAGCCCCGGCGGCCAGGACGAAGATCTCCTTGCCTTCCAGGATGGTGGCGATGCCCACGGTGAGGGCCTGGGGAGGAACCGCCTCGGGGTCACCCCCGAAATCGGGGGCGTTGGCCCGCCGGGTATCGGCGGTCAGGGTCACCACCCGGGTGCGGGAGGTGAAAGGCGAGCCGGGCTCGTTGAAGCCGATGTGGCCGTTGCGCCCGATCCCCAGGACCACCAGGTCCAGGCCTGCCGCTGCCAGGGCCTGCTCGTACCGGGCGCACTCCGACCCGGGATCGGCGGCCCGGCCGTTCAGGCTGTCCACGGCCGGGGCCGGGTTCAGGTGCCGCAGCAGGTGTTCCGCCATGTAACGGCGGAAGGAGCCGGGATCCTCAGGACCCAGTCCCAGATACTCGTCCAGGAGGAAGACCTGCGCCCGGTCCCAGCGCAGCCCTTCGTGGCGGGTGATCTCGACCAGGCGGCGGTACATGCCCAGGGGAGTATGCCCTGTAGGCAGGAGCATGCGCAGGCTGGGCCGAGCGGCCAGCCTGCGGGCGACGGCCTCCGCCGCGGCCGCGCTCATGGCTTCGTAGGACTCGGCGATGCGGATGCGGGGTGGCATGGTCAACCCTCCAGAAGGCGTCCCACCCGGACCGGCCCGCCAGGGCTGCCGGTGCCGGCCAGGGGGCTCGAACCGCTCCCCCGGCACCGGGCGGTCACCGGACGGGTGCCGTCCGGCCCGGCAGCCCGTTCACTGTACCGCCAGGGCGCGGTTGATGAGGTCTGCGACCACCAGGGGCCGCTCCGGCGTGTGGACGGGTACCCCTTCCACCCAGGTTGCCACGACTCGCCATTGCTCGTCCAGGGCGAAGAGGTCGGCGTCCAGTCCCGGCACGATGGCCCCCTTCCGCTCCCCCACTCCCGCGATGCGCGCCGGCACCGCGGCCGTCATCCGGGCGGCTTCGGGCCAGGGCACCCCCACCTGTTCGACCAGCACCCGCAGGCAGGTGAGCATGGTGGCCGTGCTGCCCGCCAGGGTCCCGTCGGCCAGCCGGCTGGTTCCATCGGGGCGCACTTCCGCCACGAAGGCGCGCAGATCGTAACGCCCGGGCGGCAGCAGGGCGGCTGCCACCGCATCGCTGATCACCGCCAGCCGGCCGGTCCCCTTCAGCCGCCACAGCAACCGCATGGCGGCCGGGTGCACGTGGACCCCGTCGGCGATGAGCTCGCCGTCGAAGGGCAGGTCCATCACCGCCCCCAGCAGGCCCGGCTCCCGGTGATGGAGGGGCGGCATGGCGTTGAAGATATGGTTGCCCAGGGTGACCCCGGCGTGAAAGGCCGCCACCGCCTCCCCATAGCTGGCCTCGCTGTGGCCGGCGGCCACCACGACGCCCAGCCGGCGCAGGTGCCGGACCAGGTCCAGCGCCCCCGGCAGCTCGGGGGCCAGGGTGACCCGCCGCACCGTTCCCCGGGCCCGGTCCAGAAGGAGCTGCAACCGGCCGGCATCGGGCGGCACCATCCACTCGGGGCGCATGGCACCGGGCTTGCGGGGGTTGAGGAAGGGACCCTCCAGGTGAAGGCCCAGGGGCCGCGCCCCCGCTCCCCAGGACGGGTGGCCGGCCGGGCCTGCCGGACCGGCCGAGCCGGCCGGATCGCCCGCACCGCCCGCGCCACCCGTCCGGCCCGCACCGCTGGCCTCACCCGTCCAGCCCACGACGCCAGCGCCCTCCCATCACCCGCGCCACCCCCAGCAGGCCCATCGCCGCCTCCGGCCCATTCCTCCCGGATGAACCCGCCCCAGAAGGCACAGGCCGCCTCCATCGCATCCCATTCCGCCGTGGCCAGGGTGGGCCAGTACGCCGTGGTTCCGGTCGCCGCCAGCAGGAGCCCCAGGTGGCGGGCCGCTTCAGGCCGCAGATCGTAGGTGTCCCAGCCGCCCAGACCGTGGATGTGGAGATCGATCATTCCGGGGAGCAGCCAGGCATCTCCGAGGTAGGTCACCCTACCCCCGCCTGTAGACGGCGGGTCACCCGCGCCCACCTCGGCGATGCGCCCCCCGGCAACCCGCACGTAACCGTCGAGGATGCCCCCGGGCACCACGATGCGACGGCTCCGAAGGGTAAACCCTTCCGCTGCTTCCCGGAGAGGATGCGTCATGTCCATGCTGGCCATCGCTTCCTTTCCTGCACCTGGACCCAGGCTGGTCCTGGTCAAGGTTGTTCCGGTTCACCCCCAGCCGCTGCGGGGAGGACCTCGGCCGCCGCGGGAGGCCGAATCAACTCCGTTTCATAGCGGTAGCGATCCCCCCGGTACCAGGAACGGACCAGTTCGACCGGACGGCCCGTGGTGTCAAAACTCACCCGCGTGAGCAGCAGCAGGGCGCTCCCTTCCCGCACCTGGAGCCAGCGGGCCTGTTCGGCCGTGGCCACGGCGGCTTCGATGGTCTGCCGGGCCCGTTGCAGGACAATGCCCACGCGGTCGAAACGCTCGTACAGGGAAAAGGCGGTCGCTCGCTGTCCCCGGAACCGCTCGCGGACATGCTCCGCCAGGTCGGGCAGGAGCCGGTAGGGGACCTGCACATGCTCGATGGAAAGGGGTTCGCCGTTGGCGTAGCGCACGCGGCGCAGGGAGGTGACCCGCCGGTCCACCGCCAGCGCCAGCTGGGCGGCCACGGTATCGTCGGCCTCGACCACCGCCACGGACAGCAGGCGGGACGAAGGTTCAAGCCCCCGCCGGCGCATGTCTTCCGAGAAGCTGGTCAGGAACTGCAGCCCCAGGGGAATCTTGGGTTCGGCAACGAAACTTCCCCGCCCCTGCTCCCGGCGAATCACCCCTTCCCACGCCAGCTGGTCCAAGGCGTGACGCACCGTCATACGGCTCGCGCCAAACTGCTCGGCCAGCTCGCGCTCGGAGGGGATCCGGTCGCCGGGGCGGAGGTGCCCCTCCCGGATCCGCCGCCGCAGGAACTCCATGATCTCGATGTAGAGGGTGGCCCGCCCACGGTGTCCCCGCATTACGGGAGATCCCTCCCCCTTCAGCTCGACCCAGACGCCGCTTCGTCCAATACCCTGCGGACGAACCCGCCGTGCTCGTCCAGGCGGCGGCGCGCACCCTCGGCGTCCAGACCCGTGGCGCCCATCACGATGGCCACCTTGACCTGGTTTCCCGACCGGGCCAGGAGGTCGGCTGCCGTCGAGGCATCGCATCCCAGCACGCGCATGATGATCCGGCGTGCGCGTTCCACCAGCTTCTCATTGGTCGGCCGCAGGTCCACCATGAGGTTGCCATAGCATTTGCCGAGCCGCACCATGGCCGCCGTGCTGAGCATGTTGAGCACCATTTTCTGAGCGGTACCGGCCTTCATTCGGGTCGAACCGGCCAGCACCTCCGGTCCCACCACCACCTCGATGGCCAGATCGGCCACGCCGCCCATGGCGGAACCAGGGTTGCACGTGACGGCCACGGTGAAGGCACCGGCCTCCCGGGCGGCCTGCAAGGCGCCCAGGCAGTAGGGCGTACGCCCGCTGGCCGACAGGGCCACGACCACGTCGCCAGCCCGAACGCCCCGCGCCCTGATGTCTTGCCGGCCGGCTTCGCTGTCGTCTTCGGCCCCTTCCACCGCTCGCGTCAGGGCCTGGGGCCCTCCGGCAATGATGCCCTGAACCATCTCGGGGTCGGTGCCGAAGGTGGGCGGGCATTCGGCAGCATCGAGCACGCCCAGGCGGCCACTGGTTCCCGCGCCGACGTAGAACAGGCGATTCCCGCGGCGCAGCGCCGCCGCGATGCGTTCCACCGCCTCCGCAATCACGTCCAGGTGCTGGGCCACAGCGGGCGCAACCTTGTGATCCTCTTCATTGATCAACCGGCAGATCTCCCGTGCATCCAGGATATCCAGCCTGGCCGTGGCCGGGTTGGGCTGTTCCGTAACCAGCCGGGACAGGTCGACTCGGCCTGCTGGAGACGGCACGTCCGGCTTCCGAGCCCCGCTTTGCTGGTGCTGCCCCTCCATGTTGTTGCCCCCTTCGTAGCCCTTCCCCAATAGCCCTTGCTCACGGCCCGCCCTTCCGCAGCCATCGCATCTGCTGGCGCCCCCTCCCCCACCGCCCGGGTAGCCCGCTGGGTCACCTGGTCGGCGGGAGCGCTGGGCTCTCGCACCTTCCGTTCCTGTACCAGCGCCTGTTCCCCAGGATCGAACATCGAGGCCGGCCGCCCGCTGCGGCCGGCCTCGTGCCAGTTCGGAAAGGCGGTTTGCGGGAGGTCGGTAGGGCCGGTGCCCGCCTCATCGCCGCCGGCGCACCGGTTGACACGGTCAGTCCGCGGTGAAGGCGAAGGTCCGGCTGTTCTGGGCCAGGCTCTCGTCGAAGCCCATGACGTACGCGATGGCAAAGCCGGCGGCGTACGAGATCAGGATGCCCAGCAGGTAAAGGACCGGGCTGGTCACCAGGAACGCCAGCAGCACACCCGATACGCCCAGGGCCAGGGCACCGATCTTGGTGACGGCGATGAAGGCACCGCCCACTGCGCCGCCCAGACAGGCGGCGATGAACGGCCGGCCCAGCGGCAGCGTGACACCATAGATCAGCGGCTCGCCGATGCCCAGGATGCCCACCGGCAGCGCACTGAGGATGATCTGCCGCAACTCCCGATCCCGCGTTTTCACATAGACGGCCAGCGAGGCGCCCACCTGGCCTGCGCCGGCCATGGCCAGGATCGGCAGCAGCGGCGTATTGCCCAGGGAATTGATCAGTTCCACGTGAATGGGGACGGTACCCTGATGGATGCCCAGCATCACCATAGGCAGGAAGGTTCCCGCCAGCACCGCGCCCACCAGGGGGCCGCCCACGTCCAGCAGCGCCTTGACACCAGTAGCAATCCAGTTGGACGCGTAGAAGCCGATCGGCTGGACGACGAACAGGATGACGGCACCGCCAACCAGCACCGTGATGAACGGCGTCGCCATGACGCTGATGGTGTCCGGCATGCGGCGGTTCACCGTCTTGTACAGCCATCCGAGAAAGGCACCTGCGATCAGAGCCCCGATGATACCGCCACGGCCGGGGGCCATGTTGGGAATGTTCTGCAAGCTGGGAGCGATCAGAAGCATGCCGGCCAGCGCGCCGATGGCCCCGGGGCCTCCGTACTCCCGCGCTGCGTTCATCCCGACCAGAATGTGCATGAAGCCAAGAAACGTACCGCCAAGAACCTGCAGTACGGCCAGAAGGGGCACTCCGGCGACGGTGGTCTGGTCCGTGATCCACCCGATGCGAACGAAGAAGTTGGTGAGGCCGATGATGAGGCCGCTACCGATGATGGCAGGCAGCAGAGGAAGAAAGATGTTGGCGATCCTCTTGAGGAAGCCACGCACACCGGGGGATGCTGCCTTCTGCTCGATGGTGCTCTGGGTTCGCGCCGGAGCCTGCGCCGGGCCGCCCTGCCCGGACTTCAGCTCGCTGGCAACCGCTGCGGTGACCCGCTCGGCCAGCCCAGGACCAAAGATGATCTGCAACTGGCTGCCGGTCCGCACGACGCCCTTGCCGCCGCTGATCTTCTTGAGCTGGTTCTGGTCGACGGAGCCGGCATCGACCAATTCCAGGCGCAGGCGCGTCATGCAGTGTTCCGCTGACCGGACGTTACCCCGGCCCACCACGTCCAGTATGCTCCGCGCGATGGATTCCTCCTGGGCCACGCGGACGCACCCCCTTCGCGGGATGTCTCGCTCCACCCCGGCCGTTGCCACCGGCCAGGACTGGGCATAATGTATATACCACTTGGGCCGCCTTGTTTCCTGCTCCCCGTGCTAGATCACCCGCCATCCCGCATACCTGCGGCGGGCTGTAGCCCGTGTTCCCGGCAGTTGGAACTCCCTGACAAGGCGGGGGGCGGGCTCCCTGCCCGCCCCCCTGTATCGCCGGACTCTACCGGTACCGGCCGTTACCACGCAGACCATATAGCAAATACTGCTCCCTAAGGGCGCGGAACTCTGCCAGCTCGTCTTGCCATCCCGCGACGATGGCCTCAGGGCTTTGCCCGGCATCTACCGCCGTCCTGACCTGGGTGGAGCCCGTCAAGCGGTCGATCCAGAGGTCGGATCGCCACTGAAAGCGGTCACCGTACAGGCGTTTCGTTTCAACGATGATGGTGATGGCCGTGCGAATTGGGTCAAACTGGTCCCTGTCCGTCACGTACAGTCGGATTCCACCGATGGTTCGGCCGGCATATTTGCTGAACGTGGGCACGAAATACGCCTCACGAAAGCGCACGCCGGGCAGCTTGGCATGAGCGAGACGCTGACCGAGTCGCCAGTCGATGTACGGCGCACCGATCAGCTCGAACGGGCGGGTCGTCCCCCTTCCCTCCGACAGGTTCGTGCCCTCCATAAGCCCCATTCCGATGTAGGCCATGGCGGTGTCGACAGTCGGCATATTCGGCGACGGCATCACCCAGGGCAGGCCGGTTTCCTCCAACACCCCTTTCAAGGTGCCGGATACCTGAGTCCTGCCCCATAGGGGAACAGGCCGGGAATGGTCACCGGTAGCAGGCCGGAGGGGTTCACCTCGCCCACCAGTACGCGAGCCAGTGCCACCAGGGAAACGGGCTGGTAACCGTAGGTCACCACATAACCGGCTGTGGGAGGCAACACGGCGGCGTCATAAGGATTCCGGGTAGCGGCCACCACAACCGGCTGGTTCGTTCCCGCCAGCCGCTCCACCAGTTGGCGTTGACCGGGATAGGAATTGGCGTTGTACGTGGTGACCACCACCACGTCGGCATCGCCCGCCCGGCGTACCGCTTCATCCCTCTCGGCGGCCGTGGGGTTCAGTCCTGTAACCAGTGTTGTGACCCCCAACCCCCTGGACTGCAACTCCCGGGCCAGGAACATGGGTCCAGCCGTCTGGGGCCCCACCACGAGAACACGGGAACCAGCCTGCAGGGGCAGGACATTGCCCGTATTCCGCAGCAGGGTGATGCTTCCGTCGGCGATCCGCTGGGAGACGGCCCGGTGGTCAGCCCGTCCCAGGACGGTCAGGTCATCCCTGCCGGGCAACTCCCATTCGAATAACCCCCGCCGCATCTTCAGTTCGAGGATGCGGGCAACCGACTGATCGATCCGCCGTTCGGAGATTTCGCCGCGGCGGACAGCGTCCAGAACGGCCTCATAGGCCAGGGCCACGTCGGGAGGCATCAGCAAGATGTCGGCTCCCGCCTTGATTGCCTCCACAGGAATTCGCTCGGGCGGCAACACCTGGGCGCCCTGCATCCCTAATGCGTCGGTGAGGATCACACCGTCAAAGCCCAGCTCCTCCCGGAGCAGGCCCGTTAGGATCGGACGCGACAAGGTTGCCGGTAATCCCGAGTCATCCAGCGCCGGAACCACGATGTGCGCTGTCATCACCGCATCGACACCTGCAGCGACGGCAGCTTTGAACGGGGCCAGATCAACCCGGTCGAGGGTTGCGCGGTCATGGTGGATGATCGGCAAACCATAGTGGGAATCGACATTGGTGTCCCCGTGTCCCGGGAAATGCTTCACCGTGGCGATCACGCCCTCGTCCTGGTAGCCGAGGACCTGCGCCACTCCGAGGTCCGCCGCGAGTTCGGGATCCTCGCCAAAAGAGCGTACCCCAATGACCGGGTTGGACGGATTGACGTTGACGTCAAGGACCGGCGCCAGGTTCATATTGATTCCCAGCGCCCGCAGTTCCCGAGCGGTCATGCGAGCGGCCTGATGAGCCAGTTGCGGGGAGCGCGCCGCACCCAGGGCCATGTTGCCGGGGAACTCGGTTGCTGGCTGCCGCACCCGAGCAACGATGCCCCCTTCCTGGTCGGTCGCGATGAGAAGAGGAATGGGTATCCGCTGTTTCCGTGCAATCTCCTGCAACCCGTTGGACAGGTCCTGCACCTGCTGGGGGTCAAGAGGGACGCCGATGTTCCCGTTCCAGTTGAAGTAGATGAACCCGCCCACGTGATAACGTTCGATCGCTTCGGCAAAGTTGCGGACGCCACGCCCGGACGCAAGGTTTTCATCTTCATATGCGGGATCGGTGGGAGTCCGGCCGTAGACGTCGATCATGAACATCTGGCCCACCTTTTCCTCCAGCGTCATGTGGGCGATAAAACGCTGGATCCACCCGCGGCGCACCTCGTCATCCTGCCAACCCCTCTTGGGTACACCGGCCCAGCCGGCATCCGTGAAACCGGCCGCCCGAGTGGGAACCCCGGCCAGGACGAGCATCATGGCAAGAGCGATCCACCCTGCCAGCCACCGCCCGTACAGGCTAACACGCCGCACCGCACGGCACCCCCTTTGGACTCTACACTGGATATCTATACAAGTTCGGCAGCATGTCCTTTCTTTTGCCTGTAGGTCTAATGACGCCCCCTTACCGGCTCAAGCCGCCCTTCCAACAGCACCCACCGGGCCGCCGCTGGTGCGGCCGCGCCGGCGGGAACCAGCTCCACCCAGGCCACCCCGGCCGCCGGGTCCACCGCCAGGAGCCGGCGGACGGCGGCGGGTTGCGGGCGAAGGGTCGGCCAGGACCCCGGGAGGGGGACATCCGCCTCGCCGGTTTCCGGCTCGGCTTCCTCTGAAGGCAGCTGGTGAGCGACCAGGCGCAGGGCCCCGGCCCCGGCCGCCGGGTCCGGAGCCAGGTAGAAGAGCCACGTGCCGCCGCCCCACACCGCACCCGCTGCCGCCACTCCCGAGGGGAGATCCCGGGTACGCCCCGACACGGTGTCCAGCAGGCGCCATCCCCCTTCACCGGCCACCGGGGCCAGCACCACCCAGCGGCCGCCGGGGCTGGCGGCCACCACCTGCCAGCGCTCGCCGGGGGGCGCGTCGAACAAGGTGCTCTCCTTGCCCGTCCCGGCGTCGACCACCACGAGCCGCTGAAGCACCTGCACCGCCGCCGGACCGGTACCAGGGCGTGCCGCAGGTCCCACCGCGGCAGCAGTGGAACCCGGTGCCGGTGCCGCTCCGGAGCCCGCACCGGACCCGCCGGGTGAACCGGCCCCGGCTCCCCCGCCTGGCCCTGCACCAGGCTCTCCCGGACCCGCCCGCTCGCCTGAATCAGCCGGCTGCAGCGGTTCTCCAAGTGCCACGAGGAAACGGTCCTCGGCCAGCCAGGGGCCCGGAAGCGCCGGCTGCTCGCCCCCGGCCAGCTCCAGGGGACGGGCTCCGCCCTGGTGGTGGTCGACCAGATAAAGATCGGGGCCCGCACCCCCCTCCTCGGCCGCGGCACCGTACACCCACCAGCGCCCGGTGGGCGACGGTGGTCCCGCCCAGATCAGGCCGGACCCCGGGAGGCGGGACCAGCGGCCCGATTCGATCTCCAGCTGGAAGGGCGGGTCCCCCGCCACCACCGTACCCGGGCCGGCCCAGGCCAGGCTGCCGGGGCGGTCCAGCCCGCGGGGCACCGGATGCGGCGTGGAAGTCAGATCACTGTGCACGACCCACAGGTACGGTGTCCCCGCCTCGGCCCGGGTCAGGAAGGCCACGGCATCGCCGGCAGGCGACGGCACCACGGGGCTGGCCCAGCGGTGGCCCGGCGGCAGCTGGAAGACCCTCACCGGATCACCCGCGGCCCCGGCGAACCACAGGGCGTCGCCGTCCACGGCCAGGATGCCTGCCGTCCCCTCGGACTCCATGGCCATGGGCCGCGGCAAGAGCCCCGCGCCGGCCGTGAGGTCGACGGGCTGGATGAAAGGCCAGAGCGGGTTGGCAGCGGCCGCCCCTTCCCCGCCGGGCGCGGGGGCCGGATCCGGCACGGCCGGTTCGTCCGCCGGGTCCGGGCCGGCTCCTGGAGCAGGGTTCCCACCCCCGGGGACCGCCGGACCCGGTCCCGAGGGTCCCGCACCGTCCCCCTCCGTGCGCCACCAGCCGTAGCCGGCACCTGCCAGCAGCGCCACCAGGATGGCCACGGTAATCCAGGGGTTGGTTCGGGATCGCCGGCCCGGCAACGTTGCCACCTCCCGCCGTGTGCCCGGCCACCGTTCGCCGCCCCGGCCAGGCCTTCCTTCCGTGAAGGGTGCCAGGTTCTGTCGGGCGGTGGAAGCTCGTCCCCGCCGCCCTGACAGGAAGCAACGAAAAATCAACGAAAGGCGCGGCCCCATGGCCGCGCCTGATTCGACCCTTCATCACAGATTTCGGCGATTTCCCACCGCTCCGGCCTTGCGACCTCCGCTGTCTTGCGACCTCCACTGCCTGGCGGCCTCCGCTTCCTGGCGGCCTCCCCCGCCGTCCGCTTCAGGCGCCGCATGCGCCTGGCGCCGCGGGATCCGAGGGGGCCGTGAGGCTTCCGGCGGGCCGTGTGCCGCCGGCGGACCGAACGGGCCCGGGCGGCCCGTGCCCGCATCTCAACGCTCCAGGTGCCGGCCGGAAGGCCGCTCCGCCGGCAGCGCCTCCCGGGGCCGGGCGCGGCTGGACACCGCCCCCGTGCCGCCCGCCGGCGCCGCCACCAGGTACACGCCCGCCAGAACCGCCAGGCCGCCCGTCAGGTGGGCCAGGGTCAGCCGCTCGTCCAGCAGCGTGGTGGACAGCACCGCCGTGTACACCGGCAGCAGGTTGGCAAAGATCGACGCGGCCCCGGCGCCGACTCGCCGCACCCCCTCGTTCCAGAACAGGTACGCGACGGCCGACGACATCACCCCGATGTAAAGCACCGCCCAGGTGTCACCCGCCGACAGGCTCCACGCCCCCCTCCCGGCGGCCAGGGCGGCGCCCCGGGTGGCGGCCATCATCAGGGTCCCGGCAGCCGATGCGTACAGGGTCAGGGCCAGGGGCGAGAGGCGGCGGGTACCGAAGCGGGTCACCACGGTGTACACCGCCCAGCCTGCCGAAGCCACCACCATCAGCACGTCGCCGGGGTTGAACCGCCAGGAGCGCAGCACCTCCAGGGAACCGCCGGCCAGGATCCATGCGGTCCCGGCCAGGCTGAGCGCCACGCCGGCCGCCCGCCGGAGCGTCACCCGCTCCCCCAGCAGGGGCACCGCCAGCAGGAAGGTCAGGGCGGGCGAGGCGGTGTAAATCAACGTGCCGTTGATGTTGGTGGTCTGCTGCTGGGCCACGTACTGCAAGGTGTTGTAGCCCGCCATCCCCGTCAGGCCGCACAGGGCGATCCACAGCCAGTCTACTCCCTGCGGGCGCGGCAACCGGCCTTCCCGCAGGTAGACAATGGGCGCCAAGACCAGGGATGCCAGAAGCCACCGGGCCATCACCAGATCCGCCGGGTTCACCCGGCGCACCAGTTCCTTGGCGATGGTCCAGTTGCCCGCCCAGAGCAGGGGGGTGAGGGCCAGCAGAAGGTAGGCCACCGATCGCCACCACCTTGCGCCAGAGGTCGTCCCGCCCCTGCGTATGGAATAATGGGCGGCGTGGAACGCGGTGTGATGTTCAGCCAGGTTTTTCCCGGCCGGACTCGCACCCGGGCGGAAGGAACGGGACCTTGCGGCGACGAAACACTGTCAGAACTATCTAACGTTTTCCGGCACTTTTCCAGGTTCCATCCATGGTTCCTGGCACTTTACCGGGCTGCAGGGACGGTTCCAGCACAGCTGGCGCATCCGGAGCCCTTGCGGCACCCGGGGCCGCCATGATGGGTCCTGGCGCCGGGCAATCCGCCCCCGACCCTTCTTCCGGGCGGCCCGTGGCACCCGCCCCCGGCCGCACCACCTGCCTTCGGGCAAAACGAGGTGAAGGGCATGAGCACCTTGCGCATCCCCGATCACCTGCGCTTCTGGGAGCCGGAGGCCGACCGGTTGCTGATCGCCTTCGTCCAGCAGGCCCTGGACGAGGGCGGCACCGTGCTGGACGGGTGCCACCGGTTTGCCCAGGCGCTGCAGGCATCGGGTCCCCGTGTGGCACCCTCCCCCGAGCAGATGGCCATGCGGTGGGAGGTTCTCCAGGCCTTCGGTGGTGACCCCGCCCGCGACCCCGGCGTGATGGTGCGGCGCGCCCGACCTGCCCCCGGCCGGCCACGACCCGGCGGTACCCTGCTCCTGGCCCAGCTGGCCGATGACCTGCGGCGCATCGCCGGGGAGCTGGAGCGGATCGCCCGCCGCCTCGACCAGGCCGCCGCTGCGGGGGAAGGTGCGGGCGCCCCCGCGGCGGCGGCCCCGCCGCCCTCCCCGGCCCCGCCGGCATCGTCCCCGGCCGCCGGCCCCGCCCGGGCGGACGAGGCCGGCCCGACGGCCGGCCCTACCGGAGCCGCCGGCGGCAGCGACCCGGAGAACGGCAAACCCGGCCACCGGCCGTACCCTTCGCCCGGCAACGGGACCCCGCCACCAGGCGGCTGGGAACCGGACAGCCGGTAGCCAGGGACGCCCTCCGTGCCGGGGAGCGGCGGGTTGCACCGGCAGGAGTCTGCCCCAGGAATCTTCCCCGGCCTGCCGCTTTCTTCCTGCCCCAGCGCGGTGGGGACCTGGCGCCGGCCGGGAACAGCACGGGCCCCGGGGCGGCCAGCCACCGCCCCGGGGCCCGTCTTTGCGACCGGATCGTCCAACGCCGGCTCCAGCCTACCGGGCACCGGCCGAACCGGCCCGCCCGCCCAGGTAGGCCTCCTGCATGCGGGGATCCCGCAGCAGCTCGCCCGCGGGTCCGGCCACGGCCACGGTGCCCGTTTCCAGGACGTAGGCCCGGTGGGCCAGCTTCAGCGCGGCCCGGGCGTTCTGCTCGACCAGCAGCACCGTCACGCCCTGGCGGTTGATCTCCCGGATGGTGTGGAAGATCTGGCGCACCACCAGGGGCGCCAGGCCCAGGCTGGGTTCGTCCAGCAAGAGCAGCCTGGGCCGGGACATCAGGGCGCGGCCGATGGCCAGCATCTGCTGCTCGCCGCCCGACATGGTCCCCGCCAGCTGGCGCCGGCGCTCCTGGAGGCGCGGGAACAGGTCGAAGACCCACCGCCGCGTCTCCTCCACCACCGCCCGGTCGGCCTGGCGGTAGGCCCCCAGGGTCAGGTTCTCGTCCACCGTGAGGGGGCCGAAGACCCGGCGCCCCTCGGGGGCGTGGGCGATTCCCAGGGCCGGCAGCTGGTGGGCGGGCAGCCTCAGCAGGTCCTGGCCCTGGAAGCGGATGCTGCCTTCCCGCGGCCGCACCAGCCCGGAGATGGCCCGCAGGGTGGTCGACTTGCCGGCGCCGTTGGCGCCCAGCAGGGCGACGATCTCGCCCTCCTCCACCTCCAGGTCGATGCCCTTCAAGGCGTGGACGTGCCCGTAGTAGACGTGGACTCCCGCCAGTTCCAGCATCGCCATCAGAACTCATCCTCTTCCCGGCCCAGGTAGGCCTCGATGACCTGGGGGTTGGCCTGCACTTCCGCCGGCGTCCCCTCGGCGATCTTCACGCCGTTGTCCAGCACCACCACGCGGTCCGAAAGGCCCATGACCAGCTTCATGTCGTGCTCGATCAGGAGCACCGTGATGCCGTCCGCCCGCACCTGGCGCACCAGCTCCACCAGTTCCGCCCGTTCCTGCTCGTTGAGGCCGCCGGCCGGTTCGTCCAGGATCAGCAGTCGCGGGCGGGTGGCCAGGGCGCGGGCGATCTCCAGCCGCTTTTGCTGGCCATAGGGCAGGTTGCGCGCCAGCTCGTCCCGCAGATCCCACAGCCCCACGCGGCGCAGGGCCGCCTCCGCTTCCGCCCGGATCTGCGCTTCCTCCCGCCGCTGGGCGGGCGTGCGCAGCACCGAAGCCCAGAATCCGGCCCGGGCGTGGCAGTGGGGCCCGGACATCACGTTCTCCAGCACCGTCAGGTTGCGGAACAGGCGCAGGTTCTGGAAGGTTCGGGCAACCCCCATGGCGGCCATCTGGTGGGGCGGCCGGCCCGTCACCCGGGTGCCGGCCAGCCGCACCTCACCCGCGTCGGGGCGGTAGATGCCGGTGATCAGGTTGAACACCGTGGTCTTGCCGGCCCCGTTGGGACCGATCAGGGCGAGGATCTCCCCCTGGCGCACCTCGAAGGTGACCTGATCGACCGCCACCAGGCCGCCGAAGCGCTTGGTCAGGTTTTCCACCGCCAGCAGGGCCATGGCCGTCACCTCCCCCCGGGGGCGCCGCCCGCCGCCGCGCCCGTACCGCTCCCGGGGCCGCCCCCGGCCGCCGCCCCGGTACCGGCCTCCGGCCCGGCTGCCGGCCGGCCCGTTCCGGCGGCCGCCACGGCCGGTTCGTCGCCCCCGCGCACCGCCAGCCGCCAGCGCCGGTTGGGCCAGAGCCCCTCGGGCCGGAAGATCATCAGCAGCACCATGGCCGCGCCGAACACCAGCATGCGGTAGTCGGCCAGGCCGCGGAACAGCTGGGGCAAGACCACCATGCCGAAGGTGCCGAGGAACACGCCGGGGATGGAGCCGGTACCGCCCAGGATGACGATGGCGAACATCACCACCGACTCCCAGAAGGAGAAGCTCTCCGGCGCGATGACCGTCATCTTGGCGGCGTACACGTTCCCCGCCAGGCCGGCCAGGGCGCCGCCCACGGCGAAGGCCAGGACCTTGTAGCGCCCCGTGTCGATGCCCATGGCCGCCGCCGCCACCTCGTCCTCGCGGATGTAGCTCCAGGCGCGGCCGATGCGGCTGTTTTCGAGCCGCACGGCGATGAACAGGGTCAGAAGCAGGAGGACCAGACTAAGGTAATAGAGGTGGCTCATCTGGGCCAGGCGGAAGCCGAGGATCACCGGCCGGTCGATGCCCAGGATGCCGTTGCTGCCGCCCGTGAGGCCGAACACGTTGTTGCGCAGGGTGATGCGGACGATCTCGGCGAACCCCACGGTGACGATCAGCAGGTAGTCGCCCCGCAGGTGAATGATGGGCCGGGCCACGGCCACCGCCAGCACGCCCGCCACCAGCGCCGCCACCGGCGCCAGGACCAGCACCGGGATGTCGAGGCGCGTGTTGAGGATGGCCGTGGTGTAGGCGCCCGCGGCGAAGAAGGCCGCGTGGCCCAGGTTGTACTGGCCCGTTCCACCGAGAATGAAGTTCAAGGACAGGCCGAGCACCGCCCAGAGGAAGAAGTTGAAGCCGATCTCCAGGTAGTAGCCGTTGTACCCCACCAGGGCGGGGAAGGCCAGAGCCAGCACGAGGGCCAGACCGGCCGCCACCCGGGACCGGGTCAGGCCACGCCCGCCGGCCGTGGCCGCCTGCGTTGCCATGGTGTTCCCCCCTTCCCCCGGCGGGCCTGCCGGAGGCCGCCTGGTGCCGGGCCGGCACCTAGATCTTCTCGGCCACCCGCTCGCCCAGCAGGCCCGTGGGCCGCACCAGCAGGATCAGGATCAGGATGAAGAAGGCCACGGCGTCCTTCCACTCGCCCGCCACGTAGCCGGCGGCCAGGGTTTCGGCCAGGCCCAGCACCAGGCCGCCCACCATGGCGCCCGGGATGTTCCCGATGCCGCCCAGGATGGCGGCGGTGAACGCCTTGAGGCCGTAGAGCCAGCCCATGGTGAAGTTGAGCTGGCCGTAGTAGAGCCCCACCATGACCCCGGCCAGCCCGCCCAGGGCCGCGCCCAGCAAGAACACCAGCTGGATCAGGCGGTTGACGTCGATCCCCATCAGCCGCGCCGTCTCGTGGTCCACGGCGATGGCGCGCATGGCCGCGCCCAGCCTGGTGTACTGGACGAACAGGTAAAGGGCCAGCATCAGAACCAGCGAGCCGCCCAGGATCACCAGGCGCATCAGGCTGACGGTCACGCCGCCCACGGACCAGCTGGCCTCCGGCAGCATGTCGTGGGGAAAGGCCACCGGAAAGGCGCCCCAGATCAGCATGATCCCGTTCTGGATGAACACGGACATGCCCAGGGCCGACACCACGGCGGGTAAGCGGCCGGCACCGCGCAGGGGCCGGTACGCCACCCGCTCCACCAGCACGCCGGCCAGGCCCACGCTCAGCGCCGCCAGCAGCCCGGCCAGCAGGACCCCCGCCAGCCCGCCCGTGCCCTGGCCGAGGGCCCCCCAGATCAAGAAGGTCAGGCCCAGATACGCCCCCAGGGCAAACAGGTCGCCGTGGGCGAAGTTGATCATCTTCAGCACGCCGAAGACCATGGTGTAGCCCAGGGCAACCAGGGCGTAGATCGAGCCCACGGTGAGCCCGTTGACTACCTGCTGGACCAGCATCTGGCATCCCTCCCCCGGCACGCTGGCGGGGAAGGATCCGGGCGCGTGCCGCGCAGGCGGCATACCGCGCCCGGTCCCTCCCCGCCGTCCCTGGTGCCGGTCGCCCGTTGGCTCGGCCTTCCCGTGCCGCCCGGGCCGCGGCCCGGGCGGCACGGCGGCTCCGGCCGGCGTCCGCCTACTGCTGCGGCGGCACGAACAGGGTGAACTTGCCGTCCTTCACCTGGTACGCCGCGTACACGGTGCCTTCCCGGTCGCCCTTGTCGTCGAAGGTGATGGGGCCGGAGATGCCGGGGAAAGCCTCGAGGTCGTTGCGCAGGTAGTCGGCCAGCTTGGCAGGATCGGTGGACTGGGTCTGCTTGATGGCCTCGACGATGACCCGGAAGCTGTCGGCCGCCATGGCCGTCCAGATGCTCACCGGATCCTCGTTGTACTTGGCCTTGTAGTCCTGGACGAACTGGCGCGCCTCTTCGTATGGCAGGTCGGCGGGCGCAGGCTCGGTGGTGGTGATGAAGCCCTCCGCGGCCGCGCCGGCCGTCTTGATCACCTCATCGTTGTTCGAGGCGTTGCCGGCGGCGATGGGCACGGTGATGCCGAGGTCGCGCGCCTGCTTGACCAGGAGCCCCGCCTGGCTGAAGTAGCCCGTGAAGTAGATCGCGTCGGGATTGGTGCTCTTGAGGTTGCTCAGCAGGGCGGAGTAGTCGCTCTCCTGGGGATTGATGGCGTCGTAGAACACCACCTGCGCGCCCTTCTCCTCCAGGAACTTCCGGGTCCACTTGGCCAGGCCCTCCGCGTAGGTCGAGCTGTCGTGGACCAGCGCGACCTTCCGGGCACCCAGCTTCTCAAGCAGCAGCGTGGCGGCGAACTGGCCCTGGGCGCTGTCCAGGAAGGCCATGCGGAAGAAGTTCTTCAGGCCCTTTTCCGTCAGGTGGGTGGCCGTGGACGACGGCGTGATGTGCAGGATGCCGGCGTCGGCGTACACCTGCTGGGCCGCCTCGGTCGCCGTCGAGTTGTAGGAGCCGATCACGGCCACCACGCCCTGGGAGGCCAGCTTCTGGGCCGCCAGGGTCGACTCGTTGGGCTGGCCCTTGTCGTCTTCGTAGATCACTTCGATCTGCTTGCCGAGGACCCCGCCCTGGGCGTTCACCTGTTCCTTGACCAGCTCGATGGCCTGACGGAAGCCCTTGCCTTCGGCGGCATAGTCGCCGGTGAAGGGCCCCTGCACGCCGATGACGATCTTGTCGCTGCTCCCGCTGTTCCCGCTGCCCGCGTCACCGCCTGCCCCGCCGCAGGCCGCGGTCCCCACCATCAGGGCGCCCGCCAGCAGGGCCACCATCCCGCGGCGCGCACCGCGCAACCAGGTACCCCCGAACATAATGCCCCCCCATTCACTGCTGCCCGGGCCGGCCCGTTCCCGGCAGCCGCGAACCGGTCGCCCCATCCGTCGATACGGCCGATCCGGCGGAACGTGCCACCAGCCGGGCAGGATGTGTTGCGGATTGTCCCAAACAGTGGTCAAAATTCGGCAATTTCACCCCCGATCCTGCAAACGGGGCGATCAAACTCCTGCCACTGATGGAATCCTTCCCGCGCCATGGTGCCGGCCTTGCCAGCGACGGTACCGGCGTTAACCAGCAGGCAGGGGGCGGCCGCCAGGGTGCTGCCGCCCTTCTCTGGGCCTGCCCGCAGCGGCCAGGGCCCTGTCCGAACGTTGACACACCGGCCGGCTTCTGGTGTGATGAAAAGCGTCAACATGCAGAACGGGTGGAACCAAAACCGGGTGGACGTTGCCCGCGGGCCAACGCACCCGGTCTTTTTTCAACCGGGCTGCGGAGCGCTCCCGTGCCGGGGGCGCCGCGGCCTGGCCCGAAAGGAGGCGGGACTTCATGTGCGGCATCGCCGGCGCCACCGCTCCCCGCGGTGAAGCGGTGGCCCGCATGCTGGAGGCCATGGCCCACCGGGGCCCCGACGACCAGGGACTTTGGGTCGGGCAGCACACCCTGGGCCACCGCCGGCTGTCCATCATCGACCTGGCGGGCGGGCACCAGCCCCTGGCCAGCGAAGACGGCGCGATCCGGGTGGTCTTCAACGGCGAGATCTACAACTACCGCGAGCTGCAGGCCGAACTCGAGAGCCGCGGCCACCGCTTCCGTACCCGCAGCGACACCGAGGTGCTGGTGCACCTCTACGAAGACGAGGGACCGGCCATGGTGCGGCGGCTCTACGGCATGTTCGCCTTCGCCCTCTCCACCCCCGACGGGCTCTTTTTGGCCCGCGACCCCCTGGGGATCAAACCCCTCTATGTGGGCAGGGACCGGGATGGGGCGCTCCTCTTCGCTTCGGAGATGGGGGCCCTGCTGCCCCACGTGGAGACCATCGACGAGTTTCCCCCCGGGCACTACTGGACGGAACGGGACGGGTTCGTCCGGTACTACGAGCTGCCCCCGGTACGGTACGACCTGGAGAGCCCCGAAGCGGCGGTGGAGGAACTCATCGCCCGGCTGCGGCAGGCGGTGCGGCGGCGCCTGGTGGCCGACGTCCCCGTGGGGGTGTTCCTCAGCGGCGGCCTGGACAGCAGCCTGATCGCCGCCCTGGTGGCGGAAGCGCGGGCGGAAACCGGAGAGCCGGTCCATTCCTTCGCCGTGGGCATGGAGGGCAGCGAGGACCTGGAGCGGGCCCGGCTGGTGGCGACCCACCTGGGGACGCTCCACCACGAGTACGTCTTCACCCGCCAGGAACTGCTGGCCCTGCTGCCCACCGTGATCCGGCGCCTGGAGTCCTTCGACCCTGCCCTGGTGCGCAGCGCGGTGCCCACCTACCTGGTGTCGCGGCTGGCGCGCCGGTATGTCAAGGTGGTGCTCTCCGGCGAGGGAGCGGACGAGCTCTTCGGCGGCTACCAGTACCTCAAGCGGCCGGAGATCCGGGCGCGGCTGCAGGACGAGCTGCGGGAGATCACCCTGGCGCTGCACAACACCAACCTGCAGCGGGTCGACCGCATGACCATGGCCCACGGCCTGGAAGGGCGGGTTCCCTTCCTGTCGGTGACCCTGGTCGACCTGGCCTGGCGGATCCCGCCGCGCTGGAAGATCCACGACCGCACCGGGACCGAGAAGTGGATCCTGCGGCAGGCGGCCCGCCGGTTCCTCCCCGCGGCGGTGGTCCAGCGGGAGAAGGCCAAGTTCGCCATGGGCACGGGCGTGGGCCCCACCTTGGAGCGCTTCGCCAACGCCGCCGTCAGCGACCGGGAGCTGGCGGCGGGCCGGGAGCCGTGGCCGGGGCTGGAGCTGGGCAGCAAGGAGGAGCTGCTGTACTTCCGCTGGTTCTGCCAGGCCTTCGGCCACCGGGCCCGGATGGCGGCCCGGCTGGTGGGGCGGAGCCGCAGCCTGAACCCCCACCAGCTCTACGCCCCCGCCTGGCGCGCCCAACCCGGGACGGGGACGGAGATGGCCTGACCTGTTGACAGGCCGGGGCAGGGGTCGCATAATCGGCGTCGTACGGCTGAGCCGGCCGCTGTACCGCAGTACCCGCAGGACGTTCAGCGCGGGACCTTCAACAACCGAATCCGCAACATCTCTTCTTATCCAGAGTGGCGGAGGGACGGGCCCGATGAAGCCACGGCAACCTCCGCGCGGCGGCGCGGCCCCGCCCGCTCCGGCCCGGCACGGCGGCCGGGCGGGTTCCCCGGGGTTCAACGCCGGCGGGTGGTGCCAACTCCCGCAGAACCGCGTCCTGGTGCCGGGACGCCGTTCTGAGAGATAAGAAGGGATGGCACCCTTGGGCCATCCTTTCTGCGTCTCTCAGGAAGGATGGTTTTTTGTTGCCCTTCACCCGGTGCGGGGTGGGGCCACGGGGGTGAGCGCAGTGACGGAAGCAATGCTGGAGGTCCGCAACCTGGTCAAGGTCTACCGCGGCCGCCGCGGCGTGACCACGGCCCTGGACGGCGCCAGCCTGGAGGTGGGCCGGGGCGAGTTCTTCGGCGTCGTCGGCGCCTCGGGGGCCGGCAAGAGCACCCTGGTCAAGTGCATCACCCTGCTGGAGCGGCCCACGGCGGGCTCCATCCGTCTGGGTGGCGTCGAGCTGACCGGGCTGCGCGGCCGGGCCCTGCGGCAGCAACGGCGGCGGATCGGCCTGGTCTTCCAGCACTTTCACCTGCTGTGGTCCCGCACCGCCGCCGGCAACGTGGCGCTGCCCCTGGAGATCGCCGGGGTGCCGCGGGAGCAGATCCGGCGCCGGGTGGCGGAGCTGCTGGACTGGGTGGGACTGGCCGACAAGGCGGGGGCCTACCCCTCCCAGCTGAGCGGAGGCCAGAAGCAGCGGGTGGCCATCGCCCGGGCCCTGGCGACGCAACCGGAACTCCTCTTGTGCGACGAACCCACCTCCGCGCTGGATGCGGCCACCAGCCGCGCGGTGCTGGAGCTGCTGCGGCGGGTTCACCGCGAATTGGGAATCACCGTGCTGCTGATCACCCACCAGCTGGAGCTGGTGGAGGCCGCCTGCCAGCGGGTGGCCGTGATGGACGCCGGGCGAGTGGTGGAAGCCGGGCCCGTGGAACAGGTCTTCCGGAACCCGCGGGCGGCGGCCACCCGGCGGCTGCTGGCCGCCGCCGCTGCCGGCGGTCCGGCCGGAGACCGGGCGGCCCCGGCACCCGGTACCGGGGACGAACCCGGCCCCGGGGCGGCCCCACAGGCCGTTGCCGATCCGGCCCTGGCGGACCGGCAGGCAGCCCCGGCGGCGGCCGCGGGGGCTGCAGTCGCCCGCTGGGCACCCCTGGCCTCCGCCTCGCCCGGCGCACCCGGGCGGAGCGGTGCCGGCGCGGCGCCGGCCACCGGGTCCGGCCCCCTTGCCCCGCAGGCGGCTCGCTCCCTGGCCGGAGGGAGGTGACGGCGGATGGCAGCGGAGCTTTTCAGCGCCCTGCGCGAGTTCGGACCTGACATCGTGACGGCCACGGGCCAGACCCTGTACATGGTGGGACTGGCGATCCTCTTCGCCACCCTGGCCGGGGTTCCCATCGGCACCCTGCTGGTGGTGATGGACCGGGGGCACATCGCCGCTTTTCCGCCCCTGCGGGCGGTGCTGGCGTTCGTCGTCAACACCGGGCGGTCGGTGCCCTTCATCATCCTGCTGATCACCCTGGCCCCCTTCACCCGCCTGCTGGTCGGCACCTCCCTGGGGACGGCGGCGGCCGTGCCGCCCATGGCGGTCGCCGCCACCCCGCTGGTGGCGCGGGTGGTGGAGACGGCCCTGCGGGAGGTCGACCGCGGCACCGTGGATGCCGCCGTGGCCATGGGCGCCAGCCCGTGGCAGGTGGTACGCAAGGTGCTGCTGCCCGAGGCCCTGCCCGCCGTGGTCCTGGGGATCACCATCGCCACCGTCGGGCTCATCGAGTTCTCGGCGGTGGCGGGGGCCGTGGGCGGGGGCGGGCTGGGCGACCTGGCCTTCCGCATGGGCTACCAGCGCTGGGAGGCGGGGGTCCTCTTGGTCTGCGTGGTCCTGCTGGTCGCCCTGGTGCAGGGGGTCCAGTGGGCCGGGGAGACCCTGGCCCGGCGGCTGAACCACCGCTAGCGCCCGGCGCTCCGGGAAGGCGATTTTTGGGGGATGGCTCGCGGGGGGCGGGCCGGTTCGTCCGGGAAGGGACCCTGGTGCGATAGATCGAGAAGGAGGTCGAAGGCCATGGGTGTCCTCTCCCTGGTTTTCCCTGGCCGCCGGTGGACCCGCCGGGCGGCGGTGCTGGTGGCGACCCTGCTGATCGCCGTCCTGGTCGCCGGGTGCGGTGCCGGCGGGGCCGGTTCGTCCGGTGCGCAGGGCGACAACTCGGCCGGTGGCAACGGGTCCGGATCGGGTGGCACGAGCGGTACCGTCACCCTGAAGGTGGGGGCCACGGCGGTGCCCCACGCCGAGATCCTGCGCGACGTGGCGGCCCCTGCCCTGGAGGAGCAGGGCATCAAGCTGGAAGTGATGGAGTTCAGCGACTACACCAAGCTCAACCCGGCCCTGGTCGACGGGGAACTGGACGCCAACTACTTCCAGCACATCCCCTACCTGGACCAGTTCAATAAGGACCACGGCACCAACATCACGCCGGTGGCCAAGGTCCACATCGAGCCCATGGGGCTCTATTCGGACAAGATCACCAGCCTCGACCAGCTGCGGGACGGCGCCACGGTGGCCATTCCCAACGACCCCACCAACGGGGGCCGGGCGCTGCTCCTGCTCCAGGCGGCGGGCCTGGTCAAACTCAAGGAGGGCGCGGATTACACCGCCACGGTGCGGGACATCGTGGAGAACCCGAAGAACCTGCAGATCCGCGAGGTGGCGGCGGAGCTGATCCCGCGCACCCTGGCCGACGTGGACCTGGCGGCCATCAACACGAACTACGTCCTGGAGGCCAAGGAAGCGGGAGCGCTGAAGAACCCCGATCCCCTGTTCGTCGAGGACGCCGACTCGCCCTTCGCCAACGTGCTGGCGGTGCGGCCGGAGGACGTAAAACGGCCCGAGATCCAGGCGCTGGCGGAGATCCTGGTGGGGCCCGAGGTCAAGCAGTACATTGAAGAGCATTACCAGGGCGCCGTGGTGCCCGCCCAGGCGCTGATCCAGTAAGCCTGTGCAGGCGCGGGCGGCGGCGGGGGCGACGGCAGAGGCCAACCAGGGTGACGCAAGGACAGCGGGGGTCGCCGGCGGCGACCCCCGCTGTCTTACTTCCCCTGCCTTGTTTGCACTGGCCACGGGGCCTGGCCGCCACCGGCTTGTCACCGGACCCTGCCGGTGTCCAACGGTTCCGGCCGGCGGCAGGGCTGCCTTGTGCCCTTTGGCCGCCTTTCGCCGGCCTCACGCCTCCTCCCGCCGCGCGGCCTGGGTGGCCCACAGCCGCAGCACCTTCTCCACGTAGGTCCGGGTCTCGGCAAAGGGCGGCACGCCGCCGTGGGCCGCCACCGCCTCGGGCCCCGCGTTGTAAGCCGCCAGGGCCAGCCGCCAGTCGCCGAAGCGGTCGAACTGGCGGCGCAGGTACCGGGCACCGGCCTCCAGGTTCTGCACCGGGTCGAGGGGGTCGGTCACGCCCAGCTCCCGCGCCGTGGCGGGCATGAGCTGCATCAGGCCCACGGCGCCCGCCGGCGAGCGGGCGGCCGGGTTCCACCCCGACTCGGCTTGGATCACCGCCCGCAGCAGAGCGGGGTCGAGGCCGTGGCGGCGGGCCACCGCCCCCGCCAGCGCCTCCAGCACCTGCCGGGCCCAGGACAGGCCGGCCGCAGCGCCTGCCCAGGAGAGGGACCCCGGAGGGGCGGTCCCGGACGGAGGGAGGCCGGATGCCGCAGTGCCGGGCGCGGGCGCTGCCGCGCGGGAGGCCGCGTCCGTGGGGGCCGCCGTGGCGGCCGCCTGGCCCGGGCCGATGGATGCCGCGGGCACGGACGCACCCGGCGCGGGCGCCGCCGGCGTGGACGGCGCCGTCGTGGCTGCCGACAGCGTGGACGCCAGCGCCGTGAACAGTGGCGGGATTGGGGTCAAGGCTCCGGTGCCTGCCGGCATCCCGTCCGGGGTGGAACCGGCCAGCAGGCCCGCCATGAGCGCGGCAAAGTCGAGCCGGCCGCCGCCACCGTCGCCGCCCGGACCCCCGCCGGGGCCCGCCAGCGAGGGCGAAGACCCCGGCAGGGCCCCTGCCCCCGGCTGCCGCCCCGCCCGCAGGGCCGCCGCCCAGAGGAGCAGCTCGATCTCCCGCCAGCTCCCCCCGGCGCCCCCCGGGCCCCAGGTCCCGTGGATGGACACCGCCGCCACCTCCCGCCTAACCCAGGGGCTCCTGCCGGCCGACCCGCCCGGTGAAGACCGTCACCGTGTCAAAACCGTGGCGCCGGGCGTAGAGCACCAGTTCCGGGTAGGCCCAGCCCACGTGCTCGGGCTCGTGGGCATCGGAGGCCAGGGTCACCCGGACGCCCAGCCGGCGGGCCTCCTCCAGCAGGCCGGGGTCGGGGTAGAACTCGCCCACCGGCTTGCGCACCCCAGCGCTGGAGATCTCCAGGCAGACGCCCGTCTCTGCCGCCGCCCGCGCCAGGCGCCGGTGGTACTCCGCCAGTTCGTCCCGGTATGCGGGCGGAAGCTTGTAGCCGAACACCTTGATCACATCGGGGTGCCCCAAGACGTCGAAGAGCCCGCTGCGGACGGCCTGTTCGGCCAGGTCGAAGTACCGCCGGTAGGCCTCGCGCACGTCCCGGCCCGGCCAGGTGGCGGGGTCCAGATCGAAGCCCCAGTCGTCGATCCAGTGGACCGAACCGATGACGAAGTCCAGCGGGTAGGACGCCAGGAAGGCCCGGATCTCCTCCTCCCGGCCGGGGATGTAGTCCATCTCGATGCCCGCCTTGACGGGCAGGCCCTCGGCCCGGGCGGCCTGGAGCAGGGCCACGTAGTCGGCCATGCGGAAGCCGCTGCTGTAGCGCTCCACGTACCAGGGACGGCCCAGCAGGGGCGCCCCCTCCACGAAGTTGTAGGCATGTTCCGTGATCCCGATCTCGCCGATCCCTCGGGCCCGGGCGGTCTCCACGAACCGCAGCAGGTACTCGCGGGTCAGCCCGCCCCGCTCCAGGTGCATGTGGTAGTCGATCAGCATGCCTGCCTCCCGCCTCCTCCCCGCCGCCTTCGCGCTGCCGGCGTCCCGGCGTCCCGGCCGGAGCGGTCGCCCGGCCTGCCGGTCAGGACCAGAAGGCCACCGCCCGGCCGGAGCGAGCAGGCCCCCGCCCCGGCCAGGCAGCGGGGCCGCCGGTCCGCTCCCCGCCCATCCCCCTTCCCGGCCGTGCCGCGTCTCAACGGGGGGCGGCCCGTTCCTCCGCCCGGCCTGCCGCGGGGGCCGGTTCGGGCTTGAGGTAGCGGTCGAACCAGTCCACGATCCGGTCCAGCCGGTAGACCCGGTGCCACGGCTGGCCGCCCCGGCTCAGGCCGTGGCTCTCGTCGGGGAAGCGGACGAACTCCGTGGGCACCCCCAGGACCTTGAGGGCCGTGTAGATCTGCTCCGCCTGCTCGATGGGGCAGCGCAGGTCCATCTCCGCATGCATCACCAGCAGCGGCGTCTTGCACCGGGCGATGTGGTGGATGGGCGACATCTCCAGATACCGCAGCGGGTCCTCCCACGGCGGCACGTCCAGGTCGAAGAGGTCATAGAAGCCGATGTCGCTGGTGCCGAAGAAGCTGTGCTCGTTGGCCACGCAGCGCATGGTGACCCCCGCCCGGAAGCGGTCGGTGTGGGTGACGATCCAGTTGGTCATGTAGCCCCCGTAGCTTCCGCCCGCCACCCCCAGCCGCTCGCGGTCGATGAAGTCGTACCGCTCCAGCACCGCGTCGACGAAGGTCATCAGGTCCCGGTAGTCCCGGTTGCCCCAGTCGCCGCGGATGGCCGCGCAGAAGGCCTGGCCGTAACCCTGGCTGCCCCGCGGGTTGGTGTAGAACACGGCGTAGCCCCGGGCCGCCAGCAACTGGAACTCGTGGAAGAAGGCGTATCCGTACATCGCCATGGGGCCGCCGTGGATCTGGAGGATGGCCGGGTACTTCTTCCCCGGCTCGAAGCCCACGGGCCGGATCAGCCAACCGTCCAGCACGTTGCCGTCGGATTCGAAGGTGAAGTGCTCGGGTTCCACCACCTGAATCCGGGCCAGCCAGCCGTCGTTGGCCCGGGAGAGGCGCCGGCCGGTCAGGACGGGGTGCCCGTTGCGGGCCGCGCCCTGCCATGCCGCCGCTCCCGCGGCGGAGGCGCCCGGGCCGGCGGAGGTCGCGTCCCGGGCTGCCGCGGCAGGCGGAGCCGCCGCCGGTTCGTCCAGGGCAGGGAGATCGGCCACCCAGATCTCCCCGGGATCGGTGGCCGTCAGCCGCAGGTAGGCGCAGCGCCGCCCCTCCCGGTCCAGGCTGATGCCCCGCAGCACCTGGGGGCCGCCCGTCAGGGGCCGGATGGTGCCGTCGACGCCGAACCAGTAGAGCTGCACCTCCCCGCGGCGGCTCACCAGGGCGTAGAGCCCCGACCCGTCGGGAGCCCAGGCCAGGGTCGCCCCCGCCTCGCCCACCACGTCGTTGACGCTCTCGTCCCCCACCGTCAGGTCGGCCTCGGCGGTCAGGCACCGCCGCTGGCTGCCGTCGGCGGCGATCAGGTACAGGTGGGTGTTGCTGTAGGCCCGGTAGCGGCGGGCGTCCTGGCCGCGCACGGCGATCCAGCGCCCGTCGGGGGACGGCAGGGCTTCGTAGACGTCGATATCCGAGCTGGTCAGCTTGCGGACGCCCGCCGGCAGCGGGTCGCGGGAGAGGTCGAGGGGCAGCCGCGTGGCGGCCCCGGCGCGGGAGCCGCCGCCGGCCTCGCCCTCCGGGCCGGTCGCCGGCAGGGACACCAGGTAGACGTCGGTCCAGGGCTGGCGGTCGGCGTCGGGGTGCGGGTTCGTCACCACCACCAGCTCCCGCCCCGAGGGCATCCAGGCCACGGCCCGCACGTCGTACTCACCGGCGGTGACGCGGGCCAGGGGGACCAGGGCCGCGGGGTGGGCCTCCGCACCGGGGACCGCGGCTGCGGCGGCGGCACCCTTGCCGCCCGGGCCACCGGTGCCGGCATCGCGGGCGGCTCCGTTCCCGCCATCGCCCGGCGGCTCCGAGCCACCCGGCGCCGCCAGGTGGGCGCCATCCGGTCCCAGGTCCAGGACCACCACATGGTGGCGGTGCTCGTTGAAGTAACCCACCCCGTCCAGCTTGTAGCGGAGGCGCCGCACCACCTTCACGTCGCGGTTGAACCGCCGGTAGGGGTCGCCTTCACCGGGTTCAGGATCGCCGGACGCCTCCAGCCCCCGCTCGGGATGAACCTGCACGATGGTGGCCACGTACCGGCCGTCGGGCGACCAGACGGCCGGCCCGCTGCCTTGCTTGAAGAGGGTGAGCAGGCGGGCTTCGCCGCCACCGGACGGCAGCACGTAGAGCTGGGGCCGGGGCTTGTCCTCGCCGCCCCGGCCGGGCCGGGCAGCCGGAGCCACCGAGCCCGGTCCCCCGCCGCTCGCGGCCGGTTCGTCCCGGCGGCGGGGGCGGGCGTCGGGCGGCAGGGGCCGGTCGGACAGGAAGGCCAGCCAGCGGCCGTCGGGCGACCAGCGCGGCGCCCGGTCGCTGCCCGGACCGGTGGTCAGCGGTGCCGGCACGCCGTCGCCGGAGGCCGGGGCCGCGTACAGGTTCGACCGGTACTGGTTGCGATCGGCGTCGATCCAGCGCTCGACCCACACCACCCGGTCCCCGCCGGGCGCCAGGCGCGGGTCGCCGGCGAAGCGGAGGTCCAGCAGGTCCCGGGAGGTGACGGGACGGCGCCCGGCCTCCCTCTCCTGCCGGTCCCTCGCCACCCCCTGGGCGCGGGGGTGGTCCACCCTGAAGCCGTTGGCCGTATCGGTGCCGTTTGTCATGGTGTCACCTCGGTGGTCAGGCGTTGCCGTGGGGTGCCAGGGCCGTCGAGCGCCGCAGGCCGGGGGCATCCCACGTCACGGGGCGTCCTGTCGCGGGACGGCCCCATCGGGGAGGTTTCGCGTCCCCACCCCGGAACCCTTTGACCACCGGCGGCAAAAGGGCCGGGCGGGAACCCGGGCCATGGGGACGATGGCCCGGGTTCCCGCCTCGGTACCCCTGCGTGATGGGGCTTTGAACCACCTTTTTGAGTTGGCCCGCGCCTTCAGTGGGCCCGGGCCAGCCGCCCGCCTTGGACCCGGGGGACCGGCCCCTGGGCGTTGGGCCGGATGTCGAACTCGAAGATGTCGGTGGGCAGCCACAAGGTGCAGCAAGCGTTCGGGATGTCGACGATGGCGCTGATGCGTCCTTCAACCGGCGCGGCACCCAGGATGGTGTAGGCCTCTTCGCCGGTATACCCGAACCCCTTCAAGTACTGGACCGCTTCTAAGCACGCTCGGCGATAGGCAACGTGGGGATCGAGATAGTACTGCTCCCCCTCTTCGTCCACCGAATACCCCTCGAAGACGAGGTAGCGCGTGAACCGGGGCTCGATGGGGCTTGGCTCGAACAGCGGGTGCCGTATGCCGTATTTGTTCATCCCGTCCTTGATCAGGTCCACGTGGAGCTCGATCCAGCCCGCCATCTCGATGGCGCCGCAGAAGGTGATCTCGCCGTCGCCCTGGGTAAAGTGGAGATCGCCCACCGTCAGTTTGGCCCCGGGAACATACACCGGCAGATAGGCCCGGGCGCCCCGGGTCAGGTTCTTGATATCCCGATTCCCTCCGTTCTCCCGCGGAGGAATGGTGCGTGCACCTTCCCGGGCAATCCGCTCATACTCGGGCGTGCCCGGCTTGAGGGCACCGAGGATCGCATTGCGCGGTTCCGGTGGCAGTGCCAAGGGAGGTACCCGATGGGGATTTTTCGCGATCAGCTTCCTCTCCCGCTCATTCCATTGCTGCAGCAACGCGTGGGAAGGTGCGGTGCCCAAGATCCCCGGGTGGGGAATGGCAGGGATCTTGACGCCCGGTACATGACGCGAGACGGCGTAGACGCCTTGGAACTCCCAGATGGCTTTATGCGCCTCGGGAAAATGGTCCGTCAAGAACCCTCCACCGTTGTTGCGGGCAAAGATCCCGGTGTAGCCCCATGGCATCTTGCGGTGGGGCCCGAGATCCAGGATGTCGACGACGAGCAGGTCGCCGGGTTCGGCGCCGCGGACGGCGATGGGTCCCGTCAAGTGGTGGTTCGGCGTGAGATCCATGTCCCGAATGTCCGAGGCATCGTCGTCATTGCGGACTTGCCCACCGGTCCAATCCAAGCACTCGACCACGAACGTCTCGCCCGGACGAACCTCTGCGATGGCCGGAATGTCCGGATGCCAGCGGTTCTGCAAGACCTCCCTCTGTTCTTCCACCGGGCGGGTCGGATCCACCTCGATCAGGGGCCGTCCCATCGCCACCGCACCCCCCTCGAAGAAATCGGTCGGTATGTCCAGGGTACAGGGCACGGGGAAGGACAAGTCAAAGCCGAAAGATGGCTTCAGCCACCCGATGGGAATGCCCCTGGGGAGCAGTGTTCATCTCTTGTGCTTTTGCGAATCCTTTCGGCCGACCTTATGACGAATAAATTCGAATTGGTGCTCATAAATATGTCTTTTCCCGCGCGAGTTCCTTTCAAGAATGGCGCCGGTTGCTCCGCCCGCTCCCCCGCCCGGCTCGCCCGTTCAGAGGGGCCGAAGGTGCCCCCCCACCCACCCCGCCGCGGGCGCACCCGGTGCAGGCCATGCGGCTGGCCGCCCGGCCACTGGAACGGGTAACATCATCAGGGCGAGGGCAACCCCAGCCTCGAGATGATCGTGCCGACGGAACGACGACGTCGACCGGAGGTTGACACCGGTGCACCCGAACCCGACCCGCTCCCGTGACGATTTGCGCCAGCTGCTGGCCCGCATCGACGGCCGGCCCTATCCGGCCTACAAGGACATCGCCGGAACCTACGACTTCAGCACCTTCACCCTGGCCATCGACCACGTCCAGGGCGACCCCTTCGCCGCCCCCTCGCGGCTTCGCGTCATCATGGCGCCGGCGCGCATGCAGCTGCCGGACTGGGCCGCCACCACGGCCCTGCGCCGCACCGCCACCGCGGACTGGCTGCTGCGCCGGTTCCACCGCGCCACGGGCATGGCCGCTGCCCGCCGCGGCAGCGGCAAGAGCGGCCTCATCACCGTCGACCGCCCGGGCCAGGAGATCCTGCCCCGCACCGCCTGCGTGGTCTTCCCCGGGCGGGTGGAGGTCCGCTTCTTCGCGGGGCTGCCGGCCGCGGGGCGGCGCATCCTGGGCCGGCAGGCCATGGAGATGCTCTGCGTGGACATCCCCCGGCTGGTGGAAGGGTCCCTGGTGCTCAGGGCCGCCGACCAGCGGGACCTGGAGCGCCACATCGCCGTGACCGAAGACCAGGCGGCCCTGCGGGCCGCCCTGGCCGAGCGCCGGCTGGTCGCCTTCGTGGGCGACGGCTCCATCCTGCCCCGGGAAAGCGGGGTCAGCGACCGCCCCCTGCGCGGGCCGCGGGTGATCCCCTTCACCGCGCCCGATTCCCTGGCCGTCGAGCTGGACACCCCCCACCGGGGCAAGGTGCGGGGCCTGGGCATCCCCCGCGGCATCACCCTGATCGTCGGCGGCGGCTACCACGGCAAGTCCACCCTGCTGCGGGCCCTGGCCCGGGGCGTCTACGACCACATCCCCGGCGACGGCCGGGAACTGGTGGTGACGGACCCGACCGCGGTCAAGATCCGCGCCGAGGACGGCCGGCGCATCGAACAGGTGGACATCAGCCCGTTCATCCGCAACCTCCCCTTCGACGCCGACACCCGGCGCTTCTCCACCGACGAGGCCTCGGGGAGCACCAGCCAGGCCGCCAACATCATGGAGGCCCTGGAGCTGGGCGCCCGGGTCCTGCTCATCGACGAGGACACCAGCGCGACGAACTTCATGATCCGCGACCGGCGCATGCAGGCCCTGGTCAGCAAGGACCGCGAGCCCATCACGCCCTTCATCGACCGGGTGCGGGCGCTCTACCGCGACCGGGGCGTCTCCAGCATCCTGGTGGTGGGTGGCGCCGGCGACTACCTGGACGTGGCCGACACGGTGATCCGGATGGATGCCTACCGGGCCCAGGACGCCACGGCCGAGGCCCGGGAGGTGGCGGCCCGCTTCCCCACGGGCCGCATCGCGGAAGACCCCGGCCCCTTCCCGCCCGTCCCCGAGCGGGTCCCCCTGCCCTCGAGCCTCGATCCGCGCCGGGGCAACAAGGTCAAGATCCGCGCCCACGGCACCGACGAGATCACCTTCGGCTTCGAGGAGATCGATCTGAGCGCCGTCGAGCAGCTGGTGGACCCCTCCCAGACCCGGGCGGTGGGCGCCATGATCCGGTACATGACAGGCCGCTACCTGGACGGCCGGCGCACCCTGCGGGAGGCTCTGGAGGCCCTGTACGCCGAGCTGGACGAACACGGCCTGGACCGCGTCTCCCCCTTCCCCACCCCGGCGGGCGACCTGGCCCTGCCGCGGCGGTTCGAGGTGGGAGCGGCCATCAACCGCCTGCGTTCCCTGCGGGTGGAGGTGCGCGGGCCGGCGGTGGGCGAGGACTCCCGCGGACATACTTCCTAGCGGGAACGGCCCGCCTGCACCGATGGACAGGAGGTGGTCCACGTGGGGATGCGCACCGACCTGGACCGCTGGTCGTGGCCCGCGCCCGCCGGCCGCGGCCTGGGCAGCTGGCGTGAGATGTTCTGGCGCCCGTGGGACTTCTGGCGCGCTTTGGATGGCGAGGCGGACTGGGCCTTGGGCCAGCGCCCGTCCGTCGACGTCACCGACGCCGGGGACAAGGTGGTCGTTGAAGCGGAGATGCCCGGGGTCGAGCCGGAGGACATCCAGCTGGACGTCTACGAAGACCGGGTGGTGATCCGCTCCGAGACCCGGCGCGAGACCCGGAACGAGGGCGACGGCTACTACCTGATGGAGCGGCGCTTCGGCCGGTTCCACCGGGTGGTGCCGCTGCCGGAGCGGGTCAACCCCGAGGGGGCGCAGGCCCGCTGCCGGAACGGCGTGCTGCGGGTCGAGATCCCTAAGGTGCGGGACCAGGGGCGCGGGCGCCGCGTGCCGGTGACCGGGGCGTAGGGAGGAACGCACGAACCTCCATCGCGGGCAAGAGCCCCGGCCTGGCCGGCGGATTCCGGCACGAGTCGGCGTGTCCGGCCAAGCCCAAGCGGTGCGGCCGGGGCGTCCCCCTAGTGGGGGCGCCCCGGCCGCGGCGGTCCATGCCCCAGTGCTCGCCAGCGCGATCGCCACCGGCTGGTTCCGGCCCAAGGCGGGGCAGCCTGTTGGCCACCGGCCGGCGCGTCAGTGCCCTCCCGAATGCTCCCCTCCACCGGCGCCCGTGCCGGCCGCGTCCCGGACCTCCGCGGTCACCGGCACCTCCAGGCCGCCCTCGAAGACCAGGGTCAGGTCGACCCGGTCCCCGGGATGCAGGGCTTGCTTCAGGTCCATGAGCATCACGTGGTATCCGCCAGGGGCGAAGGTGACGCGGCCGCCGGCCGGGATCTCCACGGCAGCGACGGGCTGCATGCGCACCGTGTTCCCTTCCTGCACGCTCTCGTGAACCTCCGCCGCCCCCGCGACACCGGTGCGCACGCCGGTGAGGCGGACCGCGGATTGGCCCTGGTTCGTCACGGTGAAATACGCTGCCGACATGTCCCCCTCGGCAGCCGCCCGCACCCAGGCACCGGTCACCGTCACCTGGGGCCCGCCGGCCTGCTCCGCACCGCCGCCGGGCGCCGGCTGACGGGTCGAGCCGGCCTGGCGGCCGCAGCCGGCCAGGACGCCGAGGACGATGGCCGCCGTACCGGCGAGCACCAGGAGGCGAAAACGCCTGGTGTTCCGCCACGATCGCGCCATGAGGGCCCTCCTCTCAGGTCAACGCAATCCGCGGCCGGGCAAACGCCGGGCCGGGATCGACCGGCACCGGCCGTAGGCCGGGTTCAACTCCCCTGCGCCAGCAGCAACCGGATGTCCGCCTCGATGTCCTCGGCGGTGAAGCCCAGAGGATAGAGGAGCCGCTGGCGCCCTTCCTGGTCGATCAGGTACACCTGGGCCGGGTGGGCTACCGCGTACTTCATGGAGCTCTCAGGCAGCTCGATGCGCTCGGGCTTCACGCCGTAAGCATCCCACACGGGCCGCAGTTGCTCCCGCGTCCCCGTCAGGCCGACGATGTGCCGGCCGAACTGGGGCAGGTGCTCCCGCAGCCGCTCGGGCGTATCCCGCTCGGGGTCCACGGTGACGAACACCATACGGACGCTGCCAGCATCGTCCTGCAAGCGGTCCGCCAGCTCCCGCCATACGGCCAGAGTGGCCGGACAGACGTCGGGACAGTAGGTGTAGCCGAAGAAGAGCAGCACGATCTTGCCGCGCTGGTCGGCCAGGCGGAAGGTCGAACCATCGGCCGCGGGCAGGGCGAAATCGGGCGCCGGCTGCGGATCCACCAGGGTCATGCCGCGAAAGCCGCCCTCGCCCTTGCTGTCGCCCGGGCCGGCCGCCGGCCCGGGGGCCGGCGTCGCGGGGCCATTGGGGCGCGGATCCCAGCCGGCTCCCGTTTGCAGCACCACCAGGGCCACGACGGCGACCACCGCCAGGCCAGCGAGTGCAAGCCACCATCGCCTGCGCATCGGATCGCCCCCTCGCCACCGGTAGCTGGGCGCACGGGTGCTCCCCATGGGGCACCCGGGTCACCACGGGTATCGCCACCGGGGGATCTGCCGCCGACTCCAGTGTAAGCCCGGTCGCTCACGGAGCGCATCCGGTTCTGGCCCGATGGAACGAGTTGCCATAGACTGGGTTTCAAGAAGACGAGATCCCTGGGGGGCGGCGATCCTAAGGGGCCTCACCCCGGAGGGACAAGGCCTCGGGGTCCTCCGGTGGATGCCAGGGGGTGCGATCATGTCGCCCAAGTGGGCGTTGACGATCGTTCTCGTCCTTGTCTTCCATCTGATCTTCGTGGCCTTGGTGTCTGCACAGCTCGAACCCGGAGCCGTCGTTTACATGTTTCCATTTGGGACAGGCGGTCAGAGTTACCACGCCTCCCGTGGCGTTATCGAAGCGATTTTGGCACTCGTCGTGTCGATCATCCTTGTGTGGCGCACGCGGTGGGAGGAGTGACGCAGTGGCCGGCAGCACCAGCCACGGTGAGGCGTTGCGGTTCATGGGCGAGGATCGTGCCGGTCCGGGGCATGGCATGGCGCCCGCATCCGGCGCGGGCACGCCGCTCCCCGGTGCCTCCACCGGAACCGGACGGTCCGGCGCCCCTCCCTCACGTCTCGGCCGGCCGCGGCCGGCCCGCAGCCTCCAACTGCTGCCGCCGGTCCCGCTCGGGCACCGGCACCAGGAGGGTCAGCAAGAGTCCGATGACCGGCAGCAGCACCATGACGGACAGGGTCGTCTCCAGCCCCCACCGGTCCGCCAGGGCGCCCAGGGCCGCGGCGCCGATGCCCCCAAGGCCGATGGAGAAGCCGGTGTTGAGCCCCGAGGCCACCGCCACATAGCGCGGCATGAAGTCCTGGCTCATCACCAGGGTGATGCTGAAGGTGGCCACCAGGGCAAATCCGGTCGCCGCCAGCAGCGGCAGGGTGGCCCACGCCGGCCCGTGCACCAGGCCCCAGTGCAGCGGGATCAGCACGGCCATGGAGCCGAGCAGCACCCTCCGGGTGCCGATGCGGTCCGCCAGGGGCCCACCCACCAGGGTCCCCACCGCCCCCGCGACGAGAAAGACGAAAAGCAGAACGCCCGTGGATACCCCATCCGGCCCCGCCTTTTCCAGGTACAGGAACGGCATCAGGGTGAGGACGCCGAACTGCAGCCACGAGCGGGTGCCGACCACCCCGATGAGCAGCAGTTCGGCCAGCCAGTTGGTCTCCCCGGCTCCGGATGGTCCGTCCTGAGGCGGCTGGGGGTGGCCCTGCCGATCTCCGGCGGGCGCCCCATGGCGGTTGCCGGCGGGTCCCGCCGCGGCTGCCGCCCGCCGGGCCGCCTCGTGCAGGGCCGCCTTCTGCTCCAGCCGGTTCATCCCGGGCAGGGCGGCCACCATGGCCACAGCCAGCACCACGGCCGGTAGAACCAGCCATCCCAGCCCCTCGGGCCCCCACAGGCCAACGACCATCGACGCCGCCACAGGCCCCAGGGCAAACCCCAGGTTGCCGCCCACGGAAAAGATCGACATGGCCGTGGCGCGCTGGCCTCCCGACACGCCCCGGGCCGCCCGCGCCCCCTCGGGGTGGAAGAGGGCGATGCCGATGCCGCAGAGGATGGCCGCCACCAGCACGCCCTCATAGCTGCGGGCGTATCCCACCATCCCCAACCCCAGCGCCGCCAGCAGGGGTCCCGCCACCACCAGCCACCCCTGGGGCCGCTTGTCGCTCCAGTAGCCGAAGACCGGCTGGATGAGCGAGGAGGTGATGTTGAGCACCAGCATGACGACGCCGAGCTGAGCGTAGGTGAGGCCGTAGCTCTCCTTCACCTGGGGCAGCAGGGCGGGCATGCCGCCCTGGTTCAGGTCGGTCACCAGGTGGGCAAGGCTCAGGAGCACCAGATACCCCAGCGCCCCCTTCAACATGCCCTCGCCTCCCCTGCAACACCTTCGGGCCCGCCGCCGGGCTGCTGCCCGCCACGGCCGGGACCGGCGCGGCGCTGCAAACTGGACGGTACTTCGCGACCCGAAGGATATTCCCTGCCGGCGCCGTCGCCGCGCCGGCCCGGTGCAGCGGTGGCAGCCGGTACGTCGCTGGCGGCAGGCACGCGCCGGCGGCCGGCGCGATGCTAGCTGCCGGCACACCCCAGCGCCTGCCGCAGGTTCACCAGGTTTTGCTGCAGCAGGTCGAGAAAATCGCGGCCCGCCTGGCGGTCGGCGCTCGTCAGCGCCTCCAGGGGATGAATCTCCAGCAGCTGGGCCCCGGTCTCCCTGGCCAGGGTTGCAGCCGCCCCGCCGGTGCGGCCGGGTTCGACCAGGATGTAAGGCACCCGCCGCTGCCGGATGAACGCGGCCACCGCCGCCAGCTGCCGCGGGCCCGGCTCGCTCTCCGCCGACAGCCCGTAGAGGGGCACCTGCACCAGGCCGTAGCGATGGGCGGGGTAGGTCAGGAAGGCGTGGGTGATCACCAGTTCCCGCCGCGGGCAGGTACCCAGCCGGCGGTAACCGGCGGCCAGATCGTTCAGGCGGCCGGCCAGTTCCTCGCCCCGCCGCAGGTACTCCGCCCGGTGCTGAGGATCGGCCTGGGCCAGGCCCCGGGCGATGGCCTGCGCCTGCTGGGCGGCCAGGGCCGGATCCAGCCAGACGTGGGGGTCGGGTGCGCCGCCGGGCAACGGCTCGCCCCCAGCCCCCGGCCGGCCATGGTCGTCGCCGTGGTCGTCGCCCGGGGCGGCACGGCCCTCCTCGTGGGTACCATGGTCGCCATGGCCGGCGGTTTCGCCGCCCGCATCCCCGCCGCGGCCGCCCTCACCGGCCCCGCCCGCACCGGGTTCGGCAACGCCGCCGTCCAGCACCGCGGTGGCCGTTCCGGCAGGCACCAGGGGAAGCCCCGCCGTCGCCTCGACCCGGACCAGGTCGGACCGGCCGGCGGCCGCCAGCAGGCGGGGCACCCAGGGCTCAAGCCCCGCCCCGTTGTAAATGAAGACCCGCGCCGCCGCCACGGCCCGGACGTCGGCCGGCCGGGGTTCCCAGTGGTGGGCATCGGCTCCGGCCGGGATCAGGGGTGTGACCGCCACCCGGTCGCCACCGATGAACCGGGTCATGAACTCCAGGGGGTAGAACGTCACCGCCACCGGCAGCCGGTCCCCCGCCGCACCGGCCTCTCCGCCGTCGCGCTGGGACCCGGCCGGCCCCTGCGGCCTTCCACAGCCCGCCGCCACCACCAGGATCAGGAGAAGTGCCGCCAGCAGGAGGCGCTGCCCCCGGCCCCGCCGGGCACCTCTCGCTGCGGGCACCTCCCCTGGCCGCCGGGCCGCCCCGGAGGGCCGGTCCGGATCGGAAGGCGGGATCCCGCCGGAGCCGGCGGGCCGCCGCCTCCGGGCAGGCTCCTCCCATTCCGGAAGACGGGGCCGGCGGGCCGGGCCTTGCCTGGCCATCCTTCGCCGGTCGAACCATTCCCTCATCCCTTCGGCCAGCTCCCTTCCACCGCAACCTGCCGCTTCACGCCGGCCCCAGCTCGGGCCAGACCCGCCTGGCCACCAGGGTGCCCAGCAGCACCACCACCGCCGCCAGCACCACCGTGGCGCCGGGGGGCAGGTTCATCCAGTAGGCCGTGCTGAGCCCCACCCAGACGGCGGCCTGGGCGAAGACCACGGCGAGCCCCAGTGCCCCGCGAAAGCTCCGGGCCACCTGCAGGCTGGCCGCCACGGGCAGGACCATTAGGGACGAGACCAGCAGCACGCCCACCACCCGCATGCTGGCCGCCACCCCGGCCGCCGCCATCATGGTGAAGAGGGCGTTCAGCGCGCCCACGGGCAGGCCCGCCACCTGCGCCAGTTGCTCGTCCAGGGTGACGGCCAGCAGGTCCCGGTAGAGCGCGGCCACCACCGCCAGCACCACCACGGTCAGGGCGCCGATCAGCGTCACGTCCGCCGGGGCGACGGTCAGCACGCTGCCGAACAGGTAGGCGAAGAGATCCAGGCCCGCCGTCCCTCCCAGGCTGAAGAACACGGCCGCCAGGGCGACCGCCGTCGACAGGGTGATGGCCACTGCCAGCTCGCCGTGCCGCCGGTACCGGGCGCGCAAGGCCTCCATGGCCGCGGCGGCCGCGGCCGCCAGGCCCAGGGCCGCGCCGGTGGGGTACACCCCCAGCCAGAGTCCCCCGGCCAGCCCCGCCAGGGCCACGTGGGCCAGAGCATCGCCCATCAGCGAGAGGCGCCGCAGCACAAGGAAGAGCCCGACCACCGGCGCCAGCAGGCCCACCAGGGTCCCGGCCACCAGGGCGCGGACCATGAAGTCGTACTGAAACATCGCCGCCAGACTCTGAACCATCCCCACCAGGCCGGTCAGCCCGGCCACCTCCTCCTGGGTTCGGCACTCCCCTGCCCTTCCGCCCGACCCGCCGCCCCGGGGCGTCGGACCCGGGCCGGGCCGCCGGAAGCCCCGCCCGCCGCCGATCTCCAGCGGACCTCCGGCCTCCAGCGCCGGCCGGGCCGCCGCCTCGAGCCACCCCGCCTAATGGCGGTGGTCGACGGTGGTCACCGGAAAGCCGTACAGCTCCGCCATGGCACCGGGCTCCAGCCTTTCCGGCGCCCCGTGGAAGAACAGGCGCCGGTTGAGGCAGGCCAGGGTGCTGACCTCGGTACTGACGACGCCGATGTCATGGGACACCATGATAACCGTCAGCCCCTCCTGCTCCCGCAGCCGCCGCACCAGACCGTAGAACCGCTCCTGGGTGGCCGCATCCACCCCCTCCAGGGGTTCGTCCAGCACCAGAAGCTCCGGGCGGCTGACCAGGGCCCGGGCCAGGAAGACCCGCTGCTGCTGCCCGCCGGACAGCCGGCCGATGGGCCGGTGGGCCAGGTGCTCCATCCCCACCAGCGCCAGGGCCTCCCGGGGGGAGCGGGGCGGTGGCGGTCCGGCGGGGCTCCTGCCGGAGCCGGCCCGGCCACGGCCACCCGCCGCCAGCCCGGTGGCCACCACTTCCTCCACCGTGGCGGGGAAGCCCCCGGCCAGGGCCGCCGGGCGCTGGGGGACGTAGCCCACCCGCCACCACTGGCGAAAGGCGGCGATGTCCTCGCCGAAGAGGCGCACCCGCCCCCGGGTGGGAGCCTGCAGGCCCAGCAGGATGCGCAAGAGGGTGGTCTTCCCCGAACCGTTGGGTCCCACCAGGCCCAGAAACTCGCCCCGCCGCACCACCAGCGACACGTTCTCCAGCACAGGTTCCGTACCGTAGGCGAAATGGATCGCCTCCAGTTCCACCACCACCGGGGCCGCCTCGCCGGCGGCCGCCGGTGCGGACGAACCGGTCCGGGCGGCAGCACCGCGGGCGGAGGCACCCCGTCCGGCCCCCGCTGCCGGGTTCGTCCCGCCGAGGCCTTTGCATGGTGTCGCGGACCGCTCCGTATCCGGCATGTCCTGGACCTGCCTTCCGCTACGGGTGCCCCCCGCAGCTGAATCGGAATATTCCTATCTAGTAATAGATGGGCGCCGGGCAGCCTGTCAAGGGTTGGTCCTGCTGCCGGGCACGGCACGGTGCGCCGCGAGCGGGCGAGCCCCCGGCCGTGGCGGCCGGCAGTGGCCCACCTGCGCCCACCGCCCATGTTCTCAGGCCGTTGTCCCTCGGTTTTGACACAACGAAGGTAGCAGGTTAGATTGGAGAAAGGATCAGCTTATTCTGAATATTCCGGACAGCACGCGGCCATGGCCACCTTCCCCGGGACAGAGTCCAGCCCCGGCGGCATGCCCGCCGGTGTTGCCCCGTAAACCCGGCGGGAGGGGCCCGGATCGCCGCCTGACCATCATGTCATTTTAGGTAGCGAAGGCAGGGAACCGGCATGAACCTGCAGCGCGCGGTACAGCGGCTCAGGGAGCGGGGGCTGAAGGTGACGCCCCAGCGGATGGAGATCCTCAAAGCGGTGATGCGGGCGGGGCGTCCCGTCACGGCCCGGGAGGTGACCGACGCCGTTCGTGCCCGCCACCCCCGGGTGAGCGTGGACACCGTCTACCGCAACCTGACCGTGCTGACCCGCTGCGGCTTGATCAGCCCTGTCAACCTGCAGGGGCGGGACGGCACCCGCTTCGAGTACCAGGGGGACGACCGCCACCACCACCATTTCGTCTGCGTGGCCTGCGGCCGCTCCTTCTGCGTGGAGTGGTGCCCGACGGCCACCCTGCAGGCCGTGCCGTCCCAGGACCCCGGTTTCCGCGTGCTCGGGCACGCCTTCGAGGTGTACGGCTACTGCAGCCGCTGCCAGAAGGCAGGATGACCTGAGGCAACGGGCCGGCGGGGAACCGCCTCGGCCCCGGTCCCGAACCGCGCCCGCACCAGTCCCGAGCCGCCCCGGCCCTGAACCGCCCCTGCCCCGCCCGGCTCCGGCCCCGTGCCGGCCCCGCCCTGCGCCGGCCCCGAACCGGCCTGGTCCCGCCGGGCAGGCCCGCCGCCCCGAAGCCCCTGTGTTCAACGCCGGATCCCGCGCGGCTCTGGGCCTTCTCCGGCCGGCAGTTCCCGCCCGCTGTTCTCCCTGCCGGATCTCACTCCTCGCCGGGACGGAGCCTTGCCACTACTTCCTCCGCCAGCTGGCGCAACCGGTGGGCCCGCGCCCCGTGGGCGCCTTCCAGATGCCGTTCCAGGTCCCGGGCCAGGTCGACGATCTCATGCAGCGGCGCCTGCACCGCATTCCACACGGCGCCGCCGGCACCGCCTCCCCCCGCTGCCACCGCTTCGCGCTCACCGCCGTCCGGGACCCCGGCGGGCTCCTCCTCCCCCTCGGCCTTGCCGGCGCCGCGGGTGCCGGCCGCCGCGCGGCCGTGTTCGGCTCCCGCCCGACCGGCACCGCCCGGGCGGCTATGCCCGTTCAACCTTCCGCCGGCCATGGTGCATCCCTCCGTTTTCCTGCCTGCGGTTAGGATGCGCGCCGGAGCCCGCCTAAAAGCCGCGGCGGCGGTGCCAGCGCACCGCCGCCGCTCAGGGGGGCCTTGAGGTGGGCAGACCTAGCTCCACATGTCCGGAACCCCGGGTCCCATCAGGTCGGCCAGCCGCCACATGTCAGGGATGCCGGGCCCCATGAGGTCGGCCCGCAGCTCCGCGCCGGGGGACTGGTGCCCGAGCCCGGTCACAGGTCCCTCCGGGCCGCCCGGCCCGGCACCTTGAGCGACCGCCCGGCCCGTCAAGCCGGCTCCGGCCACCGCCCACCATGTCAGCCATGTCAACAGGGTTGCCGCCGCCAGCCACCGAACCCTGATCATGTCCTCACCCTCCGGCCACAGCGGGAGTATCGATGTCCATGATGAGGCAGGGCCGCCTGTCCACGGCGTGCCGGCCCCTCACGGGCGTGAACGCCACGGGCTGCACGGTGCGATCCGGCCGCCGCCGCATCGCGAAGGGAGGGCCGCCCATGATCGGCGACCGTATCCGTGCCCGGCGCCGCGAGCTGGGCATGACCCAGGAACAGCTGGCCGCCGGACTCTTCGACCGCTCGTACATCAGCCGCATCGAGGCCAACGAGGTGGTGCCGCCGCTGCCGACCCTGCAGCTTCTGGCCGGCCGCCTCGGCAAACCCGTGGCCTACTTCCTGGGTGATGAAGACGCCTTCACCCGCAGCCGGGTGATCCATGACTACGTCCGGCGGGCCCGCCGGTATGCCGGCCGCCGGCGGTACGCCGAGGCCGTGGAGTCCTATCGCCTGGCCCTCGAACTGCTCCAGCACGAGGACGACTCGCCACTCCTTCTGGCGGTGCACGTGGAGCTGGCCTACGCCCTGGCCTCCGGGAACCGGCCGGACGACGCCGGCCAGCACCTGTTTGCCGCCCTCCAGCTGCTGCCCCGCGTCCCCCTGGACCGCTGCCCGCCCGGGACGGCCTTCCGTCTCCACTACACCCGGGGCAAGCTGGCCTTCCAGCGGGAGGAACTGGCCGTGGCCGCGGAGGCCTTCCGGCTGGCCGCGGCGGCGGCCAGCCGCCCGGCCGACCGGGTCCGCGCCCACGTGGCCCTCGGCAGCACCCTGTTCCGCCAGGGGGCGTACGAGGAGGCCGCCGCTGCCTATGCCGTGGGCCTGCCCGGGGGGCCGGCCGGTGCCGGAGGAACCGGGCCGGCGGGCGCAGCCCCGGCTGCCGCCGGGTGTGCCGCGGAGCCCGCCGCGCCGCCGGTCGCGCTTCCCATGCCGGTTCCGGTACGGGGCCTGCCGCGCGGCCTGGTGGCGGCTTGCCATCACGGTCTCGGCTGCTGCTGCTGTGCCCTGGGCCGGCTGGACCTGGCGGCCTACCACCTGGAGCGGGCCATCCGCCTGTACCGAGGACGGGACCCCGAACGGCTCCTCCTGGCCCACCACGACCTGGCCCTGGTGCAGATCCGGCAAGGGGCCTTCCGGGCAGGCCGCCGGCGGCTGCTCGACTGCCTGCGGGCCTACCGGCGGGCGGGGCGGGCCGACGGGATCGCCAGCGCCCTGACGGACCTGGCTTCCCTGGAACTGGCGGCCGGCCGGTACCGGCGGGCCCTGACCCTGGCCCGCGCGGCCCGCAGCCGGGCCCGGCAGGCGTTGCAGGCCCGGCTCTATCTCAGCGCCATGGACGTGGAGGCGCAGGCCCTGGCGGCGCTCGACCCCGCCACTGCCCGGACCCTGGACGGCGTGGTCCGGGACCTGCGGGCGCTTGGCTAAGGGGCGCCATGCCACCCGGACCGGGAAGGCAGGCCGCACCCGCTTCGGGCGGCCCCGCCGCCCCGGCAAGCGTGGCCGCACCATCCGGGCCGCCCCGGCGTATGGTGCGGTAGCGGCCGGCACCCCGGCCGCCCGAAGGGTGAAGATCCCGTGCCCGCGGCCTCGACTGCCGCCCCCACGACCGGCCACCCGCCCCGGCAGCCGGACTCGCGCCAGGGCCTGCTCGGAGCAACCCTCGGCCTTCTGGCCGTCGCCCTTTTCAGCCTGACGCTGCCCGCCACCCGGCTGGCCCTCGAGGTCCTGCCGCCGGGGCTGGTGGGACCCGGCCGGGCCGCGGGCGCCGCGGTGCTGGCCGCCCTGGCGGCCGGGATCCTGACGGGCCGGAGTCCCGGCCACCGGCGGAAGGCCCGGAACACCCCGAATCCTGGGACGGCCCGGCAATGCCCCGGCGGCCGCAAACCCTGGGGGCCGGTGTGGCCGCCCCGGGACGACTGGCCGGGGGTGCTGCTGGTGGCCTTCGGCACCGTCACCGTATTTCCATGGTTTTCTACCCTGGCCCTGACCCGCCTTCCGTCCGCCCACGGCGCCGTGCTCCTGGGCCTGCTCCCCCTGCTAACCTCGGGCTTCGCCACGTGGCGGGCCGGGGAGCGCCCGTCGGGCCGCTTCTGGATGGCCGCACTGGCGGGCAGTGGAGTGGTCACGGGATTTGCGGTCTACATAGGCGCCGGCAAGTCCCGGCCGGCCGACCTTTGGATGCTGGCGGCCATCGTGGCGGCGGCCGCCGGCCACGCCGCAGGCGGCCGCCTGGCCCGCCGCCACGGCGGGTTCCTCCCCATCGCCTGGGGGTTGTGGGTGGCCCTGCCTGTCACCCTGGCCGGCACGGCCGTCATGACCGCCCTCCCCGGCGCCGCCGGCGCCGCAGGGCCGGTGTCCGGACCGCCAGCAGGACCGGTACCAGGACCGGCGGCAGGACCGCCGGCAGGTCCGGCTGCAGCCGCCGGCGGGGTCCTCCCCTCCCCCGCACCGGTGCCCTGGGACAAGGCGGTCCTCGCCTGGCTGGCGTGGATGTACATCACCGGGGTGACCCAGCTGGCCGGGTTCGTCCTGTGGTACCGGGCCATGGCCCTGGCCGGCGTGGCCCGCACCAGCCAGCTCCAGCTGCTGCAGCCCTTCCTGACCCTGCTGGCCGCCAGGGTGGGCCTGGGTGAGCCGGTGGGCGGCATCACGGTGCTGGCGGCCCTGGCGGTGGCGGCCGTGGTGGCCGTGGGCCGCCGCGCCCCGGTGGACCTGGTGCCCGGCCCCGCTGCGCAGGGAGAGGCGCGCCTTCTGGCGAAGGGTTAAACTGCATTAGACTGCATTCATGTCTTGGCGGTTTGCAACGGGTTCGCAAGCCGGCCGGTGGTGCACGCTCGCCGGCCGCACACCAGCGCACACCACTCCAGGAGGCGCAGCGATGGAGGCCATCGAACCGGCCCGCGTCCAGCGGGCTTTGCAAGCTTTTGTGGGAGCACCGGTCTACCTGCACCTGGAGACGACCCACGGGGCCTACACCCGGGGCGGATTCGGCGCCTTCGCCCGAAACGTGCAGGTCCAGTTGGAGGACGCCGCCCTGCGCGGTGCCGGCCCCTTCCGGGCCGGGCTGCGGGTGGCCGGCGGGTGGGTCTACGCCGAGGGGCTGACCCACTGGCAGGAAGAACCGGGGCGGCTGATCCTGGAGGGGCACGACGACGAGGGACGGCTGACGGTGGTCCTGGAACTGAGCCGGGGCCCGTTCCCCCTGTCAACTCCTGGGGATGGCGTCTCCGCCAGAACCGTCCCCGCCGGTGAAGGGGGGGTGGAGCCGGCTTCCCCTTCCGCCCTGGAGGAGGGGCCGGGCCGCACCGTCCCTGCGGGTCGGACCGCGCCGGAGGCGCCGGCTGCAAGGGATGGCGGTGCCACCGTGGCCGCCGGCCCGCACGCCGAGCCGGTGCCCGAGCCGGTCCCGGCGCCCTGGGACCGGCATCTGGTGGTGGTCCTGGCCCATCCTGACGACGAGTCCTTCGGTGCCGCGGGCACCATGGCCCTGGCGGTGGGGCAGGGCATCGCCGTCACCATGGTCTCGGTCACCGCCGGGCAGATGGGTCGCCGGGTCGGCCAGCCCCCCCTGGCCACGCGGGAAGGACTGGGGCCCCTGCGCATCGGCGAGCTGCGGCAGGCCATGGCCGCCGTGGGCGTCGGCGACGTCCGGGTCCTGGGGGTGTGGGACAAGACCGTGGAGTTCGAGGACCGCAGCCGGCTGGCCGCACGGATCCGGGGGATTCTCGAGGAGACGGGCGCGACCACCGTCATCACCTTCCACCCGGAGCTGGGCGGGCACCCCGACCACAACGCCACCGGCGCCGTCACCGTGGAGGCCGTCATGGGCATCCCTCCTGCCCGCCGGCCGCGCCTGCTGTGCGTGCGCGGCCCCGTGCGCGACGCCGACCCCGGCCTGCCCCTGGTCACCGTCCCGGTGGCGGCGGTCCGGCCCCAGAAGGAAGCGGCCTTCCGTGCCCACCGCTCCCAGACCTACGGCTGGGAGGAGCGCATGGAACAGGACCCGGAGATGGCCCGGCGCTTCGCCCGGCTCTTCACCGAAGAGACCTTCTGGGTCTACTGGCCCGGTCCCGCCGGCCGGAAGGGCGGGGAACCGGCCAGCGCCCAGGCTGATTCCTGAAGGCCGCCTGGCGCCGGACCCGGCCCCTGGTTTCGCCTCTCCCGGCTGGAACCGGGGGACCCCACAAGCCCGTACGGGCAGCTCCCTCACGACGGAAGAACCGGCCGGCCCGTGGCAGCCGCCCAGCGAAGCCCCGTGCCGGCCACCCAGGAAAGCAAGGAGGCGCCCAATGGGCGCCTCCTTGCTTCTCAGCCTCAGGCCTGCGCGGCGGCCACCCGGGGACCTCGGAGTGCCGCCCCCGTCCCGAGTGCGGATCCGCCGTCTTCACGGCCCCGGCGGAGGTCCCGGTCCTTACGGCTTGGCCTCACGGTTCACCCGCAACCACCAGGGTGCCCGCAGCACCTTGCCGCCGCAGTCCAGGACCAGCTCACCGTCATAGTCGCCACTGGGCAGCCGGTCGCTGCGGCCCCCCTCCATGCTCACGGTCAGGGTCGCGGTGGCGCCCGCCGCCAGGGTGACCTGCTCCGCCGACACGGTGACGGCCGGGTCGGCCGCATCCCGAACCACCGTGACCGTGCAGGTCTGGGTGGAGCTGCTGACGTTGTGCAGGGTGATGTCCTGGCGGCCCTTGACCGGTGCGTTGCCGTTGAAGTAGCCGAAGCTCACGCTGACCGGGTCCAGGGTCAGCGGCGTGGGCTCGGCCTGGGCCAGGTCGATCCGCCCGCCCCCGCGGGCCAGCACGCCGGGATCATACATGGCCTTCACCGGGTCCTTGACCACGCGGGCCGCCGTGTTGACCAGGGCCGACTTGACGTCGGCGGGTGACCAGCCGGGGTGCAGCTGGAGCAGCAGGGCGGCCGCACCCGCCACATGGGGCGTGGCCATGCTGGTCCCCTGGAACATGGCCCACTGGCCGTCGAAGACCGACGAGTAGATGTTGACCCCCGGCGCCGTGACATCGGGCTTGATCAGGTACGTGTAGGGCGTGGGACCACGGGACGAGAACCCGGCCAGGATGTCGCCAGAGCCGGTGCGGATCTCCGTCTCCACCGTCCCGTCGATGGTCACCGTGGCCTGGGGATCGGCAGCCAGCAGGTCGATCAGGAACTGGCCGTCGGCCATCGACACCATGGCGGCAGGGATGGTGGGTGCCGGCGCCGTCCCGTCGCTCCCCGGGGCGACGGGATCACCCGCCACGTTGTTGATGATCAGCACCCCCGTGGCACCGGCGGCTTCGGCATTGCGCACCTTGGTGGTGAAGGTGCAGCTGCCGCGCTTCACCAGGGCGATCTTGCCCCGCACCTCCGCCCCGTTCACCAGCGGGTAGCAGGCTTCCTCGGGCCGTGCCGAGCCGTCCCGGGCCAGTGCGTAGGGCGAGGTCACCCTGCCGAAGGGTGAGAAGTCGCCCGTGGCGGCGCCGAAGTCACGCCCCCCGGCGCTGACCGGGATGCCGATGTAATGGGCGTTGGTGGTCGCCCCCACGGTGATGGCCCGCGCGGCGCTGCCCGGCGATTCCACCGTCATGTCGCCCGGCCCCGAGTTGCCGGCCGCCGCCACCACCACCACGCCGGCGTCCACGGCCGCGTTGACCGCCTCGGCCAGGTAGTCGTGGGGCCCCTGGACACCGCCACCCAGGCTCATGTTCACCACGTCCATGCCGTCACGCACCGCATCTTCCAGGGCGGCCGCGATATCGTGGCTGAAGGCCGAGCCCCCGTAGGCCACCCAGCCGGCCCCGAAGCCGGGGAACACGTTGTAGTCGTACAATCGGGCCGCCGGGGCGATGCCGCTCAAGGTGTCCCGAACAGGCCCCTCCTGCAGGGTCGTCACGCAGCCGGCGATGGTCCCGGCCACGTGGGTGCCGTGGTCGCTCACCAGCACCTGGGAGGGATCGCCCGCCAGGCCGCTGGCGTACACCTTCGACGGGATGTCCTTCTCGTCCACGTCCCCGTCGCCGTCGTAGTCCTTGCACCGGAAGAAGGGGTGGGTCCGGTCGATCCCCGAGTCGATGACCCCCACCTTGATGCCCTCGCCCGCGCGGGCCCGGCCCTGGTCCATCTGGCCGTCGCCCAGCTTGGTCCAGAGGGCACCGGCCCCGATCAACCCGGCGCTGACGTTCATGGCGGGCCGGTAGAGCCAGCTCTCGCTCACCCGCTTGACGCCCCGGATCCCCGCCAGCTGGCCCGGATTGTGGCCGTTCAACTCCACCACCAGGGCGTTGCCCGTCAGGAAGAACTCCCGCACCACCCGGGCCTTGGGGGCGGCCGACCGCATCGCCGCCTTGATCTGCTCGTGCCGGTCGCGCAGGTATTGCACATACGCCTGCACATCCCGGCTGTTGGCGTCCAGCTTCTTGCCCGGGGCAGGCTTGGTGGCCTTCAGCTTGCCGATGCCGCCCGTATACGAAGCGGCCGGCGGGTCGACCAGCTCCACGATGGCGTACCCCGTGCCGCCAACCGCCGGCTGCCCGCGCTCCTCCGTGAAGTCGTGACGGGGATCCGCCGCGACCCCTGCCGCCACGTTGCCGGCCAGGGCCAGGATCAGGAGCCCTGCCAGCAACGCGGGCACGTAACGCCTCCACCGCTCCATGCACATCCCTCCCGGGGACGGTATGGGGCCCGACCCGCCCGCCCGGCCGCGCTGGGCTGGGGGACGATGCGGGGGGTCGTCCACCTCAAGACGTACAAGAGGTGCAAGAACAATCCGGGGCGGCCGAGCCAGTTCCTGCCAGCCGGCGCCGAACAGATCGCCCCCGGCGAGCTTGCTCCCGCCCCCGCCGCCGCGCTTGATTGTGCCCTTGCCTCTCGCCGGGCCGGTCCCCTCCGCTTTGAATGACGTTTTTAACCTTGCACAGGACCGCAGCATTCTTATAATATTGGGAACACAAATCCAATCTGGCAGGCCGAAGCCCCCTCCGGGGGCGCGGGGGAACCGTCTTTGGGGCGAATTCCCGGCCGCCGCGGCCCGGCCAGCGTTGGAACCCCTGCCCAAGCGGCACGGCGCCCGCTGAACGGCGCCAGGCGGCGGGCGGTAGGGTCCACCGCGCGGGCCACCGCGGCGACTCCGGGATAGGGCAGCCCGGCCCGAGCCCGCCAGCTAACCCCGTAGGCACGCGGGCGTTGGCATGTACGCCACATCCTGCCTGCTCTTTCCCCCTTGCGGCGGGGTTCCACCACCCCGGAAGCACCCGTCGTGTTCCTTCCCCCGCGTCCCCGCGGCCTGCCGCGGAGGGAGGTCGTTGCGTGAACACCGCGGCATGGCGGGCGGCGGACGGCCGCCGGCGCGCCCCGCGGGTCCGAACGTGGGCCCTGTCCCTGTTGACCCTGGTCCTGCTTCTCTTCACAGCAGCGTGCGGCAACGGCACCGGCGGCAGCGGCAACACCGGTGACGCCCCACCGGCCGCCGGGGACGGCAACGGCGGGGGCGCCGCTGCCGGCGACAAACCCACCCTGGTCTTCGGCGACTTCAGCTGGGACAGCGTGCAGGTGCACAACCGCATCGCGGGCTTCATCATCGAGCACGGCTACGGCTACCCCGTGGACTACAAGTTTGGCGACACCATCCCGATCCTCCAGGGCCTGCAGGACGGCAGCGTCCACATCACCATGGAGATGTGGCCGGACAACATCCGCGAAGCCTGGCAGAAGGCCCTGGATTCGGGCAAGGTGCTGGACCTGGGCCAGAACTACCCCGAGTCCCCCCAGGGCTGGTACGTGCCCGCGTATGTCATCAAGGGCGACCCCGAGCGCGGCATCGAGCCCATGGCGCCGGATCTGCGCTCGGTGCAGGACCTGGAGCGCTACTGGCAGCTCTTCGAGGATCCCTCCGAGCCCGGCAAGGGCCGGTTCTACAACTGCCCGACGGGCTGGGTCTGCTCGGACATCAACGCCCAGAAGCTCAAGGCCTACGGCCTGGACGACCACTTCACCGCCTTCAACCCCGGTTCGGAAGCGGGTCTCAACACGTCCATCACCACCGCCTACCGGCAGGGCAAGCCGTGGGTGGGCTACTACTGGGAGCCCACCTGGATCACCGGCAAGTACGAGCTGATCCGGCTGGAAGAACCGGCCTACAGTGAGGAGTGCTGGAACTCCGGCAAGGCCTGTGCCTACCCGCCCAGCCAGGTCCTGGTGGCGGCCAACAGCCGCCTGCAGGACATGGCGCCGGACGTCGTCGAGTTCCTCAAGAAGTACGAGACCACCCTGGACCAGACGGCGGCGGCCCTGGCCTACATGGAAGAACAGGGCGGCGACCCCGCCGGCGCGGCCCACTGGTTCCTCAAGACCTATCACGACTGGGAACAGTGGGTCCCCGCGGAGGTGCACCAGCGGGTGAAGCAGGCCCTGGAGGAGGTGAACTGACGTGACGGCATCTCCGACCGGAGGAACGGGCCGGGCGGGCGGCGGGCCCGGCGGCCGGGGGCCGGCCCCATCCCGCCCGGGCGGCGGGTCCGGTAACCGCGAACCGGGGTCTTCCCGCTCCGATGCCGGGTTGGGAGGCCGGGGGCCCGGACCGGCCCGCCCCGACGCCACCACCGGCCACCGGGGCCGCGGCCGCCCGGGCCGGGATGAAGCCGCCACCCCGAGCCCCGTGCTGCTGGCCGTCCAGGACCTCTGGAAGATCTTCGCCCGCCGGGACAAGGACATCGATGTCCATGATCCCGAGGCCGTGGCCCGGGCGGAGGCGCGGGGCGCGGTGGTGGCCGTGCGGGAAGCCAGCTTTCGCGTCCGGCGCGGCGAGATCTTCGTGGTGATGGGTCTCTCCGGCAGCGGGAAGTCGACCCTGGTCCGCTGCCTGCTCCGCCTGGTCGAGCCCACGGCGGGCCGCATCCTCTTCGACGGCGAGGACGTCACCGCCATGGACGCCCGCCAGCTCACGGCCTTCCGCCGCACCCGGGTGGCCATGGTCTTCCAGCACTACGGCCTGCTCCCCCACCGGACGGTGCTGGAGAACGTGGCCTTCGGCCTGCGCCTGCGGGGCGAGCCCCGCCCGGTGCAGGTGGAGCGGGCCCGGGAGGCCCTGGCCCGGGTGGGCCTGGAGAAGTGGGCCGGCCGCTACCCGGCCGCCCTGTCGGGCGGCATGCGCCAGCGGGTGGGCATCGCCCGCGCCCTGGCCCGGGACGCCGACCTGCTTTTGATGGACGAACCGTTCAGCGGCCTGGACCCCCTGATCCGGCGGGAGCTGCAGGACGAGCTGCTGCGCCTGCAGGAGGAGCTGCACAAGACCATCGTCTTCATCACCCACGACCTGCAGGAAGCCCTGCGCCTGGGCGACCGGCTGGCCATCATGCGGGCGGGGCGCATCGTCCAGGTGGGGAGGCCCCGGGAGATCATCCAGGCTCCTGCCGACGACTACGTCCGCCGGTTCGTCCGGGACGTGCGGGAGGCGGCCGCCCTGGCGGCGGGACCCCTGCGGGCCGCCGTGCCCGATACCCTTCCCGCGGCCGCCGGCGAGCCGCGGTGGGCCGCCGGGGAATCCTTCCGGGCCGTGGCAGCCGAACCGGCCGCGGGCGGGCTGGCGGAACCCCTGGCGGAAACCCTGCTCTCGCCCACCCTGGAGGCAGGAAAGGCCGGCTGGGGTCCGGGCCGGAGGGGATCGGACCTTGTTCCCTGAAGCGCTGGAATTCCACGTGGCGCCGTGGATCCAGCACGGCCTGGCCTGGCTGGTGGACCGCGGTGGCGGGTTCTTCCACGGCATCTCCGTGGCCATCACCCGCTCGCTGAACACCATCGAAGCCGGCCTTCTGGCCGTGCCCTGGTGGGTATGGATCGGCGGGGTGCTGCTGGCCGGCTGGGCCATCACCCGGCGGCCCCTGACCGCCCTCACCCTGGCGGCCCTGATGCTGGCCATCGGCGCCTTCGGCTACTGGGAGGCGGCCATCGAGACCCTGGCCATGGTGATCGTGGCCGTGGCGCTGGCGGTGGCCATCGGCCTGCCCCTGGGCATCGCCATGGCCGAGTCGCGCCGGGTCCACGCCCTGGTGATTCCCGTCCTGGACGCCATGCAGACCATGCCCAGCTTCGTGTACCTGATCCCGGTGATGATGCTGTTTCAAGCCCTGGGACCGGTCCCCGGGACGCTGGCCACGGTGGTCTACGCCCTGCCGCCCGTGGCGCGGCTGGTCGACCTGGGTATCCGGCAGGTACCCGCCGACGTGCAGGAAGCGGCCCGGGCCTTCGGCGCCACCCGCTGGCAGCTGCTGGCCCAGGTCCGGCTGCCCCTGGCCCTGCCCAGCATCATGGCCGGGATCAACCAGACCACCATGATGGCCCTGGCCATGGTGGTGATCGCCAGCATGGTCGGCGCAGGGGGCGTGGGCGAGGCCGTGATGCGGGCCATCCAGCGGGTCGACCCCGGCGCGGGGTTCGAATCGGGCTTCACCATCGTGGCCCTGGCCATCGTGATGGACCGGCTGTCCCAGGGACTGGCCCGGCGCTGGCAGGTGCCCCGCACCGGCTGAAACGGGCAACGCCCGACCGGCGGGCGACGGAACCCCGGCAGCCAACGCGGCGGGCGGGCGGTTGGACGGCCGGTGCCCGGCTCCACCCGGCGGTGCAGGCCGGCGGGCCAGCTGGTGCGGCGGCAAGGCGGGCCCGCAGGCACCGGCCCGGGGGCCGCCGGGGCCCGGGCCGGAGAACCAGGAACCCTCGGATCCCGGGGCGAAGGGCTGAGGGTAACGGGAGCAGCCTCCGGTGAGGCTCCCGTGAGGAAGGAGCACGGCCTGGGTCATGGGCTGGTACCTGCGCAAGAGCTTCCGCCTGGCCCCTGGAGTGCGGCTCAACCTGTCCCGCTCCGGTCTGGGGGTGTCGGTGGGCACCCGGGGCGCCCGCATCGGCGTCGGCCCCCGAGGAGCTTACGTCCACGCCGGCACCGGCGGGATCTATTACCGCAAGACCCTGGCTCCCCCCGCCCGGCGCCGGGGCCGCCGCCACCGGGAGGCGGCGCAGGCTGCTCCCGCCACGACCGTGCGGTCGTTCCCCGACGGCCGGGTGGACGGCGGGCCGGCCACCGGCGCCCTGGGCTGCCTCGGCCTGGTGCTGCTCCTGGTGGCCACCGGCGTACCGTGGCTCTGGCCGCTGGCCGTGGGCACCCTGGCGGCTGCGCTGTTCTTGTCCTGGAAGGACGGGCAGCTGGTGCGCACCTGGCAGCAGGCCGCCACGGCCTGCCGGGCCGGGCGCTGGGAAGAGGGCCGGCGGCTGGTGGAACCCCTGCTGTCCCGGCATCCCGAGGAGGCTGACCTGTGGCTGCTCTGGGGTCTCATCCTCTGGCAGGCCGGGCAGGAGGCCGAGGCCGCCGGCGCCCTGCTGCGGATCGACGCCTGCCCCGATACCCTGGGCCGGCTGGCCGGGCGCACCCGCACCGCCTGGGAGGTGGAGTTCCGGCCTTGGCCCTTGCGGGTCGAGCTGCCGTCGGCACCGGGCGTCGACCTGTTGCAGGCGTACCTGCTGGCACGCACCGGCCACCATGGGGAAGCCGTGGCCCAGCTGGACGGCGCCCTGGCCCTGAACCCGGGGTATCATGCCGCCCGGCTGCTCAAGGCCCTGATCCTGGTGGAAGGGCACCAGGGGCGCGGGGCCGCCCCTGGCGGCTCGGCGGGTTCGGCCCCCGGTGCCGGGGCCGGCGACGCCCTGCACCAGGCCGTGGCCCTCTTGCAGGACATCCCCCGGGACGATGCCCTCTATCTATGGGCGGTGGCGATCATGGGCCAGGCCTTCCGGGAAGCCGGCCACCCTGACCTGGCGGTGGCCACCCTGAGGACCGCGACCCGCTTCCGGCGCGACCCGGAGGCACTGAAGGCAATCCGCTACCAGCTGGCCCTGGCCTACCACGACCTGGGCGATCTGCGCCGGGCGCGGGAACAGCTGGCTCGAATCGTCACCGAAGACATCGGCTACCGGGACGCCCGGCAGCTGCTCGAACAATGGGGCGGGACCGCCCGGGGCGGCCGGGATCCCAGGCCGGGAGGAGGCGGCCGGAGAGGGCGGCCCGCCCCGGCCCGCGTCCCTGGCCGGCAAGAACCGGGCGCTGGCCGGGACGGGCCCGCATCGGGGGGAAGAAGTTGAACCCGCCGGATGCGGGCGGGCCCGGAATCCCGAGGAGCCGGAATCCCGAGGAGGTGGTGGCGGTGTCCCTGGTGGTGGTGGCGAACCGCGAGCCCCTCCGGCGGGAGGGCGACGGCTGGGTCCCGGCCGTAGGGGGCCTGGCCACGGCCCTCCTCCCCGTCCTGGAGCGGCGGGGTGGGGCCTGGGTCGCCTGGGGTGAGAAGGACGCCGGCTCCCTGCCCCTTCTCCACTATCCTCCCGCGGCACCCCGCTTCGCCGTGCACCGGCTCTTCCTGCCGCCGCGGGAAGTGGCCGGCTCGTACCACGGCATGGCCAACCGCACCCTGTGGCCCCTGGCCCACTACCTGCTGGACCGGGTGGAGATCCGCCGCGACTTCCTCACGGCCTACCGGTCGACCAACCGCCGCTTCGCCGAGGCCGTGCTCTCCCTGTGGGACGATCCCCATGTCCCCGTCTGGGTGCAGGACTACCACCTGATGCTGGTCCCCGCCCTGCTGCGGGCCGCCCGGCCCCAGGGCCGCATCGGCTTCTTCTGGCACATCCCCTGGCCGCCGCCCGAGGTCTGGCAGGTCTTGCCCTGGCTGGAGGAGCTGCTGGCCGGCGTGCTGGGCGCCGACCTGGTGGGCCTTCACACCGCGGAATACGTGGACAACTTCCTCGCCACCTGCCGCCTGCTGCCCGGTGCCGTGGTGCGGGGCCAGCGGGTGCTCTGGCAGGGGCGGGCCGTACGGGTGGAGGCCCACCCCATCGGCATCGACACCGCCCGGTTCCGCCGGTGGGCCGCCGAGCCCCGCATCCGGGAGCGGGCCGCCCGCCTTCGCCGTGCCGCCGGCGGCCGGTTCGTCCTGGTGGGGGTCGACCGGCTGGATTACACCAAGGGCATCCCGGAACGCCTGGCGGCCTGGGAGCGGCTGCTGGAGCAGCACCCCCAGTGGCGGGGCCAGGCCACCCTGTACCAGATCGCCGTGCCCAGCCGGACGCGCCTGGAGTCCTACCGCCAGCTGAAGCGGCGGGTCGACGAGCAGGTGGGCCGGATCAACGGGGCCTTCATGCAGGACGGGTGGCTTCCCGTCCGCTACCTCTACCGGGCCTTCCCGCCCCAGGAGCTGGTGGCCTTCTACCTGGCCGCCGACGTCGCCCTGGTCACGCCCCTGCGGGACGGCATGAACCTGGTGGCCCAGGAGTACGCCTGGGTGACGGAGAATGGGGTACTGGTGCTGTCGAACCTGGCCGGGGCGGCGGCGGTATTGCCCGAGGCCCTTCGGGTCAATCCCTATGACGTCGACGGGCTGGCCGAGACCCTGCACGGCATTCTGGCGTCGCTGGCGGAGGGGCGCGGCCGCCGCACCTGGGAGGCGCGGCGGGCCGCCTTGAAGGAGCGGGTGGCCGCCCTGGACGTGCACGGCTGGGCGGCGCGGTTCCTCGCCTCCCTGGAACAGGCGCCGGCGGTGCCCGCGGGCCCGCCCCGGCGGAGTGCGGCAGCGCCGGGGGCAGCGACGGCGGCCCCCAAAGGCCCCCTAGGCGGCGGCTCCCCGGGCGGTTCCGCATGAGAAAGGAGCATTTCCCCTTGCCCAGGACTCCGGACCAGGACGCCCCGTTCCACCCTCTTGGGACCCCGCCGGGGACGCCACCGGCCCCTGCCCAGGAAGCGACGATCCCATCACCCCAGGAGCCGGACACGAACCGCCGGCCGGCGGGCGGGCGCGCACCCGTGGTGGTGGCCGGCGGCGGCATCGCCGGCACGGCCGTGGCCTTCGCCCTGCAGCCCCATGGGCCCGTGCTCCTGGTTGATGACGGGGAGTTCCCGGGTCTGGGCGAAACCCGCACGGCCGTGGGGGTGCTGAAGGCCGTGGCGGGTCATCCCCTGCTGGACGGGTGGGCCCGCACCACCTGGGATTTCGCCCTGGCCCAGCACCACCACCCCCGCTCCCCCATCCGCCTGACCTTCGCCGCCCTGAACGGGCGGCCGGATCGCGCCGCCTTCCTGGACCACCTCCTGTTCCTCGACGCCATGCTGCTTTTGGCCCGGCGCAGCGGCCTGCAGCTGCTCACCCGCGCCCGGGTGGTGGAACCGGTCCTCCGGGGCGGCCGGGTGGTGGGGGTGCGGGTCCAGCGGCCCGGCGGCCCCTGCGAAGCCATCCCGGCCGCCGCCCTGGTGCTGGCGCCCGGCCCGCGGCCGGACAGCCTGGCCATGGACGGCCTGCCCGGCGGGTTCGCCAGCCGGTTCGTCCGGGTGAAAGACGTGGTGATCCCCTTCCGGCTGCCGGAGGGCAGCCGGGCCGAGCCCGCCGTGTACACCCGGCGCTCCCTCATCTGGCAGTTCGTCCTGGGGCCCGAGCCCCGCGCCCTCCTGGCCGCTGCCCGCCTGGAAGGCGACTGGGCGCCCCCCTCCTTCGACCAGCTGGTGGCCCTGGTGGACGATCTGGTGACCCGCTTCGACCTGCCCGGCGAGGCGGAACTGGGCCGCACCCGGACCCTGATCGACCTGCGGGGTCCCGGCGGCCTGCCCTTTGCCGGCCCCGTGGCCCCCCTGGGCGGGGCCGAGGGACTCTTCGTCCTGGCCGGGCTGGGGCTGGAGGGCCTGTCCCTGGCCCTGGGCGCCGCCCGCCAGGTCGCCGCCGCGGTGACCGCCTACACCGGCCTGGCCCCATCCCCCATGCGGTAAGGGCAGCAGGGGCAACCGGCGCTCGGTCTCCTCTGCATCGGGGCCGGCGGCACCGGCGCCCATCGCCCGCCGGACCCGGCGCCCACCGCCGGCCTCATACCCCACCCACTCCCCGTCGGCCCCCCACCTGCCGACCGTTCGGTCCCACCCTGTCCCGCCCGCCCTCGGCCACCTGCCCTCCGGTCGCCCCGCCACCGCCCGGCGGCACCACCGCCTCCCGCCCGACCCTCATAAGGCCGGTCACCCCGCCGAATCCGCTTAGTGAACCGTTCTGGGGGAACGGCGTCAACCACCCACCGCCACCGCGACCACCCTCGGCACCCAACGGTGGGCACCCGTCCCGACCGGCCGGTCGTCGAACCGGCCGGCCGGGTGGCTGCACCCCTCTCAGGCCGGCGGCCGGGCACCCCGGTGCCCGGCCGCTGCCTCCGGCCGGGCCGCCGCGGACATCCCTCGGGGCGAAACCTGCGGGAGGGCAAGGGCACGGCCGGGACGCGGCCCCTCCTCGCTGCCCGTCCTTTCCCCCAGAACCGGCCCATCCTGCGGGAGAAAGGAGGGTGACAGCGTGGACAACGCCCGCATCGCCGGCCGGGGCCACCGGCCCGCCGTCCCGCCCAACCCCGGCGCCCCGGGCGGTACCGGCGCCGCCTGCGTTCCCGGCCGGTCGCCGACGGCCGGCACCGCCGGCGGCCTTTCGCCCGGCACGGCGCCCGGCGGCCGGGTTCGCCGGGACCGGTGGCGCCGCCGGTGGCAGCCGGCTCTTCCCGCCCTGGCGGTCATGCTGGTGGTCCTTGCCCTGGTGGGCGCGGGACCCGCCGGTGCCGCCAGCCCCGGCACCGCCAGCCTGGAAGACCTTCTCGTCCCCGATCGCTACTTCATCGTGACCGCCGACGAGATGGTCGGACGGGGGGCCAGCGTCATGCCCGTGACGGAACCCGGCGCCAGCCCCTTTGAGGTCATCGTGCGGTTCGAGTCGGCGGAGATCCACAACCTGGCCCTGACCCAGGATCTCAGCCAGGGCTCGCCCCTGTACCTGCAGATCACCAGCCAGGGGGTGGCCCGGGTGACCGACACCGCCATGCGCACCGACCTGCTGTCCCTGATCGGCACCATCCCGGGGGCTGTCCAGTCCGCCGACCCCATCCAGTTCGTGCTGGACCTTTTGGAAAGCGGCGGGCAGGTCACCCTGCGCGTGCGCGACATGGGCATGCGGGCCACCTGGATGCACACCGGCACCGCCGTGCTGCCGGGATCGGTCCTGCGCTTCGTCACGGACCCGGCCGAACTGGCCCAGCGGGACCGCATCCAGTGGGTGGAGCGGCAGGCGGCGGCGCTGCACGGCAGGTACCGGAACCCGGACGACCTGCGCCGCGATCGGCAGCGGCAACAAGCGGGGACAGGATCCGCCCTGCCGCTACCTTTGCCGAACCTGCCCTTGCCCCAACGGCCCGGACCCGAGATCCCGTCGGCGCCCCTTCCGGACCTGCCGCTGCCCAGGCCGCGGATTCCCACCCCCGACGTGCCCGGCGTGCCGCTGCCGCCTGAGGCCCGGGAGCTGGTGCACTGCCTGGAGGGGGCGCTCGACCGGGATCCGCTGTCCCTCCTGGACCTGGAGGCGCTGCGGCAGGGGGATCTGGCGGCGGCCCTTAAGCCCCTGCGCCACCTGGATCCCCAGGCCGTGCTGAGTTGCCTTGGGGAGGAACCGACCTCGGCCCCAGAGGCCGGCTCGCCGGAGGCGCCGGATTCGGGCCCGACCCGGCAGGGTTCCAAGCCGGCCCTTTCACTGCCGGTGCAGCCCCAGCTTCCCGACCTGACCCCGGCTCTGGCCTGTGTGGCCCAGTCCCTGGACCTCTCGGCCGGTGCCTTCCAGCCTCTGGCCGCTGACCCGTCCCTGACGGCGGCGGAGCTGCTGGGCGGCCTGGTCGAGCACCACCTGGTGGAACCGAAAGAGCTGGGTTCGGTCACCCTGCAGCTGGCCCGGGATTGCGGCCGCTACTGGCCTGACCTGGATCGCCTGGTCACCAGCCTGCTGGGAGGAACCGGCTCGTCCGGCCCGGAGGCAGCGGGTCAGGACGGGACCGCCCATACCAGCGGAACCGGTTCAGGAACCCCAGCCGGCGACGGCCAGGGCGGCCTGCTGCCCCTGCTAGGAGGTCTTCTGGGCTCGGCGGGGCTGGGTGGACTGCTGCGCAAGGGGCCGTGAGGCACCGGGCAGAGGAAGCCGTCCCTGCCCGGCCCCCCGCCCCGGCATGACGAAGCCTGGACGGCAGGGTGAGCGGATCAGTACGTGGCATCAGGGAGGGGAAGACCCATGTCGTACGCCGTGACCACCGGGACCTTCTCCCGGCGCCGTTTCTGGGTCACCTTCGGCATCTCCATGGCCGTGTTGGGCGCCATGCTGTTCGTCATGATGTCCCAGGGCATCGCCCTGGCGGCCCCGCTGGCGGGAATCGGCGGGGTCATGCTGGAGTTCGACCGGCTGGAAGGCACGGGCTTTCAGATGTTGCCCGTCACCAACGACACCGACAAGGCGGCGGGCGTGCCCATGGCCCGGGCCAAGATCGACCACCTGGTGATCACCAACCTGCACCTGTACAAGGACCTCAACGTGGGCGGCAAGACGGTGCGGGTCTCCATCACTGCGTCGCCGGTAAAGATCAGCGGGCTGGTGCAGGACATGACCTACCAGGAGGCCGGCTCCATCTCCTTCAACCAGCAGACGGTCGACGAGCAGCGCGGCAGCAGCCCGCTGTCCATGACCGCACCCGATGTGGTGATCGAGGACGCCAAAATCGTCGCCCACTACCTGTTCCAGAACAAGGCCAAGCTGCCCGGGATGAAGCTGGAGGTCAAGGTGATCGACTGACGGGCGAGCCACCATCGGCCATCCAGGCGGGCCACCGGTGGAGCCGCCCCTCAACCCCCTGCAAGGGTGCGGGCCGGGGCACCATGCCCCGGCCCGCACCCTTGCGCCCTCCCCGGATAGCGGCGGGCGCCGCCCTCCGCCGGCGCCCGCCGCCCCCTGCCCCCACCCGAAGGGCCGGTGCCAAGCCCGGCCGCCCATCTTCAGTCGGCGGCCATGGCCCCCTCCCCGCCGGCCCGCTGCCAGGCTTCTTCCAGCGCCCGGCGGGTGTACACCCGGGCCAGATGGGCCCGGTACTCGGCGGAGGTCAGGGCGTCCCCGTCCACGTCCACGCCTTCCACCGCCCGCTGGGCGGCCTCCGCCAGAAGCTCCGCCGTGGGGACCCGGCCCGTGAGGTGCTCTTCCACCGCCGACGCCCGGTAGGCCGCCCCCGTCACCCCGTTCAGGGCCACCCGGACCGCGGCCGCAGCCCCCTCCCCGTCCCGGGCCACGGCGGCGGCGACCCCCACCAGGGCAAAGTCGGACGCCCTGCGGGCCATCTTCAGGTAGCGGTACCCCCAGCTCCATCCCCGGTCCCCGCCGGCAGCCGCCGGAATGCGGACGGCCGTCACCACCTCATCCGGCTGCAAGGCGGTGATGAAGGGGCCGAAGAAGAACTCCCCCGCCGGGATCGTCCGCCCCCCGCCGGGCCCGGCCACTTCGATCTCCGCCTCGAGCGCCAAGAGGGCCGCGGGGTAGTCGGCCGCAGGGTCGGCGTGGGCGATGCTGCCGCCCAGGGTGCCGCGGTAGCGCACCTGCATGTCGCCGATCACCCCGGCCACTTCGGACAGCAAGGGCGCATGCCGGCGGATGGTGGCGTCGGTCATCACCTGGTGGTGGGTCGTCAGGGCCCCCAGGCGCAGGGCGCCGTCCGGTTCCACCGAGATCCCGGACAGTTCCCGGACCCGGCCCAGGTCGATCAGGACCTGGGGCTGGGCCAGGCGCAGCTTCATGGCGGGCAGCAGGCTGTGCCCGCCCGCCAAAAGCTTGGCCCCGTCGCCGTACTGCGCCAGCAGCCGGAACACCTCATCCAGGCTTTCCGGCCGGTGATAGGCGAAGGCGCTGGGGATCACCGCCCCTCCCCCCCTTCCGCGGCCGCCGCCGCTTCCTGGGCCTGCTGGATGGCCCGCCACACCCGCTCCGGCTTGCAGGGCATGTCGATGTGCCGCACGCCCAGGTGCGAGACGGCGTCGACGATGGCGTTGACCACCGCCGGCGTGGCGGCGATGGTGCCCGCCTCCCCGATGCCCTTGACGCCCAGCGGGTTGACCGGCGACGGCGTGCAGGTGAAGTGCGACTCGAAGGACGGGAGCTCCGCCGCCGTCGGCACGGCGTACTCCATCAGCGAGGCGTTGACGGGCTGGCCGTTCTCGTCGTAGACCAGCTCCTCGAACAGCGCCTGGGCGATGCCCTGGGCGATGCCGCCGTGGACCTGGCCCTCGGCCAGCAGCGGGTTGATCACGTTGCCGCAGTCGTCCACGCAGACGTACCGCAGGATCCGGGTGCGGCCGTCCTCGGTGTCCACCTCCACCACGCACACGTGGGTGCCGAAGGGGAAGGTGAAGTTCTCCGGCTGCCAGAAGGCCGTCTCCTCCAGCCCCGGCTCCAGGCCCGGCGGGAAGTTGATGTGGGACGCCAGGTTGGCGGCGGCGGCGATCTGGGTGAACTTCAGAGCCCGCTGGGGCGCCCCCTTGACCCGGAACTCGCCGTCCACGAACTCCAGGTCCTCGGGGCTGCACTCCAGCTGGTGCGCCGCGATCAGGGCGGCCTTCTTCTTCACCTTCTGCAGGGCGTGGTAGAGGGCGATGCCGCCCACCGCCGCCGAGCGGCTGCCGTAGGTCCCCAGGCCGATGGGGCCGCGGCCCGTGTCGCCGTGGAGCACCTCCACGTCTTCCGGCGGAATGCCCAGCTCGCTGGCGACGATCTGGGACCAGGCGGTCTCGTGGCCCTGGCCGTGGGCCGACGAGCCCGTGTAGACCGTCACCTTGCCGGTGTGGTGGACCCGCACCTGGGCCGACTCGAACAGGTTGCCCCCGTAGAAGGTCCCCGCCAGGGCCGCCGACGGCGCCAGGCCGCAGGCCTCGATGTAGCTGGAGATCCCGATTCCCAGCTGCAGCCGGTCGCCCCGCCGGCGCCGCTCGGCCTGCTCCCGCTCGAGCTCCTCGTACCCTACGGCCTCCAGCGCCTTGTCCAGGGCGGCGTGGTAGTCGCCGGAGTCGTAGGTGATGCCCACCGGGTTGGTGTACGGGAACTCGTCCTTGCGCACGAAGTTCTTGCGCCGCACCTCGGCCGGATCCAGGCCGAGTTCGTCCGCCAGCCGGTCGATGGTCCGCTCCAGGAAGTGGGTGGCCTCGGGCCGGCCGGCCCCCCGGTAGGCGTCGGTGGGCGTCTTGTTGGTGAAGACCCCGGTGATCTTGATGGCGTGGTGCTTGTGGCGGTAGGGTCCGGGCGAGACGATGAGCCCCAGGATGGGGATGTAGGGCGTGTTCAGCTGGTTGTAGGCCCCCAGGTCGCAGATCCAGTTGATCCGCATGCCCAGGATCTCGCCGTCGCGCCGGGCGGCCACCTCCACGTCGATGATGCCCTCCCGGCCGTGGATGGTGGTGACGAAGTTCTCCCGCCGGTCCTCCACCCACTTCACGGGGCGCCGCAGCCGGCGGGCCAGGAAGGGGACGATGACCTCCTCCGGGTAGACGTTGAGCTTGGCCCCGAAGCCGCCCCCGACCTCCGGGGCGATCACCCGCATCTGGTGCTCAGGGACGCCCAGGATCCCGCAGAGGTTGATCTTGAGCAGGTGCGGGATCTGGGTGGTGCTCCAGACGGTGAGCTCGCCCGTGGCCGGGTGGCAGTCGGCCACCACCGCCCGGGGCTCCAGGGCCATGGGCACCAGCCGCTGCTGCAGGTGCCGCTGGCGGATCACCACGTCGGCTTCCCGGAACGCGGCCTCCACGTCGCCGCCGGCCGCCTCCCAGGTGTAGGCCACGTTGCTGTCGAACTGCTCGTGGACCCGGGGGGCGCCCGGATCCATGGCCCTCTCGGGGTCGACCACGGCCGGCAGCGGCTCATAGTCGACCTCCACCAGGGCCGCGGCGTCCCGGGCCGCCGCCCGGGTCTCCGCCACCACCACGGCCACCCCCTCGCCCACGTGGCGCACCACGTCGATGGCCAGGGGCCAGTGGGGCGGGTTCTTCAGCCCCTCGTACAGCCACGCGCAGGGCAGGGGCGCCTGCAAGCCCTGCTTCAGCTCCTCGCCCGTCAGCACCGCCACCACACCCGGTGCCGAGCGGGCCGCGGCGGTATGGATCCCCCGGATCCGGGCATGGGCATGGGGGCTGCGCACCACGGCCATGTGGACCATACCGGGCAGCTTGATGTCGTCGGTATAGGTGCCCGAGCCCGTGATCAAGCGGGGGTCTTCCTTGCGCTTGAGCCGCGCGCCAATGCCTGCAACCGGCACCATCTTCACCCCCCTCGCCGGCGGCCGGGATCAGTCGGCGGCCGCACTGCGCTGTTCCTGCAACCGGCGGGCGGCGTACTGCACCGCCCGGACGATGTTCTGGTAGCCCGTGCAGCGGCAGAGGACGCCCTCGAGCCCCTGGCGGATCTCCTCCTCCGTGGGGTTGGGGTTCACCTCCAGCAGGTGCGCCGCGGCCATGATCATGCCCGGCGTGCAGAAGCCGCACTGCAGGCCGTGCTGCTCCCAGAACCCCTCCTGGACGGGGTGGAGCCGGCCGTCCCGAGCCAGGCCTTCGATGGTCACCACCTCGGCGCCGTCGGCCTGCACCGCCAGCACGGTGCAGGACTTGACCGCCTGGCCGTTGAGGTGGACCGTGCAGGCCCCGCAGTTCGACGTGTCGCAGCCGACGTGGGTGCCGGTCAGGCCCAGTTCCTCCCGCAGGAAGTGGACCAGGAGGGTGCGGGGTTCCACCTCCCGCGTGTAGGTGCGGCCGTTGACCGTCACGGTGACCGTCACCCGCTGGCCGGCCGCTTCCTGGCCGGTCGCTGCCATGACGCCGCCCGACCTCCTTTCACGGGCCCGCGCCCGCTATGGCATTCCGGCTCCCGGCACCGGCACGGGGAACCGGGACCGCCGCTGGGGGATGGGTGCCGCACATGGCACCTGCAGCTCGCGGGGTAGCCGGTGCGTGCCGCCCGGCTTGGGGCGGGCCGGTGCGGGGACGAACCGGCCCCCTGCCGTGCCTGGCACCGCCGGCCACCGTGACCGGAGACCGGTGGAAGGGCGAAAAGTGGCACGATGGGTGCTAGCGAGTGGCTGGAACCGCGATGCATCCCCCGTTAGGCAATGGAATACGGCGGACAGGTTCCAACTCCTGCCGGACCCCGGGCGCCCCGGCGAGCGCTCGTCCCCGGTCAGCCCCTTGCGTCGGCCCCTTGCGGGAGCGCGGGCGGCCGGGGGCGGGGGCGGGCGGTCACGGGTCGCCCTCGCCTGCACCGGGGCTCTCGCTTCAGCGTGGGAAAGGGCAAGGCCGCCGGGCGGGCTGGTACAATGGCGGTATGAACGGTTCCCAGCGGCAACCCGGGACGGTGCCCGCGGCAGCCGCCGTGCCCCCCTGCGATCCCGTCGCGGCGGCGGGGGACGCGGCCGCCGCCATCGCCCGCATCCACCAGGACATCGTCGCTTGCCGGCGCTGCCCCCGCCTGGTGGCCTACACGGCCCAGGTGGCCCGGACCCGGCGCCGGGCCTACCGGGACTGGGACTACTGGGGCCGGCCTGTGCCCGGCTTCGGCGACCCCCAGGCCCGGCTGCTGGTGGTGGGCCTCGCCCCGGCCGCCCACGGCGCCAACCGCACCGGCCGCATGTTCACCGGCGATTCCTCGGGCGACTGGCTCTACCGCGCCCTGTACCGGGCCGGCTTCGCCAGCCAGCCCACGGCCACCCACCGGGACGACGGCCTGCGGCTCCACGGCGCCTATATCACCGCGGCCTGCCGCTGCGCTCCCCCGGACAACAAGCCTTCCCGGGAGGAGCTGGCCGCCTGCAGCGCCTTCCTCCGCCGGGAGCTGGACGTCCTCTGGCCCGGGGTCCGGGTCATCGTGTGCCTGGGGCAGATCGCCTTCGATGCCGTGCTGCGGCAGGTCCGGGATCGGGGCCTGGGCTGGCCTGTGGAGGTTCCGCCCGGAGCCGGTGCCCTGGCCGGGACGAACCGGCCCCGGCCGGTTCGTCCCCGCTTCCGCCACGGGGGCGAGTACCGCTGGCCGGCACCTTCCCGGGTCCCCACCGCGGGAGACCCGGGAGGCCCGGCGGCCCCTGGGGAACGGCCCCCGCTCCCCCTGCCCGTGCTTCTGGCCAGCTACCACCCCAGCCGCCAGAACACCCAGACCGGCCGGTTGACGGAAGCCATGTTCGATGCCGTCTTCCGCCGGGCCCGGGAGCTGGTGGACGGCGGGTACCTGCCGGCAGCCCCCGCCCCGGCCGCGCCGGGCGAGAGCCGGAGGGAAGGCGCATGACGCCCGGGGCCATGCAGCGCGGCCCGTTCAACGCCATCACCGACGTGGCCGGCGTCCGGGTGGGCCACGCCACGGTGATCCGCGGCGAGGGCCCCTTGCGGGCGGGCCAGGGGCCGGTGCGAACGGGCGTCACCGTGATCCTGCCGCCCGGCGACCTGCGCTCCATCTACGACGGCAAGTTCACGGCCGCCGCCCACGTGATCAACGGCTTCGGCAAGGCCCTGGGCCTGGCCCAGGTCACCGAGCTGGGCCGGCTGGAGACACCCATTCTCCTGACCAGCACCCTTTCCATCTGGCGGGCCGCCGACGCCCTGCTGGATCACATCCTGGCCGCCCACCCTGCCATCGGCATCACGGCCCCCACGGTCAACGTGGTGGCGGGCGAGTGCAATGACGGCTGGCTGAACGACATCCGCGGCCGCCATGTGGGGCCGGCGGAGGTGGCGGCGGCGCTGGCGGGGGCTGCCGGCGGCCCGGTGGCGGAAGGCAGCGTGGGCGCGGGGACGGGCATGGTCTGTTACGGCTTCAAGGGGGGAATCGGCAGCGCCTCCCGGAGGTGGCGGGCCGCCCTGCCCGGTGCCGGCGAGGTGACGGTCACCCTGGGCGGCCTGGTGCTGGCCAACTTCGGCCGCCGGCGCGATCTCACCATTGCCGGGGTCCCCGTGGGCCGGCTGCTGGCCGGCCCCGACGAACCGGCCGCCCGGCCCCGGCCGGGCGGCCAGGCTGCCCGGCCGGCCCCTGCCCGGCTCGGCCCGGGGCCGGAGCCCGCCGGGCAACCCGGGCCTGGGGCCGGCGAGGGGGGCTCGGTGGTGGTGATCCTGGCCACCGACGCCCCCTTGAGCTCGCGCCAGCTGGGCCGCATCGCCCGGCGGGCCGCCGCGGGCCTGGCCCGGACGGGCACCGTCTACTGGCACGGCAGCGGCGATTTCGTGCTGGCCTTCAGCACGGCCCGCGGCTACCCGCCCTACCTGCCCGACGAGGGGGCGTACCTGAACCCGTTCTTTGAAGCGGCCGCCGCCGTGACGGAGGAGGCGGTGATCCGGGCCCTGGTGGCGGCCCGGCCGGTGACGGGACGCGACGGCCACCGGGTACCCGCCCTGCCCGTCGACCAGGTGCGCCGCCTTCTGGAAGAACGCGGCATCGCCTGGGACTACGGCCCCGAGCCGGAGGGTGCCTAGGGGCATCCCGCCGCCGGCCCGCCTCAAGACCAATCCGCCGCCCCCGGCGGCACGGTCGCCTTCTCTCCGGCCCCTCCAGCGGCCGCGGTGGTGCCGGCCGGGGGGGCCGCTGGGGCCGCCACCGCCCCCAACCGGGACCCCGCCCCGGCCACCCGCCGCACCAGCACTGCGTACATCCCCACCACCGGCAACAGGAAGGCGGCGCTGGCCACCAGGCCGGCTTCCACGGCAATCGCTGCCGCGATACCGCCCAGGACGGGACCGCCGATGATCTCGCCGAAGGAGTGAAACTGCTCCACCATCGACAACACGGTGGCCCGGGCGCGGGGGTCGAGGCCCTGGTTGACCCAGGCCACCTGCAGGGGATCGTAGGTTTCGCGCAGCAGGGCGGTGAGCCAGTAAAAGCCGGTGGCCGCGGCCAGGGACCCGGCCAGGCCGAAGCCGGCCACACTGGGCACCAGCAGCATGCTGATGGCCAGAAGCATCCGCCCCACCCTGGCAGGGTCGCCCACCCCCCGCCGGCGGACGACCTCCGCAGCAGCCATGCTCAGCAGCATGGCCCCGGCGGTCAGCAAGCCGATCCAAACCACCGCCCCGGTGCCCGCCGGGCCCGCCGCCCCGCCCGCCGCGCCCCCCAGCTGGGGGAAGCGGGTCAATAGGTGCAGTTGCCAGAGACGGTCGAATCCCTCGCTGGCCAGCCCGTAGAAGATCCCGATGGCCAGCAGCAGCCGCAGGCCGGGCCGGCCCTGCACAGCCCGCCACCCGTGCCGCCAGGTCCCCCCCACCCCCTGCCAGAGGGAGTCGCCCGGTCGCCACCGGGGCCGGTACCCCCGTTCGGACATCATCAGAGCCAGCACCAGGGCCAGCACCCACATGCCGGCCCCAGCCACCCGCAGGGGCAGGTTCAGCCGCAGGCTGCCCAGTGCCACGCTGGCACCAATGCCCAGCAGCGTGGCCGCCTGGGCGGCCTGGGCACCGCGCACGTACAGGTAGCGGGCTCGTTCCTCCCCCACCTCGTCGGCGATCCAGGCGGCGTCGGCGCCGCTCGTGAAGGTGTAGCCCAGTCCCCAGAGTACCTGGCCCAGCATGATGGCCGGCAGGGCGGGCACCGCCCCTTCCACCAGCAGGCCGGCCCCGATGGTGGCCAGGCCCAGGAGGACCGAGGCTCGGCGCCCGTAGAGGTCGGCGACCACGCCCGTGGGCACCTCGCAGAGGGTGACGGTGATCTCCAGGACGGTGCCCACCAGTGCCAGTTCCAGGGGCCCCAGACCGGCCTGCTGGATGCGATAGAGGGCGGCCACGGTGTGGGCCGTGGTGAGAAGGAAGGCCATGCCGAAGCGATACGCCACGTACACCGATGCCGGGTCGCCCCCCACGGACGGGAGGGGAGGCCGGCGATCACGCCGCCACCATTCCATAGGCCCACCCCGGTCCGGCGCCGGGTGGGACCTTCCGGACCGGTCCCCAGGGAGGAGCGGCCCGCGCCGCCCCGCCGGCGCCCCGCAATGCCAGTGCCCCCATCATAGAGGGGCATCGGGCCGACGTCACGGGGCCGGGGAGACCTCCCCGCCTGCAACCGCGCCCGGGCCCCCTTCTCCCGCGCCGCCTCCACCGGCCAGGCCCTGTCCTGGGCTCGCCGGTCCTGTGAACCCGTCCCGTGCCGCCTGCTCTGCCGCAGCGGCCAGGATGGCCCGGGCTTCCGCCAGCTGCCGCTCCACCGCCTGGCGGGCCGTGCCGCCGTACAGCTTCCGGGCTTCCACCACCGCCCGCGGCGAAAGCCGCCCCAGGGCCTCGGGGCCGAACAGGGGGCTGTGGGCCCGCAGGTCGTCCAGGGTCAGGTCCTGCAGCCGGCGGCCGGCCCGGATGCAGTGCAGGACCAGCTCGCCCACGATGCGGTGGGCCTCGCGGAAGGGGACGCCGCGTTCGACCAGGTGGTCCGCCAGGTCGGTGGCGGCGGAGAAGTCGCGCTCCAGGGCGGCTGCCATGCGGTCTGCCCTCACCCTCATGGTGCGGATCATCCCGGCGCAGAGGGGCAGGGCGGCCTCCAGGGTATCCAGGGCATCGAAGACGCCGGCCTTGTCTTCCTGCAGGTCCCGGTTGTAGCTCAGGGGCAGGCCCTTGAGCACCGTCAGCAGGCCCACCAGGGCGCCGTAGACCCGGCCGGTCTTGCCGCGGATCAGCTCGGCCACGTCGGGGTTCTTCTTCTGGGGCATGATGCTGGAGCCGGTGCAGTAGGCGTCGTCCAGCTCGATGAAGCCGAACTCCTCCGACGACCACAGCACCAGCTCCTCGCACAGCCGGGAGAGGTGCATCATCAGGATGCTGGCCGCCGCCAGGAACTCCAGCAGGTAGTCGCGGTCGCTGACGGCGTCGATGCTGTTGGGGTAGATCCGGCCGAACCCCAGCTCCCGGGCCACCTGCTCCCGGTCCAGGGGGAAGCCCGTGCCCGCCAGGGCGGCGGCCCCCAGGGGGCACCAGTCCGCCCGCCGGCGGGCATCGGCCAGCCGCCCCGCGTCCCGTTCCAGCATCCAGAAATAGGCCAGGAGGTGGTGGCTGAAGAGCACCGGCTGGGCCCGCTGCAGGTGGGTGTAGCCGGGCATGATCACGTCCAGGTGCGCCTCGGCCTTCTCCACCAGCGCCTGCTGCAGTCCCCGCACCGCCGCCGCCAGCCGGTCCAGGGCTTCTTTCATGTAAAGGTGCATGTCCGTGGCCACCTGGTCGTTGCGGCTGCGCCCCGTGTGAAGCTTGCCCGCCACCGGACCCACCACCCGGCCCAGCAGGTGCTCCACGTTCATGTGGACGTCCTCCAGGGCGGGGTCCAGGGCGAAGGTGCCCTCTTCCAGGCGGCGCCGGACCTCGGCCAGCCCCTCCACCAGGGTCCGGGCTTCTTCCGGCGGCAGGACACCGCAGGCCCCCAGCATCCGGGCGTGGGCCTGGCTGGCCCGGATGTCCACCTCCAGCAGCCGGCGATCCACGTCGATGGAGGCGGTGAAGGCCTCCACCGCCCGGTGGGTAGCGGCGGTGAAGCGGCCGCCCCAGGGCTTGGCATTCGCCGGGAGTTCGGGCTTGGCGCTGGCCGGGGGTTCGGGCCTGGCGTTGACCGGGGTTTCGGGCAAAGTCTCGCCGGAGCGGGCCTGGTGCGGCAACGGAAGGTCGCCGGGTGCGGGCCCGGTTGCGGGCACGGGCGGTCGCCTCCTTTATGGTGTGGCATGACTCGGGTGATCAAGGTGATCACGCTGCGGGAAGGGGGCCGGGGTCGTCTTCCGGACCGGCGGCCACCACCGGGTCGCCGGTGCAGATCCACCCCGTGGTGAGGATCCGCGCCCGCAGGCCGCCGCGGCCGGCCAGGGCGGTATTGAGCCCCGGGGCGACCCGCCCCTCCAGGTAACCGCAGGGATCGCAGGGTCGCACGCCCTCCACCCAGACGGCACCCAGGCGGAAGCGACGGCCTATCAGGCCGGCCAGGCGGACGCCGCGGGGCACCACGTTGCGCCGCAGGTCCGCGGGGTGCAGGGGCCGGCCCAGGGCCTGGGCGACGGCCGCCACCACCTCTTCTTCGATCAGCGTCAGCTGGACATCGGGCCAGCCCAGCCACGTCCCCGTCCCGAGGAAGTAGCGGTCGCCCTCCAGGCCCCGGCCGGCCACGGCCCGGGCCGCGGGCACCGTCACCACCGGCGCCCCGCCCGCCGGGGCAAGGCAAAGCAGCACCACCCGGCCGCCGGGCATGGTCCGGTCGCCTCCCATGTTACGCGCCGGGCGCAGCCGCCGGGCTGGGTTCGACCGCAGCACCGGTGCCTCCTGCCCCGGGTGCCCCCGGGCCGTGGACCGCCGCATGGACCCGCGTGGGCAGGCCCCACAGCTGGATGAACCCCACGGCCGCCCGGTGGTCGAACCGGTCACCGGGGGAGTAGGTGGCCAGCTCGTGGCGGTAGAGGGAGTAGGGCGAGCGCCGCCCCACCACCGTGGCGGTCCCGCGGTAGAGCTTGATCCGCACCTCCCCCGTGACGTGCCGCTGGGTCTCGGCCACGAAGGCGTCCAGGGCCCGCTTGAAGGGCGAGAACCAGAGGCCGTTGTAGATCACCTGGGCCACCTGCTGCTCGATGACCGGCTTGAAGTGCAGCACCTCCCGGGGCAGGCAGAGGGCCTCCAGGGCCCGGTGGGCCTCCACCAGCACCACCGCCGCCGGGGCTTCATAGACCTCCCGGGATTTGATCCCCACCAGCCGGTCTTCCACCATGTCGATCCGGCCCACGCCGTGACGGCCGGCCACCTGGTTCAGCCGTTCGATGAGCTGGACCAGCCCCAGGGGCTCGCCGTTCAGGGCCACGGGCACGCCGGCCTCGAAGGCCAGGGTGATGGACTCGGGCTCGGCCGGCGCCTGCTCGGGGGCCACCGTCATGGCGTAGGCCTCCTCCGGCGGCTCGGCCCAGGGGTCTTCCAGGACCCCCGCCTCGCAGCTGCGGCCCCACAGGTTGGCGTCGATGGAGAAGGGGTTCTCCTCGGTCACCGGGATGGGGATGCCGTGCCGGCGGGCGTAGGCGATCTCCTCGTCCCGGGACCAGGCCCACTCCCGCACCGGGGCCACCACCTTGAGGTCGGGCGCCAGGGCCGCCACGGAGACGTCGAAGCGCACCTGGTCGTTGCCCTTGCCGGTGCACCCGTGGGCCACGGCGGTGGCGCCGTACTGCCGGGCGGTCTCCACCAGCAGCTGGGCGATCAGGGGCCGCGAGAGGGCGGCCGACAAGGGGTACCGCCCCTGGTAGAGGGCATTGGCCTGGAGGGCCGGCAGCACGAAGTCCCGGGCGAAGCGTTCCCGGGCGTCGACCACCACCGCCTCCACGGCCCCCACCTGCAGCGCCTTCTGCCGGATGAAGTCCAGGTCCTTGCCTTCGCCCACGTCGGCCGAGAGGGCGATCACGTCATAGCCGTAGGTTTCCTTGAGCCAGGGAATGGCCACGGAGGTGTCCAGTCCCCCCGAGTAGGCCAGCACGATCTTCTCCGCCACGGCGGCGTCCCTCCATCCCGTCTCGTCAGGCCAGAAGAGCCAGCAGAATGGCTTTCTGCGCGTGCAGCCGGTTTTCCGCCTGGTCCCACACCACCGAATGGGGACCGTCCAGCACGTCGGAGGTCACTTCCTCCCCCCGGTGGGCCGGCAGGCAGTGCATGAAGATGTAATCCGGGGCCGCGTGGGCCACCAGCTGGGCGTTCACCTGGTACGGGGCGAACGCCCGGCGGCGATCCTCCTCCTCGCCTTCCTGCCCCATGCTGGTCCAGACGTCGGTGTACACCACGTCGGCGCCCCGGACGGCGGTCACCGGGTCGTGGCCCACCTCCACCGTGGCGCCCGTGCCCCGGGCCAGGCTGGCGGCCAGGGCCAGGATCTCCGGGTGGGGCTCGTACCCCGGCGGGCAGGCCAGCCGCAGGTGCAGGCCCAGCAGGGCCGCGCCCAGCAGCCAGGTGTGGGCCACGTTGTTGCTGTCGCCGACGTACGCCACCCGGATCCCCCGCAGCCGGCCCTTGTGCTCGCGGATGGTGAGCAGGTCGGCCATGACCTGGCAGGGGTGGTAGAGGTCCGTCAGGCCGTTGATCACGGGGATGGTGGCCGCCGCGGCCAGTTCCTCCACGGTGGCGTGGGAGTAGGCCCGCACCATCAGGGCATCGACATAGCGGGACAGCACCCGGGCGGTGTCGGCCAGGGTCTCGCCGCGGCTCAGCTGGAGTTCCCGCGGGCTCAGGTTGAGCACGCGGCCGCCCAGCTGCTGCATTCCCACCTCGAAGGAGACCCGGGTGCGGGTGGAGGGCTTTTCGAAGATCATGGCCAGGGTCTTGCCGTAGAGGGGTTCACCGCCCCGGCCCGCCTGCCAGTCCTGCTTGAGGGCGGCCGCCAGGTCCAAGAGGCCCACCAGCTCGTCGGGGGTGAAATCACCCAGCGTCAGGAAGTCCCGCCCGGCCAGGGCGGGCACAGGCTGGGGCGTGCCCGGCGCCGGCATGGCCAGCGGTCCGGCCCCTCCTGCCTTCGTCCACGGGTTCACCGCGCTCCCTCCCGTCTCCGTCCAGACCTGGGCCCATGGGGCCCCTCCTCAGGCCGTCGCCCGGGTCACCCGGGCCAGGGCCCGCTCCAGTCGCTCCACCGCCTGGTCCAGCTCATCCACCGTGATGGTCAGGGGCGGGAGGAACCGGACCACGCGGCCTCCTGCCACGGTCACCAGCAGGCCCTCGGCGAAGCAGGCCTCCACGACCGGGGCTGCCGGGCCGTCCAGCACCAAGCCCAGCATCAGGCCCCGGCCCCTGACCTCGCGGCAGCCGGGGTAGCGCCGCGCCAGCTGGGCCAGGCGGGTGCGGAGATACTCCCCCAGGTCTGCCGCGCGGGCCGGCAGGTTCTCCCGCTCCAGCACGTCCAGGGTGGCCAGGGCGGCGGTGGCCGCCAGGGGGTTGCCCCCGAAGGTCGACGCATGGGTCCCCGGTCCCAGGAGCTCGGCCAGCCGGCCGCTGGCCAGCATGGCCCCGATGGGCACGCCGTTGGCCAGCGCCTTGGCCAGGGTGACCACGTCGGGCCGGACCCCTTCCCCCTGCATGGCCAGGAAGGTGCCCGTGCGGCCGCAGCCCGTCTGGACCTCGTCGGCGATCAGGAGCAGCCCGTGGCGGTCGCACAGCTCCCGCAGCCCCGCCAGGAACCCGGGAGCCGGAGGCACCACGCCGCCCTCCCCCTGGATGGGTTCCACCAGGATGGCGCAAGTGCGGGGCGTGATGGCGGCCGCCACCGCCTCCAGGTCGTTGAAGGGAACGTGGCGAAAGCCGCCAGGCAGGGGGCCGAACCCCTCGTGGTAGTGGGGCTGGCCGGTGGCCGCCAGGGCGCCCAGGGTGCGGCCGTGGAAGCTGCCGCTGAAGGCGATGATCTCCGGGCCGTCGCCGCCCTCGCCCGCCGCGGCGGGACCCGCTCCCGAAGCCGCGGCGGAACCGCCGCCCCGGCGCAACCACCCGTACCTCCGGGCCAGCTTGATGGCCGCCTCGTTGGCCTCGGCCCCGCTGTTGGCAAAGAAGGCGCAATCCAGGCCCGTGAGCCGGGCCAGGCGCCGGGCCAGTTCTTCCTGCTGGGGGATCCGGTACAGGTTGGAGCAGTGCAAGAGCTGGCCGGCCTGGTGCCGGATGGCCTCGGTCACCGCGGGGTGGGCGTGGCCCAGCACGGTGACGCCGATGCCGCTGGTGCAGTCGAGCCAGGCCCGGCCCTCCTGGTCATAGAGCCACGCCCCCTGGCCGCGGGCGAAGGCCACGGGCAGCCGCCGGTAGTTGGGGAAGAGATGCGACCCCGGCACGGATCCCGTCGGTGCCACCTCCGACGCCACCGCCGCCGGGGCTGCGGGCAGTGCCGCCGCCGGCGCCGCGGCAGAAGTGGCCGGTACGCCCTCTGGTGCCGCCTTCGCAGTTGCTGCTGCCCCTCCGGCGGCTGCCCCTGGTGCCGCCCCCACGGCCCGTTCCGCCGCCGCCGCGGTCCCCGCAGCCGCTTCCGGTGCCCCCGCGGCCGGCCCTGGGGCCGCCGCGCCCGCTTCCTCCACCGTCATGCTCCCCGTTCCTCCCCCTGGGCTACCACCATGGTCCCGACCCCCTCGCTGGTGAAGAGCTCGACCAGCAGGGCGTGGGGCCGCCGGCCGTCGATGATGTGCACACTGCCCGCACCCGCCGCCAGGGCCCGCAGCCCTGCCTGCACCTTGGGCACCATGCCGCCGCGGATCTCCCCGCGGGCGATGAGTTCCCGGGCGGTGGCGGCGTCCAGGCTGGAGAGGGTTTCCGGCCGGCCGTCCCCGTCCCGGTCGGCCATCACCCCCGGCACGTCGGTCAGGAAGACCAGCTTTTCCGCGCCCAGGGCTCCCGCCACCGCCGCGGCGGCGTCGTCGGCGTTGACGTTGTACCGCACGCCCCCCTCCCCCACCGCCAGGGGCGCGATCACCGGGACGAACCCGGCCCCCAGCAGCTGTTCCAGGAAGGCCGTGTTCACCGCGACGATCTCGCCGACGAAGCCGATGTCCCGGCCGCCGGGACGCTTGGGACGGGCCTGGAGGAGCCCGGCGTCGCAGCCGGACAGGCCGACGGCCAGCGGCCGGCCGGCGGCCTGGTTGAGCCCCGTCACCAGCGCCTTGTTCACCTGCCCGGCCAGGACCATCTCCACCACCGCCAGGGTGGCGGCGTCGGTGACGCGCAGGCCGTCGACGAACCGGGCGGGCAGGTCGAGCCGGTCGAGCCACGCGGTGATGGCCTTGCCCCCGCCGTGGACCACCACCGGCCGGACCCCCAGGGCCCGCAGCATGGCGATGTCCTGGAGGACGGCGTCGCCCCCGCAGATGGGGGCAGCGGGGATGGTCGCGGCCCCCTCGGGCACGGGCGCCCGACCCGGCCCCCCGACCCCTGACCCGCCCGGGGCCTGTTCCCAGGAGGAAGGGCTCCCCGGTGCCCGGGCCGGGCCGGCAGCTTCCCGCCCCGGGGCAGGACCGCACCCGGGCACCGGCGCCCGGCCCGGGGCGGGACCCAGGGTGGAGCCCCCGTGCTTGACGACGATAATCCGGCCGGCAAAGCGCTGCACCCAGGGCAGCACGTCGGTCAGGACGGCCGCCTTGACCTCCGCCGGCAGACCGGGGGCAGCCAGGCCGGCCGGGCCGCCGCCGCCCGCCTGCTCCACCGTCCCTTCCTGAAGGGCCTCCAGGGCCACGGCTGGGTTCCTCCCTCCCCCGCCGCTCGACCGCCTAGGTGCGGTAGCTGGCGTTGATGTGCACGTAATCCGGACTCAGGTCGCAGCCGTAGGCCCGGCCCCGGCCCGGCCCGGCACCCAGCCGCAGCCGGATCAGCACCTCGGTCGAGCGCAGGTAGTCCGCAGCGGCCGCCTCGTCGAAGGGCACCCCCAGGCCTCCGCGGCAGACCGGCACGGGGCCGAGGTCGATGTCCACCCGGGAGGGATCGAGGTCAACCCCCGAGCGGCCGGCGGCGGCGAGAATCCGGCCCCAGTTGGCATCGGCCCCGTGCACCGCCGACTTGACCAGCGGTGAGGAGGCCACCGTACGGGCCACCTGCCGGGCCGCGGCGTCGTCGGGGGCGCCTTCCACCTCCACGGTGATCAGGCGCGTCGCCCCTTCGCCGTCGGCGGCGATCTCCCGGGCCAGCCGGTCGCAGACGGCCTCGGCCGCCGCGGCCCAGGCCTCCCAGCCCGGAAGGCCCGGCGCCAGGGGCGGCCCGCCGGCCCGGCCGCTGGCCAGCACCACCACCATGTCGTTGGTGCTGGTGTCGCCGTCCACGGTGATGCAGTTGAACGTGCGCTCGGTGGCCTGGCGCAGCCAGGCCTGCAGCGCTTGTGGCTCCACCGCCGCGTCGGTGGTGATGAAGGCCAGCATGGTGGCCATCTGGGGGTGGATCATCCCCGACCCCTTGGCGGCCCCGCCGATGCGGGCGAACCGTCCCTCCCCGGGTCCCGGCAGCTGGCAGAGGGCGCCCCACTGCTTGGTGCGGGTGTCGGTGGTGAGGATCGCCTCGGCAAAGGCGTCGCCGCCCGCCGGCCCCGTCACCGCCGGCAGGGCCGCCAGCCCCTGGCGCACGGCCGCCATGGGCATGGGCTCGCCGATGACCCCCGTCTGGGCCACCGCCACCAGCTCGGGCGCCACGCCCAGCACCGCGGCCGCCAGCGCCTGGATCTCCACCGCGTCGGCGGCCGCCCGGGGCGTGCAGACGTTGGCGTTGCCGCTGTTGCAGACCACCGCCTGCAGGTGCCCGCCCGACGCCGCCAGGGCATCCCGGGTCACGTCCAGGCAGGGGGCGTGGACCCGGTTCCGGGTGTAGACGGCCGCCGCCGCACAGGGCGCATCGGCCACGATCCAGCCCAGGTCGGGCTTGCGTTTCTTGATGCCGCAGTGCAGGCCGCCGGCCCGGAAGCCGGCGGGCGCCGTGACACCCCAGCCCGGCTGCAGGGCATACCCGCCCGCCGCCGGCGCGGGGACCGGACCCGGCCCGGCCGCCGGCATGGCCGTGGAGGTGGCCACCCCATCCTGCTGGTTCATCCCGAACTCCTTCCCGGCCCTTCACCCGGTGCCCGCCCGGCCCGCCCCGGGGACGCCCTGCGCCGGCGGCCCGCGGGAGCCCGGCACGGCCCGGCGCCGTGCCCTCAGGGGAAGAGGGGCACCAGGTCGAGGCCCGTGGTCTCATCCCAGCCGGCCATGAGGTTGAGGTTCTGCACCGCCTGGCCGGCCGCACCCTTGACCAGGTTGTCAATGGCGGCGAACACGGTGATCCAGCCGGTGCGCGGGTCGTAGTGCAAGCCGATGTCGCACAGGTTCGAACCCTGCACGTGCTTGATGGCCGGCACCTGCCCCGGCGGAAGAACCCGCACGAAAGGCTTGCCGGCGTAGAAGGACCGGTACAGGCCGTAGAGGGCCTCGCCCGGATCGCTGGCCGCCTCCGCTAGCGGTTCCTGGCCCGCCGCCGCCTCGCCGCCCGGGAAGCCCCGTTCCTGCCCCGGCGGCCGGGTCCCCTGGCCCCCGGCCCGGCCAGGGCCGGACCGGGGCTGCCAGCCCGCCGGCGGCCGCACGTAGCAGGTGGCCAGGATGCCGCGGGTGACCGGCAGGAGGTGGGTGGTCAGCAGCACCGTCACGTCCCGGCCGGCCAGCCAGCCCAGCACCTGTTCCACCTCGGGTGTGTGCTGGTGCCGCCCCACCTTGTAGGGCGCGAAGTTTTCGTTCACCTCGGCGAAGGCCGTGGCCAGGGAGGCGCTCCGCCCGGCGCCGGAGACGCCGCTCTTGGCGTCCACCACCACCTGGCCCCCGGCCAGCGCTCCCGCCACCGCCAGGGGCGCCAGGGCCAGGAGGATGGCCGTGGGGTAGCAGCCGGGGTTGGCCACCAGCCGGGCCGTGCGGATCCGGCCAGAAAACAGCTCGCTCAGGCCGTACACCGCCTCCGCCTGGAGGGCAGGATCGACGGCGGGCCGCCCGTACCAGGCCTCGTAGGACTGGCGGGGCAGGCGCAGGTCCCCGCTGAGGTCGATCACTCGCACCCCCCGCTCCCGGGCGGGCGGGAAGACCTGCGGCAGCAGCGCCGCCGCCTGCCCGCTGGGCAGGGCCAGGAAGACAAAGTCGGCCTCCAGCCGGTCCCAGAGGTCGGGGCGGGCGGCGTCGGCCAGGTCCAGGGACACCAGGCCCCGCAGGTGGGGGAACACCGCCGCCATGGGCTCGCCCGCCCGGGACGAACCGGCCACCGCCACCAGCTCGACCCGAGGGTGGCGCGCCAGCAGCCGCACCAGCTCCCCACCCGCGTACCCGCTTGCTCCCAGCACCGCAACCCTTGCTGTCACCGCTGGCCTCTCCTTCCCCGCATTCCCCGCCGCCGGCACCCCGGCCGGGCGGGGCCGTCCCCGCGGCGGGCCCGCCGGCCCGCTACCGGCCGTCCCACCGCCGGGGCGCCCGGGCCGGGAGGTGCCTGCCGGAACCGGGCCGGTGCCGGCGGGTACCCCGGTCGCCACGCCAGCCGGGTCCCCCGGGCGAACCGGTCCGGCACTTGTGTATGAGTATACGTCCGTATGTATATTAATGCAATCCGTTGCGGAGGCTTCCTTACCGTGGGGGAAGGGATGGGTACCACAGGAGGTGGGCTTCCGGTTCATTCCTGACGGCTGTATTGTCAACCTAACACTATATAAGGTTGACAATGGGCGCGACCCGGGGTAGGCTGGTACCGTTACCAGCCGGCGCCCGGAGCAGGCCCATCCCCGGCCTGACCTGCCGGGCCCTGCCGGCCTGCCGAGGAGGGACGGACCATGCCATCCCAGCCCCCGCTGGATGCCCCGGACCGGGGGGCCCGGGCCGCCCCGGCCGGATCGCCGGCCGGAGAGGCGGCGGGGCCTGCGCCCCTGGCCGGGCCGGCCCACCCCACCCGCCTGGCACCGGGAGGAAGCCGCACCGGCGATCTGGCAGCAGCTTCGGGCAGTACCGCGGCCACCCTGCGCCCGCTGGTCCTGGCGGGCCTGATGGCCGGGCTGACCGCCGTCCTCAGCTACCTGCGGATCCCGCTCCCCTTCACCCCCGTGCCCATCACGGGGCAGACCCTGGGCGTCATGCTTTCCGGGCTGCTCCTGGGCCCGCGCTGGGGCTTCGCCGCCCAGCTGGCGTACCTCTTGCTGGGCATCGCGGGCGTACCCGTCTTCGCCGGGGGCGCGGCGGGGCTCGCCGTGGTGCTCGGCCCCACCGGCGGGTTCCTCCTGAGCTATCCCCTGGCCGCCGGGCTGACCGGGCTTCTTTTCCGGGCCGGCACCGCCCACCGCCCGGGGCCGGCCAGTGGCGGCGAAGGGGCCCGGGGCGGCCCACGGACCACGGCACAGGCCGCGCAGCCGGCCCGGGATCAAGCCGCCTCCCCCGCTCGGGCGCCCGGCTTCGGCCGGGCCTTCCTGGCCAGCGTGGCGGGCGGCATCCTGCTGGTGTATGCCATCGGTGCACCCTGGCTCGCCGTGGAGACGGGCACGCCGTGGCCGGGGGTGGCAACCGCCGCCGTGCTGCCCTTCGTCCCGGGCGACCTGGCCAAGGCGCTGGTGGCGGCCTGGCTGGCGCCACGGGTGCTGCGGGCCCTGGGCGGCCGGCTCGCTCCCGGCATCTGAAAACGCCTCATCCCCCCGCCGCCAGGGGCCGCGGGAAGGCCGGCGGGCCTGTCCGATCCCGGGCAGGCCCGCCGGCCGCTTCGACCTCTTTTTGCCCGCTCGTCAACTCCGGCCTGTCCCGCCGCCGCTCATGCCGCCAGCAGCGAGAGGAAGAGCCGGGCCACCCGCAGGTCCTCACCCAGCTCCGGGTGGAAGGTGCTGGCCATGCAGCGCCCCTGCCGCACCAGCACGGGCCGGCCCCGAAAGCGGGCCAGGACCTCCACCCCGGCGCCGGCGGACTCCACCACCGGTGCCCGGATGAACAGGGCCCGCACGGGGGCATCGCCCAGGGCGGGTACCTCCAGGTCCGCCTCGAAGCTGTCCACCTGGCGGCCGTAGCCGTTGCGCACCACGGCCAGGTCCAGCAGGCCCAGCCGGGGCGGCTGGCCTCCCTCCACCTGCCGGGCCAGCAGGATCAGGCCTGCGCAGGTGCCGAACAGGGCCAGGTCGCCGCGCCGGCTGCGTTCCGCCACGGCAGCCAGGAGCCCGGCCCGCTCCATCAGCCGGCCGATGGCCGTGCTCTCCCCTCCCGGAAGAACCAGCCCCTCGAGCCCCTCCAGGTCCCGGGGCACCCGCACGGGCCGCACCGCGGCGCCGGCCCGCCGGAAGTAGTCCAGGTGCTCGCTGACATCGCCCTGCAGGGCCAGGACACCGACGCGGGGCCGGTCCTCCCCGGCACCGTGCCCCCGGCCGCCGGCGTCGTCACCGCCTGTCCCGAACGCCACCTCGCCCCTCCCCTTTCCGTCGCTCCGGCACCGCCGTCAGGCGCTGCGCTGCTGCATCCGCTGGTCTGCCGCCAGGCTGGCCGCCGCCACCCCGGCCATGGCCTCCCCCAGGCCGCCCGAGATCCGGGCCAGCCAGGCGGGATCGTCGTAATGGGCTACGGCCTCCACGATGGCCCGGGCCCGGGCGGCGGGGTTCTCCGACTTGAAGATCCCCGACCCGACGAACACGCCGTCGGCGCCCAGCTGCATCATCAGGGCGGCGTCGGCCGGGGTGGCGATGCCGCCCGCCGCGAAATTCACCACCGGCAAGCGGCCCAAGCGCCGCACGTCCTGCAAAAGCTCCACCGGCGCCCCCAGATCCCGGGCCAGGGCCACCAGCTCCTCCTCCCCGGCGGCGCAAACCTGGCGAATCTGCTCGTTCATCCGCCGCATGTGGCGCACGGCCTCGGCCACGTCGCCCGTGCCGGGCTCGCCCTTGGTGCGGATCATGGCCGCCCCCTCGGCGATGCGGCGCAACGCCTCGCCCAGGTCCCGGGCCCCGCAGACGAAGGGCACGGTGAAGGCATGCTTGTCGATATGGAAGCGGTCGTCGGCGGGGGTCAGCACCTCGCTCTCGTCGATGAAGTCGACCCCCAGGGCCTCCAGGATCTGCGCCTCGACAAAATGCCCGATCCGGCACTTGGCCATCACGGGAATGGTCACCGCCTCCATGATGGCCCGGATCCGGTCCGGGTCCGCCATGCGGGCCACCCCGCCCGCCGCCCGGATGTCGGCCGGCACGCGCTCCAAGGCCATCACCGCCACCGCCCCGGCCTCCTCGGCGATGCGAGCCTGCTCGGGGGTGGTGACGTCCATGATCACGCCGCCCTTGAGCATGCGGGCCAGGCCCGTCTTCAGGGCCCAGGTGCCCCGCAGGGGCCGGCCGGAGTCCCGGCCGGGTTCCTCCCCCGTCGCGACCGGCTCCGTCCCTGCCCGGGCCCGGACGGGTTCCCGGACCTCTCCCACCAGCTGGTCGCTGGCCACCGGCTCCACCTCCCACCATGCCGCCGGCATCGCCCGCGGGGCCGTTCTGATAAAAGAACCCGGCGCCATCGGGAGGATGGGCGCCGGGCAGAGGTTTCCCGCAAGGGTACGGGGGACCCTTGCCTGGACGGGCGGTGCCGGGCGGGGGGCCGGCGGGCGGATCCCGGCCAGCGGTCGGGCAGCGGCCAGGGACCTGGCAGGCCGCCGCGGCCGGACGGAGACTCCGCAGGCCGCCGGCGGCTGGCCGGTCTTTCGCCGCTGGGCGGCCACCAGGGAACCAGCCGTCCCGCGCCCGCAACGCCCGGGTGCGCCACCTCTGCCCGTTCGGACTATACCGTCGGCTCCGGATTCTCACCGGATCAACCGCCGAGGCTGGCAGGCTCGTGGGCTGGCCCGCACCCGGGCCGCCCCATCACTGCCGGTCGGGAATTGGTGCCGGCACCAGGGCCGGCACCTCACCCTGCCCCAAAGGAAAGGCACACCACGTGGCGATGCAGCGTTTGTTATCCCTACCATGACGCCGCCGGCGCGATCTGTCAACGGCCCCCGGGCCGCAAGGGCGGCACCCGGTCCCGGACGCGCCCGCGCCATGGGTTCCGCGCCCGATTGCCTGTGCGAAAGCCCAAGCTCGGTCCCCGCCCGGGACCTGCCCCCCGCGGCCGGCATACATCGCCGTGGGAGGTGGAACACCGATGGCCCATGACGATGCTCGACCCACGGGCGGTGCCGGGGTCGAACCGGACACCCCGGAAGAAACCCGCGCAGCGCAGATTGCCGCCGGCGGCCCAGGTGAACCGGCCGGCGTGACGGAGCAGGCGGCGGCCAGCGAGGAGGTGGCCGCCGGGGCGGCCGGCGGCCCCATGGCCCCGCAGCTGCCGCCGCCGCCCCCGTGCCCCAACGGGTTCATCTACACGGTGCAGCCGGGGGACACCCTGTTCCTTATCGCCCAGCGGTTCGGGGTGAGCCTGCAGGCGCTGATCGCGGCCAACCCGCAGATCCCCAACCCCAGCCTGATCTTCCCCGGCCAGCAGATCTGCGTGCCCACCGGGGTGTTCCCGCCGCCGCCGCCGTGCCCCAACGGGTTCATCTACACGGTGCAGCCCGGCGACACCCTGTTCCTCATCGCCCAACGGTTCGGGGTGAGCCTGCAGGCGCTGATCGCGGCCAACCCGCAGATCACCAATCCCAACCTGATCTTCCCCGGCCAGCAGATCTGCGTGCCGGTGGGCGGCCCGCCCCAGGTGCCCACGGTGGAGTGCTGCATGCTGCTCTTCCGCACGGCCAACGTGCCCCGGGGACCGGAGGCCGGCGGGGTGGCCCGCATCTTCCAGTCGGCCGCGGCGGGCGCCAACGTGCTGATCGGCACCATCGACCTGCCGGCGCCGACCACCTTCGGCGGCAACACCTTCGTGGCCTGGCTGCGGGGCGTGGCGCCCAACGGCCGCACCGTCAAGGTCCCCCTGGTCCGGACGAACCCGCTGCTGACGCCGCGGGTCTGGGCCGGCTCCCTGGCGGTGCCGCCGGGCAAGCAGCTGGCGCCCTTCAACGACCTGATCGTCACCGCCGAGCTCAGCGCCGACGTGATGCAGCCCAGCCTCAACCGGATCGTGCTGATCGGCCTGTTCGCCCAGTGCCAGCCCCAGCTCCTGTTGGGAGGCAACCCCGGGCCGGCCGCCGGCGGGAGCGGAGGCCAGGGCGGCTCGGGCGGCTCGGGGTGCTGCGGTTGACGGCCTCCGCGCCACAGGGCGCTCCTTCACGGGCCAGGGGGCCGGGACACCCGGGTGTCCCGGCCCCCTGGCCCTTCAGCGGCGACCGCCGCCGTCACCGGCCGCCCGCCGGGAAGCGGGCCGGGCAGCCCGGTACCTGGCGGCCGCGGGGTGGGGCCACCGCCAGCTCAGCGGTCGTCCGCCGGGGAGCGTTCACCCGCCGGGGAGCGGCCGGCCGCGGCCGGTTCGACCCCCCGGGGCAGGGTGCGGGTGATGGGCAGGACCAGCACCGCCAGGCCCAGCACCACCGTCATGGCCGCCCGGAAGGCGACGGCCAGGGCCTGGCGCAGCGCCTCCAGGGCAGCGGGATCCAGGGCGGCCCGCCGCTGGGGATCCAGCAGCCAGTTGCCGGCATCAGCCCCCAGGCGGGCCAGGCCGGGCTGGCCTGCAGCCAGCAGGGCGCCTTCCAGCCGGGTGTTGATCACCCCGCCCAGCAGGGCGGCGCCCACGGCGCTGCCCAGCATGCGGGCGAAGGCCTGGGATCCCGTGGCCACGCCCCGCTCATGGCGGGGCACCGACTCCTGGATCGACACGATGTAGGTCGTCATGGCCAGCCCCATGCTGACGCCCACCAGGAAACAGCCGGCGGCCACCTGCAGCGGCGACCCATCGGGGCCGGTCAGCCACAGCACCAGCATACCGGCGATGCCGAACAGGGATCCCGTCACGGCGGTGGCGCGGAAGCCCCAGCGCATCATCAGCCGGCCGGAGATGGTGCTCGCCAGGGGCCAGCCGATGGACAGGGTGGCCACGGCAAAGCCCGCCACCACGGGCGAGCGTCCCAGGACCCCCTGCACGAAGGTGGGGACGGTGGACGACAGCCCCACCAGGATGATCCCGCCCACCAGCCCGCCCAGGTTCCCCGCCCGGATGACGGGCCGGCCCAGCAGTTCCAGGGGCAGCAGGGGCTCGGGCGCCCGCCGCTCCTGGCGGACGAACATCCAGCCCGCGCCGAGCGCCATGGCCAGCAGGGCCGCCGTGGTTCCCGAGAGCCAGGGCCAGGCGCTGCCTCCCTCCACCAGCTGGACCAGCAGGGCCGAGACGGCCACCACCATCCAGAAGGAACCGGCCAGGTCGACGGCCACCCGGCCGTGGCGCGGCGGCTCGTGCAGGAACAGCGCCAGGCCCAGGCAGGCCAGCAGGCCGATGGGCAGGTTGATATAGAACACCCACGGCCAGCCGGCATACTGGACCAGCAGGCCGCCGGCCGCCGGCCCCACCACCGCCGAGACGCCCCACACGCTGGACAGGTAGCCCTGGATGCGCGCCCGTTCTTCCAGCCGGTAGAGGTCGCCGACGATGGTCATGGTGATGGGCTGCACCGCCCCGGCGCCCAGCCCCTGCAGGGCCCGGTAGGCCACCAGCTGCCCGATGGTGCTGGCCGTGCCGCACAGGGCCGAACCCAGGAGGAACAGGCCGGCGCCGGCCAGGAACACGGGCTTGCGGCCGTACAGGTCGGCCAGCTTGCCGTAGATGGGCACCGACGCCGCCGACGTCAGAAGAAAGGCCGAGAAGACCCAGCTGAACCGGGCGAAGCCCCCCAGGTCCGCCACGATGGACGGGATCGCCGTGGCCACGATGGTCCCCTCGATGGCCGCCATGAACATGGCCAGCATGAGGGCCGCCAGGATGAGCCCCTTGTGGGTGGCGCCCACCTGGGTACCGGCGGAGGCCGCACTCCTGCCGGCCGCGGCCGGTCCGGTCTCGGCCCCCGCGGGTCCTGCCCCCCGCGCCGCGGGTCCGGGCGTCCCGGCCAGGCCGGCCGGGCGGGCCGCCGCCGGTATCCCGGCGCCCCCTGCCGCCCCCGGGTGGCCCGGATGGCGCCGCCGGTCCTTCACGACGGGCGGGCCCCGGCGCCCGGAGCCCCTTCACCCTGGGTCGCAGCCAGCCGCCGCTCCACGGCCGCCACCTTGTCTGCCATGGTCTGGGCCCGGTCCCGGCGGTCGTCGATCTTGATCACCGTGGACACCCGCCGGGCCCCGCCCTCGAACATGGCCTCGTGCATGGCCCGGATCAGGCGCAGGATCTCGTCCAGGTCGCCCTCCAGGGTGGTAAACATGGGCCCCACCTGGTAACGCACCCGGTCCTGGCCGGCCAGCACCTCAAGGGCCCTGGCCACCCAGGGGCTGACGCTCACCCCCTCCCCCACGGGAGCGATGCTGACGGCTACGATGGCCACGGTTCCACCTCCCCCGAATCAGAGCCCGTCATCAGAGCCCGTAGAGCTCTCCGTACTTGCGGCGGATGTAGCGCAGGAAGGGCTGCTCGCTGAGCTCGGCACCCGTGACCCGGCGCACCAGTTCCAGAGGCTCGTACCGGGCGCCGTGCCGGTGCACGTGCTGCCGCATCCATTGCAGGACGCCGCCCAGCCGCCCGCGGGCGATCTCCTCCGGCAGGCCGGGTTCGTCCCGCAGGGCCGCCTCCCAGAGCTGCAGGGCGATCAGGTTGCCCAGGGCATAGCTGGGGAAATAGCCGAAGCCGCCCCAGGACCAGTGGATGTCCTGCAGCACGCCCTCCACGTCGTGCGCCGGTTCGATGCCCAGGTAGGCCCGGGTCTTCTCCCGCCAGGCGCCGGGCAGGTCGTCCACGGGCAGGTCGCCCGACAGGAGGGCCAGCTCCAGCTCGAACCGCAGCATGATGTGAAGATTATAGGTAACCTCGTCGGCGTCCACCCGGATCAGCGACGGGCGCGAGCGGTTGACCGCCCGGTACATCGCCTCGGCGTCCACGCCGGCCAGCTGCTGCGGGAAACGGGCCTGGACCCGCGGGAAGAAGAAACGCCAGAACTCCCGGGAACGCCCGATCACGTTCTCCCACAGCCGGCTCTGGGACTCGTGCACCGCCGAGGAGGCGCCGTCGGCCAGGGGGGTCCGGTGCCAGGCGGCGGGGAAGCCCTGCTCGTACAAGCCGTGGCCGCCCTCGTGCAGGCTGCTGAAGAATGCCGGCCCGAAGACGCGGGGGTTGATGCGGGTGGTCAGCCGCACGTCGCCGGTGGCCAGGGGCGCGGTGAAAGGGTGGATGGACCGGTCCTGGCGTCCCCGCTGGAAATCGAAGCCGATGGCCTCCAGGGCCTCCAGGGTGATCTCCCACTGGGCGGCGTCGGGGTAATCGCCATGGAGGAAGTCGTCCCGCACCCGGTCCTGCCGCTCGGCGATAGCCTGGACCAGTGGGACCAGGCCTTCCTTGAGGCGGGCGAAGAGCTCCCGCACCTGCCGCGTGCGCATGCCCGGCTCGTGGCCCTCCAGAAGGGCGTCGTACCGCTCTTCGGGGTAGCCCAGGGCGTCGGCCATCTGGCGGCGCAGCTCAAGCAGCCGGGCCAGGGCCGGGGCAAAGACGGCGAACCGCTGCTGGGAGCGGGCCTCCACCCAGGCCTGGTACCCCTGGGACGACGCCCGGGCCAGTTCGGCCACCAGGTCCGGAGGAACCCGGCGCGCCCGCTCGTAGTCCCGGCGGGTGACCCGCAGGAGGGCGGCGGCGTCGCTCTCCGGGTCCAGCTGGGCTTCCCACCCGGCCAGCTCGTCCAGCCACTGCCCCACCTCGGGAGCCGTAAAGGCCTCGTGGGCCAGCCGGTTTAGGGTCGCCTTCTGTTCGGCCCGGGCCGCCGCTCCGCCGGGCGGCATGTTGACCTCCTCGTCCCAGTTCAGCAGGGTGGTCGCCGCGTGAAGATCGCTCACCTGCCCCAGCCGCTCCAGCAGGCGATGGTAGGCCGGCGGCGCGTCCGGCGGCACCAGGCCGGTCGCCCGGCCCGTTGCGGTCACTCCTCTCGTGGCGTCCTGCACCGGCGTCTCTGGCATATCCCTTCTCCTTTCCTGCCCGCAGCCGGGGCCGGCCCCGAGCCCCGCCGGCCCCGGCGACACCATGGGCCCGGACCCGGCCGGATCGGTGCGGAGGGGTGGCCGGGGGCGGGGGCTTGCCTGTCCGGGGCCATGGTGCTTTTTTTGGATATGTTGCGGTTCGGCGGCGGGCCGGTCAAAGCCTGCCAGATCCCGGCGAAGGCGACGGGGGCGGTCCATGCAGGTCGCCGGATTCCGCAGGGCAACGGGAAAGCGGGAATGGAAGGCCGGCCCCCCAGGAAGCCTTTTGATGAAAAGCCGCCGCCGACGAAAGCCACAACCGCCGGTGACAGGATCCCGCCCCGCCGGACGCGAACCACAAGGCAACCCTGCGGCCCCGGGCAAGGTCCCCTGGCGCTCCTGGGCCAGCCGCGGCCCGGCGGGAGGCGGCGGGATCCCGCCCGGCCGGCAGGCGCCGGCCGGGCGGCAGCAGGAAAGGGCGTTGACGGTGGAGCACCATCTCCAGGCCAGCGGCGACGGCCAGGGGCCTGCCGCCGGGCCCGCCGGTTCCGACGGTAAGGGTATCGCCAGCCTGTCTGCGACGGACACGCTGGCCACCTGGCCGGACGAACTGGCGGCGACCCTGGCCCGGGCGCGCATCGAAGTCGACCTGGACGTGCTGGCCGCCAATCTGGCCGCCGTGCGGCGGTTCCTCCGGCCCGGGACGCGCCTCCTGGCCGTGGTGAAGGGCGACGGGTACGGCGTGGGCGCGGAGATGGCCGCCCGCACCTTCGCGGCCGCCGGCGCCGACGCCCTGGGCACCGCTACCCTGGAAAGCGCCCTGCGCCTGCGGCGGTCCGGCATCACGGCGCCCATCCTGGTCTTTCAGCCGCCGGAGCCGCCGCTGCTGGACTTCTGGCTGCGGGAAGGCCTGCAGGCCACGGTCCATGACGCCGCGACCCTGCACGCCCTGTCCCAGCGGGCTGTTGCGCTGGGAGTGGGCCGCCCCCTGGCGGTCCACCTGGAGGTGGACATGGGCCTGGGCCGCGGCGGGCTGGCGCCCGGCCAGGTGGCGCCGCTCGTGGCGGGCGCCGCCTCCCTTCCGGGCGTACGGATCGAGGGGCTTTACACCCACCTGCCCACGGCCGCCCGGCCCCGCCTGGCCCTGCGCCTGCTGGACCGGTTCCTGCGGCTGGTCCGGGACCTGGAAGAACGCGGCCTCCGGCCGCCCCTGGTGCACTGCGCCGAGAGCCACCTGCTGGTCCTGGCCCCTTACGCCCAGCTGGACATGGTTCGGGTGGGCAACCTGCTCTACGGTTACGCGCCGCGGGCGGCCCGGCGGGCGGGCCTGGCCGTGCGGCCCCCGTCGCGGCTGGTGGTGCGCGTATGGGCGGTCCACCGGGCCGGCGACATGACCCCCGGCTACCGCGGCGGGTGGGCCCGGCCGGGGACCCCCGTCGCGGTGTTGCCGGTGGGGCTGGCCGACGGCCTGCGCCCCGCCCGGGAAGCCCGCCACTGGGGCGACCGCATGGTGATCCTGGGCCGCCGGCTGCTGGGCGCCCTGGGGGCCCGCCAGGTGCTGGGCGCCAGCACCGCACCCCCGGGCCCGCGGGTTCGCGCCGGGCACCGGGAGGTGCCCTTGCGCGGCGAGTTCATGATGAACCACTGCCTGTTCGACGCCACGGGTCTCCCCCTCGCCCCCGGCCAGGAGGTGGAGCTATTGGTCAGCCGGCTGACGGCGCCCGCCCACCTGCCGGTGGTGTACCTGCGCGGCGGGCGTCCCGTGGCCGTGGCCTGGCCCCAGCGCCAGGTGCTGGAATGCGTCGCGGCCGGGACCGCAACGGCCGGGCCGGGTGGAATGGCCGGCGGGGACGCACCGGCGGCGGCCGAGGCTCCCGCCGGTGCCGGGGACGGGCAGGAACTCCGGCCGGTGACGGGGGCGGCGAGCCCAGGGGCAGGAGCGGCAAGCCCGGAAGCTGCGGTGGCCCCTCCTGTGGCCGGCGGCCCGGCGCATCCGGACGAGGAGACGATGGGATGAACCAGACAGCCAGCCTGAAGGTGGTCCGCGCCGGCCCCCAGGACCGGGAGGCCTACGACCGGGCGGTGGCCGGGTCCGGGAAGCCCCACTTCATGCAGCTCTGGGGCTGGGGCGAGGTCAAGCGGGCCACCGGTTGGGAACCTTTGCGCTTCCTGGCCACCCGGGGCGGCCGGGTCACCGGTGCCATGACGGTGCTGGCCCGGCGCCTGCCCGGGCTGGGGACGGTGTTCTACGCCCCCACGGGACCCGCCGTGGACTATGCCGACCAGGAGACGGTCCGGTCGCTGCTGGCCGCGGCCGCCGAGGAGGCCCGCCGGCACCGGGCCTTCGTCCTGCGGGTCGACCCCGACATCCCCGCCGGACGGCGCGATGCGGTCGAGCTCCTGACCCGCCTGGGCTTTCGCCGCGGGACGGAGGCCACGGCCTTCGAGGCCCTGCAGCCGCGCTTCGTCATGCGCCTGGAACTGGCGCCGACCCCGGAAGAGACCCTGGCCCGCTTCGAGTCCAAGACGCGGTACAACATCCGCTACGCCGCCCGCCAGGGGGTGACGGCCCGGGCCGCCCGGGACGAGCAGGACCTGGCCGCCTTCTACCGGCTGCTGCAGCTGACGGCGGCCCGGCAGCGCTTTGCCATCCGCGCCTTCTCCTACTACGAGGCGCTCTGGCGCCACCTGCTGGTTCCGGGCCATGGCCGCATCTTCCTGGCCGAACACCAGGGCCGGCCCGTGGCGGGAATCATGGTCTTCCGCTGCGGCGATACGGTCTGGTACCTCTACGGCGGGACCGATTACGAGGCCCGCAAGGTGATGCCCAGCCACGCCGCCCAGTGGGCGGCCATCCAGTGGGCCATCGCCGAGGGGTGCCGGATCTACGACTTCCGCGGCGTGTCCGGCAACCTGGACCCCTCCGACCCCCACTACGGCCTCTACCGGTTCAAGAAGGGTTTTGGCGCCGAGCTGGTGGAGTACGTCGGCGAGTTCGAGCGGGTCTACGCCCCCGCCCGCTACTGGGCCTTCCGCGCCGCCTTCGCTGCCCGCCGCCGGCTGCTGCGGGCCCTGCGCCGGAGCCGGGGCGGGGCCGCGGCCCCGGGTGCAACGGAATGAGGCCGCCGGGGCACCGGTTCCACCTCTCCTCGGGCTCCAAGGGAGGGACGGGACGGGATCCGCCGGGGGACGCCGGCAGGGGCGCCGCCCGGGTCCATGGAACTTTCGGCCTACGGAGGTGGACCGCCGTGGATCACACCCTGGTCCAGCTGGAGTGGCCCCAGCCCGAGGTCGCCCTGGTGCGGCTGAACCGCCCGGACCGGCTCAACGCCTTCAACACCGCCATGGCGGAAGCCGTGGCGGCCTACTTCGAAGACCTGCGCCGGGAGGAAGGCTTGCGGGCGGTGGTGCTCTGCGGCGCCGGCGACCGGGCCTTCTGCACCGGTGCCGACCTCAAGGAGCGCGCCACCCTGGACGAACAGGCCTGGTTCGCCCAGCACCACGTCTTCCAGCGGATGTTCCGGGCGGTGTCGGAGACGCCCGTGCCGGTCATCGCGGCGGTGAGGGGGTACTGCCTGGCCGGCGGGTTCGAGATCGCCCTGAACTGCGACTTCATCGTCGCGGCGGCCGACGCCCGCTTCGGCCTGCCCGAGGTCACCCGGGGCATCATGCCGGGTGGCGGCGCCACCCAGATCCTGCCCCGGGTCGTGGGCGAAGCCTGGGCCAGCCGGCTGATCATGACCGGGGAGATCATCGACGTGGAGACGGCCCGGCAGATCGGCCTGGTCACCGAGGTGACCGAACCCGAGCGGGTGGTGCCGCGGGCCCTGGAGCTGGCCGGGGTGATTGCGGCCAACGCCCCCATCAGCGTCCGCCAGGTCAAGCAGGCCATCCGCGCCACCCGGTCCCTGGGGTGGGAAGAGGGCCGGCGGCGGGAGCTGGAACTCTACGCCGCCTGCGTCCCCACCGACGACCGCCGGGAGGGCATGCGCTCCTTCGTCGAGCGGCGGCCCCCGGTCTTCCGGGGCCGCTAGGGGGCCGGTCCCTTCCGTCCCCGGCCGGTGCCGCCGTCCCCGCCCAAGGCCGCGGGGGCACCCGTCCGAGGTGCCCCCGCAAGAATCCGTCTCGAACGACCCATCCCTTGCCCTGACCGCCGGCCCTGTACCCCGGCCCTGGCCGCCGGCGCCGCCCTGGCCGCCGGGGTCGCCCGGGCCAGGGCCGGGCCCAGGACCCTCCCGCCGGTCCGGGGGCTAAGCGCCCAGGTAGGCCCGGCGGACGTAGTCGTTCTGGCGCAGTTCCGCCGCGGGCCCCTCCAGGGCAAGGCGCCCGGTCTCCAGCACGTAGACGTAATCGGCCATCTCCAGGGTGTAGTGCACGTTCTGCTCCACCAGCAGGATCGTCACCCCCTGGGCGGCGATCGCCCGCACGAACCGGAAGATGTCCTCCACCAGCCGGGGGGCCAGGCCCAGGGACGGCTCGTCCAGCATCAGGACCCGGGGTTCGGCCATCAGTCCCCGGCCGATGGCCAGCATCTGCTGCTCGCCGCCGGAGAGGGTGCCGGCCAGCTGGGCCCGGCGTTCCTTGAGGCGAGGGAACATGGCATAGACCCGTTCCAGGTTCTCCCCCACCCGGCGGCGCAGGGCCGGCGAATAGGCGCCCAGGATGAGGTTCTCTTCCACGGTCATGCGGGGCCACAGCTGGCGGCCTTCAGGAACCAGGACCAGGCCCCGGGCGACCCGGGCGTGGGCCGGAAGGCTGCTGATGTCTTCCCCCGCCAGCCGCAGCCGCCCGGCCTTGAGCGGCAAGACCCCCGCGACGGCCCGCAGGGTGGTGGTCTTGCCGGCACCGTTGGACCCGATCAGGGCGACCACCTGGCCCCGGGCCACCTGAAAGCTCAGGCCCCACACCACCTGGACCGCCCCGTAGGCGATCTCCAGCCCCTCCGCCTCCAGCAGGGGCTCCCCGCCGGGGCGGGCTCCACGGGCGTCAGGCACCGGTCTCCACCTCCACCGCCGCCCGGCCCAGGTACGCCTCGATCACCGCCGGGTTGCGCTGGATCTCCTCGGGACTTCCCTCGGCCAGCTTCTCTCCGAAGTTGAGCACGGCAATCCGGTCGCACACCGACATGACGGCTCGCATGTCGTGCTCGATGTACAGGATCGTGGTGCCGGCATCCCGGATCCTGCGCAGCAGGTCCATGACGTTGCGGGTTTCCGCGTCGGTCAGGCCGCCGCAGATCTCGTCGCACAAGAGCAGGTCCGGTGCCGTGGCCAGGGCCCGGGCCAGCTCCAGCAGCTTCTGCTGGCCTACGGGGAGGACCGCGGCCGGCAGGCCGGCCTGGGCACCCAGGCCGACGAACTCCAGCACCTCCAGGGCGCGCCGGCGGGCCTCGGCGGCCGTGCGGGGCGGCCGCCGCCCGTAGCGGGTGGCCAGCTCCACGTTCTCGACCACCGTCAGCGACCGGAAGGGGCGGACGATCTGGTGGGTGCGGGCGATCCCCAGCCGCACCCGCTGAAAGGCCTTGAGCCGCGTGACATCGCGCCCCCGGTAGATGACCCGGCCGGAGCTGGGCACCAGCGACCCGGCGATCATGCTGAAGGTGGTGGTCTTCCCCGCCCCGTTGGGCCCGATGAGCCCGAAGATGCTCCCTTGGGGCACCACCAGGTCGACGTCCTTCACGGCAGCCAGGCCGCCGAAATAGCGGCTCAGCCCCTTGACCTCCAGGACCGGAACCCCGCGGGCCGCCCCTCCGGCCTGGTCGCTGCTCCCGCCTCCGGGCCCGGCATCGCCCCGGGACGCGGGACCGGCGGAATCCGGGACCGGTCCCCGGGCGGCCCCGGGCTCCCGGGCCAGCCTGACCGGGCTCGTCATGCCTTCACCCCCCCAGCCTGCACCGGCGCGCCGGTCGCCCGCCGTTGGAACAGGGTCTTCCAGATGCGCCGGGCCAGGCCCACCACGCCCCCGGGTTCGAAGAGGATCACCAGGATCAGCAGGGCGCCGTACAGGCCCAGGTGGATCTGGGCGAAGCGGGCGACCAGCTCTTCCTGCACGATGCCGTAGACGGCACCGCCGATCACCGGTCCCCAGATGGTGGCGAGCCCGCCGATCACCGGCATCAGCAGGATGGAGACGCTGTTGTTGAAGTTGAAGACCCCGCTGGGGTCGATGAAGGCCGCATACCGGGCATACGCCCCGCCCGCCGCGCCCACCAGGGCGGCGGCCAGGGCATGGACCGCCAGCTTGTGCAGGAAGGGGTTGATGCCGATGTCGGCCGCCGCGTCCTCGTCGTCCCGGATGGCATTCAGGGCCAGGCCGAAGCGGGAGCGGGCCACCAGGATGGAGACCGCCAGCGCCAGGCCGAAGATCGCCACCGCCGTCAGGTAGTGGTGCTCCATGACGAAGGGCACCCGCCGGCCGCCGATCACCTCGTCGACCCGGTAGCCGCTGGCGGCACCCAGGGCCTCCAGGTTGTTCATCACCACCCGCACCGCCTCGTTGACGCCGATGGTGGCAATGGCGAAGTAGGGCCCCCGCAGGCGAAAGGTGGGCAGGCCGATCAGCAAGGAGGCCGCCGCCGCCACCAGCGCGGCTCCCGCCAGGGACAGGTACGGGTTGACGTGCCCCGCGGTGATCAGCACCGCCGCGGCGTAGGCCCCCAGGCCGTAGAACACGGCAAAACCGAAGGAGACCTGCCCGGCAAAGCCTCCCACCAGATTCCAGGCGATGCTGCAGGTGGTCCAGAGCAGGGTCGTGAAGATCAGCCGCAGGTTGCCCTGCCACCCTGCCAGGGGCAGGGCGATGAGGAAGGCCGTCAGGGCGAAAGCCACCGCCAGATCGCGGGTGGCCGTGACCCGGGCCAGGGCCTGTCCGGCCGGAGGGGATGCCGCCGTCATGTGGCCCGCCCCCTTCGCTCCAGCAGGCTGGCCACGCCGCCCGGCAGGACCAGCAGGGCCACCACCAGCAGCGAGAAGGAGATGGCCATCTGGTACCCGGCCGGCACGAACTGCACGCTGAAGGTCTCCACCAGGGCCAGGATCAGCGCCCCCAGCGCCACGCCGGCAAAGGATTCCAGCCCGCCCAGCACGATGATGACGAAGGATCGCAAGAGGAACGGCCGGCCGAAGTCGGGGTCGAAGGAGTACAGGGAGGCCAGCAGCGCGCCGGCAAGTCCTGCAAAGGCGATGCCCAGCCCGAAGCTGAGCCGGGCGGTCCGGGCCGTGTCGATGCCCACCAGCCGGCCGGCGAACGGGTTCTGGGTCAGGGCGCGCACCGCCCGCCCGAACCAGGTGCGGGTCAGCAGCAGCTGCAGCAGGACCAGGGAGACCACGGCCACCGCGAAGACCACCAGCTGGACCACCGACAGGGTCAGGGGCCCCACCTTCACCGTGGCCAGCGTCATGTCCGTGTAGATGGACCGGTCGTGGTTGCCCCAGATGGCGTAGCCGATGTTCTGCAGGACCAGCCACAGGCCGAACAGGAGCAGGAGCGACGGCAGGGTGGGCTGGTCCGAGACCGGCAGCCAGCGGACCAGCAGCCAGTGCACGGCCATGCCGAGCACGAAGAACACCGGAAAGGCCAGCAGCGCGCCCAGGATGGGGTTGAGCCCCGCCCGGTTGAACAGCTCGAAGACGAAGTACGCCCCCAGCATCATGAAGCCGGCGTGGGCCAGGTTGATGATCTTCATCACGCCGTAGATGATCGTCATGCCGAAGGACATGGTGGTGTAGATCCCCGCCAGCAGCAGCGAGGCCACCAGCAGGTTCAGGACGTCCAGCCAACCCAACGGTGCTGCACCCCCTCCGGGGACAGGGGAACGCGGCCCCGGCCCGAGGGCCGTGGGCCGCGTTCCCTTCCCCAACTGGTCGAATGCCGTTGCGGCAGGGACCGGGCTCCGGCGGTCAGCGGGCCGGCACGGGGGCCACGGCCTCGCCCGTGGCGGCATCCTCGGGGTACACGATGTCAACCTCACCGCCGGGCTTGTTCTGCACGATGACGAAGGGCAACTCCACCTGACCGTTCTCAGGGAAGTTCAGCCGCTGGCCGGGCAGCAGCGAGTCGGTGAGCTCTACCTGGCGCAGCGCATCGCGGATCGCCGTGGGATCCAGGCTGTCCGCCTGGTCGATGGCCTTGGCCAGGATGCGCATGGCGTCGTAGGCCGTGGCCGCGTACCAGGAATCGGGCTCGCGGCGGTACTTGGCCTTGTAGTCCTCGACGAACTTCTTCACCTGCGGGTAGGGCAGTTCCTTGGACCACCAGATGCCCGCGAAGATGTAGTCGACGGCGTCGCCCAGCGCCTCCCGCGCCGCTGCCTCCGGACCGCGGGCGCCGTAGCTGATCATCTGGTGATGCAGGCCCATCTGGACGTACTGCCGGTGCATGGTGATGTAGTCTTCCAGGTGCGCGTCGGAGAGGAAGATGTCCGCGTTGGCGTTCTTCACCTTCTGCAGGACGCCGGAGAAGTCGGTGCCGCCCAGCTCGAAGGTGTCCTCCACCACGATCTCGAAGTAGCCCGGATGTTCTTCGATCCACTTCTTGATGCCGTCGGCGTAGTCCACGCCGTGGTCGGTGTTCTCGACCACCAGCGCGATGGACAGGCCCTTCTCCAGCTTGCCCTGGTCGACCAGCCAGCCCAGGAACTCCCCGGTGGTGTAGCCGAGCAGGCTCACCGGAGCCAGCGTACCGAAGGTGTACTGGTAGCCCTGGCTGAAGATGGAGCTGGCCGCCGCGCCCGGCGTGATCCAGGGCACCTGGTAGCGGTCCGCCATGGGCGATTCGGCCTGACCCAGGGCGGTGGAATAGCCGCCGATCACCGCCACCACCTTGTCCTGCTCCATGGCGCGCTGGACCAGTGAAGCCGACTTGGCCTGGTCGGACTCGTCGTCGTAGACGACCGGCTCCACCTTGAGCTGCTTTCCGGCGACCTCGATCCCGCCGGCCGCATTGATCTGCTCGATGGCCAGCTGGATGCCTTCCAGCTGGTAGGTGCCGGGCTTGGCCTCCCGCCCCGTCTGGGGCAGGACGATGCCGACCTTGATGGATTCCGCGCCCCCGGCCCCGCCGGAGCTGCCGCCCTCACCTGCGCCAGCCCCGCCGCCGGCCCCGCCGCCACCGCCGCCGCACGCCGTCAGCGCCGCCAGCGCCAGGGCCAGACCTGCCGCCACCGCCCAGCGGCCGGACCGGCGCCGCCGCCGGCGAGCCGGGCGTTGCCCTGCCACCGCGACTTCCGCCTCGCCGCCGGCGCCCGCCGGCAGCCTGCCCGTACTGCGTTCCACCGCCGTACCCCCCAGTGATGAAAGGTGGAGTAGAATGTCATCCTGTTTTGCGAAGGGGCGGGGGAAATCCTGCCCTTTGAACGGAAACGGCCCCGGGTTCCAGATATTGTGAGGTGTCGGATGATGGGCGAAGAAAAGCAGGGCGCCGGCAACGGGGCCGGCGCCACGGCCATCAAGTACGGTGCCTGGATCATCATGCTGCTGGCCGTGCTGTACTTCCTGGCCAATTACGTGATTCCGCTGTTCCGCTAGCGGCCAGATCAGCCCGCCCGCTCCTGCACGGCCGGGGTCGCCGCCATGCCAGCGGGCGGCCCGGCGGCTCCCGGGGCCGGCCCGGTCCCTCCCTGGCGCCGGGCCGGCCCGTCCCCGCCGGCGGGCTCCGCAGTCGCGCCCGGTGCGGGCCGGGGCACCGGCTGGAGCAGGGCCGCCGGCACGTGCACCAGCCGCGCTTCCTCCATGCCGGGCAGCCGGCGGATCTCCGCCAGCAGGGGCGGGGGCACGGGATCGTCCAGGGCCAGGACCATGATGGCCTCGCCCCGCACCCGCCGCCGGGCCACCTGCATGGCCGCGATGTTGATCTCCCCCATGCCCAGCAGGCCGCCCACCTTGCCGATCATGCCCGGCCGGTCGTGATGCCGTGTGAGCAGCAGCCGGGGCGCCGGCACCATGTCCAGGGGCAGCCCGTCCAGGTGGACCAGCCGCGGCAGCCCTTCGGGGCTCAGGCTCCCGGCCACCGCCCGCCGCGGCCCCCGGCCGCCGGCCAGTTCCACCACCGGGACCGGCAGGTCGGGGTGGCGCTCGCTGCGCCAGCGCAGGGTGATGCCCCGCCGGGCCGCCAGCACCGCGGCGTTGACGGCGTTCACCGGGCCGTCCACCACCCCGGCCAGCAGGCCCTTGAGAACGGCCCCCGCCAGCAGCTCGAAGCCCCGCTCCGAGGGCAGGTCCCGGGCCGCCACCCGCAGCTCCAAATCCTCCAGCGGGCCGCCCAGCCCCTCGCGGTAGACCAGGCCCACCAGCTCCGCCACCGGCGCCAGGGGCCCGGCCGCGTGCCAGTCCTGATCCGACAGGGGCGGCAGGTTGACGGCGCCCCGCACCGGCTGGCCCTGCAGGGCGCGCAGCACCTGCTCGGCGATGGCCCGGGCATTGTAGGCCTGGGCTTCCCGGGTCGAACCACCCAGGTGGGGCGTGGCCACCACGTTGGGCAGCTCCAGCAGGGGGCTTTCCCCCGGCGGCTCGGTGGCGAACACATCCAGCCCCGCCCCTGCCAGGCGGCCCTCGGTCAGGGCCTGGTAGAGGGCCTGTTCGTCCACGATGCCGCCGCGGGCGGTGTGGATGAGGTAGGCGCCCGGGCGCATGCGGGCCAGGGCTCCGGCGTCGATCAGGTTGCGGGTCGCCGGCGTCAGGGGCGTGTGGACGCTGACCACGTCGGCGCGGGCCAGCAGGTCGTCCAGGGCTGCGGGCTCGGCCCCCAGCTGGCGGATGCGGGCCTCGGGCACGTAGGGATCATAGGCCAGCACGACCATGCCGAAGGCCCGGGCCCGCTGGGCCACCTCCTGGCCGATGCGCCCGAAGCCCACCAGTCCCATCACCTTGCCGCGCAGTTCCTCCCCGACGAACCGGTTCCTCTCCCAGCGCCCCTGGCGCAGGGAGGCGGCGGCCGGCACGAGCCGCCGGACCAGGGCCAGCAGCAGGGCGAAGACGTGCTCGGCGACGGCCACGGTGTTGCCGTCGGCCACGTTGACCACCACGATGCCCCGCTCGGTGGCCGCCTCCAGGTCGATGTTGTCGACCCCCACCCCCGCCCGGCCGATCACCCGCAGCCGAGGCGCCGCGGCGATGAGGTCCGCGGTCACCTTGACCCGGCTGCGCACGATCAGGGCGTCGGCGGCGGGCAGGAGATCCCGCTTCAGGGTCTCGAGGTTCGCCCCCGCGGCGTCGATGAGATGGCAGTGCTCTTCCAGCAGGGCCAGGCCGTCCCGGGGCAAGGGATCGGCCACCACCACCCTGGGCCTCTGACTCATGCGCCCACCTCCTCCCCCGCGGCTTGGGCCCAGACCGCCCGGGCGGCGGCCGCCGCGGCACCGGGCGGCACCGGCCGGCCGGTTTCTGTCAGCATGGGGGCCAGCACGGCGTCCAGGGCCGCCATGGCGGTCAGGATGTCGGCCGGCTCCAGGGCACCCATGTGGCCGATGCGGAAGGCCCGGTCCTTGAGGGGCCCCTGGGCGCTGACCACCACCACGCCGTGGCCGTCCGCCAGGCGGCGGATCACCTCGCCGGGCCGCACCCCGTCAGGCAGCGGCACCGCCGTCACCGTGGGGGAGGCCTCCTCGTCCCGCGCCAGGGGCTCCAGCCCCAGGGCCCGCACTCCCGCCCGCACCATGGCGGAGAGCAGCCGGTGGCGGCGGTAGACGTTTCCCTCCCCTTCGGCGGCGATCCGCTCCAGGGCCGCCTGGAGGCCGAACCAGAGGGTCACCGCCGGGGTGTAGGGGAAGTCGCCCTCGCCCGCCAGGTAGGGCCGCACGTCCCAGGTGAACCGGGGCAGCCGGGCCTGTTCCACCGCCTCCAGGGCCCGGGGCCCCAGGGCCACGATGCCCAGGCCGGGCGGCGTCATCAGCGCCTTCTGGGACCCCGTCACCGCCACGTCGATGCCCAACGCGTCCATGGCCACGGGGACCGCGGCAAAGGAGCTCACCATGTCGACCAGCACCAGCGCCTCGGGCGCCGCCCGGCGGATGGCGGGCACCAGCTGCTCCAGCGGCAGGAGCGCCCCGGTGGAGGTCTCCGAGTGGGTGAGGAACACGGCCCGGTACGGCCGGCCCGCCCCGCGACCCGCGGCCTCCAGCCGCTCCAGCACCTGTTCGGTCCGGGGGATCTGGCCCCAGGGCACCTCCAGGCGGTCGACCTCCAGGCCGTAGGCTTCGGCGACGGCGGCAAAGCGATCGCCGAAGAGGCCCATCACCACCGCCAGCACCCGGTCGCCCGGCGACAGGGTGTTGACCACCGCCGCCTCCAACGCCCCCGTCCCCGAGCAGGGGAACACCACCACGCGGCCGCTGGTGCGGAACAGCCGCCGCAGTCCTTCCCGCACGGCGGCGCTGACCCGGTCGAACTCGCGGCTGCGGTGCAGGACCACCTGCCGGCCACAGGCGGCCCGCACCTCATCGGGGACGGCGGTGGGTCCCGGCGACAGGAACACCTTCGCCGGACGAACCGGCTCGCGACGACGCCTGTCGACCCGCTCGGCATCGGTCTCGCCGGCCGGTCCCGCGGCCGGCTGGGCGGAGAAGGCTCCGGCCACCCTCTCCAGCGGCTGGTGCATGGCGACACCCTCCTTTGGGCGAGCCGGGCAGCGGTGCCCGGACGGTCGAAGCACCCTCGCGATCCCCCGGCAACGCCGCGCGCCGCGTACCGGGTCGGACCCCGGGGCGCGGGAGACCGGGGGACTACGCCCCCGCAGCAGGCCCCAGAACGCCGGGTCGCGCCTCGAGACGCGATCCCGAGCGCCGCTCCCGGACCCGCCCCGACCACCGCACGCGAAGGGGGGCCCGGGAGGGGACGTCTTGGCCCGCACAGCCCCTTGCAGCCGAGCCTCCTGCACGCCAGGCCAGGGGGCCCGGAAGGGACGTTCCGGCCCGCGCGGCCCGCGGCGACGGGCCGGCAACGGGGCAGGAAAACACGAGAACCCGTCCCTTCCGGGACGGGTTCTCACCCGCGGTGCCACCCCGCTTGACCTCGCGCGCATCGGACCGGGCGGCTCGCGACCGGCATCCGCCCGATGGATGCCCTTCGCTGCCGGCCGGCGCCCGCCCGGTGGCGAGGCCCCCTCTCGGCCGTTAACGGCGGCCTGCCGGACCCCTTCCGATCCCTGCCGGACCCTCGGGGCCACCTCCGGGGTGGATTCCCCTGCCCGCCCCACCGGCTCGCACCATCCGCCGGCTCTCTGGCGGCAGCGTCAGCAGGGTACTAGCCCCTTCAACGGCGCCTCGACCATCGTTCAGGTTTGGGCGGGATTCTAGCATAGGCGCCCCGGCCAGGCAAGGCGGCGTCGCGGGGATTTTGCGAATGTTCGTCGGCGTCAGGAATCGATCTTTCGACAGCGCGGCATTCGCGGACGTGCCTCCGTAGCTCGCGAGGCCCCGCGTCATCGCGTCATCCTTGACGGAGGAACCGCTCGTTCCTCCGGTAGCGTTCGGCCGTCGCCAGCGCCGCCAGGCCAGCCAGGCCCACCAGCGCCCAGCGGTTCGCGACCAAGGCGGGCGGCAGCGGCTGTCCCAGGGCCAGGGCTTCCACGATGGCAGCGGGATCGACCCCGGCCGCGCGCAAGCCGCCACTGGCCGCGAAGAGGTAGAGCGACCCGGTGAGGTCGCCGCGGGTGACGGCCTCCAGCGCCCACCAGGCCACGGCCGCCCCGGCGCCGGCCACCGGGGTCCGGACGAGCACGGCCACCAAGGCTGCCAGAGCGCCGAGCCAGGCCGCGGCGGGCAGCGCGAGGCCCACCGCCCGTAGGCCGGTCCCCCAGGGGGCTCCCCCGGCTGGGGCCAGCCGGAGAACGGCCACGGTGGTCATCCCGAGGGCGACCAGGAGGTAGGTCGCCAGCGCCAAGCCGACCCGCTCTAGCACGACCACCGTCCGGCGAAACGGCAGCGCCCGCCAGAGTCCCGGCCGCCGCCCCTCCACGTCCGCCCACAGGGACACGGTCACGGGCAGGACGGCCAGGACCAGGAACTCCTCGACGAGCCGCAACAGGGTGTGCAGCGCCAGGGGGTGGCCCATCAGCCGCTCGGGCCACACCAACACCGGGACGAACGCCAAGCCCAACACCGCGGTGACCGCCAGGCCTGGTCGCGCCAAACGGAGGTGCAATCGCACCAGACCGGCGCTCATCGCGTCATGACCTCCCTCAGGTCCGCGGCCGTCAGGGGCCGCTGGGCGGCCATCTCACGCAGTCGGCTCAACCGGGCCGTCACCTGAGAACGGGGGGTGCCGAGGAGCCAGCGCTGCACCTCTTCGTACCGCGGTCCGTCGGGCAGATTCTCACAGGGTCCCTGCGGCGGCGCCCCCCCGGCCCCCGGGGCGGTCGGCGCGTCGCCGCCGGGGGTCGGAAACGGCGGGCCTGCCGGCGTCCGACCTGAGGACGCACCCACCACATCGGCGAGAACGGCGAGCAAGCACCCCTCGGCGTCGCCTGCCACCTCCCGGCGTCCGTAGAGCACGGCTTGCGCCACCTGTTGCGGAACCAAGATGTTGGAGCCACGCTCGATGACCGTGCCGGTGTCCGGATCGAGGTGGACCCAATGGGCGTCGCCGCGACCAGGGGGCAGCGTGACCACCCGGGGTCGGACGGTCCGGCCGACCCAGCGGTAGGCCTCGACCAGGTCGCGGGCCCACCGCAGGGCATCGTCGCGGCTCCCCAAGTCCTCAGGGGAGTACCAGATTTCCGCGCTAGAGTCGTTCGCTTGCACCAGGTGCCCACCTACCAGTTCCAGGAAGGCCGTGGTGCCTCGCATCACGGTCACCGGTCCCCAGGGCCTCTCCACGGTCTGCAGATTCGACAGCACGGGATACCGACCCGCATGGCGAACCGTCACCTGGAACGATGCCCGCAAGCTCTCCGGGACGTACGGCGGCCGGGGCGCCGCGACGCCCGCCCACCGGATGGCGCCGGCGGAGGTCCTGTCCGGACCTTCGCCAAACCACCAGACCTCTTGACCGCCGCCGTCCGGATCAGCACGGGTGGCAAGGACCCGGGCCAAGGTCACCGCTCCCGGCAACGGGTACCAGCCATAGGACGGCGGCAGGCTGAGGCTGGCGGGCCCCACCTGGGCACCTCGCATGGGTGGCGGCGCGATGGTCATGCCCGCCGTCCGCACCGGCGGGTATTCGAAGGGCAACAACCACTGGTCGACCCGTCCCCGGTAGGACAGGGCGACCGTCGCCGCCCCGCGGGGTGGCAAGACCAGGTCTTGGATGCGGATGACATCGCCTTCCTGGGACCAGCGGACGGCATCGCCGCCCGGCGCCATCACCTGGAGCCGGGTCACGGTGAAGACGTGGCGAAGGGTGAGGACGGGATCTTCCACGGCCTCGCGGCCGCGGTTCTCCAGGCGGAGCCGGGCATGGACGACGACCTCCGGCGCCCGGCGGGCGTCGACGTCGAGTTCGTAGCGGCTGATGGCGAACGGGGGCGCCGGATCCGGCTCAGGACCAGCATAAAGGGAAGCAACCCCGTTCCGGGCGTAGTGCAGCAGCTCAGCACGGGCGGCGTCCGCCTGGGCATACAAGGTGGCGACGAAGCCTGCCGACGATGCCAGGGTGAGCAGCACAAGGGCGGCTGCGGTCATTCGCAAGCCCCATCGCACCCGTGTCTTGACCCAACGGCCCCGGCGGTAGGCCAGGGCCAGGGTCACCACCACGACCCCGGCCGCCGCCAGGTACAGCACCCGATGGGCGACAAACAGGGGCACGTCTTCGGCGAGGGCCGCCAACGCGACGTCCTGCCAATCCCCAGGGAGCATCCCCGAGCCGGTCCACTGTAGAAGCCACGCCACGGGGATGAAGGGTCTGACGAGAGATTGGAAGACATATGGTCCCACAAGGCCCGCCAGCCACGTGGCCAGGATCGCCGCGAACAGCGGCAGACCCCGCAAGCCCAGCCCCAACGCGCCGCCGAGGACACCGGCCCACAGCGCTCCCGAAACGATCCACAGCGTCAGCAGGCCCCACTCGGCGAGCACGTAACCCCATGGTAGTCCGGCCGACCGGGCCAGTATGGCCATCCGCACCGCCGGCGGCACCACCGCCCCCAGGGCCGCCAGCAGAGCCAGGGGTGCCGTCCCGGCGAACTTGCCCAGGACCAGGGCCGCCTTGTCCACCGGCCAGGACCACAGCACCGCGGCGCTGTCCTCATCCCGCTCGGGATCGGCCGCCAGCCCCGCCAGCACCATGACCCCCACCTGGAGGAAGGCGAGGAACTGGGCCGCCTGCTGGAGGACGCCGGCTCCGGTCTCCGCCACGGTCTGGGTCACGGTCACCAGGCCCGTGGCCAGGCCGCCGGCCGCGGCGGCCGGCAACCACCAGCTGCGCCGCACCTGGGTCCAGGTGAAGCGGGCCGCCGTCCGGAAGGAAGCGAGCCAGCTCACGGCCTGCCCCCCTTCCCATGGGAGGACGAACCAGTCCCGCGCCCTCCGGGGGCCCCGCCGGCGGCGTCGCCCCCCGCCGCCCCCGCCGATTCCTCCCTATCCGGCGCCTCCGGACCGGTCACCCGCTGCGGCGGTGGCGCCCCAGCCGGGTCCTTCCGATGCGCCGGCTCCGCCTCACCCACGGGCCACGGCCGGTACTCCCTGCCGGAGCTTCCCGTTCCCGGCCGCCCGGCCGCCAGGCCCCGCAGCAGGGCCACGTAGCCGTCTTCCACCCGGGGCTCCGCGGGACGGGCTCCCGGCGGCCGGTGCCAGGCCAGCACCCGCAGCAGGGCGGTGCCCCCCTCCCGGCGGGACGAGACCACCACGGCCCCTTGGGGCGCACTCCCTTCCACTTCCCAGACCAGGCCTGCGGCACAGGCGGCCAGGTCCTGGGGCGGTCCCAGCCAGCGCAGCCGCCCGCCAGCGATGACGGCCACCTCCTCGCAGGTGGCGGCGATGTCCTCCACCACATGGGTGGAGAAGATAACCAGCCGCTCGGGGCCCAGGCCGCCCAGCAGCTGGCGGAAGCGGACGCGCTCCTCGGGGTCGAGCCCCGCGGTGGGTTCGTCCAGCAGGATCAGGGAGGGATCCCCCAGGAGGGCCATGGCGATGCCAAGGCGCCGGCGCATGCCGCCCGAGAGGCGGCCGGCCCGGACATGGCGCACGTCCAGAAGTCCCACTTGCTCGAGCCGGTGCTCGATCTCCCGCCGGCGGGCGGCCGAGTCGGCGATCCCCTTGAAGATGGCGGCGAAGTCCAGGGTCTCGTAGACCGTCAGCTGGGGGAACCAGCCGCCTTCCTGCGGGAGATAGCCCAGGTGCTGGCGGACCGCGTGCTGGTCCCGGGGCAGGGTCCAGGGCCCGATGCGGACCTGCCCCCGGCTGGGTTCCACCAGGGTCGCCAGGATCCCCAGCAGGGTGCTCTTGCCGGCTCCGTTGGGCCCCAGAAGACCCAGCACGCCGGGTCCCCAGGCCAGGTTCACGTCGTCGAGGGCCACCTTCCGGCGGCCGTAGATCTTGCTGACGCCGGTCAGGTGCAGCCGCATGCCCGTTTCCTCTCCCGCGATAGCCGTGGCGGCCGCCGCGGGACCGCCCGGGCGCCGTGAGGCAGCGTGACGGCTCGCGTCCATCCTCCACCCTCCCCGCACCGTCTCTTCCACCCGGAGGGACGGGCGAGACGGCCGGGCGTTCCCCACAAGCAGCACGCCGGCCGGGAGGATCCGGCCGGCGTGCTTGCCCTGCCGCCTACCGAGGGCGCACTTGCCCTCTTGCCTTGCCCTCTTTGCCCTCTTGCACAGAATCTCGCGAACTTGCTTGTTGCGGACTTGCCCAGGCATGCTTGAACCCGAACCCGGCCGCCCGGGCGGCCCCGTAGCCGAGCAAGGCACCGACAACGTTAAGCAGCAGGTCGTCGACGTCCCAGGAACCGGTCCCCAGGAGGAACTCGGCCGTCTCCAGGACACCGCTGGCGATCAAGGCGCTGACGGCAACGTGCCGGGCCTGTGCCCGCCGCGGCCAGCACCAGGCCCAGAGGACTCCCCACGGCACGAAGAGCAGCACATTACCGGCCAGGTTTTGTATTGTCCCTGCTCCGGTTCCGGTTTTGCCCCACCGCTGCTGTTTCCGTTTTGCACCCGGGGCTCCGGCTGTCCCGGCCAGGCAACGGACGGCGTGCAGCCCCCATGGCGCAGCCCCGCTCACCGCCCCGGCAGGACCAGGCACTGGTCCGCCAGGTCGACCAGCCGCCCCTCGCTGTCGACCACCACCGCCCACACCGGCCGCCCGCCGGCGGCCGCCGCCCGGTATTCCTCCAAGGCGGCCCGCAACAGGATCACGCCGTCGTGGTCCAGGCCCCGGGCGGGTTCGTCCAGGATCCAGAGGGCCGGGCGCGCCAGCAGGCTCTGGGCCAGCAGCCAGCGGCGCCACCGGCCGCCCGAGAGCTCCTCCAGGCGCTGGCCGGCCGCACCGTCCAGGCCCCATCGCCGGAGGGCCGCGGCCACCGCCTTCCGTGGCTCGGGCACGGCCCGCAAGGCCGCCAGATAGGCCAGGGCGGCTGCCACCTTCATCCCCCGGACCACGCGGCCTTCCTGGGGCACGTAGCCGGTGCATCCCCGGACCGCGGCCAGGGCGCCGGGCCCTGCCCCGGGGAAGGAGACCGGCTCCCCGCCGGGAGCCGGCCAGGGGTAGTGCACCTGCCCCCGGCGAGGAACGGCCAGCGTCGCCAGCACCCGGAGCAACAGCGACTTGCCCGCCCCCGGCGGCCCCGTGACCAGCACCACCCCGGGAGCCAACACCGTGTCCGGGACCGCCACGGGCTGCCGGCCCGGCAGGACCAGCCCCTCCCACGCCAGGCGCTGCACCCCGGCCAGGGTCAGGGGCACGGGATCCATCCCCCCACGCCACGAGCCCCGTTCATGCGGCGACCTCCCCGGCACCCGCCTGCTTGGCCAGTCCCCACCCCAGCAGGGTCGCCAGAAGGAGCATGGCGACCTGCACGGCCACCGCCGGCACGGGGCCCGCGGCCAGCGGGTTCCAGGGACCAAGCCAGTGCCCCCCCAGGGTCACGGCCGTCCAAAGCCCGGCGGAGGCCAACATCGCGCCCAGGGTGCCCGCGCGCATGTGCCACCACAGGGCCCACGCCGCCGCCAGCCAGAGGGGCGCCAGCCGGGCCAGGATCACCCCCAACGTCCCGCCGGGGCTCCCGCCCGGCACACCGGCCGCCGCCCCCGCGGCCGACCACGCCAGCACGGTGTCTGGAGCGGGACCCCCGGGCGGCAGGCCCATGAACGCCTGCACCGCGGCCGGCTGGATCCACCCCGTCACCAGGAGGAACAGGGTCGCCAGCAGGCCCGCCACGCCGGCCCGCGCCAGCAGCCGGCTGGCCGCAGGGAAGGGCGACAGGGTCTCCAGATCTGCCCATAGCATCTGCCGCCGGGGCCAGACGGCCGCCAGGGCCACCAGGGTGCCCAGCCAGGGCGCCACCAGGGCCAGGCTGTCGGCGGAGAGCAGGATGAGGCGCCAGCCGTCCAGCACCGGCCGGCTTGCGGGACCCAGGGCTCCCGCCCCGTCGCCGGCCGCACGGAGCGCCGGGGTCCAGTCCGGCCAGAGCCCCCGGGCCGTCTCCACCGCCACCAGGTGCAGCAGAAGGCCGCCGGCCATCAAAAGCAGCTGCAGGGCGAGAAACGACAGGGGAAAGCAGCGGGCTTCCGCGGCCAGAAGCCTCAGCAGCGGCACCATACGAGGCCGCACCGTACCGGCCGGGATCAGGGCGTCCCGGTCCAGGGGCCCGCCGCCGGCCCGGGCCGGGACCGGGCCGGCGGGCAGCGCGGCAACGGGCTCGGGTTCCTCCTGCCCGCCCGCCGTCTCCAGCAAGGCCCGGGTCACCCGGGCGACCAGGTCCTGGGGAACGGGTTCGGGGCGGGCCCGCAGGGCCGCGAAGTCCGCCCACAGGGCCTTCACCTCCGCCGGGGAGAGGGGATCGTCCCCCTCCCGGCGGGCCCCTTCCGCCGCTTCCTGCCAGAGCATCTCCCAGGCCTGCGCCGCGCCCTGGGGAGCCGCCGTGGCCCCCGCGAGACGGGGGTCATCAGACCCTGCGGCCGGATCGTGGTCCGGAGCACCGGCCGGGGCCGCGGCGGAGGGGTTGGGCGCAGCAGGCCGTTCTTCCCCAGCCGGTGCGGGCCGATTCGCCGCCGGGGGCTCCCGCCGCTCGCCCTTGCGGCGAGCCGCCGCGTCAGGGCTCGTCATCGCGCGTCACCTCCCCCTGGCCGCCCGCCGGTTCCAACTCCCGGTCCAGCTCTTCAAGTGCCTGGCGCAGGCTCTTCAGCGCCCGGTGCAGGCGGGACTTGACGGTCCCTTCGGCCACGCCGAGAATGGCCGCCACCTCGGCCACCGGGCGTTCCTCCAGGATCCGCAGGACCACCACCTGCCGCCAGGGTTCCGGCAGGGTGCCAAGGGCCGCCCGCAGCCTCTCGGCCCGGGCCGCGTGGCCGGCGCGCCAGGCCACCACCTCCGCCGGATCGCAGCCGGGGTCGTCCACCGCGGCCCCGTCAGGGGAAGATCCGGCGTGCCAGGGCGGCGGTCCCTCGGGCAAGGCGGCCGCCAGGGCCACCCGCCGGCGGTAGGCGCTGCGGGCGTCGTCCCGCAGCCGGTTCGTCAGGATGGTGTAGAGCCAGGGGCCCAGGCGGGCGGGCATGGTCCCGGCGCGGAAGCTGCCCAGCGCCCGCACCAGGGTGTCCTGCACCAGGTCCTGGGCGGCTTCGGGATCCGCTCCCAGCCGGAGGGCATAGCGGTACAGGCGGGGTGCCCAGTGCTCGGCCAGCCGCTGCAGGGCGGCCGGATCGCCCGCCCGCAGGCCGGCCTCCCAGGAGGCATCCACCTCCGGCTCGCGGAAAGGCGTCCGGGAGGGGGAACCCGCGCCGGCAAGAGCCCCGGCGTCTCGGATCCCAGGGTCCAAGGTCACCCCCATGACGGCCCGTCCGGGAAGCCCGCCCGCCCGTGCGGCGGGGGCTTGGAGCCGGCCGCCATCCCCTTCCCCGGCCCCGAGCCCTGCGCCGTCAGGGCAGCGGGCGACTGCCGAGTGGCTGCGGGTTCCGGGTTGCCGCGGGGAACGGCGGGATCCCAGGCTGCGCAGCCGCCAGGGGATGTCCGCAGCATAGCCGCCGCCGTCCAACGTTGCGATCCTCCTCCCCCACCCGCCGGCCGCCCCCAATCCCCAGTTCAGCGCCGCCAGCCTGGCGAAGGGCGGCGTGCCGGCCAGGCATGGGGTCCCATCTCGTCAAACAAGACGAACCACCCCCGGCCGGGTTCCCGCCGGGGGACCGGCCAGAGGGGCAGCCAGATGGCCTGCGCCCTTGGCGGGTGCGCCGCAGGCGCAGGCGGGAATGCGCCCCATCCTTGAGCTGCGCCCCGTTCTCTCACCAGCGCGGCCGGAGGGGCGCCTCTTCCAGCTGCAGGTGGGTCGACCGCAGGTAGGGGTACAGCTTCAGCCCCCGGCCCAGGGCCCGGTTCAGCCCGATGTAGGCCAGCCAGCCCAGCAGGGGCAGGTAGACCCGGCCCGCCAGCCACCACCCCCCAAGGCCCAGGAGCAGCGGCAGCACCGTGCTGTGGACGGCGTTGTACAGGAGGAACCAGCGGCGCGGGACCAGCGGTTCGGGCGCCTGGCCCGCCGGGCGCCGGCGGCCACGGGCTCCCTGGGCCGGGGCGGGGCCCTGCACCCCATCCCGCTCCAGGCGCCGTGCCGCCCTGCGGAAGGGAATCCCACCGATCAGCCCGGGCAGGGCGAAGAACACAGCAAAGGTCGCCCAGCCGCCGCCGGCGGCCGCATAGGCCGCCACCGCCGCCACGGCCAGCAGCAACCCCTCCAGCCGCAGCCACCACTGGGCCACGGTTTCCCCCTCCCCTCCGCCACCCTCGTACAAGCCGCAACCGGCTCCGGAAGGCCAGGCCGCGGGCCGGACCGTCCGCGGGGCGGGCGGCCGGCAAAGCCGCGGGCTCCCCCCGCAGGCGCCGCTCCGGGCTTGCTTCATCCGGCGCGTCATTCGGCCGGCCAGCGGACGTCCAGGCGGCACCCTGCGGATGCGGACCACGGGCCGCCGGTGCAGGGCGGTCAGCGCCGGGGCGCCGGTTCGTCCAGCAGGTCCCAGGCCAGCAGTGCCGCCCCCACCAGTCCCGCGTCCTTGCCCAGGGCCGCGGGTACCAGGGTAACCGCCGCCAGGTTGGCCGGCAGGGCCCGGCGGCGCATCTCGGCCTCCATGGTCGGCGCCAGCAACGGGTAGCGGGCCATCACCCCGCCCCCCAGCACCAGGCGGTCGGGGTTGAACAGGTTGACCGCGCTGGCCAGCCCGATCCCCAGCAGCCGGGCGTATTCCTCCGCCACCGCCCGGGCCCGCTCGTCCCCCGCGGTCGCCGCGTCCAGCAGCTCGCGGGCGGTCCAGCGGCCGCCCGGCCGGCCCGGCGGGGGGCCGAGGCGCTCGGTGGCGAGCCGCCCCAGGGCGGGCCCGGCGGCCACGGCCTCCCAGCAGCCCCGGTTGCCGCAGCCGCACGACGGCCCGTCGGGGTCGACGGTGGTATGGCCGATCTCCACCCCGTTGCCGTTGACGCCGCTGAACAGCCGCCCGCCGATCACCAGGCCGCCGCCGATGCCCGTGCCGACGGTGACGTACACCATGACCTCCGCCCCGCGGCCGGCACCCAGCCGGGCTTCGGCCAGGGCCGCGGCGTTGGCGTCGTTGTTGACGGCCACGGGCAAGCCGAGGCGTGCGGCCAGCTGGTCCCGCAGGGCGAACCCGTTCCACCCGGGCAGGTTGGGCGTGCCCGCGAACCGGCCTTCGGGCAGCACCAGGGGACCGGGCGCGCCCACCCCCACCGCCTGCGGCCGGCGGCCGGCCTCTTCCGCCAGGTCCCGGACGGCTGCAGCGATGCGGTCCATGGCCGCCGCGGGGCCGGAGGGCGCGTCCGTGGGGAGCGTCCGGCTGGCCAGCACCCTGCCCTGGCGGTCGACCAGGCCGGCCGCGATCTTGGTGCCCCCCAGGTCGATCCCCGCCACCACGGGCTCCTCGCCCGGCCGGGCGGGGGGCGGGGAGGCTGCGGGGGCCGCGCCGTCCTGGGCGGGCCGGGCGGCGCCCCTGGGGACGCCGGCGGGCCAGGCGCCACCCCTGTCGTTGCCGGCGGTGCCGGCGGCACCGACACCGGCACCGCCCCGCGCGTCCGATCCAGAACGGTAAATGTAAATATGGAACGTTCCCGTCATCGATCGCGCCTCGCAAACCGGATGGGATCACGCACCCCGATGGGTTCCGCCCTAGAGTTCACCGGGTGGCGCCGGCGGTCCTCTTGGAACCCGTAGCCTCCCGGTCCCTCTGGCGCCCGCCCGTTCCCCTGGCACCCCGTCATCCGTAGTACAATGCGGTTGTCATGACCCCCATGCGCGTTCCCGCCCTCCGCTCCACCGCCCGGCCCGGGCCCGCCGCCCGCTACGGGCTCCTGGCCCTGCGCTTGGCCTTGCTGGCCGGGCTGGTGGCCGTGGCGGCGCGGGTGATACGGCCCGCCGACCTGGCCACGCTGGGCCGGTTCCTCCGGGACGAACCGGCCCCGGCCCTGGCAGCCGTGGCCGCGTACGCCGCCGCCTTTGCCCTGCGGGCCTGGGCATGGCAGGTGCTCCTGCCGCCGGGGGGCCGCCGGCCGCCCTTCTTGCTGCTCTGGCGCCTCACCCTGGCGGCCAACCTGGTCAACCACCTGGCGCCGGGCAAGCTGGGCGAGGTCGCCCGCATCGCCCTGGCGGCGCGAGCCGGCCTGCCCCGGGCGGAAGCCCTGGTGTCGGTGGTGCAGGCGCGGGCCGTGGACACGGCCGCCTTGCTGGCGGTGGCGGCCGCCGCCCTGTTCCTGTCGCCCGCCCAGGCGGCCGCCGTGCCGGCGGTGGCCCTGGGTCTCGCCGTCCCCGTGGGGCTGGCGGCGGGAGCCCGCCTGTCGCCGCGCCTGGCCCGGCGCTGGCCCCGCCTGGCACCGGTGGCCGGCGCCCTGGCCGCCGTCTCCGGGCGCCGGCTGGCCCTGGCGTGGCTGCTCTCGGCCCTCAGCTGGCCCCTGGAGGCGGGGATCCTGGTGGTGGTGGCCCGGGGGCTTGGCGCGCCCCTGGACCCGGCCGCCGCCCTCACCGCCACCCTGGTGGCGGTGGCCGGCCAGGTCCTGGCCATCACCCCGGGCGGCCTGGGCACCTACGAAGCGAACATGATCCTGGCGCTCCAGCTCTACGCGGTGGAACCCGCCGCCGCCTTCCGCATCGCCCTGGCCACCCACCTGGCCAAGTACCTCTTCGCCTTCGCCGCCGGGCTGGAGCCCGCCTGGCGGCTGGCGGGAGGCCCGATACGCCTGCTGGGCCGGTTGCGGGAGTGACGGGACAGGGACGCAAACTCGAGATACGTTTTGCGGATTCGTGAATGCGTCCTTGCGTGAGGACTTCGTCAATGCGGCCCGGTGTGATGCCGCCGGTTATCCTCGCTCTTCAGCCAGTACCGGATTCCCTTGCCGGCCAGGGGCTCGTCCCGAAAGCGCGGGATCACATGCAGGTGAGCATGCATGATGTGCTGCCCGGCGGTGGGACCGCAATTCCACCCAAGGTTGTACCCATCGGGACGGCATTGCTCGTCGAGCAGCCGCTTCACGTCCTGTAGCAACGAAAAAGTGGCCGCCCACTCCTCCTCGGTCAAGTCCAAGACCGTCTCCCGGTGCTGCTTCGGGACGATCACGCCAGACCCGATCAGAACCTTTTGCGGCTTTTGCAGGAAGAGACAATGCTCGTTCTGCAGCACGACCCGTTGTTCCGGGTCAATGGCCAGGTGACAAAACGGGCACCGTTCCACGCAGATCCTCCTCGTCCCCGCCGCTTCGTCTTCGTCGCCCAATGACCGCCGTCGCCGGCGTCGCCGCCGCGGGTTGAGGCTGCTGGGCAGGAGTGGTACAAGTACAGGCATCAACGGACAGCGCCTTGACCGGCGCCCTACCGCCCATAACGCCATTCTGACATGCCCTCCGGATGGGAGGAAACACCGTGGCCGTCGTGCTGACCACCCGCGTTGAGGCCGTACTAGGAGCCTGGGATGCCGGAACCTTCGTGACACAGCGGGTTGAGGCGGTGGAAGTGGATTTCGGCGGCATCCCCGGTGACCGCCACCACGGCCTGACCCGCCCGGCGGGGAGCCGGGAGCCCATGTACCCGCGGGGCACCCCCATCCGCAACCGGCGCCAGCTCAGCGCCGTGTCGGTGGAGGAGTGCGCCGCCATCGCCGACGGCCTCGGGCTGGATACCGTCCTGCCCGAGTGGCTGGGCGCCAACCTGCTGCTGGAGGGTCTGCCGGAGCTGACCCGCCTGCCGGCGGGAGCCCGGCTGCTCTTTCCCGGCGGCGCGGGACTGGTCTGCGAGGGCGAGAACCGCCCCTGCCGCCATCCCGGCGAGGTGCTGGCCGCCCTGCACCCCCTCCACCCCGAGCGGGAGGCCTTGCCTGTGCGGTTCGTCCAGGTGGCGCGGGGACGGCGGGGCATCGTCCTCTCGGTGGAGCGGCCGGGCCGCATCGCCCAAGGAGACCGGGTGCGCATCTGGCTGCCGCGCAGCTAGGGCACCGTCGCGACGATCACCGCACAAGACCGCAGCGGAATCCAACCGTTACCTGAAACATCGTCATCTGTTTCAGGCAGCCGATCCTTGCGGATCGGCGGTACCGGTCTCACCCGGCCGTGCGCCGGTGCCGGCTGCCCGCTTCCTCCGGGATTGCCTGCCCTGCGGCAGGTCTTCCATCCCGTCCATCGGTTCTCTACCCCGGCATCTTCAGACAACGCGGCTTTAAGACAACCCGCGGGCGCGGGCGAGCAGGCCTGCAGGCGGGATGCCCGCCCTCGGCCCCATGCCGACGGTCGCCGGCTCCGTCTGAACCCGGCGGCCCGCCGTCACTGCCGGGCGGCCGTCACTGCCGGGCCGGCGCCGGCACCGCCTCCGCCTGGGCGTAGCTTCGCTTCAGCTCCTCATCCGGCAGGAAGAACAGGCAGAAGAGCCCCATCACCGCCATGGCCGCCGTGTAGAGGTACACCTGGCTCAGGGCCTCGGTGACGGCTTGGTTGAAGGCGTTGCGGAAGGTGGCCACCGCCTGGTCCACCTGCTGCTCCATGGCCCGGCGGGCCTGGGCGATGGCCTGTTCTTCCGCCCGGGCTGCCATGGCGTCCACCTGGGCATCCAGGGCCTTTTGGGCCGCCGCCAGGGCCGCCTGGCGGCGCGCCGGCTCGGCCGGCGGGTGCTCCACCAGCTGGCGCAGGGAAGCGGGCAGCGCCGGGTTGGCCAGCAGGGCCTGCCGGGCCTGCTCGTCCCCCTGGAGAGCCGCCGCCAGGGCCGCCTTGAGGCCCGCCACCTGCTGGCGCACCTGGGCGCGCACGCCGCCCTCGGGCAGCTTTTCCTTGAGCGCCGCGGGCACCCGCGGGTCGGCCTGCAGCCGCGCGTAGGCCTGTTCGTCCCCGCGCAGCGCCTTCTCCACGTCGGCCAGCACCGCCTCGAACCCCTGGCGCACCCGGGCCGCCAGGTCCGTCCCGCCCGCCATGCCCTCGGCGGGCATCTGGATCGACTGGGTCGCCGCCTGGTAGGCTGGCGGCAGGTGCCGGATCATCCCGTCGTGAAGGGCGCCGCTGAGCACCGTGCCGAGCAAGGCCACGGCCACCGTGGACCCCACCTGGCGGAAGAACTGGGTCGCGCTGCTGGCGGTGCCGAGGCGCTCTCTGGAGACGCTGTTCTGCACGGCCATGCCGTAGAGGGGCATGGACGGGCCGAAGACGAAGCCCAGGAGGACCATCAGCACCAGCACCTGCCAGAGGGGCGTGTCGACCCGCAGCACCTCGTGGAAGACCAGGAACAGCGCCACCGAGCCCACCGAACTCACCAGCAGCATGGGCTTGTAGCGCCCGTACCGGGTGGCCAGTTGGCCTGCCAGCAGGCTGCCGGCCATGGTGCCGAAGGTCAGGGGCGTCAGGGCCAGGCCCGAGTTGGAGGCCGAAAAACCCTTGACCTGCACCAGGTAGAGGGGCAGGAACATCACGCTGCCCAGGAAGGTGCCGCCGAAGAAGAGCAGGGCCAGCACCGACCAGCGGAAGGTGGGGTTGGCGAACAGGGTCAGGTCGAACAGCGGCTGCGGGCTGCGCCGCTCGACGGCGATGAACAGGCCGAGACCCACCGCCGCCAGCGCCAGGAGCCCGACGATGACCGGCGAGCTCCACGGGTAGGTCGAACCGCCCCAGGCACAGGCCAGGATCAGCGGCACCGTCCACAGGGCCATGGTCACCGCGCCCGGCAGGTCGAAGGCCGACCGCCGCACGGGCGGCAGCAGCGGCATGTGCCGCAGCAGGAAGTAGAGGGCCACGACGCCGACGGGCATGTTGACGTAGAAGACCCAGCGCCAGTTGATGTGGTCGGTCAGAAGGCCGCCCACCCAGGGACCGATCACGCTGGACAGGCCGAACACCGCGGCGAAGACGCCCTGGACCCGGCCGCGCTCCCGGGGCGGGTAGAGCAGGCCGACGGTGGTGATGGACGTGGCGAAGAGGCCCCCGCCGCCGATGCCCTGGAAGGCGCGGAAGGCGATCAGGGCGTCCATGCTGGGCGAGAGGCCGCACAGGGCCGACCCGGCCAGGAACAGGCTGGCCGCCGTGGTGAACACCCACTTGCCCGGCAGGAGCTCGTTGAGGCGGCCGAAGACGGGCAGGGCCACCACGGTGGCCAGCAGGTAGGCCGTGGCCACCCAGGCGTAGCGGTCCAGGCCGTGGAGTTCCTCCACCACCCGGGGCATGGCCGTGGCCACGATAGTCTGGTCCAGCGCGCCCAGGAACATGGACAGCAGCACGCCGATCATCGCCAGGCGCCGCTCGCCCGGACGGTAGCCGGTCGGCGCCGTGCCGGCCTCACCCGCCCCTCCGGCCTGACCCGCCCCTCCGGCCGCGGGGCCGGCCCACCCGCTGGCACCAGGCGCTGGGGCCGTTTCCGCGCCGCGGGACGCCGCCGTGGACGGCGACTCCGCTCCCGACCGGCCGGGGTCGCCCGCCCCGGGCTGGCCGCGGGCTACGGTCTCACGGGTCATGGGTTTCCGTTCCTTCACCGGGCACCGCTCCTTCGCGTTCCGCCGATCCTCCCGGGAGATCCTCGTGCAGGCGCGCCAGCAGCCGGGCCAGCAGATCCCGTTCCTCGGGGGCCAGGCTCTCCAGCCGCCGGTTGACGGCCTCTTCCAGGCAGGCGCGGGCCGCCCGCAGGGCCTCCTGCCCCTCCGGGGTCAGGGCCAGCCGGTAGCGCCGCAGGTCCTGGGGATCGACCTGGCGCCTCACCCAGCCCTCGGCCTCCAGGCGCCGCAGGATGTGGCTGGCGGTCGGAGCCGGCACGCCCATGGCCGAGGCAACGCCGGAGGGCGTGCCGCAGCGCCGCACCATGGCCAGGGCGAAGGGCGCCATGCGGAAGAGGCCGTGCCGCTCCAGGCAGGGCGTGGCCTCCCGCAGGACGACCTGCTGCAGGCGCCAGATGTGCTGAAGGATCTCCCAGCCGTTCATCATGGGGATCGTAGGCGGGGCGAGGTTCCTTGTCAAGCGAAATATTTTCGCAATGAAACAAGCCGGCACGTCATTGTGGCCGGGCACGGCCCGCCGGCACCCCCAGCCACCACCCGCGGCACCGCAGCGACCGCCCGCCGGCCCCCCTGCTACCGCCCGCCGCCCGCCCCGCCGGCCAGCCAGGACCGGGCCTCCCGCAAGAGCCGCAGCCGCTCGGCATAGGGCACCGTGCTGCGGCCCGACGGGTTGGGCGCGGCGAACTCGGCCACCCCGGGCACCGTCTGGCGCGGCTGCAGGCCCCATTCCACGGGCGCCGTGCGGGCCAGCCCGGCGTAGGCCCGGTAGACCTGCTTGCCCAGGAGGATCACCAGCCGCGGCCGGAAGCGGGCCACCTTCTCCCGCAGGGCGGCACCGCCCGCGCGGAGTTCGTCCCAGGTCAAATCGGCCTCCCCCCGGGTGGCCCGGGGCACCACGTTGGTCACCCCCAGCCCCCACCGGGGCAGCAGCCCGTCCTCTTCAGGCCGCAGGACCCGCGGCACGAAGCCCGCCTCGTGCAGCAGGCGCCAGAACAGGTTGTTGGGCCCGGCGAAGTGGTGGCCGGCGATGGCGCTGGCCCGCCCCGGGTTGAGCCCGACGAACACGGCCCCAAGCCCCGGCGCCAGCACGTCGGGGACCTGCATGCGTTCCCATCGGAGCGCCCGCAGCTCCCGCAGCACGGGCATGGCCTCCAGATCCTCGGGGGTCACCGCCTCCCAGCGGATGCCCCGCGGCTTGGGGTAGGGGGTGCGGGTGAAGATCACCTCGTCGGGGGTGACGATGATGTCCACCGAAAGGTCGTGGGGCGCCACGGGCAGCCGCTCCACAATCTGCAGGGGGTGGACCGTGGTCACCACGGGCAGTTCGGGATGCCCGAGCTCCCGCAGGAGGGCATACTCGTAGTCGGCATAGCCCTCCCCCTTCCCCGCCCGGGCCCCGTCCCGGGTGACGGCCACGGCGCCGGCCACCACCAGATCGATGGGCGCCGCCTCCGGCGTCATCTCGTCCAGGGTGACGAACCGGCCGTACTCCGCAGCCCTGCCCAGCTGGGCCGCGCGCCGCTCCTCGCCGCGGGGGACGTCTTCGGGCCGGATGCGCAGGAAGGCCCCGCGGAGGCGCGGCGTGGGCATGTACACGGTCTTGCCGTCGGCCAGGGCCATGGCCCGGACGGGCAGCTGGGGCGTGTCGGGGTTGACCTTCAGGGCCCGGGCGCGGCGGTAGACGTCCAGCTCCCGCAGCCGGGCCGCCGCCCGCTCGGCGCCTTTGAAGTTGGGGATGCGGCCTTCGATGGGAAAGGGGAAGCGGGCAGCACCGGCCTCCCGCAGCCGCCGGTACACCTCTTGACGGGCCGCTGCCTTGGCGGCGCCGGTCTCGCCGGCAGAGCCGGCCTCGCTGGCGGGTTCGATCTCCCGGGGGTGCCCGGCGCCCGCCGGCGCCCTGCCGCCGCCCTTGCCCTCCCCGGCCGCCGGCTCCAAGGCCCTCTCCCTCCATGCGCCATCTTTCGTCACAAGCTTCACCCGCGCTGGTCCGATCCTGGCCCGCTGAGCGGCGCAGGCCCGTCCCGGGCCCGGGACCTGGAGGTCAGGGCCTCGGATGGGGTCGGTCCCGCCGGGCAGGGTTCCACCCCGGCCCAGGGCCCTCACCGGCTCGCCGCACCTCGGACGACCGTCGCCGTCCGGCCGCCGTCCGCCGTCGCCGGCGCCGCGTGCGCGGGACCGGGCTGCGGATGCCAGGCCGGCGGCGCGGTCGCCAGGGCCGCGGGTCCTCCGCTTGGCCCGGGCCGGCGGCGGCAGGATATGCCTTCACGTGACTTTTGCTGCAAGGACTGGTCCCGTTCCTCCAACACTTTTATCATGTTCATCGGACCGTCAGCATTTGTCGGGGAAAGAAAGGAGGGACCCGCCTCACAGCGGGGCAAAGCACATGAACAGCTTGCTCTGGATCCCGCTGGCCGGGAGCCTGCTGTCACTCCTCACCGGACTCGTCTTTGCCAACCGCATCGTCCGGCTGCCGGTGGATCACCCCGCCGTGGTCGACATCGGCAGCCACATCCAGGCGGGGGCGACGGCGTACCTGAACCGCCAGTACCGCACCCTGGCCGTGGTGGCCGCGGTGCTGTTCATCATCCTGGCGGCCGCGCCAGGGATGGGCCTGACGACGGCCGTCTGGTTCCTCGCGGGTGCCGTCCTGTCAGCAGCGGCGGGTTACATCGGGATGAACGTGGCCGTGCGGGCCAACATGCGCACGGCCATGGCGGCGCGCCAGGGGCTGGCGGCCGCCTTCCGCGTGGCCCTGCAGGGCGGGGCCGTCACCGGCCTGATGGTGGTCGGTCTCGGCCTGCTGGGTGTGACGGCGCTGGTGTGGCTCACCGGCGCCCAGAACAACTCGGCGCTGGTGGGCTTCGGCTTCGGCGCCAGCCTGATCTCGGTCTTCGCCCGCCTGGGCGGCGGCATCTACACCAAGGCGGCCGACGTGGGCGCCGACCTGGTGGGCAAGGTGGAGGCCGGCATCCCTGAGGACGACCCGCGCAACCCCGCGGTCATCGCCGACAACGTGGGCGACAACGTGGGCGACGACGCCGGCATGGCGGCGGACCTGTTCGAGACCTACGCCGTCACGGCGGTCGCGGCCATCCTCCTGGGCCTGCTGACCCCGGAGTTCGCCGGCGATTCCCGGTTCGTCTTCTTCCCGCTGCTGGTGGGCGCCGTGGGCATCGTGAGCTCCATCGCCGGCGTGCTGGCGACCCCGCCGGCCAAGCCGGGGGGCATCATGCGGGCCCTCTACCAGGGCGCCCTGGCCAGCGGCATCATCGGCACCATCGGCTTCTTCGCGGTGACCCGATGGCTCGGCCTGGACATGAGCCTGTTCTATGCCTCCCTGATCGGCCTCGGCGTCACCGTGGCGATGATCATCATCACCGAGTACTACACCTCGGCCAACTACCGGCCGGTGCAGAACATCGCCCACGCCTCCCAGACCGGCCACGCGACCAACATCATCGCCGGCCTGGCCGTGGGCATGCGCTCCACGGCGGTACCGGCCCTGGTCATCGCCGTGGCCATCCTGCTGGCCTACAACCTGGCCGGGCTCTACGGCGTGGCCATCGCGGCCATGGCGATGCTGTCCCTGACGGGCATCATCGTCACCATGGACGCCTACGGCCCCATCACCGACAACGCCGGCGGCCTGGCGGAGATGGCCGACCTGGAAGACTCCGTCCGGGAGGTCACCGACCAGCTGGACGCCGTGGGCAACACCACCAAGGCGGTGACCAAGGGCTACGCCATCGGTTCGGCGGGACTGGCCGCCCTGGTGCTCTTCGCCTCCTACGTGGAAGAACTCGGCAAGGCCGGCGCCCAGGCCCTGACCTTCGACCTGGGCGATCCCTACGTGCTGGCCGGCCTCTTGATTGGCGGCGTGCTGCCCTTCCTCTTCGCCTCCATGAGCATGGAGGCCGTGGGCCGGGCAGCCTTCGACGTGGTGGAGGAGGTGCGGCGCCAGTTCCGCGAGATCCCGGGCATCATGGAGCGCAAGGCGAAGCCCGACTACGGCCGGGCGGTGGACATCGTCACCCGGGCGGCCCTGCGCGAGATGGTGGTGCCCGGCCTGATCCCCGTGCTGGGTCCCGTGGTGGTGGGCCTGGCCCTGGGTCCCAAGGCGCTGGGCGGCCTGATCGTGGGCTCGATCATCACGGGCCTGTTCATCGCCATCCAGATGACCAACGGCGGCGGCTCGTGGGACAACGCCAAGAAGTACATCGAGATGGGCCACTACGGCGGCAAGGGCACCGAGGCCCACGCGGCGGCGGTGACCGGCGACACCGTGGGCGACCCGTACAAGGACACGGCGGGGCCGGCCATCAACCCGATGATCAAGATCATCAACATCGTGGCCCTGCTGATCGCGCCCATCGTCGCGTCGCTGTGGCTGTAGGACGCAGCAGCCGCTGGCCCCCTGGCCCCGCCCCGGGGCCAAGCCTCGGGGCGGGGCCAGGGGCCGCGGCTCGGGGCCGGGCTCAACGGGCCCGCGCCGGGAGCCACGGCGGCCACAGCGATCCTGCAGAGATCAAAACAGGGGGATCAAAGGGGCAGGCCGGACGGCCTGCCCCTTTGCATTCCCACAGACTCGCCTTTTCGCTGCTCATGGGGACCCTGCCCGGTGGGTGGAACGGGCCGCTCCCGCCAGGGGCCGGGCACCGCGTCCCGGGGCCAGCAACGGGCCGGACCCGCCTGGCCGGGAGCACGGCCGCCGGGGCCGGGCCAGCCTGCCCGGGAACCGGGGCAAGTGGCCGCCCCAGCCGGCGGCCCTCCCACAGCAGCCCTGGCCGCCCCTTAGCGCCCCTGGCTCTGGCGCCGCTGCCCGCGGCGGCCCGCCGGGCGGCCGGCCGGCCCGCCCGCCGCCCGGGTTTCCCGCCCGAGCAGCCCGCGGCCCAGGGGCAGGTTCCACCGCACCCAGGCCACGTACCGCGCCAGCCCCTGCTCCAGCGAGACCCGGGGCTCGTACCCGAGCCGCTCCCGGGCCCGGCCGATGTCCGCCCAGGTGGCCGGCGCGTCGCCAGGGGCCGGCGGCTGCAGATCCAGGGCGATGGGCCGGTGCAGGACCCGTCCCAGGGCGGCGATCAGCTGCTGCAGGGTGACGGGCCGGCCGCTCCCCAGGTTGTAGACCTCAAAGCCCGTGCCCGGCTCCAGCAGGGCGGCCCAGGTCCCCCGCACCACGTCGCCCACCTCGGTGTAGTCGCGGCGGCTCTGGATGTCGCCGAATACGGGGATGGGCTGGCCGGCCAGCGCCCGGGCCGTGAAGCGGGCGATGGCCATGTCCGGCCGCTGGCGCGGCCCGTACACCGTGAAGTAGCGCAGGCAGCTGACCCCGATGCCCAGCAGCCGCTGGTACGTCAGGGCGTACTGCTCGGCCGCCGCCTTGGATGCGGCATAGGGCGACAGGGGCGCCGGCGGCATGTCCTCCCGCCAGGGACCGGGCTGGGCGCCGTAGACCGACGACGACGACGCCACCACCACCCGCCGGACCGTCCCCGGGTGCCGCCGGATGGCCTCGAACAGGGCCACCGTGCCGCCCACGTTGGCCTCCAGATAGCGCCGGGGCTCGGCCAGGGACGGGCGCACCCCCGGCAGCGCCGCCAGGTGGGCCACATGGGTGAAGCGGTGACGGGCGAAGAGGCGGTCGAGCAGCTCCCCGTTGCGCACGTCCCCCTGCACGAACCGGAAGGATCCCGAGGCCCGCGCCGCCCGCAGGCGCAGAAGCTCCACGTTGGCCTGCTTCAGGGCCGGATCGTAATTCGACGAGAAGGCGTCCAGCACCACCACGTCGGCGCCCTGCACCAGCGCCCACTCGGCCAAGTGGGAGCCGATGAAGCCGGCTCCGCCGGTGATCAGGAGCCTCATGGCCGCTCCCCCCGGCCCCGGAGGGCGGCCCACGGGGCGCGCTGCCGCCCGTTCAAGGCTTCCGGGCGGGGTCCTGCCGGGCGGCCCTCCCCCCGCCGCTGGCGGCCAACCTGCTCAAGGGCTTGCCCGCCCTGGCCGGCCTGGCCGGGCGTGTCGCCCTGGCCTGTCACCGGCCTGCCGCCCGGTCCCCCGGCCGCCGCTTCCATCGCCTCCCCCTCCGCCGGCGAAGGACCTGCCGCGGCAGGGGCCGGTTCGTCCCCCTGCGGGAACCAGTGCAGGGGATGGCCGGCCTCCACGGTCACGGCGACCCGGGTCCCCACCGGGTAGTCGTGGACGTGCACCAGCTCGCTGCCCACCACGGTCCCGCTGTCCAGGCGCACCCGGTAATGGTAGTAGCCGTCCCGCCGCTCCCGGCCGGCGATGACGCCCGTGGCCCCCGGCCCGGTCCAGGCGGCGGCGCGCCCGCCCGCCAGGGGACGCAGGGTGATGTCGTCGGGCCGCACCAGCACCCGCACCGGCGTGCCCGGCGCCACGGTGACGCCCTGCCGGAAGAACCCCAGCTCGGTGGCGATGCCGCCGGGTTCGACCCGGCCCTCCAGCAGGGTGGCAGGTCCCATGAACTCCGCCACGAAGGGGGTCAGGGGCCGGTAGTAGACCTCCTCCGGGGTGCCCACCTGCTCGATGCGGCCCCCGTGCATGACCGCCACCCGGTCGCCCAGGTTGAGCGCTTCCCGCCGGTCGTGGGTCACCAGGACGGTGGTGGTCCCCGTGCGGCGCAGGATCTCCCGGACTTCTTCCCGCACCTGCTGGCGCAGGTCGGCGTCCAGGTTGGAGAAGGGTTCGTCCAAGAGCAGGATCTGGGGCCGCGGGGCCAGGGCCCGGGCCAGGGCCACCCGCTGCTGCTGGCCGCCCGAGAGCTCGTGGGGGTAGCGGTCTTCCAGGCCCTCCAGCCGCACCAGTTCGACCATCTCCGCCACGCGGCGCCGGCGCTCGGGCCCCCGGGGCAGGCCAAAGGCGATGTTCTCCGCCACCGTCAGGTGGGGGAACAGGGCATACTCCTGGAACACCAGCCCGGCCCGCCGTTCTTCGGGAGGAACCGGCCGGCCCGCTCCCGCCACCACCCGGCCGCTCAGCTCGATGCGGCCGGCGTCGGGCACCTCGAAGCCGGCGATCAGCCGGAGGGTGGTGGTCTTGCCACAGCCGCTGGGCCCCACCAGCACCAGGATCTCGCCCCGGTACACATCCAGGTCCAGGCCCGCCACCGCCTGGGTGGGCCCGAAGCGCTTCACCAGCCCGCGGCAGCGGATGACGGGCGCGCCGGCATCCTTCACGCCTGCCACTCCCCTTCCCGGCGCAGGATCAGCATGACCGAGGCGGCCGACGCCGCCACCAGCAGCAGGGACTTCACCGCCGCCTGGCCGAAGAAGCCCTCGGTGATGGAGTTCCAGACCGAGGTGGCCAGGGTGCCGAACCCCGCCGGGCTCAGAATCAAGGTCAAGGGCAGCTCCTTCAGCGTCACCAGGAACACCATCCCGGCCCCGGCCAGCAGGCCCGGCCGCACCAGGGGCAGGGTCACCTGGGCCAGGACCTGCCACGGCCGCCGGCCCAGGGTGCGGGCCACTTCCTCCAGCTTGGGATCCACCTGCAGCCAGGACGCCCGCAAGGGGCCCAGGGCCGTCGGCAAGAAGACGATCACGTAGGCGGCCACCAGCAAGGCCACCGTCTGGTAGAGCGGTCCCAGGAACCGCACCCCGAAGAAGACCATGGCCAGGGCGATGACGATCCCGGGGATGGCGAAGCCCACGTAGCTGGCCCGCTCCACCAGGCCGCTCAGGAAACCGGGGAACCGGGCCCCCAGGGCCGCTACGGGCAGGGCGGCGGCCACCGTGCCGGCGGCAGCCAGGGCGGCGACGGCCAGGGAGTTGAAGGTGGCCGGCCCGAGCAGTTCCCACCAGCTTCCCTCCAGCACGCCGCGCACCACCCAGTAGGCCAGCACGCCCAGGGGGACGCCCAGCCCCAGCAGGACCACGGCGGCGCAGAAGGCCAGGGCGGGCCAGCGCCACGGGCCCAGGGGAACGGGCGCCGGTGGCCGCGGCGTGCCGGGGGTGTCCCGGTGGTACCGCCAGCGCTCCCGCAGCAGGGCGTCCAGTCCCAGAATGGCCAGGGCCGCCGCCACCAGCACCAGGGCCAGGCCCCCCGCCGCCGCCCGGTCGAAGGCGGCCTGGTACTGGACGTAGATCGCCCAGGTGAAGGTCTCATAGCGCAAGGTGGCCACGGCGCCGAACTCGGCCAGGGTGTACAGGGCCACCAGCCGCGCCCCGGAGAGGATGGCCGGGCGCAACTGGGGCAGGATGACGCTCCGGAAGGTGGCGCCCCGGCCGCGGCCGAGGCTGAGCGCCGCTTCTTCCAGCGCCGGGTCGAGGCGCGCCAGGGCGGCCCGCACCGGCAACAAGATGTAAGGATAAGTGAAAAGGGTCATGACCAGGTAGGCGCCCCAGAAGCCGTGCAGGTCTGGCAGCCGCTGGACGCCCAGGGGCGCCAGCAGGCGCTGGAGGAGCCCGTGGGGCCCCGCGGCGACCACGTAGAGGAAGCTGCCCACGTAGCTCGGGATGGCCAGGGGCAGCACCGTGGCCACCGCCCAGAAGCGCCGCCCGGGGAGATCGGTCCGTACCACCAGCCAGGCCAGCGGCACCGCCAGGATCACGCCCGTGGCGGTCACCGCCGCCACCAGCCCCAGGGAGCGGCCGGCGATGGCCCAGGTGGCGGGCCGGAAGAGCAGCTCGGCCACCCGGTCCCAGGCTCCCGTCGTGCGGATGAGCAGGTAGGCCACCGGCAGCAGCATCGCCGCCGCCACCAGGGCGGCCGGCACCACCAGGGCCAGCGGCGGCTGGGGGCCCTGACCCGGCCCTCCCGCCTTGCGGCGGGCGGCCTCCAGGGAACCTGCCCGGGGGCCCGGGCCGGGCCTTCTCGCCCGCTGGGGGACTGCCACCGTGGTTCGCGCGGGGGACCAGGCCTCTGCCACAGGGGTCGCCTCCTCGGGTTCACTGTAGCACGGCCGCGGTCGAATTGATAGACATTCTCTATTTCAACAAGGCCTGGCCCCCGGCCAAAGGGTCCCGGCGGTCAAGGCGGCCGAGCCCGTCCCGCCGGTCAAGCCGCCATCCCCAACTCCCCAATGTCCAAAGGACGGCCAGCCACAGCCCCGTCAGCCAGGGGGTGCTCCCCGCCCAGGAGCGGTAGTCCGGGAACAGCAGGCCCATGGCCTGGAACCAGCCCACCGGCATGGCGAAGGGGTCGACGGCCACCGTGACCTGCCCCAGGTTGACCGCCCGCACCAGGGCCGCCGTCACCGCCACCGACAGCCCGGCCAGCAGGAAGAAGGCGCTGCGCGCCCCACGCCCGCCCCGCTCGAGCACCAGGGCCAGGGGCAGGGCGTAGAGCGGCAGGACGGTCATCACGGTGCGGCCGGGGAACCACCAGCCCATCATGGTGATGGCGACGAAGACCGCCATCAGGTGCTGCACCGCGATCAGGCCCAGGGCAAGACGCGGGGCGCCCTTCCGCCGCGCCATGAGCACCAGCCCCGGCAGCGCCAGGAGCAGCACGGGCGCCCAGCGCGCCAGGCCGAAGCGGCGGTCCACGAAAAGCCCCCAGAGCCGGTAGAACCGGTTGGCCAGGTCCGTCACGTGCGCCCGCAACACCTCGGGCGTGGAGTCGCCCGCGTACACCACGTTGACCGAGTAGGGCGTCAGGGCACCGAACACCCGCAGGTGGAACAGCACGTAGGGCACGGCCAGCAGCACGCCCGCCCCGGCCAGCGCCCAGCGGCCCTCCCGCCCGGCCCTCCAGAAGGCCGCCGCGGCCACCACCGCGGCCAGGGGCGCGTATTTGATGCCCAGCCAGAGCAGGGCGGCCAGCAAGAGGGCCAGCATCAGGGCCCGGGTCACCTCCCGCCGCGGGGCTGGGCTTCCCCCGGCGTCCCGGGCCACTGCCGCCAGAGGGAGGTGGCGGGGACCGCCCGCAGCCCGAGCCGGATCCCCGGCCGCCGGCCCGCCGGCCTCCAGCAGCAACAGCGCCGCCACCAGCACCAGGGCGGCCGGCACCTCCGGGTAGATCTCCGTGGCGTAGACGAAGGGCGTGGCCGCCAGGGCCAGGGCCAGGGTAGCCCAGGCGCTCCAGCGCGCCTCGCCCGTCACCCGGGCCACCCAGACGTAGACCAGGGCGAAGGTCAGGGCGGCCAGCAGCTGGAGCTGGAGCTGCGCGCCCCGCAGGCCGCCCAGCGCGAAGCCGGGGATCAGCAGCACCGACAGCCCGGGGTTATGCGGGCTCAGGATGCGCCCGTCGGCCGTGGGGACCGACTGCATCCAGAGGCCGTCGGGATGGTCGAAGAAGGCCCGGTAGGAATGGCGCCGGTACTGCTGGCTCAGGTCCAGGTCGCCGTCCTCCAGCAGGCTCTGGGTGGTGAGCAGGTAGAACGGCTCGTCCCCCGTGATGGCGGCGCCCCGGCTGGCCCGCAGGCCCGCCGAAAGGCTGTAGAGCGCGGCCAGCAGGACCAACAGAGCCACGGCCCTCCGGGCCATCCTTGCCACCCCCTTGTCCGCGGCAGCCGCCTGCACCCGCCAGGCGAAGCCGCACCCGCTGCTGCTCAGCGACCCGGCGCGACCACCCGCTCCCGGGCTCCCCGGCCGCTGCTCCGGCCCGGCGGTGCCCGGGCCGCCGGGCGGCGGTCGCCGTCCCGGCTCTAGTCGCCGTCCCGGCTCCGTCTCCACGCCATGCCGGCCCCGGCACGGGATGGTCCCGGCTGCGTCCCGGTTGCATCGCGGCCCCTGCCCCTTGGCCCGCCCCTGCCTGACGGCAGCCTGGGGAACCCGACCCTACCCGGCCGGGCGGCCGGCGTCAGCCGGGCCGACGGCCCCGCCCCCGCGGGTGGATGGCCAAACCTGGGCGGCGGCCCCGTCCCCGCCGGTGCCGCCGGCTCCCGGCCTGCCCTTCAGGCTGTCCCGGCGGGCTTTCTCAGGGCAGCACGCCCGTATCCCGCAGCAGGTTGACCGTCTCCCGGATCTGGGCCAGGTCGCTCTGGTCGATGGCCGGCGGGTCCAGCTCCTCCATGGGCGGCACGCCCTCGGGAAGCGGGATGCCGGCGATCATCGGGAACTCCTTGGTCTCTTGGGTGAAATAGCGCTGGGCCTCCTCGCTCAGCAGGAACCGGACGAACCGCTCCGCCGCCTCCTTCTGGTCCGTCGAGCGCAGGATGGCCGCCCCGGTCACGTCGATCACCGCGCCGGGATCGCCGTTCTTGAGGAAGTGGTTGCGGGCGGCGAAGCCGGTGCCCAGCTCCTCCATGAGGCGCGGCACGTAGTAGTGGTTGGCCACGCCGATGTCGATCTCGCCGTCGGCCACCGCCCGGACGATGCTGATCAGGTTGGGGTACTCCTTGGGCTCATTGGCCTTCATGCCCTCCAGCCACTGCCGGGCCGCCTCTTCCCCCCGGGTCAGCCGGATGGCGGTGACCAGGATCTGCCATTCACCATGGGTCGGTGCCCAGCCGACGCGGCCCTTCCACTTGGGGTCGGTCAGGGCCATGACCGAATCGGGCAGGTCGCGGGCGGGATCGATGCGGTCCTTGTTGTAGACGATGACCTTGGACCGGCCCGACACCCCCACCCACTGCCCGTCCGGCGAGCGGAACCGCGGGTCGACCTTCTCCAGCACGTCCTGGGGCAGCTGCGCCAGCAGGCCGGCCTCCCGCAGGGGGCCCCAGCCGCCGGCGTCGGACAGGTACAGGACATCGGCCCCGGTGCGGTCCCCCTCTTCCAGCAGGGTGTTGACTAGCTCGGCCGTGCTGCCGTAACGCACCCGGATGTCGATGCCCGTTTCCTTCGCGAACTGCTCCAGCAGCGGGTGGACCAGGCTCTGGGTCCGGCTGGAGTAGATCACCAGCTGCTGGTTGCCGCCGCCGCCCAGCGGGCCGCACCCCGCCAGGACGAACCCGGCCAGCGCCAGGAGGAGCACCGACCCCAGGAGCCGGCGCCCGGCCGCCAGGTAGCGGCGCCAGCCCGAGGCCCCGGGACCCCTATGGCCGGCAATGCCCCGGGCCCGCCGGGCCCGCGGTGAAGCGACGGGTTCGCCGTCCGGGCCGCCCCCGGGTGCGGCGGCGGGACTCCAGCCGCTGCCCGCTGGCGCCGGCCGCCGGGAGGCGGCCGGCGCCGGTTCGACCACGGTCTGCAAGGGCCTCATCTCCTTCAAGGCGTGACGGTGAGTTCGGCCACCATGCCCTCTTCCACGTGGCTTACGGCGTGCTCGCCCTCACCCTCGACGATGTTGCAGATCAGCAGGTAGCGGCCCGGCTGCAGGGTGAAGAGCCCCGAGGCCTGGGTACCGGCGGCAAAGGCCTCCACCTCGCCGATCATGTCCACCTGGTCCTCGGGCACCCGGCCGTCCACCACGGGCAGTTCCTCCGGCCCGGCATCGGACCGGACGATGACCAGCTCGTGGGGATGCTCGGGGCCGGCGTTGGTCACCAGGAAGTAGACCTGACCGGCCTTGACCTCCGCCGGTTCGACCTCGATGGCCCACTCCTTCAGGGTGACGTTGACCTGGGCGGCGCCGGCCGGCTTGGGCTCCACGTGACCCGCCGCGGCGCCGCTGTGGGTATGGGTGCCGGAGACGCTGCCGCTGTGGGTGCCGGAGCTGCTCCCGCTGTGGGTGCCCGACCCGCTGCCCGAGTGGGTCCCGGTGCCCGAGCCCGACACCGACGGGGTCGAGCTCTCCGGGTCCACCGACACGGTGCCCGGCCGGTCTTCCCCGCGGCCGCAGGCCGCCAGGGCCAGGACCGTCAGGACCAGCACCGCCGCCAGGGCGGCCCGCCCCAGCCGGGCCCGGCTCCCAGAGTGGCGCCCGCCCGGGCGCCCGTCATGTACCGTCATGGAACCACCCTCCTTGCGGGCCCTCCGGCCCGCTGGTGTGCCTGCTGGCGATACCCCAGGTGCTGTCTCCGTCTCCGGGCCGTGGCCCGGCGAGCCACCCCCGGAGAACCGCCCCGCCGGCCTCCCGGCGGGCTCGGCGGGCCCCTGCCCGTCCCCCGCTTTCCGCCCCTCCTCGCCGCCCCCACCGCTGCCTGCCTGGCGCTGGCCGGCTCGGGCTGCCCTACCGGGGCTCCCCGGGGCCAGGCGCGGCCGCCCCCTCCGCCCCGCGCCCCCGGTCCCCCGTGCCGCACCACGGCCTCACCCCGTGCGGCCCGCGGGCCGCACAAGCTCCGGGGCCGCCGGACCCTGTCCCGGCGCCACCCCCTGGCCCCGGGCCCGTGGCACCGGCGGGCCCAGCCTCGGCAGCCGCCCTGGCACCGGCTCCACCGGCAGGCCGGGCGCATGGACCCGCCCCGACGCCGGCTCCACCGGCAGGCCGGGCTCACGGGCCCGCCCCGGCGCCGGCTCGACCGGCAGGCGCAGCTCCCGCACCATGGCGGGGAGCACCCGGCGGGCGTAGTCGCGGAAGCGGACGAAGGACTGACCCGTGGAGCGGAACTGGTAGTGGATGGGCACCTCGGCCAGGCGGAAGCCCTGGCCCAGAAGGTTGAGATTCATCACCTGGGCGTAGTTGTAGTCGTGGACGATCCGGCAGCGGCGGAGCGCGGGCCGGCTGAAGGCCCGCAGCCCCGTCTGGCCGTCGCTGATCCAGCGGCGCAGGATCAGGGCCTGCAGCAGGGTGAAGGCGTAGTTGCCCAGCCGCCGGTACCAGCGCATGCCCCGGATGCGCCCGCGAAAGCGGGAACCCAGCACGTAATCGGCCCGGCCTGCCATGATGGGCGCCAGCACGTCCGGAATGGCCTCGGGCGGGTACTCGCCGTCGGCGTCGATCATCACCGCCGCCCCGGCGCCCAGGCGGTAGGCCAGGCGCAGGGCCTGCCGCACGGTGTAGCCCAGGCCGCGGTTGCGGGGGTGCCGCACCACCAGGTCCGCCCCGGCGGCCCGGGCCACCTGGGCCGTGCCGTCGGTCGAGCCGTCGTCCAGCACCAGGACCAGGGTCTCCCATCCCGGCCAGGCGGGCCGCGGGATCCGGCGGATCACCTGGCCGATGGCAGCCGCCTCGTTGTAGGCCGGGAGGAACACCACCACCAGCCGCCGCCCGGGGGTCATGCCGGCCGCGCCGGCCCCGCCTGGGGGCCGGTGGCCACGTCCCCGGGCTGCGCGCCGGCCCCGGGCTGCGGGCCGGCCGCAGACCGCTGCCGGCCCGCAGCCCGGCCGGGCGGTGGCATCCCCTGCCCCGCTGGCGGAGAGCCCAAGCCGTGCCCACCGGCCGGTTCGTCCCGGGAGATGCACCTGGCCGATTCGGGCCGGCGGATGCGCTCGTTCCCTCACAGGGCGGCCCTCCCCTCGGCGGCGAAGTAGCGGTCGAGGTCCGCGGCCAGGTCGGGGGCACCGGGATCCAGCGCCTCCTCCAGCACGGGCCCCCGGGCCCGGGCGGGCAGGGGGAGGCCCAGCAGGTGCGTCAGCGTTGCGGCCACCGACACGATGCTGTGGTGCCGTTCGCTGCGCCGGTCCCGGGCCACGTTCCGCCCCACCAGGAAGAAGGGCACCCACCGCTCCCCCTCGCCCAGGTGGCCGTGGCCGCCGATGCCGTCCCCCTGGCCGTGGTCGGCACAGATCAGGAAGGTGGCGTCCCGGGTGTAGCCGTGGCGGTGCATCCAGGCGAAGAAGGCCTCGATGTGGGCGTCGGCCTCGCGGATGCGCTGCAGGTATTCCGGGTAATGCACGCCCCGGGCATGGCCGGTCTGGTCGGTGGCGATCAGCTGGACGACGAGCAGGTCCGGATCGTCCCGCTGGAGGATCTCCCGGGCCGCGGCCATGATGTTGCCGTCCACCTCGTCGCCGTTCTGCACGCTGGTGATGGCCCGCACGTGGTCGCCGAAGGCGTCGATCAGGTGGGCGATCCCCAGCAGGACGCCCTTGCGGCCGTGGCGCGCCAGCACGTCGAAGGCGCTCTCGACCCGCACGCCCAGGCGCAGCACCAGGTTGCTGGTGATGCCGTGCTCCCTGGGGTAGGTGCCCGTGAACATCGAGCTGAAACAGACCACCGTCCGAGCAGGATAGACCGTCTCCATCCGGTCGAACCGGGTCCCCCGGGCCGCCAGCCAGTCCAGGAAGGGGGTCTCGGCCCGCTCCAGCTTGTCCTTGCGGCACCCGTCGATGACGATGACCACCACCCGCTGCGACGGCTGCGGCAGCGGCGGGGGCACCGGGGCGTAGTCCGGGTACTCGGCCGGCCGCCAGTTGAACCCCAGCCGGTGGACCACCGCCCCGTAGGCCGCCACCGCCAGGGCGAAGAGGAACACGGGCAGGAGGTCCTCCATGCGCCCCGCCGCGGCGGCGGAGGCGGTGCCCGGTCTTGCCAGCAGGTGGTGCCACACCGCCAGGGTGAGGAAGGACTTGGGCAGCTGTTCCTGGGCGTTGCCGCTGGTGGAATCGGCGTTCTTGAGGACGAGCTTCCAGAAGCGGAGGAAGTTCCAAAGGGTCGTGCCGGTGCGCAGGTGGTAGTAGATCGTTCCCCAGACGATGACGGTGAAGAAGAAGTACAGCCCTGCCGACAGGACCACCGCGGCGGCCGGCGGCCAGCCGAAGAACAGGCCGAAAGCCAGCAGCGGCGGCCAGAGGAACCAGCGGAGGTGCAGGGGGAAGTCCCAGCGGATGTAGGCCAGCACCAGGGGCAGGCTGGCCAGCAGGGCCAAAGCCAGACCCGTCCCGCCCCCCGCCAGGGCGCCCCGGCGCCAGGCCGGGTCGGCCGCCACCAGAACCGCCAGCAGGCCCAGGTTGAAGATCGGGTAGAAGCTCTTGCCCTCGTTGAGCAGGTTCCAGCCGCGGGCTGCGATGACCTCAAAGGCCGATGCCGCTTTCACGGGCACGCCTCCACTCCGGTCGCGTTGCGCAGGAGGTCGGTTTTTGAAAATGAGTGTCAATAATGGTGACCCGCGGCCAAGTATAACGGCCGCCGCCCGGGGCGTCAAGACGAGCGGGGCCGGATTTCAGGGCAAAGGAAGCAAGCAAAGCAAAACCAGGCGGGGCCGGGACGCCGCAGCGTCCCGGCCCCGCCTGTGGTCTCCGGGCTCCCTCTCGCCGGTTGCGATGAAACGGAACCGCTGGGCACTGCCGGGCGGAGGCGCCACCCCCTGCCGGCCGGCGCCGGGCGCGTCCCGCCGCCGGCGGCCGGATTGGCCCACGGGTCGCGTGCAACCGCCGGGCCCCATCCCACCGCCGGCCGCAGGCGCCACGCCCCGGGTCGGGTCCAGCCGCCGGTCGCCAGGGGCTCCGGTCCTCCCGGCGCCCCTCACCCCCGCAGGGGGCCCCGGGCCCGTTCCAGGGCCGCGCCGACCCGCAGGACCGTGGCCTCGTCGAAGGCCCGGCCCGCGATCTGGATGGCCAGGGGCAGCCCGCTGGGGCCGATGGCCACCGGTACCGACAGCACCGGCTGGCCGGTGACGTTGAAGGGCGCCGTCAGCCGGATCAGCGCTTCGGGCACCGGCTCGGCGCCGGCACCCTCGGGCTGCCACGTGGCCTGCCCCAGCCGCGGCGCCGGGATGGGCAGGGTGGGCGCCACCAGCACATGGCAGCGCGCCATCACCGCCGCCGCCCGGCGGGCCAGCTCGGTCCGCAGCCGCTGGGCCAGCAGGTAGTCCCGGGCCAGGAGGAACTGGCCCAGCTCGAACCGGATCCGCACCTCCCGGCTGTAGTCCCCGCCCTGCCGCGCCAGGGTGGCCGCATGGTAGGCGCCCCCCTCGGCCAGGGCCAGCAGGCGGTTCACCAGGGTCAGCACCCCGGCGGCGGGAAAGTCCCCTTCGCCGGGACCCGTTCCTCCGATCTCCACCAGCTCGGCCCCCATGGCCTGCAGGTGCCGGAGGGCGGCGGCGAAGGCCTGCTCGACCTCCGGGTGGATCCGGTCGCGGGCCCAGGCGGCCAGCACCCCCACCCGCACGCCCCCCAGGTCCCCGGCGGCCCCCGCTGCCGCGGCCTCGACCAGGCCCTGGGCGGTGGCGGGCACGGTGGCCGGATCCAGGGGATCGGGTCCGGCCAGGACCTCCAGCACCCGGGCGGCGTCGGCCACGGTGCCCGCCAGGGGCCCGGTATGGTCCAGGGACCAGCTGAGGGGCACGGTGCCGTGCCGGCTCACCCGGCCGTAGGTGGGCTTGAGTCCCACGGTGCCGCAGGCGGCGGCGGGAATCCGGATGGAGCCGCCGGTGTCGGTGCCCAGGGCCACGGGCAACAGGCCCGCCCCCACCACCGCACCGGAGCCGCCGCTGGACCCCCCCGCCGAGTGCTCCAGGTTCCACGGGTTGTGCACCGGGCCGTGGAAGGGCGTGTCGGTGGTGGCGCCGAAGGCGAACTCGTGGGTGGCCGTCTTGCCGACGATCACGGCCCCCGCCGCCTCCAGCCGCCGGACCACCGTGGCGCTCTCCCGGGCCACGTGGCCGGCCCGGACCCGGGAGCCGGCCGTGGTGGGCACCCCGGCCAGGTCGATCAGGTCCTTCAGGGCCACCGGCACCCCGAAGAGGGGACCCGGACCGCCGCCGGCCCCATCCCCTGCCCCACCCCCGCCGCGCCGCCAGCGGGCCAGCTCCTCATCCCGGCGGCGGGCCGTGGCCAGGGCCTGTTCGGCCGTTACGGTGACGAAAGCGCGAAGGTCCCGGTCCAGGGTTTCCACCTGCTCGAGAACGGCCCGGGTGACCTCCTCGACCCCCATCCGGCCGCGGCGGAAGGCTTCGACCAGATCCCCCGCGCTCATCCCGGCCAGCGGCCCGCCGGCCATGACCCGCCGGCCGGGGGCCGCCCAGGACCCGGCGGCCCGGGTGGAACGTTCCCGGTCCCCGCCTGCTGCCGCGCGCCCGGACCCGGTCCCGGCGCCTTCCGCCCCGGAAGGCGCCGCCGCCGGGCGGGCCGCCCCGTAGCCCGTCCCGCCCGCCGTGCCCAGGCGTTCGAGGGTTTCGACCGGCAGGCCGGGGGCGGCATGGTACGCGGGATGGCCGGGGTCGAAGGCGATGGCGGGCAGCGTCTCGCCCAGCACCTCCTCGCCGAAGGCCCGCAGGCGGGCGACCAGCCCCTCCAGGCGGGCGGCAGTCTCCCGGATCACCTCGTCCTCCACCGCGCCGCGGCCCAGGAGCTCTGCAGCCATGGAACGGACCAGCTCTTCCAAGAGGGCACCCCCTGTTGCCTTTGCTTTGCCGGGGATTTCGTGACGGGCCGGCCCGTCCCTACCCGGCCGCGGCCAGGGGCCGGGGGAAAAAACGGGGCGGGCCCGGCAGCCTGGGTTCGCCGCCGCCGGACCCGCCGGAGGATGACCGCCTGGACCCAGGGGCTGATGCCCGCGGCCCGGCCTCGACGGCGCCGAGGTGCGGGCCCGTGGGAACGGCCGGAGACCCGGCTCAGCGCCCTGAGCCGGCGGCCGCCTGGGCCCCCGCCGCCCCGTCCGGCGTCTCGGGGCTGAGGAAGCGCACCAGCTCGCCGGGCGCAAGGCGCACGCCCACGTAGAAGGGGCCGAACTCGCCGTACCGGGCGCTGGCCTCGTCGAAGCGCATCTCGTAGACCACGCGCTTGAAGTCCACGGGGTCGTCGGCGAAGAGGGTGACGCCCCACTCCCAGTCGTCCAGCCCCATGGACCCGCTGATGATCTGGGTGACCCGGCCCGCATACTTGCGCCCGATGAGCCCGTGGCTGTGCATCAGGCGGCCGCGTTCTTCAAAGGGCAGGGTGTACCAGTTGTCGGCGCCGTCCCGCTTCTTGTTCATCGGGTAGAAGCAGGCGTGCCGGGCCGGGGGGATGGCGGGGTACAGGCGGGCGCGGACGAAGGGCTCCTGGCGCACGTCCCGCTCGGGACCGCCGGGTCCGGAGCGGTAAAAGCTCAGCTCCGTCACCGAGACGTAGGAGTACGCCGGCTCCAGATAGTCGCCCAGGGCCGTCCGGGCCAAGGCCGCCTCCAGCTCGCCCAGGTCGGCCAGGGCCGGGCGGAAGTGGAGCCACAGCAGGTCCGCCTTGTGGCCCACCACGCGATAGAGGGCGCTGGCCCCCTCGCCCGTGTCCCCTGCGGCCTCCACGTGCCGGAGGAACGCGGCCGCCTCGCGGGCAATCTGGGCCCGCCGGGCGGGATCCAGGGCTTTCCAGCGGCGCCAGTCCAGCCGCCGGAAATCGTGCAGGATGAACCAGCCCTCCAGGGTGAAGGGCGGTGCATTCTGGGTCGACTGGGGGTTGGCGGAGTGATGGCTGGTTTCGGTTCCACCGGGGTGCATGGGCATCCACCTCACCGCCACGAGCATGACAGAAGGCGCCGCGCGCTACAAGGGCGGCGTGGCCGGACCGGGCGGCCCGTCCCCAACTTGCAGCCCTGCACCGGGTCCCCTGCCCTCACCCGTCCTCCAGGACCAGCAGGGCGGCACACTCCACGTGGGCGGTATGGGGAAACATGTCCACCGGCTGGACGGCCTCGAGGCGGTAGCGGGCCCGCCGCCCCCGCCGCCGGCCGCTGCCGTGGACGGCGGGCGCCGCCGGCGAGCCCGTGTCGCAAAGCACGGCCAGGTCCCGGGCCAGGGTGACGGGATTGCAGGAAACGTAGACGATCCGGGGAGGCGCCAGCTCGAGGCACGCTGCAAGCGCCGCGGGCTCGCAGCCCTTGCGCGGCGGATCGAGGAGGATCCCGTCGGGCCGGCCGCCGCGGGCCGCGGCCCCGTCCCCGCCTCCGGCGCCGCCCTGGCTCTCCGCGGCCAGGCGGGGCAGGACGTCCTCCACGGCGCCGGTGATGAACTCCACGCCCTGCAGGCCGTTGCGCTCGGCGTTGACGCGGGCGTCGGCCGTGGCCTCGGGCACCACCTCGATGGCCGTCACCCGGTAGCCGGAGCCGGCCGCCCCCCGGCCGGCGGTGCCGGCGGCCAGCCGGGCCGCCGCCAGCAGCGCCAGGGTGCCGATGCCGGCGTAGGCATCGATCAGCCAGAAAGGACGGCCGCCTGCCGCAGTCCCGCCGTCCCCCGTCCCGGGGTCCCCCGCAGTCCCGCCGTCCCCCGCCCCCGGGTCCCGCCTCGCCCCGGTGGCCCCGGTGTGCCGGGCTGGCCGGCCGGGCGCGGCCCCCCGTCCGGCCACCGCCGCCCTCGGGCGCGAACCCGTGGCGGCGGACCCGGCCCCCCGGCCCGCCAGGGCGTAGTCCAGGGCCACCTGGTAGAGCCGCTCGGCCTGGACGGGGTTGACCTGGTAGAAGGACTCCAGGGAGATGCGGAACTCCAGCCCGCCCAGGCGGTCGACGATCCACGGCCGCCCGGCGATGGGCACCGTCTCCGGGCCGAGGATCGCATTGCCGCGGCGCCGGTTCAGGTTCTTCACCACACCCGCCAGGGCCGGCACCTGCTCTTGCAGGTGCCGGGCCAGCCGCTCTTCCCCCGGCAGGCCGTCGCCGTTGATCACCAGCCCGGCCAGCGCCTCGCCCGTCCGCAGCCCCACCCGCACCACCAGATGCCGCAACAGTCCCTGGTGCCGCTCCTCGTCATAGGTGCTCGTCGCCCGGCCGTCCGGGTCTTCCTCCAGCCAGCGGCGCAGGGCGGCCGCCACCTGGTTGATCACCGGGTGCTGGATGGCGCAGCCGTGTTCTTCCAGGTCGACGACGGTGTGGGTGCCGGGAGCGAAGAAGCCCATGGCCACCCGCCCGCCGGGCAGCCGGCGGACGGGCAGGGCGGCCTTGTTGCGGTAGAACCAGGGCGGGTCCATACCCAGGGTCTCGGCTACCGGCGGCGCCTCCAGCCGCCCCACCCGCTCCAGGGCGTCGACCACCAGGCGGCGCTTCCAGACCAGCTGGGCCGGGTACGACAGGTGCTGCAGCCGGCAACCGCCGCAGCGGGCAAAGAGAGGACAGGCGGGGCTTACCCGGTCCGGCCCCGGCGCCAGCACGGCCTCCGCCGCCGCCCGGGCGTAGCGGGGCTTCACCTCGGTCACCCGGGCGCGGATCCGGTCCCCCGGGGCGACCCAGGGGACGAACACGGCCATGCCGCCGTAGCGGGCCACCGCGTCCCCGCCGGCCGCCAGGGCATGGGGTTCCAGCTCGACCACCTGGCCCACCTGAAGGGGCGCGGGGGATGGGGCGGCCTGGGGGGACGCGGGGGACACGGTGGGCGGCCCGTGCCCTGCCGGATCAGCGGCCGCCGCCCGGTGCCCCTGCGGTTCGGCACCCTGCGGCCGGCCCCCCGAAGCGGGCCGGCGGTGAGCCTGGTGCCGGTCCGCGGGCTGCCCGGGGAACCGGGTCCCGGAACGCCGGGAGCGGGCTCGTGGGCGGTGGTGCGAATCTTGCGGCATGACCAGTCCTCCCGGGCCGGTCCAACCCGCCGGGGCAGGGATGCCCGGGCGGGCGGCCAATTCTGTACATACACATGCAACGGGCCCGCGGGCACCGCCTGCGCGGCCTGCAGCCTGCACCGAGGAGGCGCATGGGACGTGGCCGTCGATCCCGTATGCGGCATGACCATCGACGAGTCGACCGCCGAGGAGATGGGTATCGAGACGGTGCAGTACCGCGGCACCACCTATTATTTCTGCTGCCCCTACTGCCGCAAGCAGTTCGAGCAGGACCCGGAAAGGTACATCAAACAGGCACCGGGAACCCACCACGACGCCATCCACGGCGACGGGCCGGCCTGACCCGGCCTGAACCGGCCTGCTGCGGCGCCGGATCCCTCAGCCCCTCCGGCCGTCCCCCGGGTCTTCTCCCCTGCGGCCGGCAGGTCCCACCGGCGTCACCGGGCGGCCCGGCCTCCCGGCTTCCGGGGACGAACCGGCCGGTCCGGCCCTCGCGCCGGCCTCCGGGTCCGTCGCCCGGCGGCGGGCCGGACCCTTTCCCCGGTGGGGCTCTACGTGCACGTGGACGTGCGTCACGTCGGGATCCTGGCGCAGGACCTGTTCGACCCGGTCGGCCACGGCGTGGGATTCCTCCACCGTCAAGCCGGGGTCGACGGTAATGGTCACGTCGATGGCCGTGGCCTTGCCCAGGCGGCGCCCCCGGACGTCCCGGACCGTCTCCACGCCGGGCACGCGGGCCACCCGCCGGCCCAGCCGCTGCACGCGCTCCGGCTCGAAGCCGTCCAGGAGCTCATGCGTCGCCTCGCTGGCCAGCCGCCAGGCCGTCCGCACCACCAGCAGCCCCACCACCACGCCCGCCACGGGATCGAGCCAGGTCCAGCCCCGGCCGGCTCCCCAGATGCCCACCACCGTGCCCAGGCTGACCAGCGCATCGGAGCTGTGGTCGCGGGCGGCTGCGCGCAGGGCGGGGCTGCCGGTGCGCCGGGCCAGGGCCCGGTTGTAGAAGTACACCGCGGCCATCACCGCTGCCGCAGCGAGGCCCACCCCGGCCGCATAGGGCTCCGGCGGCTCCAGGTTGGGCGCCAGGGCGGCCTGCAGGGCCGACAGGCCCACGTTCAGCCCCACCATGCCCATCACCGTGCCCACCACCAGCTGGGCGACGGTCTCCGCCCGGCCGTGGCCGTAGCGGTGCTCGGCGTCGGCCGGCCGCGCCGCGGCCCGGATGCCCCACAGGACGGCCAGCGATGCCAGCACGTCGGTCAGGTTGTTGAGCCCGTCGGCCAGCATGCCCCGCGACCCGGCCCGCCAGCCGACCCCGATCTTCACCGCACTCAACACGACGTAGCTGGCTGCGCTCAGCCAGGCCCCCTTCAAGCTGGCCCGGACGGCCTGGTCCTGCCCCTGGCGGTGAGCCCGCGCCTGCGCCGTCACCGGATTTCCTCCCCACAACAAGGTTGCCGTCGTGCAAATCCCTCGACACGCGGGGAGGGAGGCCCGCCACCCAGGGGTGCGGCCTCCCTCCCACAACGGTTCCAGTATAGCCTCCGCCACCGGTCCGGTGAACCCCGGGTGCTCCTGCCGCTCCCCAAGCGCCCGGGATGAATGGGCGGGCCGCGGCCGGGAGCCGGCATCCACTAGCGCCGCCCGGCCACCAGCCGGCGCTCGTCGCGCTCCCGCGCCGCCAGCACCTCGTCCCGCAGGGCCTCCCACACCCGCTGGTAGGTGGCCGCGTAGGCCGGGTGGCTGCGCAGGGTGTCCAGGTCCCGCTGGCGCGGGATGGCCACCGGCACCTGGGCCTTGATCCGCCCCGGCGAGGCGGTGAAGACCACGATGCGGTCGGCCAGGTGGATCGCCTCGTCGATGGAGTGGGTGACGTAGAGCACCGTCTTGCGGTTCGCCTCCCAGAGGCGGAGCAGCTCTTGGGCCAGCAGCAGCTTGTTCTGCTCGTCCAGGGCGGCGAAGGGTTCATCCATCAACAGGATCTCCGGGTCGACCGCAAAGGCCCGGGCCACGCTGACCCGCTGCTTCATGCCGCCGGAGAGCTGGTGGGGATAGGCGTCGGCGAAGGCTTCGAGGCCCACCAGCTTGAGGTAGTGGTCGACGATGCGTTCCCGCTCGGCCCGGGGCACCCGCCGCAGGGCCAGGCCGTAGCCGATGTTGCGCCGGACGGTCATCCAGGGGAACACCGACTGCTCCTGGAACACCATGGCCTGCAGAGGCCGGGAGGGATCGCTGCGCGCCACCTGGATGTCGCCCGCCGTGGGCCTCTCCAGGCCGGCCAGGATCCGCAGCAGCGTGGTCTTGCCGCAGCCCGACGGCCCCACCAGGCAGACGAACTCGCCCTCCTGCACCTCCAGGTCGACCCCGTCCAGCGCGGTCACCACCCGGCGGCGGGCGACGAACTCCTTGCGCAGGCCGCGGATCCGGATCTTCCACCGCTCGGACATCCTCATCCCCCCTGAAGCCGTCCCGTCACCCCGGCTTCCCCTCGCGGCAGGCCGCCGCCCCGCAACCTCCGTTCCGGCATCGCCGGCCCTGGGCCCCGCCTAGCGGGGGCGCCAGGGCAGCACCAGCCGCTCCAGTTCGTTCAGGGCCATGGTGAAGGCGTAACCGAAGAAGCTCATCAGCACCAGGCCGATGTACATGGCGGCCATGTCCCAGACCTGGTAGGAGTTCCAGATCAGGTAGCCCAGGCCGCTGCGGGCGCCGATCATCTCGGCGGCCACGATGAGCAGCAGCGAGACGCCCATGCCCAGCTTGAGGCCGGCGAAGATCATCGGCAGGGCGCCCGGCCAGGCCACGGTGCGGTAGAAGTCGAGGCGGGAGGCGCCGAAGTTGCGCGCCACGTCCACGTAGATCCGCTCGATGTTCACCACGCCGGCCACGGTGTTGACCAGCACCAGGGTGAAGCAGCCCAGGGCAATGGTCACCACCTTGAAGGCCTCGCCCACGCCGAAGATCATCAGCAGCAGCGGCAGCAGGGCGATCTTGGGGATCGGGTAGATGGCCGCCACGATGGGCTCCAGCACCGCCCGCACCAGGGGGAAGAGCCCCATGGTCAGGCCCAGGATCACCGCCGGGATGGCGCCGACGGCAAACCCCAGGATGACGCGCAGGAGGCTGATGCCCAGGTGCTGGACCAGGGTCCCGTCGGCCACCATGGCGGCAAACCGCACGGCAATCCGGCTGGGCGGCGGGAAGAACCGGGGATCCAGCATGCCCGCCCGGACCATGAGCTCCCAGATGAGGAGCAGGGCGATGGGGCTGACAACGGAAAGCCACCGCTCGCGATCGAGCCAGGGGACCCGGCGCCCCGGAACCGCCCCGGCACCGCCGGCCCGGCCCCGCCGGGATCCCCTTCCGGGCAGGATCCCCGCCCGGCGCCGGCCGGTGCCGTTGGCGCCTGGAGCCAGGGCACCGGCTTCGGGCCGGCGGTCATCCGGCCCGCCGGGCCCCCTTTCCGCGGTGGCCCCCGCGGGGACCACCGCCTGCCGGTCCTGCCGGCCCCCCGCGGCGGCCGGCGCTTCCAGCCCCGGCCGCCGCGCCCAGCCGTCGCCCTGCACCTGTCGCCGGTTCAGCATGGCATTCCCTCCTTGACCAGACTCCCGGCTACCCGCCTCCCGGCCCGCCCCGGAGGGACGGCGAACGGTGGCCGGGAAAGGGAGCGGTCGCCGGGCCGCGGGAGTGGGACCCGGACACCCCCCAGCCGCTTGCGACCGCCCCCAAGTTCACCGGCAGCCCCTCAGGGAGGCCCCGCCTTCCCTATTGACCCCCGTCGTACGGACCAAGGACCTGGACCGCATACTCCACCAGGGACTGGTCCACCACCTTGTTCAGGTCGATCTGCCCGGTGAAGTAGCCCCGCTCCCGGTACCAGTCCAGCTGGGCCTGCAGGCTTTCCACGTTCAGCCGCCCGTCGGGGTTCAGCCCCGGGACGTAGACCTTCTTCCACAGCTCCGGGTCCTTCAGGGCGGTGTACTTGGTCATGATGGGGATGATCTCGGCCATCTTGGCCTCATCCCGCTTGACGAAGGCGTCGTTGTAGTCCCGCAGCGCCTTGACGTACGCCAGCATGAAGCGCTGGGACAGTTCCTTGTCGGCGACGAACTTGGGGCTGGCCAGCACCTCGGCGATCTGGAAGCCGGGCGCGTAGTCCCGGGCCGCGTCGCCGAAGCGCTTGAGGATGCCCTGTTCCTCCGCCTGGGTGATCAGGGGCTCGATGTGCATCGCCACATCGACGGCCCCGTTGGCCAGGGCGGCGTTCATGTCGCCGAAGGACTTGATGATCACGTACTCCACGTCGTCCCGGGTCAGGCCCGCGTGCCGGAGGGCCAGGTCGACGAACTGTTCGTCCAGCGACGCCTCGGCGGTGATGGCGATGCGCTTGCCCTTGAGGTCGCGGTAGTCCTTGATCTCACCGGCCTTATCGGCCGCCACCGTCAGGTTGAAGTAGGAACGCCCGGGGACGTTCTCGCCCTTGGTGGCGATGAGCCGCAGGTCAAGGCCGCTCTGGATGGCGTTCCAGAGGCCGACGCTCAGCACCCCGCCGGCCACCTGCACCTGGTCGGCCGCCAGGGCAGGCAGCATGTAG